>NZ_BSNN01000001.1 GCF_030160015.1 Amylibacter marinus
TGAAAAAAAGAGCGGCTTGTGAAAGACTGAAATCAAAGTTCACTGCCGCGTGATTGAATGACACAGGAGAATGCGCCGATCGAGGGCGAATAAGGGGTGAAAAAGTAACGCGATTGCCGCTATCTGTCTATCGGGGTGGCGGATGCAGCCTTTCGCGGCTAAGATTCGGTCATCCACCTTTAGTGAAAGAGCTATTTCAATGCGCTGTTTGTTAGTTACGTCTATTTGCAACGAGGGTAGTGCGGTTTGGGAATGGGTTGCCCATCATCTGAACGCAGGTTTTGACGATATAATAGTGTTTCAAAATGACAGCACCGATGGAACGCGCAAGGCGCTATCGATTTTGCAGGAAATCGGGGCGATCAAGCTGTTCCTAAATGGGGGCGCGCAATCTGCTGAAAAAAGAAATTGGCAGATGCGGGCCTACCGGCGGGTCTCGCAAATGCCAGAATACCACGATGCGGATTATGTCTTGGCATTGGATGGGGACGAATTTCTATGTGTGAAAACGCCAGAGCAAACCGTGCAGTCCTTGTTCAATCATGTTCCACAGGCCGATGAGATTCGACTCAATTGGAAGATTTTTGGGTCAGGGGATCATCAGGAACTATCAGGAGAGTTGATTACCGAGCGATTTACTATGGCTCAAAAGGATGATTTGATCCGCACCAAACCATCGGCATTCAAGACATTGTTCCGTTCGGAGGCATTCAAACGCCCAGGTATTCATCGCCCGCGCGAGCCCTTGATAGCCCAGCCCGCAGAAACCAATGGCTCTGGAATGGCTGAGGGGAGTTTTGATAGCCATAACTGGTATAGCAGTGATCCCGAGGGGCGTCGCTTTGCCCAAATCAACCACTATATACTAAGGGACGCCCAGACGTTTTTGCTAAAGGCCCTAAAGGGACGCCCTGGGTTCCCGCCTGTGGATGTAAACGCGGGTTATTGGGACATGTACAATATTAATGACGAACAGGATCTGATTCTACAGCAGCGGGTGTCACATCTAAGTGCAACCATGGAGCGGCTAAATGATCTATCCGGGGGGCGTTTGCTTAGCCTGCGCTTGATGGCCCTGCAAAAACAATTGGAAATGTTCGAACGGACCCAAGAGAACCCAGAACTGCGCGCACTATATGATCGGGTGTGCGCGCGTTAACCCATGCGCCGGTCTGTTCTTTGTTGCTTTTGAAAAATATCAAAACCGGTTCAGCATTCGCTTGCATTGCCTGTCCGCATTTCGTAAAGCGTAACCACTTTGGTATAGGGGTTTAGCTCAGTTGGTAGAGCATCGGTCTCCAAAACCGAGGGTCGTGGGTTCGAGTCCCTCAGCCCCTGCCAAAGTTTTGGTGTCAATCAATGTGCTAGCGTGAACTTTGACACATTGATTTTATCAGCTGGCTGTCATCCAAAACTCACTCCAGTCTACGCATTTTTGCGGAGCAGGAATATTGGCAGAAATTTACACCATATTTGATGCAACTAGAGAACGCTAAGGTTGCTTTTGAGGGATTGTCGCGGCTGACGGTATGCAGATCATCGATATGAGGCGAGATCAAGGCGTCACCACCTTGCGATATCACCTAAGGGTTGCAAGTGCATGAATGAAAGAGTCAGCCTCCGACTTTCGGAAAATCGTTAATTTTTCGTATATAATTCCGTGATTTAATTGATTTTGCAAAATTGTTACACAATCTATGCCTTCCTGTCACATAGGAATTCTAAACATTTCTCATCCGATAAGAATCGGGACGTATTAACTAAACCGAGGTCGAACTGATGTTCACTAAAGCTCTATCCATTACTGCTGTTGCCATGACAGCTGTCGCTGCACCTGCCTTCGCTGATCGCGATCAGCTGAAGATTGTTGGCTCATCTACTGTATTCCCGTTCTCTACAACCGTTGCTGAACGCTTTGGTAAAAATACAGATTTCAAAACACCTGTTGTTGAATCAACTGGTTCTGGCGGTGGTTTGAAATTGTTCTGCGCTGGTGTTGGTGAAGCACATCCTGACATCACAAACGCGTCACGCCGGATCAAATCCTCCGAAGTGGAAAAATGTGCCGCAAACGGCATCAACGACATCGTAGAAGCTAAAATCGGTTATGACGGCATTGTTTTGTCAAACTCGAAGCAAGCGACACAGTTTGACCTAACTTTGGCAGATATCTTCTTGGCATTGGCCAAAGATGTTCCAGCCGAAGAAGAGGGTAAACTACAAGCGAACCCTTATGTAACTTGGGATCAAGTGAACCCACAGTTGCCAGCAGTAAAAATCGAAGTATTGGGACCACCCCCGACATCTGGTACACGTGATGCATTCGTTGAGTTGGCAATGGAAGGCGGCTGTAAATCGGTTGCTTGGATCAAAGAATTGAAGAGCACTGATCGGGCTGCCTATAAATCATTGTGCCACACAATCCGCGAAGATGGCGCATATGTAGAAGCAGGCGAAAACGATAACCTGATCGTTCAAAAGCTACAGGCTAACCCAGCTGCTTTGGGCATCTTTGGCTTCTCTTTCCTAGAGCAAAACTCTGATGCGGTTCAAGGTTCCAAGATTAACGGTGTTGCGCCAGAATTTGAAGCAATCGCAGAGGGTACATATCCTGTTTCTCGCTCACTGTATTTCTATGTGAAGAAAGACCATGTTGGTGTCGTTCCAGGTGTTGCAGAGTTCTTGGCTGAATTCACATCAGAAGATGCTTGGGGTGAAGAGGGCTACCTAGCTGATAAGGGCCTGATCCCAATGACCGAAGCTGAGCGCGCTGAGTGGGCTGGTAAAATCACTGGTCTTAGCAACCTAGCGATGTAAATCATTGCAATAGAATTTAGAAAGGGGCCCTTGGGCCTCTTTTTTTTTGCGCGCTTGGGTATGTTTACAAAACCGTTACATAACTGAAGTCTAAGCGTTACATAGAAAATCTATTGTTAACCTGTTCGTAAGAATCGGACAGGAATATAAACTGGGGACTGCCTATGACTGCCAAGGCTCAATCTAATCCAACCGATTTCATCATCAACACCGGCAATAGAACAAAGATTGGCGAAAGCATTCTTAAGCTTACCATGATCCTATGTTCTCTTGTTGCTGTTGGGGTTACAATTGGTATCGTGCTTTCGCTGGTCGTAGAGGCCATCGAGTTTTTTAAAAAAATTCCGATTACGGAGTTTTTGTTTTCAACTGAATGGTCACCGCAGACCGCTCTGCGAACAGATCAGGTCGCGGCAGAGGGTAAGTTTGGGGTCATCCCCTTATTTACCGGTACGTTGTTGATCTCTGCAATCGCCATGGTGGTCGCCACACCGCTGGGGCTCGCATCTGCAATTTTTCTAGCGGAATATGCCAGTAAACGCTCGCGTGATGTGATCAAGCCAATGCTGGAAATTCTGGCCGGTATCCCAACGGTTGTTTACGGATTTTTCGCTGCATTGACGGTCGCGCCATTTATCCGCTGGACAGGCAGCAGTGTCGGTCTGGAGGTCGCATCAGAAAGCGCACTTGCGGCTGGTCTGGTCATGGGAATCATGATTGTGCCTTTGATTTCATCTCTGTCAGATGATGTGATCAACGCAGTACCCCAGGCCATGCGTGATGCCTCGATGGGGCTGGGTGCAACCCAGGCCGAGACCATCCGTCAGGTGATTTTACCCGCTGCAATTCCTGGAATTGCTGGCAGCCTTTTGTTGGCCGCCTCCCGTGCGATCGGTGAAACAATGATTGTGGTGATGGCGGCTGGATTGGCCGCAAATCTTACCGCGAACCCGTTAGATGCCGTGACCACCATTACTGCGCAAATCGTTGCCCTACTTACTGGGGACCAAGAATTTGATAGCGCAAAAACCCTATCCGCATTCGCCCTTGGCCTGTTATTGTTCATGGCAACCCTGTTGTTGAACTATTTCAGCCTGCGTATCGTGAAGAAATATAGAGAACAATATGACTAGTACAAACACCAGTTTTCTTAAGGGCCAAGCGCACCTTACAAAACGTCACCGTGCCGAGACGCGTTTCCAGATGATGGGCCGCTTTGCTATTGCACTGTCGCTAGCGTTTCTGATCTTTATGGTTGGATCTATCTTTTGGCAGGGGAAAAGTGCCCTACAAACGCATCAGATAGCGTTGAAGTTGGATCTGTCCGCCAAAAACGTTGATCCGGCAGATATCCGTAGCGCACGTTTTGACGCGATAATCAAAGCAGCCCTGCGCGAAACTTTCCCGGATGCCACAAAACGAGCAGAAAAAAGAAAGCTATATGGTTTGGTCAGTACGGATGCTGGTTTCGAATTGCGCAATCAAATAGAAGAGGACCCCAGCATTTTGGGAGGCACTCAGATTATTTGGGTAAGTGCCTCGGATGATGTGGATATCTTCTCCAAGGGACAGATTGACCGGCATGTACCGGAAAGTGATCGTCGCCTTGATGATCAACAAATCGGGTGGATCGACAACTTGGCAGAAAACGGTGCGATCAAATCGGTTTTCAACACCAAGTTCTTTACCAATGGCGATAGCCGTGAACCGGAATTGGCCGGAATCCTAAGCGCCTTGGTTGGATCAGCCCTGTCTTTGTCGGTCTGTTTTCTACTATCATTCCCTATTGGAATCCTATCTGCGGTCTACCTAGAGGAATTTGCGCCTAAAAACCGCTGGTCTGATATCATCGAGATCAATATTAACAACCTAGCGGCGGTGCCCTCGATTGTATTTGGTCTACTAGGGCTGTCAATTTTCCTAAGCACCTTCGGCCTGCCACGTTCGTCACCACTGGTTGGTGGGATGGTCTTGTCGCTAATGACCCTGCCTACGATTATCATCGCTTCACGCGCCAGCCTGCGTGCGGTTCCTCCGTCAATCCGCGAGGCGGCTCTGGGGATGGGTGCAAGCCCCGTACAGGCCACCTTCCATCATGTTGCACCCTTGGCTTTGCCTGGGATGTTTACAGGGGCGATTGTGGGTATGGCGCGGGCCTTGGGTGATACCGCACCATTGTTGATGATTGGTATGGTCGCCTTTATCGTAGACGTGCCCAAAAGCTTCCTTGAGCCGGCAACAGCGCTACCTGTACAAATCTTCCTTTGGGCGGATGCGCCTGAACGAGCCTTCTTAGAAAAAACATCTGCGGCGATTATCGTTTTGCTTCTGTTCCTTGTTTTGATGAACATTGCAGCGATTATCCTGCGTAAGAAATACGAACTGAGGTTTTAATAATGACAAAGACCCCCATCATAACCGCACGCGATGTGGATGTATTCTATGGCCAGAAACAAGCCCTAGACAAAATTAACCTAGAGATCCCCGAAAATAAGGTGACCTCGCTGATTGGCCCATCTGGATGTGGTAAAACCACCTTCTTACGCTGTATCAACCGCATGAATGATTTGGTTGATATTTGTCGCGTCGAAGGCGAGATTAAAATAGCAGATCAGGATATCTATGCCGCCAATGTGGATGTGGTTGCCTTGCGGTCTCAGGTCGGGATGGTTTTCCAGAAGCCAAACCCATTCCCGAAATCGATTTTTGACAATGTGGCCTATGGCCCGCGCATTCACGGTCTAACCAGCAGCAAAGCCGAAATGGAAGAGCTGGTCGAGTGGTCATTGATTAAGGCCGGATTATGGGAAGAGGTAAAAGACCGCCTACAGGAAACCGGAACCGGTCTATCTGGTGGGCAGCAACAGCGCCTGTGTATTGCGCGCGCAATTGCTGTGAAGCCCCGCGTCGTCTTGATGGACGAGCCTTGTTCAGCACTCGATCCTATCGCCACCGCGATTATCGAAGAATTGATTGATGAGCTTCGCAAAAACTTTACCATTATCATTGTAACTCACTCTATGCAGCAGGCTGCACGGGTATCACAACGCACGGCGTTCTTCCACATGGGTAACCTTGTGGAAAGCGGCCCAACCAAAACAATTTTCACATCGCCCAAAGATGAGCGCACCCAAAACTATATTACAGGTCGGATCGGATAGGAAAGACAATGGAACATACTCATATCGTTACACGGTTTGATAAAGACCTAAGTGAAATTGAACAGCTATTGGTCGAAATGGCCGACAAGATAGCAGTACAAATCAAAGATGCGGCACAAGCCTTGCAATCTGGCGATGATGCATTGGCCAAAAAGGTGATCAAAGGCGACAGCGCGATCAATCGCCTCGAAGAAAAGATTGACGAAAAGGCCATCCGATTGATCGCCTTGCGTCAACCAATGGCCGAGGATTTGCGCAGCGCCATTACCACGCTAAAGGTTTCTACCAGCCTTGAGCGCATGGGTGATTACGCCAAGACCTTGTCCTACCGCGCCCGCGAGTTGGATGATTTGTCAAAGTTGAAACCTGTTTTGCGCAGTATTTCGGAAATGTCAGACAAAATCACGGCGATGCTGGATATGGTTATGGAGGCCTATGTTAACCGTGATCTAGACAAGGCAATGAAAGCGCGTGAGGCGGATCAAGATGTCAACGACAAGACAGATGCGCTGTTTCGCGAATTGTTGACCTATATGATGGAAAACCCACGCAATATAGAGGCCTGCACGCATCTGTTGTTTATTTCGAAGAACATCGAGCGTTCTGGCGACCAAGTGACCAATATTGCAGAACAGGTGCACTACCTTGTTACTGGCGAACTGTTAGAAGAGTAAACCGATGTCTGTTGGTAACCCCAGAATTCTGATTGTCGAAGACGAACCTTCTCAACTTGAGCTTCTTTCCTATAACCTAGGTGTCGAGGGTTATGATGTTCTGAGGGCTGAAACAGGTGAAGAGGGGCTGTTGCATCTGAAGGAGGGTCATGTCGACCTGATCCTACTGGACTGGATGTTACCTCAGATTTCAGGGCTAGAGGTCTGCCGGCAAATTAAGCGAGACCGGGCCACGCAAAATATACCTGTGATAATGTTAACTGCGCGCGGCGAAGAAGATGACAAGGTGCGTGGGCTAGACACAGGGGCGGATGATTTTATCGTAAAGCCCTATTCTATCAAAGAGCTTCTAGCGCGGGTGCGCGCTGGATTGCGCAGCCGCGGTAGCACAGGCGCCGAGGTGCTATCCTATGAGGCCTTGTACATGGACAAAGTCCGCCATGTAGTCAGCGCCGCAGGAAAGCAGATTGTACTTGGGCCGCTGGAATTCAAATTGTTGCGGGTCTTCATGGAAGCCCCAGGTCGCGTGTTTTCGCGCGATCAGCTGCTGGAACGGGTTTGGGAAAACAACCTAGAGGTCGAAACCCGCACTGTGGATGTGCATATTGGCCGCCTACGCAAGCAATTGAATTCTGCGATCGATCAAAAATACATCCGCACGGTGCGGGGATTTGGTTATTCGTTGGATAGCGGTTTAGAATAAATCCTGATCTAGGAGCGCGAAAAGTAGCTTGCCTCGTTGGCCACGGTTTCCATCACCGCAAAAGAACTGGTCTGCAGTATGCTGGGTAGGTTGTTTAACTTCTCGCCCAGAACTTCGCGGAAATGTGCCATGTCGCGTGTGCGAATGGTGAGCAAGTAATCAAATGACGCGGCAACCATCAGGCAACTTTCGACCTCGGGAATCTCTTTGATCGCGCGATTAAATTCGGTCAGCGAGGTTGCCCCATTTGCTGAAAGCGATACCTGAACCACGGTCAAATGAGCGCGGCCAAGGCGCTCCATATCCAAAATCGCTTTGTACTTTTTTATGTACCCCGTTCTTTCCAGCCGTTTAACGCGCTCGGAACATGGGGTGTTGCTAAGATTGATTCGTGCTGCAAGATCAACAATTGATAGGCGCCCATTGGCCTCTAACTCCTCCAGAATTCGAAGATCAATTTTATCTAAATCCCTGCCCATTGGTAATTTTCCCTAAAAATATGAGATTATTTAGCAAATATAGTGTTAATTTCCCCAAAAAGAAAGCCTATTCCTAGTGTATATCACTATTCTATCCCCTTAACCATAAATGCGAGAGTTATACAACCTAGTGTTGTGCATCTGTAAAATTAATCGCAAATTTGGTTAAGATTTTTGCATAAAAGGAGAGAGTGCATGACTGTAAAACTAGTAGTGGGGCTTGATGGTGCCGAGACGGGTAGCCGTGCTCTTGCATTTGCCAAAGAGCTGGGAGGCCGTATTGACGATTGCGAACTGATTGCAATTTATGTGATCGAGTGGTCGCCGTTTTCATTTCAAACAGCCGAGGAAAATGCCAAACGTCACAAACGTCGTGAAGAGGAGCTGGAAACAGCAACAACCCGCATTGTGGATCCTGCGGTCGCAGAATTGAAAGCCGCCGGTTTCAAGGCGCGCGGTATTGTTCAGCATGGGGATGTTGCGGAAACACTGAACAAGCTTACCGTATCCAATGGGGCATCACAGATCATTGTGGGCCGCACATCTGATAGCGGTATTGCCAAACGCATTTTCGGCAGCGCCACCCAGAATTTGGTGATGCATGCCGATGTACCAGTCACGGTCGTAGGATAGGGGATATTATGTTTACGAAAATGAAAATTACGCTGATGGCCATGATGGCCACTATTCTAGCAAACCCCGTTCTGGCCGAAGAGGCCATGGGATTCGATGCGAAGGTTAACGCCGCATTTGCCAAAGTTACCGGCCCGTTTGTGGGATTCATTTTTGCGCCTCTGCCGTTTGAGGTCGGGGGCGTGTCCTTCCCATGGATTGTGATGTGGCTGGTTGTGGCAGCTACTGTCTTTACCTTTTACTTTGGGTTCGTTCAGTTTCGTTTCTTTAAGCATGCGATTCACTTGGTTCGGGGGGATTATTCTGATCCCAATGATGCTGGTGAGGTAAGTCACTTTCAGGCATTGGCGACCGCGCTATCCGGTACGGTTGGTCTGGGGAACATCGCTGGTGTTGCCGTGGCCGTTGGTATCGGTGGCCCGGGGGCTACGTTTTGGATGATTCTAGCGGGGCTTATGGGCATGGCATCGAAATTCACCGAGTGTACGCTGGGTGTTAAGTACCGGAATGAATACCCAGATGGCACCGTTTCTGGTGGCCCGATGTATTACATAACCAAGGGTTTTAACGAACTTAACCTACCGGGTGGTAAAATCTTGGCTGTTTTGTTCGCGGTATTCTGTATTTTGGGTGCATTGGGCGGGGGCAACATGTTCCAAGCAAACCAAGCCCACGCACAGATTTCAGGTATTGTTGGTGAATATCCTGGCTGGATCACTGGCTTGGTATTCGCGGGTGTTGTTTTTGCCGTTATCGTTGGCGGTATCAAATCGATCGCGAACGTAACCGAGAAGATTGTTCCATTGATGGGCATTCTGTACGTTGGTGCAGCATTGATCATTCTGTTGGTGAACTACGATAAAATCGGCTGGGCATTCGGTCAGATATTTGCTGGTGCCTTTACCGGTCTGGGTGTTGCCGGTGGTTTTGTTGGTGCCTTGATCCAAGGGCTCAAACGTGCGGCATTCTCAAACGAGGCTGGTGTTGGTTCAGCGGCGATTGCCCACTCAGCGGTGAAAACCAAAGAACCGATCACAGAGGGTTTTGTATCCTTGTTAGAGCCGCTGATCGACACGGTTGTGGTTTGTACAATGACTGCCTTGGTTATTACCATTTCACAACAGCTGATTGTTGATCCGGTGACTGGCAATTATGCCCTGAACGAAGCTGGTGATGCGATTGCTACTGTCGGTGGTGTTGGTGGTGTTGCGCTAACTTCTGCGGCCTTCGGTGCGAGCATCAGCTGGTTCCCATACATTTTGGCCATTGCGGTTGTTCTGTTTGCATTCTCTACCATGATCTCTTGGTCATATTATGGGCTAAAGGCATGGACATTCTTGTTCGGAGAAAGTGCGAAATCAGAACTGACCTTCAAGGTTATCTTCTGTGTATTCATCGTTATCGGTGCTGCGGCTAGCCTTACCCCAGTGATCGATTTCTCTGACGCAGCGATTTTTGCCATGGCCGTGGTGAACATCCTTGCGCTGTATTTCCTGATGAAGCTGGTGAAGAAAGAATTGATTTCTTATGCCGACCGTTTGGAATCAGGCGAAATCAAGAAATTCGTCGAATAATAATAGCGGCGCGCGGGTTATCTCGCGCGCCGATCCGTCGCAATAGCAATGCGTATTACACCGTTGCCGCAGGCGGCAGGCAATCGGCCACATTTTAGACTGGGGCCATGGGATAAGAACGGGTTGAATGCCACGTGCCATGTCGTCATATTATGGCAACCCGCGCGATCCAAAACTGTTCGGGGATGACTGATTATTCTATGACAGGGGTGCCATATGCCCAATCCGCTATTTGATGCCCTTCTTGGCCCTCATTTGGACCGAGAGCGCGTATGTATCACCACACCTGATGGGCAGAACCTGAGCTTTAGGGATGTCATCACGCAAACCGCACGTATCGCAAATAGCCTCTGCGCGCTTGGATTAGGCAAAGAGGATGTCTTGGCGGTACAAGTGGAAAAATCCCCCACCGCGTTGTGCATTTATTTGGCTTGCCTACAGACGGGGATCGTTTTTTTGCCGCTGAACACGGGATATACAGCGGCAGAGCTGAGATATTTCATCACCGATAGCGCTGCTAAATTGCTGATTTGTGATAAGGACAAATATGCCTGTTTAGTGGATAATTTACCCGACATTGCGATGCTGACATTAAATGACGATGGCACGGGAACCTTAGCGGATCACGCGCAGAAACAGCCAGGGCACTTTTCTACGGTTGCTTGCTGTGCTGATGATTTGGCCGCATTGCTCTATACCTCTGGAACCACCGGGCGTTCTAAGGGGGCAATGCTTACACAGGGAAATTTGTTGTCAAATGCCCAGACCTTGGTTGATTTGTGGCAGTTTGATCACCACGACCGTCTTATTCATGCCCTGCCGATTTACCATACTCATGGGCTGTTTGTTGCGATGAACGTGGCGCTGATCTCTGGTGCAGAGGTCTATTTAATGCCAGCATTTGATGCCGGATTGGTGATCGAACAGATGCCAAAGGCTACGGCCCTAATGGGCGTTCCGACATTTTACACCAGATTGCTAGATTCACCTGCGTTTAACCGGTCAGTCACGGAAAACATGCGGTTGTTTGTTTCTGGTAGCGCACCCTTGTTGCAGGACACGCACGAAAAATTTGAGGCTATATCAGGTCATCGAATCCTAGAGCGCTACGGGATGACAGAAACAGGTATGAGCATCTCTAATCCCTATAGTGGAGCACGGCGGGCTGGCACCGTAGGGTTGGCCCTGCCCGATGTGGACATTCGAATCGTTGATGAGAGCAAGGGCACGGCGGTGGTACGGGGTGAAATTGGTATGCTAGAGGTGCGCGGAGAAAATGTGTTTCAGGGCTATCTGAATATGCCAGAAAAAACCGCAGAAGCGTTTCGCGCGGATGGGTTTTTCATCACGGGTGATTTGGCGCGTCAAGATGATCAGGGCTATGTGCACATTGTGGGGCGCGAGAAAGACCTGATTATTTCGGGGGGGCTAAATATCTACCCTAAGGAAATAGAACAGGTTTTGGATGCGCAATTTGGCGTTTTAGAGAGTGCTGTTATTGGCGTACCACACCCCGATTTTGGTGAAACCCCCGTAGGGATTTTGGTGGCACGGCCCCGCGCGAAATTGGATATCGTCAGCATTCAAACTGGTTTAGCGGGTCAATTGGCGCGGTTTAAACAGCCGCGCCAATTGATTGTTGTGGATATCTTGCCGCGTAATACCATGGGTAAAGTGCAAAAGAACCTGCTGCGTAAACAGTACACTAATCTGTTCGCTTAGCTGGTTTTATCGCCCCATATTTTCATATGCGCCATGATCTGGCCATGATCAGAGGCCAGCTTATTATAGGGTGCCTCTGGGTGTGATCCATCTGTCAGATGGTCATTAAACACGCTGAAATATTCCATTTCACCAATCGCATTCTCTGATGTGGGGATGAAATGATTGCTCATCAAAATCTGATCGATGCTTTCATACACGCCCCCAAAGGCTGAGGTGTAGACCATGTCACGTAGGCTCTTTTGTACGAATAACTTCTCGGCAGAAATCATGCGGTTACGTTCGATTTCACCGCGAATATGGATGTTCTCTTCATCACTATAGCGATCATTGCGCTTTTCGGCATTATGGCGGCGCATCCACGCATAGTTCTTAAAGGGTTTTTCGCCGGCGATGATCTCCGATGATACCGCATGCTCGCTGTCGTTGTAATCGCCCAGAACCATCACGGGCGTCCCCAAGGCTAGCTCGGCAACAATGAGGCGGCGCAGAACCAAGGCCTCGGCCATGCGCCGGACGGTTGCGCGCAGCGCCCCCATAGCGCGGCCAATTGGGTCATAGTTGGTCAAATCGGCTTCTGGCGAAAACTCGGCACCTGCGGGGCGCAGGTATTCCCCTAGCTTGGATTTCAAGTGACAGTTAAAGACGCAAATTTTTTGCCCATCAACATTGATGTGGGCTTTGATCATGGGGCGAGATAGGCGCGTTAGGGTGAATTTCCCAGCGTCCCCACCCCCCAGTTCTGGGAATTTTATGCTAAGGGGTGTTTCCAACTCTTGGATTATTTCTGGCGTACCAACAAAACCGTGGCGTGATAGCATAGCCAGCCCAGGGCGGCGATGTCCCGGTTCACCATCGTGAATATTCGGTGCGAAAAACAAGCTGCCTTCGCCATAGGCCTCGTGGCGTAGCTTCTTAAAAATAGCTTTGCGATGATAGCGCTTGGATCTATCGGGGATGACATCTGCATTGTGATCCGCGCCACGCTTGTTGACCTCGGCAATCACGTCCTGTAGCGATTCTTCGGTGAAAATCTCTTGGAAGCCGATGATATCAGCGTTCAGCGATAGGACCTGATCTGCCAGCCAGTCTTGCTTCCAAGCGTACTCCTCTGGGGTGTATTTTTCAAATCTGTAGAATTCCTGATCGGCACCGATCAAGTTTTTTACGTTGAAGCTGCTGATGGTAAATGTGCTCATGCTATGCTTTCATATTTTTAAGGGCTTGGGTGAACATTTCTGCGCCGACATTCCCACCACTGGCAACTGCGATTACCGTATCGCCAGCAATCTTGTCCGGATGGAACAAGGCGGCAGCCAAGGCAATGGCCCCACCCGGTTCGATTACTATTCTTAGCCGCTCAAACGCCAGGGCCATGGCCCGCAGACAATCCTCTTCGGGGATCACAATGCCTTCGCTGCAAAGCCTGTTTAGTATAGGGAAGGTCAGCTCTCCGGGGCTTGGAGTGAGAATTGCATCGCAAATCGATCCAGACAAGCGCTGGTTTATCTCGGGTTTCCCCGAAACCAGCGAACGTGCCACATCATCAAATCCCTCGGGTTCTACGGGATGTACGGTCAGGCCTGGGTGCTGTTCCAGCGCTAGGGCCACACCGGATGTTAACCCGCCACCGCCGCAGGGAATTAGAACGCTGGCGCTATCGATTCCAAGTTCTGCAGATTGTACAGCTATTTCCAGCCCGATGGTTCCTTGCCCTGCGATGACATCATGGTTGTTAAATGGCGCAATCAAGGTGCGAGCGCCATCGGGATTAAGCGCTGCGGTCACGGCCTCTCTATCTTCTGTTTCGCGATCATATAGAACCACTTCTGCTCCCAATGCTTGGGTATTTGTACGCTTAATTTCTGGGGCATCTGAAGGCATCACAATTATTGCACTGCAATTGTGGTGAGCGGCGGCCATGGCGACCCCCTGTGCATGATTACCCGACGAAAAGGCAATAACCCCCGCGCGGCGTTGATCCATGCTGAGATTCGAAATCGCTGACCACGCGCCGCGAAATTTAAAGGATCCGCTGTGCTGAAGGCATTCTGGTTTCACAAATATCGGGCGCCCTGCAATCTGATCCAAAAAAGGCGAAGAGAGCAGGGGCGTTTTTCGTGTATGTCCTGCGATGCGCGCGGCGGCGGCTTGGATTTCGCTAAGCGAGCTCATGAGAATTCCTTGACAATTTCTGGGACGGTGCGCAGGTCAGATATGATTTTATGTGGAGCAAAGGGCAAGCGGTCTATCGGGTCTTTGGCGCGATTAACCCACAGCGTTGTAAAGCCAAAACCAGACGCACCTGCCACATCCCATCCGTTGGATGATACGAATAAAACCTCGTTGGGTACGACATTAAATTTATCCAAGACCAACTGATAAACAGGGGCGGCAGGCTTGAATACACCGACGTCTTCGACACTGATTGTTGCATCCAACAGTGCACCGATGTCGGCCGAATTAACCGCCCCCATCAACATATCAGGCGAACCGTTAGACAGAATGCCAGTGCTCTGACCCATTGACCTTAACCGGGTCAGCATTTCTCGAACCTCGGGATATGCGGGCAATTCCCAATACAGCGCCAACAATGCGGCGCGCAGTTCTGGGTCTGTTTGGTCGGAGGCCTCTAGTGCATAGTCCAGCCCCTCCTGGGTGACCTGCCAAAAATCAGTATGTTGCTCCATAATCGCACGTAACCAAGTGTACTGAAGCTGTTTTAGGCGCCAGTTCTGGGAAATTTCTGGCCAGTGTTTAGCAAAGCTCTCACGCCCCTTCTCTGCGGCTAAAATACGCGCGGCGGCGGCCACATCGAACAGTGTGCCATAGGCATCGAATATACAGGCTTTGATCATACTATGCTCCTTACTGCACTATGACCAATTCTGCATGCGGGTCAAACCTTAGCGCAGATAATAGGCCAATAGAGGTATGCCAGCCCAAAGCAGCGTTGCCGCGCTAACCAAATAGGTTCCCAAAAGCATCGCCCCCTGTCGTTTCGTGGGTTTTCTTGCTAAAATATAGGGGGGCGGTTGTGTGACATTTGGCAGGGACATCAGCGTCAGCAATATGATAAAGATGCTCTGCATATAAATCCCAACCAATAGGGCAATGCCCATCATTACCATCCCAAAGGGCTTGGCGGCCTTGGGCCAGAAAATTTCAAACAGAATGTGTGAGATTTTCCCACCATCAAGGGGACCGATTGGCAGTAGGTTGAAGAAATTGATCGTGCCAGAGAAAATGCCAAAATCCCACAGGAATTCCCGTAACATCGGGGGCATATCGTAATTTCCATAAACCAAGGACAGGGCCAAGATCGTTGGTGCGATACAGATCGCAGGCCCCATTATCGAAATGAAATATTGTTGCAGCGGCCCATCTGGGCGCTTGGCAGAGCTGGCAACCCCGCCCATCAGAGGGATCAGGCGAAAGGTTGCGTCATCGTGACCGCAAATGCGAAATGCGGCCACATGGCCAAACTCGTGGATCGCGATGATCGCGACCAATGCTAGGCCGGTGATTGGCCCAAAAAAGAACATAGCCGCCGCAATTGATAGGGCCGCCATGATCAGCGCGTTCATCGAAAAATCGATGCGCAATCGGCCGCGAGAGGTACGCCAACCGCCGCGTAAAATCAGATAGGTCAGGTAACACAGACCTAAGGAAAGAGCGACGGTCATGCTGAGCCTTACAGGTTTTCTGGCTGCGCCATGCCTAACACGTGATAGCCGCCATCAACGCGGATAATTTCGCCAGAAGTGCAGGCCCCAAAATCCGAGGCTAAATAAACGGCGGTGCCGCCAACGGATTCTAGTGTTGCATTGGCGCGCAGCGGAGAATTTGCCTCTGTAGTGCGGAATGTTTTGCGCGCGCCGCCAATCGCTGCGCCTGCCAATGTGCGCATGGGGCCGGGGCTGATGGCATTCACGCGAATGCCCTGTGGCCCCAGATCATTTGCCAGATAGCGCACGGCACTTTCTAGTGCGGCCTTGGCTACGCCCATCACGTTGTAATAAGGCGTTACACGGTTTGAGCCTTGGTAGGTCAGGGTTAGGATCGTGCCACCATCATCCATCATCTCGGCCGCACGACGCGATATCTCGATAAGAGAGAAACAAGAAATATCCAACGAGTTCTTAAAATTCTCGCGAGATGTATCAACAAAGCGACCTGTCAGCTCGTTTTTATCAGAATAGGCAATCGCATGAACAACGAAATCCAACCTACCCCATTTTTCCTGCAATTGCGCAAATGCGTTATCCAAAGAGGCGTCATCGGTTACATCCACATCCACCAGAATATTCGAGCCGAGGCTCTCGGCCAGCGGTTTTACCCGCTTGCCAAAGGCTTCACCCTGATAGGTGAACGCCAGCTCGGCGCCCTGTGCGGCCATTTCGCGTGCGATACCCCATGCGATAGATTTATCATTGGCCACGCCCATAACTAGGCCGCGCTTGCCCTTCATCAAATCTGACATATCAATCTATCCAGTATATTTGCTCATGGCGATGGTAGCATTCGTGCCACCAAAGCCAAAGCTGTTTGACAGAACCGTATCCAGACCAGCGTTATCGATGCGCTGGGTGGCTATCTCTTCTGGTTTTAGCTCTGGGTCTAGATCTGTGATATTGGCCGATGCGGCAACAAAATCATTATCCAGCATGATCAGGCTGTAGATCGCCTCTTGAACACCTGTTGCCCCTAAAGAGTGGCCCGTTAGGGATTTGGTCGAGCTGATGATTGGTTGTTCTTGGCCTTCAAAGACACGGCGTACGCCCTGTACCTCGGTTACATCCCCAGCAGGGGTCGATGTACCGTGGGCGTTGATATAGCTTACCTTACGCTCGCCCAATGTACCTGTGGCCAGCCGCATAGAGCGTTCGCCGCCTTCACCGGAGGGGGCCACCATATCATGGCCGTCAGATGTAGCACCGTAGCCTGTGACTTCGGCATAGATTTTGGCACCACGCGCCAAGGCATGATCTAGCTCTTCTAGTACCACAACACCGCCACCACCGGCGATTACAAACCCATCGCGTGACGCATCAAAGGCGCGCGATGCGGTTGCAGGTGTGTCGTTGTACTTAGAGGACATCGCTCCCATAGCATCAAACAGGCAAGACATGGTCCAGTCTAATTCTTCGCCGCCGCCAGCAAATACAATATCTTGTTTGCCAAATTGGATTTGTTCGACGCCATTTCCAATACAATGTGCAGAGGTTGAACAGGCCGAAGTGATTGAATAGTTCACGCCTTTGATTTTAAAGGGCGTTGCCAAACAGGCCGAGTTGGTCGAGGACATACAGCGCGTGACCATAAAGGGCCCCATGCGTTTCGGCGCACCCTTTTCCAGCGTGATCTGATGCGCGGCGAACAAATTGATCGTAGAGGGGCCACCAGAGCCCATCACCAAACCGGTGCGCTCATTAGATACCTCATGGGGTTCTAGGCCCGCATCTGCGATCGCCTGCTCCATTGATAGATAGTTATATGCCGCACCTTGGCCCATAAAACGCATCTGGCGTTTATCGATATGTTCGGTGACATCGATCTGGGGCATGCCGTGAATTTGGCTGCGAAATCCTTTTTCCGCATAATCAGGCGCGGCCACAATGCCCGATTTTCCTTCTTTCAGGCTGGTGGTAACTTCTTGGATGTTATTCCCGATAGAGGAAACAATCCCCATTCCAGTAACGACGACGCGGCGCATAAGCATACTCCTTTTGAATTCTTATAAATCAGGGGGGCAGGGGTTAAGTGTCTGCCAAGCCCACTTTCATATTTGTGACGGAATAGATTTCCTCACCATCGGCGAACACCTTGCCATCTGCAACACCCATCTTTAGGCGCCGATCGATCACACGCGTGAAATCCACGTGATAGGTTAACATCTTGCGCGTTGGGGTGACCATACCGGTCAGCTTTACCTCGCCAACGCCCAGAGCCATGCCTTTGCCCAGCATGCCGCGCCAGCCCAAATTGAAACCCGTTAGTTGCCATAAACCATCTAGCCCCAGACAACCCGGCATAATTGGGTTGCCAGGAAAATGGCATTCAAAAAACCAGAGGTCAGGGTTGATATCGAATTCAGCTACCACATGACCCTTGCCATTGCTGCCACCATCGGCGGAAATTTCGGTGATGCGATCCATCATCAGCATTGGGGGCATGGGCAACTGAGCGTTGCCCGGGCCAAACAGCTCGCCCTGCGCGCATTTAATAAGATCTTCTTTGCCATAGCTGGTTGGTCTGTCGGTCATTCACCCTGCTCCATTTTTTTTCGATACTTACCATTGCTAAGCAATAGGTGGCAATAGCGGGTTGGGCTGCCAACGGATTGCCAAATTAATTTAATTGAACTCTGGTATAGAAGGGGGCATATTAAGGGCAAGCAAATCATAGGTGACCTGTGACAACCACACCTGAAATGATCAGCCAAGAATGGCTTAAAAAGGGCGGGGTGCGGCCTACGCGTCAGCGCCTTGATTTGGCGCGCCTATTGGTTGGGGATAACCAAAATAGGCACGTCTGTGCCGAGAGCCTGCATATGGCTGCAGCCGAGGAAAACCTAAGCGTTTCGCTGGCCACCGTTTACAATACCTTGCGTGTGTTTTGTGATGCAGGGCTGGTGAACGAGATCACCGTAGATGGACAGAAATCCTATTTTGATACCCGCACGGATGATCACCCGCATTTCTATTGGTCCGAGACTGCGGAACTATCAGATGCGCCAAAGGAATCCGTTCAGTTTGAAAAATTACCAGAGGCGCCAGAGGGCTACGAAATTGATCGGGTGGATGTGGTTATTCGGTTGCGTCGCAAGGCATCAGACCCTCATTAAACAAATCGTGCTAGAACCATTGCCCCGGTTCCATCATCCCCAATTCCAGCAGTTGCTTTGCAGATTGGTCGAATTCGATTGAATTGGGCCAGCTAAAGCTGCGGATTTGGGCCCGCGATTCTGGGTTGTTCAGCAGATATTTAGCCGCGCGAAACGAACAGACACAGGTGGTCGGACTGTTGTGCCATTCGCATTGTACGGTTTCATATTCAGGAATGTTGAAAGTGAAATTTTGCCCCAGCTTTAATCCTTCGCTGGCCTTGAAAACGGATGCGTTGTTGATGCGGCGGCGCTCCCAGGGGATGTGTTCTTCAAAGCGCCAGCGTAAGCCACCAAATACATCTAGCTGGCGCGGAAGTGGCCCGAATTCGTCTCTTCTGGCGTGGGAATAGTAGCCGATCCGATCAAGGTGGGCGTGCTGCGGTGCGAAATCCTGATCTGTATTGGTGATGCTTTCTGGATACAGATCGATGGTGGAGGCAAAGGCCGATAAGCGTTTTTCCTCGTCTAGAAACCCAACGAAATCCCCGATACCGCGGGTGTCGCAAAACGGGAAGTACAGATATTCAGCGTTGAAACAATAGTGTATCCATGTGTTTGGAAACAGTCCAATATAGGTATTTACGATTGCAATGACCGCATCATTGGTCAAAATATCTGTTGTAACCCAAATCAAGCGATCATCATCTAAATCAGGCGTTAGCTCCGGATTGCCAAAGATGAAAATACGCTGAAATCCAAGGCCCATGGCATGGGTAATTGTATGGTGCAAGTTCACGTCGTCATCTGCAAAAATCAGAGCAATTGTCTTGGCTGATGCGCCCAATTTCTCTTGACTTTGAAGATGTGCGTAACTGAGCGTTTTCATAAAATTGAACTCCTTGACCGTTACGCAGTTCTTACCTTGCGTCCTGTAAAGATACAATCATTGCCCTATCATGAATTTAGAATTTATTAATTAACACGCACTACTTGAATTGATTTTGTTAAGTCATATTTGGGGGTAAATAATCGTTTAAAGGAGTATTAGGATGAAAGTTGATAGCCCTTCAGTTTCAGTCCAAGATCTGATTTCAAAACAGGTGGAAGGCCCCTATCAATTGGTCGCTTGTACGGCGCAAATTGTGTCTGCGGTTTTGATGAGTAAGCCACAAGATGCTAGCGAACTTCCTAAGCTTATTGATCAGGTGTTTTCACAGCTAAGTGGATTGCAAAATGGTGCGGCCTCGGATGTGCATGTTCTGCGCCCCGCCGTGAAGATCGAAGACAGCATCACCGAGGATTATATTATTTGCCTCGAAGATGGTAAGAAATTCAAAATGCTAAAAAAGCATCTGATGTCGGTCTATGGCATGACGCCAAACGAATACCGCCGCAAATGGGATTTGGATCCAGACTACCCCATGACCGCCCCAAGCTATGCCGCCAAACGCCAAGAGTTGGCCAAAAAAATCGGGCTTGGGCGCAAGCGCGGGTAGGTGGTTGGGATTGAACCCCGCTGCATTCTTGTGTACTGGCTGACGCAATCCTTAAATTTCGGCGATAGCGTCAGGCTAATAACATGTCCGCAGATAAAAAACTGTTTATAAAAACTTTCGGTTGTCAGATGAACGTCTATGACAGCGAACGCATGGTCACGGCCCTAGGCCAAGATGGGTATTCCGAGGTCTCCTCGCCCGAAGAGGCAGACATGATCCTGCTGAACACCTGCCATATTCGCGAGAAAGCCGCCGAGAAAATCTACTCTGACCTGGGCCGCTTTAAGCCGCTGAAAGCAAAGAACCCCGATTTGAAAATTGGCGTTGCTGGGTGTGTTGCACAGGCCGAGGGGGGCGAGATTATGCGCCGCCAACCCATGGTGGATATGGTTGTGGGCCCACAATCCTATCACCGGCTGCCCGATATGGCACGATCCGTAGAACAAGGCAAAAAACCGATCGAGACCGATTTTCCCGAGGAAGATAAATTCGAGCACCTGCCACGTGGCCCCAAGATGAAGCGTGCCCCAGCAGCGTTCCTGACGGTCCAAGAGGGCTGTGATAAATTCTGTGCCTTTTGTGTTGTGCCCTATACACGCGGCGCCGAAAGCTCTCGGCCTGTGGCACAAATCATTGCCGAGGCGCGTGATTTGGTAGAGCGCGGCGTGCGCGATATCACGCTGCTTGGGCAGAATGTAAATGCATATCATGGTACGGGCGAGAACGGCGATCAAACCCTGCCACAACTGATTGATGCGTTGGCTGAGATCGAAGACTTGCACCGCATTCGTTTCACGACCTCGCATCCGAATGACATGGATGATGCGCTGATCAATGCGCACCGCGATCAACCAAAGTTGATGCCATATCTGCATTTGCCGGTGCAGGCGGGATCAGACAAGGTGCTGAAAGCGATGAACCGCAAGCATACCGCTCAGAGCTATATCGAAATTATTGACCGGCTACGTGCCGCGCGCCCCGACATTGCCCTATCGGGTGATTTTATCGTTGGGTTCCCTGGTGAAACAGATGCCGATTTTGAGCAAACCTTGGATTTGGTGCGCCGGGTGAAATATGCCCAAGCCTATTCATTCAAATATTCCACTCGTCCCGGCACCCCTGCGGCGGATCGCAAGACTCAGGTGCCCGAAGATGTTAAATCCGAGCGCTTGAAGCGGTTGCAGGATTTGTTGTCAGAACAGCAAAGAGAATTCATGCATTCCATGGTTGGGCGAACCTTACCTGTACTGCTGGAACGACCCGGACGCCTAGAGGGACAGCTGGTTGGGCGCTCGGAGTATCTGCACGGGGTGCATCTACAGGTAGATCAGCAGAAAATCGGTCAGGTCGTGAATGTGAAAATTGTTGCGGCTGATACGAATTCTCTAAAGGGCGAGTTGGCTTAATATCCCATGAGTACATAGTGATAGGTCGTAAAACAGCCTGTGATTGCGGGCGCTGTGCGGCATAAAATCGACAGGCAGTTAGGAATATTGCAATGCCTTGTCCTGTATGTAACAGAGTGCTTGAAACTTGCGTTATTCTTGTTATCCTGTGCGCAATAATGGGTGCTTTAGGGCCCATCAATGTTTCGTATTAAGAAATCTAATAAAGGGGCAAAATTTGTTTTCAACTTCCTTAAAAAATACCTGCTCAGGTTTGGTGGCTGCCGCGCTGTTGGTTGCCAGCAGTTCTGCAGGTGTTCATGCTGACGGTCTGTCTGCTGATAATCCGACAACTGGACCCATCTCGGGCGAACGTTATGTACCAGCGGTATGGGTGGATCCTGATGGATGTGAACACTGGGTCATGGATGATGGTGTCGAAGGGTTTATGACGCCAAATGTAACACCAGATGGCAAACCAGTATGTCAACGCGGTAAGCGCTGCTTGGTTGCTAACTCGGATCAATTCTTTGCGGTTAATAGCGCAACGGTTTCTGCTCAAGGCGCGGCCACATTGGCGGCATTCTTCAAGAAACAGCCGGGCACCAGCTATGTGATCGAAGGTCACACAGATAGCGATGCAAGTGATGCGTATAACCTGTCATTGTCTAACAAACGTGCGGATGCGGTTGCGAAAATTGCCCGTGCAAATGGCGCCTCAAAGGTAGAAACCCGCGGCTACGGCGAGCGTAAGCCTATCGCATCAAACGATACTGCCGCTGGTAAGGCTAAGAATCGTCGTGTCGAAGTACAATGTGTCGGAGGTGCATCATGAGCCTAAAATTCACTGCACTAAGTTGTGCTATTGTGGTTGGTCTGTCAGGCTGTGTTGCAATTGATCCTGTGTTTTATAACATCAAGGACAAAACCGTAGATACCGGTATCGATTCTGGGCCATTGTCCAATATGGTCGCTGGTATTTGGGTAGATCCACATGGGTGTGACCACTGGATTATCGATGATGGTGTAGAGGGTTACCTTTCTGCGCGCCTAAATGACAATGGGAAACCTGTTTGTTCAGGTGTTGCATTGCCAAACAATGCGATTGGCCCGTTCAAGCGCGGCGAACCAAGCCGGATTGACGGCCGTTAAGACCCCAAAAAATATCTTGAGAAAAGGCCACAGAAATTTCTGTGGCCTTTTTCATTTAATCAGCCTTGCAGGCTTTACGCGGATGCGGCATCATTCTTACATATAAACACACGCATTGGAGTACGTGAATTGACAGCCAAGGTGAAAGCGCCTGCCGAAAATACCAAAACTGTTCCAGAAGCAGTTATTGCATTTCCAGATAATCGCCTGCTTATTGATTTATGCGGTGAATTTGACAAAAACCTGACCCAAGTTGAAACCGCTCTAGCCAGTCAAATCATTCGCCGTGGTAACGAACTAGCTGTTATTGGGGATGAGGACAGCGTCCAAAAAACCATTGATGTGGTTCGCGCAATGTATTTGCGCCTAGAACAAGGCAAAGACCTAGGGCCGGGCGATATCGATGCGATATTGCGGTTTGGAAATTCGGCGGATGGCACGGGCGCGCGTGATGGCGATCAGATTGAAATGTTCAAAGCGGGTGGGGTAGAATTCCGTACCCGTAAAAAAACAGTAGAGCCGCGTAGTCCAACCCAAAAGGCGTATATGGAGTTGCTGGGTGAGCACGAGCTGGTCTTTGGCCTTGGACCTGCGGGCACCGGCAAGACCTATATTGCGGTGGCGGCGGCGGTTTCCTTGTTTATTGAAGGCATGGTGGATAAAATCATTTTGTCGCGCCCAGCGGTCGAGGCTGGGGAGCGGTTGGGGTTTCTTCCAGGTGACATGAAGGAAAAGGTCGATCCCTACATGCAACCCCTTTATGATGCGCTGAATGATTTTTTGCCAGCCAAACAGCTGGAACGCTTGATCGAGGAAAAGAAAATCGAGATAGCCCCGCTGGCCTTTATGCGTGGGCGAACCTTGGCAAATGCCTATGTGGTATTGGACGAAGCACAAAATGCCACGACAATGCAGATGAAAATGTTTCTGACGCGTCTTGGCGAAGGCTCGCGGATGGCAATTACCGGTGACGTGTCGCAAATAGATTTGCCGCGGGGTGTGAAATCAGGTCTTGTTGAGGCCCGTGATGTTCTGCAGGATGTCGAGGGCATTGGGTTTGTTAAATTCAGTGCTGGCGATGTGGTACGTCATCCGATGGTCGCAAAAATCATTCGTGCATATGATGCTAAATACAGCCAAGATGACTAATTCTGTTGAAGTTATTCTAGAGGATTCGCGCTGGGCACAGAGCGAACTTGACACACTTGCGCTGGGCGCATTTGATATCGTACTAAGGGATATCGGGTTGGCTGGGGGCTGGCACGTCAATGTTCTAGCCTGTGATGATGCCAAAATCCAACAGCTGAATGCGGATCATCGCCGCAAGGATGCAGCCACAAATGTTCTGTCATGGCCGAATGAAGAACTAGCCCCGGAAGCTCCTGGTGGGGTTCCAGATTTGCCGACGGTGAATGTATTCGGTGAAAACGAGTTGGGGGATATCGCAGTATCATTTGAGACCTGTCGCAAAGAGGCGCAGGCCAAGGGTATTTCGATGCGCGATCATGTAACTCATTTGCTGATCCATGGGTATTTGCATCTGTTGGGATATGATCACGAAACTGATGCGGATGCCACACTTATGGAAGGCAAAGAGATATTGCTTCTTGAAACTCTGGGTATATCAGACCCATATAGGGAAGATAAACCATAGCCAAACCTTGGAAAGGACCAATGGGCGACACAACTGACGGGTCTTCTATCGCGGCGCAAAGCGCGCAATTGACCTCTGAAAACAAATCAAATGGCTTTTTCCGCAGATTGTTCAAATCATCCGCGCAAAACAGGCCGCAGGCACTCCCCCCCTTAAATTCCTCACCCTCTATCGGGTTTCGCAAGCTGAAAAGTATGCGCGTAGAAGATGTGGCAATTCCGCGTGCGGATATTGTCTCTGCTGCTTCTGATATGGCCCTGTCCGATATTATCGCGGAATTTTCCAAAAGCGGGTATTCTCGCCTGCCGATTTATAGCGATAACTTGGATAACCCTGTAGGTATGGTGCATCTCAAGGACATCGCCTTAAAATATGGATTTAATGGCAAGGGTCGCAGTTTCAGCATCGAGAAACTGTTGCGCCCCGTTTTGTTCGTTCCACCGTCTATGCCCTTGGATGTCTTGTTGCAAAAAATGCAGACCGAGCGCACCCATCTGGCCTTGGTCGTGGATGAATATGGCGGCGTGGATGGATTGGTAAGCATCGAGGATCTGATCGAGCAATTGGTTGGGGATATATCTGATGAGCATGATGTTCAAGATGTCGCGGAGTGGGTGGAAACAGATCCGGGCATATATGTTTGCCAAGCCCGCGCATCACTGGCGGATTTCGAACAGGTCCTGGGGGTTGATTTGGCATCTGATACCGATGACGAAGATATTGATACCCTTGGGGGGCTTGCTTGTGTTATGACGGGGCGTGTACCTGTGCGCGGCGAGGTCATTAGCCACCCTGCAGGATATGATTTTGAAATTCTCGAAGCAGACCCACGTCGTATTAAGAAAATTCGCGTATGCAAGCGGGGGTAGGTTGCTAAATTTACACTGAGGTACGCCAGTGAACTGGAAACAACGCTTTACATTCATGGGCCTTGGTCTGGGGTTGGCTATTGGGCAAGCGCCGTTTGGCCTTAGCTTGGGCTATTTCCTTATTCTGCCATTCTTGGCCTTTGCTACCACACAGGCCCCCAGTCCCCGTATCGGGCTGGCCATTGGCTGGTGGACGGGGCTTGGATATTTCGCGCTGACGCTTTCGTGGATTGTAGAACCCTTTTTCGTGAAACCCGAGGTTCACGGCTGGATGGCGCCTTTTGCTCTTTTGTTTATGGCGGGGGGGCTTGCGTTGTTTTGGGGTATGGCATTTTATCTGTCGGTGCGCTGGTTTACCTGTGCTAAGAAACGGATAATTGGCTTGGCCATCCTGTGGGCATTTTTTGAATATTTGCGCGCTACGGTGCTAACTGGATTTCCCTGGGGGCATCTTAGCTATGCATGGTTAGGGACACCGTTTATTCAGCTGGTGTCTGTTTTCGGAATTCACGGGACTGGTCTCATTCTGATGTTGGTGGCCTTCTTGCCGGCACTATTCGGCCCACGTATGTTTGTGGGCGCTGCATATGGCGCGGCGGTGCTAGCGGTGATCGCAGGGTGGGGTGTTTGGCGAATGCCCGCGCTTGATAACCAAGGCTTGGGCGAAACCGTGGTGCGCATTGTACAACCCAATGCACCCCAGCATTTGAAATGGCGCCGCGATATGCGCGATGTGTTTTACCGCCGCCAGCTGGGGTATACTGCAGCCAAAACCGCGCGCCGGCCCGATATCGTGATTTGGCCAGAAACGGCATTGCCCTTTGTTATGCAGGATGAACTGCCCGCGCTGAAAGAGATTTCCAACGCTACGGGGCCGGAGACATCGTATATTTCTGGCATTGTGCGCAATCAAGGGGATGCGCATTTCAATTCTCTTATCTATGTCGATCCGCGCGGCGGGATGAATGCAATCTACGATAAACATCATCTTGTGCCTTTTGGTGAGTATTTCCCGATGGCGAGATTTTTTGAACGTTTCGGCCTTGCGGGCCTAACAGAACAGGCCGGCAGCTTTCAGGGGGGGGCTGGCCCACAGTTAATTGCGGGGCGCAATGTGCCCGATTTCCTGGCACTTATTTGCTACGAGGCTATTTTCCCCAGCTATGCCCACAGTCCGGGTAAACGCCCCAAATGGCTGGTTCACATCACTAATGATGCATGGTTTGGAACCATCAGCGGGCCTTACCAGCATCTTGCACAGTCGCGCGTCCGTGCGATCGAACAGGGGCTGCCAATGGCGCGCTCCGCCAACACTGGTATCAGCGCCATGATTGACGCCTATGGGCGGGTCGTGGATTTCCTGCCGCTACAGCAACAGGGATACATCGATGTCGCTTTACCAGCGCCCGCAGGTAAAACTCTATATTCACGGATTGGGGATTATGGGTTCTTGGGAATACTTCTGCTGGTTGTTTTGTTTTTAGGAACCATGCGTAGCAAAACCCCAATTCTACGGGAAAGTGATTGACGCACCCGCGTACAAGACGTAACCAAACCCCATCTGTCCTTGCAACGGCTTCCTGACGCAATGACCAAAATCACTGGAGCAAACATGTCCCGCCAGAACTATCTATTCACTTCGGAATCCGTTTCCGAGGGCCACCCCGATAAAATTTGTGATCGTATATCGGATTCGATCCTTGATGCTCTTCTTTCCAACGAAGAGCTGGCGCGCGTTGCTTGTGAAACTTTCGCTACCACCAATCGTGTTGTTATTGGCGGCGAGGTTGGTCTTTCTTCTGTGCAGAAATTGCAGGAATTTATGGGCGGGGTCGAGGATATCGTGCGCGCATGTGTCCGCGATATAGGCTATCAGCAAGACGGGTTTCATTGGCAGAGCTTGGCTGTGGAAAACCATCTGCATGAACAATCTGCACATATCGCGCAAGGCGTCGATAACGACGGCGCGGGTGATCAGGGCATTATGTTTGGCTACGCAGTGGATGAAACCCCCGAGCTGATGCCCGCCCCCATCCAATATTCGCATGCGATTTTGCGCAATCTGGCCGAGGCCAGACACGCGGGTGATGTGCCGCAGCTAGGCCCAGACGCCAAGGCGCAATTATCTGTTGTGTATCGTGCGGGGTTGCCTGTTGGGGTTAGCTCTATTGTGCTGTCTACCCAGCACTTAGACGAGGGTATGTCTTCATCAGATGTGCGTGATGTGGTGGAACCCTATATCCGCAAAACCCTGCCAGAGGGTTGGATTTCGCCCGAAACGGAATGGCACGTAAACCCAACAGGAAAATTTGTAATCGGTGGCCCTGATGGGGATGCTGGCCTGACAGGGCGTAAAATCATTGTGGATACCTATGGGGGTGCCGCCCCGCATGGGGGGGGGGCGTTTTCCGGCAAAGACCCAACAAAGGTCGATCGCTCGGCGGCCTATGCGGCGCGCTATTTGGCCAAAAATGTTGTGGCGGCTGGTCTGGCCAAGCGATGCACAATTCAGCTGTCTTATGCCATTGGCGTGGCAAAGCCTCTGTCAATCTATGCGGATACACATGGTACAGGGCAGGTGCATGAGGCCGAGATTGAAAAGGCGGTGGCCCAGTCTATGGATCTGACCCCGCAGGGAATTATTCAGCACCTTAATCTGCGTCGCCCAATCTATGCACGCACCGCTGCCTATGGCCACTTTGGCCGTGCACCAGATGCGGACGGCGGGTTTTCTTGGGAAGACACTGATTTGGTAGAAACCCTGAAAAAGGCTGTTTGACCTAAGCGGCGATACTCCTTACAGAGCCACAACCGCTGTTGGGCTAGGGATCGGATTATGACAAAACGCGAAAAACATGTTTCGGGCGCCCCTAGGCGTAATTTTTATGGGCGGATCAAGGGTAAATCTCTGCATAAATCACAGCAACGCTATATGGCCGAGGATTTGGATGATCTAAAGCCTTCTGGGGTGACTTGGGCAGATAATCCTGATCGTACAGCCATTGATCCTAGGGATTGGTTTGGGGATGATCGCGAAATTTGGCTAGAGGTCGGATTTGGCGGTGGTGAGCATATGGTACACCAAGCGGGCCTTAATCCTGATGTTGGGATAATCGGATGCGAGCCCTATATAAACGGTGTTGCGATGCTGTTGGGAAAGATACGCGAATCTGGTGTTGATAATGTGGTCGTTCATCCCGGGGATGCACGGGATATGATGGACGTTCTGCCAGAGGCTTCAATTTCCCGCGCGTTTCTTCTTTATCCTGACCCATGGCCAAAGGCGCGCCATCATCGCCGTCGCTTTGTAACCCCTGAACATTTAGAGCCCTTGGCACGGTGCCTGAAACCTGGTGCTATTTTCCGTGTGGCCACAGATATCGAAGACTATGTGCGCCAGACCTTGGAAGAGGTCCACAAGAACGGTAATTTTGAGTGGTTGGCTGAAGAGGCCGACGATTGGCGCAGGCCTTGGTCTGATTGGATTTCTACCCGCTATGAACAAAAGGCCCTGCGAGAGGGGCGAACCCCGCATTATGTAACCTTCCGTCGCCTATAATCCTTGTTGCGATTTTCGGTATTCTAGCGGGGATTGCCCGTACACCCGCTCAAACTCTCGGTAAAAATTCGAACGGGTCAGAAATCCAGATTGTTCCATTATGTGTGTCGCACTGTGGCGTGTATTCACAAGTAATTGCGCGGCATGGCGCAGGCGAAAGCCATTGACGTATTGTGATACATTGATGCCTTTGGTCTGATTAATGGCTTCTGAGATCTGGCGCGTAGGGACATGCAGACGCTTTGCCAACCGATCCAATGTTAGATTGGTATCCAAATACAAATGGCTATCTTGTAAAAGTGCAGAAGCTCTCTGTTCTAACTCTGAATGCACGCTATCTACATTGGGCGCAGGTGCCGCGTGGGGCGCAGAGGTGCGCGTGAAAAACACAATTGCGGCAATCATCGATAGGGCGGAAACAAAGGAACCAACCGAGATCAAATTTATCGCTTCTTTTGATTTTCCGAGGGCAAAACTAACAGCAATACTGGTATCAAAAACAAAAGACATGAAAAGTAAAGCGGCCGCAAATAGCATACATCTGCGCAAATTTTCTAGCAGAGCTAAAGGGGCCAGTTGCAAACTATCTGGCCCACGTCTCCAAAGCCCGATCAGCAACGCACAATAGGTCAGGTAACTCAGGCCGATCATTAAATCATAGGTGGTTCGAATGTTCGCAATGAAAAGCGGAACTATCCCAAGGATGAAAGGTATGCCCAAATGGGCGACACCAACTTGGCGCATGTGTTTCGGGCCACAGCCCAACGCGCGAAATCCCAGATAGATACAAGGGCCAACAAATAGCGGAATTATTGGCTGTACATAGGCAAGAAAGTCAATCCGGTACCCGAAACGTAGGCCAACCGCCAAGGTGCCTGCGGTCAAAAAACCAAATGCAGCGGTAAAAAAGAACCGCGCTAGGTGATTCTGTAAATTGATGCGCCAGATCATTACGCAGGCAACCAATGCCAAGATAAAGGTTAGGATCGGTAGCGGAAGTTCTAACAAGCTGGTTTCTTTCGTGTTCTTAAATACACCTTAGGTGTCCTATATTCTGTTTTGGCTGTCCTGAAACGCAATGTAGGACAGGATATTTGGCTCATGTGGTTGTTTTTATTGCTCTTTTATCTGATTTCTGTCTCATCAACTTTTCGGAGATTACCCCATGAGATATCAAACACCAATATCAATCCTATTATCATTTATGATTGCTGCCCCTGCGGCTATTGCTCAGGATTACCAAACTGGCATGAAAGAGCTGGTAATCCTTGAGAAGGATGGTACGCGTCACCTAAACGGGTTTTTATGGTACCCGACAACAGAAGTCGAAAATCCAGTTCCTGCACATGGAAATGTGGTATGGGAGCCGATTTCGGTGATACCAGATGCACCATTAACAACTGAAACGCACCCTTTGGTGCTGCTATCACATGGCATGTTCGGGAACGCGCGCAACCAAGCATGGCTTGCCAGTGCATTAACCAAGCAAGGTTACATTGTTGCCGCGATTGACCACCCTGGCACAAGCACGTTTAACCGCAACGCAGATCAACGGCGCTCGTTGTGGCGTAGGCCACAGGATATTTCGCGTACCCTAGATTATTTATTGGATCAGCCCGCGTTCAAATCGGTGATTGATCCTGCGCGCATCCATATGGCTGGGCATTCATTGGGTGGCTTTACGGCCGTTGCGTTGGCTGGTGGGCGATTTGACCCCGATCATTTTGATGGGTTTTGTGCTGATAACCCTGCGGATTTGGTTTGTACTATATTCGATCGTTGGAATGTTGCGAAATCTAATACAGATCGCGCAGCGATGCAGGTTGACCTGCGGGATGATCGGATTAAATCCATTGCGGTTTTTGATTTGGGAGGCACACAGACGTTTTCACCAGAAAGCCTTGGTCAAATTAGTACACCGATGATTGTTTATGGTGCGCCGCAGGATATTTCTGGCCTTGATCTAGATGTTGAATCGCGCGCACTTGTGACATCTCTTTCGCAGGATATCGTACAGTATCACGAGCCAGAGGGGCTTGCGCATTTTGATTTTCTAGGGGTCTGCACTGCGGCTGCTTTGGATATTCTAAAAGAAGAAGAGCCTGATGATATATTCGTATGCGAAGAGGGGCGCCAGGAACGCCGGGCGGCACATCAAATGATCGTCGAGAACGTGGCGCATTTTTTTGAGGATCAATCATAATTCACGAAGGATCGGGGCACGCCAATGGCGTTGCCCCGAATTCTTGTGCAGGGATTATGTCGCTCTGAACTGCGGCCATCTCGAAGGAAATAGAAAACTGCCGTGGACGGTTTTTGACGGATGGGGTACATAGACCTAAATCAAGGAGAAGATCATGGCAGGACACGGCGCCCCCATCCCAATGACAGGAAAATCCAGCGGACCGCTGAGCGGTACAGCCCATATCCCTGGGGATAAATCTGTCTCGCACAGATCACTGATACTAGGGGCCTTAGCGGTTGGTGAAACCAAAATCACAGGCCTGTTAGAGGGCCAAGACGTGCTGGATACAGGCAAGGCGATGGCATCTTTTGGGGCCACGGTTACCCGCCACGGCGAAGGCGCATGGTCTGTCCACGGTGTAGGTGTTGGTGGGTTCGCGGAACCCGAGGATGTGATCGATTGTGGGAATGCCGGTACAGGGGTGCGCCTGATTATGGGGGCAATGTCGACCTGCCCGATTACCGCAACGTTTACGGGGGATGCCAGTTTGCGGTCGCGGCCTATGGGGCGCATTACTGATCCGCTGTTGAAATTCGGCGCTACGCCCCATGGGCGAGCCAAGGGCTTGTTGCCACTAACCATGGTTGGTGCCGCCGACGCCATGGGGGTACGCTATACCTCACCACACCCATCGGCTCAGATTAAATCGGCTGTTCTGTTGGCTGGTTTAAACGCCAGAGGCGAAACCGTTCTGATCGAAAAGGAAAAGACCCGCGATCATAGCGAGCGTATGTTGCGCGGTTTTGGAGCCAATGTCGAAACCGTAGAAACCTCTGCTGGGTTTGAAATCACAGTACAAGGCCAGCCAGAGCTACAGGCCCAAACCATTGCCGTCCCGCGTGATCCGTCTTCGGCGGCTTTTCCTGTTTGTGCCGCATTGATTGTCGAAGGTTCGGAAATTCTAGTGCCCAACATTGGGTTAAATCCCACGCGGGCAGGGCTGTTTACCACATTGGTTGAAATGGGCGCCGACATCACATTTGAAAACGAACGCGAAGAGGGTGGCGAGCCGGTTGCTGATTTGCGGGTTAAGGCCAGTAATTTGGTTGGGGTCGAGGTTCCGCCAGAACGCGCCCCAAGCATGATCGACGAATACCCGATCCTATCCGCAGTTGCCAGTTTCGCCAAGGGTAAGACAATCATGCGCGGCGTGAAAGAATTGCGGGTTAAGGAATGCGATCGTATTGATGCTATGGCACGTGGGCTTGAAGCAAACGGTGTTACCATCGAGGAGGGTGAAGACTACTTAATTGTATATGGCCAAGACGGTGAAGTTGAAGGGGGGGGCACTTGTGCAACTCATCTTGATCATCGGATTGCCATGTCGTTCCTGTGCATGGGTTTGGCAACCAAGAAGCCCGTTTCGGTGGATGACACAGGTGCAATCGCCACCAGCTTTCCGATCTTTACGCCTCTTATGACAGGTCTAGGCGCTGATATCGCATGAGTTTCACCGTTGCCATAGATGGGCCCGCCGCGGCAGGTAAGGGCACGATTTCCAAGGCCGTAGCCGCACATTTTGGCTTTGCGCATCTGGATACTGGGTTGTTGTACCGCGCCGTTGGACGAAAGACATTAGGACTTGAAACTCTTTCAGAGACCACCGCGGCCCAATTGGCAGCAGAGCTAACGCCCACGGATTTAGAGCGCGACGATCTGCGCACAGTAGAGGTGGCCCAAGCCGCATCTAGGGTTGCAGCGCTCCCTGCTGTTCGCCAAGAATTGCTGGCGTTTCAAAGAGCGTTTTCAAAGCGTCCTATGGGTGCTGTGCTAGATGGGCGCGATATCGGTACTGTGATCTGCCCAGATGCAGATGTGAAGTTGTTTGTAACCGCTAGCGACGAAATTCGCGCCCGACGCAGATACGAAGAGCTAAAAAACAAGGGTGGGCGTGATAGTCTCGCCCATGTTATGGCGGCCCTAAAACAGCGCGATGCCAATGATGCTGCCCGCGATGTGGCCCCGATGGAACAAGCCGCGGATGCTATCCTGCTTGATACCACAAATATGGTGATTGACGTAGCGGTCCAGAGTGCCATCAGTGTTATTAAAAAACGAATGCAAGATCAGGGATAACTCTTTTATTTACCCGCTTAGGGTGTTCATCTAGGTGATTTCGATGCGGTACATGTTCTTGAAAGGTTTACTGATTTTGCTGATTTGGGTTTGTTTCGGCCCAGCAAGGGCGGAGCAGAGCAACCTAGTAGATGCGATGGATGCTGCCCTAGCCAATTGGGCCAAACAACACGGTGTGGCCAATACGACCATGACTGTATTTAAGAACGGAGAGCTGTTGTCGCCGACCAAGTCTGTCCCTGTAGCAAAGGAAGTTTTTGCGCTGGCGAGCTTAAGCAAATCCATCACGGGCATGTGCATTCTCGACTTGATCGAACAAAAGAAATTGCACTTTACAACGCCCCTGGGCGCAGTTTTTGGGAAACGATTGCAGGGATTGAAGCTGAACGATACCCATAATGCCAATATTACGATTGCGCAGCTGCTAACGCAAACATCTGGGTTAGGGCCTGATAGCACCCAGAGCCGTATGGGGAAATGGCTGTACAGTAAACGCGACCGCCATGAGCAGATTTCAAAACATGCATTGGGACGGGAGAGTCAGCAAGGCACGTCTGGAAAATTTCAATACAACAATGAAAACTATGCAATTCTTGGGGCGGTGATCGAAAAGGTTACAGCGCAAGGTTATATGCAGTACTGCCGTAAACAAGTGCTAGAACCGCATGGTATTTCAACAGCTGGCCTGTCTCCAAGATTTGGGGCCTATGGTGCTATGGGGGGGTGGGAAATGAGCACCGCGGATTTTGCGCGCTTTGTAATCGGGAACCTTTCATCGACATCAAAATACGCCGCCGCCCCCTTTGATACTGCTGCGGCCGCTGTTGATGGCGGGGTTTTTTACGGTGCGGGCGTATTTTTTCGCAAGAGCACGGTTGGGCATAATTTTTGGCATCATGGAGCAGTATGCCTTGGCGAACGCGAACAGGTCGGTGCATTTTTTGCATTCTGGCAAGGAAAGCTGGGCGTGGTTGTGGGTTATGATCGCTGCCCCGATTGGAATATGATGATCGAGCTTGACCAATCCTTGGCTCAGGTCGCATTTGCGCGGCAATAAACTCGATTTATTTCTGGGTGTTGGCTTGGGGCAGTGTTACTGGGTTGGATACAGTCAACTCCGCAAATAGGTTGATCTGTTGCTTGGTCAAGTGGCGCATTTCTGCGCCACTTTCAGCACTGTAATTTATTTGTGGGTCGCGGTCATGCTGGCTTTGTCCAAATGCGCTGAACAATCTTTGTCCATGCCAGCTTCCATTTTCTTTTTGGCCATAGATAGCTCTTCCATTGCCATTTCTTTCTTATCGCCCTTGGCCATTTCCACTTCTTTGCCGACCATTTCAAAGCCTTTGGCATCACATGCGATCATTTCGCCCTTGGCCATTTCGTCTTTCGCCATTGCGTCTTTTTCTTTGTCCATGGCGAATGATGCGCCAGACATTGCGGTTAAAGCGATTGCGGTGATTGTAAGTGTTTTAAGCATTGGTCTCTCCTGTTGGTTGCTTGAGCAGAGGTTTAGATTTGGGATTAGTAACGGGCAATTAACCTTTGCGTGGGGTAAAAGTGATCGTATTGTCGGGAAGTACGCTTGCAATTCTGGCCTTTACCTGCATGGAAAAATTGCCTATATCCGCCTCAATCGCCATAAGGCAGCGGGGCAATGACCCCAAAGAGTGAGCAGGGCTGGTAATCACCGGCCCTTTGTGTGTTTGTAAGTTTGCTCTGCACTGGTGATTGTAACGAAACCCAAAGACCCGTGGATGTAACCGCGCGGCCCGTAAAAATGACTGATAAGGATTAACATATATGTGCTCTAAAGCCACTATGGAGGAATTCGAAGCCCTCTTGAACGAAAGCTTCGACATCGACACACCTGATGAAGGTTCTGTTGTAAAAGGTAAAGTCATCGCAATCGAAGCTGGTCAAGCTATCATCGATGTTGGCTATAAAATGGAAGGTCGTATCGACCTTAAAGAATTCGCAAACCCAGGCCAAGCTCCTGAAATCGAAGTTGGCGACACTGTCGAGGTATTCCTTGATCGCGTTGAAAACCAACGTGGCGAAGCGGTTATCTCTCGTGAGAAAGCGCGTCGTGAAGAAGCATGGGATCGTCTGGAAAAAGCATACGAAAAAGAAGAGCGCGTTGAAGGTGCTATCTTTGGTCGTGTTAAAGGCGGCTTTACTGTTGATTTGGGCGGTGCGGTTGCGTTCTTGCCTGGTTCTCAGGTTGATGTGCGCCCCGTGCGTGATGCTGGCCCATTGATGGGCATGGCTCAGCCATTCCAAATCTTGAAAATGGACCGTCGTCGCGGAAACATCGTTGTTTCACGTCGTGCAATCCTAGAAGAATCACGTGCTGAACAGCGTGCAGAAATTGTCGGCAAATTGTCCGAGGGTGATGCGGTTGACGGTGTGGTTAAAAACATCACAGATTACGGTGCATTCGTTGATCTGGGCGGTGTTGACGGTCTGTTGCACGTAACAGACATGGCTTGGTCACGTGTGAACCACCCATCAGAAGTTCTGGCAATTGGTGAAACCATCAAGGTTCAGGTCATCAAGATCAACAAAGAGACACATCGTATTTCTTTGGGCATGAAACAATTGCAAGACGATCCATGGAATGCTGTTGCAGCGCGTTTCCCATTGGAAACAGTACACACCGGCCGTGTTACCAACATCACTGATTACGGCGCATTTGTAGAGCTGGAACCAGGCGTTGAAGGTTTGGTACACGTATCAGAAATGTCTTGGACCAAGAAAAACATCCACCCAGGCAAAATCGTTTCTACGAGCCAAGAAGTGGAAGTTATGGTTCTGGAAATCGAAATGGACAAACGTCGTGTTTCCCTTGGTCTGAAGCAAACTCAAGGCAACCCATGGGAAGGCTTCGCGAAGAACTTCCCTGAGGGTGCAGAAGTTGAAGGTGAAGTTAAGAACATCACTGAATTCGGTCTGTTCATCGGTCTTGAAGGCGAAATCGACGGCATGGTTCACTTGTCAGATTTGGCATGGGACAAGTCAGGCGAAGAAGCTTTGGGTGAATATGCCAAAGGCGATATCGTTAAGGCTGTCGTCATCGATGTGGATGCCGAAAAAGAGCGCATTTCACTATCTGTGAAAGCTCTTGAAGGTGACCCATTTGCGGATGCAATCGCTGGCGTGAAACGCGGTGCGGTTGTGACTGTAGAAGTGACATCCATTGAAGATGGTGGCATCGAAGTAGAGTACGATGGCATGAAAGCCTTCATCCGTCGCTCTGACCTATCTCGTGACCGCGCAGAGCAACGCCCAGAGCGTTTCTCAGTTGGTAACAAGATCGATGCGCGTGTAACGTCAATCGATTCGAAAACACGTAAGCTGGGTCTGTCGATCAAAGCGCGTGAAATCGCAGAAGAAAAAGAAGCTGTGGAACAGTATGGTTCTTCAGATTCTGGTGCATCTTTGGGCGATATCTTGGGCGCGGCGCTGAAAAGCAACGACTAAGATCTATCCACATTAGAACAGGGGGCGTCGCATGTCTTGCGGCGCCCTTTTTGTATTTGGGGCGCGCGCAATGTGATTCGCGGCGGAGCGCGCCAAATATAGAGGCTGGGGTATGATTTCCGCTACAGTGGAAATTTATCCGCTCAATTGCTATCTTCCATCACTAAACTGCCACAGGCACTTTGTTAATTTACGTATTTTAAAAACGATTACTTTGCAGGGGGGCTAAAATCTGCAAATATTGTCCTTGCAATTGTACCTCTGGGGAGAGCTTTGAATGATACGGTCTGAACTAGTTGATAAAATCGCGGCAGAAAATCCGCATTTGTATCAGAGAGATGTAGAACGGATCATCGAAACTATTTTCGAAGAAATCATCGAGGCTATGGCCGATGGCGATCGCGTCGAGTTACGCGGTTTCGGGTCTTTCTCTGTAAAACAACGTGATGCCCGCAAGGGCCGCAATCCGCGCACCGGCGAAGCCGTAGATGTAGAAGAGAAGTCGGTTCCATTTTATAAGACAGGAAAACTTCTGCGCGAGCGCTTGAACGGGCGCTGATTACCTCTTAGATATCAGATACCTGAAATCTTTGTTGGGGGCCGCTAAATGCGCTTCATTCGTCTGTGCTTTCTGTTGATTATATCCATTGCATTGATTGTTTTGGCTTTGGCCAATCGCGCCTTTGTCGAGCTGAACCTTTTGCCGCGCGGATTGGCCGATGCATTGGGTCTATCACAATCCATCAGCTTGCCGCTCTTTTTGGTTATCTTGATCGGGGTGTTCATCGGTCTTTTGGTGGGCTTCTTCTGGGAATATCTGCGCGAGTATAAGCACCGCAAAGAACTGGGGCGATCCAAGAAAGATCTGCGCCAACTGGAAAAAGAGGTAAAGGCGTTAAAGTCTACGAAAGATGCACCACAGGATGAAATCATCGCGCTCTTAGACAAGCATTAGGCCCAGTTTCATAAGATTTTATTTCGAATTTGAAAACCAACCCCAAAATGGGCTAAACACAGAGTCTGTCTAATTTGGGTGAATTATGCGTGTAAAAATCTGTGGATTGTCAGAACCGGCAACACTAAATGTGGCCTTGGCATCGGGTGTCTCCTATGTGGGCTTTGTGTTTTTTCCAAAATCGCCGCGCAATGTTTCGCTGGCCCAAGGGGCGGCATTGGCACAATTAGTGCCTGCGGGGCGGTGCAAGGTGGGATTGGTGGTTAACCCGTCTGATGTAGAGCTAGAGCAAATCCTAGACGCCGTTCCCTTAGATATGATTCAACTACACGGCAGCGAAACCCCCGAACGCGTCAGCGAAATCAAGGACCGATTCTCACTACCAGTTATGAAGGCCGTTGGCCTTGCTGACGAAGGCGACTTGCCTGCCTTGCAGGAATACGGCCGCGTGTGCGATCAGCTGTTGGTGGATGCGAAACCGCCGAAAAATGCCGACCTGCCGGGGGGGAATGGTTTGGCCTTTGATTGGCGCTTGATCGCGGGGCGGCGCTGGGCGGTGCCGTGGATGTTGGCCGGTGGGCTGACACCCGAGAACGTGGCGGATGCCATTCGCCTTACTGGCGCCACGCAGGTGGATGTTTCCTCTGGCGTTGAGGCTGCGGTTGGGGTTAAAGATGCAGAGTTAATATCCGATTTCATCGACGCCGCCCAAGGAGAGCCTCTAAATGGCAAATGACATGTTTAATTCCTTCATGAATGCCCCCGATGAAAAGGGTCGCTTTGGCGATTTTGGTGGGCGATTTGTTTCTGAAACGCTGATGCCGCTGATCCTTGATCTACAGGCACAGTATGAACATGCCAAAACAGATCAATCCTTTTGGGATGAGATGGATCATTTGTGGAAATATTATGTGGGCCGGCCGAGCCCACTGTATTTTGCAGATCGCATTACCGAAGAATTGGGCGGAGCGAAGGTCTACTTCAAACGCGACGAGCTGAACCACACTGGCGCGCATAAGATCAACAACGTGTTGGGCCAAATTCTATTGGCACGGCGCATGGGCAAAACGCGTATCATCGCAGAAACTGGTGCCGGACAGCACGGCGTGGCCACGGCCACAGTCTGCGCCAAATTCGGGCTGAAATGTGTGGTCTATATGGGCGCGCATGATGTCGAGCGTCAGGCGCCAAATGTGTTCCGTATGAAATTGCTAGGGGCCGAGGTCGTTCCGGTAACCTCTGGGCGCGGAACGTTGAAAGATGCGATGAATGATGCGCTGCGCGACTGGGTTACCTATGTTGACGAAACATTTTATTGCATCGGTACCGCCGCAGGCCCGCACCCATATCCCGCAATGGTGCGCGACTTCCAAAGCATCATCGGCAAAGAAACCAAACAGCAAATATTAGAGGCAGAAGGTCGCCTACCGGACAGTCTGATCGCCTGTATTGGTGGTGGCTCTAACGCCATTGGATTGTTCCATCCGTTTTTGGATGATAAAGATGTGCGCATCATTGGTGTCGAGGCTGGTGGCAAGGGTGTGAACGAGAAGATGGAGCACTGTGCCTCGCTTACGGGCGGGCGCCCTGGCGTTTTGCATGGCAACCGCACATACCTGTTACAGGATGACGATGGCCAAATCCTGGAGGGTCACTCGATTTCTGCGGGTCTTGATTATCCGGGGATTGGGCCAGAGCATTCATGGCTTCATGATATAGGTCGTGCGGAATATGTATCGGTGACAGATACCGAGGCATTGGATGCCTTTCAATTTTCATGCCGCACCGAGGGTATTATCCCGGCTCTAGAGCCCAGCCATGCCTTGGCGCATGTGCGCAAAATCGCGGGTGAATTGCCAAAGGATCATATCATGGTGATGAATATGTGCGGGCGTGGGGACAAAGACATCTTTACCGTGGCGCGTGCTCTCGGCTGGGATATGCACGAGGAATGATCACAGCTGATCTAGGATGCGATCATCATATCGGCGCTGTTCAATATACAGCATCCTTATCCGAAATTCCAAATGGTGGATCTCTGTCCTGCTAAAGCGGCGTATAGAATCCCCCTCGGGCCCATCAGCGGCATTGTTATAGTCACGCAACAGCGCATTACGTTCTCGTTCTAGATCGTCAATTTCGCGACCGATGGTATAGTATTTATACCCCAACGCATGCGAGGCGCGCAGGCTATCTAGGTCCTTGGTTGGGCACACCGGTTTCAGGCTGCGGCCCTTGGTGCCTTGGTCATAGATGTTCTCGATGGTGCAATAGGATTTTAGGCCTGTGATGCGGCCCTGCGCCCATGCGGATTGATCAACGACTATGCCGTGTTTCGAGCATATTTTTTGATAGTCATGAACATAGGATTCCGCACGCCCTTGGGCCCCATCCTGTTGCCCTCGCTCGTACCAATTGCCCTGCTCGCACCCGCGTTGGGTTATGGTGCAGCTGGTAAGGAAGCATAGGGCTGATAGGCAAGGGATGATTTTTAGCATGACAAAAGGCTAGCAAATATTGGATTGTTATCCAATATCACTGTCGATCCAGATGGTAACAGGGCCATCGTTGACCAGAGATACCGCCATATCCGCCCCAAATTCACCCGTTTGCACCGGAAGGCCCAGACCGCGCAGGTCGTCGCAAAATGTATCGTACTGCGCGCGGGCAATATCTGGCGCTGCAGCCGCGGAAAATCCTGGGCGATTGCCGCTTTTGGTATTGGCGGCCAGCGTAAATTGGCTAACCACCAGACAGCCACCGCCAATATCTGTTACGGACTTGTTCATGCGGCCCTCTGCATCTTTGAAGATGCGCAGTTTAGAGATCTTGCGGGCCAGTTTTTCGCCCTCGGCGCCTGAATCGCTGCCCATGGCGCAGACCAAGATCAGCAGACCTTGGTCAATTTCGCCAATCGTTGCGCCGTCTACCACGACACTTGCGGATTTAACCCGTTGGATTAGACAGCGCATATTTCGCCCCCTACAGTTGTTTTGCCTCATAGCTGGCGGCAATGCGTTGGATCGAGACCAAAAAGGCCGCCATACGCAGGCTGTGCACATCATCGCGTGCATGCCATACGTTGCGCATTGATTGATAGGCTGTGCGCATGGTGTCGTCCAGTCCAGAACGCACCAATTCCAGCTCGCCCGCGCCCTGAACAAACTTGTTCCTAAATTCCTCGGATACAGGCTTGCCCACCAGTCGTTCCAGCTCTTCTATAAGCAGGGCGTGACTGGCCTCTTCTTGGCGGCGTTGCATACGGCCAAAACGGATATGGCTAAGATTTTTGACCCATTCGAAATAAGAAACCGTTACACCGCCTGCATTGGCATACATGTCTGGGATAATGACAACGCCTCGTTTCTCTAGCAACTCATCCGCGCCCGCCGTTATTGGCCCGTTGGCGGCCTCGATGATCAGGTTTGCCTTGACGCGATCCGCATTGGCAACGGAAATAACGCCCTCCATTGCTGCAGGGATCAGGATATCACAGTCTTTTTCGAGCAATGCGGCCCCATCTTCTACGAATGTGCCACCGGCAAACCCCTTAACGCCACCGGTTTGCAATATGTGTTGCTTGAGCGCCTCGATATCCAGCCCATCATCGTTTTCGATCGAGCCGTTATACTCGATCACTGCGGTGATTTTTGCGTTGTCCTCTTCTTGTAGGAATTTTGCAGCGTGATATCCCACATTGCCCAGCCCTTGTACGATGATACGTTTTCCCTTCAGGGTGCCATCCAAACTGGCGGCGGCAATATCCTCTGGGTGGCGGAAGAACTCGCGTAGCGCATATTGTACGCCGCGACCGGTAGCCTCGACGCGCCCTGCAATACCACCAGCGTTCAAGGGTTTGCCGGTTACACATGCATCTGCGTTGATGTCCGTGGTGTTCATGCGGCGGTATTGGTCTGCAATCCACGCCATTTCGCGCTCGCCAGAGCCCATATCGGGGGCGGGCACGTTTTGTGAGGGGTGGATCAGATCGCGCTTTATCAGCTCGTATGCGAACCTGCGGGTGATGCGCTCCATCTCTTCGGGTTCCCAGTCGCGCGGATTAATATGCAGCCCCCCCTTTGAGCCGCCAAATGGCGCTTCGACCAATGCGCATTTATAGGACATGAGTGCTGCCAGCGCCTCGACCTCATCTTGATTAACAGATGTGGCGAAACGAATGCCGCCCTTTACCGGCTCTTTGTGCTCGGAATGTACAGATCGGTACCCAGTGAAGGTATGGATGTCGCCGCGCAGGCGCACCCCAAAACGCACCTTATAGGTCGAATTGCACACCCTGATCTTTTCCTCGAGGCCTGGAGATAGATCCAGCAAGGCAACAGCTTTGCCAAACATAATGTCAACGGAATCGCGAAAGCTGGGTTCTGGGGCTGCGGTCATAGGGGCTCCTGTGTATGATTTTCTTAGGCATTGATTAATTATTGATCAGATTGCCTGTTTTTTAATCTGTTTGTGTATAAATACCAAAACACAAAACCAATTCTAACAAAAGCGGTTTCCTTGAAAATATGGTTAATAATTCAAAGTGATTGATCAAATAGATAGCGGCCCAGATATCTGAGAAAAACTTGCTTGGCAAAGCTTGTTTCTCCCTTGACGCACCTACGTAATTCCCATATTCAGCCCACACTCTGTGGCGGGGTAGCTCAGGTGGTTAGAGCAGCGGAATCATAATCCGCGTGTCGGGGGTTCAAGTCCCTCTCCCGCTACCAAAATTTCCTTTATTTTGGGTTCTTTTGCATTGCATGGCTGGGTGTGCAGGTATCATGATAGACTACAAATATTCGCGTTCCTAAAAGGGTCGTGATGGTCGTGTGATTTAGATTTATAGCCGCCAAATAGAGAAAGTTTTATACACTAACTCAGTTGGAAAGCCGCTATTCAACGCCGATTTTAAGGTAACGTTATGTAATCCAGTCTAGCTCCTTTATTAAATTATGGAGATGGGAATATGGCGAAACTAGCTGGTACAAACAACAAAGATTCACTAACGGGCACATCAGATAACGATGAGATTCTGTCTGGTGCAGGGGATGATACCGCCATTGGTGGGGCAGGGCTTGATCGTGTAGAGGGCGAGCTGGACAGCGATGTGATCTTTGGCGGCGATGACAGCGATCTTGCAGTGGGTGATAAGGTTGGCAGCGAATGGGCGCTGGTCGATGGGGTTTGGGTCTATGACCCAACCAAGCTGTCAGCAAATGCAAAATTCGCAACCGATAGTTTTGATGATACCATCTATGGCGGTGCTGGTGACGATGTGGTTATCGGCAACGGCGGAAATGATGCGCTATACGGTGGCGAGGGCGAAGACCTTTTGAATGCTGGGCGTGGTGATGACGCGGCCTACGGTGGTGAAGGGGCCGATATCATTAATCTAGATGGCGGCGATGATTTGGCCTACGGCGGTGCGGGGGCTGATATTATTAACGGCGGCGACGGAAATGATGTGATGTACGGGGACCTTGGTGGTGCCAGTATTGCCACGGGCGGTGCGGCCTGCGCATCTAGCTTTGCGCAACATGCGGCCGCTGGTGGGTGGTCTTCGGAAACAGCGCCAGATGGTTCTGCTAGTATGACACAGATGGTAAAAACCGTTGCCGGCACTTCCTACGAGATGAGCTTTGATCTGGCGGCGAACACCGGCGGGGGCAGCTTGTCTGGCCAGATAGAGGTGGTTTGGAACGGCGAGGTGATTGCAAAAATTGATGCCTCTGCGGGTCTGGAAACCCATAACTTCACTCTAGAGGGTGTAGAAGGTGGCGCAGAGCTGACGTTTCGCTCGGTACCAGATGGAAATGCCTATACCGGCCCCGAGATCATTACCGATGGCGTGATCGATTATTATGAGAAAGAAGTCACCATCGGCGGGGAAACTGTTGATGTTGCTGCATTTGCTCCTGGGCAGGCCAGCCTGTATCAGGTGATAGATGGGCAGCTAAAGGTTTTTGATACAGCTACCAATACCTATGAGGATGCCGGAGATTCTACCGGACTAAAATTGAATGCCATTGGATTTAATGCCGAGGATGATTTGATTTATGGTATCGCCAAAAAGGCGGGTGTAGATTCACTGGGTAATCCCGTTGCAACCAAAGACATTGTCATGATGGATGCAGAAGGTAATGCCTATAGAATCGGGGATGGTCCGACGGGTGATTATGTCGGGGATTTCGACGATTCCGGTAATCTATGGACATTTAACTCTTCGATGGACCGTATTACTAAGGTCGATGTGGACAATCTTGATGCGAACGGTGACCCCATTGCCGTGAACTACGATATCGACAACAGTTTGTTCACTGGGCGCATGTACGATATAGCCTATAGTGCCAAGGAAAATTCCTTTTATGCGGTAGAAGCGCCGGCCGTAAATGGCGGAGAAGGCAAGGTTCATAAAATTGATCTATCATCCTTGGATGTTAACGGATCCCCAATGATCACCAGTATCCCAATTAGCGGCACCTTGTTCGAGGGCGCCATGGTCGATGGTATGGTTAAAGGGGCCTATGGCGCTGTGTTCCTAGATGGCGAGGGAAATTTATATGCGGGGTTGAACAAAGGTGATCATGATTTGGACGGGTCAACGGATATCAAAGGAAGCATCTACAAAATAAATGCCGATTTCGATACGGGCACTGCCTATGCCGAACATATGGCTGAAAGTCAGCTCACCGGTTCCAATGATGGTGCGGCCGACCCCAGATCTATTGATCCTTTTGCCGAGGTTGATACTGGCTCGGATATTGTGATGACCATGCCAACGATTACCCTGATGACGGGTGGCGACGATGATCTGCGCGGTGGTGCCGGTGATGACACCGCTTTTGGGGGATATGGTGATGACGTTATTCACGGGGGCGACGGCAATGATGTGGCCGAGGGTGGTGCCGGTGCGGATCGACTTTATGGTGGTGACGGCGAAGATCGTTTGGCCGGTGGTGCTGGTGATGACAAGGTTTTGGGCGGTGCCGGCAATGATATTGTCGCCGGTGGCGATGGAAAAGACTTTGTAACTGGTGGCGCGGGTGATGATTATCTATCTGGCGGGGCTGGCAATGATAAATTGGTTGGCGGTTCGGGCGAAGATATCATCGATGCAGGGGCTGGGGATGATCATATGTGGGGTGGCAATTGGTGGAAGGATGGATCATCCGACACCTTTGTCATCGCCGGTGGTGGCAAAGATATGATCCATGACTTTGAAGCGGATGCTGATCAAATTGATCTATCGGCCTATGGTTTGGAATTCAATGATCTGCAGGGACTGATGACAAACAAAGGCTGGGCCACCGAGATTGATCTAAGTGGTCTAGACGGCGGGAATCCAGGGGACAAGTTGATCATCAAATCAGTCGATCCTGATGATTTGGATGAGAGCAACTTTATCCTTTAATCGGCTTTTCCTTAGATACCATCCCGAAAGGATTCTGCAAACGTGGGCGATCAAAATCAATTTTTCAAAGTTAAGGCACTGATACCACCTTTTGTGATCTTCAGTTGCATCACAAATTTTGCGGTTTTGATCAGCCCGATTTTCATGATGCAGGTCTTGGATCGTGTGGTGCCAAGCGAGAACATGAATACACTGTATTTACTGCTGACTTTGGCGCTGGGCATAATTATCGCCAATGGTATTGTGGAATACCTGCGCGACATCAGTTTAAAGCGTATCGGAATCTGGGGCGAAAACCTTGGGGCAAAGCTGGCTCTTTCGCAGGCGGATGAAACCCAGCAGCAGGCAATTCAATCCGTCGGAGAGTTTAAAAAATTCTTTGCAGGTTCTGGTGCGACGACAGCGGTGAATATACCATGGATTCCTTTGTTTCTTGGCGCACTTGCATTGATCCATGTTAATTTCCTGATCTTGGTTGGAACAATCGTTACACTTTCAGTCTTAATCAAGTTTCTATCCAGTTGGGCGTCAAGGGATCAGTCGCTGGCGACCCAGACCCTATCCCAGCATGAGATGCAGGTCTTGGAAGATGCGGCAGATCCCCAATTGCGCGCAGGCATCAATGCGATATCGGACAATTTATTCTTGCGGTATTTTTCCCTGCAACGAAAACGCCAATTGCAAGAGGCCACAACACTGCAGATCAGCGTAGGTGAGACGGCAGCACTCAGCACATTGCGCATGTCATCGCAAATTCTAGCGCTGAGCCTAGGTGCGGCGCTGGTCGTGGCAGGAGATCTGAGCGCCGGGGGGATGATTGCGGCCTCTATTCTTTCTGCAAAGACCATACAAACCATAGAAGGTGCGATAAACAGCCTGCCAGATTTGCGCAGTGGGCTTGCCGCATTCAAATCCCTTAGTAGGCTAGATGACCATACGGAAACCAAGCATACAGAAACAAATGATCTACACGGCGAATTATCCTGCAATGGCTTGATTTACCCAAGGGGCGCAGGCGCAATGCCGCGACTTGATCGCATTTCGCTAACGATCCCACAGGGGCAATGCCTTGCGATTATTGGGGATAGTGGATCGGGGAAAACCACTCTTTTACATGCGCTCTGCGGGATCGACCCTTGCCCGATTGGATCAGTTTTTATGGCAGAAACGGAAGTCCGGACATTGGGTGCGGCAACGCGGCGAGACACCATCGGATACCTGCCACAACAGGCACGCCTCATCAAAGGAACGATCGCCGAAAACATCAGCTGTTTTGCACTAGAGCCCAATGATGATGATATTTTGCAGGCCGCGAAAACGGCCGGTGTACACGGGCTAATCTCAGCTCTCCCTCAAGCCTACCAAACAGATATGGCAAGCGAGTCCTTTCTTTTGTCATCTGGTCAAAAGCAACGGGTTGCTTTGGCACGCGCAATCTATGCTCGCCCAAAATTCCTGTTCTTGGATGAACCAAATGCGCTGCTTGATGCGCATGGTGAGCGACAATTATTCGATACTCTTGCGCTATTGAAAAAGCAGGGTACAACAATCGTAATGGTGGTGCATCGCTCGGGGGTTATGGGGCTAGCGGATAAGATCCTGTTGTTGGATCAGGGCAAGATGGCCGATTTTGGCCCCAGAGCCGAGGTGTTGGGACGCTTGAATGACGGCAAACAAAAGATCAAGGTGCCGTTGAATACCGCCAGTTTGCAGGATCTGAATGATTGGGTTCAAACGCAATTCAACCGCCATTCTGACAAAGAATTCGCCCAAAAAACAATTTTAGCGGCAACGGAAATGTTTAATACAGCCCTGCAAAACGGTCCTGCAAATGTAAAACGCGAGATTACATTTGCCTTCAAGTTTATCCAAAAGCACAGTTGCGAGTTGACGCTTTCGGAGGAGCGGAAAACAGATGTTGTCGAAAAGTTGCCGAAAATAAAATCGCTAATCAATCATCCAGAGGTCAGTATGATTGATTTGTCAGACGATGAGATAAGCCTAGCGGTATTGGCGCAAATCAGCGACCGACTGAATATCGAAAACATCAAAGGAAATTCATATTTTACAGCTGAGGTTTCCACCAATCAGCCACAGCGGATGGTATCATAATGCCGGACACGACAGAAAACGATGCGTTATTTCAGGCGGCGATCAGGCCTTTACGTATGTCGGCGATTGTGATCGTGTTGTTGTTGTTGGTGGTGGGGATATGGTCTGTAACCGCTCATTTGGCAACAACAATCCGTGCTAATGGAACGTTGGTGTCTGCGAATCAAGGCGTTGATATTCAGCACCCCTACGGCGGTGCTATTTTACAGGCCGACGCAATTCTGCACCACGGTGTAAAAACTGGTCAGAAACTCTATGTTTTAGATGTAAGTAAGCAGCGTGAAAACCTACAGCAAATAGAAACTCAAACCGCACAAATCATCGAGGAAAACGCGGTTTTGCAGCTTTTCTTGTCAGATGATCCGAGCGGGGCGTCATCTGTGATGAGCGGCGCACTCTATGCGCGGTATAAAGCACGTTTCGATCAGGTGAACCACCAAGTGGCGCAAAGCGAGATTTCTGCGGGTTCTGCGGTACAGCAACGTATCTCTACACAGAATGAAATCGCAGCCCTCGAGCAACAATTGGAAGTGGCCATTGCTCAAGAACGGCAGCGCCTTCTACTCACAAATAAGGGGCTGGCAACACAAAGTCAGTCTGATGAGCTGCGCAAGCAGGTGTTGGCGATCCGTGCCAACATCCATTCAAAACAAACCGAGCTGATCGCGCTCGAGGAAAAAATCGAAACTGCACAGTATCAGGTTCAACAACTGCGTCAGAATTTTCGGATTGAATTGCTAACCCAATTAACCAGCAATCAAGCACGCCTGCCGGAGTTGACCAGAGGGGCGATTACCCTGCGCCACGAAATCGCGCAGGCCGAAATAACGGCCCCCGTTGATGGGTTTCTGGTGGAGGTTAATTACCAGTCCAGCGGGATGTTCATTGGCCGTGGGCAAACCATCGCCAAAATCGCGCAACCGCTAGACAGTCCAGTCGTGCGCTTGATTATTCCAACCCAAGCGATAGAGCAAACTTATGTGGGCATGCTCGGCACGTTAACAATTTCCAGCCTCCCACAGCGTAATCTTAGTAAAATCAGCGCCGAGTTGGTCTCGATTTCGCCTGATGCGTTGAAGGATGAAACAGGGGCAACCTTAGGGTATTCAGCCACTGCACAGATTAACGATCAAGAATTGCAAGCCGCTCTCGCATCTGTGGGTACGCCCTTGAATTTGTCTGCGGATATGCCCGTATCTCTTGCTTTAGAGGGGCGCCAAACGACATTTTACGACTACATCGCAGCGCCGTTTTTCAAAATTTTCTCTGGGGCCTTACAGGATTGATTGACATTCTCTGATCTTGGGCAGATTGTTTTTAAACTCACCCCCTTATCTCAGGCATGTAATGGCGAACCCTCCTAAAATACTCATCAACGGTTTTGGCCGCATTGGCCGCTCTATCCTAAGAATTTTGATGCAGGACCGAGCGGAATTCGATCTCGTGGGAATCAATGATATCGAACCACTGGATATCTGCGCCTATCTATTTGAGTTCGACAGTGTCTATGGCACATGGTCTGGGACCGTGGAAATGGAAGAGGACGCGTTGGTCGTGGATGGGCGGCGCATTCCGTTTACCCAAGTTCCGGATATTTCGGCTCTTTCGATTGATGGGTTGGATGTCGTATTGGAATGTACAGGTCTTTCTGGGGATCGCGCATTCGAAGAGCGAGGACTGGTAGCCGGTGCACGCAATGTTTTGGTTTCTGGGCCGTGTGACTCTGCGGATGCAACAGTGGTTTTGGGCGCAAACGATCATGACCTAGCTCAGCACAAAATTGTATCTAATGCCTCTTGCACCACAAACGCGTTGGCTCCCTTAATAAAAGTACTGGATGACGCATATGGGGTTGAAAGTGGGCATATGACCACTGTGCATTGCTATACATCCAGCCAGCCAACCGTAGATCAACCACGGCGGAATATGGCGCGATCTCGGGCGGCGGCATTATCCATGGTGCCCACAACAACCAGCGCGCATCGCTTGTTGGGCGCTGTTTTACCCAAGATGTCTGGGCGTATCGAGGCTCGGGCAATCCGTGTGCCTACCGCCAGCGTTTCTGCCATTGATTTGACCGTGCAAACCTCCAATAAGGTGACAGTTGAAGAGGTCAACGGGCTGTTGTCTGAACAGGCAGAAAAGGCGGGCATTATTGGCTGGATTGATCGCCCTTTGGTATCAAGTGATCTGCGTGCGCGGTCCGAATCTGTGATTATGTCGGGATTGGAAACATCGGTCTCCAAGGGCGGATTGCTAAGGGTCTTTGGTTGGTATGACAATGAATGGGGTTTTTCCAACCGTATGCTGGATATGGCCGCGCGTATGGCGGCCCGCGAATTCTAGCCGTGCATTATCTGTGTCGTAATGGGGGGTTAGGGTTTCAGACCCTCTAAAATATCGCTGATTAATGTCTTGTTCTTTTGCAGGTGATCTAGAATTGCACGGTGCAGCAACGCCAAGCTCGCGCTATTGGTGGTTTCGGTGAATAATTGTTCGGCCGTATCCGATAGGTGCTCAGCGTTGAAATCCTCCATTCCAACCAATCGCTTCAAATGCTCAATCGCCCGAAAGAGATCCAATGCCTCGATCAGGGGGGTCACCTGTGAAGAAACCACCAGCCCTGATTGAATTGCGTGAATTAACTGATCATGGGGTTTGCTTGATTTTACCGGGGTCAGTAGCGCGGTCGTTTGGGCCAATAGTTCAATATCCAATACCCCGCCCAAGGGTTTCTTCACGGGCCAGCTGTTGGGCTTTGGCGCAGAAATTTTAGCAATCCGCATGCGCATTTCATCAACTTCGGCAAGAATTTTTGATGCGCTGATTTGGTTGGTTAAAACCGATGTACAGACTTGTTCGATGCGTTGTGACAATACTTCTGGCCCCGCTATGACCCGTGCGCGTGTTAGCGCCAAATGTTCCCAAACCCAGGCTTTGGTCCTTTGGTAATCCTCGAACCCTTCTAGGCTGGTTGCTACCGTTCCTGCGCGCCCTGATGGGCGTAACCGCATGTCGACCTCATATAGCCGCCCATAGGACATGTTGGATGATAAGGCCGTCACCAAGGTGCGGGTTAGTTGTTGGAAATAGCTCCGGATATCCATGTCTTTGCGCGACGACATCGCATCAGCATCGCCATCAAAAATCACAATGATATCCAAATCAGAGGTGGCGGTCATTTCACAGGAACCAAGCTTGCCCATGGCCAGCACCGCAATATCGCCTTTGATCTGGCCGTATCGGCGCTCTATTTCTTGCTTGCTGACCGATAGCATACGGATAACACAGGCCTGTGCCAGATCTGAATAGGCACGCTCGGCGGCGGCGGTATCTATTAACAACGCCAATTGCGCATAGGTGATTTTGAAATGTTCTTCGGCCTTCCATGCGCGGGCCTGGATCAGCGAGGATTCGTAATCCGCTTCTGGGTCTAGGCGGGCATCTAGCCCAGCCGAATAGGCCCGAAGAGATGCGGGAATAGCATCCCCGCCCTGATCTGCCAATACATCCAAGACCGATGTGCGCCGCCCCAGATCGCGCGCCAGATGTTTTGAGGTGGCGACCACCTGGAAAACCTGTGCAAGAACATCGGTTCTGCGCTCGAACAGAGCAAACAGCTGCACACTGCTGGAAAGGTTTTCGAGGAAAATTTCGAAATATTCTAACGTTTGATCAGGATTGAGATGTTGGTGCGACAGACGGATGATCTCGGGGTACAGGCGCGCAAGAATTTCTTGGGTTCTCTGTGGTTTTAGGGACGAGAGCGCGCGCCATCTTTGCAAGAGCCTTGACGTTTCTTCATTTTCTGTGGCGCCAAGGGGGGCAATGGTTTCGGTAGGTTTTGCGGCGTCCCGCGTTGCCTCTAGGCTCTCTAGAATCTCTTGGCCGAAAACAGCGGGATCAGAATAACCAGATAGCATTGCCAATCGCGTGAAATCCTCATCCGATGCGGGGATCGAATGAGTTTGGGCATCACGCAACATTTGAATGCGATGCTCGATGCTGCGATGTGCACGGTAGGTTTTGGATAATGTTTGCGCTTGATCCAGTGTGATACGTTCTGTTTTGGCCAAGGCGTCCAAGGCCCCAATGGTGGTTATTTCGCGCAAATCAGCGGTGCGCCCACCGAAAATCAGCTGTCTGGTCTGTGCGAAAAATTCAATTTCGCGAATGCCCCCAGCGCCCAATTTCATATTGTGCCCCGCCAATGTTATTGGCCCCACCAATCCCTTGGTTTCGCGCGACAGGGTTAGCAAATCTTCGATTTCCCCAAGGGCGGCAAAATCTAGGTGGCGCCGCCAGATGAAGGGCTGAAGGCGGGATAGAAATGCCTCGCCGGCGGCGATGTCGCCTGCACAGGCCCGCGCCTTGATAAAAGCAGAGCGCTCCCATGTGCGCCCTTCGGTCAGATAGTAATTTTCTGCGGCTGACATGCTGGGACAAACAGGGGTAACCGCTGGATTTGGCCGTAGGCGCAGATCAGTGCGAAAGACATATCCATCGGCGCGATTTTGATTAAGAACCTGAAACACCTTGCGCGTGACAGCCACAAATAGCGCGCGATATTCAAAAACTTCGTCAGCTGGATAGCGGCTGTCGTCAAAGAGGAAGATCAGATCGATATCTGATGAGTAATTCAGCTCATGCGCGCCCATTTTACCCATGGCAAAAACCGCAATTCCTGCTGATAAGTTTTGCTTTAGCGCATCATTGGGCAATTTGCCCATGGCATGGATTTTGCGCAGCTCGTCCTGAAGTGCGGTGTTTACCGCGAAATCGGCAAAGTCTGTAAGGCCATGAGTAATCCATTCTAGGGGACGAATATGGGCCAGATCACATATGGCCAACAAAAGGCTGACGCGCGCCTTTGCAAGGCGCAGGGCGCTGGCAGTATCGCCGTGCAATATCCGTGCGTTACTTAGCGCCGTTTCCGGAGTATGTGCGGCATTTTCCAGCACCCAATCCCTTTGCTGGGTCAGCAAGCGGCCTAAATAGGGGCTGGTAGCGGCAATGGCACCCAGCAGATCAACCGCATCCTGATCAAGGCTGGTATATAATGCGCCTACCTCCTGTGCTATTTTTGGGTCAAATGGCAATGGGCGGTGAGTGATTGGGGATTGAAATATCATTAGAATAGGATGGCGCTGCGAGTGGGTGTGGTCAACGAGATTTTTGGCCTGTTTCGCTTGACTCTGTGCTGGGGGGAACTATAAGCCGCCCATCGTCAAGAAATTGATGACCATATTGGTGTTTGTGAACCTAGCAATAGGATCTCTGTCGCCCAAGGCATTGACGCCGCGGGAAAGGAAAGCGCCCTCATACAAATCAAGAGGATCCAGCCAGTGACAAAACGTACTGCTGCCAAACATAAACTAGATCGCCGCATGGGTGAAAACATCTGGGGTCGCCCCAAATCACCCGTTAACCGTCGTGAGTATGGCCCAGGCCAACACGGCCAGCGCCGCAAGCAAAAACTGTCTGATTTCGGTATCCAGTTGCGCGCCAAGCAAAAGCTAAAAGGCTACTACGGCGATCTGACAGAGAAACAATTCCGTCGCATCTATGCCGAAGCTGTTCGTGTGAACGGCGATACAGGTGAAAACCTAATCGGTTTGCTAGAGCGTCGCCTAGATGCGGTTGTATACCGTTCTAAGTTCGTTCCAACAGTATTTGCGGCCCGTCAGTTCGTAAACCACGGCCACGTAACGGTAAACGGCAAGAAGGTGAACATTCCTTCATACCGCGTTAAAGAAGGCGATGTGATCGAAGTGAAAGAAAAGTCACGTCAAATGGCGCTGGTTATCGAGGCATTGGCATCTGCCGAGCGCGATTTCGCAGAATACATCAACGTTGACGCATCTAAAATGAAGGCCGAGTTTGTACGCACTCCTGGTCTAAGTGATGTTCCATATCCAGTGATGATGGAGCCAAACTTGGTGGTGGAATATTACGCCAAGAACTAATCCTTTTCGGGATTGTAAGAATTTTAAAGCCGCGCAGATTGCGCGGCTTTTTTTATTTTTGAAATCAGATTTTAATACGCGCCCCTTGTGGACATTCCTTGACCCATGGCTCAGGGTGCGGGCGTAGGCCCAAGGGGCATAGACAAGGGTGAACTATATGCAACAATCAGCTATTCCAGCCCTTGATGCGGGGCATTTGGCTAAATGGCGACGGCCCTTCGCCTTGTTGATATTGATGAGCTTTGGCATGCAGGTGGCCTTTGCCACATGGTCTGCTCTTTTAAACAATTTCGTGCACAATCGGGCAGGGTTTGATGGGTCAGACCTTGGGTGGCTTCAATCCATACGCGAGGTGCCAGGTTTCTTCGCGGTAGGGGTGATTGTTGTTCTGTGGGTGATGCGCGAACAGACGCTGGCCTATGTATCGTTGCTACTGTTGGGGGCATTTGTGGCCGTTACGGCATGGTTTCCTTCATTTTCTGGTTTGTTGCTAACAACATTTTTTTCAAGCCTTGGCTTTCACTACTACGAAACCGCTAAGATGTCTCTAGAATTGCAGTGGCTGCCAAAAGAGCGCGCACCGCAGATGCTGGGGTATATGCTGGCGGCGGGATCGGCCGCATCCTTGTTGGCTTATTGTGGGATTATGGTGGCGTGGAAGTTCTGGCACTGGGATTACAATACGCTCTATATGATCGGTGGCGGGGGGACTGTGCTAATTGCGCTTTATTGTTTCGCGGCATTCCCGCGGTTCAAGGGGCCGGTATCTCAGGGCACCAAAATGGTATTGCGGCGGCGCTATTGGCTGTATTACACGCTCCAGTTTTTCGCCGGGGCGCGGCGCCAGATTTTCTTGGTTTTCGCGGCCTTTATGATGATCGAGCGTTTCGGGTTCGAGGTGCACGAGGTTACGGCCTTATTCTTGATTAACTACATCGCGAATATGATTTTTGGCCCGATAATGGGGCACTTGGTCGGACGTTTGGGCGAGAGGCTGGCGTTGGGCATTGAGTATCTGGGCCTTGTGATTATTTTTGCAGCCTATGGCGGGATCTATATTTTTGATTGGCCGGTTTGGATGGCGGCGGGGCTTTATGTGGCGGATCACTTGTTCTTTGCGTTGTCGATCGCTCTGAAAACATATTTTCAAAAAATTGCTGCGCCCGAGGATATTGCTCCGACGGCGGCGGTTGCCTTTACGATCAATCACATCGGGGCGGTAGTTTTGCCAGCCCTGTTGGGGTATGTCTGGCTGATATCCCCTGCATCGGTATTTGGTGTGGCGGCCTTTATCGCGTTGCTATCACTTGCGCTTGCACTTTGTATACCGCGCACCCCCGATATTGGGTTTGAGACGATTTTCAAGACATCCAGCGGAAAGAAAATGGTATGAGCACCGTTTCGGCAAAACGACATGCTCGGTTTCTAACCGGGTCGACCATGGGCCATGTTGTGCGTATGACCACGGCTGGCATGATTGGGCTAACGTTTATGTTCCTGATCGAGGCGATCACCCTGTTTTGGGTGTCGAGGCTAGAGGACGAGGTTCTGATGGCGGCCATGGGCTTTGCGTGGACGGTACAGTTTTTCACCATCAGCATTGGTGTGGCCTTTATGATCGGCGCTAGCGCATTGGTTGCGCGTTCAATGGGGCAAGAAGATTGGCAAACCGCGCGGCGTCAGGCCACCGCAGCGACCGTGATCAGCGTGGCCGTTTTGACGGTGGCTATGATCCTGCTGTTGTTGTTTCGCCACGAGATTTTGGCCAGCGTTGGGGCTAGGGGGCAGGTGCTAGAGGTTTCGGCAGCATTTCTGCTGATTTCCGTTCCCAGCTTGCCATTTATGGTGGTGGGGATGATTGGGTCTGCCATTTTACGCGCCGAGGGCGATGCTATTCGATCAACCATTGGGACAATCTCGGCTGGTTTGGCGGCGATGATTTTGGATCCGTTTTTCATCTTTGGCTTAGATATGGGGATTCATGGTGCCGCGCTGGGCATTTCGTCCTCTCGCATTATATCGGTGATCTTGACGTTATATTTTGTCATCAGGGTTAAGGATCTGATGGCGTGGTTCAGCTGGACAGATATTAAATTCTATGCGCGACCCTTTATGGTTATTGCGGTGCCAACATTGCTGACGCAGTTGGCCTCTCCTGTTGGGAATTTCATTGCGACGCACGAAATTTCCGAGTTCGGGGATGCGGCGATTGCCGGCTGGGCGGTAATGGGGCGCATTACGGTTGTGGCCTTTGGGGGGGTTTTTGCCCTTTCTGGGGCGATTGGGGGAATTGTAGGGCAAAATTTTGGCGCATTACAATTTGATCGGGTTCGTGACGCCTATCGCGATAGCCTAATTTTTTCAACGGTTTATGTGTTGGGTGTTTGGGCAATTCTAGCTTTGCTAACGCCGTGGATTATTGGGATATTTTCTCTAAGTGGCGAGGCCGCCGAGGTGGTCGCGGCATTTAATTACATCGCCGCAGGGGGATTTGTCTTTGCTGGTGCACTTTATGTTTCTAATGCCTGCTTTAATAATTTGGGCCGGCCTATTTATTCCACTGGGTTTAATTGGATAAAGGATGGCGCATTGATGTACCCCTTGTGCCTTGCGGGTGCGTATTATGGTGGTGCATCTGGTGTGGTTTATGGGCAAGCGCTGGCATGGGTCTTGGCGGGGCTGGTTGCCGCGGTCTTTGGTTGGCGATTTATTTCAAAGGTCGAGGACCGCACACGTAAATCCCGCGCCAAGGGCGGCATGCGTGCCTCTGCTTGACCGCAGTGCGAAATCGGCTTATCGCCAAGCAAAGATTGAGGATGTGAACATGCCAACATTTACAGCGCTTACAACACTTACGGGGCTGACCGCAGGAGAGGCCCTAGGTGCAGATATTGAAAATATTATTCCTGAACCAACCGGCGTGGGGGTGTTTGAAATAGAAGATGGCTCTGGCCTTTGGGAAGTGGGTGCATATTTTACCGAAAAACCGGATGAGGTTGCCCTAGACCTATTGGCCGCATTGCACGGCGCCAAACCCTTTGCTGTATCTGAATTGCCAGAAACCGACTGGGTTGCCCATGTAAAACGCGAGTTAACTCCCGTTCGCGCCGGGCGATTTTTCGTTTACGGATCCCATGATGCGGATCAGGTACCATTGGATACAACTCCGTTGTTAATTGAGGCTGCAATGGCCTTTGGTACGGGGCATCATGGCACCACCGAGGGCTGTTTAACTGCTCTTGATAGGCTTGCGAGCACGGGATTTATTGGCAAGCATGTGATCGATGTTGGTTGTGGCACGGCCGTCTTGGCGATGGCCGCGGCCAAGTTATGGCCTGGCACTGTGCTGGCCAGCGATATAGACGAGGTGGCCACTGATGTGGCGCACGCCAATGTAAAGTGCAATGATTTGGACAGGCGGGTTGATGTGGTGACCTGTGCAGGGTTTGACCACCCTGATCTGCGGGCCAAGGCACCCTTTGATTTGATCTTGGCCAATATCCTAAAAGGGCCGTTGTTGGATTTGGCCCCAGATATGGAGCGCTTTGGTGCTGAAGGCGCTCATGTGATTTTATCGGGTATTCTGAACCCCCAGGCAGAGGATGTTATTGAAACCTATGGTTTTCACGGATTCGATCTGTTGAATCACAGCCAGATTGGCGAATGGAGCACATTGCATATGCAAAAGCGGAATCGCACAGCTACTTGATCTAAGGGCTGAAATGGCGTTTATTTAACCTATGTCAAACAGCAGAGATGATTTTCATAAACGATTGGCCAAGTTGGAAAAGGCCCCAACCGTAAAGGTGCGCGCGCGCACAGACGGGCGTATGGGGATTTATGATAACGAAGAAGAAGAGCGGCGCAAGCGCGCCAAATTTCCGTGGCGGCGGCTGTTTGTTACATTGATCATTGCATGGTTGGGGCTGATTGCAGTGAAGACATATGTGGTCAATGACATGGGCGAGGCGGCCTATCAGGCACGCCTAGCGGAACTGCGCGCGGGTGATCAAATGCAACAGATCGCGGCGATAGCAATTGCCCGAGGGCCAATTATGATGGCCATGGAAGGGGCATTCTTTGCCAAAGGTGATGGCAGGGAGGCTGAAATAGAAAATGCCCCAGAGGAACCCTCTGAGGCATCAGGTAGCTAAAGCTGTTGAATTTACTTTTGAAACATCATTTCGATATCAGCGCGTGATAGGCCAATATCCTCCAACTCGCGCGCAGACAATTTGCGCAGCACGCGTTTGGTTTGATAGGCGCTTTGCCAAGCGTGAAATGATGCCACGGTGGCTTCGATTTTATTCACAACCTTTAAGGTGCTGATTGCTCCGAAGGTTCTATTGGATTTTGTAAGCGTCGCCATGAGTCCATTCCTTTCATGAGCAGTGTTATTCCATAAGGCCCATTTAGGCACGTACCCCCAACCTGACCAGTACTGTTTTTGCATGCCTGAGATGCGATTTTTGCATTGCGATAAAAGCGACCTAGAAGAGGTCGCTTCCGTATCATTGAAATTGCGTCTTGGCTGATGTTCTTGTTTCGTGCTAGTGTGCGGTCAAAAGAAAAACAGGGCGGTAATGATATGCGGGTGCTTGGATTGGATCCTGGGTTGGTTAACATGGGCTGGGGTGTCTTGGATGTGGTGGGATCGCGAATCACGCATGTGGCAAATGGAACATGTCACTCGGGCACAGGTGATCTGGCGCAGCGCCTCCTACAGCTGCACAGCGAACTAACCGAGGTGATCAAACGTCATGTGCCCGATACCGCCGCAGTGGAAAAAACATTCGTAAATAAAGATGGTGTTGGCACGCTGAAGCTGGGCCAGGCCCGCGCCATATGCATGCTGGTACCCGCTCAGGCAGGGATCCAGGTGGCTGAATACGCCCCAAATTCGGTAAAGAAGGTGGTGGTTGGTGTTGGTCACGCCGACAAAAAGCAGGTAGAGCACATGGTTCGGATGCAGGTGCCGAAGGTAAAATTTCATGGCCAAGATGCCGTGGATGCATTGGCTATTGCGCTGTGCCACGCACACCATGCCCAATTCTCAGGGAAATTAGATGCGGCATTGGCCCGCGCGGGGGTGGCAAGATGATCGGTAAAATCACTGGACGGGTAGATTACCGCGGTACAGACCATGTTTTGGTGGATGTGCAGGGGGTTGGGTATTTGGTGTTCTGCTCTGATCGCACGCTCGCACGCCTGCCGGCGCGTGGCGGTGTGGTCGCGCTCTATACAGATTTATTGGTGCGCGAGGATAATTTACAGCTGTTTGGTTTTCTGACCTTGGCGGATAAGGAATGGCACAAACTCTTGACTACGGTTCAAGGTGTCGGTGCCAAGGCGGCGCTGGCAATTGCCGGTGTTTTGGGGGCCGAGGGCATATCCCGGGCAATTTCTCTTGGGGATGTTGCGGCCATTAAATCGGCCCCTGGGGTTGGCCCTAAAATTGCGCAGCGCGTTGTGACCGAGCTGAAGGATAAGGCACCAAAAATCATGGCCATGGGGGCCGGCGGCGCAGAAGAGGCATTGGTGGATCAGGACGTGGTGATCGATGTGGTCACACCGGTTGCGCCTGAGACATCGACACCTGTGGTAAATGTGACGGCAGGCGCACAGGCCGATGCGCTATCTGCGCTCGTGAATCTTGGGTATGCACAGGGCGATGCCGCTGCTGCTGTGGCACAGGCACAGGGTGAACACCCCGAGGCCGGTTCTGGTGCATTGATAAAGGCGGCGCTGAAATTGCTCGCACCCAGCAATTGATCTGTCTCTGTGCATAAGGTAGGCCATGGCTATGAATGAACCTGATCCATCCCTGCGCCCTCAGCCAATGCCCGAGGATCTTGACCGCGCTCTGCGCCCCCAGGGTCTCGAGGAATTTACCGGCCAAGCGGCGGCGCGCGCCAATCTTTCGGTGTTTATCGAAAGCGCCCGAAGACGTGGCCAAGCTATGGATCACACCTTGTTTTATGGCCCGCCCGGCTTGGGAAAAACTACGTTGGCACAAATTATTTCCAAGGAGTTGGGGGTGAATTTCCGCATGACCTCAGGGCCAGTTTTGGCCAAGGCAGGGGATTTGGCGGCCATCCTAACCAATCTGGAAGAGCGCGATGTATTGTTTATCGATGAAATTCACCGCCTAAATCCTGTTGTGGAAGAGGTGCTATATCCCGCGCTGGAAGATTTCGAGCTGGATTTGATGATCGGTGAAGGCCCGGCTGCGCGTTCGGTGCGTATCGACCTACAGCCCTTTACCCTGGTTGGGGCTACAACGCGCCTAGGCTTGTTGACCACCCCGTTGCGAGACCGTTTTGGCATTCCCGTTCGGCTAGAATTCTACACCGTAGAGGAATTAAGCCGCATTGTGACACGTGGTGCGCGTTTGATGGGGGCTGAAATCGACAAGGCTGGAGCGCATGAAATTGCCCGCCGCGCCCGAGGCACCCCGCGTATCGCGGGGCGACTGTTGCGTCGAGTGGTGGATTTTGCAGTGGTGGAGGGCGATGGATCGATATCCAAGCCTGTAGCTGATGGAGCGCTAACACGCCTAGGGGTTGATGATTTAGGCCTTGATGGTGCTGATCGACGTTATCTAAGCATGTTGGCCGAGAATTTCGGCGGTGGGCCGGTTGGAGTAGAAACGATTGCGGCCGCTTTGTCCGAGGCGCGCGATGCCATTGAGGAAGTTATGGAGCCCTATCTGTTGCAACAGGGATTGATCCAGCGTACACCGCGCGGACGGGTTTTGGGGGCCAAAGCTTGGGCGCATCTGGGTCTGGCGCCGCCAAAACGTGCAGATCAAAGTGAGTTGTTTGAAGGTGATACATGAGCGATCAGGCATTAGGGGTTGAAGAGATAGAGGCCCTGTACACCACAGAACAGGGGTACAGGTTTGCCCGTTGGGGGCGCCCGATTGCGCCTGTAATTTTTGGTGTTGATGATCAAACGCTCTCGCATCTAAAGGCGGCAATAACCACCACTGTAGGAATTACAGGGGGCAGTATCGCAGAGACCGATCCTGAATTGGGTGCGAATTTCATGTGGTTCTTTTGTCAGTCTTGGGACGAAATTCTAGCCGTACCTGATTTGGATCGTATGATCCCAAACCTTGGCGAAATTATACCTCAGCTAAAAGCGCGCAACGCCAACCGATATCGATCATTTGCATTTGATGCCGAGGGCGGGATCAAAATGTGCATTGTTTTGGTGCGTTTGTCGGAGGCGGATGCGGATATTCCAGCCCATGTTCTGGCAACGGGTGAGACCTTCCAGTGCCTAACGCTGTTTCAATCAAATGCCTTTGCTGACCACAGCCCCATTGCTGTGCTCAAGGAAAATGGCCTGTGCTTGGCCAAACCAAATTATGCCGCGTTGGTGCGTGCGGCCTATGATCCGGTGATGCCCATTGCGGCAGATGATCCCAGCCATGCTCTGCGCTTGGCGGCGCGAGCGGGGATGCTGTTTGCGGATATGCACCAAGAGGGTGCGCAATGAGCGACGCGCGCGCAATCCATGAATATGTCTTGCGGGTTTTTTACGAAGACACGGATATGGCGGGGATTGTGTATTATGCCAATTATCTGAAATTCATCGAGCGCGCTCGATCCACCATGGTACGCGAGGCGGATGTTGACCAGCGTGCATTGGCCCAATCGGGGTTGATTTTCGCGGTGCGAAAGGTCGTAGCGGATTACCACGCCTCAGCGCAGTTGGATGATCAATTGATTGTGAAAACGCAATTGTTACAGATGTCTGGGGCAAAAATGATATTTTCTCAGAACGTATTTCGTATGGATGAGTTGTTATTTTCTGCTGAAATAACAGTGGCTTGTGTGAAATCAAGTGGGGCGCCCACGCGCATACCATCCGATATTCGGGCAAAATTACAGCAATTTGCCGCCCACGCGTAAAAATCGCTGTAAAAACATAGTTTTTTTGCGTTTTTATCCTTATGTTAGGGGCATAACAAATGCGCCGCGTCCAAACAGCGGCCACAGGCAGAACGAGCGATATTATGGAAACTGAAGCCCTTGTAGCAGCGTCAGAGATTGATTTCTCTTTGCTTGCACTATTCTTACGCGCAACCATTACGGTAAAGGTTGTGATGTTAATTTTGATTTTCGCCTCTGTATGGTCTTGGGCGATCATTATTCAAAAAACCATTAATTATCGCGCGGCGCGGCGCGATGCGGATTTGTTTGACCGCGCATTCTGGTCTGGCGAACCTTTGGACAAGCTTTATCAGAATATTGGCAACACACCTAATGGTGCCCAAGAGAGAATTTTTACCGCTGCTATGACCGAGTGGGAACGTTCGCACCGTGGCGAGGGGCTAATCGGCGGCGCGCAGCAGCGCATCGACCGCTCAATGGATGTGGCGATATCGCGCGAGAGCGAAAAGCTGAACAATGGGTTAACCTTTCTGGCAACTGTTGGCGCGATTGCACCCTTTGTTGGATTGTTTGGTACTGTTTGGGGGATCAAGAATGCCTTTGAAGAGATTGCCATTCAGCAAAACACCAATCTGGCCGTTGTGGCACCAGGGATCGCAGAAGCTCTGGTTGCGACGGCGCTGGGGTTACTGGCGGCGATCCCTGCGGTGATCTTTTACAATAAGCTATCTGCTGATGCGGATCGTTTAATTGGGGGGTACGACAGCTTTGCTGACGAGTTTGCCACTATAATTTCCCGCCAACTGGATCAATAGGAGGCCGCAATGGGTGCATCTGTAACGCCTAGAGGTGGTAGCGGGTCTAAACGGCGGCGCAGCCACGACAAGCGGCGGCCGATGGCGGAAATCAACGTAACACCCTTTGTGGATGTAATGCTGGTGTTGCTGATCATTTTCATGGTTGCGGCACCGCTACTAACGGTTGGCGTGCCAATCGAGTTGCCTAAAACGGCCGCCCAACCTCTGCCCACTGAAGAAGAGGAACCGTTAACCGTTGTGATCGGTTCCGAGGGGCAAATTCTATTGCAAAACACCGAAATAGAACGCGATTCATTGGTCAGTAAATTGCGTGCAGTTGCTGCAGAGCGCAGCTCGAGCAAGATTTTCCTGCGCGCGGATTCTGGTGTAGAGTATGGGCAAGTCATGCAGGTGATGGGCGCCTTAAACAACGGTGGGTTTAACAACATCGGTTTGGTTACGGATGGTGGTGGGCCCACATTGGACGGGGCGGATCAATAGCGCGCGATGGATACTGGGCTTAAAATTTCGGCGTCAATACATGGGGCGATGATTGTTGCGGCGATTTTTGGCGTACCTTGGTTTGATGGCAAGGCCGAGGCAACCCTAAAGGTATCAGAGGTGAGCCTGATTACATCTGATGAATTTGCGGCACTTCAGGCGGGCGTTATCGCGCCCGATGAACCTGCCCCAGCCCCAGAGCCAAAACCCGAGCCTGTCGTCGTGCCTCAACCGGATCCAGAACCCCTTCCTGAGCCTATTGGCGAGGTCGACGAGACCCCAGATGCGCCAGTGAATAACATAGCGCAAACAGGGCAGGACGCGCCCGAAAACTCAAGCGATGCCGCACCAAAACCCGCCGAGACCATTTCTGATCAGGTGGTCGAGGCACCGGATGAGCCTGTTATCCCCGATACAGAGGTTGCGGTGGCAACAACACCTACGCCGGTGGAAAAACCCGCCGAAGCGAAGCCCGAAGAACCGGATAAGCCAGCGGCCCCGAAAGAGACGACCACAGAAATTGTAACCGAGGCTGAGGAAAGCATCAGCGCGTTGGCACCTGCGCGTAGCAGCAGGCCAGAGGGGCGCCCCAAAAATTTGCGCCCTATCGAGCCAACAAAACCGGAGCCAGAACCAGTTCCCGCACCGGAACCGGATCCTGTGGATCTGGCAAAAGAGATCGAAGATCAAATCGCCAAGGATATCGCCGCTGCGATCGCGCAGGCAGATGCCGAGGCGCCCTCAAGCACCCCTGCGGCGGTAGAAGGCCCACCGCTAAGCGGATCTGAAAAATCTGGTTTGGTGTTTTCGATACAGCAATGCTGGAACGTGCCCGTTGGCCTAAAGAATGATGGCGATAACGTGGTAACAATGAAAATCAATCTGAACCGCGAGGGCCGCTTGGAAGGTGAGCCAACGCGCGTTTCCCCGCAAAGCGGATCAGCGGCGGGCATTCTACAGGCCTATGAAGCGGCGCGGCGGGCTTTGATCCGCTGTCAGCCCTACAATCTGCCTGACGAAAAATATGAAACATGGCGCGAGATAGAAATCGTGTTTAACCCTAGAAATATGGTGTTGAGATGAAATTATTTGTGAAAATTGCCTTTGTCGCGTTGATGGGATTTGCAGTATACGCGCCCCTTAGCCCGCTAGCCGCGCCCTTGCGGATTGAAATTACAGAAGGGGTCATCGAGCCTATGCCCATCGCAGCGCCCAAATTTGTGGGCCGTGGCAATGGTGCCGGGCGCTATGCCAATGAAATCACACAGGTGATAATGGATGATCTGACAGGATCGGGTTTGTTTCGCGAAATTCCGGCGTCAGCCCATATCTCGGGTATTGATAACTTTGATGCTCCCATTCAATTTAGCGATTGGAAGTCGATTAATGCTCAGGCGCTGATTACGGGTGCTGTGGCGCTGAATGGTGATCAAATTACCGTAAAATTCCGCCTGTTTGATGTTTTCGCCCAAAGTGATCTTGGCGAGGGGCTGCAGTTTGTTGCAACCAAGGGTAGCTGGCGGCGCATGGCGCATAAAGTGGCCGATGCCGTATATGCGCGCCTGACCGGCGAGACCGGGTATTTCGATAGTAGGGTGGTCTATATTTCCGAAGAGGGCCCAAAGAATGCGCGTCAGAAACGGCTGGCAATTATGGATTACGATGGCGCGAACAATCGTTTTTTAACCGATGCAAACTCGATTGTCTTGGCCCCGCGGTTTTCCCCAAATGCCAAAGAGATAGTTTACACAAGCTATGAAACCGGCATGCCGAAGGTTTTCTTGATGAATGTAGACACGCTAAAACGGCGTTCCTTGGATGAACAGCCGGGTATGACATTTGCACCGCGCTTTTCCCCAGATGGATCGCGGGTGATTTTATCGCTGACCGAGCGCGGCAATACAGATATTTATATCATTGAATTGGCCACAGGGCAGAAAACACGCCTGACTTCTGGTGCATCGATTGAAACCGCCCCCAGCTTCTCGCCCGATGGATCACAGATTGTATTTGAGAGCGATCGCGGCGGCAAACAGCAGATTTACGTCATGCCGGCAACCGGCGGCACCCCCAAGCGTATCAGTTTTGGCAAGGGCAGCTATGGTACCCCCGTTTGGTCGCCGCGTGGAGATAGCATTGCTTTCACAAAAATTAGTGGTGGGAGGTTTCATATTGGTGTGATGCGCACCGATGGTAGCAACGAGCGTTTGCTAACAGCATCGTTCCTAGATGAGGGCCCGACATGGTCGCCAAATGGGCGTGTGATCATGTTCTTTCGTGAAACCGCCGGTGCGCGCGGTGCGCCATCGCTATATTCTGTGGATATAACAGGGCGCAATTTAAAACAGGTTAAAACCCCTAATTTCGGGTCGGATCCTGCATGGTCACGCCTATTGAAATAACTGGTGATTTCCAATCCTTGGAACAACTGGTATGAAGAAGAAAAGGCCCCAAATGGCCAAAATGAGAGGAAGAGCAAAATGACCTCAGTAAAAGCAGTGGTTGCTATAGTAGCAGTATTGGGATTGAGCGCCTGTGGCGATGATCCGTTTGGTAAAAACAAGGGCGGATCTGATGGGATCACCCAAAGTAATCTAGACCCGCATTCTATTGCCTATTTTAACGAGACAATTGGGGACACGGTGTTGTTTGATGTGGATCAATCTACGTTGAACGAAGCTGGGATTGCTTTGTTGAACCAACAGGCGGAATGGTTGCTAGAGCATCCGGTAAATAGCGTGTTGATCGAAGGCCATGCCGATGAACAGGGTACACGCGAGTACAACCTTGCATTGGGTGCTCGGCGCGCCGCCGCAGTGCAAAGCTATTTGGTTAGCCGAGGCCTGACTGATGCGCGCCTGCGCACCATTACCTATGGCAAAGAACGCCCGCTAGAGATCTGTTCTGATGAGGCTTGCTGGTCAAAAAACCGCCGCTCTGTCACTGTGGTTACCGGTGGTTTGGGTAGCTAATTATGTGGGGTGTGAAGGCCATAGCCATCAGCTGTACGATGGTTCTTGCAAGCGGTGCATTCGCACAGGATAGCAAGCAAAATCTGGCGGAAATTCGCGCCGAGCTGAATCTGTTGTCTAGCCAAATTGAAGGCCTGCGGATCGAGCTGGTAGAAACATCGCCCGCACAGGGTATCGAGCAATTCGGTACACCACTTCAGCGTGTTGATCTGATCGAGGCCGAATTGCGCGGGCTGACCAACCAAGTAGAACAGTTGCAATTTCGCGTAGAGCAGATCGTGCGGGATGGAAGCAATCGCATTGGTGATATAGAATTTCGCCTAACCGAATTGGAGGGCGGGGATGTAACTCAGCTTGGCCAAACCGCCCCGCTTGGCGGCACAGTGCCTACGACAACAGCGCCTGCAAACACCGGTATCGAACTTACGGTGTCAGAACGTGGTGATTTCGAGACCGCCAAAGCGGCTCTGGATAACGGCGAGGCGTTGGTGGCTGCGGATTTGTTCCTTGATTTCACCAATACCTACCCCGGCGGGCCGCTAACAGCTCAGGCACAATACCACCGCGGTCAGGCCTTGGTACAGGTCGAGGATTGGAAAAACGCTGGGCGTGGATTTCTAGACAGCTTCTCTGCCGAACCCACCAGTGCCGTCGCGCCAGATGCGCTATATTGGCTTGGGGTTAGCTTGGGTAAACTAGGCAAAGTTGATCAGGCCTGCCAGGCGCTGGCTGAGGTGAACAGCCGCTTTGGGGGGCATGTGGCATCACAAAGCGCCACCGCAGAGGCCCAAACATTGGGCTGTGGCTAGGCGTGCAAACAGGCAGAGAGCTCGAAGCCCAATTTATTCAGGCGATGGACCTCTGGCAGGGGCGCATCAGTGGTGAAAAAATTGGTCTGGCCGTATCTGGCGGAGGAGATTCTATGTCCCTGCTCTATTTGATGCGGGCTTGGGCCGATCAAGTGGGACGGAAGATTTTTGTGGCAACGGTGGATCATGGGTTGCGCCCTGAATCCTCGGATGAGGCACAGATGGTTTCTGAGCGCTGTGCCAAGCTGGGCGTTCCTTGCGAGATTCTGAAATGGCGCGGTTGGGATCGACGTGGCAATACCCAAGACGAGGCCCGAGAGGCGCGCGCCAGATTGATTGGCGAATGGGCTGGTCGTATTGGCGTTTGTGCGGTTGCCACGGGGCATACTGCCGAAGATCAGGCCGAAACATTTTTGATGCGTTTGGCACGTGGATCTGGTGTGGATGGCCTGTCTGGTATGGCCAGTATGCGTACCAAGGGGAATACGGTGTGGTTCCGTCCAATGCTCAGCCTACGCCGCGATGATCTACGACAGTATTTAAAGACCAAGCGCGTGAAATGGATTGATGATCCAAGTAACGAGGATTTGCGCTTTGATCGTATTAAGATGCGCAAGGCGCAAAAGGCATTAGATGGGTTGGGGTTGACGGTCGATCGCTTGGTTGAGACCGCGACACGCATGAGCACTGCGCGCCGCGGACTAGAGCGCCTGACCAAGTTTCACGCCGCAGGTGTTGCAAAACCCAGTGCATTAGGATCGGTTTACCTTGACCTACAGGCCTTTGGGGCATTGCCGTTGGAATTGCGCTATCGTCTTTTTGCACATTGTCTGATGTGGGTTTCCGGTGCGCCCTATCGTCCACGTTTTGATGCCCTATTAGAAAGTGCGGCCAAGCTGTCGCAGGGCCAAGATCATACATTACTTGGGTGCCATATCTTGACCGATGGTACCACCGCAGAGGTCTGCAGAGAGGTTTCAGCCGTCAATGCATTTAAGGGTGGTGATGTGTTCGACGGGCGCTGGAAGGTGATCGGCCCAGCCGGTGCAGATATTCGGCCATTGGGCCCAGAGGGCCTGCCGAAATGCCCTGAGTGGCGCGCATTAGGTGCATCTCGTCTCTCATTGATGTCCTGTCCATCTGTTTGGCATTCGGATGAATTGATCGCGGCACCGCTGGCCGGAATTCAGGGTGAGTGGCGCTTTGAGCTTCGCCGCAGTGTTCACGAGTTTTTTACGTTGATCGTGATGCATTGAATCTCTGATAAAATACTATAAGTCAGTAGCAGGATATATGTCAGGCCTCTCTGACATCTAAGAGGAGTATTACATTGGGTAACAGCAGAAATATTGCGTTTTGGATTGTCTTGATTTTCTTGATGATGGCCCTGTTTCAGATTTTTGGCGGATCATCGACGCAGGGTGCTGGCAATAGCATCACCTATAGTGAAGCCGTTGAAAAGATTGAAAAAGGTGACGTTGGCAAGGCGATTATGGACGGTGAAAACCTGACAATCACCCTAAAAGATGGTAGCACCGAGCGCACGATCGTACCAAACGCTCGTTTCGATACCAGCCTAACAGCCAAGCTGTTAGAGGCGGGTGTCGAAATCGATGCCGCGCGCCAAGAAGAATCAACCGTTGCAACATTGTTTCAATATATGTTGCCATTTATTCTGATTGTTGGTGTTTGGATTTATTTCATGAATCGTATGCAGGGCGGTGGCAAGGGTGGTGCAATGGGCTTTGGTAAATCCAAGGCGAAGTTGCTAAATCAAAACGAAGATCGCAAAACATTTGACGATGTTGCTGGTATCGATGAGGCCAAAGAAGAACTGGAAGAGATCGTGGAATTTTTGCGTGATCCGCAAAAATTCTCGCGCCTTGGTGGGATGATTCCAAAGGGTGCGCTGTTGGTGGGCCCTCCGGGCACAGGTAAAACACTGTTGGCTCGTGCGATTGCTGGCGAAGCGGGCGTTCCGTTTTTCACAATTTCCGGTTCTGATTTTGTCGAAATGTTTGTGGGTGTTGGTGCATCGCGTGTGCGCGATATGTTCGAACAGGCAAAGAAAAATGCGCCTTGTATTGTGTTTATCGACGAGATCGATGCGGTTGGTCGCCACCGTGGTGCCGGCTATGGCGGCGGTAACGACGAGCGAGAACAAACCTTGAACCAACTATTGGTCGAGATGGATGGATTTGAGGCTAATGAGGGCGTAATCCTGTTGGCGGCAACCAACCGTCCCGATGTATTGGATCCGGCCTTGTTACGCCCTGGTCGCTTTGATCGTCAGGTTCAGGTTCCCAATCCTGATATTGCTGGCCGTGCCAAGATTTTGGAGGTCCATGCCCGCAAAACGCCTCTTGGCCCTGATGTTGATCTGCGGATCATTGCACGTGGAACACCTGGGTTCTCGGGTGCAGATTTGGCAAATTTGGTGAACGAGTCTGCTCTTCGCGCTGCGCGAACTGGCAAGCGCTTTTTGACCATGGATGATTTTGAGCATGCCAAAGACAAGGTGATGATGGGCGCTGAGCGCCGCTCGATGGTTATGTCTGAGGATGAGAAGAAATTGACCGCCTATCATGAGGCTGGGCATGCAGTGGTTGGGCTGAATGTGCCGCAGCACGATCCGATCCACAAGGCCACGATTATTCCTCGGGGCCGTGCTCTGGGGTTGGTTCTGTCATTGCCTGAGAAAGATCAGTTGTCTGTAACGCGTACTAAGTACACCTCGAAAATTGCCATGGCGATGGGTGGTAAGGTGGCAGAAGAGTTGACCTTTGGCCCAGAAAACGTAACCTCGGGTGCATCGTCTGATATCCAGCATGTGACCAATATTGCCCGTGCGATGGTGACCCAGTTTGGCATGTCTGAGAAGCTGGGGAATATAAACTATTCCAACGAGCAGCAGACGCATCTGGGGCCTCAGGGTAATGGCACCAATGCATCCCCTGACGTACAAGCGATCATCGATGACGAGGTGCGCAAATTGGTCGACGAGGGCTATGCAACCGCCAAGCGAATATTGACAGAGCGTGCAGGGGACTTGAAAAATCTTGCCGAGGGATTGTTGGAATATGAAACCTTGACAGGCAAAGAAATCACCAATGTGATTGAGGGCAAACCTCTGAAGCGTGATGGCGAGGATGACGAGGATTCCGACAATGGATCAGCGCCGAGCGTTGCGGCAATTCCCACCACCAAGAAAAAGCCACGCAAACCCAAGGATCCAGAATTGGAACCTAAACCAAATACATAAATCTAAGCCCGCTTCGGCGGGCTTTTATTTAGCGCCCGTTCTGTGACGTTATCAACGCTTTTGTGTCGAAAACCAAGCATGCCACAGAGCGGAAATTTTGCACAATGAGTGAAAAGATCTGTTTCATAGGGATTGAATGCGATGACAGCAAAAATTATAGACGGCAAGGAATTCGCCGCCGGCGTGCGTGCCAAGGTGGCAGAACATGTGGTGCGTCTAAAAGAAGAAAATGGGCTGGTGCCTGGCCTTGCCGTGGTGTTGGTTGGAGAGGATCCTGCCAGCCAAGTCTATGTGAAGAACAAGCACAGATCGACGGTCGAGGTTGGTATGAACAGCTTTGAGCATCGGTTACCTGCGGATACATCCGAAGCGGATCTTTTAGCGCTAATCGATCAGCTAAACACTGATCCAACGGTGCATGGTATTTTGTGTCAGCTGCCGTTACCTGCCCATCTGGACGAAGAGTTGGTGATCAATTCTATTGTACCAGAAAAGGATGTAGATGGCTTTCATATCTCTAATGTTGGCCTGCTGAATACCGGGCAAAAATCCATGGTACCCTGTACCCCATTGGGATGCTTGATGATGCTACGTGACCATCATGGTAGCCTATCGGGGCTAAATGCTGTTGTGGTTGGGCGCTCTAATATCGTAGGTAAACCAATGGCCAGCCTATTGTTGCGCGATAGCTGTACTGTGACAATTGCCCATAGCAGAACCAAGAATATCGAAGCACTGTGTCGCAGCGCTGATATCATTGTGGCGGCCGTTGGGCGCCCAGAGATGATCACGGGTGATTGGATCGGAGAGGGTGCCACAGTGATTGATGTGGGCATTAACAGGATAGATCATCCAGAGAAAGAAGGTAAGACGAAGCTGGTTGGGGATGTGCACTTTGACAGCGCAGTAAAGGTTGCAGGGGCCATTACGCCCGTTCCGGGTGGTGTAGGGCCAATGACCATTGCCTGCCTGCTGGCAAGCACGCTGACCGCCTGTTGCCGCTCCAATGGCCTGTCAGAGCCAGAAGGCCTGACCGCTTAAGCATATTCTGAAAAGGGCCCGCGCGAAATCGCGGGTCTTTCTATGAATCGAACTCGTGATCCTTAACGTATAGATTCTCCCACGCCTTCTCGATCAGTGGTATCGTGATTATGGGTTCTTGGCCGTGGTATTCAGCCTCGTTAAACATCTGATCAACCAAAAATTTGGCGTGAAATGCCGCAAACGCGTTGTTGATCTCTGGGTATTTCTTGGTGAACAAATAGATCGCCACATCTTCGGGGAAATCCAGGCCAACGGCCTTGGAATAGGACAGATAGATTTGCAGCATTTGATCACGGTTCGGGCCATCCACCAGGATTTTATGTGAAATTCGGCGCAGGGCCGCGCGGTCAAATAATTCGTTTGGGTGAAAGTTTGTTGAGAATACTGTCATGCAATCAAACGGCACAGAGAACTTCTCGCCCGTGACGAAATCAAGAATATCTTCGCCACTTTCCATGGGCGAAATCCAACGGTTGATCATCGCCTGCGGTGGTTCTTGTTGCCGGCCAAGGTCATCTACAATGAAAATCCCGCCGGTTGCCTTTAGTTGTAGCGAGGCGGTATAGATTTTTGAATCCGTACTATAGGTCAAATCCAGCATCTCGAGTGTCAGCTCACCACCGGTGATCACAACAGGACGTTTTACCAACACATAGCGGTTGTCAAAACTATCTGCTGCAACTCGTAAAGAGCTGTCGTCATTCACATTGGTTTCGGCGTTTTCATGGATGATGGGATCATACATAGCGATAACTTGGCCATTATATTCCAAATAGCGCGGGACGAATATTTTTTCGCCCACCGCATCGCGAATGGCATTGGCCAAAGACGATTTACCATTTCCCGGAGGGCCATAGAACAAAATAGATTTACCGGAATTCACCGCAGGCCCAATGGCATCCAGCATGCCCTTGTGAATTACCAATCCCCGCATCGAACTTACCAAGGCATCCTTGGTAACTGACAGGTTCTTGATCAACTGTTTATTGGCCTGTTCTTTGAATTCTTCAAGTGGAACGGGGACCGCGCCGTAGTACTCTGATTGCACCAAAACATCCACTGCGCGGCGTTTACCAGCATCGGTTAGCTGATAGCGTAACTCCGTAGAGCTAGATGTCAGGGATTTGCCCACTGTCTCGATGAAACGTTGTTCGCGACCCATTTCAATAATTTCTTGGCATACCGGTGTCAGAATACACATAACCTTCGTCAGCCGAGAGATCACCTCGATGTTTGTGCGGTACATGGTTTTGATCAACAAGTTCAACAAAAACGTTGGCTCCATGCCAACTTCTTCGATGGATCGCGGGGCGCGAGGTGCGTTTTCGAAGTTCACCGTCGGGGCCGTTTGACCTTTGGAATCTTCGGGCGGCCGATTGGTCGTGCCTTTAGCAAACGCGCGGTGCGTTGGTTTCTCCATGAAATCAGAGGGTTCTGGTACTAGAAACTTCATGTCGGGCTCTCGGTTCCAAATAAATTTTAATCAAACTGCATCTTACAGTTTTAGTTAACGATTCGCGCCTCTGAAAACAAGTACAGGAACAATGTGGCGGCAATCGGGACACCAAATGGGAAATTTCGGTGTTTTTGCCAAGAAACCCAATCTACGACCTCGGCGCGAAATCGCGGGATTAACCCTAGTATACGATGCGCAAGCACCGCCGCAAGAACTATAACACAAAGAACCATGGCCAATCCAGAGGCGTCGTCCAATAAAACATAGGGTGCAACTGCTGCCAACAGCTTGGAATCGCCGCCACCAATCGCGCCGAATGATGTCAGTAAAAAGCCTACAATCAGCATCACAACCCCCTGAAGCAATCGCATGCCGTATTCAGGAAAGGGAAGTAGAAAAACACCGAAAACAAGGAAAATTCCAAACAAAATCATATTTGCACGATTGGAAATCGTCATAAAACGTAGATCTGTATAGGCACAGATAAACAAAACCGGAAATGTAGCGATAAGGAAAAACAGTGCGGCGAATTCAGACATATTACCCCCGTAGTCCTTTCAGGCTATTCACTGCGGCTTCAAAATGGCGTGGGTGCAGCTCGATCGCTTTCTCAAGTAATCCGCGACCGCGATCTGTACGGCCATTCTTGATGGCCGCCAGTGCCATTGTATAGGTCAACTCGGCTTGTTCAATCTGTGTCATTGGCACTACAGGCAAGTCATAGATTTGGCGAGAGGCCCGCGCCAAAACCAAGTTGTTTTTGGCGGTGAACATAGTTTTGTCGAAAGTGATGGCCTCTGTGAACAATCGTTCGGCACCTTTTGCATCACCGCGGGTCAACTTGGAATACCCCCAATTGTTCAACACGCCGGCTGGTTGGGTGGTTAGGTTCGAAGCGGTTTCATAGAAACTGTCGGCCTTTTTCCATTGTTTTTGGCTGTCGGCAACCATGGCTTCAAAGCGATAGCGCTGGAATGTTTCAACGGTTGGGGGGATTCTATTCAGCTGGGCGCGAGCATCTTTCCATTCGCTAGCGCGGATAAGAGACCCCGCATATTCTACGCGGTCTTGATCGGTAAGTTTATTAGCCTGATCCAGCTGGGCAAAAACCACGTTTGCCTCTGGGGCGCGCTTGGCACGAATTAACGATAGCGCCAAATAGCGTTGTAAATCGACGCGCTCTGGGTCTTTTTGCAAAGAGTTTTTAAAGAAGGAAACCGCCTCGTTGGGATCAGCGGCGTTTAACATGATTTCATTCAGGTTGGTTTCATCAACCACGCCGACCAGTTTTTTCTGATCGGATTCTTTGGTATCTACATCACAGGCCGCAAGCCCGATAGCGCTGACCAGCAACGCTCCAATAGTGAGATGTCTGCGCATCTGATTTCCTCTACTGCTCTGTGTCCGAGTTTGGTGTCTGTAACAACAGGAAGCGCCCGTTACCACGTCTGACCAGCTCGTATTCTTGTTGTTCTTGGGCTTGAATATACTCTTCATCCTCAATTTTAGCGAGGACTTTGGTAAGATTTGTGCGGATTTCCTCTGATCGACCCTGATCCAATGCAAAGGCGAGGCTGAAGGTACGCTCCGCTTCTCGTAGCTTGCCTTGGATTGATAGGATCACACCTAAGTTGTTCCAAGCGGCGGCAAATTGATCGTCCAGTTTGACTGCGTTGCGTAGAAATGTTTCTGCCTGACCAATACGCCCCAATTTAAGATTGGCAGAGCCGATAGCACTGAGGATATCCGCATTAAATCCATGTTCTGCGCTGGCGCGACCATAGGCCTTTAGTGCCAGTTCATATTCACCCGCCGCCATGAGCCGGTGCCCAACAACCAAACCATCCACGGCCTCTTTCACCTTGATGGTGCCGGCCGGGGCCTTGATGCCCTCGCGTGTGGGGGATAGGCGGGTAGGGGTGGCTTCGCAGGCCACTAATGCTAGACAAAGCAGGCCAAGCCCAACCCCGCGCAAGCGGCGGGAGTTATTGTGTGGTGAAGAATTCATAGATATCATAAACCGATGGCCCAACCAAAATCACCAACAAAGGTGGAACGGTAAACAGCATGGTTACCAGGGTCATCTTTGTGGGCAGGGTGTTGGCCTTTTCTTCGGCGCGCATCACGCGTTTGTCGCGCATTTCAGACGAGAATACCCGCAGGGCATCTCCAACTGGTGTACCGAATTTAGCGGATTGAATCATCACAGTAACGAAGGCTTTGATATCTGGAATTTCTGCACGCTCGGCAAAATCACGTAACACCTGTGGGCGATCTTTACCCGCGCGGATTTCATTTGTGATGATGGTCATCTCTTCGGATAGGGTGGGGTATGATACCTCGACCTCGCCCGCAACACGCTGAATTGTGTGATCCAGAGTCTGGCCGGATTCTACGCAAATCAGCATCAAATCCAGAGCATCAGGAAAACCATCCTGAAGTTCGGTTTGGCGAATTTGGCGCCGCCGCTCGATCCAATAGGTTGGCAAGTAATAACCAGCTAAACAAGGGCCCAGAACCTTGGCCGCTAGAATTTGAATGCTATCGTTACCAGAGAATAGAAACAGGTAAATTGACCCCAGCAAAAGGCCAGCAATAGCCAGAACCAGCTGAGCAAAGTGAAAGGTGCGCACGGCACCTGTGGTGCGATATCCCGCTTGGATCATTTTTAGTCGGCGATCCGAGAACTGCTTTTGGTCCTGGGGTTCGAGATATGCAGCGAAGCGATCCAATTGCGATGTGTTTTGTTCTTGGCGCAGGCCTATCTCTTTCTGCATGACCTTTTCGTCAACAAATGAACCAGAACCAGCAATGCGGTCAAAGGGATCCTTGGAGGGGCGCAGAACCAATGGCACCATCACCAAAACCAAAAACAGCCCTAGCACGCCCGCAACAATCAAAGGGCCATTGGGCCCCATCGCGTTTATAATAAAGTCTACGATGCGTTTTACTAAATCCAAAATACTATCCTAAACTTTGATATTCACAAGCGCGCGCATGATGATGATATTCATGGTCAGCATAATTCCTACAAAAATACAGGCGGGTACAAAAAACGGTGATTGAGCCACCTTGTCATAATACCCTTTGTTGGTAACGTTAACCATAACAATTGCGGCAAACGGAAAAATCGACAAAAACCATCCCGACCATTTGGCCTCGGCAGTAATTGCACGGACGCGGCGAAACAGCTTAAATCGCGATCGCACTACCTTGGCCAATCCATCAAGAATTTCGGCAAGGTTACCGCCAGATCGGCTCTGGATACCTACGGCCACTGCAAGGAAGCGAACATCCTGCAAATCGATACGCTCGGCCATATCAGCAAGGGCGGAATTAATATCCAACCCATAGGTTGCCTCGTCTGCTATCAGTCCGAATTCGGAGCCGATGGGGTCGTACATTTCCTCTGCAACCACATTGATCGCACTGGAGAATGGATGGCCCACACGCAATGAGCGAACGATAAGATCGACCGCATCAGGCAGCTGCTCCTCGAACAGGGACAGACGTTTCTTGGCCTTGCTGTTAAGCCAAAAATACACGCCCCCCGTGCCCATAATCACCGATACCAAAACCCGAATAAGGAAACTGGCATCAGCAAAAACAGTCAGCATAACAAAGCCAAAAATGGCGACAACAATCATCACCAAAACCAGAGCCTTGGGAGAAAATGCAATATTCGCTTGTGCTGCTTTTTTACTCAGAATTGAGAACACTGGAAATTTAAAAGAGTTTTGGTGTTGCTCGCGCTCACGGCGTAATGTGGACAGGATATCTTCGTGATCCTTGCCCTCCTCGATGAGAGTTAGGCGGCGGTTTACCCGAGCGCTGGACGAGATAGATTTTCCGAAGGCCACCAAATACATGCCCTCGACCATCAGCACGACGCCTATGAAAATAAGTACCAGTATGAGTGCATCGTATCCCATGGTTTTTCCTATTGAGCCGCAGTTTTGGTAAAGATGCTGGTCGGCAGACCATAGCCCCACTGCTCGAATCGCTGAGCGAAATGGGATCGCAGACCTGTCGGTACAAATCGACCCTCGATCGTTCCATCGGGACGGGTGCCATTAATCTGATAGACGAAAATATCCTGCATGGTGATCACTTCGCCTTCCAAGCCCGAAACCTCGGCGATCGAAACCATTCTCCGGCTACCATCCTGTAGGCGCTTGATCTGCACCACGATGTTAATGGCGGCAGAAATTTGCGCCCGCATCGCGCGCAGTGGCATCTCAACGCCTGACATCGAAATCATATTTTCAACACGCACCAGGGCATCGCGCCCTGAGTTGGCGTGAATGGTGGTCATAGACCCATCGTGACCTGTGTTCATGGCCTGCAACATATCAATAACTTCGTCGCCACGGGTTTCCCCAACGATGATGCGATCTGGGCGCATCCGAAGGGCGTTTTTCAGCAGGTCACGCTGTGAAACCTCGCCGTTCCCTTCCACATTGGCGGGGCGGCTTTCCATTCTGGCGATGTGATCCTGTTGTAGTTGAAGTTCGGCGGTGTCTTCGATGGTTGCAATGCGCTCGTTATTGTCAATAAAGCTAGAAAGAGCATTTAGTGTGGTGGTTTTACCAGAACCGGTACCACCGGATACCAAAATGTTCAGCCGACAGGACACCGCCGCCTGTAGGTAGGCCGCCATTTCTTCGCTAAAAGCACCGCCGCTGACCAATTTATCAACGCTCAGCTTCTCTTGCTTAAATTTACGAATAGAGACCAAGGCCCCATCTACGGCAATCGGGGGCACCATGGCGTTAAAGCGCGATCCATCCGATAGACGCGCATCCACATAAGGGGTACTTTCGTCGATACGGCGTCCCACCGCAGAAACAATTTTGTCGATCACGCGGCGTAGATGGTTTTCATCGCTAAAAACCACATCACTGGGCTCAAGGATACCGGCACGTTCGATAAAGATGTTCTTGCACCCATTTATCAAAATATCGTTGATCGTATCGTCTTTCAGTAGCGGTTCTAGCGGCCCAAGGCCAGTCACCTCGTCAAACAGCTCTTGGTTCAGGGAAAGGCGCTCGTCTTTGGACAATACCGTGCCTGTATCCGCCAAGCCATCTGCCGTAATGGCCGAAATTTCGCGTTTTAGATCTGTGTCGCTGGCGGTTTCAATGGCGCCAAGGTTCAGGTTTTCTAACAGACGCCGGTGCATCTGCATACGAATTTCCATTAGACGAATGCGGCGTTTCTCGTCTCGTGAAAGGGCCTTGTCGGGGACCGCGGCCTTGGGGGCCGCCTTTGGCTCCGCTTTTGCGGCCTTGGTTGTTTCAAGGGGCGCAAGATTGGGTGTCGATGTATTTGGTCGCTCGGTGTTAAAGCGTTTGAACATCTATGCCTTCGCTTTCTTCTTTGGGGTCTCGCTTGAAAGGTTAATCAGATTTTCGGCAATCTTGCGCATATCTTTACGCAAGGGGTTACGTGCTGCTGTGATTGCTAGAGGCGAGCCCTGATCACAGGCGCTGACCACGTGTTTGCCGCCGTCGGGCAACATCCAACGGAATTCAATATTCAGGCTGTCTGCCATACGTTTTACACGAGAACGGCCATTCAAATCTGTCATCTTTGGTGCGCGGTTCAAGATGAACTGCACTTTCTCATACGGCAGTTCTTCTGCCTTTAGGGCACGTAGGAAACGCAAGGCATTTTGCGCGGATCGCATATCCAATTCCAATAGGGTAAACAGCAAATGCGCACGGTCCAGAACGGTTTCGCTCCAGCTTAATAGCGCATTGGGTAGATCGATAATGACATAGTCAAATTGCGAAGCGGCTAGATCGATCATCTTGCCGATTTGCTCGGGGTGCATGATTTCCAGGGGCACAGAATCTGGTGGGGCGGTCAATACAGACAGGGTATCTCGGTATAGTGAAAGGCTCTGCGTCAAACCTTCTTCGTCTAGGATATCAATAGAGGAAAATAGCTCTAATGTGGCATCGGTACGTGGCGTATCCAGATAGGTTCCAACAGAGCCGAACTGAAATCCGAAATCTAATAGGCAAACGCGACCCTCATCACCTAAAACAGATTGCAACTCCCAAGCAAGGTTCGCAGCAAATGTCGAGGCACCAACACCCCCTGCGCCACCAAACACCGGAAACACGGTGCCAGATTTGGGGGTGGACACAACATCGGGTGAGCTGGGGGCCGGTTCAGGCTCCGTGGTGGGGGCTTGTTTGTCTAGCTGAGGCTTCAGGGGCTCTGGCATCGGCTCAGGCGCAGGGGGCTGGGGCTCCGGCTGCACCGCCGATGGCGCCTCGGGGGCTTTTTCTTTTACTGTTTCGGGTGCTGGTTGAGAAAAATTATGCGCGGTAACCTCTTGAGGTTGTGCTGGCGCCTCCGATTCTGCCGCTGATTCTGGGGCAGGGGGGGTCGGATTGGGTGAAGGATCTGCTGATTCTGTTTCTGCAACAGGCGCCTCTGTTTTGGGCTGCGGGGATGACTGTACGGGAGCGGGCGGAACAGTTGCGGCAGGGGAAGGTGGTGTGGTGGCAATTCCTAGGGCCGCCGGTAGTGCGCCAGAGGGCAGCGGGTAGGGTACGAAATCATCTGCACCGCTGCGCATCAACCGATGCAGAGCAGTAGCAGAAAGATCCTGTGTCAGGATCACGGTTCTAATTTTCTGAGCCTTGGAAGTTTTGATAATTTCTTCAATTATATCAAGGTATTGCTCGTCAGGTGAGCTGAGTGCCATCACCATGCTTTGCATATGTTTTGCATGTGAGCTGTTCAAAACCGAGATCGCATCACCGATTTCAAGCCCGCCCCAATTGTCGCCAAAATAATGCTGCATCTCATTGATGAGCTCTGGATAGGCCTCTAGCCGTTGAGAAATTGCGCAACTTAGCACAACGTCATCGCTGTATTGAGTTCCTGTTTCAGTATTCATCTATTCGTTCCCACCCTTAAAACAGCGCCTATTGTGCCAGCCTATAGTATATAGGCACAACAAAAATTATGCCTATATCGTACATCGAAATAAAGGCAATTGTTTGTTTTTGAGAGATTTTCTCCCAGAAGCAAACAATTGCGTAGATTTGGGGCTACAGGCCCAAAGCGATCTTTATTGTGAAACGTTGATGGTCGTTTCTGGTAGGGAGGCCTCTTGGGCCGCGCCAACATAGGTTTTATAGATGTTCACCGCATATTTCCCATCGATGCCATCACCCTTTTTACCTGAGTAGAAACCGCGTACCTCAGTAACGGTGCGGCGGTTCTCTCGGTTACGCGATTCGGTCAAGACCAATGGGCGCGTTTCGCCAAATGAAACAACCGCCTCGACTTTCTTGCGCGAAACGCCTTGGCTGATCAAATAGTTAACCGCGGCGCGGGCACGGCGTGCGCCCAGACGTTTGTTATAGGAATCTGATCCGACCTTATCCGTATGACCAAACACGCGGAAGGTAATTTGTGGATGATCTTTTATCCATTGGGCCTGCTTGCGCAGGGAATCCTTGGCCGCAGCATCTAATTTCGATGAATTGAAGGCGAAATTAACTGTAGCAGGGGCTTCGCTGGCGAACAACCGTGTTAGGTTCTTGATCATTTCCAGACGCAGATCGCCATTCAGGGCGGCGGCGTTATGGGCGGATGCCACGCCAAACCCTTGACCGGTGATCTGGGTACCAGCCTCGGATGAGAAGCCATCGCTGCGATAGTCATTGTCAGCGCTACATGCGGCGAGGGTGAATACCAGAGCTGAGCTGGCGATTAGGTGTGTATGCTTCATCTGCTCTACTCCAGTACGTAGCCATAAGACCCTTTGAAGTCTTGTGTTGCTACGGTTCCGTTAGATGTTTTCTGGTCGCTTTTCCCGGTTACACGTCCTGTTAGGAACAGGTCAGATTCGCTGGGTAGGCGGATGCGATCCGTTGGTAAGGCCAAGACGTCACCATCCACAGGCGTGACAAGATGCGCGGTAACGATGATCACCAATTCGCTTTGCTCACGCTGATAATTCGCACTGCGGAACAGGGTGCCCAGTACGGGAACATCGCCCAACCATGGCATTTGTGACGCGAAATCTGTGAAATCATCCTTCAGAAGGCCAGCAATAGCTATGCTTTGGCCATCTTTCATTTCCACCACTGTCGCGGCTTCGCGGCGAGTGAATGCGGGGATTGAAATCACATCGGTTGTAAACGAGTTGGTCGGGTCAATTTCACTAACGGCTGTTTGAAGCTGAAGGTTGATTGAACCGTTATCCAGAACCGTTGGCAAGAATTTCATTTCTACGCCAAAAGGTTTGAACTCAACGGTAACCGTTGAGGCACCCCCTGAGGTTTCTGATGCAACGGGGATTGGGTATTCACCACCCGCAAGGAATGCGGCCTCGTTACCAGAGAGGGTTACCAGATTAGGTTCAGCCAATGTGCGCACCAAACCCTTGGTTTCCATGGCGTCGATCAATACATCGACCGCAAAGTTCCCAACATTGATGGTTCCACCGATAACGCCGGTTGCATCTGCATTTGCAATGGGATTTAGCGCGTTGGCCAATACAGTGCCCAAAGTGGACGCACCAACATAAGATCCAGAGCCAAATGCGGTGCTGCCGTTGCCGCCAGCAAGGCTAGACCCTAGGCCCTTGGCCACAGAACGGGTCATTTCCGCAAAGCGAACCTTCAGCATGACCTGATGTGCGCCACCAACGGTTGCAAGGTTGGAAACCCGCCCCGGTGCATAGCGCTCGGCCAATTCTACGATTCTGGCCAAGGTTTGGGTGCCAGAGGCAACGCCGCTGATCACGATCCCGTCGTTTGCCGCACGGATCTCTACCTTTTCGCCGGGCATAATTTCATTCACCAGCTCTTTGAATTCGGCCAGATCTGGGTTTACCACGACATTTACGTTGGTAATCAGGCGCCCATCGGCCCCCAATAACGTTAATGTCGTACGCCCAGGCGTTTTGCCCAAAACGTAGATCGATCGATCCGATAGGGTCGCGATATCAGCAATACCGGGATTTGCGACAGATAGCTCGGCAAAGGCCTGTTCTGATTCTAACACGATCGCGCGGTTTAACGGCACGACGATGCTTTCAGACGTTTGCTGGCTCGTCACTTTGACGATACTTTTGGATTGCGCCACAGTACTTGTGGTATGAATAAGTGATACTGACATGCCCAATAGGGCTGCCAAACATAGCTGCTTAAGTTTCATGTGATCTGCCTCTCTGATCACTATTGTTTTTATAATTATTAGATGCAGACTGGCGCAGATCGCGAAATATTACAAGATTCAATGCGATAGCAGGCTAGAAAAATGTGGATATAGCGCAACACTACTGTATTTTGCGGTGTTGCTGCGTGAAACCACCAGACTGAGGTGCGCTGCCGAAGGTTTTTACTGTTCGTCAGCGCAAGGGATGATTGTTTCGGTAACTTCGCCACCTTTACGGCTTTTGATCGAGCAGACTTCTTCTTTGACCTGTTCCTTAACTTCGCGACCCAAAAGATCGTTCTGATTAACCTCGATTGTGCCACTCTTAGTATCATCGCCAATGCCGCGCAGAGACAACAGCAACTTGCCTGTGGCCTGTGCCTGAACCAAAGAGCCCACAATTTGCGGAGTCACAGCGACGGTAACGGTGCGTGCGATAACAGGGCGCTTGCGGTCCTCGTTGGCGATTTGGTCAATTGCGATCAGCTGAATGCCATCAAGAATCAAGCGCGATACAGTTTGACGACCAACACGACCTGTCCAGAAAATATCGATACGATCCCCAGGGCGAAGAAAACCGGAAACGCCAGATGCCACATCGACACGCAGGGTAAATGCTCGCGTCCCACGCTCTAGTCTGGAGGCAACGCCAGCGTCTTCTCCAAATTCTGAAATTTTAGCTGTGGACAGTAGCTCGGATGCTTCGGTTGCACGTAGAACAATACGCGGAGGCTTGTCCTCGCCAGGTTTTCCAAACAGCTCTTCCATTGATTTGAACGTGGTTTTTGGAACTGTTTTTACCGGAAAATCCACGAGCTTGACGTTTTTCTTTTCCAGCACATCGCCGTACTTCAGCTCTTTCTTGGCAACGACCACCTTTGTGGTCTTCACGAGTTTACTTGCGACTTTTTCCAGACGTTTGATTTCGCTCTCATAATGGCTAAAGCGTTCAAAGGTCAGATAGCCAGCAAATCCGGCCACGCCGATTCCCAGAAGAAGAACGAGAAGAAACAGTAGTCGCATAGTATTCCTTTTGATCTAGGTGTTAGAGGAGTCATAGACTATTTTACATTCAGATCAACGCCAAGAAGGAAATCCAAACGAAAAAGGCAAAGCTTGCGCTTTGCCTTGAAACTTCTTGTTCTAAATAATCGAAGGATTATGAAGAGATCGGGTTGTCGATCGCAGAAGAGATTTTGCTTGTGATGCTGCCGATGCCGTCACGTACGGCGCCAACTGCGATACCGGCTAGGATTACAACACCAGCTGTCAAAACAACCCAGTCTACAGTCACAGCACCGGCTTCGTCTTGGCGGAATTTCTTAAATAGTTTCATTTTGGTCACCCTTTTTGTTTACAGCCCACCTAGGTGGGATTTTAAATTAAGCTTACCTTAGCGTAAGCTGTAAAGAATTAAACGCTTTAGCAGTCTGCGTTCAACTAAGTACAATTAGCCCTTTAATTGAGGCGAGACTATGGCGGCAAAAGGAAAATAATATGAATGGCGGAAAAAATGACAATATGCTTTAAATACAACACATTAACCATTTTTTACACCTCTATAGGTTGCCGTGTAAGTGTTAAAAAACCTTTTATTTTTCACAATTGAGGCCTTGAAATCAGGTTTTTCTGGTAAAAAGGATGATTTTTTGCAATTTTAGGGAAAAGGATTTTGGGTGGATGTCTCTTTATTTCAGAGTTATTGGCGTATTATGCCTGTGTTTTGGTGTGGTCAGCACGGCCCTAGCCCAAGAAACCAGCGCAAAACCGACATTTAAGCGGGTAAAAGTAGAGAATCGCCCGGTTGGATCCAAAATTAATATCCAAATTGATCCCGAGGAACAGGCCTTGGCCTTGGCCCCGCCAGAAAACCCACGCCCTACAACCCTAATAGAGGATCGTGCACCAGAGATTGGTGTCGCACCTGCGCCAGTTGGTGATTTGCAAGATTGGTTTTGGTCTGCACTGTCGCCAGACATTAAGGATGCCGCTTTTGATCGCATGTTGACTGCATCTCGCCAGATGGGCAATGCGCCAAAAGATTTCTATCAACCCAGCTTGCAATCTTTGCAAACTATAGCGGTAAAATTCGGCAAAGAAATCCTCGTTGGATCTTTGGATACGGGGGTGTCGCCGGCACTGATATTAGCCGTGATCGCCGTAGAATCAGCTGGCAAGGTTGATGCCCAAAGCAAAGCAGGCGCAAAGGGGCTTATGCAATTAATACCTGACACTGCCGCGCGCTTTGGGGTTACAGATAGCAGTGATCCTGCGCAAAACATCGCGGGTGGCGCCGCCTATTTGGGGTGGTTGCTAAAAGAGTTTGAAAATGATCCGCTGCTTGCTCTTGCGGGATATAATGCGGGCGAAAATGCGGTGAAGAAAAACGGTGCGGTACCACCCTATCCAGAGACCCGTGCATATGTCCCTAAGGTTGTCGCGGCTTGGATGGTTGCACGAAACCTATGTACCAGCCCACCTGTTCTAGTCACAGAAGCTTGTATTTTTCGCGCGCAAAGTCTGAAACAATAGTAAAAATAAGTATTAACACGCTTGACCCTAGCGGGTTTCAGGGCTTTTTATGCGCAAAATAGTAAAGGTAGAAGAAGATGGCTAAAGCATTGTGGTCGCCAGACCCTGAAAAAAGTAAAGAAACCCTTTTGTGCAAGTTCGCTGAAAGGGCCAGCACTACATTGGGATTAGAGCTGTCTGAATACGATGATATTTGGGATTGGTCCGTAAAAGACAAGCCCGCGTTTTGGGGGCAGGTTTGGGATTTCTGCGGTGTGATCGGCAGCAACCCCAAGCCTGTGTTGGAAAACGAAGCAGATGTGAAAGAGGCGCGGTTCTTTCCACAGGCCCGTTTGAATTATGCTGAAAACCTATTGAAGCGGAAAGGCCCCGAACAGGCCATCGTGTTTCACGGAGAAGCTGGTGATTTGGTCGTCTGGAGCTGGGATGAGCTGCATGCTCAGGTGTCGTTAATTCAACAGGCGCTACGGGCGGAAAACGTAGGCATTGGCGACCGGGTTGCTGGATTTGTGCCAAATTCGCCCTATGCAATCGCGGCGATGCTGGCCACGGCCAGTCTGGGTGCTGTTTGGTCATCTGGCTCACCTGACTTTGGTTATAACGGTATAAACGATCGGTTTGGTCAGATTGAGCCAAAGGTTTTGTTCGCGGCACAAAAATACCAATACAACGGCAAGGAATTTGAGTGTCTTGAAACTGCCGAACGGCTGGCTGATGCGCTCGGGTCTGTGCAAAAGTTGGTGGTTTTCCCTTATGCGGATGAACCTGTTGGCACTTTGACAGGTGCAAAATCTGTTAGCTGGGCAGATTTTGGCGCTGAGTTCACTGTCGAACAGGTTGAATATGTGCCCGTGCCATTTGATGCGCCACTGTACATCCTGTTTTCCTCGGGCACCACGGGTCTGCCAAAATGCATTGTGCATTCTGTTGGCGGTATTCTGCTACAGCACCTTAAAGAGCATCAGCTACATTCGGATATTTGCCCTGGAGATCGCTTTTTCTATTTCACCACCTGTGGGTGGATGATGTGGAATTGGCTGGTTTCTGGGCTTGCATCTGGGGCGACGCTAATCTTGTTTGATGGATCACCCTTTTACCCCGATGGGAATCGGTTGTCGGAAATTGCCGCACAGGAGAAGGTGACGCAGTTTGGCACCTCGGCCAAATATATCGATGCCTGTGCCAAGGGCGGGATTGCCCCTGCAAAAGCGGGTGGGTTAGACGCGCTACGCACCATTTTTTCAACGGGATCCCCCCTAGCGCCGGATAGCTTTGATTATATTTACCGCGATTGGAAAGCGGATGTTTGTTTGTCTTCTATCGCGGGGGGCACCGACATTTGCGGCTGTTTCACGGGTGGTAGCCCCATTAGCCCAGTTTATCGTGGCCAGTGCCAGAAGCGGCTATTGGGGATGGATGTTCAGGTGTTTGATGATCAAGGACAAGCTCAGGGAACGGGGGCAGGAGAGTTAGTCTGTGTTGGGCCACATCCCTCACAGCCCGTCGGGTTTTGGAATGATCCAGATGGTTCTCGATACCACAACGCCTATTTTGCCAAATTTGAGAATGTTTGGCATCATGGCGATTTTGTTGAAATTACACCCGAAGGTGGCGCCATTTTCCATGGCCGGTCTGATGCGGTCTTGAATCCGGGTGGGGTACGCATAGGGACGGCGGAAATTTACCGTCAGGTAGAGCGCGTTGAGCAGGTCTTGGAGGCTATGGTTATTGGACAGACTTGGGACAATGATGTTCGTGTGGTGCTGTTTGTGCGCCTGCGCGAGGGCGTAGCTTTGGATGATAGTCTGAAAAAACGTATTAAAAGCGAGATCCGCACCCATGCCACGCCGCGCCACGTGCCTGCTATTATCATTGCCGTTGATGATATCCCGCGGACAAAATCCGGCAAGATCACGGAATTGGCCGTGCGGGATGTGGTGCATGGAAGAGCTGTGAAAAACACAGGAAGCATGGCAAATCCTGAGGCACTTGCGCTGTTTGAGGATCTGCCAGAACTGGCGGTCTAGATCTGTAAAACCTTGCGAGACCCCGTTTAGCAATGCTAAGCGGGGTTTTTTATGCCGTATTTAGGAGTGTCAAATGGGATATATCACACGAGAATTTCGACGTGTAGGAACACGCCTGATCAATACTTATGATGGTATCGCGATTACTCTAAAAGACGAGGCAAGCTTTGCACAATGGATTGGCGTGAATATCGCCTCGTGGGTTTTGATGTGTTTTGTCGAAATGACCAGTATCGAACGGATTGTTATTATCGTGCTGGGGTTGATGATATTGGTAATGGAGCTGTTGAACACCGGCATTGAGGCCGCGATTGATCGCATCGGCCCTGAAATTCATCCCCTTAGCAAAAAGGCCAAGGATGCAGGATGTGCAGCGGTAGCGATAATGGCTCTAGCTGGGCTAGTTTCATGGGCTATTATTTTGCTGGATTAGTGGCCGGTGGTGGCGCAATTTGGTAACTGCCTTCGGGCAGATCAAGGGCCGCGGCTAGATCACGCATTTGGCCTGGTGATAGGGTGATGCGCATAACTGTATCGGTATGTGGATCAACCTGTTCGACCGTAATACAGGAGGCAAAGGCGTTTATCGTAACATCCTCGGAGAGTGGCGCTGCGCCCTCATCAATCAATGTTATTACGGTTGCGTCAAATTCGTGCTCGATTGTAAACATAGGCCTAGGCTAGCGCAGGGCGCTACCGCGTGCAAGCAGGAGGTACGCATGAAGCAAATCATGGGTGTGCTAAATGATCGTGGATCCAAATACGCCGTCAGCGGTGGCGTGGTCTGTGATCGTGCCGAGGCTAAGGCATTTATAAAACATCTTAAGAAGAGTAAGAAATTCGCCAAAGCCACTCATAATACTTGGGGCGTTATTCTTAGCGATGGCACGCAGGTTAAAAACGATGACGGCGAAACGGGTGCAGGGGCTGTGATCTTGCGGATGTTAGAACGCCAGAATGTCACGGATGAAATAATTGTGGTGACGCGCTGGTATGGGGGGGTGCATCTCGGCGGGGATCGGTTTCGCCATGTGCAGACCTGTGTGCGGGCCTATTTTAGCGAAGGCTAGAATAAATTCGGCAAGCCTGTCTGGGAATAATAGATCGCAAAATAAAAACAAGAAGAGGCGGCCAATACAAAGCCGTGCCAGATAGCCACGGAATACCGCAGTGTATCCCACCGATAAAATATGACGCCAATGGTATAGGTCAACCCGCCAAGAATGACCAAAGCAACGCAATAGGGTGGCATCGTTTGAAATAGTGGCCAGACCAATGCAAGGCTGAGCCAGCCCAGTGCCAGATACAATAGGGTAGAGCGCCAATTGGGGGTGGACCAATAAAACAGCTTCCACACCACCCCAAACAGCGCCGTCGCCCAGACCACACCTAGGATGAAATAGCTAAACCCTGTGCCGATGATGACAACCAGCGGTGTATATGTCCCCGCGATCTTCAGGAATATACCTGCATGATCCATGCGGCGAAACAGCGGCCGAAAATGTTCTACAGGGGTAAAGTGATAGGCGGCCGATGCGCAAAAAGCAAAAATCATACATAGGGCGTATATCCAAGCGGCCATGATTTTATCAATGCTACCTGTGCTCAGGACAATGCTGATTAGCATCATGGTTCCCAGTATCGATCCCACTACTCCTACCAAATGCATTGTGCCATCCGCGACGCGCTCTGGCGGGGTGTAGGGGGGGTAATAGTCTGGATGATTGGGGCTCATGGGATCCGTGGGGCTGGGTATGGTTAACACGACTGACCCTAGGGTAGCATGAAATTGTTAAACCTGTGTAACATAGGCGTTAGCGGTAGGCCTATGTCGGTCAAATACCAGAAAACACGATATCTAATTAATAACACCCCACAGATCATACTCACTCGCCTCATCAACCTCAACATTCACAATATCGCCAACGGCAATCGCATCCGTGCCCTCGTCGATAAACAGGTTCCCATCAATCTCGGGCGCATCGGCCTTGGTTCTGCATGTGGCAATCCCATCTGCATCGATATCATCCACAATTACATCCATGCGGGTGCCGATCTTAGCGGCCAGCTTTGCCTCGGAAATCGCCTGAGATTTCTCCATAAAGCGGTTCCAGCGGTCTTGCTTGATCTCGTCGTCCACATGATCGGGCAGGGTGTTTGAGCGTGCGCCATCCACGTTTTCATACTGAAAACAGCCAACGCGATCCAGCTGGGCCTCGTCTAGCCAATCCAGCAGGTGCTGGAATTCGGCCTCGGTTTCGCCTGGATACCCGACAATAAACGTGGATCGCAATGTGATATCAGGGCATGCCTCGCGCCAAGCGGCTATTTCGGCCAATGTGTTGGATGATTTCGCAGGCCGCGCCATACGCTTCAGCACATCTGGGTGGCTGTGTTGAAACGGGATATCCATATAGGGCAGAATGTTATTTGAGTGATCCGCCATCAAGGGGATCAGATCGCGTACGTGTGGGTATGGGTAGACATAGTGCAGACGCACCCATGCCCCAAGGGAACCCAGATCACGGGTTAGGTCAGTGATATGGGCGCGGTGATCGCGCTCGACTTTGTGTTTGATATCCACACCATATGCAGATGTATCCTGTGAAATTACCAACAGCTCGCGCACGCCAGCATCGACCAGTTTCTCAGCTTCACGTAGTACCGCATGTGCTGGGCGCGATTGCAGACGACCGCGCATATCTGGGATGATGCAGAATTTGCATTTGTGGTTACAGCCCTCTGATATTTTCAAATAGCTATAATGACGAGGGGTCAGAGATACGCCGCTGGCAGGTAGAAGATCAACAAAGGGGTCGGGGCTGGGGGGGACGGCGGAATGCACCGCATCTAGCACCTGCTCGTATTGGTGTGGGCCTGTGACAGCCAAAACCGATGGGTGGGTTCCACGGATGTAATCTTCTTCCGCCCCGAGGCAGCCGGTGACAATAACCTTGCCGTTTTTAGCCAAGGCTTCACCGATGGCATCAAGGCTTTCGGCCTTGGCGCTGTCTAGAAAACCGCAGGTGTTTACGATCACTGCTTCGGCACCAGTATAATCAGGGCTGATGGCATAGCCCTCGGCGCGTAGACGGGTCAGGATGCGTTCTGAATCCACCAAAGCCTTGGGGCATCCAAGGCTGACCATGCCAACTTTGGGCTGGCCTGCGCGGGGTGTTTCGCTGATGCGGGCAGAGGGGGCTAGGTCGGGGCGTAGGTTTGGCGGGTTCTGGCTCATGCGCCTCCTATAGAGGAACGCGGATCAGAGGGGAAGGCGCATCACCTGAATTTTGGCGCGCGCTTGCCCATGCTTGCAGCGACCATTTCCATTTGATTAGGGGTTGCGATGATCTTTGACTGTAGGGTTGCCTCTAGCTGTAGCGCGTTGGGGGTGGCCCAAGCTGTGCGGGCGAGCTTTTTGGCGTCGCGCAGGGTGTCGGGCGAGCGCTGAGACAGAAGCTGTGCAAATTCCAATGCCTCGGCATATGGATCATTGGCTATGCGGGTCGCAAGCCCCATTTGCAGGGTCTCATCTGCGTCCAAGGTTCGGCCGGTCATCATCAAATCCATTGCTTGGTCTTCGCGGATTAGGCGTGGTAGCGATTGGGTAACACCCATATCGGGGATCAGTCCCCATTTGGCCTCGAGCAGACCGAAACGAGCATCAGGGGCGATAAACCTAAAATCAGCCCCAAGCGCCAATTGAGCCCCCGCCCCGAGCGCGTAGCCTTGAATCGCGGCAATCACCGGTACATCCAATTGGCCCCAAATGGTGGTAGGAGCTTGGAAAAAATTACCAATCTCTGGAGTAATTTGGGTTGATAGCCGCTTGTGAATTGCATCCATATCGCCGACGGCCCCCATCAAATCACCTAAATCGATGCCCGCGCAAAATGTGTCACCTGCACCGATCAGAATAATCGCCCTAAGCTCTGTGTTAGAACTGAGATGTTGGCCAACATCATAAAGCTCGCGCATCATGTCAAAAGACATCGCGTTTTTTTGTTGGGGACGATTTAGGGTAACGCGTGCAATATCGTCTGTGATTTCGGTTGTTAGGGTCTGTGTCATGGGCCAAGTAGGCCTGATTTGGCGCTGTTGGGCAAGGTGCGAGATCAAATGACGTTGGGTGGCTTATTTCGTTTGCATTTTGTCGGTAATCTTTAGAACCATTCGGCGGGGTAGGAATGGTATGATCCAATTCAACATAAAACCAAGCGCAAATTCATTCACTATTACCAATTTACCCGCCATCATTGCGTCATAGCCTATTTTGGCCACTTGCGGAGCGGTTGCGCCCTTTTGCTTGACTAATCCGGTGCCTTCTAGGGCCGCAACCTGTGCAAATTCCGTATGCACATATCCCGGGCAAAGAACCGTTGAGGTTACCCCGTGGGGGCGCATTTCATGATCAATGGCTTGGCTAAAGCTGTTGACGAAAGCTTTGGTTGCAAAATAGGTGGCCTGCTGTGGCCCAGGAATAAATCCAGCGGTAGAGCCAACGTGCAACATTTTCCCCGCGCCCTGTGATTTCATATCCTTACCGATCAGATGAGTCAGAGCGACCAGCGCAGCAACGTTCAGATCAATCATTGCCAGATCATCGCCTAAGTCGCGTGCGAGAAAGGTACCGTGACCGCCGAAACCTGCGTTGTTAACGAGGATATCCACCTGCGTGTCCAGATTTTTCACCTTGGCGTAGAGTTGTTGCGCGCCATCCGAGTTGCCTAGATCATTTTCGATAACGGTAACGCGTATGCCGTATTTGGCTTCCAGTTCGCCCTTTAGTGCATCCAATGCTGGTTTTCGCCGTGCGGTGATGATCAAATCCCCCCCCTGTTGCGCGTGATATTCTGCCAATGCACGCCCAATTCCAGATGATGCGCCGGTAACAAGTGCTGTATTTGCCATTTGCTGTCCCTTGATGTTGTTCTTGGGAGTATAACTCGGAAAAAGGGAGTGTCAACACTTGTTGACAAAAGCTTGATCGTGTTTATCCTGTCGCTATGGACAATAAAAAAACCACCAAAGAAAAATTGTTAGATACAGCGGTGAACCTATTCTGGACACGCGGGTATTCAAACGTATCGGTGCGCGATATTACCACGGCTGTGGGTGTCGATGCTGCATTGATTTCGCGGTACTACGGATCAAAAATGGGGTTATTCGAGGCAAGCCTAGAGGGCGCGTTAACATGGCCAGAGCTGTTCGAGGATCCGGATGCGAATATTTTGAACCATTTCGTTGTTAAACTAACCGAAACTGATGATATGCATATCCAAATGGTGATGGAATTGATGATGAACAATATCAATGATCCAGAGGTCGGGTGTTTTATCCAAGATAAATTTCAGGTAGATTTCGTAGACAAAATAGCCGTCAAAATTGGAGGCCCGTTTGGTCACGAACGTGCGGCGCTGTTTATGGCCTCAATTATCGGATTGTGCCAAGTACGTGATAATTTCAAATTAGCAGGGGTGGCAACCGCCAATAATAGCGCCTTTGCGTCGCAAATTCGCTACCTAGGGCGTGAGGCCCTACGTTACGTGGGATAGGGCTATGCAACAAATAAAGGCAGTGGGTTTTGATGCCGATGATACGCTCTGGCATAACGAGCATCATTTTGCACAGGCACAGGCGCGTTTCGCGGAATTGATGAGTGATTTCATCGATGCGGTAGCACTTTCAGAGGTTCTATTGGAAAAAGAGCGCACTAATGTGGGCAAGCTGGGCTATGGGATTAAAAGTTTTACACTCTCTATGATGGAGGCGGCGATTGAGGCCAGCGATCATCGGTTAGAGGCGCGTCATATGGCTACGATCATCGATATCGGGCGTGAAATGATGGATCATCCTGTAGAGCTGTTAGACAAGGTTTTAAGCACGCTCCAAACACTTGCACCGAGTTACGAATTGATGTTGATCACCAAGGGAGATTTGGTAGATCAAGAACGCAAAGTGTTGGAATCTGGTTTGGCACAATATTTCCAAGCCATTGAGATCGTTAGCGAAAAACACCCACAGGCCTACCGCGATATTTTTGCGCGCCATGGCGGGGCGGGGCATTGCGCGATGATCGGCAATTCCGTGAAATCGGATGTCTTGCCCGCAATTGATGCTGGTGGATGGGGGGTACATGTCCCGTATCACACCACATGGGAGCTAGAGTTAGCAGAGCCACAAACAGATCATGCACGATATCTAGAAGCAACGGACATCGCCCATGCGGCCGAATTAATTCGGCAACTATAGGCTCTGTAACAGATCCCACTTGTTGCCAAAGGGGTCCTGAAATACCACCACTTTTGCATAAGGTTCGCTGCGTGGTTTCTCTAAAAAGTTTACACCCTGTGCTAACATGTGGGCATAATCAGCGTCGAAATCATCGCTGTGCAGGAAAAACCCCACCCGACCGCCGGTTTGATTCCCTATTGCATTGGATTGTTCCGGGGATGCGGCGCGGGCCAACAGAATATTGGTCTGAGCATCAGGGGCAGGCGCGATCAATACCCACCGCTTGGCCGCGTCCAGCTTGGTATCTTGGACAAGTGTGAACCCTAATTTACCAACATAGAATGCAATGGCCTGATCGTAATCTGGTACAACAAGTGTAAGTGCATGGATATGGCGGCTCATTCTTTGGGGTCCTGTTCCTTCGCGTCCCCTAGGTTTGCAAGGTTTGCCAAAAATCCAGTGGCAAATTCGGCATTAATGGCGCGCGCGCGCTCAACATAGGGTTTGTTGTTGGCTGAGGGTACGTCTGGATCCCAAAGCTCTGCTAGTTCAGCCAAGGCACCCCGATCTGATTTAAAGAACGCATCAGTCGCGTTCTCTATATCAAACCCGGCCCAACCTGACCCTTCTAGCATATACCGCGAGGCGCGCAGGGCGCTATCAAATGTTTCGCGCACAATATCGGTAGCGCCGGCACGATACAGGCGATAAACGTGATCGCGATCATAAGCGCGGGCAATAATCCGCAGATCGGGTCGAATTTTTCGCGCGTTTTTTACAAGCTTTACTGCGGCTTCTTTGTCATCAACGGCTACAACCAAATTGGCACAATTTTCTAGCCCTGCCGCATGCATCACATCTGGGCGCGTTGGATCCCCGAAAAAACCCTTTACCCCAAAGCGGCGCATGGTTTCGATTTGCTCGATATGGTGATCAATCACGACGGTTTTTATTTCGCAGGCAATGGCCATGCGATTAACAATCTGCCCGAACCGTCCCATTCCGACAATGATCGTTGTACCTTGTTCATCAATTGTATCATGTTCGCGAAGCGAGGGCGCGGCCGTCAAGCGCTTGGCAATTTGTTCGTAAAGGATGAATAGAAGCGGAGTCAGCAACATGGATAATGCCACGATCAGAGAGAGCTTTTCAATCAGGCCTGTCGGGATAACGTGGTTTTGTGCCGTAGTGGCTAACATAACGAAACCAAATTCCCCTGCCTGTGCCAGTGACAATGCAAAGAGAATACGATCTTTACCACGCAGTTTGAAAATGATTGCAAGGACCCATAAAACAGCCCCCTTCAGCACCATAACCATCAAGGTTAGGCCCAAAATTGATAACGGTTGAGTGCCTAAAATTGTGAAATTTATCCCCGCGCCAACGGTGATGAAAAACAGGCCCAACAAAAGGCCCTTGAAGGGTTCGATATCGACCTCGAGCTCATGGCGAAACTCAGAGTTGGCCAAAACAACACCTGCCAAAAATGTACCAAGCGCCGGAGAAAGCCCAACCAAGGTCATCAGTAGAGCGATCCCAACAACTAGCAAGAGCGCGATGGCCGTGAACATTTCACGCAGACGCGCCTGTGCGATATATCGAAAAATAGGATGGGTTAGGAACCTGCCGACAAGAATCACCAGTGCAATAGCGCTGATTGTCACCAATGTAACGCCCCATGCGGGCAGCCCGTCGATCAGGCTCATGCTGGCGTGGGCGTCATGGCTGGTAGCATGGGGGGTAGACAGAGCCAACAGAGGTACCAAGGCAAGCATTGGGATCACCGCGATATCTTGGGATAATAGTACCGAAAATGCAGATCGCCCACCCTGTGTTGGCATAAGGGATTTCTCATTCAGTGTCTGCACAACGATCGCCGTAGACGAGAGCGAAAATGTTAATCCAATGGCCAGAGCAACCGTCCAGATATGGCCCAATGTCATAAAGGCAGCCGTGATCACCAGTGTGGTAAGCACCACCTGAAGTCCCCCAAGGCCGATCAACTTTGCCCGCATGTCCCACAGGGCCTTTGGTTCTAACTCTAAGCCTACCACGAACAGCATCATCACAACACCAAATTCGGCGAAATGTTGTAGGTCTTGGGTCTCTGATCCGACCCAGCCAAATGTTGGCCCTATCAGAACTCCAGCAATAAGATAGCCAAGCACCGCCCCCAGCCCCAGACGTTTGGCGACGGGCACTGCGATGCAGGCGGCCGCAAGATAGATCGTAGCTTGGAGTAGGAAGGTATCCATTGGGTGGCTTTCTCTAGGTGGTTATGAATTTGAAACCTTTGACAAAGATGAGAAAGCCCCATTTAGATTGAAAGCGGGGTTCTACCTTATGATTTTGATCAATAATGCGCAGCATCGACAATGCACATGACCAGAAACCCACCGTTGTCGCCCAAGGATTGATCCGAGTCATTGATGCGAAAATCATAATAGGCTTCGCCAGATAAAGAAATCGGGCGATTAGGGTCGCGGACATCGCCGATCCAACCGTTGGGTAGGCGCACCAAAATGGCTCCATGCGGTGCATCGTTGAAATATTTGAAGATATCAAATGGCGCTAGGGCAACAGCCGCAGCGCCGTGATGGCCCTCGGGGCCAACCCGCTTGTGAAACAGATCGATTACAGACCAGCCAATTTTTTTGGCCTTTGGGTAGGCTTTCTTATCTTGTCGGCTGGTGTTCTTAGGGCCAAAAATCGTCAGAACCTGCGCGTCAGAATTTGCGGGCATGTTCATGCGCTGCCAACCCTGTCTTCCCTGAATTTCATAGCAAACTGATTTCGCATGCGCGGAAGGCAGTTTTGAAATTTTTTTCATTGCGCGGTCTTTGGCCTGTAGGGGTGATGCAAGGGCTAGCGCCGTAGCTAGGATAAGAGATATACGAAACATTCTGGTCCTTATGTTCTGTGCAATTCTGAAGCGCAGCCCGCAATTTCAAAGCAGTTCCCAACTGGGTATCGACATTCAGATTGCTGATCTGATTAAGAGACTATCAAGAGATCGCGGAAAATCCAAGTTTATAGCAAAAAGGCCAGTGTACTTTCATACACTGGCCAATAAGTATCCAAAGAGCGCTAAAACTAGCGTGTGAATTTTTTGTACTTCACGCGTGTTGGCTCAAGTGCATCGGGACCAAGGCGGCGTTTCTTGTCTTCTTCGTAATCTTCGAAGTTGCCCTCGAACCATTCAACATGGCTGTTGCCCTCGAATGCCAAAATATGTGTACAGAGGCGGTCAAGGAAGAAGCGATCGTGACTGATGATTACCGCGCAGCCTGCAAAATCTTCTACCGCATCCTCGAGGGCACGTAGGGTTTCGACGTCTAGATCATTGGTCGGTTCATCCAACAACAATACATTGCCGCCTTCACGCAAGAGTTTGGCCATGTGCACGCGATTTCGCTCTCCACCTGACAGCATCGACATCTTCTTCTGCTGGTCACCGCCTTTGAAGTTGAAAGACGAACAATAGGCACGTGAGTTAACCTCCGCATCGCCTAACTTGATGATATCTTGGTCGTCGGAAATCTCTTCCCAAACTGTTTTGTTATCATCAAGGGTGTCGCGGGATTGATCCACATAAGACAGCTGTACTGTATCCCCGTAGGTTACAGTTCCACTATCAGGCTGATCTTGGCCTGTTAGCATGCGGAATAGCGTAGATTTACCTGCACCATTTGGCCCGATTACACCAACAATGCCCCCTGGGGGAAGGCTAAAGGATAGATCATCGATTAGAAGGTTCTCTCCAAAGCCCTTGGAGAGATTTTCAACCTCGATCACCTTGCCACCCAAACGAGGGCCGTTGGGAATAATAATTTGGGCCTTGCCCACTTTCTCGCGCTCTGACTGGTTTGCCATATCTTCATATGCGGAAATACGCGCCTTGGATTTCGCCTGACGGGCCTTGGCCCCTTGGCGCATCCATTGCAATTCGCGTTCTAGTGTTTTCTGGCGAGATTTATCCTCTTTGGCCTCTTGTTGCAGGCGCTTGGCCTTTTGTTCGACCCAGGATGAGTAGTTGCCCTCATAGGGGATGCCGCGTCCGCGATCCAACTCCAGAATCCAAGAGGTGATATCATCCAAGAAGTAGCGGTCGTGGGTTACGATCAGGATGGTGCCCTTGTAATTCATCAGGTGGTTTTGCAACCATGCAATTGTTTCGGCATCTAGGTGGTTGGTTGGCTCATCGAGCAACAACATATCTGGTGCCTCGAGTAGGAGTTTGCACAATGCTACGCGGCGCTTTTCACCACCCGAAAGGGTTGCAACATTTGCATCATCCGCAGGACAACGCAAAGCCTCCATGGCAATATCGATGCTGGCATCAAGATTCCACAAATCCTCGGCATCAATCTGATCTTGAAGTCTGGCCATTTCATCGGCGGTTTCATCCGAATAATTCATGGCCAGTTCGTTGTATTTGTCTAGCACTGCCTTTTTGGTGGCAACAGCCAGCATTACATTGTCACGCACCGATAGAGTTTCGTCCAATGTAGGCTCTTGGGGCAGGTAGCCAACGGTTGCGCCCTCGGCGGCCCATGCTTCACCGGTGAAATCTTTGTCAATTCCAGCCATGATGCGCATCAAGGTTGATTTACCTGTACCGTTCACGCCCACAACGCCGATTTTAACGCCCGGCAGGAACGATAGCTTTACATTTTCAAAGCATTTCTTGCCGCCTGGATAGGTTTTTGAAACGCCATCCATGTGGTAAACATATTGATAAGAGGCCATTGGGGATGCTCCGCAGATAGGTGTTGTTCACGTTTGTGATTTTCGCCTTGATACTGTGTGGGCGGCTGGGGGGCAAGATGGGTTATTGCGGGGTGTTTGGGGGGAAGAGTTTCATTGCTATCACTTTGCTAAATTTAACAAAGCCTAGCAACCTTGGCGGGTGTTTGCAAAGGGCGGTTTGCCCTGCCACAAGGGGGAGACGCGGCAGGGCGGGAATAGAACGTCGCTTATTCAGCTGAATTCGTGCAAATTTCAGCCTGTGCGTTTGAGGGTACACAGGGGCGTTCTATGTTCTGGTTTGCTAGATCCTTTGCCGTATTTCCGCGTGCCTTGAAAATAGAGAAATCGAAGGGCTTTTCAAAAGGCTTTGAAGATTTGGGGAAGGTATAGCTTGGGTTCACATCTAATGCGAAGGCGGCATTAGAAAGTAAAAGAAGGGCGGCGGCGATAACAGGTGTTTTCATATCATTCTCCATTGTCAGAGCGCGGGGAGGAGCCTGCGCCCCACCGATATAAGGTGTTCCCATTTTGGCGAAAATATCTTATTATCAAATTTGATAGTTCTAAAAAATCGAGTAATTGAAATGTTGCCAAATCTAAAATCTCTTGGGGTGTTTGCAAAGGTCGCTGAAACCGGAAGTTTCGCCGCCGCTGCTAAGGTTCTGAATATTTCTGCCCCAGTGGTTAGCCAACATATTTCGCAGCTAGAGAAAAACCTGGATACAGCCTTGGTCTATCGCTCGACGCGATCTCTAACGTTGACGGTATCGGGGGAAAAGCTGGCCGCACACGCGCGCGATATGCTCGATGCCGCGGAAACTGGTTTAGAAGAGTTACAGGATGATATCAAAGAGCATTCCGGTGTTTTGACAATGACAATGCCCAGCTTTCTTGCGGCTCCAAAATTCACCCGTGTATTAAAGGAGTTTTCAGACGCTCATCCAAAGATTTTGGTCGAAGTCTCCTATTCAACCGAATTTGTGAATTTGATCGATAATGGGTTTGACATGGCTATTCGGGTCGGACAGATGCCAGATAGTAATCTTCGCGCGCGAAAGTTGATGGATGGTCATGGCTGTTTGTATGCCAGTCCCGAATTGATTGAAAAACATGGTTGCCCGCAAAAACCCGAGGATTTGGAAGCTTTTGGGTTCCCTTGGATCGGGGCGTTTCGTTGGAGTGGCGAGTGGTGTTTGCAGAATGTGGACGATCCAGAAAAACATTTCAAACCCAAGATCGAGGGGCCATTCCACATGGATAATGGTGAAGCAGAAAAACAAATGGCGCTGATTTCGGGCGGCATTGCAATTATGCCTGAAATGTATGTTACCCAAGAGTTGGCGGAGGGCAGCTTGGTACGTGTTCTACCCGATTGGACCACTGATCCCGTTGGCGTTTATGCTGTCTGGCCGCAAAACGCTGGTAAGCGTAGCCTAACAAAACTATTCGTGGATTTTCTGACGCAAAACAGCATTCTGATGGACGAGGTGCTCGGCCCTTAAGGGGTAATTCAGGGTTTCACTCTGAATAATTGCCTAGTATATATGACAAAAATAAAGAGCGACGCTATGAAAACCGGTTTTCCAATTGCAACGGACGGCTTGCGGATCGGATTGCTTGGCGGGTCGTTCGATCCTCCTCATTCTGGTCACGTACACATTTCGCGCTGGGCGCTGAAGGAATTTGGGCTAGACCAAGTTTGGTGGCTGGTAAGCCCGGGCAACCCTTTGAAGAGTGAAGGGCCGGCAGATCTGGATCGCAGGTTGGATGCTTGTCAAACATTGCTGGATCATCCGCGGATCATTGTTACCGACTTAGAAAGGCAATTTAACACCCGCTACACCGCAGAAACATTACAGGCAATCACCAGCCGCTATACCAGCCAAAGGTTCGTGTGGTTGATGGGCGCTGATAATTTAGCCAGCTTTCACAAGTGGGATCGTTGGGATGAAATCATGCAAATCATGCCAATTGGCGTGATGGCACGCCCAGGCCAACAATTGGCCGCAGGTGGGTCACCTGCTGCGCGGCGTTTCCGTAGAAATAGGCTCTCGGCGCGACGCTCTACTGCCTTGCCATTTCGCGACGCCCCGTGCTGGTCATTGATTACCGGCCCGATGGACAGCATGTCCTCTACAGAAATCCGCCAAAGTGGCAAATGGGTGCGCTAAGCGATTGACGCACCGCCCCGCGCAGGCCAACCTGTTTCTATGAAAAGCAATTACTCCAAGCTCATTTTAAGACGCCAATTTTTAGCTGGCCTTCTATCGTCTGGTACGCTTGTGTCCTGTGCACATGCGGCACCACCCCCCAAAAGGCCAACCGACCTTACTGGCGCAAAGAGCGCCCGATCTTTGGCGGATGTCATCGGGCAACTGTCGCCCAGTGGCACCCATAGTATTGTCGTTGCCGATGCAGTAACTGGTGAGGTTTTAGAGGGCAGTCATCCCAATAAAGAACTGCCCCCGGCCAGCGTTGCCAAGATATTTACCGCCAGCTACGCTCTGCGCAACCTTGGGGCGCAGTGGCGATTTAAAACGCAGCTAATCGCCAGTAGTACCGTAGTAAAACAGGGGATTTTGCAGGGGGATCTAACCTTGGTCGGTGGTGGAGACCCAGCGCTCGATACCAATGGATTGGCCCAGCTTTTGATTGGGCTGCGTGCCCAAGGAATCAAAGGGATTAGCGGTAGGTTCATGGTATATGGTGGCTCATTGCCCTATCAGCGCGTTTTAGATCGCGATCAGCCAGATTATGTAGGATATAATCCCAGTATTTCGGGGCTTAACCTTAACTTTAACCGTGTATTTTTTGAGTGGAAACGCAAGGGCACCGATTATGGAATAACCCTAAGCGCTAAAACTTCGGGCTATAAACCTATAATCGAGGGTATCGAAGTGAAGCCGATCGAGCGCGATACCCCAACCTATAAATATGCTCAATCAGGAGGGGTAGAGCGGTGGAGCGTCGCACGCGGAGATTTAGGTGGTGGGGGCAATCGCTGGTTGCCGGTTCGAGACCCTGCGCGATATGCTGGCGAGGTTTTGCAGATATTGGGCAAAAACTTCGAAGTAGCTTTACCAGGTGTACAGGTTCGTAAAACCGCGCCTATTGGCCATGTATTGGCGGAGGATCACAGTCAAGCTTTGGCTAAAACGGTGCAATCGATGCTAAAATTTTCCAATAATTTGATGGCAGAAACCATCGGGTTGACCAGCAGTATTGAACGGGCAGCCAAGCCTAGAAGTGTGGCGGATAGCGCCGCTGTTATGAGTCGTTGGCTTGTGGCAAATTACGCAGCAGATAGCATCCAAATGGTAGATCATTCGGGCCTACGCGAAGACAGCCGCGTATCCGCGCGGGATATGGCAAAGGTTTTACAGGGAATAGGCTGGGACGGCGGTATTCGAGGATTGCTGAAGCCAGTAGAATTGCGCAACCAAAACTGGAAGAAGGCGCCAATAAAGGGGGCTGATATCGTCGCGAAAACCGGTACGTTGAATTTCACATCTGCGTTGTCTGGCTATATGGAAACACCACGGGGTCGGCAGCTGGTGTTTGCTATATTTACTGTAGATCTGAAGCAGCGTGCCAAAATTCCAAAATCACAACGGGATCGCGCCCCCGGAGCACCGGGCTGGGCCCGCAGGTCTCGGATAATGCAGCACCAATTGTTAGCGCGCTGGGCGCGTATGTATTAGATTATCTAAACTTTCTTGGAACTGACTGGGCGATCTTTTTGTTGATGGATCCCATGGACCAGCCAGTAATATCTGCGAGCATTTGTGCCTCGTGCTGAATGTCGCGGCGCTTACGTGTGATGTAATCTTTGGCCATTGGGCAATTCATCGCTCCTGTGAAAGGCTGGTTCATCACATAGCGCCCTTGGAAGTTTGCGCGGTTTTTGGTTTCTTTGAATTCAAGGTCTTGTTGCATTGTGTCCTTGGAATATCGGGCATGTAGGCGCGTGACAAACACATCGCGTGCGGGACCTTTGGTCTGGCCTTTTAGCCAATCGACGCCAAGCTCTTGTAGCTGTGCCACTGATAGTGGATCCGCGGCACAGGGGTCACACCACGCCATATCCCATGCATATTCCATGACAATACCCGATTTTCCTACAGACTTGGCAAACATCGATTTGTAGAAATTCGCGAATTCGGATTCCACAAAGCTGGGGATATTCACATTACTAGGAATTTTTTTGGTGGCGTAATTTTTGGTTTCTACCTGACCTGTGCGTGTTAGGGCCAGCATCAGCATATCTTGGGTGCCCGCGGAATTCACCTTGCCCAATTGAATGGGCAACATGAATTTCGAGGATTTGAATTTTATCTGCAGGGGCTCTAGCTCAATATACTTGGATTTTGCATGGCGTATTAGATTTACCCGAGCAACGAAAAATTTCATCCCGTTTTTGATGTAGTGGTCTAGCGCAGGTTCTGCGCCATCGGGAATTTTATAGTTTTCTTGGCGAAGGAATGTAACAAGCCCATTGCTTTGTTTCGCTGCTAGAATTGATATATCATAAATGCCAACTGCATATTCGGCCTTTATCGTAACACCCAATGCACGCGCTCCTGCCTTGCGTTTTGCGGCAGCCCCCTTTTTCATTGGTGCGCTGCTCAATACTGTTTCAAGAACAATGGGTGGCCGGCAGGGGTCGTTATCGAAATATTCGACTAATCTCGGAGCAGTGTAGGCATCAAGGTGGTTCACGGTCTTGGTTGAAACGGTCTTGACCTGTTCACGCTTCAGCACCTTGGGGGTGGGGACGATCATCGCGAAATCTTTGGCTGGCCCGCGGTAATCCGAAGACATCGTAATGGTGGATTTACGCCCATCACGCACGAAAATAACCTTCGATGCTTCGTTGAACAGCTCTCCATCGGCCTTGGCCACATAGAAACCGCAAAAGGCGTTGGCCGAGTTGGCCACCGCGACGAATGCTATTAAAATTGCAAACAAGCGCATAATCTATCCCTTAAATATCTGGGTGGAGTTTACGCGCCTGAGTACGAAAATCAAGGAGGTGTTATTCCACCAAATGCCGTGCTCGCGCGCCGCGTTCAATGGCCGCGGTATGCAGGCGCGAAATGTTCAGCTCGTAGCGGGCTTCTTGTAAAAACCGCAATTCCTCTTCGCGCAGGCGGCCATCGGATGCGGTAACATCACAGCACAAGGCATAGGCCGTTTCATACAGCTTTTCAGGCAATGATGCCTTAACCAAACCAAAGAGTGCATCGAGGCCGTCTTCGTTTTCGAGCAAGTCAAACACCGAATTTGAAACCGTGCTTAGGTGATCAATATTGTAATCAGAGAAAACGGGCAGATAATTCACGATCCGCTCGATTGAAAGTAATTCGATGGTCTTAATGGCTTGATCCGAAACAGAGGCTGCCACCATCATTGCCACAAGAGCGTCTTGGGGGGACCATGGTGCTGGAGAGTTCTCTGTCATTTGCGTTACCTTTATGTGGTTTTTGCTTTTTGTTAGGCACAGAATATTGACCCCAAGGGCGTGGGGCAATAGGGGTTCTGGTGAAAACCTGCTAAAAGAGAAAAAACATGTCTGATCTGCGCACAGAAGCGATGAAATCAAAAGCTTGGCCCTTTGAGGAGGCGCGCAAGGTGCTGAAACGCTTGAAGGGCAAGACACCGGAAAAGGGCTTTGTTTTATTCGAAACAGGGTATGGCCCATCTGGCTTGCCGCATATCGGCACCTTTGGCGAGGTGGCACGTACTGCAATGATTCAGCATGCCTTTGGCGTTATCAGCGACATTCCAACCAAACTGGTATCCTTCAGTGATGATCTAGATGGAATGCGCAAGGTACCTAGCAATGTGCCAAACCAAGAGATGATGGCAGAGCATATTCAAAAACCCCTGATCGATGTGCCAGATCCCTTTGGGACGCATGATAGTTTTGGGGCGCATAACAATGCGATGCTACGCCGGTTTTTGGATACATTTGGGTTTGAGTACGAGTTCTATTCCTCGACAGAGTATTACCGCTCCGGCGCGTTTGACGAAGTTTTGAAACGCGCAGTGGAAAAATATGACGATATCATGGAGGTGATGCTTGCATCCCTACGTGAAGAACGCCGCAAAACCTATTCAATATTCCTGCCGATCTCGCCCAAAACGGGGCGTGTTTTGTACGTGCCGATGAAATCAGTCGATACCCAAAACCATACCATCACATTTGATGATGAGGATGGTACTGAAACCACGCTAGCGGTCACCGGTGGCAATGTGAAGTTACAGTGGAAGCCCGATTTTGGAGCACGTTGGGCCGCGTTGAATGTGGATTTCGAAATGTATGGTAAAGATCATTCAACGAATACGCATATCTACGATAAAATTTGCCGTATTTTGGGCGCGCCCGCGCCCGCGCATTTCTTTTACGAGCTTTTCTTAGATGCGGAAGGGCACAAAATATCAAAAACCTCGGGTAACGGCGTATCGATTGATCAGTGGTTGACCTATGCCAGCGCGGAAAGTTTGTCGTACTTTATGTATTTAAAACCAGGGACCGCAAAGCGTATGCATTTCGATGTGATCCCCAAGGCAGTGGACGAATACCATCAACAGCTAAATGCATACCATACCCAAGATACCAAGGCGCAGTTGGCCAACCCAGTGTACCACATCCACAAAGGGGATGTGCCCAAATCGGATATGGTTATTTCATTTGCGATGTTGCTGAATTTGGCCTCGGTTTCCAGTGCAGAGACCAAAGACAAGATGTGGGGATTTATCAACCGGTATGCACCGGATGCGTCTCCTGCAAACAACCCTGTCATGGATCAGGCAGCAGGATTTGCCGTGCGTTATTACCATGACTTTGTGAAACCTGCCAAAACATTCAGAAAGGCCACCCCCCAAGAGGCGGCAGCATTGGCTGATTTAGCGGCAGGTTTGGCGGATGCTGAATTGGCAAAAACAATGATTCATAAGAAGAATGCTGATATGGGCAAGGATCCTGTAGATTTATCTGGTTATGATTTAAGCAATGGTGATGACCTGCAGGCACTGGTTTTTGCAATCGGTAAAAATCATGGTTTTGGCAATTTACGTGACTGGTTTCAGGCCATTTATGAAGTGTTGCTAGGAGCATCCCAAGGGCCTCGCTTTGGAGGGTTTATTGCATTGTATGGCGTTGCTGAAACGATCAACTTGATACAAGCAGCTCTAAATGGTGATCTAACTTAAATCAAATTTAATCAGTTCTGTGGCTTATTGGGGGAAACTAATAAGTCAGAGAATTGATAGATGCGCTTTTTGCTTTTTGTATTTTTGCTATGCCTACCTTGTTCGGTATTTGCACAGGTTTGTACGCCCCCTAAATCCACGGTCGATTGCGGCTCGAGAGAGTTCCAATCCTGTGCGATATTGGTGGACGGACGCGAACGAACTTATTGCCAACATCTGCCGCAACAAGGAGGTGATTTGCCCGTTATTCTCTCTTATCATGGAGCAGGAGGTAAAGCCAAAGCGCTGGCAAATCTGTGGCGGGAAAGCACAGAGCAATCCATGATATTGGTTATCCCTGATGCGTCCCCTTCGCGCGTTGATGGTAAATGTTCCTTGGTATGGCGCCAAATCGGGCGTGGGGCGGATACATGGAAAGATCTAGCCCAGAACGACAGCTGTTCAGGGGGCCAGTGGACCGATGATCTAAGGTTTACGCAAGTGCTCTTGGATAAGTTTCAACAAGAGCGTCAGAGTAACGCGTTTTTTGCACTGGGGTTTTCTAACGGTGGGGATTTCATCTATCAACTGTTGCTAACGCGCCAACTTGCTGAGCGGTTCTCGGGATTTGCTGTTGCCGGTGCTGGGATGACGGAACGAAAAAGGAATGCCAGCAAACAGGAATCCAATTTAGATGGATTCACCCTAAATCAAACGATTAAGCGCCCGTTTTTGTTTCAAATGGGAACCGAAGACAAAAAAAATATTCCACTTGCCGTGGTGGCCAAGGCTGTAGATGAAAACCCTGCCTGCCAACCCGTTCGCTCGGCTCGCCATGTCATGGAATGCTTTTATTTTACCCATCTGTCTAAATCAGTTGGTGTGTATGATATGCCCACGATTCGATCGATCACGCGCGATTGGCTGGTGCGATTTAATAATGCGAATACCCAGCGCCACGAATCTCTTTACCCCAATTTAGGGGCAGGCCCCGCGCCTGCAGATCAAACGATCACTGTGCGCGAGGACTACTTTGAACAGGGTACCGAAAGTGCTGCGGTGGCGGTTCTGACAACCCTTGATGGGGGGCATGATTGGCCGGGCTGGGGCGGGAATCGTGCCCCTTGCCCTTCTCGAAATTGTGATATCAACTTGCTCAGTGAAATCATTCAGTTTTGGCGCGCACATGCGGGAATGTTGCTGCCATTGCCTTAGTATAGGGCTGGCATTGCCGCCAGCCCACCGCAGATCAGCAATACCCACACCACATTCCAGTGGCGCATTAACAATAAATACCCGGCAAGAGCCGTCAGGCCCAAGACTATTATATTCACGGTCGACAGCGAAGGTATTAGCAATTGAATTGGGCCAATGGATGTGGGTGTAACCGTTTCGAAAAACACATGAATTGCAAACCAGATTGAAAGATTAAGGATAACGCCGACAACCGCGGCCGTTATCGCGCTAAGCGCGCTGGAAAACCGTGAATGCGCGCCCAACCAATCAATGTAGGGAGCCCCTACAAATATCCACAAGAAGCAGGGTATAAATGTAACCCAAAGCGTCACCAAAGCGGCGGCAAACCCCAGCCCAATCCCCCCTTGCTGGGCACCAGCAAGAAACCCTACAAACTCAGTGACCAAGATCAACGGGCCTGGCGTAGTTTCCGCTAGTCCCAGGCCATCCATCATTTGGCTAGCGCTTAACCATTCTTTGGCAAACACGACGTCTTGGGTCATATAGGCCAGCACGGCATAGGCGCCACCAAAGGTGACAACCGCAAGTCGTGAAAAGAAACCTGCAATCTCGGTTAAAATACTTGGGCCGGTAGTCGCCCAAAGCGCAACGATCGGGGCCGCCCAAAGTACACCAAAGATAAGGGTCGTTTTGATCGTTGCCCAAATAGAAATCTTGGGTAGGCTAACTGGTTCGCTGGGAGGGGATTTAAGAAAGAACCACCCGCACAGACCAGCAAAAATCACGATCAATGGATAGGGTAGATTTAGGAAAAAAATCCCAATAAAAGCGGAGGCCGCAATGATGTAGTTGATACGCCCAAGCAATGTTTTCCGAGCAACACGCAATAGCGCTTCGATAACGATGATCACAACTGTTGCTTTGATTCCGAGGAATAGAGAATCGATCAGAGGTACTGTACCGAAAAGCGTGTAAAGTGTTGCCAAGGCCATGATCAACATAGCACCAGGAAGGACAAATAACGTCCCCGCAATCAATCCACCAATTGTCCCATTTAGCCGCCATCCAACATATGTTGCAAGTTGCATGGCCTCTGGCCCTGGTAATAGCATGCAGAAACTGAGCGCTGATAGGAACTGGCGTTCTGACATCCAACCGCGTTTAGAAACTATTTCAGAGTTCATCAATGCGATTTGTGCGGCGGGTCCGCCAAAAGAAAGAAGACCAATTTTACCCCAGATTTTGCTAGCCTGCGCAAGCGTTGGCGAATTGCTCATGATACTGACGCGCCTGTTGGGTGGGTATGTGTTTCATTGGATGCATCTCGCGCCCAGCGATAGAAGGCATCGTAGAGTGGCAAACCGGCCTCTAGTTGTATGTTGTCATCACGGTGTATGCGAGACAATCCAAGAGACGCCGCCAACAGGCCAGCGGCTTCTGGGGCTAATTCCAAATTTCCCGTGTCTGCGGCGCGTACAATGCGCGCGAGCGCCATTAGGGGCGCGCTATTCAGCCCGAATTCGGTGGTGAAGGTGTCAAAGCTACAATGATCGCCGCGATGTCCCCAGAAGGTATTGGCACTATCAAAGGGCGTTGCCGAATATTTCTCGGCAACGTCTAAGACCTGTGTTGCAGGCACAAACAAAAACTGAGCGTTGGGATCGATGAATCTGCGAATTAGCCAAGGGCAGGCAATGCGATCTATTTTCGGGCGATCCCGTGTGACCCAAACACTGTGGCCCATAGGGCCGATAGGAACAGTGGCCGCGGGAATGCGCATCAGCCCTGTCTTGCGCCAACCCTGATTGCCGCCTTCAAGGAATTCAGCGTCGATTCCCTTGCTGCGCAGAATCGCACATGCCCCAGACGAAAGTTTCAATCCCTTCTGGCAAATCAATACCACCTTGGCATCGTGAAACTCATGCGCCCAGTGGTCGATGGTCTTGAAATCACGGCGCATGGCTGTTGGGATGAGATATGGGTCGGCATCGAAATCTTGGTCAATAGACACATCGATAAGTATGGGGCAGTTCGGTGTCCCGATCTTTCGGTTCAATTGTGCAGCGGTGATTTGGTTTGGAGATGGCATAGCGCATCCTTCCTTTCTAGGTGTGGATGCGAATCTTGGGCCGCAGCCTCACGGGGCGTTCGCGAATACCCCTTATCTGAATTTTCCAAATTGTAGCGGTTTGGTCAAGCTGAGAAATTACGTGACGTTAACGTCATGAGGTGGTGATTGTTCTTGAAGTTTAGCGCATAGCGCACTCTATTGATGTCAACAGTTCTATTTATTGGGGCAAGTTGCGCCCAGACAATCGTGACCACATCGGAGGCCGAACAATGACCGAAGCTTATATTTATGATGCAATTCGAACCCCTCGCGGCAAAGGACGCAAGGATGGTTCCCTGCATGAAGCAACCGCTGTGAAATTATCTGCGGATATGCTGAACGGTATTGTCGAGCGGAATAATCTGGCCGAGGGTGGATCTCAGATCGAGGATGTTATTTGGGGGAATGTTACCCAGATCGGAGAGCAGGGCGCTTGTTTGGCGCGGTCTGCCGTTTTATATTCGGATTTGAACGAAACTGTGCCAGGCGTTTCAATCAACCGGTTTTGTGCATCGGGCCTAGAGGCTGTGAACATGGCTGCCAATCAGGTGCGCGGTGGTGCCGGTAGCGCCTATATTGCCGGCGGAGTCGAGAGCATGAGCCGTGTGCCGATGGGCATGGATGGGGGCGCAATTGCGGTTGACCCTTATTTGGCAATGAAGGCCTATTTTGTGCCCCAAGGAATTTCATCGGATATCATTGCAACCAAGTATGGATTTACCCGGGATGATTGTGACGCCTATGCGGTTGAAAGCCAAAAGCGCGCGGCGGCGGCAACGAAGGCTGGTGTGTTCAATGGCTCGCGCCTCGCCGTTAAGGATCAAAACGGGCTAGAGTTGTTAGCCGTTGATGAGCAAATTCGCCCCACAGATATGCAAGGGCTTGGCGGTTTGCGCGCCAGCTTTAAGGATATGGGCGAGACCATGCCTGGCTTTGATGCAATTGCCTTAATGAAGTATCCTGAATTAGAACGGATCAATCATGTGCATCACGCGGGCAATTCTTCGGCGATCTCTGATGGGTCTGCGGCGGTATTAATTGGGAATAAAGAGTTCGGTGAAACCAACGGATTGAAGCCACGTGCGCGTATTCGCTCGACTGCTAAAATCGGAACTGACCCAACCATCATGCTAACCGGCCCGGTACCTGTAACGGAAAAAATCCTCCGCGAAAGTGGGATGGCAATTGGGGATATTGACCTATTCGAGGTGAACGAAGCATTTGCCAGCGTTGTTCTACGCTTCATGACGTATTTTGATGTTGATCACGGCAAGTTGAATGTGAATGGGGGAGCAATTGCCATGGGGCATCCGCTGGGGGCGACTGGTGCTATGATCCTTGGGACATTGTTGGACGAGATGGAGGCCAGCGACAAAGAAACCGGCTTGGCGACTCTATGCATTGGTTCCGGAATGGGTGCGGCGACCATTATCGAGCGTGTATAATGCCAAAAATTGATCTTTCTACAGTACCTGTGAAAACGGGATCGGTCTATCCAGCCCCGTATGATGCCGAAATGGAGGGGCGATCCTCTTTACGGATAGGGGATGCTGGTGGGATGTCTCAGTTCGGCGCAAACCTAGTAACTCTAAATCCAGGTGCAAAGTCATCTTTGCGCCATTGGCATCAATATGAAGATGAGCTTGTGATGGTAACCGAAGGGTTCCTGACCTTGGTCGAGGATTCCGGATCGGTGGTTTTGACTGCTGGAGAGTTTGCGGCCTTCCCTGCGGGTGTGAAGAATGGGCACCATTTTGTTAATCATTCCGAAACTAAGGCAGCCTTCTTGGTGATTGGGGCGCGCGAAAGAGACGAGTATGTCGAATATTCAGATGTGGATATGAAGGCGACTGCTCAGAACGGAAATTATGTGTTTACGCGCAAAGATGGTTCTGAATTCTAGGGTGAAAGGCAGGCATGAACGAGACATCCAATATACATTTTTGCGACCTTCGCGGAGTTCCAGTGATGGAACGGCCTAGTTTTGTGCCGATAAATCCACAAGAAACGCTGGATTGGATATTGGGGCTTCGCATTGGCGTAGATTGGTCCAAGGGCACCAAGTGCTTCAACTATCCTCTCGTTTATATTGTTGGCGAGGACGAATTTCGCATTCACAGCGCGGGAGAACATCAGGTGCTGTATGAAATTATGGGGTCAATTGTTGAATTGAAGGATGTGGATATCCTTGGTGGGCAGGCCATATCCTACGAAGTTGTTGACTCTGAAAATGGCCTGTTGCGCCTTGAATGGAATGTGGTTCAAGCCAATCAAGAACCAGCCGCACCCACGATCGCGGTTTATTATTTACGCCCAACCGATATTGGGTTTCGAATTGAGAAAATCGTGATGGAGAGCTTTTCGACCAAAGATCCGATCATAACCGCGCTGCGGGTGATCAAGCAAGTTGATGGAAATATACATGCGGCCAGGGAGTTGGTTCGCTTGATACAAATGTAAGGAGGCCAAAAATGGCGGATTTTCACTATGACGTTGATGCCGATGGGATTGCGACAATCACATGGGATTGCCAAGATAAATCGATGAATGTTTTGAACCTTGATAGCACTGCAGAACTTGATGCATTGGTAGACAAGGTGCTGGCGGATGATGCGGTGATCGGGGCAGTCATTACATCAGGCAAGGCCGATTTCGCGGGCGGCATGGATTTGAATGTTATTTCGAAGATGGCGGAAATGGCGGGGGATGAACCTGCGCGTGGTCTGTTTGACGGCATCATGAACTTTCATCGAATCACGCGTAAAATTGAACGTGCGGGAATGGATGATAAAAACAAAGGCGGTAAACCGATTGCCGCTGCCTTGCCCGGTACCGCATTGGGCATTGGCTATGAAATCCCGCTGTCATGTCACCGCATTTTTGCGGCCGACAACCCCAAGGCAAAAATTGGTTTGCCAGAAATTTTGGTAGGGATTTTCCCTGGTGCAGGTGGGACGACCCGATTGACACGTAAGTTAGATATGATGTCTGCATCCCCCGTTTTGATGGAGGGTAAGCTAAGTGACCCAGCGAAGGCCAAGCGGATTGGGCTGGTTGATGAGGTGGTGCCCGCTGATGAATTGCTAAGCAGTGCTAAGAACTGGGTGAAGACCGCTAAAGATGCGGATATAGTTAAGCCATGGGATACTAAGGGCTTTAAGATGCCAGGTGGTGCGCCGTATCACCCCGCAGGGTTTATGACCTATGTTGGTGCCAGCGCGATGATCCACGGCAAGACCAAGGGGGTTTACCCCGCGGCCAAGGCAATGCTATCTGCGATTTACGAGGGCGCACAGGTCCCCTTTGATACGGCGATTAAGATCGAGGCACGTTGGTTTACCAATGTGTTGATGAACCCAAGTTCAAGCGCGATGATCAACACCTTGTTTACCCATAAAACTGCTTTGGAAAAAGGCGCGGTGCGCCCCAAGGCGGTAAAGGATATGTCGGTCAAAAAGTTGGGTGTTCTGGGCGCTGGTATGATGGGGGCAGGTATTGCATTTGTGTCTGCGCGTGTTGGAATCGAGGTGGTGCTGATTGACCGCGACGATGAGACAACCCAGCGTGGGAAGGAGACCATTCAAGGGTTGCTGGATCAGGGGGTAAAGCGCAAAAAAATCACCGCCGATAAGGCCGCCGAGATCATCGGAAACGTGACCGCAACACCTGACTATGCAGCATTAGATGGATGTGATTTGATAGTTGAGGCCGTCTTTGAAGACCCAGGTGTTAAGGCCGATGTTACAGCAAGGGCCGAGGCAAAATTGCCAAAAGATGCGATCTTTGCCACCAACACTTCGACCTTGCCAATTACGGAATTGGCGAGGGCCAGCCGTGATGACAGCCGCTACATTGGCATTCACTTTTTCAGCCCAGTACATCTGATGAACTTGGTAGAGATTATTAAAGGTCAAAATACCGGTGACGAGGCTGTGGCCAAGGCCTTGGATTTTGTGCGTCAGATTAAGAAAACACCGATTGTGGTGAATGATGCGCGGTTCTTTTATGCCAATCGCTGCATCCTGCCCTATGTTAATGAGGGGGTTTTGATGCTGGATGAAGGCATAGAGCCTGCGATGGTTGATAACGTTGCTAGGCTGATGGGCATGCCCGTTGGGCCGCTACAATTGGCCGATGAGGTATCTATTGATCTTTCTTATAAGATCATGACTGCAACGCAAAATGCGCTTGGGGATCAATATCCCTTCACTGCGGCGGATGCGATTATTAAGAAAATGTACAATGATGATCGAATGGGACGCAAGAATGGCAAAGGGTTTTACGATTATGACGAGAAAGGCAAGCGTGTAGGTATCTGGGGCGGTTTGCGGCGGGAATGGCCGGTTGCTGATGAACAGCCGGAAATTCAAGAAATCAAAAACCGTCTAGCGATGGCACAGGTCTTAGAGGCCGTTCGTGCCTTTGAAGAAGGAGTTTTAGAGGATATCCGCGAGGGCGATGTTGGTGCAATTTTAGGGTGGGGTTTCCAACCTTGGTCAGGTGGTCCGTTTAGCTGGCTTGATATGATCGGGGCAGCCAATGCTGTGGAAATCTGTGACCAGCTAACCAAGCAATTTGGCGCGCGCTTTACCACACCAAGGTTGCTGCGGGATTTAGCAGAAAGTGGCGAGACATTTTATGGCCGCTATGGCCCCAAGGCCGCCTCTGCAGCCGAATTCTCGGTATAAAAAAAGGGGTCGCGGTGCGGCCCCTTTTCTATTTTGATCTCGTCGTTTGGTTATTTTTTCGCGGGAGGTTTTTTTTGTGTTGGTTTTTTCACGTTGGATTTTTTCGGCGTGACTGGTTCAGCCTCTTCTGGTTCTTCTTGAGGCTCTGGTTCTTCTTGAGGCTCTGGTTCTTCTTTTACAGCGGAGTCATCGGATTGACTTGGGGCTGATGAAGAATTCTTACGCGCGTCCATTTTCGCCTTTTGAATTGTATATTGTTCTGTTCCAACTTTGCGTAGAAAAACATGGAAAAACCCAATTGCACCCCCAAGAACAAGCGGAAATGGCTGCCCATTCTTACCTGAAATTGCTATCAATATAGCCGCAGCAAGCATCAGAACGACAAAGGTTAGCACCCGCATATCTGGCTGCTTTATCTCAAATTTATCTTTCAAAAATGCGGCAAGTGGTTCTTCTGCGTAACGGGTGCCATAGCCGGCCAAGGCACCGATAATAAGATTAAAGATCATTTTAAACCCTCCTTAGTGGAATTGTTCAACACATATGCAAGTTTCAGAAATATGCAAGCTCCCCTATTTTTCAAGACCAATCTGAGACTAGGGATTGCGGCGCACGCTGTTCCTAGGCTCTGTTAATCCATTGTTAGTAAAAAACGGGTCGCGGTTGGGCATGGGGCCCAATGGCATAGCTGGCGCCAAGCGTCACGAGTATTAGCCAAGAGGAAATTTGATGAACAAAGTCATTACTGATGGGGTTGTCCTGATGCCGCCAGCATTTGGAGACGGATTAGATGTTTGGTCCAGCGAAGATGGAACGCCTGGATCACTAACCTATGACGGGGCCAGCAATGCGACGCTGATCTCTGCAGATGCCGACTTTGGCACCTGTTTCGAGGTGCAAAAAGTTGAAAGCACGCAAAAAATTCGCTCTATGGCGGAAACGCCAATGCTGGCGGGGTGCTATCTGCGAGTGTCGGCCCGAGTAAAGGCAATTTCGGGTGCCTTGCCATCGGTTCGCATTGCTGGCTGGGCTGGGGGCGCTGGGGGTGCGCATGTATCTGGCTTGGTTGAGGTTGGGGATTCTGTTGCACTAACAAGCTATGGCGAAGTCGTTGAGGTCAGCGCCATCATCGGTGGTGGAAACCGTACAGGGGTTGATTTAGCTTGGGGTCGTTTGCCTATTTTTGGACATTTTGGTTTGGATTTGATCGGTACCTCTGGCGGGGTTGTGCGTGTGGAAGATATTGTCATCGAAGATGTGACATCGGTATTCCTAAGGAAAATGATCGATGTCGTGGATGTTCAAGATTACGGTGCCATTGGTGATGGGGTAACAGATAACAGTGCTGCATTTGAAGCCGCAGACGCCGACGCTGACGGGCGCGATATACTAGTGCCAGAGGGCACATATTATCTTGGGCAAACGGTGACGATAAACAACCGGATGCGGTTCGAGGGTACGCTGGCGATGCCAGACAATGCAATTCTTCAGCTGACCAAAAACTTTGAGTTTGAAAGCTATGAAGAAGCGTTCGGAGATGAGACCACGGCGTTGAAAAAGGGTATTCAAGCGCTCTTTAACTTTACAGATCATGAGACATTTGATCTGGGTGGTCGCAGCATTAGTTTGACTGGCCCAATTGATGTGCATGCAGTCGTGGGCAATCACGATATTTTCAGCACCCGCCGCGTGCTGAAAAACGGAGAAATCAGAGCGCAGAACAGCACGAATTGGGATAGCGTTAGTGTCACAGAAACAGCCAGTTACGATGCCTCCGCCAATGATTTCCAGCTGACAAACGTGACAAACATTGCCTCAATTGCGGTTGGGTCTTTGGTACAGGGTACGGGCGTTGGGCGCGAGGTCTACGTGAAGGATATTGATACCGTAACGAACACGATCTCACTAAGTAATGCTCTGTATGGCGCGGCGGCATCCCAAAGTTATACGTTCACACGATTCCAATACCTGTTGGATTTCAGCGGGTTTGCCAAGATTTCGAAACTGATTTTGGAGAACATTGATTTCAACGGTGGCGGAGTTGCCAGCGGCATCATTTTGGCGAAATCGGGGCTGACGAATACGGTTAAGGATTGTTTCTTCTCGTCCCCAGCAGATCGCGGGATTACGTCTATAGGAACAGCCTGTGCAGGGTTGAATGTGGATCGAAATCAATTTTTATCTAGCGAACAACCTCTTGCTGTAGCCGACAGAACGACCATCGCGTTGAATATCAACACCAATGATGCAAAAATTCGCAACAACCGGGTGGTTCGATTTAAGCATTTTGCTGTGTTAACGGCCGGTGGTTATATCATCAGTGGGAACCATTTCTTTCAGGGTGATAACCAAGGGACGCATGATAAAACCGCCGGTATTGTGTTGACCGAAAACTATACAAATACTGTTATCACATCCAACTATATCGATAATTGTTTTATCGAATGGAACAACGAGCATGATGGTACCCCCGATAACACTGGGTCTTCGTTTTCTGGATTGAGTATCGCCAATAATTTCTGCCTGATTTCGCATGTTGATCCATGGTTTACCTTGATTCGCTTGAAGCCCTATGGCGCGGATCACTTCATCAATGGGTTTAATATTTCAGGGAACGTGTTTAAGATTTCAGGTACGGATATCGATAAAATCGAGAGCTATGATGATAGCTTTGCCCCCCTTGATACAAACAAAACCCAAGAATTCACGATGGTGAATAACAGCTTCATCAATGTGGATTACCCCACAGCAAATCCCGTAACGATCGAGGTATCTTCATCATCCACCAGCAATACGTGGACAGGTGAACTGGCCGAATATTTACCGTTTGGATTGCCGGCCAAATATGTAACGGCGATCACACCCAATGGCGCGATTACCAATAGCAGTAACTCAGCCGTATTCACACAGCCCTATGCCGAGACAGAGCAGGGTGCCAACGGCGATGAAATTGATATCAAGTGGTCCAGCAATGTTAAGGGCACGGTGCTCTGTACTGTCCGTGCCGACAAGTTGCTGGGTGATTAGGCTAAAAATTTTTTAAAACTTACGCTGGGTTTTTCCTTTGCGCACGCGCGTTCCACCCTTTCCAGCGGTGGAACGCCCGCCTTTTTGTAGTGCACTTTCAATGGCATCATCCACAACAGATTGACGTGCCATAGGATTTTCCGCGATGGTCATTTCGACAGCTTCTAGGCGTTTGACCTCGTCGCGAATACGGGCGGCTTCTTCGAACTCTAGGTTTTCGGCCGCTGCAATCATATCCTTGCGCAGGGCCTCTAGGTGCGCTGCCAAATTTGCACCGACCAAGGGTTTTTTATCGATTTGTGCGGTCACGCGAGATTGATCCGTATCTCCGCCAAACATACCCTTCAGAACGTCTTCTACATTCTTTTTTACTGTTGCAGGCGTTATCCCGTGTTTCTCATTATGCGCGATTTGTTTTTCACGTCTGCGATTGGTTTCCCCCAGTGCACGTTCCATCGATCCCGTGATGCGATCTGCATACATAATCACGCGCCCCTCGGCATTTCGTGCAGCGCGTCCGATTGTTTGTACCAAAGAGGTCTCGCTGCGCAAGAAACCTTCTTTATCTGCATCCAAAATTGCAACCAATCCGCATTCAGGGATGTCTAGGCCTTCGCGTAACAGGTTGATACCGATTAACACATCAAATGCGCCAAGCCGCAAATCGCGTAAAATTTCGATACGCTCGATTGTATCGATGTCGCTGTGCATATACCGAACGCGGATGCCTTGCTCATGTAGATATTCTGTTAGATCCTCTGCCATGCGTTTGGTTAACGTAGTTACCAGAACTCGATTGCCGGCCTCTGCGACGATGCGAATTTCTGCCAACAGATCGTCCACCTGTGTATCCACGGGTCGAATTTCAACTGGTGGATCTAATAACCCAGTTGGGCGAATGATTTGTTCGGCGAATACGCCACCCGATGCCTCAAGTTCCCATTTTTGTGGGGTAGCGGATACAAAAACTGATTGTGGGCGCATGGCATCCCACTCTTCGAATTTTAGTGGGCGATTGTCTGTACAAGACGGCAGGCGGAACCCATGCTCTGATAGGGTTCGTTTACGGCTGGCGTCTCCTTTGTACATACCCCCGATTTGAGGCACTGAGACATGGCTTTCGTCGGCAAAAACAATTGCGTTATCTGGGATGTATTCAAATAGGGTGGGGGGGGGCTCACCTGGGGCACGGCCGGTTAAATATCGAGAGTAGTTTTCAATCCCATTGCACACGCCTGTGGCCTCTAGCATTTCGATATCGAAATTACACCTTTGTTCTAGGCGTTGGGCCTCTAGTAGTTTTCCATCATCGCGGAATTGCTTTAGGCGTATCACCAGCTCGGATTTGATGTTTTTTATGGCCTGTTGCATGGTTGGACGCGGGGTTACGTAATGCGAATTCGCATAAATACGCACCTTTTCTAGGGTGTTGGTTTTTTCACCTGTAAGCGTGTCAAATTCAGTAATACTTTCCAATTCTTCACCGAAAAATGATAGACGCCAGCCGCGATCATCAAGGTGTGCAGGCCAAACCTCTAGGCTGTCGCCGCGCACTCGAAACGACCCCCGCACGAAGGCGGCATCATTGCGATTGTACTGTTGGGCAACCAAATCAGTCATGATCGTACGTTGATCATACTCTTGACCTGCGACCAGATCTTGGGTCATAGCGCCATAGGTTTCAACCGATCCGATCCCATAAATACAGGACACTGAGGCCACGATAATAACATCATCCCGTTCCAACAATGCACGGGTGGCCGAGTGGCGCATCCGATCGATTTGCTCGTTGATTTGGGACTCTTTCTCGATGAACGTATCCGAGCGCGGCACATAGGCCTCGGGCTGATAATAGTCATAAAAGCTTACGAAATATTCCACGGCGTTTTCAGGGAAGAAGCTTTTGAATTCGCCATACAGCTGGGCGGCCAACGTTTTGTTGGGTGCTAAAATAATTGCAGGACGCTGTGTGGCCTCGATAATTTTGGCAATGGTAAAGGTTTTGCCTGTGCCTGTCGCCCCTAGCAAGACCTGATTTTGATCGCCATCCTGTAGCCCCTCTACCAACTCAGCAATTGCCGTTGGCTGATCCCCCGCAGGTTGAAATTCCGTATGCAGAACCAGTTTTTTCCCACCCTCTAGCTTGGTTTTTTCAGGGAGCGGCGCGCTGGATGTAAGCATTGCTTGGCCTCGGTCATGCAAGTTAACGAGAAGTGGTCCGCATAGTTTAGGTCGTGGCGCGGATGATGCAAGGTAATTACGGCGGCGGTCCTCGGCTGTAATCATTTTGTTAACCAATAAACCATATGATGATTCTGCAAGCAGCAAATGGTTGTCAGTCGGGCCTGTGACCCACCCCCACCCTCGCTCCAACGGGCTCGGCTGATACCATACTGCTCTTGAAATTTGGACCGTTTCTCGCAATAATCTACATATCGGATTAACGGAGTTCCCAATGCTAGCACGTATTTATCAACCCGCACGCAATGCCATGCAGTCTGGCACCGGTAAATCGAAGGTCTGGGTTCTGGAATATGCCCCTGAATCTGCACGCTCGCTTGATCCTTTGATGGGCTGGACTGGATCTGACGACATGAATAGCCAGGTGAAACTGAGCTTTGATACCCAAGAAGAGGCAGTTACATTTGCCAAATCCAAGGGGCTGGCATATCGCGTTGATATACCCAAAACCCGTAAACATGTTCTGCGCGCAGGTGGATATGGTGAAAATTTTGCAACAGGTCGCCGCGAAACTTGGACGCATTGAGCCTTGTCAGCGGTGGCCTAGCGTTTTAAACCCCACTTAGCGACTCCATAGCTCAACTGGATAGAGCACCTGCCTTCTAAGCAGGGGGTTGAGGGTTCGAGTCCTTCTGGGGTCGCCAATTACTTTTCTTAGGTTTGCCGGTTGCGATCCAACCATTCGCCTAAATTCTGTAACTGCGATATGAATCCCTCGATCTGATCATCGTCAATTGCTGAAAATGCCTGAAAAAGATCCGGACCAATAGCAGCGTGAATTTCATCTAATAAATCCGATGCCGCCGGCAGGGCTTGCACTGTCTTTGATCTCTTATCTTGCATGCTTTCGCTTATCTCAACCAACCCCATGTTTTGGAATTTTGCCACCGCTTTGGTGACTGAGGGTTGGCCAAACTCTACGGCATTGGCGATGTCAGAAATGCGATTCCCGCCGTCTAACTTTTGGCGGGTGATGTGATGCAGTATGCTGAATTGGCCCAAGGTTAAACCATGTGGCTTGAGCAAAACTGCCATGCGATTGGTGTACAGCTGCGTAACAATCGCAAGCCATGTGGCGCCTTTGCCAACCAGCGGGCCTGTCAATTTTGCCATTTCGCATTTTCCCCTTGATTTGTATTCCGCAGAATATATCTGCATTCCAAGGAATGCAAATGGAGTTACTTATGTTTTCAAAAGTTTTAGATCGAATTTTCTCACTGCCTGTATGGGCGCATTTGGCAGGTCTGGTGGCCAGTATTGCGTGGTTTAAAACCGCAAAAACACACCTAGACAAAAGTTATACAGCATCCCAGCACCCTGTAGATTTCTTCACAGGGCAAACAACGTTTAATAGCGAAACAATCAAGGGCTATTATGCGGTCATGCAGGATGCAGGCACACTGGGGATTTATGTGCGAACGCAAATCCTTGACTATGCGTTCATCCTAGGCCTGCTGTTGATGGGTTTGTTTTTTGCAACAGGTATTGCCCGCGCTGCACGTGCAGGTAGTTGGGGTCGCAGTATTGGTCGCTGGGCGGCAACGTCAATCGCGCTAGGGGCGCTATGCGATGCGATTGAAAATGCATGGTCGTTTGTGATGCTTGCGAATCCTCATGATTTTGCCAGCTGGCTTGCACTGCCTTATTCTGGGTTTGCGGCGGCCAAATTTGCGCTGTTAACTTTGGGGATGGCTTTGCTGTGCGTTACTATTGCCAGCGTCGTTCTGGGGCGCATAATGGGGCGCGAAGCGATCGGGTAATGTGATCGCATACTGCAGATGGTGTATTGGGGGCATAATGGATGAATTAATGCGGTTTACGGCACTGGCATTTGGCGAGTTAGAGGTGGTGCTGGTCGCGCTGATCATCGGTGTGTCACTTGGGCGCGCGGGTTACCCTTGGATGCTTGTTTGTTCAATTGTCGCATGTATTGGCCTAACGGCGGCGCGCTATAGCGTTTATGTAGAACTTGGCCAAGAACAGGGGCTTAGTGATCCAAAGGCAACGCTGTGGCGTGCGATAATAGGTTCTTGGATATCGGTTTTTATGATCAGCCACGCTGTGTGGCTGATCGTGAAGTCCTTACTACTTTGGTTTAATATCAGCCGCATGCATTGATGCGGGTCAATTAATCCTCTTCGGATAGGAAACGTTCGGCTTCTAATGCCGCCATACAGCCCATTCCGGCAGAGGTAACCGCTTGGCGATATTTGTGATCAGTTAGATCACCGGCTGCAAAAACACCCGGTATAGAGGTGGCGGTGCTGTCGGGTTTTGTCACCACATAGCCCCCCATATGGGTTTCGAGCTGTTGCGCAACCAATTCATTGGCTGGTGCATGGCCAATTGCCACAAACACACCCTTGCACGGAATATGCGTGATCTCGCCGGTTTTTGTATGCTTTACGTTTACACCCTCTACACCTAATGGGTTTTCAGTGCCTGTGACCTCGACCAACTCATGAAACCACAGTGGTTCGATCTTCTCGTTTTTTTCCAAACGATTGATCAAAATTTTCTCGGCGCGCAGTTCATCGCGGCGGTGAATTAACGTTACCTTGGATGCAAATTTGGTCAGAAACAGTGCCTCTTCGACAGCGGTGTTACCACCGCCAATGACCACGATCTCTTGGTTACGATAGAAAAACCCATCACATGTGGCACAGGCCGATACGCCAAATCCTTTGAACTTCTCTTCGGTTTCAAGGCCAAGCCATTTCGCACGCGCCCCCGTTGCCAAAATCACCGCATCGGCTGTGTAGGTGGTGCCGCTGTCGCCTTTGGCGGTATAGGGGCGTTTCGATAGATCTAAATCAGCAATGATATCACCGATAATTTCGGTGCCCATTGCCTTGGCGTGGGCTTCCATGTTGACCATCAAGTCAGGGCCTTGGATTTCTTTTTCACCGGGCCAATTTTCAACCTCGGTTGTGGTGGTCAATTGGCCACCTGGCTCGATACCCTGAACCAAAATAGGGTTCAGCATCGCGCGGCTAGCATAGACGCCAGCGGTGTAACCGGCCGGACCAGACCCAATAATCAACAAATTCGTGTGACGTGTTTCGGACATTATGTACCCTTTTGATAGACTTTGCAGGTCTTATAGACGCCTCAAGTTCATAGGTGAACCCGCGATAACCCTAGATCGCATAAGATTTACCAATTGGGGGGCTGTCTGAATTTCTTGATAATTATATATCAAGGCTGTGTAATATTATTGCGCAATCGAGCTAAAACCACTAGATTGTCCCCGAGCCAAACGGGATCACTATGCACAAGATTGACACCATTGATCTAAAAATTCTGGAATTGCTTCAGCAAGACGGCCGTATGACCAATGTCGACCTCGCAGCACAGGTCGGTATTTCGGCACCTCCCTGTCTGCGTCGTGTTCGTGCCCTAGAGGTTGCGGGCCTGTTGCAAGGTTATCACGCGGTGGTTAACGAGCGGGCATTGGGCTTTGAGGTAAAGGTTTTTGCCATGGTTGGCCTGCATTCGCAGGCCGAGGCCGATCTTCAGGCCTTTGAAGGGCTGTGTAATGATTGGCCCTATGTGCGGGAATGTCATATGCTAAATGGCGAAATTGATTTCGTTTTAAAATGCGTAGCACCTGATTTAAGCAGCTTTCAAACGTTTCTTACCGAAAATCTAACCAGCGCAGATAACGTGGCCAGCGTTAAAACCTCGCTGGTTATCCGCTGCGCCAAAGATGTGCCAGGTGTGCCAATTCAGGCCTTCGTTCCCTAAAGAGAAATCGCAGAAATCAGCCGCCCGTAATCAGGCTGATTAAGATGCGTTGCGCGGCGATAAGAATAGAACCGGTCTGGTTCTGCATAGGTGCAATGCCCCGTCCATGTGGCCAGTTTGATATCGCATTCTTGGAGCGATTTTAGGCAAAATCCAGGCAGGTCAAATTGATACTTCCCTGCTTTCCCATCGGTGAAAAACTGCGCATCACTTGGGGCTTGATCACAGAAACTCTCGTAAAAGTCCTGCCCAACCTCGTAGTTCCTTTGGCTGATACAGGGGCCAATTGTTGCGATGATATTGCCACGCGCTGCCCCCAATTTTACCATGGCGGCAACGGTGTTTTCCGAAATCCCCCCCATTGCCCCCTTCCAGCCGGAATGCGCCGCCCCAATCACACCGTTTTTCGCATCGGCAAACAAAATAGGCGCACAATCCGCCGTAAGTATCCCAAGCGCAAGGTTGGCCGTCTTGCTTACCATTGCATCTGCTTTTAGTTGTCCGTTCTGTGGGCCATCAACGGCTACAACTTCGGCCGAATGATACTGATACACATTAGACAACCGCGCCAAATCAACCTCCATCGCAGTGGCCACAAGCATGCGATTTTGATCCACCGCATCGCGTTGATCGCTAGAACCGCGCCCACAATTCAGGCCTTTAAATATCCCAGAACTCACGCCACCACGGCGGGTGAAAAACCCGTGGCGAAACTGGGATAGCGGGTCAGAGGTGATTATTTCCAATGTCATTCAGAAAATCCTGCGGGTTGTTTGCTGCCCCTGGGCGTGATTGCAAGGGCCTTGAACAGTTGCCCCATTTCTTCGGGATGGGTCAAGCGCCTGTGCGCACTTATATGCGCTTCTAGCTCTTGGGGGCGCATATTTTGCGCCAAACTTTGCGCTCGCTGGGTTATTCCTAGGCGTTCTAGCAACAGTCCCTGAGGCACCAATTCGCTTACCTGAGCCTTGCTTTGGGCGGCATCTGCAAGGGTGCGAAAATTCACATGTGCTGTTAAATCCGCGCGGCCAGGATCGGCTAGTGGAGAGATTTTTTTCTGACCCTTGATCGCCTGAAAGCTGTCGCCCATTTCCCCCCATGTGCCATAATCAATGATCAATGCGGCACCCGAAAGGGCTGCGATATGATCCGCAATTGCCGCGCATAATGCCGTCGCACTTGGGCTAATCTCTATCATACTGTCTCGTAGACGATCGGGGAACATGCCATCGGGGGCAAGACCGCCAAGGACAAAATGCAGGTGTTCGCCCTCGGCCCCGATCATCTGCTCCTGCCAGCCCTTATCCGTTTTGCGGAATTGGCGAACAGGCAAACAGTCAAAGAATTCATTCGCCACCAAATACAGCGGCAGGTCAGGCAACTCTGCGATGTTATCACCCCATGACACCTCGAAATCCGCAAGGCACTCTTTCTGGCGTTGCCGCAGCGTGGGGCTGGCCTCGATTAGATGGATGCGCATCGCATGGTGAAACTGCGGTACAGATTTTGTCGCGCGTAGGATGTCCTGCATCAAAGTACCGTTTCCTGGCCCGAGTTCTGCCAAACAAAACGGATCTGGTGCGCCCTGATCCAGCCATGTTTGCGCAAGGCACAGACCGATAACCTCGCCAAACATTTGGCTAATTTCAGGCGCGGTGATAAAATCGCCCTGGGCGCCGATAGGGTCGGTGTTTGTGTAATAGCCTTGGGTCGGATGCAGCAGGCATTGGGTCATATACTCAGCAACACTCATGGGGCCAAAACGGGAAATTTGGCGCAACAGTATCGCTAACATAGGGCTCATTTAGCGCCGCGCCCGCAGGATCAGTACAACGCCGACAATGATCATCGGTAGGGATAGTATCTGCCCCATAGTCAATCCCCAGTCACCCATTTGCAAAATATAGCCCATCGGGTTGTCTTGGGTGATGAACTGGCTGTCCGCTTGACGATACCCCTCAACGAGCAGACGCGCTAACCCGTATCCGGCAAAGAAAACTCCGATCAACTGGCCCGATTTTTGCAGAGCACCACGCCAGAAAATTAAAAAAACCATGACGAGAAACAGTAAAACACCTTCGAGGGCCGCCTCGTACAATTGTGAGGGATGGCGTAGACACAATGCGCCAACCGCTTGCCCACAGGTCTGGGCACTCTCACCTGGAAAGGCAACACCCCATGGCACATCAGTAGCGCGCCCCCAAAGCTCGGCATTAATAAAATTGGCAATGCGCCCCAAAAACAGCCCAAAGCAAGCCGAGCTGGCCACCAAATCACCGAGTTTCCATGGGTTAATCTGGTGTTTTCTACAAAAGAGATACGCCGAAACGACCACGCCTATAAACCCGCCATGGAACGACATGCCGCCCTCCCAAATTCGCAAGACTTTTAGCGGTTCATTGATAAACCCATCAAAATTGTAAAACAGAACATAGCCTAATCGCCCTCCCAGAATTGTGCCGAGGATCGCCCAAGTCATCAAATCCTCGACCTGTGGCTTCTGCATCGGAATGCCTGCATCCCCCCACAGATGTGGCCGGCGCAATAGAAATGCGATCCATTGCATGGCCAGAATGAACCCCAAAATATAGGCGATAGCATACCAGTGAATGGCAAGGTGCAATGGCCCGATATCAAATGAGATCAAAACAGGATCGATATTTGGGAAAGTCAGCAAAGGGTACAAAACAGGCATCCGTTTTTCGTTCAGTTTTGCGCGCCCATGGCCTAGACTGTCAACCCACCATTGGCAAAGCAGAAAAAAATCACCATATAGGGGATGTAACCCCGAGATCGGAGCAAAACCATGCAGACCAACAGTAAATTTTTTGATGATATGTCCAAGATGATGACCAATGCGATGGGCGTTGCGCAGGGTGCCAAGGACGAGGCCGAAACGGCCATGAAGAGCTGGATGGATCGCTGGTTGGCGGATCGGGATTTTGTTACGCGCGAAGAATTTGATGCGGTTAAGGCCATGGCCCAAAAGGCCCGTGAGGAAAATGCGGCATTGCTGGCACGCCTCGATGCCCTAGAAATCAAAAAGAAGCCTACGAAGAAGACCCCAAAGGCCTAGCTAGCTGATCCATGTGATCTTCTCTCGGAATTTTTCGTGACGATCGCCAAAGAGATCTTTGTGCAAGGCCAAAAATGCACGGGCCTGATCCGGTAGATCAAGGGGGCGCGTTAACCAAATCAGCCGCTCGAGGATTGCATAGCGCTCTGGCGCCATTTCCCACGCCTGTATCAGGGTATCAAAGGTCTCTTGGTATGCGTCTTGATTGCGGAAACAATTCGCCAACATGACCAAAAGATCAACCCGCTGATCAATCAGATCAGAGTGCTGTTGTAGCCAAGCCCACAGCCCATCCCAATCTTCACGGTTGTTCAACAATTGTGCCTTCGCGGTGACTTCGGCCAGATGCAGGGCCGCCGTGGTCTCGGGGGTGGTCTGGGGGAAATAGCTGTCAATCACCGAACGCATGATATGCACCACCAAATAAGGGGATACATGGCGGTAATCATCCCGTGCCCATGCCAGATTTGGATCGGACATGGTGACGGTTTCATAAGAGGGAAAATAATCAACACCAGCACTGGTTTGGGTAAATTGCTCTAGGGCGGCACGTTGAACAGATTTGGAATAGCTGTTCGCACTTAACACATCCATATCGCGAAAGGTATTCAGCAAAGGCACCGGCGATACCGTTGTCAGAATGCGTAGGGGCTTCACGCGGTGGCGAAGCAAGAGCGCATAGATATCCTGCAATGCCTCTAGTGTCTGGTCATAACTCTGGACATGAAAGCTAAACCGATCCGGGTAGCGCTTGATCAACTGGGCAGGGGGGGCAATGTTTAGATAATGACCCAGTTCTTTATCATACCATGTTTCTACATATCCAAGGGTTAGGATGATCACATCAGCATGGATGATCTGGGCGATTGATGCGGTGTAATGCGCGCGAAAGGCGCGAATTTCATCGAGGCTGTATTCCAGACGCCCCATCCCCAGTTGCAAATCAAAATACGCCCCATCCTCACCGCGATAAATCAAGGCTTCCCCAGGGTGTGTTTCAGGCTCTAACGCCCAAGTCAGCTCGTTCAGGATCGAGTGGATCGAATATTTGTTAAACAGGTTCCCTTGGTGGGTCATATGCGCACCAATCGGGCCAAAATCAAAATTTCGGCTCAGAACATCCATGCCCAATTCCGACAGCGTGTTTTCTATATTACGTGCAAAACAAGAGCCCAAGGCGAATATCGAGCTGGTCTCGTCGAACTGAAAGCTGGCCTTGGGGACGGGCTGTGCTTGGGGGTACAGGCGCGAACCGTCGCGATCGGGATGGGGATAGCGCTTTAGATCATTCTTGCGCATGATCTGATAGGCGTCTTTCGCGGATGTTACAGACAGGCTATGTGGTTTTTTGGTCATCCGGTTCCCTGTAAGGTGGCTTATGACCCCTGCTACCGCGAATTCAATCAGAAAGCAAAGTACCCGGCTGGTGGTATTGGCGCGCTAAATTGTGGGTAACTTAACATTTCTTGGGGATAGTTTGGTTTTTTTGCAAAAATACCTTTACAGATGCCCTATTTACGCACACCATATCTTGTAGAAGATGGCGTAAAGCCCACGATAAATGGTAAGAGTTCCTGAATATTGTATGGCACATGTTGTTACAGGGGCCATAAAAGAGCCAAAGGCAAGATTATGAACGAGCACAACCATAGGTTTGATCAGATCGATGATGATCCGCTGGATTTGGTCGAGAAAATGGCCAGACGCCGCGGTTGGGAGTATGCGCGCTCTGCAGAGGATCAGGTCACCCTGTTAGTAGAGGGCGCATGGCGTGGTTACAGCATTACCTTAGCATGGTCGAGTTATGACGAGACCCTGCGTTTGATCTGCACCTTTGACATGAACCCACCCGAAGCAAAGCTAGGTTCGTTGTACGAAACCCTAAACCTTGCCAATGATAGCTGTTGGACTGGTGGATTTTCCTTTTGGAAAGCACAGCGCCTAATGGCCTATCGCAATGCGCTGATCCTATCCGGTGGTTCTATTGTAACCGATGGGCAGGTTGACCAATTGCTGGATTCGGCCATTGCCTCTTGCGAGCGCTACTACCCTGCCTATCAATTAGCATGCTGGGGCAATGATAGCCCCGTTTCTGCGATGAATGTTGCAATGTCCAACGCCCTAGGGCGGGCTTGATATTCCCGCGCATTTAGGTGCAAATGCTCCCAAAGGGAGCCTGAAATGAATTTGGAAAAGATACAGAATAACGGCCTGGTTCTGCTGGGGTGCGGTAAAATGGGTTCAGCGATGCTGGCCGGTTGGCTCGAACATGGGGTTGCGCTGAATGCAGTGTATGTACTGGATCCTTATCCATCAGATTGGCTGAAAAATCTGGCTGCCAAGGGTCTGAACCTAAATACAGACCTGCCACAAGATCCTGCGGTTTGCATCATCGCTGTTAAGCCGCAAATGATGAGCGAAGCGCTCCCCAGCCTGATCCCTATGGTCGCAGGGGATTGCCTCTTTGTATCCATCGCTGCGGGAACCTCAATCGCGACCTATGGTGCGGTGCTGGGGGGGGATGCAAAAATTATCCGCGCGATGCCCAATACCCCGGCCGCAATTGGCATGGGCATGACGGCGCTGATTGGAAATGCCCTGATCAGTGCCGAGGACATGGAACTGGCCCGCGATTTACTGTCGGCTGTTGGGCAGACTGTGGTTTTAGAGGCCGAGGCGCAAATGGATGCCGTGACGGCTGTTTCGGGGTCTGGGCCTGCCTATGTGTTTCACATGATCGAGACCATGGCCCGTGCTGGCCAAGAACAGGGGCTGCCAGCGGATCTTGCGATGCAACTGGCCCTAGCCACCGTCGATGGCGCGGGCGCCTTGGCGGCGCAATCCACCGAAACCGCCAGCCAATTACGTGCTAACGTCACATCCCCGGGGGGGACGACCGCTGCGGCATTGGATGTTTTGATGGACGAGGCCACCGGGTTTCCCGCAATTGTGTCGCAGGCCATAGCCGCGGCTAGTGCTCGCAGCAAGGAACTGGGCAAATCATGACTAGCGCAACATTTGATGACTTCATGAAGCTAGACATCCGTGTCGGCATTATCACCCGTGCAGAACCTTTTCCCGAGGCCCGAAAACCCGCCTATCGCCTGTGGGTGGATTTTGGTGATCCCTTGGGCGAAAAAAAGTCATCGGCCCAAATTACCGCCCATTACCAACCAGAGGATTTGGTGGGCAAACAGGTGATGGCTGTGGTTAATTTCCCCCCGCGCCAGATCGGCCCAGTGATGTCTGAAGTCTTGGTTCTCGGGGTGCCAGATGATCAGGGCGAGGTGATTTTGATAACCCCCGACAGGGATGTACCTATAGGCGGGCGCCTGTTTTAGGGGCTACGTAAGCTCTGCGCGCAGGCTGGCTAGGCGCTCGGTGGTGATGGGATTCAGCGCGCCCATTGCCTCTATTTCTTCTAGAATGCTGAGGCTCCGTGCGGGTTGCCCGATCCGATAGAACAGATGCGATGCCACATTCAAGAACCGCTTGGTCTCGTGGCTATGGCCCAGAACAATATCCATATGCTTTGCCGCTAAATCGTGCCCCTCGGGATCCCAGCTGAGATGTTGTGCGGCTAGATAGTTTATCTCGGGATAGGGGGTGGCTTTGTGTAAATGTTGTCGCCATAGCGTATTAGAGCGATCCCGCTGTTTGTTCTGGGCATAATAATGCGCCAGAAGTGCCACATAACAAATCTGAGCCCCAGATTTTTCTACAGCAGTTTCCATGGCATTGATGGCCGCCTCCTGCTTGCCGTCCTGTTTGAACAGGGCGTCTGAATACCGTTTCCAGTAGATCGGCTGATCAGGATCTTTGCTCAGGGCCTTGTGGTGCAATTGTTCTGCACGGGCGAAATTCCCTCGTTCTAGATCATAGAGCCCTCGAATGCTCATAACCGCCGGGTTCGTGCTGCTTTTTTTGAAGTTCTGCAGCACCCGCGCCTCGCGCAGATTAATAAATTCGGGGCGCATAAATTTTTGTCCTACGCGCTTGCCCAACAAAAGTTTCCAGTCGCGCACAATTGGATCAACAGGGAAGGCAATGCCCTTCATCTTACCTGTTGGGGTTCGAATATTTGCAGGGCGCGACAGGTTGCGATCTATTGGATAGAAATTCTGATCGTTCAATTCGCCGCGATTGATCAGCTCAATCACCGGCGCCTCTACCTGACGCGATTTGGGGTGCAACCAAAATGATTTGGCCACCAAATCCGCCGCACGGGTGCTATCGCCTCTTTGGTCATAGGCCAATGCGGTATTCAGCTGTACCGCGGCCATGGTCAAATCTGTTACGTTTTTCTGGGCGCGGGCCTCTTCTAATAGCGCGACGGCCTGTTCAAATTGGGCGTTTGCCAAATGATGTGCCGAGAGCATCTGATATGCATAGGCGCGATCCATGCCGCGATCTAGATAGGATCGAATGATATCTGCGCCGCGCTGGCCAGCATTTTTTTGCGATAAATGAGCATAGGCAAAGGGAAAGTTCTGTCCGATATCTGCATCGCTAAAGAAATTTTCAGGAGTGCTTTCCAGTCGATCCACCAGCGTATCCAGCGCGGTATTGCGTAATTCAGGAGCCAATTCTTTGGAAATGTCCAAAACGCCGGTATTGCCGATCACCGCCGCAGTTTCTGAAAACCCACTACCAGAGGGGCCGTATATCGGCTGGCATAAGGACATGGCGAAGAGGCTTAGGAAATCATACTGGCACCAAGACAGCTGATCGCGATCAACGATATCGTCAATTTCCATCGCAAGATCTGAAACAGATTGCAATTTTGCCACTTCTCGCGGTTCATCGGTAAAGATCAATATTTTGCCGCCGCCCCGTTCTGTATGATCGGCCAGATGGGCCTCGTAAAATTCTCTTGGAAAATACTTGGTGGGCCATAGCTTGTTAGAGGCCACGGTCTGCGCATTGGTGATGTCGCCGCGGCGAATATGATAGGCGGTCGGGCTTTGGGGGCCCAATGCGTCTAGAATACTGTTGATGCTTTGGGTGATGGTTTCGTGCCAATCGATTTCGCGAAACACCTGCGCAATACGTGTCGCTACATGAGCGGGTTGTTCCCATGGCATCACATACCGCGAGCGGCTGGTGTTATCGATGATCACCCCAGCGTGCTGATCCATGAAATCCGCCAGCTGATTTTGGCTCTTTTCCTGCAACAATGTCTCGAAACTGGCAAATTGATGCGATTGTATCTTAAACGTGTCGTGGTCGATGAAGTGCCTTGCAATGAAGTCTTGGCTAAAAATTTCCTCTGGGTTGCGCACCTCTGGGCGTGATTGATCGGTGATTGGCCAAAAAATTTTACACTGAAATTGATAATCTTGGGCCATGCGCATAGCATTGATAATCATCATGATTCGCGCCCCCAATCCATCGTTGCGGCTGGCTAGAAAAACACCATTTGAGCAGGCTGGGGGATTTGTCGTTTGATCGGCCATCTAGTGTGTTTGCGGCAAAATGGTAAAGAATGAAAGACTAAAGGTCGATTTGACAAGATATATCAATTATTGATACCTTAGGTATCGATAATGGTCAATTTATGTCAAAATAGACGCTTCTCGACAAAATACTGTCGGAAATCGTAGCCCCAGTTATCGGGGATCTGTCTATGGTTTCCGTGAGGGAAATCTTGCCATACGATTGCCGTGAATCGAAATTGTATTTCGATATTTCACGGTAACAAAGAATATGTACCCAATAGGAGCCAAATGTTCTCAGAGCCCAAAGTTGAGACTTCGCCAACTGTATCCGATGAAGTGCGTAAAACGACCTGCTATATGTGCGCTTGTCGCTGCGGTATTAATGTTCATATGAAATCAGGCAAGGTTGCCTATATCGAGGGCAATCGCGATCACCCCGTTAACAAGGGGGTTCTCTGTGCCAAGGGATCATCGGGCATCATGCAGGTAAATGCGCCTTCACGCTTGAAATCCCCGCTAAAAAGGGTGGGCCCGCGCGGTTCTGGTGCATTCGAAGAAATTAGCTGGGAAGAAGCCTTGGAAATCGCTGGGGCGCGTCTGGGCGATATTCGTAGAAAGAATCCCGAGAAGCTGGCGTTTTTCACAGGGCGTGATCAATCCCAATCTTTTACCAGCCTCTGGGCGCAAAGCTTCGGCACACCCAATTATGCCGCACATGGGGGGTTCTGCTCGGTTAATATGGCCGCGGCTGGCATCTATACTATGGGTGGGGCCTTCTGGGAATTTGGGCAACCAGATTGGGATCACACCAAAATGTTCATGTTGTTTGGTGTGGCAGAGGATCACGACAGTAACCCAATTAAAATGGGGCTGGGCAAATTGAAAAAACGCGGCGCCAAGGTGGTGGGGGTTAACCCCATTCGCACGGGTTATAATGCCGTGGCTGACGAATGGGTGGGGATCACGCCTGGAACGGATGGATTGTTCATTACAGCGCTTATTCACGAGCTGATGAAGGCTGGCAAAATTGATCTGCACTATTTGGCGCAGTATACTAATGCGCCGGTTCTGTTAAATTCTGACGCCAATAGCCCAGAGTTTGGGCTATTTCTGCGCGATAGCGATCAAAAGCCCTTGGTGATAGATCGCAACAGCGGCAAATTGGTGGCCTTTGATACAAAGGGCATTCGCCCAGATCTAAACGGGCAGCATAAGATTGGGGGAACCACCCATACAACCGTATTCCACAAAATGGCAGAAACCTATCTGGCCCCGGAACACGATGCCGAGAATGTAGCAGAGCGTTGCGGCGTTCCGGTTAAAACCATCCGCAGATTGGCCGCGGAACTAGCCCATGTGGCCTTCGAGCAAGAGATCAGCCTGCCAATTAAGTGGACAGATTTCCGGGGCGAGCAACACGAAACAATGACGGGACGGCCGGTATCATTCCACGCAATGCGCGGAATATCGGCCCATGCCAATGGGTTCCAAACTTGCCGCGCGCTTCATATCCTGCAAATTATCCTTGGAACCGTAGAGGTACCCGGCGGGTTTCGGTTTAAACCCCCTTATCCAAAATCCGCAGAAATCCACCCCAAGCCGCATTGCGGTGTCACACCAGATGCGCCCTTGGATGGGCCGCACCTTGGGTTTGTGCACGGCCCCGAAGATCTGGCGCTGAAACCAGATGGCACGCCTGCGCGCATAGATAAGGCCTTTACCTGGGAAAACCCCATGTCCAGTCACGGCTTGATGCATATGGTGATCTCAAATGCCCATGCGGGCGATCCCTATAAAATCGATACGCTGTTTCTGTATATGGCCAATATGGCATGGAATTCTTCGATGAATTCCAAGGGTGTGATGGAGATGCTAACGGACAAGGATGAAAATGGCGACTATGTCATCCCCAATATCATTTATTCTGATGCTTATGCATCTGAAATGGTCGCCTATGCGGATTTGGTTTTACCGGATACCACCTACCTAGAACGTCACGATTGCATTTCCCTGTTGGATCGCCCGATATGCGAGGCCGATGCGGCGGCGGATGCGATCCGCTGGCCTGTGATAGAACCTGATCGCGATGTGCGCGGATTCCAATCTGTGTTGTGCGATTTAGGCGCGCGCTTGGGCCTGCCGAATTTCACCAACGAAGACGGCAGCGCAAAGTATAAGGATTATGCAGATTATATCGTGAATCACCAGCGCAAGCCGGGCATTGGCCCCTTGGCAGGGTTTCGCGGAGATGGGCAAGAGCGCGGTCGCGGTGGTGTAAACCCTGAACAACTAGATAGGTACATCGAAAATGGCGGCTTTTTTGTAGAGCATATCGAAAAAGAGGCCAGTTATTACAAACCCTGGAATATGGCATACCAAGACTGGGCCGTGGGCATGGGATTGTTTGATGCTCCATCGCCTTACCTGTTTCAGCTATATGTTGAACCCATGCGAAAATTCCAATTGGCCGCCGAGGGTCACGGCGAACGCCAGCCCCCTGAGCATCTGCGCGAGAGGATCAAAGACAAGCTGGCCCCATTGCCCGTGTGGCAGGCTTCTGTGGATGAGAGCTTTCCAATTCATGCGCTGACCCAAAGGCCCATGGCTATGTACCATTCGTGGGGGTCTCAGAATGCATGGTTGCGCCAGATTCACGGCGTTAATCCGCTGTATGTGCCAACCCGAATTTGGGAGGCGCATAGGTTCCAAGAGGGTGATTGGGCGCGTGTAACATCACCGCACGGCGAAATTACGGTGCCCGTGGCGCATCAGGCGGCATTGAATAACAATACCGTCTGGACATGGAATGCCATTGGCAAACGCAAGGGCACATGGGGTCTGGATGAGAAAGCGCCAGAGGCAACAAAGGGTTTCCTACTTAATCATCTGATCCACGAGCTAATGCCCCCCAAAGGGGATGGTTTGCGCTGGGCGAATTCCGATCCGGTAACGGGACAGGCGGCGTGGTTTGACCTAAGGGTTGCAATAGAAAAAACCTCCGCGCCAGAGGTATCAAAGCCAAACTTCGACACGATCAAATCTCCCATAGAGCCAGCAGCCAAGGATTTGGCCTGGAAGGTTGGCTCATGACTGATTTGACAAAACTGAGCGCGCGAATGGGTAGATTTGGATATTTTAAAGATTTGGAAGTGGGGCCGTTTTGACAAGCTTAGGAACAGAATCCAAAGTCCAGCTGGGGCTTGTGATTGATTTAGATACCTGTGTTGGGTGTCATGCCTGTGTTATCGCCTGTAAGGGCTGGAATACGGAAAATTATGGCACAGCGCTGTCTGATATGGATGCGTATGGCGAAAAACCAAGTGGGACATTCTTGAACCGTGTGCACAGCTATGAGGTTCAGCCGGATACGGGTGCCGCGCAGACAGTACATTTCCCGAAGTCTTGCCTGCATTGCACCGATGCGCCTTGTGTGACCGTGTGCCCGACGGGGGCCAGCTATAAGAGGGCAGAGGATGGCATTGTTCTGGTGAACGAGGATGCCTGTATGGGCTGTGGGCTATGTGCTTGGGCCTGTCCATACGGCGCGCGAGAGTTGGATAAGGCCGCAGGAGTGATGAAAAAATGCACGCTTTGCGTGGATCGGATTTACAACGAAAACCTGCCGGAAGAAGACCGCGAACCTGCCTGTGTGCGTACCTGCCCTGCAGGGGCGCGTCATTTTGGCGATTTGGCGGATGAAGACAGTGCCGTTAGCAAGCTGGTGTCAGAACGGGGTGGTATGGATTTGATGCCAGAGTTGGGCACGCGCCCGGTGAACAAGTACCTTCCGCCTCGGCCCAAAGATACCGGCGAAGAAATCGACATATTGGCGCCATTGTTGGCCCCTGTGGCCACCGAGGCGAGCGGTTTTCTCGGGTGGCTTGATCGTACATTGGAGAAAATTTAATGCATCCGGCTCCTTCTGTAATATTGTTTACGGCCCTGTCTGGCCTTGGGTTTGGCATGTTGGCCTCTTTGGGGTTGGGGAATCCTGATGTGACGGGTCTGTCGGCCTTTATCTTTTTTGCGCTGGCCTTTGCGCTGACGATTGGGGGGCTGCTGGCCTCGGTATTCCATTTGGGAAATCCAAAGAATGCGATTAAGGCCTTTTCTCAGTGGCGCAGCAGCTGGCTTAGCCGCGAGGGCATTTTATCTGTACTTGCGCTGTCTATCATGGGGATTTACGCGATTGGCGCCATTTTCCTTGGGGTTCGGTGGCATGTGCTGGGGGCGACTGGTGCAATTTTATCTGTGGCTACCGTTTTCACCACGTCCATGATTTATACACAGCTAAAATCTATTCCGCGCTGGAACCATTGGAATACACCGGTGTTGTTCTTGTCTTTGACGATTGCTGGTGGCGCGTTGATGACGGGGCAGGTTAGATGTGCGATTGCGGCTCTGATTATTGCTGGGGTAATCCAAATTGTTACGTGGTACATGGGGGATAGGCGTTTTGCCGCCCGCGCCAGCACCATTGGCACCGCCACTGGGCTAGGTGATATCGGACAGGTGCGCATGTTCGAACCTCCGCATACGGGAACGAACTATCTCTTAAGTGAAATGGTCTATGTTGTGGGGCGTAAGCATGGCCAGAAGCTGCGGGTGATTGCATTGGGGCTGATGGTTGTCCTGCCCGTAATCCTGTTGTGCCTGTCACAGGATCATTTCACAGGTGCGATCGCGGTGATTTCTCATTTGATCGGTGTCTTTGTCTCTCGTTGGTTGTTCTTTGCACAGGCAGAGCATGTGGTGGGGCTTTACTACGGTCAGCGCTAGACCAGCCCCATTTCCCCTGCGATATTGGCCAACGATGCTGAGTTGCCGCCACCGGTTTTATCACGAATAGAGCTGCGGTGGCTTTCAATTGTGCGCACGGACAGGGACAGCTGTTCGGCGATCTCCTTGTTGGAATAGCCCTGTGCTATGCGTAGCAACACGTCCGCCTCGCGTTTGGTCAGATTGAAGTCGACGCCGTTCTTTTCATCAATGGATCGCAACGGCGGGCACAAATAACGACCGCCGCCTGCGACCTGTGTAATGGCATTAATCATCTTGGATTTGCAGACGTCCTTTAACACGAACCCCTTGGCGCCGATGCGTATGGATTCCTTGACGTATTGCGGGTCATTGTAAACCGACAGAATAATCACTTTGGCATCGGGATCATGGGCCATGACCTCTTTGGTGGCTTCCAGACCGTTTTTGTTCGGCATAGATATATCCGTTAGCAAAATATCGGGGTTCAGCTCTTTATACAGATCAACGGCCTGTTGCCCATCAGCGGCTTCCCCAACAATGTCAAAGCGTTCCAGATCAGCAAGGCGCGCCTTGATGCCCTCGCGCAATAGATCATGGTCGTCTGCAATAATAAGTCGAATTGGCATGGGTTATTCTTCCTGAGTATTTTGGGATATTGGCATAAGAACATCAATGGTGACGCCGGCATCAATACGCGATGTAATTTTAATTTTTCCGCCAAAACTGTCAATGCGCTCTTGCATGTTGCGCAGACCTAATCCTTGGGTTCTGGCCCGCGGTCGTGCCTGTGTCAAACCCTTGCCATCATCTTCGATCACCAATCGTACAAAGCGGCGGTTGGTGCTAAGATCAATACTGGCAGAATGCGCAACAGCATGTTTCGCGATATTGGTTAGCGCCTCTTGGGCTATGCGATAGAGCGCGGTTTTGGCGCGATCAGACAACAAATCACCAACGGGCATTGTGGTGACCGCGGTGGGTATACTCATATTTGCCTCGAACTCTTTGCCCAATCCTCGTATGGCGGCGGCAAGGCCGATGTCGTCTAATACGGTGGGTCTTAGGCCTAGGCTGATGCGGCGCACCTCTTTTATTGCGGTATCAATGGTGTCCATAGCCGATGTGGTGGTTGCCTCGATCTTCTTGTCCGAAGACCCGCCCAATACGGCCTCTAGCCCATATCGAGCGCTAACCAACAATTGGGATAACCCATCATGTAGTTCTTGGCTCAACCGCTTGCTCAGGCTTTCTTGCACATCCACAAGACGTGCGTTTAGGCGGCGCAACTGTGCATCGGCCATGCGCTGTTGGGTGAATTGAAACACCCACATGGTTAGCGTGGTTGCGCTGAGCGCTGCTAGGGCAAGAAAGGCAATAGTTGTGCGCGAACGGTTAAAGCTGTTTTGCATAACCCCGCGCTGAACATCTATTTGTTGATCAATATCATCCAAATATATTCCAGTGCCGATGATCCAATCCCAGCGCTCGAAATATTTGGCATGCGTTAGCTTTGGCAGGTATTCCTTGGTAGAGGGTTTCTGCCATGTATAGGTATAAAAATCTTGCCCTGTTTTGGCCGCCTCGATCAATTCCTTGATCACGGGGCGCCCATTGATGTTTTCAAGCCCGATCCAGTTTTTGCCCTGCATAAATGACAGACGGGGATCAACGATGGTTGTACCAGTGCTGTCATAGACATAAAAATATTGATCCTCACTGGCGGACATACCGCGTAGGATTGCCTTGGCCTCTGCTTGGGCGATGCGGCGGGTTTTTAGAAACGAGTTATAGGCGGGTGCTATGGCATTTTCTGCCAAGGATAGATAATTGCGCAACTCCTCCTTTCTACTGGCAAGAATCATGTTCTCTAGGGTCTCGCTTTGGCGTGCGGATAGACGTTCGGATTGCAGATCCAGCACCCATAGCGTGGCAAACGATATGGCCAGTATCGGGATCAGGGTCAGCAACAACAGTTTGGTACGGTATAACATCTCACCCCATCGGTTTCGGGCCCAGCATCACCTATTTTGGCCCGAATATCGAAAGAAATAATCAGGAAATCAGTAAAAAACAAAGAAAAAATTCATTTTAAACGGGCCGATAGGCAGGGTGCGTGAAAACTGCGTAGTACTACGGATGCAACCCTAGGTTCTTTAACGTTTAATTCGCAAACACACGGTTCATAAGAATCGCAAGCAGATGCAAATGTGTAGGCTTGGTATAATTACTCTGGGAGGATATTTAATGGAACGTCGTAAATTTTTAACTGGTGCCGCTATCGCCGGTGCCGCAACATCACTGGCAGCGCCCTCTGTCGCGCAAGGCAAAGTGGAAATGGCCATTGTTTCTACTTGGCCACGGGATTTCCCGGGTCTGGGCTTGCCTGCACAGCGTCTTGCTGCGCGCATCCAAGAACTGTCAGATGGTGAAATCGAGGTAACATATTTCGCAGCCGGTGAAAAAGTTGGCGCATTTGATTCATTCGACGAAGTTGCATCTGGTAACTCTCAGGCCTACATCGGCGCAGAATACTACTGGAAGGGCAAACACCCAGGTTTTGCACCGTTCACAGCAATTCCTTTCGGCCTTACGGCCTCTGAAATGGATGCATGGACAAAATATGCTGGTGGCCAAGAATTGTGGGACGAGCTGTCTGCCGAATTCGGAGTAAAGGCATTTGCCGCGGGTAACACCGGTGTGCAAATGGGCGGCTGGTTCAACAAAGAGATCAACTCTGCGGATGACCTAAAGGGTCTGAAAATGCGTATCCCAGGTTTGGGTGGTGATGTTATGTCTAAATTGGGCGTATCACCTGTATCTCTTCCTGGCGGTCAGATTTATGAAAACCTTGTGTCTGGCGCGATTGATGCGACAGAGTGGGTTGGCCCATACAATGACTACTTCATGAAATTCTATGAAGCTGCCAAATATTACTATTTCCCAGGGATGCATGAGCCAGGCGCACAATTGGCCTTGGGCATGAATGCCGCATGGTGGGGTAGCCTATCCAAGACACATCAGGCAATCATCGAAGCCGCGGCAAACGAAGAAAATGCCCGCACAATGGCTGAAACCAACGCCAACAACGGTGCGTTCTTGAACAAATTGATCAATGATCACGGCGTTCAACTGCGCGAATTCAACGATGATGTTTACGATAGCTTCGGCGAAGCGGCCTCAGAAGTCATCGAAGAAGCGCGCGATCACTCAGAGCTGTCTGCGCGTATTTTTGATAGCCACCTGAAGGCACGTTCGGAAATCGGCGCATGGACTGCGCTATCTGACACTGCTTATGTGAACAAGCGTAACAACGTCTTGAACCGCTAATACATTAGCACGTAATAGGCCAAGGCAGGTAACTGCCTTGGCCTTTTTTCATGGCCAACGGGAGGAGGGGACGATGGTTTCGACAACAGTCCAAAACACAGGACTATTTTCAAATCCTTTGTTTATACGCAGCTTAGGATGGGCAAACCTTTGGGTAATGTTTGCCTTTCTGTTTAATAATTTTGCGACCTTCTGGGGTGGATTACCTGGCGCTGGTTTTGGCAATGGTGCGATTGGAATCCTTCAGGCGCTCTTGTATCCAGCGGCAATTGCCTTGGCTATTCTCTGGACTGTGCGGCGCCGAACGGTGACCCTGCGCCAAGACAGCTTTCGAATATCTGACATGAACGCGGCTTTTATCCGCGCATGCTTTTGGATCGTGCTGTTGATCGGTGCGGTTGATACGGTGATTTCTTTCCTTAGGGTCGAGGATTTGCTGATCGGGTTGGTTGGCGAGGATATGGGCAAGAACCTTGGACGTTCTCAGTTTCGTGGCCCCTATGTCCATTTCCCACTGATGATTTTGGGTGTGATTTTGGCTATGCGCACCAAAACGTTGGGATTTCATTGGCTTACGCTAATGATTGTTGCGGCAGAGTTGTTGATCGTGGTTTTGCGGTTTGTTTTCTCGTATGAGCAGGCTTTTATGGCGGATCTCGTGCGGTTCTGGTACGGGGCGCTGTTCCTCTTTGCCTCTGGTCATACATTGTTAGAAGAGGGTCATGTACGGGTCGACATCTTCTATGCAGGTTTGCAGGAAAAAACCAAAGGTTGGGTGAATTCGATCGGTACTATTTTCTTTGGCCTGTCCTTATGCTGGATGATCTTATTGTTAGGCATGGCGCAAAAAGCCTCGATCATAAACAGCCCTCTTTTGAATTTTGAAACAACACAATCGGGCTTTGGCTTGTATGTAAAATATTTGATGGCTGGATTTCTTGGCGTGTTTGCCATTTCGATGATGATTCAATTCGTCAGCTACCTGATGGGCGCGGTTGCAGATTACCGCGGTGAAGAAGGTAAATATCGACCAACCGGTTCAGGAGCGCACTAATGGAACTGTTCTTTCTTCTTCTTTTGATCGTGTTGATGGCTGCGGCATTAGGCTCGGGCTATCCTGTGGCCTTTGCATTGCCGGGTGCTTCGATTCTGACATTGGTATTGGCTGGTGTTAGCGGGTATCTGTTTACAGGGAATGCATCTGAATTTTTCACCCAAGGAGACGCGATTACCTGGCTAAGCTCGGGGAATGCCAACCTTCGCGGGGTTTACTGGGAACCGGAACGAGACACCCTGATTGCCATCCCGTTGTTCATCTTCATGGGCATTATGTTGCAACGCTCGAAAATAGCCGAGGATTTGCTGATGACCATGGCCAACCTGTTTGGCCCTGTGCGCGGTGGATTGGGGATTTCGGTGGTGTTTGTGGGTGCACTGTTGGCGGCAACCACTGGTATTGTGGGGGCCACTGTTGTGGCGATGGGGCTAATTTCCCTACCTGCAATGCTGCGCAACAATTATTCGCAATCTTTGGCTACGGGCACCATTGCGGCCTCTGGTACGCTGGGACAGATTATCCCGCCATCTATTGTATTGATTATTCTGGCGGATCAGCTGGCTTCGGCGGCTGACCAAGGTTCTACTATTCGCAAAGCATTGCATAAAGTGAGTACAGGCGAACTGTCGATGCCGTCTAGCTTTGATGTTACATCGACCTCTGCGGGCGAGATGTTCCTGGGGGCGTTTATTCCGGGCTTGGTCCTGGTGGTATTGTATATGATCTACATCTTGGTCTATGCCTTCTTTAGACCATCGGCAGCACCTGCTGTCCCGTATACAGGCAAATATGACCGCGCATTTGCGGCAAAGGTTTTTGTATCCTTGGTACCACCGCTGTTGCTGATTTTCTTGGTACTTGGGTCGATTATGTCAGGTGTTGCTACTGTGAATCAGGCCGGGGCCATTGGGGCTGCGGGCGCGCTGATTATGTCTGGCTATCGCTTAAAAGATGGTGAAAAGGGCTGTTATCACCCAGCGATTCTTGCGGTGGTTAGCTTGGTCGCGATCGGCGTGATCCTCGCAAATTTCGATACAAATATCAAAAGTATCGACACTGGTCGTGATCAGTTCGGTATTGTTTTGGCAACGATTGCATCACTGGGTCTGTTAACCAGTATTGTATGGAGTGCTGCGCGCGCTCTGAAGATCGAAAACACCCTGCAGGGTGTGATGATGGAAACATCCAAGGCAACGGCGCTGGTGTTCATTATCCTGCTTGGGGCTGCCATTCTGACATCAGCGTTTCGTGCCTTTGGTGGTGAGCATCTGGTTAAGGAATTTTTGGATGGTCTTGCCGGTGGCTTTTGGTCAAAATTCATTATCGTAATGGCGGTGATCTTCATTCTTGGGTTCTTTCTGGACTTCATCGAAATCGCAGTAGTTGTTGTGCCGATTGTTGCCCCCATCTTGTTGGCTGACCCAGAGGCGAATGTTACCGCTGTATGGTTGGGGGTGATGATTGGGTTGAATATTCAAACCTCTTTCCTAACGCCACCCTTTGGTTTTGCGCTGTTCTATTTGCGTGGAATAGCGGATGCCTCCGTAAAAACCATCAATATGTACAAAGGTGTTATCCCCTATATCGGGTTGCAAATTCTTGCAATGGTGATCGTGGCCAATGCCCCACAGTTGGTAAACTACCTACCAAACCGTGTGGCGCTGTTGTCCGAAAATTCACCGCCCCCCCGTAACCCAAAGCTGGCGCATTGTGTGGATCGGTATGTATCAGAGCAAATCGCCCTTAACGGCAGCAAAATTGTTGCCGGTGTCGAGGCTGCGCGTGCGGTTGACCTAGGCATTCTGCCAGCAAGTCTGCAGAAATCTACGACCAAGAGCTTTGATAATGTCAGCGTTGCAATACAAGAGCTACGCGATGCCGAGGCTATCTCTCAACAGATTGAAGCTGCTGCGGATGATTTCCGCCCCATACATAAATCTGTGCGCGCCCTAGAGCGCCAGATACGTCAGGCTGATGCAGAAATCGAGGAGTTGGGTGCTGAGCTGAAGGGCGGGGACTTGTCGGAACGGATACAGGAAAAATTCACCAAAAAGATAAGCACCCTAGAGGCCCACAAAGCAGATCTTGAATCTCAAATTCCCTCGGATTGGGCCGAGAAGCTGGCTATGTTCCGGGATCAACAAAAGGCCGAGCAAAACGCCTATCGCGCCTATGCGCGCTCTGCGCAATCTGCCTATCAACCGGTTGCGGAAACCAATGCGATACTACAAGCGAATGATGCATTCTTTGCTCTAGAACAATCGCTGAATCAGAGCGTTGGGTTGGTTGCAGAGAATGACCCCGAGGACATGATCGAACCGCTTGGTGATCTTAGCAAACGGTTCTCGGCTGTTGCCGGTGCCGATGAAATAAAATCGGCGGTGTCTAAAGCACGCCGCGCATTAAAATCGCGCACTCCAGATAAGGCCAAGGCCCAAGTGCAGTTAGAAAAAGCGATTTTGGAATACCTGTCACAGAAAGAGTGGCGCGCGGTTGCGGGTGCGGAAATCTTACCAAAGATGCTGGCATATGAGGATACGATGCGAAATACCGTGGGCATTCGCGATCAAGCAAAAATGACGCGCGAGCAGGCGTTGTACGTGGCGTCGTGCCAATCCAGCCATCGCGATGTATCTTTGAATTTCTAGTCTGAAGTCCCCCGTTTGCGCGGGGGATTTCTGTGCTAGTGCACCTTTAACCCAAAGTTTATGGAAATTTTAATATAATTTTTATAGGCCAAAGAGATCAAAAGGGTGAAAATTTGGTTGGCTCGCAGTCCTAGACACGCAGAGAATGCGCCCAACCTAATTCGCTTGGCACTGTCCCAAACCTGCCGACCACACTTTTGCGCCTCGGGGTATTTCCTAAAGATAACCCCGGGGCATCCTCTTCTTTTACTTAGTCAAACCAATTAATAAACGCGGTTCCGCTAAGGGCCATATTGAACCTACTTCACCATTTAACCTTAAGTGACCTAGAGCATGAACAGGGTTGAAAAATTTTTTTAAAAAAGATTAGAAATGGCTTGCATAAATCCCGCCAATATCGCAAAACGCGCCTCACCAGTGCCCCTATAGCTCAGCTGGTAGAGCAACTGATTTGTAATCAGTAGGTCCGCGGTTCGAGTCCGTGTGGGGGCACCATTAAAATCAATCACTTACATAGAAATACACCGTAACAAGCTTTCGCTTAGCTACTTTTTAGCTACGCAAATCGCGTGTTTTTGGGTGATTTGTTATGTTCAGCTATGAAGCCCAGTTTTGGCGCTAAAGGTTTTGGTCTGGGTGCCGTGAATCATAATCTTGGTGAACATGCGATAGTTCGGCTGATTTATGAGACTGTCTTGATCAATCTGCCCCAGCTGCTTTGAAAGCGCTGGAGCATCAGTTGCACCGCATCTGAAAATACACAAATTCCCAACATTCCCGAAAATAGCATCACAGATGGGCGTTTCGATAGCTGACAGATATTGCCCCGCAAGTACGAGCCCCACGCGATATTTGCGCAGCTCACTGAGCATCCCTGCAATGGTTTTAGTCGTGAAACTGGCAAACTCATCCACATAGACGAAATACGGCCTGCGGCGGTGTTCTTGAATGGTGTCGCGGGTCATGGCAGCGTTGGTTATCATCGAGAGGATGAGGCCACCTAGAACCTCAGATATATCACTTCCCAATCGTCCTTTGGACAGGTTGATGATGAGCGGTGTTCCTTCGTCCATCAGCTTTCGAAATCGGATGGGCTGTTCTGGTTCACAAAGTACTTTGCGTACCACGGGATGTGAGAGAAATACCCCCAGCTTGTTGGCAATTGGGGCCACCCCGTCCATCGCATTTTTGTAGTTCATATTCGTATATTCATCGCGCCAGAATTTCAGGACTTCTTCATCACTCACATGTTTCAAAACCTGCGCCCTGAATGAGCGTTTGGTGAACATCGGCACGATGTCTTTGAGTGTCGAACGGGGCCGCGACAATAGTGCAAGGATGGCATAGCGCAGGCAATGCTCCATCCTGACACCCCATGCATCTGACCATTGCGATTTAAGCGCATCAATGATGCCAGAGGCAACCAGCGGTCTGTATTCCTCGGCAACATAGGTCAGCGGGTTGTAGCCACAGGTGTTTTTGGGGTCAGCAATGTCCCAATACATTGCATTGCTTGGCAATCCTTTCTGAACCGACTGCGCTAAATCTCCGTGCGGGTCGATGATACAAAAACCTTCGCCACGTTTCATATCCTGCGCCATCATATTGCGTATCAGCGTTGATTTACCTGTTCCCGTTTGGCCAAGGATGAACTGGTGGAACAAGCGGTCTGAGCGGTAAATACCGAACGTGAAGTTGCCACGTCGATTGAGCGCTTCACCGATAGTAGTAACAGGTTGAATGAATGGATTTTGCATCACGTGATTGTCGCGTGTTAAGCGGCTTGACGATAGCTGTCCTCAGTTGGGGTTTCTGGTAATTCAGTGTTACTTTGACGAGATCGAATTGCCTGACACAGAGCCGCGTATTGATTTAGTTCTGCGCAACAGAGCGTATCGTGAATACCCTCAATGTCTTGAAGTCCCAACTCAGTGTAGCTTCGAAAAGCGTCTGGGACTGGGTCACCTAAGAAGACAGCCAAGGCTGAAAGTGCCTCAGAAACCCAATTTTTTGTTGTCAGCTCAATGTTTCGGCCAGAAATTTTACGGTTCGAGTATAGAATCTCCAGAAACTGCCGCTTTTCATCATCATTGGCCAAAGAGTATGTAAAATAAGGGTTTTTGAATAGTTCGACTAATTCGGTGGCCTTGTGGACAATAGTCTCAACTTTATTCGTTTCCTCAGCCTTTTCATCGATCTTTTTTTCTTCAAGCAGTAGCTTGAAATGCCTTTTCTCATAGGTCTCTTTATCGATGGTTCCACTGATCAACGCGTCGAGTAACTTCTCTTTTTTGGCCTCGATGTCCTTAATGCTAGCTGCTTGTAGGCCTCGATTGTTGGTTCTGGTAACTGAGGGGGTCCAGTTGCGGATATTTTTCTCAATCAAAGTCGCAGCGTCCGCAGTAACCTTTAGTCGCTCGAGCTGGCGGGTGACTGCATTTTCGATAACCTCCTCTCGAAGAGTTGCGGATGGACAAAGGCTAGTGTGGCATCGGTAGTATACGAAGCCCTTCTGCCGTTCGGCTATGAAGCGCTTCCCGCAGTCTGCACAACTAAAAATACGCCTAAACCGATGGCTATATGTAACCCTTTTTTTTACATACTTCCCCGCTCTAACAGCGGCGACTTGATCAAAGGTGTCAACAGATATGAGCGGCTCGTGAATCCCTGAATAAGTCTTTTGGGTACTTTGAATGTGCATCAGGCCAATATAAAACGGATTGCACAACATTTTTTCGATCATTGTCTTGCCAACTGGTCTACCTTTGTCACCTGTCAGCCCGATTTCATTTGCGGCTTGCACCAATGAATTAAATGAGTGTTCGCCTGACGCGTACAACTGAAAGAGCTTTTTCACCAGCGGCCCCTTTCGGGGGCAAATAGTCTTTGCCTTTCCGCGCCCATTATTTACGTAACCAATCGGTGCTTTGAAGGGGTACAAGCCCTGCTTAAGTCGACCATTCATTCCCTTGCGCGTCTCTTCCCTAAGGTTCCGAATATAGTCCGCCGCAATCACTGCCTGAATGTCTGCGGTAAGCCTTCCACCTCTTGAGGTGAAATCCACGCTCTCGGCCGCAAAATGGACATCTAAGCCTGCGTCAGACAAATCTCCGACTGTGGCCCAGTCTCGCAAGTTTCGAGCAGAGCGGTCGATTTTGTGCATGATCACGCCCTTGGCTTTGCCAGTCTTAAGGGCTTTGATCATTTCAGTGAATAAAGGGCGGCCTTGTTTGGCGGCTGTTTCTTTCTCTTCGAACCACCGAGAAATACTCAGGCCTTGGTTTAAGGCATAGCGTTCGATGGCTTCCCTCTGGGCTTCCAGCGAAACACCTTCACCCTGTTTGACCGTTGAGACGCGGATATACGCAAAATATTGATTGTTCATATATGTTATTGATTATCTTCGGACTCTACCAAATCTTCGCCAAGAGTCGAATCTGGGTCATCGGCCCATGGCCATGATCCTTCCCGCTCCATACGTTCATACATGCGCTGACAGAGCGCTAAATATTGTTCTAAGTCTTTGTTCATAGGCTAGGAATTGTAGCGGTGCAGTGCCAGCTGAAATAGCTAGCTCGAGTTGCGGAAGGTGCAAATGCACTTTGAGCCCGTAGACCTCAAATCTCGAAGGGGTCGAAGTGCATTTGGATATGAAACTAAGGGCATCTATGCATGTCGATTTGAGTGGGTAATATACTGCTTCAAGGGGGTATATCAGGCTCTGTATCAGGTGGCGTTAGCCACTTTTTGATTGCCTGACGCATATCTGATGCAGTGCCTGATATGCAATTAGGTGCAGGGATGAGAAACGCCAGTTGCAAAAACCGCAACTGGCGTAGTCGTTACTGGGTTCGAAATATTCGTATACTGCGTAGTGGATTATTAGTTAATCAAATCAATCCACATGAACATAAAAGAAGTAGCGGCAGACCTTCGGTATTGTCGCAGGGAAAGTGGCTTATCTGGCGCGGATGTCGCTCATTTGCTGCATATCACCAAATCCCGCCTCTCGCGCATTGAGACGGGTGCGTCATCGCCCAAGCCAAGTGAACTGTGCGGGTTCGCCCTCATCTATGGCAAAGACTTGTTCTCGATGTTGCCAGATGTCTCTGGCCGTATTGCCACGGAAGTGCACGGGCGGCTTTCGAACATCCCCGATGCGCCGAGCAACTGGAAAGCAAGCAAAACACGGTTTCATTTCCTTAGCGACCTTTATCAGCGCCTTGATCGCTTAATCCATCATCATGAGGATGCTTAAGCCCAAGACAATGGCCATCGCTATAGCATCGGGCAAAGTCGGCTATGTGTTGATGCGCGGTGATCACCTGATCGACTGGAAGATTTCAAGGGCAGCGGCTGAAACGCCAGAAAAAATGCGTGATGTGGTTGCCCATTGGCTGACGCAAAACCGCCCCGAGCTAGTCGTCACCGAATGTATCAATGCCTATTCGCGCAAGTCTGACAGCACCCATGCACTGATTGCGGCTGCACAAGATGCAATTGAGTGCGCAGGGCTCAAACATACAGCCAAGCTTAGGCGACAATCACACGCCAACAAATATGACGAGATTGCGCATCTTGCCGAACGCTTCCCCGCAATCGCACCTTGGGCCCCAGAGCGCAGAAAATTCTACGATCCAGAACCGATCAATACGATCTTGTTCGAAGCACTGAGCCTCGCAGTGCAGGAGTAGAGAGCACCACAACCGTCCTTCGGTTTGTGGATGCGCATCAATGGTGGTGCGCATCCTGAAACTTTGGAGGACAGCAATGTCACAAACACAAACCATTTGTTCTTTGAATGATCGTTTTCGCCAAGGGGATATGAATATCCAAGGCAAAATACTCATCACCAGCGGTCTTAATCACCTCTTGTCTGAACAAGACCGTGAAGCGTCTGATCTGCTCAAAAAGGTGCAGGACTATTCCGACTTCGATGAAGACAGTGATCCGTATGGCGAGCATGATTTTGGAGCGTTTCTGTTTCTTGGTGAAAAGTGCTTTTGGAAGATCGACTACTACTCACCTGACCTGAAATGGGGCGCAGAAGACCCGTCTGATGCAAAAAACACCATGCGTGTTCTGACCATCATGTTGGCACAGGAGTATTGAGCGATGGGATTAGATCAATGCGCCTATACCCGCCCTGATGACCAAGAACCCAGCGAAGCGCCTGCACAATTCATCTGGCGCAAACACGCCAAGCTACAAGAGTTTATGGAACAACTTTATGTTGAGCGCACAGGCAACCCAGCCGATGAGCTGAATTGCGGCGAGTTGGAGCTGCTGACCGAAGATATCGAACAGCTAAAGCAGCTTGTCGAGCAGGACGAGCTACCAACAAGCGCTGGCGGGTTCTTCTATGGGCACCAGTTCCAAGACGAAAGTGCAGCTGAATACCGCGACCAAGACATTGAGTTTTGTGCGTGGGCCTTTGCCGAAATCGACATAGGCAATCGCGTGTATTTCTCTTGTTGGTGGTAAGTAAAAAAGCCCCAGCCGAAAGGTTGGGGCTTTATCAATTGTAAAGTCTTTCTAGACGTGATTCATTACATCCTCAACGGATGTTGCTTTAACAAATTTTGCAGGGTTATCTTTGGCTCGAATGGCTTCGAAATGCTTTTCACCGCATTTGATCTTCGCGCCTTCCAAGTGTCGTAAATCGTCCCACCAGCCGCTGCTTTTGGTCTCAACAACAAAGTACAACTTCTCTGATCCATCTTCCTCGATCAGCACCGCCCAGTCAGGATTATATGTGCCTAGCGGTGTTGGGATTTTGAACCATGCTGGCAATTTGGCATATACTTTTACCGCTTCGTTCTTTTCCAAATCCTCTGCGAATGTGCGCTCTGTGCCAGCGGAATCATAAACCACATATTCATGCACGGATTTTTGAACCTGAAGCGTGTTTTTTAAGTACCCAGTGAGCTCTTCAGACGCGAATAACTCTTGGGCGTAACAGTCTGCATCACCAAGTCGCTTGTAGCTAATTCCATCAACCAACGCCAAGCGTTTTGTGCGATTTATGGCTTCCGCTGACTGATCGATGAATTGCTGAGGATTGCGTTTGAAGTCTTCGATCCTGCGGCTTTCGCGCAAAATTTGAACAATACTTCCGCGTGTCAGCTGCGTCTTGTCCTGCAAGTCTGTGATGATATCAGGAAGGTCAATGTCGTTTTCTGAAATGGAGGTGAAACCTGAAACAGCGGTTTCTTTTCCTTCAACGCCGCCCTGCCCAATAGCAATCTCAGCTTTCCTGAATTGAGCGCGGGTTTTTGAAATGGGTGCGCTGTCTTGGATAGATTTCGCGCAATCCTCAATCAGCTTGTCGTTATCAAAAGCCACGCGATAGGTCGTTTTGTGCTTTATCCGATCCCACAAGGCCTTGAATGCTTCACCGCCCAAAATAGCCTCGCGGGTTGCAATCGTGTGGCGTTCATCTGCGTTTTTAATATCAAGCTTTCCTGCCAGTTTCTTCAGGATGTCGGTCACGTCATTCTGGTGAGCGGCAAACTCTTCAGGAAGCGCAAAACTGCCATCTTTCAACACGGTACGAAGCGCGTCCTGAACTTTACCCTTGTTGTCGATGTATTCATTGTCTTTCAAGAAGGTCCAAATCGCCTCGGATGCATCCACACCAAGCGCCTCCTGCTGGCCATTCTCACCCTCGATGCGAATGGCGGCAAACTGATCTTTGTCGACAACACCAAAACGAATGCCAGTATCTTTTTCGATCTCTTTTTGAAGTTTGTCGGCAAACTCTTCATAGCTTTCATTGGCGATAACTGTGAGGATATTAACGTTATTGTCGCGTATACGTTGGCCATCTTGATTAACACTCAAACGCAAGCCACGACCAATTGTCTGGCGGCGCTCGCGTTCTGTCCCAATGTCACGCAGGGTGCAAATTTGAAAGACGTTCGGGTTGTCCCAACCTTCCTTCAGGGCTGAGTGCGAGAAGATGAATTTGAGCTTGGTGTCAAAGCTCAAAAGTTTCTCTTTGTCCTTCATGATGAGGTTATAGGCGCGTTCTGCATTATCACGGTTGGCTTGATTGTTTTCAGCCGTGTCTTGCCATTTGCCTTTTTTGTCGATTGAGAAATACCCCTCATGAACCTCTTGCGGTTCAACGCTTAAATCCACTTTTTCAAACAAAGTTTGGTAGGCTGGCGATTTGGCGAGCTTGGCATATTCCTCTTCAAACATTTGGGCATATTTGCCCTTTGTTTGGTGCCCGTCTTCGTCATAGGCGCGGTAATGTTCCACCGCATCGATGAAGAAGAGGCTGAGCACCTTTACCTCAAGTCCTGCGGCCTTGAACCGCATCTCTTTATCCAGATGCTCTTTGATGGTTCGTTGGATCATTAGGCGTTTTTGTGCGTCTCCGCTCACACTTCCAACAGCTTCGCCAACGCGCAGGGTCTGGTCGAGTTGTGGGCCTTTAACTTGCATCGTGTCGTCGCGCACATTGATCTCGCCGATGGACATGTTTTCGTAGATTGCGCGATTGGTAAGCTCTTCCAGATCATCACCGTCTTCAACGGTCAAAATCTCGCGCTTGATGTTCTTGCCGCGCTGCACGTCAAGCTCAGCCTTAGCAGTGATCACATTCTTGCGGTTGGATGTCTCGATCAGCTTCACATATGGCTTGTTGTGGCCACCTTCGACTTCAAGCGATGCAACTTCGATCTGTTTCACCAAACCGCGCTCATATGCATCCACCGCGTCCAGACGATAGACCATGTGGTGCTTGGCAACATGGGTGGCAGAATAACGCAAGGTGCAAAGCGGAGCCATTGCATCCAAGGCTTCGCGGCCTTTTCCTTTTCCAAGCGCGCCATCAACGGATTGGGGTTCATCTACGATGATGATCGGGTTAGTCGCTTTGATCAGGTCAATCGGCTTCTCGCCGCCTGTATTTTCATTTTCTTTATAAAGGTTGTTCACGTCCTTTTTGTTGATCGCCCCAACGGTCGTGACCATGATCTGAATGTTCGAGCTGGTCGCGAAATTGCGCACTTGGCCCAGCTTGGATGAATCATAGAGGAAATATTCATAACCTTTGGCCTTGGGATAAAGCGCCTCAAAATGCTCGCGGGTGATCTCCAGCGTTTTGTAGGTTCCTTCCTTGATCGCCACTGATGGCACGACAATCACGAATTTGGTGAACCCATATTCACGGTGCAGCTCAAACATGGTGCGCAGATACACATAGGTTTTCCCCGTTCCCGTCTCCATTTCGACCGTAAAGTCGCCAGACGCCAAGGTGCCAGAGGGCGCAAGCCCATTATCAAGCTGCACGGATTTGAGGTTGTCGTGAATATCTTCGTCGATCAGTTGTAGCTTGTTCCCCACGCCGCGTTCGTTTTCGACCAAGCCCAAAGAAGCTTGAGGGCCGCTTTCAGGTTGATAGGTAACGGTGAATTCAGAGCGTGAAATTTCTTGGCCCTTGAACAGATCAACCACGGATTTGATGGCGCGGAGCTGATAGTCAAGATCGTCTTCAAAATGGAGTTTCATCTTTGGCATAGTGTCACGTCTTATAGGCTGCGCACATGGGTGATGCCGTTCTGTTCCAGAATGGCGACCATGTTTGTCTTGGCGACATTGTCATTGTTAAAGGCGCTATCGCGGAAAAAGACATGGGTGTCCGCTTCGGGATCAAGCTCTTTTTGCCACGCCAGAATGCCTTCCGCCACGAGCTCGATCTCATCAGTGCTCAGCGATGGATCAAGGCAAGCAAACAATACACCAGCCCCGATAGAATAGATGGTTTTGCCCGCAACTTCGCGGGTTTCAATCGGCACGGCCAAATCAACCCCGCGCTTGAGCAAGAGCTCATAAAGCAAGTCTTGTTCGGTGCGGCCTTCGAGCAAATGTTCCTGATGACTCAGCAGTGTTTCCTCTAAATCCGTGCGATCAGGGTTCCAAGCGCGAATGTTGGATTCAGCGAGTTTGAAGACTTTGAAGCCTAAATCGCCCTTATAGTCGGGGTTTTCATCCTGAATTTTGTTAGCGGCTCGGCGAATGCGTTCTTTCGCAAGATCAGAAATAGTTAAATAGCCAGCGTCAAAAGCAGCGCTGCCTTCATCAGTTTTTTCAGGTAGCTGCACTACAATTGAGGAGATAGTGGAATTCTCTCGACTATTAAGATCCATCACTGCGTGGGCCGTCACCCCTGAGCCTGCAAAAAAGTCTAGGACAATCATCTCGTCATCTCTGACAGATGCTATTAATTTCTCGATTAACTTCCTTGGCTTTGGGAACTCAAGTAGGCCTTTTTGCCCCAGAAGGGTGCGTAGCTCCTCCTCTCCATCTTCATTTGATCCCCAACCGTCCGCAAAAAGGTTGCTAACATTAATCTCTTTGAAAGAGGCATCAGAGTCATCCCCCACTCTAGGGAGCAAATCCTTCAGGGTCTTACGTCTAGGATCTTTTACAATTCTTCTTAAATACAAGTCTTGTGTTAAATACAGCTCACCATTTTCAGCGAACTCTTTCATTGCTTCTTGTTTATAGCGCCAGTTTCCCTCAATTATTAATTCTTCCGCAAGCACGCCGTCTCTTACGACGAGGTCAGAATGCAGAATTAAATCCATGGTACTCGCTGAGATAACAGAGCCTTTTTCCAATCTAAAATTCTTTTCTCGATATTTGCTCAAAATGCCAGATGGAACTATTATCTGAGAGCGCTTATTGGATGCATTAATACAAGGGTAGGTTTCTTCACTGGAATTAATTTCTCCAATTAACCCATTAAATTCATGAGCGTTTTTGCAATACACGAGCACATATTCTTTGACGCTAGTTATTGAATTCGATAGAAAAGTGCCCTTCTTCTTTTTTTCCCAAACCAGACATGAAACAAAATTTTCAGAACCAAATATTTCACTACAAATTTCTTTTAGCTTTTCTTGCTCATTGTCATCTATTGAAACAAAAATTAGCCCATCGCTGCTGAGTAGATTCTTGGCCAACTTCAATCGCGGATACATCATGTTGAGCCAGTTGGTGTGCTTACGCCCACCTGTCTCAGTGTTTGAGGTCAATTTCAGACCCTGTTCACCTTTTTGGCCCGTATATTTCAAATAAGTGTCCAAATTATCCTGATAATTGTCAGGATAGACGAATTCATTGCCCGTATTATAGGGCGGGTCGATATAGATCAGCTTGACCTTGTTGGCGTAGCTTTTTTGCAAAAGCTTCAGCACCTCAAGGTTATCCCCTTCGATAAATAGGTTTTGGGTTGTGTCCCAATCCACGCTTTCATCGACGCATGGCAGCAAGGTGCCCATGCTTGGGGTCAAGGCGATTTGGCGCGCCTTCTTCTTGCCATGCCAATTCAGGCCATATTTTTCTTCACCTTCATCCAAAACGCTGGCATCGCCCAAAAGCTGGCGCAACACATCAAAATCCACGCCGTTCTCGCTGAATGCATCAGGGAAAAGCTGTTTCATATGCTCGATATTCTCGCCGATTAAATCTGCGCTTTGGCCGTCTTTTGTGGTGATGTTTTTCATGATATTTCTTTGCGTTCGTCTTTTTCTTATAATTTGAGGTACTGATAAATTATCGCATTGAGGATTCTAGTTTCATAATAGCATCTTTGCGCGTCTTAATCTCGGTATTAAGTGTGATTTGTTGTGCCATTTGTTTTGTCTTCTTTAGCTTAGCTTTGAGCTCGCCAATCTCGCGGGTCAGGCGGTCGATCTCGTGCAGATGTTCGATGTTATTTTCAGTGCGCTCGGGCGTTGCCAATGTATAGTGCCCAGAGCGTTCGGCTGCAATCATCGCGATAGTGCGATCCCGCAATGCGCCGTAAAACGCCATAAAATTGGTGAACGGCAGGCCAGATATGTGACACTCCGCCATGAAGGCATTGGCTGCTGTATCATCAGTGCTTGGGTCGAACCATTGTGTCAGCCAGCTCTCTTCGACCACCCATTTGGATTTGTCCGCTTGGTTGATACGCTTGTCGGCCACGCTAATGGCGATCTGCGGCCCGTGCGCCATCACCAGAAGCGTTGGATAAGGGATGGCCTTGTGGATGAAGCCTGCGATGCGTTTGGCGCGATCAGGTTTGGCAAGCTCAACGCTCAGGATTGCGACCTCGGCATATTCGCGGGTGTTGTCGGCAAAGGCTTCGATATTGATCGTGGATGGCTTTAGCGTGTGCGTCCATTTGATTTTGACGACATCGTCCTTGAGCGCCTTCTTATCGGTCACGTCCAGATCAACATTGTCGGACAGCATTTTCTTGAAGATGGTGCGATCCAGCTCGCAGGATTTGGGCAAGCCTAGATTGTCGAGAAAGGTTGTGATCATGATGCGCCCTTAATGATGAAGAAGCTCACCACTTCGAAGTCGTTTGCACCTTTGATCTGATCTTGGGCGATGGTTGTGCCGCCGCGACTGAAGAGACTTTCAACGCCTTTCTCTTCGGACTTACCGACAATGCTTTCAATCGCCACATCCAACAAGGCGCGATAGGAGCTCATGTCTCGCCCGTTCTTGGTTTGCGCGTCCACCAAGGCGACCGCTATATCATCGGGCACGGTTTTGGCTGCGCCCAGTTTTTTCATGATATCGAGGCTTTTCTTGGCCTGAAGGTGGTTGAACACCACTTCACCCGTTTCGCCTACATAGACGACGAAATATGGCGCGAGAGCATAGCTTTCTTGTGTTTCAATCTTACCGTTTATGTCACGAAGGCAAAAGATCGTGCCAGCCACGGCTTCGGGGATCTCTGGTTGCACGGATGCGTAATAGCCTGTGGGCGTATTTTCGAGTGTCGACAAATTGTCCTTCATGAAGGATGACAAATCCATGCGGAAGTCATTGAGCGTCATATCGGTGATCGAAACGCTTCCGTCCATATCCTCAAGGTCAATGACGCTATCTTGCAACTGCTCCATCTGTTTGCGACGATATTCTAGATCGTTCATCTGCTTCTTTTCGTCTTGCTCGATGACGTTCTCTTCACCAGTCGCAGAAATATCCAAAAGCACCATGCGGCCGCTCACCCGTGCTTCGAGATTGATATATTCGTCCAGCTCCATATTGGGCCAGAAATTCGCCAGCTGGATTTTATCGTTGGTTGAGCCAAGACGGTCAATACGACCAAAACGCTGGATGATCCGCACGGGGTTCCAGTGAATGTCGTAATTGATGAGCATGTCGCAATCCTGCAAGTTTTGACCTTCTGAAATACAGTCGGTTGCGATCAGGATATCAATCTCTTCGCTGGCTTCAGGGGCAACCTTGGCACGTTCCTTTGAAGTCGGCGAGAAATTGGTCAGGATGGAGTTGAGGTCTTTTCGGATAGTGCCAAGAGTTGATTTGCTTCCTGATGAGCCCGTCACCAATGCAGAATGCACCCCAAGATCGGCACCCCATTGGTGAAGGCTGTTGTACAAATAGGTGGCGGTGTCGGCGAAGGCCGTGAAGATGATGACCTTCTTATTGCCTTCATTGATTGGCGACTTGATTTTTGTCGCGATCACACGCTTGAGCTCAGCGAGCTTCGCATCTTTCGCTGCTGAAATTTTCTTTGCCTCACGCAAGAGCTCGGCTAGTTGATCGCGGTCTTCTGAAAGCTCCTGTTTCCAGCGTATCAGGTCCAAATCCTGAATGAGGACTTTGACCTTATTCCCAATCAAGAAGTTTTCAAATTCGGGTGCATCAGTCTCGATGTCTTCGATATTGAGCTCTTCAAATTCACCATCTTCGTGGGCTTCAATTTTGGTCAGTAGATTGTCGATTTGCCCATGTATTTTCTCGACTGTCAGCGCGAATGAATGGATTGAGCTCTCCATGCGCTTGAGCAAGTTCACACGCATCAAGTGAATAAGGCTGCGTTCACGGTCGGTCTGCTTCAAGACAGACTTACCACCACTTACTTCTTGGTCATATTTGCGGCTATATTCTTCTTTTTTGTCGCTGCGCACATATTCAAGGGGCGCGTAGGCCGCAAGGTTGAGCCTTTTAATGGCGCGGTTCACTTCTTTGAGCGGTGGGAACGCGCCTGACGTGTCTATGTCCGCTTTCACATTCATAGGCTTCAGACGTTCAGGAAATTTCCCGATCTCTGAAGTGTCGTAATATTTTTCGATATGCTTTCGTGAACGTGCTATTGTTAGCAAATCCAGCAGTTTGAAATACTCAAAATTGATCGTCTCGAGCAGCGCTTCTGTTTTACGTTTTTCTGCTGGCAATTTAAGCCAGTTGTTAAAATGGCGCTGTGCGCGGCGCAGGGTGTTGTCGAGGCTGCTGATGCCATTATCGCCAAGTGCTCGGTCATTCCCTTCAGTGATGAACGCCACTTGGTTTTTCAGATCGTTCATTCGATTGTTCACGGGTGTCGCAGAAAGCATGAGCACTTTCGTTTTGACGCCTGCGCGGATGATCTGATCCATCAGTCGTTGATAACGAGTGATCTTATCCCGCTTGGTATCATTGTTACGGAAGTTATGAGATTCATCGATAACAACGAGATCGTAATTCCCCCAGTTCAGCGTCTCCAAATTTATCTCGCCCGATGTCCCCTTGGTGCGGTTCAGGTCGGTATGGTTCAAGACGTCATAATTGAAGCGGTCACCAGCCAACAGATTGCGCTTGTCGTTGATTGTGTAGACGGTCCAGTTCTCACGTAAGCGCTTAGGCGCAAGTACCAAGACGCGGTCGTTGCGCAACTCGTAATACTTAATAACAGCAAGTGCTTCGAAGGTCTTACCCAAACCGACACTATCAGCGATGATACAGCCGTTGTGCCGCTCGAGCTTGTCGATTGCTCCAAGGACCCCGTCCTTTTGGAATTTGTAGAGTTTATTCCAGACAATCGTGTCTTTGAAGCCAGTCTTGGATCGAATGATGTTCTCTTCATCAATTTCTTCGATCATGTCTTTGAAGATATTGAACAGCGTAATAAAATACACCAACTGCGCGGGCTTTTCGCTGGCGATTGTTGTAAGGTTTTCCAGTAGCTGGGCTTTCACATCCCGCAGCGCTTGGCGGTCGTTCCACAATGTATCAAACCATGAGACAAGCTGCTTGGTTGCTTCTGGCTCTTTTACCGCCATGTTCATCTCATAGGTTTGGGACTTTATTGCTCCCAAACCTGACGCAGTGAAGGTTGAGCTACCCTGAACAGCCAGTGGAGTGCTACCCTGAACGCAGAAGAGATTTTGCATTGCGGTGATTGGAGTATTCAATGCACGAACGTCAGCCTGCGACTCTAGCCACACTTTCAGTTTGGCGGCCAACCATTTTTGATCGAGGGATGATTTGACTTTTTGCTCGGCCTCACCCCCAACGAGGTCCTTTAGAAGGCTACCCGAAAAATTCGACAAAATCAGGCGACTGCCTGCTGAATGATTCAGTTCTTGTCTTAGAGCTGCATAACCAAAGACTGACATTGAACACGTTAAGATCGACAACACACAATCATCGTCGATGGCTTTCTTGAGTTCGGCTAAGACGTTACCTTGGCTTTTATTGTCGAGCAGCATGCTTGAAACAGTTTCCCCAAATATAGCTTTTTGATCTGCGTTAGATTTTTGCACTTCTTCATTATACTGAGGCACAGAAGAAAAGCACGTTTATATCTTTGTTCCCAATCGTTTATCTAGTGCTTTGTATGCATATCCTGTCGATGCGCTTGGCTCAAAACCAATGGTGCCTTCAGTTTAAGCTCGGCTTTTATCTTGCTAAGCCCAACGTCATACATCGCCTCCATCCGCTCAACTGACTTCCTGTCCTGTTTGCTGGTTTTCGGGTGTGTCCCACGCTCCGCTTCCAGCACCCAAAATTTGTAGCGCGGCCCATCTTCTGTGAGATATTCAATCCCATAGATTTGGTCTGGTATCAGCGTCTTGGTGAGGGTTTTGCCTGTAGTGGGGTCTTTGAATGTGACAGGGCAGCGCAGACGTGTTTGGGCGCGTTCAAGTACCTTCCAACCTTGGATGTAGTTACGGTCAGTTGAGCGGCGGCAGTCAATCTCAATCTCAGCTGTGATTTGCGCAACCATCCGCTGGTGCCAGAAGGGGCCACCCGCTTTATGCACCCAATCTGACCAGAGCCCTGCTTCTTTCAGCGCTTTCTCACCTGCTTTGCTGAGGCCATAGATGATTTGATTGTATCGCGCATCGATATGCATGAACTGCTGCTCAGGGCGCGTGAGGTAGGGCTTGCCGTGGGTATTGTTTTCTTCGTTGAACAAGTCCGTTAGACGATTCTGAGCACGACCCTTGTTTTGCCCACCTTCTTCTGAAAACGCCAAAATCTCACGGGTTGACAGCGGCCCATGTTCATGGATTTTCTGCATCCATAGAAGGTCTCGCTCTGTCAGTCTGATACGCTTACCCGTTGACTGGGGCTTCATCCGACTGCGCCGACCAAGACTGTCTTTTGCTTTGCGTTCAACCATCACCAATAAGGCGTGGGTTCATCAGGGTCTGCCTGAGCATCCACGTCCTCCGTTCGTTTGGTCTCGGTTCCATTCGCTAATTCTGAATAATGTACGGCATGATTGGTTCGCATCCGTTTTTGCAGAGCTTGGCGCTCTATGACAGTCATCTGCGGCAACTTCTCCATCAAGCCGAATGGAAACTGCAATGGCACGGCCTGCTTGGTCACGCCGCGTATGTGAGACGCAAATGACCCCTTGCGTTGGCGCTCAATTAGTGAGGGTTCGCAATACATCTGTGAAGCCATCGTTCGTGCATCCTTTGCAGATACACCACCTGCAAATTTGATGGATGTGTTGGCAGCAAAACTGTCTGCCAAGGCTGGTGAGAGCTGCCCCATATACTGATGAGCTAGCACCATCCCCACATTGTATTTGCGGGCTTGGCTAAGAATGGTGGATACATTGGCATCGAGATAGTCAGCGGCTTCGTCAATATACACAAATGTCGGGGTGCGTTCACTGTTTGGCAGTACAGCACGTTCTTGGGCAGCTTGTGCAATGAGTGCGATGAAGAAGCGCCCGAAGATTTCAGTGCCGCTTTCTTTCAAAAGGTCTTTGGCGGTGTTAATGAGGATGACCTTGCCTGCGTTCATCTCATGGAATAAATCAAGCTTTGACTCTGGGTGCGAAAACATCCGCTCAAAGGTCTGGTTCTCAAGAATGCCCCATAGTCTGCGCAAAACCTGTCTCTTGGTCTGTTCAAATTCTCGACTGGTAAATTCAGTCTCAAAGAAATGCTTGGCGCTGCCTGAAAGCTTGGCAATGTCATCTGCAAATTTGATATGTGCGTCTGGCTCCATCAACTCGCGCAGGGTGTGAATTGTTGCATTGGGTATGTGCAGCATCAACCGCGTGACATAGCGAAAGATGACAGATTGCTTTTGCGTCATCTGGGCATCAAGCAAGGTGCCCAACACAAAGTCGTAAAGCTCAAGAATGCTGTTGGTCAGCCGTTCGCGTTCTAAGGGCGCATAGCCAGACAGACGGTCTTGCCCCACATCAAACAGATTGAGTGATACGGGATATTCAACATCTGTCGGGTCGATGATGACAATGCGGTCATGCAGTTGACCGCCTTCGGCAAAGACCGCAAGGTTTGATATATTGCGAATGAGGTCGCCTTGGCTGTCGAGTACAACAATGGAGCGCTCACCACGCGTTACCGAGCGCAAGTCATTGGCGATGAGATATTGCAGAGTCTGTGTTTTGCCATGCCCAGAACCTGCCAGAATGTGATGATGTTCAAAGCGGGTTTTGGTGGGAATGGTGAAGTTCAGCTTGCCTGAGAATAGGTCAGCAAGCGGTGTGCCACCGACATAGGTTTGCACCAGTTCGTTCGCGTCTTTGATATCGGACTTGTTGGCATATTTGGGGGCGCGATTGAATGCGCTTGGGTCATGCGGATTGCCACCAGAGGCCAGTATCAGCTTCACCTCAAGGGTGGATGTCAGGTCTTCAAACAAGCCCAGCTCTTTGAAGTCATCATGGAAGACAAAACCTGCCAGTTCATGCACCAAACCCCCAAGGTCACTGATGTTGTGTATGAGCTCAGACTGAACACGCAATCCATCACCCAAGCTGCTTTCAGGCACAGATGCCCACAGACGATTGAAGCAGGCGGTCGCAAGGTCGGTCAGCCGTTCGAGTACAAGGTCGAAGTTTTCGGCTAAGTTCTTTTGCCGTTCCAAGAGCGTCTTGATTTCCCAAACCTTAGCGGTTGGCAGTGTTGGTTTCTCTTCAACAAAAGGCAGCTCAAACAGGTTTTCGAATTTGAACAGGCCCATAACAAAGTAAAAGATGCTTTGAGTGCGGTCTGCATCGTCTTGTGCGGCCATGCGTTCGGTAACCGAGGCGCTGATGCGTTTGGCGACTGCCACGCGACCACCTTCATCCGCAACACCATGGCGCTCAAGCAAGGCCGCAACCTCGTCATACAGCGCTCGCAGCTCTCTCCCTTCCTTCGACTGCCCCATGCCACTTAACATGGCATGAAGGCGTGGGCCTAGGTCAAAGACCATATCAAAGCATGGGCCCCGACAGGATGAAACGCTTGGCTTCTTCTGGTGGCATAGGTGTGATGGGCCGTGTTTCCTGACCATCCCAATGCTTAGCGCTTTCCACCACTTGGCGGAAATAGTTAGTGATGGATTCAAGGAAGGCTTCTTTACGTGCCAATTCAATCACAGATTTGCACTTGAATTTACGACCATGCAGCAGGTCTTTGACATAGATGGTTTCGCGTTTCTGGGTGTAGTAGATATATCCGCAAACGATGCCGATGAGAACGGCTGCGCCGAACACCATCATCGGCGAATACATCCGTGCTGAAAAAGCAAAAATGTTGACGGGCACAACCGCGACGATGGCAATCACAAATGAAATGAGAATTGAGTTACGGATGAGCTTGGGCTGAACCGCTTCAATCAGCATCGCATCTTTCATCTTGTACTTGTTGATGAGCGCGTTTTCTTCGCTGTCTGGTTCAATTTTGGCCCAGAGCACGAAATTGGTTTTCTGATGATTGTTGGTTTTTTGCTCTCGCTTGAATAACAAATCCATAAATTTAATCCTCCCTAAATAATCATGCACTGATTGAAATACAGAAAACCTAGTCGCGTCAATATGTATGCCTAGTACAGTAAGGGTGGGTGGTGGGTTTATATAGTAAAAAACTGTATGAAGTCAGGATGTTGAGGAACGACTAACTGCGCAGCTATGTGAGGCAGTGTGTCGTGTTGTTGGCACATAGCTTGAGGGAAAACTTGCATATACAGGGATGCACATGACTGCTAGTGTGAAACGAGGTAATTGGGTGAATTGCAACTTAGATGATATCTTTGATAAAATGAGCACTACGACATATGACTGACAAAATAAAATTTGACTTAGAGCATTGCTATGGAATCGGTAAGTTCGATGAAGAACTAGAGTTCAAGCACAAGGGCTTTGCAATTTATGCCGCCAATGGTGTTGTCTAGCCCCCAATTTCAGTTCCACAAATTTGCGGTTTCTCCAATAAGGTTTCTGGCGCTGGTGGGCGCATACCAAGA
>NZ_BSNN01000002.1 GCF_030160015.1 Amylibacter marinus
TCATCCGAATGCCGTTTTCGTGCCATGTCTCACTACTCCAGTCTCTAATAAACAATGGCACAGTTTTAGGGGGACGAGACAGCTTTGGGGGCGAATATGCTGAATAGGTTCAAGACCACCGATGCTATCTTGATCAAGTTGAATGATCGCGCGGATGGCTTGAACTGGCAATTCAGCCAAAATTGCATGATAGGCGATGTCATCTATCCGTGCCCGGGAAATCACTCTGCCTCCAACTCCAACAATTGACTGTGAAACTGAGGTTTCGGGCCAATCACCATCGCGCCAAAAACGAGTTCGATCTCTATTGAAACTAGATCAGTGTCGGCGCGGTCTTGGATTTCTTCATTAAGTATATTCCGCTCGGGCTCTGATATCCGATCTTGAGGTCCCCAGGCTCTGATATCTCTAAGGGTGTTGAAAACATCCCTCCAAGGCGTAAATCCCGTCTCCATGCTTCGACCGCTTACCCAACGGCGCCACAAACTCATAACTTGTCTCAATGCGGCGTCGTTAGGAACAAGCAAGTAGGCGGCAGGATTTTTGTCGTCGTCCTCAGGAAAAGCCTCTTCGTCGATCAACTCCAGGCCCGGGACGTTACGAATAGCATTTGCAAAACTTGATATTGCCCCACGAACTTCGAAAACCAGAAGCCTTTCTGGTGCGAGTGCTGTAGGGTCTGCTCGAACCTCCAAGCCGCTGGAGGAAGCATCCATAAGTGACGCCAATTGTTCGAACTTAGGGCCTATCCGCTCAACTTGCCTACTTTGGTCAAATGATTCAGGTGGAGGCACAAACTGGGAATTACCGGGTTGCCTTCTTTGCGCGGGCCCTGCCTTTAGCCTCAGGAGCGGCATGTCCAAATTCGTCAACATCAAATATCCTTGGTTTTACTCTACTATCCCAAAGTTCTAGCTCAACCTTAAGGGCAGTGTCGACAGAGACCTCACCCAAACCAAGTATTTGTCTTCGTCGTACATTTTGACAAAAATCAATTATTTCTGAAAAGCTGGAGTCTCTGAGCTTCTTAGACAACGCAGCGGAACTTGACTTTGGGCAATCCGGCCATTGCCTTATAATTTGTTCTAGGAAAGCTTTCGTTTGGCTTATGCTAGGCGCAGGAAACTCTGAGCGGATTTGAAACCTTCGCCAAACCGCTTTGTCCAATAATTCAGCATGATTGGTTGCCGCAATAGTCACGACATAACTGGGAAGCTGATCGAGCTGCATCAACAAGAACGAAACAACACGCTTTATTTCACCAGTTTCGTGGTTGTCTCCTCGTTCTTTACCGATAGCGTCAAATTCGTCAAAGAATAGAACACATGGTCGTGTGCGGACATAGTCGAATAATTTCCGCAGCCGCGCGTTGGTTTCACCCAAGTAACTTCCGATCAAAGCGTCATAGCGAACTACGAAGAAAGGAAGTCCCAATGCCTCGGCAATGGATTCTGCAAAAGAGGTCTTCCCGTTGCCTGGCGGCCCAGACAACAATACCCGGTGTCTCGGTTCAAACCCATGTGCGCGCAACACGTCGGCGCGCATGTGCTCTTCAATAAGCTGACGGCCATTCTCACGCACTGGCAGCGGAAGCATCAGCTCATCAAGTTGAACCCTCGCTTCAACTTCCAAGATCGCCTCTTTTTCGTCTCCTGCTGGCTTTCTGGAGGTCATCAAAGCCGGTGCGGCCACAGGAATGCTGGAAAGCGTTCGCTCTATACGGTCAGCAAGAATATTGTGATTTTTTGCCCGTTCCTCAGCGATCAACGCTTCGGTTGCTGAGCGCAACTTTTTTTGATCGCCAGACACTCCGGCGCTTACAAGAGATAAAAGAAGGTCGCTGCGGGCCATGATGACAACTCTGTTTTAATCTACTAAACACTTCGGGAGCCAAAAATGGAAACATTTCATTTGCACAAGTTGAGCAAGTCGAGGACTTATGCATCAATAGAAATTTTACAACTATATAAAGTTATATAGGGATTCTTCGGGAGCCGACCTACATCTCCTTATGCTCACACACAGATAGTGCCGTCTAATATGCATGTCACTTACTTGCAGTTTAGGGCCAGTGTATTCGCTTGTGGAGAACCATATCACGAAGAATCTCCGTAGGGCTTGCCTGCAAGCGTCGAGGGCAGACAGCTGTACAAGCCAGAAGCCATGTCGATGTAATCAATCGAAGGGAAGTGATCCAGATAGACCTCTCCATCGTATGATAGAACCTCTAAGTCAGATCCCATCGCATCGATGGCTATTTTGGCTCCATTGCTGATTATTGGCATTAAATTGAAGAACAGACGTGATGGTTCGATACTCCGAGACTTGAAGTGTTCCACAGTCTCGCGGACTTGCAAATAATCCAAAATTTCAGAAGCCCGTTTATTCGAAAGCCGATTTTCTTTGTGTTCCAAAAACTCGACGATATCCGGTAGATAATGTGGCAGACTGGCTTGGCTTTCCGGCTGATAAGCCACGGTCCAGTAGCTTTGAGTGCTCCTGATTTGCCCCCTGAAAGCCATGGAAACAAAACCACGAACCCGTGACCCAAGATTGTGATGTCGCGCGTTACGAATGCCGATTAGGGTTCTAGCGCCCGGTTGCTCCATCCAGTCGTATGTATCTCGCGATGCGTCAGCAAGACTGTGATAACACGAAAGGACGTGATAGACGGCACTATCGAGGTTTCCAACTGCTTCATCGAGGTCGACCATCGCCAAATTCGAGAAGCCGAAGATAGCCTCTGGCAATCGACGAAGCGCACGACAAAACTCATCGTATGCATAATTGATCGATCTCATGTTTTCCCGAGCCACTTTCATAACCATAATACCTACTGCATCAAACGTTAGAACGATGACGCATTTCGTTCCGTTTGCACAGCAAAAGTTACCACCATCTGTCTTGAACGGCCGCTCTCTCGAGTTTTAAAATGCTACCTCGCATCCGTAGCGAATGTCCGGTTCCCGCCCTTTTTATTCATACAGCTTGCCCTCTAAGTTGCTTATGTGATGTCAATGTTCCTAGTTGGACATAGGTGAACATTTCAGCTCATCACAAAATATTACGATTTCTGAGCCTAAAATGAGCCTAAAGCCCGATTAAATTTTCAATTTTTCAGCTAAGTCATTGATTTTAAATGGAGGCGAGTACCGGAATCGAACCGGTGTACACGGATTTGCAATCCGCTGCGTCACCACTCCGCCAACTCGCCGTCCCATGGTGTACGCAGGGCTATAGCAACGCTGACCATGGCATGCAACACGAAACCGCGTCCTTAGTGCAGGTAATAAAACAACAAGCTGGGCAATAATTGAAACGCCAGTAGCGCTCCAAAAAACAGGCTGATCTTGCACCGGCCAAACCGCCATATCAACCATCCGCCTAAAATCAGTACACACAGGCTTTCTAGCATGCCAACTATTTGCCCAAAATGCGCTGGATCCCAATAGCTAACGGGACTCTCAAACACCCAATCTGAAAATGGCCAAAAATGGCGCCGTGCATCATCGTTGTGCAATAGAAAATCAGAAACCAAATGCAACATGCCCGATCCGGCAAAGGCTATTGCCGCCCAAATCCGCCGCCATATCGCCCACAGCAAAATCGCCCCCCATAGCGGGATCGAGTTATCTATCGCAAACACCGCCTGCCAACTGTTGGAAAAATAAAACTCGTCAAATATGCGACCAAAACTATGCCCACCGATCAACCGCGCCCATAAAACCATCAAATACAAAGAAAGATCGGGTAGAACACCACCAAAGATTGCCCACCATGTAATTTTCGGTTTATTTGGCTGTGCAAATGCAGCGGCTGCGATGATAATATGCGCGGGCGTGTTCATATTAAAATCATAGGGCATAGAATGGCGAAATCAATCATGATCCAAGGGGCCGGATCAAATGTTGGCAAATCTATGCTGGTGGCAGGACTGTGCCGCGCTTATCTTCGCCGCGGGATGTCCGTGCGCCCGTTTAAACCACAAAACATGTCCAATAATGCCGCTGTCAGCTCAGATGGTGGAGAAATAGGACGCGCACAGGCGTTACAGGCATGGGCATGTGGCGTGGATCCGGTCACTGATATGAATCCGGTGCTACTTAAGCCAGAATCAGAAACTGGCGCGCAGGTGATCGTGCAGGGCAAGCGCCTTACCACCGTAAAGGCCCGCGCATATTCTAACCTAAAACCCAAGCTGATGCCGCGGGTCATAGAAAGTTATGAGCGCCTGCGAGCGCAATCAGATTTGGTAATCGTCGAAGGGGCGGGCAGTCCTGCGGAAATAAATCTGCGCGCAGGGGACATTGCCAATATGGGATTTGCTGAGGCGGCAAATTGCCCTGTGATTTTGGTGGGGGATATCGATCGCGGTGGGGTCATTGCGCAGATGGTCGGCACCCACGCGGTATTACCCGCCGATGATCTGGCGCTGATAAAGGGTTTCATGATCAATAAATTTCGCGGCGATCCGACGCTGTTTGATGCAGGCTACGATGCGATCAAATCTCATACCGGCTGGCGGGGTCTGGGGGTTGTGCCTTGGTTCGATCAGGCCCATAGGTTTCCGGCTGAAGACGCGCTGGATATTGCCCCAGACCCACAGGGCGAGGGGCTGAAGGTTGTGGTGCCACAGCTGTCGCGGATTGCCAATTTTGATGATCTGGATCCCTTGTCTGCTGATCCAAATGTGCAGGTTCAAATGATCCCGACAGGTCAACCCCTGCCGCTGGATGCAGATTTGATTCTGTTGCCCGGTAGTAAATCCACCATCGCTGATTTAGCATTCCTGCGGGAACAGGGATGGGATATCGATCTGGCCGCACATATTCGTCGTGGTGGTCATGTGCTGGGTATTTGTGGCGGCTATCAAATGTTGGGGCGCGAGATAATTGATGACCAAGGTCTCGAGGGTGCGCCTGCGCGCGTGGCGGGGCTGGGGCATTTGGATATCACTACTGTGATGAAACCCGAAAAACGTCTTGCAGAAGTGACCGGCACCGATAGTACGGGCGATATTCTGGTATCGGGTTATGAAATTCACATCGGTGAAACCACAGGGCCAGATTGCGCCAAACCGATGTTATACATCGATGGCCAGGCACAGGGCGCGCAGAGCGCCGATGGTCACATTTCTGGCTGTTATCTGCACGGGATTTTTAACACCGATGGCTACCGGCGGCATTTTCTAACTGGTCTTGGTGGGCGGGGTGGTGATTTCAATTACGCGGCCAGCGTCGATCATGCACTGGATGCGCTGGCAGATCATTTGGAACACTATTGTGATTTAGATGCGCTATTGCGCTTGGCGCACTAGGCTTCGGGTTGGAAAACCTGTTTGATTTCATCGTGGATCAGCAAACGCACCTTGCGGGTAACATTCATCCCAAATGCCCCCTGCATTTCTGATCTGACAAACTGAGAAACCGTATCTTGTAACCCAATTGGCAATTCATCCTGCAGGCGCATTTGCACTTCGCTGGCGACGGTATCTTGCACCACTTTGCGTACGGTTTCCTCGATCATTTCTGGCGCGATCTGATCGACCAAATCTTGGATCTTCTCGGGGGCGAATGCATTGACCGCATGGCCCACATAAGACTTGCTGGTTTCAGCAAAAATATTGGCTATTTTGGCCGGGGCCATCTCTTCTATTATGCTGTGCAGGCGGGCGGGGGCCATGGTCTCGACGGTTTCGCTGATTGCGGTTTCTGCCAAAACCAACATCTTGGAATGGGTGACCTCTGGTTCATCCGCTAAATTTGCGGGCGTAGAAATATGTAGACGCCCCTGCTCAGAAATGCCCTCGCTTGCGGGAGCGGATTTCGCGGATTGGCTACCAGATTGAGGGGTAGTGTCGTGCTGGCGCACAGGATGTTGTAATACCAGCACGTTATCCTCGGTCGGCATCGCGCGCGTACGCGATCCACCGACAACCAAACGTTGTTCGCTTTCATGTGCCGAAACCTCGGAAATAAGCTGACGCAACTGTAGGGGCGTTGCCGAGATCGACAGGCTGTTTTTAAGTTCATCCATAGTAAATTTTCCGCGATTCGTTAATATATTACTAAAAAACCATGGCTAACAGCAAGCTTTTAGGCAATTTAAACGTCAGCGGCGTTTTTCCAACTTCTCCAAAAGGTTGTTTCGACGCGCCCCCAGCGCAGAGTTTGCACGCGCCTTTGGTGTGAATTTTTTGGGGTCATACAATTCCACATTCAACCCCAAAGTTTTGGCCGTAAGCGCTCCCATTTCTGATAGAACGCTATAGGCCCGAACCTGCTCATCGCGAAGGGCCGTTACCAATTCGGATCGTGCAGATAATAGATCCTGCTCTGCATCCAAAACATCCAATGTGGTGCGCGCGCCAACCTTGGCTTCTTCACTTACGCCCTCAAATGCGATTTTGCTGGCGCGGATTTGTTGCTGACGTGCGGTGATTGCGGCCTTGGCTGCTTCCCAATTGTAATAAGCGGTGCGCAGGTTGGCCTTGGTCGTGGCAATGGCCTGTTGTAGCTGACGTTGTTCGGTCTCTAGGCTAGCGGCGGCTGAGCGGCGCGCACTGCTGAGCGTGCCGCCTTGATACAGGGGAATGCTGGCATTTAGGCCCACGCTTACACTGGAATCGGGGCTGCTGAAATTACCGCTAAGATCAGATGTATCTCCAATTGATCCTGTCACCACACCAGTCACCGTGGGGATGCGATTTTTCTGAGCCACTTTTAAATCTTCCTCAGCAGCCAGTACGCTAAACTGTGCAGCGGTTACGCGAGGGTGATCAATCAAGGCGCGCCGTTCCGCTTCGGCCAAGGTCTTGGGCAGGGCAGGGTGGGCGGCAGGTGTCATCAGGCTGTGCGGTTGCTCACCAACGTTGGCAACATAATTGGCAATCTGACCTTGCAGGGCAGCGCGGCTGGTCTCGCGGCCACTGATCGCGGCGGCCAAGCGTGCCTGCGTTTGGCTGACATCTGTACGGGTCACTTCGCCAACCTCAAAACGATCCTGAGAGGCGCGTACCTGCTCTTCTAGAACGCGAATGTTGTTCTCGGCCAAGTTTAGTGTGGCTTGGGCGGCTCGTACATCCATGAAACTGGTGATCGCATTTAACAGCACTTGCTGTTCCGCAGCGACTAGATTTTCGCGCCCGGCCAATAGGGCCAATTCTGCGGCATTGATCCCCCCTAAGACCCGACCACCATCATAAATCAACTGGCTAACCTGTAGCTGAACGGTCTGGGAAAATCCCTTCGTAAAACTGCCACTGGTGCTAGAGGAATGGCTGTGCGTGGCGTTAGCGCTGTAGCTTCCGTTGGCGCTGGGGCGTAGGCCGGCGCGTGCCGATACCAAATTCTCGTCCAATCCGCGCAGGGTTGCGCGTGTTTCCGCCAGCGAGGGGTTGTTCGCATAGGTCGCTTCTAGTGCTGATTTAAGACTGGTCATATCGGCCAGAGCGGTTGTGCCCATGGCGATGCTTATCATGGTCACGCTAAAGAGGTTTCGCATGGTGGTCTCCTGTAGATTTTTTGGAGGGGGGAACCCTAAGCCAAGTTAAATTCTATTGTACGTTCAAATCCGCCAAGAATTGGCGCGGTTGCATCGAAATCACGCTTCCAGTTGATAGTATCGCCGGACTTTATGCCAATTCGGCACTGACCCATCGCCCCATCAACAAAGATCGCGGCCACACGCCCGCCATCTTTTAGCTGCTGCACAAGGCTTTCTGGGAAAACCTCAATCGCGCCTTGTAGAACCACCACATCATAGGGGCCGTGTTTGGCCGCCCCTGTGCTCAACGGAGCAGAGACAACAATTGCATTGTCCACCCCTTGTTGCGAAAGTGTTTCCGAGGCCGCATCAGCCAATTCAGCATTGTCCTCTACCCCAACAACAGCTTCTGCAAGATCCGCGATCACAGCCGTAGAATAGCCCAAACCGCAGGCTATATCCAAAACCAATTCATCACCGCGCACATTCACAGCATCCAGCATTTTGGCAAAGGTACGTGCATCCAGCAGATAACGGGAATTTCCCAACGCCACATGATCCCCCACATAGGCGATTGATATCTTGTCTGTCGGCACATATTTTTCGCGAGCAATATTCAACAAGGCATTGATAATAGGATATTTTGTCACGTCAGACGGTCTCACTTGGCAATCAACCATTGCGGTGCGTGCAGATGTGAAATCATTCATATCGATACCATTGTTAAAATCAGCTCGCCTTATCTTTGCCACAGGCACCCCACAGGAGCAAGCCCCTGCGAAATTAGTTTTCCTGTGAAAGCAAGGGGATCGGTACTGCGTCGCCCTTAAATCGGCTCTTGGCGCTGGGGTGGATGAATTCGGCACTTTTGCACCCCAGAACACGCCGTTTGCGAAACAAGAAGAATTTGGCAATCCCACGATAGGATCCCACCTTGGGGGCCGTTTCGTCACAGGGGTAGCGCTGGCGCCAATCATCAGGCAAGGTTAGACCGCAATCCACCACCTTTTTTAAAATCCAGGTCAGCGGAATATTGGATAATCCGCGCGCTGCGGGTCTGGCATAAACCTGTCCGCCCACATCGGCATGTCCACCTTTGAACCAGACCTGTTGCATCTGGCCAGGCCAGCTGGGATCGGCATCCCATAATTCGGGGGTATAGGCTATACGGTTTTCATCAATAGCCAACGCCTGATAGCCATGTTTTACACAAGCGCCGATGCGATCATTATGAAATTCGGTGGCCATGGGTGCGAGGCGCGAAATCAACGGATAAGGCAGTCCTAGCGCCTTTACCGTATCCCATACGCCCACCATGGTAATTTCCACATTCGCGGCACAGTGTTCGGCGCAGAAATCCCGTAAGGTCGCAGCAGAGGCCTGTTGTTCGTATAGTCGGAATGCTTGGCGCAGGTTTCGATGGGTGGCGCATTCGCGTCGCAACAGCCCCACTTGATCAATCATCCCCGCCAAGGATCGCACCGCATAAGCACCTCGAGAATAACCGAACAGGAAAATCCGATCCCCCGCACGATATTTACTGGCCAATAAATCATAGGCGTTCTTAATGGACTTATTAATCCCCATCCCAGAGGCCAAGGTCACCAAATTCCACAGCCCATGCCCCTGAACCCCTGCATCATAGTGCAAGGAGGTGGTCTTGGGGTCGTGCACTTCCAACAGCAATTTGTACAGAATACCCGCGTTGGTCTCTTCGCCCGTGGTCATGCGGCTTTGGGTGCCATCAATGATGATGATATGGTTTCGGTGCATTGGCCCTGCTTTGTTGCGTGGCCCCTAGGGTGAAACTATTCTATGCCCAAGTAAAGGGCGCAAAATTTCATAATGCCTGTATTGTTGGAATATCGCCAAACCCGTTAAATCGGGTTGCGATGGATTGCACATAGGCCCCCATGCCTTGAATTATGATGTAATCTCCATCCTTTAAATTAATCGGCAAATCCAAAGGCGCATCCAATTGATCCAATGAATCACAGGTCGGGCCAAACGCCATATACCCCTGTTTCGCGCCGCCCTTAGGATGGGCCTGGTCATCCACCACATACATGCGACCACAGATGCCAATATCGCTGAATTCGGCCAATCCACCGTAAACGCCGTCATTCAGAAAAATCTGTGAACCATCGCGCGCCTTAACTCGCAAGATCAAATTGCCCGCCTCAGCCACCATCGCCCGGCCCGGTTCGCAAACCAACAGCGGAGCTTGATCAAAATTATCTCGCACCGCTTGATAGATGGCGTCAAAATAAACAGATAGATCCACCGGCCCTGTACCGCGATCGCTGGGAAAACCACCCCCCACATTTAACCGCGCCAAGGGCACCTGCGCACGCCCCGCAATCTCAGCGCATTTTACTATGTAGCGCTCCCATGCGGTGGGATTTATACACTGGGTGCCTGGGTGAAAAGTCATGGAGGCCACCATCCCCGCGCCATGCGCCCGACGTAGCAATTGGACACAGGTTTCCGCCTCTGCACCAAACTTGGTGCCAAAATCATAGGCCGCCCCTGCCACATCCATATGCAGGCGTACAGAAACCTCGCTGCCCCAGGGTAACACGGCCAATAGTTTTTCCATCTCGCTGAGGCGATCCACCGAGAAAGAGCGTACCCCCAGCGCCACGGCTCGCTCGATTTCATCCCTGCTGCGCACGGGGTTGTTGTAATGCAGAATCAGATCTTCACCCATCTGACGGATGGTTTCGATTTCGGTAATTGAGGCCACATCAAATGTCTGAATGCCAACATTGATTAACTGGCTTAGAACCATTGGGTCAGGATTGGCCTTCACCGCATAGGTGACCAGCCCGGCAAAACCCGCTTGGAAACGCTGTGCGGTTTGGCGTAGGGTTTCGGAATCCATAAATAAATGTGGGCGCTCAGGCTGACAGCGACGAATAAACTCTTCGGGGGAATTCCAAACTGTTGGTTGATAACGCATGGGGCACCTTTTCTTACCAGAATGCGTGTAAAGATGGGCAAAAGGACTCGTAAATTTGTCAAATAGCTGAATAATATGTAGCATTATGACGAAATTTTGGGGAAATTACCATGGATGCCATAGATCACACCATCATTGACGCCCTGCGCCAGAATGCCCGCCTGCCTATTTCCAGCCTTGCCGCACAGCTGGGCATGGCACGTACTACCATCCAAACCCGCCTCTCGCGGCTGGAAAGCACCGGCATAATCCAAGGTTATGCAGTGCGCCTAGGCCCAGAAATCGAGGAGCGCCAAATCAAGGCTACGGTGCTATTGCAGCTAGACCCCAAAGCGGGGGCAGGGGTTGTCGCGCGTTTGAAGAAGATTCCGAACGTCGAACAGGCCTTTACGGCGTCTGGCCGTTTTGATTTGGTGCTGACGGTGGGGGCCAACTCTACGGGTGCGCTCGATGAGATATTGGACGAGATCGGGGATATGCAGGGGGTCAAATCATCCGAGAGTCTGATCCAGCTCAGCACCAAAATTGATCGCTAGCCTCGGCGCATCCACAATCCTCCTTTCCCTTGCTCAAAACCCACGCTAAGAAGCACAAAGCGTGATTTCACAGCGGATTATTCACAGGGCAAAACGATGGCGATGGAAAAAAACTTTGATGCGAGCAAACGCGAGGCTGACATTTGGGAAAAATGGGAAGCGGCGCAGGCCTTCAAGGCAGGTGCAAATGCACGCGATGGTGCCGATAGCTTCTCGATCATGATCCCCCCCCCGAATGTGACCGGTGTTTTGCATATGGGGCATGCATTTAACAACACGCTTCAGGATATCCTGATCCGCTGGAAACGTATGCAGGGCTTTGACACCCTATGGCAACCGGGCACAGATCACGCAGGCATTGCCACCCAGATGGTGGTGGAACGCGAGCTGGCCAAAGAGGGCAAAAAACGCACTGATTTCCCGCGCGAAGAGTTTTTAAAGAAAATCTGGGCCTGGAAAGAACAATCCGGCGGCACCATAATCAACCAGCTGAAACGCCTCGGCGCATCCTGTGATTTTGACCGTACCGCCTTCACCATGTCGGGGGCACAGGGTGATACCCGCGTGGGCCACGAAAACAGCCCCAATTTCCACGATGCCGTCATCAAGGTTTTTGTTGAAATGTACAACAAAGGCCTGATTTACCGTGGTAAACGCTTGGTCAACTGGGACCCGCATTTTGAAACCGCGATTTCTGATCTAGAGGTGGAAAACATCGAGGTTGACGGCCACATGTGGCACTTCAAATACCCCCTAGCGGGGGGGCTGGAATATGAATACGTCGAGAAAGACGCGGATGGCACCGTTACGCTTCGCGAGATGCGCAACTATATCTCTATCGCCACCACACGTCCTGAAACCATGCTGGGGGATGGCGCAGTTGCCGTACATACCAAGGATGCGCGCTATGCCCCGATCGTGGGTCAGCTATGTGAAATTCCTGTTGGCCCCAAGGAACAGCGCCGCCTGATCCCGATTATCACCGATGATTACCCCGATCCCGATTTCGGATCCGGTGCTGTGAAAATCACCGGTGCCCATGATTTCAACGACTATATGGTCGCCAAGCGTAACAATATCCCGATGTACAATCTGATGGATACCCGCGCCAACATGCGCGCCGATGGCGCCCCATATGTGGAAGAGGCCGCCAAGGCCCAAGCCATCGCCAATGGCACGCTGGAATTCGACGAGGCGATGATCGCCGCCACCAATATGGTGCCCGAGGAATACCGCGGTCTCACCCGCGAAGAGGCCCGCGCGCGCGTGATTGCCGATATCACCGCCGAGGGTCTGGCCGTGATGCACGACGTGACCAAAACCATCAAAGACGAAGAGGGCACCGAGTCTCAAATCACTGAAACCGTGCCATACGTCGAAAACAAACCGATCATGCAACCCTTTGGCGATCGCTCCAAGGTGGTGATCGAGCCTATGCTGACCGATCAGTGGTTCGTAGAAACCGATAAAATCGTCGGCCCCGCGCTGGACGCCGTGCGTGAGGGTACCGTTAAAATCATGCCCGAAAGCGGCGAGAAGGTTTACTACCACTGGCTCGATAATATCGAGCCATGGTGTATTTCTCGCCAGCTATGGTGGGGACACCAGATACCGGTTTGGTTTGATACAGAGGGCAACCAGTTTTGCGCCGCAACCGAGGCCGAAGCCATCGAGATGTCTGGCGGCAAGTCTCTAACCCGCGACCCAGACGTCCTAGACACATGGTTCTCCTCTGGCCTCTGGCCCATCGGCACGCTGGGCTGGCCCGAACAAACCGACGAGCTGGCGCGCTATTTCCCCACCAGCACCCTGATCACGGGCCAAGATATCCTGTTCTTCTGGGTTGCCCGCATGATGATGATGCAACTGGCTGTGGTGGATCAAATCCCCTTTGATACCGTGTATTTGCACGGTTTGGTGCGCGATGCCAAAGGCAAGAAAATGTCGAAATCCACCGGCAATGTCATTGATCCGCTGGATTTGATCGATGAATACGGCGCCGATGCCCTGCGCTTTGCCAATGCGGCCATGGCATCAATGGGCGGTGTGTTGAAAATGGATACCAAACGCATCGAAGGCTATCGCAATTTCGGCACCAAGCTGTGGAATGCCACGCGTTTCGCCGAATTCAACGAGGCCGCACCAGTGGCCGATTTCGACCCAAAATCCACAACCCAAACCCTGAACAAATGGATCGTGGGCGAGGTGGCCACACTGCGTGAAACAGTCGATGCATCGCTAGCTGCTTACCGCTTTAACGACGCGGCCCATGCGCTGTATGGCTTTATCTGGAACAAACTGTGCGATTGGTACGTAGAATTGTCCAAGCCATTGCTACAAGGCGATGATGCCGCCGCCGTGGCTGAAACCAAGGCAACACTGGCTTGGGTGTTGGATCAATCCTATACAATGCTACACCCGATTATGCCGTTTATCACCGAGGAGCTTTGGGCCGAAACAGGGCACACTGACCTGTTGGCACACAAAGATTGGCCCGAATACACCGCGGCTGATCTGGTCGATGCAGATGCCAATGCAGAGATGAGCTGGGTGATCAATCTAATCGAACAGGTGCGTTCTTTGCGTGCAGAAATGCGCGTCAATGCAGGGGCCAAAATCCCGATGGTGCAGTTGGAACTAGACGCAGCGGCCAAAACGGCCCTTGTCAATAACCAATCCATGATCATGCGCCTTGCCCGCATCAGCGAAATCACCACGGCCAGTGCCGCCCCCCAAGGCGCGGTTACTATCGCGGTCGAGGGTGGCGAATTCTGTCTGCCTCTGGCCGATATCATCGATATCGATGCAGAAAAGGCCCGTTTGACCAAGGCGATTGAAAAACTGAACAAAGAGCTGGGCGGGATCAAAGGCAAGCTGTCGAACGAAAAATTCGTCAATAACGCCCCAGAATCCGTGGTTGCGGAAAACCGTGCGCGTATCGAAACAGGATCAGAAGAGCTGGAAACCCTCACCGCTGCATTACAGCGCGTTGAATCCTTGGGATAAACTAGGCGGGATAATCTCGGGGCGCGCAGAACGCGCGCCTCTTACAATTCCAAATCTTTAAAATATCCAATCCCCTTGTCCCTCGGGACAAGGGGCAACAACGGCCGCTAGGGCACCACACGTTCCACCGCGCGCATCATTCCCGCCGCCTTGTCAAAATACACGGTCAGAATACGCCGCCCGCCGACCTTGCTGGCCACATTGGGCACAAGCCGCAGGCCCAACGCCGCCCCGCCGCTGGCCAAAACCCCACGTCGGCTGATTTTTATGCTGGTGTCATCTGACATCACGCCCTCCCATAAAGTCGTCCTGTTGCTCAATATCTAATGTCTCAGCATAGATTTTCAAGATAACGCCCTTATTCCATTGCATCTTCGCAGGATTTGCCGTTCTTTAGGCCAAAGGAATTTATATGCCCAAACAGACCAAACTTGCCCAATCTCTGCCCGCCACAGTGCCCTTCATCGCCCCAGAAATGACCGAGCGTGCCCGTGGCCGCGCCTTCACCGCGCGCCTTGGTGCCAATGAAAATGGTTTTGGCCCCGCGCCATCGGTGCTGGATGCTCTGCACAGCGCTGGCCCAGAAATTTGGAAATACCCGGACCCTAGCCTGTTTGACCTACGCCAAGCTCTATCAGACCACCACGCTATCCCGCCCAATCAGTTCATCCTTGGCGGTGGTATCGATGGCCTGCTGGGCACGCTGTGCCGCCTGTTTGTGGATCATAGCACGCATGTGGTCACCTCTTTGGGCGGCTACCCCACATTTAATTACCATGTGGCGGGATTTGGCGGCACCCTGCATCAGGTGCCCTATAAGGATGATATGGCAGATTTGGACGGCTTGCTGGCATCAGTTGTACGCAGTAATGCCACATTGGTCTACCTATCAAACCCAGATAACCCCATGGGCACAATGCACAGCGCCAGTGCGATAGAACAATTTGCAGAGGCCTTGCCTCGAACTTGCCTATTCATCCTAGACGAAGCCTATATCGAATGCGCCGATGCGCAAAATATCCCAAACCTTGCGGTAGACCAACCAAACCTGATCCGCTTTCGCACCTTTTCCAAGGCCTATGGATTGGCTGGCGCGCGTATTGGTTACGGGATCGGCCCCGCTGATCTGATCGCCAGCTTTGATAAAGTGCGCGATCATTTTGGCGTCAGCCTGCTGTCTCAGGCCGCGGCATTGGCGGCATTGGCAGATCAAACATACCTAACGGAGACCTGCCAGCACATCACACAGGCGCGCGATCACATCGCCCAAATCGCCCGTGATAATGGGTTGATCCCACTGCCCAGCCAGACCAATTTTGTCACAATCGATTGCGGACAAGGGGGGTATTTCGCCCGAGCAGTTTTGCAAAGCCTTGCTGATCAAGATGTCTTTGTTCGCATGCCAATGGTCGCCCCGCTGGATCGCTGTATCCGCGTATCTGTTGGCCCCGCGGCGGAATTGGCCGCCTTTGCCAAGGCCTTGCCCCTTGCGCTGACACAGGCGCGCGGCTAGCGCGATGCGGTTGCTATCACATGATTAGCGGCCTCAAGCGCGCCGGCGCCATGGGGAATATCTAGCGCTTTTAGCGCCGCATCAATCGTCCCCAAGGTACCCAGTATCATCGGTACATTCATGTGCCCCATATGACCAATGCGGAAATAATTTTCAAACTCGGGTGACTTCGCATCCGCCATACCCAGCCCTATGCCCAAGGTCACCCCCGCCACATTTTCGCACCAATCGCGAATTTTTCCGCCATCAAAATGGCTGGTGGTGATCGAGGTTACGGCAAAGGAGCGCTTGTCGGGTTCCTTGATATTTAACCACATGCGTCCAGCACTGCCCCAGCTATCAACGGCCGCCCAAATAGCCTGCGCAAACACGCGATGACGCGTCCAAACGTTTTCCAATCCCTCTTCTATCAGGATCATGTCAAGCGCCTCGCGCAGGCCCATCAAATGATGCGTCGGCGGGGTACCAGCAAAGCGTTGGTACAGCATCTCAGGGGCAACGCGCGGCGCCCAATCCCAATAGTAAGAAACGCGATCCATTTCGCGTCGGGCCGCATGGGCACGATTATTCAAAAACACAAACCCCATGCCCGCAGGCACCATCAGCCCCTTTTGACAGCCAGAAACCATCACATCCACCAGCCATTCGTCCATGAAATGCGGCTCGGTTCCAAGAGAGGCCATGCAATCCACCATATAAAGGGCAGGGTGCCCAGTGGCCCGTATGGCCTGCCCAAGGGCAGATATATCATTGCGCACAGATGTAGAGGTATCGGTTTGTACTACTAGAATGGCTTTTATATCGTTGTTCTTATCCGCCAAAAGCCGCGTCTCTACTTGGGCGATATCCACGCTGGATTGTTTGCCAAAATCGATTACTTCAATCTCTATACCCAATGTCTGAGCAACAGCCCCCCACCCAAGGGCAAATGGCCCTGTGCCCAGCACCAAGACCTTTTCGCCTGCGGCCACGGTATTACTTAGCGCGGCCTCCCAGGTGCCGTGACCATTGGTAATATAGAAAACCACATCGCCCGTGGTGCCGGCCAATTGCTTTAGATCGGGGATCATCCCTTCGATCATTTCCTTTAGGGGGCCATAATAAATATTGGGAGAGGGTTGATGCATGGCATTCAAAACCCGATCAGGCACAACCGAAGGCCCAGGAATAGCCAATAGTTTCCGTCCGTTATCCAGTGTCATCGCAGGCCTCTTAAAATACGGGGTATAGTGTGGCAGTCGCCGCGTACCAGAAGCACAGATTCGCGCCCGCTTGTAAAATTAAAATTTGTGTCATTGGACTTCACCTGTGCTCATGCTAAGAGGGGGGTCGAATTGCCCAGAGGGAACTGAATGCCCCAAGATTTTGATCCTAACCGCAGTGCATCTCAGGCCTATGGCCGATTGTGGCGCGATTGGTTGCGCCCATACCGCGCAACACTGTTCCTGACACTGATGTTAATGGTGATTGTTGCGTTGGCCTCGGCGGGCTATGCTAAATTTATCCAAATGGTGATCGAGGGCTTCGAAACCGCCTCAAACAGTGTAATCTGGTGGGGACCCTTGGGGATCATCGTGCTAACCCTCTCCAAGGGTGTTAGCCAATACCTGCAAAATGTCCTGCAAAACCAAGTGATGTCGCGCATGCAGGCGGATATTCAAACCAAGATGTACGCCAGTCTGGTCACTATGGATTTGGCGCATCTGCTGGCCGAATCCCCCTCTGCATTGTCGGCGCGGTTTTCCGCAGATGTTGAATTAATCCGCAACGCATCGCGCCAAGTGTTTTCTGCTGTTACGGCTATTTTGACCGTAATCGCCACCTTTGGGGTGATGTTGTCGATCGACTGGGCGATGACGCTGGGGTTGATATTGATTTTTGCGCTGGCCTTTGGCCCTGTGGGGATCGTAGGCGCGCGGGTTAAGGCGATATCGGCCACCACCCAGGAAGAAATCGCCCAGATGGTATCATCGGTGGACGAGGGGCTGTCTGGTATCCGTATGGTGCGCGCCTACCGCCTAGAGGATCGGCTGAAGGATTCGTCAAAAGCAGTCTTCGAAAACCTGTATAAACTGCGGGTCTCTTTGGTGAAATGGCAGGCGATCCTGTCGCCAATGATGGAAATTCTGGGCGGCTTGGCTGTTGGGGCGCTGTTCTTTTTGGTCGCTTTGCGCATGCGTTCGGGGGCTATTGATCTGGCGGGGTTTATCGGCCTGCTTACGGCGCTGGGCGTTGCCACAAATCCGGCACGTAAACTGGGCGGGGCCTATGCGATTGCCCTACAGGGTCAGGCTGCGCTGGATCGGGTTTTCGCGCTGTTTGATACCCCCAATACCATCCGTGATGGCAGCTTTGAGTTTGCCAGCGGAGATAAGGCCAAGGGCTTGGTAGAATTTCGCGATGTGGATTTCACCTATCCCGATGGGTTTCAGGCGCTGCATGGGATTAACCTGCGTATCGAGGCCGGCAAGACCTATGCCTTTGTTGGGCGCTCTGGAGCGGGTAAATCCACTGTTTTCAATCTTTTACCTCGCCTGTTTGACGCCACGTCTGGGGTGATATACCTAGATGGCCGCCCAATCACAGAATACACATTGCCAGCATTGCGTGATCAAATATCAGTGGTCAGCCAAGACAGCGTCCTGCTGAGCGGATCCGTGCTGGAAAACATCTCCTTCGGGCGCGAAGGCGCCAGCGAGGTGGATTGCATCAAGGCCGCCAAATCCGCCGCCGCACATAAGTTTATCACCAAACTACCCGAGGGGTTCAACACCCATATCGAACCCGCCAAGATCAAGTTTTCCGGTGGCGAGCGCCAGCGCCTGTCGATAGCGCGCGCGATCCTGCGTGATGCGCCAATCTTGTTGCTGGACGAGCCGACATCCGCCCTTGATGCGGAATCTGAAAACCAAATTCGCACAGCTCTTGATGTGTTATCTGAGGGGCGTACAACTCTGATTATCGCCCATCGCCTATCCACAATTCTGGATGCAGATCAGATTGTGGTGATGGATCAGGGCGCGGTGGTGGCGCAGGGTAGCCACGATGAATTGCTGGAACAGGGCGGGATCTATGCCGATCTGTTTAATCTGCAATTTGACCTCAGCCCAGAATCCTCTGCACCAAAACGCAAGCGATCGTTCAGCAATGGCCAAGGGCGCTGGAAATCCCCGCTTGAGGGTCTGGTCAAGTTTTTCGGGGGGTAGATGCGCGGTATTTCTGTGCCAGAACCTCGGGCGATGCCCCCAATTTAAACCGCGCCACCAAAATAATGTTACGCAGACCTTGGCGCAACCATCCCGCACGTTCATACCGGATGGCCGAGGTTTGGGCTGTGAAGTTCAAGGCCACCATCTGCCCCTTTAGAGCCTGAGCAATCAAGACATCTTCCATGATCGGAACTGGCGCATAGCCCCCCACAGCATTGTACAAACGTTTGGATATCAGCAAGCCTTGATCACCGTAGGGCATATCAAATAGGCGCGCGCGTAAATTGGCCCATTTGGCCGTAACCCGCGCCATAAAATGCCCACTGTCAAAGCACAACTGACCATAGCCCGCATGGGCCTTGCTAGCGATATGGGCCTCTAGCACGCTGCTCCAACCCTCTGCTAAAATGGTATCGGCATGGATCACCAAGACCCATGCCCCGCGCGCCGCTGATACGCCCGCATCCAACTGTGTTCCACGCCCCATAGGAGCGGTGATTATGCGCGCCCCAATCTCATCTGCAATGTGTTGGATATTATCGTCTGATCCGCCATCGGCAAAAATTAACTCGTGTACCAATCCTGCGTTTAATCCCTCGATCAGGGCGCGCAATGTAGGTGTGATGTGATGGGCCACGTTCAGGGTGGGGATCACAATTGAAAGTGGGGCGGGCATAGGGCTTGGCATTCCTTGTTATTCAAGGCTACATACAGGTTCTGAAAAGTAACATCACCCGAAAACTGAGGCAATACTCATGAGCGAATGGGCTGAAAATCGTCAACTCCTGCACGTCAGCGGCGCAGACACCGCCAAATTTTTGCAAGATTTGGTTTCGAATGATTTGACCGCCACATCCGATGGGCTGGTTTATACGGCCCTGTTGTCGCCCAAGGGCAAATACCTGTTTGATTTCTTCGTTACGCAACAAGACGGCGCATATCTGATTGATGTGGCCAAGGATCGCGCCGCGGCTCTGGCACAGCGCCTCAGCCTCTATAAATTGCGCGCAGATGTTGCGATTGCCGCATCAGATCTGCTAGTGAACCGCGGCCTTGGCGCCCCGCCGAGCGACGGCCACGCTGACCCGCGACACTCAGATATGGGATGGCGCGCCTATCAAGGCACTGCGGGGGGGGCTGCGCAGATTGATTGGGATGCGCGCCGCGTGGTGCAGTGTATCCCTGAAACGGGTATCGAGCTGATCCCTGATCAAACCTACATCTTAGAGGCCGGTTTCGAGCGCCTGAACGGCGTGGATTTTCGCAAAGGGTGCTATGTGGGCCAAGAGGTGACCGCGCGCATGAAGCATAAAACCGAATTACGCAAAGGTTTTGCCCTAGTGTCTATTGAGGGAAACGCTTCAATTGGAACGGATATCATGAGTGAGGGCAAGGTTGCAGGACAGCTGTTTACGCAATCGGGTGGCTCTGCAATCGCCTATTTGCGATTTGACCGCGCATCAGGTGATATGAATGCCGAGGGCGCGGTGATTAGATATCACGCACCAACTTAGCAAATTTGGCGTGGCCTTCGCTATTGGCGGCAATAATCGTACCCGTGTGCATTGGGTTAGCGTCCGCTTCGATTGATTGAACCAATCCACCGGCCTCTTTCACCAGCAAAAGACCCGCGGCCATTTCCCAGTATTTCAAACCACGGTTCCAATATCCGTCATACCGGCCCGCCGCCGTATAGGCCAAATCCAACCCCACAGCCCCAAGTCCACGAATGCCACCTGCGCTGGGTGAAATGCGCGCTAAATCTTTTAGATGCATTGGCAGATTGCCACTGGTTCCCGCAGGCATGCCCGTGCCCAAAACCATTTGTTCCAGAGAGGTCCGCCCAGAAACCCGCACGCGCGCCTCGTTTAGCCAGGTTCCAGCGCCCTTTTCCGCCAAGAATAATTCCTCGATAACGGGGCTTAGAACCACCGCCGCAACAATCTCCCCCTTGTATTCCAGCGCAATAGATACAGACCAATGCGGCAAACCGTGCACAAAGTTTTCCAAACCATCCAGCGAGCGTACAATCCAGCGCCGCGTTGGATCATCGCCCTTGGTCTCGCGTCCGCCGGCTCCGACAAACCCATAATTCGGGCGTGCCTCGCGAAGGATTTCTTGTAATGTTTCCTCGGTGCGTTGATCCGCACGTCTGGCAAAATCATTAGGCCCTTTTTTGGACACCTGCAATTTATCGACCTCGTTAAAATCGCGCATCATGGCGCGACCGGCCGGGCGAATAGCCTTGAGCATTACATTGATATTTGCAGACCATTGAGTCATGGGGGTTCACCTTTGAAATTCGGCATGGATGTTCGGGTTGGCGTTCTATAGGCCTAAGTGCGCGGAAACCCAAGCCCTAAATTCATTCCCCGGCTTTACGCTCTGCGCGCGTAAAGCCCACAAAATCCTTCATAAACGGGGCATCGGCCTCACTTTTGCGCACCGCCGCATATAAGCGCCGCGTCAGCCCGTTTTTGGTTACGGGCTTGGTGGCAAAATCATGGCCGTATTTCTGATCCTCGACCACCCAATCAGGCAATACAGAAACCCCACGCCCGGAGGCAATCAGCAATATAATCACCGCCGTTAGCTCTGCTTGGCGAATTTGTGCAGGTTCGATGCGGGCCGGGATTAAAACCTCGGAAAATATATCCAAACGTGCCTTGTCCATGGGATAGGTGATCAGTGTCTGATCACGAAAGTCTTCGGCCTCGATATAGTCTTTGGACGCCAATGGGTGATCCGTGGCGCAGACAAAGGTGGGCGTGTAGTCAAATAATTCCTGAAATTCGATCCCTGCCAGATCCTCTGGGTCCGACGAAATCACCACATCCACCTCTTCGCGTTGTAGCGCCGGCAGGGCGTCAAAGCTCAGGCCGGGTTTGATGTCGATGTCAATTTTTGGCCAGCTCTTGCGAAAATTTTCCAATACCGGAAACAACCACTCGAAACAGGCATGGCATTCAATGGCAATATGCATCCGCCCCGCCGTGCCACCAATCAATCCTGCAAATACCTCTTCGGTGGCGGCCACCTGCGGCAAGACCTTCTCGGCCAAATCCAACAGCTTGAACCCCGCCTTTGATAACTTTAATGGTTTTGACCGGCGCAAAAACAGCTCCATCCCCACCTGTTCTTCTAGGGCCTTGATCTGATGCGATAGCGCCGATTGTGTGATATTCAGCGTATCCGCTGCGCGCCCCAATCCACCTTGTTCGTGGATGGCCTTGATGGTCTTTAAATGTCGAAATTCTAGATACATGCCGTGCCTTTATGAGGTGATTTCATCTTTATTATTAAATATATGAATTTGATTCAAGCATGCAAATATTAGATAACCGTCCTAACTTACAGGAATAAGACCATGAACCTCTCTGATAAAAATTTCGGCCTTTCATTCGAGGTCTTCCCCCCGCGCAGCCTTAGCGCCAGCTTCAAACTGTGGAACACCATCGAACAATTGGCTACCCTCGATCCCAGCTTCGTCTCGGTTACGTACGGGGCAGGGGGATCAACGCGCGATATTACCAAATCTGCGGTACAGGTCATTGCCAAGGAATATGGAATCGATGTGGCGGGGCACCTGACCTGCGTTGATGCCAGCCGCGAAGACGTTCTGGCGGTTGCGCAGAACTATGCAGAATCTGGTGCGAAACAAATCGTGGCCTTGCGCGGTGACAGCCCCGATGGCACGCCGTTTCAGGCGAAACCAGATGGGTTCCAATCTTCTGTCGAATTGATCGAAGCCTTGGCCAAGCAAGGCGATTTTAAGATCCGTGTGGCCGCCTATCCGCATCCCCACCCCGATGCCAAGACCGCCACGGCCGATATCGATGTGCTAAAGGCTAAATTCGACGCAGGGGCCGACAGCGCCATCACCCAGTTCTTCTTCGAGCCAGAGGATTTCCTGCGCTTTCGCGATTCTGCGGCGTGCGCGGGCATCACGGGTAAAATCATTCCTGGTATTCTACCGGTGGAAAACTGGGCCAAAACCAAAAACTTTGCCAAGCGCTGCGGTGCCCTAACACCAGATTGGCTAGACAAGGCCTATGAGAATGCCAATACCAAGGAATTGCATGATTTGTTATCGATTTCGATCTGCACAGAGCTCTGTGATGATCTCATCAATGAGGGGGTGGAGGACTTACATTTCTATACACTGAATGATCCGAGCTTAACCAAAGAGGTTTGCCGTGCCTTGGGGCGCTGTGTTGCCACACCGCGCCTGACGAATGTTGCCTAGAAAAGAGGCCCTGTGTTCATATCACGAACCCAGGGCCTCATCCGCGCCAATGCGCTACACCTTTTGAACTTAAGCAAGTTCTCTTTAGAAATTGGTACTCATGCATTCAATTCAAGCATGCAGAAAAGTTACCCTAGGTAAGTTTCTAACGGGTAAACAATTCAAAACATCCACAAGCAAGATAATGTGTTGTTAAGAGCCTGATATCGTTGCCCAAAGAAGGAAAATCACGCGAAAATTGACAAATTTAACGGTTTTCACGAATAGGTGAAATAGGTGAAAATCGGCACGTTTAGGCGCGCTCTGAATATTCCATTGTCTCGGTATGCACCACAATTGACTGGCCCTGATCAATGAACGGGGGCACCATAATGCGCAACCCATTGTCCAAAACCGCAGGCTTGAAGCTGTTGGCGGCGGTTTGACCTTTTACCGCAGGCTCGGTTTCCTCTACCACACAGGTCACCTTTAGCGGCAGGGTCGCGTTTAACGCCTCGCTCTCGTGATATTCGATGGTCACAATCATGCTGTCCTGTAGAAGGGGGCGACGCTCGCCCAATATATCCGCAGGCAATTCAATCTGTTCAAACGTCTCGTTGTCCATGAATACCAGCATTCCATCATTCTCGTACAAAAATTGCTGGTCTTTTTGCTCCAGACGTACACGCTCTACCTTATCGGCGCTGCGAAACCGTTCGTTCAACTTTGATCCATTACGCAGGTTTTTCATTTCCACCTGCGCAAAGGCGCCGCCCTTGCCGGGCTTTACGTGATCGATTTTTACCGCCACCCATAGGCCACCGTTATGTTCCAGCACGTTGCCCATGCGAATTTCGTTTCCGTTAATTTTTGGCATTTGTTATGGCCCCGTTAGGATTGAATTAAGGTTTTGAGCGCTTATATCTGTCCTGTTGTTCGCATACAAGTGAGGCGGGCGGATTTAATAAAAGAGCTATGCGTTACGTGCATGATTGCTATGACCGTACTGGGGTACCGAATCGTCATAAAATCGTCATATTGCACGAACCTTAACAAAAACAAGAAAAAGAGGACGGCGAGATGTTCGATTTCGTTGATGACACAGCTTACACAAATGATCAGGGCAAACGCGCTCAGAAACTGTTTGCCGCTGTTGTATTGGCTGCTTTGGATGATGCCATTGCAGATGATAAGAAATATGGCAATGGGGTAGAATCCATTGCGCGCTGGGCACGTTCACGCGATGGCCGCGAAGTGTTGATGTGTGCGGGTATTGAGCCAACAGAGCGTTGCGTGACCGGCATGATGGGCTTCGTCGAAAAAGGCGTGCGCACATCAGTGGCCCTCAGCCGCGAAGAAAGCGAGCGCCAAGCCGCCGCCAAAGAAGCCGCCTAGGCGCTTCTTGTCAAAATTTTGAAAATGCGCCTCCCTTGCGGAGGCGTTTTTCGTTTGGGCGGGGTGTGTTGCACAGGGCATGTTGAGCGTAGCGTATTCTCAAGCTTTGGCAGATCTATCTTTTGCGCGGGTGTTTTACACGTCGTGTTGGTTCTGCCTCTGCAGGGTTCTCGGGCCATGGATGGCGCGGGTAGCGCCCGCGCATATCTTTGCGCACGTCAGCATAGGATGTCGCCCAAAAATTTGGTAAATCTGCGGTGGTCTGCACAGGGCGGTGCGCAGGCGACAGTAACTCAATCAATAGCGCCGTGCGCTTGGGGCCAATCGTAGGATGGGTTGTCATCCCAAACAGCTCTTGCAAGCGCACAGATATGCGCGGCGGCTCGCTGGCGTAATCCACCATCAGCTTGGTGCCCGTCGGGGCCAAGATATGGGCAGGGGCCAGCTGGTTTAGCAGCTCGTTTTGCCCCCAATCCAGCAGCCCCTGCACGATCATCCCCATGTCCAGCTTTGCTAGAGCGTCCATGGTCTTGATCCCAGACAGATGTGGCAACAGCCACTCCTGGGCGCGTAGGGCCAAGGCGTCGGGGGAACAATCCGGTAAATCCGCCCCCTCCGACACCAATCGATTGATACGCGCCAGATACAGGCGTGATGCCTTGCTCCATGGTAAACAGTCCAGCCCCAGATCCAACACGCCGTCTAACATGGCCGCGCCGATCGCAGCGCCGTCACAATCCTTCCAATTCTTGGCGCTTAATACCAAGGCCCCAAAACAGACCTCCTCTTGCGCCAACACCCGCCGCTCGCGTTTTGACCAGATGCACCTCTGGCGGGTCTCAATACGCTCTGGGTATAGCCCAAGCACCTCAGCCTCGGTGATCGCGATGCCCAAGCGCAGGCGCGCATTCGCACCGCCCCCATCCAGATCCGTGGCCACAATCATGCGCGATGCCCCCAATGGGTCGCCATCCGCAACCTCTGCCCCCCTGCCACCAGATAGCAAATAGCGCGCGCCCTTACCCGTGCGGCGCAACCCGATGCGATCCGGATAGGCCAGTGCCGCCATCTGTGCGAGGCTTAGATTATCGGTACCTGTGCCCTTCAGCCGCTTGGCGGTTTCCAGCACTCGTTTGCGGGCGGCTAAATTCACCCGAGGGACTTCGCGCGGATTATTCAGGGCCTTCCAGCGCAGGGTCAAATCACCACTGTCAGCGCTGGTCAGAATATCGCGCGCCTCCATCAAGGCCACGGCGCGGGGGGCCTCGCGCTGTGCTGATAGCAAGACCTTGGCCATACGCGGATGCACTGGCAGGCGGGCCATTTCCTCGCCCGCTTTGGTTAGGCGGTTGCCCTGATCTAACGCCCCCAACTGGCGTAAAACATCCTGTGCAGCGCTGAAATCTGTGGGGCGGGGCTGATCCAAAAATGGCATGGCACTGGGATCATCGGTGCCCCATGCGGCTAGTTCTAACACCAGTGCCGATAGGTCACTGCTGTGAATTTCTGGCGGGGCAAATGGCAATAGGCCGCCTTCTTCTCCTTTGGTCCACATCTTGTAGCATGTGCCTGCCGATACGCGGCCCGCGCGCCCCATGCGCTGGGTGGCCTCGGCGCGCGTTACGCGCTCGGTTACAAGGCGTGACATGCCCGATCCTGCATCAAAGCGCGCGCGCCGCGCCTGACCGCCATCCACCACCACGCGGATATCCTCGATGGTCAGGGAGGTCTCGGCAATAGATGTGGCCAAGACCAACTTGCGCGATGTGCTGGGCTCGATGGCGCGGCGCTGGTCCGCAAAAGGCATGGCTCCAAACAGCGGGTGGATGTGGATGGGTTTTAGGCGCGGCTCTAGCAGGGCCTGTACGCGCCGGATTTCGCCCTCGCCAGGCAGAAAGGCCAATATACTGCCCGTGGTTTCGGCGGCGGCGGTTTCGATCAGGGCGGCCATGGCCTGTACGAACCCATAGCCGCGTTGATTGGGCTGTGCCCATGGGCGCGCAAGATGGTGGGGGGTTACGGGGTATGATTTCCCCTGCGAGGTCACAATCGGCGCATCCCCCATTAGGGCGGCAACTGGGGCCGCATCCAAGGTGGCGGACATCACCAATATTGCCAGATCATCGCGCAGCGCTGTGCGTATTTCCAAGCACAAGGCCAGCCCCAAATCGGCGTTCAGGCTCCGCTCGTGGAATTCATCAAAGATCACACAGGACACGCCCGTAAGCTCTGGGTCGGATTGAATCATACGGGTTAGAATACCCTCGGTGATCACCTCGATCTTGGTTATTGCGCTGGTCTTGCTGTCGCCGCGCATGCGATAGCCCACAGTTTGACCCAAGGCATCGCCGTAATGTTGTGCAAGGCGGGTAGCGGCCCCGCGCGCGGCAAGGCGGCGCGGCTCCAGCATCAGTATCTTGCCGCTAAAAATCTCCGCTGATTCCAACGCGATGGGGATTCGGGTGGTTTTACCAGCCCCTGGTGGGGCCTGTAGCACGCATTGGGTGTGCTGACGCATTTTCTGGATCACATCATCCAAAACATCATCGATTGGTAAAGGGAAGGCAAACTGGGTCATGGGGCATAGATAGGGGAAAACGAACGCTATGTTGACCATAAATTGCACAAAACTGCGCGACGGGATAAAACATCTATGGAAGTTATGAGAATCCCTTGACCTTCGTGTCATATGGGCCTATTGCACGGCTCTGTTATATCAATTGCGTTTGGCCACTGGGGCTGAACCCCGAAAACCCGAGGAAGAAAACATGTCTCGTCGTTGTGAACTAACTGGCAAAGGCCCGATGACCGGCAATAACGTAAGCCACGCGAAAAACCGCACGCGCCGTCGTTTCCTGCCCAATCTGAATGATGTTACTTTGGCAAGTGAGACCCTTGGTCAAACTTACAAATTCAAAATCTCTGCTGCTGCGTTGCGCACTGTTGATCACCGTGGTGGTCTAGATGCCTTCTTGGCCAAAGCAAAAGATGCTGAGCTATCAGACAAAGCTCTGAAAGTGAAAAAAGACATTGCTAAGGCAACTGCCGCAGCATAAGTCTTGCGACCAATTGAACCGATTAAAGGCCTCGCACCTCGCGGGGCTTTTTGCTATTTGATGACCATGTTTTCAGATTTAAATTGGATATAGAGATGAAGCGTATTTCTTTGATACCTTTTAGCATTGTGATGCTGATTATTTTGGCGATTTCTTGGGTTTTTGCCTATGGACCATGTACACGGTCTGGTGAAATGGCTGTTGTGGATGCTTATGCGCGCGCCTCTAGCCCAAGCGCAAAAACCGGTGCTGCGTTTTTCGTTTTGAAAAACGGCACACAAAAGAATGATCGCTTAATTGCAGCCAAATCCGATGTTGCGCATCACTTGATGTTGCATACCCATAAAATCGATGCCAATGGCGTGGCGCAAATGGTGCATTTAATGGAAGGCTTTGCTATCGAGGCAGGGGCAGAATTTGCGCTAAAGCGCGGTGGCGCGCATGTGATGCTTATGGGGCTACAGCGTCCCTTGGTTGATGGGCAGAAAATCCCGCTTACCTTGGTGTTTGAAAACGCCGGTGAAATCATTCTAGAGGTCACTGTGGATAATAACCGCAAGGCCAAACACGCCCATTAGGGCCTATTGGATTTCCAACTATGAGTGATCTATTCACAGGAATTTTAAACGGTGCTCCTCTGTGGGTTTGGCCCTTGTTGGTGGGGTTGATCGCTCTTGGCTTGATCACCGCGCGCACCCGGTGGACATCTCTTGTTCCATTTTATTTTCTGCCCTTGCTGGCGCTGATATCGCTACAGGGGATATTGGCGCTGGATCCGCAAATCCTCGTTTGGCCCATCTATGGTATCGGCTATTCTATTGGGGCCTATTGGGTGTATCGCCGTCAGGCGGGGCTGATTTTAGAGCGCGCCGAGGGACGGGTGCGCCTACAAGGGGAATGGTTGCCGATGATCAGTCTGATGGTTATTTTTTGGGCCAATTTCGCTAATGGCACGATCAGCGCCATTAGCCCGTCGGCAGCTCAAGGTGTGCCCTTTGTTGTGGTGTTTGTGGCAATCGTATCGCTCGTCTCAGGCAGCTTCTTGGGCCGATCAGTGCGAATACTACGGGGCTAGGCCAACAGACCTACCAACCTCTGGGCCTGACTTTCACAGCTATTTAAGGCGGCGCGATCCTCGCCGGGGTAAAATCGAGCACGTGTGGCCGTGGGCATCGGCTCGGGGGTAAACCCGATGATGCGTGGCCCGGTGCTCTCGCTTTCTTTGGCCCAACTGGAAAACAACGCATCTTGCGCCGCCTTGCTGGTACCATAGGCGCCGAAAAATTTCTGGCCTGCGTTCTTATCAATCATATGCACCGCAGTGCCTTTGCGTGCGGTTAGCAGGGGTTCAATATTGGTAATTAGGCGTCCAGTTGCAGTGATATTCTGGGTGATGGTTTTTTGCCAGTCGCTGTCTGCAATATGGCTGGCAGGAGCCAAGGGCGCCGCATGAATGGCACAATGCGCCCAAATATCCAAGCCACCCCAACGTTCATGTATGGAAATACACAGCCGCTTTTGGGCCTCCTCGTCGGTGATATCCATGGGCACCAAGGTTGCAGTTCCACCTGCCGCTTGAATAAGATCATCAATTTCTTCCAATGCGCCCACAGTGCGGGCCACGGCGATGACATGGATATCCTTCTTGGCTATTTCTACAGCCAGCGCAGCCCCCAACCCACGCGAGGCGCCGGTGATCAGCGCCAGATTGTCGCCTTGTTCCGCCATGGTTATTCTGCCGCCATTTCAAAACCCTTGGCGATTTGATCGCGGGGTTCTACAGGGTATTCACCAGAGAAGCAGGCATCACAGTATTCAGGAGATGTAGCGTTGCGCCCTGATTTTACACCGCAGGCACGATACAGGCCATTGATCGAGATGAACTTCAGGCTGGCAACGCCCATATGTTCGCGCATTTGCTCTTCGGTCATGGTTGCCGCCAGTAACTGTTCGCGATCTGGCGTATCTACACCATAAAAACATGGCCACATGGTGGGGGGAGATGCGATTCGGAAATGAACCTCTTTGGCGCCCGCATCCAGAATCATTTCTTTGATTTTTAGGCTGGTGGTGCCGCGCACCACCGAGTCATCTACCAAGATCACCCGCTTACCCTCGATCAGCGCGCGGTTTACATTCAACTTTAACCGCACGCCCATGTTGCGGATTTGCTCTGAGGGCTCGATAAAGGTGCGGCCCATGTAAGAGTTACGGATGATGCCCATGCCATAGGGGATGCCGCTTTCATGGCTAAAACCAATAGCAGCAGGTGTGCCAGAATCGGGCACTGGACAGATCAGATCCACATCCGCGGGGCTTTCCTTGGCCAGCTCGATGCCGATCTGGCGGCGGGTTTCATAGACTGATTGCCCACCCAAGATGCTGTCTGGACGAGAGAAATAAACCTTCTCGAAAATACAGGGGCGGGGGCTGACCCGCTCGAAGGGGAAGCTGCTTTCTATACCCTCTGGGCCGATCACAATCATCTCGCCCGGTTCGATTTCACGCACCAATTGGGCACCGATAATATCCAGCGCACAGGTTTCCGAGCTAAGCACATAGCCATCACCAATTTGGCCTAGCACCAGTGGGCGCACGCCGCGCGGATCCCGCACACCGATAAGTTTTGTGCGGGTCATGGCAATAACTGCAAAGGCCCCCTCGACACGGCTAAGGGCATCTTTGATGCGGTTGGTATGGTTTTTATGGATCGAACGCGCCATCAGGTGAATGATACATTCGCTGTCTGACGAGCTTTGGAAAATTGAACCGCGGTTGATCAATTCTTTGCGCAGGCTATCGGCATTGGTCAGGTTGCCGTTATGGGCAATAGCACAGCCGCCCAAGGAAAATTCCCCAAAGAAGGGTTGAACGTCGCGAATAGCTGTATTGCCCTTAGCGCCCGCGGTGGAATAGCGTACATGGCCCAAGGCATTATCGCCCGGTAATGTTTCCATCAGCGATTTTTTGGTAAAATGATCGCGAACATATCCAAAGCGACGGGCGGAGTTAAATCCGGTCTCGTGGTCATAGGCGACGATGCCACCGGCCTCTTGGCCGCGATGCTGTAGGGCATGCAGACCTAGAGCTACGAAATTGGCGGCGTCTTTTACGCCGATCACACCGTATATTCCGCATTCTTCTTTGCGTTTGTTATGATCAAAGGGATGGGGCAGGAACGGTTCGGTGTCCGACAGACGCATGGCAATGACTCGCAGATGTTAGCAGCTGAGCGTTATATAGGGCAGGGAACACAAGGAGTCACCCGCCCTATAGGCGTTTTGGTAATTATTCTTAGTTGCCGGTTACCTTTGGTAGATCGTCTTTGGCGGCATTGGCACTACAGGTTGTGGTCAACTCGGTGTATTTTGATTGACCCCAGGCGTATACGCCTTCTTTGCCGGCCTCGTAATCGCGCTGAATCATGTCTTGGATTTTCACCTGAGTTTCTGCCAGCAATTCAACAGTCTTTGACTCGTTTACAATTGGGAAATCTGCCTCGAAGAAAGCATAGGCCACCAATGCCGCCAAGATAAGAAGAACCCCGCGCAGCATACCAAACAAAAATCCAAGTCCCTGATCAAAACCACTAAGCACGGAGCGCTGGACGGCGCCTGCGAATAGGGGGGTAAAGATTGCCTCGATAATCAGCGTACCCGCAAAGACGATGAAGAAGGCGGCGATCACCGACAATTCGCAATTCTCGCCCAAGATATCCGATAGGATCGGGACCTCGCGGATCAAGGGCTCTACTTGTGGTGCAAAGATGAAGGCAACGATGGCCGCCACAAACCAGCCTGCGATTGACAAAATCTCGCGTACAAAACCGCGCGAATATGCAAGTATTGCGGAGAGAAGGAGGATTATCCCCGACCCTGCGTCGACAAGTGTGAAACCTTCCATTCAGTATCCCCTTACACTGTTTAAGCGTCTATAGCCCCAAAACATCTTTCAACGAAGGCGTCTACACCATCGAATTTCTCTACCTTCATGCCCGATTCGCTGGGCAATTTCATCCTCGAAGGTGCGAAAATAGTTGAAAAACCTAATTTCTGTGCCTCTTTAATCCTATTTTCGGCCTGAGAGATAGGGCGCAATGCCCCTGAGAGGCTAATTTCTCCAAAAACGACGGTGTCCGAGGCCAAGGCAATGTCTTGGCGCGCAGATATCAATGCCGCCGCGACCGCTAGATCAGCGGCGGGCTCAGAAATGCGCAGCCCCCCGGCAATATTTAGATAGACGTCTTGGCCAGCAAAGCTGATGCCAACCCGCGATTCCAGCACCGCCAAGATCATCGACAGGCGCGCCCCATCCCAACCAATTACCGATCGGCGCGGCGTGGCCAGCGGCGAGGGCGCAACCAGTGCCTGAATTTCCACAAGCAAGGGGCGCGAGCCCTCTATCCCCGCGAAGACAACAGATCCTGCGGTTTGGGTGTCACGTTCCGAGAGGAACAATTCCGATGGATTGGAGACCTGCGCCAGTCCTGCGCCTGTCATCTCGAACACCCCGATCTCGTCCGCGGCGCCAAAGCGGTTCTTGACCGCGCGCAGGATGCGGAACTGGTGGCCACGCTCGCCCTCGAAATACAAAACAGTATCGACCATATGTTCCACCACGCGCGGGCCGGCTAGTTGGCCCTCTTTGGTCACATGGCCCACCAAAATCACCGCAACACCGCGCTTTTTGGCAAATGTGGTTAGCTCGTGCGCGGTGGCGCGCACTTGGGATACTGAACCCGGGGCGCTGTCGACGTGATCAGCCCACATGGTTTGCACGGAATCGATGATGGCTAGATCTGGTTTTTCATCCTCTAGCGTGGTTAAAATATCGCGCAGGTTGGTTTCTGTGGCCAATTTTACCGGTGCATCCGTAAGGCCAAGGCGTTGCGCACGCATACGGATTTGGCTAGAGGCCTCTTCGCCGGAAATATAGATAGCCTTTTTGCCTGAGCGGGCAAACTCTGCCGCCGCCTGTAACAGCAGCGTCGATTTGCCGATGCCCGGATCACCGCCCACCAAAATGGCACTGGCGGGCACCAGCCCACCTCCCAACACGCGATCAAATTCGCCAATGCCGCAGGTGGCACGCGGCAGGGGGGCATCGACTGTGGCCAGATCTGACAGGGGCACTTTGCGCCCTTTGCTGGATCCCAGCGTTTTGCCCTTGGGGCCAGCGGCAAGGGGGGCCTCTTCGCGGATGGTATTCCATTCGCCGCATCCATCACACCGTCCGGCCCATTTTTTATGGGTGGCACTGCAATTGGTACAGGTGTAGGTGAGTGTTGTTTTTACCATGCGATGGTTCTGCCCCAAAGCGGCCTTAAGGGCAAGAAAAGACTAGCTCTTTTTATCCAACATCAGGGAAATAACCAAGCTGGTTAGAACACAGGCGGTGAAGAGGTATAACCCCCAGCCTACCTCTAGGCGCCCCACGCCCACGCCTTTGGCCACCACGATATACATGGCGATCAGAAAAATATCAGCCATGGCGAATTTCCCCATGATTTGCAGGGCGGGGATCAGGCGGGCAGGGGCGCGGTTTAGCTGTAGTGCGGTGGTGCCCAGCACCTTGAGCATGGGGGCGACCAGTGCAAAGAGGATGACGATGATTGCAAGGAATATATCCTTTTCAAGCAGGCTATTGATGCCTGAAATCACGCTGATTTCCTTGAGTTTGAACAGTGGCAGTAGGCCAGCGCGCAACAGGGGGGCGAACCATGCAATGGGGAAGAGGATCAACAGGGACAGGTTAGCGCCGATCAGCAGGCGGGTTCGCATTTGCGCAGGGGTTGCGGTTTTGGGGAAGCCCAAGGGCATCAGCGCACCGCCTCTATAGGCCCCTCGGCGCGGCCATGCAGGAATTGATCTAAATAAGGGTTGCCAGATGTTTCAAGCTTGGCAATTGGGCCAGACCATTGCACCGCGCCGTCGTGTAGCATGGCCACCTTATCAGCGATGGCGCGTACAGACGACATATCGTGGGTAATGGTCATGGCTGTTGCGCCCATTTCTACCACGATCTCGCGGATCAATTCATTGATAACGCCAGACATGATGGGGTCTAGGCCAGTGGTGGGTTCATCAAAAAAGATAATTTCTGGGTCGGCGGCAATGGCGCGGGCCAGCCCTACGCGCTTTTGCATGCCGCCTGATAGTTCGGCGGGGAATTTATCGGCCACATCGGCGCGCAACCCCACGCGGCGTAGCTTTTCCACCGCCAGATCACGGGCATCTGTTTTTGAGAGTTTCCCCGCACCGCGCAGCAGGCGAAAGGCCACGTTTTGCCAAACTGGCAGGCTGTCAAACAGCGCCGCCCCCTGAAACAGCATGCCAAAACGTGCCAAGAAGGCATCGCGGTCGCCTTGGTCGGCCTCTTGACCGTAGACCAGAATGCTGCCGGCATCGGGGGTCTCTAGGCCAAGGATGCATTTTAGCAGCACGGATTTACCAGTGCCAGATCCGCCGATGATTACCATACTTTCGCCTTTGGCGATTTTCATATTCACACCCTGCAATACATGGTGTGCCCCAAATGATTTATGTACGCCTTTGATATCGATCATTAGAAAAATGCCTCCGTCAGGATATAGTTGGCGGCCAGGATCATTACGCTAGCAGAAACCACTGCATTGATGGTGGCGCGCCCCACACCAGCCGCGCCACGCCCAGAGTTATAGCCATGGTAGCACCCCATCAGGGCCACGATAAACCCAAAGACCGCCGCCTTGGCAAGGCCGCTGGCGATGTCCTGAAATTGCAAGAAATCGGTGGTGTTCTGGACATAGGCGCTGGCGTTAAAGCCCAGCCGATTGGTGCCCACCAGATAACCACCCATAATGCCGATGGTATCGCCGACCGCCACCAAGACCGGCATGGCCAATGTGGCCGCAGCAAGGCGCGGGGCCACCAGATATTTCATCGGGTTGGTTGACAGTGTGGTCAGGGCATCTATTTGCTCGGTCACCCGCATAGTGCCCAGTTCTGCGGCAATCGAGGAGGCCACACGCCCCGCCACCATCAGGCCGCCCAAAACCGGGCCCAGCTCGCGCACCATACCGATGGCCACGATCGAGGGCACCACCGCCTCGGCATTAAACCGCGCGCCACCTGAATAGATTTGCAGTGCAAGGGCCGCACCTGTGAACAGGGCCGTCAACCCTACAACGGGCAAAGAAAAGTAGCCAATTTGCATAAGCTGTTGTGCCAGCTCGCGCCCATAGAAAGGCGGGCGAAATATATGCGACGTGGCGCGCAACGCAAACAGGATAACGCGTCCAATAGTGGTGCAAAATCCAAGGGTTGCGGCCCCAATGGCGCCCAATGATCGTTCGATTAACTGCATGATTAACCTGCGTAATTACGGGCGTAACGCGCCCCGAGATTGGTAAGGATTTCATAACCGATGGTGCCAGCGGCGTCGGCCAAGTGCTCGATGGTCTGCGTCTCTGTCAGCAGATCCATCTGATCCGGAACATGGTCTAAATCAGTAACATCAACGGTAATTAAATCCATCGAGACCCGCCCAATAATCGGACAGGGTATTCCATCAGCAAAGAGGCAGATATCCCCGCCTCCCATGGCGCGGATCAACCCATCAGCATAGCCTGCGGCGATTGTAGCAACGCGGCTGTTGCGCTGGGCAACCCAAGTGGCAGAATAGCCTACTGTTTCGCCCGCTGCGACCACGCGGGTTTGGATCACGGGAATTGAGAGAGTGGCCACGGGGGCGGCATTTGTGAACGGGTGCCCACCATAAAGACCAATGCCCGGGCGGCACAGGTCAAAGTGATACTCAGCCCCCAGCAACGTCCCCCCCGTTGCCGCCAGCGAGCGGCGCGCAGATAGGCCATCGGTCAGGGCATGAAATTCGGCCAATTGCGCGCGGTTTTGCGGATGATCGGGGGTGTCAGCACAGGCGAGGTGGCTGATGATCAATTGGGCGTTTTGGGCGCTATCACGGTGGGGCGCGAATTCATTGGCCTCCATCCCTAGCCGGTTCATGCCTGTATCCAGCTGAATGCCGAAATCCGCATCGGGTAATTCTGTGCGAAAGCGCATCATTTGTTCGGGGGCGTTAAGCATGGGGATCAGTTTGTGATCGTGCAGGGTTTTCGCATCACTTAGCATCATGCCGCTAAAAACATAGATTTTAGCGGCATTTCCCAAGGCCTTGCGCAGGACCGCGCCCTCGGATGGCAGGGCTACGAAGAAGCTGTTTGCGCCTGCCTTTTGTAGGGCGGTGGCGACTTGTGCACTGCCTAGTCCATAGCCGTCGGCCTTAACGACGGCAGCGGTTTCTACGTGGGGGGCAGACTGTGCATCTAAATCGCGCCAGTTCTGACAGAGATTGTTTAGATTGATATGTAGGGTCGATGTGCTCATGCCCCATTGGCCATAGGCGGGTAGGGAAGGTCAAGGGCAGAGGCCGCATTGGGACGGTTTTTACCACATTGGGCTTTCAAATTTATGTTCGATCTGGAAGATTGCCCAAAAGAGGAGAACGAGATGAGTGCTGGGCGGATTCTATTTGTGTGTTTGGGAAATATTTGCCGTTCTCCTACGGCCGAGGCGGTTTTGCGCGCGATGGCACAGGCGCGCGGATTGGATTTGGTGGTAGAGAGTGCGGGAACGGGGGGCTATCATATTGGTGCCGATCCCGATCCGCGGTCGCGCCGCGTAGCAGAGGCGCGGGGATATGATTTTACGGGTCAGGTTTCGCGCAAATTATCAGCGCAGGATTTCAGCGACTTTGATCTGATCCTCTGTATGGATCAAGCCAATCTCCACGACACACGGGCGGTTATGCCAGAGGGCGCGCGGGCAAAGGTGCGCCGCTTTCTGGACTATGCAGTGGATCAGGATTTGAGAGATGTGCCTGACCCCTATTATGAGAATAATTTCGAACAGGTATTGGATCTGATCGAGCTGGGCGTGGGCAGGGTGCTAGACGCTGAAACCTAGCCGCAATGCATCTGCGCCAGTTCACCAAATTCCTTATAGCGTTTCCAAAACCGTTCTTTGGATCGGACATCGGATTGGCGGGTGTCCTGGGCCAATTGCGGGTTTTTGAAAAACTTTGCCGCCAAGGATTGATCGCTGTTGCTGAGCTTGGCGTTGGCGACCTGTTGGATACAGGAGCATGTGGCGCGATCAACGCGGCGGTCTGATTTCAGGCAGGCGGATTGAATTTTGCCTGCGTATAGGGGGACGGAACTGGTGCCTAGCGCCAGAGAAAGCCCGATAATCATTGCTGTTTTTTTCATATCTGCCTCTTTCGTGCGATTTTTTCGCATCTTGTTTTGCTATGATGCCAAAGGGGCACAATTGTGGCAAGAGTCAGTTTTGCAACAGTGTTAATCGCGCTGAATTAGCTTTGCAGGGCTATGGTCTCTTGACCAGACCTGAAAACCATATCATATCCGCAATTATGACTGATATAACCAAAATCCGCAATTTTTCCATCGTGGCGCATATCGACCACGGTAAATCGACGCTGGCCGATCGGCTGATCCAATCCACGGGCACCGTGGCGGATCGCGACATGGAAGCGCAAATTTTGGATACAATGGATATCGAAAAGGAACGCGGGATCACCATCAAGGCGAACTCGGTGCGTATTGAATACAATGCGAATGATGGCGAGACCTACACGCTGAACCTGATCGATACCCCTGGTCACGTGGATTTCGCCTATGAGGTCAGCCGCTCAATGAAGGCTGTAGAAGGATCATTATTGGTTGTGGATGCGTCTCAAGGTGTTGAGGCACAGACCTTGGCCAATGTGTATCACGCCCTAGAGGCGGATCACGAGATTGTGCCAGTGTTGAACAAGGTCGACTTGCCCGCCGCAGAGCCTGATCGTGTGGCAGAGCAGATTGAGGATGTGATTGGCATTGATGCCACGGATTCTGTGCATATTTCTGCCAAGACCGGTGTAGGGATCCCTGATGTTCTCGAGGCGATTGTGAATCGTTTGCCCGCGCCAACAGGCGATATTGATGCGCCCCTAAAGGCGATGCTGGTGGACAGTTGGTATGACCCTTATTTGGGTGTTGTGGTGTTGATCCGCGTGATCGATGGCAAGATAAAAAAGGGCGATAAAATTCGAATGATGAACACCAATGCCACATATCCTGTGGATCGCATTGGCGTGTTCCGCCCGCAAATGGAAAACATTGATGTGCTTGGCCCTGGCGAGATGGGGTTCCTGACGGCATCAATCAAGCAAGTATCCGATACGCGTGTTGGTGATACTATCACCCACGAGAAAAAGGGCTGCGAAGAAGCATTGCCTGGTTTTGCCCCAGCACAGCCAGTGGTCTTTTGTGGGTTGTTCCCTGTGGACAATGCCCAATTCGAAGATCTACGCGAGGCTATTGCCAAACTGTCTCTGAATGATGCGAGCTTTAGTTCAGAAATGGAAACCTCGGCGGCACTTGGCTTCGGGTTTCGCTGTGGATTTTTGGGATTGTTGCACCTCGAGGTGATCCGCGACCGCCTAGAGCGGGAGTATGACATTGATTTAATCACCACCGCCCCCTCTGTGATCTACCATATCCATATGCGCGATGGCGAGCTGATCGAGTTGCATAACCCAGCCGATATGCCAGACCCCACCCATATCGATCACATCGAAGAGCCGCGCATTAAAGCGACTATTTTGGTGCCGGATGAGTATCTGGGCGATGTGCTAAAGCTGTGCCAAGACCGCCGCGGGATTCAAGAGGATCTGACCTATGCGGGCACACGGGCCATGGTGGTCTATGATCTGCCATTGAACGAGGTGGTATTCGATTTCTATGATCGTTTGAAATCTGTGACCAAGGGATATGCCTCGTTTGATTACACGATGGAGGGCTATCGTCAGGATTTCCTTATGAAAATGCAAATTCTGGTAAACGAGGAGCCTGTGGATGCGCTATCTACAATGGTGCACCGCGATCGCGCCGATGCGCGCGGGCGGGCGATGGTAGAAAAGTTGAAAGACTTGATCCCGCAACACCAGTTTAAAATCCCAATCCAAGCAGCGCTGGGCGGGCGTATTATTGCCCGTGAAACCCTAAGTGCATTGCGAAAAGATGTGACCGCAAAATGTTATGGCGGGGATATGTCGCGCAAACGTAAATTGTTGGATAAGCAAAAGGCGGGTAAAAAACGCATGCGTCAATTCGGTAAGGTAGACATCCCACAAGAGGCGTTTATTTCGGCATTGAAGATGGATAGCTAGACGTAGGATTGCAAAGGCTAAGTGTGATGCAATCTAGGGTGTGTTTTTAGACGAGTCCTTGATGAAAAACTTCTGTTATTTACCAACTTAAGAAAAAGTTAATTTAAATTTTTGTCTTCAAAGTATAAAAGGTGATGGTGCTTTTATTTGCATTTTCACAAATTTCATAAGGGGACAATTATGAAAAACCTACTACTAAGCCTATCAATTGTGGCATTATCCGTTACAGCGACACAGGCGGGGACGCTGACCGATCCAGCGGTTGAAGAAATCATCGAACCAGCGGCAGAAGGATCCTCCGCAAATGGTATTCTAATCCCATTGCTGATTTTGGGTGTCGCTATCGCCTTGGTCGCTAGCAGTGATGATGACGATGATAACTGTAATATCTATCGCGACGTGGCTTTGGACGACCGCATTATTTGCCAAAAACGATAAGCTCGTGGTGCTGTCGGGGCGCGGGAAACTCCGTATTCTCCTGCCCTGATTACCGACTACTGGCCAATTGGCGGTGCCCTATAGGGCATCACCAACCTTTTGCGCAGAGTTAGATATTGCGCGACCGGCACTGTTTAGATCGCGCCCTACACCATCCACCGTGGCACAGGCGCTTAGGGTGCAGATAAGTCCGATGCAGATCAGCGATTTCATATAATTTTTCATGTGGGCCTCTTTTTTCTCAGTAATAGCAGATTACCCCCGATATTCAATTCTCTGGGGCAGTGGAATTATATTTCGGCGGGTTTGGGAATTGTGCTTTCATTGCGTTGGTTTCGCGGCTAGGTCGGGGGTAACGAGAGGTGGGATAATGTTAAATGTTTTGATGGCAAGGGCGGGGGCGAAATGCGAGTTTTGTACCGCCAGCGATGATTTGGCACCTATGGCTGTGGGGCCAGATGCGGATGGCACGGCCAATCGTGGGATTTTGTTGTGCGGTGTATGTCGAGACATGATTGAGGGGGATATTGATACCAATCATATGCGCTGTTTAGGCAGCGCCATGTGGTCGGAACATGCGCCTGTACAGGTGATGGCGTGGCGGATGCTGGATCGATTGTCGGATCAGGCCTGGGCGCGTGATCTACTTGATCAGATATATATGGAGGATGCGACCCGTCGTTGGGCCGAGGTCGGTGCGCTTCGCGACAGCGCGCATAAAGACAGTAATGGTGCGGTGCTGAATGCAGGGGATAATGTGGTTTTGATCAAGGATTTGCCTGTAAAAGGGGCGGGCTTTACTGCCAAGCGCGGCACAGCAGTGCGCGGGATATCCTTGGTTGTTGATAACCCTGCCCATATTGAAGGCAGGGTAGAGGGTCAGCGAATTGTGATACTGACCGAGTTCGTTAAAAAGAAATGATTATTGGGTGATATCGATTTCACATTCGGTTTCCAACGCCTTTAGGTAGGCGCCGATTTGCGAGGTGAATTCGCCCGGCTTCATAGACTGCATAGCCTCGAACATAATTTCGCTCTCTTTGGACTTTTCGGAAATCATTGCCAATGTTGCTGCTTCTTTCAGCTCTGGCGATAGGGTGGTTTCCATTTGTGCAAGTGAGCAATGGCAATCATCTGTGCTGACTTCCTCATTGGGGTTAACCTGTGCTGCTTTGGCACAGATTTCACTATTTGATTGCGCGAAGGCGGCGCCAGCAAGGCAGGCGAGCGCCGCTGTTGTTGAAATAAGTTTGACGGGAATAAGGGTCATGACGTTTCTTTCGCTGTCTTAGTTCACCGCGCATTTGGCGCCAACGGCTGCACCATATGCTTCCATGTCGCCTTCAAAGTTGGGGCGCTCGGATAGGCGGGTGAATGTTTCGATTTCTGTGCCACCGGAAAGCATCACGCGATTTAACGCGGCCTTGACGTCATCTTCAAGGTGGGCATCCATCTGATCTTGCATGCAGACGCACAGCTTGGTTGGCATTCCAATGCCATTACCACTTTCTTTTACTGCGGCGCAGAATTCTTCGTTGGTTTGCTGGGCAAAGGATGCGCTGGCGGTCGCAACCATAAAACCTGCTAAAATCACTGTTTTCATAATTTGTCCTCAAGACTATCTGTTGTGGGGGGAGAGTACACTGCCGTTGCTGTTAAGGTCAATTACACCTTTAACGGTTGCGGTTATCCGCTGATACCGCATTCTGCCTGTATGGCCAGACCGAATTTTTGCATAATGGGCAGCAATTCGGATTCAGGGGCAACCTGTAGCAGCCCCTCGTAGGGGGAAACGCCCGCCAATTGCGCCTGTTGCACGGCCTGTTTCATTTCCGGCGTCATGTGAATATCGGATTGCTGATAGATACAGACGCATTGCGCGTTGCTAACTCCGTCTAAATGATCAAGCTGTTCAGCGGCATCGCATTGCTCTTGGTTTGATAGATTGGCCTGTGCCATCGGGGCAATCAGGAAAAACAATATGGCAGAGTAGATGCGGTTCATCGGGGATCCCTTTGCAAATTTTGAAGGTATCTTAGGGGCTGAGTGGGCCATGTAAAGGTGCCATCAACTATTGGTGCCGCTACTTGCACTAATTTGATGGGAATTTTTCCTATATTTGGCATGATTTACTAGCGCGCGCATAGTAGCTTCGGGCGCGGAGGTGGCATATGAGAACATTGGCGATGATAGTTGGGCTAGCTGTAGCATGCTGGGGTGCTGGAACGATTGGGAAAGAGGTCAAGGCCACAGGGCCTACGGTAGAGAATTTCCGACTGGCCCAACAGGAGGGCGGCGATATGGACGAGGTGCACCACCCCTAGGGCAATGGCTTGAATGGATCACGATCTGGGCCTATGCTGGACTCAGCACAAGGAGCGTGAAGTTGGATTCCAGCGAAATTGAAAAAACCAAGTCGGATGTATCACAAAAGCTGGCGGATAAATTTTCCAGCAAAGGGGGATTCGCTAGTCAACTGCGTAAAAACAAGCACAAATTGCCGAAAACAGTGGTGGCCGATGCAGCGATCATCGAAGAAGCCGAGCATAATTTGCGCCACCCTAAGCTGCGCAAGCGTGTTGATGCACAACAGGTTTCAAACGCAAAACGGCGCATTCTTACCGCAGCCGATCAAGTTGAGGTTCAGCCGAACGATTATCAAGGGGTGATGGTTGGTTGGGTTGGCTTAGTTCTGGCCAAGCTGATGGGCGCGGCGGCGTTGATTTTTGGCGGCGGGTATTATTTAGGCCTATATTAACCCCAGAGAGAGATAATCGCGAGAATCACTTAGCTAATTCGCGCCGAATTTGTCTGACCAAGCGTCACGTTGGCATGAATGTGATAAACTTTGGGTTACCTGCGACAACTTTTGCGTGATTTGCCGATGTTTGGCGGTATCTATTGCGTGCATTGCGGTGGGTTGCCACATTTTGAACATATTTCAAGGCGATATATAGGGTATACCACTGCCATGGCTATACTATTGATTTTCCTGTGGAAGACATTTTAAATATATGGTGAAATGGTCAGGTACGAATAGAGTACGATTGCTGTATAGATTTATGGGTCGTTTTTACGTTGGGGTTCAATGATGTTGAAGAAAATATGTAAATTCATTTCGGATCAGAGCGGGTCGATGACCTTGTTCGTGGTTTTGACATTTACGACGATGATCGCCTTTGCTGGGATCGCGATTGATGTGGCCCGATATGAGGCGAGCCGTGCAGAGATCCAGACCCATTTGGATAATGCCACATTGGCCGCGGCCAGTTTGCGCCAGACCGAAGATGCAAGCGTGATTGTTGATCGCTATATGGTCGCTGCAGGTTTGGATGTGAAATATGATGTTGTTGCATTGAACGAGGTCAACAGCATCACCTATCGTCACATCGAAGCACAGGCTACCAGCAACATGGATACCTTCTTCATGCATATGTTTGGGGTAAGTGATCTGGATTTGGTCGTACGCTCGGCGGCGCAAGAACGTGTACCCCATGTAGAGGTATCCTTGGTTTTGGATATTTCAGGATCAATGGGGAACGGTGGCCGATTGACCAATTTGAAACCGGCGGCCGTAAGCTTTGTTACGAATTTGTTGGATGCGAATGATGCGGATAACCCAAACCGTGTTTCTATCTCCTTGATCCCCTATAATATGCAGGTGAATGCAGGTGAGACACTGTTCGAACTGGTGACTGGTGACGAGAATTCAGATCATGATTATTCTTATTGTGCCGAGTGGGATGAACAGGCCTTTGAGGAAACTGGATTTTCGGTTAGCCGCATGGATCAGGCGGTACATATGGGATATTCAAATTCTGACGACTACACCGATACCTCAGGATATGGTACGACGGTTGGATATTTGACCAGCCCCTATTGCCGACCAGAAACATTTGCAGAAATTACGCCTTGGTCGAAAGACCTAAACGCTCTGACCACACAGATTAACAATCTACAAGCTCGGGGGAATACATCGATTGATCTTGGTGTGAAATGGGGTACTGCCTTGTTGGACAGCTCTGCACAGCCGGTTTTGACCGCCCTTGCGGGAATGTGGGAGACCAATGCGGAAACCGGCGAGGTAACCGCGACGAACCGCCAAGCGGTGGATCCTGGTTTCATTGGACGGCCCGTGGTTTCAGGTGATGAGGTGACGCTAAAGGTTTTAGTGGTGATGACTGATGGCCAAAACACAACGCAGTATCGCGTAAAAAATTCCTATACGAGCAATACTGCTAATTCCCCTGTTTGGATTAACAGGAGTACCGAAGCAGTATCGTTCAATTTTGAAAGCGGCAGCTCTTGGGATCGCATGTCATGGACCGAGATGTGGGGCCGGGTATCCGTTAAGGGCTATACCCGCCGCAAGGGTGGTAAGTGGTGGCATTTCTGGGATTACCACCTAAACAATAGTGAGAAGAACGATCGCCTATCGGATATTTGTGCTGCGGCGAAGGACAATCAGATTATCGTGTTCTCTATTGCCTATTCTGCTTCAGAGGATGGTCAGGATGCATTGGAAGATTGTGCAACCAGTTCGGCCTATTATCACGAGGGTGATCCCGAAACCATCGGCGGAATCTTTGCTGAAATTGGCGGCGTGATTGAGAAACTGAAGTTGGTTCAATAGGATGCTTGCCTTTAAAAAATGGCGTTACCTTTTGCGGGATGCGTCTCTATTCAAGCGATTTTCCGAAGATCAACGCGGGGCGACATCGCTAGAAATGGTGGTGGCGTCTACGCTGTTTCTGTTCATCCTATTTTGGATGATTGAAACCGGATTTATCATGCTCCGTTGGATTATGCTGGAGCGTGGTGTAGATATTGCGGCGCGCGAATTACGCCTGTATGGCGTACCTGAGGCCTATGATACCAATCTGGCAAAGCATGAGTATATCAAAACCAAGATTTGCGATGAAACTGCAATGATCAAAGATTGCGATGAGAATCTGTATTTAGAGTTGCGCCCAGTGGATTCCAGCACTGGTATCCCCAATACTGCCGCCCAATGTGTTGATCGCACCGATGATATTGACCCCAATCTGGGAATTCCCACGGTTGATGCCGGGGCACGCAATGTGGCCGATGCTCGCGATATTATGTTTATGCGGGCCTGTGTTGTGGTTGATCCAATTTTGCCCGCAAATTACTCTATGCCGCTCAAGCTTGATCCCAGTGGCGGGATCGCGTTGGTGGTGGATAGTGCCTATATTAACGAGCCAAACTAGGAGACAGTGATGAGATTAAAGTCATATTTATCCGACAAGCGCGGTGTAGTTACGCTGGAATTCATGATGTTGGTTCCTGCGCTATTTCTATGGTTTGCTGGTACATTTGTGTTTTTCCAAGGCATTCATGGCTGGATGAAGGCCAAAAAGGCCAGCTATGCTGTTTCTGATATGTTGTCGCGCCAAACTGAGGTGGACAATGCATTTATCGATGCCTTGGACGGTGTATTTGATAGCGTATCCCAAAGCGAGGATTTCGCTCAAAGTTCGATCCGGGTTAGCAGTGTTTACAACGATGCAACGGATGGCTTGGAAATGAAGTGGCACTGGCCGCCCAATCCACCAGCACAGACCCCGCATCAGCTGTCTGATATTACCAGCCATATTCCTCAGTTGACCGATGGCGAGTATATTCTGGTTGTTGAAACATTTCGCCCGTTTACCCCTCTATTTGACTGGGTCGGGCTAGATCCGATGACATTTGAGAACACGATTGGTTCTGTTTCGCGGTTTTCAGCGAAGCTGAGCAATACCGATTTCCCAGACGCATCCACCGCCACCGATGATGGCGTAGAAACAGATGATCCAGATGCGGATCCCGACGCGTAGGATTTTATCACATTAGTTTATGAAAAGCAGGGCTTAGCCCTGCTTTTTTGTACCCAGCTTCTTCAACTTGCTACGCTCTTTCAAGGTTCGGTAACCCCCCTTGGATCCAAGGGCAAAGATTACCCCAAGGAAGCATGCCTCTAGCGGGAAAATAGAGGCCACAGCCGGTAGGGCGAGGATCATCTGTAACAATGTCCATAGGATCACCAATACAAGCCCCAGGCCCATAACCGTATAGAGCGCATGTCTGGCCTGATCTAATCTTGCCCCGTACTGGCGATCAACCATCCAACCAAAAGCTAAAGCCAATGCAAAGAACAAGACGACAGTGTGGAAAAAGCTCATGGTTCAAGGCTCGCATAAATGGTTTCAGACAGGTTTATCCCCCGAAGTGTTGCTAAGATCAATGCCTTTGGCATTCGCCCAGTCAACAAGATTCTTGGGGCGATAGCTGGTATCAGCTGCACATCTCTGAAACACTGATTTATCAATCACCTCGCATAGGCAGGTCAGAGTGAAATTATCGCCCTTGATCACGCCGCGCCCAATAGGGCGATGATGCCGGCGCCCAAGGTTACGGATAACTCCGATAATCCCACTAGCAAAGCTGTCTTCGATTCTTCCACTCGGGGATGCGTCGGATAGATCGACCGGTTTCTGAATTAACAGCCCCGCTGCCTGCGCTTGGGTGAAAACCCAGTTTAGAGGGATTTTTTCATAGGTATTGCCCTTGGATCCGCCAACACATCCGTGGCTGCCAGCAAACCAGCGCTGTTCTATGCTGGGGGTTATACGGTCTAGCTCTCGTTTTTTTTCCTCAGGTGAGAGATTATCTGGGGCATATTTGAAAAACAGAGTGGGTTTATACAGCTTGCGGTTTTCATTAATCGACAACGCATGGGCGATGTTTTTATACAGGGTGGATACGTTTTGGTGGTGGAACTTATGCTTGGTGTTCAATCCAAACCTATCTCCCTTGGGGACACCGATCATCCCCACAGTATCCCACAAGCCCATAAACTGAATATTCACGCGTTTGGAATGGGCCATGATTTGGCGCTCGGCTGGTGTATGCTCGGCGGCGTCTATGCGTTTTAGCACGCTGATTTGGCGAGCGAGTTTTCTGCGCGTATAATATTGAAACACCTGATCAGCCGAGAGCTCTGCAGTATTGTTTGATAACCCATAACGCACAATCATCCCCCCCAATGATCGCGCGGTATAGGATCCGCGCGAGAATCCGAACAGATAGATATTGTCACCGGGTTCGTAATGCTTGGCTAGAAATTTATAACCCTCTAGGATATTTGCTTGAACACCTTTGCCAAACGCTCCGCCGCGAATCCATGTAAATCGTTCGACCCCCACGCCTTTGATGTATTTGGTCACCTGCCTGCCGTTTGATTGGCTGGTGTTCTGGGCAATTTGATCATAGCCTTCGAAAACGTTCGTGTTGGTTTTGGGTTTATTCCATGTTCCGTCAAAAAATAGGGCAATATTTTTACCAGCCATCATAAAATCTCCAATTTAAACTTCGTAACAGAGTATCACATTTATTTTTTCCTGCGCATGTGATTTTTCCTACGAATTGTGATCCCTGGTTGTGATACCGGGTTGTTTTTCGCCCATGACTAGGACAAAGCTGTGCAGAGGTTTTACAACAGCGCAGGAGTGGGAAATGCGATTTGCTCATACAATGGTTCGGGTTACAGATATAGACGCTAGTCTAGACTTTTGGTGTACCAAATTTGGCCTAATAGAGGTGCGTCGCAAGGATTATCCCGCCGGGCGCTTTACCCTGATATTCCTAGCGGCCCCCAAAGACAAAGCCAGCGCACAAGCGACACAGGCCCCCGAGCTAGAATTGACCTTTAACTGGGATGGTGAGGCAGAGCCACTGCAAACGGGACGGTCTTGGGGGCATCTGGCCTACCGTGTGGATGATATTTACGCCAGCTGTCAGCGCCTAAAGGATGCAGGTGTGGTGATCAACCGTCCGCCGCGTGATGGGTACATGGCCTTTGTTAAATCCCCTGACAACATCTCTATTGAGCTGATCCAAGATGGCGAACCATTGCCCCCCCAGGAGCCATGGGCCAGCATGGAAAACAACGGCAGTTGGTAGGAACCGGCGATGAAAAAATCTGTTCGATATATTCTAAACGGGTTATTCTTGCCTGTGTTCGTTGTGAACCAGAAGAAGAATATCAGCTTTATGAACAAGGCCGCACGGGCGCGCTATGTGGATGCGCAAACTGGACAAGAGTTCAAAGAGGTTATTTCATCTAAAAAATGCCGCAAGGCGCTGAAAAAGGTTTTAGAGGGGGCGCCAAACGAGACGGTGACCATCACCTTACAAGAGGTGGTGCCAACCTCGTTTCGCGTATCTCTTTCGCGTTTGGATGATGAGCGCGGCGGCGCACCCAGCTGTGTGCTCAGCTTTGAGGATATTTCGCATATTCAAGAGGCCGAGCAGATGCGTCATGATTTTGTGGCCAATGTCAGTCACGAGTTGCGCTCGCCTCTAACGGCCATTTCGGGCTTCATCGAGACGCTACAAACGGCGGCGCAGGGCGATGCTGTGGCCACCAAACGGTTCCTAGATCTAATGGACCTAGAGGCGGGCCGTATGGCGCGTCTGATCGCAGATTTGCTGTCCTTGTCTAAATTGCAATCCAGCGAACGTGTGGCCCCAACACAAGCGATAGATGTTCAAAAGGTTTTGGCTCAGGTCACGTCATCTCTGTCTGGATTGGCCGAGCAAAACAAAGTGAACATTGAGCACAATCTATGCAACAACATTCCATTGGTTCTTGGGGATGGCGATGAGTTGACGCAGGTTTTCCAGAATTTAATCGAAAATGCGGTGAAATATTCACATCAGGGCACGTCGGTGGCGATCGATTTCTGCCCAGAGAATGCCCCGCATTCGCATGTGTGTATTTGCATTCGCGACCACGGCGATGGCATCGAGCCTGCGCATATTCCGCGCCTGACCGAGCGGTTTTACCGCATCGATAAGGGGCGCTCGCGCTCGCAGGGGGGCACGGGGTTAGGGCTGGCAATTGTAAAGCATATTTTGATCCGCCACCGTGGCTGGATGAAGATCACATCAGAGGTAGGCGAGGGCAGTGTATTTTCTGTATACCTGCCCATCGCCGAGCATTAGGCTTGATCTTGGTCTCGAATATAGGCCGCTGCCTCTTTGGCAGTTTCGAAAATATGCGGCTGTAATTTTCGTGCTTTTAGGTCTTGACCCATTTTCTGGCGTAGGAAGGCCGATGTGGTATATCGTGCGGCCTTTAGGAAGTACTGGGTCTCTAGCTCTGCTTGGAAATCCGCATAGAGCCCACGCAATTTGGGCGCGATCACGCGGCCATCAAAGTTGGAAATGATATTAACCTTCTTCCCCAGATCACCGAAGAAGCGATGCATGACCGTATAGTGCTCGTCCAGATCAGCCTTGGTGTTGATCGAGGTGCCGGCCAGATTGATGAAAACAGTATTTGTTGTCTCGTCATAGGTTAGGCGATCTTCCATTTTAACATTGATTAGGCTGTTGCGCAGCTTCATCGGTTTGTCTGCAAAAAGTGCAGGGTCCATGATCTTGGGCGAATTAATAATTGGCCTAAAGGCCATGTGGGCCAGAATATCGCGTTCGATATCGATACCTGGGGCGACTTCGGCTAATTCCAGACCGGCCTCGGTGAGGCGCAATACGCATCGCTCTGTGATATATAGAACCTCTTGGCCCTGTTGGGCTGCATATTCGCCGTTGAAAGTGACCTGTTCGACCTCTGGGATGAACTTCTGCATCGTGCCTTCTTGGGTAATCTGCATTGTGCCATCAGGGCATTCTATACGCAGGCCACGGGCCGTGAATGTGCCAACAAATATTAGCTTTCGGGCGTTCTGGCTGATGTTGATAAACCCGCCAGCACCGGCAAAGCGATCCTTAAACCTGCTGACATTTACATTGCCCTTGGCATCGACTTCGGCCATGCCCAGACAGGCCAAGTCCAGCCCGCCGCCATCATAAAAATCAAACATTTGATTGGTTTGGGTGACGGAATTAGCATTGATCGCCGCGCCAAAATCCAGGCCAGATTGCGGCACCCCTCCCAGAACGCCTGCCTCTGTTGTGAGGGTGATGTGATCCAGTATCTCTTCTTCGTTGGCCACGGCACCCACACCCTCTGGCATGCCAATGCCTAGGTTTACGACACCGTTAATCGGCAACTCCATGGCCGCACGGCGCGCAATAATTTTGCGATCAGAAAAGGGCATGGGGGGCAGCTCGTCCACCACACCTTTGAGGCGGCCAGTGAAGGCATGATTATAGGTGGTGTCATAGGTTTGCATGTGTTCAGAGGGATCCGCGACCACCACACAATCAACAAAATTGCCGGCAACGACCACTTCGCGCGGGTTCATCGAGCCTTCTGCGGCCAGACGTTCGACCTGCGCAATCACCAAGCCACCAGAGTTTTTGGCTGCCTGAGCGATAGAGAGCATATCCAGTGTCAGGGCCTCGCGTTCCATGGTGATATTGCCGTATTTATCCGCGGTGGTGCCACGAATAAAGGCTACATCGATTGGGATCGAGCGATAGAACAGCCACTCTTCACCGTCCAGATCCTTTAGCTCTACCAGCTTTTCTGTGGATAGTTCATTGATCGCCCCACCAATGTGGCGCGGATCGACAAATGTGTTTAGGCCCACCTTTGAAAACATACCCGGTTTGCCACCGGCGATCTCTCGGTACAGCTGTGAAATACAGCCCAACGGCAGGTTATAGGCGGCGATCCTATTCTCTACCGCCATTTTCCCAAGGCGCGGCACCAAAGACCAGTGGCCGCCGATGGCACGTTTCACTAGCCCATCCTGCGCCAAGCGATTCAGGCCTGCATCTTTGCCATCGCCCGGCGCTGCGGCAAACAACAGCGATAGATCGCGCGGCTCTGCCTGATCTCGATAGCGATCGGCCAGCCCGCGCACCAACGCCTCGGGCGTGCCAATACCCACAAACCCAGAGACACAAACCGTGTCCCCATCTTTGATGACTGCGACTGCATCTTCCAGTGATACGACCTTGTCGACCATAGTAGCCTCCCTTTTGTCTAAACTTGGGTTTTCTTGATCCAGTCGATCAAGCCACCCGCAACCACGCCTTGGGCTTTGCGGCTGACGAAGACGCCAACATGCCCACCGGGGAAGCCGATTTCGGTATATTTCTTTGGTGAAATGTAATTGCTCAGGGGTTTCGTACAGCTGATTGGTACGATGTGATCCTGTAGCGCGTAGATATTCATCACGGGGCAGTCGATATGCGATAGGTTCACCGCCTGACCGTCGACGCTGAACTCGCCCTTTACCAGCTTGTTTTCCCGATAGAAATCATTGAACCATTGCTTGGCGGCAGCACCGGGATGATCTGGGCGATCTGCGATCCATTTTTCCATACGCAGGAAATTCAATGTGGCATCCCTGTCGCCCTGTAGCCGTTGCAGACCGAGGTTATATTTGGTCATGGAATTCATCGGTGTCAGGGCCGAGAACATCACGCCAGACATCTCGCCGGGCATATTGCCGTGGACGTCGATCATGTTGTCGATCTCTTCTTTCGACATATTCGATAGCCACTGGTTCAAAAAACCCTCGCCGCGCCAGAAATTTTCTGGATCACCTTTGAAGTCGATGGGGGTGATGGCAAGCGCAAGACCTTTGAACAGGTCGGGTGCAAGGGCGGCTAGGCAGGTGGATAATGTGCCCCCCTCGCAGATACCAAACATGGTGATCGGCTTGCCATCATTATAATCCACCAAATACTCAACACAGTCGCGCAGATATATATCGATCATGTCTTCGATGGTGGTGAATTGATCGGCGCGCGTCGGGTTGCCCCAATCCAGCACATGTACATCAATGCCCGCCTCCAGCAGGTTACGCACCAAAGAGCGATCCTGTTGCAGATCGATCATGGTTTGACGGCCAAACAGCCCATAGGCGATAAGCACTGGTGGTGCGCCTTTTAGGGGCTTGGCCAATGGGCGATAGCGGCTGACGGTGACCTTATCGATCTGAAATACCACATCAGATGGGGTGGTGGCTATTTGCACATCAGTGTCAGAAATTGCGTTCAGCATTTCGGATGATTTTAGTGTGTTAACACCAGCGTCCATCAATTGACCCATGGCGGTATTATAGGCCTGTGAGAAATTATCAGGCGTCTGCTTTGGGGTGGTCATTTCTGTGCGGCCCTTAGATCTTTTTTCAGTTTGCGCAACTCGCGTTTCAGCTTGTGCACAGTTTCGGTCAGATCATCGATTTCTGTGCGTGTTGGCATCTGCAATTTTTCTCCCCAAGCTTCGGCCATTTTGGCCTGACGTTTTGTCAAGTTGCTAGAGGCTTGAATAAGGCCGCGTTGTGCAGCCATGAATTCTGTGGATGATTGGGTGTCCAGCAGCTCTTCATTTGCAGTTTTTACCCAGGCATTAAGGGCTTCGGTTACGTTGCCTGCCTTTAAATCATCGACGCTGAAGTGTTTGGAATAGGTGGCATAGGCGCGCGACCATGCCTCTTGCATTACCTTGCCAAATGCACTGCTGGCCTCTTGGAAATCAATCATCTCCTGCCATTGATCTGCGGCGCCAATTTGTGGGTAGGTCAGATCAGCCAGTTGGGGCATATTGGCAACGGATTCAAGGATAGAGCGTAGCTGTTCAGGCGCCTGTGTCATCCATGTGCTCGGATCAAACAAGGCAAAATAGGCGTCCTTTTGTTTGTCAAAGTTGGATTGTACGCTAGAGGCCATCATCGCACTTGGATCCCATCCAGGGGCCCAAGCGCGCACGAAGTTTTGCCAATTTTCAACGCCTTGACTGATCGGGTCTTTGGGTTTGGGTGCGAAGGCGCGGCCGAAATTTTCGGCCATTTCGCGCTGAGCATCGAAAAAGCTGTCTTGGCCTTGCTTCCAAAACTGCATCATTGCATCCATTCCATCGTTTTTATCAGCCATTGCGTTTTCTCCTAGAGTGCTGCGGTGTAAATTGCCAAGGCGTCGTCATAGGTGACTTCGCGCGGGTTATTTACCAGCAGACGTGATTGTTTCATGGCGTCCTCGGCCAAGCGCGGCAGGTCATTGTGGCTAACACCCACCTCTTTAAGTGTGGATTTCATACCCAGCTCCGGGCCCAGATCCTTGAAGCCCTGAACCATACCTGCACAGATTTCTGCATTTGATTTACCCGCCAGTTCTGGGAAGATAATCGGGGCTATCTCTGCATATTGCGATGCACCCAATTCATCGGCCATGTTGAATTCCAGAACATGGGGTAGAACCAGCGCATTTGACAGACCATGCGGTACATGGAAATGGCCGCCCAGAGGATAGGCCAGCGCATGTACCGCAGCCACAGGTGCGTTGGCAAATGACATGCCAGCCAGCATTGAGCCGAGCAACATATCAGAGCGCGCGGCGCGGTCTTCACCATCGCTACAGGCGGTCCGGATTGCCCCGCCCAGCAATTCCAGCGCTTGGCGCGCTAAGGTATCGGATAGAATGTTCTTGGCGTGTTTGGTGGTATAGGCCTCGATGGCGTGAACCATGGCATCAATACCGGTGGCGGCAGTTACATGCGCGGGCAGACCAACCGTCAGCTCTGCGTCCAGTACAGCCCAGTCAGGCAATAAGGTGGGCGAAACCACGCCTTTTTTCTCGGATGTGCGGGTGGTGACGATGGAAATCGGGGTCACCTCGGATCCTGTGCCAGCCGTTGTGGGGGCCAGCACCAGCGGCAGACGCCCGCCTTTCAGCATGCCCACGCCGTACATCTCGTCTAGGTCTTGGGCCACGTTATCCTGTGCCAGCACAGCGATCAGCTTGGCGGTATCCAAAGATGATCCTCCGCCGACAGAAACGACTCCATCGATGCCTTCTTTTTTAGCCTCTTCAACAGCGGCGCGGATCATGGCCTCTGGGGGATCTGCGACCACGTCGTCGATCACGTGTACATCAATGCCAGCATCTTTCAGGCCTTTTAGCGTAGCATCCGCAAGGCCCAGTTTTAGGATCATGGCATCGGTGACGAAGGCTACCTTTTTACAGCCCAAATCTTGCATCAGACCGCCGATTTTTTCGGTAGAGCCGACCTCAGACAAAATAGAGGCTGTGGTTTGGAATTTAAACGGTTTCATAATTGTGATCCTATTTGTTCAGAGGAGAGGAGAGCGTTTTTAGACGCGCAGTCAATTTCATGTTTTCAGAATAATCAACGGGACAATCGATGATCGATACGGTGCCATCATTCATGGCAGTGTTCAAAATGTCTTGCAATTCTTCAGTTTTTTCAACGCGGTAACCCTTACCACCGAAGCTTTCTGCGAATTTCACGAAATCAGGGTTGGTCACATCGATATGAGAGCTGCGGCCAAATTCGCGCAACTGATGCCACTCGATCAACCCGTATTTGTTATCGTTGAAAATGATGATGGTGATGTTCAAACCTAGGCGTAGAGCGGTTTCGATTTCTTGGTTGTTCATCATAAAGCCGCTGTCGCCGCAAACGGCTACGATATTGCGCTCTGGGTAGATCAGCTTGGCGGCGATTGCACCGGGAAGGGCGATGCCCATGGATGCGAAGCCGTTTGAGATGATGCAGGTATTTGGACGTTCGGCCTGATACATGCGGGCCATCCACATTTTATGTGCACCTACATCGGAAATCACGATATCCTCTGGGTCGAGCGCGGCGCGCAGATCGCAGATGATTTTTTGTGGTTTCACAGGAAAGTGGTTGTCGTCAGCATGCGCATTCAATTCTTCCGAAATGCTGTCGTGCAGATCGGCGACTTTGTTATCCAGATGCTTTTCGGCGCGCTGTGCCAGACGGGCAAGGCTGTCTTTGATATCGCCGACCATGCCGATTTCTGGGATGAAATGGGTGTCTACCTCGGCGGCGGATGCATCGATGCTGATGATGCGCACATCCGCATTTGGGTTCCAGAAGCTGGGAGTATATTCAACCATGTCTAGGCCGATACAGATAACCAAATCGCTTTCTTCGATACCGAAGGCGACCAGATCGTGGGCCTTTAGGCCTACGGTGCCAATGGAGAGAGGATGTGATGAGGGTAGGGCGCCCTTGGCCATAAAGCTGGTGGCGACTGGGGCATTGGTAGCCTCGGCAAAGGCGCGTAATTCATCGCATGCATCGAAACGGATCACGCCATTACCGGCGATGATTACGGGGTTTTTTGCATTCTCAAGTGCGCTCAGGACGCGTTCGGCGCTGCCGGTTGGGGCCACGGGGAACTGGGGGGCCTGTACTTTTAGGGGTTCGATATACTCATGTTTGGTATCGGCAACATTTTCAGGGAAGTCGATGAAGGAGGCGCCTGGTTTTTCTGCCTGAGCAAATTTGAACGCCTTGCGGATTACTTCGGGCACAATTTCTGTTTCGCGAATTTGCACAGAATATTTGGTGATAGGATCGAATAGGTTAACCAAATCTAGGATTTGGTGGCTTTCTTTGTGCAGGCGTGTTGTGGCGCCCTGGCCAGCGATGGCAACGATTGGTGCGCGATCCATATTGGCGTCAGCAACGCCGGTAACTAGGTTTGTAGCCCCTGGCCCTAACGTAGACATACATACACCTGCGCGTCCTGTCAGGCGGCCATAGACATCGGCCATGAATGCGGCGCCCTGTTCGTGGCGTGTGGTGATGAATTGAATCGTGCTGTCTAGCAGTGCGTCCATAACCGCGATATTTTCTTCGCCTGGGATGCCGAAAATGTATTCAACCCCTTCGTGTTCGAGGCATTTTACCATTTGCGCGGCTGACGATAGTTGCGTTCCTGACATATCTCTTCCCTTTTATGCAGCTGTTGTTTCTAGCTTAGTGTTAACCTTAGGTTGCGGTCTAGCCATTATTTCCCGTTGCGTCAGCTAGCAGTTTTTGCATAGCCGTTAACCGTTACAAACAAGGCAAAAGTTAACACTTTATTAATAAGAGGTGGAAAACAATAAGGCGGTTATTGTGCGCCGCACAATAAATTGCTGCGATGCACAAGATTTATGTTGCAATGCACAAAACCATCTGATACGCATCGGTTATCGGGCCAGTTTCGACCCGAAGGAAGATTAGGCCCGGCAACCTCCTGTTGGGTAAACTGGTAAAGGAATGATCACATGACCAAAGCAAACAAAGCGACCGAAAAAATGACTGCTGCTGCAACTGAAGCAACCGCTAAGGTGGCCGCAGCAACCGAAGTATCCCTGGAAAAATCTCAAGAGTTTTTCGCTAAATCAACCAAGGCTTCTGAAAAGCTTGTTGAAGGTGTTATTGAATATAACGCATCTGCATTTAAAGGTGCCGAAGTTGTAGCGAAAAAAGCCTATGACAACTATGTAGCCAACACTACAACCGCATACGAAGATGCAAAGGCATTGGCCAAAACATCTGATGTTGCTGGTTTCTACAAATTGGCTCAGGCCAACTTCTCTAAAGCTGCTGAGGCCTATACAGCCCAAGCTAAAGATTTGGCTGAACTGTCTCAAAAAGTCTTGGCAGATAACACTACTGTTGCCAAAAAATTGTACAAAGAAACATTCGCTGGATAAAACCAGATAATTGTTTTTCAAAGCCGCCTTGCAACCACAGGGCGGCTTTTTGCATTTCTAATACGAATTAGCCCGCATATGCACAAAAAGAGGGGTTCACACGCGCAGACTAACAGCTATTATGACGCAGTGCACAAAGGGGCGGCGATATGTCTGAGGATCAAAAAGTGGCTGATGAGCCAGAAAAGGCCAGCGCTGACCAGCGGGTGGTGATTAAGAAATACGCCAATCGTCGCCTGTATAATACCAGCGCAAGCAAATACATCGTGTTACAGGATGTTATCGAATTGGTAAACGCAGGTCGGGAGTTCGTGATCGAAGACGCCAAAAGCGGCGAAGACATCACTCGCAGCATCCTGAACCAGATCATATTCGAACAAGAAACTCAGCCCCAGGAATTCTTGTTTCCCCTAGAATTCCAAAAACAACTCATCCGATTATATGGCGATAGCTATGGACATTTGGTGCCCGATTTCTTGACCAAGTCGATAAACTTCTTTGCCTCGGAGCGCAAAGAAATGACTGATGCGTGGCAATCAATGATGGCTCGCAATACCGATACATTTCTAAAGCAATCAGAGGCCATGGCACGCCAGAACATGGAGGCGTTTCGCCGGACATGGGATGTGTTTGGGGTAATGGGAAAAAATTCTGAAAAACCAGATGCAGGACAAGATGCGCCCAGTACAGATGTCGATCAAAGTGAGGCATTGAAAAAACTGCAAGCCGAGGTATCCGCTATGCAAGAAAAATTAAAAGAATTGAAGTAAGATCGTGCAATCATGCTGACAAAACCAGATGGAAAAGTAACCGCACAACCGGGAATGAAATTTAGCCACAATTATGTCCGCGGGCTAAGTTTTCAGGGGTTTCATCGTATTCATTATACGGATTGGAACAATCGCCCCGATATTCAGGATCAGGATACGCTGGTCTGTGTGCATGGGGTGTCACGTAACGGGCGTGATTTTGACTATTTGGCCGAGCGGATGATGGATCAATACCGCGTGGTCTGCCCCGATATGGTTGGTCGCGGCGAAAGCGACCATCTGCTGACCCATAAGGGATACGATTATTTACAGTATAATGCGGATATGAATGCCGTTTTGGCTCGTTTGGATGTGGGTAAGGTCGACTGGGTTGGCACATCGATGGGAGGGATTATCGGCATGGTCTTTGCCTCTCTACCGCAATCACCGATCAAAAAGTTGGTTTTGGTCGACGTCGGCCCTGAAATATCGCGCGACAGCCTGTTGAAAATTGGCGAATACATTGGTCTAGCGGGAGAGTTTAAGACGCGCGAGGCGTTAAAGGAGTATATGCGCGAGATCTACAAAGATTTTTATCCGCTTAGCGAAGACGATCTAGATCATATGTTTGAGCATGCCGCTGTGCGTACCAAGCAAGGCAAGTTCAAGTTGCGCATGGATCCAGCGATTGGCGATGCCTTTCGCGAGGATATTTCTCTTTTTGATGTTGATATGTGGGAAACTTGGGACAATATCAGCTGTCCTGTCCTGATCGTTCGGGGCAAGGAGTCGCAGTTTTTCTCACAGGAAACTGCTAAAGAGATGTTGACCAGAGGGCCAGAGACAACCCTCATTGAGATGGAGCACGCGGGTCATACCCCGACACTGCGCAATGACGAGCAGGTTGACCCCATCCGCAAATGGCTGTTGGAAAATTAGGCAACCCCTGCCTGTATCAGGGTTAGCATGCGGATCAGGCCAATAGGGCGTGCGTCATCCAGAACGAAGGCCGCGCTTATTTTCTGTTGTTCTAAAATGCCCAAGATTTTTGCACAGGATTGGTTAGGGGTGACGGATATGAATTTCTTGGTCATAATCGCAGTACCCTTGGTTTCAAACATCACCTGCTTCATCGATCCATCGGTGTTCTCGGCCAGATAACGGCGAATATCGCCATCGGTGATCACGCCGCTTAGCGTGCCTTGATCATCTGTTAGCCCAATAATGCCATAGCCCTTTTCGCTCAATTGGGCCAGAATATCAGCGATCGTTGCACTTTGCGGGGCAAGGGGCAGATCAGCGCCCTTGTTCATCAATTCGGATACCGGTGTTAGCGCGGTTCCCAGCTTGCCTCCGGGGTGGAAATTAAAGAAATCCTGCTCGGAAAAGCCTTTGTTTTTCAATAACGTGATCGCGATTGCATCCCCCAACGCCATTTGAATTAATGTTGATGACGTGGGGGCCAGATTATGCGGGCAACTTTCGGTGACCTTGGGCAGGATCAGCTGAATATCGGCGGCTTTGCCCAGCGTAGATTGAGGGTTGGCGGTCATGGCGATTATGGGGATCGCAAAGCGTTTGGCGTAGCGCAGGATATCGCCCAATTCGCGGCTCTCTCCCGAAAACGACAGCGCCATAAACACATCACCCTTTTGCACCATGCCCAGATCGCCGTGGCTGGCCTCGGCAGGGTGGAGGAACAGCGATGGCGTGCCCGTAGAGGCAAAGGTTGCAACCATTTTGCGCCCTATAATCCCGCTTTTGCCCATGCCAGTAACCACCAAGCGGCCAGAAATATCCGACAGCAGGCTAACCGCGGCATCAACCGCCTGAGCAAAATCATCGATGTCAAGACGCGCGGTTAGCACATTCAATGCCTCTGTTCCGATTTCAAGACACTCTTTGACGGATGCGGTGTTTTCCATAATTTTGCCTGTATTTTTGACTTTTTCCAGCCCTATCACGGCTACCAGAATTGGGAAATGGTAAATAAAATGCAAGGGCTGGGAATTTCCGTGGTTTTCGATAATGAATTAGAATACTCTACGTTGTAAATATGGCCTGATTGCCTAAATAAATTTTATGACAACGGAGTACTAAATGTCGAGTTTCGAAGCCCAAATTGAACAATCAAAAAAAGAAGTTGCCGCCGCACAGTCAAAAATTGCTGATATTTCAACCCGAATTGAAAAGGCGCGTAGCAAGGCCGGTGCGGAAATCGATATTGAGAATGCCACATTGGACGAAGTGCATGCACATTCCGACGCGATGAATGCCAATATCGCCGAGTTGATCATGGGCTTGGATGATGTAACGGCCGGATTTAGCCAAGATTTTGACGCTATGCGCAGCAAATCTGGCTGGGAGAAATTCATTGGTATTTTCTCCAAGCACCGCAGTGAAAGCCTGCGCCAAGAACGCATGCGCACCGCCAGCATTGACGACAAGTTGCAGGATTTGATTTCCAAGTCCGATGTGATCACCCAGCTGTTGCAAGGCCAGCTAGAGGTTTTGAATACCCACAAAGAAAAGGTAGAGGTTAACCTGACCAGCACGCTAGCCGAACGCGAGGCGGCTGTTGGTGTATTAGAAGAGATCAAGGCAAAGCTGATCGCGATGGATCCAAAGATTATCGAAATGGAGGGCAAAATCTCTATGGAAACCGATGCCGCCAAGCGCACCAAATTGGAAAGCGAGCTGGCGAAGCTGAACGGTGAATACAATGATCTGGCGCAACAAGAGCAGGTGAAGCTGGCCGAGAGCCAAACCCTAGAGCGCTATATCGAAAAGGGTAAAACCTGGGTCGATAGTCTGCAAAACCAAGCGGCAACGCAGATGGTCTTGATCAATAAATTGCAAACAGACACCAAGCAACGCGTTGTTCTATATGATGCCCTAACCAAGTCCTTGAAAACCGCGCAACAGCAGGATGTGGCGCATCAGATCAACGAGATTGGTGTGGCAACAGACCAAGAGGCGCAAACCGCCATGGCGGCGATCGGGTCTGCCACCAATCGCCGTATGGCCGATATGATGGAAAAACACGAGGATCACATGGTTTTCGCGCGCAAGGTTTTAGAAGAGAAAGCCAAGTCAGATGAACGTTTCGCACGCCGCTTTGAAAAGATCGTCGAGAAGCATGACAGCAATGCTTATGGTGGCTGATGCAGAAAGCATCTCTATGGGCCCTGTCTCTAGCCTTCGCTTGGGATGGGGTATTCAATAGCTCTGGTCTGGGCCATGCCCAAGGGGCCTTTTCCAGATTGAGCAGGCCGTCACCGCGCCTTTCCTGCTTGCCATTCCATTCTTCTTGTTTGGAGAATTGGCGCGTGGGGCGCGCGCCATAAAAGCGAAACTGAAGCCAAGAGCCAGATAAATATGAACACCGATTACACCCAAGATCACAAAGTTATCGAAGGCGCGCAGGCCACACGGCGCTACTTTGCCAAATTCTCACGTATTATCGAGCATTTGGCGCAGGTGACTGATCTAAGCCAAGATGAGGGGCTGATCAGTGGTGCCGAGGCCCAGGTCTTGGAGGGGTATTTACTGGGTCTTTCAAATACCTTTACGGCGCTGTCGTACAAATTCTTGATGGCCAATCGGGTCGGGTCACATCTGGGCAAAGTGCTGTCGATTGATAGATCAGACAGTGGATTTCCAATTTTTCAAGAGCTGGTGCAAATGGCTGCGGATACTGTGCAGGCCGAGGTGCATCTAAACAGCCTACCATCCCAAGAACAGTTGAAGAAAGATATGGTGAACCATATCCTGACCGAGCAGCGCGCTCCCGTGCAACTGCAATATGCGCTGTCACAGCGGATTTACTATGAATATTTGGCGCAGCGCCAGTTGTTTTACTCGCAGAATGATCCGCATATCATTTGGACAGGGGGCGATGACGATAGGCGCAAGTATCTGATATATTGGGCCAATTACGACAGCCAAACCAACCTGCCGGTTATTTACCTGATGGAGGTAGAAGATACGGGCCGCAAGGCATTGGCCCGCGACGAGCGCCGCTGGCCACGGGTGCAGGCGCATCTGATGGCGCAGGCCGTTTCTGGCCTAAAGTTGCTGACCATTGCGCGTGGGTTTGACCAGGATTTTGACCATCTGCACCCTAAAAAACTGCGCAGGTTTCACATTGGCCCGATGTACAGCCATACATTTACCGAACAGGCGGGGCCCCTGCGCGAGGTACTAGCAGATGCATCAGGCGAGGCGGGGCTGGACTGGGCGCTGACATGGGGTGTGGAAACCCTGCGATCTGCGCGTGTCAGCGAGGAGAAGAGCGGGTTTTTCAGCACGGTTGAGCGTCAAGTCTTTGATGTGGATACCATGCGCGCTGGCCTGCAAGGGGTGAGCGATGCGCGCCGGTCATTGATCCTGCCGCACCGCGCCTTTCAAGTATTAGAAGAGAAAGACCCACCAACCCTGCGAGATACGCGCAAATACGTGGTGGGCAAGAATGCAAAAATTATCAGTTATAAATAGGTCTAAAACATGTCAAATTCAGCTGGATTATTGGAAATAAAAGAAGAGCAGATTAGCGCTAAATATTCGGCTGCGATGGGGCTGTTGGATGGGTTCGACCACACACCGCGCCTTGCTAAGGCGGCGGATATCGACGGCGGCGCAGAAAAATCCAGCGGCATTGGAACTCGCCGGCGGTTTCGCTCTACCACACCTGGGCTGGTTACCCGCAGTACCGCGCGCCCAGAAGGTGTGCATATTGCCAACCGCGTTATGGCATCAGACGATGATGACCCCTTGACCAGCCCTTTGCAGGCCACGGTTCTGCATGGGTTGCGCCGCGCATTGGCCACGGCGATAGTGGTTTCAGATCAATTCAGCGAGCAGACCGGGCTTGAGGCCCTGTTGGCGGATAATTTGGCGGGAAACCTGCCTAAGTCAAAACAGAGCGAGTTTAGCGAATTACTGTCTGCATCTGCGCTGATTTCGCTACATGTCTTCGCAAATATGGCGCAGTTCTTGCTGAGCAATGTGGCGCAGGCGGGGGATGTGGCCGAGATTGGCGAGGTCGAGGAGATATTGACCGACAACCCGCAACTGGCGCTGAGTGGGGCATTATGGGAGCTGGATCAGGATCTGGCGTTGTTTGCCAGCGATGAGGCCCGATTATTGCCTGTTATTCTGGCCTATCTGGAAAAAATGATGGAAAAGGTCGCGTTGCGCGCGGCCAATACGCCGCGGCTGGATGTTTTTGAAAACCTGGCGTTTCGCGTAGAGGCCGATGATTTCGAATCCTCTGGATTTGCGGCCTCTGCGCGGGCTACATCCAGCAAATTGACCATGACGTTTAAGAAACCCCACGAAGTGGTCGGCAACCACATCGCCAAGTATCAGGCGATGAAGCTGTCTAAGATGCTGATGGCCTATGATTTTGAGCGCAAGCTTAACCCCTTTGCCGATCTGGGTGGGTTCATCTTTACGTTTATGGGCGATGGCAAGCCGGGCACGGGGAAAACCACCCTCATTCAGATGATGGCGGGGCTGATCAATGACTATTGCCAAAACGCGGGCTATGCATTTCGCTATGAAAACCTAAGCACCGATAGTATCGACAGCTATCAGGGGAAATCTGCCCAGAATGCTAAGAACTTTATCAAGAATGTGCTGGATCCCAATGTGATCGGCTTTGGCACCATCGATGATATCGATCAGCTGGCGGGCAAGCGCGGCGATCGGCAATCATCAGCAGGGCAGTTGGAAATCACCGCCGTGTTGATGGAGAGCTTTGCCGGTGCCAATACCGTGGTGCGCGGCAATTGTACCTTTGGGATGTTTTCGAATTATCCTGAAAACGTGGATGATGCGTTGCGCCAGCGTGCGGGCGCACGTTTCTTGGTGGATGGGCCGCAAACGCGAGAGGATTACATCGATATTCTGCATCTGCTGATGGGCAAGAACCATAATATCCCTGTGGGGGATCACGAGCTGTTCTCGGCCCAGCAGATTAAAAAGGCCGTTGCCGCATCCTATGACAGCCATTCAAAACCGCATGAGGCGGGTCTGCTGAATGTCTTTGACCGTGTGCATTCCGAGGTCGGTGCATTGGATACCATTGCCAAAATGGGGGCCTATCTAAAGGCGATCCAGCAGGCCGACGCGCGTTTTACAGGCCGTGCGATTAAAAACATCACTGATGCGGTCAAGGTGCGGGCGATGGATTTTGAACTGCCCGATGAATGGATGGAGAATACCGAGCTGTTCCTAGCGCGCGATTACGACACCAAGCGCAATATGATCGCCGAATTGGCCCAGCCGATCACGGTGGAAATGGTGATCCAAGAGATCAACCGCTATGCCGATAGCGAGTTTAGATATGCGGACAAATCCGACGAGGTGGCGATTGAGAATATGGTGCGCGATTACGGAAGGCAGGAAGAGGCGAAGAAGCGGTATTTGGAGGGGAAGGGGTGAGTATAACGGCGGATCAATCCACGGAGCATAAATTTTGGGAACTTGGTAATCCGGTCATGTGGGGGGTGATCGCTACAATTCTAGTGGCGATTTTGGCAGGCGTTCTGGGCTTCCTACAGGTCTGTGATTCAGGCCATTCTTTTGTTGAACATTGCGAAACAAATGCTATGCGATTTTTGAACTCTCCACCCAATGAAGTGGGCGACACACTTGCAGGTTTTGCAGGGGCATTGGCGTTTATCTGGATAATTGTCACCGTTGGACTACAAAGCAAGGAACTAGCGGCGCAAAGAGAAGAGCTAAAACTGACCCGTGACGAATTTTCCAAGATGGCAGCGTCCCAGTCCCAGCAGGTAGATATTCTAAAGATACAAGGTGATATATTTTTGGATGAACAACGCCAGAGAAAAGAAGCTGAGCAAAAAGATTTTTTGGATGAGTTACTTTTACGCCTAAAAGGAAGAATGGAAATCCACATTTACATAGGCAAGGGAGGTCATAAAAAAATCCTATTTGAACAAACGTATCAAAAACTAGGACCAGTAGATATATATACCACTTTGCATTACAGTGACTTGTCAATTGATGAGTATTTCGCGCGACGAGTCAGGGAACTTTATCACTTTGTTAATTCGGATTTTTCTAAAAGTATTATAATCGAAGACGATAATATTCGTCGATGGTTGGTCGATCTAAGATCAATGCTGAAACAGGTGAATTCCATTGAAGGCCTTAGCCACACTCAAGAAAGCCGGATATCTCGGCTAACAAGTGGCGAAATTTTTGACCAAAGCTTAGAGGTTTTGCTGGAAAAGGTGCAAACACCATGATGCGTCTCGTCAAACGCGGCCTTATGTTTGGCAACCTCGTCGAGGTGAAGTCCCCCGCGCTGGTCGCGCGCTATAACCGCGCGTTGAAACATCTGGTGGGCCGCGAGACCGCCTTGCAAGAATTTCATGTGGATATTAGCGGCTATTCCCCTGAAATTGGCGATGAGCTGGGCGATGATCTCTACCTGAACCCCAATGGCTGTAACCGCCAGTTCATTCTGCTGACAACGGATCAAAAAACCGCGCCTTTGTTGAATGCCAAGTTCTCGACATCGCGTGAAATTTTGCGCGATTACATCGAGGAGAACGAGGCCGAGCTGTTTGTTCTAACCGCTCGCGAGGCGGTAGCGGGCGAGTTGTTGAATTCGGTTTTTTCAATTGGCTCTCTGGAAGATTTGTTTGAAATCAATCGTATAGAGGTCGAAGCGGATACCGTGCAAGAGCATGTGGCCGAGGCAGATGCCTTGCGCTTGCATCTGGATCGGTTCATGGGCGAGCAGGATGCGTGGTGGGATGATGTGCTAATTGCCAATATGATCGAGCTGGCCAAACGCACCGGAAATATCGAACGTCATCCCGTAAAATTGCAGGATAAAACCTATCAACAGGGCAATTATTACACCGAGCATTTTGGCGGTATTTATGTGCTGCGCAATATGGATCGGCCCGCGGTAATCTTGCGCCACGGCGAGGTGGGTAGCGATGATCTGCCCGTGGATCAGGTGCTACATTTCCAGACCCCCGAGAAGATCGCCAAATACCTATGGCGCCAAGAATTGGTCGAACCGATTGTCACCGCGCGCGATGCGGATGTGACTGCTGTAATTAAACAAAAGCTAGACTTTATTGCCCTATCCGTGGCCGCGGAACAGGGCGAAGAACTGGGCGATTTAACCCGCCAAGACATGCGCAGAATTTCGCGCCGATATGCAGATAAAATGCCCCCCGAATATCACGGTTTGATGAAGGTCTGGCGCTGGGCCAGCATGGGGGGGGAATGGCCCAAAATTTCCGCACAAGACCCTGCGTGGTTTTATACCGTGCGCGCAAGCCAAGGGCCGGATCGTGATTTGATCAACATGTTGTTGGCCGATTTATCCCCGAGGGATTTCAGGCAGCTGTTTATTTGCCACAAGGATGCATTTTATGCACAATACCGCAGGTGGTCAGACAGCAAGAAGGACTATGTTGCTCGCTTCTTGGCCGAGGAATATGCGCTGGACAAGGCCGGTACACGGGCTGAATTATTCGGGGCAGAGCCTGATATGAGCCCGCCACCGCCGCGCCGTCGCGGCCCATGGGATAGGGAGTAAATGATGCGCATTCTAAAGAGGGTTTTCACAGGGGTGGTTTTGATCATTGCGGTGGGTATTTTGCATTACACCTTGCCCGCGCGCGATATAGTGAAAATTGTCGGAACCGATGTGAAACGCATGGACGTAGGACAATATGCGTGGTTCTGGGCCAGCCCGGATTCTGGTACCAATGCCAACCTTACCCGTGATGTACGATTTGTGAATGCCATATGGCCCGATGGGTCCGCGCGGGTATACCGCAACGAGGATACCGAGTGGAATTGGCCGCCCTATTTCAAATTTGACAGTGGTAACCTAACCGCACAGGCGCAGGGCATTGCCAAGGAAGATGATATTTGGGTTGCGGTTACACATTATGGCTGGCGCATAAAGCTTTTGTCGATCTTCCCGAATGCGGTGGCGATGAAGCAGGTCTCTGGGCCGGATCAGCTGTTAATCCCATGGTTTAATATCGTGTTCTTTGGGCTTCTGGCGGGTGTTTTATTTGTGACATGGCGGATGTTGCGCCGGTTCAAGCGGCGCCGAATTGATCCGATTACCCAGCAAATCGAGGGTGCCAGTGACACCGTATCGGACTATGCAAATGCGGCGCGCGATGATTTAGAAAAACGCCAGAATGCTGTGATGCGGTCTTGGCGGCGTTGGTTTGGCACCGCCAAGAAATAAGTCTAGGCCAGCGCATCTTTGATCTGAAGGTGTTGTGCGATATCACCCACCTCTTGCATCCACATGGCAATCAAGCTTGGATCTGAAGGGGCGGCGTGCACGCCGCTGTCAATCTCGCCGCGCAGAACCGCCTCGATTGCCAAAGACAATGGCACCGAGACCAGCTTTGCCATGGCTGTGCCATTCTGATCCCCCCATGCATCCATCACATAGGTTTTAGAATAAGCGGGAACTCCATCTTTGCGAGCAGTTAGTTCCACGCACATAACCACGCGGTCGGGTTCGTTTTCTCCGTAGGCGTTATCGGCCCAGAATTGATCCGACATTTCCTTTAGGCGGGCATCGCCCTCTGGGCCGCTTAGAGTCTCTATTTCACGAAACACATCGCCCCATGCATGGGCCCAGCCCTGTAGGCGAAGCGTACCCCGTACAAATGTTTGAACTGGCCAACGGGGGTCAAAATTATATTCGGCAATGAAGGGGAGGCTGTTTCGATTTGGATATACCTCAAACTCTTCGGACTGGGGTAGGGGGGCGTCATAGGTGCTGATGGCATCCCAAGGGCGGCTGGCGTGCCATTCTTGGCCATCTTTGATAGATTTTGAGGGCGAACGCAGGGCCGTTAAAACGCCCAAGGGAGACCAGCTGAATTTATATCGGAAATCATTGGGTATTTTGGGGACACCGCCGCAATAGGATCGAAATGTGATCTCATTATCCACACCATAGCCCGCACTGGCCTTGTAATCCGCAACCAAATGGTGTGCCATCAAATGATCAATGCCGGGGTCTAGGCCGACCTCGTTGATCAAGGTTACACCGGCCTCCGTAGCGCGGGAATTTAGCGCAGACATTTCTGGGGAGATATAGGACGAGGATGCGAAATGCGCCCCTGCATCGATACAGGCGCTTGCTATTTTAACATGCCATGCGGCGGGCAGCATAGAAACGGCTATATCCCCCGAGTTTAGTGCGGCGACGAATCTATCAAAATCAAAGACACGGATATCATCGGTAATGTCCCCCACGGCGGCAATGGCCTTGTCTATGCTTCTGTTCCAAACGACCAGAGTGTGGCCATTTTCTATCAATCGGCGCAGTCCGGGGATTGCGGAAAGGCCGGTACCTATCCAATGAATGGTTGCCATTTAGATGTCCTGTACATGGGTGTTGAACGTTGTAGTTGCCCCCGCCCAGACACCGCTATCAAGCGCGCCTAGGGTTAAAAGGTGGGGTAGGAGTTGTTGTGCATAATCTTCGCTACTTTCAACCGGTAACATTGAGGGTAGATTGTCAATCGCGGTTACATCAAGTGGCGGGTTTTCATGGCAACGCACCATTGGATCAGCAAAACTGTGTGATGCATCGTAGATTGGGATCGGATTATAGGGGCTGTTTGGATCACAGGAAACATCGGCAATCACCGACAATTTACGCGGTGCGCTTAGGGCCGATTTTGGTACGAAAACCGGTACTGATGCATCGGCCAAAATACAATTAACGAAGATGTCATGGGCCAATATTTCGGGGAATGGCCCGCCACTGACGGTTTCGGCCATATCCCATTTGGTCACCGGTAAATCCAAGGTTTGGGCCAAATCACAGGCGCCGCTGCCCACGCGCCCCAAGGCACCGATGGTGATCATATTGGGGCGCTGTTTGCCACCATTGATCACCAGATTCAAATCGTCCCTCAATTCATTTATCAACGCAGTTTTATCGGCGTAAATACCAACAGAGGCGGGCCCTTTGAAGGGTGGCATTTGCTGGGCTATCCATGTTTTCAACCCCAATGCGGCGCCTGCGTACCCAGCCCAATAACCAAATGCTGCGACACGCCGTCCAGAGGGATCCAACAGATATTCAAGATCCAGCAAGGTACCGCCCCCCCGCTTGAAACGTTTTAATAGGGCTGGGCCTTCTGCTTGGCCCTTGTAGGCGTGACCAAACATAATATGGCGATGGATCAGGTCTGGGCCATCTTCATTCAGCTCTTTCAGGCCTAGAATAATCGTAGATGCAGGTGAATTGATCCACTCATCAGTATTGGCGATCTCGCAACCGGTGGCCGCATAATCCGCCAGAGGGATCGCGCGGGCGGGCGAGTTTTCAATAGTTACGTGAAAACCTGCCTCCATCAAGGCGCGAACACCTGATGGGGTTACGGGTACGCGTTTTTCTTGGGCGCGTTGTTCTGCGCGGATCCAGATGTGGGGCTTGGGGGGCATTTTGGCTCCTGCTAGGGGATGGCTTGAAATTCCATTTCTAGGATGGTGTGTTTGGTGTCCGATTCAGTTGCAAACAGGGTTTGACTAAGGTGAAAGGATCCGTTCGACCTCCAGATTAATAGCAATTCCATGCGATAGGCAAGACCATCTAACTGGATATGATCTGGGCTGTAAAAAACTAGACGATCAGGGTGTTCTTCGCCGGACAATTCGTGGACGGTGTTGTTGACCCTAGTGGTTAGGGTGGCGCTTAGGCGCCCATTGCTGTGCTGCTTCGCCATTAGGGTTAGGCGGCTTGCTCCTGCCGGGGTGGAACAACGACCAATAATAGTAAAGCTGTTTTGCGGGTTTCCAGTAGCGGTCGGGGTCGACGTCAGGCGGCATTGCGCACGTTGCTTGGGAGCGGTTGGCTTCTGTTGAGCATACCCAACACCGCGCCATTTTTGGGAATCGGTCATTGCTAAGAAATTCGCAGTTGCTGGTACTGTCGCGCAGAGGAACGCACCAATAGAAAGACGAAACAGCGAGATCATTTTCCAATCCTTAGAAATTTTGCAGGTAAAATCTGCGTAAGGCAAATCAACAGCGCCGGCAGAAACAACACATCCGACAACAGTGCCATAATAAATACCCCGATCGACAGCCCACCAAATATCGCCAAGGGCGGCATTTCGGACACGAAATTACCCAGCAATCCCATGACCAAAATCAAGGATGAGATCATCAGCGCAGGCGCGGTTTGGCGCACGGCATTTAGAATCATATGTGGGGCCATATGTGGGGTCTCTTTTGCCTGAATACGCAGGCGATTTAGCACGTGTACTGTGTCGTCAATTGCAATGCCAAAGGCGATGGTCAGCGCAACACCAGACGAGAAGCTAAGCCCATAATCCAAAAACACCATCACCGAACCCACCACTGTAATGGGCAACACATTGGGTATCATGACACATATACCAATTATTGCATTGCGCAACCACCAAGAGATTAGGACACCAGAAATCAAAACTGCAAACAGAAAGCAACGCGCAAAGGCCGACAGCATTTCGCGGCTGGTTAACGACGATAGAACCAAGGCACCCGTTGGCGGGCCAAGTGCCGCAAGCTGTGGCATACTGGCAATTCTTGGGGTGATCTCGCCAAGATATGCTGCAGTTGCGCCAGAGTTTTGATAGGGATGCACCAGCGTGATTACGGTGCTGGTAGCGTCATGCGAGATCAGCTGTTGCGATAGGGGCAGCGGTAGGGCGGCCAAAGTTTGGCGCCAATTCAGGGGATCATCTTCGATAACATCATAGAGGCCTAGGATGTTTTGTGCCCCAAATTCGCCGCGCAGGGCAATTGTTGCTTGTTTTAGCTGATCAATGGGTTCTATCGGGTGCTCGAATTTTATAGTGCCGATCGGCGACAGCTGTGTTTCTATCGTGCGCAGGGTGGCAACGGGTTCTGCGTTGGGTTTTAGACCCTCGTACAAAGAGTAAGAATAGGGCAGCTGGGCATAGATACAGAGGCTGGTCGCAAAGATCACCAACCCACTTGCGCAGGTTTTAACCGGGGCGACTTGGGCAATTTTAATTAGTCCTCCAAGGCCAAAACGGCGCTGCATGCGGAGGCCTGCATCTGTATTGACCCACGACAACCGATTAAAATAACCCAACGTCAGAAAGACCAGCGGAACGATGGTAAAAATCGTAATCGTTGAAATCAGTGTGGCAAACAGCCCCGCAAAGCCAAGCTGGTAAATCAGTGCCGATGGCGATAGCATCAAGCTGCCCAGAGCAATGCCCGTGGTAATGGCCGCCAATCCCGCAGCAGGAAAGATGCGCCTAACCGCGCGGTGGATCGGATTGGCTCGCCCATCGGCAATCTGTTGGCGAATTTCCAATACCAGATGAATAGCTTCGGCAAACGACAGGATTAGGATCAGGGCTGGCAGTGCCACCGTAATTACGTTTATCTGAAAGCCTAGGAAAACCATAGCCCCCGCTGCCCACAACAAGGCCAAGCCGCTGGACAGTGTTGTGATAATTCCAAGCCCCAGATTGCCCAATGTCAGCACCGCCAATGTTAGCCCCATCACTGCGCCAAAAACATTAAGCCAGATGAATTCTTGAAACAGCAAGCGCACGGTTTCAGTACGCAAAACCGGATAACCCGATAGGGCGGCATTGATTCCCAGATCGGCGGTGCTGGCCGTGGCCAGCTCATTTAATTGGGCCAGCAATACTTGCTGGTCTGGACCGGTTTCTGGATAGGAAGTTAGGGATATCACCACCAACAGATGCTGGCGATCGGGGGATATCAGCGTGCCAAGGCGCGGGTTTTGCGCCTGTGCATGAGAAAGGCGCTGTGCCATCTCAGACTGCGCTGGGCGTTGATAAGGGAAGAGAAAATCCTCAACCCCTTCTGGGCTGGTATACTGAAAGCTGAACGGCGAGAGCACAGCACTGACGTTTTCGATGAACTGGGCCTCGGTGATGAATGTTTCAACGGCGGTATTTTTCTGCGGATGTGCGAAATCATCTGTGTGAAACAGCACCAAAATTTCGGCGCCATCGGAATTAAACCGTTCGCTGAAATTCTGGAAGGCGCGAAAGGTTTCGGTATCGCTTTCAAAGGCAGTGCTAAGCCCGTCGTTGAAGGCCAGCCGCGTGACTGAAATAGCCATAATCGCGCTCAGGCAAATGGTTAAGGCCCAAGCGAAAACCAGAAAACGGCGTGAACCAATGGGCATCTTATTCCCTATTACCAATCTATGCACCCCACAGGCTAACCTGCGGGGCGCGAAAGGCAAGGAGTTTTAGCGCTCTGGGAGCAAACCGCGGGGGCGGAAACGCAGGGCCAGCAGTAGGATCATGCCCATGGTAATTAGGCGCATATGTGCCGCTGAATCGATTAGATGCGCGCGCAGGTCGCTGTCTGTGTCCATACCCGATGTAATCAGGTTCATCAGCCACAGTCCCATGGGTTCTGCCTCGATCCAGAAGAACCAGATAATAAAGCCCCCGAGAACCGCGCCCATATTATTCCCCGATCCGCCAACAATCACCATCACCCAGATCAAAAAGGTAAAGCGCAGCGGTTGATACGAGCTGGGCGTAAGCTGGCCGTCTAGGGTGGTGAGCATGGCGCCAGCAACCCCGATCACCACAGAACCCAGCACAAACACCTGAAGGTGGCGCGCGGTTACGTTCTTGCCCATGGCATTGGCCGATACCTCGTTATCGCGAATGGCGCGCATCATGCGTCCCCATGGGGATTTCAGGGCCTTTTCAGATAGGTACAAGAATAGGATCAGCACCACCGCGAACAGGCCTGCATAACAGAGTTTTACGAAGATGGAGGAAAATCCGACCACATCTGCACCTAAACTTGCGGCCAAGGTTTGGAACCATTCGGAGGCTTGCAGGTTGGTCTCATAAGGCACAGGGCGGGGGAGGCCGACCACGTTTTTAACCCCGCGTGACATCCAGTCTTCGTGCTTTAGGACGGCTACGATAATTTCGGATATTCCCAAGGTGGCAATGGCCAGATAATCCGAGCGTAACCCCAGTGTGATTTTACCAATTACCCAAGCGACTGCCCCCGCCAGTGCCCCGCCCACGGGCCATGCCAGCAGAACAGGTAGGCCAAGCCCACCAAGATAGCCAGTTTTAGCTGGCTCGACCTTCTCAATTGCATGGGTAACCGGATCAAAATAAATGCGCAGCAGGATATAGCCTAGTATTGATACGAAGGTCACAAGGGCCATTCGAAATAGGGATTTGGGTAATTTGCGGTACAGCACTGTAGCAACAATAACTGTTGCGATGAAAATCCCCAAGCCCAGCCACAGACCTGTACCCGCGGCTTGCCAAGCTGGCTGAACTGCAGGTTGGGCGATCAATACCGCTGCCAAGCCTCCAAGGGCTGCAAAGCCCATGATACCGACATTAAACAGGCCGGCATAGCCCCATTGCATATTCACACCCAGCGCCATGATCGCAGAGATCAGGCAGAGGTTTAGGATAGACAGAGAGACATTCCAGCTTTGGAAAACCCCGACAATAATCAGCAACAGAGCCATAATGCCAAAGTAGCGGATATTTTTATTTTGCTTGATCATACGGATTTCCCCGCGAATAGGCCGGTGGGTTTAAACAATAGCACCACCAGTAGGATAATAAAGCTAACGGCAAATTTGTAATCCGTGGCCAGCAATTGCATTAGCCCATTGGGCGTCCAGCCGTCCGGTCCAATATATGCTATGAATTTTTTATAGGGATAAGTGATCATTATCTCGGAAAATGCGATCACGAAACCACCGGCGATTGCGCCAACTGGGCTGCCTAGGCCGCCAACGATTGCGGCTGCAAACATTGGCAACAACAGCTGAAAATAGGTGAAGGGTTTGAACGATTTATCAAGCCCATAGAGCGTGCCTGCGATTGTTGCGAGAACAGCCGCCAGTATCCATGTGACGCGCACCACCTTGTCGGGATCGATCCCTGATAATAGCGCCAAATCCTCGTTATCGGAATAGGCGCGCATGGATTTACCAGTGCGGGTTTTGTTCAAAAACCAAAACAGCGCAATCACCACCAAAACGGCGGTTACAAGGGTAAGGCCTTGGCTGACCTTGATGGACATGCCCTCGCTTAGGCCTGTCATCTGTTTGAATTCACGTGCTTTTATGATAAAACGTTCGCCATCAGCAAAGCGTTGATCATTTGGGCCAATCACAAAACGCACCAACCCGTTCATCACAAACATCACCCCCACAGAGGCGATCACATAGATCACAGGGGCGGCTTTTTGTTTTCGGTAGAACTTATAAACTGTACGATCGGTGATCAGAACAAACCCAATGCAACAGGCAATGCCAAAGGGCAGGGCCAACAGGGCGGTGGGCAATGGCCCAAGGTTTATCCCCATGGATTGGAACCACCATGTAAATAGGATGACAAACATGGTGCCAAAGGCCATGGTGTCGCCATGCGCAAAGTTAGAAAAGCGTAGGATACCATAGATCAGTGTGATCCCTAGCGCGCCAAGCGCCAGCTGACTGCCATAGGCAATAGCTGGGATCAGCACAAAATTCGACAGCAAGATAAATGCGTTAAGAATATCAGTCATATCAGCCCCCCAAGAAGCTAGCGCGGACCTCTGGGTTGGCCATTAGTGCCGCCCCTGTGTCCGTAAATCGATTGCGCCCCTGAACCAAAACATATCCCTTGTCGGCGATGTTCAATGCTTGACGGGCATTTTGTTCAACCATCAGGATGGAAATACCTGTGCGGGCCACCTCGATGATGCGATCAAACAGTTCATCCATAACGATCGGCGAAACGCCAGCGGTTGGCTCGTCTAGCATCAGCAATTTCGGCTGGGTCATCAACGCGCGACCCACGGCCACCTGTTGGCGTTGCCCACCGGATAATTCGCCCGCGTTCTGGCGGCGTTTATCGCCCAAGATTGGGAAAAGTTCGAATACCTGTTCCATTGTCACCGAGATGTCATCGCGGCGCAAAAACGCCCCCATTTCTAGGTTTTCTTCAACGGACATAGTGGGGAACACATTGTTGGTCTGTGGCACAAAGGCCATGCCTTTGCCCACGCGCTCCTGGGGCGAAAGCTCTGTGATATCCTCGCCGTCCAAAACGACACGTCCCGTATGGATATTTAGCATGCCAAACACCGCTTTCATGGCGGTGGATTTCCCAGCACCATTGGGGCCAACGATCACGGCGATCTCGCCCTTTTCAGCGGCGATGGTACAGTCATGCAAAATATCAGCGCCGCCATAGCCCCCCGTCATGCCTTCACCAATGAGATAGCTCATGATGCTTCCTTATTCTTTAGGCCGGTGCCTAGATAGGCCTCGATAACCTGTTCATTTGCTTTGATTTCATCCAATGTGCCCTCGGCCAGAACGCCGCCTTCGGCCATTACGATCACGGGATCACACAGGCGCCCAATGAAATCCATATCATGTTCGATCACACAGAATGTATAGCCGCGTTCTTGGTTTAAACGGATGATGGCATCACCTATTGTGTTTAGCAGGGTACGATTAACACCAGCCCCGACCTCGTCCAGGAAGACGATTTTGGCATCCACCATCATGGTGCGGCCCAGCTCTAGTAGCTTCTTCTGACCACCAGACAGGTTGCCCGCAAGTTCGTCTGCCACATGAGATATTTCCAGAAACTCGATCACATCGTCCGCTTTGGCCCGGGTTTGTTCCTCTTGGGCACGTACGGCGGATGGGTTTGTCCATGTTTTCCATAGGGTTTCGCCCATTTGATCGGCGGGCACCATCATCAGGTTTTCGCGTACTGTAAGGGATGAGAATTCGTGGGCGATTTGAAATGTGCGCAGTAGCCCGCGGTGGAACAATTCATGTGGCGCAAGGCCAGTTATATCTTGGCCATCAAGTAGCACTTGGCCATCAGTTGGTGCGTGAACGCCCGCAATCACGTTAAACAGCGTGGTCTTACCTGCGCCATTGGGGCCAACAAGGCCGGTGATCGAGCCAGTTTCGATTTTCAAGGAGGCATCATTTACAGCGAGAAACCCGCTGAAGCTTTTGCTAAGGTTTTTAACTTCTATCATGGGGGATCCAAAAAAAATCAGGCGAGCGCAATCTGGCTCGCCTGAAATTACAGTTCAAAGATTAGCGGTAGCCAACGGTGCTAACGGCTTTGTCTTTGATTTCGATTTCGCGGTAGTTACCGGCACTTTCACCGGCGCCGATCAGCTCTACGTTGGATGCGCCAACATAATCGATCTCGCCACCTGATGCTAAGATATCAAGCGCCTTGCCCAATTCACCCGGCAGGATCTTTTCGCCCGGCGCATTGGCCACATCAAACACCTTGCCCTTGTAATCGGCTGGGGCGCTGGAATTTGCCGCCTGCATGGCCAGTAGGATCAGGGCCGCCGCATCATAGGATTCAGCAGAGAAAGGAGAGGTAGCATCAAAGCCATCTGCCATTTCTGCCAATTTACCGGCACCTGGGCTGTCTGTACCCGGTGCTTGGCCAAAAGAGCCATCAAGATCAGAGCCAATAGCGGCAGGCAATGCATCACCAACCATGCCATCGGGTAGAACAAAGGTGTCAAATGCGCCTGTGTCTAACGCGCCTTGGATGATGCCTTTGCCGCCTTGATCAAGGTAGCCCGCAACAACCAGTACTTCGCCACCGGCGGCGGCCAATGCGCCCACCTCGGCAGAGTAATCCGCCTTGCCATCTTCATGGCTGGTGTTGATGGTTATCGTGCCGCCTGCGGCCTCGTATGCGGTGGCGAATGCATCGGCCAAGCCCTTGCCGTAATCGTTATTGGTATAGGTCAGAGCCACTTCCTTAATGCCTCGGTCCATGATGATTTCGGTCATCACAACACCTTGGCGTGCATCAGAGGGTGCTGTGCGGAAGAACAACCCATTATCCTCGATTGTAGATAGGGCAGGGGATGTAGCAGATGGGGAAATCATCACCATGCCATTAGGCATTGCCACATTTGTCAGGGTTGCAGTGGTCACGCCTGAGCAATCCCCACCCACAATACCAGAGACCTTGTCTGAGGTGATCAGGCGTTCTGCGGCGGCGGTCGCGGCGGCGGCGTCAACACATGTTGTATCTGCGCGCACGGCAGATACGGTATTTCCGCCCATGAATTTACCCGAGGCAGATACCTCTGCGATGGCGGCCTCTGCACCGGGGGCCATTTGTGCAACCAAGCTTTCGATTGGGCCGGTGAAGCCCAAGAATACGCCGATCTTTACATCATCGGCCATAGCAAGACTTGCAGTCGTACCCAATACAGCAACTGACGTTAAAAGTAATTTTCTCATATTTTTCTCCCATAGATGTTTGTTCTTTTCCAACCAAGGGTTAGAATCGCAAACTAATTTGAGCTTAAACGGCAATTCACATTTATGACTACTTTTTTTTTGTAATGGGTCATTTTCATTCTTACCGTGCAATGGGTTCTTGCACAGGTTGTGGGCCGTAATTTGAACTACTTTGTAAAAAATTAAAGAAAATAAAATTAACCGCGTGTTTACGAAACATCCCTATTACCGAGACTCTTAAACTTTTCGACAAGTTTTACTCATCGATAAAGCAGAGCAGGGGACCATAATGAATAGCAAGAAGATTAGAGGCGGTGTTGCATGCGGGCTGGTGGCGTTAATTGGGGGGCCAGCGGTTGCGATCCCATCACCAGAGTTGGTCATTGGGTCTGTTTCCTCGTTAACTCAGGTATTTGCGGTGGGATTGGCAATGATCACCGGGGGTAGTGCCGCACTGGGCGCACGGGCCGGATTGCGCCGAAAATCTGGGCCTAAGAGTAGCAAAAAGGCAGTTATAACAGCAACTTGCTTTGGGCTTCTTAGTATGGCGTTGCTGGTAACTGTTATCCTACAGTATCAAAATTCTGCGGCCAAAGAACAAGCGCGCCTTCAGGCTACATTGCTGCGCCCCGCCCAGTTTGATGGCACCACGATCCAAGATGAAAACCTGAAAGAGACCTCCTTTGACAAGCAGGTACTCAATCAGTTTGCCGTGTCATCGGAACAGGCAGAGGCGCTTTTGGAGGGGGGGGATGTGGTGTTTGTGGATGTGCGCGAGGCGGCCGAACACCAAATGGGCAGCCTGCCAAACAGCCAACATATCCGTTTCCCTGATATCGCAAATAATTTACAATCTTACGCTGATAAGAAGTTGGTTCTATATTGTCATAACGGTAACAGAAGTTCCGAAACCTGCGCAAATTTGGCGAAATTGGGGGTGGATTGCCGCTTTATTGCTGGCGGCGTAGAGAAATGGATCGTAGAGGGACGCGATTTTAGTGATAAAAACGTGCGCGGCCTTTCGGATTTACGCGCAATACCAAACTACAAGAACAAAGACCGTTTGTTGTCCACCGATGATTTCAGATCGGAGCTGGCCGAGCAGTCGGTGCAAATCGTCGATACTCGATATCCTGGGGATTTTGCCACAGGTCATCTGCCCGGTGCGATAAATATCCCACTGCGCGCGATGCCCACGGATCAACTAATCGCCAGCATCGATGCGCTAGAGAACAAGCCAACAGTTGCCGCATGTTATGATCGGCGCAGTTGCTTTATGGGACAGGTTCTCGGGTACGAATTGGCCGCGCGCGGTTTTGATTTCAGGGGGCGCTATACCACACCTTGGGAGTATTTCATCCCCCCAGCGCCAAAACCGCATGTACAACAATGGTTGGCAGGACAAAACCTATCGATGTGGCAACAGATGATAGATGGATTGGCCCTTGGGCTGGGATGGGTTGCGGATCGCACACATATTCTTTTGGCTATTTTTGCGCTCTCGTTGATTTCTCGGGTTTTGGTTTTGCCAATTGCATTAAAATCAGAACGGGATCAATTGGTTAGCCGCGCAGCAAAGGATCAGTTTGATCGCATTAAGGCACGCTTGAAACACGAGCCCGCGCGAAAAATTCGGGCATTACAGGCCTTGAATAGCAAACTGGGCTTGACGCCTATGCGTAATTTGACGGCGCTGTTGTTTTTACCGGTGATGCTACTTGGGTTGAGCGCTGTAGAGAAAATGGCTGCCAGCAACATGGGGCCATTGCTATGGATGCAGCAGATGCATCTGCCAGATCCGTCCTTGGTGCTGCCGGTCTTATTCTGCCTGTTGGGCGGAATTTACCTGCATGTTGCCGTTGCTAAAAATACGCGGCAAAGGGTTGTTTCGTGGGCGGTTTCCTTCCCGTTATTGATGGTCCTTGTCTGGGCGATTAGCGGCGCGGGCATGGTCTATTTGAATTCCAGCATGGTTTTGTTGCTCGCACAGCGCGCCTATGTGGTTGGTCTATGGGAAAAAACCTATAATGGGGTTTTAATGTGGATTCAAAACCTGAAAGCGCGGTATTTTCTTAGTGGAATTCGCCCTCTTAGTCATGTGGCGGCCTTGGGGGAGAGTGGGAATAAATCATTGCGCTTGGCGGTGATGAAAGCCGCTGGGATTCCCGTGCCTGATGGCGTGGTGTTGGATACGCAAACATTGCAAACATATGCCAATCTATCCCCAGTGCAAAAAGAGATCTTTTACCAAAAAATATGGAAACTTATTGGCCAGAAACCCTGCGCCGTTCGCAGTTCCGCTGCAGATGAAGATGGCGAGGAGCAGAGTTTTGCTGGCGTGTTTGAAAGTGTCCTACACGTGGAGCAAAATGGCCTCGGCTGGGCGATCGACAGCGTGCTGGAATCCTTCACCACATCTCGCGCGGCAAGCTATGCAGGCACGGGCAGCGATCGCGGAAATATTCTAATACAGCAGATGGTTGATGCACAGTATTCAGGGGTTCTGTTTACCCAAGATCCAACAGCACCTGGGGCAATGCTATTAGAGATTGTAGAGGGGACCGCTGATGATCTAGTATCTGGGCGCGTTACCCCGCAAACCCTGAGGTTTGGTCGGTTTACCAAGGAAAACCTATCGCCAGACTCCCCACCGATTGATGTGCGCGCGCTCTTGGCGCTTGGGGATGAAATCGCTGAAATTTTTGGAACACCACAAGATATTGAATGGGCTTATGCGGATGGCGCGCTATATATTTTGCAAAGCCGTGATATAACCACGCTGAGCAAAGAAGCTAGGGGGGGGGATCCTGTATCGCACCATTGGCAAGATCTGTTTGAGCGTTTTGCAAATATGGCACCGGATCAGGTGGTTCTTGAACAGGATGAAATGTCGGAGGTTCTTCCCTATCCAACTCCGCTGTCCTTTTCAATGATGGGCGACATTTGGGGGGCTGGGGGCAGTGTCGAGCAAGCCTGCGCGGCACTTGGGATGCGATATCAAATCCCAGAAGAGGTGCCCGGGCATTTGGTGAATGTTTTTGGCAAGATTTATTCTGATCGCCAACTTAAGGAACAATCCGCGTTGCAAATGGGGCGTGGCACGATCAAGCATCTGAACAGGCAAGTTGGTTTATTCCATGCAGAATTTGAAGAGGATTTTCTACCAAACTATCATCGTCGCTTGGCGTTGATCCAAGCGCTGGATGTTACGCGCCTTGACACTGCGGCCCTGATAGAATGCCTGCTGGAGAACCACCGGTTTTTTGTTGATGAGGTTTATGTATGCGCGGAAATGGTGAATATTCTAGCCAGTTTCACACTGGCACGGGCACAGGAGGCTGCGCAGAAACAGGATGTGGAAATCTCGACCGCCTTGCAGGGGATGGTGCCGTTTTCGCCTACGGCATTGATGGCCGCGTCTGCTGGAATGGAGGCAGACAAGCGGCTCGAAAAACTGATCTCCGATATGGGGCACCGCGCAATTTATGATTATGAGTTGAGCATCCCACGATATTCTGAAGCGCCAGAAATGTTGGTGAATTTGGCACAGGCTGGTGATGCGATGGCGTTCTCGCGCACGGATGACAAACCACGCGACGTAAGATTTGAACGCGCGATGGAATTTCAGGGCTTGAAAGAGCGTGCGAAACACGAGGCGCTAAAATTACTTGCAGAACAGAGACGCTTTTGTCTTGAAATTGGAATGCGGTTGGGAATTGACGAGAAGGTGTTTCATATGACCTTTGATGAGATCGGCACCTGTACAGCTGGTATCACTAAAACACTGCTTGAGCGGTTAGAGAAACGCGTCCAAATTCGCGAGGCACTAAAGGAACATACACCAGAGCAACCAGAGTTGACCCTAGGAGATATGGAACGTGCATGCATTCCAGGCGAGCAAATCAGAAATGTTAAAGATGGGCAAATTGGGGGTAATCGGGTTTCGGGTAGTGGATCTGTATCGGGGCGCATTTATCACCCCACCGCCGAGCAGACTGAGAAAGGGGAGGAATTAGTGGATTTTCAAGAGGGTGACATCCTTGTTTGTACAATGCTGCACCCTGCTTGGTTGCCCTATGTGTTGCGAGCGGGGGGGGTGGTTTCGCAAGTGGGAGGCTGGCTTAGCCATATGGCTATTGTCGCGCGCGAACGCGATATAGCTATGTTCGTTGGATGTAATGGTATCGCACAACTGATCCACGGAAAAGAACTTGAAATCGATGCACATGGGGGGATGTCTTTGGTGCTCTGTGACGAACTGCAAGTGTTTGAGAAAGCCGCATCGTAGCGTAGTTACCTGAGGAGACCTAACTGTTACGCGGTATTTTCAAGCTTTAGAACTGGTACCGCAGGGCCTAGATATTCAGACAGCGCTTTCATTAGGCGTGCTTTGTTGATCGGCTTGCTCAGATAGCTATCCATCCCCGCCTCAAGGCAACGTTCTCTATCACCCTTCATAGCGTTGGCCGTCAGCGCAATAATAGGGGTGGGAAGCAGGTCATTCTCTTTTTCAATGCGACGAATTTCGCGCGTGGCCTCTAGCCCATCCATTTTAGGCATCGACATATCCATGAAAATAATATCGGGAGCGACCTCAAGGAAATTGTCTCGGCCCTCTAGCCCATTATTTGCGATGGCAATTGAGCATTTGGTGACCTTTAGCATGGTTTTCAGGACCAACTGATTGGTTTTATTGTCCTCTACGATCATGACCGTAGTATTTGAAAGATCTTTAGTCTCAATTTTCTTAGGTGTCGCCGTTGCATTTTGGCCTTGTGTGGTTGTCGTGGCGCTCATTGCACTGGCAAGAACTTGTTTTAGTGCGGTTGAGGAGACGGGTTTCAACAAGATATCTGCGAAATTTATGCCGGTGTGCTTCTTGAGATTAACAGCATCATCGACAGAGGATAGAATAACCAGAGGTAGGGCTGAAAAATGATTTTCTTCTCTAATCCGTCGGGCAAGTTCCAATCCATCCATGTTTGGCATTTGATAGTCTTGGATCACCATATCAAAGGGTTTTCCTGAAAGCTGGGCTTCTTTTAACATCGCCAGTGCTTCGGCTCCGCTGGCCGCAACTTGCTGGTCAATGTCCCAGCTACGCAGGCGTTCGGTAAGGATTGTGCGATTGACCTCAAGATCATCCACAATCAACACGCGCTTGTTTATGATATGATCCATATTTTCGCTGGGGGCTTCTACAATCTCGTTGTTCGCAGGTAAGGTAAGGCTTATCGTAAAGGTCGAGCCTTGATCCAATACGGATGTGACGTCGATCTTACCACCCATCATGCGGATCAAACGCGAAGAGATGGCAAGCCCAAGGCCTGTCCCCTCAAATTTGCGATTGGTTGCCCCGTCCGCCTGTTCGAACTCATTAAAAATACCTGCGATTTTTTCGGCAGGAATCCCAACGCCAGAATCTTTGACCGATATTTCAAGAGCGGTCCCATCCGCACCGTTTTGTCCCGTAACGTCAACTTCGATATTCCCTTGAAGTGTGAATTTCACCGCATTACCGACTATATTTGTGATGATCTGACGCAAGCGATCTTGATCCCCAAGGAAGCCAATAGGCAACTTTGGATCGTAGCGTAGGGAAATTTCAACATTGTTTTTTGCGCTATTGCTTGAGGCGAGTGTTAAAATTTCTTCGAGGCATCTCTGTAGATTGAAGGGCTTGGTATCCAATTCTAGTTTGCCTGCTTCAATTTTGGAAAAATCCAAAATGTCGTTGATGATCGTTAGCAAGTTTTGGCCCGAGTTAGCGATGGTTTTGGCATAGAGGTGCTGAGATGAGGATAGATCTGTTTCTAAGATCAGCTCGGCCATGCCAATGACCCCATTCATAGGGGTGCGAATTTCGTGGCTCATATTTGCAAGAAACTCGGACTTTGCACGACTTGCACCTTTGGCCTCTTCTATGGCGCGGTTAAGCGCGACCTCTCGCTCATCCCGCTCGCCTAAAACCATTTCCAGCATATTTACCGACCCATCTAGGGCGTTGAACTCCTCGGCTGCGATTTTTGGTAAGGATTGCGAAGGAGACGCGTCCCTAAGAATTGTCGCCTGCATATTTTTATGAATGATCGACAGAGGGTTTGTTGCCAGTCGATTGATTAAAAACAGAAAAAGAACCGCCATCGCGCCGACGGTTGTGATGGTCACAAGCATGCCTTGCCTAACGGCATCTTGCACCTGTTGAATACCTTCTCTGGTTGACCACAGAACCTCCATAGATCCAAAAACCTCGCCATCATACAAGATATCTGGGTTAAAAGTTTTAACCAATTCATCATGTGACGTATCGTTTGCCGGAAACCGTGTGATCTCTTGGCGATCCTCGTCATAGACCACTATTTGCAACAGCTTGGGAGCACGGGTAACCGCCTCTTCTAGGGCTGTATCAATAAGAGGGATATCTTCGACAATTATTGCCTCTAGCATCAATCCTGAAAGCAAGGAAACCGTTAAATCGGCCTGTTCTTGCAATGTGCTTTGCAGGCGCGTTGTTTCAAATTTGCGTACCAAGTTTTCAGAAATATAGGCCACAACTACCGCGACGGCGATCATGGACAGAGTGATTTGTTTCCAGAGGCTGATTTTTTTCACGGGGCTGAATCCTAGTTAAATGTTGCACTCTTTGCGATGGCGCTTCGAATGTCGTCATAATCCGCATCAGAACCTTCGATGAAGCCAGATTTGGAAACGGTTTTCAGAACGTCCTTGTCTGTGGCCGAAAGCATGACAACACGCATAGCTTCGACGATACGTGGGTCCATATCAGAGCGCACGATCCAAGGTTTGGTTACATTATCAAAATCAACCAACTTGCGAATGGGAACGTTTTTATCCTGTAGTTTTTTGAAGGTACTGGATTTTAGCGCACCTGCGTCGTAATCTTTCTTGCCGACAGCTGTACCGACGCGATCATGGCGACCTAAAAAGGCGTGATCGGATAGGTCAGCCTCAAAAATACCGGCCTCGATTAGCTCGCTTTGGGCGAGGTAGCGACCAATAGTGGACAACGGATCTCCAAATGCGAAAGAGCGATCCGCCAGATCCGCAAGGGTTTGGATGTCACTATCCTCATGAACTGCGATAATCCCTTTGAAGGTTTTTTTACCATTCTGGGATTCCATTGCGATGATTTCGATATCTGTATTTCTGTCCTTTGCGGAAACATAAGAGGCGGGACCAAATCGCGAGAAATCAACCGTGCCATTTACCAATTCATCGATACCTTGTTCGTATTTACCCGAGATTTGCATCTTGATCTTAACCGGCTCTTGCAACTGATCGCTGAGCTTTTCGCTTAGATAATCTAGGAATGGCTTGAATTTCTGAACCGTCTGCGTTGGTTTGTCAGCGGTATAGGTGCCAAACGTCAATTGAATCTCGGCCGCGGCCATTTGGCCCATGCATAGAGATGCAACAATGCCAGTACCGGCAATGCGTAAAATATCTCGTGGTGATGGCAGGCTGAAAGTGGGGTGTTTTGTATATTTAAGCATTTTGGTTTCCTCTGGTAGGGTAACAGCGTGCGCTGAAAGACCTGATCGAGGTAGCACTGAAATGCTTAATAACTGGATTAGAGGGGCAGAATCTGCCCGTCTAAATAATGATAATTTTATCTAAACAATCGATGCGATTATTTTAGAATTGATTTACCAGCATAAATTGCGCTGCTACCCAATTGTTCCTCGATACGGATCAATTGGTTGTATTTTGCCAACCGGTCAGAGCGTGCCAACGAGCCGGTTTTGATTTGCCCACAATTGGTGGCCACAGCCAAATCTGCAATGGTTGCATCCTCGGTTTCCCCTGAACGATGCGACATTACACAGCTAAATTTCGCGCGGTGGGCCATATCAACGGCTTCTAATGTTTCAGTCAAGGATCCGATTTGGTTTACCTTTACCAGCATTGAATTGGCGCTACCTTTTTCAATACCAGTGGAAAGGCGCTCGGAATTGGTAACAAACAGATCATCGCCAACCAGCTGACATTTATCGCCGATCTTATCTGTTAGCATCTTCCAGCCATCCCAGTCGTCTTCGTCCATGCCGTCTTCGATTGAGATAATCGGATAGTTGGCAACCAAATTGGCTAGGTAGTCTGCGTTTTCCTCTGAGGACAGCTTCTTGCCCTCGCCTTTGAAGTTGTAAACGCCGTCGGTGTAATACTCGCTGGCGGCGCAATCCAAGGCCAAGAAGACCTCTTCGCCGGGCTTATATCCCGCTTTCTCAATTGACTGCATAATGAAATCCAGCGCATCGGTGGTGGAATTCAGATTTGGCGCAAATCCACCCTCATCGCCAACACCGGTGTTGTGGCCGGCATTTGATAGCTCTTTCTTCAGCGTGTGGAAGATTTCCGCACCAATGCGCACCGCATCGCGGATATCCTTGGCCGCAACAGGCATGATCATGAATTCTTGGATGTCTATGGGGTTGTCAGCATGTTCGCCGCCATTGATGATGTTCATCATCGGCACGGGCAAAACACGCGCAGAGGTGCCGCCGATATAGCGATACAGCGGCTGTGATGTGAAATCAGCCGCCGCCTTGGCCACCGCCAGCGATACACCCAAAATTGCATTGGCCCCAAGGCGTGCCTTGTTTGGTGTGCCATCTAACTCAATCATCGCAGCGTCGATCTCGACTTGTTCTAGCGCATCAGTGCCGACCAGCATTTCGGCGATTTCACCGTTAACGGCCTCTACGGCTTTTTGCACGCCCTTGCCCATATAACGGGATTTGTCACCATCGCGCAATTCCACAGCTTCGTGGGCACCAGTCGATGCACCTGAAGGTACCGCAGCACGTCCCATAGTGCCATCTTCGAGGATAACATCAACCTCGACTGTTGGGTTTCCGCGGCTGTCGAGAATTTCACGGCCGATGACGTCAATAATAATACTCATGAGGAGGATCCTTTGTTTTGCTCGGTTAGCAAACGTCTAACGTGATCTGGTGCAAAGGTGAAGGGCGCCAGAGGGTGATTTCGTGCCGTTACGTCAAAAAAGTATAGTTTTTGGGCGGTTTTGTTGTTAGCGCTAACGGATTGCGTGAAAATCCCGAGAATCGCATCGAAGAAACACGGGTGATTCTTGCGCCGGCTAAGAGCAGGGCGCCTAACGAAACTACCTGAGTTTCGAAAACTCGATTCTGGTGCCAGAGCTGATTTTGCGAAAGGCAACCCCCAGCTTTGACTGCTCTTTGAAAAACACCAAATGCGCAGTGCCTGCACCGCTAAAGGGCTTGTAGCCTCGCGCATAGAGTGTTTCGTTCAGGTTGCGAAGCAAAACAGTGGTGTCAAACTCATGCGGGGAAATCTCGATGCGGCACCCAGAGCGCGGGTTCTTAAAGTTGACATCGATCTTGGCGGGGGTACTACCGGCTGCCCCTACGGGGAATACATCTCGCACATAGGTGCGCTTGCGTTTTGAATACCCATAGGAGATCAGTTGAGTGGTGTTCAACTGGCGTGTTTCAATGGCGCTGATACATTCTTGGGCGATGCTGGTTACGTAATGGGCGAAGAATACATCCTGAGTTTCAACGCTTTCTTGGGCTGTGATTGGCGATGCACCAGCCGCAAACAACGCAACGATCAATGTCTGTTTGAGATAGCCAAGCATCAGAGTTAATCCTTTTTCAAGGGAACACCATAGAGTTCCAATTTATGTCCCCGCAATTCAAACCCGAGTTTTTGCGCGATGCGTTCCTGTAGCTCTTCGATTTCGCGGCTGACAAATTCGATCACGTCGCCGGATTGCATGTCAATCAGATGATCGTGATGTTCGCGATGGGCGTCTTCGTAACGGGAGCGGCCATCGCCAAATTCGTGGCGCTCTAGGATGCCGGTTTCTTCAAATAATTTAACCGTTCGATAAACCGTGGCGATACTGATGCCCTTGTCTATCGCATTGGCACGGCTGTGCAATTCATCAACATCAGGGTGATCAGTAGCACTTTGCAAAACCTGTGCGATGACGCGGCGCTGTTCCGTTAGGCGCAGGCCGGATGCTTCGCAGCGCTCGATGATAGTAGTGCTCATAGCAAATCCGGCTCACGGCCAAGTTTGCGCGCCAATGGGGCGATAGTCAGGCCTTGAATGATGATGGAGAATAAGACCACCACATATGTCGCTGTCAGAATTAGCGGTTTCCATTCGTTGTCAGGCAAGGACAAAGCTAGTGCGACCGAGATGCCGCCCTTGATCCCGCCCCAAGTCATGATCGGGATTACATCCGATGGGAAACTGCGGAATGGTTTTAACAAGAAAATCGGCACGGCAACGGCCGCAAAACGAGCAATCAACGCCAGCACAATCGACAATAGACCTGCAAGTACGGCATTGGCATCAAAGGCGATGGCAAAGACTTCGATCCCGATCAGCAAGAACAGGATTGCGTTCAAGATTTCATCGATCAATTCCCAGAATTTATCCAAATAGTGCCGGGTTTCTTCGGTCATGCCGTATTTCATTCCAACATCGCCAATGAACAACCCCGCGACTACCGCCATAATCGGGCCGGACATATGTAGATAAACCGCCAACTGATACCCGCCAAAGGCGAGGCCAAGTGATAACAGAACCTCTAGTGCATAGTCATCGATACGTTTCATAATTTGAAAGACCAGATAGCCCAGAATTGCACCCAATACCGCACCACCAACGGCCTCTTGGAAGAACAATGTTGCCGCCCCCGCTAATCCGCTACCATGGTGATCGCCGCTGGGGAAGGCAATGCCTACCAAGACCAAAAAAACCACATAGCCAACACCATCGTTGAACAGGCTCTCGCCAGCGATTTTCGTCTCTAGGGATTTGCGCAGGTTTGCCTCGCGCAAAACACCAAGTACCGCCACCGGATCTGTCGGAGAAATCAATGATCCAAACACCAATGCGATCAAAATAGGGACACCCAAGATGAAATGGAAACCAATCCCCACAAAGACTGTGGAAATTGCAACGCCCAGCGTCGCCATCAGCAAAACAACCCATGCCTGTTCGCGCAGGTCGCCCAATTTAACATGCAATGCCCCCGCAAAGAGCAACAGCCCCAACATACCTTCGAGTAGCGCATCAGAAAACTCTATTTCTTTAACAACTGCACTGATCTGCGCCTCCATACCAAGGGCCGGTAGAAACCAATCCATCGCCATAACAGCAACAGAAGCCAGCAAGGCCACGACCAATATGCCGATCGAGGAGGGCAGTTTGAAAAACAGGTAATTTACGGTGCCAAAGGCCCCCGCAAGAACAATAAGAAGAGAGGCAATCTGAAGAATTGTCATGGTCTTGGCCTTTTAAGTTGGCCTCTTTTAGCAGGAGCACCCCAAGCGGGTAAAGAAAGATATGTGCGCGCAGTGGTCGATGGTCACAAAAAAACGCCCGACCATTGCTGATCGGGCGTTCAAAGAGCAAATGAATGACCTATTCGTCAAAGCCTGCTTTTTCGACCAATTTCAGCGAGGTCGGGCGCAATTTTGCAATATCACTTAGGGCAAGTGTATCTGGCGTTAGCGTGCCCCAGCTGGCGACCAATTCAGAGGCGGTTGAGCCTGGGATTAGCGGGTACTCACCATTTTGCTCTGCATAGATTTCTTGGGCGGTTTCAGAAGACAACCACTCCATCAACTTGATCGCGGCTTCCTTGTTTGGTGCGGCCTTGGTTAGCGCCATACCAGATAGGTTCACATGGGTTCCGCCGTTTTCAAATTTTGGGAAGATAATGCGCACAGAATCGGCCCATTCTTTTTGTTCCTCATCTGAAAGCATCTTCTTCATGTAATAGGTGTTGCCGATCGAAATATCGCATTCACCAGCCCAAATCGCCTTAACCTGCGCGCGGTCATTGCCCTGCGGTTTGCGTGCTAGATTTTCCTTAACGCCGCCAACCCATTCTTGGGCGTAATCTTCGCTGTGATGTGCGATAACGGCCGAGATCAGCGCCAGGTTATAGGCATTGGTGCCAGAGCGGGTGCAAATGCGGCCCTTCCATTTGGCATCTGCCAAATCTTCATAGGTGGTAACCTCGCCATCGGCTACTCGATCCTTAGAGGCATAGATAACGCGCGCACGAGATGTTAGCCCAAACCAATTTTTCCCCACATCGCGAAATTCTGCCGGGATATTTTCGCTTAGTACATCAGAGTTCACCGTCTGTGTAACACCTGCTTCAACCACAGAGTTTAAGCGCGAAATATCAACAGTCATGACCAAATCCGCGGGAGAGCGATCACCCTCAGCAACCAATTTCTCGACCAAGCCTTTCTTTAAAAACTTGACGTTGATTTGAACGCCCGTTTCGGCGGTATAGGCATCGAACAATGGGGCGATCAATTCAGGTTGGCGATACGAATATACATTCACTTCGTCTGCGGTAACAGGCAGGGCAATGGCAAGTGCCAGTGTGGTTAAGGTGGATTTTAGCATGGTAGTCCTCATTTATGTTTCACGTCTTTGTAGCGCATAGAATAGGTGCGTCAATACCTGAGTGTTTTTATCGGAGATTATTTTTCAAAAAATCATAGCGCCCTTTGCGGGGTAACCCAAACGGTTAAGCCCTCTCCAAGTTTTACGGAAAATGCGATGGGTATATCGTGCTTAATCTGGGGTTGGCTTTAGAGCGTCCTTGGCCTTATCCCACAGAGCATCCAATTCAGTTAGTGACGCAGACGAGGGGTCGCGGTGTTGTTTGTGCAGTTCATCCTCGATATATTCAAAGCGCGCAGTAAATTTGGTGTTGGCGGCGCGCAACGCTTCTTCTGGATCTATGTCTAGGTGACGGGCCAGATTGGCCATCACAAACATCAAATCCCCAAACTCTTCTTTTTGGGCTGCCGGGGACAGCGAATCGCGCGCCTCTATCAGCTCGATAGATTCCTCTTGGATTTTATCCAAAACCTCTAGCGTGCTGGGCCAATCAAATCCCACGCGTGCCGCCCGTTTTTGTAATTTGGTCGCGCGTGTTAGCGCTGGCAGATTGATTGCAACGCCATCAAGGGTGCGTGATTGTTGTTTGCCCTTGCTTTTGCGCTCTGCGGCCTTGATTTTCTCCCAGTCGATGGTTTGCTGTGCGGCGGATTTATCACGGCTGTCATCGCCAAAAACATGTGGGTGACGATGCACCATCTTGTCGGCGATTTTCTGAGCAATAGAGTGAAAATCAAACAGACCTTGTTCGCGCCCCATTTGGGCATAATAAATTACCTGTAATAACAGATCGCCCAGCTCGCCCTCTAATTCGGCCATATCGCCCTGCGCAATTGCATCGGCCACCTCATAGGCCTCTTCGATGGTATAGGGCGCGATTGAGTGGAAATCCTGTTCGATATCCCATGGGCATCCCGTTTGTGGATCGCGCAGGCGCGCCATGATTTCAAGTAGACGATTCAGCCCGCCGCTGGGATTGAGACAGATTTCTTGGCTGATGGAATAATCTTTTGTCATTTCGCTACTTTTCTGGATATGGTTTTTCTTACTATGACCTATGCCCCAAGGAGGATGCAACATGCCCGTCAACAATCGCATTGCTGATTATTTCGCGGAAATGAAATCATGGCGCCAGCATTTGCATGCAAACCCAGAGGTGGGGTTTGACTGTGATGATACCGCGGGGTTTGTGGTCGAGCGTCTGGGCGAATTTGGTGTGGATCAAATAGAAACGGGCTGGGCAAAGACAGGCGTGGTTGCGGTGATCAATGGCCAAGGCGCCGGGCAAACGATCGGGTTGCGTGCAGATATGGATGCCCTGCCGATGATCGAGGAAACGGGGCTGGCGTATGCCTCTGGGCGCGCGGGGGCCATGCATGCCTGTGGCCATGATGGGCATACAACGATGCTGTTGGGGGCGGCCAAATATCTGGCCGAGACCCGAAAATTTTCGGGGCGTGTGGTATTGATATTTCAGCCCGCCGAGGAAGCGGGCGGCGGCGCCGGCGTGATGATGCAGGAAGGCTTGCTTGAAAAATTTGACATTTCTCAGGTCTATGCCATGCACAATCTGCCGGGTCTAGAGGTCGGGCGCTTCGAGACCGTGCGCGGGCCGATACTGGCTTCGGTGGATGATTTTGAAATCGATATCACTGGTCAAGGCGGACATGCGGCGCATCCAGATCAAACCATCGATCCGGTGGTGGTTGCTGTCAATATTGTCCAAGCGCTGCAAAGCATCGTTAGCCGCAATGTAGACCCGATGAAAGCAGGGGTGCTATCCGTAACCCAAATTAATGTGGGCAGTGCGAACAATGTGATCGCCCAAACAGGCAAGATTGTCGGCACCATTCGGGCGTTTGAACCAGAGGTGCGGGAAATGATGTGCGCGCGCCTGCAAGAGATTGTCGCGCATACCGCCCATGCCTATCAGGCACAGGCAAGGGTGCAGTTCTTGGATGGCTACCCGCCAACCATCAATGACCACAGCGCAGTTGATTTTGCGGCAGAGGTCGCCGGTCAGGTAGTGGGGCAGGGCAATGTGTTTGAAGACACCATTCCCAGCATGGGGGCCGAGGATTTTGCGTTTATGTTGGAACGCTGCAAGGGCGCTTATCTCTATATCGGCAATGGTGATAGCGCAGATCTACACAACCCAAAATTTGATTTTAACGATGATATATCTCCAATCGGCGCCAGCTATTTTGCGCAATTGGTCGAAACTGCCCAGCCGATTAAGCGTTGAACACGCGCTCTAGGGCCTGCTCTAGGTCATGGATCAGATCATCGGCGTCCTCGATGCCGATCGATAGGCGTAGCAGGTTTGGATCAACAGGAAAGCCATCGCCAGATACGGTGGCGCGGTGCTCAATCAAACTCTCTACTCCACCCAGCGAGGTGGCCGGATAAAACACCGTGCAATAGCGCGCTACATCAATGGCGTCTTGTGCGGTGCCTTGGGTGATCACCGACAACATTCCCCCATACATCCCCCCCGTTTGGCGGGTTTGCAGGGTGTGATCCGGATGGCTTGGCAACCCGGGGAAAAGCACCTGTTTTAAATGGCGGTGGTTCTCAAAATGATGGGCGATCCGCAGTGCGTTTTCTGTCGCCTTCTCGACACGCAAATATAGGGTTCGCATGCCGCGGATCAGCAGAAATGCATCAAAGGAGGTGAGAACAGTGCCCTGAAGTTTACGATAAAGGGCAATTTCTTCCCAACCTACATCGGGGGTGCGCACCGATAGAACCCCTGCGGTGATATCCGAATGCCCGTTTAGATATTTTGTTGCGGAATGCATTGATATATCGGCCCCCAAATCCAGCGCCTTGGTGGCGCAGGGGGGGGTGCCCGTGCAATCGGCTACCAATTTTGCACCCCAAGCATGAGCGATTTCACTGGCGGCGGCGATATCTGTTACCGCCCAATCGGGGTTATTTGGTGTTTCGGCCCAGACCAGCACCGTATCAGCGCGCATGGCGGCGCGCATCTGATCCAAATCACCCGCCTCGTAATAAGAAACGACAAGACGCCCGCGGCTCTGCGCGGACTGAAACAGCGCTAGAACCCCGTGATACATTGCCCGTGGCACAACCACATGGGCACCTGTGGGCAAGGGGTCGATTACTGCGGCGGCGGCAGAGAGGCCAGAGGCGAACAACAGCGACTGTTCGGCATTTTCCAGCTCGGCAATAAGGGCCTCTGCGTGGGCCGTGGTTTCATTGCCATCGCGGCGATACCAATAGGGTTTGCGCACATCGTAGTTTTCATCCCGCGCATAGGTTGACGAGGTTTGGATAGGGGGGACAAGGGCACCCGTTTCAGGATCCATAAAGCGCAGGGCCTGTGCAATGCGGGTTTGTGGGCTAAGCTTGCGATTGGTTTTTCTCATGACGCGCCTCGGAATTCAGGTGGCATCACTGTTCAAAAAATCCAGGGCGCCGTCCAGTATAATCGAAGGAGAGCGCCATGAAATACTATTTGCCGCGGTAGGGTTCCACGTATTGTAGCGCCATATCCCACGGGAAGAAAATCCAAGTATCTTGGCTGACTTCGGTTATGAAGGTGTCGACCATCGGGTGGCCTACTGGTTTTGCATAGACGGTAGCGAAGTGGGCCTTGGGGTACATGCTGCGCACGATCTCTAGGGTTTTGCCGCTGTCTACCAGATCATCAATGATCAAAACGCCCTCGCCATCGCCCATCAATTCGCGATCCGGGTGTTTTAAAACCTGAGCTTCTGATTGGGACTGATGGTCGTAGGATTTTACTGCGACCGTATCAACAACACGAATATCTAGCTCGCGCGCCACAATCATAGCTGGCGCCATACCACCACGTGTGATGCCAACCACGGCCCTCCATTCACCATTATTCGGGCCCTTACCATCCAAACGCCACGCAAGCGCGCGCGAATCGCGGTGCAACTGATCCCAACTAACATGAAAGCCTTTCTCATGGGGAAGACGTTCGCTCATGACCTTATTCCTTACGTCCGGTGACCACGTCGATATCTGGCGCATCTTCGGCCTTCATGCCAACAACATGATAACCCGCGTCGACATGTAGGTTTTCGCCAGTAACACCCGACGATAGATCAGATAGCAAATACATGGCTGATTTGCCCACATCTGTGGTGTCAACATTGCGGCGTAGGGGGGAATTCAACTCGTTCCATTTTAGGATATAGCGGAAATCACCAATACCAGAGGCCGCCAATGTTTTGATCGGCCCAGCAGACAGAGCGTTTACGCGAATGTTCTTGGGGCCCAAATCCATGGCCATATATTTCACAGATGCTTCAAGTCCGGCCTTGGCCACACCCATCACATTGTAGTGCGGCATCACCATCTCTGCGCCATAGTAAGTAAGGGTTAGCATCGATCCGCCGTCAGTCATTAGCTTTTCGGCGCGCTGGGCAATGGCGGTAAAGGAATAAACCGAGATATCCATAGTCATACGGAAGTTTTCGGCAGAGGTGTCTACATAGCGGCCACGCAATTCATTTTTGTCAGAAAACCCGATCGCATGGACCACGAAATCCAATTTGCCCCATTTGGCCTCTAGGTCGGCAAAGAGTTTATCCATAGAGGCTGTATCGGTTACATCGCATTCTAGTACAGTGTCACAGCCGATAGACTCCGCCAGCGGCGCCACGCGTTTCTTTAGCGCATCCCCTTGATAGGAAAATGCCAGCTCGGCCCCTTGCTCGTGACAGGCCTGTGCAATTCCCCAAGCAATAGATTGCTTGTTGGCGACGCCCATGATCAAGCCGCGTTTTCCGTTCATTATACCCATAAGTGTATTCCCTGCGTTAACTTTCCGTTATGAATAGAGTATGCACTGGGTAGCTTCAAGAAAAAGGCACGCTATCGGTAGAAGTTTCCTCCGCGCTTGCTATAATTTGGATGGAATAGAGTGAAAAAGGCTTCCTATGACAGATAGATCAGGTATTTTTGCCGGGGATGATCCGATCAAATCGGTTCAGCTATGGCTATCAGATGCAGAAAAAACCGAAATAAATGATCCAAACGCTATGGCATTGGCAACGGTTGACGCCCATGGGCTGCCCAATACACGTATGGTTCTGTTGAAAGAGATCACGCAGGACGCCTTTGTGTTCTATACCAATTATAAATCGATTAAGGGCGAAGAGCTGGACCACAACAGCAAGGCGGCCTTTGTCCTGCATTGGAAATCTCTGCGCCGTCAGGTGCGGGTGCGCGGAGTTGTATCTAAGGCCGAGGGGCTACGGGCCGATGCCTATTTCGATTCTCGCTCCCCCCAAAGCCGCGTTGGTGCAATTGCATCGCGCCAATCACAGGTGATCGAAAACCGCGCAGTGCTAGAGGGCTGGGTCGCTGCTGCGCGTGCAGAGCAGGGTGAAACCCCAAAACGCCCTGCCTATTGGGGGGGGTATCGCATTAAACCACTGGAGATAGAATTTTGGGCCGACGGAGAATCGCGCCTGCACGATCGTTTTCGCTGGCGGCGCGAAACCTTAGATGCGGGGTGGGTTGTGAATAGGATCAGCCCATGAAACAGGTGATACTGTCCCGCGCCAAAGCCCTTGTGGTGCTGGCCTGTGTTCTGCCCGCTCAGGCGCTGGCTGAGAGCTGTGATAGCAAGCGCGTCGATCTGCGCTGGCCTGGCGGGCAATCTCGCTTTGCAGTCGAGATTGCAGATACGGATCGCCTGCGCATGATTGGGTTACAACACCGAGAGCGCCTTGGGCGGTTCGAGGGGATGCTGTTTGTTTACCCCTCCGAGCGGCCAGTGGCATTTTGGATGAAAAATACGCTGATTCCGTTAGATCTGCTGTTTTTCGATGGGCAGGGAATTTTGCAGAAAATCCACCGCAATGCGATTCCATTAGATTTGACCAGCCTACCAGGTGGGCGCAATATTCAATATGTTTTGGAAATAAATGCCGGAATGAGCGATAAGGTTGGCGTTAAACTGGGTGCAGAAATCCGCCACCCTGCGGTTTCAAACGATTTGGCGGCCTGGCCTTGTGGAAAAGTGGAAAATTAATTCGAGAAAGAGAAATTAGGTCTTTTCATTGGTGAAGGTTCTTTGTAAACCGCGCATCAGTCGGGGCGTGGCGCAGTCTGGTAGCGCACCTGTTTTGGGTACAGGGGGTCGTTGGTTCGAATCCAGCCGTCCCGACCATTTCGAAATTTTCGAAAATTAGATCGCCTTCGGGCGATTTTTTTTTGCCATTATTCTTACACTGGCCCAGAGTTTGTACTGGAACGAAAAAAGCCTCCTGTGGATAAAAAAATCGCTTCGTCTTGTATCTGTGCCGATTTACTTAACTTTTTCGTGACTGAGCCGATTCTCCGTTTTCCACATGTTGTGGGTAACTGCTCGTCAAACACAAAATGCGGCAAAAATGTGAAAAATTTCGTTGACCGATTCTTCGTTTTGGTACACCTTGTGGCATGTATCGGTGATCCAACTATATGTAGTGTTTGGCGCTGATTGAGGTAGAAATAACTAGGCTGCAGCCAACCACCAAGAATCAGGAAACTGATCAGTTGGATGCGGAAAAATTTGATTAAACAGGGGCTATTATGAAGATTGAACGTCGATTTACTTCCGTTGATTCCGGTGCTTATGCCGGATTAGAATTTCACAAGACCACATCAGAAATTCGCAATCCTGATGGATCGGTTGTGTTCTCTTTGGAAAACGTCGAGGTTCCGACCGGATGGAGCCAAGTGGCCGCCGATGTGATTGCCCAGAAGTATTTTCGTAAGGCTGGTGTTTCCGACGATCTGGTGAAAATCGAGGAAGAAGGCGTGCCAGAGTTTTTGTGGCGCTCAGCCCCTGCCGATGGTCAGCAAGTAAAAGGTGGCGACACCTATACGGGTGAAAAATCTGCGAAGCAGGTGTTCAATCGCCTTGCTGGTGCTTGGGCTTATTGGGGTTGGAAGGGCGGCATGTTTGATGGCGAGGCCGATGCCCGCGCCTATTTCGACGAGATGCGCTATATGCTGGCCGCACAAATGACTGCCCCCAACAGCCCACAGTGGTTTAACACAGGTTTACATTGGGCCTATGGCATTGATGGTCCTTCGCAGGGGCATCACTATGTAGATTACAAAACCGGCGAATTGGTTCAATCAAACAGCTCATACGAACATCCCCAGCCCCACGCCTGTTTCATTCAATCGGTTAAGGACGATTTGGTGAATGATGGCGGGATCATGGATTTGTGGGTGCGCGAGGCGCGCCTATTCAAATACGGTTCTGGAACGGGCACCAACTTTAGCTCGGTTCGCGGGTCCACGGAATCGCTAGGTGGCGGTGGTATTTCATCGGGTTTGATGTCTTTTTTGAAAATCGGAGACCGCGCAGCGGGTGCCATTAAATCTGGCGGCACCACACGGCGCGCGGCCAAGATGGTGATTTGTGATATGGATCACCCAGATGTAGAAGAGTTTATCAGCTGGAAAGTGAAAGAAGAGCAAAAGGTAGCCTCCTTGGTTGCTGGATCCAAAATACATGAATTGAAGCTGAACGAGATATTTGAAGCGATCCGCGCATGGGACGGCGCCGAAGAGGGCGCATTTGATCCCAAAGCCAACGCAGGTCTAAAGGCCGCTATTAAGTCTGCCAAAAAGGCGCTGATCCCTGAGACCTATGTAAACCGTGTGTTGCAATATGCGCGTCAAGGCTATGCAAGTATTGAATTCCCCACATATGACACCGATTGGGATTCAGAGGCCTATAATACCGTGGCGGGGCAGAATTCTAACAATTCAGTTCGGGTGACAGATTCATTTCTAAAAGCCGTCCAAAATGATGCAGATTGGGAGTTGATCCGCCGTACCGATGGCAAGGTTGCCAAGACAGTTAAGGCCAAGGATCTATGGGAAGAGGTTGGCCACGCCGCGTGGGCCTGTGCTGATCCAGGTGTGCAGTATCATGATACCATCAATGCGTGGCATACATGCCCCGAAGATGGCGAAATTCGCGGTTCAAACCCTTGTTCTGAATATATGTTCTTGGATGATACTGCCTGTAATTTGGCCTCAATGAACTTGCTGAAGTTCTATCAGGATGGCCAATTTAACGCCGAAGAATATGTGCATGCCACGCGTCTGTGGACCATGACATTGGAAATTTCGGTTCTAATGGCGCAATTCCCATCCAAAGAAATTGCACAGCGTTCCTATGAATTCCGCACGCTTGGATTGGGCTATGCAAATATTGGCGGCTTGTTGATGAATATGGGCCTATCCTACGATAGTGATGCTGGGCGCTCTATGGGGGCCGCATTGACCGCGATCCTTACAGGTGTTTCATATGCGACATCTGCGGAAATGGCCAAAGAGTTGGGGCCATTCCCGGGGTATAAGAAAAACGCTCAGCACATGTTGCGGGTTATGCGTAACCACCGTCGCGCGGCGCTGGGTAAGAAGGCAGGCTATGAGGGCCTAGAGGTAAAGCCAGTTGCGCTTGATCACAAGAACTGCCCAGATAAAGCTTTGATAAAATTAGCAGAATCCGCTTGGGAAGAGGCGGTGTCGCTGGGCGAAAAACACGGCTATCGTAACGCGCAGGTCTCTGTGATCGCGCCAACAGGTACCATCGGTTTGGTGATGGATTGCGATACCACTGGGATCGAACCTGACTTTGCATTGGTTAAGTTCAAAAAATTGGCCGGTGGTGGATATTTCAAAATTATCAACCAATCCGTACCAGCCGCGCTGGAGGTACTTGGTTATGGTTCTGCGCAATCGGAGGAGATTATTTCCTATGCTGTTGGTCACGGCACCATGGGCAATGCTCCGGGCATCAACCATACCAGCCTAACTGGTCATGGGTTTGGTGCGGCAGAGATCGAAAAGATCGAGGCGGCGCTGCCAACGGCATTTGATATCCGTTTTGTATTCAACCAATGGACGCTAGGGGTTGAATTCTGCAAAGGGACGCTGGGTATTCCAGAGGCGGAAATGAACGACCCATCTTTTGATTTGCTAACGCATCTAGGATTTAGCAAGCGTCAGATAGAAGAAGCCAACAACCATGTCTGTGGTACCATGACACTTGAAGGTGCACCGCACCTTAGCAAAGAGCATTACGGCGTGTTTGATTGTGCAAATCCATGCGGTAAAATCGGCACCCGTTATTTGTCCGTGGAAAGCCACATTACCATGATGGCCGCAGCGCAATCATTTATCTCGGGGGCGATTTCTAAAACCATCAACATGCCAAATGATGCTACAATCGAAGATTGCCAAAAGGCCTATGAGCTGTCCTGGTCATTGGGTGTGAAGGCAAATGCGCTGTATCGCGATGGCTCTAAATTGTCTCAGCCGCTCTCTGCGGCGTTGATCGAGGATGATGACGAGGATCTGGAAGAGGTGTTGTTAGAAGCGCCGGCAGGCGAACGCGCACAGGTTTTGGCCGAAAAAATCGTCGAGAAAATCGTGATCAAAGAGGTGAACAAGCGCGTGCGTGAGAAATTGCCTGAGCGCCGCAAAGGCTATACCCAAAAGGCCATGGTCGGCGGTCACAAGGTTTATTTACGTACGGGTGAATATTCCGACGGTCAGATCGGCGAGATATTCATTGATATGCACAAAGAGGGTGCAGGTTTCCGCGCGATGATGAACAACTTTGCGATCGCGGTTTCTGTGGGGCTGCAATACGGCGTGCCGCTAGAGGAATTCGTTGATGCCTTTACCTTCACCCGTTTTGATCCTGCGGGCATGGTTCAGGGCAACGACAGCATTAAATCCGCCACCTCGATCTTGGATTATATCTTCCGTGAATTGGCGATTTCTTATCTGGATCGCACGGATCTCGCCCATGTTCAGCCAGAGGGCGAAAGCTTTGATACATTGGGGCGCGGTGCAGAAGAAGGGGTTTCGAATGTTGCCCAAGCATCCGAAGAAAATCTGGCAATGATTAAACAAGTTTCCTCTACCGGTTATCTGCGCAAGCGTCTGCCCCAAGAGCTGATGCTATTGCAGGGCGGTCAGGGGAGCCTGTTCCAAAGCGAGGGTCAGTTACAACCCGCCACTGGAACAGAGGGTGCGGTGGCAGTTGCCGCGCCAACAAGTAGCGCTGTTGCGCCGGCACTCGATGATCGTGCCAAGGCAAAAATGCAGGGCTATGAAGGGGATGCATGTGGTGATTGCGGCAACTACACATTGGTGCGCAATGGTACATGCATGAAGTGTAACACCTGCGGGGCAACCAGCGGGTGTAGTTAGAGGGTTCGAGCGCTGGGCCATTTTGGCTCGGCTGCTCACATGTTCAGGCCACAGGCAACTAAATCTGAGCAGTTAAAAACAGAGCCTGAATATAAACTCGGGGGGATTTTCCCCCCGTTTTTTTTGTAGTAATGAACGCGTATCCAGATCCAGTAATCTCAAACTGCGCTCGATCTTAAAGCTTGCGGAATTATTTTGTGCTCTTGCGAATTGAAACAGCGTAACGCCCAGGTTTTTGACTTGCCTTGGTTTCGTTGTCTCTAACGGTGTTCAGATATTTCTGCCAAGGAAAGATATCCTCATTATCCCTGTCCATCTCGATAATTTCCCCCTCAGATAAGACACTGCCATAAGACTCTTTTAAAACCGGCTGAATTTGAAAGAGAGGCTTGTTCATGGGGATATAAATTTCTCGATTTGTGGCGTTCAGTTTTATATTTATAAACAAGGGAAGCGGATTAAATCGATCTGTTTCCACCAACCCTTCGAAACACGAAAATGAGCTTCGCACATCAAAGTTGGAAACAGGTCTGATTAATGTGCTCCAACCAGGATTGGTTTCTAAGAAATAACCAGACCATATCTGAACCATCCCGGGTACAAACAGCTCTGTAAGAAAGGGTGGATCTTTTTCTTCGAGATTCTCAGGCGCAAGACTGGCCCAGTGTTCGCGGAACTCTGCTTCAAAATTGGTGGATTTCATCGGAAACCATTGCCCATCTTGGAAGAAGAAGACCTCTTTTCCATCAAAATTTAGGTGTATGTCCTTGGGCGGAAAGACATGCCAACCATAGGAAGATGCAACTCTCATAGCCTCGCAGTATTGAAAGGCCGCTGCGGGCATGGTTCCTAGGCCCGACTTATCAGCGCGAATGATGTTTGGTGCATTTTTATAACATTTGAAAAATCTAAAAACGGACAACAGGCAATCCTTGTTAAATGGCCCCTCTGGTTCCCCAGAGGAGACATATTTATTTATTCAATACGATTGGCGCGATGCCGCCACCGGTGGAAACTTTGGCTGTGTTCAAGACAATCGGTGCAATTCCACCGCCAACTGACACTTTTGATTGCGCAAGTACGGTTACAGTTTTGTTAGGCTTCGTCATAAGATAACTCCTTCATTGTTACGACATCTTCACTTTCTATGAACATGTCTGGCGAGATAAAATACAATGAGTTAACGCTTGGGTAGTGTTAAATTTCACATTAAAACTGGAATTCTATTGTTCCAACGCGTTTTAAATGCGCAACATCAATTAGTTCCGCCCTTTTTGTGTTTAGAACTGCCCTTGTTCTTTAGCCAATAAAACAGCGTGTAAGGTGTTATTAGCCCCTAGTATATCTCTTGCGTTTGCCATGCGTTGATCGATTGTCCGATGGTGGCAACCCTCTATTTCCGAAATCTCTGAAACCGTCCGCCCCTCTGCAATCAGTTTCATGAAGTGGATCGTTCTCGTATCTAGTTTTTGACCCGAGGGAATGTTCTCGAACTGAGCGATTGTTAGGTCAAATATACAAAGTAAGGCAGTAAGGTCGGATTCATTGTTCTTCCATGTTTCGTCGGCGTCTTCCTGGGTGCCATCGGCACGAAATGCCATCCCGAAAGCGGAACGGTAGCGGCGGGTATGGGTAGGTACAGAATAGGTGACCCCAGCATTCAGTCCACATTGGCGGCCCTTCTCATAGGCATCCATTTGCTCAGGGGTCAATTTGCCCGCATCGGCGCGGCGCTTAGTTTCTCCCCAGCTGATGCATCCATAATTATACATGGCCCATTGTAGTGTTGGGCTGTGTAAATAAAGCCGTGAGAGTAAAAACTCTTGATCAAGTTTTTCGCCATAAGACGAGAGAAGAACCGATCCAGAATGGTTGTGAAGGGTTTCGGGGCTAAAATTTAACTTTTTCCCATATAGAACCCGATCAAAACCAAATGAGGCAAGTGCATCTAGCAGAATTGCCCAATTTGTTGCGACATCATTCGATTGCGTGAGCTTTTGAATAAATCTGTTGATTAACATATATCCAATGTCCTGATCCTGGGTATCAGTTACAATCTGGGGTCGTAGCTGCAAGTTGGCTCTCTGATATCTTAGGCGCTCTGTATTGGTCAACGCTACTTGTGCAAGGCCAGATCGAGCGGCCTCTTAGGATCATTTGAGAGCGGTGTTTTTTTCCACTAACGGATATGAATGTGCCGTCGGTTAAACGATGTATATGCTGTAAAATGCACATGTCCGCGTAAATATGCCCGCTGAGATAAGGTGGATGTATTGATTACTTGGCAGAGCGTTGCAATTTGGATAAACCACGCGAAAATCGAAAGGCAATCAAATGAGTTTTCCAAATACATTCGCCAGTAAAGAAGAAATGGCCAAACTGGCCGCCCAGATGTTTCTGGAAATCGAAGCAGTGAAGTTTCGCCCAGAAGAACCCTATACATTTGCCTCAGGATTGGCCTCTCCCGTTTATATCGATTGCCGCAAGCTGATCAGCCATCCGCGCATTCGCTCAGCGCTAATGGATTTTGCGGTGGCCACATTATACCGCGATGCAGGATTTGAAAAATTTGACAGCGCCGCTGGTGGCGAGACGGCGGGTATTCCCTTTGCCGCTTGGATCGCGGACAAAATGGCCCTGCCTATGCAATATGTTCGCAAAAAACCCAAAGGTTATGGCCGCGATGCCCAGATCGAGGGTGATATTCACCCCGGTCAACGCGTTCTACTGGTCGAGGATCTGACCACGGATGGCGGTTCTAAGCTGATGTTTGCGGAGGCTATCCGCCGCGCAGAGGCGATCTGTGAAGATATCTTGGTCATTTTCTATTACGACATTTTCAAAAATACCCATGAGATGCTGGCGCAGAACGGGCTTAGGTTGCACTACTTACTGACATGGTGGGATATTTTGGCCGCCGCGCGCGCAGGGGGTAATTTCGATGCCGCACAGCTGGATCAGGTCGAGGCCTTTTTGAATAATCCCCTGGAATGGTCTGCGGCTAATGGCGGGATCAGCGAGTTACCGGTTTCCAAGGCATAGGCCCTTCATATGTTCAATCGAAAGGCCCTCTGAACGGAGGGCTTTTCGAATGATAACACCGATTGCGTAAATGAATTCAGGTAATCTTGACTGACTTCGATCGGTTGGCCAAGTATGCAGCAAAAATTGTAACACGCGGACAAGGTGGATTCCGTTTCAAACTGTCGCTATCGGCGCCATGGGGTCATAGGGCAACGGTCGTTATACTAGGATCAACATATGCAGGGCGCAGCCTGTGAACATTTGGTGTTTTGATCAGAATATTTTACCACAATGTTCTTGGGTGATGGCTATTCAGCCGCGACAGGGGCCTCCATCATGACCAATCACCTGCGCGCCCCGCTGCATTGGCGGGTGATGGGATTTTTTGTGTTGGCTGTCATCGCAGCGATTTAACCTTAAGAGAATGCGATAAGTCGGCGAACGAGTCGCAAAACGTCGGTGTTTTGGCACGGCAAAATTAGATGTGTGAGCATGGTAGTGACTTATCAAGGCCTAGAAAATGTTCACAGGTAGCTTTCTGGTCAGCGGCCTAGGTGCGCAGTAGGCGTCATTTCAAACCTTCGCAAAACTTAGGAAACGCCAGTCGAGGATTGGAAATTCACAATGACTTCACATGAGATGGGACTTCACATGAGATGGTGGGGGGGGAATTGCCTCAAAAAGCACAAAACCCACGGCGCGAACCGTGGGTTTTTGTTTTGGAGCGGGCGAAGCGATTCGAACGCTCGACCCTAACCTTGGCAAGGTTATGCTCTACCCCTGAGCTACGCCCGCTTCCTATGTAGGGGGTGTACTCGTCATCCCCTTGGGTAGGGGCGTTATACTGGTCTGGAAAACTGCCGCAAGGGGGAAATGAAGAATTTCACGAAATTTTGCATTTAGCCCGCCATTTATTCAGCCCAGCTTGAGGGGGTGTGCGTTCAGAACAATAGAAGAACACGCTTCCACTATTGTTCAGAACAGGGTATGGAGACATTATGAATGATTGGGAAGAATATAGCGCCATCGAGGCCGCCGCGGCCATACCTTTGTCTCAGCAGGCAATGGGTGTAGGGAATACCTCTTATCTAGACGGATTGAACCCCGCTCAGTTGGCGGCCGTTGAAACACTGGATGGGCCTGTATTGATGCTGGCGGGGGCTGGTACGGGCAAGACCAAGGCGCTGACGACACGTATTGTGCATCTGTTACGCACAGGACGGGTACGTCCAAACGAGATCTTAGCCGTGACCTTTACCAACAAAGCCGCACGCGAGATGAAAGAGCGTGTTGCCACGCATTTGGGGGATGCGGCCAGCGGCATGCGATGGATGGGCACATTTCACTCGCTTTGCGTAAAAATTCTGCGCCGGCATGCGGAATTGGTTGGGCTGAAATCCAATTTCACCATTCTGGACACAGATGATCAAATTCGCCTGCTAAAGCAATTGATCCGCGCGGATAACATCGACGAAAAGCGCTGGCCTGCGCGGATGTTGGCGGGGTTGATCGACCATTGGAAAAATCGTGCTTGGACACCAGATCAAGTCAGCGCCGGCGAGGATGGGTTTGACGGGCGTGGGGCAAAATATTACGCCCAGTATCAAGCGCGGCTAAAAACATTGAATGCCGCGGATTTCGGGGATCTATTATTGCATGTGGTGACGATTTTTCAAAACCACCCAGATGTCCTTGAAAAGTACCAACATTGGTTCCGCTATATCATGGTAGACGAATACCAAGATACCAATGTCGCGCAATATCTAGGGCTGCGTCTGTTGGCGCAGGGGCATCGTAATATTTGCTGTGTTGGGGATGATGATCAATCGATCTATGGCTGGCGCGGGGCAGAGGTGGGCAATATCCTGCGTTTCGAAAAGGATTTCGATAACGCCACGGTGATCCGACTAGAGCAGAATTACCGCTCGACACCGCATATTTTGGGCGCGGCATCGGGGGTCATTGCTGGTAATGCAGACCGATTGGGCAAGACCCTATGGACCGCCCGAGAAGACGGCGAGAAGGTGCGACTGATCAATCACCGAGACGGCGAAGAAGAAGCCCGCTGGATGGGCGATGAGATAGAAAGCTATCAGCGCGGCACCCGTGGACTGGATCCCTATGGTCTGGATTCCATCGCGATTTTGGTACGTGCCAGTCATCAGATGCGCGCCTTCGAGGATCGTTTTTTGACCATTGGGTTGCCCTATCGGGTGATCGGCGGGCCACGGTTTTATGAGCGCATGGAAATTCGCGATGCCTTGGCCTATTTCCGCGTGGCGGTGAGCGCTGATGATGCATTGGCTTTTGAGCGGATCGTTAATACGCCCAAGCGCGGCATTGGTGAAAAAGCGCAGCAGATTATCAATCAAGTTGCGCGAAACAACGACGTATCCTTGTTTGAAGGTGCGCGTATTGTGGCCCGCGATGGCGGAATTTCAGCACGGGCAAGAAATGCATTGGGTGCACTAATAGAAGGGTTCGATCGCTGGCGTGTCGCATTGCAGGATCAGGATCAAAGCCATGTTGAGGTGGCTCAGATTATCCTAGAGGAGTCCGGCTACACTGATATGTGGCAGAAGGATAAATCCCCTGATGCTGCTGGACGCTTGGAAAACTTGAAAGAGTTGATCAAAGCACTGGAAGAATTTGAAAACCTAGAGGGTTTCTTAGAGCATATCAGCCTAATTATGGAAAATGATTCCCAAGATGACGCCCAGAAGGTAACCATCATGACCCTACACGGGGCCAAAGGGTTGGAATTCCCTGTAGTTTTTCTGCCAGGGTGGGAAGATGGGTTATTTCCCTCTCAGCGCAGCATGGACGAAAGTGGCCAACGCGGATTGGAAGAAGAGCGCAGACTGGCCTATGTGGGGATCACCCGCGCTGAAGAAATCTGTACCATCAGCTTTACCAGCAGTCGGCGTATTTTTGGTCAATGGCAATCTGCAATTCCGTCTCGATTTGTAGATGAAATACCGCCCAAACACGTAGAGATCCTAAGCGCACCTGGGGTTTATGGCGGCTCGATAGCACAAGAACCTTCAGCGATTGAAGAAAGGGTGGCGCGGGCGGATGCCTATAACTCGCCAGGTTGGAAGCGCATGCGCGCCCGCCAAGAAGCGCGCACGGCCAAGACCCGTAGTGCGATGAAAGATGTGATCGACGCCAAGGTTGTGGCCTCTTTCGGCTTGGGGGATCGTGTGCATCACGCCAAGTATGGGTTTGGCGCGGTCGTTGGTGTCGAGGGTGATAAGCTGTCGATTGTTTTTGAGGGGGGCGGTGCAAAAAAGGTGATGGCCAGCTTTATCACCATGGCCGATGATGTATCCTCTTGAGCGTAACCTAAGGGTTTCTAAGCCGTTAGGGTTATAATTTGGCCAATAATAACATAGTCTAGCAGAAATAATATCCATATGAGGCGCTAAATGTCTATTGATGCTCGAGAGTTTCGCGATGCGCTTTCTTGTTTTGGTACGGGGGTTACAATTGTAACAGCCGTCGATAGTACCGGCGCGCCCGTGGGCATGACCGCCAGCAGTTTTAATTCGGTCTCGGTAGAGCCGCCATTGATCTTATGGAGCGTGACAAAAGCTGCTCTATCTGCTGATGCCTTTAGAATGGCTTCCCATTTTGCGGTGCATGTTCTCGGGGCGCATCAGGTGCAACTGTCCAATCAATTTGCGCGCTCTGGGGGGGATAAATTTGACGGGGTGAATTATCGCGTCAATGCGCATGGGGTGCCTTTGCTGGATGATTTTTCAGTACTGTTCCAATGCGAAACTTGGGCGGTCTACGAGGGGGGGGATCACTGGATTATTGTCGGCGAGGTTAAGGAATTTCATCGCGAGAAAATCCCCAGCCTTTTGTTTTCAGAGGGGGCATATGCCAGTGCGACACCATTGGGATCCACGCAAGAAGAGGCGGCGGAGCTAGCGGAAGTTGGTCGCGATCCAATCGAAAATACCCTGATTTATCATTTGTCGCGGGCCAATACCTTGCTGGTATCGGAATTCCATCGGGCGATTTCTGCCCAAGACTTAACCCTGCCGGAATGGCGCGTACTAACGGCACTAAACGCGGTAGATGGTGCACAGGATATTGAAGCGCTACATCTGCGTACCTCGCTACACCCCAATGCTCTGCGAGATCTTGTATATACAATGCAGGATCAGGGGCTGTGCCACCGTGCGCTTAGGGGGCAAAAGATTTTTGCGCGTAGAACCGAAAAAGGGGCCGAGATTGTGCGCAAGCTAATGCGTGTAGCGGCCAGATATGAGGCAGAGGCTTTAAGGGGGGTGTCACAAAGTGAGGCAGAGAGTTTGCGAAACTTGCTGCGCCAAGTGATCGAAAACACCAGTCAGTAGTGTAAAGCCCAAATTTAGGATACTTTGCCCTAACAAGTACGTTTAGTTTTTAGATGGAACTGATCCGGCTTCGATTAAGAGCTCTGCTCTGCACTATTTGATAGCCGTCTCGCATTGGGATTTAGGCAAAATCTACACACCACTTGGTTTAGCGGGGCGGTTATGGTTTCCTTGGCAGATAGGGCCAGATTTAGGCTCGTGGGTATTTCTTGCTGGGGGGCTCAGATGGTAAATAACAGCATCATGCGGTGTGCTTGATGGCGCCAACATGTTGATCATATTGTTTGATATATAGTGTCATTTGGCAAGCGCATCGAAACGATGTGTTAGGGAAATCGATTTGTTGCGCTGCCGTTCTGAGCGGCTTCGTGGTATAAGCATGGGCTAGGTTAACAGCGCTAGCCATGCGGATATGGTGAAAATGCTTAGGAACGTTGCAATCACGACAGAGGATGCCGCCGTTGCCTTGCCGCGATTATAGATGTTCGCAAAGATATAGGTGTTGATGCCCGGTGGCATTGCGGCGGTGATTACCACGGAATTCCGCACCATATCCGGCAGATTAAACACATGGGTTGCCATCACATATGCAAGGGCGGGAAACAGCAATAATTTTAGCACGCTGACCATGGCAACCTCTGGCAGGTTGTTGGTCAGCTTATAGCGAAACAGCACCGCACCCAGCGAGAACAACGCCACCGGCAATGCCGCGCGCACCATCATATCGAGCGCGCGTTCAACCACTTCGGGTAGGACGAGCCCCGAAAAATTAAATGCAAACCCCGCGATCAATGCCATAGCCAGCGTATTTTTGAAAATTGCCCGCCCGATTGCCTTGATAATAACCCAAAATCCTGCTCCATCGGCGCGCAGTATTTCCATACATGTAATACCGATAGTGTAGCAAAATGGAACATGTACGGAAATCAATGCATAGTTTGACGTCATTGAAGCAGGGCCAAACGCCAATTCCATTATAGGTAGGCCTAATAGAACCGTATTGGAAAAAAGGCCGGTAAAGCCGATCGACACCGATTGCCCCGCAGTTCTCTTAAAGAAAGCGCGCGCCAAGATCATGCCGAGTAAAAACACTACCAACGCAGGCAGATAATAAGATACAAACAGCGGCGCGTTAAATACTTCGCGCAGGTTTAGATGCGCTACGGCATTGAACAACAACGCAGGAATAGCGAAATTTTGGGCGAAGTAAGCAAGGGTATCGGATTGCTGATCATCCACTGACCCGCGCCATCGAGCACCATATCCAAGTGCAATAATAAAGAACACCGGCAGAATTATTTGTGATATCTCAAACATCAATATGCATCCTGATTTGCATACCATCATAGGCTGGTTCTACATGGTCCGGGGTTTCGCAGTTTAGGGTCTGGTAATCCAGATCAATGTGTAGATTGGTTAAAACTGCCTGTTTAGGGCGATATTCGTTGATCCATTTCAATGCGGTTTCTACATTGATATGACTAGGGTGGGGGGTATACCGCAGCGCATCCAGCACCCAATAGTGTAGACCTGAAAGATGGGGTTCTACATCCGCAGAAAATCCCGAAATATCTGGGGTATATAATAGATCATTGATCCGCAGAGCACGCACCGAGATTGCCCCATGCTCTACATCAAAGCTTTGAATGTTAATCTTACCGCCTGCACCATCAACCCAGAGGTTCTCTGGCAGGTCATACATTTCTAGGATTGGTGGGTAACTGCTGCCCTCGGGGGTTTCAAAGGCATAGTTAAACCGCGATAGAATATCACCGCGCGCCTCTGTTGAGGCATAAACCGGAATGCGCTTGCGCATCCGTAGAGCAATCATCCGCAGATCATCCAGTCCGTGAACATGATCTGCATGTTGATGCGTATAGACCACAGCGTCCAGCGCCCCGACCTCCGCGGCCAATAGCTGGCTACGCATGTCTGGCGAGGTGTCGATCAAAACGCTCGTAACCCCATCTGCACCGTGGCGTTGGATAAGCATCGAACAGCGTAGGCGGGCATTCTTGGGGTTGGTTTTGTCACAGGCCCCCCAATCGCCCCCAATGCGGGGAACCCCGCCCGATGATCCGCAACCCAATATCGTAAAGGTCAGCGTTTTCATGGCTGTTTCCAAGCGGCGGCTTTGGGGAATAGCCGGTCAAAATTCTCCACCGTTTGGGCCGCGAACTCATCCACGGTTATCCCAAATATGTCAGCGCCTACTGCGGCTGTATGGGCGGTATAGGCCGGTTCGTTACGCTTGCCGCGAAATGGCACGGGCGCAAGGTAGGGGCTGTCTGTTTCGACTAAAATGCGATTGAGGGGCGCGCTGGCAAATATATCCCGCAGGTCTTGGGATTTTTTAAAGGTCGCGATACCAGACATTGACAGGTAAAAACCCAAATCAAGTGCGGCCCGCGCCAAATCGGCCGAGGAAGAGAAACAGTGCATAACACAGGTGTAGGGCGCATTCTTATATGCGCTTGTCAGAATATCGGCCATATCGTCATCGGCAGCACGCGCATGAATGATCAACGGTAGACCGGTTTCTTGGGCTGCGCGAATGTGAAGGCGCAGCGAGGTTTTCTGCGCATCGGCGCTGTCGGCGGTATAGTGGTAATCCAACCCCGTTTCCCCGATACCAACCATTTTGGGGTGCTGTGTGATGGTGATCAGCTGTTCCAGCGTCACAGGCTCGGTCTTGGCCACATGCATTGGGTGCACTCCGGCGGCATAAAACACCGGCGCATGGGCCTCAGCGATTGCGCGTACATTTGGCTCTTGATGCATTTCTGTACAAATTGTGACCATGCGGGTCACACCAGCGGCGGCGGCGCGGGCCACTAGATCGGGTATTTCGCCCTCGAAATCAGGGAAATCAAGGTGGCAGTGGCTGTCGACAAGGGTTGGGTTGGTCATTTTGGGGCCTTTGGGGCATGGCCCCTTGTTTATTTACGCGCGGTTTCTTCGAATTTAAACAACATATCTAGGATCACCGAAGAAGGGTCAAGGTTCACCGCATTTGCATGTTGAACACGACCTTGCAGGGACTGGCTTAGGCGCGCCCATTTTCGTGCTGCGGCCAGATCGGGTGCAAGTTTCGCCAGAACATTGGCCTCGCCTGTGGCGGCCTCGGCAAGGTTTTGAGGTTGGAGAGCACCAAATTTTGCAAGGCGTGCGATAAACAGATCGAACATGCGCAGAGTTAGTTGAAAGGTTGCGCTCTTATCCTTGCCAACACAGGCATTTGCCAACCGCATAGCGGCGTCCCGATCCATACGCGGCGCATCCTGTACCAAAGTGACGATGGATTGATAGAGGGCGATGCCATCCCCTGCCATTAACTCGATAGAGCGCCCGATAGAGCCATCTGCCAAAACGGCCAAAGCATCGGATACCGCGCTCTGTTCAAAATCAGCCTGCGTTAGCGCGGCGGCGATATCTTTCGGGGCAAGAGGGGCGCATTTTAAAATCCGACACCGCGAGCGAATGGTCGGCAAGAGGCGAGCAGGTTGATGACATATCAACAGTATTAAGGTTTTCTCCGGTGGCTCTTCCAGCAATTTTAACAACGCATTTGCCGCGGCCGTATTCATTTCCTCGGCCGCATCCACAATGGCCACACGCCAGCCTCCATCGGCGGCAGAAAGGGTGAAAAAGCTCTTGAGCTTGCGGATTTCTTCAACCGTAATATGGGCCTTTAGACGTTTCGCTTTCTCATCCCACGGGCGGCGGGTTAAATACAGGCTAGGCTCGCCCAAGGCATCTATACGCTTGGCAATGGGGTGGTCGTCTGGGGTATCTAGGCTGCTTACTGGTTGAGCCGGGAACATGGGGTTTGGTTCTGGCTGCGACAGCACAAAACGTGCGATGCGCCATGCCAATGTGGCCTTGCCCACGCCATTTGGGCCGGTGATCATCCATGCATGGTGTAGGCGATCAGAATTATAGGCCGATAGAAAATCGCTCTGCGCCGCATCTTGGCCAAACAGCGTTTTTGTATGGCGCGGGTGGGGCGCCCCATCTAGCTGATCAGATTGCGGGATTTCATCGGCGCTCATTTAGGACCTCTTGGGTAATGCGCAAGATCTCGGCGGCGATCAGGTCTATTTCACGCATGCCATCAATGACATGGCACCGCTTATGGTATTCACCCGCAAGTTCCAGAAACCCAGCGCGTAGGGATTTTTGGAACTCTAGGCCGAAATCCTCGAATCGATCCTCGCCGCAGTTGCGGGCCAATCCGCGTGATAAGGCACGCTCTGGGTCCATATCGATGACAAATGTCAAATCGGCCTCGGTCTGTATCGCCAAATCATGCAGGGCATCAACCATTGAGCGCAAGCTGGCCCGTGCGACCCCCTGATAGACCCGCGTTGAATCCACAAAACGATCCGAGATCACATGGTGACCCTGTTCCAGCGATGGGATGATGGTTTTTTCCAAATGATCGCGCCGCGCGGCCGTAAACAGCAAGATTTCAGTCTGTGCAGACCAACGCTCAGTATCACCCTCGACCAATAGCTTTCGGATCAATTCAGCCCCAGTGCTGCCCCCGGGTTCGCGGGTCTTGACGCAAGTCTGGCCAAGCGCAGTTAGTGCCTCGGCGAGCCGAGTAGATTGGGTTGTTTTTCCCGAACCATCGATGCCCTCGAACGTGATGAGAAATCCGCGCGACATGGGTTAATTTGCTGCCCCAAGTTTATTGCCAATCAAATCCTTAGACAACAAGTGAGCTGCAGCAATCATCCGTGTAAGAACTCCCCCTTTTTCCACATCGCTAGCGGCAACCAGTGGAAACTCAACGGGGTTCATTTTTGCTACATTCACTTTTAAAGTAGCGATTTGATCGCCCTTGGCTATGGGGGCTTCGATCGGGCCTTGGTAGCTGATGGACAATTGGATATCAGATTGTACACCCAGCGGGATCAAGCTGGCGATATCATGTTCAGTGGTCAACGGGACATGTTTTTCTGCACCCAGCCATACCTCCGCGGTCGAGATCGTTGCGCCCTGCTTAAACAGCTCTTTGCTAACAAACTGACGAAAGGCCCAATTGGTTAGCTTCTCAGCCTCGCTAGCGCGTTCGGCTGCAGATTGTAGGCCCGTGATCATGAATATTACCCGGCGTTTCCCTTGTTTAGCAGAGCCAACCAACCCGTATCCGGCCTCGCTGGTATGCCCAGTTTTCAGCCCGTCAGCGCCAATACCAAGGTTAAGCAAAGGATTTCGATTATCTTGCTTTACCCCATCCCATTCAAAGGACTGCTGGGAAAAATACGGATAAAACTGTGGGAAATCGGTGATTAAACGATTGGCCATAAAAACCAGATCGCGCGCGCTCATACGCTGTAGCGGATGCGGCCAGCCGGTGGCATTACCAAAGGACGAGGCATTCATGCCCAGCTCGCCAGCGCGATCGGTCATTTGCTGTGCAAAGGCCTCTTCGGTACCGGCAAGGTTTTCTGCCACGGTGACACAGGCATCATTGCCCGATTGCACGATAATCCCTTGGATCAGGTTTTCTACGCTGACCCGCTCACCAGAGCGCAGGAACATGGTCGAGCCCCCGATTTGCTGTGCGCGGTCGGATACCAAAAACTTGGTCTCCATTGTGACGCGCCCATCACGTAGGGCCTCGAACAACATGTTCAGCGTCATCAATTTAGACATCGAAGCAGGGGGAATCGGGCGGTCCGCATCTTTGGCCAACAGCACTGTGCCAGTGGTTTGATCAACAATCATGGCCGAAGTAGCGGCGGTATCAAAGGCAATGGCTGGGGTGACCAGCATCAAGGTGGCACTGAGCGTACAGAATATCCGAGACAGAAACTTCATGTTTTAGCCCTTTACAAGGTAGGCATCATTAAAGCCCATGGCCTTCACCTCTTTCAGTACGCGTGCCTGTTCTGCCTTGCCTGCGGCTGGCCCCGCCAACACACGATAAAAGGTCTTGCCCTTAGCAGACGAGGTGACGATCTTCCCGCTTAAGCCTTTGGCTTTTAGGGCCTTTAGGGTGCCATCGGCATTGCCTTTTACGCTGAACAGACCCAGCTGTACATAGCGGGTGTTTGCATCTGCCTTTGGTGCCGCGGGCGCGGCAGGTGCCTTGGCTGATGCGCTTGGCTTAACCGCAGGCTTGGATGGCGGGGTCGGTTTTTTGGTTGCGCCTTTCCGTGTGGTGGGTTTTTTTGCGGTGGGTTTCGTGTCATCCGCGGTTTCCAGCGCCTCTAAGGCGGTGGTCGCAATGTCCGTACTATCTGCTGGTTTCACGTCTGTTTTCTTAGCGATTTCGCGTTTTTCAAGACGCATCGCAGTTACAGATAGTGAAACAGGTGTACCGGCGGGGGTACCCAGAGCCGAAGCAGCATCTGATGACATTTGAAATGCCGGGCCGGGGGTGCCGCTGCTTTTGCGGAACAACGCACCTATCACGAATTTACCATTTGCTTGATTGCGAATGATAACGCGCTCGGGTTGTTTTACATCATTGTGCGCCACCCAAACGCCGCCTAAAGAAGGACGCCCATCCCACAGTGACTTGTCTGTTTTATGGAAGACCTCTGGGGCCTCGACATCGACCTCTTTATAAGACTTGGTACCATCGGGGGCGGCATCTATTGCATTGGGCTTGGACTTAAATGGATTGTCGCCGCTGGTTTCGCAGGCGGCGAGCCCGAGTGCGACTGTTGCAAGCAAAGAAAATTTAAGAAGCTTCGTTTTTTGTAAATGCCTGATCACGTTACTGACTTTCCTGTTTTTCCACCCATAGCCCTTGGTGCCATTGGCATGATTTTGCCGCTTATTTTGCGGCTTGGGGCAATGTTATACAATTAACTTCTGTCTTGGAAGTGGCAAGTCGCGCAAAGAAGCGGCAAGAGTGGCAAAAAAATGAAACTTCTGTATTTTTCGGCGTTTTTTGGCTTGCAACATCGGACGTGGCAATTTAGGGAAGGCGCACGGATCGACCCCGTATATATGGCACGGAGAGGTGGCAGAGTGGTCGAATGCGGCGGTCTTGAAAACCGTTGAACTGCGAGGTTCCCAGGGTTCGAATCCCTGTCTCTCCGCCACTACCTTTTTTGGCAAACTCATGTTTCTCCTTTATGGCCATGGCTACAATTATCGGATTGTGATCCCGATGGATTGGAAACATGTATTTTAGACGTGAGGCTTGCCGAGCAGTGATCCGCAGTCATACAGCAGGCGGGTGTAATCGACCTATAATTGGAACTGTGTGTGATCCAATTTTCGTAGATATGTTTTTAGGTTAACTTGCGCCCATAACGCGAACCAAAATGTTGTGGATTAACAGTGCCAGATGATCAGATAGCTTGCGAATCGCAAAAACCGATCGGCACTGTAGAATATGCAGTCCAAGACCAGCATTGTTGCGGCCAAGGCCCCAGCCGATGAGATAGATCGCGTGGCCGTTAAATCCTCTTGGGGTAGTCACGGCCATAGGCTTCAGAAACTCTATGCCCCGATCGCCATTAGCATATTATCCCAAGCGCTCGGAGCTGTGGCTACCTGGGCTGGCAGGGAAAACCACTGTTTTGTTGCCATTTAAGAATACGCGGTGGTGGGCATGCGCATGTATCGCGCGTGCCAGGACTTGGCTTTCAACATCACGCCCCAATGATACGTAATCCGAGGCCGATTGGGCGTGGGTGACGCGCACAATATCTTGTTCGATAATTGGGCCTTCGTCCAGGTCAGCTGTCACATAATGAGACGTGGCCCCGATCAATTTCACACCCCGCTCATAGGCTTGTTTATAGGGGTTTGCACCCTTGAAGGATGGCAGGAATGAGTGGTGTATGTTAATGATCTTACCTGACATTTTTTGACACATCTCATCTGACAAAATTTGCATATAGCGCGCCAAAACAATCAAATCAGCCTGTTGATCGGTGACGATCTTCATGATCGCCGCTTCGGCCTCGGGCTTGTTCTCTTTGGTCACCTTTATACAGTGAAACGGGATATCAGCATTAACCACAGGTTTTTGGTAATCCATATGATTAGAAATCACCGCTACGATCTCCACCGGTAATGCGCCAATACGTATCCGGTAGAGCAAATCATTCAAGCAATGCCCAAAACGGCTGACCATAATCACGACCTTCATTTTCTGGGTTTCGTCGTGAAACGCAAACTGCATGTCATGGGGTGAGGCGATGGACAGAAAGGACTGGTCTAGATCTGTGAGGGTGCGATCGGATTCTGATACAAAACTGATCCGCATGAAAAATTGCCCAGTACCCAGATCGTCATATTGCGAGCTGTCGGTGATATTGCAGCCATTCTCGGCCAAAAACCCCGCGATTGCCGCGACAATACCGCGGGTAGAGGGGCAGGTGACTGTGAGGCAATATTTTGTCATAGCATTTTCCGTATGATGCGAAGGTTTGATATCCGTTTCGTATGTTATAAATTTTATGGATGCAATGTTTGACCGACCCAAGGCGAAAACTGTGAGCAATTTTATCAACCCAGTCTATTTTGCATATTTTTTAAGCAGTTCCTTGATCGGTGGAGACTTATTCACCCGAGATCCTTTCGTGGGGTCGATCGGCAGGCTACGACCTCTATAAGGGGTGCCAGAAATGACCGAGCCACTGCACATTGTTGTAATCGATCCGAACAAAGAACGCGCATTTTTAATTGTAGATGCGCTGCGCGAAAGCGATGATTACCGAATTTCGGTGATCGGAGAAACAACTGGGCTGGCGCGCCGTTTGGGCGAAATGACGCCAGATATAATCTTGGTGGATTTCGAAGACCCAGCGCGGGATAGTTTCGAGCAGGTTATCTCTGCCCTTGGGCCCGCCCAAAGGCCTGTTGCGATGTTTGTTGACCAAACTGATAATCAAATGATGCGCGCCGCCATCGAGGCCGGGGTCAGCGCATATGTGGTGGACGGGTTGCGCAAGGATCGTATCAAGCCGGTGCTTGAAACTGCTGTTGCTCGGTTTCATGCTTTTGCGCGGATAAAGGCCGAATTAGAGGCTACAAAAACCGCCCTAGCCGAGCGCAAAACTATCGATCGTGCCAAGGGGTTGCTGATGAAATCCAGAGATTTGTCCGAAGATGACGCCTATGCCCTATTGCGTAAAACCGCCATGGATCAGGGGCGCCGCGTGTCCGAGGTGGCAGAAGCCTTGGTTACTGCTGCGGGATTACTGTTATGATTGCGGTGCTGAATTGTAGCTATGTGCCCTTGGTCGATGCGGCCCCTCTGATTGTGGCCAAAGAGCTGGGATATGCCGAGGAAGAGGGCATCCATCTAAACCTCAGCAAGGAAACCAGCTGGTCATCTCTGCGCGATAAATTGATGTATGGGGTGATTGACGCAGCGCATATGTTGGCTCCACTGGCGGTTTCATTGGCAAAACAGGGTGTAATCGTACCGCAGGTTCTTAGCCTAAATGGGAATTGTTTTGTCGCGGGTGATGAATTGGCGGCTTATCTACATGAGCGTGCGATGCGCTTTAATGATGCGGCGTGTTTGGGGCAGTGTCTAGTGAGTAGGGGGCGTGTTCGAATTGGTGTGCCGTTTTTGGCATCAATGCAAGCCTTGCTTCTACGGTATCTTGTGCGCAAATCTGGCGCCGACCCTGATCTAGTCTTGGATTTCGTGGTCTCGCCCCCCTCACTGATGGGCGCAAAGCTTCAAAATGGCGAGATCGAGTGTTTCATGGTTGGTGAACCCTGGGGGTCGCTAGCTGTGGCGCAGGGGCTGGGGCAGATTTTTCTAACCAGCAGTGCTGTATGGCAAGGGGCGCCAGAAAAGGTTTTGGCGATTTCGCCCAATGTGCTGAATATGAAATCATCCCAGATATTTGCCTTGATGCGGGCCTGTGCGCGGGCAGGGCGCTGGTTGTCAGAAAATCGTGATCCGGGTGCGGTGGCCGAGTTATTGGCCAAACCCGATCATTTAGATTGTGCAGCGGAGCTATTGGAGCATTCTCTAAGTGGTCGTTTCATCTTAAATGAACAAGGGCACTATGGCATCGACAAGCGCGCGCTTGTTTTTGGCGGCCCAGAGGTTAGTTTTCCGTGGGTTTCACAATCAGCGTGGATCGCTCAAGAGATGCAGATAGATTTGGCGCAATCGCATGTAGGGTTTCGCCCCGACCTCTATCGGGCAGCCTTGGAATCACTTGGCGGGGCTATGCCTGCTGCCAGTTCAAAATTAGAAGGCGCGCTGTGTCACCCGCGCGCGGTTAGCGCGAACAAAGATTTGGTTTTGGGGCCGGATGCCTTTTTTGATGGCCAAATTTTCGACCCTGATTAAAATTTAGGCACAAGTTTTGCGACAGCTTTGTTGACCTTTGTGCTGTTACAGATATCATTCAGACAACAGCACACAACGACGTGTTCTGCTTTCACCCAAATGTTGGGTTCCTTCCACCAAGCAACGCCGCTTGATCACAGTATGGTTCTGTTTTTGCAGAGCTGTGTTTTGGTCAGGCGGCTTTTTTTATTTGGAGACAAAAAAATGAAGAAACAGTTACTGACGCTTTCTGCGGTTATTGCTGGATTTCTGGCAATGCCTGTACAGGCCGAGATGTTAGATGTTGAAAAAGATGAACTGAAAATTGGTTTCATCAAGCTGACCGATATGGCGCCTTTGGCGATTGCCTATGAAAAAGGTTTTTTCGAGGACGAGGGGCTGTATGTAACACTTGAGGCACAAGCCAATTGGAAGGTTCTGTTGGATGGTGTAATTGATGGCACACTGGACGGGGCGCATATGCTGGCGGGTCAGCCATTGGCCGCGACCATAGGTTTTGGCACCAAGGCCGATATTGTGACACCCTTTTCTATGGATCTAAACGGGAACGGAATTACAGTTTCCAATGAAATCTGGGACGAGATGAAGCAATACGTTCCCAAAGATGCCGAAGGAAAGCCAATCCACCCGATTTCTGCCGCAGCGCTAAAGCCAGTGGTTGATCGTTACAAGGATGAGGGCAAGCCCTTTAATATGGGCATGGTGTTCCCTGTATCCACTCATAACTACGAGTTGCGCTACTGGCTTGCTGCCGGTGGCATTCACCCTGGATTTTATACCGCAGACAACATCAGCGGCCAAGTTGATGCAGACGTATTGCTATCCGTAACCCCCCCACCACAGATGCCAGCCACGCTAGAGGCTGGAACCATCCTTGGGTATTGTGTGGGCGAGCCATGGAACCAAGCGGCCGTGGCCAAGGGTATTGGTGTGCCGGTAATTACCGATTACGAAATCTGGAAGAACAACCCAGAGAAAGTCTTCGGCATGAGCAAGTCCTTTACCGAAGAGAACCCTCAGACCACCTTGGCGCTGACCAAGGCCTTGATCCGTGCCGCAAAATGGTTGGATCAAAGCAATGAGAACCGCAACGAAGCCGTGAAGATTCTAAGCCAGCCAGAATATGTAGGTGCTAATCCAGAAGTTATTGCCGCATCTATGACCGGTACATTTGAATATGAAAAAGGTGATGTTCGTTCGGTGCCTGATTTCAACGTGTTTTTCCGCTACTTTGCCAACTATCCGTACTATTCTGATGCGACATGGTATCTAACACAAATGCGCCGTTGGGGCCAAATTACCGATGCGAAACCTGCTGAATGGTACGAGCAAGTTTCCAAGGATGTGTACAAGCCAGCAATCTATCTAGAGGCTGCGAAACTGCTGATCGACGAGGGCCATCTATTAGAATCCGAGGTCCCCTTTGGGACAGATGGTTACAAGCCCGCAACATCTGATTTTCTGGACGGCGTTACCTATGACGGCAAGGCACCTCTCGCCTATCTGGATGCGCTGAATATTGGTCTGAAAGACCAATCCAACTAACCACCCCAAAGTTTTTCGCATCCCCGTGCGAAATAGGAAGTGAAAGGCAAGAGCAATGACATCAATCACAGATCCACAAGTGGACAAAGAAGCCCGTAGAGAGCGCATCTTTGGTCGCATTAATAAGGCCGATAGATACCTTGGTATACTTGGATTAGCATGGCTAACCCCAGTGTTGAAGGTCTGCGCCGGGGATGACTTTGGCCGCAATCTAAAAGACATCTGGCGGTTGTTGGGTGTTCCGGTTCTGGCGATTGTATTGTTCTTGCTTGCTTGGGGGGCGTTGGCCCCCAAGGTTACCACATCTCTTGGCGCTGTTCCGGGGCCTGTTCAGGTCTGGGAACAGTTCAAGACGTTGAATGCAGATCATGACCGCCAAAGGGACAAGGCCGCGGCCTTTTACGAGCGCCAAGATGCGCGTAATGCCAAGCTGATCGCGGCTGGGCGCGAAGATAGAGTGAAAGAACGTGCCTTCACCGGTGCGCCAACATTTTACGACCAAATCTGGACGTCTCTTGGTACCGTGTTCTTTGGGTTCCTGATTGCGACAGTTATCGCCATTCCCTTGGGGATTGCAGGCGGCCTGTCGCCGTTGGTCGGGGCTGGGATGAACCCAATTATTCAAATTTTTAAGCCAGTATCGCCCCTGGCATGGTTGCCAATTGTCACAATGGTTGTATCGGCCACTGTTTCCTCTGCAGACCCTCTGTTTGCTAAATCGTTTCTGGTTTCTGCAATCACTGTAACGTTGTGCTCGATCTGGCCAACATTGATCAATACCACCCTTGGTGTGGCGTCAATTGATCGGGATTTGATCAATGTAAGTAAGGTCTTGAAGTTGGGCACATGGACAAAAATCACCAAGCTGGTTCTACCCTCGGCACTTCCGCTTATCTTTACGGGTCTGCGCCTATCGCTTGGCGTGGGATGGATGGTTTTGATCGCCGCGGAAATGCTGGCTCAGAACCCGGGTCTTGGAAAATTCGTTTGGGATGAATTCCAAAATGGATCTAGCCAATCCTTGGCCAAGATTATGGTCGCAGTACTGACCATTGGATTGATTGGGTATATGCTGGATCGCCTGATGTATGCGTTGCAGTCCATGATGACATTCTCGATCGACAGGTAATCAACATGAGCATTTTATCCTTTAAAAACGTATCAAAATCCTTTGGCGATGCCAAAATCCTTAAAGACATTACCCTAGACGTCGCGGAGGGAGAGTTTATTGCTATTCTTGGGTTCTCTGGTTCCGGCAAAAGTACCCTGATGAATTTGATGACCGGGTTAATTACGCCTGATACCGGAACTGCCACGTTCCGAGGGGCGCCAATTGTCGAGCCCGGCCCAGAACGCGGGCTGGTTTTCCAAAGCTATTCTTTGATGCCTTGGTTGACGGTGAATGGCAATGTGGCCCTTGCGGTGGATGCGGTGCATGCGCATATGCCAAAGGCGGATCGCGCCGCTCTGGTAAAGAAGTATGTGGATATGGTTGGCCTGTCACATGCCACCGATCGTCGCCCGTCCGAGCTCTCTGGCGGGATGCGGCAACGGGTTTCTGTGGCGCGCGCGCTGGCGATGCAACCCGAAGTTCTGCTGTTGGATGAGCCTCTGTCTGCTTTGGATGCCTTGACGCGCGCCAATCTGCAAGACGAGATCGAAACCATCAGCCAGAAGGAAAAGAAAACCATCGTCTTGATCACCAATGATGTAGACGAGGCGATCCTGCTGGCGGATCGCATTGTGACCCTGAAACCGGGCCCAGAGGCAACGCTGGGGCCTGATTTCCAGGTCAACATCCCACGCCCACGTGATCGCACGAAGATGAATGATGATCCGGCGTTTATTAAGCTGCGTGCTGATGTGACAAAATATTTGATGGATATCGGGTTTTCTGCGGCGGCCGAACAAACGCGCAGCATGCCAGATGTTCAGGCCGTTCACCAAATGGCGCCATCTGCGCTGCGCGAAGCAGGGAAATCAGAGGGTTTTAACGACGAGCGTTATCTACAATTTTCCATGGTTCACAAAGTTTATCCCACGCCCAAGGGGCCGCTAACGGTGGTCGAGGACTTCGACATGACCCTGCAAAAAGGCGAATTCGTATCGGTGATCGGGCACTCGGGTTGTGGGAAATCCACCGCCCTAACAATGGCCGCAGGGCTGAACCCGATTTCTAAGGGTGGTATTATCCTAGACGGTAAACACGTCGAGGGCGCTGACCCAGAACGCGCGGTGGTGTTTCAATCACCCAGCCTGTTCCCTTGGTTAACCGCCAAACAAAACGTCGCCATCGGTGTAGACAAGGTCTATCCCAACGCCAGCCAGATAGAGCGCCAAGAGGTGGTGGAATATTACCTAGAACGCGTCGGGCTGGCCGATAGCATGGATCGAAATGCGGTTGATTTGTCCAATGGAATGCAACAGCGCGTTGGGATCGCAAGAGCCTTTGCATTATCTCCTAAGTTGTTGTTACTAGATGAACCTTTCGGAATGTTAGACAGCTTGACTCGTTGGGAGTTACAAGAGGTTCTGATGGATGTTTGGTCTAAAACCAAGGTAACAACAATTTGTGTTACCCATGATGTGGACGAGGCGGTTTTGTTATCTGACAGGATTTGCATGATGACCAATGGGCCGCGCGCAACCATTGGCAAAATGCTATCGGTAGATCTGCCGCGCCCACGCACCCGCAAGGCGCTGATGGAGCACTCCGACTATTATCGCTACCGCGCCGAAGTTTTGCAATTTTTAGAAGACTACGAGCATGGAGACCCAGATACCGTTGTTGAAGAGAGCGCAGCGCAGGATTCCCACGAAACCGCGGCCGCTACAACAGGCGAGGCTGCGTAATGGCGCAGAACCTTGTGATTATCGGGGCGGGTATGGCCTCTGGGCGGTTGATAGAAAATCTGCTGGAGCAAGATCCACAAGCCTATAAAATTACGTTGTTCAATGCCGAACCGCGTGGCAATTACAATCGATTGATGTTGTCACCGGTGCTCAGCGGTGAAAAAAACTACGAAGAAATCATCACCCATAGTGATGCATGGTATGAAGATCGGGGGATTACCACCTATTTTGGTGAACCGGTTCTAGAGATTGATCAGGCCGCCAAATTCATTCGCAGTGCATCCAACTGTGCACCCTATGACAAGCTGGTGATTGCTACTGGATCTGCACCTGTTATGATTCCATTTCCAGGCATAAACCTAGAAGGTGTGTTGCCTTATCGCGATTTGGACAATGTCAATCTGATGCTGGATGTCGCGCAAAAGCCCCAGAGCAAGGCTGTGGTCATTGGTGGCGGAGTGTTGGGGCTAGAAGCTGCAGCAGGGTTAAATGCACGAGGTATGGATGTTACGGTTATTCATATTTCGGATCACCTGATGGAACGCCAGCTGGATTCAACGGCCGCAGGGCTGTTGCAAAAGTCACTAGAGGCGCGGGGCATCACTGTGCACACTCAGGGGGCCACCAAGGAGATCGTTGGGGCAGAGCGTGTTGAGGCGGTGAAGCTAGAGGATGGCACGATTTACCCCGCGGACATCGTGGTGATGGCCGTGGGTATTCGCCCAGAAACGCGCCTTGCAAAAGAGGCTGGTATTGCTACCGCGCGGGGCATTATTGTTGACGATGCGCTGCGCACAGAGGCCTCAGATATCTATGCGCTAGGTGAATGTGTAGAACACAGCGGCCAGCTGTTTGGCCTTGTGGCACCGCTTTATGAGCAGGCGAAGGTTTTGGCGAATGATTTGCTGGGGCATAGGGCCGTGTTTACCCCCATTGAGCTGTCAACCAAGCTGAAGGTCACGGGGTGCGATTTATTCTCGGCGGGGGATTTTGCGCGCGGTGCCGATCGCGATGAAATAGTCTATTTCGATCCCATCTCTGGGATCTATAAGCGCCTGAACGTACAGGATAATAAATTAATCGGGGTCGTTATGTATGGCGATACCGTTGATGGGGCGTGGTTCCTGCAAAAGATTAAATCAGGTGAGGATATCTCCCCTATACGCGAGACCCTGATTTTTGGCCCTAACTTCACTTTGGATGCGCCGCCGGACCCGCTGGTAGCCGTTGTAGCCTTGCCGCTTGATTGCACAATCAACAGCTACGACGGCCCATACTTCGGCAAATATGTAAGTAACCAGCTAGGCGGAGATCAGATCGCCTACGGCAAATACGTGAACCCAAAGTTTGGCAAATGCTCAGACATGGCAGGAGCAGTTATCAATGAGTGATGTGCGAACAACATGCGCCTATTGTGGTGTCGGATGCGGGATTATTGCGACACCAGATGGCAGCGGCGGTGCAGTGATCGTGGGTGATGCAAAGCACCCGGCAAATTTCGGGCGCCTGTGTACCAAGGGCACGACGCTGGGCCACACACTCTCGCTTGAGGATCGATTGTTGAACCCGATGATTGGCGGGGTACAGGCCACGTGGAATGAGGCCACGGATCTGGTGGCCAAGAAATTCAAGGAGACCATTGAAGAACACGGGCCTGACAGTGTTGCGTTTTATGTATCCGGGCAATTGCTGACCGAGGATTACTATGTGGCCAACAAGTTGATGAAGGGCTTTATCGGTTCCGCCAATATCGACACGAACTCTCGCCTTTGCATGGCCTCGTCGGTTGCAGGGCATAAACGCGCCTTTGGCACAGATACTGTTCCGGGCACATATGCTGATCTAGACGAGGCCGACCTGATTGTCTTGGTAGGTTCAAATCTGGCATGGTGCCATCCAGTTCTGCATCAGCGTATCATCGCAGCCCAAGAGCAGCGTGGCCTGAAAATTGTAAACATTGACCCGCGGCGCACCGCCACATCGGATATGGCTGATATGCATCTGGGTATTGCACCCGGTGGCGATGTGGCGTTGTTCAATGGCTTGCTGAAATATCTTGGGGATGCTGGGAAAATTGATGCTGAGTATATCGCCAAGCATGTGAACGGGTTCGCAGATGCGATGGCGGCCGTTACGCCATATTCCCTTGGCCATGTTTCAAGCCTGACTGGTTTAACGCCACAAGAGCTAGAAGAGTTCTATTGCACCTACGCCAAGACCGAGCGTGTTGTTACGATCTATAGTCAGGGTGTGAACCAAGCCAGCGATGGCACCGACAAGGTCAACGCCATCATCAATTGCCATTTGGCTACGGGGCGCATTGGGGGAGCAGGGCAGGGGCCATTTTCCGTGACAGGCCAGCCCAATGCCATGGGCGGGCGCGAGGTCGGTGGGCTGGCGAATATGCTGGCGGCTCATTTAGATATCGAAAACCCTGACCACCGAGACATGGTACAGGATTTCTGGAACTCGCCAACCCTGCCCACCCAAGCAGGGCTAAAGGCTGTGGATATGTTCAAAGCATGCGCCAGCGGCAAAATAAAAGCCTTGTGGGTGATGTGCACGAACCCTGCCGTCAGCATGCCACGCGCCGATGATGTGGCGGCGGCGATTGAGGTGGTAGATTTTGTTGTGGTCTCTGACATCGTAGAAGAAACAGATACCACTGTTTTGGCCGATGTTCTGTTGCCAGCGGCGGGATGGGGCGAAAAGGATGGCACTGTTACCAATTCGGAGCGCCGGATTTCACGGCAGCGGGCGTTTTTGCCACTGCCCGAGCAGGCCCGACCTGATTGGAAAATCATCTGTGATGTGGCTAAGAAAATGGGCTGGGGCGCCGATTTCAGTTATCAAGGCCCACATGAAATATTTAAAGAATGGGCTTCGCAGACTTATCTGTCAGTTCTGGCAGGAAAGGATCTGGATTTAACGGCCCTATCAGAAATATCTGTTGATAGATATGAGGGGCTAGAGCCAGTGCAATGGCCGGTTAGGCCCGATGGTGGCGATACGAGGTTTTTTGAAAACGGTGGATTTTTCACCTCAGATGCCAAGGCCAGAATGCTGGCCGTCCATGCACAAGCAAACTCCGCTATTTGCGATTTGAAGTACCCATATATATTGAATACAGGGCGGGTACGTGATCATTGGCACACACTGACACGCACGGCGAAATCTGCGGTATTAAGCCAACATATATCAGAACCTTTCTTGCAGATAAATGCGGCCGACGCCGCGGATATTGGGGTAGAGACGGCCGATCTGGTGCAGGTAAATAGCCCTTATGGTACGGCGGTTTTGCGCGCACAGGTCTCTGACAGGCAACAGGTGGGGCAGGTTTTCGCACCCCTGCATTGGACAGGCCAATTTAGCGCCAAAGGGCGTATCGATGTGGTCGTGCCGGATCTGGTTGATCCTGTTTCTGGGCAACCAGAACTAAAGCGCACCGCGGTCGGGATCTCTAAATTTCACGCCCGCTGGTTTGGGTTTGGAATTTGTCTCAATCGCCCCTCTATAGACAGCTACTACTGGGCCAGCTCGCGGGTGAAAAATGGCTGGCGGATAGAGATCGCCGACAGCAATGCACCCGAGAGTTTTGAAGGCTATGTGCGAGAGACACTAAACTGTCCGCAGGGACAGGCCGTATCCTACCAAGACCCCGCCTCAGGACAACAGCGCCTTGTGATTGTGGATCGGGGGGTGGTTATTGGTGCGTTTTTTGCGGGGCCCAGCCCGGTTTACGCGGCGCGCGGCTTTGTATCTGATGCATTGGGTCAAAAAGATTATAAAAACCTGTTGGCAGGTGCTAGCGGTGCAGATGCCCCAGATATCGGTCCGGTGATCTGCAATTGTTTTAATGTTGGTGTAAATCAGATAACAAATGCAGTGCTATCCGGCCAAGCCAGGGATCTTGGCGATATTGGCCGATTGCTACAGGCGGGTACCAATTGTGGATCGTGCCGCCCGGAAATCAGCAATTTGATTGCCAACTATAGACCCAAGATCGCCGCTGAATGAGCCGCGGCGGTCGTGACGGTTAATGTGACAATGCCTTTATGACGCCGCGCAGCTCTGCCAAGCCGCGCAAACGTCCAATCATCGGATAACCCGGAAAGGTGCCTTGATCCACATCACCAAGCAACTCGTGCCCGTGATCAGGGCGAAACGGGATTAGCGCATCTGCGCGGCCCTGTTCTTGGCGGCGGGTTTGTTCGGTCAGCAAGACCTGAATAAGCGCAACCATATCCGTATCACCCGATAGATGTGCGGCCTCTTCAAATGATCCATCAGGATCTTTTGACACATTCCGTAGATGCGCAAAATGAATGCGATCGGCAAATTGGCTGGCGATTGTGGTTACATCATTGGCGGGGTTTGCGCCCAATGATCCCGAACATAGGGTTAATCCATTTTCTAGCGTGGGCTCTGCATTCAGAACCCACTCGATGTCCTCCCGGGTCGAAACAATTCGCGGAAGGCCTAATATATCACGTGGGGGATCGTCGGGGTGTACGCATAGCTTTATGCCAAGATCAACCGCTGTGGGGATGATTTCCTGTAAAAACCGTGCGTAATTGGCCCGAAGCGTGGCTCGATCAATACCGCGGTATCTTTGCAAGGCCATGCGAAGCCCAGCGATATCATAACGATCGAAGGCGCCGGGCAGGCCGGACATAATAGAATGCAATAGGGCATCTTGGTCTGCCTTGGAGGAGCGATTGTACCACGCTTGTGCCTGATCAAGCACGCCGCCGGGGTAGGTCTCTTGGGCTTCCGTACGCCCAAGCATGTGAATCTCGAATGCGGCCATTCGGTGCGCCTCGAAACGCAGGCAGGTGCCGCCGCGCGCAACAGGGGCCGCCAGATCGGTGCGTGTCCAATCTAACAGCGGCATGAAATTATAACAGATGGTGCTGATGCCTTGATCGGCCAAGTTCGCCATCGATTGGCGGTAATTTGCAAAAAGGCTCTCTAGGTTTCCCTCGCCGCGCTTGATATCTTCGTGAATTGGTAGGCTTTCGACCACGGCCCATGAAAATCCGGCATCAACTATCTGCTTGGCGCGCTGTTCAATAGCACCGCTTTGCCAGACCTCACCGTAGGGCACCTCGTGCAGAGCATTGACGATGGCCTTTGCCCCTGTTTGGGCGATTTCTGGTAGAGTGATTTTATCAAGCGGCCCGTACCAACGCCAAGCTTCAAGCATATAATTCTCTTTCAATTGTTTTTAATGTGCCGTGTTCCAAAAGCGAAATATAAGCGGTAGTAACCGATGCCTCGAATTTAGGATTTTGTGCTAACTCAGGATCGAATATCGCCTCGATTCCCAAGAGCGCTTGAACGGCCTCTTCTGGTCGCGTGCTTTTGATCACGGCGTTGCGCAATTGTTGCGCCATGGGATCTTGGACATCAATTTCTTGCCCCAATTCGTCAGTGCCGCCAACGTAACGCATCCATCCAGCTACGGCTAAACAGAGCAGGGGGGCAGAGTTTCCCATTTTCAGATTGTCAGAGATCGCACCCAGCAAGCGCTGAGGCAGTTTCTGCGAGCCATCCATGGCGATTTGAGATGTTTTGTGGTGGATGGATGGATTTTTATAGCGCTCTTGCAATGCGTGGCAATAGGCGTGAAGATCCTCGCCCTCTGGGGTGGGGATTGTGGGGATAATTTCGCGCGCCCACAGGCGGGTTAATAAATCTGCAAACCGCGTGTCGCACATCGCCGCCGCAATTGTCTTATAGCCGGCCAAATAGCCAAGGTATGCCAGCGTGGAATGTGATCCGTTCAGGCACCGCAATTTCATCAGTTCAAAGGCGTCAACGCTGGTCACCATTTGCGCCCCTGCGGCGGCCCAGTTTGGATGGTCATCCTTCACAAAATCATCTTCAATCACCCATTGACGGAAGGGTTCATGCACCACGCATCCGCTGTCATCAATGCCAATTGCCTGCCTGAGATTTTCGATATCCCGTGCTGTGGTTGCAGGGGTTATTCGATCCACCATTGTCGAAGGGAAACGCGCCTCTGCGCCGATCCAATCAGCCAAGCTGGGGTCAACGGCGTGCGCCAGTTCCAGCACCATCCGGCGCACCAACGCGCCATTACTTGGCAGATTATCGCATGATAGAACCGTAAACGGGGGCAAGCCGGCTGCGCGGCGTTGCGCCAACCCATAGACCAAAAAACCGATGGCTGTTCTGGGCGTTTCTGGATGGTCTAGATCATGCATGATGTCAGGGTTATTGTGATCCAAACCGTTGGTTGCGGGATCAAAGCAATAGCCTTTTTCAGTGATTGTTAGGGATACAATCCTAATGTTAGCCTCGCAAAGCGCTGCGAGCACGGCCTGAGGGTTTTCTGGGGCGACCAAAATGCTGTCGATCACATCGACCTGGGTATATTCGATGCCATCTGGCATGAGCATTGCTGCGGTGTAGATATAGTGTTGGGCCGCTAGGGTGTCACGGATGCCAGCGCTGCGCAGACTAACCGCCCGTATGCCCCAGTTACCACCGGAATGGGCCATCGCCTCGGCTGTATATATGGCGTTAAAGGCGCGAAAAAACGCACCCGGTCCAAAATGTAGAATACCCGCTTTTGGTCTCTCGGTAGGGGGGGATGTTAATGGTGAATTTTCGCGCAAGCTAACCTCCATCGATGCCTAATGCGGTGATCTGAAAGCTGGCGTCAGCCTTTGATGTGCTCGATACTGCTCGGTCAGAAATTTCTTGGCCATAGTACCAATAGGCGCCTAGAATGCGCGCGATGGCCAGACCAATGCCAGTGTTCGCACCCGCTTCCAATGCGTGCTTTCCCCTTAGGCCAAAGCGATCACTCATCGCAGGTTTTCCATTGCAACCACGTCAACATCCGTAAAATCGACATTGTCACCAGCCATCGCCCAGCAGAAAGAATAAGACCCCGTGCCAGAACCACAATGGATCGACCAAGGCGGCGAGATGACCGCCTCTTCGTTGGCAATAACCATATGGCGGGTTTCAGTTGGCTCGCCCATAAAATGGAAAATGCGATGCTCTGGGGCCAGATCAAAATACATATATGCCTCGCTTCGACGATCATGGGTATGGGCAGGCATAGAGTTCCAAACGGAGCCCGGTGAAAACTGTGTATAGCCCATCACTAGCTGACAACTAGGGGCAACGTCTGGGTGCAAAAACTGCAGAATGACCCGTTCATTCGCTGTTTCTGGTGCACCTAATTCCAACCGCTTTGCATCGGTCAACTTGATTAATCTGGTTGGATGGGTTTTATGCGCAGGGGCGGATAGTATATAGAAACGACCCAGGCCCGAAAACTCTACAGCGCCGGCGCCCATTCCAATATACAGAACCTCGCCCTGTTTCACCTCGTAGGTATTGCCCTCAACACGCACCAGCCCTGTGTCGCCAATATTCAAAATGCCCATTTCGCGGCGATCTAGAATATTACTGGTGCCAGTTTCTGGCACGTGATCCAAGATAAGAGGGGCATCCGTGGGAACGGCGCTACCTAAAATAAGACGGTCGTAGTGGCTGTAGGTCAGAGAGATTTCATTCTGCGCGAACAATCCGCCAACATGGAAATGATCGCGCAATTGTTGCGTGTTCAGTGTTTTAACCGTGGCGGGGTCTATCGCATAGCGCGTTTTTGATTGAAACATTTGGGAACCCTATAGAAAATCGTCTCGGCGCGGAGTGAAGGTATCAATCAATCGACCACCCTTCACACAGCGACAGGCATGGATGGCATTGGTAGGGATGGCAACGCTGTCGTTGGCGGTAGGATTAAATTCAGTGCCATTGACATTAAGTACAAACGCGCCGGATTCAACATATGTTGACTGAATGTGCGGCTGATTAGGTAATGCGGCTTCGCCACTGGATTCACAGGTGAAGGCCACGGCCATTAGTTCGGGGCCATCTGCTAAAACCTGTCGTGACACATGTTTGCTCACCATAACTTTCTGGAGTGTTGTCTTCATCGTTACCTCTATGATTGGCGCATTAAATGCATCAAGTTTTCAAAAGAATTGAACCAAAGTTCAGAGTCGATAGGCACTTTTGGCTAGCCCATAGGCAAGATCATAGGCGACCTCGTGGGCGTCGTTTACATCTAGGCGCGCGGTGCTGACCAGATGCGCTAGATAGGCGCAATCTGAACGGCGGGCCACATCATGGCGCGCAGAGATTGAACAAAAGGCGCGCGTATCATCATTAAAGCCGACGGTATTGTAAAAGCCACAGGTCTCGGTGGTGCTCTCGCGAAAACGGCGAATACCTTCTGGACTATCGAAGAACCACCATGGCGGGCCAAGTTTTAGGGCAGGGTAGACCCCCGCCATGGGTGCCAATTCGCGCCCATATGCGCTTTCGTTTAGGGTAAAGATGATCACCGTCAAATCTGGTTCCATCCCCACCGCATCTAATAAGGGCCGAAGTGCCGTTGCAAAATCGGTGCGCTGCGCAATATCAAACCCTTTGTCGCGCCCATGGGATTGAAAAATCTGCGATGAATGATTGCGTATAGAGCCTGGATGAATTTGAAGAACTAGCCCATCTTCAAGGCTCATTTTTGCCATTTCAGTCAGCATCTGACCCCGGAATATTTCCGCATCATCCGCAGTAAAATCGCCAGAGCAAATCTTGGTGAACAGCTGCTCTGCCTGTCGCGGGGATAAGTCTGCGGTACATGCACTGGGGTGGCCATGATCCGATGCGGTGGCGCCGTGATTTTTGAAAAATACGCGGCGCGCTTTATGGGCGGCTAGATAGCCCTGCCAGTTTTGAGTGTCTTGCCCAGTGATGGCTCCAAATGCCTGAAGGTTATCGGAGAACCCTTCGAAATCTGGGTCCACCACTGAATCGGGGCGATAGGTCGTGATAACGCGACCAGACCAATCGCTGTCTTGAATGGCTGCGTGGTGCTCTAGGGTATCAAGCGCCGACTCGGTGGTGGCCAACAGTTCGATATTCTGACGCTCAAATAGCGCGCGGGGGCGATATGCATCTTGCCCTAAACAGTGCTCAATATGCGAATAATATAAATCTGCGGTACTTGAATTAAGAGGCTCGTCAATGCCGAAAATGTTTTCAAAAGCATAGTCCAGCCACATTTGCGAAGGTGTGGCGCGAAAGAGATGGTAGTTATCAGCAAATAGGCGCCAAATCTTTCTGGGGTCTGTTTCTGCTGTGGTATTATCTGCGCGCGCGACACCCAGCTGATCCAAAGTCAGGCCCTGTGAAACCAGCATGCGGTAAACATAGTGATCCGGCGTCACAAACAATTGTGCGGGATCGATAAAGCGCTGGTTATTCGAGAACCAACTTGGATCGCAATGCCCGTGAGGGCTGATAATTGGCAGCTCGGCGATGCTTTGGTAGAGCGCGCGTGCGACTGCGCGGGTTGTTGGATCCGCCGGGAATAATCTGTCTGGGTGTAGTTTCGGCATTTGGTGGGGTGTTGCTTTTTATGTTGCTAGTAAACTAATATGCTAGTAATGATTGCACGTCAATTCGCAATGTGAGCCTCAATGCCTATCGCCAATCTCTCATCTCTACCTGTGCCAAAACCGGTAACGGCAACTGATCAGGTTTTTGACGCACTCTATGCGGCCTTGGTTTCTTTAGAACTTCCACCCGGTGCTAAAATATCAGAGGTCGAAATCAGTAAACAAATGGGGGTATCGCGCCAGCCCGTACGCGATGCGTTTTACCGATTGTCTGAGCTTGGATTTATCAAAATACGCCCGCAGCGCGCGACAATGGTTACTGGCATTTCAGCAAAGGCTGTAGAGGATGCACGCTTTATTCGCACAGGGATCGAGGTGGAATGCCTGCGCGTTGCAATCGAACGCATCAACGAGTCTCAGATTGCTGAACTGACACAAATTATAAGACATCAAGAGCAAGCGGTGGCAAGTTCGGAAAAATTGGTCTTCCACGAGCTTGACGATCAATTCCATCAAACCATCTGCAGGATTGCTGGCCATGCGGGGGCATGGAATATCATTCGAGATCAGAAAATTCACATGGAACGATTGCGCTTTTTATCTCTGGAATCGCATGCGCCGTCAGCATTAGCCGACCACCAGAAAATTCTTAAATTTATCCAACAACGAGACTGTGTGGGGGCGGAAAAAATGCTGCGGGTTCACTTGATGCGCATCATCCCTTTTTTGAAAGAGGTGCAGATATCTCATGCGCAACATTTTGAAAGTGAATAACAATGTCTAGAACTTTTTTGGCCATCGGAGAATGTATGGTCGAACTGGCCCCGGCTCAGAGCAATGCTTATGCACTGGGTTTTGCAGGGGATACCTACAATACCGCATGGTATCTTAACGCAATCGCAGGATCATCTGTTCAGGTTAGTTATCTGACCGCTATTGGCAATGATGCGATATCGGAAAAATTTATCAACTTTACCCAAGATGCAGGGATTGCACCAAAATTTCATCAGGTTGATGGGAAAACCTTGGGCTTGTATTTGATCGAGCTAAATAAAGGAGAACGCAGTTTCCATTATTGGCGTAGTACGTCTGCGGCACGGGATTTGGCATCAGAGCTTGGGGCGGTTGATGAATTGGTCTCTGGTGATATTGCCTACTTTTCGGGGATCACCTTAGCGATTTTGGATGAGGTCAGCAGGGTAAAATTAATCAAACATCTCGCCCAAGCGCGCCTGCGCGGTGCTTTTGTGGCTTTCGATTCCAATTTACGTTCGAAACTATGGGAGTCCAATGCGGAAATGTGTGCGTGGACGATGCGGGCCGCGGAGGTGGCGGATTTTGCATTTCCATCGTTTGAAGACGAAGAGATGTATTTTGCCGATGCTGACAAACTGGCCACAGCCCAGCGGTATCGTGATGCTGGGGTTTCCACAGTCGTCGTAAAGGATGGGCCAAACTCTGTTCATATTCTAGCGCCGGACAATTGTACCCATAGTGTTGCACCCAACATCAGCGACAGCCCCGTGGATACCACCGCCGCGGGGGATTCATTTAACGGCGCATTTTTGGCCGCCTATTTTGATGCGCAACCCCTGGTCACCTGTGCTAAGCGGGGGTGCGAGACTGCGCATTTTGTGGTGAATAACCAAGGGGCTCTTGTGCAACTACCCAGAAATCTGCGCGCCTAGCTACCCTCAGGTTTAAGGGAGGCTTTGATCTCGTGATAAGAGGCCTTGGGGGTACGTTTTTGGGTGTTAAAATCCACATGTACCAGCCCAAAGCGTTTTTCGTACCCATAGGCCCACTCATAGTTGTCCAGCAACGACCAATAGAAGAATCCCTGCAAGTTCACACCCTCCGCGATGGCCTGTTGCGCGGCTTGGAAATGCGCCTCTACAAAGGCGCTGCGCCTTGGATCATATATCGAGCCGTTTTCGATAGTATCATCTAGGGGGATGCCATTTTCGGTGACAAAGACTGGCAAGGATCCGATGTAGTCGCGCGATATTCTGGTTAGGAAGTAGTGCAGACCCTCGGGATAAATCTCCCAATCCATCGAATTTTTGTCCAATGTCCCCGCCACCTCTTGGATATGTGGCCATGGTTGCGCGGAGTCATAGGCAAGGTTTTTTCGGGTGTAGTAATTCACCCCTAGCCAGTCAATTTTCTGGCTAATTTCGACCATATCATCCTGCCAGTTTTCGGGCAAATGCGAGGCAAAGCCCTCTAGAGCTTCTGCGGGATAGCTGCCCTTGGTAATGGCTTCGATGAACCATTTGTTGTAAATGGCGTCATGGGTAGATGCGGCTGTCTTGGCCTTATCGCTGTTATCCGCAGGGTTTGCATATTCAAAGTTTAGCACAATTCCCAGATTATCCTGCCCCATTTGGCGTAGGCGGGTCATGGCTGCACCATGGGCTTTGTTTACGTGGTGCATCGCGCGGGCGGTGGCGCGAATGTCGCGCAATCCCGGTGCGTGATGTCCAAGGAAATGCGATAAATAGGCCACGCACCAAGGCTCGTTTAACGTTGCAATACTGGTAACGCGATCGCCGATCCGATCTGTGATAACTTCAGCATAATCTGCAAACCATTTGGAAATATCTGGATTGCGCCAGCCGCCCATATCCGCCAATGCAGATGGCAATTCCCAGTGGTAAAGAGTTTGATGGAGGGTAAGATCTCGTGCGAGTGCGGCATCCACCAATCGCTCGTAGAAATCCAACCCCTCTTGGTTTGGCGTGCCGCGCCCCTCGGGCAACACGCGTGCCCATGATGTGGAAAACCGGTAAGCATCCAGCCCAGCATCGGCCACCAAGTCCAGATCTGTTTGATAGCGATGGTAGTGATCACAGGCCAGCGCACCATTCTCTGCGCGCACCACATTTCCGGGTGTTGCGGCAAAACTATCCCAATGGGTAGAGCCCGCCCCCCCAAATTGATGTCCCTCGATTTGATAGGCGGCAGTGGCTGTTCCAAATTGGAACCCCTTGGGGAAGTCTGATCTGTTAAAGGCCATGGTGGGGCTTTCGCTTTAGGTATGTGTTTTGCGGAGAGGGGGGCGCATGGGGCCGGTGGAATTCCCGACCACCAGCTGTGCCTCTAGTAGCGCGGTTTTGATCTGCGTTTCTGTGCCAGACACCTTTGCGATCAGCATTTCAGCCAGCTGGCGGCCGGCATCGCGTACAGACGATCGCACAGCAGTGAAAATTGGAACGCTTGATCCGTTTTCCAGATACGACAGGGCATCATCATGGGTCACAATTGAAACATCACGTCCCATTTTTAGCCCGCGTTCTTCGATGGCGCGCCGTGCGCCGATTGCGGAGATCATGGATGAGATAAGGAAGCCTGTTGGTGGGGTGTCCATCGACAACATTTCGCTGGCAGCGCGATAGCCGTAGCCCTCGGTCATTTCCCCAGAATAAAGTAGGGCCGGGTCTAACGCCAATGCGTGGTCTTTGTGTGCATCTTCAAAACCGTCTCGGCGTCGGGCGGCAAAATCCATGGCCTCTAGACCATTTATCAAACCCAAGCGTTGATGCCCAAGATCAAGCAAGAAGCTGGTGGCGCGCCTAAAGGAGCTGCGATTATTGACATCTAGCCACGTATAGGGGCCAGAATGTCCGGAAGAGCGGCCGTGTACAGCATAGGGCAGGCCAAGCTCATTTAGCAGATCAATCCGAGGTTCTTGTATAAGGGGGCCGTGAACGATTACCCCATCAACGGTGCCGCGTCTCTTGTGGTTGCGGTAAACTTCCTCTTCGGTGTTGTCATAGACCACCGAAAGGATCATTTCATAACCGTGACGGGCGTAGACATCGCCCGCACCGGCAATGAAATCCCCAAAAACGGGATTCATCATCTCGTGAGTTTGAGATACGGAAACCACATGCCCAATGGCCAATGAGCGCCCCGTAGCGAGGCCCTTGGCGCGGACATTGGGGCTGTAGCCAAATTTGCGCGCGGCATCTTGTACGCGGTTGCGCGTTGCTAGGCTGACCTCTGGGTAGCCGTTAATTGCACGGCTAACCGTTGTTTGGCTCAGCCCCAGCTGTTTTGACAATTCCTTTAGATTCATTCTTTTTTACCAAAGCGCTTTCAATTAGCCTGCTTCTTAATGACATTTTTCCGATACGTCAAAGTACATCTGTAAAAATAATTTGTTCTTGTGGCGCTTAACGTTCTTAAATTAGGCGGATTTTCAATTTACCTTGACTTTTTGACAGGGTTGTCAAATGTTGCGTTAATTCAAAGCGCTTTGGTAAATGATTCTGAGCGTCAAATTTCGTCGCCAAGGTATTCCTGCCAACCGCGATTACATGGGAGAAAAGTAATGAGGAAAACATTTTATAGCTCTGTGGCTATTCTGGCGTTAGGGACTGGTATGGTGCAGGCGGATGATCACTTGCTATTTGTGCCAGGAGAGGGTGGATTCAATTGGGATAGCTATAACGCCTTTGCTGCTGCGCATGATTTTGCTGGGCAAAAGGTGACCATTGCTGGGCCGTGGTTGTCGCCAGAATCTGGCTATTTCGACAATCTGTTGGCCTATTTTGAGAAGGCCACTGGCGCGGATGCCACCTACACTGGTTCTGATAGCTTTGAGCAGCAAATTGTAATTGATGCGGAGGCAGGTTCGGCCCCCAATATTGCTGTTTTCCCTCAGCCCGGTTTAATGGGTGTTATGGCCGGAAGTGGTTTACTAACCCCTCTTGGCGATGAGTTGGCCGCTTGGACAACGGCGAATTTTGCGGCGGGGCAGTCTTGGGTCGATTTGGGAACATTTGCTGATAAAGAAGGCAATGAGCAATTCTTTGGCATGTTCTTTAATGTCAATGTAAAGTCACTGGTTTGGTATGTGCCAGAAAATTTTGAAGACGCTGGGTATGATGTGCCAAACAGCATGGAAGAGCTAAAGGCGCTGACGGATCAAATCGTGGCCGATGGTGGAACGCCGTGGTGTATTGGGCTGGGTTCAGGTGCCGCGACCGGTTGGCCGGCCACAGATTGGGTTGAGGATCTGCTGTTACGCACACAAACACCGGATGTGTATGATGCATGGGTGAAAAACGAAATTCCCTTTAATGATCCACGAATTGTAGCCGCGATCGATGAATTCGGGGCCTTCGCCCGCAAGGATGAATATGTGGTTGGTGGGGCGGGTGCTGTTGCCACTACAGATTTCCGCGATAGTCCTGTTGGTATGTTCTCGGCACCTCCAGCCTGTTATATGCATCGTCAGGCGTCCTTTATTCCTGCGTTTTTCCCCGAAGGCACCGAAGTAGGCGAAGACGCTGATTTCTTTTACTTCCCAAGCTACGAGAACAAAGCGCTGGGCAATCCAGTGTTGGGTGGTGGTACATCGCTTGCCATTACGAATGCCTCAGATGCGACCGCCGGTTTCATCGAGTTTTTGAAAACCCCATTTGCGCATGAAATTATGATGGCTCAAGGTGGGTTTCTGACGCCCCATTCTGGTGTGAATGCTGATACCTATCAAACGGAAACGCTGAAAGGTCTGGGAGACATTCTTCTGGGGGCCACAACTTTTCGTTTCGATGGCTCTGATCTGATGCCTGGCGGTGTTGGGGCAGGAACCTTCTGGACTGGCATGGTGGATTACACTGGTGGTGCCAGCGCCTCCGATGTGGCGGACAGCATTCAGAAAAGCTGGGAAGCCTTGAAATAACCGATTAATTTCAATGTTCTGGCAATCTGGTATCTGCTGGGTTGCCAATTTATTTGTTTTGGATAACATCACAAAATTCATCAGCACCATTGGGAGGAACCTATGAATCCTGCACTTCAGGGATTGCTAACAATCATCATCGGTGTTGGTGGCTGTGTGTCTTATTTTTACCTTTCTAATCAATTTTTGGACAAAGTGCTTTATCCGCCAACGGGGGAAAATGCCGGGCGCAATATCAATCGCGCCAATACCCTACGCCCCTGGTTGTTTTTGGCGCCGGCGATTTGTGCGCTGGGCATTTATTTGGCCTATCCGGTTATAGAAACATTGCGTCTGTCGGTGACCGACCGCGCCCAGGATGGGGCCTTTGTTGGCGGGGCAAACTATGCGCGGATGTTTGACGACGATAAATTCTGGGAGGCGGTTCAGAATAATTTCTTATGGTTGTTGGTTGTTCCAGCGCTATCGACGGCCTTTGGGTTGTTGGCGGCGCAGCTTACCGACCGTATCAGTTGGGGGCCTATCGCCAAAGCATTTATTTTTATGCCAATGGCGATTTCATTCGTGGGGGCGGCGGTGATATTCCGCCTGATTTACGATATGCGCCCAATTGATCAAAACCAAATTGGCATTTTAAACGCGCTGTATTTGCATTTTGGTGGCGATGCGCCCATTGTTTGGTTGACCATTCCGTTTTGGAATAATCTATTTTTGATGATCGTATTGGTATGGATTCAAACAGGTTTTGCTATGGTAATCCTATCCGCGGCCCTGCGCGGGATACCAGAAGAGACCGTAGAGGCCGCGATTATTGATGGGGCCAACCCCTTTCAAATATTCTTTAAGATCAAAATACCACAGATATCTGGAACCATTGTGGTTGTTTGGACAACCATCACCATAGTGGTGCTGAAGGTTTTCGATATCGTCTTTGCTATGACCAATGGACAATGGGAAACTCAGGTTTTGGCCAATTATATGTACGACAAGCTGTTCCGCGCCAATGATTGGGGGGGCGGGTCGGCAGCGGCAATGATTATCATGTTGATGGTAACCCCGATATTGATTTGGAATATCCACAATGCCCGCAAGGAGATGAAGTAATGGATAATATCGCGGGCAAGAAGTCATCCCTTACTTGGGCTGTTCATATTTCAGTGGTGGCACTGGTATTGTTATGGGTTTTCCCCACGGCCGGGTTGCTGGTATCTTCGTTTCGAACCTCAGAACAAATCATCAGCTCTGGTTGGTGGCAATCCTTAACTCCATCAGAGATCAGCGCACAGCACCGTGCCGTTGATCCAGATGATCACCGCATTTCCGACGGCGCTGGCTACCGTGTCGAGGGCGCTATTTTTGCAAAAAAATCCAAAATCCCAGAAATTATTTCATGGGGCACTTCATCGCGCGCGATAGATGCCTATCGCGTTGGTGAAGTTGCAGACCTAGGTGAGGGGGAGACCTTTAGCATCGCTGCAGATGGGTCATATGTATGGCGGGGAAATGATAAACAGATTTCTGGCCGAGGACAGCGGTTTTTCATAACCGCGCTAGTGCCGCCAGAATTCACAACCGACAATTATCATTTCGTTTTGTTTGATGAAAACAACAGACAAGGCATGACCAAGGCGTTTTTTAACACCTTAACGGTTACGATTCCTGCAACGATCATTCCCATTCTCATCGCCGCATTTGCCGCATATGCCTTGTCATGGATGGAATTTCCGGGCCGCTCGTTGCTGATTGCCGCGGTGGTTGGGCTGCTGGTGGTACCTCTGCAATTGGCTCTGATCCCATTGCTAAAGTTGCACAATGATATCGGCATCGGCAAAGGCTATCTGGGCGCATGGCTGGCGCATACGGGGTTTGGCCTTCCGATGGCGATCTATTTGTTGCGAAACTATATGGTTGGATTGCCACGCGATATCATAGAAAATGCCAAGGTGGATGGGGCGACTGATTTTCAGATTTTTGTAAAAATCATCCTGCCACTGTCTTTCCCTGCGCTTGCGTCTTTTGCCATCTTCCAGTTCTTGTGGACATGGAATGATCTATTGGTTGCAATGGTGTTTTTGATCGACAGCTCTGGCGAAACCACGGTGATGACCCGCCAGATTGTAGAGTTGCTGGGCACATTTGGCGGCGATTGGGAGGTTCTATCAACGGCGGCATTTGTGTCAATTTCGGTACCCTTGGTGGTCTTCTTTGCTATGCAAAAATATCTGGTGCGCGGGTTGTTATCTGGCTCGGTTAAATAGGGGTAGCTTCATGAATAAAATAGAAAAACAACCCTTGGGGCCGAGAATGACTGATGATCCTGAATGGTGGCGCGGTGCCGTAATTTACCAAATTTACCCGCGTAGCTTCCAAGATAGTAATGGTGATGGGATCGGAGACTTGGCGGGGATTGCTGCGCGTCTTCCCTATATTTCAAGCCTTGGGATCGATGCTATTTGGATATCCCCGTTCTTCACCTCTCCGATGAAGGATTTCGGCTATGATGTTGCCGATTATTGCGACGTTGACCCAATGTTTGGTACTTTGGGCGATTTTGATCAGGTGATTGAAACTGCCCATGAGCTGGGGCTAAAGGTTATGATCGATTTGGTGATGTCTCATACCAGCGATCAGCATCCATGGTTTTCCAACAGCCGCAAATCACGCGATGAGGAAAGATCAAATTGGTATGTCTGGGCTGACCCCAAGCCGGATGGAACGCCGCCTAACAACTGGCTGTCGATATTTGGGGGCTCTGCGTGGCAATGGGATGCGCGCCGCGAGCAATACTATCTGCATAACTTCCTGACCAGCCAGCCTGATTTAAACTTTCACGAACCTGCGGTACAAGAGGCGCTATTGGATGTTGCACGGTTCTGGCTAGAGCGAGGCGTAGATGGCTTCCGCCTAGACACCATCAATTTCTATACCCATGATGCGCAATTGCGCGATAACCCCGCCCTTGCGCCGGAAAAGCGTAACGCCACCATTGCACCCTCGGTTAATCCCTATAATCATCAGGAGCATCTGTATTCTAAAAACCGCCCAGAGAATCTGGCGTTTTTGCGAAAACTACGCGCCGTGATGGAACCCTACGGTGCGGCGGCAGTGGGCGAAGTGGGCGATGCCCAACGCGGCTTGGAGATCATGGGCCAATACACGGCCGGAACTGATCTAATGCAGATGTGCTATGCCTTTGAGTTCCTATGTGCAGTGCAGCCCACGGCCACACGCATTGCCGAGGTTTTGCAGACCGTTGATGAACTGGCAGCGGATGGCTGGGCGTGCTGGGCATTTTCAAACCATGACGTGATGCGCCATGCCAGCCGGTGGAACCTATCGGATGCCGCCCAGAGGGTTTTTGCAACGCTTCTGATGTGCCTGCGCGGATCGGTCTGTATATATCAAGGAGAAGAGCTGGGCCTGCCTGAGGCCGATGTGCCCTTCAGCGCCTTGCAAGATCCCTATGGGATAGAATTTTGGCCAGAATTTAAGGGCCGCGATGGTTGTCGCACCCCGATGGTCTGGGATCAAAGTGGCGAAAATGCAGGGTTCTCTACGTCGAATACCCCGTGGTTACCTGTTTCCAAAGAGCATCTGAAAAGCTCTGTTGCAGCCCAAGAAGATGCACCAGATGCCGTGTTACATCATTACCGGCGCGCAATTGCACTGCGCTCTGAGCACCCAGCATTGGCGAAGGGTAAACATGCGGATATCCAAGTAAATGGGACAGTGCTGTCGTTCATTCGCACCTATGAAGATGTGGCGATATTCTGTGCTTTCAATCTGGGGGAGGAGCCCGCGGAGGTTAATCAGCCGGCGGGTACATGGCGGAAATTGAGCCCTGATCAGCCGCTCGGCCCTATAGCTGGTGCAGAGATCAGCCGATTAGAGGCGTGGCAATCCTGCCTCTTGATCCGCGAACCGCAGCTTACAAAGGGAACATAAGTCATGGCGAATTTGAGATTATCGAACGTTGCAAAAACCTATGGGGGCAAGGTCGAGGTGTTGAAGAACATTAACCTTGATATCCAGCAAGGCGAGTTGATCGTGTTTGTTGGCCCTTCGGGTTGTGGAAAATCCACTCTGTTGCGTATGGTTGCGGGCCTAGAAAAAATCACCGATGGCGTATTGGAAATCGATGGTATGGTGGTAAACGATGTGCCCCCATCACAACGCGGCATTGCTATGGTTTTTCAATCCTACGCACTGTATCCGCATATGACGGTACGCGAGAACATGAGCTTTGCTTTGAAGTTGGCAAAAAAATCCCGTAGTGAAATAGACCAAGCGGTCATGCATGCTGCAAAAATCTTACAGCTAGAAGACTATCTGGATCGATTACCAAAGGCGCTATCGGGGGGGCAACGTCAGCGAGTGGCCATTGGGCGAAGTATTGTGCGTGACCCCAAGGTATACCTGTTTGACGAGCCGCTCTCTAATTTGGATGCCTCGTTGCGTGTTGCTACCCGCCTAGAGATCGCCCAGCTTAAGGAAACGATGCCGGATTCTACAATGATTTATGTGACACATGATCAGGTTGAGGCAATGACCTTGGCCAGCCGGATCGTGGTTTTGGCCAACAAAGGTATTGCACAGGTTGGCACCCCGATCGAGCTATACGAGCGTCCTGAAAACGAATTTGTCGCCCAGTTTATCGGCTCGCCTGCAATGAATTTGCGCGCAGGCGTGATCGTTGGTGCAGGTAAGCAAACGGTGGTGGATCTGGACGGTGGCGGGCAAGTTGTTTCTGATGCGCCATCCCGCGAGGCCGATCTGGGGGCAAAGGTGAATGTAGGCATTCGTCCCGAGGATTTCCAACCTACCGACGCAGACAGTTATGCCTATCAGGGCAGGGTGGCGATAACCGAAGATTTAGGCGAGGTTACCCTACTATATTTCGAGGCACCAATAGGTGAACCGGCAGTGATCTGTAAAATCCAAGGCAGCCATCCGGATATGCGTGGCAAATCCCAGAAATTGATGGCTGATCCCAGCAAGGTACAGGTGTTCCTAGAGGGAAGATCACTACACTATCAAAACTAGTGCGATGGACAGGGTATTTTGTCCAACAAAAGTGTTTGGCATTCCCTAATAGAGATGGTTGGCACCCCAGAAAAACCCAAAGGCAATTACCGGGGCTGAGATCAGCGCGGCAAGGGCCAAAAGTTTCAGGGCTGAAAAGGGGCGTTCACCAAATGTGCGTCCCTTTAGGCCGCATGTGACGATTTTATAGGCCTTGGACTGATACTGATAGTGCTGGATCCAGACCGGCAGTAGAATGCGCCGGTAATGGATGCCACTTGTATCCGTAACATAGCTGATATTCACAATATTTGACTTCTTTGAGTGCGACTTTATGCGATTTCGTAAAAGAAGACCTTTGTCGGATTCATTCAGCTTCAACCCCTTGCGCACCGAGTGATGATGGCGTTCTGCGGCAAATCCAGCGATATAGGCGGCGTCAAAAGGGCGGAGATCTGCAGGATCAAAATCATGCAGTATCCCATCGCGGATCAGGGGGGTGATATGTTCCGACGCAGGCATCAACAAATCGTCAAATTGAGTGCGCATCTCGCCCTTGGTTCGGCGGAGTTTTGACTTTTTACCACGATAAACACGGTATGTTATCGTGTAGTTGACGAGCTCGGTGCTGTCGAATGTCCAAAATGGTACATAGATACCTACCACACGCCCCTGCGCCGCCGTTTCTGCCAAATCCGCAGGTGCGGCCCAGCGTTTAGAGATCCAGTTATGGCAGCTCTGTTGAGCCTGTTCAGCACCAACCGCGAAAGGGATCATGCCTAAAATCGCATAGCTTTCGTCCATTGCCGACTTGACCAAGGCACCATTGCAATAGGGGCACTGTTGAGATAGGGCGTGCCCCTTGAAAACAACTTCGCCCCCACAGGTTTGGCATTGATAGGGGCGGTCTTGGGTAAAACGCGGCTGTTCAGTATGTGGTAGTTCGGGATCGTAGTGCTGCTCGATACTGGGGTCTTTCTCGGCGTCCACTTTGATGCGATGGGCGGTGCCACAACTTTGACATGTAAGGGCGCCGGTTGTCGGGGTATAGGCGCATTGGCCGGCGCAATTGGTGCATAGCAAATCTGATTGCGCAATCTTTGTGCTAGTCATTGCCAAGGGCCTGTAGAATGCTTAACAGAATTTCCAATCGTTTAAAGCTGCGCTCGATGGCGCCATCCAAATCTCCGGTGATCCACCAGTCACCGCAAATGGTGGCGAAATACCAAGATGCGAACAGCCATAGTACGATGATCATCCAACCAGAGATACTTCGGATAAACCCAGCCGATCCCTGTTTTAGCTCATGTTTGGCCTCATAAACCTTGATCAGCTTCTTGATGGGGAAAACCCCAATACTTGTGGCCGTGCATAAAACAAGAAATGTGGCCAGAAGGGCGGCAGTCGAAGAGAGCATTTTATCTATCGCACAGTTGGAATGTGCAATTTCTATCCTATGGATGGCGGCGCGTACAGGATTAGATTACCGCGCCAACCTAGGCCTAATGTCCTGTCCCGTTGAAAATTACGCCAACCGTCCGTATCATTAACCATATGTCGCTCAAGGCGCTGGCCTTGCCACGGTAGGAGACATCCAATCTAACCCGTGATTGATAACTTATATCATTGCGCCCATTCACCTGCCACAAACCGGTGATCCCCGGTCGAAGAGTTAAATAAGATGTCAGGTCTTTGCCATAATGCTCGACCTCTTCCAATGTAATGGGACGCGGGCCAACGAAGCTCATATCCCCCTTGATTACATTGAATATTTGCGGGAGCTCATCTAGGCTGGTCTTGCGTAAAAAACGACCAATCTTGGTGATGCGGGGATCGTTTTTCAGCTTGTGAGTCTGCGCCCACTCGCGCCGCGCATCAGGGTCGTTTTGCAATGCCTCGAGCAGTTTTTGATCGGCATCCATTACCATCGTGCGCAGCTTGTAGCAGAAAAACTCTTGTCCCATTCTGCCAAGGCGTCGATGCCCAAATAGTGCGCGCCGAGGATTGGGAGATATACAGAGGGCCAAGCCAAATATAATAGGCAGCAGCAGCGGCAAAAGTGCTAGGGCAAGTATCAGATCTAGCAAGCGTTTTCCCCCCTTGAGATAGAGCGTCTGCGGGCGCTCTTTGGTCTGTGTGTCTGGGTGAACGAGGTCAAACTGAATAAAACTCATTTGATATTTTACCTAAATCGTTTACATAAAATTTCGCCGTAATCGACGCAATTTACGCCGACACGTTTACTGTTCCTTAATCTGGGCGCGGTTAGGTTAACAAATGATTAGGAAGTGTGGGTCTCCGCGAGTAAAATTTGCAAAAGGCTATTAAATCAATGGTTTACAGGGTGATCTGCTCGATCTTTGAGATTTCTGCGCCGCTGAGGGGCGTTGATGGAGTGTTGCTCTTGGCACAGGAAGTTCTGGAGATTGGTCGTATTTAATATTTTTTTTAAATACATTGGATGGAAAAAATATGTCTCAAAATAAGGTTGATGAAACGGGTACCTTACAACTGGCCCAGTTTTTAGAATTGCTCTGGCGGCGCAAATGGTTGTTGATTTTCACCAGCGTGATTTTGGGGGCGGTGGCATTGGTTTTTACCAAAACCGCAATTCCCCCGACCTATCGCTCTACGGCCACAGTTATGCTGGAAACGCGCGAGCAACAGGTCACAGATTTTCAATCAGTAATGTCGGGTTTATCTGGGGATACCAGCATCGTTAATACCGAGGTGGAAATTCTCAAATCCCGCTCATTACTTGAACAGGTTGTGCGCGAAATGGATTTGGTTTCTGATCCTGAATTCAATGCACAGCTTCGCGTGATGAAACCGCATAAGCGACTGTTGAAAACCGTAATTGATTGGGGGAAGGACAGGCTTGGCTGGCCATCCGCACCACAATTGATTATTAGCGAACAAGCCCAAGTTGATGCCAGCGTGAAGGCACTGATGGGGCAGATGAGCGTGCGCAATATACCTCTTAGCTTGGTTTTTGCAATCACGGTTGAGACTGGTTCGCCGAAGAAATCTGCGCGCATCGCCAACCATTTAGCGGCAACCTATATCCAAGACCAGCTAGATGCGAAACAGTCGGCTACCGAACAGGCCTCGGGGTGGCTAGGGGATCAGGTTTCAGAGCTGAAAACCAAGCTGCAAGACATCGAAGCAGAGGCAAAGCGGTTTGATTTATCGACTAAATTGTTATCGGTAGAGGCATTGCAGTTGAAAAATATCAAACTGAAGGAAATGCGAGATCGCATTGCCAAATTAGAGCGTTTGCACGCGCAGGCACCGCAAAATTCCGCGCTACAGTCAGCGGATTTTTCCGGTCAGGCTGATGCGGATTTTGTAAATGCTAAATTGGGGGTCGCGACATCTGTAAGCCGTGCGCAATTGGTGCAATTGATTGCCTCTAGCGTGCAATTGCAGGCTGAAATCGACATCGAATCAAATGATTTGTTAAAACTACAGGAGCTCCAGCGCGAGGTAGAAGCCTCGCGGGCGATTTACGAGTATTTTCTTGGACGTTTGAAGGAAATTTCGGTGCAACAGGGGACACAGAAACCCGATAGTAGGTTGCTGTCTCGTGCGGTTGTGCCTCTGCATACTGCTACGCCAAACGTGGGCTTGATTGTCAGTATCGCCATGGTGTTCGGTGGCGCATTGGGAACCGGCATCGCCCTTGGCGGTGATCAGAAAACCGCAACGATCCAGCATGCCAAAGATGCTGAGGAGGCCACAGGTATTACAGTGATGGGATCTATTCCCTTAGTAAAAGGTAAAACACGCCAAGCGGTATTGAAACAGGTCGTTGAAAATCCAAATTTGCGCCCCAGTGAATCTGTACGAAATCTACGGACATCAATTCTATTGTCGGATCGGTTAAACCAACCCCAAGTGGTTATGATTACATCCTCTTTACCAGGCGAAGGCAAAACCACCCAAGCCATTTTATTCGCCCATAGTTTAGCGCAGGCCGAAAAGAAGGTTTTGCTAATTGATACAGATTATCGGAAAAATACATTGGCCGAAGTATTTGACGCACCACAACCCACAGGCTTGTTGGATGTTTTGGCGCAACGCGCGGGCCTGAAAGATGCGATTATTCAAACATCCTTTGTGAATGTGGATGTCTTGACCGCCGGATCAGCGATTGATGACGACAAAGAGGGGCTCTCGTTACCACGGCTTGCTAATTTGTTGGCAGAGCTTCGGGGGCAATATGACTATATCGTTATGGATACAGCGCCTGTTTTGGCCATACCAGATGCGCGGGCGTTGTCGAAATTTTCGGATGCGAATATTTTCATCGTGAAATGCGCAAAAACCACAGTGGAAAACCTGCGCCAAGGGCTGCGGGCCTTCTCGTCCATTGGCGCCGAGGTTCACGGGCTATCATTGACGCAGCAAGGCGGCGGATATGCTAATGAAGCCGCCGAACGCGACGTCCAAGGCTATTTTAAGGCATGAGTATGCGCTGTTTCCTACCTTCCTCACTCCTTGCCTCGGCGATTACTGTCCTAGCCTCCGCTGGGCAGGCAAAACCGGGGGTTAATATTTATGGTGTTTCTGGGGTGATCGATATGCCCTCTGCCCACATGCGCCCTGATGGCGAAATCACCACTACGATGGCGCGCTTTGACACAGGTCTGCGCACAACGCTTAGCTTTCAGGCAGGGCCGCGCTTATCTGTTAGTTTTCGGTATTCGGTGTTGCGAGATTTCCCCACAGCCCAGAGCGATACCCTATATGACCGCAGCTTTGATCTACGCTACCAGTTTCTACAGGAGCGAAGGTTTCGCCCGGCCCTAACTATTGGCATTCAAGACTTAGCAGGTACAGGGATCTATGCGGCGGAATATCTGGTGGCCAGCAAAACCCTAAACAATTTCGCCATTACCGTCGGGTTGGGCTGGGGGCGATTTGGCAGCTATAAAGGCTTTGAAAATCCCCTAGGAGTGGTCGCGCCCGATTGGCGCAAACGCCCAGAGTCAGAAGGCGGAATTTCTACAACGGGGCAATTGGATATCGGACAATGGTTCAAGGGTGATGCGGCCCTTTTTGCGGGGGTAACTTGGGACACCCCGATCGAGGGCTTGGTGGCAAAAGTTGAATATTCCTCTGATGCCTATCTGCAAGAGGCCAACAAAAGCGGATTTAAGCGTCGCTCCCCTGTGAATTTTGGTTTGGAATACGGATTTAAATCTGGTGCGCATCTTGGGATATATTCCCTGTATGGCTCGGAAATTGCCATTCAGTTTAGGACATCTATCAACCCCAAGACCCCTATTTCCCACCCCAGAGACCCTGTGCCGGCGCCGATCACCGACGGAATACAGAGGGTGGATATTGCACAGGCGTTATCGGTGCAAAACATTTGGCTCCATTCAAAACATAATCGATCAAACGGTCTATGGGTTTGGGTTGAAAACAGAGGTTTCGGTGCGCCTGCTCAGGCAATTGGGCGTGTTGCCCGCGTATTATCGACCCATGCTGATCCGTCTGTCGAACAGTTTCATGTGGTTTTGATGGAGAAGGGGATGGCGGTCACCACCGTGACAGTAGATCGCAAGGTGTTTCGAACGCTTGAGTTTGACCCAGACCGGATACCAAGAACCCGCGACAGATTCATGCTGCGCGCAGGGGCAGCCCCGTCACAGACTTGGCAAAATATCTACCCATCGATCGATCAGCGTTTTGGATTATACGGGGCGATTAGCATGTTCGACCCCGACGCGCCATTGCGCTTTGATTTCGGGCTAAAGGCCCGCGCTAGGGTCTATTTTAATCCACATATATCGCTTAGTGCGGTGGTGAAAAAACGTCTGGCGGGAAATATATCAAAGACAACAAGAGTGTCGGATTCGATCTTGCCACATGTGCGCACAGACGTTTCAAAATATAATAAAACCAAAGGGATAACATTGGAGCGCATGACCTTTGATGGGCATTACCGCTTGGGTACAGATATCTATGGCCGTGCCAGTATTGGATATCTTGAGCCAATGTATGCAGGTCTATCAGCAGAGGTTCTCTGGAAGCCACACTCGCGACCATTTGCGTTGGGTGTAGAGCTAAACTTTGTAAAACAACGCGCCTTTGATCAACAGTTTGATTTGCGCAACTATAGGACTGTTACAGGGCATGTTTCAGCCTACTGGCAAATGCGCAATGGGTATCATTTGCAATTAGATGTGGGGCGATACCTTGCCAAAGATATAGGGGCGACCATTACTGTAGAGCGTGTGTTTAAAAACGGCTGGCGGGTTGGTGGTTATTTTACGCTAACCGATGTGTCTTTTGATGATTTTGGTGAGGGTAGTTTTGACAAAGGGTTGATAGCCCGTATCCCAATCCGCTGGATTACTGGCCGCAGTAAAAAGCGTAATTTTGATCTGAAAATCCAACCGGTATTGCGGGATGGTGGGGCGCGGTTGCACATTGCAAACAGATTGTACCCAACCCTTTCCCAAAGTGATGCACAAAGATTGAATGATAGCTGGGCGAGATTATACCGATGAAGATTCCTTTTATTTCAATGGGCGCAATTGTTTTGATATCTGGCTGCACAGAGCTGATCGAACCGCGCGCGAGCGATGCATCGCAATCTGGCATGGAACAGGTCGGGGCCCGTTTTCAGGTTCTGCGTCAGAATACCGATGCCGTGGCGAATTATAACCTATTGCAAAGCCGCGGAGAAATAAAAGTTCTGCGCGCGGATGACAGCAGCCTTCTGATAATGAATGGTGTACGGCTCATTCAAACAGTGGGGCTAGGATTGGATCTACACAGCTATCATGCGAACGTGCCCGCGGCTCAGGTACAGGCCCGTTTCGAGGCGCACTACAGGCATGTGAAATTCCAAGATCAAGTTGGACAGCTGACATTGATCTGTGGGTCACAGGTGTCGCAGGCCCAGCCCCGCATTATTGACGAAACCTGCCTTGGAGAAGATTTAAAGATCGAGAATAGCTTTTGGTTTTCTCACGATGGGCGCAGAATAACTAAGTCCCGCCAGTGGGTTTCTGATGAAATTGGTTATTTGGTTATCCTACACCCATAGGTGGGTGTTCAAAGGTGAATGGAAAAATGTCTTAAAATGCGCTTAAAATCCACGATTGAATAGCGCGCGGGTTTAATCAATTCATCACTGCAATTCGATAGCTCTCCCTTGTTAAAACGAGGGGTCGTTCAATGAGCAAACTGAATTTTGGTGGTATGGTGGGAATTGGCGCCGTTTTGGGACTAGCCGCACTGCCTGCATGTACAACAACACGGTCGGAAATTTCTAGAAATGCGGTCTATGTTTCCTCTGGCATGGGTGGCGCGGTAGAGCAAACACTGAAAAAGTACCAACATTGGCAAGATTTGGGGTATCAGATTGTGATAGACGGCCCTGTAGTTTCTGCCGATGCCTTTGCCGCCTTTGGTGCGCAAAATGCCTGTTATACGGAAAATGCGGTGTTTATGCCCCATGCAGCCAGTTTTGCGGGTATCGTGCCCGATTACCGTGCGACGGATTGGTTGACCAGCGATTTACCCGCCCCTTTGGCACGCTATTTTAGAGCATCGCCACACTATTATAACTGGATCACAGCGGCGCGATTGGATTTTCGGGATTTGTTTGAAATTTGGCCAGAAGGTGCGTGTCAACGCGATGCACTACTGCGTCGAGATCGTTGACCCACCATCCGACCCGCTAAGTGCGCCAATCGCAGAAAGCAGGCCCCCAACCGCTAGTAAAGGCGTTGCGGTCGTCAAGCTGCCTACGCCACGCGGGGTGCAGGGGGTTAGGGATACCACAATGGTGCGATTACGTGCAGTTGCACCCTGTGCTGCAAGGGTTGGTAATGACCTATTTACGGCAATCTTTACTCTGCCAGAGCTGGGCAATTCCGCGGTTAAAAAGCTTGATATTTCATCCATACGTGTTTTGGTGATCCTCTCTGGTGCCTTGGAAGGGGGGGAGAGTTCGATTAGGCTATCCGAGACTTGGGATTTCATAAGACGATTGAGCTTAGACTTTGCCAGCGCGTTAAGCGTGGATTTACCCTGTGCAAAGGTGATCTCTGCAAAGCAATTGGCTGACGCACCTTGGGACAGGGCGAAAAAACAAGCGGTAGCGAGTGAGAAAAAACTAACTTTGGCGCATTTGGATATAATTAACACAAATTTATCACAATCTATTGGTATATGGCGTGAACGGATATTGTGGCGATATGTTTAACAAACTCCTAACGGGCGATTGCGCGGCGGAGGTTTGGTATTTGGTTAATTAGGGCTGTGCAAAGGCGCGATATTCGCTACAAGAAACAGTGAATTGAACACGGGTAGGGAATTTTTGATGACAACAGTTTATCCAGTTATTTTATGTGGCGGCTCTGGCACCCGCCTGTGGCCGTTATCGCGTAAAAGCTATCCAAAACAATTCGCCAGCTTGGTTGGCGACACCACCCTGTTTCAGGCATCGGCTCAGCGTCTTGCGGGGAATAGGGCAGGGCTTGAATTCGCCGCACCCTTGATCCTAACAAATTCCGATTTTCGTTTTATCGTGACTGAGCAATTGGCCGAGGTGGGCATTGATCCAGGTGCGATCCTGATCGAACCCGAGGGGCGTAACACCGCGCCTGCGATCCTAGCGGCGGCACAACATCTACATGCCCAAGATCCTAATGCGATCATGTTAGTGGCCCCCTCGGATCACGTGGTTCCCGATGCTGATGCTTTTTCAGGGGCTATTGCAACTGGCTTGAAGTCAGTGAACGGCGGGGATATGGTCACCTTCGGTATTACGCCCGAGCGGCCAGAGACTGGCTATGGCTATCTTGAGTTGCCCGAAAAACCAGATGGAAGCGCTTGTAAATTAATGCGCTTTGTTGAGAAGCCCGATGCGGACACTGCTGAAAAGATGGTGCAATCGGGGCGCTATCTATGGAATGCAGGAATATTCCTGTTTTCGGTAAAAACCATTTTAGAGGCATTTGAGACACATGCACCAGATCTTGTGAACCCAGTAGCCCAAGCGGTAAATGCAGCTGAGATCGACTTGGGGTTCATCCGATTAGATCCAGAGGCATGGGCGCAAGCCAGCGATATTTCGATCGACTATGCGGTTATGGAAAAGGCTCAGAACCTATCTGTGGTGCCGTTTTCTGCAGGATGGTCAGATTTGGGGGGGTGGGATGCTGTCTGGAGAGAGGCAGATCTAAGCGTGAGCGGGGTCGCCACCAGCGGTGCCGCCACGGCGATTGAGTGCAAGGATACCCTACTGAGGTCAGAAAATTCAACATTAGAAATCGTGGGCATTGGATTGGAAAACGTGATCGCGGTTGCGATGAATGACGCCGTATTGGTGGCCGATATGACCAAGGCCCAAGATGTGAAGAAGGCTGTTAGCGCCCTAAAACAAAAGCAGGCAAAACAGGCCACAGCCTTCCCCAAGGATCATCGCCCATGGGGTTGGTTCGAAAGCTTGGTCATTGGTGATCGGTTTCAGGTGAAACGGATCGTCGTGCATCCTGGTGCAGCCCTTAGCCTGCAAAGCCATGTTCATCGCTCTGAGCACTGGATCGTTGTAGAGGGAACCGCCAAGGTAACAGTGGATGAAGAGGTGAAACTGGTTGGCGAAAATCAATCAGTCTATATCCCGTTGGGGGCGGTGCATCGTATGGAAAATCCCGGCAAGGTGCCGATGGTTTTGATCGAAGTGCAAACAGGTAGCTATTTGGGTGAAGATGACATCGTGCGATACGAAGATGTCTATGCTCGCAATTAAGCATTAGATAACAATTGGATAGGTCTATCTATGCGCGTATTGATCTTGGGGATAAACTATGATCCAGAGCTGATCAGTACAGCATTGTACACCGCCGGGATGGCGCGTTTTTTGGGCGATCAAGGCGCAGATGTGCGCGTGATTACCGCGCATCCCTATTACCCAGATTGGAAAATTTTCGCTCACTTTAAATGGTGGCGATACCACAATCGGCGCGAAGGTTCTGATATTGCGATCACCCATTGTCCGCATTACGTGCCAAAAAATCCCTCTGGAGTGAAGCGCTTGATCCATCAGATCAGCTTTGCGCTAACCGCTCTGCCTGTTGCGCTAATTTATGGTGTATCGAAACGGCCCGATGTTGTGATTGCGATTGCGCCCTCTCTTCTTTCTACACCTGTTGCATGGCTGGCGGCCAAGTTGGGGGGTGCAAAAACTTGGCTGCATATCCAAGATTTCGAGGCCGAAGCCGCCGTTGCAACGGGGCTTTTTCGCAGAGGCGGGCGTTTGGCCTCGGCTGCGCTCAGTTTCGAGCGGTGGATTATCCGCCGGTTTGATCGGATAAGCTCTATATCATGCGGTATGGTTGCGAAGCTGGATGAAAAAGGGATTGCCGCGGATAAAACCTATGAATTTCGCAATTGGGCCAATCTGACCCATATTTCGCCTCTACCACGATCCAAGGAGGCCAAAGCGGCCCTTGGAATTACGGCTGACCAAGTTGTCCTATACTCTGGAAACATAGCTAATAAGCAGGGGCTAGAGGTGGTGCCGCGCATTGCACAGAACATGGCAGATAGGGCAGATCTTTGCTTTGTTATTTGTGGGGATGGCCCCTTTTTACCTAAATTAAAACAGCTGTGTGCTGATCTAACGAATGTGGTTTTTCTACCCCTTCAACCACTAGAGCAGTTTAATCAGCTACTTGCGATGGCTGATATTCATCTCTTGCCCCAAATCGCCGGTACTGGTGATTTGGTTCTGCCCAGTAAATTGACCAATATCTTGGCTTCTGGCAGGCCGGTTGTGGCCAACAGTGCACCAACAGATCCCCTGGCAATTGAAATAAGGGGCTGTGGAACGGCCGTTGCCGTAGGTGATGATCAGGCCATGGCGGATGCCATAAGCCAATTACTGGATGATCCTCGGCTGTGGGAAAATTATGCTAATTCTGCGCGTGAAAGAGCACTTGAAAATTGGGATGAAAACCAAATATTAAGAAGGTTCTACGATGCGTTATTAGAACTGGCTGAAAAGCCCTAACAACAATTATCTTGTCGACATAAAACTGTAAGGATTACCATGAGCCAGAAACGCGCACTGATTACCGGAGTAACAGGACAAGACGGGGCATATCTGTCAGAATTACTGTTGAAAAAAGGATATGAGGTTCACGGCCTAAAGAGGCGCGCCTCTTCGTTTAATTCTTCGCGCATTGACCACCTGTATCAGGATCCCCACGAACAGGATGTTAAATTCAAGCTCCATTATGGCGACATGACGGATTCTACCAATTTGATCCGCCTGATCCAAGAGGTGCAACCTGACGAAATCTACAATCTAGCGGCGCAATCCCACGTACAGGTGTCATTTGAAACCCCTGAGTACACCGCAAATGCCGATGGCATCGGGACATTGCGCCTGCTTGAGGCTATTCGTATTTTGGGAATGGAAAAAACCGCGCGGTTCTATCAGGCATCAACCTCGGAACTCTATGGTTTAGTGCAGGCCGTCCCCCAAAAGGAAGACACCCCGTTTTATCCGCGTAGCCCCTATGCGGCGGCGAAACTATACGCTTATTGGATCACCGTGAATTATCGTGAAGCTTACGGCATGCATGCATCCAACGGTATTTTGTTTAATCACGAGAGCCCATTGCGCGGCGAAACCTTCGTAACCCGTAAAATCACCCGCGCCGCCGCGGCCTATCATCTGGGTCTGCAGGACAAGTTGTATTTGGGCAATTTGGACGCAAAACGAGATTGGGGGCACGCCCGCGATTACGTAGAGGGTATGTGGCGCATTGTTCAGCACGATGTTGGCGATGATTTCGTACTGGCCACAGGTGAAACACACACTGTGCGCAGCTTTGTTGATGCAGCGTTTAAGGCGGTGGGTGTTGACATGAAATGGAGCGGCACCGGTGTGGATGAAAAGGGTATAAATGCCGCCACAGGAAAGGTCATTGTAGAGGTTGATCCGCGCTATTTCCGCCCAACAGAGGTGGATTTGTTGATCGGTGATCCAAGTAAGGCGCGAGATGCACTAGGTTGGGAGGCCACGACGACGCTCTCCGATATGGTTGCAGAGATGGTGCAATCAGACCTAGATGTGGTGAAAAGCGAAAGTGATCGCAAGGATCGCCACGGATGAGCTTTGATTTAACCTCAAAGAGGGTTTGGGTTGCTGGTCATCGCGGGATGGTTGGTGGGGCATTGGTACGCCGATTAGGCCAAGAAAATTGCGAGCTGATTATGGCCGGGCGCGATGTTGTGGATCTGACGGATCAGGCCGCAGTCAGCACGTGGATGGCGCAGGAAAAACCCGATGTGGTTGTTCTGGCCGCGGCCAAGGTTGGGGGCATTCACGCCAATAACACCATGCCTGCCGAGTTTTTACGCGACAATTTGGTGATGGAAACCAATGTCATCCATGCGGCCTATGAAAATGATGTGCAAAAGCTGTTGTTTCTGGGGTCATCTTGCATTTATCCAAAATTGGCCCCACAACCGATAAAAGAAGAACACCTGCTCACTGGCCCCTTAGAGGCGACCAATGAATGGTATGCCATCGCCAAGATCGCTGGCATCAAAATGTGTCAGGCCTACCGCGCGCAATACGGGGTGGATTTTATCTCTGCTCAGCCAACCAACCTATATGGCCCAGGGGATAATTATCACCCTGAGAATTCGCATGTCTTGCCTGCACTTTTGCGTAAATTTCATGTGGCGAAACAGGCGGGGGATGGCGCGGTTACGCTTTGGGGATCTGGGACACCACTGCGTGAATTTTTACATGTGGATGATTTGGCCGATGCGCTGGTGCATCTATTGAAAACATATTCCGGCCCTGTGCCAGTGAATGTTGGCTCAGGCTCTGAGGTCAGCATTCGCGGGTTGGCCGAGACCATTGCAGATGTAGTCGGCTATGAAGCAAAGCTGGAGTTTGACGCAACAAAACCAGATGGAACACCAAGAAAGCTGATGGACAGCGGGGTATTACATGCCATGGGTTGGAATAAAGCACGTAGTCTTCATCAAGGTGTCAGCGACACCTATGCGGATCTATTGAAGCAGGGAATAGATTGGTGAGATCGGAGTTTTTGACGCATTAGGAAAATGAATCTGGGGCTGTTAGCAATTCATTAACCTTCTTTCGTCCAGTGTTTTGGCAATTGCCATTTACCGTGGACGGATAACCCAATGCTTACCCGCGCATCCAGCACTCTAAAACCAATCCTATGGCAGTGCTTTAATCGCCACCAGCAGGGGGCGTTGCCAAACATCGCATTGGTGGGATCACGGCGCAGTGGTTCGACACTGTTGATGCAGATGATCGCACAGAATGCAGGTGTGAAATACGTCGACCAACCGTTCTCTCCTTTTGTTGTGTTAGATCAGGCACGCCGCCGCCATCCCGTATTGGCGAATGGCCCAATGATTGCCCCAAATGCAAGTCAGCAGGAAAATCTAGACCAATACATCAAGGATATTATCGAAGGATTCCATGTAAACGAACCTTGGAAGTTATGGAGCAAGGAGTTTAAATTTCGCTCTGATCGATTGGTTTTCAAAACAACAGCGGCGCAATTTTTGCTGGATCTACTGGTGCAGAACCAGTTTCAAGTGATTTTATATTTTCGCCACCCTATTGCACAGGCCCTCTCATGTATGCGCAATGATTGGGGGGATAAGCTGCAATATTTTCAATCCTCTGACAGATTCAAGCAAGAGTTTCTAACGCGGGAACAGGGTTTGCTATTACAAGAAATATGCAGATCTGGATCTGATCTACAGAAATATGTGCTGTCATGGTGTTGTGAAAATCTACCCCTATGGGATGAGCAACATGCAAATACCCCCAGTATTTTTTACGAAGATTTGGTTGCTGAGCGGGCGAAAATTGTCAAGTTACTCGCCGTGGAATGCCAGCTTGCACAGGTTGACGAGATGTATATCGCGGCAGGGCAGGCCAGTGCCTCGGTCAAATCCCTAAGCGCGAAGGGAACGCGGTCTCTGATATCTCAGGGGAATGCTGAGAAATTGATTTATGGGTGGCAACAGAGCGTTACAGGTGAGGCATCTGTTCAGGTACAAAATATCTTGGATCATTTTCCCGGTTGTCCGTATCGGGCAGGCGATGCTTTGCCTAGAAAAGGAGACTAGACATGCAGAAACGTGGGTTCATTTGCGGGGCGCATCGCTCTGGTACAACTTGGTTGGGAAAAATATTGGAAACCTGTACGGATTGTTCGGTGCTCCACGAACCTTTCAACTATGCGTATGGGGTTGAATCCGTCCCGTGCTGGTATCCAGACGCCAAGGTCCACAACGCGGTTTTGACGGGCCTGTTGGCGGATATTTTCGCAGGGAGAGCGCGGTTTAAAACCCAGCGCGATAGCGATGTGAAATGGAAGGCCGTGATGCGATCTATTACCGGCGGGCCCGATAATATACACTACCGTCGCAAGCTGCGCGCAAATCCCAAAACACTTATCCTCAAGGATCCTTTCGTCTCTCGCATGGCCGCAATGCTATGTAATCAGCATGATATGTACGGGGTTGCAATGGTTCGCCATCCCGGTGCCTATCTGAATGCCCTAAAGAGGATGGGGTGGGGGGTGCCTGAACTTGGGGTTGATGATTGCTCTTTGCGCCAAATGCGTGGGGATGATGCCGAGGAATTTGCCGCGCGAGTCGGGAGATTTTGGGCACAGTTGAATGGCGATATCCTAGATCAGGTTATCAGCAGTCAGGGCCGAATTCAGTTGCTACGCCACGAAGATTTGTGTGAGAATCCCCTGCGTGAAAGCCAAAAAATAATTGCACATTTCGGCATGCAGGCAACGGCAGGCACCACCAGTTTCTTGCGTCAATCCACCACCGGTACCACGGCGCGGGCAAGGCCAGGTGAGCTTCATCAATTTGTTCGAAAAACCCGAGATATTCCGCACAGTTGGCGTAGTAATCTAAGCGATGGTGAATATGGGGCAATCATGGCGGAATGCAAAGAGATTTATGGCCGCATATATGTTTCGGACGATCTGATGCTGGCATCGGTTTAAGGTTTGTTAACATCTCTTAATTACTGATTAACCAAAGGAGTTGGACTAATTGGATCAGGTACATCATTCAAATTTTGAAACCGATCCGCGTGCTGGCTTTTATCTAATAGCAGGTAATCTACTAAGGGTATGCATGATCGTGGCCTGCATTGGGCTGTACACGCAGATCAGCTGGAAATTTCTACCCTTTGCTTTGTTTTTAATCGCAGGTTGGGTTTTGTATCTTTCTCTCCCCAAGGATCGAAACTGTATGATTTTTCTGATCGTTCTGTTTATTATTTCGCTGATTTCTTTGATGCCCGTGCTATTGGATAGCACGCGAAAATATTATTTCGCCGAACAGTTCAACTCGTTGATTTTCATATGCTTGACGGGTGTTGCCTCGGTTGGGTTTGCGCGGGCGCTACTGAATATACGCCCTGATCATTTCACACGCATTTTATACCTTGCCCTGTGCCTGATAATCACTGGTGCATTGGCGGAGGTTTTGGGGGTGTTGCGCCCACTCAGCGATGCCGTAAGAGCGCTGCTGTATGATCCACAATTCATATATCAAAACGATACGCGTGATATCCATGGCTACGGGTTCATCCGACCAAAGCTGTTCACATCAGAGCCGTCGCATCTTGGAAAATACTGTGCAATTATTTTATGCGCATTGATCATCTTGGAGCAGGATATTCGCAAGGTCTGGGGGATCATTGCATTGGCCATTTTGGCGTTCTCGATTGTACGCAGCCCTGTGATTTTAATTTCATTGATCCTCGCCTTGGTTCGCATATTTCAAATTTTTGGGCTTACGACAATCCTGCGTCATCGAGGCATGGTCTTAATGTTTCTCGTTGCGGTAGGGGTGATTACGGGGATTTTCGCTCTGCAATTCAACCAGAGAATGGCGCAGGGAATTGATCCGAGTTTTTACATTAGAGTCATACGTCCGCTATTGGTTACCCAAGAGGTTTTGACCCAGCATCCTCTCCTTGGCATGGGTATTGGCGCGCGCGATGCCTTGCGCGAAATCTACACAGCCCAAAGCATGCAGGTCTTAGCACCGATATACGTGCGACAAAGCTTGGCAGACATGAACATCGTATTTGGGAACGTTCACTGTGCGGTTTTTATTCATTTTGGCCTGTTGGGTGGGATGGCTTGGTTCGGGACGCTTATGTTATTTTCTCGGGCGATAATTGGGCATAGTCCGCTCGTTTTCTGGGTGTTTTACGCGGGGTATGGAATATTTTTAGGCGGCGAGAATACCCCCCTATTGTGGGGCGCGCTTGGCGTAATTTTGGCGGCAACTGGGCAGGCCGATCGTTTTAAACGGAGGGGTGCGCTTGCGTGAATTTATCTATTTCGAACCCCGCAGCGATGGGCACAGCGCCTTTTTCGCCGATATGATACTAGCGTCGGCCATGCGAGATCCGCGTGTTGATCGCGTGCGGTTGATCTGTGCGCCTGATCTGGCTGATCGCATTGCAACCAAGGATGTTGATACCACAGTTTTAGACCCGCGAAACCTTAGGTGGCTTCAACATCGATCCGCTGTTGTGGCTGGTCTTGCTCAATGGCGCGCTGCGTGCCGTTATGTGCGTGGTAATAGGCAGGCCGTTTGTTTTCTGCCGTTTTTTGATCACGCAATTTTGGGCGCGGCCTTGGATTTTAAACGCGCAGCAGGGCAGGTTAGTGGGATACTGTTTCGTGTTCCAAACGGTTATGGCCAAGTAAGCAATTGGCGGAGCCGCTTGAAAAACCTGTGTAAGAGAACGTTGTATCGATGCTCTGATCGGCGCGATGTGCGCCGGATTTTTCGATTTGACCCGTTCTTCCCTGTTGGATTGGGGCGCCAGATGGAGGTTATTCCTGATCCCGCACCTCGGATTGATATACAAACTTTGGGGGGGCAGAGATCAGGTTCCAAGACCTGTTTTCTGATGTTTGGCGCGATCGCGCGCCGCAAGGGGATTTTCGTACTGTTAGAGGCCCTTGCGCATCTTTCCCCAGTAATATTATCAAGAATGGAGCTGCGTATTGTCGGGCGAATAGATCGCATGGAATACCAAGAGATCGACGAAGCTCTAGCTCAGGCCAAACAGGCCTGTCCAGATTTAGAACTGCATGTGAGTGATGCCTTTGCCAGTGACACACACTTGCGCCAAGAGATAGCAGGGGCGGACGTTATTCTGGCCCCCTATCAAGATCATGTGGGATCATCTGGTGTTTTGTTCTGGGCGGCGGCGGCAGGAAAACCGGTGATCGCGCAATGTCAGGGACTGATGGGGCAGTGGGTGCACCAATACTCTTTGGGCGCGGGCATCAACAGTACTGACCCCATGGCGCTGGCCGAGGCTCTGGGTAATCCCGTAGAGATGTGCCCACAAAACGCGCAGAGGTTTGTGCAAGAACATCAGCAGGAGCGCTTTGCGCAGGGTATTCTGGATGGTTTGTTATGAACGCGAAATTACAGATATCGTTTTTCGCGCCCGATGGTGCGGATGCGGCGGTTGCGCGGCGGGCAATTGGCCTTGGAAAATACGGCCCCATGCCTCGCGTATTTGCATTTCAAAGATCGGATCACATCCAGTGCGGGCAGATGCCCTATCAAAGATTAGCGATGCTGAAGGAGGGCGTTCTGGGGCGGTTTGGGGCGCTGATTAAAGGGCTGTTGATATTGCGCCAACGGGCCCATGAAATTTCGGAAACGGATGTTTTTTATTGTCGAAATTTAGATTTACTGCTGTTGGGGGCTATTGCCCGCCACCTATATGCCAAAGACGCACAATTGGTTTACGAGGTCTTGGATATTCATCCCCTGACCTTGCGCAGCGGCATGCTGGGCGCGGTTTTCAGAGGGCTAGAGCGCGTGTTACTGCGCAGGGTCGATCTGTTGGTGCTTAGTTCTCGTCGGTTTCACTGCGATTATTTCGCCAAGAAGCAACGGTTTGACGGCAAATGGTACCTTTTAGAAAACAAAGTCCCTCGTTTTGACTTTTTACGAGATGCGAACGCGCGCAGGGGTTCAAAAATCTCCATCGGCTATGTGGGAAAGTTTCGATGTGCAACCAGCCTTGAATTATTGGAACGCCTCGCACGCGAGTATAGTGACCAAATTGAATTGGTTTTAGCTGGCCATGCCAATGCGCCGCTGAAGAAGCGGTTAGAGAAATTGTGCAACTTGGCAAATGTGAAACACCTTGGGCCCTATCGTTACCCTGAAGGGCTGGTTGATATTTATCCAAGGATAGATTTGAATTGGGGTCTGGATATCGATGGTGGCGAAAATGCCCAGATGTTGATGCCCAACCGGATCTATGAAGGGGGGCTGTTTGGAGTACCTGTTTTGGCCTTACGAGGAACAGAAACCGCGGATTATGCAGCAAAGAATAATCTGGGATGGGTATTGGATCGGCCAGATTGGCCCAGCCTTGAGAACTTTATCGAGACTATCACCCCGGCGGCGCTTGCGGATAAATCATCTGCGATCCGCCGCATGCCACGCGGGGCCTTTATGGAAGAGGATGCGCACGAGTGTCTGCTACAAGAGATTGCCAGCAGGCGCGCAGATAACATATCAATTGAATGCGCGCCCCAGCGTGGTTAATCTAGATGAATTTTTACCATTTTTCGCAGTGCGGCATCTAACTCGGGCGGGAATTCGGCGCTGGATTGATTAGAAAGGATGCGGCGCTTGGCCTTGATCGCTTGCGTTAGCAATAATGGCTTTTGGTTTTCCATCCACTCTTTCGGGCTGGATCGATCGGCGATCTCTGGATAGACATATTCAGTCTGCATCAGGTTTAATGTTTGCTCTGATCCTAAATAATGCCCAGGGCCGTCCTCGCAGACGCTTCGCATGGTCTCTATGGATAGGTTATCCTCGCTGACATCAATGCCGCGCACCGCGCGCAGGGCCTGACCCAACATATCATTTCCGATGATCATACTCTCTAAGCAAAATCCTAGCAAAGAGGCATGCATACCTACGGATTCATAAACCATATTTAATCCAGCAAGACCTGCCATAACATTGGATTGTGCCTGTTCGTACCCCGCCTGCATATCAGGCAGTTTAGAATCGGCAATGCCCGCCGCAGCCCCCCCTGGAATTCCGTAATATTTGTGCATCTGAGCACAACCAGCCGTAAGCAAAGCTTGCTCGCCACTACCCCCGGACATCGCTCCTGTGCGCAAATCAGAAACAAATGGCCAGGTTCCAAAAATGGCAGGGTGTCCCGGTGCGATGGAATTCACATAAACAATCCCCGCAAGGCATTCCGCGACGGCTTGAACAATAGCACCCGCAATCGATGCAGGAGCCGTTGCCCCCGATTGACCGGCTGATAACAGCAGGATCGGCATGCCACCATGAATGCATTTTTCCATTGCTTCACTGCTTTCTGTCGCGAATTTCATCGGCGGAACAACGAAGCAATTGGTATTTGAAATAAAGGGGCGTGCGCGGAATTTGTCTTCGCCGCCCGCAATCTCGTAGACAAATTTTAGAGCGCCATCCACATAGCTGGGGTCGCTGAAACTTGTGCCGATATGTTTGGTGGTGCCGCGAGCGCAGGCATAAATGGTGTTTAGGTCCATCTCATAGTTATCAACAATATCACGACAGACCATGGGCCGCTGAAAAAAATGCACGTTATCAAGGGTGTTTGCGATTTTGGCAGCGTCGAATAAATCTTGGACAGTGCAATCGCGATAGTCGTTATGTTCGGGATCTACCAGATGCACCGCAGCGCCAGCCGTACCATAATGCACGCGGTTTCCGCTGAGCTCTAGGTCATTTTTACCATCACGACTGAACAGCGTGATCTCCTTGGCCGCGAGGTCTAGCATATCCTCGACTAAGGCGCGCGGAAACCGCAAGCGCCCATCATCGCCAAGGGTTGCACCGGCCTTGGTCATTGCATCAATCCCGCTTTGGGGGGCATCGGCCAGCCCGATTTGCTCTAGCGCATCAAGGGCTGCGCGGTGTATGCGCAGCACATCGATATCACTGAGCGGTTTATAGGTGCCACCAGCTAGGCCGGCACGTATTGGGCGAAGATCTTGGGCTAGGGGCGCACGACGCAGGGCGCGCCGCGCATCGCGACCACCAGAGCGGCGCGTGACAGGCTTGTTCATATGGATATCCTTTTGGTTAAACGTTTCGGTTTAAACCCCAAAAGGAGAGCCGCGGGCAGCGCGGCCACGATCCGCACCTATGGTGCGTGAATTCAATTCATTCAGGCGGTCCAGATAGATCATACGATGATGCTACCCAAGATTTACGTTCTGTAAAGAAAAAAATTACCAGCGTCCCGTAGCGCCACCGCCGCTAGAAGAGCCACCCCCAAAGCCGCCACCGCCGCCAGAAGAGCCGCCACTTGGGCCGTCGTTCGTGGTTTTATGCGCTAAATTTGGGATAGAGCGGTGCTCTTCGGCACTATAATCACAGCTGGTGCAATAGGTTTCCACCAGCTCTTCGCCGCGTTTGCTTTCGGTAGGGGGGGTGATTACGCGATGGCGATTGCGCAGTTGGCGTTGCTGGCAATTAGGGCAGGGACGTAGCCCGACGAGAATCGAGCGCATCTTGGTCTCGAACACCAAAAACAGCGCGATTACCGCGAAAATCGCCAACCCGAAATAACCTTCAACTGAGCGCCATAGGGGCGTGCGCTTAAAGGCGATCCAGAGCGAGGGTTTTTCCAACGAGTTGGGAGCGGCAATATCATAGGTAGGTTGCAAACGTTTGATGGTCTCTAGAGTTCCTGCCTCTATGCCTCGGCTGTACTCATCCCGCAGGAAATATGGCAAAAAGTGATGATCGATGACCAAACTCATACGATCATCATAGATTTTACCATAGCTTTCCCCAAGTTCGATGCGGATTTCACGATCGATAAAAGAGATCAGGATCAATACGCCATCATTGCGCGCCGTGCTACCAATCCCCCAAGTATTAAACATGTTTTTCGAAAAGCTCTCCATAGAAGCGCTTTCACCGTATTCGGCGCGGGAATCTATGGTGACCAACGCCAATTCCAAATCCAGCTCTTGGCGCAGTTTCACCAAATCTTTGGTAATGCGTGCCTCGGTCTCTGGATCCAAAAGATTAGCGTAATCGCTGATGTAGGGGGTAATGGGATCGGGGAAATCCTCGGCCATGGCGGGCTTTGTCGCAAATTGCCCCAAAAACAGGCAGATCGTTAAGACAAGTGTTTTTATAAAATACATAGGGCCCCCTTGCTTGCTTATATCTATAGCAATGTAGCCAAATTCAAGCCCCCGCACAGGGGTTTTTCTATCTGTGGCCTTTGTGCAGTCTTGTCTTGTGCTGGGGGAATGTTTAGGAATTACCTATGAACCGAACAAATTGCACAATTTGCATCATTTTAGCCTGCTGATAGCATCGCGGGCGGTTCTTTTATTTCCAAAACAAATAAACAGTGCTAGGCCCGCGGGGAAACGCGCGAGAGAGCCATGACAGAGATAAAGCTATATAACACCAAGTCCCGCTCTAAGGAGGTTTTTACCCCTTTGGATCAAAACGACGTGCGTATGTATGTTTGTGGGCCCACGGTTTACGATCGCGCACATATTGGCAATGCGCGCCCTGTTGTGGTGTTTGATTTACTATACCGTCTGTTGCGCCATGTGTATGGGGGGGATCAGGTAACCTATGCACGCAATTTCACCGATGTGGACGATAAAATCAACAAGCGCGCCACCGAAACAGGCCGCGCAATTCGCGATATCACAGATGAGACCATTCAGTGGTATTTGGATGATATGGGGGCCTTGGGCGCGCTAGAGCCAGACCATGCCCCGCGTGCCACCGATTACATCACGCAGATGATTGATATGATCGCCGAGCTGATTGACAAGGGTCATGCCTATGCTGCCGAAGGGCATGTATTGTTTCGTGTACGCGCGTATGAAAACTACGGGTCTCTGTCTGGGCGTTCGGTTGACGATATGATCGCAGGTGCACGCGTCGAGGTGGCCCCCTACAAAGAAGATCCGATGGATTTCGTCTTGTGGAAACCATCGGGCAAGGGTGACCCCAGCTGGGATAGCCCATGGGGCAGTGGGCGCCCTGGCTGGCACATCGAGTGTTCCGCGATGGCGCGCGATATCTTGGGCGCGCGGTTTGATATCCATGGTGGGGGCTTGGATTTGCAATTTCCCCATCATGAGAATGAAATTGCCCAGTCCAAGGCCTGCTGTGGTGAAGACAGTTTCGCACAAGTCTGGATGCACAACGAAATGCTACAGGTCGAGGGCAAAAAAATGTCCAAATCTCTGGGCAACTTCTTCACCGTGCGCGATCTATTGGATCAGGGGGTGCCGGGCGAGGTAATCCGCTTTGTTTTCCTTGGTACGCATTATTCCAAACCTATGGATTGGACGGAAAGAAAACGCCAAGAGGCCGAGGCGACCCTGCGTAAATGGCGTGCGCTGTGTGATGGGGCCAAGGCTTCGGCAGAGATTGCGCCTTCGGTTCTGTCTGCGATGGCAGATGATCTAAATACACCCGGTGCGATTGCGGCCTTGCACGAGCTGGCAAAGCGGGGGGATATTGAGGGGCTTAGGGCCTCGGCGTCTTTGCTGGGATTACTTGCCCCATCTATGGGCGACTGGGTTGATACTGGTGGTGATGTGGATTTATCTGCCTATGTGGCCTTGATTTCTGATGCCAGAACCAGCGCAATGCAGACCAAGGATTTTTCCGAAGTAGATCGCCTAAAGCAAGCCTATATAACCGCCGGATTAGAGGTTCAGATGAGCAAGGCAGGGGTTGAATTGGTGCCCACTGCAGGCTTCAATGTTGAATTATTGGAGGGCCTATTATGACCCGTGAACGTATCTACCTCTACGATACCACGCTGCGTGATGGGCAACAGACCCAAGGGGTTGATTTCTCGGCGGCGGATAAAACACGCATTGCCAAGGCATTGGATGCGCTGGGCATAGATTATGTCGAGGGCGGTTGGCCCGGAGCAAACCCAACGGACAGTGATTTTTTTGACGCCGCGCCTAACCTAAGCGCCACCTTCACGGCCTTTGGCATGACCAAGCGGGCAGGGCGATCTGCCGAGAACGACGATGTCTTGGCCGCGGTTCTGAATGCCAAAACACCTGCGGTATGTTTGGTGGGAAAATCCCATGACTACCATGTGACAAAGGCGCTGAACATAACGCTGGATGAAAACCTAGAGAACATCCGCGCCAGCATTCAGCATATTGTGGCACAGGGCCGTGAGGCGCTGTTTGACTGTGAGCATTTCTTTGATGGGTATCGGGCCAATCCCGATTATGCATTGAAAACCGCAAAGGCGGCCTATGAGGCGGGTGCGCGTTGGGTTGTTCTGTGTGATACCAATGGCGGGGCTTTGCCTGATGCAGTGAAAGAGGCGACCCTAGCCGCCATTGGCGCCGGCATCCCAGGGGATCATTTGGGCATCCATACCCATAACGACACAGAGCATGCGGTGGCAAATTCACTGGCGGCAATCGATGCTGGTGCGCGCCAAATCCAAGGCACGCTGAATGGGTTAGGAGAGCGCTGCGGCAACGCTAATCTGGTGACCCTTATCCCTACCTTGCTACTGAAACAGCCCTATGCAGAAAAGTATTGCTGTGGCGTTACCTCTGATAAACTGGATCAACTGACCAGCCTGTCCAGAATGTTGGATGATATTCTAAATCGCGTGCCAAATAAAACAGCGGCCTATGTAGGCGGGTCGGCCTTCGCACATAAGGCGGGCCTGCATGCATCGGCAATTCTGAAAGACCCCAGCACATACGAACATGTGGATCCCGCGCTGGTGGGAAATGCGCGTATAATTCCGATGTCGAACCAAGCAGGACAGAGCAACCTGCGAAAGCGTCTGGCCGACGCGGGGCTTAGCGTGGAAAAAGGCGATCCTCGGTTGGCGGAAATTCTAACGCAGATCAAGGAACGCGAAGACCAAGGCTATGCCTATGATAGTGCACAGGCCTCCTTTGAAATCTTGGCGCGCAAAATTCTGGGGCAGATGCCGAACTTTTTCGAGGTAAAGCGGTATCGGGTAACCGTAGAGCGGCGCAAAAACAAATATGACAAGATGGTTTCGGTTTCCGAGGCCGTGGTCGTGGCCAAAATCGGCAAAGAGAAACTGTTGTCCGTATCAGAAAGCATGGATCAGGAGGCAGGCGACCAAGGGCCAGTGAATGCACTGAGTCGCGCCCTGGCCAAGGACTTAGGCCCGTATCAACAATATATAGACGACATGCGGTTGGTGGATTTTAAGGTACGCATAACCGGCAGTGGTACAGATGCGGTAACCCGCGTGGTTATCGACAGCCAAGATAGCGCTGGGCAGCGTTGGTCAACTGTGGGGGTCTCGGCCAATATCGTGGATGCCAGTTTCGAGGCCCTGTTGGATGCCATCTATTGGAAGCTGATCCGTGATGGCGCCATGGCTGTTTGATGCCAGAATTGGTTCAAGCCTGCGCCGCTGCGGTACAACGCGGAGATCCGGATCGTTTTCTCTCTGCGATGAGCGCACCTGTCGACCAGCGGGGATCTTTGCTTGTTCTGTATGCCTTTAATCTAGAAATCGTGCGTGCACCTTGGGTTACCAAAGAGGCATTAATTGCAGAAATGCGTCTGCAATGGTGGCTGGATGCAATCGACGAGATTTACGCAGGCCAAATACCTAAAGGGCATCAGGTGGTCACCCCATTGGCGGATGTGATCAAGCAACATTCCTTGCCGAAAGAGCTGTTTCAGCAATTAATCTCTGCGCGCAAGTGGGATATATATGCTGACCCCCATGCTGATGCCTTTGCGTTTGAGGATTATATGCGCGCAACGGCGGGCAACTTGATGGCGCTATGCGCCTGCACGCTTGGCGGATGCGATTTAGATAAGGCCATAGAGTTCGGCTATGGAGACGGTATTGCGCGGCTATTTCGTGCGATACCGGCGCTGGAGAATGCGCAGAAAACCCCGCTGATTGATGGGCGTGGGGTGGCCATCGCGCGCTTGGCCAAGCGTGCGTTGGGGGCGCTGGACGCAGGCGCAAGCCGTGACAGGCGGGTATTCCCCGCCTATCGTGCGGCATGGATGGCGCGCCCGGTTCTGCGGCGTGTGTTAAAAGACCCCGCATCTGTATCCACAGATGATTTACACTTCTCGCCCTTTGGGACAAAAATGCGCCTGATAAGCAAGGTGTTCTTGGGGCGCTATTAACGCCTAGGTGCTGGGCTGTGCCGCATTAATCCGCGATAGCCAGAACAAGGCGCCAGAGGCGATCAATATAAACGGGATCATCGCAAGGTTAACCGCTGTCCAACCCTCGATTGGTGTGCCACCCGAACAATTCATCAATCCCCCAGAGGCAAGTGACGCAAGGGTTACAAAGCCAAAGACAAAGAAGTCATTCATCCCTTGCACAGCCCCTTGTTCTTCGGGGCGGTGGGCGCTGGCCAGCATCGATGTGGCGCCAATAAATCCAAAATTCCACCCGATGCCCAGCAAGATGAGCCCTGTATAAAAATTAGCAAGGGCAACGCCCGCTAGATCGGCAACACCGGCTAGGGCCAAGATCATCAACCCCAAAAACACGATGCGTTCTGATCCATATCTGGCAATCAAGTGACCGGTGAAAAAGCTGGGGACAAACATGCCAAGAACATGGGCCATCACCACATCCGCCGCGTGATTTTGCGTGTATCCACAGCCGACTACGGCCAAAGGCGTTGATGTCATCACCAAATTCATCAGGGCATACGAGACCATGCCACAAATTATGGCCACTGCAATGCGTGGAGTTTTCAATAGCTCTAGGCGAGATCGGCTGGGTAGGGCATCGTGTTTTGGTGCCGCAGGTCGCGGGATATCAAGAAGCATAAACAGACCAGCCCCCAAAAGATTGATCATAACAACTGCCAAATAAACCCCCAGAAACGGGACAACAAACATTTCTGCTGTCAGCTTGACAAGTTGAGGCCCAAATACCGCTGAAATCAGCCCCCCCGCCATCACATAAGAGATGGCCTTGGGACGAAAGGATTCTGTGACGCTGTCAACGGCGGCAAATCGGAAAAAACCTTGTGCCGACATATAGATACCGGTGAAGTATGACCCCAGTAAAAACAGGCTAAATGAATTGATATGCAGTGCATAGGCGCAGAGAATGGCCCCGATCACGCCCCCCAATGCGCCAATTAAAAAACCAGCCTTCCGACCCAATTTTTGCATGACATTGGCCAACCATGGTGCGGTGGTCATCGATCCAAATACAATCAGTGAAATCGGCAAGGTCGCCCAGCAAATATTGGATGCCATCGATTGCCCTGCAAGACCCGCCACCACAAATATCATGGGCATTTGCGCCCCAAGAAAGGCCTGAGCGCAGACCAATAGAATAAGGTTTCGTTTAGCGGTTGGTGTCAGTGCTGTCATGGGATTGCCTGTCGATTATGTGGGCGAAACTGCCTGCATAATGTCCGTTTATCAAGCCAATATCGCCCAAACTTGAATTTTCTGCATCTTTGGCCGCAAACAGCGGCTGACCGCGGGCGCGCAGGGTTGTTGCATAATGGAACTCGTGCCCCATCAAATCACCTTGCCAAAACCCATATGGTGATAATCTGCGATACCCTAGATGTAGTTTTCTTGTTTCGAAGCTGGTTTCTAGATCAAGCAGGCCAAGCATCTGATGGCGGGTTCCATCCGCATCGATCAAACCCTGCCCCATAGCCATATAGCCCCCGCATTCGCCATAAACGGAGGCAGCGTTACGTACGCCACTTAGGAAGGCAGAATTGCTGGCAAGGCGCGCCGCATGCAATTCAGGATAACCACCGGGTAAAAAGACAAGGTCTGCATCCGGAACCGGTGCTTGATCCGCCAATGGGGAAAAAAACGAAAGAGTGGCGCCAGCGTCGCGCCAATCACGCAAGATATGCGGGTAGGCAAAGGCAAAGGCCGCATCTGATGCCACCGCAATATTTTGCGCTGGGGGCGCAAGGGGGGGCTGCGCAACATCTGCGCATTTGGTAGGCTGCATCAGGGCCATAAGCGCGTCTAAATCAACTGCATCAGACACCAAACGCGCCGCCTGATTTAAAAACAAATCGAGGTCAGCGTGTTCCGCCGCCTGTACCAAACCTAAATGGCGCGAAGGCATATTCAGAGTCTTCGTACGATAAAGAGCGCCCAAAACTGGAATTTCCAGAGGTTCAAGCGCGCGACGTAGCATTGTCTCGTGTCGAGGGCTACCGACCTTGTTGAGAATAAGCCCTGCTATTTTCACCGCCGGATCATGATTGGCAAAGCCCGCGGCAACGGCCGCCACCGATTGCGCTTGTGACGCCACATCCAACACCAAGACCACCGGTAGGTTTAAAATTCGGGCCAAGTTTGCGGTTGAACCTTGACCAATTGGCGGGGCACCATCAAACAAGCCCATCGCACCTTCGACAATTAGGGGAACATTTCCTTGGGCTAGGGATTGGATGCGGGGGGGGCTCATGGCCCATGCATCCAGATTTATACATGTACCATCAGAAGCGGCCATGTGAAACCTTGGGTCAATGTAATCTGGGCCGCTTTTGGCGGATCGCACTCTCTGGCCGCGAATGTTGAGCGCGCGCAACAGGCCAAGCGTCACAGTTGTTTTGCCGCTAGCTGATGATGGTGCGGATATGATTATGCCGCTGGTCTGGCTCACGTCGCCTCTGCGGGGCGGCCACGGCCCAAGGGGTCAAGATTGCGCGGAGGGGTGCCGATGATCATACCTTGCCAATCGAGCACTTGGCGCATGAGAACCGAACGCCCGACACAGATGATTGCAGGGGGTTCAAAGGCTGATTTCTCGACATCTGTCTCTAGCGTGCCCAGGGTTGTTTCTAGGACCTGTTGATCTGGGGTTGTGGCGTTACTGACAAGGGCAACGGGCTCGTCTGCCGCGCGTCCTGCCGCCAATAGGGCATCTGCGATACGCGATATATGTTTGATGCCCATATAGATAACCAAAACTTGGCTACCTTGGGAAATTGCTGACCAATTTAACGAGCTGGGGGTATTGCCGTTCTGATCATGGCCCGTCACGAAAGTAACCGATTGGTTTACGTCGCGGTGGGTAACCGGAATGCCAGCATAGGCCAATCCGCCAATTCCAGCCGAGATGCCGGGAATAATACGGATGGGAATGCCATGCTGTACCAATGTTTGCGCCTCTTCGCCGCCACGCCCAAAAACGAATGGGTCGCCCCCCTTTAGGCGCAGAACGCGACGACCCGCCTGAGCCAAATCCACCAATTGCAGGGATATATCGCGCTGTTTTGCGGACGGTTTACCCCCGCGTTTCCCAGCATAAATCAGTTCCGCGCTGTCAGAGGCCCATTCTAATATCTTAGGGCCAACCAATGCATCATAGACGATAACATCTGCTTGGCGAAGGGCGTTTAGGGCGTGCAGGGTCAGCAACCCGGGATCACCAGGGCCTGCGCCGCACAGCCAAACCCAACCCTGATCAAGCGTGGGCCATTCATGAGCGGGGAGAAGATTCGTATGTTCCATATCTGTGTTATGCAGGATGTCGGGCAGAATGGCGAGCCAGAAGCGTCGAAAATATCACCGTTGGCGTCAGAGAAAATCATCCCTATAGTCTGTCGCATGACACGCAAACCAACAGGGGAATTGCGCCGTGGCTGGACCACAGGCGCCTGCGCAACAGCGGCAACCAAGGCCGCCTTGCAGGCGCTGTGGGGTGGGGAAACCCCCAAAACCGTAACCATAGAATTGCCACGTGGGGAATGCCCGAAATTCGATGTTGCACACAGCGCATATGGGAAGGGTTGGGCCGAGGTTGGAATCATAAAAGACGCAGGGGATGATCCGGATGTTACCCATGGCGCATTGATTATTTCGCGCGTTTGCATGGGGGATGATGGGATTGAATTTCGGGCGGGTGAGGGCGTGGGGACGGTTACCAAGGCTGGATTGCCATTGGCAATTGGCGAGGCGGCGATCAACCCAAAGCCGCGAGAAATGATGAGAAATATTGTTTTAGAACAATGCTCTGCATTTAATACTTCACCTAATGTTCAGATTGAAATTTCCATCCCAAATGGCGCTGAGATTGCCAAGAAAACGTGGAATGGACGATTGGGAATCATTGGCGGTCTATCGGTTCTGGGAACCACAGGAATTGTACGCCCCTTTAGCTGTGCCGCTTGGATCGCCTCTATTCATCGTGGCATAGACGTGGCCCGCGCCGAGGGCGTGGTGCATGTGGCCGGATGTACGGGTGCCACCTCGGAAAAGGTGGTTCAAGAGCTATATGGATTACCGGAATTTGCAATGCTGGATATGGGCGATTTCGCAGGTGGGATGCTAAAATACTTGCGCAAGAACCCGATCGCCAACGTCACCATTGGCGGTGGAATTGGAAAGATGGCGAAATTGGCGCAGGGTGCCGTTGATTTGCATTCCGCGCGTAGTCAGGTGGATTTCGCGCATTTGAATCAATGGTGCCCTGTGGATGTATCACAGGCGAATACCACATTAGAAGCCTATCAACTGGCAGGGCCCGAACTAGCACAGGCTATCGCAGATCATGCTAGACAGGCTGTTGAGAGACAGTTGGGTGGTGCGCAGATTGCCATCGATACGGTGGTGATTGATCGGGCGGGCACTGTTTTGGCACGGTCTGCTGATGAATAGGGACATGGGCGCAGGTCTGGTTCTGGCCGGTACGTCAGAGGCACGCGAGATTTGCCATTTGTTGGCGTCGCAGGAGATCAGGGCAATCGCGTCTATGGCAGGGGTTACGCGCCGCCCACAAACGCTGCATTTACCCACACGCACCGGTGGCTTTGGCGGTGCGGCGGGGTTTAAGGCCTATCTGAGCGCGCAAAAGATATCTTGGGTATTAGATGCCACGCATCCCTTTGCGGTACAGATGAGCCAAACAGCGGCAAGCCTGTGCAGCGAGCAAAATATTCCCTACCTGATGTTACAGCGCGCACCGTGGACAGCACAAAGCCAAGACCAGTGGCACATGATTGACGATGTTTCAGAGTTACCTGCCTTGATCCCCGAGGGACATGTGGTGTTCTTGGGCACGGGGCGGCAAACCTTGATGGATTACCATATTTTGCAGGGGCGACGGCTAATATGCCGTGTGATCGATGGGCCAATTGGTCCTTTCCCTTTTGAAAATGGCAAATATGCCATTGGCACCCCGCCTTTTAGTCTGGAGGAAGAGGTTGATTTTCTACGGCGGGAGAATGTGGATTGGCTGGTGGTTAAAAATGCTGGTGGCGATGGGGGGCGGGCAAAATTGGATGCGGCACGTCAGCTGAACCTGCCTGTCGCGATGTATCGCCGCAAGAGCATACCATCGGTAAGAACCGTATCAACGGTACGCGCGGCATTGGGGTGGATCAAGGAGCAAGGGTCGAATGGATGAACGCTGTATCACCTCGCAGGGCTGTATCGCCGAGGGCGCGGGGTACCTCTGCGCCAATCATCCTGAATTCCAGGAAGTAGTGCCTCAACTAGATGAAATCCCCTTGCGATTGCGCGGCGATGGCTTCGAAGCGGTGCTCAAAGCGATTGTAGGGCAACAAGTATCACTGGCCTCAGCACAAAGCATCTGGGCGCGATTAGAAGGTGCGGGCCTTTCTACACAGGGGGGCGTGGCGCGAGCCAGCGAAGCAGAGTTGCGGGCCTGTGGCCTATCACGGCCTAAGGTGCGCTATGCAATTGGCTTAGCGGATAGCGATATTGATTATGGCGCGCTGCGCTCTCTACCCAGCACGGATGTGATCGCGCGGTTGATAGAAATCAAAGGTATCGGAACGTGGAGCGCCGAAATCTATGCGATGTTTTCACTTGGGCGTGCGGATGTTTTTGCCCATGGGGATCTGGCGTTACAGGAGGCAACGCGCCATATGTATGGTTTGAATGCGCGCCCCAGCGAGAGGCAAATGCGCGAACTGGCCCTAAAATGGTCTCCGTGGCGCGGCGTTGCGGCGCGCATTCTTTGGGCCTATTACAAACAGATCAAATCACGCGAAGGAATTTAAGCATGACACTCACCTCGTATCGAAAAGAACCGAAATCAGGCACAGCCGATAGCTTGGTTGTTTTTCTGCATGGGTTTGGCGCAGATGGCAAAGATTTGTTGGGCTTGGCTGATCCGTTGGCGGATTACCTGCCCAATACGGTGTTTGTATCCCCTGATGCGCCCAGCAGATGTTCCGTCAATCCGATGGGGTATCAGTGGTTTCCGATTCCGCGAATGGATGGATCCAGCGAAGAGGCGGCGATCGCGGGGATGCAGACCGCTGTTGGTGCACTCGATGAATTTTTGGATGAATTGGCCGAAAGTACCAAGATAGCACCGCAGCGCACCGTCTTGGTTGGATTTTCTCAAGGCACAATGATGAGCCTGCATGTGGCACCGCGCCGCGCAGAGGCCTTGGCGGGGGTGGTCGGATTCTCGGGATTGTTGCGCAACCCTCAAGATTTGGAACAAGAGATCAAGCATAGATCGCCTGTGTTATTAGTGCATGGAGATGCCGATGATGTGGTGCCCTACGCCGAGATGGCCAAGGCTGCGGATGTGTTGGCGGCGCTGGATGTGCCCACCTATACCCATACTTCCCCCAATACTGCGCATGGGATTGCGCCCGATGGGCTAAGCCAAGCTCTGGCCTTTATAAAGCAGGTTTTGTAACGAAAATATAACTCTATCTAGGGGGTTGTTTGTTTTTGTAGTCTATATATAGTTTTTGGTGATTGGGACGGGATGTTCCCGTTCCGGTGATTTAAATCGTCAGAACAGGAATAGAGTGCACCATGAACACCGAATTCTCTGATAACTTTGTCAGATCGCCAAGCCGCCTTAAACAAAATCCGGCCCTTGTCCTGAATGCGGATTATCGTCCGTTGTCCTATTTTCCGCTATCGCTTTGGTCTTGGCAAGATGCGGTAAAGGCGGCCTATCTAGGGCGTGTGGATGTGGTATCGGAATACGATACCGTTGTGCATTCGCCCTCGACTGAAATTAGAATCCCCTCGGTTATTGTATTGCGGGACTTTGTGAAGATGGAAAAATCAGCGGCCTTCACGCGGTTTAATCTGTTTTTACGCGATGAGTTTACCTGTCAGTATTGTGGTTGCTCTGGCGAGATGACCTTTGATCATGTTGTGCCACGCGCACGGGGGGGCAAAACCACATGGCAGAATGTTGTAGCCTCTTGTAGCCCCTGTAATCTGCGCAAAGGTTCAAGATCTGTGCGCCAAGCGGGCATGCAATTGATGCGCCCTGCTAAACAGCCAAGCCCAAACGAGCTGATGAATGCGGGGCGCAAATTCCCGCCCAACTATATGCACGAAAGCTGGACGGATTTTCTGTACTGGGATGCTGAACTAGAGGCCTAGGTTGGGCGTTTGAGAAAGGCCAGTAACCAAATGCCTGCCAATGCGGCGCTGAGAACACCGTTCCAACCTGCCATCGAAAGACCAAGGAAGTCCCAAGCTATCTCATCACAGCGCGTGATCGGTGCCGCCATGATCTTATCAAACAACTCCGAAGTTGTTAGACCGTCATTGCTGGACGAGGTGCATGTATTGGGGCCTTGCCACCATTTTTGCTCTACACCGGCATGGTAAAGCCCAACTGCGGCTGTCGCCAAGGCGGCTATAGCCCCAAGCAAGGCCAATCCGGTTTCACGCAATGCCAGTGCAACAATCCCGATACCAATGGCTGCGGCATGCGGCCAGCGTTGCCAGAGGCACATTTTGCATGGCGCGAGGCCGCCAATGTGTTGAAACGCATAGGCACCCCCCAGTAGGGCAATAGAGCCAAGCGTTGCCAACCCGATTAATTTCAAAGGTTTCATAAGAGTTTCACCAAAATGAAGCCACCAAGTAGAAGGATACAAAACAGGGTAAACATCAATCCTAAGCGTTTTTCAATGAAATCCCGAATAGGCAGGCCGAATTTCCATAACAATCCCGCGATTACGAAAAAGATTGTCGCGCGTGCAATCAAAGACCACAGCATAAAGGCGGCGAAATTCATACCCGTTACACCCGATGTGATGGTGATTACCTTATAGGGGAAGGGGGTTAGACCTGCGATCAGAACAGCCCAGTGACCCTGTGCGTTAAAACGGATTTTAAAGGCCTCGAAGTTTTCGGTCTTGTGGTAAAATTCTAGGATTGGTTGCCCAAGGGTGTCGAACAATTGCGCCCCGATGAAATACCCCAGAGCCCCCCCAGAAACAGACCCTAGTGTTACAATCGTGGCCACCAGAAAGGCGCGATTAGGGGATGCAATAATAATCGGAATCATCAGCACATGTGGGGGAATTGGGAAAACAGAGCTCTCGATAAAGGCGATAAAGCCAAGTGCCAGCAATGCATAGCGGCTGTCTGAAAAGGAGAGCGTCCAATCGTAGAGTTTTCTGAGCATGGGAACTTGCCTTTTTCACCCCACAAAGCAGGGAATTCAGGAATGGTCAAGGGCAATGACTTGCATGGGATCAGGGGCGGGCATAGTCTGGCCCAAAGAAACCAAGGAGAAGCCGATGAAATGGCGCAATGCGCGGGGTAGCCGCAATATCGAAGATCGCAGATCCAGCGGCGGTAACAAAGCGCGGGCTGGCGGCGGTATGGGAATTCTCGGACTGGTTGTTGTTTTGGGCATTGGGTATTTTTTCGATGTGGACGTATCCTCTCTGCTAAGCAATCAATCCAACACAACGGTGCGCAGTAGCGCTGGTGGTGAAATGAGCCAGAAAGATAAAGAAGCTGGGGCCTTTGTCTCGGCCGCTCTTGGTTATACCGAAGAGGTCTGGCACGCGGTCTTCCCCAAGCAGGTTGGCAAAGCCTACCGCCCCACAACATTGGTATTGTTCAAGGGGGTTACGCAGTCCCCTTGTGGCAGTGCATCAGGGGCAACCGGGCCATTTTATTGCCCTGCGGATCGCAAGGTCTATTTGGACACAGATTTTTTCACCACATTGTCTAATCGACTGGGCGCTAAGGGTGATTTTGCCGCCGCCTATGTTGTAGGCCACGAGGTAGCACATCATGTGCAAAATGAACTGGGCGTTCTAACCAAGGCAAACAGGGCACGCAAATCTATGTCAGCACGCGATTCAAATCTGGTATCTGTGATGATCGAGTTGCAGGCCGATTGTTTTGCGGGGATTTGGGCGCGATTTAGCGCCGAGCGCCTTGGGGTGATTGAATCCGGTGATATCGAAGAGGCTATGAACGCAGCCAAGCGGATTGGGGATGATACCCTGCAACGCAATGCTGGCAAACGTCCACAACCTCATACCTATACCCATGGTACATCCGAGCAAAGACAGCGGTGGTTTGCGCGAGGATATCAATCCGCCGAGATGGGACAATGTGATACTTTTGCTGCGCAACAGCTATAGGGCAGACGGTGGCTAGAAAGTCAGATTATTTTGTGACTTTTGTGCGAAATCTGGTTGACGGCACAGTGCCATACGGGTACATCGCCCATGTGTACTGAGCCCGAGTGGCGGAATTGGTAGACGCGACGGATTCAAAATCCGTTTCCTCACGGAGTGCCGGTTCAAGTCCGGCCTCGGGTACCACAAACAAAAAAGCGCTCTGCATTCGCAGGGCGCTTTTTTGTTGGCATAACGTGCTGTTACAAATGACAAAAGCCCCGAGGGGCCTTTGCAATTTTGGTGCTGATTATTGGCTGATGCGATGCCGCAGGCCTTAGGCGAAGATCTCGCCTAGGGCACGATTTATTGCATCGGCGATTTGATCCAAATCATCCTTGGTAGAGATCAGCGCAGGTGAAAGGCATATGGTGTTGTTGTATCCTGGAACCGAGCGATTGGTCGCGCCGATGATCACACCTTGGGCCATACAGTTCCCGACCACGGCTTGGACCTGGGCCTCGGGGGCGGGAGTGCGGCTATCGCGGTCTGCGACCAACTCTACGCCACAAAATAGCCCCTTGCCACGGATATCGCCGATGCAGGCGTGCTTGTCCTGTAATTCGGCCAATTTACCCATCAGGTATTCGCCCATTTCAGTTGTATTCTGAAGCAGGTTTTCGGATTCGATGATTTTCATGTTCTCGATGGCGGCGGTAGGGCCAGCAGTACAGCCCCCAAAAGTAGAGATATCGCGGAAGTAGCCCATCGGATCGTCTGCGTCTTTGAACATGTCAAAGACCGCTTCTGTCGTTACGGTACAGGAAATAGCGGCATACCCCGAGGCGACGCCCTTGGCCATGGTTACAAAATCAGGCTTGATGCCATAGTGCTGGTAGCCAAACCATGTGCCTGTGCGCCCAATGCCACAAACAACCTCGTCTATATGCAGCAGGATTTCGTATTTTTTACACAGGGCTTGTACACCTTCCCAATAGCCCTCTGGCGGGGTGATAACGCCCCCTCCTGCGGTTACTGGTTCCAGCACCATCGAACCAATGGTTTCGGGGCCTTCGCGCAAAATGATCGCCTCGATCGCATCAAGGGAATTTTTTGTATAGTCGCCGCCCTCATATTGTGAGTGGTACTCGAGGCAGTGCGGGATTTCTACAAATCCTGGCGTGTATGGGCCGTATTGGGCGTTGCGCTCTTGTTGTCCACCTGCCGATAGATTGGTGATTGTGGTACCATGGTAGTCGCGCGCGCGGTATAGGATTTTGGATTTTTTGCCACCGTGGTGTTTATGGCTGATCTGACGCACCATTTTATAGACTTTTTCATTGGCCTCTGATCCAGAATTGGAAAAATAGATGCGGCTAAGGCCGGGCATTTTATCCAACAGCATTTCAGAAAAGATAGACGAGGGAATAGACCCTGCGGAGCCTGCGAAATAATTCATCTTGACCAGTTGATCGCGCACCGCATCGGCGATTTCGGTGCGGCCGTAGCCGACATTCACGGTCCATACACCACCAGACACGGCATCAAGAAATTCGCTGCCTTTTTGATCCCAAACGCGCATGCCTTTACCCTCGACAATTATGCGTGGGTCGATCTGAGATTCGAAGGGTTTGTGTTGAACCAAATGGTGCCATACGTTGCGACGATCGGCTTCAACAATGTGTTCTAGGTCGTTACGAGTTGAATAATCCATAGGGTTGCTCCTGTTAACGGTTTAACAAGAGCTTGGCATATATCAGAAATTTGTCGTCAATTTATTCGACATGTCATGTCGTAAAATGATCAAAGGTTTGCGCGAGCAAGATCGCATCAGCGTAGCGCGGGTTAATAAATCGCGAAAGGCCCTGATAAAGTCTGTGCGAGGGCTGTGTGGGGCCAAGACCCAATTCCGTTGTTTTGGGCGATCAGTGCCAGTTGCTGGCGGGCGGCATCGGTTTTGCCAATGGTAACCAAAGCTTGGCCATAGTAGCTGCGCGCAAGATTATACTTAGGGCTTATTTCTAACGCACGCTGGTAATATTGTAGGGCCTTTTCCATGTTGCCTGACTTGCGGTTTACAAAACCTTTGTAGTTCAAAATTCGTGGATCAGATTGGTTCGAGGCTAGATTGAGCAATTTTAGCGCGTTTTTGTATTGCCCGTCATAGGCAAATTCGCGGGCATTTTGGTAGATCAGATCATCAGATAGGCCCGTTTCCTTATCGGGCTCTATACAAGTTTCTGTTTCTGCATCCCAGATTTGACCATCTTCGCAATGGGTCGTGGTTTCGGTTGGCTCTGGTGGGGTTGGGGTGCTGGATCCTGCGGCCAGAGTGGCGCTGGGAAAACAGCTGATCGTTAGGACGCAAAGCAATGTGGTGGGCTTCATACTGGTCTCCTGAAATAGCGGCTATAATGGGTGAAAGCTTAACGCCAGATATCACAGGGACAAGTGTTTTTAGATTGCGAGCTAGAATGAGATGTGAAAAGGCCCGCACATTTCTGCGCAGGCCTTTAAAATCTTGCAAGAGTTGTGAAGATTACTCTTCTTCTTTCTCTTCTTTGATCAATTCGTTGCCATCTTCGTCTAGGGCAGCGGCAGAACCGATGTCGTCGAACAATTCAGCAATTTCGAATTCTGCTTCTGCTTCTGCTTCGGCGGCCAATTCTTGAATTGATTTGCCAGAGGCCTGAAGTTCGGCTTCTTCTGTTGAACGGGCAACGTTCAACTGGATAGAGCAGGTTACTTCTGGATGAAGTGCAACGGTTACTTCGTGAAGGCCCAATTCTTTGATCGGGGCAACAAGTACGATTTGCTTTTTATCAACAGTAAAGCCAGCTTCGGTTGCAGCATCAGCCGCGTCACGGTTGGTTACAGAGCCATACAATGCACCAGCGTCAGACGCAGAGCGAATCACAACGAACTGTTGGCCATCCAATTTTTCAGCAACAGCGGTTGCTTCTTTTTGGGTTTCCAGGTTCTTGGCTTCTAGTTGGGCTTTTTGGCCTTCGAATACCATCTTGTTGGCATCGGTTGCGCGCAATGCTTTGCCCTGAGGCAATAGGTAGTTACGTGCAAAGCCTTGCTTCACAGAAACCACATCGCCCATTTGGCCTAGCTTTGCTACGCGTTCTAGTAGGATAACGTCCATGATGTTCCCCTTACTTCACTGCGTAGGGCAGAAGTGCTAGGAAGCGTGCGCGTTTGATTGCCTTAGCAAGTTCGCGTTGTTTCTTAGCAGATACTGCGGTGATACGTGATGGTACGATTTTGCCGCGCTCTGAAATAAAGCGTTGCAACAATTTCGTGTCCTTGTAATCAATCTTTGGTGCGTTTTCACCTGAGAATGGGCAGGACTTGCGACGGCGGAAAAATGGTTTGTTTGCCATGGTTTAGGTCCCTTTCTTAACGTTCACGTTCGCGACGGCGTTCTTCTTTCGCCGATTTCGCTTGGATTACTACAGATGGGCCTTCTTCATGCTCATCAACACGGATTGTCATGACGCGCATTACATCGTCATGAAGGCGCATAAGGCGCTCCATTTCTTGAACAGCTGCAGAGGGCGCATCTGATTTCAAGAAGGCATAGTGGCCCTTGCGGTTTTTGTTAATTTTATAGGCCATTGTTTTTAGGCCCCAGTATTCTTGATCAACAACTTTACCTTCGTTGTCGCTAAGAACTGCGCTGAAGTGTTCGATCAAACCTTCAGCCTGTGCGTTGGACAAGTCCTGACGCGCAATAAATACGTGCTCGTAGAGCGCCATATCATATTCCTTTTTAAAGCGTGCTTCACCATACGGGGGTATACTTTCGCGACCGTATACGAGAGGCATTCGCGTTTGAAAAACTTGCGAAAGTAAGGGGCCTTATACGCGAGCGCGCAAAACATGCAAGTAGAGACTGATTTGCCAGTAAACGCCCTGTGATCAGTGATAATGGGATGTTAAGATAAATTCTAATTAATACTTGTGGATAAAACGCTGTTTTTGGGGGTATTATGGTTAATTGCTTAGATTAAGCCATACGCTGGTCACATTTTGGCCATATTGATTGACGCATATTAAGGCGTGGTAGTAAAACCTGCACAAAGAGGTAGTTCCGATGATGAGTATGGTACAAAAATTCAAAAATCAGTTCTTGATGAACGAGGCCGGTGCAGTAACCGTGGATTGGGTGGTTCTGACTGCTGGTGTAGTCGTGCTAACTGGGCTGGTTATGGATTCTTTTGTAATTCCTGCGCAGTCTTTGCAAGACAAGGTTTCAAGCGCGATCAACAACCCAATATCTAGCAACTAGCATATCTCTTTCTGTGATGTGAATTCAGCGCCTCTTTGTGGGGCGTTTTTTCTATGCATGGCCCAAAATTTTGCCAAAACGAGACCCTATAGATTTGGGGGTGGGCAAATCGCTTTACGCGCGGGTTTGTGGCGCATAGAAAGGGTGAACAGAAATAACCAGAGTTTGATATGAAAAGAGCATTTATATTTCCTGGCCAAGGTGCGCAAACCATTGGCATGGGCAAAGATTTAGCCGACAACTTTCCAGCCGCAAAGGCCGTATTCCAAGAAGTTGACGATAGTTTAGGCGAGTCATTAAGCGGTTTGATTTGGGATGGTGCTCAAGAAGACCTTACTCTCACCCATAATGCGCAACCCGCTTTGATGGCCACCAGCATGGCGGCAATGGCGGCGCTGAATGCCGAAGGCGTTGATGTTACGTCCGCTGATTTTGTAGCGGGGCATTCTTTGGGCGAGTATTCCGCGCTTTGTGCCGCGGGTGCGCTTAGCTTGGGTGATACGGCGCGTTTGTTACGGGTGCGTGGCAACGCCATGCAGGCAGCCGTACCCGTAGGTGTTGGCGCAATGGCGGCCGTTCTAGGCCTTGGGTTTGATACCGTGGCAGAGATCGCGGATCAGGCAGCACAGGGGCAGACCTGTCAGGCGGCCAATGACAACGATCCAACGCAGGTTGTTGTTTCTGGGAATAAAGAGGCAGTCGAGCGCGCAACAGTATTGGCCAAAGAGGCCGGAGCAAAGCGCGCGCTGATGCTGCCGGTATCTGCACCCTTTCATTGTGCATTGATGCAACCCGCCGCTGATGCCATGGCAGAGGCGCTGGCCAGCGTAACACTTAACACCCCTAAGGTGCCGCTGATTGCCAATGTGCGAGCGTCTGCGCTAAGTGATGCAGATCAGATAAAGGCGTTGTTGGTGGAGCAGGTCACCGGATCTGTGCGGTGGCGCGAAAGTGTTGAATTTATGGGCGCGCAAGAGGTAACCGAAGTATTTGAAATTGGGGCGGGCAAAGCCCTGTCTGGGATGGTGCGCCGTATCGATCGTGAAATTGCCGTGAATGCGGTAGGTGATGCGGCAGGAATTGCCGCTGCTGTAGAAAAGTTGGGATAAAATGATGTTTGATTTAACAGGAAAATCTGCGCTGGTTACTGGTGCATCTGGCGGTATTGGTGGTGCGATTGCCAAGGCATTGCATGCGCAAGGCGCGAATGTGGCCTTGTCTGGGACGCGTGTTGGCCCATTGCAGGAATTAGCAGCAGAGCTGGGAGAGCGTGCTTTTGTAACGCCCTGTAACCTAGGGGATGCAGATGCGGTAGCTGCCTTGGCTGGTCAGGCCTCTGATGCGATGGGCGGGCTGGATATTCTGGTGAACAATGCAGGGATCACCCGCGATAACCTGTTTATGCGCATGTCGGATGAAGAGTGGCAGAGCGTTTTGGATGTGAATTTGACATCGACCATGCGGTTGATGAAATCAGTGATGCGCCCCATGATGAAGCAACGCTGGGGGCGAATTATCAATATCACATCCATTGTTGGTGTCACGGGTAATGCTGGGCAGGTGAATTATGCGGCATCCAAGGCAGGCATGATTGGCATGACCAAGTCCTATGCCCAAGAAATAGCGGCGCGCGGCATCACCGCCAACTGTCTGGCACCTGGGTTTATCGAAACAGCAATGACCGCAGAACTGCAAGACAGTGTACGCGACAAGCTTTTGGTAAACATCCCGCAGGGCCGCATGGGTAACCCCGAGGAGATCGCAGCATCCGTGGCATTTCTGGCCTCTGATGAGGCCAGCTATATCACCGGGCAAACCCTGCATGTGAACGGTGGCATGGCGATGATCTAACGATCGTTTTATGAACAGTTAGGGGGCAATGCCCCCTAATTTTAGGTTTTGCCATCCAGAGTGATTAGGCAAACTTCGGGTGGGCAATTGAAACGGATTGGCAGTATTGATGTCCCTAGGCCACGGGTTACAAACAGCTGTTTCTTATTTAATTCTACATGCCCATAGCTCCATGATAAGGGCGATTTAGAGGAATTCACCAGGGCTCCAAAAAACGGCAGGCGCACTTGCCCGCCATGGGTATGTCCTGAAAACATAATACCATCGCGCGCTGGCATGCTGGCAAAGCTGGCTGGGTCATGGGCCATAACGACCATCGCAGCTTGGGGGGAAACATCTGCCAATGCCGAGTTCCAATCGGTTGGTCTAGTTCCAAAATCCCCCATTCCAACCAAAGAAACAAGATGACCCGCATACTCAAGAGTCGCGGCCTCGTTCTCTAAAACTTGGATGTTCTGATCCTGCAATGCAGCCCAGATACCCGCACCGTCATGGCGCCAATCGTGATTGCCAAGAACAGCCCAAACCCCCAATGGTGCGGCTAAGGGTCCCAAAATATGCGCGATTGTTTGTGCATCAATGTTGTCTGACCCAAAATGGGGAGTGTTAAGGAAGTCGCCTAATAGGAGAATAACATCGGGTTCTTGGGCGTTTGTGATTTTTACAATTTTTTCAAAGCGCGTTAGGTCATCACTATGTGCCCCAAAATGAAAATCGCTCAGCAAGGCAATGCGCAGAGCAGGTGCCTCGGCGGGCCAGTTTTCTAGGGAGAATGTCTGTGCTGTGTGGGTAACGGGCTGGGCCTGAGAATGGGCTCGCACCCAGCGCCGAAATGCGGGCATGCGCCCCAACCGGCGGGCGCAATACCGCAATCCGGCAAACAAAGGGTCGCTAACGGTTTTTCGCAGAGACATGATCGGCCTATCTGAATATCATCCAATATAGGGTGGTCAGAATACCGGTGTAATTCAAGAGCTAAATGGGGTGCTTGCAATTTGAACACTAAAGGTGCAGATGCGAGGGATGAGCTCTGTCATCCTGTTTAATAAGCCCTTCAATGTTTTGTCCCAGTTTACCGATAAGGGGCTGGAGGGCAGTGCGCGTGAGACGCTTTCTAATTACATAGATGTGCCAGAATATTATGCCGCAGGTCGTTTGGATAAGGACAGCGAGGGATTGTTGGTTCTGACCAACAATGGGCGCCTACAGCAGCAAATTGCCAATCCAAAACACAAATGGCCCAAAACCTATGTCGCGCAGGTCGAAGGTAGCCCAAGGGAGTCAGAGCTAGAGGAATTGCGCAAGGGAATCCGGCTTAAGGATGGTATAACGCGGCCCGCAGAGATCGAACTGATCGGTGAACCAGCGGGTTTGTGGCCTAGAAATCCGCCGGTGAGGTTTCGCAAGACTGTTCCTGACAGCTGGTTAATGATTACCATCACAGAGGGGCGCAATCGTCAGGTGCGGCGAATGACTGCCGCGATCGGTTTCCCGACCCTGCGATTGATCCGCTATTCTGTGGGCGATTGGACCATTGACGAATTGGACAGTGGTGTTTGGCGCTACGCAGAATGATACCCAAGCCCCAGACCGGCTGGCCCCGACTAGCTGCGCGGTGGATAGATACCGTCCAATGCAATAACGTAGTTTACACAGAGGGCGGGCATTTCGTTGGAGTGTGCGTCTGAATAGCCCTCGCTGCTGATGCTTTCAGAGTGCAGATGTATATTGGGAACACTATCATTGTGAAAGATAGTACTGCGTGCAAGCGTATTCCCGTTTGGGATTTCGGTATCTGCCAAGGTGGCGCTTGCGGATACCTCGTGGCTGTGTTCTGGTAATTCGCTGCTGCTCAAAACCACATGATTGTTGCCGAAGCTTGCGCCCAATGGATAATACCCTAATCCAATTCCTAAGCCCTGACCCACGGCCAATCTACCTTGTAGATTTGGTAGAGCGAAGTCGCTTCGCCCATCACCGCCAAAATTAGTACCGATAACACTGTAAAGGGCTGGGTTATCGCTAATTTGTAGAATTTGCCCATCGCAAAAAGCCCAATTCTTGGGGGCAAAGATGCCAGCGAACATAGTAATTTGGCCAATATATGGTTCCATGATGAACCTCCGGATTTTTAATTATAACAAAGGTTTAAGTGCGAGAAGGATAGATTCCGGCGAGCGCGATGATAAAGTTTGTAACCAAATAGGGCTGTTGGTTTTCATGCGCTTGACCGCCCCCAGTTTCAGACAAGGACAAAGAATCCAATTCTTGGACTGGAGGGAGCGTAGAGGTGTATACTCTGGCGCTGGCCAATGCGTCACCTTTTGGATTTTGATTATCGGCCGTTAACCATGTGGACACAAGCGGGTGGTTGTGTCTGGGCATTTGGCTAAGGTTTAGTGTAACAGTTTCTGTGCCAGATTTTTCACCCACCTGCCGCGGGGCTAGCCCCTGTCCGGTACCGCTGTGCATTGCTGCGCGCCCGCGTAAATCCGGCAGGGCGAAAGTATCTATTCCATCGCCTCCAAATCTGTTGCTCAGTAGGGTAAAGAGTTCGCCATGTGATTTGGTGGATAATGTTTGTCCATCACAAAATGCCCAGTTTTCGGGGGCGAAATCGCCAGCGAATTGCGTGATTTGACCTAAAAATACAGAGTCCATTGAATTTTCCTATTGAACGTAGCGATTGAATAATATGTCGGGATTAGGATCGAACAGGGAAAGTACCCGTTAGGGCGATAATGAAATTCACGACCAGCGATGCTTGTATATTGGTGTGGCTGGAGTTACTGCCGGCAAGTCCGATGGTTTTGCTGTTCAATTTTGGTGAAGGGGTAGAGTCTTGGTGGTAAATCTTTTCCATGGCCAGAAATTGCCCGTTTGGCGAGGTGGTGGTCGCGCGGGCTCCACTGGCTATTACGTTGTGGTTGTGGGCGGGTAGGTGATCTTCTGTTAGTTTTACGGTTTCTAACCCACCTTGTTGCCCTTGAGTTTTTAGTGATAGGTTCGGGCCTTGACCGTGGTGGACGGCCACACGTCCACGCAGATCTGGCAATGCAAACTTGCTTTGCCCGTCCCCGCCATATTTCGTACCAATTATGGCAAAAAGGGCAGGATTGGAATTTGTGTTGAGAAGCTGACCGTGGCAAAAGGCCCACCCCATCGGGGCAATTATTCCGCCGAACATTTCGATTTGTCCTATTGTTGGCTCCATATATCTCTCCAGTATTAAATATTACCCCATGGGCAGAAAATGAATTGGGCAAACCAATTTCAGGTAATAGAAATCATAATGCTTACTGAAATATCAATTTAATGTAGAAAAATAGCATTCTAATTACCTTTTTGCGTGTGGATTAGATCTACCTGTAGGAGAGTGAGGGGTGAATTGTTATCCACTAACTATAATCGTGCCCGCGCTTGCCTGGAATTAAATTCATAGGCGTGATCGGTGGAATAATCGCGTATTTTGGTAAAAACATTTGCCAATGTGATTCAATATGCTATAGCGCGGCTCAGTTAATTCCAAGAAGGTGACTTTTTGGTGACTGGCCCGTATGGGTGAATCTTGTCGCGCTTATGCGGCATTCTTAACAGCGGGCCACCCGCGATACGAAGAGGAATAAATCATGAGCGACATCGCAGATCGCGTGAAAAAAATCGTTGTCGACCATTTGGGCGTTGATGAAGACAAAGTTTCTGAAACAGCATCATTCATTGATGATCTTGGCGCTGATAGCTTGGATACCGTTGAATTGGTAATGGCATTTGAAGAAGAATTTGGAATCGAAATTCCTGATGACGCTGCGGAAACAATCCAATCATTTGGTGATGCAGTTAAATTCATTACAGAAGCTTCTTAATCAAGCTTTTATAGAGTTTTACGCGGCGTACCCTTGGGTGCGCCGTTTTTTTATGCTCATCGCTCTTGTTGCGGGTTGGTTCGCTTGCTCTGACAATGAGATTTGGGTAAACAGTGGCAAAAGAAGGCGAATTGAGGATTATGATGCGCAGAGTAGTTGTTACAGGTCTTGGAATGGTATCGCCATTGGCAAGTGGTGTAGAAGAAACATGGAAGCGCCTATTGGCTGGTGAAAACGCAGCAGGCACAATTACGCGATTTGATGCAGAGAAATTTGCGACCAATTACGCCTGTGAAATCCCATTTGGCGACGGCAGCGATGGTACGTTTAATCCCGACGATTGGATGGAGCCCAAAGAGCGCCGCAAGGTCGACGATTTTATTTTGTACGGTCTAGCAGCAGCGAGCATGGCCGTAGAAGACAGCGGCTGGAAGCCCAGCTCCGAGGATGAATTTTATCGCACTGGTGTGATGATAGGCTCTGGCGTTGGCGGATTGTCAACGATTGCAGACACCTCGATCACTCTAAAAGAGCGCGGCCCGCGTCGTGTATCCCCGTTCTTCATTCCCAGTTGCTTGATTAACTTAGTATCTGGCCAAGTAGCGATCCGTCACGGGTTCAAGGGACCTAATCATGCGGTGGCGACTGCCTGTTCAACCGGTGCCCATGCTATTGGCGACGCCGCACGTTTGATCCAGTATGGGGATGCAGATGTGATGTTGGCTGGTGGGGCAGAAAATCCGATTTGTGAAATTGGTGTCGCTGGATTTAATGCCTGTAAGGCCTTGTCTACCAGCAAACGAGACGACCCGAAGGCGGCCTCGCGCCCCTATGATAAAAACCGTGATGGTTTTGTTATGGGCGAGGGGGCTGGTGTTGTTGTTTTGGAAGAATACGAACATGCGGTGGCGCGTGGCGCCAAGATCTATGCCGAGGTTTTGGGGTATGGTCTGTCTGGCGATGCCTATCATATCACAGCACCTGCCTCTGATGGGGATGGTGGATACCGTGCAATGAAGGCCGCAGTAGAGCGCGCCGGCATTGATGCGGGCGAGGTTGATTACATCAATGCTCATGGTACATCGACAATGGCCGATACAATTGAATTGGCGGCGGTTGAGCGCCTGTTGGGGGATAAGGCCGAGCATGCGACAATGTCTTCGACCAAGTCTGCTATCGGGCATCTACTGGGGGCTGCGGGAGCGGTTGAGGCTATTTTCTCGATCCTTGCAATCCGTGACCAAGTTGCGCCGCCAACGTTGAACCTGCATGATCCTGTTGATGCGAAGCTGGATTTGGCACCGCTGAAGGCTGTTAAGCGCGAGATCAATGTCGCTGTTTGCAATTCGTTTGGCTTTGGTGGCACCAACGCGTCTTTGGTTCTTGGAAAAGTGCGCTAAGATGTTTGCCCGTCATATTGCTGCAAATTTTATCAATCTGTTGATATTGTCGATTTTCGCAATGGGCGGGGTGTCTTTATGGGCAAAGGGGCAGCTAAGCGCCGAGGGCCCGTTGGATGAAGATACGCGTTTTGAGGTGAAAGCGGGTGATCGGTTTACTCCGGTTGCCAATCGTCTTGAAAAGGCGGGTATCATTTCAAATGCGATGTTGTTTCGTATTAGTGCACGTTATTCGAAACAAGACCAGAACCTAAAGTTTGGGAAATACGCTGTGCCTGCCGGGGCGACTATGGGTGATGTTCTTGCATTGATCACTTCTGGGCGTTCTGTTGGTGATCTTGTGACTTTTCCAGAGGGGTTCTCATCTTATCAGGTGGTGGATCGTTTGATGGGGGTAGAGGCCCTAACTGGGGAAATTACCACGCGTCCCCCCGAGGGCTATCTGGCACCTAACAGCTATGGCTATACCGATGGGGATGACCGACAGGCGATATTGGATAAGATGTTGGCGGCGCAGATTGTTATCTTGGATGAAGCTTGGGCCAATCGTGCGCCTGATCTACCCTTGAAATCCAAAGAAGAGGCATTGATTTTGGCCTCGATTATCGAAAAAGAAACTGGAGTATCATCAGAGCGCGAAGAAGTGGCCGCGGTGTTTATCAATCGATTGCGCAGGGGCATGAAATTGCAAACTGATCCCACGGTGATTTATGGCATTACCAAGGGCGAGAAGAGTTTGGGGCGCGGCATTCGCCGATCTGAGTTGCTAAAGAAAACGGATTACAACACCTATATAATTCCCGCCTTACCGCCAACGCCGATTGCAAACCCGGGCGCTGAGTCTATCCGTGCAGCCTTGAACCCAGCAGAATCTGAGAATCTGTTCTTTGTAGCCGATGGCACAGGGGGGCATGCTTTTGCAAAAACCTTGGCAGAGCATAATGCCAACGTTGCGAAATGGCGCAAAATCGAGCGCGAGCGCAAAGCCAATGCGGCAGAGGGCAAACAGTAGGTTGCCCTTATTTTAAAGAGGTTTGCCGAATTTGTTAACAAGTGATAAATCTGTAGTGCTTTGATTGCAAACGATTTTTCTTGACTTTGCGAACGGTCTTGGCTATACATTTAGTCAAGCTGGAAGAAGTGGGTAAGCAGATAGGGTGATCCTGTTTTCCCATTCGCCTTGGTCGGGCAACCAAAGAGAACCCACACCATATGACATTTGAAATACCCCAAGGGGTGGACGGCCTGATGTATATTCGGGAACGTGCGCTTTTGAATCTGAAGACCTATGAGCAACAATTAAGGCGGGCCATCGATGATTTGAAAAACCCTGACCCGGAGCAAAAAATTCCGGATCAATCTGTTCTTTTACGCAATTTCGAAAAAGCCAACTTTCAACTTATAGATGTGATGTTAAAAATTGAAAAAACGATCCCAGTTAAACCTGAGGCGCGGGATGGCGCGTTGGACTTTGAGGCAGCTTGCGCAGAAATTCTTGAAAAACTTGATCGGCTTGAAACCGCATCTACGCAGGAAATTTCTAAACAGTCTTGATGAAAACAGCATTCAAGCTCTGCAATGGATGTTTGAATTTTGGGCATTGCCGCATCAGGTGGAGCCACAGGGCGATTGGTATACCTGGGTGATGATCGGAGGGCGTGGAGCGGGCAAGACCCGCACAGGGGCTGAATGGATCCGTGCATTGGTCGAGGGGAAAACCCCAACCGAGGCTGGACAGTACCGGCATGTGGCCTTGATTGGAGAGACCATAGATCAGGCCCGAGAGGTGATGGTTTTTGGAGAGAGTGGTATTTTAGCCTGCTCTCCCCCAGATCGTCGCCCCGAATGGAATGGATCGCGCAAAACCTTAACTTGGCCGAATGGGGCGATGGCTTGGGTGATGTCAGCGACTAACAGCGAGGCTCTGCGTGGGCCTCAATTTGATGCGGCATGGTTGGATGAGCTGGCGAAATGGAAAAACGCAAGAGAAGCTTGGGATATGTTACAGTTCACGCTGCGCCTTGGCGAAGATCCACGGATTCTGGTGACGACATCACCAAGAAACCAATCACTGTTACGTGAAATTTTAGAGGATGATCGCACCATCGCAAGCCATGCGCCAACCTCTGCAAATCAGGTCAACCTTGCGCCTCGGTTTTATGAGCAACTGAATGCGCAATATGGGGGGACGCGCCTAGGGCGTCAGGAGTTGGATGGCGAGTTATTAGCCGCAAATGCTGACGCACTTTGGAACCTAAGGCAAATAGACAGCATGCGCCTAGAGCACGCACCTGATTTGGATCGAGTTGTTGTGGCCGTTGATCCCCCTGCCAGCAGTGGCGAGAATGCGGATGCCTGTGGAATAGTCGTTGCGGGTGCCTGCACCAAGGGGCCGGTTCAGGATTGGCGCGGATATATATTGGCGGATTTGACGATCGAAAATGCCACTCCCAATCAATGGGCGGAGGTCGCGGTGGCGGCCTATGAAGAGTATCGCGCGGATCGGATTGTGGCCGAGGTGAACCAAGGTGGAGAAATGGTTGAAAGCGTACTGCGTCAACAGTCTGCATTGATCCCTTATCGCGCGGTACATGCCACCCGCGGCAAGACCCAGCGTGCGGCCCCTATATCCGCCCTTTACGAGCAGGGGCGTATACATCACGTAGGCGCGTTTCGAACGCTAGAGGATCAAATGGTGGAGATGACCTTTGGGGGATTTACAGGGAAGGGCAGTCCAGATCGCGTTGATGCATTGGTCTGGGCGTTGACCGATTTATTGGTAACCCCAGCAAGTGCACAACGCAATCCGCGTGTGCGCAAATTATATTGATAGGAGAAAGTAAATTGGTTTTACAATTTTTAAAATCCGCCAAGGCAGAGCCCGCGGAGCACAAGGCATCTGCTGTTGCACCGGTGGTTTCGTTTCACGGCGCGGGTCGACCAGCTTGGAGCCCCCGTGATTTGGGTAGCCTTACGAAAAATGGTTTTGCCAGCAATCCCGTAGGATTTCGCTGTGTAAAGATGATCGCCGAGGCTGTGGCCGCCGTTCCTATAAAATTAAAGAGCGATGGTTCGGTATTTTCTGCGCACCCTGCGTTGGATCTATTGAAACGGCCAAACGCAATTCAGGGCCAAGCAGATTTGTGGGAAAGCTTGATCGGTCATTTGTTGTTGTCAGGGAATGCCTATTTAGAGGCTGCGCAGACGGACGAAGGTCTGCCAAAAGAGCTGTATGTTTTACGCAGTGACCGTATGCGGGTAATTCCTGGGCAGGATGGCTGGCCTATTGGATATGAATATGCCGTTGGGGCTAAAAAGCATCGGTTTGATATGACGGGGCATGTTAAGCCTATTTTGCATATCAAGAGCTTTCACCCAAGTGATGACCATTATGGATTGTCTCCGCTTCAGGCGGCCGCAACCGCATTGGACGTGCACTCGTCGGCGGCAAATTGGTCAAAGGCATTATTGGACAATGCAGCGCGTCCGTCTGGTGCAATTATCTACAAAGGCGTAGATGGTCATGCCACCATGGGGAACGATCAATATGATCGTTTGGTTAGCGAGATTGAAAATAATCATCAGGGCGCGCGTAACGCTGGGCGGCCAATGTTGTTAGAGGGTGGTCTGGATTGGAAACAGATGGGCTTTAGCCCTTCGGACATGGAGTTTCAGAAAACTAAGGAAAGTGCGGCGCGCGAGATTGCCTTGGCCTTTGGTGTGCCACCGATGGTTCTGGGCCTGCCTGGGGACAATACCTATTCCAATTTCCAAGAAGCCAATCGGGCCTTTTATCGTCAAACGATTTTGCCGTTGGCGAGTAAGGTGTCCCATTCGATTGCAAATTGGTTGGGCGAGTTTACGGGTGAGGATTTCTCGCTTGGCCCAGATTTGGACGCCATTCCGGCCCTGGCTACGGAGCGAGAGGCTCAGTGGTCACGGATATCGAACGCGGATTTCCTGAGCGATTCAGAGAAGCGGGCCCTGTTAGGATTGGGGCAAGAGATCGCACAAGGATGAGTGCGAGAGAAAGCGGTGGTTCCAAGTTTCTTTATGAACCGTTCAATGAAAATGCAGCGCGTATAGATACGCATGAGAAGGTTCTGGCTGAACGCTGGGCTGGATTAGAGCGCAGGCTGAGTATGATCGAGGCATCCCTTGAGCGATTAGAACGGCGGCTTTGGTTGGCTGTTTACGGTGTTGTCGCGGTGATCTTAACACGTGGAATTATGACATTTCTTGAAGTTTCTGCGGGATAAGTCGCGGGGATTTTGCAGGGTGCTTTGCGCCGATTTTAATGACAATATAACTGGAAAATCATATGATTTACAATAGTTTAGATGGTGTTCTTGAGACTAAGTTTCATCAGTTTGACGCCGAATACGTATCCACTGAGGGCAACAGAATAGAGGGCTATGCTAGCCTGTTTGGTATTGCGGATCAGGGTGGTGATACCGTGGCAAAGGGGGCCTATGCCCAATCATTGCACAGGTTAGATGCTAAGGGGCGCAGCGTGAAGATGCTGTGGCAACATGATCCAACGCGCCCAATTGGCGTATGGGACGAGGTAAAAGAGGATGCGACGGGGCTATATGTTCGCGGGCGTATTCTGACTGAAATTCAGGCAGGACGCGAGGCCATGGCCTTGATCGATGCGGGGGCGATTGATGGTTTGTCTATCGGGTATCGCACGGTCAAGGCCGAGCCAGCCGCCAATGGTGGGCGTATTCTGCATGAATTGGAACTTTGGGAGGTGTCGATGGTGACCTTTCCAATGCTTCCAGAGGCGCGGGTTGGTGCATCAGATCAAGATGCCCAACTGGCGAGTGATTTGGCCGATGTAATTGCACAGGCCAGACGCGAATTGCTGGCGTGATGCCAGCGCTTTCCAAACTTTCTTTGAAGGATATTTTTAATGAGCACTGATCAAAACCAATCCAAGCTCGGTCTGCAACGCAAGGGAATTTTGCCCAGTGTTGAGGTCAAGACCGAGATGGCCGGATTAATTCAAGATTTTACCAAGCAAAGCGCAGAATTGAAGTCGCGCATTCAAACTCAGGAAGAAAAACTAACTATGATGGAACGCAAAACATTGACAAACGCACGCCCAATCCTATCGCAATACGCCGAAGTCGAAGCCCCGCATCAAAAGGCATTCGCCGCTTATCTACGCTCTGGTGACGATGATGGGATGCGCTCTTTGGATGTAGAAGAAAAGGCGCTATCTACGGCTGTTTCTGCCGATGGCGGGTATTTGGTTGATCCCCAGACATCAGAGCAAATTCAATCTGTTTTGAAATCAAACGCCAGCATTCGTGCCATAGCCAACGTTGTGGCAGTAGAGGCAACGGCCTTTGATGTATTGGTCGACACCACAGATGTGGGGGCCGGTTGGGCATCTGAAACGGATCCAAGCGCCGAAACGGCTACGCCAAACATGGAACGTATTTCTATCCCGTTGCATGAATTATCTGCGTTGCCAAAGGCATCTCAGCGCCTGCTGGATGACAGCGCATTTGATGTAGAGGGTTGGTTGGCCACACGCATTGCTGATAAATTTAGCCGCGCAGAGGGTGGGGCATTTATTTCTGGTGATGGCGTAGATAAGCCAACCGGTTTCTTGGATTATACATCTGTTGAAAATTCCAGCTGGGCATGGGGGCAATTGGGGTATGTTGCCACCGGACTGGACGGCGATTTCAACAGCACTGATCCTGCGGATGCGATTGTGGATTTGGTTTATTCGCTGGGTGCACGTTACCGAGCCAATGCGACATTCGTGATGAATTCCAAAACTGCGGGCGCTGTGCGCAAGATGAAAGATGCCGATGGTCGCTTCTTGTGGTCTGATGGTTTGGCGGCAGGTGAACCTGCGCGCTTGATGGGCTATCCCGTTCTAATTGCAGAAGATATGCCAGATATCGCATCAGACGCTACCGCAATCGCATTTGGTGATTTTGCGGCCGGTTACACCATTGCAGAGCGCCCTGATATGCGCATCCTACGTGATCCGTTTAGCGCGAAGCCCAATGTTTTGTTCTATGCAACAAAACGCGTTGGTGGCGATGTTAGTGATTTCGCAGCGATCAAATTGCTGAAGTTCTCGCTCTCTTAAACTACCCTTTATGGGCCGAATTGCTGGGGAGGCATTTGCCTCCCCATCATAGCCCGCAGGTACGCCTGCGGGTGTTGGGTGCCCTTTGCATTTCTGACAGCCTCCCTCCGACCAAGAGTGCGGGGCGCCCATTTTTTGGAGACATTAATGATACTAACAGAACTTACATCAATTCCGTCTGGTTCCTTGCCCTTTTATAGTTTGAAGAACCATTTGCGGATGGGCACAGGGTTTGGCGAAGATAACCTGCAGGACCCGTTAATCGAGGCCTATCTACGGGCTGCGATTTCAACCATCGAGGCACGTCTTGGCGTTGTTTTGCTGACGCGTAACTTTTCGTGGAATTTGACCGCCTGGCGGAGTGGCCAATACCAATGTCTGCCTGTTCGACCTGTGAATTCGATTGCGGATATTACAGTCTTTGACAAAAGCGGAGGGCACAGTCTCGTTGATAGCGGTGCATATGCACTGATCAAGGATGGTCAAACGCCACGGGTTGTTCCAACCGGGGTAGGCCTGCCACAGGTGCCAACTGGTGGTGCAGTAGAGATTTCATTCGAGGCGGGTTTTGGTGCGATGTGGGAGGATCTTCCACATGACCTTGCGCATGCAGTGATCTTGTTAGCGGCACATTTTTATGAAAACCGTACAGGCGCACTAGAACCCAGCGGTGTGATGCCAATGGCTGTGCTGGCCCTGATCGAGCCCCATCGTTCGATGCGTCTGTCAGGGGGGCGCGGTCATGGGGGTTAATCTTAATCGTAAGTTGGTCTTGGAGGAGAACCAATACCAAAGCGATAGCCTGGGTGGGTTCACCAATAGTTGGATAATTCTGGGTGAGCTGTGGGGGGAAATTTCTCTACGTGGAGCACAGACACGCGATTTGGAAACCGGCGATGTTTCGCAGGTGCGATTGCGTATTGTCGTGCGCTCTGCACCTGTTGGCTCGCCAATGCGCCCAGCCCCACACCAGAGGTTTAAAGAGGGCACGCGCTGTTATGTCATCGACGCGGTAACCGAGCATGATGCATTTGGGATGTATTTGGAGTGCTGGGCCCATGAAGAGGTGGCATCATGAGCTTTCAGCATACCTTGGCGTTGCAGGCTGCTATTTTTGATATTCTTTCGAATGATCTTGGTTTGGGGTCATTGGCTGGTGGGGCGGTATACGACGAAGTTCCAGCAGGTGAGCTACCTGATACATACATTTTGATCGGTGAGGAAAAGGCACTGGATCGATCGGATTATACGTCAACCTCCACCCGCCATGACATAACAATTAGCGTGATCAGCAACCAAAGTGGTTTTTTGATCGCCAAGGCCTGTGCATCTAGAATCTGTGATTTACTGGTTGGGCAGAGTTGGGTTCTAAGCAGCGGAAACATGCGCAGCTTTCGATTGGTTACGGCGAAAGCGCGGCGCAGCACTGGTGCAGCTAACAGGCGTATCGATTTGATTTTTAAAGCATTTATTGATGAAACGTAAAAGGAGGTAAGCCTATGGCTGCTCAAAATGGTAAAGATTTACTGATTAAAGTAGATATGGATAATGCGGGTACATTCGAGACATTGGCGGGGCTGCGGGCCAGCAGAATTGCCTTCAATGCGCAAACAATCGATGTAACCTCTATCGAGAGTGCAGGTGGTTGGCGGGAATTGCTGAGCGGAGGTGGTGTGAAATCCGCCAGTATCAGTGGATCTGGTATTTTTCGTGATGCCAGCACCGACGAGCGCGCGCGTCAATTATTCTTTGATGGAACGACACCTGAATGTCAGGTGATCATCCCTGATTTCGGGACAATTGAAGGGGCGTTTCAGATCACCTCAATCGAGTATGCTGGCCAGTATGAGGGTGAGGCGACCTATGAGGTTTCGCTCGCGTCTGCTGGTGAAATTACGTTTGCGGCGCTTTGATGGTAAATCCATATCGTGGTGAATGTGCGCTGACCCTAAACGGGGTTAGCCACCCGATGCGCCTCAGTTTGGGTAGTTTAGCCGAGCTGGAATGTGCGATGAAGGATGATAGCCTGCTGTCTATGGTGCAGCGGTTTGAGACCGGAAAGTTCAAGACCCAAGATCTGATTCAGCTGTTATCTGCGGGACTTCGCGGGGCTGGATGGCAGGGTAGCGAGGCAGATCTATTAAAAGCCGAGGTTGAGGGCGGCCCCTTGGGGGCGGCCAAGGCCGCGGGACTTTTATTGAAAATTACATTTGGATTACCTGAATGAGCAAGTTGGATTGGCCCGAGCTGATGGGGCTTGGATTGCATCAGCTGGGCCTGTCTACCGATGAATTTTGGCGCTTAACCCCGCATGAATTGTTGATCAAGCTTGGCAAAACTAATCTGCAATCTGCTGGTCTTTCGCGCAGTGGGCTAGAGGCTCTTATTCACAAATATCCCGATACCGAAACAAGGAGCGATCATGGTTGATAGCAGCGAAATAGAAGCATTAGAGACCCAGCTGGATGCGTTGGAAAACAGCGTTGTGGCTACCACACAGGTCGCGCAGTCCTTTCAATCTGGTTTAAGCGGCATGCAGGACAGCCTGGCCCTAACCGAAAGAACAGTCGATGGCGTCTCTAGATCATTGTCTAACAAACTGGGTAATGCATTTACTGATTTGGTTTTTGAAGGCGCGAAATTGTCTGATGTGCTGAGCAACGTTGCGCAGTCGATGATACAGAGCACATTTAACCAAGCGGTTCAGCCGCTGACCTCGGGGATTACGGATCTGATCTCTGGGGGGATCAGCAATGCAATCGGAGCCGTTCTGCCGTTTGAAAAGGGGGGCGTGTTTTCATCTGGCCGGGTTACACCCTTTGCCAAGGGGGGGATTGTCAGCAGCCCTACGACCTTTCCTATGCGGGGTGGAACGGGGCTGATGGGCGAGGCAGGCCCTGAGGCGATCATACCCCTAGCACGCGGCTCTGATGGCGCTTTGGGGGTGCGGGGGGGCTCCGCATCGAATGTGACAGTGAATATGAATATCACGTCCCCAGATGCCAGTAGTTTCACACGATCGCGCGCGCAGGTAGCGGCAGGCATTAGCCGTGCGATTCAGCGCGGCAGACGGAATTTCTAGGAGATAATTATGAGCTTTCACGAGGATAGATTTCCAAGCGATCTGAGTTTTGGGTCAATTGGCGGGCCCGTACGTCGTACCGATGTGGTGACGTTAGATAGTGGTTTTGAAGAGCGCAATACACCTTGGGCACATTCTAGGCGTAGATTTGATGCTGGTGTGTCCATGAGATCTGTAGATGACTTACAAAAGCTAATCGCATTTTTTGAGGCGCGCCGCGGGCGCATGTATGGGTTTCGTTGGAAGGATTGGAGCGACTACAAGAGCTCGATCACATCGCAACCTGTTGGGATCGCAGACCAAGTCATTGGGATAGGCGATGGCACAACAACAGCATATCAGCTGTGCAAAACCTATCGATCTGGTGGGCAAGAGTATTGTCGTAAGATCGACAAGCCGGTATTGGGGACGATTGTTTGTGCTGTGGATGGGGTACAATATTTCGAAGGCGAGCATGTAGAATTTGATATCAAGACAGGTTTATTGAATTTTCATGAGCCGCCCTCAGAAACGGCTGTGATTTCCGCCGGGTTTGAATTTGATGTGCCGGTGCGTTTTGATACGGATCAGCTAGAGTTGTCTGCTGCGGGTTTCGAAGCTGGCGAAATTCCTTCGGTTCCAGTGTTGGAGGTGCGGATATAATGCGCAATATTTCTGACGCGCTAAAGGCGCATTTAGCAAGCGGAAACACAACGATTTGCCGATGTTGGAAAATCCAGCGCACCGATGGCGTGATTCTAGGGTTTTCTGATCATGATCAAACACTCGCCTTCGAGGGGGCAGTCTTTGAAGCGGAATCAGGTCTAGATGCCACCGCGCTACAAACCGCAGTTGGGTTGAATGTGGACAATTCCGAAGCCACAGGCGCACTGAGCTCGGATGGGATCACCAGTGCGGATATCGGCGCTGGAAAATATGACGATGCAGAGGTTTACATCTGGATCGTAAATTGGATGGATGTGGCGCAGCGCTATATGATTTTCCGGGGAAAACTGGGCGAAATTACGATTGGAGCGCGTAGTTTTTCTGCGGAATTACGCAGTGTTTCTGACCAGTTAAATCGCCCCGTTGGGCGCACATATCTGAAGCAATGCTCGGCCCAGCTTGGGGACAAGGGATGCAAATTTGCGCTGGACAGCGAAAACTGGGTTCGGGAGTTTGCTCTGCGCCGTTCTAAGGATCGCAGTGTTCTCTACTTGGATCCAGCTGAGGATTTAGAGAGCGATTGGTTTTCCTTTGGTACTGCTACATTCCTATCGGGAGAAAACCAATCGGTCACAACGGTGATCCGCAGTGATCAAATTATCAACAGCGAACGGCGCATCGAGCTGAGTGAGAAGCTGTATTTTGCACCACAGGCAGGAGATGTTGTGCGCCTAAGTGTAGGATGTGACAAGCAAGCCGAAACATGTGGATCCAAATTTAATAATATCAAAAACTTCCAAGGTTTTCCCTTTGTACCTGGCGAGGATTGGAGTTTATCTTTTCCAACTTCGGCCAATTCAATTTCGACCTCTTGATGATTGCTGCGGATACAAACCAAGTAATCTCGGTCGCAAGAACATGGATTGGCACACCGTATCAACATCAAGCCAGTGTTATAGGAGGTGGCGCCGATTGCTTGGGGTTGATCCGTGGTATCTGGCGCGAGGTGGTGGGGGATGACCCTTGTGAAATCTATACCTATTCTTCTGATTGGGGGGAGGTTTCGCGTAGAGAGGTTCTTCTGGAGGGGCTTGAAAGATGGTTGTTGCGTCTGCCAGTTGATTTGTCAAAATCTGGGACAGTTTTGGCATTTTGCATGCGTGAAAACAGTATTGCGAAGCATCTAGGTGTGCTTGGTCATGATGATCAATGCGCCCCCTATATCATACACAGTACAAATCGAACAGGTGTCGTTGAGACGCCTTTGACCCATGCGTGGCAACGCCGGTGCGTTGCTCAATTTGAATTTCCCAAAAGGATAGATGAATGGCAACTTTAGTACTTTCTGCGGCGGGTGCCGCGCTCGGGGGCTCCGTAGGTGGGGCTGTTTTGGGAATTTCCACCGCTGCTATTGGGCAGGCTCTTGGGGCCTCGATTGGGGGGGTGATTGACCAAAGCCTATTTGGCGTCGGGGATCAAACAATAGCCAGCGGCCAGATAGATAGTTTTCGTCTACAAAGTAGTGCCGAGGGAGCCGCAATTCCGCGATTGGCAGGGCGAACCCGTGTGGCGGGTCAATTAATTTGGGCCAGCGATTTCTATGAGGCGGTTTCAAGTTCAAGTTCAGGAGGGGGCAAGTTCAATTCCCAACCGACGATCACAACCAATGCTTATAGTTATTCCGTGAATCTTGCCTTTGCGTTATGCGAGGGAGAGATTGTGAAAATCGGGCGCATCTGGGCCGATGGTGAAGAGGTTGATCGCAGCGCGCTGAGTTATACGGTGTATACTGGATCCGCGGATCAGCAGCCGGACCCGACAATTTCAGCCCATGAAGGGATTGAAAACACACCTGCATTTCGCGGCACTGCATATATTGTATTTGACGAGATGCAGTTAGAGCAGTTTGGCAACAGAATACCGCAGCTGAATTTTGAAGTATTTAGGCGTGCAGAGCCATTAGATGTGGATGCCGAAGTCGCCACAGATATGATCCCTGCGGTGGCATTGATCCCAGGCAGTGGTGAATATTCATTGGCGACCACACCCGTGAGTTACCGCGGTGACTATGGCAATACGCAATCTGCGAATGTGCACACTAATCGGGGTAAGACAGATTTTGCCTTGTCGATGGACGATCTAAAAACGGATTTGCCCAACTGTAATTCTATTTCTCTGGTGGTTAGCTGGTTTGGTAGTGATCTGCGCTGCGGCCAGTGCGAGTTACGCCCGAAAGTTGAGCATAAAAATGCGGATGGACATGAAATGCCATGGCGCGTCGGGCCAGTCTCGCGTGGCGCAGCACAGAGGGTATCTGTGATCGATGAACGACCTGTTTTTGGTGGCACACCCTGTGATGCATCGATTGTAGAGGCGATCTCGCATATCAGCAACGCAGGACAGCAAGTTGTTTTCTATCCCTTTATATTGATGGATATTCAGGTCGGAAATGCGTTGCCTGATCCCTATGGATTTGGGGCTGAGCAACCAGCGATCCCCTGGCGGGGGCGCATTACGGCCTCTGTGGCGCCAAATATGGCGGGAACCACGGATAAAACTGCGTTGATCCACCAAGAGGTTGATCAATTTTTTGGTTCAGCGGGGATTGAAGACTTTAGCATTGAAAATGGCGAAGTTTCATATTCTGGACCGTCAGAATGGTCCTATCGGCGCTTTATTTTGCACAATGCCTATCTTTGTGCGTTGGCAGGTGGTGTAGAGGCATTTTGCATTGGGTCAGAGTTGCGCGGGATTACGCGCCTACGTGATGAAACCAATGGTTTCCCAGTTGTGCAACATTTGATGCAGTTGGCCGATGATGTGCGCAACATTCTAGGTGCAAGCACTAAAATCGGATATGCCGCTGATTGGTCGGAATATTTCGGATATCATCCAGCTGATGGATCGGGGGATGTGTTTTATAATCTTGATCAACTATGGGCGCATGAGAATATCGATTTTGTTGGCATCGACAACTATATGCCCTTGTCCGATTGGCGAGATACCCCTGGGCATCAAGACGAAGCCTATGGTGAAATTTACAACCAACAGTATTTGATGGACAATATCGAAGGCGGCGAGGGGTTTGATTGGTACTATGGCTCTGATCTAGATCGAGAATCTCAGATCCGTACCCCCATTACAGATGGTGCGTATCAGGAGCCGTGGACCTATCGCTATAAGGATATTCGAAACTGGTGGGGCAATTATCACTATGACCGAATAGGGGGAGTGAAAAGCGCGGAGAAAACCAGCTGGGAGCCACAGGGAAAACCCATCTGGTTTACCGAGTTGGGGTTCCCTGCGGTAGACAAGGCAACCAACCAGCCAAATGTGTTTGTTGATCCAAAATCATCTGAGTCTTCTGCGCCATATTTTTCAAATAGATCCCATGATCCTGACATTCAATCAATCGCGATTAAGTCAGTTTTGTCCTATTGGGGGGATGAAACGAACAATCCTGTGTCTAAGGTCTACAATGGGCCGATGATCGACGTTAGTCGTACTCATATATGGGCTTGGGATGCGCGACCTTGGCCTGATTTTCCTATGCGTACCAGCACATGGTCCGATGGCGAGAATTTTGAGCTTGGGCATTGGGTATCTGGTCGAATGGGGGGAACCGAATTATCAGCGCTGGTCGCCGAAATTTGTGAATATGCAGGGGTCACATCCTATGATGTATCGTCCCTAACTCGGATGGTAACCGGCTTTACGATCTCGTCAACGCAAACAGCGCGCAGCAGTCTTGAAGCCTTGATGACCGCCTATAATTTCAACTGTGTCGAGGTTGAAGGCGTGTTGGTATTTCAGATGTTGCCAATGGCTAAGAATTGGGTGTTGGATGCGCAGGGGTTTGTTGTGGATGATAGCAAGACCGAGGCTTTCCAACTGACACGTAACTCTAATGTCTCGATGCCAGATCAATTGTTCCTAAGTTTTTGGAATCCCGATCAGAATTATCAATACGCACAGGTTGATGCGCAAACTACAAGCGCGGGATCGCCAACGGTTTCCAAGGTGGAACTTCCGGTTGTACTGTCCAATAACCAAGCCCATAGCGTAGCCAAAGATTTGTTATCGGAAATGCGCCAGGGACGCGAAAAGATAACGTTCACGGTGCCGCCTTCTCAAACGGAAATTCAGGTCGGAGACGTTTTCAGTATCGCAGGTGCGGTTTCCCCTGCAGAGTTTCGGATTGAAGGTATCGAAGAGCAGGGGGTGCGCGTGATCGAGGCGTCACGTGTTGATCTGTTTAAAACTCTTCCCAAAACGATCAGCAATACCCGCTCGACCTTGCCAGAGGTCTTGGTGCCGGCATCGGTTTATGGCGAGATATTGAATTTGCCGCAACTTTCGGCACAGGCCTCCGGTTCTGCGCCCTATGTCGCCATCAGCGCCAATCCCTGGCCTGGTCAAGTGGCGGTCTATTCTGCTGGAGATGGTGTGGCCTATGAGTTAGAATATGTCGCCAACCGTGCATCCATTTTTGGTACAACTTTGGAGCCGCTGAAAAAGGCAAATGCACATTATTGGTCACGTGTTTCTATGGATGTCTCGATTAGCAATGGTGCCTTGGCATCTGTAAGTGATGCGCAGGTATTTGATGGCAAAAATGCTGTGGCAATTCGCGCACAGGAAGATGACGAATGGGAGGTCTTCCAATTCGCAAACGCTGTTTTGAACGCGGATGGTAGCTATACGCTGTCACGGCTTCTTCGCGGCCAACTAGGCACCGATGCCTATATACCAGACAGTTATCCCGCTGGTAGCCAATTGGTATTCTTGGACGATAACATTGGCCAGCTTTCTGTCAGTGAGGCTCAAATATTGGTACCAAGAAGCTACCGGATCGGCCCAGCCGCTAAGGCCCATTCAGACGAGAGTTATGATGAGTATGTGGTTGCTCCGCAGGGAACTGGTTTGCGGCCTTTCTCGCCGGTCCATTTGCGCGCTGCGCTGCAAGGCAATGGTGACATCGCGCTCAGTTGGATCAGGCGGACGCGGCAGTTCGGGGATTACTGGAATGCCAAAGAAGTTCCCTTGGTTGAGGACAATGAAACCTATCAGGTACAGGTGGTTCAAGGGGGGATGGTTTTACGCGAGGAAACGTTAGGGGCCGCGCATTTTGATTATGATGTCTCAATGCAAACAACAGACGGCGTTAGTGGCGGAATAGAATTTTTAGTATGCCAAGTGTCAGATATTTATGGCGCTGGGCCAACAACAAGGATTGAAATAAATGTTTGAGACAAATGAATTTGGTTTGCCACTATTACAGGCTTCGCAAGCGCAAAAACATGTAACCGTAAACGAAGCTATCACGCGTTTGGATGCGATGGTGCAAATGCGACTGGAGAGCATTTCGGAGAACCAACCGCCTGTATCGCCAAACGAGGGTGCACTGTATGGGGTCGCGCCAGGCGCCGTTGCTGCTTGGGCCGGGCAAGAAGGTATGCTGGCGGTATTCTCAAACGGTGGGTGGGTTTTTATTGCGCCTAAAGATGGCTGGCGAGCATGGGTAATTGATCAATCCAGCGAGATGACCTTCCTTGGCGGTGTTTGGGTTTCGGCGACTATTGGTGGAAATGAGTTGTTGAATACCGGCGTATTTGGTGCAGCGACACGATCACGCATTATCGAAGTAGATCAGGTACTATCTGCGGGCGCGCACAGCGATACGTCGAATGTTATTCCAGACAGCTGTTATGTCTTGGCGGTGACCACCCGTGTAACCGAGGAAATAATCACGGACGGCGCGACTGATTGGAGGCTGGGCCTTAGCTGGGATGGCTCACGTTATGGGTCTGGCCGTAGCCTGTCTTTGAATGCCACTGATTTTGCCAGCATTGCGCAGAAAATGTACTATTATCGCACATCGAATTCTCTGCGCTTGCAGCCAACCAGCGGTCAATTTGTTAGCGGTCGCGTTAGTATTGCCCTGCATTGCCTGACATTCGAGTGGCCCTCGGCGGTTTAGTCTGGCGCCTTGTGGTGGTTTTCACATTTCAGTTCTAGGTCTGTTCAAACAATTTTGGTTTTGTTATGGTTTGATCAACATAAGGAACTAAACATGGCTGAAACATCACATGAATTGCGTTCGGTGGACCCGGTCTGGGATCGCATTAGCGCAGAGGCACAAAGCTTGGTGCAGAGCGAGCCCATTCTTGGGGGCTTGGTTCATTCCAGCATTCTGCATCACGCAAGCTTTGAGTCTGCGTTGGGCTATCGCATCGCTTTGAAATTGGCATCTGACGAGATGCCTGCCCAGATCATCCGTGAAATAGCCGACGAGGCGGTCTTGTCTGAACCCAAAATTGCCCATGCGGCGCGGGCAGATGCCGTGGCAGTATTTGATCGCGATCCAGCATGCCACCAGTTGTTACAACCATTGTTGTTTTTCAAGGGCTATCAGGCGTTGCAGTCTTTTCGTGTTTCAAATTGGTTGTGGCAACAAAATCGCAGGCAGCTGGCATATTTTTTCCAAATGCGATGTTCGGAGGTGTTTGGTGTAGACATCCATCCGAATGCCACCATGGGGCAAGGAATTATGATCGATCATGCACATTCCATTGTTATCGGTGAAACCGCGCGTGTTGGCGATAATGTGTCTATGTTGCACTCGGTTACATTGGGCGGCACGGGCAAGGCGGATGGAGTGCGGCATCCTAAAATCGAGAACGGAGTTTTGATCGGTGCAGGTGCAAAGGTATTGGGCAATATTACTGTTGGTAATTGCTCGAAAATTGCAGCCGGGTCTGTTGTTTTAAGCGAGGTGCCGCCCTGCAAAACCGTAGCAGGGATTCCTGCGAAAATTGTTGGCGAGGCTGGTTGTGATCAACCGTCACAATCTATGAATCAACTATTTAGCGGATGTAACGAGAAATAAGTTATACATGAATTTTAGAAAGGGCGCTGTGATCCATTGATCCAGCGCCCTTTTATTATGCAAGCATTGCAAGTGGATTTTCAAGATAGAAGGCGATACGCGCCAAAAACTCGGCGCCAAGTGCACCATCAATTGCGCGGTGATCCACCGATAGGGTCATTGACATAACAATCGCTGTTTGAACACTTCCGTCGTCGGCGATTACCGGCTTCTTAACCCCTGCGCCCACCGCCAAGATTGATCCATGAGGTGGATTGATAACGGCGTCAAAGTTTTCAATACCCATCATCCCCAAATTTGAGATCGCAAAGCTTCCGCCTTGATATTCGTGAGGTGCAAGCTTGCGATCGCGGGCACGTCCAGCCAAGTCCTTCATTTCTGCGGATAAGGCCGAAAGTGATTTAGTATCGCTGTCGCGCAAAACTGGTGTAAACAGACCACCTTCGATAGCCACAGCAACCGCGACATCAGAGGGGGTAAGTTGCAGTAAGCGATCCTCTGCCCACACAACATTTGCCGCAGGTATATCCTGTAACGCGCGCGCGGATGCTTTGATTATGAAGTCATTCACCGAAATTTTCACGCCACTTTCGGCAAGGCCCTCGTTCAATTGTGCGCGCAGTTGCATCAGCTTATCAAGATGGACTGAGCGGCGCAGATAGAAGTGGGGGATAGTTTGCTTGGCCTCTGTCAAACGGGCGGCGATGGTTTTACGCATACCGTTTAGCGAGATTTCTTCATACTCGCGATCCTGATACATCGCTTTGATGCTTTCTGCGGTTGCAGAGCTGGCTAATGGAGCAGGTTTGGGCGCCGCGGCAGGTGCCGTTGCATTGGCATTTTCTACATCAGCCTTGATGATCCGCCCATGTGGGCCGGATCCAGCGATGGTGGCCAGATCAATGCCGCGATCTGCGGCGATACGGCGTGCAAGCGGAGTTGCAAAAACGCGGGCACCGCTTGACGGTGCGCTGGCCGCGACAGGGGCAGGGGGTGCCGTTTCGGGCGCGGCAGCAACAGGTTTTGAGGGCGCAGATGTTGGTACGGATGCAATAGCCTCTGCGGCAGATGTATCTTCGCCTTCTTCGAGTAAGACCGCGATTGCGGTGTTCACTTTCACGCCTTCGCTGCCCTCTGGAACCAGAATTTTACCGATGACACCTTCATCAACGGCCTCGAATTCCATAGTGGCTTTGTCTGTTTCGATCTCAGCAAGAATTGCACCGCTTTCGACTGTGTCGCCTTCGGCCACATGCCATTTGGCCAGTGTGCCTTCTTCCATAGTTGGAGAGAGTGCAGGCATAAGTATTTGAATTGCCATTTTATTTCTCCTTAGCGGTAGGTCACTTGTTTAACGGCATCGATTACTTCGGCCGTGGTAACAAGTGCGAGTTTTTCAAGATTTGCGGCGTAGGGCATAGGCACATCCTTACCTGTGCAATTGATTACAGGTGCGTCTAGATAATCAAAGGCGCGCTCCATGATCGTAGCAGATAGATGGTTGCCAATGGAAGCAACGGGAAAACCCTCTTCGATGGTTACACAGCGGTTGGTTTTCTTCACAGAATTGATGACGGTGTCATAGTCAATTGGGCGGATCGAACGGAGATCAATCACCTCGGCGCTGATACCCTCGTCGGCCAGCTTCTCAGCGGCCTCTAGGGCATATTGCATGCCGATGCCAAAGCTGACCAAGGTAACATCATTGCCTTCGCGCCAGATCTTAGCTTTGCCGATTGGAACGGTGAAATCTTCGAGATCAGGAACATCGAATGAACGACCATACAACATCTCATTTTCCAAGAAAATTACCGGATTTGGGTCGCGGATGGCTGATTTCAGCAACCCTTTTGCATCCGCGGCAGAATAAGGCATCACGACCTTTAGGCCTGGAATATGGGCATACCATGCAGCGTAACATTGCGAGTGCTGAGCGCCCACACGTGCCGCCGCACCGTTTGGCCCGCGAAACACCATGGGCGCGCCCATCTGACCACCAGACATATACAGGGTCTTGGCGGCAGAATTGATGATTTGATCCATTGCTTGCATGGCAAAATTAAAGGTCATGAACTCCACAATGGGGTTAAGACCGCCAAAGGCCGCCCCAACCGCGATACCTGCAAATCCGTGTTCTGTTATTGGTGTATCGATTACGCGCTTTTTACCAAATTCATCCAAAAGGCCCTGCGAAACTTTGTAGGCACCTTGGTATTCGGCAACCTCTTCACCCATCAAAAATACGTTCTCATTGCTGCGCATTTCTTCGGCCATGGCATCACGCAATGCTTCGCGCACGGTTGTTGAGGTAAAGGTTGTGCCGTCTGGTATGTCTTCGAACCCTACTTCTGCGGTCTTTTGAATGGGGGCAGCGGGTGTTGTATCTGTAACTGTAGCCTCTGAAGCAGGGGCTGCGGAGGCATTCTCCACTGCGGATGCATCTTCTCCATCTTCGAGAAGTACCGCGATGACAGAATTGACCGCAACATTTTCGGTGCCCTCGGCCACGACCAGCTTACCGATCACACCTTCGTCGATGGCCTCGAATTCCATCGTGGCCTTATCTGTTTCGATTTCAGCGATGATTTGGCCGCTCTCTACTGAGTCACCTTCTTTTACGGTCCATTTTGCTAATGTGCCTTCTTCCATTGTGGGGGACAATGCGGGCATAAGGATTTGAATTGCCATTGGTGTACTCCTTAGACCAAAATATCTGTATACAGTTCGCTTACATCCGGCTCTGGGCTGGCTACGGCAAAATCTGCGGATTCTTGGACAGTTTTCTTAATTTCTTTGTCGATTGATTTTAAATCATCTACCGTGGCATGCTTCCCTTGAAGGATCATCTCTTTGACCATATCGATAGGGTCTTGATTGTCCTTCACCTTCTGCACCTCTTCTCGCGTACGGTACTTGGCAGGGTCAGACATAGAGTGCCCACGATAACGATAGGTTTTAACCTCTAGCACATATGGGCCATTGCCCTCGCGGCAATGCTTTACCGCCAGTTCACCTGCGGCCTTGACCGCCAGAACATCCATACCGTCAACCGCCGCACCGGCAATGCCAAAGGCCTCGCCACGTGTATAAAAATCTGGAGTAGACGCCGAGCGCTCTTGGCTGGTGCCCATGGCATAGTGATTGTTTTCTATCACAAAGATCACTGGTAATTTCCACAATGCGGCCATGTTAAAGCTTTCATAGACTTGGCCTTGGTTGGCGGCACCATCGCCAAAGTAGGTGAACGAGACCGTATCTTCGCCCTTGTATTGATTGGCCAATGCAAGTCCTGCACCAATCGGTACCTGTGCGGCAACAATCCCGTGCCCGCCGTAGAACCTCTCTTCTTTGCTGAACATATGCATTGAGCCGCCTTTGCCCTTGGATAGACCATCTTTGCGGCCGGTTAGCTCTGCCATAACGCCCTTAGGGTCCATGCCACAGGCCAGCATATGTGCGTGATCGCGGTACGAGGTCAGGCGGCTGTCGCCTTCCTTGGCTGCGGCCTCTAGACCCACAACAACGGCCTCTTGGCCGATGTACAAGTGACAGAAACCACCAATTTGCCCCATGCCATACAGCTGTCCTGCTTTCTCTTCGAAGCGGCGGATTAGTAGCATTTCGCGATAGTACTCCAGCAATTCATCGCCGGATACATTCGCCTTCTTTTTTGCGGCTGCCATTGGGCTCTCCCTAAAAAGGTTTAATATTGAACTATTATCATAGAGGAGTTTTTAATGAAACGCACGTGGTTTTTTCGCGCTGAAAATTCAGCCTATAATGGAATGGAAACTAGGGGGAAAATCTAACCACAATACGAGGGCAGAGCGGTTAGATTTTAATGGATAACAACTTCGTCGACGCGCGCCATGCCCAGCACCTTTCGGGCTTGCTCGTCCAACAGATCCAAGTCAAGATAGCTATCAGATAGGCGCCAGATTTTATTTTCTAGTGCGGCACGCTGATCCTCTATTTCGGCTAACTGGGCCAATAAGCGTTTTTCCTCGGCTTCGACCTGAATCCGCCTTAGATGACCATAGTCGCCTTGGATTGCGGCAAAAACGAAATACCCCGTCAACGCCAGAACCACAGCAAAAAACAATGCTGTGCCCAAACCCATTTTTTTAGAACGCCCATACGCCATTTACTGCCCTTTGCGCGGGTATTTTCCCGCTTAACCGAATCATCGCACAAGTGATTCGCTTTGTGAATCCCTAAAATGCACAAATCTGAATAAATATCAGATTTAATTCAGGGATTTTCACAGTTTAGGGGCAGGGGAGATTACCGTGCCGATGCCGCTGCAATGGATTTGATAGAATTGCTCAGAACTTGATTGAACTGCTCATCCGATTGATCAGCGCTGAGGCCTTGGCTTAGCGCGCGGGAAAAGCTGGCGATCATCCCCTTGTTTCGGCTAAGGATGGAATTGGCCTCGTCACGTTCATATCCGCCAGATAGGGCCACGACACGCATAACATTTGGATGTTCGATCAACGGCAGATAGGTGTTGTCAACAGTTGGCGGGGATAGCTTTAGCATAATGCGTTGGCCGTCTGGCAACTGGTTTAAATGTGTCAGAATTTCTGCACAAAGAATGGTCTCTGCCTCGGCTTTATCAGAAATAGAAATTGTGATTTCGGGTTCTAGAATTGGTATCAGATCCTCTGCGCTGATCTCGGCACCTACGTCAAATTGTTGTTTAACAATTGCCGCGATGCCGTCTTTGTTTGCAGCATGGATCACCGAGCGCATTTTCGTACCAAAAATTCCGGCATCTTTCGCGCGGGCGATGGTCTTGGATAAATCTGAAATTGGCTTCATCATTTGCACGTCTTGGGTCGTTTCTTCTAATCCTTTGTCGACCTTTAAAAATGGCACAATGCCGCGCTCTTCCCATAGGTAGGTGGCAGATGGCTTGCCCTGAATCTTACGATCCATCGTCAGATCGAAAAGGATTGCCGCAATCACATCATCACCGTTAAATGCAGGAGATTGCGCGATGCGGGCGCGCATTCCATGAATAAGGTCGAACATTTCCTCTTCGGTACTGTAGCTTGAGCTATCAATTCCGTACAAATTCAATGCCTTAGGGGTTGACCCGCCGCTTTGATCTAATGCAGCGATGAAACCCTTGGCATTGGTCATTTGGTCGGTTTGGGCTTGGTTTGGCATGGGTATCTCTCTTGGTAAATCAGGTGTGGGTTAGGCCAGAACTTTTACGCCAGGTAGGGTTTTACCCTCTAGCCATTCTAGAAACGCTCCGCCTGCGGTGGAAATATAGGTGAATTTTTCTGCTGAATTACTGCCGTTTAGGGCGGCGATGGTATCACCGCCACCTGCGACCGAATTCAGCTTTCCCGCTTGGGTCAGGGTGGCGACATGGGCCGCAGCCGCATCAGTTGCTTTGTTATAGGGGGGGATTTCAAAGGCACCCAATGGGCCGTTCCAAATGACCGTTTTAGCGGTATCTAGGCGGGATTGGATCGCCTCTACTGTCGCCGGGCCCGCGTCCAAAATCATACTATCGGCGGGGCAGGCGTCTGCAGCCAATGTTTCATTTTCTGAAAAGGCTTTGAATTCGCGTGCAACAACAATGTCAGTCGGCAAGATGATCTCACAATTCGAGGTTTTTGCCTTGGCCAAAATCGCCTTGGCGGTATCCTGCATCTCGTGTTCACATAGCGATTGCCCTACGCCGTAACCCTGTGCAGCAAGGAAGGTATTGGCCATACCGCCACCGATCACAACGGTGTCCATTTTCTCGACTAGATGCTCTAATAACATCAGCTTCGAGGATACCTTGGCCCCGCCAACTACGGCTAAAACCGGGCGTTCTGGTGCGCTTAGGGCGGCTTCTAGCTGTTGAATTTCTTGTTCCATCAAGCGCCCGGCACAGGATGGCAGAAGCTCGGCTACACCAACGACCGATGCGTGGGCGCGATGCGCGGTGGAAAACGTATCAGATACGAAACAATCGCCCAAGGCGGCTAGGGCGGCGGCAAACTCTGGGTCGTTCTTTTTCTCGCCAGCATGGAAACGGGTGTTCTCTAGCATCAATACATCGCCCTCTGGCAGAGTATCGACGGCCTGTTGAGCCACCTCGCCAATGCAAGATGAGGCAAAGTGAACCCGGCGCTTCAAAACCTGAGATAATGCGCTGACGGTTTGTTGAGTCGAAAGGTTCAGGTCAAACCCACGTGTAGGGCGACCGAAGTGCGACAATAGAATGGGCTTGCCGCCCATTTCCAGGATTTCTAGAATGGTTGGTGCGATTCGATCAAGGCGGGTCAGGTCTGTTACGCGCCCATTGTCTGTTGGAACATTCACATCCACACGGATTAGAACGTTTTTTCCTGCAACATCAAAATTATCGAGCGTACGTAAAGTCATTTCATCATCTCCAAAAAGACAGTTTTCCCAAGAGGGCGAACATTTTGCGCGCCACGGTTAAAACCGCTTGGGCGTCGTTGAAAAAATAATCTGCCAGAATAGCAATTATTATGACTAACCCAATAATGCGAAATGTTTTATGTTCCAAGCCTTAACCTACTATTTTGCGCCCAATTGCAACAGCCGTGTCGGCCATACGGCAAGAAAAGCCCCATTCATTGTCATACCAGCTCAAAACACGTACCAATCGACCATCGGTTACCTGAGTTTGCGCAGGCGCGAATATTGACGAATGTGTATCGTGGTTGAAATCAATCGATACCTTTGGTTCTGGATCATATGCCAGCACACCTTTCATCGGGCCATCTGCGAAATTCTTAACGGCTGCATTTATCTCTTCTACTGTTGTATCACGCTTAGAGGTAAATGTTAGGTCAACACAGGAAACATTTGGTGTCGGTACGCGAATTGCTGATCCATGCAAACGCCCATCCAGCTCTGGCAGAACCAAGCCCACAGCCTTGGCCGCCCCTGTAGATGTGGGGATCATTGAAAGGGCCGCCGCGCGCGCGCGGTATAGATCTGAATGTTTTTTATCCAGCGTCGGCTGATCGCCAGTATAGGAATGCACCGTGGTCATGATGCCTTTTTCGATGCCCACACTGTCGTTCAATGCCTTGGCCAGCGGTGCCAAACAATTGGTGGTACAAGAGGCGTTAGAGATTACCAAATCATCTGAAGTGATTGCATCGTGGTTAACACCGTAAACAACCGTCTTATCGGCATTCTTCGCCGGCGCAGATACCAAGACGCGTTTCGCGCCTTTGGCTAGGTGGATCGAGGAGGCCTCTTTCGAGTTATAAACGCCCGTGCATTCCAATACGACGTCGATCCCATCCCAGCGCAAATCATCGGCGTTATAGGTGCCCTGCATTTCAATCAACCCTTGGCCAACAAACAGCCGATCGTCGACAATACGAACCTCGCCAGGGAAACGCCCGTGAACGGAATCGTATTTCAGCAGGTGCGCCAAGGTTTCAAGTGGGGCGGGTGCGTTGATTGCAACCACTTCGATATCTTTGCGTCCACTTTCGATGATTGCCGCCAGTGTACAGCGACCGATGCGACCCATGCCATTGATGGCAACACGTAGTGTCATTTTGCTCTCCAATTGTGCGATGCAACATCCCTGCCGCAAAAGAATTGACATTCACCTAAAGCGCAATGGAACAAACTTAAAGTGGGTTAGCGCTAACGAAGTTCGGGTTAGCGCTAACGAAATGGATATGCACAAAAAAAGGGCGGAAAAACCACTGTTTTTCCGCCCAAATCAAAAGTTTTAACCCTATAGAAGGTCTTTGGCGGCCTGTGCCACAGCCTCGGCGGTAATGCCGAATTTCTCGTACAGCTCCTCTGCAGGGGCGGATGCGCCAAATGAATTCATGCCAACAAAGGCGGCCTTGTTTGATTTGCCGCGCTCGCCGGTTAACCATTTGTCCCAGCCTTGCTGAACCGCAGCCTCTACACCTACGCGTACAGGACCTGCCGGCAAGACCCGGCGGCGGTACTTCTCGTCTTGTTCTGCGAACAATTCCATACACGGCATAGAAACCACCCGTGTGCCGATGCCTTCGGCCTCTAGCAATGCCTTGGCGTTCATCGCGACTTCCACTTCTGAACCGGTAGCGATCAGGATAACTTTGCGCTTGTTGTCAGCCTCAGCCAAAACATATGCGCCCTGAGCGGTCAGGTTTTTATTGGTGTGCTTGGTGCGTACAGTTGGCAAGCCTTGACGTGTAAGCGACAGAACAGAAGGCGTCTCTTTGGAGGTGACCGCCAGCTCCCATGCTTCGGCTGTTTCTACAGTATCTGCAGGGCGGAAAACCCATGTATTTGGTGTCGCACGTGAAATCGCCAGATGCTCTACGGGCTGATGGGTCGGGCCGTCTTCGCCCAAGCCAATGCTGTCGTGGGTATAGACATAGGCCACAGGAATACGCATGAGTGCCGCCAAACGCATGGAGGGGCGGGCGTAATCTGTAAAGCACATGAATGTACCGCCGTAAGGGCGCACACCGCCGTGCAGGGCCATGCCGTTCATGGCCGCGGCCATGCCATGTTCGCGGATACCGTAGGCCACGTGACGCCCTGCGCGGTTATCAGCATCAAACCAACCCAGGTCTTTGGTCAACGTGTTGTTTGAACCGGTTAGATCAGCGGATCCACCAATGGTTTCCTGCATAATCGGGTTGATAACTTCTAGCGCTGTTTGGCTTGATTTCCGGGTCGCCATTTTCGGCGCATTTTCCGAGGTTTCCTTTTTTAAACGCTTGATCGCAGCCGACAATTTCTTAGAAGGTTCGCGATCAAAAACGCGGGTGAATTCCGCCTGCTTGGCGCCGGACAGGGCGGCGAATTTTGCCTCCCAGTCTGCACGGGCCGCTGCCCCCTTTGATCCAATGGCTTCCCACGCTGATTTAACATCCGAAGGAACCTCAAACGCAGGGTAGGGCCAATCATAGAATTCGCGCATCTGCTGTAGCTGTGCATCCTTGATGTTATAGCCGTGACCGCCGGCGGTGTTTTCGACACCCTCAACACCCAATGCAATTTTGGTGGTACAGGCAATCATTGATGGCAAGGGGCTCTTCTTTGCCTCGATCAAGGCTTTGTCGATGGCCACTGGATCGTGCCCATCTACAGAAAACACTGACCAACCGGCGGCCTCAAAGCGTTTGCGCTGATCTGTAACATCACACATGCTGATTTCGCCATCGATCGAGATGTTATTATCATCCCACATCACGATCAATTTGCCCAAACGCTGTTTGCCAGCAAGGCCAATGGCCTCTTGGCTGACGCCCTCCATCAGGCACCCATCACCGGCCATTACATAGGTATAGTGATCAACGATTTTTTTACCAAAGCGCGCCGCAAGTGCCTGCTCGGCCATGGCAAAACCAACAGAATTTGCGATCCCCTGACCTAAGGGGCCTGTGGTGGTTTCGATGCCCTTGGCATGGCCATACTCGGGGTGGCCGGCGGTTTTCGCGCCCCATTGACGAAAATTCTTAATCTCTTCGATGGTCATATCTGCATAGCCTGTAAGGTGTAGCAGAGAATAAATCAGCATAGAGCCATGACCAGCAGACAAAATAAAGCGATCGCGATCGGCCCAATCAGGGTTGCTGGCATCAAATTTCAAATGCTTTTCAAACAGCACAGTTGCCACATCGGCCATGCCAATTGGCATCCCTTGGTGGCCAGATGCGGCGGCATGTACGGCATCTGCAGACAGAATACGGATAGCCGCGGCTTTTTTCCAGTGATCGGGATGGCTTTGTTTCAAGTCGTTTATGTTCACAGCGATACTCGTTTCCATGGTTGAATTTTATACGTTGATACCAAGAGTTTTATAGGGGTCAACCCGCTTCACTGGCTTGGTTTAAGTTTTTTCTCCAACTTACTGAATAAACTAGGCTAAAATAGCGGCTGAAACGGCGAATTCGATTCGCGCAAATGAGGCATTCGATGGAACACATAAAAACACTACAAGACCAATTCGAGGTCGCATTCGGAAAAATAATCTCTAAGGTAGAATCCTCTGATGATGGCTCTACTAATGCGGAAGCTACTGAGATTGCACAGGAATTGGCCCGCAGCCAAGAAGCCCTACAGGCGGTTGAGGCGAAAAACGCTCAGCAGCGCGCAGAATTCCAGACCCTGTCAGAAGAGTATGGAAATATGGAATTGGCGCTAAACGCAGCAACTGGCGAACAGCAATCTTCTAATGACCAGAAGGCCGCCTCGCAGGAACGAATAGAAAAACTGCAGGAAAACCTGACCTCTACCCGCGATCAATTGGATCGCCAGAAAGAACGTAATATTTCCCTGCAAGAACAGGTGGCCGCTGCCAAAGAGCGCAACAGCGCCCTAAAAGAGCAAATCGCTACGCTGAACAATAATGATCAGTCCGACGCTTTGAATAAATTGCTAAGCGAAAGCCGCGCGCAAAGAAGTGCGGACATCAAGGATGTCGAGAGTATTTTGCAGAAATTAAAACCCCTGGTCGAGGAGTAACCCATGTCCCAAGTCACGATTGAAATTGCCGGACGAAGCTTTGAGGTTGTTTGCCAAGAGGGTGAAGAGGAGTTTCTAATATCTGCCGCTGCGATGCTGGACACAGAGGCCCAGAAGCTTGATGTCTCTACCAACCGCATTCCAGAAAGCAGAATGCTGCTGATGTCCGGTCTTTTGCTGGCGGATCGTACCGCCGCAATGGAAGAGCAATTAGCCGCGATCGAGGCCCCAGCCGCCCCCGCCGCAGATTTGGCCGCATATGAGGCCCGTCAAAGAGCCGCCGATATCGAAGTGGCCGCCTTGCAGGGACGTATTGCAGAGCTAGAGCAACGTTTGCATGAAACCGGCGAATTCAATGAGCGTACTGTAGAAACATTACAAGACGAGCGTGATACAGCGCTTCGGGCTATCAAGACGATGGTCGAGCGCGTAGAGGCCTTGGCCAGCGCCTAGGTCGTGCGCCAAAAATAAATGCCGCGCAGGGATCTGCGCGGCGTAATTATTGGAATTTATCCGTTTGCTTCGCGGATTTTGTCAGCGGCGTCTTTATCAAAACCCACACCGTTATTCGCAAGAACCGTGTCCAATTCGCCCGAAAGCATCATTTCAATCACGATATCACAGCCGCCGATGAATTCATTTTTCACATACAGCTGAGGAATGGTTGGCCAATCTGAAAAATCCTTGATGCCTTGACGAACATCCTCGTCCGCTAAAACATTCACGTCAGTGTACTCCACACCAAGATAGTTCAAAATACCTGCAACCTTGGACGAAAATCCACATTGCGGCATTTGCGATGTACCCTTCATGAAGAGAACAACATCATTGCCCTCTACGGTTTCTTTGATCTGGCTTTGTGCATCTGACATGGTTTTGTCCTATCTAAAAGAGCGAGTTTTTTAATACCTAACGGGTTTTCAAACAAAGCAAAACCCTGATCACGCAATAATGTTAGAACAGCTAATGCGCTTGTTAAGGGCTATAGGGGGCGTGGGTTTAGAGCAGGGCTCCTGATGGCCTATTCTTTAACCCGCGTGGTCAATTGTAGCGCGTGCAGTTGTCCATTACTGCCATCCATCGCGCCCTTTAGCGCCGCATAAACCATGCGTTGTTGGGCGACGCGATTTTTCCCTGCAAATTCAACGGCGGCGATATCTGCGGCCATATGCACCCCATCATTGCCAGATACGCTAATATCCGCAGTCGGGAACGTAGCCCGCAACAATACTTCGATTTCACTTGCAGACATTGCCATGGAAAACTCCTGTGGTTGAATTACTTATCGCGATTATTCGCCGCGCTATCACGCCGTGCGGCTATGCGTCTTTTCTGTAGGGCCCAGAACCGTGCCCCAAACAGGGTTCTTAGGCTAAGGATGCTCCCAGCCACCACAACAAATACCAGAAAAAACGGCAGTGCGATGGCTGTGATTACCTTGCGCATAAGATCCCTTAGCTGGATACCGGATTTAGGGCGCTGTCATAGGCGGCCTTTACGTCTGATAATCTAACGCAATCTTCGCCAAGTGCAATCATATCACCGCCAAAGGCGCCCAGAACCTGTACCTTTACGCCGGCCTCTTCGGCCAGCTCTAGTACATCATTGGCAGAGGTCGTCGCCAGCAGATAGCGTGCTTGATCCTCGCCAAAGAACCACCCCGTATCCCCTGCAGATAGCGAAACTCCAACACCGCCCGATAGGGCCATTTCCGTGGCCGCAACCGCCAGCCCACCATCGGAAATATCATGTGCAGCACTGACCAGCCCTTTGGCCTTAGCCAAGCGCACAAATTCACCCGCATTCTTTTCTGCCATCAGATCAACCGCAGGGGCATCGCCGTCTTCGCGATCAAACAGTTCTTTTAAGAGGGCCGATTGGCCTAGGTGCCCCTGTGTTTGGCCAATCATAACCAACTGGTCATTGGGGCTGGGCACATTGGTGATCAAATCGGCAATATTCTCCAAAAGACCAACGGCACCTATTGTGGGGGTAGGCAAAATTGCCTCACCGTCTGTCTCGTTGTACAGGGACACATTCCCCGAAACGATCGGCATATCCAATGCGCTTACGGCCTCGCCAATGCCTTTGATACAGCCCACAAACTGCCCCATGATTTCAGGGCGCTCTGGGTTGCCAAAATTCATATTATCTGTTGTTGCCAGGGGCTTGGCGCCCGTAGCGCAGATGTTGCGATAGGCCTCGGCCACCGCTTGTTTGCCACCCTCGAAGGGGTTGGCCTTACAATAACGTGGAGATACATCCGAGGTAAAGGCAACGGCCTTGTCGGTGCCATGAATGCGCACCACACCTGCGTCAGAGCCTGGGCGCTTGATCGTATCGGCCATCACCATAGAATCGTATTGTTCGTAGACCCATGCCTTTGATCCATAGTTCATGCTGCCCATCAAAACCATCAGCGCCTCTGCGGGATCAACCGCTGGTACGTCTTGTAGGGCAGGGGCTGGGGGTGTTTCTACCCAAGGGCGATCATATTCTGGCGCGGTACCCGATAGGGCGGCCAGCGGCAGGTCGGCTTTGGTTTCCCCATTGTGCACAATCAAGAAACGGTCTTCTGCCAAGGTCTCACCCACAATGGCAAAATCTAGGTCCCATTTGTCAAACACGGCCTTCGCCTCGGCTTCTAGCTCAGGTTTTAGAACCATCAGCATACGCTCTTGGGATTCAGACAGCATCATCTCATAGGCGGTCATATCATCTTCACGAATAGGTACATCTTCTAGGTTCAGCTTTACGCCCAACCCACCCTTGTCGCCCATTTCAACGGCAGAACAGGTCAGGCCCGCAGCACCCATATCTTGGATCGAAATCACCGCACCGGTTTGCATCAATTCTAGGGTTGCTTCCATCAGGCGCTTCTCGGTGAAGGGATCACCTACCTGAACGGTTGGGCGTTTTTCCTCGATGGTATCATCAAATTCAGCCGACGCCATGGTCGCCCCGCCCACACCATCGCGGCCGGTTTTGGCCCCAAGGTATACAACAGGCATTCCAACGCCCGATGCGGCCGAGTAAAAAATGCTGTCGGTTTTGGCCAACCCGGCGGCAAAGGCATTTACCAAACAGTTGCCATTATAGGCCGAGTGAAACCGCACCTCGCCGCCAACAGTTGGCACACCAAAACAGTTGCCATAACCGCCAACACCCTCGACCACACCGTTTACAACGCTTTTGGTCTTCGGGTGGTCAATCTCACCAAAGGACAACGAATTCATCGCCGCAATAGGGCGCGCGCCCATGGTGAACACATCGCGCAAAATACCACCCACACCTGTGGCGGCCCCTTGGTAGGGCTCGATATAGGAGGGGTGATTGTGGCTTTCCATCTTAAACACAATGGCATCACCATCGCCCACATCCACGATACCAGCATTCTCACCAGGCCCGCAAATGACCTGCGGCCCTTCGGTTGGCAGGGTGCGCAGCCATTTTTTCGAAGACTTGTAAGAGCAATGCTCGTTCCACATGGCACTGAAAATGCCCAGCTCTGTATAGGATGGTGTGCGGCCAATCAAATCAAGAATGCGCTGATATTCTTCGGCATTCAGGCCGTGCTGTTCGATCAGTTCGGTGGTGATTTCAGGTTCCAGTGCCATGTGCCATGCCTATGTTAGGATTCTACTGATCGTCTTTTAGGCTTTTGTGCCACAGGGTGAAAGCCCGTATTCTGCACAAAATCGTGCAATCAACGTAAAAAAATTACGACTGCTGTCGAAAATGCGGCTGTTGGTTCGTCTTGTAGGTATCCACATCTTGGCGGTATTGAATTTGCAACTGTGTAAAGAATGGTCAATGATCGACAGGGATGGGATGGTATTAACATTGAAAGGAACAACAGATGAAATATTTAGCATTGATCTATGGCAGACCCGAAGGCAGCCCAGAGTACGGCTCAGAGGAGTGGGGCCCCTATATGGCCGGCTACGAAGCCGCATCGAAAACCTATAATGATGACGGCGTTTTTGTAGCTGGCGAAGCGCTACAGCCGGTCGAAACTGCAACCTGTGTGCGTATCCGTAATGGTGAAACCACGCTAACCGACGGCCCATTTGCCGAAACCAAGGAGCATTTGGGCGGGTTTTACATGCTGGATTGCGACAGTTTGGATGATGCTATCAAATACGCAAAGCTGATCCCCAGCGCCCAACATGGCACCGTAGAGGTACGCCCTGTAATGACTTTTGACTAAATGACCACCGCCCCCGATCAAATACACCGCGCATTAGACCGTGTGATCCGCGCGGATCGGGGGCGGCTGGTTGCGACCCTAGCGCACAGCCTGCGTGATCTTGATCTTGCCGAAGACTGTTTTCAAGAGGCCATAACCCGCGCGCTGGCCAATTGGGGAAAAACGGGCCTGCCAAAATCACCACAGGCGTGGTTACTCTCAGTGGCGCGCCGACACGCGATTGATACACTGCGTCGGTCTAAGAGTTTTGCGCAGAAATCAGCAGATATTGCGATGTTAACAGCTGAAATTGCACAGGAGACTCATGAGGTTTCCGATATCCCTGACCATCGGCTCCGCTTAATATTCACCTGCTGTCATCCGGCACTGGATCAATCGGCGCGCGTGGCCCTAACCTTGCAAACCCTAGGCGGGCTAACCACGCCAGAGATTGCGGCGGCATTTTTGGTAAAAACGCCCACAATGGCACAGCGCCTAACACGGGCGAAATCCAAAATATCCAAAGCTGGCATTGGATTTAAAATTCCAGAGGCCGCGGATATGGCGGCGCGGATGCAGTCTGTATTACAAGTAATCTATTTGATCTACAACGAAGGTTACCGCGCAACCAAGGGCTGTGATTTGATCCGCATTAATCTTTGCGAAGAGGCCCTGTTTCTGGCCCGCCTTGTTGTATCTTTCCTACCTGACGAGGCCGAGGCGCAGGGACTGTTGGCCTTGGTTCTGTTTTCAATGGCGCGCCGCCATGCCAGAACCGAGGAGTCCGGAAAATTTGTCCCTCTAGAAGACCAAGATCGCAGCCAATGGGATAAACACATGATCTTTGAGGCTCAGAATCTGTTGGAATCCGCCTTAAAAAAAGGGCGTATTGGCGTATATCAATTACAAGCCGCAATTCACGGCCTGCATTGCCAAGCGGAAACCGCAGAACAAACAGATTGGGTGCAAATATCTCATTTATATGGCTTGCTTGCGGGCATCGATGGTTCTGCCGTGGTGCGCTTGAACCAAGCGGTGGCGCTTGGGTTTTCAGGGCAGGGGGCACAGGCATTGGCGCTCATTCAGCAGATCGAGCATTTGCTGGCCGATTATCAACCGCTCTATGCCGCTAAGGCGGATGTTCACAGGCGCAACAACCAGTTTGAAGACGCCATGCACGCCTATAATCGCGCCATCGCGCTCAGCACATTGCCCGCCGAGGTGGCATTCCTACAGGGGCGTCTGGAAGAATGTAGAGCAGAGATAGGCGAAAATTCTGTTGCGCAAAAAAAGAGGCCGAGCAAAGCTCGGCCTTAGTCCAACAGGGAGGTGAGAAAAACAGGAGATAAGCTCAACTGCTGTCCTCGAGGTCTAGATATACAAGCAATGTCTTAACAACAAGTGAGTTTAGCGCATTCCTGTTATGCGTATGCAACATAGCTGTTACACACCACGATACCGGATCAGCTGAATAAATCTTCGGTCAATGCAGCGCTTGATGGTGCTGGGGCAAACTCGAATTGATCGATTGTCATATCCGAGGCCTGCATGTTCTCGACGGTAATATCCAAGGCCAGAGCGCCATGCTCGATTTTAGTCGAGGTGCCGGATTGATAAATGTTCAACTCATCAAAGGCGCTGCTTTGCAATCTTGTGGAGATCACATCGATATCCAGCTCAAAGTCTTTGATTGTGTTGATCCCCGAATTGATGGCAAATTCAAATTCATCGGCCCCTAGGCCGCCGATTAAATCATTGGTACCACCTAGGGCTTGTAAGGTGTCTTCGCCAAGGCCGCCATCCAACGTGTTTACACCCGCTGAACCTACCAAATAATCATCTCCGTCCCCGCCATAAAGACGGTCGTTATCGGCCTCGCCACTTAGCAGATCCGCACCCAATCCACCATACAACGTATCAGCGCCATGCCCGCCATACAGGGTGTCATCCTGTTCGCCGCCATAAAGCTTGTCGTTGTCAGTATCCCCAGAAATGAAATCCTGGCCAGCACCGCCATAGATCAAATCAAAGCCGGCCCCACCGGAAATATTGTCGCCACCACTATTGCCATATAGTTGATCCGCGCCATCATCGCCGGTGATACCATCATCGTCTTGGCCACCAAAAATGCGATCGTTTCCTGCGCCACCAACAAGGGTGTTTGATCCCTCGAGCGCGGTGATATGATCGGCATCAGCACCGCCATATGCGGAACCCGCGCCCGCATCTAGGCGTAATCTATCATCACCCGCACCGCCATAGAGCGTGTCAAGACCATCACCACCGGAAACGAAATCATTGCCGTCCCCGCCGTAGATTTCGTCATCTCCAATTCCTCCATAGGCCTGATCCTCTTCTGTACCGCCATAGAGATCATCATTGTCTGCCCCGCCAAACAAGCGATCTTGGCCTGCACCACCCTCTAGGTGATCTGCACCGGCACCGGAATCTAGATGGTCTTTGCCAAGCCCGCCGTATAGGAAATCATCCCCTAAGCCGTCGCGCAGCTTGTCATTGCCTGCGCCGCCGAATTGGGTATCCGCGCCATCGCCACCAAACATAAAGTCCAGCCCATCAGCCCCGTATAATGTATCCCCGTGATCTCCGCCATAAACCAGATCATCGCCAGCGCCGGAAAATAGGAAATCCTCGCCCGTTCCCCCAAACAGCCTGTCGCGCCCATCCCCGGCATCAAGGGTATCAAGGCCCTCACCCCCATCTAGGTAATCATCCCCCAGACCACCGTCCAGATAGTCGTTATCGGCTTTGCCGCGCAGCTGGTCGTTATCCGCACCCCCAACAAGGGTATCAACACCCGCTCCGCCATCCATCAGGTCAGCACCGGCACCACCCGTTAATGTATCAGCCCCATCGCCACCAAAAACCTGATCAGCGCCATCGCCCCCATATAAATCATCGTCATCTAATCCGCCGTACAGGCGGTCTCGGCCAATTCCACCATAGGCTTCATCCTCGCCGCCGCCCCCATCTATGTAATCATTGCCCGCATCACCGTACAGGATATCATCGCCCAGCTCGCCGCGAATTTTATCATTGCCCTCGCCGCCAAATTGGGTGTCGATTCCATCGCCGCCAAACATGAAATCAATACCGCCATCACCGTGCAATTCGTCTGCGCCATCGCCGCCGTAGATTTGATCGTAATCCGCACCACCATACACCAAATCCGCCCCAAGGCCCGCATAGATGCGATCAAGTCCATTGTCGCCGTACAGCGTATCATTGCCCGCATCCGCGAATATTCTATCAGCATCGTCACCGCCATAGATTTCATCAGCGCCATCGCCACCGGTTAGTTTATCTGCATCTTCATACCCAAAGATCACATCATCACCAGCCGTCCCCACTAGGGTGTTCGCTGTATTATCGCCCAAGATTGCACCCGCTGGTGGTGCCGTAATCGACAGGGTAACAGTGGCCGTGCTGGTGCCCCCCGAGGCATTTTCGATGACATAGGAAAAGCTGTCAGTTGCATCGATTGCGATATTATTGAAAACATTGTTCGGATCATAGGTGATCAGCCCATTTGCCGCAAAGCTGACAACGGCGCCAGAGGCCAATGTTACCAAGCCCGAGGTGTTGCCCTCGATTGAAACCAAGGTAAAGGCTGCCCCCTTGGGATCGCTATCATTGCCTAAAATATTTGTAGAGAACACAGAGCTGTGGGATGCGCTACCCAGATCATCCTGGGCAATCGGATCAGGGGTGTCAAACAGTGTTGCTAGTTCCGCATAGCTGTGGGTCACATCATCGAACTGAAAATACTCGATATCGTCAAATACAAAATCGATACCCTCGCCAATCAGTTGGAAATAAGTTGTGAAATAGGTGATGGAATAGCTGGCAATCGCATAGGTGAAAATGGCAGTATCCTCTTGGGCGCCGCCATAGATACTGTCGTTGCCCTCGGCGCCAAATATCGCATCGTTGCCTCCGCCGCCGTAGAGCATGTTATCGGCACTGTTGCCGGTGATGTCGTCATCTCCGCTACCAGTTACAACGTTTTCAATCACTGTGCCCGCCGCAATCAGCATATTTGCAGTTTCAAATCCCACATCAGATGTTGTCGCTTGGGTGAAGCTGGCCTCGGTAATTGTGATATCGATGCGCATGCCTCCACCATAACCCGAAAAATCTATGGTATCGATTCCGCCGCTATCAATGATGGTAAAGGAGGTGTTATCGGCATAGTCGGCTAGATCTGCCCAAACTGCACTTTGGGAATCGGTGATGGTGGTGTTAAACCCATAAACCGTATCCCCCGAAAAGGCATTGTCGGTACCATATCCATATTGCCCATATAGCTGATCCAAGGCCAGATAATCGACGGCCATAGGCCCCAATACAAAGGCATAACTTGCGTCAATTGTCGTGTTTTCGGTCTGGCTGAAATAGGACATCATCGATGCCTGCCAGCTGTCGTTGTCAAAAACATTGTCTACGCCGTAGGTCGCAGAGCCATTGTAATTGCCCTGATGGCCCAAGCCCAGGGAATGGCCTATTTCGTGCAATATGGTTTGCCATGTGTAACCATCATAGGCATCACTACCACCGAACCAACCCGCATCCACATTGATATAGGTCGCGGTGAAATGTGCATCGCCATTTTGCTGTGAATAGGAATAGGCGCCTGAATCATTGTCGGTGAATTTGAAATCCCCGTTTTCGCCCGTTACCTCTACAAAGGAAATCCCAGTGAGCGTGTGATACAGCTTAAAGGCTTCGCGTACCATTTCGGCACGTTCCGCATCCATACCGTTGGCATCTTCTATGCCAAATGGGCCACTAGAATACCCCGTAACATTATAGGTCAGAACGCCATTGCGCGCAGCACTGCCGGTTGCGCCAAGGTTCCAGTTTGTCTGATCTTCGTACCCATCAACCAGATAATCAGCAAGGTCTTCTAATGTCGTTGCAACCATGTGCTCGCCCTCTCCTATTCGCATCCCGATTTATTGCGGGTTTTCGTTTAACGCGAATCGTATCCCGACAATCCACATACATAGAAACTACTCTAAATTGTGGCGTTGTTAAGGAATTATTAACTAAATAACTTCTGAGCTGGCGGCTGTGTGGCGTTTGTTCTTGCGAATTTCATCCAATACAAAATCGCGGAATGCCTGTACACGCTTTGAATGGCGCAATTCCTCGGGGAAGGCCAAGAATACAGGGATGACCTTGCTTTCATCTTCGGGCAATACACGAACGATTTCGGGAACCTCGTCTATCACATAATCTGGTAAAACACCGATCCCCACATGATGTAACACCGCCTGTAAGACCCCGAAATAATTGTTCAGGGTCAATTGAGACGGGTGATCCATCTCCATTAACTCTCGAAGCCAAGACACGCTTTCGTTTACTTGGCGCGCATTCAGGCTCTGAGAAACGATGCGGTGATCTTTTAGTTCTGCAAATGTTTTAGGCTCGCCGTGTTCGCGCAAATACTCAGGCGTCGCATATAGGCGCATGTTCACGTTCATCAACCTGCGGCGCACCAGATCTGCCTGACTGGGCTCCTTCATCCGGATCGCCACATCGGCTTCTCGCATGGGCAAATCCAATACCCGCTCTTCTAAGATTAGATCAATTTGCAAATCAGGGTACTGGCGATACAGATTCCCAATACGTGGTGCCAGCCAAAGTGTACCAAAACCGGTGGTGGTCGTCACGCGCAACTCTCCAAAAACCCCATCTTCGCTATCGCGTATGCGTGCCTCAGCTGTTTCTAGGCGCTTGGACATATGGCTGGTGGCATCATACAGTAATTCGCCCTGTTCGGTTAAGATCAGGCCGCGCGCATGGCGATGGAAAAGAGTGACATTCAGGCTTTCTTCTAGGGCCCGAATTTGGCGGCTGACTGCGGATTGCGATAGATGTAAAATATCCCCCGCATGGGTTAGACTACCGATATCGGCAACAGCATGAAATATGCGCAGCTTATCCCAATCCATGATCTCCCCCTTAGCTATGCGTTAGGTGCATTGCTACCTCAAAATCGCTTTAAAACCAAGGTTTTAATTTTTTTGTTCGAAAGTTAATCTGGAAATGGCGTCTATTTTGCAGCGCGCGTACCCCTGCAGATAATATAAACCTGTGGCTCTGAATCCAGAATTTGTTCAACCAAATCATGACCTTGCTCAGTGCAAAAATGCGGAATGTCAATCACCGCCGCCGGATCATCGGCCAAGACACGCAAACATGCCCCCACAGGCAACGCCTGCAATCTTTTTCGGGCCTTTAGAACAGGCAGAGGGCAAAGCAACCCTGTGGCGTCCAATGTGTGATCATCGCTCATATCTTCCCCTAGCGCTAGATGTTTCAAAAGTCCACGCAGATGTTATGATTTGTAGGATGACGCAGAGCCTATTGCCCGCTAAGACAGGATCATGTTTGGAATAGATATCATAGACGCCAGTTTGGCCCCCGCAATGTTTGTTGCTCTGCTTGCAGGTGTAATTAGCTTCCTTAGCCCCTGTGTATTGCCGATTGTGCCGCCGTATTTGGCCTATATGGGGGGGATATCCATGCAGGATATGACCGGCAGGTTATCTGCGCGCCGCGCCACAATCATTGCCTCTATCTTCTTTGCATTGGGTCTATCGACGGTGTTCATATTACTGGGGCTTGCGGCCTCGGCCCTAGGGCAGGTGTTTTTGCAAAACCAAGATTGGTTCGCGCGCATTGCAGGGGGGGTAATCATCCTGTTCGGGCTACATTTCGTGGGGATTCTGCGCATACCGTTCCTATACAAAGAGGCGCGCCTGGATGCGGGCGATAAAGGCGGATCGGCCTTTGGAGCATATATTCTGGGGCTGGCCTTTGCCTTTGGTTGGACACCTTGTATAGGCCCAATTCTGGGCACAATCCTATCCGTTGCCGCCCAAGAAGACACGATCGCGCGCGGGGGATTATTGATGGCCACCTACGCCATTGGTTTGGGGCTGCCATTTATCATCGCTGCGGTGTTCATCAACCGTGCGATGGGCGTTATGAACCGGTTTAAAAAACACATGCGCAAGGTCGAAATTGCCATGGGCGTCTTATTGATCTGTATCGGTCTTGCCTTGGTTACCGGCGCGTTCAGCTCATTTTCCTTCTGGTTGTTGGAAAACTTTCCCTCACTTGCAGAATTTGGTTAATCGTTTAGGTGTAGAGCAAGGATATAACCAAAGGATCCCTCGTGCCCGCACCGCCCCATGAACATGATCATATAAAAAGGCGCAAGGTCTTCTATGTGCCGGGGTTTGATCCTATTTCTCCGCGACGCTACCGCGAATTATACCGCCGCGAGGCCGCATTGCAGGCCGAGATATCGCAATACTCCCTAACCCTATCAGCCCTAAAAACCCCCAAAGGCACCTTTGGATGGCAGGTGGGAACGCTAGAGCAGGGGAAAGAGACCCATGCGTTTTTCGAGGTTCTTACATGGTCAGATTTGGTAAAATCATCCATGAAGGTTTCGGTTTTAGGCACCTATATGGTGATGCTGAAAACGGTCTGGGTCTATCTGTCTACCGGAGCATTTAGACAGCTGACTAAACTGCGCCGTGGGCCGGTGGTTGCGGCGCTCTATCCGGTATTTGCATTGCTGCTACAGCTTATAATAGCTTGTTTTGCATCTGTTTTTCTGGCCTTTGTTGTGTCAAAATTGGCCCCGCCATGGGTGGGGGTGATCGTCGGGCTTGGGGCCGGTGTGTTGATCTTGCGGCAATTCAAAAAATTTGATCGCTATATCTATGCCTATTATCTGATGCAAGACTATGGCTATGCGGCACGAAGCTATGGCAAAAACCCTGCCGCCCTTGATCAGCGTATTCTTGAATTCGCCGATCGTGTTCAGAATGCGCTGTCGCAAGAATACGACGAGGTTTTGATTGTCGGCCATTCCTCGGGCGCGCATGTCGGGATTCAGGTCATGGCAGAGGTTCTGCGCAGGGGCTGCGATGCCGGCCCTGCGCTTAGCTTGCTAACCCTTGGGCATGTGGTGCCCATGGTCGGCTTCCTACCTCAGGCACACGAATTGCGCCGAGATTTACAATACCTGTCTACGCAGAAATCGATTACATGGATCGACATCACCGCCCCAACAGATAGCTGTAATTTTGCGCTGTGTGATCCGGTGTCGGTCTGCGTTGATGCCATTGGGGATAAAGTCTGGCCACTGGTTATTTCTGCACGCTTTGGCGACACAATCGATACGGATCGATTAGAAGAGATGAAACTACAGTTTTTCAAGCTTCATCTGCAATACCTATGTCATTTTGATACGCCAGATGCGTATGATTACTTCTTAATTACCTCAGGGCCAATCAGCTTAGCCGCGCGGTTTGACCAGCAGCCCTCTAGCCCGATGACCATTCGCAAACCTCTGTCAAATTTTCGAAATACGGCAAACTAAATGCGACCAAAAATCATACCGCCCAAACCCCGCACGCGCGCACAAAAGGTTCCTTTTTGGACACATATGCGCCTGTTCAAACGCGACATTTTCATGGCGCAGCCCCAAAGGCTGTATCGAGCGTGGATGGCAGAAATGCGCCTTCCTCGATATCGCTCCTATTTTGTGAATGACCCAAAGTTAATTAACTTGGTGCTTAAGGAGCGGCCGAGTGATTTCCCCAAATCCGAACTGATCAGCGCATCACTGGCCTCTTTGCTGGGGCGGGGGGTGTTTGTGTCTAATGGCGCGTTGTGGGAATCTCAACGCCGCATCATTGATCCCGCATTCGAGGGCGGACGCCTGCGCCACAGCTTTCATGCGATCCAACAGGCGGCACTGGACGCCACCACACGGATCACCCCAAATCAGATTGTGGATGTCGAAGCGCAATCCAGCCTGATCGCCGCTGATATCATTTTTAGAACCCTGTTCTCAATCCCGATCTCGAATCAGATTGCCGCGGATACCTACCGCGATTTCAAAACCTATCAGCGTGTTCAGCCGCTGATGAATTTAGGCGTATTGTTGGGTATGCGACGCATCATCCCATGGGTACAATCGCGCAAGGCCAAAAAGGCCGGGCGGGCCATTCGTCACCATCTAAGGCATCTAACAGATCTACGCCGCCAACAGATCGAGAAAAATACCGCACCAGATGACCTGGCCACCAAAATCATGACAACCCCAGATCCAGAAACGGGGGCCTGTTTTAGCCCAGAAGATATGGTTGATCAGGTGGCCATATTCTTTTTGGCGGGCCACGAAACCAGCGCTAGCGCGCTGTCTTGGGCGCTGTATTTACTGGCGCTGGATCCTGAATGCCAAGAGCGGGTGTATGCCGAGGTTTCCAAGGCCGCGACGGGCGATAGGTTAGAGTTCTCTGAGCTGAGCAATCTGGCCTATACACGCAATGTTTTTAAGGAAACCCTGCGCCTGTATCCACCTGTGCCGATGATGGTACGCGAGACCAGCGCGCCAGAGATCCTGCGCGAGCGTGCGGTCAAGGTTGGATCACAGGTTGTTTTGTCGCCATGGCATCTGCACCGCCACGAGCGCCTTTGGGATCGCCCAGACGAGTTTGATCCAGACCGCTGGGATAACGCCGAGACCAAGCGCTGTGCGCGTGATGCCTATATGCCCTTTTCAAACGGCCCGCGGGTTTGCCCCGGCGCTGGTTTTGCGATGATCGAGGGCGTTGTTTTGTTGTATTGGTTGGTGAAGACCTTTGAGATTCAGCAAGCCGATGATGTACCACCGATCCCTGTGGCCCATCTGACTGTTCGATCCAAGGATGGCATAAGGCTACGGTTTATTCCGCGCCGCTGATTTTCGACAGTTTGCTTTGATAGTGCTGCAGAATATATAGCCGCATGGCCGAGGCCAAGCCGCATTGAATACCTCGTTCTGCGTCTACGATTGCCGCCATTTGATTTAGGGTAAGGTCTTTTTCTTCGGCAATTTCACGAAAGGCTTGCCAGAAGGGATCTTCTAGGGACACGCTGGTGCGATGTCCCTTTAGGGTCAGTGAATGTTTCTTGGGGCGCGCGTTTTTTTCCATAGCTTGGTGTGGGCTGAAAACTCAACCTTGTCCAGCCAGATATTGGCCCAGATATGGGTGCTGTGAAACCGGAGCGGTTGGCTTACAGCAATCCTGCATCCAGTTTACCTTTGATCTCTTGGTATAGGCGACGGATTTCGCGCTCTTCAATATAGGCTTGTTCTGGTGTTAGGGCCGGTGCCTGAGGTGCTGGGGCCGAATTCGCTGATTTTTCGGCAGTATCTTTTTTCGAAGGTTTGGACCAAACGGGTGTTTTCAGCACCAGCGGGTTACCTGCTTCTGGTTGATCAGACTTTCTCAGTGGGATGTTCATTTTTCGCTCCTCTAGGACATTCAGATATGACGCTTACAAACTTAACCCCATCAATAAGGCGGGAATAAGATGCAACCAGACCTTAATTGTGACCAATTTCGCCAAATTGTACCTTTTCTGCCACAATTCACAGCGTCCCAGATCCCATTTCACAGGGGATTTTGGGTAAGCTAATGAAAAATATGGGAAAAATGGATCGGTGAAAATTCGATCAAATCTAAAATCGATAGAATTATTGTTAAATAATAATAATGCCGCTAGGAAGAATTACCTAGCGGCATTTGATATTTTCCGGAAAAACTGTGATATTTACGTGAAATTAACCCAGCATTGAAGATGAATTTCTACTTTGGGCCGATCATATCCTTGGGTTGTACGACCCGATCAAAGGTTTCCGCATCCACAAATCCAAGATTGATCGCCTCTTCTTTTAGGGTGGTGCGGTTTTTATGTGCTGTCTTTGCAACCTTGGTCGCATTGTCATAGCCAATCTCTGGCGCCAACGCTGTTACCAACATCAGGCTTTCCCACATCAAGGTTGAAATACGATCTTCGTCCGCTTCGATCCCATCAACACAGTTATCAGTGAAGGCAACGGAGGCATCGCCCAACAGCTGCATCGACTGTAGAACATTATAGGCCATCATTGGCTTATACACATTCAGCTCAAAATGGCCTTGCGACCCCGCAAAACCTACTGCGGCGTCATTGCCAAATACCTGTGCACAGACCTGTGTCAGGGCTTCGCATTGGGTGGGGTTAACCTTGCCCGGCATGATCGATGAGCCAGGTTCGTTTTCTGGCAACATCAGTTCACCCAAGCCACAGCGCGGGCCAGACCCCAATAGGCGGATGTCATTGGCAATTTTAAACAGACTGGCCGCCACGGTCTTCACCGCACCAGACATCTCCACCAAGGCATCATGCGCGGCCAAGGCTTCGAATTTATTAGGGGCCGTAACAAAGGGCAGGCCGGTGATTTCGGCCATATTCGCTGCCACCTCGACATCCCATCCCTTTGTCGTGTTCAGGCCGGTGCCCACCGCGGTGCCACCCTGTGCCAATGGGTAGATATTGATTAACGCATGTTTCACACGGGCAATGCCCTGTTCCACCTGAAAGGCGTATCCGCCAAATTCCTGACCCAATGTCAGGGGGGTGGCATCCTGTGTATGGGTCCGCCCAATTTTGATGATATCCTTAAAGGCCTCTGCCTTAGCTACCAATGCGGCGTGTAGTTTTTCTAGGCCGGGGATCAGCACATCATGGGCTGTCATGGCGATGCCGATATGCATGGCCGTGGGGAAGGTATCGTTGGAAGATTGCCCCATATTGCAGTGATCGTTCGGGTGTACAGGGGTCTTAGAGCCCATCTCACCGCCCAGTATTTCAATGGCGCGGTTTGAAACCACCTCGTTTGAATTCATGTTTGACTGGGTACCAGACCCAGTTTGCCAAACAACCAACGGGAAATGATCGTCTAGCTTGCCCGCCACGACTTCGCCTGCGGCTTCGATCATCGCGTTGCCAATTTCCGCATCCAGCTTGCCTGCGCGCAGGTTCGCCTGTGCACAGGCCTTTTTAATCACCCCAAGCGCGCGTACAATTGCAATCGGTTGTTTTTCCCACCCAATTGGAAAGTTGATCAGACTACGCTGTGTTTGCGCGCCCCAGTACTTATCTGATGGAACCTCTAGAGGGCCAAAACTGTCGGTTTCTGTGCGGGTATTTGCCATTGTCACTCTCCTTAAATATCCCCGCGCTTATAGGGGGATGGGGGGCGAATGACAACAATGTCGAACCTTAGGACTTGCGAAAGCTATCGAGGCTGACCACATCGGCGTCTTTGCGCAGGTCGCTCTCGTCATCCTCTATCTCGATCATGGGGCTCTCGTCGTCGACGGGGGTGTTTTCATTGCTGGCGTCATCGGCAATATCTTCGACTTCGAAACGCAACCCAAATTCAACTGAGGGATCCACAAAGGTGCGAACAGAATCCCAAGGAATCACCAAGACCTCTGGGCTATCGCCAAAATTAAGGGTGACAGTAAAGCCATCCTCTAGAACCTCTAGGTTTTCATACCAATGCTGTATGACCACGGTCATTTCTTCGCTATAGCGTTCGCGCAACCAGTCAGCGATCTCTACTTCTGGGTGATTTGTATCAAAAGTTATGAAAAAATGGTGCTCTCCGGGCAATCCGGTCTGGGCAATCTCTTCGAGCAATTCAATCATCAGGCCGCGCATTGCGCGGTGCATGAGGTAGTTGTAATTGATTGCATCGGCCATTGTGTTTCCTATTTTTAAGCGCCTAATTCAGCTATCAATTACATTAAACACACCAAGTTGCAATTTATGAAATGCGGAATTTTGATTATTGGCGGCTTCGCGACCTTTGGGCAGGGATATATTCATCAAGGGGCGGATCGCATTAACGCTTGGGGAAAGTGCAGGTTTCTGTTGCCAGGTACCTGCGAACCCCGCTTAGGCCAGCAGGCCTAAGGCTAAGTTTTCCAATTTTTGGAACTGCTTACGCAGCTACAGCCATCGGTGCTTTGTTGTCATTTGCAACTAGCTTAAGTGGGTCGATAACAGCGACACCGCACCGGGCAAAAGCTAACATCTTTAGACGTCCGTCGATCCTATTTCGACCCCATGCGCCCCCAAATGAAGGGTGATTGGTGGAGTCGCCGGGTACCGCCCCCGGGTCCGATCCGCTTATTACATGCGCGTTTATTACCATAGTTCCCGAGGGAACAGAATATATATAGGGGTTTGTGAACCCAATAGAAAGGTTTATCGCCAATATTTTCGACAGGGCGTGCCGATTTAGGCTCTTGATCAAGTTTTTTTTTGTGAGGAATTGTGAAGCGAATCTTTTTCTTTATGGCGGTAATAGTTCTGTCGTTTCTATCTGCTGGATTGTGGGTCGCCGATTCTATATGGAAGGCCCATTCAAACGCGTCCGAGCAAATATATCGCTTGCTGATCTTGGATCTAAAGGCCGGCGCAGCCCAGATTAATCTCATACGCCATAGTGACCAGTTAGAGAAATATCATAGTGGCGATATCGAGACGCTTCGGGATTTGAACGACGCTATCATCAGCTTTAACGAGCTAGAAATCAGTTCAGATTGGGTTAGCCGCAGGTTGCTTTCCTCGCCTGAGGAACTTGTACAAAAACAAAAATTCGCATCGCAAACGCGCAGAATGTCAGTCATCGTTGAACGCCTTATTAACGCTGAAACTTCATTAGACATTGCTTTCTATAGCGATTCCCTCGCTAATCAGCTTAAATATATTTTGCTAGGCGATAGCGAGGCACGCTTACACGAAGAGCAATTAGCGATCGAAGAGTTCCACGAACATATCGATACTATCGCTTGGTTGTCGGTGATTTTACTGGCGGGGATCCTTGGTCTGATCTGGTTTAAAATGATTGCACCAACCTTGGAAAAACAAGAGCATATCAACGCCAAATTGCGCGAAAGCGAAATCAAGGCATTAGAAATTGCCGATATTGCAAATCAGGCCAACGATTCCAAAGATCAAATGTTAACGGTGCTTAGCCATGAATTAAGAACCCCGTTTAATGCGTTGATCGGATATAGTGAAACATTAATGAATGAACAGCTGCCTGCAAAAACGCGTGAGGCCGCCGAAAGCATACTGGAGAACAGCGTTGTTCTAAATGAAATGCTGGATGGGCTGGTCGATATTTCAGATAAGCAAGGTTTCGAGAATTTTAACGTTCACAACTATATGAATTCTGTACGTCAGCGCCAACAGCAACGGCGCGCAAAGAAGAATGATGCGCATTCCTTTACTCTGCCAGAGGGGCTGAAAATCCTGATCGCCGATGACAATAAAACCAATCGCACTATTCTTACCACTTTGATCAAACGTATGAAAGGAACGGCAACAGTTGTCGAAGATGGCGTGGATGCTGTTTCTGCATATAAAGAACAAGGCTTTGATCTATTGCTTCTGGATATCGCAATGCCAAACAAGCGGGGTGATCAAGCATTGATTGATATTCGACAGCACGAGAAAGACAACGAATGCGCGCCAGCTGTGGCGATTGCTGTCACTGCAAATACGCTAGAGCATCAGCGCGATACATACCGCAGGGCTGGGTTTAATGACATCATGGCAAAGCCAATCAGATTTGCGGGGATATCAAAGGTCTTGGAAGGCTATTATTCGAAAGTTCCCCACAACTAATTTAAAAATCAGCGCTTGGGGGTGTAAGTAGATGGCAGCAAAACTTGGCGATAGACCAAGGTAACCAAAAGAAAACTGATATAGAGCAACAGATACCATGACCCAAGCTTGCCCAATCTGACCAATTCGAATTGCGATTGCCCTGCATAGATCCAGGTGCCGGTTACTGTGCCAATGTTTTCGGCCAGCCACAGGAAAAACGCTGCAAAAAATGCCGCCAGCGGCATGGGCATCCAATATGCGCGGGGGCCGATGTAAAACCAGATCTTGGTTCGGGCGAATATAACCACCGTTGCGACGAACAGTGCTATGCGAATGTCCACCCAAAAATGGTGCCAGAAAAAGTTCCCATAAATCGCAGACGCCAATACCACCGACATCCAAAACGGCGGGTAGGGTGCAAATTTCATATCGAAAACTCGAATAACCCGTGCAATGTAACTGCCGACCGAGGCATACATAAATCCTGAAAACAGCGGAACCCCCGCGATTTCAAAAAATCCCTGATCAGGGTAATCCCAGGACCCCATATGCAGTTTAAAAACTTCCATAACGGTGCCCGTGATGTGGAACAGAAATATTACTTTGGCCTCATTTTTGCTCTCTAGTTTTGAAACTAACAAAAATATCTGCATTGCCAGCGCAAAAATAAATAACGCATCATATCTGGAAAGTGCCCAATCATCTTGCCAGAAAATCGCGCTCAGAATGATTGCAATCAGTAATATTGCGCCAAACAGGCAGGCCCATGCTTGCTTTAGCCCAAACATAATAAACTCGGACAAGCGATGCGGTAGCTTTGCGCGCATCCAATTCCCCAAATGGCGCTCAATCTCCAGATTGTTCTTCTTACCATCCTCGCGCATCAGAAAGCAGACCTCAGTCCAATCCCCGCACCAAAACTGGTGCTGTCATACAGCACAACATTGGATTTGGTGCGTGTAGCAGTCAAATGGATCGAGGGCGAAAACCCAAAATAGCTCACACCCGACAGGGTGAATTCTGCCTTGGCGCGGGCATAAGCATCCGATCTTTTCACACCGGTAAACCCAAGTTGCCTAAATTCACGCGTGCCCAGATCAAGGGAGAGCCGCGCCTTGCTGTTGAGAACAGCCTTAAAGGGGCTGTAATGTAGGGATGCCCCGAAATTATATTGGTCCTGCGCATTTGAATCTGAACGCGCGTCATTTAGATAGGGGCGGATTTCAAACACACCCTTGCCCGGAAGGGCGCGAACATAGCGGGTGTTAATTGAAAGCGTTGTCGTGTGTTTGGCGCTGTCGCTTTGATGTAAACTGCGCGATAGACCAAATGTGAAATCGAGATTTTGTGTGGGATTGATCCGTTTTCTATAGGTACGGCTGATCGATGCCTGATGTTGATAAGGAACCTCACTATACCACGCGGCATTCACGCCAATTGTATCGGTGATTTCCAGTGATTTTTCGATTATGGCGCGCTTGCGGCGAAGCCGTACACCGATGTTGGTATATCGAAAATCACGCCCCCTAAGATCGGTACCTTTGTCATCAGTAATCAAGGCTTCGCGGTGAAAAAGGTTGAATCCGATTTGCACCAGATTGGTTCGGTTTTGCCAGATCCGGTAATCAGAGCCGATCCCAAATGATATCTCTGCACCAGGCAAAGGCTCTGTGTCGTTTAGGGTAAAGGGCAGGCCGTATAGGATGATGGTGGTTTCTTCGGTGCCATTGTTGATGTTGTCACTTGGTTCGATGGCAAAACTCAGGCGCGTAGACCATGGGCTTAGCTGGCGGATGCGTTTGAATTCCTGAATGCGCTGTGCGCGCAGTTGGTCTGTTGGGGCGCTGTTAATTGCACGGCGCATCCACAGTTTGGCGCGTTCGAATTTCTGGTCCCGCGCAAGGCCGCGTGCCGCAAGGGTTGCAGCAGTAAAACGCCCCACCTTGGTCGCACTTGTTTCCGCGCGGTAGGCGCGTTTGGCATAGGGCAGGGCTTTTTCTATCTGACCTCTGGATGTGTGAACAGTGGCCAAAATCAACAAGGCCTGTACATCGTTTGGATTTGATTTGATTAGGGTATGGGCAATTTGGGTGGCCAATTCGAAATCTCGATCCAGCAGGGCCTTCTGTGCGGTTTCATGCGTTTGTACCGCCCCCATCACACCAGTATCGCGAGCAGATATGTTGCCCGTCCCTAGAACAAGAAATACAAGCGCGGCGCATCCGGTTTTTATGGATGCGCCGCGCAAATGGCGAAGTATAGCGTTCATTGTTGAATTGTTTCCTAGGGATCACAGATTAGGCTTGGGTTTCCAGCAACACAGTCGGCGACAAAAATGCCCAGCTCTTGCTCGTCATTAATGGTCACATCTACTGCGCCCACGGCCTCGGATGCGTTTGGCCCGCCAACCGCGCCTTTGTAATCACCGTCTCCTAGAACCGTACCACCGGCATCATATGCCGTGACTGTGCCCTCGGTGAATATCCCGCCGGTTGTCATATTGGATTCGTTCAACACCAGCGTATCGGCAAGGGTCGGCACAAAGCCATACAAAGCATCGGCCTGTGTAACGCTGCGGTTCTCAATCAAGCCGGTGACCTTTTGGTTTTCACCAAATTCCACCTGAAGGGTTGCATCCCCTTCAACCAAGGCCACACCACCACCTTCGGTATTGACGATCGCCCCTGCATAGCCACCGGTGAAATTGGCATTTCCCGTTGCAGGCATATTAGAGCCACCGTTTCTACTATAGGCGGCGATATAATCCCCGCTGCCAACATAATCGCCCGTGGCATTCAAATAACCTACTAAGGCTCCGCTGGTGCTTTCCCCATAGGTGGCATAGTAAATGACACCCTGTTCTTGGAAATCATTGGTAAAGGCCAAAAGGTTACCACGGTCATTACCTGGATCACGGACATAGGCGTTGTTCCCATCGAAATCGCCGCCAACCAATGTCAGAATATCATCAGAATCATCCACTGTGCCCTGATCATTGAAAGATGCTGATGTAAAATCAAAAGCAAAGGAGTTTTCCTCTGAGGTCAGGCTGTCATTGCCATCGCCGGTGCCAACTGTGCTACACCCGTTTAATCCGCCGCTTACTGGGCCACAGGATTGTTCATCTGAGCCAGAGCACCCCAAAAGTAAAAGCGAGGCAGATACCCCGAGAAGAGAATTTTTTATGTAAGACTGCTGCATTTTTCTGCCTTTTTTGTGTGATGATTGAGAATAAATCACGTTTATGTCAACAGATTGGCGGCGTGCAGATTACCTTTGTTGCCATGGAACAACAGCTTTTGACGGTGATTGCGCCCCAAACGATCTCTGAAAAAACCCGCTACGGGCTGATTGGAAAACTCCATCACACATAGCCATGTATGATCGCAAAAACCCGTATAAATTGTTGATCGTATCTGGAGGCTCCTATACAGTTCCGGAAAAAAATTAGGCTCTAAGAAATTGATTATTGGCATTGATCTAGGTACGACAAACTCCCTTGTTTCATATTTTTCCGACACGGGACCACAGCTGATTCCCAATGCGTTGGGGGATACGCTAACGCCCTCTGCGGTGTACCTTGATAAATCTGGTATAATGATGATCGGCGCAGGGGCGAAGGATCAGCTGGTAAATGACGCCAAAAATGCTACCGCGCGCTTTAAGCGCCTAATGGGAACTAGCCGAGAAACCAATCTGGGGCGCAAGTCTTTCAAACCAGAAGATCTGTCTGCAATGATATTGCGCTCATTAAAATCCGACGCTGAGGACTATCTGAAACAGCCCGTTACCGAGGCCGTAATTTCTGTTCCTGCATATTTTAATGATATCCAGCGCAAGGCAACCATCAACGCGGCAGAGCTGGCGGGCCTGTCCGTGGCACGCCTAATCAACGAGCCAACCGCTGCTGCATTGGCCTATGGGCTGCACTCTAAAGAAGAGGAAGACACCTTTTTGGTCGTAGATCTTGGAGGGGGGACATTTGATGTCTCGATCCTTGAGATGTTTTCTGGTGTGATGGAGGTGCGCTCATCGGCAGGGGATGCCTTTTTGGGGGGCGAGGATTTCACCGACCGTATCGTTGGTCATTTCTGTGATCAATTATCCTGCAAGGTGGACGATCTGGCGGCTGATGATCTATCTCGCCTACGTGCCAAGGCAGACCAAGCAAAACATGCATTGTCAAATGCGCAAAATATTAGCCTAGATTTTCGCCTAGGCGAAAATGAAACCATGCTTACCCTCACGCGCCCAGAATTCGAACGGGCCTGTGTCGATCTTTTGTCACGCATGAAGATGCCATTGCAAAAAGCTGTAAATGATGCAGAGCTAAGCCTTGAGGAAATTGACCGCATAGTATTGGTTGGCGGCGCTACCCGCATGCCGATTGTTCACAATCTGATCACCAAATTGTTCAAGAGATTTCCAGAACACGAGCTAGACCCAGACCGGGTCATCGCCCTTGGCGCGGCGGTACAGGCAGGGCTGGTTGCGCGTAACGCAGCACTGGATGATGTGGTGATGACTGATGTCTCCCCCTTTACGCTTGGCTATGAAACCTCGCGCCAGACAGGCCCAAATGGCAAATACGAAACAGGGCTGTTCGAACCCTTGATCGAGCGCAACACAACCATCCCCGTCAGCAGAAACCACGTGGTTTCCACAATGGAAAAGGGCCAGAAATTAGTACGCATTGACGTCTATCAAGGCGAATCCCCCTACGTGAAAGACAATATCAAAATTGGCACCTACAACGTTGAAATCCCCTATAACGCCACCGCCCATGAAGAGGTCGATATCCGCTTTACCTTTGATAATTCTGGTGTGCTAGAGGTGATATCTAAGGTGTTATCGACCCAAAAAGAAAGCAAGCTGATCATCGAAAGTAATCCGGGATCGCGAAGCCGTAAGGATATCGAAAAACGCTTTAAAGAGCTGGAAAAAATAAAAATCCACCCACGCGAAGAGACCATGAATGCAGCCTTTATCGCACGGTTAAAGGCCGCCTATGAAAATGCGCTGGGTGAGCGACGCAGTAGCATATCCATGTTGCTGTCTGAATTTGAGGCAGCCCTTGGCACACATGACCGCCGCAAAATTGATGCCAGCCAGAAAAAAATAGAGGCAGAGCTGATAATTTTGGAAGAAATCAATGTCTTCGACTAACCCGTTCAAGCATCTTGGATTGAAAAACGGGGCAGGGGTGCGGGATGTGAAACGCGCCTATTCAAAATTGTTAAAGGTGACTCGCCCAGATGACGACCCAGAGGCCTTTATGGCCCTGCGCACCGCCTATGATCAGGCGCTTAGCCGCGCCAAACACGCCGAACGTATGGCAAAAGATACGCCAAAGATCCCGACAAAGCCAAAGGTGGACACACCAGCCAAGCCAGAGCCGGAAATTTATTATGACAAAACCTATGACTATCATTTCAACACCTCGGATCTGGGCGAACTGATCAAGGAGACGGTGATTTGGGTGCAGGATCAACAGGTATTGGCGATGGATTTTTTCCCCGATATTTTGGCGTCAAACGTTTTGTCGGACGCACTAGATCGGCGGGATTATCAAAATTTTTTGGCGTGTCATATTTTCGAATCCGCACTGCCTGAGGGCGCGGGATATGAGGAACTAGTATATATAGATCAGGCGGATGCCCCAATATTCACCCGCCCAGATTGGCTGGGGGCAGAGCTGGTGGAGCTGCTAGAGCAAGAACTAAACCTGACACAGGTGCGCCCAGATACGCTCTATCTGGCGCGCTATTATAATGCAGTGATTGCGCTGTTTACACCAGTATTACAGGCGGCAGATCAGGCGTATCAGGGGGCTGCATATACTGACTTGTTATCCCTACATGCTGCGGAAATGGATCGCGATAATCAAGACGCCTTTGGATCGTTTTTCGATACAAAAACAAAGCGCTGGATGGATATGTCGCCGGTTGGCAGGGCCATGCGCGATATCACCGATATGATAGATCAAGCCCTTTGGGGCAGTAAGCCAGAGGATTGGCACGATATTTTAGAGCGCGATGACGTCCAATCCTTGGCCGAATTTCAGGACATCAGTACCAGAATACGCGCTTTGGTGCTTGATCAAACAGGGTTCTATTCCGAGGATAAAACCCCAAAGATGCCAAAATGGCTAACAGGTGCCGTCCTGCGATATCTGGACGATACCTATGGTTGGTCTCGCCAACGTGGTCGACATGATTTTGAGCACCAGCAATTCAGTTGGTTGCATAGGCTGATTGAAAAATACGCAGACAAGCCAAATGCGGGCAACCCTGAAATTTCTTGGGCCGAGGTCGGGCAGAGCAAGGTGGCCGATTTGGGCTATCAACCCTTGCCATGGTTCCTTTCAGCGCGAAATATGCTGTTAATTTATCTTGGGGTGCGGGCTCTTCAGATGATGGCGAGGCTGGCATAGGATGACTGGTTTTCTGGCGGTCTTTGGCCTGTATGTTCTTTTTCATTTACTTAGAAGGCTGTTTGGCACGCTGAAATCTGCGCGCGGCTTTCAGTGGCGCGCCCTGCGGCGCAGTGATTTGCGCAACTGTGGTATTGCCCTTGGTGTGATCGTGGTTATCGAGCTCTTGGTCCCAACCTATGCGCCAGATCTGCCCGCCGAGTCCCGCGCACCCTATGCCGAGTGGGCAGTCTTGGGCGAAAACAAGGTCATAAGAACATTAGGTGATGTCGCCGCCGCAACTGATTGGATAAAAACCAATACTGCAACCACGCTAGAGGCAGAACTGAAGCGGCTAGAGAGTGAGCGGGCGGCCTTGATACGCTACCGCGATGTTGGGAGCAACAAAATCACAGACGAAGAGCGCAAAGCCATACAACAATTTATTCGCTACATAACCGCTAGCGATAACTTGGCGCGACGCATTGATCCACATCTAACAGCCCTGACCGCAGAACAAACAGCAATCGAGGCATTGTTTGCGCAAAACCCGTCGCAGCAAGATAGCGACGTGGCTCTTGCCCGCGCAGAAATACGCGAAGCCATCCTAAGTGAAATCCATAAGGGGTTACAAGAGACGCAAACACAGCACTATCAGGCGCGCAGAGCCTATATTGAGTCTCAAGAAAAAGAAAAACGATACCTAAGCGAAATTCGCACAGACCCCAAGTTTATCGAGTTGAATGACACATGGTTACAGGCTTCTCAATACCGTGGTTCGATATCCAATGATCTGCGCCATGCTCAGAAACGTCACCGTGCGGCAGTGGTTGCACAGAAGCAATTGGATAAAAACACACTCTTTGATCCAGCGATGGACAGCCTGCCTATTATTGAAGAGGAGGTCTTCGTCTTTAACCAAAATAACAGCTATCAACCAAAGATCGCTGGTCTAAATGCCAAGCTGAAGGATATCTGGAGCAGAGCACAGAACAGGGACCGGGTCTTGCCGAATGGTAGAAATATATTGCGCTGTGATGTGGATCTGCGCACCGCACAGCTTACGCGACGCTGTATTTATGCGCTACCCTTGCCCATTGCCTACGATCTATCCACATCAACATGTGATATTTCCGATGAAGAACAATCAGATACCCTGTGTTATGAGAAATGGATCCACCCCTATGCTACCCTGATGTTTACTGAACAAGGGGTCATATTTCACGCACCACGTGCGAACAACAGCGCCCAAAATCCAGAAGCCATCAGCGCATGGACGTTGCTCATCGATGGCAAGGCCCACGATCTGCGGGCCCCTGTGTCCGTGGCATTTGAAAACCTACCACAGGACCTGCACCGCATTAAGTTGATCCATAGTCCGCTTGATCTATCTCACGGGGTTCATATTTGGCGGCAATTCGATTTGGCGGCCCTCGCTGACAAGAGCGCTGGGAATTCGGATGTGCTGGGGGCCAATATGTTCGAGCCGCGTGAAATCCGCTTGAATCGTAAGGGAAAGCGGCTGTTTGACATGGCCCGTAGTTTTGTCGGTAACGATAAAAACACCGCGCTAGAGGCCATCGTTTCCGCGCGCAGCATCAATTTTGAAATGCAGGCAAAATATGTGCAGTTTGACAGCGAATTGACAGGTGCAAAGGCAGAGAGCTGCTTTCACAGTCAGATGAATACGTTTATGGAAAGAACGGTTTCGGCGCGCACGACCAGTCAAAACGGGATGCGCATTCCTCTCGCTGAGATTGAGAATTGCGCCCAGGTTTATACCATCAAAAATGTGCTGGATGGATTGAATCGCATTTATAGATAATCGTAAATATATGATAATGCCTCTATGAAAACCCACACTTCGTGCTAACCTCTGATCAAAGCAAGGGGGAAATCATGAAATATTTCGCGGCATTAATTATTATCGTGGTTTTTTCTGGAATGGGATACGCCATTCTTGAAGAGCTGATCCCAACGGGCCCTGGCAAACACCACGTGACAGAACAGGCGGTGAAGGTTTTTAACTTCTCACGCGATCTGTTTGGGCTACAATTTTTGGGATTTGGAACGATGTTCTTGGGGTACTTCTTTGCAATTCTGACAGTGTTTCAGAAAAGCGATAGCTAAGCCATGCTGGGGAAAACGGCGCATTAAATGCGCCGTTACTGTATCTTATTGAACGGTAATGTTCACTGCATTTTGTTTGCCATTGCGGCCTTCTTCTAGGTCATATGATACTTTTTGATCATCTTGAAGACCCTGCAAACCCGCCGCTTGAACTGCAGTGATGTGAACAAATACATCATTGCCACCGTCCTCTGGTTGGATAAATCCATAACCCTTGGTTGCGTTAAACCACTTTACTGTGCCATTAGCCATAATTTCTTTCCTTTAAATACCCACGCGAAATGCTGGGGCTTGGTGTTGCTTGGTCTCTCGTAATCAGCAGGCAACACATCAGGAAGTCGGCAGATTTGGACATAGTAGGCGCCACAGCGGCAGATTGGAGCCTTTTATTTCAAAAATCAAGTGTTTGTATCAGCCGATTTAGGCTATCGTGCGAAAACAAGCATACAAGTCTAAGAACGGAAAATAATATGAAGCTTTATGGTCTGAAAAACTGCGACACCTGTACCAAGGCTCGCAAGGCACTGAGTGCTCAGGGATATGACGTAGAATTTATAGATGTGCGCCAAACCCCAATGACCAAAGCAGAGCTGCAGTATTTTTTCGCTCTTTTTGGCGATGAATTGTTGAACAAACGCTCCACAACATGGCGCCAACTGGCCGAGGCAGACAGAGATGCCGAGAGTGTTGATCTTATCTTTGCGCACCCGACATTGATGAAACGTCCGGTTATTACCGACGGCGAAAAATCAACCCTGGGCTGGGCGAAGGAAACACCTGCAAAATACTTGTAGCCACTTGTTACAGATGCCGGGGCTTCTTAAGTTTAGGGGAACAACAGGAGGGTTTCATGCGTAATACCGCACTTATACTTGGCATCATTTCAGGCCTTTGGGGCATGGTGGTCGGATTCTTTGCCTTTGGCTATACCGTTTTGGTGGATAGCGTCGGCGAGAAAGCCCCCGATCTGCTTACGCAGGTGGATGATGTTGAGAAGATCCGCGTCTTTAGCTTGATCGCGCCGGTTCTTGCTCTGGTGGGCGGTGGCATGGTACATGCGCGGCCCACGTGGTCTGGGCCGCTGCTTTTGCTATCTGCGGCTGGAATGCTCTACGCCTTTGAGTGGCGTTTCTGGACGATGTTCCCCATCACGCTCTGCGCGATTGCCGGTATTCTGGCGTTTTTGGCCGCCTATACCAAATCTGATTAGGCGCGCTTTAACAGCCGGTCCAGCGATATTGGGCCGGCACCTTTGACGACCAAAGTGATCAAAACCACAAACCACAATAGGCGCTGATCAGCGATCAACTCACCAGACGAGTTGTTGAACCACTGGCCAATCTTGGCGCCATGTCCTGTGACATCTACAATGGTTTGAACAGTAACAAACCCGATCATTCCAAGTGCGGCAAGGCGCGTGAACAAGCCGATTAAAATCAGCGCAGGCAGAATGAATTCGGCCCAAGTGCCAAAAATGGCAATCAGTTTGTAGATAATCCCAAGACCCGATGGGTCATATCCCAAGGCCTCTAACTTTTTGGGAAAAATTTGAACATAACCGTTCGGGTCAAGATTGAACAAACCCGTGATCCCATTGCCCAGCTTGGTCTGGGCTGATTTCCAAAAATACTGCAAAAGCACCGCAACAAAGGCAAAACGCGCGAGCGTTGGTAAAAACCATTCCCCTAGCAGGCCAGAAATTGCCGAAAAAATACGATCATGTAGTCCCAGTAAACGTCGCATAATAGTCCCCTTAAGTTTCAATATTGGTGACGATTCCTGCCTGAAACAATAGCCCAAAGGCCGCAGACAGGTCAAAATCATCGGTTATTGTTTCGCATTGTGCGATTGCCGACTCTAGTGGTTGATAACGCGCAAGGCATTGCACAAAGGTAAATGTGGCGTGATCCAGCAAATAAGGCACCACATCAAATTCTGGTCTGGTGAGCATTATCCATTCTTGTGGATTGGATATTTTAATCTGTGCAACGCTGTTAAAGTGCCAAATTGAATGCACAGGATAAAGCGAGTCTAACAAGCGCAATGATGGAGCCAGTGTAAAGCGTGCGCTGGCAAATTTATCCTCTGGAATTTCGCTTAGTGCAGAGACGTCTAGCGGACGCGCATCGCCTGCGTGATAGCATTCGCGCCGCGCTAATTCGAGACGCGCAACATCCGGTAAATACGGCAGGCTCTCGGCGGGTTTGAACCCTGTGATAAACTCTGGAAAACGATCGCCATAGAACATGATCATCGGATCATGAGGTGGATTGCGGCGCACATATTGCGTGGCCATGGCCTGAAAAAAACCATCCCCGACAATTTTTTTAACAACCGGAAAGGCCTCTTCCATTGCGCTGACCAGACTGTGAACCACATTATTGCGATACACATCAAAGCGTTTGGTTGCAGGCTTGCCGTCGGGATTAACCACGCCTTCGGGCGTCGGAATATCGGGGTTTAACAATGCGCTACTAAATTCAGCCTGAAAGTCGCTCATTGCGCTGCAACCTGTGCATGACGCTCTAATAAATCATTGGCCAGAGACATTTCATTGGTCAGAACAGACCATTCAGGAATGTCGTTATCCCATTCGATCAACGTGGGGCAGGGCCCCATCTTGGCCAAAGTATAATCATAGAGTTGCCAAACTGGGTCTACCACCGCGCGGGAATGGCTGTCGATCAACAGGGGCGCGCCCAACTCATCGCTATCTTCTTCGTGGCCACCTAGATGGATTTCACCCACCAGATGGGTGGGAAACGCATCAATATAGCCCTCGGGGGAATAATTCTGATTTGTGGCAGAAACGAATACGTTGTTCACATCCAACAACAATCCACAGCCAGACCGTTTGACAACCTCTGCCAAAAAATCCGTCTCGCTGCGATCCGATTGTGCAAAGGCCACATAGGTGGAGGGGTTCTCCAACAGCATCTGTCGCCCGACGGTCTCTTGGACCTGCTGAATATGCGAAACTACCTGATCTACGGTTTTCTGGGTATAGGGCAGAGGCAAGAGATCATTTAGAAAGGATGCCTCATGAGTAGACCATGCTAGATGTTCAGAAAACATAGCCGGTTGCAACCAATCGACCAGATGCTTCAAGCGCTGCAGATGGTCGGTATCAAGGGGCATTTCACTGCCAATAGACAGGCCAACCCCGTGACAAGATACCGGAAAATGCTCTCGTAGGTGGCGCAGTTGCGCAATGGGGCGCCCGCCGTCGCCCATATAATTCTCTGCGTGGATTTCGATCCAGGCCAAATCATCAGGGGCGGCTAGAATATCGTTTAGGTGCTGAGCTTTATATCCAACGCCGGCTTGATGCGGCAGGTTGGTGTATTGCGAAAGGTTAGCCACAGCGCGTCTCCCTGAATTTTGGGTACAGTGGGCAGAATTCCTGCCCACTGTGAATTTGATATTCTAATCTTATCAGGAAGGAATGTCGCGCTCAAGAGCTTCCAAAGAGCCCATACGCTCTGTGCCGTCAGCCTGTGCAGGCAATTCCATAGTTGCGCATGTACCTTCTGCAACCAGCTTCCAAGCATTACCTTGGTAATCAACAGTAGATGTACCGGCACATGATGTACCTGGACCAGCGGCACAACCGTTTTCACCAGCCAATGCAACACCGTAGCATTTTACGTTCGCAGCATGTGCAACGCCAGCGATTGAAGAAGCAGTTGTGGCAACAGCGGCCGCAACGGCCAAAGATTTCATAGATTTAGACATGATGTTTTCCCTTTTAGGTCGTTATTAGTTTTACCGCATTTGCGATGTATGTTGTTTAGCAAATCATAGTGATAACGCACCAATCACAGACGCGTTAGATAACGAGTAAGCGAGAATAGGTTATAATTGCACTAATTTGCCCAGCATTTTGAGCGTATTTTTGCAACCAGAGGTGGTTATTGCCGATTTTCCCATGTCAAATGTTACAAAAATCATGGTTTCAATCACAAGTGCTGCGCCGGCATCGGCTTGAGAATCGAAAATTGAAACAATTTCGCGCCGAAATAAAAAAGGCCCGCCGAAATCTGGCGGGCCTTGATCATGCGAGTCGTCGAACCTTAGCCCACAAAGGCTTTCTCGATTACGAATTCAGCCGGCATAGAATTAGAGCCCTCTTTAAGGCCCGCATTTTCCATGATCGCCGCGATGTCCTTGTTGAACTCCAATGATCCACAGACCATGCCGCGATCTGTTTCTGGGTTTAGTGGCGCAATATCCAAATCTTTGAACACCTGCCCATTTTCAATCAATGTGGTTATCCGGCCCATTTTTGGGCTCTCTTCACGGGTGGTGGTCGGGTAATATTTTACCTTATCTTCAACCAATTCACCAATCAGCGGGTCTTGCTTTAGCCCTTCGATCAATTTGCGGCCATATTCCAATTCCGCAACATCACGACAGGTATGGGTGATGATCACCTCTTCAAATTTCTCATAGGTTTCCGGTTCGCGCAACAGGGATGCAAATGGGGCAAACCCCGTACCCGTCGCAAAGAACCAGACCCGTTTGCCCGGCAACAATGCATCATGCACTAAGGTGCCCACAGGTTTTGGGCGCACGATGATTTCGTCACCAACCTTGATGTTTTGTAATTTCGAGGTCAAAGGCCCATCCGGGACCTTGATTGAATAAAACTCCAACTCGTCATCCCAAGAGGGGGATGCGATGGAATAGGCCCGCAACAGCGGTTTGCCATTATCGCCCATCAGGCCGATCATCACAAATTCGCCCGAGCGGAACCGTAGGCTTTGCGGCCGGGTCACACGGAACGAAAACAACCGATCTGTATAATGCGTTACCTTGGTAACGGTTTGGGCATTTGGCAAAACAGGCTTTGCCTTGGCTACTGGGGCGTCAACTGGGCTTTGTTCATTCATGGTTTCGTCCTCTTGAGGAAAAGAGAGTTAAGGGGTTATCCCGCCTGCTGTAGGCGGTTTCTATATGCATTATCTTGCCAATCGGCGCGGTACAACCATTCTGTTTCTGGTTGGCGCTCGGCTAAATCAGCAGAAATTTCGACTTCGTCGAATCCACAGCGGCGCGCCATGGTGTATTGGTCAGAAATAACATGCCCATAGGCCCGCAACTTTCCAGTGTAACCCAATAGGCGTAGATTACGCGCCAAGGTAAAGCCACGCCCATCCGCAAAGCTGGGGAACTCAATTCGGATCATCGCCGCTTCGTTAAAGAATGGCACCAAATCTTCGGGATTGGCGGTGTTGGGCATATCAATGGCGTAGCCCGCTGGGCGATCCGAACGCGTCAGTGCATTATCATCCCACGCCTGAAACCCATCGGTCCATGTGTCGGTGTGAAAGCCTTTGTCGGTAACGATTATGCTCATTTGCTCTGGTCCTTTTTGGGGGCATTATGAATGCCGCATTCTATTTTGTCCTGCCCAGCCCAACGACCGGCGCGTTCGTCCTCGCCGGCACCCACTTTGCGGGTACAGGTGGTGGGGGAACACCCAATCGATGGGTATCCCTGCTCGACCAATGGGTGGCGGGGCAGGCGGTTATTGATCAAATATTCCTGTAAATCCTCGCGCGCCCAATGGGCGAGAGGATTGATTTTAATACGCTGATCGTCTTCGTTCTCGAACAAATCCAACGCTTGGCGTGTACCGGCCTGAAAACGCTTGCGCCCCGTGATCCATGCATCAAATTCACCCAGTGCTTTTTGCAGCGGCTCAACCTTGCGCACTGAGCAACAGGCGTTGGTATCGGCCAGATGCAGGCGGTTAAACGGGTCGGCCTTTTTAATATCTGCCGCATCGGCACGCACTACGCGCACATCCGATAGGCGCAATTTTTCTGCGACTTCTACCTGATAGTCCATTGTCTCTTTGAACAACATTTGCGTATCCACAAATAGCACCGGCATATGGCGATCAATGGTCGAAATCATATGCAACAGCACCACAGATTCCGCCCCAAAGGACGAAACCATCGCCACACGCCCCACCGCGGGATCAGACATGGCATCACGCAATACAGGGATTGCCGCGTGATGACGGTACTGATCGTTCAGCAGATCAACACGGTCTTGAACACTTATGTCAAAGGCTTCAAAGGGCATATCATTCAGCCGCGATCTTGGTTTCGGGGTACAAGGCCGCCTTGAATGGTGTAAGCCCAGTACGGCGATAGGTTTCAAGGAAGGTCTCCTCGGCGCTATCGCGCAGCTCAAGATAGGCATGGACGATGCGCTCGATTGCCGGAACAATCTGATCATAGGAAAACCCAGGACCCGCCCGTTCGCCAATTGCCGCATCTTCGCTGCCATCGCCCCCCAAGGTGATCTGATAGTTTTCAACGCCAGCGCGATCCAATCCCAAAATACCAATATGCCCCACGTGGTGGTGCCCACAGGCATTGATACAGCCCGAGATTTTAATTTTCAGATCGCCAATGTCATTTTCCAGCTTTAACTCGTCAAACCGCACAGCGATTTTCTGGGCAATTGGAATAGAGCGTGCCGTGGCCAAGGCACAGTAATCCATACCCGGACAGGCGATGATATCGGAAATTTTGCCAATATTTGCGGTCGCAAGATCTGCGCCAACCAAGGCCTTGTACAAATCATACAGGTTCGATTTATGAACATGCGGGATGATCACATTTTGCTCGTGGCTAATGCGCAGCTCGTCATGGCCGAATTTCTCGGCCAAATCCGCCATCACGCGCATCTGATCAGATGTGGCATCACCGGGGGTTTCGCCATGTTTTTTGATGCTGATTGAGACGATGGCATAGTTCTCGTTCTTGTGCTCGGCCAGATTGGTATCCACAAAGCTGCGAAATGCGCCATCGGCGGCATAGGCTGCGTTAAACCCATCAAGGGATGCATTTACATATGCGGGAGGGGCGAATTGTGTTTCGATTTCGGCAAGTAGTTTCTGGTCAAACCCGCCAAATTGCGCACGCTGAACCTTGAAGCGCTCTTCTACCATTTCACGAATGGTATCGATGCCGTTTTCATGCACCGTGATTTTGATACGCGCTTTGTATTTGTTATCGCGGCGTCCCAACACATTATAGACCTGTAGGATGCTTTCCAAATACGGCAACAAATCCGCACGTGGTAGGAAATCGGTAATCACCTTGCCGATCATCGGGGTGCGGCCCAAACCACCGCCCACAATCACCTGATAGCCCGGCTCGCCCGCCGCATTGCGACGTAAACGCAGGCCAATATCATGGGCCTTGATCACCGCGCGATCGGTTTCAGATCCTGTGATCGCGATTTTAAACTTGCGGCCCAAGAAGGCAAATTCCGGGTGATCGGTTGACCATTGGCGCAGCAGTTCTGCGGTGGGGCGGGGGTCTTCTATCTCGTCAGCCGCCGCACCAGCAAAATGATCAGAGGTCACGTTACGGATACAATTCCCAGAGGTTTGAATGGCGTGCATATCAACCTCGGCCAAGGCATCCAACATATCTGGCACATCCGTCAGTTTTGGCCAGTTGTATTGAATGTTTTGGCGGGTGGTGAAGTGGCCATAACCGCGGTCATATTTATCGGCGATATGCGCCAGCATGCGCATTTTAGCGGAATTCAGGGTCCCATAGGGCACCGCCACGCGCAGCATATAGGCATGCAATTGCAGATACAGGCCATTCATCAGGCGCAGGGGGCGAAACTCCTCCTCGGTCAGCGCACCTTCTACACGGCGCTCTACCTGCTTGCGGAACTGGCTTACACGTTGCTGGTTAAACTCTTTGTCAAACTGGCTATAGCTGTACATTTTATTGGGCCTCCTGCTTTCCGTGAATATAATTCGACGGGCCTTTGGTGCGGAATTCTTCGCGGAAATGGGTGGGGATGGGCGTACCATCTTTCATCTCTGCATTGGCCAAATAGGGGCCAACCAGCAGATCCGCTAATTTCAAGGCCTTGGCCAGCTCTGTATTGGCCACGGCTTCGTCTTCGATCAGCCATGCTTGGTCATGGAACAATACCCATTCGCCAGAGGCGTTTAGATAAACGACATCGCCTTCAATTAGGCGGTTGGCTGTCAGGACTTTGGGTGTGTATGCGCGTGCCATGTTGTAAAAACCATTGATTAAACTTCGATCACCACGTTATATAGGGTGCAGCGGGAAAATATTCCACTAAAATACGTACAATCCCTGTAGAATAGGAAATAAATCCCACAATAATATCGGATGGGAATTAATTCCCCAGCAATGATGGATTTAAAGAATGGTGACCCAACTAGATGCCATAGATCGAAAAATACTTGCTGAATTGCAAGCGGATGCCTCGCAATCCTTGGATGAAATTGCCAAAAAGGTTGGCGCTTCTAAAACGCCTGTTTGGAATCGCATCCGCAAACTGCGTGATAGCGGTCTGATCAAAAGCCAAACAGTTATTCTGGATCCAGATAAACTGGGCCTAGAGGCCTGTTTTTTTGTGCTGGTGCGCACTTCAGAACACGAGAAAGATTGGCAGGATCGGTTTCTAACCGCGCTGTTAGAGCGCGAAGAGGTGTTAGAGGCACACCGCTTGGCAGGAGATATCGACTATATTCTAAAAGTACGGGTGAAAAATGCCAAAGCCTATGATGATTTTTATCAGGCACTGATTTCAGAAGTGAAAATATTCAACATGACCGCACTGCTTTCTATGGAAGAGATCAAGTCCACATTGCGCCTGCCAGTCTAGCTATTTCTTCTGCAACAGATCGGATTTCTTACGCACGATAACACTGCGCAGATCATGCATGGCCAGCAACAGATCATCGGCCAATATTTCAATTTGGCTGTCGGTTGCCTTGGATTGCATCCACTGGGTGGTCAGGTTCAAATGATCAATCGCGCGGTAAATATCATCAATCTGTCGATCGGCAATGGTCTTGCGCCGCTGGACAATCCATTTCTCGATTTCTTCGCGCTCTGCATCGGTTGGCGGCTCGTCCCCTTGGGGCTTTATCTCGCCTTTTTGCAAATTCAATGTGGCGATCTGCTTGAAATCCAGCCGCCGGTGGCGGTTTTCCGTATCCATTCGAAATACCGCCGCACCATTCTCCTTGGTTCTAAAAAACAGATTTTCTGGCTTTTGCATATTCAACGCCTAAATTAAGGAAATTTTGAGTTATATTTAAACCAAACTAGCACAGAATTTTTGGATGCGCGTAGAGGCATCTATCAATTGTTCTTCGGATGTTGCATAGCTGATACGGAAATTGGGCGAAAGCCCAAATGCGGCGCCAAAAACCACCGCAACCCCCTGATCCGCCAACAGTTCAGTGGCGAATATCTCGTCATTTTCAATAACAACACCGCTCTGGGTGCGCTTGCCAATAAGACCGGCAATTGATGGGTAGACATAAAAGGCGCCCTCTGGTGTCGGACAGGTGATCTCTGGAATTTCGGCCAGCATGCCCAACACCAGATCGCGGCGCGCCTTAAACACTGGGCGCGAGAATTCCAAATAATCCTGTGGGCCGTTCAGCGCCTCGACTGCCGCCCATTGCGCCACAGAATTGGGGTTTGATGTGCTCTGGCTTTGAACCTTGCCCATGGCTTTGATCACGTCGCGTGGCCCAGCCGCATAGCCAATGCGCCAGCCTGTCATCGCATAGGCCTTGGATAGGCCATTGGTCGTAAGACAGCGCTCATACAATCGCGGCTCTACCTGTGCGGGGGTACAGAATTTGAACCCGTCGTAGCTAAGGTGCTCGTACATATCATCAGACATCACCCAGACATGTGGGTGGCGCAACAGAACATCCGTAAGCGCCTTTAACTCTTCCCAGCTATATCCAGCACCCGTTGGGTTTGACGGAGAGTTAAAAATCAACCACTTGGTTTTAGGGGTGATCGCGGCCTCTAGATCCTCGGCGGTGATTTTGAAATTATTTTCTAATTTTGCAGGCGCGATAACTGGCGTGCCGCCACCCAGCAAAACCATATCAGGATAAGAAACCCAATAGGGGGCAGGGATCACCACCTCGTCACCGGGATTAAGCGTGGCCATTAGGGCATTGTAGAGAACCTGTTTGCCGCCTGTGGAAACGATCACCTGATCGGGGGTATATTCTAAATCATTGTCGCGCAAAAATTTAGCGCAAATAGCCTTCTTTAATTCTGGGATACCATCGGGGGCAGTGTATTTTGTCTTGCCCAAATCCAGTGCTGTCTTGGCGGCATCTTTGATGTTGTTTGGCGTGTCGAAATCCGGCTCGCCCGCACTTAGGGCAATAATATCCACGCCTGCGGCGCGTAGTTCACCAGCCTTGGTGGTAATAGCAATTGTTGGCGATGGTTTTATACGTTCTAGGGACTTGGATAGAATAGACATCTGTAACTCCTCACTTCAATTCCTCATTCTTAGAGCGCAGGAACAGGTGTTACAAGTTCGGTTTTCTTGTTGACCTTTGGGGTTAAAAAAAACAAAAGACCCTATGACTGATCCGACCGAAACACATGAAACGCGCCTGAAACGGTTGCGCCTGCGCTCTTGGCGGCGCGGGATCAAAGAGATGGATCTGATTTTGGGGGGCTTTGCAGATCATAAAATGGCCTCGCTTAGCGTGGCCGAGCTGGACGAGCATGAGATCATGATGTCCGAACATGATCACGATTTATATATGTGGATCAGCGAGCAACAGCCCGCGCCAATCGAGTTGGCCTCGGCGCTGGATCGGGTTCGACGCTATTTTCTGGAAACTAAATAAAATCTTCTACAAACCGCTGTAAATTTAACGGCTTATTTGAATTTATGCTTCACAAAGGTCTCAGCAGAAAGTCGGAGACACTATATGAGCATCCATTCACCCTTGAATTCCCAAAAGAAAAATGTGGAATCCAGCGAACCACCCGCCCGCGATTTCCTCAGCAACTATCTTGATACACTTGGGATGGTCGAACGCATGCACCGCTTGTTACTGGATGTAATCAAGGACGAGTTCGAGCGCCTTGGTTTGTTGGACATCAATTCTGTACAGGCATTGCTGTTGTTTAACATTGGGAATAACGAGGTGACCGCTGGTGAGTTGAAATCACGCGGCTACTATCAGGGTTCAAATGTCTCGTATAATCTGAAAAAGCTGGTTGAATCAGACTATATGCATCACAAACGCTGTGAAATTGATCGTCGCGCGGTGCGGGTTAAATTGACCGAACGCGGTCAGGAAATCAGTAAAATCGTAGGGGAGCTGTTCGAGCGACACGCCCAAGGCATGCTTGGGAGATCAGTTTTGGAAGACGAAACCCTGAATGATATCAATCGCGCATTGCATAAGGTCGAGCGCTATTGGACAGATCAGATTCGCTACATTTACTAATCGCAATTTTTTAGGGGGAGGATGCGGCGTTTTGCATCTTAATATTTCCTAAAACATTTGCTAGACTGCGTTCATTCTTACTGATGGACCTAGCTATGAATTACGACAGCCAGATCGACAAAGCCCTTGATGCACTACATTCAGAGGGGCGTTATCGCGTATTCCAGGATATTAGCCGTATCAACGGGCGATTCCCCTCCGCCAATTGGATCGATGAAAACGGTGATAAACAGCAGATCACGGTTTGGTGTGGAAACGACTATCTTGGCATGGGTCAACATCCGGCGGTGATCGCAGCTATGCACGAAACACTAGATGTGGCTGGCGTCGGTTCAGGCGGCACACGTAATATTTCTGGCAACACAGTTTATCATAAGGCCCTAGAGGCCGAATTGGCCGATTTACATCAGAAAGAGGCGGCCCTGCTGTTTACCTCTGCCTATAATGCAAACGAGGCAACTCTTTCTGCTCTGCCAAAGTTGTTTCCGGGGCTGATTATCCTGTCTGATGCTTTGAATCACGCCTCGATGATCGAAGGTATCCGCCACGGAAACTGTGAAAAGCATATTTTCCGCCACAATGATGTGGCCCATTTACGTCAGATACTAGAAACACTGCCAGCGAATGCGCCCAAGGTTATTGCCTTTGAAAGCCTCTATTCCATGGATGGAGACTTTGCGCCAATCGAGGAAATCTGCGATTTGGCAGATGAATTCTCGGCGCTCACCTATGTCGACGAGGTGCATGCCGTCGGTCTCTATGGGCCTCGTGGCGGGGGTGTTTGCGAACAACGCCAAATTCTGGATCGGGTAGATATTTTTAACGGGACACTTGCCAAGGCCTATGGCGTAATCGGGGGTTATATCGCGGCCTCTACGCGTTTTGTGGATGCCATCCGCTCTTATGCACCAGGTTTCATCTTCACATCTTCCTTGCCGCCTGCGGTTGCCGCCGCAGCCCAAGCATCCGTTAAGCATTTGAAATCAGATAATTCTTTGCGCATTCAGCATCAAGAAATCGCAGCACAGTTAAAATTGCGCTTCAAGGCTATGGGGTTGCCGCTGGATGATCAAGGTAGCCATATCGTACCCGTACATGTGGGGGATCCCGTGAAATGTAAGATGATCTCGGACCGCTTGCTCAAGGACTACGGAATTTATGTGCAACCAATCAATTTTCCCACGGTGCCCCGCGGTACGGAACGGCTGCGTTTTACGCCATCACCGGTGCACAGCCAAGAGATGATTGATGCTCTTCTGACCGCCATGGATGCGCTTTGGTCGCATTGCGAACTTAGTCGGCTGAAAACCTCCGCATAAACCATTATAACAACCAAGGGGTGACCGCAGGTATAAAAATGTGTTAATACAAGTGGTAACGAGAGATCGAGCACAGCGAATCGATCTCCAAGAGGCGATAAGGTTGGGGTTGGGTCGTTCATGGACCAGGTTTCTGACATCGATGGACCGCAAGGGTATGATGCATTTTCTGTGTCTCTTGGTGACAAGATGCGCGGCGAACGCGCGACCTTGGGAAAAACATTAGAAGATGTCGAATCCGAGCTGAAACTACGCCGCGAAGTTTTGGTCGCTATCGAAGACTGTAATCTAGAGGGATTTGCCTCGCCCAGCTTCATCGCAGGTTATGTGCGCTCTTATGCTGCTCATCTGGAATTAGACCCCCAAGAGTGTTTTGAACAGTTTTGCCAAGAAAGTGGCTTTGTTGGCATTCAATCTCAAATCGATACGGGAAAAACACCGACCACAAAGAAAATGCCCAATTCGCGCAAGCAAATTGATGAGGCGCTATTAAATCCGCGCATCCCACACCGCATGGCGAAATCAGGAATGTTTGCGGAATTCTCACTATCTGGATTGGTTTCTCTTGCGGTGGTGACCCTTTTGATTGGGGGGCTTAGTTGGGGTAGCCTTACGGTTTTGAAAGAGGTTCAGCGCGTGCAATTTGCACCAGTGAATGACGTGCCAACAGTTGTACCGCATGTCGCGATTTTGAATTCGGACGATAGCGAGAGTCAGATCGACGATCTGAAGACGGCACGCGAATTGGCCGAGGAAAAAGACCGCCGTCTAGCTGAGTTATACCGCCCAACAGAGCTTACAGTGCCGCGCCTAACGCCGCGCGATGGGCCAATTTCGGGCATCGACCCCACCAGTTTCGGCGTATTTGCCGCGCGCGCGCCTGATGTTTCTGTAGAGAAAATCGATGCAGTTATCCAACCCCCACAGGTTACAGAGACAGGTCCGCTGTCTGTTGATGTAGTCGCGTTAAAGCCCGCATGGGTTAGGGTTTTTCAGGCCGATGGCAAAATATTGTTCGAAAAAATCCTTGATTCTGGTCAGCGTTACCGCGTGCCAGCAGATGCCGCGGACGCCTTGATGCGTGCTGGGAATGCCGGTGCGGTCTATCTGATGGTTGGGGATGATCTCTTTGGCCCTGTTGGCGCTGGAACCAGCGTGGCACGCAAGGTCGCCCTAAGCCCTGATGCAATTGCCGAGGTTTATGAAAAGGCAACGCCCACATTGGATAATCCCCTACAGGCGCCAATAAACCAAGCAATCACTGCCGAAGCTGCGCGATAGCAACTTCTGTGATTGCGGATTGATGTTGGTCTTCCTATAAAACAAACAAGTTTTTAGGAGTTTCCCCATGAGCCTGACCTCCATCCGCCCCTGGCGCACAATCGAGCGGCGAAAATCACGTAAAATACATGTAGGCTCGGTGCCTGTTGGCGGAGATGCACCAATTTCCGTGCAAACCATGACCAATACGCTAACCCATGATGCTAGTGCGACGATAAAGCAGGTTTTGGCCTGTGCCGAGGCAGGGGCCGATATCGTACGGGTCAGCTGTCCTGATGTGGACAGCACGTTGGCCATGAAAGAGATCTGTCGCGAAAGCCCCGTGCCCATCGTGGCCGACATCCATTTCCACTACAAGCGCGCCATCGAGGCCGCCGAGGCGGGTGCGGCATGTTTGCGTATTAACCCTGGCAACATCGGATCTCCAGAGCGCGTGCGCGAGGTGATTAGGGCCGCAAATGATCATGGTTGTTCCATCAGAATCGGGGTTAATGCCGGATCACTGGAAAAACACCTTCTGGAAAAATATGCGGAACCCTGCCCAAAGGCCATGATCGAAAGCGGGCTAGATCATATCCGCATCCTACAGGACAATGATTTTCACGAATTTAAAATCTCGGTAAAAGCATCCGATGTTTTCCTAGCCGCCGCCGCCTATCAAGGACTGGCCGAGGCCACCGATGCGCCAATTCATCTAGGCATCACCGAAGCAGGGGGGCTGACCAGCGGCACCATAAAATCTGCGATTGGATTGGGCAATCTATTGTGGTCGGGCATTGGTGATACGATCCGCGTCTCGCTATCTGCTGATCCGGTAGAAGAGGTGAAGGTCGGGTTCGAGATCCTTAAATCACTGGGCCTGCGCCACCGTGGTGTGAATATTATTTCCTGCCCGTCCTGTGCTCGCCAAGGTTTTGATGTGATCGAAACGGTAGCAAAGCTAGAAGACCGCCTAGAGCATATAAAAACCCCAATGAGCCTCTCTATCATCGGCTGTGTGGTAAATGGGCCGGGCGAAGCCCTGATGACGGATGTAGGATTTACTGGCGGGGGTGCGGGGTCTGGAATGATCTATTGGGCTGGTAAACAAGATCACAAAATAGACAACGATAAGATGCTGGATCACATAGTCGAATTGGTCGAAAAACGTGCTGGAGAAATAGAAGAGGGTGCGAAATCCGATGCTTAAGCTGGCCTATGGGGCGCTGTTTTTGGCGGCTCTGGTGGTGGGATCACAGGCGGCGATCCGTTTGGCATCGCAAAATAGTCAAGATTATATCTCGGATCCGTTTCAGGCGGTTTTACCCAAGACGCCCAATGGGTATATTTCCACCGATGCCGAGGGACAATTTGAACTGCCCCTGCCTGTTATGGCGCAAAAACTGGCGGCACATATGCAAAACCTTGCGCGTACTACGATCATCTCGCCCAACCAAGACCTTGCGCAGGGGCCCGTTACCTACCGGATACGCACATTATTGATGGGGTATCCGGATTACGTATCTATGGCCCTGCGCACAGACGTTGCAGGCAAAGTTACCGTTAAAATTTTCTCGCGCTCACGGTTTGGGAGTAGTGATTTCGGGGTGAATAAAACCCGCGTGCAGGCTGTTTTGGCGGCTTTGAGGTAGTGTCGGAATAGGGCGCAAATCAGATGACAGGCAAGATCCGCTTAGCTCTCTCCACATGGGATTGTTTTGCGACATCTCACAGCGGGCCAAAAACTCGCGCCCCCCAACCTGTAGGCAAATCACCTGTCCCAATTCCAGCCGCTGGCCCGTTTTATCCGTGCAATAGCAATCGGGCCACTGCACATCAGCGCCCTCAGATAGGCTAGGGGAACCCAAGAGTAACACCCCCAAGACAGAGATCATAATTCGGTTCATGCTCCACCATAACATAAAAAGATGAAAAATGCACCTCTGCCCTTGACCCTACCCAAAACAACAGTGAAGACAGGGGTATGGTACCTACAGATAAACTAGAACAAATTCTCGCTCGTTTCGCATTCCTAGAGGCCAAAATGGCCGATGGCTCTGCCATGGATGAAATCGCCGAAATGTCCAAAGAGTATTCCACGCTGAAACCGGTTGTTGACCAAATTCAGGCCTACCGTTTGCTGATCTCTGATATCGCCGAGGCCGAAGAGATGCTGAGTGACCCCGAGATGAAAGCCTTGGCAGAAGAGGAACTGCCCGCGCTGAAATCGGCCCTGCCAAATGCCGAACGCGAGCTTCAGCTGTCGCTATTGCCCAAGGACGAGGCCGATGACAAGCCCGCGATTGTTGAAATCCGCGCCGGTACAGGTGGCGACGAGGCGGCGCTGTTTGCGGGGGATTTATTGCGCATGTACCAGCGGTTTTGCGAATCCAACGGGTGGAAGTTTGAGATCGTAGAGGGCAGCGAGACAGAGCTGGGCGGATATAAAGAGGTGATTGCCAACGTCAAAGGCGATGGCGTTTTTGCGCGGATGAAATTTGAAAGCGGTGTTCACCGTGTGCAACGCGTACCAGAAACAGAAAGCGGCGGGCGCGTGCATACCTCTGCTGCGACCGTAGCAATTATGCCCGAGGCAGAAAACGTAGATATCGATATCCCAGCCACAGATATCCGTCTGGATACCTACCGCGCCTCTGGTGCGGGGGGGCAGCACGTGAATAAAACCGATTCTGCCGTGCGCATTACCCACCTGCCCACAGGGCTAATTGTTACCAGCTCGGAAAAATCACAGCACCGCAACCGTGAAATCGCCATGAACGTCTTGCGTACGCGCCTCTATGATATGCAACGCCAACAGGCCGCGGATGAGCGCGCCGCCACACGTAAGGATCAGGTGGGATCGGGGGATCGTTCTGAACGCATTCGCACCTATAATTTCCCGCAAGGCAGGGTGTCCGATCACCGCATTAACCTTACGCTTTATAAGCTGGATCAGGTGATGCAGGGGGATCTGGACGAACTGATCGATGCGCTCATTGCCGATGATCAGGCAACCAAGCTGGCCGAACTAAACCCATGAGCCTGCTGATATCTGCGGTGCTTTCGCACGGGGCAGAGCAGCTTGGCGATGCCATTGATGCCGAGATCCTTTTGGCAGAGGCATTGGGGATCGCGCGTGACCGCCTACGCCTATATCCCGACCAAGTGGTTTCTACCGACCAAATGGCAAAATTCAACAGGTTCCTACAGGCGCGGATGCTGCATCAGCCGGTGTCCCAGATCATCGGCCACCGCGATTTTTGGAAACATCGGTTTATTGTAACCCCAGATGTGTTAGACCCGCGCCCCGATACAGAAACGCTGGTCGAACAGGCCCTTGGGCTGGCGCCTAAAAACCGTATCTTGGATTTGGGAACCGGTTCTGGGTGCATCGTGCTCAGCCTGCTGGATGAATGGCAAAATGCGACAGGGGTTGGTGTTGATATCAGCACCGCCGCCCTAAAGGTCGCAAAACAGAATGCCACGAACCTAGGCGTTACCGATCGTATAGAGCTGGTTGAGGGGGATTGGTTCGCGCCGCTGTCAGATCAGTTTGATCTGATCGTTAGTAACCCGCCCTATATCACCGCCCAAGAAATGCAGCACCTAGACGCGGATGTGCGCGACTGGGAGCCGCGCATTGCCCTAACACCAGAGGGCGATGGGCTGGATGCATACCGTATTATCTGTGCCCAAGCAGGGGCATACCTGCAATCGTCAGGGCATTTGGCCGTTGAGATAGGCCACCAGCAGGGGGCAGCAGTTGCCCAGATGATGTCGCTTGCGGGTTTTGCAGACATCCAAATTATACAAGATTTAAACCGCAAGGATCGCGTGGTTATCGGCGTTATTTAGGCCTGATTTGCGCAGTTTTACACAATAATACCGATGTTTAGGGTTGTTTAATTATTCTGCCCTTGTATAAATACAGGGTCTTTGTCGAACAGTGTTCGATAGACTGCCAACCTCAATTCGCTTGGCCATACGCAAAAGGCGTCCATTTCCACCATAAGGTAATCAGATCATTATGAGATCTTCAAACAAATCGCGTTCACGCAACAAAAATAATAATAACCGTCGCCATAATACCGGAAACGTGATGAACCGCGTGTTTGATTCTTCTGGCCCCGAGGGAAAAGTTCGCGGAACTCCTCAGCAGATCATCGATAAATATCAAGCGCTGGCCCGCGATGCACAATTGGCAGGCGACCGTGTCGCGCACGAGAATTTCCTACAGCATGCTGAACATTATTCCCGCCTGCTAAGCGACTCTCAGCGTGAAATTGCCGCCCGTAAAGAGGCACAACAGGCCCAGCAGGCGCAAAACCAAAACACGCAGCAGAACGCTCAACCAAAGGCCAGCGTGGCCGAAGGATCGGATCAGCCCGTAATAGCCGCCGCACCCGACCAAGAGGTCTTCCCAGGTGAAAGCCAAGACAGCGATTTGGTCTCTACACCAGAATCCGCCCCCACAAAAAAGAAAAATACCCGCCGTCCAGCCCGCAAACCCGCGGCCACCAAGGCGCAACCAGATCAGGAACAGCCGGCATTGGCGCTGAGCACTGGTAGTGAACCCCAAGAGGCACCGATCAAGGCCGAGGCCCCTGAATAATTATCCAGAAAACTGCTGAGCAAGGGAGCAAAATTGCTCTAGGCTCAGCCGTTCAGCGCGCTCGGTGGGGGCAATTCCCGCCGCAATAATCCGATCCTCTACATCAGGTGCCAGCCCCTTTAGGCTTGCACGCAACATTTTGCGGCGTTGATTAAAGGCCCGCGCTACAACGCGTTCAAGCAATTTCGCATCCACATCAAAGCGCGGTTTCTCTAGGCGTTTGATATGCACCACCGCCGAATTCACCTTGGGCGGTGGGGTAAAGGCCTGAGGTGGGATTTCCATGGCAATACGCGCATCACAGCGAAATTGCGCCAGAATAGACAGGCGGCCATAGGCCTTTGATCCAGGCTGAGCAACGATCCGTTGTGCGACTTCTTTTTGAAACATCAGGGTCAGGCTATCCCAGATCGGGGGCCACTGTGCAGGTGTTAACCAGCGCACCAACAGCTCTGTTCCCACATTATAGGGCAGGTTTGCCACCACCTTAACAGGGGCCGACAGATGCGCCGAAACATCCACCTGCAAGGCATCACCATAGAGCACTGTTAAGCGCCCATCCGATGCATCGGTCACCTCTTGTAGGGCTGGGCGCAGGCGCTCGTCGCGCTCTACTGCCAACACATGGCGCGCACCTTCGGCCAATAGTCCTCGGGTTAGCCCGCCAGGCCCTGGGCCAATCTCTAACACATCACACTGTGACAAATCCCCGGCTTGGCGCGCGATCTTGCTGGTTAGATTCAGATCAAGCAGAAAGTTCTGCCCCAATGATTTTTTCGCACTTAGACCATGGGCATTGATTACTTCGCGCAGGGGCGGCAGATCATGTATCGACATTTGTTTTCCGGTTCTGCGCCAGTTTATGGGCATATTTAAGGGCGGCAATCAGGCTACTGGGATTGGCATCTGGCCCGCCAGCCAGCGCAAATGCCGTGCCGTGATCAGGGCTGGTGCGGATAAACGGCAACCCAAGGGTCACATTTACGCCGCCATGGAAGTCCAATGTTTTTATCGGGATCAAAGCCTGATCGTGGTACATGCAAATGGCCACATCATACCGTGCGCGCGCCTCTGCATGAAACATGGTGTCGGCGGAGATGGGGTCGCTGATATCCATGCCTTGCGCGCGCAACTTGTGGATCAGCGGTTGCATCATATCGATTTCGCTACGCCCAAATGTCCCACCTTCGCCCGCATGAGGATTTAGGCCGGCCACAGCTATCCTGGGGTTTGGAATGCCATGATCTTCAATCAATGATTTGTGTGTAATTTCAATGGTTTCCAGCAATAACTCTGGCGTTAAATGATCCTGTACATCGCTTAGGGCTATATGAATGGTCACTGGGACGACGCGGAGTTCGTCACAAGCCAACATCATAACCGAGCGCTTGATACCGGCCAATGCCGCCAAAAATTCGGTATGCCCGGGATAGGCGAAGCCAGCGCCTTCCACCAAAACCTTTTTATGAATGGGATTGGTACAAAGTGCCGATGCCGCGCCGGACTTTACCAAATGAACACCCCGTTCGATCACGGCAATAATATCGCGGGCGTTTTCGCCTTGCTCGCCGGTCAGGGTAGGGCGCGCGCTAAATTGGTGGTGTAAAACACCCAACCTGCCTTGGGGCAAGCTAAGAACATCTGCGGGGCGTTCGATTAGGTGATGAATGCCGTTGTGATCTCTGGATTCCACATGTTGCTTGTCCGCAATCAAGAAGAAAGGCGTGTCCACAAGGCGCTGTGCGGCCATTAGTGAAATATCAATCCCAACGCCATTGGGATCGCCACAGGTTAATGCGATGGGCGGCATCATTTTATATCAATAAAGGCGTCGCCTTTCAGCTCTTGCAAATACCCATTGGCTAGACCTGCGATTTTTTGGTTCACAAGGATTTCCGTGATGTTACTGCGGTCGCCCTCTGGTAATTCTCTGGAGCGCGAACAAAGCATCAATACGGTTGTCCGCCCATCCGCACCCGTTATCGTGGTGGTTTCGCGCGGATCCAGCGCATTCAAGGGCCCGCGCAATGCATCTGGAATATCTGCTAGCCTACCGCCACCCTCGCCAAATTCTGACCCTTCAAAATTGTTTCGCGCAGCGCGCAAATCTAGGCAGGTATCGATTTCGGTACGTAGAACACGGGCCTTGGCGGCACGGGTTTTCACATCACCCTCGGATGCGGGCAGGGCAAGGGTCGCATAACCAAGAATTTCATTTGGTTGGCGCCCACCTTGACCAGGAGAGCGCAGCAAGGCCACATCAACGTCGTTCTCCGTAATTTGCGCTTGGCGAGCAAAGCGCGTACGCACAACAGTGCGCCATACCAATCCAGCATGCACGAAATCATAAAACGTTTCACGTACCACACCGCGTTGGCCCAGAATTTCAATTAATTGATCCGATGTAAGATCGGCACGGGCGGCAAATTCATTCATGCCATCAAGAACCTCGCCCTCGGATACGGTGACGCCCATTTGTTCGCCAGCCTGCAAATACAAACGTTCGTCAACCAATTGTCCCATGGCCAAATTTCGCAAATCCGCACGTGCCCCGAATACCTGAAGCATGCTCACCCGCTGAAATAGCTCGAAATTGGTTACAACAGCATCATTGACAACCGCGGCCGAGGAAAACACATTCCCACTTTGCGCAAGGCTGGGCGCACCGAAGGTCAGGTTGCACAGGGCAACAACACAGAGCAATTTAAGTTTTTTCATCATGTCTTCTCGTTAGACCCCACAACGGTGGGCAGATTTGGTATTTTTGTTTCGTGAACCCAAGCCAGAAAAGGCAATTTGGAGCCCATAATCACGCTCTATGTTACCATCGGCATCGTATTGAAGCGAGAGCGAAAAACGCACCTCGGCGCATTCATTTTGGTAAACCAAGCCTAAATCACCCTCGATCGGCGTCCCAGTGCCTAGATTATGGCGCCAATCCGCTGTCCATTGCCAATTGTCACTGGCCATATAGGCGGCCGATAGGCTGGCCTCGTGTTGGCGATTTGGTTGTCCTAGGACGGTGTATTGATCAAGCCATACATAGGATGCGGCAAAATCGAACCTGTCACCATCAAACACAATCGATGTTTCATTCTTGGACACATTAAAATCATCGTCCGCCAACATGCGTGTTAAAAATTGAAATTGATCCGAATATGAGAAGCTAAGCGCCCCCACAAAATCCGAGTTAGTCGCATCTAGACCAGTAGAGGTGGAGGTATCAAATTGGTTCAAATTCTTGGCGCGAATTACCCGGCCCAGCGTTACGTTCATTTCCCAGCCCGAGGGCGCATAGCGTAGATACCGCATGCCGATATTGGCGCGTACCCCGGCCTCGGATTCATCAAACCCAGGAAAACGATTGATGGAAAACAGGTTGGTTTCTTCAAATTCTGCGGTGGTGCTGTCGCTGGTGCTGCGGTCTTGGTTAGCGCTGCCCCATGGATCATCGGGTGCCCAGATCAGCTGGGCGATGGGTTCGATCACATGGGTGGCGTTTTTTGTGGCTTTCTTTAACGGGTAGCGGATCTCTGCGCGCAGGATCGGCAGGGCCGAGAAATCGGAACTGCCATCACCGTAATACAGATTGGCATTCAGCTGGCCTGCGGCACCCAGTACCAATCCCTGACCTGTATGCCACTCTTTGCGCCAATCGCCACGTGCCCCAATGCGGGTATAGCTGTTTTCCAAGTTGCGCAACAGGCTGACCGAATGCAGGGTTAGGTTTGCCTTGCCATTAAATATCGGGTCGACATAGCTCTGAGTGTAGTGGATCTCGGGCAAAACCACGGGGATATCGGTATCGATTTCAACGGCCCGCAGGGACTGGGTGAATGAGCTGCCAACATAAAAGAAACCGGTGCGGGTTGTCTTGGTAATCTGGATGAAATTGGTCAGACGATCATCGTTGCTATAACCATAATTATCTAAAAAACCATCCTCATTCAAAGTATCAAACTCAGAGCTTAGAGATATTGCAAAATCAAGCTGGTAGTCATTGCGCAGATCAAAACGGCCTTCGGATTGGAAATAGCCGTTGTAGTCCTCTTGGCTTAGGCGATCGCGCAATGCCAGCGCACCGCGCATTTCGTAAGCGCCGTTTTGCACCCGACGCCTGTATTCGCCTTCGATAATGGCGCTACCCTTGCTGGTGACAAAGGGGGTTATGGTGGCATCACTATGGGGGGAAATGGCCCAATAATAGGGGATTTTGACCGAGGCCCCAATCGTGGTCCCAGAGGTAAAGCGCGGCACCAAAAAACCGCTGGCACGTGCAACGCCCGGCTCGGGTATGCTGAGGCGTGGGGTGTAGAAAATGGGCACGCCCAGAAAATCCAGCCGCGCCTTCTCGAAATACAAGCGCTGGCCATCTGTGTCATGTATTACCCGCGCTGCACGAATTTGCCAAAATGGCACATCGCCTTTGTCACAGACATGACAGGTAGAGGCCACGACCCTGTTTAGGGTGGTAAATTGCGGATCGGCGCGGTGCACCTCTTGGGCCGCGATCTGCAATTGCTGGCTGATGACGACGCGGGCGGTACTGATCAACCCAGCCTGCAACTTTGAATCCAGCTCCGCGCCCGCCGCGTGCACGACAAAATCATCCCCCTCGCGCAGGGTAAATTCACCGGGAACAAGGATGCGATTTGCGCGCTGATCGTAGATTATTTCCTCGGTTTGTAAAACCAATCGGTCATAGAAAACCTCTACATTGCCCCGCGCAACAAGCCTCGTACTGGCCCCATCAAAACGAATGGTATCTGCAATCAAAGAGGCGACTGGCGTGCGCTCTTGGGCCGAGACTGCCCCAGTAAAACAGCCGATGAATATGGAAACAACGATAAAAATACGTGCCATATTCAACCGTCCTCGTAATGTAAAAACAAACTAAGCGCCACAAGCGCCGCCGATAGGATAGGCGCCCAAGCGGCCACCCACAATGGGATTTCACCAGAACTGCCTAGTGTACTTGCAAAATTATGGAGAAAATGTAGGGAAAACCCGAATATCAACGATGACAGAACCGCAATCCCCAATCCACCCTGTCGAGAGGTTTTAAGTGTGAAAACCGCCCCAATGATCATCATCACCGCAAACAGCAGGGGGCGCGCGATCTGATTTATCTGCTGTGCGCGATATTTTAGCGAAGAAAACCCAGCAGTTTCCAACGCCGCGATTTGGCGCGGCATATCGATCGGCGAAAGGGTCTCTGGCTTGGGATAACCATCCAACAGCTGCTGCGGTGTGATATCTGTCTTTAGCCTATAGAACCTCGCCGAGGATTTCGCCTGTTCTGGCGCATTAACCAATAACGCGTCACGCCAGCGTTGTGTGTTCACAAAAACCCACTCGCCAGTATTCAAATAGCCGGTCTCGGCGACCATTCTGCTAACAATAATACCATTCTCATCATATTCATAAAGGGTGATCCCCTTGAGAACTCGCCCGTTTTTGGTGGCGGTCTGTGCCTGAATTACATGATGCCCGTTGGGGCTGGATTGCCGCATCCAGAACCCGCTGTCATGTAGGGAAACCGGGGCGGCGGCGGCGCCTCGAATTTGGGCACGCTTGGTATCATAAGAGTTATACATTTGGCCCGCTAGGGGCTCGTAGAACATCACAGATAGGATGCCAAGGCCCATGGCACAAAACATCGGTGGTATCAAACTCCGCAGGGCCGACAAACCCGCCGCGCGCGAGATCACAAATTCACTAGAGCGCGCCAAACCAATACAAAATGCCAAACTGGACAACATAACAATCAGCGGCATTGCAGTGGATAGAAAGGTAGGTGCGCGCAATATGGTTAGGGAAAGCGCATTTTGAAACGGGGCGTTGGTTTTGCTGGTGCTGGAAATATTTTCTAGGAAATCGATTAGGAAAACAATCAATGCTATCGCCAGTAACACTCTGATAAAATTCACTAAAAATCTTTTGCAGAAGTACAGCGCTAATGTCATGTCGCCGCTCCAAATACATCTTTTCTCAGGCGAAACAAGGTTTTTAGATCCTTGGTTCCTAACCAGATTAAAAGCAATATCAGACCGATAGTTACGATGATTGGCACATAGATCATTGGCCAGCTGTGAATATCAACGCTGCCCCAGGATTCCGCCGCCCCGCGCAATGAATTGATCCCTGCCATCAACAATACCCCCAAGCCAATGCGCGGTAGGAACCCAGATCGACTGAACCCCCCCAGCAACAGGGTGGCCATGCCCAAGGCTGGCGCCAATAGAACCAGCAATGTAATCGAGATACGCTCGTGCAGCAATGTCTGGGCGCGGATGAGGGCGGGCAGGTCTGCCTCCATGCCCGAAATATGCGCCAGCAAAGCAGGGGTAGACAGCTCGCTGATTTGGCTTTCGCGCGCAGGGATATCCCCACCCAAAGACGATAGGTCAAAGGCCAATGAATCAAACTGCACTAGGCTGAGATTATTATTGCCACGTTGCAGGCGCTGAATAGAACCCTCAAACAGCACCAGCGTGATCTGGCCATCCTCGTTCACCACTTGGCCTTGCTTGGCAATATGGGTCACGGTTTCTGTGTCAGAGATGCGCTCCTCTATCAGCACATCGCGCACCAGCCCATTGGGGAATTTTTCGCCAAAGAAAAACGTATAGCGATCTTGGTCGGATATAAATTCACCGGGTTGGATGATTTGGGTGATGAATTGACGGCGAATTTCATCGCGCCGATCCAATTGCTCGGTCTTGGCCCATGGGTTCACAAAATGTACCATCACCAGCATCAACACCAAACAGATCATCCCAAAGGTGAAAAACGGTTTGGTCAACTGATGGTTGGATCGCCCCGCACTCATCATCACAACCAATTCCGATTCTCCAAATAACTTGTTGGTGACAAAAATAGAGGCCGCAAAACCGGCGATGGGTATCGTTGATTCCATAACCTTGGGAAATAACAGCAGGCTAAGTTTAACAAATACACTGGCTGGTTGGCCGTTATCGATCACAATATCAACAATCGCCAAGGCCTGATTCAGCCATAAAATACCTGCAAACACGAGGCAAAAGAAGAAAAATGGCCCCAACAACTGGCCCAAGATATATCTATCTAGTTTTTTCAATTCTAATCCCTGCAAATATGCGCCCCTGTATGGGCTATGGCTAATCTATTTCAATAAAAAACAACAGTCCAATGTGGTCACCCTGATACAATGGCGTTAGGTTAGCACAAAGTTGATTTTAAAATAAGGACAGAGCCCCATGAGCAGCCCCATTACCCCAAATTTTATCGATCCAGTCTTGGATGACATCGCCACACTTGAAGGCAGTGTTGTGGTTGTTGTCGGCTCTGACGAGAGCCTGGATATGATGGCGCGCCGCGTAAACCGCCTGACCAAGGGTGCGATCAATCGTTTTGTTGAGGGGCAGAGCTTTGCGGATATGCCCGCTGGCGCGACCCAAACCTTTGTGATGCCGGCTGGTATGGCTGCAGAGCAGGTGATTTTGACCAAACTGTCCAAAAAGGCCGATACCGAGCTCAGCCGCAAGGCCGGTGCAAATGTAGGAAAATCCGCCGGTAAAACAGCTATTCATCTGCTAGTAGGCCCAAATCACAAAGCCGCGGATATCGCCTTTGGAGTGGCGCTGCGCCGCTACGGATTTAATGATCACAAAACCAAAGAGGCTGTTGAATACGGCGCGGTCAGCGTGCACAGCACCAAATTCGAAGCACTTGCGGTTGATTATGGCGATATGGATGCGGTGGCTCAGGGGGTGTTTTTCACGCGTGACTTGATCAACGAGCCGGCAAATGTGCTGACCACCACAGAATTTGCCAACCGATTGATCGATCTGGAAAAACTGGGCGTAAAGGTCACGGTCCTCGAAGAGGCCGATATGCAGAAGCTGGGGATGGGGGCCTTGCTGTCCGTGGGCCATGGCTCTGATAGCCCGTCCAAAACGGTGATCATGGAATGGAATGGCGGTGGCGACGAGCAACCCTTTGCGCTGGTGGGCAAGGGCGTGGTCTTCGATACTGGTGGAATTTCATTGAAACCAGCCGCCGGTATGGAAGATATGACCATGGATATGGGGGGCGCCGGTGTGGTTTCTGGGGTGATGAAGACACTGGCCCTGCGCAAGGCCAAGGCAAATGTCGTGGGGCTGGTGGGCTTGGTCGAAAATATGCCAGATGCCCGCGCAACCCGCCCAGGTGATGTGGTCACATCCATGAAGGGCACGACAATCGAGGTGATCAATACCGATGCCGAAGGTCGTCTTGTCCTAGCAGATGTCCTGCACTATGCCCAAGAAACCTACAAGCCGAGTGCAATCATCAATCTGGCGACCCTAACGGGGGCCATTATTATCGGGCTTGGCCACGAGAACGCGGGTGTTTTCTCTAATGATGACAAGCTCAGCGCCAGCTTCTTAAAATCTGCCAATGCCGAGGCCGAGGGCGCTTGGCGCATGCCCATGGGCGCTGGATATGACAAGCTGATTGAATCCCGGATTGCCGATATTCAAAACATCGGGGGCCGGGCGGCGGGCTCTATCACTGCTGCACAATTCCTGCAACGCTTTGTGGCCGATGATATGCCGTGGATCCATCTAGATATCGCAGGCGTTGCTTCGGTGAAATCTGAAACAGATTTCGCCCCCAAGGGTGCAACAGGTTGGGGCGTAAAGGCGCTTAATCGTTTAATTGCAGATAATTACGAGGCTTAATTGTCTGAGGTTTTCTTCTATCACTTAACCCGCTCGCCGCTTCAGGCCTTGGTGCCTGACTTGGCTGAAAAGTCCCTATCTCGGGGATGGCGGGTTAGCCTTCGGGCGCGTGAGCAAGCGCGCCTGAAATGGTTCTCGGACCATATCTGGCGCTTTGGTGACACCAGCTTTTTGCCCCATGGGCTGGCTGGTGGGGATTTTGATCAAGATCAGCCTATCCTGTTAGAAACTACAAAAAACACCAAAATTCAGGCGGATATATTGCTGTTGGTGGATGATGCTGAATTTTCACCCAGCGAAGCGGCGGACTATCAACGGGTGTGCCTGTTGTTCGATGGCAATGATCATACCGCGCTGTCGCAGGCGCGTAACCAATGGCGCGCAGTTACCGCGGCAGGGGTGCCCGCCCAATACTGGTCGCAAGAAGACGGCCCATGGCAGAAAAAGGCCAGCTCGACCTAAGGTGTGAGATACAACAGATCTTTGACAATTCGAAATTCTGAAAAGCGGTTGATATATTCCATGCCCATCAGAGATGTGTGCAAATCACCCTGATTAACGCTGGCACGTAGATGGCTATGCGCGGTTTGCCCAATACGCACATCATGCAAGACCACGGGCGCCGAGCCAATCCGCCCGTTGGCGGTATAGGCTGTTTGAGAGTAATTCAACGTATCAGGATCAATACCCACGCGGCGCGCATCATCACGGTTCAGAACCACGGTGGTTGCGCCGGTATCTACAGCAAATTTCACAGGCACATTGTTCACCAAGAGGGTCGCATAGAAATGCCCATCCTCTTCGCGTTGAAACACATAAGAGCCATCCATTTTTTCCACGATTGTTTTCTCGGGGAACAATTGTTCGTTCAGCGCTTCGCGCATGCCATACACGGCGATAAACCCAAAAAATATCAGGCACCATATGGCCATTTGTTGCACTGATTGCCCTAGGCGGCTTCTAGTAGATGCTAAATAGCTGACACCGATAAAGGCCAGAAACAACAACAGATAGGTGAAATATGCGACATCCGTTCCGGTCATCTAAATTTATACACCCCTATGTTTCGCGCCTCTTTTTATCCAAGGCTTCTTCTGCTTCCATCCACAAGGCCTCGGCCTTGGCCACTGCTTGCTTCGCCTCGGCGCTCTTTGCGCTTAGCTCTTCAACACGAGAACTGTCAGCATGCGCATAAATCTCTGGATCTGCAAGGGCTTCGTCAATCTTGCCTTGAATTATCAATATTTTATTAAGACGCTCTTCGCTTTTCTCAACCTCGGCCAAATAAGGGGCCAGCACTTTCTTGCGCTCAGAGTTCGACAGACGCTTCTTCTTGACCTTCTTACCCGGCTTAGCTTGTCGATCCGCCGCACCGCGTTCGGCCAATAACAGGGTTTTATAGGCCTCTAGGTCTTCGTGGTACACATTAACCGCCCCGTCTTTGACCAACCACAGGGTATCGGCGATGGCATTTACCAAATGCGGGTCGTGGCTAACAAGAATCACTGCACCGCTATAGGCCGCCAATGCAAAAACCAGTGCCTCGCGGCTTTCGATATCAAGGTGGTTTGTCGGCTCGTCCAAAATCAGCAGATGTGGGGCCTCTAGGGTTGCTAACAGCAATGATAAACGGGCCTTTTGCCCCCCAGACAGACGCCCAACTTCCGTCAGGGCCTGTTCTGGGCCGATACCGCCTTGGGCCATACGCGAGCGCAATTGCCCGGGCGTTTCTTTGGGCAGTTCTCGTTGTAAATGTTGTAGCGGCGTTTCATCTAAGTACAGCTCGTCCACCTGATGCTGTGCGAAATAGCCGATTTTCAACTTGCTGGAGCGAACGACATCCCCCTGCATTGGGGGCAGACTATCGGCCAATAGTTTTGAAAGAGTTGATTTACCCTGACCATTCGCCCCTAACAGCGCAATGCGATCGGTCTGATCAATACGCAGGTTCAAATCCCGCAAGATAGGTTTGCCATCATAGCCCACATCAGCACCCTCTAGGCGCAAAATCGGCGGGCTTAGCTCTTCTGGGTTTGGAAAGTTGAACGCCGCCACAGCATTTTCAACACCGGCGGCAATCGGCTCCATCTTTTCTAGCATTTTAATACGGGATTGTGCCTGTTTGGCCTTGCTGGCCTTGGCACGAAACCGATCAACGAAGCTTTGCAGGTGTTCGCGCGTAGCCTCTTGTTTACGTGATGCGGCGGCGCGCTGTGCCAGCTTTTCACGGCGAATTTGATCGAAGGTATCATAGTTGCCCTGATAAAAGGTCAGCTCCTTGTCCATCAGGTGCAGGATCGAATTTACCGATGTATTCAACAGCTGACGGTCGTGCGAAATAATCAAAACCGTGTGCGGATATTTGCGCAGATAGTTTTCCAACCACACAGTGCCCTCTAGATCCAAGTAGTTGGTCGGCTCATCCAGCATCAAAATATCCGGTTGGGCAAACAGCACACCGGCGAGGGCAACACGCATGCGCCAGCCACCAGAAAATTCATGGCAGGGGCGCGCTTGGGCCGCGGTGTTAAATCCAAGACCAGCCAAAATGCTGGCGGCGCGGGCCTCTGCACTATAGGCATCAATATCCATCAAACGGGTGTGGATTTCGGAAATGCGGTCTGGATCGGTACAGGTCTCAGATTCTGCCATCAATTCCGCACGCTCGGTATCCGCGGCCAGAACCGTTTCCAGCAGGCTATCATCCGATGCAGGTGCTTCTTGGGCAATGCCGCCAATGCGGGCCTTCTTGGGGATGGAAATAGATCCATCATCTAGCCCATAGGCACCCGTGATAAGCTTGAACAAGGTGGTTTTGCCGGTGCCGTTACGCCCGACGATACCGACCTTATGGCCCTGAGGAATGGTGGCACTGGCACCTGACAGCAATTGCCGTCCTGCAATGGAGAAACTGATATCTTCGATTTTTAACATGAGGCGTGCATGAACCACTGGGGCAGGGGTGTCAATGACTGCGTGCAGGGTTTCTGAATTGGGTTCTTTTCAAAGCGAAATCCTTGTGTTACTGCGGGCCCAAACCCCGCGGGGTCGAAATTTAACACTTAATCAAAGGAAACCAATCATGGCCCTAGAACGGACATTTTCAATCATCAAACCAGATGCCACAAAACGCAACCTAACTGGTAAAATCGCCGCAAAATTCGAAGAAGCTGGCCTGCGCATTGTTGCATCCAAGCGCATTCAATTGACATTGGCCCAAGCGCAACAATTCTACGGCGTACACGCCGAGCGCCCATTCTTTGGCGAATTGTGTGAATTCATGATTTCAGAGCCAATTGTTGTTCAGGTTCTAGAAGGCGAAAACGCGATTGCTAAAAACCGCGAAGTAATGGGCGCAACGAACCCAGCCGACGCTGATGCGGGCACAATCCGCAAAGAATTCGCCCTATCAATTGGCGAAAACTCTGTGCACGGTTCAGACGCTCCTGAAACAGCAGCCGAAGAAATCGCGTTCTTCTTCTCTGGCCTAGAACTGGTTGGATAACCAGTTCGCCGGCAGACCAAATGGAATTTGGTCGAAAGGTATGGTTGGATAACCAGTTCGCCGGCAGACCAAATGGAATTTGGTCGAGAGGCATGGTTGGCTAAGCCTATCAACACCGAACAGGGTGCTAAAATATCGAAAGGGTCGCAATCGCGGCCCTTTTTTCATATCTGCTGGTTTTGATGATTAAACAGGTGGTATTTCCATGATCGCATGATGGCTCTGACCTCACGGGGCAGCGTGGCCACCTTCCCCACGGGGTAGGTGCAGATGTAGGGGACGGTGGTGTTCTGTAAACTATCGCCTGGGCTTCTAGCCAGTATAGGGGGCCAAATAGCCTTGAATGCGTTCTACACCCAATAGAACCTGATAGGTACACAGCGTCAGAGCCGAGCACAGGCTCATATGCGCCAACACGCGAAAACCGCGATTGATACTGTCTGTATTAAACCTGACGCGTGGCACAAAATTCGCGGGGACAAATGCCCCTAGCCCGTCGAATTTGGGCTTGTTGCCAGCGCGTGGGCGAAAATCGACCACTGCCATATCTGCTCTCCTGTTGGGCCTCGTTTTTTGGGCCTCATTGAGAACACCTTAGCAAATCATCTGCGGCATTCGAGCGTTATTAACCTTGGTATGGGAATTTATCATTTTGCCTGAGTCTTTTGTGCAACGTCCCAGCGCGCGGGGTGAGGCAGGTTTTTAGGCTAAAATTGGCATCGGCCAAGGCCGAACGCACCCAATCTATGGTTTATCTGCCGATCTGGAAATCACCCCTAGGCGATTCAGCTCTTCTTCAAATGGATCCTGATTTTGGGGCCTAATCTGGGCTTTTATTGCTTCGAAGCGTTTTTTTAGCGCGGCCTTTTCAGCGCCACGACAATCATTCCATGGCCGCCCCTGTAGCCCCATGACCATGGCGTAATAACCGATGAAATGCGCCTTCCCCCCGGCATTCAGCGCCAGCAGATAGGCTTGATCCGGGCCAATTTCGCGCAATTTATCGGCTGTATCTATGCCTGCGCGGCCATAGAATGTATCCGAAGCCGGCCCAAGGTTGCGAATTGCCGATGGTTTGTCAGTCATCGCGTTTGACAAAATTGGCCAGCACCTGTGGGTAAAGGATGTGTTCTTGTACCAAAACCCGCGCACCCAGATCTTCGGCGGTGTCACTTTCGCGAACTTCCACCTCGGCTTGGCCCAACACCGGCCCTCCATCTAATTCGCTGGTCACCACATGAACAGAAACACCCGCAACCTTGTCGCCAGCATCGATGGCGCGTTGGTGGGTGTTCAGCCCCTTATATTTAGGCAAGAGAGAGGGGTGAATGTTCAGCATCTTACCAGCCCAATGGTCGATAAATTCAGCCGTAAGGATGCGCATGAACCCCGCACAGCAGATGATATCAGGCTGGGCCTTCTGCAAAACCGCTAGCATGGCCGCGTCAAATGCGGCGCGATCACCCTTGAAGGGGCGGTGATCAACAACGGCGGTTTCAACACCCAGATCCCGTGCCTTGGCCAGCCCACCGGCTTCTGGGTTGTTCGATAAAACCAGCACAGGTGTTGCCGCAATGGCCCCCATGTGCATGGCCTTGACCAGCGTCACCATATTAGAGCCACCCCCAGAAATCAGAATGGCAACGCGGGGCATCATTATAATGTGCCCTTGTATGCCACACCTTTGGCGGCAGTTACGGCACCGATGATCACCGGCTCTACACCCTCGCCAGCAAGGGCTGTGGTGATTGCGGCCACATCATCCGCGGCACAGATGGCGATCATGCCAATGCCACAGTTGAATGTCTTTAGAGCCTCGTCTTGGGCCAAATTGGCCTGAGAAATCAACCAGTCAAAAATAGGCAAACGCACCCATGCGTTTAGGTCGATCTCGGCACCCAATCCATCGGGCAGGGCGCGGGGCAGGTTCTCGGTTAATCCGCCACCGGTGATATGGGCCAAGGCTTTCAATTTTCCGGTTTCTAGGGCGGCAACGGCAGGGCGCACATAGATTTTGGTGGGCTCTAACAGGTGCTGGGCCAATAGGCCCTCGCCAAACGGGCAATCATCGTTCCAGTTTAGCCCGCTATGCTCGACGATTTTGCGGACCAAGGAATAGCCATTTGAATGCACGCCGCTTGACGGCAGTCCAATTAACACATCTCCCTCGGCCACATCGCGCGGCAAGGTGGCACCACGCTCCATCGCACCCACGGCAAAGCCAGCCAAATCAAAATCATCGCCTTCATACATGCCCGGCATCTCGGCGGTTTCACCACCCACCAAGGCGCTGTTGGCCTGGCGGCAACCCTCGGCAATGCCATCAATCACTGCAGTGGCGCGGTCAATGTCCAGTTTTCCGGTGGCAAAATAATCAAGGAAGAACAAAGGGATCGCGCCTTGGCAGATCAGATCATTCACGCACATGGCCACCAAATCAACGCCCACGGTGTCCAAATGCCCTGTGTCAATCGCAATGCGCAACTTGGTGCCAACACCATCAGTGGCCGATACCAAAACAGGATCGTTAAACCCAGCCGCCTTCAAATCAAACATGGCACCAAATCCACCCAGCCCATCCATAACGCCCGCGCGTTTGGTAGATTTGGCGGCGGGTTTGATACGATCGATCAATGCGTTTCCTGCGTCGATATCAACGCCAGCTTGGGCATAGGTAAGGGGTGTTTTGGATGTGGTCATGATAGGGCTCCAGATTCGGTTGCCCCCCTCTATAACACGCGCGCCCCAAAGGAAAGATCAGCCACAGGCGAAAGCGCACCAGATATGAAAAAAACGCCCCCCAAAAACGCATGCAGGCCTTGACCACACCTCGTGGCCCAAGTAATCCACTCCCAGACTGTGTGGGCCTGTAGCTCAGTTGGTTAGAGCAGAGCGCTCATAACGCTTTGGTCGCAGGTTCGAGTCCTGCCGGGCCTACCAGTCTAAAATCCCAGATACCGCCCCATGGCCACATCCCCTGCGCCCCTCGGTTGCCCAGATAAAATTTGAGTTTGTCAACGTACTCGCCTATGGATTGCCTATGAAAAATACCACCAAGCCCATTCAGCCCCCCATAATTATCGTATCTGGACTACCAAGAAGCGGGACGTCTCTAATGATGCAGATGCTAGATGCTGGTGGGGTTCAGGTGTTAAGCGATGGTGTGCGACGCGCGGACCAAAGCAACCCAAAGGGTTATTTTGAATGGGAACCGATCAAAAAGCTGGTGAAGGACACCACCGTGATCCGCGCAGAAATAGCCGCGGGCAGGGTTGTGAAGGTAATTTCTACATTGCTGCCAAGGCTTCCCAAAAAATATGACTACAAGGTTCTCTATATGCAACGCGATATCGGCGAGGTTATTCAGTCTCAGCAGAAAATGTTGACGGACACAGGGCAAAATATTGGCGCGCAAGACGCTGATATATCAGCGAAATTTCAAGCACATGATGCAAAGGTGCGTGCTTGGCTAACGCGCGCGCCCCATATGCAGGAATTGTTTGTGAATCACAAAGATCTTCTGACTGATCCAGAACGTCAGGTGGCCAAAATCGTCTCTTTTCTGGGCCCCGAGGCATTGCCCCAGCGCGATCGCATGGCGGCGGTAGTAGACCCTAGGTTGTATCGCACCAAAATACAAAAGCCTGTGCGCGGCCCGTTGGGTCTATTCGCAATAAAACCACCCACCTAGGGTATAGCGCGCCAAGCCCTCGGGCAAATTGGCGACAGGTTCGATATGATGCTTGTCATGGGCCGTTACATCAAACAGCACCAAGCTGTTAAACGCGGGCATAAGGCGCTGCACCTCCTGACCCTGTGCATTGATACATAGAGCGCCCCCATGATCCCTATGCCACCCCGGTGAAAGATACAGGATATAGGCGATCTTTCGCCCTGATCTACGGTCATCATGCGGTTTTAGATAATGGCGGCTGTCTAATCGATGTGCCAGGGGTGCTGTGGTTGCGTCAAGGGCGCTAGACGTCACCTGACCAACATATGCACGAAAATCTTCGCCGAATAAGAACTTTTTGAACCTTAAATAGGTCAAGAAACTGGGGCTTAATCCGCAATCCGGCTTGGTGCCATTTAGCATTTCATAATAGAAAAACCGATCATTCTCTGGTGCGTTTGACCATTCCTGCATATCTGTACGGTGTGATTTTTTTGAATATAGCCCATAAATCGGATCAAAGATTGCTTGTTCGGTTAAAAAATGTGCCAAGGAATTCACCACAGTTGGGTCTAAAAAATCGTGGATCTGAATCACGCCCAAGGCATTGGATTGAAACTGTGAAACATAGGCGTGATGGACTGCGGGCCCAAGATGGGTGGCATTCATGAATTTGCGCAATTCATTCGTGGCAATAGTGAGTTCCATAACGGTCTCCAGTGTTATTGGTTCGGGTCAATCTACATCGAACATAGCGCTATGCAAGGTCTGGAATGCATGGGTGAATTGACAGGCCTGTAACTAAGCGATAATCCTGTGAATACAACTATTAGGGTCTCAGAATATGACACAGATTTCCGGTCGAATCTCGATCTCAGAGAAGGCCTTGATGGTCGACCTTGAAAACGAGGCAGTTATTTTGAACCTGAATAACGAACGATATTATGGCCTTGATGATGTCAGCAAAAATTTCTGGCATTGGTTGAACGAATTCAAGGATGTTGATCAGGTTCTTCATCATGCGGTTGATGCCTATCAGGTCGAAGAAGAGGTTATCCGCAAGGATCTTGGGGGCTTCTTGCTAGAGCTATCCAAGGCTGGGTTGATCTCTTTTGACGGTGAGCAGACCTCTTGAGCATAGACCTACTTCGCAAGCTTGGCGTCTATATTGATACGGATTTCCTAACACCGACCCAATGCCAAAACCTATGCCAAGAAATTCAAAAATCCTCTTTTGCCGAGGCCAAGGTCTATGATGCCGATACCAAATCCAGCACCAAGGATGATGCATTGCGTCAATCGCTCTTTGGTACAGTGTCTTCACAGGCAGATAAAGAAATTCGCAAAAAAATCATGGGTCTGCGCACGGATCTAGAGCACCATTTCAACGAACAATTCGATGCGATTTTCGAAGCCCCAAAGTATCTGGCCTATGACACAGGTCATTTTTTCGGGGCGCATACAGATGATCAATTGGGCCGCAGGATCAATATTTCGATCTATTTAAATGACGAAACATCCCAAGAGAATACGCAGAACAACAGCTATTGTGGCGGGTCGTTGAAAATTTACGGATTGCTTGATAACCCGGCTCTGAAAGATTGGGGCGTTTCACTTACAGGTGCACAGGGGCTTTTGGTTGCCTACCGCGCGGACCTGCTACACGAGGTTACCCCCGTCTTGTCTGGAAGCCGCTATGCCATTGTCTCGCGATTCCTAAAGCCGCGCAAATGACACTTGCACGTATCAAAATGGCGGTTGTCATAATACAAAACATTCTTTTGGTTGTCCTTGTGGAATTCAGCCTAAGGATCATCGGAATAAAACGCACGTGGAAAATCCTAGAGCGGTGCCTGATCAAAAAACGCATATCCCATGATGATGACCAAGAGCTGAAAAACAGCCTCGCTGGGTTGGCAAATGCCATGAAACGATCCCCGTTCAAGGGAAAGTGCCTGGCGCGTTCTCTGGTCTTGTGGTGGCAGTTAAAACGCCGAGGGATTTCATCTACCCTGCACATCGGTGTGCAAAGTAGAAAGATAATGCGCGCCCATGCTTGGGTGCAATATGGTGATCGTATATTAAATGCTGGCCCCAATGTGCACAGCCGATATCGCGCAATGGCGCAATTTAACAACCCGAAAGAGCTAGGATGAGCGGAATAGTTGGCCTTTTCCAATTTGAAAACAAAGATATAGATCAGACCGTTTTGGCGGCCATGATGTCCACGCTTCGGCGCCAAGGCCCCGATGCTCAGGCCTATTGGATGCAGGGAAATGTAGCCCTTGGACATACCTTATTGGGCAGTACGCGCTGCTCGTTTCGTGAACAACAGCCCGCGACACGTGATCAACAGGTCTGGATTTCCGCCGATGCCCGCATCGATGATCAGGCCACACTCAGAACAAAATTAGCGCAAGAGGGGATCCAAATAGAGAGTGACGCCACAGATGACCATTTGATTCTGATGGCCTACGGGTGCTGGGGGACGGATTGTCTGAACCATTTGATCGGCGATTTCGCCTTTGTTTTGTGGGATCAACGCCGTAAAATCATGCTTGCCGCCACCGATCATTTCGGGGTTTCACCGCTCTACTATACTGAGCGGCAGGGTGGGTTTGGGATTAGCAATAATCTGGCCTGTTTGCGATTGCACCCCGAAGTCTCTGATCGCTTAGATGAACATACTATCGGCGACTATCTTTTGTATCGGATGAACCACAATCCGTGTTCTACGACTTTGGCTGATATTAAAAAATTGCCAGCTGGGCATCGAATTATCGTGACCGATAATAGCGTCAAGGTTGATCGCTATTGGTCTGCCCCAACTCCCAATTATATTCGCCGATCCGAGGCCGAGCAGGCGGAGATGTTCAATCATCTGTTCACCGCCGCAGTTTCTGATCGCCTGCGTGCCGATAGCGCTGGCACGCATATGAGCGGCGGCATGGATTCCACATCGATTTCGGCCGTGCTGTCAGAGCTGAAGGCCCAAGGGAAGACCAAGGATATCCAAGCCTATAACCACGCAAGCCATCTAGACGATCATAACCTTGAGCAAGGCTTCGCAGAAGAAACCGCCCAGAAGCTGGGCCTGCCATTGCAGGTGCATCGCGGGGATCGCGAAATTGGGCTAAACCAGCTGTTCAATCCAGCCGATTTCACACCAGAGCCCAGCGTCATGCAGGTAAACAGCGCGCGTTATCACATATTCACCGACTGCTCTGCGCGTGGGCGCACCCTCTTTGCGGGGTTCGGGGGCGATCCGCTTTTGGCAGCAGACGCTAGTTATTGGGCCGCTCTGCGCACATCTGGCCAAATTAGACACTATATCGCCGACATCGGGTTACAGCTGCGCATACAAGGCCGTCTGCCGCGGGCACTGTTGCCTGACCGCCTAAACAAATACAGCAAATCCATAAAGGGTTATCGGCAGCAGCCAATCCCAAGCTGGATTGGTGCATCCTTCGTAAGCAGAACAGGCCTGAACAACCGGCACCGCGAGCTGTTCCAAGAGGCCGAAATCTATCCGGATCAGCGCATCGGCATGACCAAGCACGCGCTATGGCGGCGCATTTTTGAATGGCACAGCCCCGCCGTGTCTTTGCACCCCCTAAAGGTCAGGTTTCCATTCTTTGATGTGCGCCTGCTGGAATGGGCCCAAAGTGTCCCGCAGTACCCTTGGTTTGAAAAGAAATACCTGCTGCGCAAGATAATGCAGGGGCGCTTGCCACAGTCGGTCTTGAATCGTGCGAAAACCCCGATGCCTGGCAGTGTCATGGTGGCCAATGCCAAACGTGAAGGTCTGCCAAAAATGTACGCCGAGTTGGCCGTTGATCCCATACTGTCGGATTATGTGGATATTGGCAAAATATCCGCTATGGTTTCCGAACCAGAGCATTTGACAGCAGTTCATGCGAAGAGTATCGTCAGGTTATCATCATTAGCGTATTGGTTGCGCTTGAATTTATCAAATAGGAACGTAACTAATGCCAAGCTTTCAGAATTCCAACGACGCCAATAATACGCCCTGTGAAACAAACATTGGTGATTATCGCGCGCCGACCCTAACAGACTATGGCCCGGCCAGCGAGCTGACCGAAACCATTTCTGGAAGACGTGGGTTTGACGGTGGTGATACACCTTCGTCATATACCGCTAGTTAGTTAAAGGATATCCCATGCCAAAAATAGAGAACACCGAGCCACAGGCCGTAGCGAATACGCCTGCCTACCACGCGCCGACCCTAACAGACTATGGCCCGGCCAGCGAGCTGACTGAAACCATTTCTGGACGCACTGGTGATGACGGTGGTAATACACCTTCGTCATATACCGCTAGTTAGTTAAAGGATATCCCATGCCAAAAATAGAGAACACCGAGCCACAGGCCGTAGCGAATACGCCTGCCTACCACGCGCCGACCCTAACAGATTATGGCCCGGCCAGCGAGCTGACTGAAACCATTTCTGGACGCACTGGTGATGACGGTGGGAATGTGCCTTCCTCCTATACTGCCAGTTAGTTCCAAGGTATCCTGTGGCGAAATCAGAGATCATCCTACCACAGGCCGCATTGAAAATCGCCGCCTAACATGGCCACCGATGGCACAACCCGCAAGCCCATGGAAACCCGGGCGCGAAGCGCAGGGGGTAACAGCGGTGGTATTCCCAACAGTTACTCCGCCAGCGAGTTTGAAAACTCGCCCATACGGTTTCACGATTGGCTCACCCATTCAAAAGCACAGATGTGAATGACGTATAAATACACCGCTTATGGCATTGAAATCCAATCAACCAAATCGATTGCACTGCTTCCCAAAGGTGATCTAGAGGCAGCGGTTGATGTCCGTATTGATTTCGCACCGCCAGATGTGCTTGAAAACACCACGCTTTGGCGGGATTTTTTGGAATTTAACCCCACCTCAAATGATGGCCCCATAATCCAAAAGCAGGATGGGCGGATAAAGCTGCGCTATTCACGCGATACCAATACCTTCGTAGAATTTGTGATCTCTGCAACATATGATCACATACGGGTACATCAAACATCTGATTTACCAGAGGGGGATGCTCTGTCATTCTTGATCGGGCCTATATTGGGGCTGATATGCCGCTTGCGAGGACGGCCCTGCCTACACGCCAGCGTTTTATCGATAAAGGATCAGGCCTTTGCCTTGGTGGGGCCAAAACGGGCAGGTAAATCAACAACCGCCGCCGCTCTTCTCAAAATGGGTGCGCAATTGGTCGCAGATGATATTGCCGTTCTTGAAAACAATAGCGGTCAATATCAGGTGTCTCCAGGATATCCCTTTACGCGCTTGACCCAGCAAACCATTGATCAGCTTGGGTATTCTGCGAATGGAACCCATCGTGTCCTGTCTGTTGGTGACAAACGGTATATCTCCATCGAACAGGCCAATCTCGGCGGTTTTCAGGCGAAAACAGTACCGCTTAGGGCTGTATATGCCTTATCACGACGCCCCAAAGACACAGGATCTGTGCACATAAATCCGCTATCCGAGGCAAATGCAGTGCGCCATTTGATGGCTCATTGCTATGCACAGCGGCTCATGGATACCGCAATGCAAATTCAGGATTTCGCAGATATGACAACCCTTATCCAGCACTGCCCCGTTCGATCCGTAAGCACCCCAGATGACCTTAGCTTTCTAGACACTCTCTCCACAAACATTCTCGATGATTTCCAGGGCCAGTATTCCTATGCATGACACGCCAAATCAGAAGCAAAACATCATCCTTGTTACAGTGGATTGCTGGCGCGGGGATCATGTTGGCATAAACAATCCCACAGGCCCCAAAACGCCGCATTTAGATCGGTTTGCAAAACAAGGCATCAATTTCCCCAATGCCTACACCTGTGGAGGGTGGACCAAGATCGCGATGACAGCCTTGATGTCATCGACCTATGGGTCGATGTATGGATTTGCACAGGGGAAAATGTCTGATCAACGCCCCTTACTTGCCGAGATCCTACAGGCGCAGGGCTATGAAACCGCGGGTTTCACCACCAACCCCGTTTGTGGCACGGGGGGTGGTTTTCAACGTGGTTTTGAAACCTTTCGCGATCTCCGCCCAGGCCTAAAGGGCAAGTTGCTGCGTTATCCGCGTCTTGATAGAATTTACACCCGCCTAGCCACCAGCGCAAAGGTAAGGCGCGCGCTGGCGCAGGTGGGCATAGGCTATTTGCCGATCAATCCGACCCTGTTGGCCGATGATGTGGTTCAAATAGGCCTTGATTGGCTGAACCAAGAGCACGACCAGCCCTATTTTCTGTGGCTACACTTCATGGATTTACACTGGCCCTATTTTTCAGCGGATCGGCGCAACACCCGCAAAGACCGCGAAGAGATCTGGCAAGATCGCACCGCATGGCAAAAGGTTCGCAAACAGCGCGGCAAAGGATACCCCGGCGATAGCCGCGCAGAGCGCTGGCGTCAGTTGTACAAAGAAGAGGCAGAGGGTCTTGATACATCTTTGGGTGTTTTGTTCGATGCCATTGATGCCCGTGCGGATCGCGATAACACCAATGTCATTCTGTCGGGTGATCATGGCGAGGAACTATATGAACACGGATCTTGGGCCCACTCGTGGAACCAGCTGCATAAAGAGGGCACCAACGTCCCGCTAATTATTCGGCCAGCAAAATCCAGATCGGCCCAGAGCATAGAGCGCCCGGTCAGCCATATCGACCTTGCCCCCACGATTTTAGATATGGTCAACGTGCCCAAACCCGACTTGATGGAGGGCGACAGCCTGCTGCCCCTTGCATCATCTGCGGCAGATATCATGGAAAAACCCATCTATTCTGAAATGTTTGGCCATCACAATTCCTATATCTATCGCCTGTCGATTACTTATCAGGGGCACAAATACATCTATGATGGAGACCGTGATACCTGCTATCTATTTGATCTTAAACAAGATCCAGATGCCCTGAAGGATATCTATTCGCATGATCACGACCTCTCACTTAGCTTTGACAAACTGCGCCTTTCGCATGTGAGCAAAGGCTTGATCACGGTTCTAAAATCCGATGCCCCTATTCTGGGGGGGGATATTTCCTACGATCTTGATGCAGATCCCAAGGTGGTCGCGCAACTGCGCGCACTTGGCTATCTAGACTGATCTTAGCCGGGGAGGGCATCTATCCTGCCCCGTCGATCGCTGTGATCACCAGCCTCAGGTGTCGATAGGGCTCTTGGGGGTTCGTTGCCAACAAATTATGGCGCACCCGAGAGGATTCGAACCTCTGGCCTCTGCCTTCGGAGGGCAGCGCTCTATCCAGCTGAGCTACGGGTGCATTGCGCTTTCTATAGGATATGCTGTGGTGGGGTTCAATCTGGAAATGCCACGTCTGTCGAAATCCTGTAAATTTGTTCTTTCTATTTTCGCCTGCATCGTGCCAAGCTACCACAAACAAGAGGAGGTCATCATGCCATTCAACGCATTGGTCGTGCGAAAAGACGACGACGGAAAAACCAGCTCTGCCATCGAAACCATCGAACTTGATGATTTGCCCAGCGGCAACGTGACCGTAGCTGTTGAATATTCAACCCTAAATTACAAAGATGGCCTGTGCTTGGGCGCTGGTGGCGGTTTGGTGCGCAACTATCCCCATGTACCGGGCATTGATATGGCAGGGGTTGTGGAATCATCAGATGATCCGCGCTATGCAATGGGGGATCGTGTCGTGTTGACGGGCTGGCGATATGGCGAGGTGCATTGGGGCGGCTATGCCCAGAAAACCCGCGTAGATGCTGATTGGCTGGTGCCTTTACCGGTCGGGATCTCCACCAAACAGGCCATGGCAATCGGAACGGCGGGCATCACGGCCATGTTCTCTGCTATGGCGTTGATTGAACGGGGGCTAAAGCCAGAAAATGGCCCAGTGCTGATCACAGGGGCTGCAGGGGGGGTGGGCTCTGTGGCCACCGCGCTGTTGGCAAATATGGGCTACGAGGTCGCTGGTGTGACCGGCCGCCCCGAAACCGGCGACTACCTGCGCACCCTCGGCGCCAGCCGGATCATTGCCCGCGAGGATATCAACGAAACCATAAAACGCCCGCTAGAGAGCGAGACTTGGGCCGGCTGTATCGATGCGGTCGGCGGGCCAATGCTGGCACGCGTCTTAGGGCAGATGAAATACGGGGCATCCGTGGCCGCCGTTGGTTTGGCTGGCGGTGCGGATCTCCCCGCCACGGTCATTCCGTTCCTGCTGCGCGGGGTTAACCTTTTGGGAATAGACAGTGTGCACCGCCCCTATGACAACCGCACAGCGGCCTGGGATCAACTGGCCCGCCACTTCCCCATGGATTACCTTGATAGAATGATCGTACCCGCCCGATTGGCAGACCTAGAACAGCTGGGCAAAGACATTTTACACGGGCAGGTACAGGGCCGCGTGGTGGTGGATGTAAACGCCTAGAGTTTATTGATATTCCAATTCAGCGAAAGCTGGGGTAGGGTTAATCACCATTTCACCGCCCCAGCCTTGGGCCACAATACAGCGACTCCTATGAAGATTTCGTATCAGCTTAATACCGCAGCGCACCTGATTGCCGGAATTACCATCGGGCTTACGGGGTTTTTCGCATTTCTGATGCACGCCCATATCGCCGAAAGTTCAGGGGATTCCCTGCCGGGGTATTTCCCAGTCTCTGGAGGGATTATTTGCCTGCTTACGGGGTGGAATACCTTGGGAAATCGCCCAGGATTCGGCGGAATGGCCTCTATTGCATCTGGCCTAAGGGCCATGATCTTTTCGATCATGGTGTGTTGTGCATTATTTGGCCTCTATTACATCTATCTGGCCTTGCTTCAGGGCCTGTACCTTGATCCCTTTCGCGCATTATTTGATTGGTTCCGCATTTCGTTTGAATTTTTCATCGGCACCATCAGTGCAGAGGTCTGGGTGATAATCATACTGGGGGGCGCTATTTCTGGGCGCATTACCGGAATGGCGAACTATAGTTGGCGATAAAGGGCGATTGATTGTTGAAATCGGCGTTGCGCGCCGCTGAAATGCTGACTAGTCTGACCTCCAGACAATACAGGAATTTTCGATGAACACTTACACAGATCTCCCAGCCTCTATCGGGAACACGCCCCTTATCAGACTGACCAAAGCATCAGAATTAACGGGGTGTGACATCTATGGTAAGGCCGAGTTTCTAAACCCTGGACAATCCGTCAAGGATCGCCCCGCGTTGAGCATTATTCAGGCGGCTATAAAATCCGGCGAGCTGCGCCCCGGTGGCACAATCGTAGAAGGCACAGCGGGCAACACAGGCATCGGCCTTGCATTGGTGGGCAATGCCTTAGGGTTTAAAACCGTTATCGTTATCCCAGAAACCCAAAGCCAAGAGAAAAAAGACATGTTGCGCCTTGCTGGTGCCAATCTGGTAGAGGTTCCGGCAAAACCCTACAAAGACCCAAATAATTATGTAAAATATTCCGCCCGCCTAGCGGCCAAGCTGGCCACAACAGAGCCCAACGGCGCAATCTGGGCAAACCAGTTCGATAACACCGCGAACCGGGATGCTCATATTCACACCACAGCCCCTGAAATCTGGACACAAACCGATGGCAAGGTCGATGGGTTCATCTGCTCGGTCGGCTCTGGGGGCACATTGGCTGGTGTGGCCGAGGGCCTACGCCATAAGAACAAAGACATCAAAATCGGCATTGCCGACCCAGATGGGGCAGCACTTTATAATTTCTATGCCAATGGCGAACTGAAATCCGAGGGCAGCTCGATCACCGAGGGCATCGGGCAGGGGCGCATCACCGCAAACCTAGAGGGGCTTGCGGTGGATATGGCCTATAATATCCACGACAAAGAGGCACTGCCGATCATTTTTGACCTGCTAACAGAAGAAGGCCTGTGCATGGGCGGCTCAACCGGTATAAACATCGCAGGCGCCATCCGCATGGCACAGGAAATGGGCCCAGGACATAAAATCGTAACCGTGCTCTGTGATTTTGGTAATCGCTACCAGTCCAAGATTTTTAACCCCAAGTTCTTAGCGGCAAATAACCTGCCGGTTCCGCGCTGGCTGGCCGAGGCACCCGCGCGTATCCCCACAGTATTTGAATAGGGCATAGAGACATGCGGTCGATCACTCGGGCGCTCTTGTGCGCTGTTTTCACTGGTTTTTTATCAGCATCGGCCATAGCGCAGGGCACCAGCATCTTTAATGTTGATGCCTTTCGAACTGCGGCGACCCAAATAGAAACAGCGGTCGAAGAGGCCCGCGACAGCAATGAGACGCTCGAGGGCTATCGCTCTGATCTCACAGCCTTTCGCTCGGCCTCTTTATCGGCCCAAGAGACCTATGCCGATCGCGTCGCTAGTGTGCGTGCGCAACTGGATATTCTGGGCGAAGAGCCAACAGAGGCAGGCGTGCCCGAAACCGCCGAGGTCAAGGCCCTGCGCGCAGATCTGACAGGGCGCCTGTCAGAAGCACAAGCCCCCTTGATTGTTACACAAGAAGCCTTTCAACGGATTGAAAACCTGATCGCCGAGATCGACCAAATCATACGCACCCGCCAATCCGAGGCTCTAACCAGCCTTGGCCCCAGCCCTTTGTCGCCCAGCCTATGGCCCCCTGCGGCCTCGGCAGTGGGGGCCTATTTTTCGCAATTGGGCGGCGAGGTGAAGAATGCCTTTAACAGCCCAATTCGCACCAAACGGCTGGCCGAAAACGCCCCGATTATCCTGCTGTTGCTGATCATAGGCGGGGCATTAGTATTTCCCGCGCGCAATTGGGTTTCGCGTCAAATGCAAATCAGCACAGATGGAATTGATCAGCCGCGCAATGCATTCTCTCTGTTTTTAATGTCAACTGGTTTGGTGATTTGCCCGATGTTGGGCATTTACGTCATTACCCATGCTATTGAATTAGCTAATATTTTTGCGGTGCGGGGCAATGTTTTGCTGGGCTATATCCCCCAGATCGCGCTCTCGCTTATTGTGGCGCTTTGGGTGGCGCGTAACCTGTTTGCTCAGGGCGGGCCAGGGGCGCGGGTCTTGGGTGTTGATCAGTCAAAAATCATTGGTGGGCGGCGTACTTGCATTGGCCTTGGGCTGGTGTTTGCGTTGTTTTATTTTAGCCAGGCCATGAACAACAGCGAGAAATTCTCGCTAGAGGTTTCGGCGGTTCTGACCTTCCCGATTATTGTTCTTGGGGCCTATGGGCTATATCTAATCGCACGCAAATTCCGCGTTTATCGCCAAGCTTTGCACAGCGATGCCATGAGCGCGGGCGATGCGCTCTCTGCGCGCATTTTCCGTTTTGCCAATTCTCTGTGCCTGCTTGTGGCGCTTGTGGCACCTTTGGTGGCGCTGATTGGTTATGTGAATTTGGGGTTGTTGCTGGTAATGTCAACATTGCTCAGTATCACGCTGTTTACGGTTCTGTTCCTGACCTATGCGCTGTTCGTAGGGGTTATTGACTGGCTTGCACAGCCTGACAGCAACGAAAGCAGCCCCAGCACCGATGTTCGGGCAGGGGGGCTTTATAAATCTGCGCTTGGCATTGTGCTGGTTGGGGTTGCAATGCCGCTATTGGCCATCGTGTGGGGCGCGCGCGTTAGCGATATTTCCGATTTCTGGTTTGCCATCAAAGAGGGCATCGATGTCGGGGGCACGCGCCTATCATTTTCTGATGTTCTGTCATTTGTGATCATTTTTTCAATTGGATATACTGTCACCCGCCTTCTTCAGGCCGCATTGCGCACCGCGGTTTTGCCCAATACTGGTATTGACGAGGCCGCCCAGAACTCGCTGGTTACTGGGCTGGGGTATATCGGTATCTTTCTATCAGCGCTGTTTGCCATCACGTCTACAGGGCTGGATTTGTCTAATCTGGCGATCGTAGCTGGTGCCTTGTCTGTAGGGATTGGTTTCGGGCTACAGGCGATTGTGTCGAATTTCGTATCTGGCATTATCTTGCTGATCGAACGCCCGATAAAGCTGGGCGATTGGGTCGAGGTGGGGGCCGTATCTGGATATGTGCGCAAAATCGCTGTGCGCTCGACCAGTATTGAAACCTTTGATAAGGCGGTGGTGATCGTGCCCAACGCGGATCTGATTGCAGGCACGGTTACCAATCGCACACTCACCAGCACCCGAGGTCGCGTACGTGTGCCCATCGGGGTTTCATATGACTGTGATCCCGAAGCGGTGCGCAAGGTGCTGTTAGAGCTTATCGCCGATCATCCGTTGGTGCTAAAACATCCGGCACCTTCGGTATTCTTCATGGGGTTTGGGGCGGATTCCCTTAACTTTGAGATGCGCGGCATTCTGCGCGATGTGAACAGCAAACTGACCGTAACGTCTGACATGAATTTCGCCATTGCCGCACGCTTCGCCAAAGAGGGCTTTGAAATCCCATTTGCCCAACGCGATGTGCGGATAAAAAACCTGTCAGAACTGACGCGAAAAAACACAGACTAATTGCCCATAGACCGCTCTTTTGGCTTGTCAGTGAAATCCTTGCGGTGTATTGCACATGCCAATGGACAGGTGGCCGAGTGGTCGAAGGCGCACGCCTGGAAAGTGTGTAGGCGGGTGACCGTCTCCAGGGTTCGAATCCCTGTCTGTCCGCCATTTACCCAAGTGTATAAAACCCCATCGCTGGCTGTGCACTTGTGCCACCTTACTTCACTATTCCGGTGTCCTATGCGGGGCTAGGGTCGGTGCGATAGGCGTCATTACTCTGTTTTGGCGTTTGCTCATATCTGCGCATGCGGCCATATGATCAATAGAAATAGCGCGGCCTAGATTAGATGATACATATCTGCATCGCTCTTCAACAACGCATGTAAAGCGCTCACAGGCGGGCCGGCCCCAACACAGCGGTAGCCGGTCTCATCACCACCCAGCTGTAGAACTGACCGCAGGCATCGCAGATTGCTGCATCCCCTGATACCAGCTTGTCCCCCTGTACCGTGGGGCCCCTATTTGGTGGATGCGTATTGCCCGTTGTAATGATCTCGAGGGCAATTTCGTGCATCATGCATGGCACCTACGGAATACCCCGCCAAAAACAAGAGATCCAACCCGTGTGCAAGGGCAGGCTAGAACACTAGGCCAAAGTGGTGAAAGATAGGCGATGGTACAGATCAAAAGAAGAGACTGGCAATCGCTGGTTGTTCTAGCAAAGCAAAGTAACTGGCAGCAGATGTCAGCCCATAAAAAAACCGCGCGGCCACATTAATGACCGCGCGGTTTTTTTGGGGGTAGGGGGCCTAGCCGCCGAAATCATCTAGCATGATGTCTTCGCGATCCACACCCAATTCCAGCAGCATGTTGATCACAGATTGGTTCATGATCGGTGGACCACACATATAGTACTCACAATCTTCGGGATTTTGGTGATCTTTTAGATATTCATCATGTAGTACATTATGAATGAAACCTGTGTAACCGCTCCAGTCGTCCTCTGGCATGGCATCTGAAAGGGCTACATGCCATGTGAAATTCGGGAATTCCGCGGCCAAGTTGTCGAAATCTTCTACAAAGAACATCTCTTTCTTAGAACGCGCACCATACCAGAATGTGATCTTACGATCCTTGTTTTTCAACCGCTTTAGCTGATCAAAGATGTGGCTGCGCATCGGCGCCATACCAGCACCACCGCCCACAAAGACCATCTCTTTTTCAGTTTCACGTGCAAAAAACTCGCCAAACGGCCCAGAAATGGTCACCTTGTCGCCGGGCTTTAGGTTAAAGATAAAGGAGGACATTTGACCCGCAGGAATACCCGTTGATCCAGGCGGTGGTGATGCCACGCGCACGTTCAACATGATCAGACCCTTTTCATCAGGGTAGTTGGCCATGGAATAGGCGCGCTCAATAGGCTCTGCCACGGACGAGTCGTATTGCCAGAGGTTAAACTTGTCCCAATCTTCGCGGTATTCCTCGCCAATATCAAATTCGGTGTATTTTAGGGCATGGGCTGGGGCCTCGATCTGGATGTAACCACCAGCACGGAAATTCACATCCTCGCCTTCGGGCAACTCTAAAACCAGATTTTTAATAAAGGTCGCAACATTGTCGTTGGACTTTACCGTACATTCCCATTTTTTAACGCCAAAGACTTCTTCGGGCACTTCCACTTCCATATCCTGCTTGACGGCTACCTGACAGGACAGGCGATCGCCACAGGCGGCTTCGCGTTTCGTGATATGGCCTTCCTCGGTGGGTAGAATTGACCCACCCCCTGCATGGATACGCACGCGACACTGGGCACAGGTGCCGCCGCCGCCACAGGCGGATGGCACAAACAGCTTCTGCTCGGCCAAGGTTTGCAACAGCTTGCCACCTGCGGGAACAGAAATGGTTTTTTCGCCATTGATGGTGATGTTCACATCCCCCGTTGATACCAAACGAGACCGCGCCATTAGAATGATCATCACCAGAGCGATAACAATTACAGTAAAGAGGATAATACCTAAGCTAAAGGTTTCCATGATAATGTCCTACAGTTTCACGCCAGAGAAAGACATAAAGGCCATCGCCATCAGTCCCGCAGTGATAAAGGTAATGCCAAGCCCCTGAAGGCCATCGGGCACATCCGAATATTTCATTTTTTCGCGGATACCAGCCATGGCGGTGATTGCCAAAGCCCAGCCAAACCCAGAGGATAGACCATAGGTCGCAGACTCCACAAAATTATAGCCCCGCTCCCCCATAAAGATCGAGCCCCCCATGATCGCACAGTTCACGGTGATCAAGGGAAGGAACACGCCCAAGGCATTGTAAAGGGGCGGAAAAAACTTATCCAACACCATTTCCAAAATTTGCACCAAAGCCGCAATAACACCAATATAGGAAATCAAGCTCAAGAAGGTCAGGTCAACATTGTCAAACCCCGCCCATGCCAGCGCACCAGGAGACAGCAGCTTGGTCAGCAACAGGTTGTTTGCAGGCACAGTGATCGCCTGTACCAGCATCACCGAAATACCCAGACCAATGGCCGTAGACACCTTTTTTGATACCGCAATAAAGGTACACATGCCCAAGAAAAACGAAAGTGCAAGGTTCTCGACGAAAATCGCCTTAACCGCAAGAGAAAGTAAACCTTCCATTAGTGGGCCTCTACATTTTGAATTTTATATTCACGCTCTTCGACCTGTGCGGGTTTCCATGTGCGGAATGCCCAGATTAGAAGACCAATGACAAAGAAAGCAGACGGCGGCAACAGCAACAGACCGTTTGGCACATACCAACCGCCGTTGTTCACCGTTTCCAGTACCGTCACACCAAACAGGCTGCCTGATCCAAACAGCTCGCGAAAGAAGCCAACCAACATCAAGATCAAACCATACCCAAGGCCATTACCGATACCATCAACAAAACTGTCCAAGGGGGTATTCTTCATGGCAAATGCCTCGGCGCGTCCCATTACGATGCAGTTGGTGATAATCAACCCTACAAACACAGATAGAGTTTTGGAAATTTCAAAGGCAAATGCCTTTAATACCTGATCCACCATAATCACAAGGGATGCAATGATCACCATCTGCACAATGATCCGGATAGAGCTCGGGATATGATTGCGGATCATCGAGATAAACATCGATGAGAAGGCGGTTACGATGGTCACCGCTATGGTCATCACCAGTGCAACCTTCAATGACGATGTCACAGCCAATGCCGAGCAAATCCCCAATACCTGAAGGGTAATCGGATTGTTGTCGACCAAGGGGTCGATTAACATTTCTCTACGGGTTTGCGCCATTAGATATCTCCTGCTTTAAGGTTGGCCAAGAAGGGGGCATAGCCTTCTTCACCCATCCAGAACCGCACCAAATTATGAACCCCAACAGAGGTAAGTGTAGCACCCGATAGGGCATCCACGTGATATTCTGCACCTGCTGCCGGTACGGCCTTGGTTACGCTGATCTGCAATTCATTCTGCGCGTCAGCCAATTTCTTACCACTCCACAGAACCTTCCAGCGCGGGTTGTCCACCTCCGCTCCTAGGCCCGGTGTCTCGGCATGGCTGTAAAACTGTAGCCCGTAAATGTCGTTGCCATTGGCCTCTAGGGCAATAAAACCATACAGTGTCGACCACAATCCATACCCATGAATGGGCAAGATCAACTTGTCGATGCTGTCATCTTCGTTGCGCAATAAATAAACCGTAACGAACTTGGATTTGCGCCCAATGCCGGCAGGATCATCCGATAACGCGATTGAAATTTCTGGGTTATCTGCCGCTGCGCGATCATCAAATGTGGCCGCATCAAACTGATCTGTGAACAAACCTGTTTCCAGCTCCAGCACCTGTGGCTCAAACGCCTGAAATGCCTCTAGAACATCCTTTGAAGGGTCATAGACACCTGCAACCTGTAGAATGTTGATCTGCTTATCCTTCAGCTTGTTCACCTCTTGGATCGGGCGCAGGGATACGGCCACTGCGGAGACGATCATCGAGGCTACCAAGCACAAGGACAGTGCGACAAACAGCGTCTTTTCAACGGAATCTGACGGCAGGGCCAGAAAGCGGCGGATGAAACCCTGGGGTTTCTGGTCGGTGTTTTGGGGCTTATCAGACATTGCGTTTTGCTCTGCGTTTAATGTTCGCCTGAACGACGAAGTAATCGATTAAGGGGGCGAATACATTGCCAAACAGAATCGCCAGCATCATGCCCTCGGGGAAGGCGGGGTTGATCACACGGATCATCACCACCATGAACCCAATCAGGGCACCATAAATATACCGCCCCGTATTGGTGTGTGCGCCAGAAACCGGCTCTGTAACCATAAAGACCAAACCAAAGGCATAGCCCCCGACAACCAGATGCCAATACCACGGCATGGCGAACATTGGGTTGGTATCAGAACCGATCCAATTCAACAGCCCAGAAAAGGCAATCATACCGGCCATACAGCCCACAATCATCCGATAGTTGGCGATCTTGGTGATCAATAGGAAAATCAATCCCAATATACAGGCCAGCGTCGATGTCTCGCCCATAGATCCAGGAATAAACCCAAGGAAGCTGTCCCACCACGTAACACCGCGACCAGCCAAGGCCTGAAACCCATCAGATGCAGAAACCGCCAGCGCCGTCGCGCCCGTAAACCCATCTACAGGAACCCATACAGCATCACCAGATAGCTGCGCAGGATAGGCAAAATACAAAAATGCACGCCCCGTTAGGGCAGGGTTCAAGAAGTTTTTGCCAGTACCACCAAAAACCTCCTTGCCGATCACAACACCAAAGATAATGCCCAGTGCCACCTGCCACAAAGGCGTGGTGGCAGGCACGATCAAGGCATAAAGCATGGAGGAAACCAAGAAGCCCTCGTTCACCTCGTGCTTGCGCACCGTGGCGAAAACCACCTCGAAAATCCCCCCCGCAACCAAGGTCACGATATAAACAGGCAAGAAATACAACGCCCCATGTACCATATTGGCAAAGGGATTGGCCGCATTAAACCCAATTCCGAAAAACTCGATAATTGCCGCGCGCCAACCAGATGCCCCAAATTCAGCAATCGCCAAATTGGTGTGATACCCGGTGTTATACAGCGCCATCAAAATACAGGGAATCGTGGCCAAGACCACATAGGTCATGATCCGCTTCATATCCACATAAGAGCGCGCATGCGGTGCGGCAGTGGTTACCGTTTTCGGCGTATACAGAAAACTTTCGACCATCTCATAAATGGGGAAATACTTTTCCCATTTGCCACCTTTAACAAAGTGGGGTTCGATGCCGTCAAAGAAATTACGAAGGCCCATTGTTATCCTTCCTTTTCGATTTTAGTCAGACAATCGCGAAGTGCGATGCCATATTCGTATTTAGCAGGGCAGGCGAAACCAATAAGCCCCAAATCTTCTTCATCCAGTTCCAGCACACCCAATTGCTGCGCCTGATCGGTATCCATCACCAGCAACGCGCGCGTTAGCTGCGTGGGTAGGAAATCTTGTGGCATCAGCTGTTCAAACGTGCCCAAAGGCACCATAGCGCGCCGCCCACCATTTAGATTAGAGGTCAGCGGGAATTTTTTACGCGACAGCAATGATCCCAAAACCGGCTGAACCGCATATTTTGCAAACATTGGGCGAATCCAACCCAATGTGATCTGTTTGGTGTCTTCCTCGATCAGGGTCACCTGACGGGCATAGCGCCCCAAAAACCCATCAACACCCGCACCTGCGCGCCCACTTAGAACTGAACCTGAAATCATGCGCACAGGAATGTCCTGTGGGATATCAGTGCCCAATAGATCCTCTAGCGATGCGCCCGAAATCGTACGTACCAGACGCGGGTCACCACAAAGTGGCCCCCCCAAAGAAATAATTTTGCTGGCATCATATTTACCGCTGATTAGCAACCGCCCGATGCATAGCACATCTTGATAACCGATCGTCCAAACAAAGGTATTTGGTTTCGGGGGCGTAAGAAAATGGATATGTGTACCAGCCAATCCCGCTGGATGTGGGCCACTAAAGGCCACGGCCTCTACACCCGGAACATCATGGCCCGGTAATGGATCCCCATTGGCTTGGCACAAATAGGTTGGCCCATCACTTAGCAGCGACACCGCGGCCATACCACGGGCAAAGGCCTCTGGCTCGGCGTTGATGGCAACGTTTGGATCGGCGGCCAATGGATCACTGTCTATCGCGGTTACATAGATTGCATCTGCTTGGCTGTCTGGCTGGGGCACCTTGGAATAGGGGCGGGTGCGAAATGATGTCCATAGACCCGCCGCACAGAGCTTCTCAATCAACCCATCGCGGCTATCGGCCTTGCCAACTTTTGAAAAATCAACGGGCGCACCAATGGTGTCATCACATTCGATCTCGATGCTGATCAGCTTGCGCCGCGCGCCGCGATTAATCGCCTTGATACGTCCTGCAGCGGGGGACACGATTTGAACCTCGGGCATGTTTTTATCAAACATCAAGGGCGTGCCGGCAACAACCTCGGCGCCTTCCTCGACAGATATGCGGGGTTTCAGATCAATGTAATCCGCGCCTAAAACGGCGACGGTTTTCACATCGGGCGAGTGATCAATCTCTTGTCGAGGGGATCCCGTGATGGGCAAGTCCAAGCCTTTACGTAGAATAAGGTGCTTCAAGTGGTATTCCTCGGGCTAGTGGAGCGTTCATCAATTGTAACGAATTGACGCAAACTCGCGTTGGTGACGGGGAGCATCTACAAAAGTCAGCGCCAGAGTGCTAGCGCTTTTTTTGCCAAAAGCGACATATTCTGCTTGAAAATTCCCCGCGCATTCGACTACGAGTACACAAAATTCGCTGAAAGGTCATCTTCGTGAGCAACTTGAACCGCTTCTCCCGCCGCTCTTTTCTTGTTATGCCGCTGGCACTTGCTGCCTGCTATGACAGCAAGCAAGTAATTGAATTCGTTGGTAAAACAATGGGTACCACCTACAAGGTCTCGTTGGTTGATCACACGAATCAACTAAAAGAATCTCAGGTGAAACCGCTGGTTTCTGCCGCCTTGTTGGATGTAAATAAATCCATGTCAAACTGGGATGCTGGCTCTGAAATTTCCAGAATCAATGCCGTACCCAAAGATTCGCATCAATCAATGTCCGCTACTTTGGCGCATGTGATGCAGGCGGCTAGGGATGTAAACCTCGCCAGTGCAGGGCGCTTTGACACCACTGTTGGCCCCTTGATCGAGCTTTGGGGCTTTGGTGCTCCGGGTGCCACCGCCAAACCAACGGATGCCGCGATTGAAACTGCTCTTGCGAAATCTGGCCAACAAACCTCATTGGCCCTGCGTGGCAACTCTGTTGCGCGTAAACATGGCGACACACAGGTCTATCTGGCGGGTATTGGCAAAGGATTTGGTGCCGATCACGTAGGACAGGCGCTAGAAAGCATTGGAATCAAGGACTATATGGTAGAGATCGGCGGCGATTTATATGCGGCTGGCCGTAATCCTGATGGCCTGCCATGGCAAATCGGTATCGAAACCCCAAATGCACACGACCGCAATATCATGGGTGTGGTTGGCGTATCTGGTTTGGGTCTGGCCTCTTCCGGGGACTACCGCAACTATTTTGAACAAGATGGTCAGCGCTATTCGCACCTGATCGACCCAACAACCGGTCGCCCTGTTGATCACAAAACCGCCAGCGCCACAGTTTTGGCTGGCAATGCGATGCTGGCCGATGCATGGTCAACCGCGATGTTGATCTTGGGACGCGAACGCGGCCTAGAAATCGCCAGCGCCCATAATATTGCGGTTCAGTTCATTGATCGTGATACCAACGCCGGCGCTCTGGGCTTTACTACCCATGCCAGCGATGCGTTTAAAACGCTGACGGCCTAAGACAGCAGAGCCAAATCAGGCGCCTATTGTGGGCGTCTGAGAACCCAGTAAATTCAAGGACGCTGTTATGGAAACCTTTTTGTTAACCTTTGGCTTGTTGGTTCTGGTCATGCTGGGCATGTCCCTTGGCGTGATTTTTATGAACAAACGGATCAAGGGCAGCTGTGGGGGCCTGAATGCCATTGGGGATGCGGACAAATGCTTGGTCTGCTCGAAAGAGATCGATCCAGACAGCCCGCTGCGCGAACGTCTAGAATGCCCACGGGCGCGCAAGATGCTGGAACGTGTTCAAGACGCTTGAATAAGTTGAGTATGTTAGGCTAGGCTGTCCTTAGAGGAGAGACCAATAATGCCAACATCATACCAATCCCCCATGCGACAAGACCAACAAGGCCAAAATACCAAGAGCCAATCTGTCGAATTATACGATCACAATGCCACCGTTGCTGACCTTTTGGATGGCAAAGGGCGCGATGTATTCTCAATAAAACCCGAAGATACCCTAAAAGATGCGGTGGTAGAGCTGCGCGACCGCAGAGTAGGGGCGCTGATTGTCACCGATGATAGCGGCGCCTTGGTCGGCATTTTGTCCGAGCGCGATATCGTGCGCAAATTGGCCGATAGCCCTGGCCAAACCCTGCCGCAATCAGTGGGCAGTGTAATGACCAAAAAGGTGAAAGTCTGCGGGCCTAGCGATCTGGCGATCGATGTGCTCAAGCGTATGACAGAGGGGCGATTCCGCCACCTTCCAGTAATAGAAAACGACCAGTTAATTGGCATGGTCACCATTGGCGATGCCATCCATCACCGCCTGACCCAGCTAGAGCACGAAGCCCTGCAAATGAAACAGCTGATCGTTGGCTAGGCCTTATCCGGCAACAGACATCGGTACAAAGGCCAATATGGCAAACCCAACAGCCGCGAGGGCGCCAAATATCCAATATTGGTATCTGGGGCCCTCGCGTTTCCATGTGCGCCGATAGCTGAATCCTGCGTAACAGGCGATTACAAAAATAAGGGTCGCAAGCGCGGGCGTTAGCGTGAAATCTATCATCATACTGTCTCTGTTAGCGGCTGTTTATGCGGGTTTGATGGGTACCTAGCGCCCCTAGCACGCCGGGGCAATGGTGTTTAGCGCGGAATAAACAGCTGTGCTCGTAGCCCGCCCAAGGCATCGCTGTGCCCCAATGTTAGCTGCCCGCCATGGCTGCGCGCCACATCCGCCACAATGGCCAGCCCCAGGCCCGTACCCGTGCCTTGATTTTGATTGCGCGCCGCATCTAACCTCTCAAAGGGCTGTAGGGCATCCTCGCGGCTGGCCTTGGGGATGCCCGGTCCATCATCCTCAACCACAAACCGCACGCCATCGGAATCGATCGAGACCGTGGCACGACAGGCCTGTGCATAGCGTTGGGCATTGGCTAACAGATTGTTGATGGCGCGACGCAACGATTGATGCTTGGCCATTATTTCGGGCGATTCCTGATCTCCTTGGGCAAAATGCAAATCGACTTCATGGCCCAGCCTCTTGCGATCTCGGATCAATGACTTGATGAACGGTTTCACATTCACCGCGACTGTATCTTCGCCAGAATCGCCCCGTGCAAAGGCCAGAAACTCCTCCATGATATGCTCCATTTCGACCACATCCCCCTGCAACTCTTGGATTTGTGGATCATCCCCTAGCATAGATAGCGACAACTTCATGCGGGTTAGGGGGGTGCGCAAATCATGGCTGACGCCTGACAGCATCTGGGTGCGTTGATCGATCTGGCGCTCGATGCGACTCTGCATAGAAATAAAGGCATGGCCCGCGCGGCGTACCTCGGCGGCACCGCGCGGCGCAAAGGGAATCTTGCGCCCCTTACCAAAGGCCTCCGCAGAGCGCGCCAACAGGGTGATCGGCTTTACCTGATTCTTTAGGAAAATGATCGCCAAGCCCAGAAACAACAACGCCGCCAGCGTACTGGCCACCAACAATTGATGCGGGTTAGAGGCGGTGGCGCGGTCTCGGCGAATGTTTATCCGCCATATCTGCCCCGCGCGGCGCAGGTCGATCAAAATTCTATCCTCTTGGCTTAACAAATCAATGCCGACAATCTGATCTATCTCTTGGCGCAGGGTGGCGATTAAATAACGCCCAGAAATATCAATGAACCCAATGCGATCTTCGTTTATCCGCAGACCTGTAGGCAATTGCGTGTTCACACGAATTTGCAAGGGCGCAGCGCGGCTGCGCAGCTGGGCCAGAGACGGGGCTGAAGCCTCGCCGGTATCGCTGGGTTCCAGCACGTAATTCACCTCGCGCGCCAGATCCGTGGTCTTGGCAATGGTCACATCCCCATATAGCCGATCAACAAAAATATAGGTCACAACCGATTGCACCGCCAAAATCGGGATAACAACGATCAAAAGGGAACGCCCGAATAGGCTTTTGGGCAGATAATCTTTAATAACGGCGAATATTTTCATGGGCTTACGCTAGGGAAATACCGATGCCTTGGCAAGAATGCGGAAAAAAATCCATAAGATTGAAAAAGGCTATTGCCGCCCGAAATTCTGTTCGCTATAGACTGCCACACATTAGGTAATCCGGCGTAGCTCAGCGGTAGAGCAGTTGACTGTTAATCAATTTGTCGTAGGTTCGATCCCTACCGCCGGAGCCAAATGTTTCATATATCTTAGAACGCTCAGACCTTGATATAAGGTCATCCGCGTAAAATCATCACAGAATTCAACTATTTATAACAGAATAATACCTGTTTATTCCCCTGCGCGTTACGATCATCTTAAGCAGGGGCGTGATCCAAAGAGCGCGCGCCATCTAGATCCATGGCCTCTATAATCGCCAAAAGAAAATCATCCCTTTGGACTGGTTTCATTAGGCGGATGTCTTCTGGGCGTAGATCGTTTCCATGCACCGTGGTCTCGCTGGCATATCCTGACATAAAAATAACGGGCAGATTTGGCTTCAGCTTACGCAAAGCCTTGCATAGCTCCGTTCCCTGCAGTTTCCCCGGCATAACGATATCTGTGACCAGCAAATCAAAATTTTGATTTTCCGCGAAGATAGCAAGAGCCTCATCGCCTGAATGCGCTTCGCTGACCCGATACCCCGCCTTGGTGATCAATGTGGCCAACACAGAGCGCACCTCTGCCTCATCCTCTACCAGTAAGATTTCCAAGTCACCTGTGGCGCTGCGCGGATTTGTGGGGGCCTTCTTGTGCTTGGTTTCCAAATTCACATCCTTAGCAGGGAAATACAGCTTGAACGTTGTTCCGATCCCTAGCTCGGAATATACCTGAACCATACCGCCAGATTGTTCCATAAACCCTTGAACCATAGATAACCCAAGCCCAGATCCCGCCCCAGGGGCCTTGGTGCTAAAGAAGGGATCGAATATCTGTGATACCTGTGCATCGGAAATTCCGTGGCCGGTATCAGAAACCGCTAACATGGCATATTGCCCAGGTAAGACCTCGGTGTTTCGCGCATCCATATAGGGCTGATCTATATGCACATTGGCTGTTTCGATTGTTAGTTTTCCCCCCTCCATCATGGCATCACAGGCATTCAGAATAAGATTCAACAAGGCCGCCTCGGTCGAAGCAGGATCTGCCTCTACCGTCCACAATCCAGCCAACAACGAGGTTTCAATTTCTATATTCACAGGCAGGGTTCGCCCAGCCCATGTGCGTGTCTCGCCAACCAATGTGTTCAAATTAAATGAATGTGGGCGCAGCCGAGACTGCCGTGCAAATGCCAACATGCTGCGGGTTAAATCCGCGCCTCGCTTTGTGGCATTTATGCCTGCGTCAATCATGCTGGTTTTATCGGAATCCCTTTCGTCATCCCTTAATAGCTCAAGATTGCCCAAAATCACGGCAAGAAGATTGTTGAAATCATGGGCTACACCCGCGGTAAGCTGGCCAATGCTTTGCTGTTTTTGCGCATGATGGTTCAGCTCTTTTTGATGCTCCAGTTCGTTTTGGCGGGCAACTTCCTCGGTTATATCCAAAACAAGAATAAAGAAATGCGTGGTGCCATCTTCCAATCGGGTCGGATAGCCACGCTCTTCCAGCCAGATTTGTTTTCCTTGCGGGGTTTTGTAGGGCACAATCGCATGAAAGGGCTCTAAGGTTTGTATCGCGCGTGTTATATCCGCGAAAACCTTATCGAGTACCTGCTGATCCGATACCAATGACCACAGCAAATTGTTGTCTGCCTCTGCTTCATCGGCTGTAACGCCCCAGATTTTGTAACAGGAATCCCTATTTAAAAAGGACATGGTATCCTCGGGGCCCATAGTTTCATTCCCAGGTGGGAGGCTATAGGACAATGCCGCCCCGCCGAGCTGTGTTAAGATATACTCAAGCTGAAACCCCTGTTCAGCGTTGGCCAGCTCTTGTTGAACCTCTTTGGTAACATCCAGAACAATCAAATCAAGACGTGTCATCCCATCTTCGATCATGGAAGAACTGCCATGTAATTCCAACCAACGGGTTTCGCCATTGCGATGGGTGATTTTATGGCGGTGGTTCACGGCGCTCAGGGTTTTTATACTTTTATGTAGGGCCGCCAGCAATTTAGACCTGTCGTCTGGGCTCATGGTGTTTGGCAATACCTCGGGCTTGGCATAAACCTCTTCAGGGCTATACCCCCAGATATCAAGACTACTTGGGCTGACGTAGCTGGGTTTCAGGGGCGTTGATCTATCTGTTATAAAATAGATCATTGCCCCAGGCAGGTTTTGTGCAACGGTCGCTAATTGTGATGAGGCAAGCGCGCGTGCGGCTTCTGCCTGTTTAATTTTCGTCAGGTCAGTGTGGGTTCCCACAATCCGCGCAGGGATGCCATCGGCGTCAAATTCGGTTAACCATTGCGCGCGGATATAGCGAATTTCGCCACTCGGGTGGAGTGCGCGAAACTCTACAACATTGTTGATCGGCTCATTCGCCTGTGGCGCTTGCAGTGCCGCCATAATCAACGGGCGATCCTCAGGATGCACCCGCGCGATCCAATCGGCAACCGGCACCATGCCCGGTTGGTGATCCAGACCATAGATTTCGATTATACCAGCATCATACAGCGCTTCTTCCTCACCATTGAGATGCTCAAACGTTCCAATGCCACTGTGTTGGATTGCCAATTCCAATCGTTGCGCTAGGTCTGCATTCATGCGGGCTTTCTGGGAAACCTTTACGACAAAATGAACCATGCACCATACGATCAAGGTCGATAGAATACCCACTGTGGCCTCGACAGACATACGCAACAACAACGGCCCAATGGACAGCGCTGCTATCGATTTAGGGCTCGAAAGAAACGCGGGCGCTATAAGGAAGACCAAATAGGAAATGATCAGAAACATGATCCCATTCGCAGACGGTATAGGCCAAGGGCGCGGCGCCCAAATTCGAGCGGCTAAAAGCCCCGATACTACATAGCCAATGCTCAAATATAAACCCGCCCCCATCACCGGCCCGCCAATACATATGCGCGTAGAAATGATCAGTACGGCCGCCATAACAGCCCCAACTGTGCCCCCTAGGTACCCCGCAAATAGCAATGGCCCCGCGATCACATAAACCTGATCAGGAAGCTGGCCAATCATATGCGTATTGGTCGTCAAGAGGGTGGCAAGAAGACCAAAAACAAGCCCCATCATTGCAGGTCTAAGCACACGATGGCGTGTTAGGCGCGGGCTAACCAGAATGGCATAGCACCCCAATCCAGCAAGTACTAATGCGCTTAGGCTCTGAAACAGGGAATAGTGCATAGACCAAAAAAACCTTTCGAAATGTATAAATCGAATAAAAACGCCGAATAGTAATAACCTACAGCGCCAAAACCTAAACAACAACAGCGCCTAGCGCCAATCTAATAAATCCGCTTTGGCGCAATATGAATTGAGACTTGGGGCTAATCGGTGTGATCTAACAGTTCAAAAAATTTCACAGCCGCATGATAAACATAGGCCTAATTGAACTTGCGAAACAGCTTGGTTCGGTCAAACAGCTCTTCCAGCTCCTCCATTCGATCCTTGGTTTCATTCCAACTTAAATTCTGAATCGCTGAAATCATCGTCTCAATCAACAACAGCGTTGTCGCCGCAGAATCCCATGCCGAGGGCACCTCGATACGATTGCTGAAGGTAATGTCGGCCAATGCATCAATCGGTGAACGCCACTGATCCGTAAACAGAACAATTTTTGCCCCCTTAGCATGGGCAATCTCCGCCAGCTTTAGCGTGTTATTTTCATAGCGGCGCATATCAAAAATAACAAAAACATCCCCCTTTTGCACATCTAACAAATAATGCGGCCAAGCGTTTGATGTGGATTGAATATGGGTGATCTTGGGGCGGATGGTCTGGAGATGCAAAAACAAATATTCGGCCAATGTATGGGTGATGCGCCCTCCCACCACATACAGATGGGTGTTTGATGCCGCGACCAAAGCACAGGCCTCGTCAAACAACCTTGGCTCGATCTGGCCCAATGTCAGGCGAATGTTATCGATCACAGCGTCGGTAAATTGGTTCAGCATATGCTCAGAGGGGGCGCCCTCGGCCCATGTGTCATGCTTGGCAATGGGGTTCTTCACCTTGGCCTTTAGCTCCTCACGCAGCTCTGCCTGAAACTCGGGATATCCCTTAAACCCCAGCTTTTGCACCATACGGGCCACGGTTGGCACCGATACCTTGGCGCTTTTGGCCAATGCCGACAGCGGCCCTAACCCAGAGGCGGGATAATTATCAAGGATTGAATGGGCCAGCTGGCGCTCCGCACGGGTCAGATTTTCCAGCTCTTGCTGAATTTTATCCGAGATCATCTGTCCTTTGATTGAAATGTTACCTCTCCCGTGGTTTTTGATGTTTTATTTATCAGAATATATACTTCTGATAAATATTTTCCAGAAATTTGTTGACAAAACGGCTCTCAGTTCGAAATGTAACGCTATCGCCGACTAAAAACCACATGCTCAAAGGACCGTTTTGATGAAACACGTCGATATCGTAAATCCTAACGCTGCATCGCGCTTGGTTTTGATTTGCGAACACGCATCCTGTTTCATTCCCCCTCAATACAATGACCTAGGGCTAGAACCCATGGCACAAACCAGCCACGCCGCATGGGATCCGGGCGCCTTGCCGGTTGCCAAACATTTGGCCAAACTGCTGGATGCGGTTTTGATCGCAGGCACGGTCTCTCGGTTGGTCTATGATTGTAATCGCCCCTCTGATGCCCCCGGTGCAATGCCCGCACACAGTGAGGTTTTTGAAATTCCGGGCAATGTGGATATTTCTGATCAAGAGCGCCAAGCGCGCACAGAAAATTACTATGAACCCTTTCGCCGCGCCGTAGCCCAGCGCATTGCCAAGATAGACAACCCCATCATCGTTACCATTCACAGTTTCTCGCCGGTCTATCACGGCCAAACCAGAGCGGTGGAAATTGGCGTTTTGTATGATGCGGATACGCGGCTGGCGGATGCGCTGATGGATGTGGTGGCCCTGCACAGCATTTCTAATATCCAGCGCAACCAGCCCTACGGCCCAGAAGACGGCGTGACCCATACCCTGAAAGAACATGCGCTAAAAAATAACCACCTGAATGTGATGTTAGAAATTCGCAATGATCTGATCGAAACCCCTGATGATCAGGAATATTACGCCAAAATGATCGCGGGCTGGATCACTGGCGCACTCACGGCCCTTGGGCACGGGGAGGGCGGCAAATGCACAGCATGATGCAGGGCTATATCCGCTATGTGGATGCGGTTAATCTGCGCATAGGGCGCATCGTGATGTATGGTATTTTCGTGCTGATGGGCATTCTTATTTGGTCATCGATCAGCAAAACATTCTTCCTGCCCTCGCTTTGGACGCTGGAAATGGCACAGTTCACCATGGTGGCCTATTATATCCTTGGGGGGCCTTATTCTATTCAGCTTGGCTCGAATGTACGTATGGATCTGCTGTATGGCGAATGGTCTCTGCGCAAAAAGGCATGGTTTGATCTGCTGACGGTGTTCTTTCTAATCTTCTATCTTTGTGTTCTGCTGTATGGCGCAATCAGCTCTACGGCCTATTCCCTTGGCTATTGGGGGGGGGATCCGCTGTCCTTCTTTGGGGGGCTGATCACGGGGGGCGAGGAAATCGGCCGCCTAGAACGCTCCTCCAGCGCATGGCGCCCCTATCTGTGGCCCATAAAATCAATCATGATATTGGGTATGTTCTTGATGCTTTTGCAATGTATCTCAGAGCTGTTCAAAGATGTTCTGCGCCTTAAGGGAGAGAAAATCTGATGCCCTATGAAATGATCGCCACGCTAATGTTCTCCTCTATGATGCTGATGTTGCTCACAGGCCAACGGGTTTTTGGCGCCATTGGCTTTATCGCCGTGATTGCGGCCCTGCTGTTGTGGGGCGATCGGGGGGGCTATGACATCGGATTTTCCGCCGCGATGAAGCTGATGAAATGGTATCCCTTGCTGACGTTACCGATGTTTATCTTCATGGGCTATGTGCTGTCTGAATCCAAAATCGCCGATGACCTTTATAAAATGTTTCATGTTTGGATGGGGGGCTTGCGCGGGGGGCTGGCGATCGGGACAATCGGCCTTATGGTGTTGATCTCTGCGATGAACGGCCTGTCGGTGGCTGGAATGGCCATCGGATCCACCATCGCACTGCCAGAGCTTTTGAAACGCGGCTATGACAAACGCATGGTCACAGGGGTGATCCAAGCAGGCTCGTCCTTGGGTATCCTCGTGCCACCTTCGGTTGTTCTGGTGCTCTATGCGATGATTGCGCGCCAGCCTGTGGGGCAATTGTGGCTGGCGGGGGTCGTTCCAGGGCTGATGATGGCGGCAATGTTCATCGCCTATATTGTGATCCGCTGTCGGATAAACCCTGTGCTTGGCCCAGTGCTCCCGGCCCAAGAGCGCAATATTCCGCGCGCTGAAAAACTACGTCTGCTGCGGGCAGGGCTGCTGCCGATCATCATCTTTGCCACAATGATGGTGCCCTTCGTCAAGGGCTGGACATCGCTGGTAGAAAGCTCTGCCATCGGTGCAATGGCCGCATTTTGCGCCGCAGTCCTAAAGGGGCGCATGACCCGCGAGGTGTTTGAAAACTCTGTGCGCAATACGCTGGGCATCACCTGTATGTTCATGTGGATTATCCTCGCGGCGCTGGCCTTTGGCGCGGTGTTCGATGGGCTGGGCGCGGTTAAGGCCATCGAGGCGGTTTTCACCGAACGCCTAAACCTTAGCCCTTGGATGATCCTCATTTTAATGCAGCTCAGCTTTATCCTAATGGGCACGTTCCTTGACGATACTGCTATGCTGGTGATCGTCGCCCCCCTATATGTGCCCTTGGTGGGCGAGCTGGGCTTTGACCTGATCTGGTATGGTATTTTGTACACGATCACCACTCAGATTGCCTATATGACACCGCCCTTTGGCTATAATCTGTTCTTAATGCGGGCCATGGCGCCCCCTGAAATTTCCCTGCGCGATATCTACGCCTCTATCACCCCGTTTGTATTGGTGATGGTCTTTGCCCTGACGCTGGTCATGGTCTTCCCAGGTATCGCCACTTGGCTTCCTGATTACGTTTACAACAAACCCTAGAGAACCGTGCCAAACGGTCGGAAAACCCAACGAAGGAGAATACCATGACAACAAGACGCAAGTTTATAACCAGTGCCGCAATGGCCGGCCCCGCGGCCGCGCTTGCGGCACCCGCCGTTGCCCAAAGCACCATCAAATGGCGTATGCAAACCTATGCGGGCGCATCCCTTGCCGCCGAGGTGATCGTACCAGCCATTGAAATGTTCAATAAAATCGCTGGCGACCGCATGCAGATCGAACTGTTTTTTGCTGACCAAATCGTACCAACGGGTGAATTGTTTCAGGCCATGCAACGCGGCACCATCGATGCGGTGCAATCAGACGACGATTCCATGGCATCCCCCACAGAGGTCACTGTTTTCGGCGGGTATTTCCCATTTGGTTCGCGCTATTCTCTGGATGTGCCTGTGCTGTTTAATCAATACGGCCTAAACGAAATCTGGGACGAAGAATATTCCAAGGTTGGCGTGAAACACATCAGCGCCGGCGCATGGGATCCTTGCCACTTTGCCACCAAAGACCCGATCAACTCTTTGGCAGACCTGAAAGGCAAACGCGTCTTTACCTTCCCAACCGCGGGGCGCTTCCTCAGCCAATTTGGCGTGGTTCCTGTGAACCTCCCATGGGAAGATATCGAGGTTGCCATGCAAACAGGTGAATTGGACGGTATCGCATGGTCAGGCATCACCGAGGACTACACCGTAGGTTGGGCCGATGTGACCAACTATTTCCTCACCAACAATATCTCGGGCGCATGGGCGGGGTCGTTCTTTGCCAATATGGACCGCTGGAATGAATTGCCAGAGGATCTGCAAACGCTGTTCCGTGTGTGTTGTGATCAATCGCATTACTACCGCCAATGGTGGTATTGGGGCGGCGAGGCCAACCTGCGCGTTAATGGCGACAAGATGAAGCTGACCACCATTCCAGACGACGAATGGGCCACCGTCGAGGCCAAGGCGCTTGAATTCTGGGAAGAAATTGCCGCAGAATCCGAAACTAAACGCCGGGTTGTTGATATTTTCAAAAAATACAACGCGGATATGGTCAAAGCTGGCCGCCCGTACCGGTACGGCTAGTACACAAAGAGCCGCCCTGGGCGGCTCTTTTTCCCCAAACGTGAATGGATATAGCATGTCAAAAAATTTGAAATTTGATACCCTGAAAGCCAAAGTCGCCGATGGGGCCATAGATACGGTTCTGGTCTGCCTGATTGATATGCAGGGCCGCCTGATGGGCAAACGCTTCCATGCCCGGGCCTTTGTGGATGGCGGGTATGACGAAACCCACTGTTGCACATATCTGCTGGCCACGGATCTAGAAATGGCTACGCCTGATGGCTATGCCTCGACCAGCTGGGAACAGGGCTACGGCGATTATACCATGAAAACTGATCTCGAGACCCTGCGCCTTGTACCGTGGCTCTCGGGTACGGCCATGGTGATCTGTGATATCTTCGATCACCACGGCCACCCCATTGCCCATGCCCCGCGTGCCATGCTGCAGAAACAAATCGCTCGCTTGACGGATATAGGCCTAAGCCCCACGATGGCCACCGAACTAGAGTTTTTCCTCTTCGAGAACAGCCTCGATGAAATCGCCAAGGGCGGGTTTCGTGATCTGACCCCGATCAGTGGCTATAACGAAGATTACCATATCCTCCAAACCACCAAAGAAGAGCACGTGATGCGCCCGGTCCGCAATCATCTCTTTGAAATGGGCATCCCGATCGAGGGCTCCAAGGGCGAGGCAGAGGCCGGCCAAGAAGAGCTGAATATCAAATATGCCGAAGCACTGGCCTGTGCAGATCATCACACGATCGCCAAACACGCCATCAAAGAGATCGCCTGGCAACAGGGCCATGCTGCCACCTTTCTGGCGAAATGGCACCACGACCGCGTCGGCTCCTCCAGTCATGTGCATCAATCCCTGTGGCAGGGCGGAAAATCAATGTTCTACGACCCAGATCGCCCATTGGGTAAATCGGAATTGATGGATCAATATATGGCCGGCTTGATCAAATACGCCGCTGATTACACCTATTTCATGGCCCCCTATGTGAACAGCTATAAGCGCTTCGCCAAGGGATCCTTTGCCCCCACACGTATCATCTGGTCGGTGGATAATCGCACCGCCGCATTCCGGCTCTGCGGCGAAGGCACAGAGGCCATTCGCGTTGAATGTCGTATTCCAGGCGCAGATATGAACCCCTATCTGGCACAGGCCGCCATGCTGGCCGCAGGCCTCAAAGGCATCGAGGAAAAACTCGCCCTGCCGGAGGCCTTCTCTGGGGATGCCTATGCGGATGAAACATCTGCCCATATCCCGCGCAATCTGCGCGATGCGCGCGATGCATTGCATGGCTCGGATATGTTGCGCGCGGCCATGGGGGATGCGGTAATAGATCACTATGCCCGCGCCGCAGGCTGGGAATTAGAAGAGTTTGACCGCGTGGTAACCGATTGGGAAATCGCCCGCGGCTTTGAAAGGGCGTAAAATGATTACCTGTATTTCACCAATTGATGGCTCTGTTTACGCAACCCGCGAAACCCTAACCAAGTCTGCATCTCAGGCGCGGGTCGCCTCGGCCAGACAGGCACAGGCCGAATGGGCCGCGCGCCCGATAGAACAGCGCATAAATTGCGTGATGGACGCGGTTGCCGCCGTCGGCGCACAAAACGACCAGATTGTACCCGAAATTGCATGGCAAATGGGGCGCCCCGTGCGCTATGGCGGTGAATTCGGCGGCTTTAACGAACGCGCATCATATATGGCCACAATCGCCCAAGAGGCCCTTGCCCCGATCGAGGTCGAAAACAGCGACAGCTTTCGCCGCCTGATAAAACGCGTACCCCACGGGCTGGTGCTGGTGGTGGCGCCGTGGAATTACCCCTATATGACCGCGATTAACACCATCGCGCCTGCGCTGATTGCGGGCAATGCGGTGATGCTGAAACATGCCTCGCAAACCCCGCTGGTCGGCGAGCGCCTAGAGAGCGCACTCCACGCGGCAGGCGTGCCACAGGCAGTGTTTCAAAACGTCTTTTTGGATCACGAAACCACATCGCAGCTGATCGCAGAACGCGCCTTCGACTTTGTGAATTTCACAGGGTCGGTCACTGGCGGCAAGGCGATAGAAAAGGCCGCCGCGGGCACGTTCACCGGCATTGGCCTAGAGCTGGGCGGCAAAGATCCTGGATATGTGATGGAGGATGCGGATATCGATGCGGCGGTGGATACGCTGATTGATGGAGCGATGTTCAATTCTGGCCAATGCTGTTGCGGTATAGAGCGGATCTACGTCCACGAATCCCTGTTCGACAGCTTCCTCGAGAAGGCTGTGAAAATTGTCAGCGCCTATAAACTTGGCAATCCGCTCGACCCAGAAACCACCCTTGGCCCCATGGCGCACCAGCGCTTTGCCCAAGAGGTGCGCGAGCAAATCCGCGACGCCATAGCCGAGGGCGCTACCGCCCATATCGACCCGGCATTGTTCCCAAAGGACCAAGGCGCCTACCTCATGCCCCAAATCCTAACAAATGTAACCCATGATATGCGGGTGATGCGCGAAGAAAGCTTCGGCCCCGTGGTGGGCATCATGGCGGTGAAAGACGACGCCGAGGCGATTAGGTTGATGAACGACAGCACCTTCGGCCTGACCGCATCGCTCTGGACCAAAGATACCGCGCGCGCCGAACAGATCGCCGATCAAATAGAGACAGGCACAGTGTTCATGAACCGCGCAGATTACCTTGACCCCGGCCTCTGTTGGACAGGATGCAAGGATACGGGCCGCGGTGGCGGCCTGTCGATCATCGGTTATCACAATCTAACACGCCCGAAATCCTATCACCTAAAGAAAGCATAAGCCCATGACGATCACCGCCAATTGGTCCTACCCAACCGCCATTCGCTTTGGGGCAGGGCGCATAAATGAAATCGCTGATGCATGTGCCGCCGCGGGTATTAAAAACCCGCTGTTGATCACCGATCGCGGCTTGGCAAATATGGATATCACCACCAGAACCCTAGATCTGCTGGATGGCGCGGGCCTTGGTCGGGCGCTATTTGCGGATGTAGATCCGAACCCCAACGAGAAGAACGCCGCCGCAGGGGTTGCGGCCTTCGTGGCCGGCGGGCACGACGGTGTTGTGGCCTTTGGCGGTGGCTCGGGCCTTGATCTGGGCAAATTGGTGGCCTTCCTTGCGGGTCAAACACGCCCCTTGTGGGATTTCGAGGATATTGGCGATTGGTGGATGCGCGCAGATGCGGACGCCATTGCCCCCATTGTGGCTGTACCCACAACCGCAGGCACAGGATCAGAGGTGGGGCGCGCATCCGTGATCACAAATTCCGAAACCCAAGAGAAAAAAATCATCTTCCACCCCAAATTCCTGCCCTCGGTGGTGATTTGCGACCCAGAGCTAACCGTCGGCATGCCCGATTTCATCACCGCAGGCACGGGGCTTGATGCCTTTGCCCATTGCCTAGAGGCCTTCTGTTCGCCGCATTACCACCCCATGTCACAGGGCATGGCCCTAGAAGGTATGCGCTTGGTCAAGGAATACCTGCCGCGCGCCTATGCCGATGGCACCGATATCGAGGCCCGTGCACATATGATGTCTGCGGCGATTATGGGGGCCACGGCATTCCAAAAGGGGCTGGGGGCAATCCATGCGCTATCGCACCCGATCGGGGCCCTGTACCACACTCATCACGGCACAACCAATGCCATCTGCATGCCTGCGGTTTTGCAATTCAACAAACCCAAAATCGAACAGGTGATCACACAGGCGGCACAATATCTGGGCATCGAAGGCGGGTTCGAGGGGTTCTGTGCCTATGTCGATCAGCTGAATGCATCGCTGGGCATTCCCAAAACCTTGGCGGAACTGGGGATTGAAACCCCAGATATCGACCGCATTGTCTCGGGGGCGTTGGCTGATCCCAGCACCGGCGGAAACCCTGTTGAAATGACCCGTGAAAACACCCGCGAATTGCTGATGCGTATCGTTTAGCTGGTGAAATAGCGACGGTGCGCGATCTTTAGGTATGGGAATCCGCTTACTGGATTCCCACTTTCAGTTCTGGAATCAACAAATAATGGGCTGAAAATTATCGCAAGAAACGATAACGCTGGTATCATTTAGTGAAAATTCCCAAATTTATATTTTGTTAAGCAATTGATTTAAAATCAGATTATTGACCTGTGCTCTCACCCCTTGTTTGGCCGATGTAACAAAGCCTTATAAGTGTTGCACATGAATCCAAAAATATCTAAGTACCTTTTTAAGACATTTGTGGGCTGTCACAGCCCACTACAAATAATAATCCGTCGGGGGGCCCATCGTGGCTGAGAGGTGCATGCACCGACCCGTCGAACCTGATCCGGATAACACCGGCGTAGGGAACGGGTATTGTGCAAAAGGCACGCAGTCCTTTTCCAACGTTGGTGGTCCATGAACGCGGAGACCACCCAATGCGACAGAATACATCAATCGCCCTAACTATTGCCGGATCTGACAGCGGCGGCGGCGCAGGTATTCAGGCCGACCTAAAGGCCATGTCAGCAAATGGCGTGTTCGCAGCCAGCGTTCTAACGGCTATCACCGCCCAGAATACCACCTCTGTGACGGCTGTGCATCAGGTGCCCGCGGATATAGTGGCCGCGCAAATCGATGCGGTGCTCTCGGATCTGGATGTAGGTGCGATCAAGCTGGGTATGTTGTTTTCCCCTGATATCATCGATGCAGTTTCTAACAAGATTTCGTCCTTTCAGGGCGCGGTGGTGGTTGATCCGGTGATGATCGCCAAATCCGGCGATGCGCTGTTACAAGATGCCGCCGTATCGGCCCTAGAACAGCATATGCTGCCACAGGCAACCCTGCTAACCCCCAATCTACCCGAAGCCGCGCGCCTGCTGGGCACGCAGGCCGCTAAGACCCCGGCAGAAATGGCCGACCAAGCACAGGCCTTGTTGGCCATGGGCCCAAAGGCCGTGCTGATGAAGGGTGGCCACGGTCTTGGTGCCACCTGTACTGATATTTTGGTCAACGACAGCGGGGTTATCGAAACTATTCATGCTCTGCGCGTTGATACCAAAAACACCCATGGTACCGGATGTACCTATTCCGCCGCAATCGCCGCAGAGTTGGCCAAGGGCCAAGACCTAAGAGCCGCGGTAAACACCGCCCACGCATATCTACAGGGGGCGATCAATGCCGCAGACCGGCTGAACATCGGACAAGGCCATGGGCCTGTGCATCATTTCTTTGGCCAATGGGCATGACTGATGTCACCATAATTGGGGCAGGGGTCATGGGATTATGTGCGGCCCGCGCCTTATTAGATCGCGGCGCAACGGTTACCCTGATTGACCGCCACGGTGATATCGGCCCCCATGCCTGTTCGTGGTGGGCGGGCGGCATGTTGGCGCCTTTTTGCGAAGGCGAAACCGCCGAAGAGCCGGTGGTGCGCCTCGGCCAAGAGGCCGCCGATTGGTGGGATGCGCAGACAGATGCGGTTCATCGCTGTGGCACATTGGTGGTATCACCTGCGCGCGATCACACCGAATTGGCACGCTTTGCCCGCCGCACATCGGGGCACCGCGCCGTAACGGGGACAGAAATTTCCACACTTGAACCCGATCTAGGCACCAGCTTTGCCAAAGGGCTGCTCTTTGAAACCGAAGCCCACCTTGCGCCGCGCCGCGCCATGGCTGATCTACGCCAGAGTTTGCTGCGTGATGGCCTGAAAACAATACAGGACGATGCAGATCCACAGCACTATGCCGCCCATGGCCTAACACTGGATTGCCGCGGCTATAGCGCCCGTGATGCACTGCCGAATTTGCGTGGGGTCAAGGGCGAGATGCTGATTTTATCCTGCCCAGATGTCACCTTGAATAGACCAGTACGCCTGCTACACCCGCGGGTGCCTATCTATATTGTGCCGCGTGGCAATGGGATTTTTATGTTGGGCGCCACCATGATCGAGGGCGCGGCAGGATCGCATGTTACTGCGCGTGCCTTGCTGGAATTGCTCAGCGCCGCCTATGCCCTAAACCCCGCATTTGGGCAGGCCGAGGTTATCGAGATCGGGGTGGATAACCGCCCCGCCTTCGCGGATAACCTGCCGCGTATCGCGCGCGATGGCAATCTTATCCGCCTTAACGGGCTGTTTAGGCACGGTTTTCTGCTGGCCCCCGCCATGGCCCGTATGGCGGCAGAACTGATCTTTGATACAAAAACCCCCGAGGTGATGCATGAAAATCCTGCTTAATGGTAGCCCCCAAGAGGTGCCCGAGACCACACTCAGCACCCTGCTAGAAAACCAAGGCCTTGGCGGCGCCAAGGTCGCCACCGCAGTCAATGGCGCCTTCATCCCCGCCACAATGCGCGATGATTATCTGATACAAGAGGGCGATAGCATCGAAGTGCTGGCCCCCATGCAAGGGGGCTAGGGCATGCGCGATTTTTATGGAACACAGCTGAAAAACGGCCTGATGCTGGGCACGGCGCAATATCCCTCACCAGCAATTCTGGCAAGCGCCTTCGCCCAAAGCGAGGCCAGCGTTGCCACCGTATCCCTGCGCCGCGAAAGCGGCCAAAACCGCGCAGGCCAAGACTTTTGGGAGTTAATCCGCCAGCTGAATGTGCATATCCTGCCCAATACCGCCGGCTGTCACAGCGTAAAAGAAGCGGTGACCACCGCGCATATGGCGCGCGAAGTCTTTGATACCAAATGGATAAAGCTCGAAGTCATTGGCGAAGAAGATACCCTGCAACCCGATGTTTTTGGGCTGGTCGAGGCGGCGCGCATCCTGACCGAGGATGGGTTTCAGGTCTTCCCCTATACCACCGAGGATCTGGTGGTAGCCGAGCGTCTGTTGCACGCGGGATGCGAGGTCTTGATGCCCTGGGGCGCGCCCATTGGTTCGGGCCTTGGGCTGAATAATGTATTTGGCCTGCGCGCGATGCGGGCGCATTTTCCCGATACACCGCTGGTGATCGATGCGGGCCTAGGCCTGCCATCACAGGCAACACAGGCAATGGAGCTAGGCTATGATGCGATCCTGCTGAATACAGCCGTGGCCAAGGCAGGCGATCCCGCCGCGATGGCCCGCGCCTTTGCCTTGGCGCTTCAGGCGGGGCGCTTGGGCGCGGGGGCTGATCCGATGGAGCCACGTGATATGGCGGCCCCCTCAACGCCAGTGATCGGAAAGGCATTTTTGGAATGAGTTTAGATCGTTTTTATCCGATATTTGACCATGTGGATTGGCTGGAACGTCTGGTGCCACTAGGGATTAAATTGGTGCAGCTGCGCATTAAAGATCGCAGTGATACGGATATCAAAGCCCAAATTCGACGGGCAAAGAAAATCTGCGCTGCACAGGATTGCACCTTGATTATAAACGATTATTGGAAAATAGCGCTAGACGAGGGATGTGCCTATGTGCACCTTGGTCAAGAGGATCTGGATCACGCCGATATCGCTGCAATTCGCACAGGCGGTATGGCCCTCGGCCTCAGCACCCATGACAAGGCCGAATTGGCCCGCGCCCTTGCCCTGTCTCCTGACTACATCGCACTAGGGCCGATTTACCCCACTATTCTAAAGAAAATGAAATGGCACGAACAGGGCATAGATCGCCTATCCACATGGCGTGGGTTGATGGGGAATACGCCCTTGGTGGCGATCGGCGGCATGTCCATCGCCCGCGCACAGGGCGCCTTTGATGCCGGTGCTGATTGCGTGGCAGCGGTTACCGATATTACGCTAAACGCATCGCCCGAGGATCGGGTGCGCGAATGGTTGGCGGCCACAAGATGAGCAGATACGCCCGCCAGACAATGCTACCCGAGATAGGCCCCGCTGGGCAGGCCACCCTAAAGCGTGCGCATGTTCTGGTGATTGGAACAGGCGGCCTGGCGGCCCCTGCGCTGCAATATCTGGTGGGGGCAGGGATTGGCTCGCTGAGCTTGGTTGATGGTGATCGGGTGTCTCTGTCTAACCTGCACCGGCAAACTTTGTTTCGCGAGGATGATCTGGGGCGCGCCAAGGTGGATGTGGCGGCACAGACCCTGCGCGGATTAAACTCGGATGTGCAGATCAGACCTCTTTGTACATCCCTTAATCCACAAAATGCCCCAGAATTGATTGAAAACGCCGATATCGTTCTGGATTGCGCCGATGGTTTTGCCGTTAGCTATACCCTGTCGGATATCTGCCATGACAGGGGCGTGCCGCTGATTTCGGCCTCGGTTCTTGGGGCTGTGGGCTATGTGGGCGGGTTTTGCGGTGCGGCGCCCTCGCTGCGCGCGGTGTTCCCTGATCTGCCAGATCGCGCGGCCACCTGTGCAACGGCGGGGGTAATGGGGCCGGTGGTCGGGATGATCGGTGCCGCACAGGCGCAGATGGTCTTGGGGGTTCTGCTGGGCCAATCCCCATCGCCGCTGGGCCAAATCCTGAGCTTTGATATGAATACTTTGCGCAACAGTGGGTTTCGATTTGATACCGCACCAGAACCAGTGGCGGATTTTACGTTTATCTCTGCGGATCAAATCACACAGGCGGATTTTGTGATCGAGCTGCGCGGCACCGACGAGGCCCCCATCCAAGTGGCCCCCCACGCGCAACGTCAAAGCCTGAGCCAAATGCGCTCAATAAATCCTACACCAGATACCGGTCAACGGGCGGTTCTTGCCTGTCGGTCTGGCCTGCGCGCATGGCAGGCCGCAACCCATCTCCGATCCTACTGGAACGGTGAAATACAATTGATAGCAATGGGCGATACACCGCCACCTACAAAGGAAGAAAAATGAAGCTGACCACCCTAACCGCCGCCCTAACTTTGGCCGCATCGCCCCTATGGGCCGAGGACAAAATGACCCTGCTGCTGGATTGGTTTGTAAATCCAGATCACGGGCCAATTATCATCGCCCAAGAAAAGGGCTACTTCGCCGAACAGGATCTATCTGTCGAGGTCATTGCCCCCGCTGATCCATCCGATCCACCCAAATTGGTCGCCGCAGGCAAGGCCGAATTGGCCATTTCCTATCAACCACAGTTGCATCTGCAAATCCACGAAGGTCTGCCGCTTCAACGTGTTGGCACATTGGTGGCAACCCCGCTGAACTGCCTGCTGGCGCTGGCCGATGGGCCGATAAAATCCCCCAAAGATTTGGCGGGCAAAAAGGTAGGCTTTTCTGTGGGGGGCGTTGAAGAGGCGGTGCTTGGTTCAATCCTGCGCCACCATGGGCTGTCACTTGCGGATGTGGAACTGGTCAACGTGAATTGGTCTCTTTCTCCGTCACTGATGTCTGGTCAGGTGGATGCGGTGATCGGCGCCTATCGAAATTTCGAATTGAACCAAATGGAAATTGATGGCGTAGAGGGCAATTGCTTCTTCGTAGAGGAAGAGGGTCTACCGCCCTATGACGAGCTGATCTATGTGGCCAATACAGAAACCATGGACAAAGACATGATCGCCCGTTTCTTGGCAGCCACTGAAAAGGCGACCCAATATATCGTCAACCACCCCGAAGCCAGCTGGGAAATTTTCGCCGGCACCTCTGCTGAATTGCAAGACGAGCTGAACGCCAAGGCCTGGGTGGATACCTTGCCACGCTTTGCCCTGCGCCCCACGGCAATGGACACGGGCCGCTATGCCACATTCGAGGCCTTCCTGAATGAGGCAGGCCTGATCCCCACACAAAATCCCGTGTCAAAAATCGCAATCGATGTGACCGCGAAATGAGCACACTAAACTACGGTGAAACCTTTGCGCTTTGGCGCAAAGGGGCAGGGGCGGCATGGGGGGATTACACCCGCCATTCATTTGTTCAGGGGCTGGGTGATGGTACATTACCCCGCGCCGCCTTCTTGCATTACCTTGTTCAGGACTATGTGTTCTTGGTGCATTTTTCGCGGGCATGGTCACTGGCGGTGGTGAAATCTGAAACCATGGACGAAATGAAAATCTGTGCAGGCACCGTAGATGCGCTGGTCAATCATGAAATGGATTTACATGTGAAAACATGCGCGGCAGAGGGTATCAGCCAAGAGACCCTGTTTCAATCCCGCGAAGAAACCGCCAACCTTGCCTATACCCGCTATGTGATGGATGCAGGCGTGCAGGGGGATTTTCTGGATATGATGGCGGCTCTGGCCCCCTGTGTTATGGGCTATGGTGAAATCGGCTTGAACCTTGGAAACGTAGCGGCGGATCACCCCTATGCTGATTGGATTAACACCTATCGCGATCCAGAATACCAATCCGTCTGTACTTCGGTTGGGCAAATGATCGATGGGGCCGTCACGCGGCGTCTGGGTGATCTGAAAACCTCGCCGCGCAGAGACCACCTACAGGGCCGCTTTACCAAGGCAACCGAGCTAGAGGTGGGCTTTTGGCAGATGGGGCTGGATGGCGCATGAGCACCTCTGCGGGCATAACCATTTGCGGCCAACACCACCTGAATGATCAGCTGTTGTTTGATGCAAACCTGTGCCTGCCGGGGGGCAAATGGACATGCCTTTTGGGGCGCTCGGGGGTGGGGAAATCTACCATCCTGCGCCTGATCCTTGGCCTTGAAACAGGGGGCACCTTTACCGGCAGGATCACCGCCAGCGATGACGCCCCCCTCGATAACCGCATCAGCTATATGGCGCAATCAGACCTGTTGTTGCCGTGGCTATCGGTGCTGGACAATATCTGTATCGGTGCGCGCCTACGTGGCACCGCACCCGATATTGCGCGCGCACAAAAACTGCTGGCCCGTGTTGGTCTCTGCGCCCATGGGCACCAAAAACCAAATGCCCTGTCTGGCGGAATGCGCCAACGTACAGCACTTGCCCGCACGCTCTACGAAAATCGCCCAATTGTCTTTTTGGACGAGCCGTTTTCGGCACTAGATGCCGGCACGCGCGCCGATATGCAGGAATTGGCGGCCGAGGTTCTGCACGGGCGCACGGTTCTGCTGGTGACCCACGACCCTGCCGAAGCTGCGCGTCTGGCCGATCAGATTGTGGTTATGTCTGCCTCTGAAACCCGCATCTGGCCCACCCCCAACAGCCCGGCATTACGTGCGATAAACGACCCCGAGACATTAGACTGTCAGGCCAGGCTATTGGCGTATTTGCGCAGGGAACACCCCACATGAGGCTTCGTGATATTCTTTTGGCGCTGATCATCGGTCTATGTCTATGGCAAGCTATTGTGATCCTGACGGATGCGCCGCATTTCATTCTGCCATCGCCGTGGCGCGTTGCAAATGCGGCCTACAACAGCCGCGTAATCATTGCCGAAAACGCATGGGTCACAGCGCTAGAGGTGATGCTGGGCTTGATTATTGGCACCGCATTAGGGGTGGCTACTGCAATCCAGCTGGCACTGTCAAAAACCGCCGAGCGCCTAATCCTGCCGATCCTCGTCTTTACACAGGCGGTGCCGGTCTTTGCGCTGGCGCCCTTGCTGACGCTGTGGTTTGGATACGGGATGGCCTCAAAAATCATCATGGCGGTGTTGATTATTTACTTCCCCATCACATCGGCCTTTCACGATGGGTTAACGCGCAGTGATCGCGGCTATGGAGACCTGTCTGTATCCATGGGGGCGGGCAGGTGGAATTTCATGCGTCATGTGCAAATCCCCCATGCCCTGCCAAGCCTTGGCACAGGGCTGAAATTGGCGGCAGTATATGCCCCCATTGGCGCGGTTATCGGCGAATGGGTCGGGGCGTCCAAGGGGCTTGGGTATCTGATGCTGTTGGCCAATGGGCGCGCCAAGATTGATCTGATGTTCGCCAGCCTGATTGTGCTGGCCTGCCTGACCGTTATTTTACACATCACCATTGGTATTCTGGCAACGCGGATCACCCGCTATGCCCAAGGAACATCCCAGAAATAGAAAGAGATATCATGCGCGCTACAGAGCATTTACAACACAGCGTACAACAAGATTGGGACGCCGCAACCGATCATCAATTTTGCAAAGAACTGGCCGATGGCACGTTGCCACTGGCCAAAATGCGCTGGTACTTGGTACAGGATTACAAATTCGTCGATCAATTCGTGCGCCTGCTGGCCACCAGCATTGCCCATGCGCCCACATTGGCCGATGGCGTGCCAAGCGCCCAGTTCCTAGGATTGGTCACCAGCACCGAAAACACCTATTTTCTGCGCAGCTTCAAGGCTTTAGAAATATCGCAACAAGCGCAAAATGCCGATACTGCCCCCGCAACCGCAGATTTTCAGGCCCTGATGTCCGAGGCTCAAACCTCGGGATGTTATGCGCAGATGCTGGCGGTTTTGGTGGTGGCGGAATGGTCTTATCTAACATGGGCTGACCGCTACACAAATTATGCCCCTGATTTGCCGTTTTGGTATTCGGAATGGATCGACCTGCATACAGGTGCGGGGTTTGAAGGGGTGGTCAATCATCTGCGCGGGCAACTGGATGGGATCTGGGATGATCTGGATGCCACACAGAAATCTGGCGCGACCACGATGTTTCAGCGCGCTGTTGCCTGCGAGAGGGCCTTTTTCGATGCCGCTTATGGTGCATCATAAATCATCTGTCAAAAACACAGGCCTCAGCTGCACGGGGCCAAATCATCTGTTTTGAGGTAAGGCGTCTTAATATCCGATGTGCTGTGCGCGCATCGCATCATTGGTGATCGCTCATTAGATCGCGCAGGTGATCAAACAGATACAGAATAGGAGCTGCATTGGCACCCCTTTGCGCTGTCCCCAAATATGCCGCCCGATGGCCAGAATTTAGTCGATTATCTATGGAAAATTTCCTGACAAACTTTGACAGGGGGCAAGAGCACTTTGACTTCACGCTAGAATCCCCCAATTTACAGACTATTCAATCGGTGATACTGTGATATACATCACTGTGTATTTGCGCATATTTTACTATAGTGACCCAGCCCAAATAGGTTGGGCTTATTTTGGGGGATCTTGATGGAAAGAATTTTGGTGGCGGGAATGATCATGATCCCGATTGTAATGTTTGTGGCCTATATGGGCGAAAATGTTATGGGCGATGCCAATACAAAATCCGGCACTAGCAAAAATGGCGTGAAATCTGCGGTTTCTGCGGCGGGCAATGCCGCTAATTGGAACTAGGCTCACTGGCTATTTAAACAGGAGAATAAGATGCAAAAAGTACTGGTAATTGGAATGATCGTGATCCCGCTGGTTATGTTCCTGGCGCTGTTTGGAAACCGGATCACCACAAATACCCAAACAAATGCAGAGTCTGCCAAAACAAAAACCGATAGCCTAGCCACGGCTGCCGCGCGGCAGTGGAGCTTCTAGAAAGGAGCCGAAATGAGCAAAGTATTAAGCATCGGGGTTATTTCTCTGCCGCTGATTTTACTGCTGGGATATATGGCAAAAAATGTCGTTACCGATTCTCAAACCAATGGGGCCAACGTCGAAACCAACGGCCAAAGCTTTATGGATCAGGTGAACAACAACAAATCCCTGCAATAATTCGGGATACTGCCCAGAGGCATGGCGTCTTTTAGGCGCACAAAACTTGCATTCACCAGCCAATCCCCTTATTGCCAATAGCATGAAAATTATTAAAAACACCCAAGAGCTGGCCGCCTTTTGCGAAACCTGCTCCCATTATGATTACGTCACAATCGATACCGAATTCCTGCGCGAGCGGACATATTATTCCAAGCTGTGCTTGGTGCAAATGGCCCACCCGGGCGAAGGCCCCGAAACCGCCGCGTTAATTGACCCGTTGGCCGATGGTATTTCACTGGATCCGCTCTATGATCTGTTCCAAAACCCCTCGGTCACCAAGGTTTTCCACGCGGCGCGCCAAGATCTGGAAATCTTTTTCGTAGATAAGAAAATCCTGCCAAAACCGTTTTTTGACACCCAAATCGCCGCCATGGTCTGCGGCTTTGGCGAACAAGTCGGCTATGAAAAACTGGTGCGCGCGATCTGCAACGAGGGTTTGGACAAATCTTCACGCTTTACCGATTGGTCGGCGCGCCCATTGTCCGACAAGCAGAAAAACTATGCCATTGGCGACGTCACGCACCTGCGCCAAATTTATGAATTCTTGGCCAAGAAAATCCACAAATCCGGCCGCCAAAGCTGGGTCGAAGAAGAGCTGGCAATCCTGATGGATCCCAAAACCTATGTGGTAGAACCCTCTCAGGCGTGGCGGCGCATTAAAACCCGTTCTAGCTCTTGGAAAATGATTGCAGCTGTCCAAGAATTGGCGAAATTTCGCGAATCCCTTGCGCAGTCACGCAATATTCCCCGCAATCGTATTTACAAAGATGATGCGTTACTGGAATTGGCGGCGACACGCCCGAAAAACATCGGCGAAATTTCTAAATCCCGCCTGTTGTTGCGCGAGGCCCGTAAAGGCCAAATCGCTGATGGAATTCTGGCGGCCATCGCCAAGGCCAATACCTATAAATCCAGCGATGTTGAACGCATTGAACACAGCCGCGAAAAACCAATGGGCAAAGAGGGCTTGGCCGAACTGTTGCGCGTATTGCTAAAGGCCAAGGCCGAGGAATACGGCGTGGCGCAAAAGCTCATCGCCACCAGTGCTGATCTCGATCAGATCGCCCTTGGCACACCAGATCAGCGCGCCCTAACTGGCTGGCGTGCTCAGGTCTTTGGCAATGATGCTCAAAAGCTGTGCCAGGGCGATGTAGCCCTGTCGTCAAATGGGAAAAATGTTGTGGTTGTAAATATTTAGCAGGCCAACCAGATGCTGCGGCCCTGTTGTAGGGCCGGTGCGCTAACGGCGCAGGCGCTTGATGTTTTGCGAGGCCTCGATCGAAATGGTACGATCTTCGGGTCTATCCAGATCAGATAGAAACACAGCCGCATGAATCTCGCGTGCCCGCGATGTGGGCGCAGCAATCCCAGGCTTGGGCGGTGTCGCGCGGAACTGATACTGCAAAACCCCATCACCCTCAGACGGCAAAAGAACCAACTCGACCTCGGAATAGCCCTGCTGGGCCGCATCTCCGGTAACGTGAATAATCACACCACCCTTGGTGCGGTTTAGCACCACGCTGGAAACCATAGGAACAAAGGCGCGCGGATCGGGGTCGATCTCTACCGCCGCAGGCTGGCTCTCGGATTGTTTCGTACCCCAGCTTTTGGCCGATCCCGCACTACCACCAGAGCTTCCGCCGGCGGAATTCACTGTAGAACATCCAGCGAGCAGCGCAATACAGCCAAGTACAGAAACAAAGTTTTTCATCAGAACCTCTTAATTTGCCCCATGACTAGCCAATCAAGCCCAGAATTGAAAGCTTTTTGGAGAAAATTCTGGACGTTTCCAACAGATAATTCTAGGGATTTTGCAACAAAAGGATGATGACATGACCGAAGCCTTCAGCGAAATCCAAGAAACCTTTGACTTCCTAGATGATTGGGAAGATCGCTATCGCCATGTGATCGAGCTGGGCAAATCCTACGCCGCCCTCGATCCTGCCCTGCGCGTCGATACCCTAAAGGTCGAGGGCTGTGCCAGCCAAGTGTGGCTGTTGCCACGCCTAGAGGACGGCAGGTTCTCGTTTCAAGGCGCATCAGATGCGCTGATCGTCAGCGGGCTAATCGCCATTCTTGCCGCCCTTTATAATGATACGTCATTGGCCGAGGCGCGCAAGATTGATGCGCTGGCCGAATTTGGCGCGCTTGGCTTTGACCAGCATCTCTCAGCACAGCGTTCCAATGGTTTGCGTGCTATGATCGAACGGATCGCCACCTACCTTGCCACGCAATAACATGCTTGGCTCATAATCTTTATGAGAATTATGAATTGGGGTAATGGCCCTAATTCCGCTATTGCTAGCAAAACCTTACAGGATTCCCAAATGAGCGATAAACTCACCCAAATGATTGCCGATCGCGGCTATGTGCTGGCCGATGGCGCAACGGGCACCAATCTGTTTAACATGGGGCTACAGGCCGGTGACCCACCAGAGCTGTGGAATATGGACAAGCCTGAAAACATCATCAAGCTCTACAAGGGCGCGGTAGATGCAGGCAGCGATCTGTTCCTGACCAACTCTTTCGGATCAAATGCCTCGCGCCTAAAGCTGCACGCATCACAACACCGCGTGCATGAGCTATCGCGCGCCGCGGCGGAATTGGGCCGCGAGGTCGCAGATACCGCAGGGCGCAATGTGATCGTCGCCGGATCTATGGGCCCAACGGGCGAGATTATGGGGGATGCCGGCACGCTGTCTCATGAAACCGCTGTAGAGATGTTCGAAGAACAGGCACAGGGTTTGATAGATGGTGGCGCAGATGTTCTCTGGGTCGAGACCATTTCCGCCCCCGAGGAATACGCCGCCGCTGCAGAGGCCATTTCAAATGTGGGCGCCCCTTGGGTTGGCACCATGAGCTTTGATACTGCCGGGCGCTCGATGATGGGTGTTACCAGTGTTGGCATGGTAGATATGATTGCAAATTTGGCGCATCAACCCGTAGCCTTTGGCGCTAATTGTGGCGTTGGGGCCAGCGATCTGCTGCGCACCGTTCTAGGATTCGCCAGCACAGGCACCCAAATGCCCATCGTTGCCAAGGGTAATGCGGGAATTCCCAAATATGTAGAGGGTCATATCCACTACGATGGCACCCCCGAGGTCATGGCCACCTATGCGCAAATGGCGCGCAATTCAGGGGCGCAAATCATCGGCGGTTGTTGTGGGACAATGCCCCACCACCTTAGGGCAATGCGCGAGGCCCTGGACACCATGGTGTTGGGCGCGGCCCCCTCGCTAGATGAAATCGCCGCTACGCTGGGCGGGTTTTCATCCCCAAGTGACGGCACAGGGGATACACCAGCCCCCAAAAGAGAACGCCGCGGCCGCCGCCGCGCATAACAGATAAATAGTACCCAAGGCACAAGCTCTGGCGCAAAATTGACAAATAAGGCTAGAAAATTCGCCAATTCGTCGTTCGCGCATCTGGTTCCGTCGCAAAAGTTGCAGATAAAAGCGGCAAATTTGCACAATGTTAACAGAATAGGCGCTTCTGCGTCGGCCCTAATGTGGAAGTGAAGAACATGTCAGAAGAAGAAATTATCCTGTCAGAACTTAGCGATGAAGATCTTAACCTGCAAATGCAGGATGATCTATATGACGGCATGAAGGAAGAGATCGAAGAGGGTGTAAATATCTTCCTCGAACGCGGCTGGCAACCCTATGATATCCTGACCAAAGTTCTGGTCGAGGGCATGCGCATTGTTGGCATCGATTTTCGCGACGGTATTCTATTTGTCCCAGAGGTTCTATTGGCGGCCAACGCCATGAAGGGCGGCATGGCGATCTTGAAACCATTGTTGGCCGAAACCGGCGCCCCGCGTTTGGGCAATATGGTGATCGGCACGGTCAAAGGCGATATCCACGATATCGGCAAAAATCTTGTAACCATGATGATGGAAGGCGCGGGATTCGAGGTGAAGGATTTGGGCATCAACAACGATGCAGATGCCTATATCAGCGAGCTGGAAAGCGGCCAATACGATATTCTGGGCATGTCTGCCCTGCTAACGACCACCATGCCCTATATGAAGGTGGTGATCGACACATTGGTCGAAAAAGGCACGCGCGATGACTATGTCGTGCTGGTGGGGGGCGCGCCATTGAACGAAGAGTTCGGCAATGCCATCGGCGCTGATGCCTATTGCCGTGATGCCGCCGTAGCTGTTGAAACCGCCAAAGAGTTCATGGCCAAGCGGCACAACCAACTTGCCGGATAATGGCTGATCTCAGCGATAGGCGGCTAACCGAGCAGGGGATGAAAATCCCCGATGGCGCGGCCTCGCCAATTCTGATTATCGCGTGCGGCGCACTTGCGCGCGAAATATTGGCACTGATAAAAGGCCAGAGCTGGGATCACCTGACCTTAACCTGTCTGCCTGCCAATCTGCACCTATACCCCGAAAAAATCACCGATGCGGTCACCGAGGCGGTTCAGAAGCATCGTGCAGATTTTGACCAAATATTCATTGCCTATGCCGATTGTGGCACGGGCGGCTTGCTAGAAAAACGTTGTGCAGAGCTGGGTGTGCAGATGATTAAGGGCCCGCACTGCTATTCGTTTTATGAGGGCAATGACAGGTTTTCGACACTGGCCGAAGATGAAATCACCGCCTTTTACCTAACCGATTTTCTGGTTAAACAATTCGATGCCTTCGTTTGGAAACCCATGGGCCTAGATCGCCACCCAGAATTACGCGATATGTATTTTGGGAATTATACCAAACTGGTCTATCAAGCCCAGACAGATAACCCTGATCTGGATCAAAAGGCGCGCGATATTGCCGCCAAGATGAATCTGCCTCTAGAGAGGCGCTATACCGGCTATGGTGATTTGGCCACCACGCTGGCCGGTATATCGCATTAATATTATCCAATAACGAATTGAAATAAATACCTATTTATCCAACATAGTTACTGCGGGTTAGCCCATATTTTGCCATTTTCTCATTTAACGTCCGCCGTGGCAGGGACAATTCCGCCATCACCGATTGAATAGACCCTTTGTGCCGGCGCATGGTGTTATCGATCAGCATCCGCTCAAAGGCCTCTACATGCTCTTTTAGCGGTTTACTTTGGGCATTCATCTGCGCCTCTCCATCCTGCTCGTCCTCCGCACTTAACATGTTGCTTATGGAATAACTGCCACGACGGCTTTGCAGAACTGTGCGCTCGGCCAGATTGATCAGCTGGCGAATATTGCCAGGCCACGCGGCCTGTAACAACTTGGCCGCATCCTCGGCAGATACCTCGGGCTGATCACAGCCGTATTCATCCGAGAAATTCTCTAAATAGCGGTTAAACAGGCTCAGAATATCCTCGCCGCGCTGTTTCAACGGTGGCGGGGTGATCTGCATCGCCGCCAAACGATAAAATAGATCACTGCGCAGCGTTTCCTCTAACGATTTATCTGGGTCACCGGTATCGTTGGATATGGCAATGATGCGCAGCTTAGAGCCTTCCTCGCCTTGATCAAATTCTGTGATCAAAGATAACAGTCGCGCTTGGGTGGCCGCGGGCAGGGATTCAATATCCTCAAGGCACAATGTCCCGCCAAGTGACTCGTCCAGATAGCTCTCCTGCACATCCTCGCCACCAAACAGCCGCTTGGTCAACTCGTCCTCAGTAAAGGCCGCACAGTTCACGCTGACAAATCCTTTGCCTTGGCGCGGACCACAGGCATGTAGGGCATGGGCAATCAGGCTCTTCCCTGTGCCAGTCTCGCCTGTGATCAATACATGACCATCAGCCTGCGCCAAATCCAGTATATCCTCACGCAAGCGAGACATCACACTGGAATTACCCATCAGCTTGCGCAGCACCACAGACCCGTCTGATAATTCACGGCGCAGGGCACGGTTTTCTAGAGTTAGGCGGCGGGTTTGCACCGCGCGCTTGGCCAGCTCTGCCATACGCTCTGGGTCAAAGGGTTTTTCTAGGAAATCATAGGCGCCAATGCGCATCGCCTCAACGGCCATGGCCACATCACCGTGCCCCGTGATCAAAATAACGGGCAGGGTGCTATCGACCTTTTGCAAGCGCTTCAGAAACTTGATGCCATCGGTGCCGGGCATTTTTATGTCGGATATGATAATTCCAGGATAGTCGGAATCGATCACCTTCAACGCCTCATCGGCGCTGGCAAAGGTGCTGGTCTTGTATCCAGACAGGCTTAGCCACTGCGAAATACTTTCGCGCATGTCCTGTTCATCGTCAACAATGGTCACTTTAATCTGTTTGGGCATGGTTACTCCGCCGCTTGAATGTCATCACTTTCTATCTGCGGCAGTGAAAATTCAAAGACAGCCCCGCGCGGAACGATGTTTCGGGCAAATAACCGCCCATCTAAATCCTTGGCGATCCCTGCAGAAATCGCCAATCCAAGCCCCACACCTTCGCCAGGTTTCTTGGTGGTGTAAAATGGCTCGAACATCTCGTCTAGGTTCTGAATGCCCGGGCCATTGTCCTGTACGGACAAAACCGCCATCTCACCAGCAGACAAAGACAGCGTTAATTCACGCATGCTTTGCCCTTTCATGGAATCAAGCGCATTGCGCAATAGGTTCACAATTACTTGCTCAAGGCGCACAGGATCCCCCATAACCATCACCGGGTCACTGGGGATATTGCGGCTGATTTTTATATCCTCTTGGCCCAATTGGGGGGCCATCATCGATAGGCTGCCGGTGATGCTGTCACGCAGATCAATAGGGTAGAGATCATCCGATCCCTTTCGCGCATAGGATTTCAGCTGTTTGGTGATCTTGCCCATGCGATCAATCAAATCATCAATGCGCTGAAAGCTGGATAGGGCCTCCTCGGGGCGCTTGCGGTTTAACAACAGCTTGGCACCTGCCAAATAGGTGCGCATGGCGGCCAAGGGCTGGTTTAACTCGTGGCTGACCGCTGCTGACATCTCGCCCAATGCCGCCAGTTTTGACGATTGCTCTAGGCTTGCCTCGGCCACCTGCAAATCGCGCTCGGCGCGCTCGCGCTGGGTGATCTCTTGGGAGAGCAGATCGTTCAGGGCGCGCAATTCGGTGCTCTCGGCCTGAAAAATAAAAGATTGGCGAATGGCACGACGCGATAGCGCATAAAAGGCAAAGGCCGCCAACAAGGCCAACCCTGTGATTTCCAGCGCCAAAACCGCATTCACCTTTTCACGGATGGAACTAAAGGGCGCCAAATAGGTTAGGCGCCAACCCTGAAATGGTACCTGCGCATCCAGACGATACAAGGCCTGACCCTCGATATAGACATCCACCTCATCGGCATTCCAATCGGTGTTTTGTATTGCGCGATCAAGGGCGGTCAGCGTTGGCTCAGCCAGCAAGGCCACCTCCAGCTCTTGATCCAAAAAACCCGCCTGTGTTGATAGAATCACAAATCCCTTACTGTCTGTCACCATCAGGGTGGCATCATCACCCGACCATGTGGTGAACAGATTGTCTAACCCCACCTCTACCACAATCACGCCCAGAATTTTGCCGCCATCTTGTAGTTTTCGTGAATAATAAAAGCGCCGCATGCCGCCGGGTTCGGCTTCTACGGTGAAAACCGTGTCCTCACGGCGAATAGCCGTATGAAAGAAGGGGCTATTGCGCAGATTTTTCCCCAAATCAGATCGATCAGAAGAGGCCACAATGCGCCCATAGCGTTCCAATAGGGTGATGGATTTCACGCGAATTTCTTCGCTGAATTCGGATAATCGCTGGGTGGTGCTTTGAAAATCGCGGGTGTTCAAATCCGATATCAACCGACTATCACGCGATAGCAATAGGGGCACCACCGATACCCGCTGAATTTCGGAAATCAAACGTCCCGAATACAGCGTTAACCCGCGTTCCGCCTCGGTGCGCTTGGCTTGGCTAAAACTCTGTGTGAAATAGACGTTGGATAGCCAGATCAAGGCCACGATGAAAATCACCAAACACAGGATGCCCATCCGGACAATCCAGGGAACCCAAGAGCGATTTGATGCGGATGTATCAACCATATCCAAGGTGTAAACCCTGTGCGCGTCGGGGTCTAGTATAGAACACGTTAGCACGGCCGCGGCGGCTGATATCTGCGGATTTTGCCCAGATGATACACTGCCCTCTATGAATTTCGCCAAATCTGCCTAGATTAGATCTAATTGAATAAGGATGGTTCCATGAAACTCATATCAAAAACCCTGCTGGGAATAACGTTGGGCCTGTCGGTGGCGTCGGCTGGTGCCGCCGAAAATATCGCCCTGCTCGTTGCCAATACGGCCTATACCCATGCCACCAGAGCGCCAGCCTCGAAACAAATTGCCAACAGCAAATCCGCCCTAGAACAGGCGGGGTATAGCGTGACCATCAAATATAACCTAGATCACGCTGATTTGCGTCAAACATTGCAAGATTTCGCAGCCAAGGCCAATAACGCTGATCGCGTCATCTTTGCCTTTACGGGGCATATCCTGCATGACGAGCATCAGACGTATCTGGCACCGGTTGACCTAAATGCCCCCAATGCAGCCAGCATCGGGTTAGATGGTTTTCCCCTGGCACCGATTCTTGCAATCAGCGCCCAACATGCGGGTGGTGCAGGGGTGTTCTTAGGCAGCCACTTTGAAAAATCCTCAACATTTGGGCGCTGGCGTTATGGGTTTCACGGCGCACCGGGCTTGTCGGCGGGGCTGGGGGGCGATGATATCCCACAAGGTGTTCTGGTGGTTACGGGGCGCACACAGGATCTCAGCAATGCCCTGCGTCAAGAGTTCCTGCGCCCGGGCCAAGATATAAAAACCGCCGTCGATAAAACGGCTGCCCAAATTCAGGCCAGCGGCTATATTTCGCGGTTCAATTCACTGGCGGTTGCAAGTGACGGCGATCAGGCCGTTTCGCCCCTAAAGCCGATTGTAAACTCCGAGCTGATCCGATCCTATTGGGAAACCGCCTCCGAAAGTGACACAATCGAAAGCTATCTTGCCTTTCTCAATCGCTTTCCACTATCGATCTACGAGGATCGCGCCCGCGCGCGGCTGAAACATCTCAATGCCGAGGCACTGAAATCCCCCGAGGAACGGGCCGAGCAAGCGCTGGAACTCTCCCGCAATCAGCGGCGCGATATCCAGAAAAACCTTACTCTTCTTGGCTTTAACACCCGCGGTGTTGATGGTATTTTTGGCCCCGGTAGCCGCGGTGCGATCAAGGAATGGCAACAGGCCAAGGGCTATAACGTTAGCGGCTTCCTCTCTGTTGGACAGATCACCGCACTGGGCAATCAGGCCCGCGCATTCGCCAACCACCAAGCCCAAGAGGCCGCGCGCGTGGCGGCAGAAACGCGCCGCGAAGATCAGGCTTTTTGGCAACTAACCGGCGCGCATGGCGGGATCGAGGATCTGCAGGTATACCTTAAAAAATACCCCAAAGGGATCTATGCGCAACAGGCCCGCACCAACCTTGCCAACCTGCAAGAAGAACAAGCCCAGATCGATAAACGCGACGAGCTGCGCTATTGGCAAACCGTACAACGCGAAAATCTACCCGAGAGCTACCGCGACTATCTACGCCTATACCCAGAGGGCCGCTTTCGCGACGCCGCTCAGGATGCGCTGGATAAGAGCCAGATGAGCGATGCCCAGAAGCGGCAATTGGCACAGGCACAATCCAGAGAACGCGCGCTGAACATGTCTACAGGCAGCTGGAAAATGGTAGAGCGCCGTCTGGATAAACTGGGCCTGCGCCCGGGCGAGGCAGATGGCAAGGTCACCTCTAAAACCCGCCGCGCGCTAAAGGCCTATCAACACCAGCGCAAACTAAACGCCACTGGATATTTGGATCAGGATACCCTGTCAAATATGATCCTGCGCAGTATCTTTAAATAGGGACATCATGTCCCAAATGAAAAACGCCGCAGTCAGCGGCGTTTTTTTATGCGTTTACAAAGGCTTGTGCAACGCTCTGGAATAGGCCATGACCATCCATACCGCCAAGCGAGGCATCGTTCAGCCGTTCTGGATGGGGCATCATGCCTAATACACGGCGGTTTTCCGATAGAATACCCGCAATATCATCCGTAGAGCCATTTGGATTGTTTACATAGCGAAACGCCACGCGATCTTGATCGGCCAGCTGGGCCAATGTTTCCGCATCGGCATTATAATTGCCATCGTGATGCGCCACAGGCACGGTGATCTCGGCACCCTTGGAATAACCGCTGGTGTAATCACTGGCGGTGGTTTCCACGCGCAATTTCAAATCCTTGCAGATAAATTTTAACCCTGCATTACGCATCAATGCACCGGGCAAAAGACCCGTTTCGGTCAGGACTTGAAACCCATTGCAAACACCCAAAACATAGCCGCCCTTGTTGGCGAAATCCACAACCGCACGCATAATCGGCGAACGTGCCGCAATCGCGCCGCACCGCAGATAATCACCAAAAGAAAACCCACCAGGAATGGCAATCACGTCCAAACCCTCAGGCAGACCGCTTTCCTTATGCCAGATCATCTGAGTAGGGCTGTTGCTGCCTGTCACCTTATCCAAGGCCACCGCCATATCACGGTCGCAGTTGGATCCAGGAAATTGAATAACCGCAGCACGCATTATACGATCTCGATCTTATAGTTTTCGATCACCGTATTGGCCAATAGCTTTTCACACATCTCGCCGGCCTGTGCCTCTGCCTTGGCAGGATCAGTCTCACTTAGGGCCAATTCAATCACCTTGCCTTGGCGTACCTTTTCAACACCCTCAAACCCCAAAGAGTTCAAAGAGTGACGCACCGCCGCACCTTGGGGATCCAAAACGCCTGCCTTTAGGGTTACATGTACACGTACTAACATCCGATTACTCCACTAATTTAGGGCCAGAGCCCGTGCCACCCTTGGGCAAAACACCCAAGCGACGCGCAACCTCGCTATAGGCATCCGTCAGGCTGCCCAGATCGCGGCGAAACACGTCTTTGTCTAATTTCTGATTGGTCTCAATATCCCACAAGCGACAGCTGTCTGGGCTAATTTCATCGGCCAAAACCAATCGCTGCATATCTTGGTGGAATTGGCGGCCAACCTCGATTTTGAAATCAATCAACTTGATGCCAACCGCATACATCATACCCGATAGGTAATCATTCACCCGCAGGGCCATTTCGCGCATGTCATCGATGTCATGCTGGCTGGCCCAATCCAGCGCCAGAATATGCTCCTCGGACACCAGCGGATCGCCCAGCTTGTCCTCTTTGTAGCAAAATTCTACAATCGGGCGGGGCAGGGGCGTGCCTTCCTCGATGCCCAGCATTTTGCTAAATGATCCAGCCGCGACATTGCGTACAATGATCTCTAGGGGAACAATCTCGACCTTGTGGATCAGCTGTTCACGCATGTTTAGGCGGCGAATGAAATGCGTGGGCATCCCAATGCCCGCAAGGCCCAGCATGATGTGCTCGCTTAGGATATTATTCAGCGCACCCTTGCCTTGAATGGTATCTTTCTTCTCGGCATTAAAGGCCGTTGCATCATCTTTAAAATATTGGATCAGGGTTCCTGGCTCTGGGCCTTCATATAAAACCTTTGCCTTACCTTCATACAGCTTTTTACCGCGTGCCATCTGGGCCTCCAATATATATGGGCAATATGTTTGGGAATCTCTTCCCGCGATTTTGTCTCTCTATAGGCTTCTCGCCCCTAGGTCACAAGAACTCTATCTACATCCCCTTGTGAATGGCGCGAATATCCCCATATTGAAGGTATATTTTAATACAGGAGAGTATAATGAGCACCTTTGATGACCGTGGCGATGCATTTGAAAATAAATTCGCCCATGACGCAGAGTTAAAGTTCAAAGTCGAGGCGCGACGCAACAAATTGCTGGGTCTATGGGCGGCTGGGCTATTAGGCAAGGTCGGTGATAGCGCAGATGCCTACGCCGTAGAGGTGGTCAAAGCCGATTTCGAAGAGGCCGGTGACGAGGATGTATACCGCAAGGTTGCAGGTGATCTAGCTGACAAAGTCTCCGAAGAGGACATTCGCGCCAAAATGATTGCATTTATGGCCGATGCCAAAACCCAGATTATGAACGAAAGCTGAAGATAAGAGGGGTAGGCCTAAACCTACCCCCAAAAAACATGTGAATACGAGGACAAACACGCACGCCCGAGAAAATACCCCCAAGGTTTAAAACCCTGTCATAGCCACGATTTGAAAATACTTTTGTCAAAAGGTGTAAACCCACTATAGAAACAGTATGTGGATTAAAGAGTGAGAAACATCACCCTGTGGCCATGTTTACTTAACAAATCGTAAATACATAGTTAACGGCATAAAAAAAGGCAGGCTAGACGCCTGCCTTAAGAACTGTGTTAACCCAGAAACTAACACGCATGCTTGGATTTATAATCCCAAGGTTTCCCCTGCTGAGCAACGATTTGAAAATGCTTTGGTTGAAAGGTGTGGGATTTTAATACGCTGATATATCATCTATATATGTGATTATTGTCACTATATTGAAAGATTGGTTTTTTACGCTCTGCTCTACCTCTAAGATAGGACCATAAAAAAAGGCAGACCGAAGCCTGCCTTTTGAAACGAAACCAACAAGAAAGTAACACGCAAACTCGAGTTTATAACTCCAAGACCGAAATCTTGTCCTGCCAGTCCACTTAAAATAGCCTAAGTAAAAAGGTGTAACCCCTACCTAGGTACTAAATTGTTAACTTAAAGTGACGTTTGATACTTTTCTTAAACTTTCTCACTTTTGTGCGCAGGCATGTGATGGTCTGCCTTGTTTCAGCCCTTAAATACGCGACCGAAAATCGTGTCTACATGCTTGGTGTGATACTCAAGGTCAAATTTCTCTTCGATCTCCGCCTCTGACATCACCGCCATCACATCCGCATCGTTCTTCAATTCGGTCATGAAATCAGCACCCTGTTCCCAAACACGCATCGCATTGCGCTGAACCAGCTTGTAGCTGTCCTCGCGGCTGACGCCCTTCTGAGTAAGGGCCAGCAGCACACGTTGTGAATGCACCAAGCCGCTGAATTTGTTCATGTTGGCAATCATGTTGTCAGGATAGATCACAAGGTTTTCAATCACCATGGTCAGACGGGCCAAGGCAAAATCCAATGTGATCGTCGCATCTGGGCCAATGTTGCGCTCAACAGATGAATGCGAGATATCGCGCTCATGCCACAGCGCCACGTTTTCCATCGCAGGCACCACCGCCATACGCACCAAACGTGCCAAACCTGTTAGATTTTCTGTCAGCACAGGATTGCGCTTGTGCGGCATGGCTGACGAGCCTTTTTGACCCTTAGAGAAAAACTCCTCTGCCTCCAACACCTCGGTGCGCTGCATGTGGCGAATTTCGGTTGATACGTTTTCAATAGAGCTGGCCACAACACCAAGAGCCGCGAAAAACGCCGCATGACGATCGCGCGGGATCACTTGGGTCGAAATCGGCTCGATCTCAAGCCCCAGCTTGGCACAGACATGCTCTTCCACCGCAGGGTCGATATTGGCAAATGTGCCAACCGCACCAGAAATCGCACCCGTGGCGATCTCTTTGCGGGCTTTCTTCAGGCGATTCAGGTTGCGATCCATTTCCGCATAGAATCGCGCAAACGTTAGACCCATGGTGGTAGGCTCGGCATGGATACCATGGCTGCGCCCAATGCGAATGGTGTATTTATGCTCCTCTGCGCGCCGCTTAAGGGCGGCCAGCAATTTCTCCGTATCCGCAATCAGCAGATCCGCCGCCTTGACCAATTGTACATTGAAACAGGTGTCCAAAACATCAGAAGAGGTCATGCCCTGATGCACAAAGCGGGCCTCTTCATTGCCAATGATTTCGGCCAGATGCGTCAAAAATGCAATCACATCATGCTTGGTTACCGCCTCGATCTCGTCGATACGCGCCACATCAAATTCCACATCCTTAGCCTTCCATACGGCCGCAGCACTCTCCTTGGGGATAACCCCCAGATCGGCCTGCGCATCACAGGCGTGGGCCTCGATGTCATACCAAATGCGGAACTTGGATTCGGGCGACCAAATAGCAACCATTTCAGGGCGGGAATAACGTGGAATCATAGTAAAACCTTGCGCGTTGGAGGGTATATAGATGTTCTACGCGCCTCTTAACGCCCCTTGGGGCCAGACACAAGTTACCCTCGCGTTATTCGCGCCATCACAGAACTGGCCACCACAAACCCAAGCGCAGCACAGACAATGCTCGGCCCCGCAGGCGTGTCAAACTGATGCGCACCATATAATCCCAGCAAGGATGCACCCGCACCAATTACCGCCGCCAACAGCGCCATCACCTCGGGGCTGCGTGCCATTGGGCGCGCCGCCGCCGCAGGGATGATCAGCATCGCCCCGATCAACAAGGCCCCCAGAATTTTAATTGAAACGGCCACAACGACTGCTAAACACAGGGTCAGTATCTGTTTTTCCAGACGCGGCCGCGCCCCCGCAGATGCCGCCAAATCAACATTCAGCGTGCTCATCAACAGCGCATTCCACCGCCAGCATAACAAACCAATCACCAACAAAGATCCGCCCCAAATAACCAGTAAATCTACACGCCCAACGGCCAAGATGTCGCCAAACAAATAGGCGCTTAGATCAAGACGCAGATCAGAATTAAAACTGGCCACCACCAGCCCGACCGCCAGCCCCCCATGGGCAAAAACCCCCAAAAGGGTATCCATGGCCAAGCCGCGGCCCTCAAAGCGCACCAAGATCATCGCCATCGCAATGGCCACACCAAGGGTGCCAATGAAAATGGACACCCCAAACCCCAGCGAGAGCGCCACCCCCAAAATCGCCGCATGGGCCGTGGCATCACCAAAATAGGCCATGCGTCGCCAAACAATAAAACACCCCAGCGGCCCGGCACCCAAACCAGCGCCAATCCCTGCAAAAATCGCCCGCACTAGAAAATCATCAAACATATCAGCTAGTTCCATCGCATTTCGCATCACACTCGGCGCCGTGGATATGGGGGTGGTCGTGGCTGTGGTCATGCTCGTGACGGTATAGCGCCAAGGCCCCCATACTGCCCGTGCCAAACAGGGCCTGATACTGGGGCGCATTGGCCACCACCTCTGGGGTGCCATGGCAACAAACATGGCCGTTAAGGCAAATCACGCGATCCGATGCGGCCATAACCACATGTAATTCATGGCTAACCATCAAAACAGCACAGCCCATGGCATGGCGTACCTCTTCGATCAACTTGTAGAAATTGGCGGATCCAGATTGATCCAACCCCGTGGTCGGCTCGTCTAATATCAACAGTTCTGGCCGCCCCAAAATGGCGCGCGCCAGCAAGGCACGGCGAAATTGCCCGCCAGACAGGGCGATCATCTGCTTGTCGCGCAGATCAGCCCCGTTTACCTGTGCTAAACTGGCATCAATCTCGGCCCTGCTATAGCGATGCGGCAGGCGTAGGAAACGCTCGACGGTCAGGGGCAGGTTGCGATCAATATCCAATTTTTGCGGCACATAACCAATGCTAAGTCGAGCCTTGCGCTCGATTGATCCCGCGTAATCATCGATCGCGCCGACCAATGTGCGCATGAGGGTGCTTTTGCCAGAGCCATTGGGCCCCACAACGGTAACGATCTCTTTGGAATCAATATGAAAATCCACGCTGTGCAATGCAGTTTGGCGCCCGTGTTGAACGGTTAGCTTGTTGGTGGTGATTAGGCGCATTTTTCCCCGTGTTCTTTGCACTCAATGCAAAGCCCCTCTATTTCAATGACGGCCGATTCTATTTCAAATCCTGCGCTCAAGGCAGTATCAGATACCCGCGCATCCGCAAGGCTTGGCTCCTCGGCCACCTTATCACAGCACCGACAGATCAAGAAACCAGGGCGATGGGCTACCGCAGGCTGACTACAGGCCACAAAGGCGTTTAGCTTTTCTATCTTATGGGCAAAGCCCTGCTTCACCAGAAAATCCAAGGCGCGATAGGCCACAGGGGGTTGCGATCCCAGACCCTCGGCATCTAGCTGGGCTAGGATTTCATAGGCGCCTATGGCACGATGCTGATGCAGAAGAATTTCCAGCACCCGCAGACGGGTCGGGGTTAGTTGTAGCTTTTCTGCGGCACAGCGCTCTTTGGCGATATTTAGGGCCGTGTCGACACAGTGATCATGATCATGGATTTCGAAACTTCGCATTTTGGGCTTTCGCAAAAGATTTGAGATGTTATAACATTACACCTCTAGCAACCACAATCGAAAAATCATGAAAAAACTCCTTGCACTTCCCTTCGTCTTTGGCACGGCACTTCAGGCGGATACGCCCACAGTTCTAACCGATATCGCCCCACTACACGGCATCACTGCTGCGGTGATGCAGGGGGTTGGCCAGCCGAAATTGCTGATCGATCAATCTGCTGATCCGCATAACTATGCGCTACGCCCCTCTGCTGCGCGTTGGGTACAAGACGCAGATCTAATCCTGTGGATGGGGCCAGAGCTGACGCCTTGGTTGCAAAAGACCCTTGATAATATCGCACCGAAGCGCAACGAGTTACGGTTTCTAGCCATTGAAGAAACCGCATTGTTGGCGGCGCGCACTGGGGTTGGGCTGTCGAATGATCATGACCACGACGATCATGAGGATGAGCACCACGACGATCATGATGATGAGCATCACGACGATCATAAGGACGAGCATCACGACGATCACGAGGACGAGCACCACGAGGAACTGACCCACAAGGCCCATCACGACAAGCAAGATAACCCAGACCCCCATGCATGGTTAAGCCCAGAAAATGCGGGCCGCTGGGCGCATGTTATCGCCGATGACTTGGCTAAAATTGACCCTGAAAATGCCGCTCAGTATCAGGCCAACGCCATGGCCTTTTCTGAGGGTTTGGTTGCATTAACAGGCGAAATACACACAGAGTTAAAGCCGGTAACTGGCTATAATTACATGGTTTTCCACGATGCGTATCAATATTTTGAAAACAGCTTCGATATCCAAGTTCGCGGTGCAATTCAAGACAGCGCCGACAAGAAAGCAGGGGCCGCGCGCATCCGCAGTGTACAAGAAATGGTCGAACAAGAGGACATCCATTGCCTGCTGAGTGAACCCACCGGCAGCGACAGCATCCTTGAATTGGCAATCGAGGGCCACGATGTGGGCATCGCAACCGTCGACCCCTTGGGGCAGCATCTGGAATTGGGTGCGGATTTTTACCCAAACCTGTTACGCGACATGGCGGGCAAGCTAAAGGCCTGTGGTCCCTAGCGCCCACATTCGCGCAACACGATCGGCAATGCTGATTTGATGCGGGTAAATCGAACGGATCCCAGCCCCAGCGCGCGGCTGGCATCTGTCCAGTTGATCAGCTCTGAAAAGCCCATATCCTCCCAATTGGGGGGGTATATCGTTCCCATAGAAAACTCATTGGAATTTAGGATTGCCGCCCAGAGATCCTCGCTGGTGATCGATAGGAATACCTGCCCATCATTCAGCATCCCAGAGGACACAAACCCTGCGAAACTATGGCCTTGGGAAATGAAGGCGATGCGCTGATTTTTCAGGCTGACCAAGATATCGGCAAACTCATCCCGCTTGCCCCAAATCATGATTTTCGGTATCTTATCAATACAGTGAAAGCGAAAGTTGAATTCGGCATTGTTGCTGGATTTCACACTGGCATTGGCCACCACATGATCCTGAAACAGCTCTACATCTAAATCAAACACATTCTCGGATGGGTCAAAAACAATCCCCGTTTCGCGCGCCAGATCATCGGGCACATAGAATAGCTCGGTTGAGAAATCAAAACGGCTGGCCATACGCAACACATTTTGATCGACACCCATTTCTTCCAGATAGAGGGCAATATCGCTGGATACGATCTGGGCTTCGTCAGCCGTAAACTCAAAATCCTGTACCCCAAAACGATGCAGGCCAATGCGGTTGGTGGTATCCAACCAACGCCGCACCCCCCCCATAAAGGCATAGGCACAGGCCGAGGCGCATGTTGAAAAGGCGAAGCGTTTGATATCAATGCCAAATTCCGGATTATTCAAGGTAAGCGTGCGCCCAATGGTGGTGTTCAGGCGCTGTGCGCGGATCATCCGCCCCAGTTCCATCCCCGCATAAAGATCTCCGCCTGGCGAGTTGAATTCGATCCGGTTCTCGCGAAAGATCGAATTACTATCCAGAAACTCTTGGAACCTTGCAGGGGTATCCTTGGTGATGCGGCCCTCGGCAGCGATCCATGTTGCATTGGGCGAATTAGACAGGCGGCGCAATTTAAATTGCATCTCGCCGTTCACCGCATTCACATCCTGACCAGCCGCCACTGGTAAACATTTCTGTGACAGATCGCTCTTAAAGGTGTTTTCCCGGCACTCCGCGCGGTTGGATTGCTGGGCCACAACAGGTACACTGGCCAGCACAGTAGCCACAAAGACGGCCATAGAGAGGGGGCGAATACGCATGAAACCTTTGTGCACCTTTCGCATTTATTGGTCAACGGTGCTGTTTTTACGCAGCGATACAAAAAGCGCTTGCGCACATCTGCATTCCGTCCTATAGGCACCCTACTTAAATCCACAGGCGGGGCTTGCGGGTTGTTGGGGAGAAATCCCGATAACTCCACCGGTTGAACATCACGTTCTTCGACCCCGCTGAGGCGAAACCGGAAAAGGAAAATTACAATGGCTCTACCAGAGTTTTCATTGCGTCAACTGCTTGAAGCAGGCGTACATTTTGGACACCAAACACACCGCTGGAACCCTCGTATGGACCAGTACATCTATGGTTCACGCAATGGCATCCATATCATGGATCTAACACAAACTGTTCCTTTGCTTGACCAAGCATTGAACGTTGTGCGCGAAACTGTTTCTAAAGGTGGTCGCGTATTGTTCGTTGGCACCAAGCGTCAGGCCTCTAAAGCAGTTGCAGAAGCTGCTGAGCGTTCAGCGCAATACTACATGAACCACCGTTGGTTGGGTGGTACATTGACCAACTGGAAAACTGTTTCAAATTCTATCACGCGTTTGAAAACAATTACCGCTCAGCTGGAAGAAGGCGCTGAAGGCCTGACCAAGAAAGAGCGTTTGGGCATCGAGCGCGAGCACACAAAATTGCACGCGTCTTTGGCTGGTATTGCGGAAATGGGTGGCGTTCCTGATCTATTGTTCGTGATCGACACAAACAAAGAATCTTTGGCTGTGGCAGAAGCAAACAAATTGGGCATCCCAGTGATTGCTGTTTTGGATACAAACTCTGCACCAGAGGGTATTGATTACCCAATTCCAGGTAACGATGATGCGGCCCGCGCAATTGCCTTGTACTGTGATTTGATCGCGCGTTCTGCTCTGGATGGTATGGCGGCCCAAATGGGTTCTGCTGGTATCGATCTTGGCGAAATGGAAGACGCCCCAGAAGAAGTTCTAGAAGCGGCACCAGCGGCAGAGGTTGTAGAAGCCGAAGTTGAATCAGCTGGTTCAAAGCCAACATTGTTCGCCGAAGCCCCAGCAGACAAAGACGATTTGAAAAAAATCGGTGGAGTAGGGCCAAAGCTGGAAGAAACGCTGAACAAATTGGGCATCTACCAATTCGCACAGGTTGCAGCATGGTCAAACGACGAAATCATGTGGGTTGATGACAACTTGTCATTCAAAGGCCGCATCGAGCGCGACGATTGGATCGGTCAAGCATCAGAATTGATGAAAGCCTAACTTTCATACAACTGTCATAGTTGGGCGGTAGACCCGCCCAGCATACCAAATTTCCTTTAGGAGAGTATTATGGCTATTACAGCAGCTATGGTTAAAGAATTGCGCGATTCAACTGGCGCAGGCATGATGGACGCGAAAAAAGCGTTAACAGAAGTAGATGGCGACATGGAGGCAGCGGTTGACTGGCTGCGCACCAAGGGTCTGGCCAAGGCCGCAAAGAAGGCTGGCCGTACGGCTGCCGAGGGTCTAGTTGGTGTTGCTGTTGAGGGTGGCGTTGCGGTTGCCGTTGAGGTGAACTCTGAGACAGATTTCGTTGGTAAGAACGCTGAATTCCAAGAGATGGTTTCTGCGATCACCACCGCTGGCTTGGGTGTGGCTGATGTGGCCGCATTGCAAGAGGCAGAAATCGGTGGCAAGACCGTGGCCGAAACCGTAACAGACAAGATCGCCACAATCGGCGAGAACATGTCTGTGCGTCGCATGGCGAAATTGGAAGGCGATGTAATCGCATCCTACATCCACACACCCGCCGCAGAAGGCATGGGTAAAATCGGCGTATTGGTTGCGACCAAGGGCGGCACTGTAGAATTTGCCAAGCAAGTTGCGATGCACGTAGCGGCTACAAACCCTGCATCATTGTCCGAGGCTGATTTGGACGCAGCTGTGGTAGAGCGCGAGCGCAATGTTCTAACAGAACAAGCCCGCGAATCTGGCAAGCCAGAGGCCGTGATTGAGAAAATGATCACCGGTCGCATCAAGAAATTCTATTCAGAAGTTACCCTTGTGAACCAGTCTTTCGTGATCAACCCTGATCTAACAGTTGCCAAGGCCGCCGCAGAAGTGGGTGCCGAGGTTACAGGTTTTGTTCGTCTAGAAGTTGGCGAAGGCATCGAAAAAGTCGAAGAAGATTTCGCGGCAGAGGTTGCGAAAACAATGGGCGGCTAAGCTCACTTCTTTTGATCGAATAGAAGGGCCTCGCAGGATTGCGGGGCCTTTTTGCTATGGGGCGGATGGCGCACAATCCCCTATTGTCGCGGGCACAGAGCTTGGGTTAAAAGGGATTCATAAAGGTTAATGAAAATTGAGGGACTCCATTGAAAAATCAACTTTTTGCGCTTGGCTGTTGTGGCCTATTGGGTCTAACGGCCTGTGGTGGAACGGGGAACGGCGCCGGTAATATCGAGCGCGCCTACACTGAGGTTAATGCCTCGCTGGGATTTGACATAAGCGAAGAACAGCCCGCGGGCACGGCCGTGGTTATTGGCCCGGATAATGTTTCTGGCACTGCGGTGATGGAGGGGTTCATTGTTGCACCTGGGGCAGAACCAGAAGAGGTGCTGGCCGGAAATCTGACCTTGATTGCGGATTTTTCTGATCAGGAAGTCTCGGGGTTTGCCGACCAATTTGGGCGATTTCAGGATGGTGCGACCTTCAGAGATGTTCGCCGCTTAGAAAGCTATTCTGGTACATTGTCGGTCACGCCAGAGGCGTTTTATGGGGATGGCGAGTTTTCTGCGGATATGGGGGGTACGCTGCGTGACGAGGCAGGGGATGATGTGATCGTGGACACCACCCTCTATGGTGATACCTTTCAATCGACTGTTACCGGTAACCTAGGTGCAACGGGGTATATTGAAGGGACGATCGAAACCAGCGAAGGCACGCTGGATTTTGATTTCAATGACGATACTGAGGGCTATTTTATCGTCGCGGAATAAGAACATCTAACCATCGGCCCAGATCCCTGTTGTGGTCTGAGCCTTGGGCATGATCACAACCACATCCTTTTTCGAGAGCCGCCTGAATGTCTGATATTCCAAATGTACTGTCTGAGGCGCTGCACCCAATGGATCACGCCGTTTTGGGGGCTGATACTGTGCCCCCTAAAATTCTATTGCTTTATGGATCATTGCGCGAGAAAAGTTATAGCCGTGCGGTAACAGAGGAGGCTGCGCGTATTTTGCGCCAGTTTGGTGTTGAAACCCGCATTTACGATCCCGCCGGCCTACCATTGCCAGACGCCGAACCTATCGAGCACCCAAAAGTTGCAGAGCTGCGCGATCTGGTGAATTGGTGCGAGGGCATGGTTTGGTGTTCGCCAGAACGTCATGGGGCGATGACGGGGATTATGAAATCCCAGATAGATTGGATTCCGTTGTCTTTGGGGTCGGTGCGCCCGACCCAAGGTAAAACATTAGCGGTGATGCAAGTCTGCGGTGGTTCGCAAAGTTTTAATACCGTGAACCAGCTTCGCATTTTGGGGCGCTGGATGCGGTTGATCACCATCCCCAATCAATCTTCTGTGCCACGGGCATGGGATGAATTTGATGCGGATGGGCGGATGAAGAACTCGCCGTTTTATCGTCGAGTGGTGGATGTGATGGAAGAATTGGTCAAATTTACCCTGCTGACGCGGGGACGCTCTGATTATTTGGTGGATCGCTATTCTGAACGCGTCGAGAGCCACGAAAAGCTGTCTAAGCGGGTTAACAGCGCGCGTTAGGGGCGGGTAAATCCATGTCTATGAATGAGAAAACCTTCCCCGCGGGGAAGGTTTTTGTGTTTGAAAACGGCCTATTGTATAGAATAGTTTGCATTATTCCTGTGTGTTAACAACAAATTAGCGTACGCTTGAGTCATAAAAAGGGCCCGAAAAGAATTCTTTTCGGGCCAAGGGACAAGGTTGGTCACGGGGGATAAATTACCGGGAGAGTAAAACCCAAGCGACCTATCAGAATGTTTTGCAGTATCAGCTGACGCGACATTATGATGCCCTATACATGCGGCGATTCTGCGTATATTTCAGTGCGTTTGATCACAAATATAAAGGTTAGTGATGAAAAAAAGAGCGGCAGACCTGTTGGTTGATTGTTTGGTGGCCCAAGGGGTTTCAAAAATTTTTGGCGTTCCAGGCGAAAGTTATCTGTCGGTCTTGGATGCGCTGGTTGATCGGGGCGCTATTGATTTCATCAACACCCGCAACGAAGGTGGTGCCGCCTTTATGGCCGAGGCCTATGGTAAGCTAACGGGGAAGGCGGGTATCTGCTTTGTTACCCGAGGGCCAGGGGCCACCAATGCATCCATCGGCGTGCACACCGCGCGCCAGAATTCATCGCCCATGGTGCTGTTTATTGGGCAAATTGCACGGGAAATGACCGACAGAGAGGCCTTTCAAGAGATTGATTACCGCGCCTATTTTGGCCCTATTGCCAAATGGGTCACCCAGATCGATGATCCCAGCCGAATACCCGAGGTTTTGGCGCGGGCCTTTCAGGTGGCGCAGTCTGGGCGGCCCGGGCCTGTGGTGGTGGCCTTGCCTGAGGATATGTTGCGCCAGATGACATTGGGCGAGGCGACACCACAAATCATCCCCCTGCGCCCGCAGGCGGGGAGCGCAGATATTGCGGCGGTTCATATGGATTTATCCGCGGCCAAGCGCCCGTTGATTATTGCAGGTGGCGGGGGCTGGTGTGATGCGGGGCGCCGCGCCTTGAAATCCTATGCCGAGGCGTCAAAAATCCCCGTGATCACCGGATTTCGCAACCAAGATTTAATTGATAATGCCAGCGCGGCCTATGCGGGGGATGCAGGCTTTGGCAAAAGCGCCTCGGTGAAGCAGCTGATTCAAGATGCGGATGTGATTTTGGCGCTGAACATTCGCTTCGGCGAGGTGGTGACCGATGGCTGGACTTTGTTTGATGTGCCCGTTCCGCAGCAAAAAATTATCCACGTTCATCTTGATCCTGCCGAGATTGGAAAAATCTACCATTGTGCGCGGGGGATCAATGCGGATCCGCTGGCGCTGTTGGCGGGGTTGTCGGCAAAGGCGGGCGGTGATCAGACCCTGTCGTCGGCACGCAGTATTTGGTATGCCAAGGCGGCCTTGGGGCGGGCAGAGGCACGCCAGATCAAGCCCACGCGGGGGGCGCTAAATATGGCCAAGATTTGCACCACATTGAACACCGTGATGGATGTTGATGCGGTTATCACCAATGGCGCGGGAAATTTTGCCATTTGGCCGGGGCGGTATTTGGATTATGGCGGGCAGAGGCGGCTGTTGGCGCCGCAATCAGGGGCCATGGGGGCAGGGCTACCCGCTGCATTAGCCGCCAAATCTGCACACCCGGAACGACAGGTGATCTGTTTTGCGGGGGATGGTGATTTTCAGATGAATATCCAAGAGCTGGGCACCGCGATGCAACAGGGCTGGGGGCCTATTATTCTGCTGTATAACAACGGTAGTTATGGCACCATCCGCATGCATCAAGAGCGCGACTATCCCGACCGCATCAGTGGCACAAATCTACACAACCCCAATTTCAAGCACATCGCCGATGCCTATGGTTTTGGCTATGCCTGCATCACGGATGATGTAGAATTTGGCGCGGCATTTACCGTGGCGGATCAAGCGGCCTTTGGGTTTTTGATCGAGATGGTGGCAGATCCTGCCGATATCGCACCGGGGCAGATTTTAGCCCCCGGCCCCTAGAGGCGGGGGTGTGATTAGCTGGCCAGCTTGTTTTGAAACGGCGCTGGTTTTGGGCGGCAATTGGGGGCAACGGCAATTGGTGTTGGTGTGCGAACACGCCGTGCCTGTTGGCGAAACTCTTTGGGTGATAGGGTTTCGTGATTGGTGAAAAATCTGGAAAAATAGGCCGCAGAGCGAAATCCCAGCTGGCTGGAGATATCTTGGATTTTCTGATCCCCCACCAGCAACAGGCGGCGGGCCTCGGCCAGTAGGCGATCTTGGATCACCTGTGAGGCGGATGTGTTTTGGATTTGTTGGCAGACTCGGGTGAGATGGGTGCTGGTTACACCGAGTTCGCGGGCGTAAAATTCCAAATTCGCGCCAGATTTATACTTATTTTCCAACAGGGTAACAAAGCGGCGCATCAGGCGTTGTGCGGCCTTGGGTTTGGTTTCTGTCGCGGTGCTGTGTTCTATCTGTGCGTTGAGAGTGGCAACATAGCTGCGCAGGGCCATGCGCGAGCCAACCGTTGCACCAATGTATTGGCTTAGTGCGCGGTCGAACAGTGCGCTATAATTTGCCTGTTTTTCCACGGATGTGATTTGGGTGATCACGCTGTGATCCGGTTGCGGGATATTGAGCGATTTGTGAAGGGCGATACAGGTCGTATCGGCCACGGGTGACAGGGTGATTTTATGCGGGGTTGGCGCGGGGATATACAGCAGGCTGTGGGGTGTAATATCGTGGCGTTGCCCATTGATTATCGCGCAGGCGGTGCCTGTGTTTAGGTAGATGAATTTGTGGTAGTCGTTGGCGCCATCAAGGCGAATTTCGGCCGAAACATTGCGGCGATTGCCCGGTATTGCGGCCACGAAAACGGATTTACCGCCATCGTAGGATTGAAGTGTCATAGGTGGTCTGCTCTTTTTTTAGATAGTCTTTTTATGAGGTTTTCATAGCAGAATTCATTAGGGATAGACATGGAAAAATGCATATGTGGGCAGAGTGTTGGCGAGGGCTGTTGCCTCTATGCATCTTTGATTAAAGCGGGAATTCAAGAGGCTTATCAATGGCCAATTGATGCCAGTTTTTCATTTGTGATCGAAACCATGTGCGCTGGCGTTTGGCGTATTGGCGGGTTTGAACCTTGGCGGAATCTATGGCGGCCTCTAGGCTGAGGTCGCCCTGGAGGTGGGAGATGATTTCGGCGGCGCCGATTGCTTTGTTCGAGGGGTGGTTTGGGTTCCATTTGCCCGATTCAAGGATTGCGCGGCATTCATCCAGCGCACCCATCTCAACCATCATATCAAAGCGGCGGTTGATCCGCGCGTTCAGCCATTCAACCTCGCTGTTCAGAACCACGGGGGTGGTTTGTGCGATATCCAGAAGGGGGGGCGGTGTATCGGCCTGCCAGCTGGAAATGCCGCGCCCTGTAGAGGTTAGCACCTCCCAGGCGCGCCGTGTGCGCATGGGGTTTTGCGCATCTAGGCCGGCCAAGGATGCGGGGTCTGCTTGGGCCAGCAATTGTGCGAAAATGCCCTTGCCTAATGTGGCCTCTAGGTCGTCTGCTTGGGCCTTTACCTCTGTGGAGATATCGGGAATTTCTGCGATACCTTGGGTTAGGGTTTTGAAGTAAAGCCCTGTGCCGCCAAGGATTATTGGACGTAGGCCCTCTGCCTGTGCATGTTTTAGCTGTAGGCGCAGGTCTTTGATCCATGCGCCGGTGGAATAGGGGGTGTTCAGCGGCACATGCCCATAGAGGCGGTGCGGGCAGCTGGCCTGTTCCTGTGCCGAGGGGCGCGCGGTTAGGATATGCCAATCTGCATAGACCTGAAGTGCATCTGCGTTGATGATCACCCCGTTGTAGCGCTGCGCAAGGCGCAGGCCCAATGCGGATTTGCCGGTGGCGGTGGCGCCGGCAATCAGGATCGCTTTGGTGCTGTTGAAATTAATTTCCAATTTTTGCCACCTTATCCAACCTTGGGTGTTGATGTTATGTTACGCGGTGTCTACTTGGCTGATATGCGCCGAATACGCAAGATAACCATTGCGTGATGGCGAAATTTAACGCATTTTGCACCACAATAAGATCGGGGAAACCATATGTCAGATGCCGCAGAAACAGACCAATTAAAATACAAACGGGTCTTGTTGAAAATCTCTGGAGAGGCTTTGATGGGGGATCAAGGATTTGGTCTAAACCCACCCACTGTTGAGAAAATTGCCGCCGAGATCGAAACCGTTGTGCGTATGGGCGCCGAGGTGTGCTTGGTTATTGGTGGCGGTAACATCTTTCGCGGGCTACAGGGGTCTGCGCAGGGGATGGAGCGTACCACCGCTGATTACATGGGCATGTTGGCCACGGTGATGAATGCGCTGGCCATGCAGGGGGCCTTGGAATCGCTGGGTGTGCATTCGCGGGTAATCTCCGCCATCCCAATGGATCAGGTCTGCGAGCCCTATATCCGCCGGCGCGCCGTGCGCCACCTAGAGAAAAAGCGGGTGTGTATTTTTGCTGCCGGCACCGGCAATCCCTATTTTACCACCGATACGGCGGCGGCATTGCGTGCATCGGAAATGCGCTGTGAGGCCATATTCAAGGGCACGCAGGTCGATGGGATTTATGACAAAGACCCCCAGACAAATTCAGATGCGGTGCGCTATGATACCGTATCATTTGATGAGGTTTTGCAAAAAAACCTGAAAGTAATGGATGCCTCTGCGATTGCATTGGCCCGTGACAACAACCTGCCGATTGTGGTGTTTTCCCTGATGAAAGGTGCCGGATTGATGGGCACCCTTAAGGGTGAAGGCACATTTACCACCGTCGGCGGAAACTAAGAGGATTATTATGTCAGATTCAGATATCGATATTGATGCATTGGAAAAACGTATGGCTGGTGCGCTGGCGGCGTTGCGCAATGAATTTTCAGCCCTGCGCACCGGGCGGGCATCCGCATCCATCCTAGACCCGATCATGGTCAATGCTTATGGATCGCAAATGCCGCTAAACCAATGTGGTACCGTAAATGTACCAGAGCCGCGCATGATCACCATAACGGTGTGGGACAAAGAGGTCTTGAACCCGGTAGAGAAGGCCATTCGCGAGAGCAGTATTGGCATTAACCCTGTGATGGATGGCATGGTTATTCGCCTACCGATCCCAGAATTGAACGAAGAGCGCCGCGTTGAACTAACCAAAGTAGCGGGATCGCATGCCGAAAACGCCCGTATTGCCGTGCGCAATGTGCGCCGCGATGGCATGGATCAGGTGAAAAAATCCGATGATCTAAGCGATGATGACAAGAAAATCTGGTCTGATGAGATCCAGACCCTGACCAATGACGCCATCAAGAAAATTGATGAGGCCGTAGAGGTCAAGCAAGCCGAAATTATGCAGGTTTAGGTTCAGCATGACCAAAGACGCGCCAAGAAGCCCACAAGAGGACAGGCCAGAGCAGCTGCATGTTGCCATTATTATGGATGGTAACGGCCGATGGGCCACGCGTAAATCTATGGATCGGCTCAAGGGGCATGCGCGCGGCGCAGAGCGTGTGCGTGATATTGTAGAGGTGAGTGCGGGCATGGGGATTACCCAGCTGACGCTATTTGCCTTCTCTACCGAGAATTGGAAGCGATCCGAGCGCGAGGTTTCGGGGCTGATGACGCTGTTTCATCGCTTTATTCGATCTGAGAAGGCCAAGTTGATCGAGAATGGTATTCGCGTGCGCTTTATTGGCTGTCGCGAGCGTTTGGATGACCAGCTGGTGACCTTGATGGCTGGCTTGGAACAGCAGACCAGCATGAACACAGCGTTAGAGCTGAATGTGGCGCTGAATTACGGCGGGCGCGATGAAATTACCCGGGCGATGCAGGGTATCGCGGCCGAGGTCTCTGCGGGGCGTTTGGCGGCGGCGGATATCTGTGAAGAGACCGTTGCCCAGCATTTGGATACGGCCGATATTTCTGATCCAGATTTGGTGATCCGTACATCGGGCGAGTATCGCACATCGAATTTTCTGCCGTGGCAATCCGTTTATGCAGAGTATGCTTTTGTTGAGGCCACATGGCCAGATTTTACGCCGGAATTACTGCATGAAACGATTGAAAGTTTTAAGGGGCGTAACAGACGATTTGGGGCGGTGATGAACACATGAGTGACGAATCCAAATATGCAGATTTAAAGCTGCGGATGTTATCTGGGATTGTTTTGGTTCTGGTTGGGGCGGCAACATTGATTTTGGGGGATCTGCCGTTTCTGTTTGTGTTCGTTTTGTTGGCGGTGGTGATGACATGGGAGGTGGTGCATTTGGCGCTGCAAAAATCCATATTGAACATCATTGTACCTGCCATGATGGGGCTTAGTATCATGGCCTATGTTTTGCTTTCTTGGCCTTGGGCCTTGGGGTATCTGGCGTTGACGCTAATGGTATATTGTTTTGCCCTGAAGCCCAAGGATATGGGCATTCGTGTGGTGATGATGGTTGTGATTTTTCTTGGGATTATCGGGCTGATTCACCTACGGTTTGACATCGGTTTGGGATCGATCTTGTGGGTATTGGCCTGTGTGGTGGCATCTGATGTGGGTGGATATTTTGCGGGGCGCAGTTTTGGCGGGCCAAAGCTGTGGCCGGCTGTCAGCCCCAAGAAGACATGGTCGGGCACCATTGGGGGCTGGGTTCTAGCGGCGATTGTTGGATTGATTTTCTCACGTATTTACGCGGAATTTGATACCTCGTTGGCTCTTTATGGTGTCGTTATTGCGATTTTTGCGCAAGCGGGTGATTTGTTCGAGAGCGTATTGAAGCGGCGTGCCGGTATCAAGGACAGCTCTAACCTAATTCCGGGTCATGGTGGATTTTTGGATCGCTTTGATGGGGTGATGGGGGCCAGCCTTTTGGTGTTTATTTATATCGCGTTGACGACGAACGGCCTGTTTGCCTGATGAAAAGATTAGCAGTTTTCGGAGCCACTGGCTCTATTGGGGGAACCTGTGCGCAGGTTCTGGCACGCGATCCTGCGAAGTTTGATGTGGTGGTTTTGACGGGTGGGCGCAATCTTGCACGGCTTGCCGAGCTGGCCCGCGCCTTATCTCCGCGCGCAGTTGTTATCCAAGATGAGAGTGATTTGGCCGCAATGCGCGCATTGTTATCTGGAATGGATATTGAGGTCTCTGCGGGGCGTGCGGCGTTGCTTGATGCGGCGCGCCGACCTGTGGATATTTCATTACAGGCGATTGTGGGGTTTGCGGGGGTAGAAACCAGCCTGATTGCCGCCGCCCATGCGGATGTGGTGGCCTTGGCCAACAAAGAGACCATGGTCTGTGCAGGGCCGATGATGCGCAGGGCCTGTGCACAACATGCAACCACGCTGTTGCCTGTGGACAGCGAGCATTCGGCGCTGTTTCAGTGTTTGCTGGGCGAGAAGATGCCCGAGGTTGAGCGCATGATTCTGACCGCATCGGGGGGGCCGTTCTTAAACACGCCCTTGGCGGAATTGCACAGTGTAACGCCAGCCCAGGCCGCCAGCCATCCGCGCTGGGAAATGGGCATGCGAATATCCATCGACAGCGCCTCCTTGTTTAACAAGGCCATGGAGATGATTGAGGCGCGTGAGCTATTTGATATTGCGCCTGAAAAGATCGAGGTGGTGGTGCATCCGCAATCTATCATTCATTCGATGATTGGGTTTGTGGATGGGGCGATTATGGCGCATATGGGGCCGCCGGATATGGCGGGGGCGATTGGCTATGCGTTGTATTACCCTGATCGTTGTGATGCGGGGTTGGCGCGGTTGGATTTCAGCGCGTTGTCGCGGCTGGATTTTCAGCCCCCCGATGCGCAGAAATTCCCAGCACTAGGGTTGGCAACCAAGGCGATGACGCTATCTGGTTTTGCGGGCACCGTATTTAACGCGGCCAAAGAGCAGGCGTTAGATTTGTTTTTAGAAAATCGGATTAGCTTTGTGGATATGTCAGGTTTGGTCGAGGCGGCATTGGACGATTATACACGGCAGAAATGGGGTGATGCCTGGTCTGTCGAAAAATTGAATAGCATTGACGCGCAAACCCGCGTATTTGTAACGGAAACAGCATCTAAGGCATTTTAATGTTTGAACTTATTGATAGTATCCCACTTGTTGGCGGCACACTTGCCTTGATTTTACCTTTTGTTATCGTGTTGTCGGTGGTGGTGTTTATCCATGAGTTTGGGCATTATATTGTCGGGCGTTGGTGTGGTATCCATGCCGAGGTTTTCTCGCTGGGCATGGGGCCTGTATTGTTTTCGCGCACCGATCAGCGCGGCACACGCTGGCAATTGGCGGCGATACCCATTGGCGGCTATGTTAAATTTCTAGGCGATGCCAATGAGGCCAGCACCCATTCTGATCAATCTGGCGATAATCTGTCGGATGAGGAACGTGCGCGGCATTTTTTTAGTGCAGCGCTGTACAAGCGTGCGCTGACGGTGCTGGCAGGGCCTGTGGCCAATTTCCTGTTGTCTATTTATGTTTTTGCCGGTTTGTTGCTATATACTGGTGAGCCGAACCCCGATGCGGTGGTGGGGGAAATTAGTCCTGCGGTCAGCGGGCAGTATGATTTGCAATCTGGCGATCAGATTTCGCGCATTGATGGGGTAGAGATTTCTGCATTTGAGGATTTGAATGCGTTTTTGGGGATTAAAGAGCCCGCAGATACACTCCGCTATACCATCACGCGTGGCACCGATCAGCTGGTGGTTGATGGCCCGTTTCCCTTTATGGCTATTGTGGGCAATGTCTCGCCTGTATCCCCCGCAAGCAAAGCGGGCCTGAAGGCCGATGATCTGATCCTGAGCTACGGTGGGGTGGCGGTTAAATCCTTTGGTCAATTCCGAGATATGGTTTTTGGATCAGAGCCAACGGATAAGGAAATCACCGTGCTGCGCGGTGGCGAAAAGGTGCAACTAACCATTCAACCGCATGCCCGTGAAATACCTGATGGTAATGGTGGTTTCCAAACGCAGGTTTCCATCGGGGTGACCGCTGGTGCGCCATTTGACCGCGAATACAACATGCCATCACCGATCGCGGCATTGGGGTTGGGGATAAAGCGTACATGGTTTGTGATTACGCAATCTGTGAACAACCTTGCCCTGATTATCCGCGGCGAGGTCAGCCCCAAGAACCTGCAAGGGCCGGTGGGTATTGCCCATGTGTCCGGTGATATCGCCAAGTCTGGCTGGGTGGATTTGATCACGCTGATCGCCTTTATTTCCACAGCGATTGGGTTTTTAAACCTGCTACCGATCCCTGTTTTGGATGGGGGGCATTTGATGATGTATGCCTATGAGTTTTTGGCAGGCAAGCCCCCCAGCGATAAATTCATTCGTGTGGGGACAACGCTGGCGCTCTCGTTGTTGTTGACGTTGATGTTGTTTGTCACCTTTAATGATCTGATCCGCTTGGCGTTGTATTGGGCGTAAATCTGGGCTGGGTGTGATAATCCAGCACATTCAGGCGTGAAACGGCCAGTTGGGCATAATCAGGCTTTAAATTTCAAAACCCATCCCCTAGAAAGAACAAGAACATTTCTAGGGATGATTATGGCCTATTTTTACGCTGAAAATTTGAAACGTGCTTTGGCACCTCTGCGCACTGCAACCCTGACCAGCTCGACTGCTGTTGCCTTGGTTTTAGGGGGCATCGTTGTATCGGGCGCCGGTACACCGGTGGCGGCACAATCTACGACCCCCAGCTCGATCACTGTGGTTGGTAATCAGCGTATTGCCTCTAGCACGATCCTGACCTTGGCCAATTTGCAAACCGGTACGCGCTATAGTGCGGGTCAATTGAATGCGGCCGTTCAGCGGCTGAATGCCTCTGGGTTTTTTAAATCAGTTGATTTTACGGTAAATGGTGGGCGGATCACCATTGATGTGGTGGAAAATCCCACCATCAGCCGCATTGCCTTTGAGGGTAATAAAAAGCTGAAGGATGATGCCTTGTCGGCCTTGGTGTCTTCGCAATCGCGTCAGACCTATTCTGCGACCCGCGCAGAGCAAGACGCCAATGAAATTGCCACTGCGTATTCCGTATCGGGGCGTGTATTGGCCACCGTAACGCCAAAAATTATCGAACGTTCGGACAACCGCGTTGATTTGGTGTTTCAGGTGGTCGAGGGGCGTGTGACCGAGATTGAAAACATCACCTTCACTGGCAATCGAAAGTTTTCCGAGCGCCGGTTGCGCGCAGCAATTGCCACAAAACAGGCTGGTTTGGCCAGCGGGTTTTCGGGCAAGGATACCTTTATCGAAGATCGCCTAGAGCTGGACAAGCAAAATCTGCGCAGCTTTTATCAGAACCGTGGTTATATCGACTTTACGGTGAATTCTGTATCGGCGGATTTAACGCGCGAGCGTGATGGCTTTTTGTTGGCTTTTGATGTGACCGAGGGTCAGCAGTATTATTTTGGCGATATTGAATTGGTCAGCAACGAAACAGGTGTGGATGTGCGCGCCTTTGAAAAAGAGCTGCGCGTGATCAAGAGCGGGCGCCCCTATGATCCGCGTAAATTGGAAAACCTGTTACAGGAATTGGACGCACAGTTGGCTGATGCGCGCTTCCCCTTTGTGACGGCGCGCCCAAATATCACCCGCAATGAAGAAAGCCGCACATTGGATGTGGTGATTGATTTGGCCCGTGGACAGCGCGTGTTTGTTGAGCGGATTGATATCGAGGGCAATTCCACCACTTTGGATCGTGTGGTGCGCAGCAAGTTTGAATTGGCCGAGGGTGATGCATTTAACCAACGTGAGATTCAAAAAGCCACTGACCGCATTCGGGCCACGGGGTATTTTGGCAGTGTTGATGTGCAGGCCCGCGAGGGGTCTTCGCCGCAATCGGCCATTATTGATGTGGATGTAGAAGAGCAGCCCACCGGCGATATTGGCATTGGCGGCAGCTATAGCTCTTCTGATGGGGTGGTTGTGAACCTGAGCGTTGAAGAGCGCAATTTCTTGGGCCGTGGTCAGACATTGCGCCTTGGTGGGACGAACAGCTCTGACAGCAAGAGCCTAGATTTCGGGTTCCACGATCCCAGTTTCTTGGATCGTAATGTGTCTGCGGGTATCGATATTACCTACAATGAGGCAACGCCGTCATATATTCCGATCGAGACCGAGCGCTTGATCATTCGCCCCTCTTTTGGTTTTCCGGTTGGGAAATACTCAGATCTTAATGTGGCCTATAAGTTTGAGCGCGAGAGCATTGCCATTCAGCAGGATGATGATGGTGTAGAATTGGCCGCATCCCCCACCATCCAAGATGATGTGGGCGAGTTGGACAAGAGCTCGATTATTTTGCGCTATAACTATGATCGCCGTAATTCTATTGTGGCCCCGACCGGCGGGTATCAAATTTCGGCGACACAAGAGTTCGCCGGGCTTGGGGGGGATGCAGAATTTTCCAAGACCTCTGTGCGGTTCAAAACTTTCTCGAGCTTGTTAAACGAACAGGTGGTTTTATCCGCCGAGTTAGAGGGCGGGTATTTGCATAACTTCGGTTCTGGTAGCCGAGTCACAGATCGCTTCTTCTTAGGGGGGGGCAGCCTTCGTGGATTTGATGATTACGGTATTGGCCCACGTGAAGACGGGGCAACCGGAACCGGCGACCCGCTGGGGGGCAATGCCTTTGCCGTGGCGCGTCTAGAGGCCAGCTTCCCTGTAGGGTTGCCTGAAGAATACGGTATTTTTGGTGGCGTTTTTCTGGATGCCGGATCGGTATGGGAGCTGGACAACACCTCGCCATCCTCGTCAGTGGTAAGTCTTGATAAAGATCTGCGGGTTGCGGCGGGTGTTTCTATTTTTTGGGAAACGCCCATTGGCCCCTTGCGGTTTGATTTCTCACGCCCGTTGAAACACCAAGAGGGTGTGGATGTGACCGAGGACTTTAGGTTTTCGATCCAAACGCGGTTCTAGGCGTGCGCGCAGGGGTCGTCAGAGCATTTTGCATTGCGGTGCTGTGTTGGGGGATTTCGGCCCCTGCACAGCAATTTCCAGTGCATGGCGCCACCTCTAAGATCGCTGTACTGGATCGTAATGAATTGTTTAACCTGTCAGAATTCGGCAAGCATCACATTGCTATACTAGAGAGAAAGAGCAAGGAGCTAAACGCAGAGAGCGCCGCATTGGATGCGGCGTTAGAGCAAGAAGAGGCGGTGCTAACGCAATTGCGCGCGAGCCTTGCCCCAGAGGAGTTTCAGGCGCGCGCCACCGAATTTGATACCAAGGTCAAGCAAACCCGCGCAGAGCAGATTCAGAAGTCTCGCGCCCTTACGGATGAATTTAGCGCCGCGCGCAACGAATTTAGCGTTACAATGAATCAATTGTTGGAAGAGCTGATCAACCAAAATGGTATTGATGTGCTCTTGTCAAAAGACAGTGTAATTGCCTATAGCAACAGTCGCGATATCACCGATCTGGCGATTGAAATGATGAATGCGCGCCTAACCAAATAGTTGGCGCAAACAGGCCGCAGAGACGGCCATTAATAGAGGGGCAAACCATGCCAGAAGAAAACCAAGAATTGCAGAGCGCGGATATCCAAGATATCAAACGGATGATCCCCCACAGATACCCATTTCTGCTAATTGACGCCGTGCGCGATATCAAGCTGAATGAAAGTGCGGTTGGTATCAAAAACGTAACCTTTAACGAACCGCATTTTCAGGGGCATTTCCCAGAACGCCCTGTAATGCCTGGTGTGACCATCGTAGAGGCCATGGCGCAGACCGCCGCGGTGCTGGTGGTAAAGACGCTGGATATGATCGACAACAACATGTTGGTCTATTTCCTAACCATCGATAACTGTAAATTCCGCCATGTGGTATCGCCCCCCGATCAGCTAGAGCTACATGTAAAGGTTCTGCGTGGGCGGGGTAAGCTGTGGAAATTCTACGGCGAGGGCCGCGTGGGCGACACGGTGGTGGCCGAGGCCGAATTCACCGCGATGATGGTACCCCCAGAAGAGGCCTAATCATGTCGATTGATCCAAGTGCGAATATCCATCCCTCATCCGTGATTGAGGACGGGGCCGTAATTGGCGCCAATGTCACCATTGGCCCATTGTGCGTTGTTGGCGCCGAGGTGACCTTGGGGGCGGGGGTTACCCTAAAATCTCATGTGGCTGTAGATGGCTGGACCGAGATCGGGGCCGATACGGTTATATTTCCCTTTGCCTCTATTGGTCACATCCCACAGGATTTGAAATTTGGCGGCGAGCGCACAAAGTTGGAAATCGGCGAACGCAACCGCATCCGCGAACATGTTACCATGAATCCTGGCACCGTGGGCGGAGGGGGTCTGACCAAGGTGGGCAACGATGGCCTATATATGATGGGTGTTCACGTGGGCCACGATTGTATTGTAGGCAATGGTGTGATCTTGGCCAATAATGCATCCCTTGGGGGGCATTGTATCATTGGCGATAACGTGGTGATCGGCGCATTAGCTGGTGTCCATCAGTTCTGCCGCGTGGGGCGCGGGGCCATGATTGGTGGTCTTGCCGCTGTGGTGGCCGATGTTATCCCGATGGGCATGGTACAGGGGGATCGTGCTAATTTGGATGGGCTTAATCTGGTGGGGTTAAAACGCGCAGGCGTGGACAAGGCCCAAATACATGGGCTGCGTGCTGCTTTTAAATCTATTTTTACCCAAGGGGCCAAGATTTCCGACGCAGTTGCTGAGGCCAAGCTTACCCATGCGGGGAATCCTTTGGTGCAAGAGGTGATCAGCTTTATCGAGGATGAGACGCTGCGTTCACTTACGACCCCACGTCAGAATTAAGGATGGAGGGGCCGATCGCAGTGGTGGCCGGTGCGGGGGATTTACCCCGCCAACTGGCCGAATGGGCCCGCGATCAGGGGCGCGCCTATGTTGTGGTGCAATTTCAGGGCATCGAGCTAAGCTGGGCGGGGGATCATCCCGTGATCAACGCCCAATTCGAGCGCCCAAATGCGCTGTTCAAGGCCCTGCGGGCGCATGAAATACCAAATGTGGTTTTTGCCGGCGGCATGCGCCGCCCGAAATTAAATCCGCTGAAATTTGATCGCGTCTTTCTGAAAATCGCCACAACATTGTTGCCCGCGCTAAAATCCGGCGATGCCAATACATTGTCTATGATTGCCAAGATATTTGAAGATAACGGTTTTTCTATTGTTGGTGCGCATGATCTGATGCAGGGGCTGGTCAGCGGCGCGGGCGTGTTAACCGCGCGCCACCCCGATGAGACCGAATTGGCCGATATTGCCCGCGGCTTTGATATCTTGCGCGCCATGTCCATGGCTGATGTTGGGCAATCTACGGTGGTGGCAGGTGGCATTTGTCTGGGGGTTGAGAGCATTCAAGGCTCTGATGCCTTGCTGAAATTTGTTGCGCAAACGGGGCAGGGTTTCAAGATCGATGCGGCGGGTGTGTATGTTAAGGGCCCGAAACAGGGCCAAGATCACCGTATGGATTTGCCCGCCATTGGTATCAGCACGCTCTCTGCGGTGCAGGCGGCTGGCTTGGGCGGTATTGCCCTATCAGCGGGGGGGGTGATGATTATTGATCAGGCGGAATGCATCGCATTGGCTGATCAGCTGGGGTTGTTTATTGTCGTGGTCGAGGCCTAGCATGACGCTATCATTTTTCTGTATCGCGGGGGAATTGTCGGGGGATCGCCTTGGGGCGGCCTTGATCGAGGGCTTGCGATTGGAAACCAAGGGGCGGGTGGAATTTAGCGGCATAGGCGGGCCGATGATGGCGGCGGCGGGCATGGACAGCCTGTTTGATATGAACGAGCTATCGGTGATGGGGTTGGTCGAAGTTCTGCCCCGTGTGCCGCGGCTGTTGTATCGTGTGCGCCAGACCGCGCGCGCGGTGATTGCGGCGCGCCCAGATGCGCTGATCACCATAGATAGCCCAGATTTCTGTTTGCGGGTTGCTAAATTGGTGCGCGCAGAATTGCCGGATATCAAGGTTATTCATTATGTGGCACCCTCGGTATGGGCATGGCGGCCAGAGCGCGCCGAGAAAATGGCGCGCTATGTGGATCATGTGTTGGCATTGTTGCCCTTTGAGCCGCCCTTGATGCGCGCGGCGGGGATGACCTGTGATTTTGTCGGGCATCCTGTGGTTTCTGAGGCGCCTGTGCTGCGCCGTGACCAAGCGGGTTTGATCGCAGATTTTGCGCTAGATGAGCGCAAGCCGATAGTCACATTGCTACCTGGATCGCGGCGTGGCGAAATTGCCCGAATGGGGCCTATTTTTGATGAGGTAACGGCGGGAATACGCAAATCCCATCCTGATGCCCAATTTATTCTGCCGGTGGCGCCCAGTGTTGCGGATATGGTGGAGCGTGCAACGGCGCGGTGGGCTGTGCGTCCGCATTTGCTGGAGAACAGTGCCGATACTGCGCAGAGCGAGGCGCGCAAGCGTGCTGCATATGGGCTAAGCGATCTGGCCTTGGCCACATCGGGCACCGTGGCATTGGAACTCGCGGCACAAAATTGCCCGATGGTTGTGGCCTATCGCGCCAATTGGGCCACCACGCGCATGGTGAAAAAGCTAGCACAGATAGACACCGCCAATTTGATCAATATTATCACCGAGACCCGTGTGGTGCCGGAATTTCTATTTGAAAATTGTCATGCAGAGCAGATTTTGCCTGCCTGTCTAGCGGAGTTGTCGCAGGCGAGTGAGGGGTCTGATCAATCAAGAGCGCTTGCCGGTGCGATGCTGGCCTTGGGGCAGGGGGCAGAGGATGCCCATCTGTGGGCGGCGCGCTCGGTTTTAGGCGCTATTGGGTGAAACCGCCCGAGTTACGGCCCCAGTATGTTTTGAGCGCCATTTGGTCATGATTTCCAAATTTTTAACGTTTATGCCGCTGTTTTGGCCGTTTATAGGTACAGTTACACTGGAAAACAGGTTAAATAAGCCCAAAGAGGAGGGCGCAATGGTCTATAAAGGTGATTTGGAGATCGATCCACGCGGAATGATTTATGAGGCCTATCGCATGGAGCCGATCACAGTGGCGGATGCGCGGGTTATTTTTCTGGATTGGGCGATGGAAGCGGCAAAGGCTGACATGCGCGCAGATTTAGAGCTGTTGCTGCGCACCTATGGCCAGCATGCGCCGGATCATCCGATGACGCAGGTGATTAAGGAAGGTTTGAGCCAATCCGCGATCAAGGGGCGGCGCGGGGGCCGATCTGGCCGGATGCGGGGCTAGTGGGGGTGTGCGGCGTTGGTGATTCTTTGACCGGGGCCGGCGCGGTTATCGGCGCGCGATGTATACAATGGGATGCTAGGTAAACCTAGGGTCTTGGGGGTGTGCCTAGTGATTTATCTATGTATTTCAGATTGGGCGCGATTATTTCTGGAACAAAGCGCGAATTTCCAGTGATTGTACAATGCGCTTGATCTGCGAAAAAAAGGATTGTTAGCCTTGGGTCAACGGCAGAAATTTGCCCCTAAAATCGCGCCATATGAAAGAGATCGCCATGGAAGATATCCGCACCCAAATTCAGGCTCAGACCTACATTGATGAGGCCGAGGCGCTAAAGGCCTTGATTGATGCGGCGGATTTCACACCTGCGTTGCGCCAAGAAATTCATCTTCGAGGTGCTGGGTTGGTGCGCGATATTCGCAAGAATTCAAATCCTTCGATGATGGAGCTATTTTTGGCCGAATATGGGCTGTCGAGCGAGGAGGGCGTTGCGCTGATGTGTCTGGCCGAGGCGCTGTTGCGGGTACCTGATGCGCCGACGATGGATGCGTTGATCGAGGATAAAATCGCCCCCAGTGCGTGGGGTGCACATATCAGCCAGTCGCATTCGTCGTTGGTAAATGCCTCAACGTGGGCGTTGTTTATGACGGGCAAAGTGCTAAGCGATGAGAAGGCCAATTCAGTTACGGGTGTTTTGCACGGCGCGATCAAGCGTCTGGGCGAGCCGGTTATCCGGCGTGCGGTAACGGCCGCAATGAAGGAAATGGGCCGGCAGTTTGTCCTAGGAGAGACCATCTCTAAGGCGATGAAGCGCGCCAGCGAGGAAGAGGATCGCGGGTTCACCTATTCCTATGATATGTTGGGCGAGGCGGCCAAAACCGAGGGCGATGCCAAGAAATATCACATGGCCTATGCGGATGCGATCGCCCAGATTGCCAAATCTGCCAAGGCTAGTTCAGTTCAGGAAAATCCCGGTATCTCAATCAAGTTATCCGCGCTTTTTCCGCGCTATGAGGAGATGAAGCGCATCGATGTAATGCAGGTGTTGATGCCACGGGCACGGTCCTTGGCCATTCTGGCTAAATCTGCGGGCATTGGGCTGAATATTGATGCTGAAGAGGCGGCGCGTCTTGATCTATCGCTGGATGTGATCGAGGCGGTGCTTCGCGATCCAGCTTTGGCGGGGTGGGATGGCTTTGGCGTGGTGGTTCAGGCCTATTCAAAACGCGCATCGGGGGTGTTGGATTATCTGTATGCCATGGCGCAGAAATATGATCGCAAGATTATGGTGCGGCTGGTTAAGGGCGCCTATTGGGACAGCGAAATAAAGCTGGCACAGGTAGAGGGGCTGGCTGGATTTCCGGTCTTCACCCGCAAGGCGGCAACTGATGTGAGCTATCTGTGCTGTGCGCAAAAGTTGCTGGGCATGGTGGATCGGATCTATCCACAATTTGCCACCCATAATGCCCATTCCGTGGCGGCAATCCTTGAGATGGCCCCCAGCACGGATGTGTTTGAATTTCAGCGCCTACATGGCATGGGCGAGGCCTTGCACGAGGCGGTACATAGCGATGCTGGCACGCGGTGCCGTATCTATGCCCCTGTGGGCGCACATAAGGATTTGCTGGCCTATTTGGTGCGCCGCTTGTTAGAAAATGGCGCGAACAGCTCTTTCGTCAATCAGATTGTGGACGAAGATGTGCCCCCCGAAGAGGTGGCGGCGGATCCCTTTCAGGCGGTGTTAACGCAAGAGGTCGCCCATAATCCCCTGATCCAGCACCCCAACGATCTGTTTGCACCCGAGCGGATAAATTCGCGCGGGTGGGATTTAAATGACCGTTTGGTTCTGGATCAGATCAAGGGTGATATAGAATCCGCAACACCGCAGCACTGGCAGGCCAAAACCGTAGAGGGTACGGCGCAATCCGTAACCAACCCTGCAACGGGGGCGGTGATTGGCGAGATCGGGTTTGCCAGTTCGGCGCAGGCGATGGAGATCTGTGCCAGCGTTGGCCCTTGGGCCAAAAGCACCCTTCAAGAGCGCCAAGCGGTTTTGAACAAGGCGGCTGATCTTTACGAGGCCCATGCCACTCGTCTGTTTGCTCTCTTGATCCAAGAGGCGGGCAAGACCTTGCTGGATTGTGTTGGGGAATTACGCGAAGCGGTTGATTTTTTGCGCTTTTATGCAGCACAGGCCACTGATACGCAGAAACCACTGGGCGTTTTTGCCTGTATTTCCCCGTGGAATTTCCCCTTGGCGATTTTTACTGGCCAGATATCAGCGGCCCTAGCAGTGGGCAATGGTGTGGTGGCCAAACCAGCCGAAAGCACCAGCCTAATTGCCGATTATGCAGTAGATTTATTATATCAAGCAGGTGTGCCGCGCGATGTATTGCGCCTGATTGCGGGCGAGGGGGCTGTGGTGGGCACAGCCCTAAGTGGGCACAAGAATATTGCGGGGATATGTTTCACCGGGTCTACCGCCACCGCACAGGTGATCAACCGCCAGATGGCCCAAAATCTGCCTGCTGGCACGCCATTGGTTGCGGAAACCGGCGGGTTGAATGCGATGATTGTGGACAGTACCGCCCTGCCAGAACAGGCAATTGGCGATGTGATTGCCTCGGCGTTCCAATCTGCGGGTCAGCGCTGTTCGGCCTTGCGGGTCTTATATCTGCAAGAGGATATCGCCGATAATTTCTTAGAGATGCTATACGGGGCCATGGATGCGCTAAGCGTTGGGAACCCTGCAGATTTCAGCACGGATATTGGGCCGATTATTGATGTAGATGCGGCGGCGAACATTCAGGCTCATGTGGATAGGGCCAAGGCCGAGGGCCGCCTGTTACGTCAGATTTCTGCACCAGAGGGGGGGCGTTTTGTGGCCCCTGCGGTGATTAAGCTGAACAGTATTTCAGAGCTGGAATCCGAGATTTTCGGGCCTGTGTTGCATGTGGTTACCTTTGGTGCCGAGGATATTGATCAGGTCATCGCTGATGTAAATGCCACGGGGTTTGGTCTGACATTTGGATTGCAGACACGCATTGACGATCGGGTTCAGCATGTGATTGATCGTGTCCATGCGGGGAATATCTATGTAAATCGCAACCAGATCGGGGCGATTGTTGGCTCGCAACCCTTTGGTGGGCATGGGCTATCTGGCACCGGCCCCAAGGCAGGTGGCATTCGGTATTTATCGCGTTTTTGCACGGGGACTGCACAATTCTCGACCGAGCCTTGCGATCTGCCGGGGCCTACGGGGGAATCCAACCGCTATGCGCAGGTGGCCAAATCACATGTGCTGTGCATGGGGCCGGGGGATGCGGATTATCAGGCACAGGTACAGATGGCGCGCGCCATTGGCGTGGGTGATTGCATGGATGGGCGCGAGGTTTCGCCCGATGATCTAAGAGAGTTGAGCGGTATAGAGGCTGTGGTTTACTGGGGGGATGATCCTGCACCTTTGCGCCGTGCCTTGGCCGCGCGGGAGGGGGCGATTGTGCCTTTGATCTTGGGCCAAGAGATGCACGAATACCTCTATGACGAGGTGACGATCTGTATCGATACCACTGCATCGGGGGGGAATGCGGCCTTGATTGGGGGCGAGGCCTAGGCGTTTTGGGCGCTGTGCTGTGCACCCAGATTATTTCGTTGTTTGGGCTGCGCCGCACCAAAGGCGTAAACCAGCCGATACATGCGATAAATTGCTTATTCTGCTACCGCAACACCCTACCAAGCCCTATATACCAAAGGCAAAGAGTATAGGGCAAAGAGATGCGATTTCATGTGGCGGCCATCTGTAGGGTGCTTGGGGGGGCTTGGTTGGCCCTTGGGTCACCTGTGGGGGCGCAATCCTTGGAATTTGATGTGGATGCGCCAGCAGATGTTCAGGAGCAAGTGCGAAATGTTTCCGTTTTAATACAGTCGCTTAGAGATAGTAGTGTAGATGATGAGCAGATTATCACCTCGGCGCGATCTGACTATGCGCGGATCCTGTCTGTGCTCTATGAAAACGGCTATTATGCGGGCGAAATATCGATCCGTGTCGATGGCCGCGAGGTGGCCGGTATTACACCATTAGAGCGGGTTTCAGGGATTGAATCCGTAGAGATACGTGTGACCAGCGGTGCTCAGTTCCATTTTGGCCGCGCCGATATTACCCCGCGCGCGCCACGCGCCCCGAGGCAGGGTGGATTTCGCAGTGGTGCAATTGCGCGCTCGGTAGCCGTGCAAGAGGGGCTGGATGAGGCGCTCTCGGCATGGAAGCAACAGGGCTATCCGCTGGTGCATGTCGTGGATCAAACACTTGTCGCTCAACATAAAACCCAAATATTGGATGTGTTGATCCGCCTCGATCCGGGCGGGCGGGCACGCTTCGGTCGGCTAAATATACAAGGCCACAGCCGTATGCGCGAAAACCGCGTGCGCAAGATTGCGGGGCTGGTCAGCGGCGAGATCTATTCGACCAGCGCGCTAAACCGTGCGGCACAGCGTCTGCGCGATACGGGCATATTTTCCAGTGTGGTTTTTGAAGAAGCAGATCATCTGAATGCGGATGCGAGCTATGACATCACGCTGATCGTAGAAGAGGCGAAGCTGCGCCGCATAGAGGCGGGGGCGACCCTGTCTAATGTTGAGGGGTTGAAATTCGAGGGCGATTGGTTGCACCGCAATGTTTTGGGCGGGGGCGAGCAGGTGAAATTTGGCCTGACGGCCGCAGGTATTGGCGGCGAAACCGAGGGTATTGATTACAGCGCCAATTTACAGGTTTTGCGTCCTGCCACCCTATCTGCGGACACCAACGCAACGGTTGAGTTTTCCATTCTGCGGCAAAACGAGCCGGAATATATCCTGCGCAGCAGGTCTGTCTCTGTGCGGTTTGATCATTATATTTCCGAAAAGCTAAGCGCGGGTATCGCGTTAAACTATGTAGATGCCAACAGTTTTGATATCTATGGCGAGCGGGATTTTAGCGTGGTTAGCCTGCCACTTGGGATAACTTATGATGGCCGAGACAGCAAAACCTCTAGCACCTCTGGGGCCTATGTGGCGCTGTCTGCGCGCCCGTTTTATGGGCGGGGAAATGGCGGTTTTGGCCTTCAGGCGGGGTTTGATGGGCGAATTTATCGCGCATTAGGATCCAATGTAGTGTTGGCAGCCCGCGCACAGGCCAGCAGTATTTACAGCAGTGAGCTGTCAGAGGTTTCCCCTGATTATTTGCTGTATTCTGGGGGCGGCAACACGGTGCGCGGCCAGGATTATCAGGCCTTGGGGGTAGAGGTTGATGGTCTGGGCAAGAGTGGTGGTCTATCTTATGCTGGGGCCAGTGTTGAGATACGCTTTGGACTTTGGGACAGTATTGGCGGGATTGTTTTTGCCGATTATGGATATGTGGGGTCTACGTCACAACTGTTGGGCGCGGGTGCGGGGCATAGCGGTGCGGGAATTGGTCTGCGCTATGAAACAGGGCTGGGGCCTATCCGGTTAGATATTGGGGCACCACTGGGTAGGGATGATCCGGATAGCTTGAAATTTTACCTAGGTGTGGGGCAGGCATTTTGAGGTATTTTAGATCAGCACTTTTGATTGTTTTAGCTATGATGGTCATACCTTTACAGGCCAAAGCACAGGATACATATCTGGAAGACTTGCTAGAAGACACTCTGTCTTCGCCCGCCATGCAGCTGCGTATAGATGGATTACAGGGAAGCTTTAGCGCGCAGGCGCGGGCCGATCTGATCGAGATATCCGACCCCAATGGCCCGTGGCTGATCATTCGCGGGGCCGAGCTGGACTGGACGCGCGCCGCCTTGTTGCAGGGGCGCATTGATGTGCAAAAACTGCGCGCCCAAAGCATAGATTTCTTGCGCGTGCCCTTGCGCGATGACAGAGGTTTTACCCCCGAGGCAGAGCCGCTGAGCCTGCCGGATTTACCTGTATCCATAGAGATCGAAGCGATTGAAACGCCCAATTTTAACATTGCGCCAGAGGTGTTCGGGCGGGCCTTGGATTTGTCTGTTTTGGCGCGGGTTGGTCTGGGCGATGGGATGCTGGTGGTGGATGCAGAGGTAGCGGATAAGACCTCGGGGGGCGCGGCGCATTTACGGGCGCGGTATGACCCTCTCAGCAGTGAAACCGAGATCGATTTTTCCCTAGAGGAGCCCAAGAATGGTATTCTGGGATCAATCCTAAACATTCCCAATCGCCCGGCATTGGCGTTTGATCTGACGGGGCGCGGGCCTTTGGCTGATTTCAACGGGCAATTCACCCTGAAAAGCAACGAGATAGAGCGGCTTCGCGGCGCGCTTAGCATTGGCGGTACGACGGAAAACGCACCTCTGAAGATTACATCGCGCGTCAGTGGCGATGTTTCTGCACTGTTTTTTCCACGGTATCAGGCGTTTTTCGGCCCTTCGGTTACTCTTGATCTAGCGGCAGAGCATCGTGGATCGGGGCGATGGAGCCTAAATCAGCTGTTGGTTTCGACCGAGGCATTGGCCATCGAAGCGGTTGCGCATGGTAGCGCGGGACGGCTGGAGATGGTGGATTTCTTGGCCCGAATCACTGCGGATCAGCCTATCGTATTGCCTTTATCTGGGCATGAGACGCTGGTTGGGGGGGCGCGCATCAAGGGCCGGTATGAGGGGTTGGCGGGATGGTCTGTGCAGGGGTGGGTTTCTGATTTGGCCCGAGATGGCTTGTTTGTTGAACGGACGGATTTCAGTACCAAACACCAAGAGAGCGGTGATCTGCGGCTTGATATTTCCGGGATATCCCATCGAGACGCGGTGCTGGCCGATGCCATTGGGCAGGCGGTAAAGGCGCAAGGGCGTTTTGAAATATCACAGGGGTTGGCGCTGGATTTGCACCACATGGAGGTGGATAATGGCACTCTTCGCGCGGCTGTTTCTGGGCATTTGTCGAATTTTAGTGCGGGGCTGATGTTTGAGGGGCAGGCAGATCTAACGGCGCAGAGTATCGCGCCCTATGCAAGATTGGCGGGCATACGCGGCGCAGGCGCGGGCCAGCTGTCGGTTACGGGGCAATTTGGGGTGATAAGTCAGCAATTTGATCTGGAGATATCAGGGAAGACCCGAGAGGTGGCGTTGGTTGATATGGCCCTGGCTGGGATCATCGCAGGCGATAGCCAGATTGCGGCCAAGATCACACGCGATAAGGGGGGGATCGTGCTACACAGCCTGTCTGTTGAAAATGCGCAGGGTGATCTTGAGGCTACGGCGCATTTGAAACAAGAGGGATCGGAGCTGAACGCATCGGCGCGACTATCCAATGCGGCGCTGATTTCACCTTTTTTGTCCGGTGCCTTGGATGCGCGTGTTTCGGCGCTTCAGCGTGGTGATATGGGCATGGTTTCTGTGCTGGCCCGCGGAGATAGCGGCACCAGCCTATCGGCAAAGGGTATGATTCCGTTGGCGGATGGGGATTATGATTTGCAAATTGCCGGTCAAGTTCCCTTGGCTTTGGCGGATTTTGTTACTGGAGACAGTGTTGCCTTGCGCGGGCGCGGCGACTTTGACTTGCGGCTGCTGGGGGCTGGCGAAATCGGCAGTATTTCTGGGCGGATCAGCAGCAGTGGTGCACGCGCGTTCTTGCCCAGTTATCAGATGGAGTTCGAGGATATCGATGTATTGATGGATCTGGCGCAGGGGCGCGGCGCGGTGCATGCATCGATGCACTCGGTTGATGGTGGAACCCTTGGGGTGACGGGGGATATTTTCTTATCTGGCGCACAGGCACCGGTGGCGGATTTGGACATGCAGGTTAAGGGTTTGCGCCTATCCTTTGAGGATTTTATCAACACCACGGTTGATGCGGATCTTAGCATTACGGGGCCGTTGGCGCAGCAGCCCGTGTTGGCAGGGCGGATTGATCTGGGGGAGACCACCATTGATCTAACCACGCCAGAGATCACCAGCCTGAGTTTTCTGCCCCAGATCACCCATCGGGATGCGCCGATTTCGGTGCTTCAGACCCGTGCACGGGCGGGACTATTGGCGGGGTCGGAGGGCCAAGGGGCTGGAGTGGAGATTGGGCTTGATCTAGCCATTAGCGCACAGAGCCGCGTGTTCCTGCGTGGGCGCGGGATCGAGGCCGAGATGGGGGGGCAGATGTATTTGGGGGGCACCAGTACGGATGTAGTGGCGCGCGGCGGGTTTGATCTGGTGCGCGGGCGATGGGATGTGTTGAACAAGCGTTTGGATTTGCGTTCTGCGGCGGTGAACCTAACGGGGTCATTGGATCCGCAAGTGAATATTGTGGCCAGCAGTGATAGCGGGGGCTATCTCACCTCTATTTTGTTGTCGGGCTTGGTTTCTGATTTAAAGCTAACTTTTCAATCTGATCCAGTGTTGCCAGAAGACGAGGTATTGGCGCGGATGTTTTTTGAGCAGGGATTGGATGAAATTTCGCCCTTTAAGGCTGTGCAATTGGCCCATGCCCTGCGCCAGCTATCCGGTGCGTCTGGGGCCAGTTACAGTGAAAAGCTGCGTCGAAAATTATCGCTGGATGATTTCTCTATTTCTGTAGATGAGCAGGGTGCAGCGGGTGTTCAGGTGGGCAAATACCTGTCGGACAATCTCTATACGGATATAACAATTGCCGCCGATGGTGGATCAGAGGTTTCTCTGAACCTTGATCTAAGCGGCACAGTCTCGCTACGCGGAAGCGTTCAAGAAAGTGGCAGCAGCGAAATCGGTGTATTTTTTGGCAAGGATTACTAGGCGGTAAATCGTTGGTTATGTTAGTCAAGTTCGCTTAGCCATGGGGCGTTTGCCCCGCTACGTGATACTGTGATGCTGGCGACCTTGGTTGCCCATTTAAGGGCTGCGATAACCTGTGGGCCTTGAATGGATTGTACCTCGGATTTCGAGAGGCAATCGCCCTCGATCAGGCCCTTTAGGAAGCCAGCGTTGAAGCTATCGCCAGCACCAACGGTGTCGGCGACGGTGCTTTTAACCGCGGGAACCGAGACCTGTTGATTGCTACCAAATAGGGCATCCGCGCCCTGTGAACCCTTGGTCAGGATGGCGATTGATGGCCCCATGGATTTTAGGGTTGCGAATTTTTCTGCGATGCTTTGCGGGCCTTCGATGATGTAATCCAGATCCTCGTCCGAGACTTTGACCACATCGGCGCGTTGGATGATATCCATTAGGCGCGCGCGGTATTTGGCGGCATCTTTGATAAAGCTTTGGCGGATATTGGGATCAACCATCACCAAGCGATCGGAACCAAGGGTTTTTAGGGCCTGTGCGTAGGTTTCGGCGGCAGGTTCTATACACAGGCTGATACCACCGAAATAGAGCGCATCAATGCTGGTGTCTATTTTGGGGATTTGATCGGCGTTGACCATGCGACCGGCCGAGTTTTCGTCGTAAAAAGTATACTGTGCATGCCCATCCACAAGTCGCACAAAGGCCAATGTGGTGGGCTGGTTGGATCGCGCTAGATAGCGGGTGTCAACGGCGCTGTTCTTGAGCTCTGATACCAGCTGATTACCGAATAAGTCGTTGGATATGCCCGAAAACAGTGCCACTGGCGCCTGTAGGCGCCCAAGGCTGATGGCGGTGTTAAAAACTGCCCCACCAGAAAGGGGGGCAAAAACCGGTGTGTCATCCAGCGTCTTTGGCACCATATCAATCAGCGCCTCGCCACAGCATAGTATCATTATAACCCCTTAGATGCGTTGCTGGCTTGATTGGTCAAATCGGTGAATTAAGTTTTCTTGTGCTGTAAAGTACACGGGTTTGTTGATTTGATCCATTGGTGCCTTGGGGAATTTGGCCGTAAACTCTGTGCCTGCATCTGTTTTCAGATGCCCCAGCGCATATTCGCCCAGCTGTTCAACCAATTCTAGCGTGCCGGTCAGCATGGCCTGATCCTTGGTGGTTTCGATGAGGTGCTCTGGGCGGATGCCGGTGATCACGCCTTGGGTGTTGCCAGATGTGATATCGGCGGGTTGAAAGAAGTTCATTTGAGGGCTGCCAATGAAGCCAGCAACGAACATATTTTGCGGGTTTTCGTACAGTTCCATTGGTGATCCGACCTGTTCGATTATGCCAGCGCGCAGAACTACGATTTTATCCGCTAGGGTTAGGGCCTCGACCTGATCGTGGGTCACATAGATCATGGTAGAGCCAAGGCGCTCGTGTAGGCGGGCAATTTCCAGGCGGGTTTGCACGCGCAAGGAGGCATCTAGGTTTGAGAGGGGTTCATCGAACAAGAATACCTCTGGGTCGCGAACAATGGCGCGCCCGATTGCAACACGTTGGCGTTGACCACCAGATAGGTTTTTGGGCGCGCGGTCTAGGTATTCGGTGATTTGCAGAACCTCGGCGGCGTTTTTCACGCGTCTGTCGATTTCTGCGGGATCGGTCTTGGCCTGTTTCAAACCAAAGGCCATGTTTTCCTCGACGCTCATATGTGGGTATAGCGCATAGGTTTGAAACACCATCGCGACGCCCCGCTTTGAGGGGGCGACCTCGTTCATAATCTCGCCACCGATAGAAATTGTGCCATCCGAGATATCCTCTAGCCCCGCAATCATACGCAGCAGTGTGGATTTACCACAGCCCGAGGGGCCAACAAAGACCACGAATTCCCCATGATCAATTTCCAGATCGACACCATGCATGACCTGTACCGAGCCATAGGATTTTTTCACTTGTTTAATACTTACATTGGCCATGTTTTTTCGACCTCTTCTATCTGTTCTTCTAGGATTGAAATGAACTCTGGGTGGTTTCTAGGTAAATCCCCCCAAAGCAGTGGGGTGGTGGCAAAGCGTTTGAATGCGCCATCTTCTAAGAGAGGGGATAGCTGATCTATAAAGGGTTCTTTGTAGCGAATGGTCAGCAGGCCCTTGATGGTGCGCCGCGCAAATACATACCAGCTGGCGATGGATTTAATCCCATAGATCGGGGTGATCCCTTGTTCAAAACAGCCCTGTAGCGTTGGCAAAATAAACACCGGAAATTTGTTAAACCCGTCGGCGCAAATGCGTTCGATTGTATCACCGATATATTGGTTTAAGAAGCGTTGTTCGATATTGTTGAGATAGGTGATTTTATCGAATGGTAGCCTAAGGGTTATTGCGGGCAGTACCTCTTGGGTTTGGTATTTGACGAAATGCGCATGCAGATCAGGATTACGCAGCGCCTGATCAAAGGTCTGGTGGCCCTGAAGCGCGCCCAGATAGGTAAGGCATGTGTGCCCACCGTTTAGGATGCGGATTTTAGTCTCTTCGTAGATATCCACATTGTCGGTATAGATCACGCCCACCTTGTCTAGCGCCGGCTTGGGGCCGGCGAAATTATCCTCGATTACCCATTGGATGAAATCCTCGGCCATGATGCTGGGATCATTTTTACGGTGAAACATCTGTTCGATTTCATGTGACAATTCAGGGGTGGGTTGTGGCGTAATGCGATCCACCATCGAGCAGGGAAATGTGGCATTATCTGCGATCCAATCCCGCAGGGGTTGATTGCCGCGCGCCACAAGGTATTGATCGAAATTGGTCGCCAGCATTTTGCCGTTACTGCGGATATTATCACAGCACAGGATGGTGATCGGGCCAGCCCCTGCCGCAATGCGGTGCATAAGGCCTGTTTCTAGGTAGGCATAGATCGAGCTTTTGGTATCTGTTGCGAGTTCTGCGGCGATGATGGGGTGATCGGTATCAAGGGTGCCTGTTTCATTTAGGTAGTAGCCGCTCTCGGTGACGGTAATAGTAGCCATATGCACGCTAGCGGCGGCAAGGGCCTGTTCTGTTTCCGCCTTGGAGATCGACCAGTCATAGAAATTAACATGGGGGGTTAGAAGATCGTAATTGGTATCCCCGGTTTCAGAGATGGTTTTTAGTACATATCCATCGCCATTGTTGCGTTGCATATCGAAGAAATCAGAATCTGCCGCGCGCAGATTTATGGCGCCAATGCCCCAATCCAAATCGCCAACCTGATCCATATACATATCGAAATAGACCGCTTGGTGGGCGCGATGGAAGGCGCCGTACCCAATATGCAATACCCCCATTTTGCACTGGGCGGGGTCATAGCTGGATGCGGCTAGCAGGGGTGGAGAGGAGTGGTTCATGCGGTGATCTTATTATTTTCGGGGGTGTCAGACGACAGCTCGCGGCGCGCGGTATCGCGATAATCAGAGGGCGTCATGTTTTTCATCTTTAGGAACTGTCTGTTGAAATTTGCAAGGTTTTGAAATCCGACCTCGAAACAGATCGACGAGATTTGTTCGTTGGTTGCATAGAGCATGCTACAGGCCTGACCGATGCGCACTCGATTTACGAATTCCACAAACCGATTGCCGGTCATTTTGTGGAAATTGCGCGAAAAAGATGAGGGGCTCATGCCGGCTATTTCGGCGGCTTTTTCGGCGGATATATCATCTGCGAAGTGTTGTACGATGTAATCCACCACCTCTCCGATGCGGGCCTGTTTACTGTTGCCCTCTGGGTGTACCAATTGTAGCACCGATAGTGTTTTGCGATCCTTGTGTGCCGTTAGCCGATTTAACAGCTTTAGAAAGGTCAGGATTTGTTCAGGGCCTGTGGTATCGCGCACGCCCTCAAACAGGGACTTGGCATAGGCCACATCAAAATTGAAAAACTCGATACCAGATTTAGAAGTTTCGATCAGTTCGTAGATCTCTTGAAACTCGGGGAAGGCCCCGAACATTTGTTTCAGGCGCGCGGGATCAAATTGGATCACCATATCGCGGGTTTCCACATGTTCCGGGTAGAGGTCATCGGTGATCCAATTGTGCGGGACATAGGACCCGGCTAGGAACAGAGCCCCAGGCGCGAAATCCCCGATATAATCCCCAACAAAAGCTTTCCCGTGGGTTTCCAAGATCAGGTGCAATTCGCACTCTTTATGCGAATGCCACCGACACAGGGGATCAGGCCAGCCATGTTGCAGGTATCGTAGGCTTTTGGTTGTATTCTCGAGAACCTCAAGTTCTGGGACATTGACGTTCATTTGACCGCACCAAAGGTTAGGCCTTGGACCAATTGTTTCTGGGCAAGCCAGCCAAAGATTACAATAGGCGCACAGGCCAATGTAGATACAGCAGAGACCTTGGCCCAGAACAGGCCTTCGGGGGCTTGGAAGGATGCCACAAATGCGGTTAGGGTGCTGGCCTCGGTTGTGGTGAGGACGATTGACCAGAAGGCTTCGTTCCAGCACAGGATAATTGACAAGAGCGCCGTAGAGGCGATGCCGCCCCATGCCAGCGGCATAACGATCTGGCGGATTTCGTTATAGGTAGATGTGCCGTCCATGCGCGATGCTTCTAGGATTTCCTTGGGGATTTCGCGGAAATAGTTGAACAGGATCAACATCACGATCGGCAGGTTCACCATGGCATAAATGATCACCAGCACCAGTTTTGTATCAAACAGGCCTGCCTTTTGGGCCAGAAAATAGATCGGCATCAAAACACCAACTGCGGGCAACATCTTGGTTGAGAGCATCCACATCAGGATATCCTTGGTGCGGTGCGTTGGGTTGAAGGCCATGGCATAGGCCGAGGGAATGGCAATAAGCAGGGCAACTGCGGTGCCTCCGAAAGAGGTGATGACGGAGTTCCATGCGAATTTCACGTAATTGGTGCGCTCTTGGATTTCTATATAGTTTTCCAGCGTTGGCTCAAAGACCAACAGGGGCGGTACCGCAATGGCCTGACCTTCGGTTTTGAAGCTGGTTAGAACCATCCAGAAGATCGGGAAAAAGAAGATCAGGGCGACACCCCATGCTGCAACTACAGCAATACGGTTTTTCAGGTTTTCGCGTTGTTTATCAGTCATTTTTACACCGTCAAAGTTTTGCCAACGGCGCGGATCAAGAAGATCGCCACGATGTTAGCGAGGATAATTGCAAAGACCCCACCCGCAGAGGCGACACCAACATCAAAGGCTTGTTGGGATTGGATGTAGATCAGGTATGTCAGGTTGGTTGATTGAACACCTGGCCCACCGGATGTGGTCACAAAAATCTCTGCGAAAATCGACAGGTGGAAGATCATCTGGATCAGGATCACAATAGAGATGGGACGCGCCATGTGGGGCAGGGTCAGGTTATAGAACTGAGACCAGAAGCCAGCGCCGTCCAATGTGGCGGCCTCTTTTTGCTCTTGGTCTTGGGATTGTAGCGAAGTCATAAAGATCAGGATCGCAAAGGGTGTCCATTGCCAGCTGACCATCAGAATGATCGAGAACAGCGGCATATCCTGTAGCCATTCAATGGGTTGCCAGCCCATGGCATTCCACATGGCGGCAAACAGGCCGGTGGTTGGGTCCATCATCATGTTTTTCCAGACCAATGCCGAAACCGTAGGCATTATAAAAAACGGCGAGATCAGCATCACGCGGACAATGCCGCGCCCCCTAAATGGGCGATCAATCAGAACCGATATTGCCAGCCCAAGCACCACCGTGATTATCAATACGGACCCAACCAGCACCAGCGTGTTCATCAGGGCGGGGAAAAAGGCGGCATCGGTCCAGAAGAAGCGGTAGTTTTCCAGCCCGATGAATCCCTCGCGCTCTGGGTACAATAGGTTATAGCGGATTGTTGAGAAATAGAGCGTCATTGAAAGTGGTACAATCATCCACAAAAGCAGAAGAATGATGCTGGGGGCCTGTAACAATCTGACCAAAGTTCTGTTCATGAGGAGGATCCTTGCAATTGTAGGTTTGGATACATGCACTGTGGCGCAGGGGCTACCATGGGTGATTGGCTGGGCGCATGTGTCTTCGAAGGGGCGCAAAAGCGCCCCTGCGGGGAGGTTACTTGTAGTAACCGCCTTTTTTCATTTCGCGATCAGCGGCTGTCTGTGCATTTGCCAGCGCTTCTTCTACTGAAATGTCACCGGCAAGGGCCGCAGTCATTTGTTGACCTACTGCGGTACCGATTGCTTGGAACTCTGGGATCGCTGCGAATTGAACACCAACATAGGGTGTTTCATCCTGCGTAGAGTTTGCAGGGTTAGCAGACATGATCGCCTTTAGCTCTGCATCGGCAAATTTCGCGGCGGCCGTGAAGTTTGCGTTGGCATAGGTGGATGCACGTGTACCTGTTGGAACAGATCCCCAGCCATTGGTGGCCGCAACCAGTTCGATATAGTCTTTAGATGTTGCCCATTCTAGGAACTTCACCGCATCGTCTTTTTGCTTGGTACCAGCCGGAATTGCCAATGACCATGCCCACAACCAGTTTGCGCCACGGTTTGTAACCGCTACGGGGGACTGTGCGAATGCGATGTCATCTGCAACCTTTGATTGTGCAGGATCAGACACGAAAGATGCCGCGATTGTGGCATCAATCCACATGCCGCATTTGCCTTCGTTGATCAGAGCCAAGATCTCGTTGAAGCTGTTACCAGATGAGCCTGGAGGGCCATAGTTGTTCAGTAGATCAACATAGAAGTTAACCGCATGGTTCCATGCTGGGCTATCCAGATCAGGTGTCCAGTCGTCGTTGAACCATTTGGCCCCAAAAGAGTTGGCCATAGTTGACAAGAACGCCATGTTGTCGCCCCAGCCTGGCTTGCCGCGCAAACAGATGCCGTAAACGCCATTGTCTTTGTCCGTCATTGCAGCCGCTGCATCCTGTACATGGCCCCATGTTGGGTTATCTGGCATGGTCATGCCCGCGGCGTCTAGAAGGTCTTTACGATACATGATCATAGAAGACTCGCCGTAGAACGGTGCCGCATATAGGTTGCCGTCGTGTGACAGGCCACCGCGCATGGCTGGTAGGATATCGTCTACGTCATATGCATCAGAGAAGGCCAATGATTCCAGCCAGCCGCGTGAACCCCAGATAGGCGCTTCGTACATGCCGATGGTCATGATATCGAATTGGCCGCCCTTAGTCGTGATATCGGTTGTGACGCGTGAACGTAATGTGCCCTCGTCTAGGGTAACCCACTTAACAGTTATTCCTGGGTTTGCTTTTTCAAACTCGGGTGTCAGTTTTTGCATTTCAATCATGTGACCGTTGTTCACAGTCGCAATAGTAAGCTCGCCAGCATTTGCAACCAAAGCCGTTGAAAGACCCAATGCAATGCCAAGCGCTGTTTTCTTCAATGTTTTCATAATTCCTCCCAGAATTGTGGTTGATATATAAAACCGTCCCTTATCTGACCTCAGAAAATGGAGGTCGTGCTAGTATAATTAAACTGACATCCTATACTTTTTTGCCAATAATTTGCTAAATTAACCAATGTTATGTGTAAAAAGTATATTCAAAGTGTTCATAAAAGCAACTTGGGCTATTAAAAACGGGGTATTTTATCAGAGGTAAGATAATCCGAATGTGAAGCGCATTCTAGAATTCGGTCACAGGCAGGTGGATTCCAAGAAATTTATGACGAAAAAGTTTTTATTCTGGTGTTTTTACAGTAGAGAAGCCTGACTCTGTTAATATTAAGGAATACTAAAATGAATATGGTGAAAATCGTGGCCGTGCCTATGCATCCAGAGGGACGCAAGTTTGTGGCCATATTTGCGGCGATCTCTGTTTTATTATCCTTAGTTTGGCAACCGTTGTTCTGGATCGGGGCAGGGGCCACGGTGTGGTGTTATTATTTTTTCCGCAACCCTGTGCGCTCGGTTCCCCAAAAACCCGGGCTGGTGATTTCACCTGCTGACGGGGTGGTTTCCCTGATCACAGAGGTGGTGCCGCCGATAGGGTTAGAGATTGGGGATCAACCCGTTGTGAGGGTGTCGGTGTTTATGAATGTGTTTAATTGCCATGTGAACCGCGCGCCGTTGCCGGGCACCATCACCAAGATCGTTTATCATAAGGGTAAGTTTGTGAATGCATCGTTGGACAAGGCCAGCGAATTTAACGAGCGTAATGAATTGGCGATCAAGACCGAGGCGGGGGATAAAATTGGTGTGGTGCAGATTGCCGGGTTGGTTGCACGCCGTATTGTATGTTTTGCGGCCGAGGGTGATAAAATTGGGGCCGGAGAGCGTTTCGGTTTGATCCGATTTGGCAGCCGATTGGATATCTATCTGCCTCTTGGGGTTCAGCCTCAGGTCAGTGTGGGGCAGACGGCCGTGGCGGGCGAGACTATTTTGGCGGATTTGACTGTGCCCAGCCAAGATTGGCGCGGAAAAGACATATGAGCCAGAAGCCGCGGGGCGAAAGAATCGTCAAAATTCGCCATATGATCCCCAATATGGTCACGATTTTTTCGATCTGTGCGGGGTTAACGGCCCTGCGCATGGGGATTGAGGGCAATGTTGAAAAGGCGCTGTATCTGATAATGTTGGCGGTGTTCTTGGATGCTGCGGATGGAAAATTGGCCCGTATGTTGAAATCCAGCAGTGATATCGGGGCCGAGCTGGATACATTGGCGGATTTTTTCAATTTTGGCATTGTGCCCGGAATTTTGGTTTATACTGTCGTTTTTGATGGCACCGAGCAGGCCAATTTGGGCTGGTTTACGGTATTAACAATGGCGGCCGCCTGTGCGTTACGATTGGCGCGATTTAACGTAACGTCGGATGACGCGGAGGATATGAGCACCGAGCGAAACTATTTTGTAGGGGTGCCTGCACCTGCCTTTGCCTCGCTAAGTTTGATGCCGATATTTCTACAGTTGTTAAACGCAGATTGGGTGTTCTCGCCGCACTTGGTCAGCATTTATTTGCTGCTGATGGCCGCATTGGCGATCAGCCGCATACCGACATATTCTATCAAACATGCCAGTGTGAAATCAAAGCATGTGGCGCTGTTGTTGTTTGGCTCAACATTGGTGATGATGAGCCTGTTGGTGTTTACGTGGCAAACCTTTGTGGTGGCTAATGTATTGTATTTACTGTCATTGCCGCTTTCGGTTCGCTGTTATCGTCGCCAGAACGCCGGCTAGGGATCTCGGCTCGGTAGCACCCAATCAGCGCGCGGGAAGTGGCACGTATAGCCATTCGGGTTTCGCTGTAGATAATTTTGGTGTTCGGGTTCTGCTACCCAGAAATCGCCAACGGGTTCGACCTCGGTTACCACCTTGTCCGGCCATAGGCCCGAGGCATCCACATCCTTGATTGTGTTGATGGCCTCTTGGTGTTGGTCTTGGTTTTCAAAATAAATGGCAGAGCGATAAGAGGCGCCGCGGTCGTTGCCTTGGCGCATTGGTGTCGTCGGGTCATGGATTTGAAAGAACAGCTCTAAGATTTGGCGATAGGTAACAATGCCGGGATCAAAGAGGATCTCGATTGCCTCGGCATGGGTGCCATGATTTTGATAGGTTGCATTGGGGACATCGCCGCCAGAATAGCCCACGCGGGTTGATAGCACGCCCGCGCGTTTACGAATAAGATCCTGCATCCCCCAAAAGCAACCACCGGCTAGAACAGCGCGCTCTTGCATCATATATCCTCGACTTGGTCGATGAATGCACCATAACCTTCGGCATCCATGTCTTCGCGAGCGATAAAGCGCAGAGAGGCAGAATTAATGCAATAGCGCAGGCCGCCGCGATCTTCTGGGCCATCGGTGAAAACATGCCCCAAGTGGCTATCGCCATCCTTCGAGCGTACCTCTACGCGTTGGCGTCCCAATGAATTATCCTCGTGTTCTGTCACGTGTTCAGAGATGAGGGGCTTGGTGAAGCTGGGCCAGCCGCACCCGGAATCGTATTTATCGGAAGATGCGAACAGCGGCTCTCCTGAAACGATATCAACATAGATGCCGACTTGTTTATTGTCATTCAACGCACCGCTGAAGGGGGCCTCGGTTCCGCTTTCTTGGGTGATGTGATATTGTTCGGGTGTTAGCTTATCAATGGCGTCTTGGGTTTTTTTGTAGGTCATGTGTTGTGCTCCGCAATTTTTCAAAAGATTAGGCGTAGAGCGCGACTAGTTCCATAGGAAAATTAGGTATAATGGAAACGGGGGTTCACATTTATGTTCATCGGGGATTAGTGGGTGATAATATCGGTGTTTGTTGCGGGGCGGCGATTTGTGGCTGGCCTGTCGGTTCTATTTGATCCAGAGACTTCGGCACCCATTTTCAGAGTGCGGGCAACCTCGCAGTTACGTTTTGTCGGGTTGACGTGTGTGATTTGGATGCGGCGCAGATCTGGCTGCGCCGCATAACTTGTTTCAGGACTAGTTTTGACGGATGGCTTCCAAATCAATGACAACGTTGATCTTCGGGCCCAGGCCAAAATCCACCAAGCTGTTTATTCCGAAATCTGTACCGTCAATTTGTGTGGTTGCGGAGAAGCCGGTTTTGATTGTCGATGGATCCCAGGGCAGGGCGAATTCAGCGTTCCATGTGACATCTAGCGCGACCTCTCGTGTCACCCCAACCATGCTCATGTCGCCATAAACGATACCCGTGCGCTCACCTGTTTTTTCAATGCGGGTGCTGTCAAAGGTGATCTGGGGGAACTCTATGGAATTTAGGAAATCCGCACCAGCCATGTCACGATCTCGTTGCTTTGAATTGGTATCTAGGCTGGCCGCCTCTAGGATTACCGAGACCGAGCTTTGGGTCACGTCTTCTTGGTCAAAGTTGATTTCACCTGATACTGTGCGGAACATACCGCGCGCGTTTGCCCAGCCTGCGTGATTGACGCTAAAGGTGACCCAAGTATGGTCTTCGTGCACAAGATAGCGCTCTTTTGCGGTGGCCATTGTGCTGGCAGAAATCAAGATTGCGGCAAGCGCTGATTTTGAAAGAAAGTTCATTGTAGTCTCCTGAGTGGGTTAAAAGTGAGAGAAGGCGATGAGAATTGCACCGGTTGCGGGAATGGCGGAAATGGCGCAAGAAACAAGAGTTGTGAGTAGGGCGGGGCGCATTGGCAGCAGATAGGCGGCGCCAAGAGGCGAGATCAATGTAATGAGCAGCAAGCAATAGGCTGCGGGATGTAGGTTGGTAGCAAAGCTTGCAAGCATGACGCCGAGCACGCCAAAATTGGTCAGGAAAATCCAAGCGGTATCAGTCGGGATTTTGAAGATTGGTTTTCGAGAGCCAAATACAAGCCCTAGAAAAGGTATAAGTAAGAGCCCCCCTAGAAGGGCGGCATGTGCGATACCCAACTGCGCTAGGCCGAGATATCCGCTCAGCAACCCGACAAGACCTGTGGATAACAGCGTCACAAATAGCCCTGCTGGCCACAGAAAGCTGTCTTTGTCGCTGCGATCTGCGAAGGCGACACCTGTTGGCACGATTGCAAAGGTGAGACCTGACATCAAAATCGGCCCCAACGGAAGCCCAAAGGCGAACCGGCGCCAGTTCAGAAAGAAAAAGGCGGTTAGGATGATCAGGCCTGTTAGCAAAATGCGTCTGTATGGAGGCAGGTTCTGGGCCACGGGGGCGAGGATACAAATCAGCAATAGCAAATAGATGATTTTATGTTTTGAGGAAATCGGTGGGAACGCTGGCAGGCCCAAATGTATCACAGCGACCAATAGGAGGCCGATTGCGATCAATGTGCTATGGCGTGATATGCGCGGTGAAAACCCAAGGACGGCGAACAAACCTATGCCAAGACATAGCGGGGGGAGTATCAAGCTTACAATCATCATGCAGACCTTTGAATGTCTCTAAGTTGCGATTGTTTATTGCAATACATAATCTATGTTTTGTCTAATAGAGGGGTTGATGGTGAATGATTATCAATGATATGTAGCTAATCATGGATCGTATTGATTTAATGAGCACCTATGTCGCAGTCGCAAATGCGGGGTCATTTACAGGGGCGGCGCACCGTCTCGGCATGACACCGCAATTGGTCAGCAAATACGTGCGCGCCCTTGAGGATCAGTTGGATGCGCAGTTGTTTATTCGATCTACGCGCAGCGTACGATTGACGCAAACTGGTGCTGCTTATCTTGAAAAATGCACCCAGCTATTAGAAGATTTCGATGAGTTGGCCGCGGCGGTACGCAATGATCACAGAGCCCCCCAAGGGCATTTAACGATCGCGGCCCCCACGACTTATGGCGAGATATTCTTGGCTGATGCGCTTGCTGACTTTGCGCAGACATATCCGAAGGTGCAGATTGATCTGCGATTGTCAGATCGCTATGCTAGCCTCTTGGATGACGGGATCGATGTGGCAATTCGCATCGGTCAATTAGAAGATTCTAGCTTTGTTGCCAGCAAATTATCCCAAACCCGTCTGACCTATTGCGCAAGCCCCCATTATATTGCAACCCAAGGTGCACCGCAAAAACCTAAGGACCTGTTAGATCATAGTTGTATCATTGATAGTAATTTCCGACCTGGAGCGAGCTGGCCATTTTCCGGGCAGCAGGGCGCACTACGCATCGACGTCGACGGGCGTTTGCGGGCTAATAGTGCAAGTGTTGCGCGCCGATTTGCTCTGAAGGATTGCGGTATTCTGCTTAGTCCCGAATATGTGATAGCCGATGATCTGAAAACCGGGCGGCTGGTGCCTGTTTTGGAGCGGTATTGGCCCGAAACGCTCGGTATTTTCGCAGTTTACCTTGAAAACCGCCATCTTTCCGCAAAGGTTCGGGTATTTGTGGATTTTATGCGCTCTAGGCTAAGGTAGCTCATTAGCAACAAATTGTTGATAGAGTTGGTATTTTTTTCAGAATTATAACGCATTGCTCTTTGCATTATCCTACCTCAATCACATGAGCAGGAGATTGGATATGTTGGTAAATGGCAAATGGGAAGCGGAATGGCAGCCGGTTCAGGGGACAGATCAACAGGGGCGTTTTGTTCGGCAAACCTCGATGTTTCGAGATTGGATTACACCAGATGGTCGGCCGGGCCCCGAGGGGCAGTCTGCCTTACAGGCTGAAGCGGGCCGATACCATCTGATTGTTGCCTATATTTGCCCCTGGGCCTCGCGGGCCTTGATGGCTCGTGCCTTGAAGGGCCTCGCGCAGGTCATCTCCATTTCAGTTGTGGATCCACGGCTATCTGATCAGGGGTGGACATTCGGTGACTTCCCCGGATCGAACCCAAGCGATGAGTTGATCGGTGCAAGCTATATGCATGATTTCTACACGCAGAGTGATCCGCATGTGTCTGGCCGAGCGACCGTTCCCGTTCTGTGGGATAAAAAGACCAACCGCATCGTAAACAATGAAAGTGCTGACATCCTTCGGATTTTGAATTCGGGATTTGGCACGCTTGCGGATACCAGTGTTGATCTGTATCCAGAAGCATTACGCGCAAAGATTGTAGCGCTGAACTCCGAACTCTATGACACATTAAACAATGGCGTTTACAAAGCAGGATTTGCCAGCAGTCAATTTGCCTATAACGAGGCGAATGATCAGATATTTGCAATGCTGGATCATCTCGAAGAACGGCTGTCTGACGGGCGACAATTCTTATTGGGTAACGTGATCACTGAGCCTGATATCAGGGCTTTTGTTACTTTGATCCGTTTCGATGCCGCCTATGTTGGGTTGTTTAAGACCAACCGGTATCGGATTGTTGACTATCCGAATTTACAGCAGTTTCTAAAAACGGTGTTGGACATTCCTGGAATACGCGAGACTGTACGGATGGATCATATCAAAGCGGGCTATTATTCGATCAAGTCTCTGAATCCAAACGGTATAGTGCCAACTGGGCCGGACTTGTCGGGCCTGGGTTTTTAATCATGCAATCTGCTCTTTTTCTACCTCATGGTGCGCCCGATCTTGCTCTGAGCGATATACCCGGCACGTGGTTCCTACGGGGATTGTTCAAAAATCGGCCCATTCCCAAGGGCATTGTCATTATTTCAGCTCATTGGGAAACCTCTGATCTGACGCTGACCACGGCGCCTAAACTGGATACGATCCACGACTTTGGCGGGTTTTCTTCTGCCCTTAATCGGCTGCAATATCCCGCCAAAACCGCGCCTTGGTTGATTGACGCAACCAAGAGCGCGCTGAGCAAGGGCACGTTTGCTGTCAGAGATGATCCGCGACGCGGGTTGGATCACGGGGCGTGGATTCCCCTGATGCTCTCGCGTCCCAGTGCCGACATTCCCGTTGTACAACTGTCGCTGCCAACAGGTCATAGCCCGCAGGATTTGTTCCTGATTGGTCGCGCGCTGGCAACCTTGGCCGTCCAAGACATTCTGGTCATCGGTTCCGGAGCAACCGTTCACAACCTGTACAAGTTAGCCCCTGAAGGCACTCCGGCGCCCCAATTTGCAATGGATTTTGACGATTGGCTTGAACGTGTTTTTCTCGCTCGGGACTGGTCGAGCTTGTTTCACTTTCATTCTCTTGAAAGTGGCCGGTTTTCACATCCAACATCCGAACATCTTCTGCCTCTTATCTTGGTTGCAGGGATCTGTGATGCGCGCCCGGGGCTAGAAATGCGCAACCTGCACAGAAGCTACAGTTACGGTTCAATCGGCATGGCCGCATGGGAGGTGAGTGATGCCTCTTGAGGCTGTGTAGTTGTCTGGAAATACCGTGAGTGAGGGGCGGGGTAAAGTGATACCAGATAGCGCGCAAAGTCTATTTAGGGGAAGGGACCGGCTTTGGGCCGCGCAAGTCAGTTTGAATTTCGAGTGTGGTTTAGTGAGCCTGCGAAAACTAGGTATCGGAAAACGATATGGAAGTGAATTCCATTAACTGGGCACCATAATATCGGCGTAACTATGTGGCCTGATTGCTAAGCATTGTGGGTAACGGCAAGTATGCTGCCAAACCGACCTTAGGAACTAATTTTATTTCGTTCGTGAAGCTTGCTTTTAAGCCCGCTTGGATAGAGTTCCAAATCTCCACGATCCAATTGGTCTATATCATACCAGCGGGCAGTGCACTTTTCACCGTTGTCTTCAAAGTACTCTATGGTATCATCTTGCTCATAGGCGTCGGTTGGGAATGACACATCGGATACGAATGTGATTTCATGTCCGACGACCCCTTGGTGCGTGTAAATGTTCTCTAGAACTAATGGCGCACCGATTGCTTCAACCCTAACACCGAGTTCTTCGTCGAATTCTCGCACAAGCGCCTCACGCCATGTCTCACCGAACTCTAGTCTGCCGCCGAGAGGTCTAACTCCTTTTACAGTCCCGTCATCAAGATAAATCTCGCTCGCGAGCAACAAGCCTTTTCGCCAGACAAGGCCCAGAGCTTTTACTTGTATGTTTTGTTGTGGTCTCCAGACAGTCATCGTTCACACTTACCACGATAAGCCTCAGTGTCTAGGTAGGTCAGGGCTGTTTTCGAGCCTTTTGATAGTCGTCTATCGGGGCATTGATTTCTAGCAGATTGTAGTTGTTATTTTTTGGGTCGTGTTCATGTCGTATGACAACATCTAACGTTTCCAGTTGGCTGAGATCTATAAAAGCTTACCCCTCGTTCAACAGGTTTAGGCCCATTTGACTGAAGACATATATTAGAAAGCTGTTGTCGACTGAGCATCTAGTGAAAAATTGGGGCAGGGAACGAGAAACTTGGTATAGGCTTTGCTGTCAGGAGACGCCAAGTTTTTAGGTTTGTAAAAAATTGATATTTATCTGTGATTTGCGCGGATCAATGTACCGAAGGAAGTTATCGAGTCTCAAAGAAGGAGTCTTAGGAATATAGAGTATGTATATGACCAGATTTCGGTATGTATAGTTCTTATAATTGATATTATGTTAATTTAGTAAATTGTAGACTTCATGTGATAGCCAGTATAAATCATATATATCAAGACCCTAAAGGTTACAGCTCATTTTCCGATAATCCTCTTGATGCTGAAGTGGTATAAAGGGCTGTGATCATGTTCTTTTAATACCCAGCACAGACATCACTATTGATCGATGCGAAACATTGTAATCTGGATAGCATAGAGAAATACGATCAACGGGCAACTTAGTGAGCAAAATGTCTGTAACATCAACTGTTGCGTAATGATGGTAACTATTGTAGTTGCGTGATGTAACCACATCAATTCATTCCACCTCAGGCCATGCCAAAGTGTCGATCTAAAAATCTAGGAAGCACCAGCCTGCGCGGCCGTCGCCGCAGTGGTGATCCAATGCAGGCCTATGATGCCTTGCCTGGCCCACTACGCCAATGGCTCTCACAGGCGGCTCTGCCATGGTCACCTGTCTCAGCCAAGCGCATCTGGAACCGTGTTCGCGCCGAAGGACACAGCGTAGAAGCCGCGCTGGAAACTCTGAGGCGTGCAGAAGGCAAAACACTGTCCCGTGACAAATACTCCATCAGCAATCAAACAAAATGTTAGAACCTTGATTAGCCGCCGCGCTGGTGTATTTGAGGTTCGACTAATGAGCCATTATGCGAACAACTCGTGGCAGAGGGTCAGCGCATCTACCAATTTATCCACCTCTTCCATCGTGTTATAAAGACCAAAGGAAGCGCGGCAGGTGGCATTTACGCCAAGATGCTGCATCAAGGGTTGCGCACAGTGGTGCCCTGCCCGTACGGCTATGCCGCGTTGATCTACCACGGTGGATATATCATGCGGATGCCCGTGGCCCTCGATGGTCAAAGAAAAGATCGCGCCTTTGTCCACGGTGGTGCCTTGGACATTTAGCCAATTCAAAGCGCCGAGGCGCTCTGTTGCATAATCGCGCAGAGCGTTTTCATGGGCATGAATGTTTTCAATTCCTAGATCTGTGATGAAATCAAGGGCCGCACCAAAGCCGATGGTTTGAACAATTCCGGGGGTTCCTGCCTCGAATTTATGTACACCGCCGTTATAGCAGACCGTGTCGCGGGTCACCTCTTTGATCATATCACCACCGCCGATAAACGGGATCATTTCCTCTTGGCGTTCTCGCTTAACATAGATGGCGCCAGAGCCGGTTGGACCATACAGTTTGTGCCCGGTGATCGCAAAAAAATCTGCGCCGATGTCGGCCACATCCACCGGCATATGTACCGCAGATTGCGATCCATCAACCAAAACCGCAATTCCCTTGGCCTTGGCGCCGGTACAAATCGTTTTTACGTCGACAACAGAGCCCAAAACATTAGACATTTGCGTAATGGCTATCAATTTGGTTTTATCCGTGATGGCGTTCAGCACCGCCTGTGCATCTAGGTGGCCTGTTTCATCGGGTTCTACCCATTTCAGCACCACGCCCAGACGCTCGCGTAGGAAATGCCACGGCACGATATTGGCGTGGTGTTCCATAACACTTAGGATGATTTCATCACCGGCTTGCATGCGCGGGGCGGCCCATGCGTAAGACACCATGTTGATGCCCTCGGTGGTGCCCGAATTGATCAGGATTTCATCGGCGTGTTTTGCCCCAATGAAGCGTTGTATTTTGCCGCGAACGGCCTCGTAATTTTCAGTGGCAAGGTTTGATAGTGTGTGTAGCCCCCTGTGAACATTAGAATATTCTTGGCTGTAGGCCTGTGTGATGGCATCTATCACCACCTGTGGTTTCTGGGCTGATGCGCCATTGTCTAGATAGACCAATGGCTTATTATTGACCTGCCGACCAAGAATTGGGAACTCTTTGCGGATTTCATTTACATCATACATTGGGGTATTCCACTTCGATTAAACAGCTGATCCACTGCCAGAAAAATACCATTGCCGTCACAATGGCGCCGAAAACGCGCATCTCGGGGATAAACACCGACAGAGCAGAGCTGAGCAACAACAATGGCACCGCCACCAATCCCGCCCAAAACAGCGCACGACGCGCCGCAACATAGCTGCCCTGCCCGCCAAACCGTGCCAGTATCCAGTGGCTTATGCCCGCGATCCCATACATCAACAGCGGCATCATGAAGACGCTGGCGATGAATTGTGCGCCTGCCAGTGCCGAAAGTTCCAGATCTTGTACAATCGCGCGCTGTGCCAAGGCAGGCAAGAGCGACACAAAGCTGAGAAATCCATAGCACAGTGCAAAAAACAGTGTTTGGGGCTCTTCTATACCCGCCTGAATTTGCCTGCGCATCGCGCGTTTTGGCGATGCATAGGCCCCTGTGATATCGGAAACTACGGCCATGGCCCCTACCGGCGCTCCATCCATGCGCCCAGGCGGGTTTCGATTTCGCCACGCAGGGCCTCATCGGCGATCTCGTCCAGTGCCTCGCCAAGAAACGCCAGCGTTAGCATATCTTGGGCCTGTTTGTGCGGCACACCGCGAGAGCCTAGGTAGAATAAGGCATCCTCGTCAATTGCGCCAACAGTTGAGCCATGTGAGCAAGCCACATCATCGGCATAAATCTCTAGTTCTGGTTTCGCTAGGAAATTGCTATCGTCATCCAACAGCAGGCCTTGGGAAATCTGGTAACCATCGGTTTTCTGGGCATCTGGTTGCACCAGAATTTTGCCCTGAAAGACCCCGGTAGCGCCATTGCGCAGAACCTTTTTAAACACCTGACGGCTTTCGCAATTTACGGCGTCATGGGTGATGAATACCGTGTCATCATGATGAAAGCTGGCGCCATCACCAGCGCAGGCACCTGCAACGGTGGCTTGGGTGTCGTCTCCCAGCAGCTCTAGCACCACCTCGTTGCGCGTCAGCACCCCATTAACGGTTAGGGTGAAGCTGTTGAACAAGCTTTCGGTTCCAAGGCGTGCAAACATGTGGGTGACGGTTTTACGTTCGTGATCGCGACCTTGCGAGCGCACGTGGTGAAACGCACCTTTGTCTGCCACATCAACTTCTAGCACCGAGTTGAAACGGGCCGCTCCGGCGCCACTTTCTAGCACTGTGAGGCTTGCGCCTTTTTCAACCTTGATCAGATGACGTACCAATGCATCCGATGTTTCGCTGGCATGGACGTAGCGGATAGCAAGCGGTTTAGGGCAAGTGCCGGTGACGCGGATCACCAAACCTTGGGTCGCAAGGGCGGTATTTAGCGCCGCCAAGGGACGCTCGACGGGGTCTTGGCCGGCGGCCTCTAGGGTGCCAAACAGCTCTTTGGCCCAGTGGATGTCTGTGGCGGCCACATCGGCCAATGTTTCGATGCTACAGCCCGCCAATGCCAGATCATCAGATTGATCCGCATCAAACACGCCATCAACGAAGGTGATCTTTACGCGATCAATTTCATCGAACATGATAGGTGCATCGGTGGAAAAGAGATCAGCATCCGCCGTGGGGATCGCCGTAAGCGCCGATGGGTCGGTGTATTTCCAATATTCGTCGCGCTTATGCGGGGCACCCATGGCGGCGAAGGATGCGCGGGCCTTGGCACGGGCATCATTCATCCAAGCCGCGCCAGAGGGTTGGGCGTAGGCCGCCAGCAATGCGGCACCTTGGTCTAGTTTAGGTTGCGCAACCATTTATCCAACCTCTGCCAAGATATCGGCGTAGCCGTTGTTTTCGACCTCTAGGGCCAATTCTGGGCCACCGGTTTTTACAATGCGGCCATTGGCCATGATGTGCACCACATCAGGTTTGATGTGATCCAGCAGGCGCTGGTAGTGGGTGATCACAAGGAACGAGCGTTTGCCATCGCGCAGGGCATTCACGCCCTCGGCCACCAATTTCATCGCATCCACGTCTAGGCCAGAATCTGTCTCGTCTAGCACGCACATCTTTGGCTCTAGCATGGCCATCTGTAGGATTTCATTGCGTTTTTTCTCGCCGCCAGAAAAGCCAACATTCACAGGGCGCTTTAGCATATCCGCATCGATTTTCAGGGTTTTCGCCTTTTCGCGCACCACTTTTAGGAACTCGCCTGCTGATAGCTCTTCTTCGCCGCGTGCCTTGCGCTGTGCGTTAACGGCTGTGCGCAGGAAGGTCATGTTGCCAACGCCTGGGATTTCCACAGGGTATTGAAACGCAAGGAAAAGGCCAGCGGCGGCGCGCTCGTCTGGTTCCATATCCAACAGCTCTTGGCCGTTCAATGTGGCAGAACCTTCGGTGACCTCGTAGCCATCCTTGCCAGCCAACACATAGGACGTGGTTGATTTACCAGATCCATTGGGGCCCATAATGGCGTGCACTTCGCCCTCGCCGATTTCAAGGTCTACACCCTTTAGGATTTGTTTATTTTCTTCTTCAAGTCCAACTTGGAGGTTTTTAATATTTAGCATTCGTAGTGTCCTATTTAACTGTGACGGCTGTGCCTGTGGCAGAAACCATTAACATTGATTTGCCGACGACTTCGTATTTCAAATCGATACCGACAACAGCGTTGGCGCCCAAATTTGTGGCGCGCTCTTCTAATTCTTGTAACGCGGCATTGCGGGCGTCGTTTAATTTGGCCTCATAGGCGCGCGAACGGCCGCCAAAGAAATCTGTGAGCGATGCAAGAACGTCGCGCACGACATTTGCTCCCATGATGACTTCGCCAGCGATAACACCGTGATATTTCTCGATTGTCGCGCCCTCGACGGAGAGTGTGGTTGTGATGATCATAATGCCCCCCCGTCAAAACAGGAACCATCATTGAAATTGCAACCGTAATGAACTTCAACACCTGGAACGAGCATCCAGTAATCCCCCGGGATGCGCACCATGCCATGATCGGAACCCCCCAAAAGTGTTGTAATCAGCGCTACTATGGCGATACTAAGCGTAAATTTTCTACCCAACTGATCCCTCCAAACTAATAGCTACCAAGGCCTGTGCTTCCATAGCGAATTCCATTGGCAAGGCTTGAAGCACATCTTTGCAGAACCCGTTGACCACCAAGGCCACCGCCTCTTCTTCATCCATGCCGCGTTGGCGACAGTAGAACAATTGTTCGTCATCTACCTTGGATGTGGTTGCCTCGTGCTCTACGCGGGCGGAATTGTTTTTCACCTCGATATAGGGCACGGTATGGGCGCCACATTTATCGCCGATTAGCAAGCTGTCGCATTGGGTGTAGTTGCGGGCATCCTTGGCCTTTTTATGCATGGAAACCAAGCCGCGATAGGTGTTTTGCGCCTTGCCTGCGGAAATACCTTTGGACACGATGCGTGATTTGGTGTTCTTGCCCAAATGGATCATCTTGGTGCCTGTATCGGCCTGTTGATAGTTATTGGCGATGGCGATCGAGTAGAATTCGCCCTGTGAATCATCGCCGCGCAGGATGCAGGATGGGTATTTCCATGTAACCGCAGAGCCGGTTTCGACCTGTGTCCACATCACCTTGGCGCGATCGCCGCGGCAATCGGCCCGTTTAGTGACGAAGTTATAGATGCCGCCCTTGCCGTTTTCATCGCCTGGGAACCAGTTTTGAACGGTCGAGTATTTGATCTCGGCATCCTCTTGGATCACCAATTCTACCACCGCTGCGTGCAATTGCGCCACATCGCGTTGCGGTGCGGTACAGCCCTCTAGGTAGGAAACATGCGAGCCTTTTTCGGCCACGATTAATGTGCGCTCGAACTGGCCTGTGTTTTCTGCATTGATGCGGAAATAGGTCGATAGTTCCATCGGGCATTTCACGCCTTCTGGGATGTAGACGAAGGACCCATCGGAGAATACCGCTGAGTTTAGCGTTGCGTAGTAGTTATCCGATTGTGGAACCACGGTGCCCAAGTATTTGCGTACCAAATCTGGGTGCTCTTTTACCGCCTCGGAAATAGACATGAAGATCACGCCCGCTTTCTTCAGCTCTTCTTGGAATGTGGTGCCTACGGATACGCTGTCAAATACCGCATCAACGGCGACCTTGCGTTCGCCTTCGGGGGCCTCGACACCGGCCAATAGGGCCTGCTCTTTCAAGGGGATGCCCAGTTTTGCATAGGTTTCCAGCAGCTTTGGGTCTACGTCATCTAGGGACTTTGGTTTTTCCTCGGCCATGGATTTTGGGCGGGCATAGTAATAGATATCTTGGAAATCGATTTTGGGGTAGTCGACCATGGCCCAATCGGGCTCTTCCATTTGCAACCAGCGCTCAAAAGCCGCAAGGCGCCATTCCAGCATCCATTCCGGCTCTTCGTTACGTTCTGAAATCAGGCGCACGATATCTTCGTTTATACCTTTGGGGGCATATTCGATTTCGATATCTGTCTCGAAACCATATTTATAGGTGCCGCTAAGGGATTTTACCGCTTCTACGGTTTCTTCTTCTACGCCATCCTTGGCAATCATTTCGCTCATATCTTTCCCCTTAGGCCGCCTTGGCCGCAAATTTTTGGTAGGCTCTGATCCATGCATCCGCAAAGCGCATCACCTCGTCTGTTGTTGTTGTCGGGCCAATAGACATACGAACAGCGCTGGCGGCTGTAATGTCATTAAAGCCCATGGCCTTCAAGACCTTTGATGTTTTCACTTTGCCTGATGAGCAGGCAGAGCCCGCACTAATGGCAAAACCGGCCAGATCCATTAGCATTACTTGGGTTTCGCCCTTCCATCCTGGGGTGGCAAAACAGCTGGTATTGCCAAGGCGCGCGGCCCCCTGCCCGATGATCTGTACCTCTGGAACTGCATCTTGGATACGGGCCTCGAATTGATCGCGCAGTTCTGCGATTGGTTCCCAGATGCCGTCATTGACATCGCGCGTTGCCGCGCGGGCTGCCGCGCCAAAACCCGCAATACCAATTACATTTTCGGTTCCTGAGCGTCGACCCTGTTCCTGACCTCCGCCCTTGATCAGGCGGCGGGTTTCCAGGCCTGGCTTTACATATAGTGCACCAATCCCTTTAGGGCCGCCGATTTTATGGGCCGAGGATAGGGCGAAATCAGCACCGCTGCGATCGAGTGAAAAATTGGATTTCCCCAGCGCCTGCACCGCATCCACCACCACCAAGGCAGGATGATCCGCGCCCCAGATTTTCTGTGCAATTGGCATCAGATTTTGCATCACCCCAGTTTCGCTATTGGCGGCCTGCATGATCACCACATCTTGGGCCAATGCATCGCTGATATCTGTGCCATTTATTTGGCCGGTCAGGATGCCATTGTGATCTACATCCAAATTTGCCGAAAGCGCCGCATCCAGTACCCATGCAGATAGCGCATCATGTTCTATATCTGATGCAGCGATACTGGCATTTTCAGGCAGAGCCATGGCCGCGGCCTCGGTCGCGGAGCCTGCAAATACGATATCATTGCGCCCACAGCCAAACAGCGCGGCCACGTCCTCGCGGGCCTGTTCTACGATTTGGGTAGCGGCGCGGCCCTCATAATGCACGCTAGAGGGGTTCCCCAGCACATCCATGGCGGCGATCATTGCATCGCGGGCCTCTGGGCGCAGTGGTGTGGTGGCGTTCCAATCTAGATAGCTGCGGGTCATTTTTCGTCCACCACTTGGAACAGGCTGGGCACCGCGGGGCACGGCGCGATTTGGTTTTCGATCAGGTCTGACAGGCGCGCGGAATGCAGAAACACATAGACCTGAGCGGAGAGGCTTTCCCATAGACGATTGCTAAGAGATTGCGCACGTGTGCCAGAGGAGGCCCCAGATGCGCCCGCCCCTTTGGATAGGGCATTCATGTCTTCGTCTACGGCCCCGAGTATATCGGATACGCGAATGGAATCGGGAGATCGGGCCAATTTATACCCGCCCCCTGGCCCGCGTACGGAGGATACGATTTCTGCGCGGCGCAACTTTAGGAACAGCTGTTCTAGATAATTTAGCGAAATATCTTGGCGTGCAGAGATTTCCCCCAGAGAGACCAAGCCTTTTTCGCCCTCGATGGTTAAATCCACCAGCGCAATCATCGCATATCTGCCTTTTGTGCTGAGTTTCATGGCCTTGCTTTCCCGAAGTTGTTGACGAAACCCGCCCAAAACCTTAATCACCAAGGTTAGTGCGGGGAAATCGTTCCTCAATTTAGAACCATTCTAAAGTTACCGAGCAAATTCGTCAAGAAACGAAATTTGCGAATTGCTTTATAAAAAGAAGAGCACAGAAAAATGCCCGAAGTTATATTTCCCGGTCCAGATGGTCGATTAGAAGGCCGCTATCACCCCCAGAAAACCAAGGATGCGCCGATTGCCATTATCTTGCATCCGCACCCGCAATTTGGTGGCACGATGAACAACAAGGTTGTCTACAACCTGCATTACGCCTTTTATAACATGGGCTTTACGGTTCTGCGGTTTAACTTTCGCGGTGTGGGGCGCTCGCAAGGGGAATATGATCAGGGCATTGGCGAATTATCTGATGCGGCATCCGCGCTGGACTATTTGCAGGCCATGAACCCCAACGCCAAACATTGCTGGGTGGCTGGATTTGGATTTGGGGCATGGATCGGCATGCAATTGCTGATGCGCCGCCCAGAGATTTCGGGCTTTATTTCTGCGGCTCCACCAGCAAATACATATGACTTTAGCTTCCTTGCGCCCTGCCCGTCTTCTGGATTGATCATCAACGGATCATCTGATCGTGTGGTTCCGCCCAGTGATGTAGAAGGTTTGGTTGGTAAATTGCACGAGCAAAAGGGCATAACCATCACCCACGAGGTGATCGAAGGTGCGGGTCATTTCTTTGAAAATGATCATATGGACACAATGATTGGGTCAGTGGATGAATATGTACGCCGCCGCCTGACGGAAACATCACGTTAGAGAAAACGTTTATAGCGGCGGGCTGATTTGGCCCCCGCATATCGGCGTGGGGCATCCTGTGGTGCTGGGGGCAGAGGTTGGCAACCCGTTCACCACCCGCGCAGCTAAGAAGCCAAAGGCCTGTGCCTCGAACATATCCCCATCAAAGCCAACCGCCTCGACCGCATCCACAGAACCTGTCAGCATTTGCCTAAGGGCGGTCATGATTGTAGTATTTTTGCGCCCGCCACCACAGACCAACCAGCGGCTGGGATCTTCGGCAAAATACATCTGCGCGGCATAGGCGCTGCTGGTGGCGATGGCCGTTAGGGTGGCGGCGCCATCGGCGCTATTCAGATCTGACACCACGTCTTGGATATCAGCAAAATCGTTTCTATCCAGTGACTTGGGTGGCTTAGTTTCGAAATACGGATGCTTGAAAAACTGTTCTAGGGCGGCGGTGTTAACCTGTCCGCTTGCGGCCAAGCCCCCGTCTTTATCAAATTCAACCGACAGGCGCTGCGCGACAAAATCATTGATCGGGGCATTTGCTGGGCCGGTATCAAAGGCCAGTATCGCGCCCGCGCTATCAGGGTTAGGCTTGCTGGGGTCAATCCACGACACATTGCCAACCCCGCCAAGGTTTAGGAATGCAATGGGTGTGCGCAGGCCCAAGGTTTTGGCACAGGCAAAGTGAAAGAACGGGGCCAACGGCGCGCCCTGCCCGCCTGCGGCGACATCCTCGCTGCGAAAATCCCAGACCACCCTGCGCCCAGTGGCATGTGCCAGGGCTGCGCCATCGCCCAGCTGAAATGTGCGCCCTTGTTTTGGATCGTGGTTCAGTGTCTGGCCATGAAACCCGATGATATCCGCATCGGGAAAATGGGCAATCACCTCTATATGCGCCTTGTGAATGATTTCTTGGGCTTGGTCAAATCCGCCACCTTCTGGCCATTTTCCCAATTGCCCGTGCAGAACTGCGCGCTCTTGATCGGAATATGGGCGATAGTATCCGCCCTCGAACCCAAGGATTTTTTGCCCATCTGTGATGCACACAGCACCATCAACCCCATCCAAAGAGGTGCCAGACATAAGACCAAGGGCGCGATAAATCTGATTTTGTGACATGGTGCTTTTCTTTCGCTGAAATGACGCTAAAAGGGCATTTCAATCAAAAGAAAGCAAAGCGATATGACATACAAGCCCAAATCTGAGTTTTTGCATGAAATGCAAACGCGGGGCTTCTTGCAGGACTGTACAGACCTGGAGGGGCTAGACACACGCCTGCTCGAGGGATCTGTTACGGCCTATATCGGCTTTGATGCCACGGCAGAGTCGTTGCATGTTGGATCCTTGATCCAAATTATGATGTTGCGATGGTTGCAGAAAACCGGCCACCGCCCCATCACATTGATGGGGGGCGGCACCACCAAGATCGGCGATCCATCGGGCAAGGATGAGGCGCGCCAGCTGATCACCCAGCAGATGATCGATACCAATATTGCCGGCATTCGCAAGGTGTTTGATAAATATCTGGATTACACCCCCGAAACGGGTGCGATGATGATCAATAATGCCGATTGGTTGGATCATCTAAATTACATCGAGTTCCTGCGCGATTATGGCCGCCATTTCACCATCAACCGTATGCTAGGCTTTGAATCCGTAAAGATGCGTCTGGATCGCGAACAGCCGCTTACGTTTTTGGAATTTAACTACATGTTGCTACAAGCCTATGATTTCATGAAGTTAAATGAAACCAATGGCTGCGCTCTTCAAATGGGGGGGTCTGATCAATGGGGCAATATTGTTAACGGGATCGACCTGACCCGCCGTATCAGCCAAAAACAGGTTTTTGGTCTGACCACGCCGTTGTTGACCAAGGCGGATGGATCGAAAATGGGTAAATCTGCCAATGGGGCGATTTGGCTGAATGAAGACAAGCTGAGTGCCTATGAGTTCTGGCAATTCTGGCGCAATACGCTGGATGCGGATGTGGGCAAATTCCTAAAACTATTTACCGAGCTACCGGTCGCTGAATGTGAGCGCCTGGGCGCCCTAGAAGGGCAGGATATCAATGAGGCTAAGGTAATTCTGGCCAATGAAGTCACAGCGCTTTGTCATGGAGCCCAAGCGGCCACGGCAGCAGAGCAGACCGCCAAACAGGTGTTCGAGCAAGGCGGCGTTGGAGATGATTTGCCAAGTCTGAGCTTGTCATCAGAGGATGTGGCCGATGGTATTAGCTTTACCCAGCTGTTGGTGCGTTCAGGTTTGGTTGCCTCGGGCAAAGAAGCCAAGCGCATTATAGCGGGGGGTGGTGCGCGGCTGAATGATCAGCCGATCACCAGCGCGGGCCATATGATGAGCACAGATGATTTTTCACAGCCTGTGAAAATCAGCTCAAGCAAGAAGCGCCATGCTTTGATTACATTGGACTAAGTGATGCCCATTTGGGCATTACTTTCCAATCATCCACTGGCCATCCGGCTGAAATGCGTGAAAGGCAAATGCAAAGGCCACATCATGCACCACGTCTTTGCCATTGGAATCTCTGACACGAATTGAGCCGACATCCTTGCCGCGGGCGATTTCGCTGTGATCTAGCGCAGAGGCTGTGCCTGCAACCCAGTCAAAATGATAACCACTTTCTGTTAGAGTTTGTGCCGCGCGGAGGCGTGCGAGGGGCCATGCCTGATCGCCTACCACCACGACGCGTGCCACTGGATTTATGCCATGGGGAGGGTTTTCACCGCGATACAAGCTAAAGCTACCGCTATCATAGCCGCGGTAGGGGTTTGCCCCATAGTTGCGCCCGAAATTAGGTTTGGCCTGTACCAAGCCCTCTGGGTTACGATCCTTGAATGCTGCCCAGCTTTCCATCCATGCGGGGATTTTAGTCAAGGTTTGGCCTAGGTGATCGCCCACCAGCGCCTCGCCATTGAACTGTTGCCACCAGGTTTCGCTTTGGCGGTCGAACATAATCATATCCGAATTGCGCAACAGCCCCGAGACCCCAAGTGTCAGAGTTTCGCCATTTAGACGGCGGTCGAATACAATGCCGGAATTACACAGTGGGCAGAACGTGACCGCAATGGGGGTGCCGGCAACGGTGTCATTTACAATTTCGTGCCACATCAGATACCGGATGGGATAGGCGCGCGCCGCCTGCCCTGCGATTTCGACCACCATGACCGGTTCTGCACCTTCAAGTGCTGTTTCTTTTGAGACGGCCTTCATTGTGGGATTGTCTATGGCGGGGATACCGTCCTTGCCGGGGCCACCGTCGAATACCTCGCTGAGTTCAATTTTGGATTTGCTAAAATCTGTATCGGGCCAGCCAACGGCCCAGCGATTTGCATCGGCAGGTAAAGAAATGCCCAGTAAAACAATTATCAACGGTAAAATACGCATGTAGCCTCCCTTGGTTATAAGAGAGGCTAGCATTTTTTTTGGTACGAGAAAGGCCGAGTAACAGTGTTTTGAAGTACAGTTACCCGTCTGCTTTGATCCAGACGCGCTTCATATAGTCTGGCTCTGCAACAGAGCCGTTAGCGGCGCGTGATCCGCGCTTGATGCTATCAACCACGTCTTGTCCGTCAATTACCTTGCCAAAGACTGTGTATTGTCCGTCGAGCTGTGCGGCCTCGTTAAACATGATGAAAAACTGTGAGTTAGCAGAGTTTACGTCCTGTGCGCGGGCCATGCCTAATGTGCCCCTTTCAAACGGGATGTCGCTGAATTCTGATTTCAGGTCGGGATAATTAGACCCGCCTAAACCCGCATAGCGCGGAACGAATGCTTCGCGGCGGCCATGTTTTACATCGCCCGTTTGCGCCATAAAGCCCTCGATTACCCGATGAAAGGCCACATCATTATAAAGACCATCGCGTGCCAGTGTTTTTATCCGCTCGACATGTGATGGCGCGATTTCTGGCAGAAGCTCGATTTCGATTATACCCTGTGCTTGGCCATCGACCTCGATCATCAGTGTGTTTTCGGGATCAGCAGCAAGGGCGGCAACACCAAAGGTTGCCGCCATGGCCACGGTTGTTAGGAACCGCTTAATCATAGATCTGCGGCAACTTTCATGGACAGCATTTTGTCGGGATCCACCGGCGGCTCGCCGCGTTTGATCGCATCTACATGTTCCATCCCAGAAACAACGCGACCATAAACTGTGTACTGGCCATTCAGGAAATGGTTGTCTGAAAAATTGATAAAGAACTGAGAGTTGGCGGAATCGGGGTTTTGCGAACGTGCCGCACCCAATGTCCCGCGATCATGGGGCAATTTTGAGAATTCTGCCGGTACATTAGCCAGATCTGATCCGCCAGTCCCTGCACGGCTGATGTTGAACCCATTTTCGGTATTGCCGTTGGCCACATCACCGGTTTGCGCCATAAAACCATCGATAACACGGTGGAATACCACATTGTCGTATTTACCCGCACGGGCCAGTTCCTTGATACGTGCGCAATGCAACGGGGCCACATCTGGCAACAATTCAATGACAACATCCCCCCCAGTAAGGGCGACAATCAATGTGTTTTCTGGATCTTTGTAATCTGACATTTCCATTCCTATCAGGTGAGTTTTACATGGTTTAATAAACCCTGCCTTAGTTGAACAGGGCTAAATTATCATTCATTCAACAGTGCGAATTTATTTCGCAGGGCTTTTTGGACCCCTGGTGTTACGAATTTTGAAACATCGCCATCTAGGCGGGCGATTTCCTTGACCAAACGCGAGGCGATGGCCTGATGGCGGGCCTCGGCCATGAGGAAGGTGGTTTCGATTTTATCGTTCATGGCGCGGTTCATACCCACCAGCTGAAATTCATATTCAAAATCAGATACGGCGCGCAGGCCACGGATGATCAGTTTGGCCCCGACCTCATCTGCCTTGTCGATCAACAGGTTTTCAAAAGGCTCTACCACGATCTCACAGATTGATTGATCCAGCTTGGTGATATTGCGTTCGATCATTTCAACGCGTTCTTCTAGGGAAAACAACGGCCCCTTGTCACGGTTAATTGCGACCCCGATAACCAAACGATCCACCAGACCGCAGGCGCGTTTAATAATATCCAAATGACCCAAGGTAATAGGATCAAATGTTCCAGGATACAGTCCGATACGCATGATATTTGCTCTCCCAATTTGGCGATAAGCAATAGGAAAGCCTATATTAGGTCAAGGTGAATCTGTGTATTTAGCCCCGTATCATCTCGACCATGGCCGAGTTTTCATACTCGATCTCGTTTAGGCGGGCCTTGACCACATCCCCAATAGATACCAGCCCCAACAGTTCGGAACCATCCATTACCGGCATATGGCGAAATCGCCCAGCGGTCATGGTGCTTAGAACCTTCTCTGCGTTATCGGATTTAGAGCAGGTCTTAACATCTGCGGTCATTAAGGCGGACACTGGTTTGTCCAATGTACCCGCGCTATTGATGGCCAAATCTCGCACGATATCTCGCTCTGATAAAATACCCAAAAGATCAGTGCCATCTGAGCTTACGACCAGCACACCAATGCGGTGGGCCGATAGATCAGACAGGGCGGTACGGATGTTTTGATCCGGCTCGATTGTCAAAATTTGTTGGTTGGGTTTTGATTTCAGTATGGCATCAATCAGCATCTAGATCCTTTCTATCGTCTGGATCAGGCCAGTATACCACAATTGTAAGGGGAATACCTAATGCCAAAAGGCGCCAGTGCTCCGCGCAGGATATCCTGCGCGGAGACGGAGCAGTATGGATTAGTGGTGCGCATGGCCCTGTTTAATTTTCAAGGCAGGTGCTGGGCGTTCAACGCTGTGGCTGTCTGCGCCCTCTTCCGGGATTTCGATCCACATGTTTTCACCAGTTTGGCATTTTTGCTCGGTTGGGAAATAGACGGTTGATCCCTCTTTGAAGTCATCGGTGATGCGTCCACGAAAGATGAACTCTTCAAAATGTTGATCCTCAAGCGTGCCTGTCCATGTAATGGATTTTACACCCTCGGAGCGCGGCCCATGATAGTCATAGGTTTTGGCATAATCGCCGCGTGTGGTTTCAAGGGCCCAGCCCGCCTTGGGCATAGGTTTTACATTAATTACGCCTTCTGGGATATGGATGGTAACGGATTTAGTCGCCGAACCATCGCATCCATGAGAAATGCGCATTACTGCTTTGTAATTATTGTTGTTTTCTGCCTCTTTCACTTCTAGAGAAGCATGTGAAAAAGCGGTGTTTGCCAAAAGGCAATATGCGCAAGCCTGCGCGATTGTAGAGAATTTCATTGGTTTTCCTTGGCCTTGGGCCGTGTAAGTATAAGAGTGGTTTGAAGGATCAAACGCTGGGCGGTGCGCGAATGGCACGCGCCCTATCTCTTGGGCGGGAAAACGGTTCTTGGTCTGGCAGGCTGTCCCAATCCTGAACCACATAGGCCTGATGCGCAGTGTCCCACACCATGCCATTTTGTTCAAAACAGACAATCAGATTACAGACATCACAGGCCACATGTGGGGCATAACCCCTGTCATCGCCACAGATATCGGCTAGATCGCCGCCCATTTGGACATAGGCAAGTAAATCCGGATCATCGATTGGCTGTAGAACGCGATGCGCACCTCCAGCAATGCCCAAGGCAAGAACCAAGGTCAACCGTAGCGCGATCTGCGCAAAGTTATCAAATATCCTATGCAACATCGCGGCTCTTATAGAACCCACGAAAATCTATTCAATGGATATTATGCTGCATCTACAACATATCCTTTAAATAGAAACCCGTATAGCTCTCTGCAACCTTAGCCACGTGTTCCGGGGTGCCGGTGGCAACAATACGTCCACCACCATCGCCGCCCTCGGGGCCGATATCGATGATGTGATCGGCGGTTTTCACCACATCTAGATTGTGCTCGATCACGATTACGGTGTTCCCCTGATCAACCAATTCATGTAATACTTCCAACAACTTACGAACATCTTCAAAGTGCAGACCAGTGGTAGGTTCGTCAAGAATATAGAGCGTGCGCCCCGTGGAACGCTTGGCCAGCTCTTTTGATAGCTTTACCCGCTGTGCCTCGCCACCCGAAAGGGTGGTTGCCGGTTGGCCGACCTTAATATAGCCAAGGCCAACCCGCATCAGGGCCGTCATTTTATCACGGATAGATGGCACCGCCTTAAAGAATTCCTCGGCGTCCTCTACGGTCATATCCAACACATCAGCGATGCTTTTACCCTTGAACAAAACCTCTAGGGTTTCGCGGTTATAGCGCTTGCCCTTGCAGGTTTCGCATTCCACATAGACATCCGGTAGGAAGTGCATTTCGATCTTGATCAGACCATCGCCCTGACAGGCCTCGCAGCGCCCGCCCTTTACATTAAAGCTGAAACGCCCGGGTTTGTAGCCGCGGGTTTTGGCTTCGGGCAGGCCTGCAAACCATTCACGTATGGGCGTAAAGGCACCGGTATAGGTGGCAGGGTTAGAACGCGGTGTTCGCCCGATGGCGCGTTGATCAATATCGATCACCTTATCTAGGTAGGTTAGCCCGCGGATGCCATCGCTGGGGGCTGGGGTTTGCTTGGCGCCATTTAGGCGCATAGAGGCGGTTTTGAACAGCGTTTCGATAGTTAGGGTGGATTTTCCGCCCCCCGAAACACCCGTAACACAGGTGAACGTGCCAAGGGGAAATTCTGCGTTCACCCCTTTTAGGTTATTGCCCGTGGCATTTTCCACCGAGATAAATTTGCCATTTCCGGCGCGGCGATCCAGTGGTACATCTATTTTCTTGGCGCCTGTAAGGTATTGCCCAGTAATGGATTTTTTGTTGTTCTCTATTTGCTTTGGTGTGCCCTTGGCAATGATTTCGCCCCCGTGTACTCCTGCACCTGGGCCGATATCCAGCACGTAATCCGCCATGCGCACCGCCTCTTCATCGTGTTCCACCACGATGACGGTATTGCCTTGGTTGCGTAGGTTTTTTAGGGTTTCTAGCAATCGTCCATTATCGCGTTGGTGCAGGCCGATGGAGGGCTCATCCAGAACATAAAGTACACCCGTCAGGCCAGAGCCGATCTGGCTGGCCAATCTGATGCGTTGGCTTTCGCCACCTGATAGCGTGCCAGAGCTGCGCGACAGGGTCAGGTAATTCAGGCCCACATTTACCAAAAACCCAAGACGTTCGCGGATTTCCTTTAGGATGGCGGCGGCAATTTCGTTGTTTTGCTTGCTCAGGGCCTGTGGTACGGATTCGATCCAATCTAGGGCCTCTTGGATAGACAGTTCTACTGCCTGACCGACATGCAGATCACCGATACGCACGGCCAATGCTTCGGGGCGCAGACGATAGCCGTCACAGGCGCCACAGTGGCGATTGTTCTGATAGCGTTCGAATTCTTCGCGAATCCAGTTGCTGTCGGTTTCGCGATAGCGGCGTTGCATATTGGGGATAACGCCTTCAAAGGCGCGCGATACCTCGTAGACCCGCCCGCCCTCGTCGTAGCGGAATTTGATCTCGTCCTTGCCAGAGCCATAGAGCATCAGTTTTTGGATTTTCTTTGGCAGATCGCGCCATTGCCCATCTTTGTCAAAATCATAGTGGCGCGCCAAGGCCTCTATTGTTTGGCGAAAATAGGGGCTTTTGCCCTTGGCCCATGGGGCCAGCGCACCTTCATAGAGGCTGAGGCTAGGATCTGGCACTACCAAACGTTCGTCAAAGAACAGCTCGACCCCCAGCCCATCACATTCTGGGCAGGCGCCTACTGGTGCGTTAAACGAGAACAGGCGCGGCTCGATTTCTGAGATGGTAAAGCCGCTAACGGGGCAGGCAAATTTTTCGCTAAATGTGATGCGGTCTGCTTCGCCATCACTTGGGGCAGTTTCTAGGATTGCGATACCATCGGCCAGATCAAGGGCGGTGCGAAAGCTGTCCGCCAGACGGGTTTCAAGGCCGGGCTTTACAACCAAACGATCCACCACCACATCAATATTATGACGGAATTTCTTGTCTAGCTTGGGGGCATCATCCAGTTCGTAGAACTCACCATTGACCTTAACGCGTTGATAGCCTTGTTTTTTAAGGCCTGCGAACTCCTTGACGTATTCGCCCTTGCGATCTCGTACAATGGGGGCCAATAGATAGGCGCGTGTGCCCTCGCCCATTGCCATCACACGATCAACCATATCGGACACCTGTTGGGCCTCAATCGGCAGGCCCGTCGCAGGCGAATAGGGTGTGCCCGCCCGCGCAAACAGCAGGCGCATGTAGTCGTAAATTTCCGTCACCGTCCCGACCGTAGAGCGCGGGTTTTTAGATGTGGTTTTCTGTTCAATCGATATGGCTGGTGACAGGCCCGCTATGTGATCCACATCAGGTTTTTGCATCATATCCAAAAACTGGCGCGCATAGGCCGATAGGCTTTCTACATAGCGCCGCTGGCCCTCGGCATAGATGGTATCAAAGGCCAGCGATGATTTACCAGACCCGGACAATCCGGTAATCACCACCAGCTTGTCACGGGGAATATCTACATCAATGGATTTAAGATTATGTTCGCGCGCACCGCGAATTTCGATATTTTTCAGCTCAGCCATAATAACCCGTCACAAAAATTGAAAGTGTTGCGGTCATTTGTACTGATTTCTCACCAGAACAAAACAAGAAAATTAAAATACTGCGCCCTGCACTATCGCCCGAGAATTTTCTTTACGTAATTCTGGGTTTCGCGGTATGGCGGAACGCCGTTGTACTTTTCAACAGCGCCGGGGCCGGCATTATAGGCCGCAAGAGCCAAACGCCAGGTGCCGAATTTTCGATACTGTTGAGATAGGTAGCGCGCGCCCCCCTCTAGGTTCTGTTTCGGATCCTTGGGATTGACCCCTAGGCCACGGGCGGTGGCGGGCATCAATTGTGCCAGCCCAATGGCGCCTTTGTTCGAGCGCGCCTTGGGGTTCCAGTTGCTTTCCTGTTGCACCAAGCGCTTAAACAGATCACTTGGTACGCCGTACTTGCGCGCGGCGGCTTCGGCCATGGGGGTATATACACCGCGGTAGCGGCCGCTATAGGCAGGTATATTCTCTTGGCTGCTAATCCCGCGCCCCGTTAGATCATAGGATTTGGTATATTGGGTCGACAGCCGATCATCCAATAGGCGGGTGTGGCTGGGCAGAATAACAGGTTTAGCAAGGGCCAAGCCCCCTATCGAGCAGCTGGCGACGATCAATACAGCGTATTTAAGTCTAATTCTCATCAACATCAATTCCACTATCCCTTGCGCGATATAGAGCAGTTTTTCGCCCAAAGCTCAAATAATTAAATTTGATCGGCGGAAATTCACCTTTTATTCACTCGGTAACAAGGTAATATTAACCAAACTAATTTCGTGGATTCGACAGGGAAACAAATGGCAGGCTCATTAAACAAGGTCATGATTATCGGAAATTTAGGCGCGGATCCAGAAATTCGCACCTTCCAAAATGGTGGCAAGGTGTGCAATCTGCGCATTGCAACATCAGAGCGCTGGCGCGATAAGAACACCGGCGAAAACCGCGAAAAGACCGAGTGGCATACTGTGGCGATCTTTTCCGAAGGTTTGGTGCGTGTTTGCGAACAGTATCTGCGCAAGGGATCCAAGGTGTATGTAGAGGGTCAATTGCAAACCCGAAAATGGCAGGATCAATCTGGAAATGACCGCTATTCAACCGAGGTGGTTTTGCAGGGCTTTAATGGCACGTTAACCATGCTGGATGGCCGTTCTGGTGGAGATAGTGCTGGTGGTGGCTATGGTGGCGGTCAATCTGGCGGGTATGGTGGCGGCCAATCTGGTGGTCAATCTGGTGGATACGGCGGCGGTGGCGGCGGTGGCCAATCAGCCCCTGCCCCAAGCGATTTAGACGACGAAATCCCGTTCTAAATCCATCTGTTTACAGTATTAAATCCTTCGAAAGCGGCGCCCTTGGTGTCGCTTTTTGGCATGCAATGGATGGGAAATTTCGGCTCTGTGGGGGAAACAGGAGCACATGATGAACGTTGGATTTGTGGGATTAGGGAATGTCGGCGGCAAGTTGGCTGGGGCATTGTTACGAAATGGTGTTGATCTCTATGTCAGAGATCTGAATTCGGATTTGGTGCAAGAATTCATCGATCTCGGTGCGAAAACCGCCCCAAGCAATCAAGAGCTGATGCGAATTTGTGATGCGGTGATTACCTGCCTGCCCTCGCCTGTGGCCTGTGCCAGCGTGGTAGAGGGCAAGGAGGGGCTGTTGGAGGGGGTCAGTGATGGCAAGATCTGGATGGAGATGTCGACCACCGATCAGGCCGAGGTCACGCGATTAGGAGCCTTGATTCAGGCCCGAGGTGGGCGCGCAGTTGATTGTCCGGTTTCCGGGGGGTGTCACCGCGCCGATACTGGCAATATTTCGATTTTCGCGGGCTGTGATCGCGAAACTTTTGACATCATTTTCCCGCTATTACAAAAGATGGGTCGCAGGCTGTTACATACGGGGGATTTGGGCTCTGCCTCGGTATTGAAGGTGGTGACCAATTATCTAGCTACGGCGAATTTACTAACATGTTGCGAGGCATTGGTCACCTGCAAGGCAGCTGGGATGGATTTAGCCACAGCCTATGAGGCGATCAAAATCAGCTCTGGCACGTCGTTTGTACATGAAACCGAAAGCCAGGTTATCCTAAACGGATCACGCGATATCAGCTTTACCATGGATTTGGTAAAGAAAGATATCGGGCTGTTTGATACATTGGCCAGACAGCATGATGTTCCATTGGAAATCTCGCCATTGATGGTGAAAATCTTTGACGACGGGATTGAAAAATATGGGCCGCGTGAATGGTCGCCTAACATCATCAAGCGCCTGGAAGATGCCACCGGATTATCGATTACTGCGGCGGGATTCCCTGCAGAAATGCGCGATGATGAACCAGAAGTTGCGGGATATGAGGTTGTGCCAAATTCCGCCTAGCAGATCCACACCCACATTTCGTCATAGAAGCCTGTTTTTAAATTATTTTCTGCGAAAAAACGCAAGTGGGTTTGCCCTGATCAATCCCCAGCTACGGTTTGCCTTTGCGATCCGAACCTGTTATAAATGACACAAATATAACAGGTGAGTAAACCGTGAGCGACAACCCAGAGACCCCGCTAGAGGATCAACCAGAAAATCCAACATATGATGGCCCGCAAATTGCCATCGAACAAGAAATGAAAAGCGCATATCTTGATTACGCGATGTCTGTCATTGTCAGCCGCGCTATCCCGGATTTGCGCGATGGATTGAAACCTGTTCACCGCCGTATTCTTTATGCGATGCATAAAAACGGCTATACACACAATAAATCCTATCGCAAGGCGGCCAAATCTGTTGGCGATGTGATGGGCAGCTTTCACCCCCATGGTGATACAGCGATTTATGATGCTTTGGTGCGCATGGCACAAGATTTCTCGATGTCCCTGCCCTTGATTGATGGTCAGGGTAACTTTGGTTCGATGGACGGCGATAATGCGGCGGCCATGCGTTATACCGAGGCGCGTCTGGATAAACCCACGGTTTATCTATTGGAAGATATCGAAAAAGACACGGTCAACTTTCAAGACAACTATGATGGCAAGGAACGCGAACCCACTGTTTTGCCTGCGCGTTATCCAAATATGTTGGTCAATGGGGCTGGTGGTATCGCGGTGGGTATGGCCACCAATATACCGCCTCATAACCTAGGTGAGGTGATCGATGCCACATTGGCCCTGATTGAGAACCCAGATTTAGACAGTGCCAGCCTGATGAAATACGTACCAGCCCCTGATTTCCCCACGGGTGGGGTTATTTTGGGACGCGCTGGTGCGGCCAAGGCCTATACCGAGGGGCGCGGTTCGGTGATTGTACGCGCCAAAACCCGTGTCGAGGAAATCCGCAAGGATCGCTGGGCGATTATTGTGGATGAGATCCCCTATCAGGTGAATAAGGCAACGATGATCGAGAAAATCGCCGAGTTGTCGCGCGACAAAAAGATCGAGGGCATTGCCCATGTGCAGGATGAATCTGATCGCGTTGGTGTGCGGGTGGTTGTTGAGCTGAAACGCGATGCTACGGCCGAGGTGGTTCTGAATCAACTGTTCCGCTTTACGCCTCTGCAGACCTCTTTTGGCTGTAATATGCTGGCCTTGAATGGCGGGCGGCCAGAACAGCTGACTTTGTATAAATTCTTGGATTATTTCATCACCTTCCGCGAGGAAGTGGTGGCGCGGCGCACGGCATTTGAATTGCGTAAAGCGCGTGAGCGCAGCCATATCTTATGTGGTTTGGCGGTGGCGGTATCAAATGTAGATGAGATTGTGGCGACCATTCGCGGCTCATCGGATCCAGCCGAGGCGCGCGAGAAATTGATGACCCGCCGCTGGCCAGCAGCGGATATCGCAGAATATATCGCGCTGATCGATGATCCCAGCCATACGATCAATGAAGACAAGACCTATAATCTATCGGCAATTCAGGCCCGTGCGATTTTGGAATTGCGCCTACAGCGCCTGACGGCGATGGGTGTCAAAGAGGTGACGGACGAGCTGCAAGATTTGGCCGAGCGTATTACCGATTATTTGGATATCCTGCGATCCCGCGATCGCATCATGGCGATCATTACCGAAGAGTTGATTGAGGTGCGCGAGAAATTCGCTGTGCCACGCCGCACAGAAATCGTCGAATGGGCCGGCGATATGGATGATGAGGATTTGATCGAGAAAGAGGATATGGTGGTGACCATCACCAACTCTGGCTATATCAAACGGACCAATCTGGCCGAGTTCCGCGAGCAAAAGCGCGGCGGCAAGGGTATTCAGGGCATGTCGACCAAGGACGAAGATTTCGTAACCAATATGTTCGTTGCCAATACGCATACGGCGCTGTTGTTCTTCACCACCGACGGTATGGTTTATAAATTGAAAACATGGCGTTTGCCCATGGGCGGGCGAAATGCCAAGGGCAAGGCGATTGTCAATCTTTTGCCAATTGATGCAGGTGTTTCCATCGCCGCGTTGATGCCAATTGATGCACCCGATGATGAATGGGGTGATTTACAAATCGTATTTGCCACATCAGAGGGTGGTGTTCGGCGCAATGCCTTATCAGATTTCACCAATGTTAAGGCCAATGGTAAAATCGCGATGAAGCTGCCTGAGGGTGTTTCCATTGTGAATGTGCATATTGCCACTGAGCAGGATGATTTCTTGCTGACTACGGCACAGGGCAAGGCGATCCGTTTCCCAACCACCGATGTACGCGTCTTTAAGGGGCGCGATTCTACCGGAGTGCGCGGGATTAAGCTGGCCGAGAATGACACGGTGGTGTCCATGGCCGTTATTCGCCACGTAGATGCCAGCGCCGAGGAACGCACCAGCTACTTTAAGATGCGCCGTGCGCTTCTGGGTGAAGACGGTGAAGATGGGGCCGATGCCGTTGAACTAAGCCAAGAGCGCTATGACGAATTGGCGGCATTGGAGCAGTGGATTCTGACCATCACCGCAGGCGGATTTGGCAAGAGATCCTCGGCCCATGAGTATCGCGTATCTGGCCGTGGTGGTCAGGGTGTGGCGGCCGCAAATCTTTCACGGCGTGACGACAAGATAGTCGCGGCATTCACTGTGGAAGAAGAGGATCAGATCATGTTGGCCACTTCCACGGGTCAATCTATTCGCTGTCCGGTTTCGGGTATCTCTCGTCAGGGGCGCGCCTCATCTGGGGTGACCGTTTTCAACACCAAAGACGGCGAAGAAGTTGTGTCCGTAGCCTATATCGCAGACAGTGATGCCGATAGCGAAGACAGCGCAGAGGCGCAGACTACAGACTGATACTTAGATATATCTTTTCTGCACCTAACGATGGTATGAAATTAGGTGCAGAATAACTCGATTGCCAGGTGCGGTGAAACGCCTACGGGGATACTCTAATAAAATATAAATATTCGGAGTATCTATTATGATAAATCACGAGCATCTACTGTTTTAGTCGCCCTTGGCGCCCCTGCCTTTGCACCAACGGAGTTAAGAAAGCAGAAATTTCGACTGCTCATAACCGTATTGATACTGTCGATTACAAACTGGGTGTTGGGTTCACTATTGGTGATGTAGAAATCGAGCTGTCACATAGCGCCAATCGCGTGAATGATTCTGGAAATGTTTTGGCCATCGGCAAAACCCTTGCGGATGTTGGCGTAAATTAGGCCCGCTTTGATCAAAGTGTAAACATGTATAGATTCGAGATGACATATGAAATTGCAGATTTCAGATCGAAGCAGGTTTGCGCAATGCCGACATTGGCGAAGTTAATGGATGTGTCGCTTTTGCAGGGCTGCGCTATACATTTTGTCAAGCTACGCCAAAGGTGACCCCGGTAGCATCCTCCGCGGTGTTGGCTATCAGCAGCCGTTGTTGATCGAAACAACACCTAAATTAAACAATGCGTTTTGATGCGGGCCAATGGCCCCTTTCCTTTTTGTCCTGTGCCGACTAAATCAGCAATATGACAAAACCTATTCATATTATCGGCGGCGGTATGGCCGGATCCGAGGCAGCATGGCAAATCGCCACTGCGGGCCTTCCTGTTATTTTGCACGAAATGCGCCCCAACGTAGAAACATTTGCCCACCAAACACAGGATTTTGCCGAGTTGGTGTGCTCGAATTCTTTCCGATCTGATGATCACGAGGCCAATGCAGTCGGATTGTTGCATTGGGAAATGCGCGCGGCAAACAGCCTGATTATGGAAATGGGCGATGAACACGCCCTGCCCGCGGGTTCTGCACTGGCGGTGGATCGCGATGCGTTTTCAGCTGGTGTATCAAAGCGTATTTTGGCCCATGAGAATATCACCATCGAGCGCGGTGAGATCAGTGAAATTCCATCTGATGACTGGGGACAAACCATTATCGCCACAGGACCTTTGACATCGCAATCATTGGCCAACTCGATTTTGGAAAACACCGATCAGGCATCGCTGGCATTTTTTGACGCGATTGCCCCGATTATCCATGCCGACAGCATAGATATGTCCAAGGCATGGATGCAATCGCGCTATGATAAGGGCGATACAGAAGAAGAGCGTACCGCCTATCTGAACTGTCCGATGGATGAACAGCAATACAATGACTTCATTGATGCGCTATTGGCTGCAGAGAAAACGGAATTTAAAGATTGGGAAAAAGACACCCCATATTTTGATGGATGTTTGCCCATTGAGGTGATGGCAGAACGCGGGCGCGAGACCCTGCGCTGGGGGCCGATGAAGCCTGTAGGGCTGACCAATCCGCACCAACCGGGAATAAAGGCCCATGCGGTGGTGCAGCTGCGCCGCGACAATGCCTTGGGCACGCTTTTTAACATCGTTGGCTTTCAGACCAAGATGAAATACGGCGAGCAGACCCGTGTATTGCGCACAATTCCTGGCCTTGAAGAGGCGGAGTTTGCGCGCCTTGGCGGAATTCATAGAAATACGTTTATCAACTCGCCGCTATTGCTGGATGATCAGATGCGCCTGAAATCGCGCCCTAATATCCGCTTTGCGGGGCAGATAACCGGTGTCGAGGGCTATGTAGAATCTGCGGCCATGGGATTGCTGGCTGGGCGACTAGCTGTGGCACAGGCACAGGGGCGTGATATTGAGACCCCGCGCAACACCACGGCCATGGGCGCCTTGATCACCCATATCACCGGTGGTGCCGATGCAAAGACATTTCAGCCGATGAACGTGAATTTCGGGCTGTTTCCCCCTGTAGAAAACATCAAAGGCGGGCGACGCAATCGCAAGGAACGCTACAAGGCCTATACCGATCGGGCCAAGGCCGATTGGAGCGATTGGCTACAACAGGGGGCGTGATGTCAAAAGGCACCCCAATTGTTGAACGCTTTGCCCCATCACCAACGGGGTTGCTGCATTTGGGGCATGCCTACTCTGCCATCACGGCCTTTCAGGGCGCGCGCGGCGGGCGGTTTCTACTGCGCATCGAGGATATCGATTTTAACCGCTCGAAACCGGCCTTTGAGACTCAGATTTTCGATGATCTGCACTGGCTTGGTATAGAATGGGAACAACCGGTTCTGCGCCAAAGCGATCGCAAGCCCGCCTATGAGGCGGCACTGAAAACACTTTGGGATCAAAACCTTATCTACCCTTGCGAATGTACAAGACGGGATATTTCCATCGCCTCTGCCCCCCAAGAGGGGCACGAGACATTGCTGGGCCCAGATGGCGTGATCTATCCTGGCACTTGCCGCCATAAGACGCGCCCAGAGGACTATGGTAAATCTGCCTTGCGTTTGGATATGCACCAGCTAAACGAGGCTGAATTTCACTTCACTGATTTAGAACGTGGTCAAACAACGTTTAGCAAACAACAGGCTATCGACAGTATCGGCGATGTGGTTTTGGCGCGCAAAGATATCGGTATTTCCTATCATCTGGCGGTGGTTTTAGATGATGCATTTCAGGGGGTTACCCATGTGACGCGCGGTGCTGATCTGTTCGAAGCCACGCGTATCCATGTGATTTTACAGCGAATTCTGGGCCTACCAACACCGATTTACCGCCACCATAATCTGATCCGCGATGATGCGGGCAAGCGTTTGGCAAAACGAGACGATGCGAAATCTATAAAATCCTACCGCGAGGCAGGGTATTCACCTAGTGATCTGCGCAAGCTTATGTCATTGGGCTCATGATTTCGTGCTCAGCGCCATCTTTAACATCTGTATAAAAACAACTGCGGCGGTTGGTATGACAGGCGGCCCCCACCTGATTAACCAGCACCAGTAGGCAATCGCGATCGCAATCAAAGCGGAAATTTACCAATTCCTGGGTGTGACCAGAGGTCAGCCCCTTCACCCAAAAGGACTGGCGCGAACGGGACCAATAGGTCACCTGGCCAGTTTCAAGGGTTTTTTCAACAGCCTCGGCATTCATCCACGCCATCATCAATACCTCGCCGCTATCGGCATCTTGGGCAATTGCGGGGATCAACCCCTTATCATCAAACTTTAGAGAGCTAACTTCGAATTTACGCATTTGTCTCGCCTTTTGCTTTTCTTGCCTGATATTCTGTCCTACACAGGTGTAACACCCCACAGAAAGGCACCCCCTACATGAGCGATAACAGCGATATGATCAAGCTCTACTCTGGGAAAATCCTAGCTCTTGCATCTGACATTGAACTGACCGAGCCCTTAGCCCACCCAGATGGCTGTGCCAAACGCAGATCCCCTCTGTGCGGGTCTAATATTTCAGTCTGCATTGAAATAGAGGATGGCAAGGTGAAGCAATTCCAGCAGGATGTGAAGGCCTGTGCATTGGGCCAAGCATCGGCCAGTATTTTAGAGAAAGCAGTAATTGGCCAAAGCCAAGAGACCATTCAGCGGGGCCGTGATCAGCTGTTTGCGATGTTGGCGCAGGATGGGCCAAGCCCAGAGGCGCCCTTTGCGCAATTGTCCTTGCTGGAACCAGCCAAAGAATACCGAAACCGCCATGCCTCGATCCTGTTGGGGTTTGATGCTACATTAGAGGCATTTGAAACCGCTGCACAAAAAAAACGCGCCTAGTGGCGCGTTAGGTGGCGAGCTGAGGGGCGGCCCTCGTCTCGCTGGCGATAGCTGTGTTGTGTTCGTGATTTGTCTGTCTAGATAGACATTTTTTGTTGTATTTATCTATCACGTCACCCTTTGTTCTATCTATAGACCGGATTGAATGAAGGGTAAAGAACAAATTGAGAACATTACCCTACAGACAGCAATCCGATAGATTGATCTGCACCCATTAGATAGAGTAAAAACCGCAACGCCTCGCCCTGTTCGCCCTCAAGTTTGGGGTTTTGGGCCACAATCAGGCGCGCCTCGTCTTGCGCTGTGGCCATCAGCTCTGTGTCGTATTCCAAATCAGCAATTCGGAATTTTGGCAGCCCCGATTGTTGAACCCCCAGAACATCCCCTGCTCCGCGCAGTTTCAGATCGACCTCGGAAATTTTAAACCCATCATTGGTCTCACGAATGGCTTCTAGCCGTTTTTGCGCGGTTTTGCCAAGTGGTGGCGCATATAAGAGGATACAGCTGGATTGATCGTGGCCCCGCCCTACACGCCCGCGCAGCTGATGCAGCTGTGACAGGCCGAAACGTTCGGCCTGTTCTATCACAATTATCGTGGCATTTGGCACATCGACCCCGACCTCGATCACCGTGGTTGCCACCAGAACCTTGGTTTTGGCGCTAACGAAATCGGCCATTGCGGCGGATTTTTCTGCCGCAGACAGGCGCCCATGTACCAGCCCAATATTCTGCGGCCCCAGTGCCGCGCCTAATGCACGGTGGCGCTCGTCTGTTGCGGCTAAATCCATGACTTCGCTTTCACTGACCAGCGGGCATACCCAATAAATTTGCTTGCCTGAATCAATCGCGGCCTTCAGCCGCTGAACCACCTGATCCATTCGCGTGTTGGATACCATCACGGTTTCGATATCTTTGCGCCCTGCGGGTTTTTCGTCCAGAATAGAGATATCCATATCGCCATGATTGGCCAGCGCCAGCGAGCGCGGGATTGGTGTGGCAGTCATAATCAGGATATCCACCGCACGCCCTTTGGCCCCTAGGTCTAGGCGCTGTTTAACGCCAAACCGGTGTTGTTCGTCTATAACAGCAAGTCGTAAATTGTTGAATTCAATATCTTTTTGGAAAACAGCGTGGGTACCGATCAAAATGTGGATCGCCCCTGACCTCAGCGCATCCAGCTTGCGCTTGCGTTCCGCGCCCTTGTCGGCACCGGTTAGAATTTCAAGCACAACTTGCGCCTGTTCGGCCAAGGGTTTTAGACCTTCGAAATGTTGCTGTGCCAAGATGCCCGTGGGGGCCATCAAGACGCCCTGACCGCCCGCCTCTACTGCCGCCAGTAGCGCCATCAGCGCAACCAGCGTCTTGCCTGACCCCACATCCCCTTGCAACAGGCGATTCATGCGGATCGGCGCGGCCATATCACTTCCAATCTCTCCAACAGCCCGTTTTTGCGCCGAAGTCATTGTAAACGGCAATGCGGTTTCAACCCGATGGGTTAGCACCCCCGTTGGCACGCTTGGTTGGCCTGGTTTTTTGCGGGCAGATTGGCGGGCAATGGCAAGGCACAGCTGATGCGATAACATCTCGTCATAGGCCAGTCGCGCGCGATGTTTGGAATTCAGGGCCATATCTTGGCGGCTCTTTGGATTATGGGCCAGATCAAGCGCGCGGCGCCACGACATAAACCCCATTTTGTCTGCCACAGCGGGTGTAATCCATTCCGTCGCATCCGGCGTCACATTCAAACAGTGGGCGGCGGCCTTGCTCATCAGCTTGTTTGATATCCCTGCACTTAATGGGTAAACGGGTTCGAATTCTGGAATTTCAGCCAGTTGGCTGGGCACAACGATGTGGTCGGGATGCACCATTTGGGGCATGGTATCGAACATCTCGATCTTTCCAGAGATGATACGACGCTGGCCAATAGGCAGGTTTTTTTCAATCCAATCTTTGCGCGGATGGAAAAAAACCAGCTGAAAGCTCTGGGCTGTATCCTTTACCATTACACGGTATGGGCGACCCTTGGTTGAATTGGGGCTGTGAGACAAAATCTCGACCTCCACTGTAACCACATCGGGGAAATTCACGCCCAGAATTGTGTCGCGCGGGGTACGTACGATTAAAGAGTGTGGCAACGTAAACAGAAGATCTCGCGGATTTTCGATGCCCATTTTATTCAAATGAGCGGCAGATTTAGGCCCAACACCGCCCAGTGACGTTAGCGCGCTAAAGAGCGGAAACAATTTTTCGGGGCGATTGCTCATGGGCTAGGAGTCCTGACCGGTGCCAATCAGCGCCAGCCATTCCTCTTCGTTTAGAACTGCTACCCCGAGATCGGCGGCCTTGGTCGCCTTGCTACCGGCACCGGGGCCGGCAACCAAATAGTCTGTTTTCTTGGAGACTGAACCAGAGACCTTAGCACCAAGGGCCTGTGCGCGCACCTTGGCCTCTGCGCGGGTCATCAGTTGTAGCGTTCCGGTGAAGACGACAATCTTGCCTGTAACTGGCGAGTCTTTATCACCCTGTGTTTCCATATCCTGTACATCTAAATGCGCGACAAGCGCATCGATCATTTCGCGCTGCTGTGGCGCATGAAATGTGGACACCAAGGCTTCGACCATCACTGCGCCTAACCCATCGATTTCCAGCAATGTTTGCCAAGCAGAGCTATCGGGGGATGTCGCCTGATCTATGGTGTTGACCAAACGCTGCCAGCTGATGAAATATTGTGCCAGCAATCGGGATGAATTTTCGCCAAGATGGCGAATACCCAAAGAGAATAATAGCCTATTGAGGGGGATTTTGCGTTTATCATTGATTGCAGCGAAGAGGTTTTTGGCGGATTTATCGCCCCAGCCTTCTCGGTTTTGCAATTTGGTCAGGTTCTCTGAATCGCGTTGCTCTAGTGTAAAAATATCGCTGTGTTGACGCACAGATAGGTCTCGATCATCAAAGAACATCTCGATCTGCTTTGCCCCCAGCCCGTCTATATCAAAGGCGGCACGCGATACGAAATGCTTTAACCCCTCCAGCGCCTGAGCCTCACATGTCATCCCGCCGCTACAGCGCGCGACACTATCGCCAGCCTCGGCCACCACGGGGCTATTGCACACGGGGCATGTGTTTGGGAATTGGTATTCAACGCTATCCTTTGGGCGTTTGCTCAGGTCAACATCGCGGATTTTGGGGATGACATCCCCGGCGCGGTAGACCTCGACCCAATCCCCCGCGCGAATATCGCGACCCTCGCGAATTGGCGCACCATTTGAATCTCGCCCAGCGATATAATCGGCATTATGAAGTGTTGCATTTGACACGACCACGCCCCCCACGGTTACTGGTTCAAGTCGCGCCACAGGAGACAAGGCACCGGTGCGTCCGATTTGAATATCGATGGCGCGCAGCCATGTTTGGGCGATTTCGGCAGGGAATTTATGCGCGATCGCCCAGCGTGGGGTGGTAGAGCGCAACCCCAACTTGTCTTGATCAGAGAGCTCATTCACCTTGTAAACAACCCCGTCGATATCATAGCCAAGCGTTGCGCGTTGGGTTTCAATGGATTGATAATGCGCGATTAGTTCCTGTGGCGAGATACACAAGCGTGTTAAGGGGTTTGTGGAAAATCCAAACTCTGCCAGCTGGTTTATCGCGCCCATTTGGCTGTCGGCGAAGGGTGCGCTGATTTCGCCCCATGCATAGGCAAAAAACAACAGAGGGCGCGAGGCAGTGATCGTGGAATCAAGCTGGCGCAGTGAACCAGCAGCCGCATTGCGTGGGTTTGCGAACCGCTTGGCCCCACGGGCCTCTTGGCGCTGATTTAGGGTCTGAAAATCCGCATGGCTCATATAAACTTCGCCGCGCACCTCGAAAATATCTGGTGCGCCAGAGATTTCGTGGGGAATGTCTGCGATGGTTTTGGCATTGGCGGTAACGTTTTCGCCAACTTGACCATCGCCGCGTGTAAGGGCTTGAACCAGTTTTCCCTGCTCGTAGCGCAGCGAAAGGGACAGACCATCAATTTTTGGCTCGGCGCTGTAGGCCAAGTGATCCTGTTCGTTTTTGCCCAGAAATTTGCGAATTCTCTGATCAAATTCGACGATATCGGGCGCGTCAAATGCATTGCCCAGAGACAGCATACGCTGAGCATGTCTCACCTTGGTAAAGGTATCTGAAACGGGGGCGCCAACACGATCTGTGGGGCTATCGGCGTGTTTTAGCGCGGGAAAGGCCTGTTCTATCTCTAAATTGCGCTGTTTCAGGCGATCATATTCTGCGTCGCTGATGGTAGGCGCATCATTTGTATGATAATCTGTATTGGCCCTATGCAGGATATCGGCCAGCCTTGCCAGTTCTGCAATCGCCTGTTGTTTGGTGAAGGAAGATATTGTTGGATCAGCCACGTTTTTCCGCTCAATTTTAGAAATGTTAAGCGAAAAATACGCAACCGATCTTGGAAGGTAAAGAACTTAGTCAGGCAAACCGGTTATCCGACTGCTGCTAGATGTTTGCCATCTGATGTTCCACGCGGATCCCTCAGCACATAACCGCGCCCCCATACGGTTTCGATGAAATTATCGCCTTGGGTTGCTTCGGATAGCTTTTTGCGCAATTTGCAGATGAATACATCAATAATTTTCAGCTCTGGTTCATCCATGCCACCGTAGAGATGATTCAGGAACATCTCTTTCGTCAGGGTTGTACCCTTGCGCAGAGATAAAAGCTCCAGCATTTGGTGCTCTTTACCTGTAAGGTGAACAGGTTCACCGCCCACATCCACTGTTTTGGCATCCAAGTTTACGTTTACCTCGCCCGTGGTGATAATCGATTGAGCGTGACCTTTGGAACGGCGGACAATGGCGTGAATACGTGCAACCAATTCTTCGCGGTGGAAAGGTTTGGTTAGATAATCGTCGGCGCCGAAACCGAATCCCTTAACCTTATCTTCGGCGGCATCATTGCCTGATAAGATTAGGATTGGCGTGGAAATTTTAGCCACGCGCAATTGGCGTAATACCTCTAGCCCATCCATATCGGGCAAATTAATATCCAATAGCATTAAATCGTAATCATAAAGCTTAGCTAGATCGACACCCTCTTCACCCAAATCTGTGGCGTAAACATTAAAGCTTGCGCTGGTGAGCATCATTTCAATGCTTTTGGATGTTGTCGGATCATCTTCCACTAATAATATACGCATTCTGAGTTCTCCGTCCTAAGTGATATCTTTCAGTTAATACGTTAATGGTTAATCAGTCGTTACAACTTAGAACATTAGTGGAAATAATTTAGAAGGCAATCTAAGGTTGTCTATATTTCATCAAGGCTGTGGCCTTAAGGGCCTCTGCGCCATGCTGTTTTGCCATCTTCAGCCATGACAGCAATTCTTCCTCGGATAGCTCGTAGGCCTCGCAGGCCTCTCTAAATGTGATCAATTCATACAAAACAGCATTCACAACCGTCATTTTATGACGTACAACCCAGCGTTTGGTGCCCTGTTCGGGCAGGTTTGAACGATTCAACCGCGTACCATTAGGCAAGACGACCTCTACGGGGCGGTTGTTTTTCTTTAATAACATACGATGCCTCTCACATATATTTGACGGATAAGGTCGTATAATTCGCTTAAGTAGGTGTGAATCATTCACTTGAGAGTATGTAAGGTTTTAATATAAAGCGATGGGATCAAGGAGCGTTGCTATGGCATTGGACAAACCCATGAAATTAAATTCGCTTGGCTTTGCCAAATCCCCACAGGACACCCGCGTTTTGGTGGCCATGTCTGGTGGCGTCGACAGTTCTGTTGTGGCGGCGGTATTGCATGATCAAGGCTATGACGTGGTCGGGATTACGCTACAGCTATATGATCATGGGGCGGCCCTGGCCAAGAAGGGTGCCTGTTGTGCGGGGCGTGACATCCACGATGCACGCCGTGTGGCCCAAGAGCTGGGCTTTCCGCATTATGTGCTGGATTACGAGAATCGCTTTAAGGAAAGCGTGATTGATGAATTCGCAGATGCCTATTTGGCGGGTTCGACCCCGGTGCCCTGCATTCGGTGCAACGAAAAGGTCAAGTTCCGCGATTTGTTGGAAACAGCCAAGGATTTGGATGCAGATTGTATGGCCACTGGTCACTACATTCAGCGCTTTATGGGCGTACAAAAGGCAGAGCTGCATGCCGCGGCGGATGCCAACCGCGACCAGAGCTATTTCTTGTTTTCCACCAAGCAAGAGCAATTGGATTATCTACGCTTCCCCTTGGGGCATTTAAAATCAAAATCCGAAACCCGTGATTTGGCCCGCAAATATGGGCTAGAGGTGGCGGATAAACCCGATAGCCAAGATATCTGCTTTGTGCCCAATGGGTCTTATGCTGCGGTGATTGAGAAGTTACGTCCAGAGGCTGCGGCCCCTGGGGAAATTGTAGATCTGACCGGCAAGGTATTGGGCGTGCATAAGGGTATCATAAATTACACCATCGGGCAGCGCCGCGGTCTTGGCATTGGCGGGGGGGATCCATTGTATGTGGTTAAATTGGATGCGGATAAAAAACAGGTGATCGTTGGCCCTAAATCGGCATTAGCCACCCGCATGGTAAATCTGAAAGAAGTAAACTGGCTGGGGGATGATATCTTTACCGATCTAGCCGAGCGGCGCATTGCGGTGCGCGTGCGCTCTACGCGCCCGCCGACTGATGCGATTCTACGCCCAACGGGGCCGAGCAGTGCCACAATCGAGTTGGCCGTCGCGGAAGAAGGTGTATCCGCGGGTCAGGCCTGTGTATTTTATGATCCAGACGGCACGCGGATCTTTGGTGGTGGCTGGATTACCCGCTAGCCTCGCCTCAGAATAATTGTAATATGAGCGGGAATACTCTCTAATTTTCAGGAAAAATAATATGAAATCTATAGCACTTGCAGCGACTTTTTTGCTGTCTTCACCCGTTTTTGCGGATACCTATGAACAGCGATTGGCCATTGCCACGGAATATGCACACGCCAGTGTCACCGATATGGACTTCCCTGCCCTAATCAAGCAAATGTATCAACCGATCCTCGACCAAGCCAATGCCAGTGGGAAACAGATTACCCCAGAGCAAATTGCATCACTGCAAGAATTATACATGGACACCTTTGAAGCTCCCATGCGCGACCTATTGCTAAAGCAAGATGTGGTTATGGCCGAGGTCTATACATTGGAAGAGATCACTGCATTGCATGATTTTTATCAAACTACAGCAGGCCGCTCTGTGATGCTTAAAATGCCAAAACTGCTGGAAAAACAACAACCTATGATCATTGGGATGATCACCGCTAAAATGCCAGAAGTTGTCCCTGCCATCCAAGAAATCTTAAAATAGTCTGGAAACCCGATGTCTCTTGATGCTGTTCTATCCCATGTGGACAACGACTTTGAAAATGCAATTGCGCGCCTGCTAGATTTGCTGCGCATTGAAAGCATTTCTACCGACCCTGCCTATGCACAGCAGTGCGATGCGGCCGCAGAGTGGCTGGTAGACGATTTGCAAGACATCGGGTTCAACACCGAAAAACGCCCAACCGCCGGTCATCCGATGGTCATGGGTACGGGCGGTACTGGCGGCACGCATGTTCTGTTTTATGGCCACTATGATGTCCAGCCGGTTGATCCATTGGATTTATGGGATAACCCGCCGTTTGAACCCCGCCTAGAAGAGACCGAAAACGGGCCTGTGATCCGTGGGCGCGGATCATCCGACGACAAGGGGCAGTTGATGACCTTTGTCGAGGCCTGTCGTGCCTATAAGGCGGTAACGGGTTCTTTGCCCAGTAAAATTAGTATCTTTTTTGAGGGTGAAGAGGAAAGTGGCTCGCCGTCATTGGTGCCTTATATGACAGAGCATGCAGAGGAGCTGCGCGCCGATGTAGCGCTGATTTGTGACACGGGCATGGTCGAGCCGAACACCCCCTCGATTGTAACGATGTTGCGTGGTTTGGTTGGTGCAGAGATTACCCTCAATGGCCCAAACAAGGATTTGCATTCTGGTATGTATGGCGGGCCATCAATCAACCCAATTCGCGTGTTAACGCGTGCCTTAGCTGATCTGCACAATGATCAGGGCGGCGTAACATTGGAGGGATTTTATGAGGGTGTGCCTGAGTTACCCGAACAGGTGGCGCAACAATGGCAAGGATTGGATTTTGACGAGGCCAAATTTTTGGCAGAGGTCGGCCTATCGGTACCCGCAGGTGAGCAAGGGCGCAGTGTTTTAGAACAAATCTGGTCGCGCCCCACAGCCGAGGTAAATGGTATCTGGGGTGGATATACGGGTGAGGGTTTCAAAACGGTTCTGCCAGCACAGGCTAGTGCCAAAGTCAGCTTTCGGCTTGTTGGAACTCAAGACCCAGATAAAATCCATGCGGCCTTTGAAGCGCATCTTAGATCCTATCTGCCCGCGGATTGCACATTGGATTATCACCGCCATGGGGCATCCAGTGCATCCAACATGAAAATTGACCACCCTGCCTTTGAAATCGCGCGTACGGCGCTAGGTGATGAATGGGACAATGCTGGTGTCTATGTTGGCTGTGGTGGATCGATCCCAATTGCGGGGCACTTCCAAGATATCGTAGGTATTGAAACCATGCTGATCGGGTTTGCACAGGATGATGACAGCATTCACTCGCCCAATGAAAAATACGATTTACGCAGCTTTCACAAGGGTATCCGTAGTTGGGTTCGCATATTAGATGCGCTGTCAAAAACATGAGCGCTGAGGAATTTGTAATCCCGCCTGCCCCACGGCCTGCATTAATTGTGGAGGGCAGTTCCAAGCGATTTCCGGTGCGCAGGCTCTATTGTATTGGCCGCAACTATGCTGCCCATGCGATTGAGATGGGCCATGACCCAGATCGCGAGCCGCCGTTTTTCTTTCAGAAGAATCCAGACAATATCCGCACCGACGGAATATTCCCAATGCCCGCCATCTCTGAGGATGTGCAATACGAGGTAGAGATGGTGGTGGCGCTGAAATCCGGTGGCCATAACATACCCATTGAACAGGCCAATGACTGTATTTTCGGGTACGGTTTGGGTTTGGATATGACGCGCAGGGATCTACAGGCAGAAATGAAAAAGATGGGCCGTCCATGGGAAATTGGCAAGGCATTCGAGCATTCAGCGCCAATGGGTCCCGTGGTTCCATTCGATCAGATCGGGCATCTTAGCTCTGGAGAAATATCGCTATCTATCAATGGGGTAACTGTGCAAACGGGAGATTTGGCGCAGATGATTTGGAAGACCCCCGAGATCATTTCAGTGCTTTCTCGGTATTTCACCCTTTGTGCGGGTGATGTGATTATGACAGGTACACCTGCGGGCGTCGGCCCCATTCAGGCAGGTGATCAAATGCGGGCCAGCCTTGCTGGTGTAGAGGATTTAACAATACAGGTGACAGATGGAATATAATCCAAATTGGATCGCGGTTGATTGGGGAACCAGCAACCTACGCGCTTGGGTGATGGATGCCCAGAACCGGCCGCAGCATGCACTTGAATCCGCGCGAGGCATGGGAACCTTGGAACCCGATCAGTTCGAAGCGGCCCTAATGGCCCTCATCGATCCCTATTTGCCAATTGGGCTGGTAACGGAAGTTCTATGCTGTGGCATGGTTGGCGCACGCCAAGGTTGGGCTGAGGCCGCATATGTGGCCGTGCCTGCCGCCCCGCCTACAGCCAAAACAGCCCTGCGTGTTCCCACCAGTGATCCGCGCATCAGCGTGTCGATTATACCGGGGATGATGCAGAAATCCCCCGCAGATGTGATGCGCGGTGAAGAGACCCAGATATTGGGTGTTCTGCATGATGATCCTGAATTTGATGGCGTGATTTGCCTGCCCGGTACCCACACAAAATGGGCGCATATCTCTGCGGGCGAGGTTGTCAGTTTTCGTACCTTTATGACCGGCGAAACCTTTGCCTTGCTGTCTACGCGATCAGTTTTGCGCCATTCGATGGCTGAGACAGATTGGGATATTCGTGCCTTTGAGGACGGATTGTCCACGGGGCTGACGGATCCCAAGCGTGTGGCGGCAAATCTGTTTTCATTGCGCGCAACGGGACTGGTGGATGAGGCATCAAACCTGAATGCCTATAGCACTCTGTCGGGGCTGCTAATCGGCCTAGAACTGGGCGGAGCCAAGCCATATTGGCTGGGGCAACAGGTTTTGATTGTTGGGTCTGGGCATCAAAGCGAGATCTATCGCCATGCCTTAGTGAAACAAGGTGCTGATGCCAAGATCCTGTCTGGGGATCACATTACTCGGCTGGGTCTTAGCCAAGCTCGCGCATAAAAAAAGGGGCCACTTGGGCCCCTTTTTGTTAATCAGTAAGGATTTACTGGATCCAAGAGTTAATCAGATCCATGTTTTCTTCTACCCACTCTTCTGCAACATCTTGAGGGTCTTCTTCGTCACGACCAATACGCAAAATCAGTGCGTTTACCTCATCAGGAGAGAACTTCATGTTCGCCAACAATTTAGCCGCTGTGGGGTTGCGAGTTTCAAGTGATTTTGAATAGGCGATGAAAACCTCTGCATCATTGTGCTTACATTTAAATGTAGACGCTTCAAGCCAGTCTTCTTGGCCTAATTTTAGATCACGACAGCCTTCGGTTACAGGTGGCTCGTTCAGTGCGGTCAGCTCATATGCCGCGAACAGCCATTCTGGTGTCCAGTAGTAGAACAAGATCGGTTTTTGGTTACCGTAGGCCGCTTTTAGCTGGGCTTTGAAAGTAGCGTCAGAAACAATTTCTGGCTCCCATAGCTCGTCCAGACCGTATGATTTAAACTTAACCTGCCACATTTTTGTAGAGGTCCATGCGGCATCACCTGCCCAATATTCGCCTTTACCATTGCCATCTTTATCAAACAGAGCAGCGATTTCAGGGTTGTTCAGATCCTCAAACGAGGTCACCTTATCCGCTAGGTAATGTGGTACAAACATACCTTGGGTACCTGTGTAGGGCGTGTTCACTGCAACTGTTTCGTTACCATCCACGAATTTATCCCAATTTGCAGCTTGGTTTGGCATCCAAAGGTCGGAATAGACATCCAAAGAACCATCGCCCTTGTCCATACCAGAGAAAATAACAGATGCATCAGATGCACCTGATACGATCTCGGCTTCGCCGCCCATTGGGCCGGTGATGATGGCTTGGATGATGTGTTCGATCGCATTCGCGCCAGTCCATGTTAGGCTGGAAATGCGGACTTTGCCGTCCTGGGCCATTGCGCCGGATGCCGCAACTGCCAATGCCGTAGTGGCCGCCAGTGTTTTTAATAGTTTCATTTTTCTCTCCTTGTTGAATTTTTGACCAAAACCCACCGAAGCAGGTTTTGGTATATTTTTATTGTTGACTAGCTTTGCTGGCCTTTTGCACTACACGATCAATCATCATTGCCAGCAATGCAATACCAATCCCCGCCAAGACGCCCTTGCCGGTATTTGAATTGGCCAATGCCCGGGTAACCAAGAAGCCCATGCCCCCTGCCCCGATCAAGGCCGCAACCACCACCATAGACAAGCTCATCATCACCACTTGGTTCACGCCCGCCATGATAGAGGGTAACGCCAAGGGCAATTCAACCTTAGTCAGCAATTGCCGCGGATTTGCGCCATAAGCCAATGCGGCTTCTTTGGTGGATTCAGGAACATGCTGGATGCCCAGCGATGTTAGACGCACCATCGGCGGCATAGCGAAAATAACCGTCGCCAGAATACCCGGCACCACGCCGATGCCGAAGAACGCCACCGCAGGTAATAGGTAAACAAAGGATGGGATGGTCTGCATGATATCCAATATTGGGGTGACAATTGCCCGCCCCAAATCAGATTTACCAACCCAGACACCCAAGGGCAGCCCAAACAGGATACACACACAGGTTGCCGCCGCCACCAATGACATGGTTTCCATCGCGGTTTGCCAGAACCCGAACAGGGCCAGATAAACCAGTGAGGATCCCACAAAAATGGCAATACGCGGCCCCGCCAAATAATAGGACAGCACCAACAGCCCCCCCATCATAATCGGCCAAGGTGTACCAACGAAAATTGCCGTAACAGCATTCAACAGAACCGTCAGAACACCAACAACCCCATCGAAGAAGTAGCCATAGAAGGCCGTTAGATATCCGACAACATTTTCGATTACACCAGATGTATAGGTGTGTAGGTTTATGGGCTTTTTGCCAGTTTGCGGTTCACGCTTTACAAAGCGAGTCCCGTCTTCGGCGCGTGGATAGCTAATTTTGTCTGGGCGATCGATCCAAAACAGCGTCGGGAAATCTGAAATCACCTTGCAATCAAAGCGATTCTTAAACGAAACGTCCTTGCCCTCGGTTACCGCCCGATCTTGTTTGATACAGGTTCGCGCATCTGGTGCAAATTGTGTAGAGCGATACAGCATCAAAGGTGCGATTAAGGCTACGATAACCGCGCTAAGCACCAACCGGTTCACCCGTAGGTTGGAGTTTTTCGAGCGATCCACCCGCCAGCTATTATATTGACGGTAATAAATACGATCTGCGAGCCAGCCGAACACCAATCGCCCGATGATAAAGATCACAATCGCGGTTAGGAAATTACTGCCCGTCCAATTTTCATAACGTTCTAATAATAGCGTTTTATTGCTGGCGGCAGCACTGTTACCTGCCGCGGTTAGGCTAACAATTTCATCTGCTACATTGATGGCTGCGGTTTTGAATTTATATGAAGCCCCAATATAAACCAGAGCCACCAGATCGATGAAAAAACCGATCCAGAACAACAACCAATTGCCACGCATGCTGGCCCAGATAAAGCTACCAATGGTTGCGGCGATATTGATATGCGCTTTGCCCAATGTGCTTTTCTGAATTTTAAGAAAAGTTTTGGCGTAGTAATCGCCAGCCGCCCCTGCAAAATCATGAAATGGGGTTTGAGTATCTTCAGTCATTTTATTGTTCCCCCTGAATAGCACGTAATAGCGCATCTTTGGTGACCACGCCAACCGGTGCATCATTGTCCATAATCACAACCGGGTTGTCTTGATCCACAGCTAAGCTTACCAAGCGATCCAGATCATCTTCTGGCCCCGCGGTTGGGCAATTTTTCAATGAGCCCAGCTTCTTATTCTCTTTTTCGTATTGTTCGACTGGAACCATCACCGTATGGGCAAAGACCAATTTCAGTTTCGAAATGCCCTGAACAAAATCGGCCACATAATCATCGGCCGGATTGGTTACGATATCTTCGGGCGTACCGACTTGAACAATCGCGCCGTCTTTCATAATCGCAATCCGCGACCCCATTCGAATGGCCTCGTCGAGGTCGTGGGTGATGAACAATGTCGTCTTGTTCATGGTCTTAGATAGGGCTAAAAACTCGTCCTGAAGTCCGCGCCTAATCAAGGGATCGAGGGCCGAGAACGGCTCGTCCATCAGCAAGATATCCGGATCAGCGGCCAAGGCCCGCGCCAGACCAACGCGTTGCTGCATACCACCAGACAATTCCGAAGGCATACGATCGCCGTAGCCTTGTAGGCTAACGGTTTCGATTACCTTGTTGGCCAATTCCGAGCGCGTAAAGGCATCAACATTACGTAATTCCAAGGCAAAGGCGATATTATCCCGCACGCTACGGTGCGGCAACAAGGCCATATTTTGGAAAACCATGCCGATTTTATCGGCGCGCATGATACGCAGGTCTTCTGGGCCAAGCCCACCGACATCCACGCCATCAATTGATATATTTCCGTGTGTGGGCTCAATCAAACGGTTTATATGACGCACCAGCGTCGATTTACCGGATCCGGATAGGCCCATGATACAAAACACTTCGCCTGCATAAACATCCAGCGATACATCACGTACGCCGACAACACATTCGAACCGCTCCAACACCTCTGCTTTGCCGATATTTTCATTCTGGACTGCGGCCATGGCCTCTTCGGCTCGATCCCCAAAAATTTTCCAGACATTTTTAACCTCGACGACTGGCTTGGTCGTTGGTTCTTGCATTCAAAACTCCCCATCATTATTGCCGCATAGAGTGCGATCTGTTCCTTACCTTATGGCATTTGACCCTTCGGTCAAACCCCAAGATCAGATTATTTGCCGAATGGGGAACAGAGGTGGTTATTACGACATAAATGAACAGTTTTGCGAAGTATTTCTATATAAATTTGAAAAGTAACAAATTTTCAGAAGGTTTTAAAATTTATACTCAAACCTTATCATCGTCCGGAAATAAAAAAACCGCCACCCAAAGGCGACGGTCAAAAGTCAAAAAGTGAGATCACGTTTAGCTCAGAGCTGTTTCGCGAAATACATAAGCGTTGATCTGGTCGCGGTTGATGCCGTATTTGTCAGCCAGATCTGCATCTGTCATGTTGTTCATTGCTTTGCTGATGTGGCTGCATGAATTCGCAGCCGCTAGGGCTTCGAAACCTGCTTCAATTTTCGTACCAATTGCTGCAAATGCTGAAACGATTGTCGCAGCGAACGAGCCGTTTAGTGTGTTCATTACATGTGCCATATTCGAAACTCCTATGATCCGTTAGCAATCTAAATCTTAGGCTCACAATGCGGCTTTTCGGGCATAGTTACTACAGACGATACAGAGTTCCCGATATGCGCTAGACGCATATCTATGGCGATTGCCATGCAAATAAACCGCCCCTAGTCAGGCTTGTTTGTGAGTCAGAGCATTTGCAGAGCCCCGCAGGCCAAACATCTCGCTGTTATACAGATAGATCGGTATATTCTGACGTATGGCCGTAAACCGACCCCCATCATTAAATGCCGCCACAAACTCGGCATCTAGCAGCCATGGGTTTTTTGCCAGCACGCCGCCGGTCAGGATAACGCCGCCATGAGCGGAATTGGTGATGGCCAGATCCCCTGCCATTTTGCCCAGATAGCATCGAAACATAGAAATTGCACGCTGGGCAATCGCATCGCTTTTGGATTGGGCTGATGCCATAATCATCTCGGCACTCATATCGGCAATTGTCTGCCCCTGTTCCAGCGCAATAGCACGGTACAAAATTGGCAGACCAGTTCCGCTGAGGATTGCCTCAGCCTCTATACACAATGGGCTATTCGCAAAATCAGCTTCGGGCCAGATTTCAGCAACACGCTGAAATACCCCCAAATCCGCAACACAGCGCGGGGAAATGCCGATATGGCCGCCCTCGCCGGCGATGGCGATATAGCCCTGCCCCTGCTGTGCCAACGATCCAACGCCCAGCCCTGTGCCTGGCCCGATAATCAGGCGGTGGCCTCTGGGTGGTATGACCGGCCCTTGCAGGCAGGTAACATCCGCATCAGAAATATTCACCATTGCCCAAGAGGCCGCCTCAAAGTCATTGATAAACTGTACCTCTTGGCAATTCAGAATATCGCGAACATCAACGCGCTTTATATATTGGTTTGCATTGGTAAGCGTAGCACCTAAGTCATCCACCGGCCCTGCAATGGCCAAACAGGCGCGTTCTGGGGCCCGATCGCCCGCCGCAACAAAATGGCGCAAGCCCTCCAGTACGCCCTGCGGGCCCTTAGAGGGATATTGTTGGATTTTGGTGATCTCGCCATCCTGAAGCGCCGCAAAACGGGCATTGGTACCGCCGATATCCGCTATCAAATTCCAATTCATGGCAATCCCCAGTTGCGCCCTAGACTACGACGGCGCTTGAATTTAGGCAGATTTCAAAGTGGAATGGGCGGTACGCGCTATTTCTTCGATCTGATCCCAGTTCCCCGCTTTTATCACATCTGTTGGCGCGACCCAAGAGCCGCCAACACAGACCACATTGGGCAGGTTCAGATAGGCCTGCGCATTTGTCAAACTTACGCCACCTGTGGGGCAGAATGTAATCTGCGACAGAGGGGAAGATAGTGATTTCAACAGCGGCGCACCACCGGCGGCCTCTGCTGGGAAAAACTTCTGCCATGTGTAACCGCGTTCAAGTAAGGCCATGGCCTCGGATCCACTGGCGGCCCCAGCCAACAAGGGCAGGCCTTCTGCTTCGCAGGCGTCAATCAGCGCCGGTGTCGCACCGGGTGATACGCCAAATTTGGCCCCCGCGGCCTTGGCGTTTTTAACATCTTGGTGGGTGAGCAAAGTGCCCGCACCCACGATCCCGCCTTTGACCTTGGCCATTTCAGAAATCACCTCTAGCGCACAATCGGTACGCAGGGTTACTTCTAGCGCCGGCAAACCGCCACGGACCAAGGCCGCCCCCAAATCGTAGGCAGTGCTGGCGTCATCAACAATCAAAACAGGAACGACCGGCGCCGCTTGGCAGATTTCGGCCGTGCGTTTACAGGCTTCGCTTGCGGTAATCTTTGACATCATTTTTCCTTTAAAACTCAAAAATTGAAGCGCCCGTATCCGCACGCCCCACGGCATTTCTAAACACGTTGAACAATTCGCGCCCTACCCCAAATTCATTGCCCGACAGATCGGGATGATCAACATCACGGGTAAAGAAAGTCTCGTCATGGGCGAACATTTCGCCAGTGTTTGCATTGACCGTCACGATATCCCCGTCCTTTAAAAAGGCCAAAGGCCCCCCTTGCGAAGCTTCGGGGCTGACGTGGATTACCGCCGGAACCTTGCCCGATGCCCCAGACATACGCCCATCAGTCACCAATGCCAAGTTGATCCCGCGATCTTGCAGAACCGTGAGACATGGGGTCAAGCCATGCAACTCAGGCATGCCATTACTTTGCGGGCCTTGGTAGCGGACAACGACCACCACGTCTTTGGTGAATTCATTGGCACGGAAGGCCGCAATGACGCTGGGCTGATCATGGAAGATGCGCACAGGTGCGGTTAGGCTGCGCCGCTCTGGGGCTACCGCCGAGATTTTCATAACCCCCTTGCCCAGATTGCCGTTCAGGCTGGCCAGACCGCCAGATGCTTGGAACGGATTTTCGACCGAGCTGACGATTTTGTTGTTCAGGCTTTTTTGGGGGCCTTGGCGCCATGTAACGGATGCGCCGTCAAGGATCGGATCTTTGGTGAAGTCTTCTAGGCCTTTACCCAGAATTGTGGTGGTGTCGTCATGCACCAGTCCCGCGTTCAGCAACTCTCGGATCACCAAGCCCAGCCCCCCTGCGGCATGAAAATGGTTAACATCGGCCAATCCATTTGGATAGACCTTGGTTAACAGTGGGATTACCTCAGACACTTTAGCAAAATCATCCCAATCCAGAATGATGCCGCTGGCGCGGGCCATGGCCAGTATATGGATCAATAGGTTTGTTGACCCGCCTGTGGCCATTAGGCCTACAATACCGTTTACATAGGCGCGTTCGTCCAAAATTCTGCTTACTGGCGTGTATTTATTACCCAGATCGGTGATAGAAAGCGCAAGTTTTGCGCCCTCTTTGGTAAGTGCGGTGCGCAGATCGGTGCCTGGATTAACAAAGCTCGATCCAGGGAGTTGCAACCCCATGATTTCCATCAACATCTGGTTGGTATTGGCGGTACCATAAAAGGTACAGGTCCCCGGCCCGTGGTAGCTGGCCATTTCTGCGGCCATCAACTCTTCGCGCCCCACATTGCCCTGGGCGAATTCTTTGCGTACGCGGGCCTTTTCATCATTGGTGATACCCGATGGCATCGGCCCTGCAGACATAAAGACCGCCGGCAAATGCCCAAATGTGGCCGCCGCAATTACCAATCCGGGTACGATTTTATCGCAAACACCTAGATAGATAGAGCTATCGAACACGTTATGAGACAGGCCAATGCCAGCGGACATTGCAATTGCATCGCGTGAAAACAACGACAACTCCATGCCTGTTTGGCCCTGTGTAACGCCATCGCACATGGCCGGAACACCTGCTGCCACCTGTGCGGTACCACCATTTTGGCGCACCACTTCTTTGATCAGGTCAGGATAGGTGGAAAACGGCTGATGCGCGGACAGCATATCATTATAGGATGTGATGATGCCCACGTTGCCGGCGGTTGCCTCTACCAATGTATCCTTGTCTTGGCCCATTGGGGCATAGGCATGGGCCTGATTACCGCAGGTGAGATGGGCCCGATTGGGGCCTTCGCCGCGCGCGGCTTCCATCCGATCCAGATAGGCCCGTCTGCTTTTCTCAGAACGCTGTATGATTGCATCGGTTACGTCGCTGATAACTTTATTGAGAGCCATGATAGCCTCCTAGGCTGCGAAATGAACATTCAGCGGGTTGTCAACCTGCATTACAGCCTTGATTGGGGCCTGTTTTACGCTGTTGATTTTCAATGCGCGTCCCAGTGCCATACGCTTGGCGCGTCCCGTGATCAATAGGTGCAAATTGCGTGCTCGGCGCAGGCTTGGGGCCGTAAGGGTTAGGCGCGGTGTTGCGCAATTGGCGGCCTCAATACAGACCACATTGCGCCGTTCTTCATCCCGCAGGGCGGTTTGTAGGTCTTTGGCCCCTGGCAGCAGACTGGCGGTATGCATATCCAGCCCCATCCCCAGAACACATACATCAATCGGCAAATGCTGTTCGATAGAGCGCCCCAATTTCAGGGCTTGGTCTTGTGCGCTGTTGTACGCGCTCCAAAAGCTGTGCAAATTGCACTTGGCGGCATGATTTTGCAGCAGTTCTCGACGTACCATACCAACATTCGAGCGCGCATCGGATTCTGGCACAAATTGGTCAGCGCAAACAAAGGTGTCGATTTTTTCCCATACAAGGCGTTTGGTCGATAGTTCGCGCAGGAAATCTGGTGATGTTGTGCCACCGGGAACCACTAATGTTGCGCGCCCCCGCGCGGCCAGCGCGCGCAACAGCTCGTCTGCGACGCGATTTGCCAATCCGATGATTTGGATTTGGCGCTCTTCGTAATTGACAATATCTATCATGTTTCCCCCATAGGTTGCCAGCGCCGTGCATCGCGCGCCAATAGCGCAATGGCATCCTCGGGGCCGGTGCTGCCTTGATCATAACTGTGGGGCTTGCTGCTAGAGGCGTCCCACTGGGCGATGATGTGATCTACCCACGCCCATGCGGCCTCGACTTCGTCGCCGCGCATAAACAATGTCTGATTGCCGCGTACCGCATCCATAATCAAACGTTCATAGGCATCAATGGTCACCCCCTCGGGCACCACATCCGCAAAGCTCATATCCAGCGGCACCTCAGTTAGACGCATCCCCCCCGGCCCTGGTTCTTTAACCGACATATGGAGGGTGATGCCCTCTTCGGGCTGTAGACGGATGATCAGCTTGTTTTGAAAACCCTCATTGCTGTCGTCAAATATCGAATGCGGCACAGGTTTGAACACCAGCGTGATTTCAGATACGCGTTTTTTCAGCGCCTTGCCGGTGCGCAGATAGAACGGTACACCTGCCCACCGCCAGTTGCCGATCTCGGCCTTTAGGGCCACATAGCTCTCGGTATTCGAGGCGCTGTTCCCGACATGGTCAAGAAAGCTGGCGATCTCACCCTCGCTGCGGTATTGGCCTCGAACGGTATTGCGCATCGAAACCGGCTCTAACGCGCGGATAACCTTTAGTTTTTCATCACGAACCGCATCGGCGTCAAAGCGCGATGGGGGTTCCATGGCCACCAAGCAAAGGAGCTGCATAAGGTGGTTTTGCACCATGTCCCGCATCGCGCCTGACAGATCATAGTATTCACCGCGCCCGTCCACGCTAACGGTTTCGGCCACGGTGATTTGCACATGATCTACGTATTTGCTGTTCCAAAGGGGCTCCAACAACACGTTCGCAAAGCGCAGCGCCATAAGGTTCTGCACAGTTTCTTTCCCCAGATAGTGGTCGATGCGGTAAATTTGGCGCTCTTCGAACACATCTTTTAGGGTTTTGTTCAACGATTTGGCACTGTCTAGATCCGTGCCAAGGGGCTTTTCCACCACCACGCGGGTCTCATGGGTGATCAGCTTGAAACTTGCCATTTGTCGCGTGGTTGGCGTGATCAATGTCGGGCTGATTGAAAGGTAGAATGTACGAATGGCGTTGTCGCCCATCGATAGGGTATCGGCCAATTTGGTCCAGCCCGCATCCGAAAACGCATCTACGGCGCAATACTCGACCATCAGCAAAAAGGCCTCTAAATCGGCGGCCTTAAATTCCTTGGCTGGTACGAATTCATTGATGGACTTGCGCACCATCTCGCGGAATTCATCTGCCGTTAGTTTACTGCGAGAAGCCCCAATAATGCGGCTCCCCTCAGGGCATTGCCCCGCCATAACACGGCGGAACAAGGCAGGTAATATTTTGCGCCGCGATAGATCTCCCGTGCCACCAAAAACAACCAGATCAAACGGTTGAACAGGGATAATCGAAGAGACCATGACGCTTGACCTTTAAATCAACTGACCAAGAACGCGGGCAGTATCAATCATTCGGTTAGAAAAGCCCCACTCGTTGTCATACCACGACACAACCCGTACCAGACCATCGGCTGTTACACAGGTCTGGGGGGCGGCGTAGTTACTGGATGTGGTCGTGTGATTGTAATCCACAGATACCAAAGGTGCATCTTCGTATTGCAAAACACCGGCCAAGTCATTCGCAGCGGCGGCCTTCATGGCGGCATTGATTTCTTCAACGGTCACAGGTTTTTCTGGTACAAAGGTCAAATCGACCATGGACACATTCGCTGTTGGGACACGAATGGCGCTGCCGTCCAATTTTCCGGTCAACTCTGGTATAACCAATGAGATCGCGCGCGCCGCCCCCGTTGAGGTTGGTATCATCGACAAGGCTGCAGCCCGTGCACGATACAGATCAGAGTGATCGGTATCATGGGTTGGCTGATCACCCGTATAGGCGTGGATTGTGGTCATGTACCCAGTTTTGATACCAGCCAATTCGTGCAGCACCTTTGAAATCGGTGCCAAGCAATTGGTCGTGCAAGATGCGTTTGAAACGATCACATCGTCCTTGGTCAATGTCTGGTGGTTCACGCCATAAACGATTGTTTTATCGGCATCTTTGCCAGGTGCAGAAATCAGCACACGCTTAGCGCCGCTTTCCAGCAACAACGCCGCCTTGTCGCGGGCGGTGAAAATACCGGTACATTCCATCGCGATATCAACATCGCCCCATGGCAATTCGCGTGGGTCACGGATTTCTGTGATGCGAACAAATTTCCCATCCACTTCGATGCCGCCGTCAACGACCTCTACACTCTTGGAAAAACGCCCATGAACGCTGTCGAAGCGCAACAAATGCGCCAGTGTCTCGTTATCAGCCAAATCATTGATCGCTACAATCTCAACGTCCTGTGCCTGTTGTTCGAACACAGATCTGAATACCGAACGTCCAATGCGCCCAAAACCATTAATAGCTACTTTAAGTGTCATTTTATCTCCATTGCCCAAGGGGCAGAATCGTTAACCGTTAGCGCTAACAGACCTATACTGACGTTAGGTAAAATGCAACGCTTCTGGCGGCAAAAATAAATTTCCTGATCACAGATTGTTATGCATTGCTCCGAAAATGCGCTTTCGCTCGGTGGAAAAATGGTCTTAGACTTGCGCATTAGTTAATCAAGGAGCGGCAGTATGGCACAAAACACACCAGAGATTGCACGGGCAAAACCAGCAAGCTTTGATTGGCAGGATCCCTTTCTTCTAGACCAACAGCTTAGCGACGAAGAACGCATGATCCGCGATACCGCGCGCGCCTATTGCCAAGACAAGCTGGCCCCACGTGTAATCGATGCCAATCGCCACGAGAATTTCGACACCAATATTATGCGAGAAATGGGCGCATTGGGCTTGTTGGGGGCCACCCTACCCGAAGAGTTTGGGGGGGTAGATGCCAACTATACATCCTATGGTCTGATTGCCCGCGAGGTCGAGCGCATCGACAGCGGCTATCGATCAGCAATGTCTGTACAAAGTTCGCTGGTTATGCATCCAATATTTGCATATGGCACCGATGACCAGCGAGCCAAATATTTACCAAAATTGGCTAGCGGCGAATGGATTGGGTGCTTTGGGTTGACGGAACCGGATCATGGTTCTGATCCCAATGGTATGCTAACGCGTGCGCGCGAGGTTGACGGTGGATTTATGCTGTCTGGTGCCAAAAACTGGATCACCAACGCGCCGGTTGCAGATGTATTCGTGGTTTGGGCAAAGTCAGATGCCCATGATGGAGCAATCAAAGGTTTTATTCTGGATAAGGGTATGAAGGGGCTAAATGCCCCCAAAATCGAGGGCAAGTTTTCTTTGCGTGCTTCGGTCACGGGTATGATCCAGATGGACGACGTTTTTGTGCCCGACGAGAATTTGTTGCCCCATGTGGCAGGCTTGGCGGGGCCATTTGGCTGTTTGAATCGCGCGCGATATGGCATTGCATGGGGATCAATGGGCGCGGCCGAGTTCTGCTGGCACAGCGCGCGGCAATATACGCTAGACCGTGTGCAATTTGGTAAACCATTGGCCCAAACCCAACTGATCCAGAAAAAGCTGGCAGATATGCAGACCGAGATTTCATTAGGCCTACAGGGTTGTTTGCAATTGGGACGTCTGTTTGACGAGCATCGCGCCCCTGCCGAACTGATCAGCCTGATGAAGCGCAACAATTGCGGCAAGGCCTTGGACATTGCCCGCCAGTCGCGTGATATGCATGGAGGTAATGGTGTCTCCGATGAATACGGTGTTATTCGCCATGTAATGAACCTAGAGGCCGTAAACACCTATGAGGGAACACATGATATTCATGCCTTGATCCTTGGGCGTGCACAAACAGGATTGCAGGCCTTTGCCTAACGTCCTATTCTGCCTTCGTAAAACCCAAAGAAGATCCGATGACACAGCCTCAAAAATTGAAAAAACCCGGCCTTATTTCGCGCCTCAGAAGCAATTTCTTTACCGGTTTGGTGATTGTACTTCCGGTAGCCCTGACGATTTGGATGATTTGGTCTTTCATGGGGTTTGTGGACAACCGCGTTCTGCCTTTGGTACCCAAAAGCTATAACCCGCAGTCTTATATTGATTTCAATATTCGAGGCTTTGGTGTGGTGTTCTTTTTGCTGTTTACCACAGTGATTGGCGCGCTGACCAAGGGGTTGTTTGGGCGTTCCTTGGTGCGTGTAGGCGAGCGCTGGGTTGACCGCGTGCCTGTGGTACGCTCGATCTATAACGGGGCGAAACAACTGGTAGAGACGATCACCAATTCCACGGATGCCAATTTCGAGAAGGCCTGCCTATTGCAATACCCCAGACAGGGGGTTTGGGCGATTGGGTTTATCTCTAAGACCACTGGCGGTGAAGTATCGGATAAATCTGGTGCCGCCCCCATGTACAGCGTGTTTCTACCAACTACACCCAACCCAACCTCGGGGTTTTTGCTGTTTGTCCCACAGAAAGATGTGGTGGTTTTGGATATGGATGTGGAGACCGCGGCGAAATTGATTATCTCTGCGGGTATCGTTGAGCCGCCAACCGCTGCTGAGATTGCGGCTGGCAAGACTCTAGCGCCCAAGAGCGATGATACGCCTACCAAATGATGACCGCTGTTTTAACGGGGTTCTTTACGGCCCTTTCGCTTATTTTGCCAATTGGCGCCCAGAATGCACTGGTGCTGCGCCAAGGGCTGGCAAAGTCTCATGTTTTCTGGACATGTATGTTCTGTGCGCTTAGCGATGCTATTCTAATCTGTGCTGGCGTGGCGGGGTTGGCCAGCGTGATGGCGCGCTTTCCCAACCTGCCATTTTACATGACGTGGGGCGGGATTATCTTCTTGGTTTCCTATGCCGCACTGCGCCTGATCGCGGCCTATCGCGGGCAATACGAGGCCGAGATTGAAGGCAAGCCACGCAGCCTGCGCAGAATTATAGCAACATTGGCCGCCGTTACATGGCTGAACCCACATGTCTATCTGGATACAACGGCGCTGCTGGGAACGGTATCGTTGCAATTTGAAACTGTCCCTTTGAAAATCGCCTTTACGTTGGCGGCCGTCAGCGCCTCGTTCGTTTTCTTCTTCACCGTGGGATATGGGGCGCGCTTGGTCGCCCCCGCGTTCAAATCGCCCCGTGTTTGGCGATACTTGGATGTGGCAATCGCCGGCGTGATGCTGGCGATTGCGCTTGGGTTATATGTGAGCCTAGCGGCCCATTAGCCTATTGTTCTAGCCACCATACATCGGGCAGAAAACCGCTCCAGTCGCCATACATCGGTAGGCGGTCTGGGAAGTTCAGCTCTTTCTTATGGGCCAGTCGAGAAACCTCGGAATACCACAAAGGCACAACATAGCGCCCGCTGGTCAGAATGCGATCCAATGCTTTGGTGGCCGCTACCGAATGTTCTGCGCTGTCGGCAGTCAGCATTTTTTCCACCATGGCTTCGGCGGCGGGGCTGTTCATGCCCATATAATTACGCGTACCAGGTGTGGTGATACCATTGGCGCCCCAGTACAGGGTTTGCTCGTTCCCAGGTGACAAAGACAAGTACCAGAAATTGTATATCATATCAAAATCATAGGCCTTGCGACGCTCGTTATAGGCGGCACTATCTACCAGCGTTATGCGGGTGTTAATGCCCAATCGTTTCAGGGCATCGGCGTAGATATTGAATACACCTTCGGTCTCAATTCCACCGACAGTGCCCCCAACCTTTAGCAAGACTTCGATCTCGAACACCTCGCCCGCCTCGTTTTTCAGAACGCCCTCTTGGATCGTCCAGCCTGCGGCGGCCAGCTGTTTCATTGCGACGCGCAGGTTTTTTCGATTGGCCTCGGAACCATCAGAAACAGGCAGACTATAGCCCTCGATCGCACCGGGGATCAGCTGATCCCGATAGGGCTCTAACAGCTCCAAAACCGCGCCTTGTGCCGCATCATGAGACATGCCCAATACCGAGTTCGAAAAATAAGAACTAGAGCGTGGCGCATCCACCGAATTTCGATTGCGCACGATAAACTCATAGTTAAATGCATGGATTAATGCATCGCGCACACGCCAATCGGCGAATTTATCCTTACGGGTATTAAACACGAAGCCTTTCATGCCCGAGGGGCGCGCGTGGGGCACGATAGATTTCACCACATCACCGCGCTGAACCGCAGGGAAATCATAGAGCTCGGCCCATTTTCCTGCATTGCCCTCGCGGTGCCAAGATGTATCGCCTGCCTTAAATGCCTCGAACAAGACATTGCCATCGCGGAAATATTCGTAGCGCAGGGTATCCGCATTATGGCGCCCCGCATTCACCGCCAAATCTTTGCCCCAATAATCTGGATTGCGGCTAAATTCGATAAAACGGTTAGGTTCAAAACCAGAGACGACATAAGGCCCAGATCCGGTGACGACATCGAGGCTGCTGTCCTCGAAAACCCGCCCTTCCCAATCGGCCTTACGCAAAATCGGGCGCAATCCCATGATCAACGGTGCCTCGAAGTCCACCACATTAAAAGTGAACCGCACACTACGATCCGCTGTTTTCTCGGCGGTTTTTATTTTCTGCCAAGCGCTTTGATAGCGAGGGTGCCCTTGGGTTCCTAAGGTCTCAAACGACCACAGAACATCTTCGACTGTTACGGGGGATCCATCCGAAAACTGGGCCTCTTTTCGCAGGGTAAACTCTACCCATTCGCGATTCGGTCCAGTTTCGACTGATTCTGCCAACAGACCATATAGCGTAAATGGTTCATCATAGCTGCGCATCAACAACGATTCGACCGTATGCGCGCGCACCCCCCACGGGGCCTTCCCCTTTAAAATATAGGGGTTCATTGAATCAAACCCGCCCTTTTCACCAAAAATAATTTTGCCGCCTTTGGGGGCATCAGCGTTAGCGTAGGGCAACGAAGTAAAGTCTGAGGGCAATGCAGGATCGCCATACATAGCGATTCCATGTTGGGGTTCAGCCCAAAGCGATTCCCCAGACATGGCGAAAACAGCGGCCAATACGCCGAGCGATTTTATATTTAGTGTCATCTACGCAACAACTTCCCTTGGATTCGTTCGATTTGTGCACAACAATACCCCGCCTTTTTCAAACTTCAAATTTTTCCTTGGTAATTCAGCGCCCAATCGCCTATAAATATTTTACTGCTCGATAGGTTTCTTGCCTGTATGAAACCTGCCTCAAGACTTGGCGCCCTCTCACGAGGGCGTTTTTTTTTGCACATAGGCGAGTTTGGGGCTGTTCTCGTCATAAAACTGTTATCAAGATCGGATTAAAGGTGAGTATGAATGTACTTATCCTCTGCACAGGCAATTCTGCCCGCTCTATTCTGCTCGAAGCGATATTTGATCACTTCGGTGCGGGACGTATCACCGCGCATTCGGCGGGCTCTCAGCCCACGGGTGTTGTAAATCCCGCAGCACTGGCTCTTTTGAAATCGAAAAAATTTCACACAGATCGTTTCAGTTCTAAATCATGGAATGTTTACTCTGGCCCACATGCACGGAAAATGGATCTGGTTATAACCGTTTGTGGTAATGCTCGAGACGAAGAGTGCCCCTTTTGGCCTGGTGCACCCCTGCGGACGCATTGGGGGGTCGAAGACCCTGCTGCGGTTGAAGGCCCGCCAGAAGAGATCGAGAAAGCGTTTAAAACCGCTTATAAAATTTTGAAAAACCGCGCCAAACGGTTCTTGGAGCTTGATTTCGAAACCATGACTCGTGCAGAACTGATGCGGGAACTAGAGGAGATTGGCACCTTGATGCCAAAAAAATAGCAGTGGGTACAATGGATAAATTCATCGCAGAGCTTCTAGGCACGGCGTTTTTGCTGGCCACTGTTATTGGCTCTGGGATCATGGGGGAAACCCTAGCAGATGGGAATACAGCTATTGCGCTGTTAGGCAATACAATCGCTACGGGGGCAATTTTATATGTGCTGATCACCATTTTGGGGCCGGTTTCCGGTGCACATTTCAACCCGGTTGTCACAATTGCCTTTTGGATCAAGGGTGAAATATCGACACGCCCTGCGCTTGTTTACATAGTTGTTCAAATTTTGGGCGGAATTATCGGCGTTTGGGCGGCACATTTGATGTTCGAGCAACCCATATTTCAGGCCTCGCAAAAATTGCGTGCTGGGCCAGCACAAGGGTTTTCAGAGATTGTCGCGACCTTTGGGCTCTTGATGGTGATTTTTGGTGGCATACGTCATCGCCCCGATCAAGTGGCAGGCCTGGTTGGTTTTTACATCACCGCGGCCTATTGGTTTACGGCCTCGACGAGCTTTGCCAATCCGGCAGTGACCCTAGCGCGAACGCTATCGGATACATTTGCGGGGATAAATGCCTTAAACGCACCGATGTTCGTTATCTGTCAGATTGTCGGTATGTTCTGTGCTTTGTGTGTAGCACGGTGGGTTTTTCCGCCAAGCGATGCCTAACGCACCTTGCAACTGTCTGATCTTTGGCGCACATACAGATTATGACAAAAATCGATATTATTTCTGACCCGATTTGCCCATGGTGCTATATCGGCAAAACCCGCCTTGATCGCGCCCTAGAGGCCCTGCCCGAGCATGATTTCATCATCGAGTGGCATCCATTTCAGCTGAACCCAAGCTTTCCACCCGAAGGCATGGATCGGCGCGAATACCTAGAGCATAAATTCGGTGGCCCAGAACAGGCTGTAAAGGTTTATTCTCAGATCGACCAAACAGCGAAAGATACGGGCCTGGATCTAAATCTGGCGGGTATAAAGCGAACGCCCAACACCATTGATGCCCACCGCTTGATCCATTGGGCCGGTATTGAGGGCAAACAAAATGCTGTGGTGGATCGCCTATTCAAGGCTTTTTTCAAAGAGGGGCGCGATATTTCCGAGCATTCTGTTCTGGTGCGTATCGCTAGCGGTGCGGGCATGGATGGCGATGCGGTACGCCGCTTGTTGGAATCGGATGCTGATACCGATGATATCCGCGCGCGCGATGCAGATGCCCGCAAGAAAGGTGTCAGCGGGGTTCCCTGTTTTGTTGTGGCAAACCAATATGTTGTCCAAGGCGCACAGCCCCAAGAAATGTGGGAAAATGTAATTCGCGAAATCAACGAAAAAGCGGCCGAAAGCCACGATGGGTAGGCGCTTAGGCCAGCGCGAGTTCGTCGCACTGATCGCGTTTCTTTTTTCAATGATCGCAATTGGCACAGATGCCATGCTGCCTGCCCTACAACAGATGGGGATGGATTTAGGCGTGGTAGAGCGCCGCTGGGATCCGGTGATTATAACCATATTCGTTTTAGGCACTGGCGTTGGCCAAGTGTTTGCAGGCCCCCTGTCGGATGCATATGGGCGTAAGCCGGTTTTGATCTCTGGACTTGGCCTCTTTGTCCTCGCCAGCATTTTTTGCCTGTTCACAGCCAGCTTTACCCATTTGTTGATTGCGCGCTTCATTCAAGGGCTTGGAATTTCAGCGATCCGATCCGTGGCCATTGCCCTTGTACGTGATGTTTACAAAGGCCGTGAAATGGCCAAGGTTATTTCACTAGCGATGATGCTTTTTGTCTTGGCCCCAACAATAGCGCCATTTTTAGGGCAGACCTTGATGCTGGCCTTTTCGTGGCGGGCAATCTTTTTCGTTTTTGTATTAACCGGTTTACTGGCGATCCTTTGGTTAGGTTTACGCCAAGAAGAGACCCTGCGCGTAGAGGGGCGCATTCCACTGTCTGTCCCGTCCCTAAAGGACAATACAATAGAGGTGTTAAGCCACCGGAGAGTTCAAATTTCGTTGATATGTCAATCCTTGGCCTATGGTATTGTCTTTTGTTACATTTCATTGGCCCAGCAAGTCTATGTCGTCTGGTTGGATGTCGGGACTGATTTCCCCCTATATTTCGCCATCACATCTATGATCGCATTGTTCGCAAATGCCCTAAATGCACGACTGGTCGAGAAATTGGGAATGTGGGTTATATCCACCTCTGCCCTACTAATCTTGTTTATATTTTCGGGCGTGTATGCGGTGTTGATCTGGGGCGGTCTGATATCAGCAGATCACCTACTGTTCAGCTTTGTGTTCTGGTCTTGTTTTGCATTTTTCATGAATGCGCTTTGCTTTGGCAATTTAAATGCGCTGGCCATGGAACCGATGGGGCATATGGCTGGGATGGCGGCGGCGATCACTGGCGCTATTTCCACCACATTTTCGGTGCTTATCGCCATGTTCGTGGGGTGGCTCTACAATGGTTCTGGTATCACATTGGTGCTGGCGGTTGCCTGCCTGTCGCTCTTGGCATTTTTGGCAAGCCTCTTTAACCCGCGCAAAGTTTAGCGCGCAGGGTTATTTTACTTTGGCGGCCTTTTTGGCCTCTTGCACCATCACGGCAAAATCGCGGGCAATGATATAGGCACCTTTCACCTTTTTATCATCATTTGGCCAATCTCGGCGCACTACGATCTTGTTGTCCTTCACCTTGGCGGTGCCATTGGATTTGGTGAGATATTGCGCCAGCCCCGCAGGATTGGCGAATTTATCTCGGTGGAATTGAACAACCGCCCCATTTGGGCCGCCGTCTAGTTTTGCAATACCCGCCGCACGACACAGCCCCTTGATACGCACAACCTTCAACAGGCTATCGACCTCTGCAGGCAGGCTGCCAAAGCGATCAATCAGCTCCGCGGCAAAGCCCTCTAGTTCTACCTTCTTGGCAAGGCTGGAGAGGCGGCGATACAGCCCCAAGCGCACATCCAAGTCAGGCACGTAGTCCGTGGGAATGACCACAGGTACGCCAATGTTTATCTGTGGAGACCAAGAGCCCTCGTCTACCAAACCCTCTGCGCCGCCAGATTTGATCTTGGCAATCGCCTCTTCCAACATTTCTTGGTAGAGCTCATAGCCGACCTCGCGCACATTGCCGGATTGCTCTTCGCCCAACAGGTTCCCTGCCCCGCGAATATCCAGATCCTGAGACGCAAGCGTAAACCCAGCCCCCAAGCTATCCAATGAGCCAAGTACGCGCAGGCGTTTGGTGGCCGCGGGTGTTAAAGGCTTGCGCGGGCGGGTGGTTAGATAGGCATATGCACGGGTTTTAGAGCGCCCAACGCGGCCGCGAATTTGATAAAGTTGTGCCAACCCAAACATATCTGCTCGATGAATGATAATCGTATTGGCCGTGGGGATATCCAGCCCACTCTCGACAATGGTGGTGGCCAGCAAGACCCCGTATTTACCGTCATAGAAGGCATTCATGCGGTCATCCAGCTCGCCTGCTGCCATCTGGCCGTGTGCCACCACATGGGTGACCTCAGGCACTTGAGTTGTGATAAACTCCTCGATCTCGGCCAAATCGGAAATGCGCGGCACCACGAAAAAGCTTTGGCCACCGCGATAATGTTCTCGCAGCAAGGCCTCGCGTAGGGTCACCGTATCAAATTCGGAAACATAGGTGCGAATGGCAAGGCGATCCACCGGCGGTGTACCGATGATCGACAATTCGCGCACACCAGACAGAGACATCTGCAAGGTTCGCGGAATAGGCGTGGCGGTCAGGGTCAACACATGCACATCGGATCGCAATTGCTTTAGCCGCTCTTTATGGCTGACGCCGAATTTCTGTTCTTCGTCGATAACCAAAAGGCCCAAATTAGCAAAGCTGACGTCCTTGGCCAGTAGCGCATGCGTGCCGACAATAATTTCAACTGCTCCGTCGCGCGCCGCTTGGCGGTTTTTCTTCATCTCGGCCGCACTGACGAAACGGGATAATTGACGCACCCGAATGCCCGTACCGCGGAAACGTTCCGCAAAGGAATTATAATGCTGACGCGCCAACAATGTGGTGGGGGCAATCACCGCCACCTGTGTGCCCGCCGCCGCTGCCACAAAGGCCGCACGCAAGGCGACCTCGGTTTTGCCAAATCCCACATCACCACAAATCAAACGATCCATAGGCGTACCCGACCCCATGTCGGACAACACGTCCTCAATGGCATTCAACTGATCATCGGTTTCTGTGTAGGGGAAACGCGCACAAAAGCGATCCCATTGATCTTGGGGCGGTTCCATCACCTCGGCGCGGCGCAAGGCGCGCTCGGCGGCGATGCGGATCAATTTGTCCGCCATCTCGCGGATGCGTTCCTTTAACTTGGCCTTTTTGGCCTGCCATGCTCCGCCCCCAAGCCTATCCAGCATGCCCGTTTCATGGCCAAATCGTGACAGCAGTTCGATGTTTTCAGCAGGCAAATACAAACGAGCATTATCTGCGTATTCGATTTGCAGACAATCATGGGGCGCCCCTGCGGCGGTGACAGTTTCCAAACCTTGATAACGACCAACCCCGTGATCAACATGGACGACCAGATCGCCCACAGATAGGCTAGCGGCCTCGGTCAGGAAATTTTCGGCGCGCCGTTTGCGTTTTGCACCACGAATTAGGCGATCACCCAGAACGTCTTGCTCAGATATCACCGTCAGGCCTTTGCCCTCGAACCCCTGCTCTAATGCCCAGACCACCACAAATACGCCACCGGTTTGTGTCAGCGGTATATCGCGAAAGGCCCCGACAGCGGTGGATTGTATACCCTGATCTTCTAGCAAGTTTTTCAATCGCTCGCGCGCGCCTTCGGAAAAGGACGCTAGTATCACTTGTGATGATTTACGTTTTTCGGTGATGTGATCAGCCAGTGTTTCAAACAAGCTGATGCCGTCATCTTGGCGTTCCGGAGCAAAGCTACGCCCCAAGCGCCCGCCAAGGTCGGTAACGGCCTGACCTGTTGGCTGTGGCAAGACCACCATGTTGCGTGTCAGCAATGCGCCGCTGTGTTCGGCGAATTTCTCTGGCGATAGATACAGTAAATCCGGGGTAATAGGTTTGTAAACGGTGTCCAGTTTCGCCTTGGATTTCAGAGCCTCGGCGCGGGCCTCATATTGATCGTTTATGCTATCCCAACGCGCGGCCATAGCAATCTGGGTATTCTCGTCACGAAACACTGTTACATCTGGCAGGTAATCAAAGAGGGTCTCCATACTGTCATGGAAAAAGGGGGCCCAGTGCTCTAGGCCTTGATGCTTGCGCCCTGCCGATACGGCCTCGTACAGCGGGTCATTGTTACCCGCCGCACCAAATTCAGTGCGGTAGTTCTGGCGAAATCGCGTGATCGAGGCCTCGTCTAGAATCACCTCGGAAACCGGTGCGAACTCAACCTTGGATAGCTTTTCAACCGTACGCTGGGTGGTTGGATCAAAGCGGCGCGCGGATTCGAGCACATCCCCAAACATATCTAGGCGCACAGGGCCAGTTTCACCGGGGGGATATACGTCAATAATACCCCCGCGCACCGCATAGTCCCCAGGTTCGGTTACCGTGGGTGTTTGCACAAAACCCATACGGGTGAAATAGGCGCGCAGCTTGGCATCATCCACGCGGCCAGTTACCGATGCCACAAAGCTAGACCCCGCCATCACTGCGCGACTGGGTAGGTATTGTCCCGCACCAGCAACAGTCGTGAGTACGACAAAGGGGGCCGGATAATCCCCTGCCAATGCCGCCAGGGCTGCCATGCGTTGCGCCGAGATGTCAGAATTTGGCGAAACCCGATCATAGGGTAGACAATCCCATTCAGGAAAGATCAACACCGGAATTTCGGGGGCAAAAAACCACAACGCACGGCGCATTGCCTCTAGGCGCTTGGAATTGGCTGCGATGAACAGCGCAGATTGATCAGAATCAAGCACAAATTGCGATAAGATGCGCGCATCGTAGCCCTCGGGCAGGCCAGACATGGTGACAGATGACTGTTTGGAGATTTTCATATCAGCGATTTATCCAACCTTTATGGATGGTGCAAGGGACACTAGATACCCGATTGTGAAACCCCGTAAATGCTGATCACTGTTACACAAAACATCCCCAGAAATTGCTTGTGCTTTTGGTGGCGGAAATAGGCCTGAACCAAGGGTTGGCCTGATAAACCACCCTGCATCAATTTTCGCGCGAACCGCAGGGCAATAACTTCTGCGATTACCACAAAAATCAGCAGCAGAAACATCGCCTGCAAAACCTCGAAATCGAAGAGAAACCCAAGAGTGCCCATTGTGGCAAGCAGAAAGGAAATGAACGCGACGAAAATCACACCATAGCTGTCAAAACTAGCGCAGAACCGGCGCGCATTGATCGCCAGTAAAATCTCGAAATCTTGTATGTTTTGCTCTGAATCCCGCCACGCTGCGCGGGCAATACTTAGGGGAACGCCGACAGACACATAGGTGATGCGCGACCATGTAACCGCCAGAAACAGCCAATACCACAGATTGAAGAAACTGCCTTCGTTTAGGATTTTAACCAGATCAATAGTCATGCGCGCCTGTATTTCGATGTTTTGAGAAGAGAGCGAATCCCGTTTTCTCTTGATTATCATTGCGAGTTTAGGCCAAACCATTGGGAAACAAAATCGAGAATCTGATGCCCTTTGAAACTGCTCCCTTTCCCATGTCCCGTCCGCGGAGATTACGCCAATCTGATTGGATGCGTCGGCTGATCAGCGAAACCCAATTGTCCGTGAATGATCTGATTTGGCCGTTGTTTATTACCGAGGGTACGAATGTGAAGGAGGAAATCCCCTCGATGCCAGGTGTTTATAGGTATAGCATCGATTTGGCGCTAGAGGCCGTGAACGAGGCCGCCAATTTAGATATCCCCATGGTGGCCCTATTCCCCCATACGGATGCGGCCCTAAAAACCCCCAGTTGTGATGAAGCCTTTAACCCTGACAATTTGGTCAGTCGCGCAACCCGTGCGATAAAGGCGGCGATCCCCGATATTGGTGTGATGTTGGATGTGGCCTTGGATCCCTATAATTCTGATGGGCATGACGGGATTGTACGCGATGGGCAGATTTTAAACGACGAAACCCTGTTTGCACTAGAAAAACAAGCTCTTGCCCATGCCGAGGCCGGTGCCGATGTATTGGGGCCCTCGGATATGATGGATGGGCGCATAGCCGTTATCCGCCAAGCACTAGAACAAAACGAATTCCAAAACGTATCTATCATGGCCTATTCAGCCAAGTTCGCCTCGGCGTTTTATGGCCCGTTTCGCGATGCGGTTGGCGCATCCGGGGCGCTAAAAGGCGATAAGAAAACCTATCAGCTGGATCCCGCCAATAGCCGCGAGGCCATTCAGATGGTCGCGCGCGATCTGGCCGAGGGCGCGGATATGGTGATGGTGAAACCCGGCATGCCCTATTTGGATATTTGCCAGCGGGTAAACACAGAAATAGGCGCACCTTGCTTTGCCTATCAGGTATCGGGTGAATATGCGATGATTGCTGGGGCGGCAGACAACGGCTGGATCGATCGCAACAAGGCGATAACAGAAAGCCTGCTGGCGTTCAAACGCGCGGGGTGTAGCGGTATTTTAACCTACTTCGCTGTGGAATTTGCCAACATGCAAGAAGATTTCCTGTAAGCACCTGCAGTTTTCTGCCGATCACAGGGATGCTAGGTGACAGCGCCGTGCAAATCCTTTATATTAAGGGTGAAATTCGCCACAGAGCGAAACAGGCAGTTTACAGGAGTATCCTCATGAGTATCTCTAACCGCAGAGACTTCATTCTTTCGTCTGGTGCCGTGGTTGCGGCGTCGGCACTGGCCAGCCCTGCGTTGGCCGCATCGCGGGGTAAAATTGATCGCCGCGTTCGCAGCGCAATCAACGTCATCCGCACACAAATGCCGCAGGTCTCTCGATTATATGATCAATCCGCAGGTGTTTTGATGATGCCACGCGTGCGTCGCGCTGGGCTTGGATTTGGCGCGGCATATGGCGAGGGTTCTTTGCTGATTGGCGAGACCCCCGTTGATTACTACTCGGTGGCCGCCGCTTCTTTTGGGCTACAGTTTGGTGTTCAGCAATATTCATCTGCACTGTTCTTTTCCGACAGCGAAAAGCTGACCAAATTCCGCCGCCAAGATGGCTGGACTGCGGGGGCAGATTTAGAATTCACCGTTTGGGATCAAGGCGATACCATCGATATTGATACCAACACCGGATCTGACCGCATTTATGGCGTGGTGTTTAGCCAAGAGGGGCTGCATCTGGGTGCCACCCTTGAAGGATCGAAATATTCGCGTATTTCGCGCTAGTTTCACATGCCTTAGCGCCACGCTATGCGCGCTAAGGCATTGATTTTAAGCGCAAGAATTTCTGATAGCATCCATATTGCGCTGATAATCCGCAGGGGTTCCCCCCTTAAACACCGCAGAACCAGCCACCAAGACATCCGCGCCGGCATTCCAACACAATGGTGCAGTATCGGGTGAAACCCCACCATCGACCTCTAGGTAAATTGGACGCTCGCCAATCATTTTGCGTGCGGCGGCAATTTTGTCCACCACAGAGTGCGTGAACTTTTGCCCCCCAAAACCGGGATTGATGGTCATCACTAAAATCAAATCGATCTTATCCAAGCAATATTCGATCACCGACAGAGGTGTGGTAATATTCAGCGCAACCCCCGCCAAGGCCCCCTGATCGCGAATGGATTGTAGCGATCTGTCCAGATGCGGCCCCGCCTCTGCATGTACAGTGATCACATCAGAGCCAGCCTTGGCAAAGGCCTCGATATAGGTATCGGCAGGTGAAATCATCAGATGCACATCCATCACCGTTTTTACATGCGGGCGAATCGCGGCCACAACATTTGGGCCAATGGTTAGATTAGGCACGAAATGACCATCCATAGGATCCACATGTATCCAATCCGCGCCCTGTGCCTCTACATCGCGAATTTCCTCGCCTAATCGGGCGAAATCCGCCGAAAGGATCGATGGGGCAATTTTTAGCGGGCGTTTCGGGTCAAATTTTGGGATCATTGGGGGCCTCTTGGCGGTTAGCGATGCGCGATGTTTACTGATGGCAAAGCGTTGCGTCTACTGTCAATTATTTATCCGTGGCGCGTTGCGACAACTAGCCTCGGCTGATATGAGGAAATGATACGTTTCGGAGCAGAGAATTTGGGCCATATATTTCGTTGGTTAATGCGCGGTTTTTTAGCATTGGCGATGCTATCTGTGCTTGCTGTGGTGTTGGTGTATTATTTCGCCTCGCGCTCGGTTCCCGATTACACACAGAGCTATACTGTTCAGAACCGCATTCAAGGCATTGAAATTGTGCGAGATAACAAGGCGGTACCCCATATTTTTGCCCAGAATGACGCGGATGTGTTTTTTGGGTTGGGTTTTGCACATGCACAGGATCGTTTGTGGCAAATGACATTACGACGGCGCACTGCTCAGGGTCGGTTATCGGAAATTTTCGGGGCCGAAACCGAAGAGGTAGATGCCTTTATGCGCCGCTTGGATATTTATGCACTGGCGCGGGTTTCGGCGTCTGATCAACCTCCGGAGGCCCGTAGCGCCCTTCAGGCCTATGCAGATGGGGTAAATGCATGGATCAAGACTGTTCAGGGCAATGCACTAGGACGCGGCGCTCCTGAATTTTTCCTGTTTCAACCGTCTATCGCCCCTTGGACTCCTGCAGATAGCATTGCACTGTTAAAACTTATGGCAGTCGAGAGCAGTAAGCATTTGCAAACAGATATCCTGCGCGCGCGTACCAGTATAACTATTGGCGCAGAATTATTACACGACATCATGCCCGAAGACCCCTCTGAGGGCAAAACCTCACTGCCAGAATATGCGCAGATGTTTCACGTCCCGCGCACCCAAATCGCCGCCCTGCCCGAACGCCATGATTTACATCCTGTGAAACCATTAGGCTTTGCGGGGGCATCAAATGTTTGGGCAGCACAGGGCATTAGAACCGCGGGCAAGGCAAGTCTGTTGGCCGTTGATCCGCACAATGCCCTAAGCGCCCCCTCACAATGGATGTTGGCGCGGCTAGAATTGCAATCAGGTGGCGTGATTGGCGCAACCATTCCCGGTATTCCGGTGATAATGGCCGGACGCAGTGATAAATTGGCATGGGGCATGGCGGCCAGCCATCTGGATGACTTGGATCTCTATGTGGAACAGTTAGATCCACAAGATCCGACCTCTTACAAAACCAGCACTGGGTTTAAAAAATTCAAAACCCGGCAGGTGATTTTAAAGATCAAGGATCAAAAGAGTAAAACACTTGATCTTCGCTGGAGCGATAACGGGCCGGTTTTACCACGCAGCAGTTTCGGGCTGGAAGAGATCACCCCTAGAGACCACGTGGTCTCGCTGCGCTCTACGGCGCTAGGCCATCAGGATAAATCTCTGGCCGCGTTGATCGCCTTGATGATGGCCCCCAATGCCAAAGAGGCGCGCAATCTATTTGTGGATTACGAGGCACCATCGCTTAACTTAGTGGTGGCGGATTCTGATACAGTCGCACTACAATTGATCGGCAAGGTACCATCGCGCCGCTTGGGCCATATCGGACAAGGGCGCATCCCCTCGCAGGGTTGGTTACAGCGCAATCAATGGAAGGGGTATTTCCCATTTGAACAAAACCCCTTTGATTTAAACCCCAACAGCGGCATCGTAGCCAACACGAATAACAAAATTACAGAGGCCGCCTTCCCACATCATATCAGCCATTCCTGGGGCGATAGTTACAGGTTTCAACGGCTAAGCAAGCTGCTGACAGAACGAAAAATCCACACCAGAGACAGCTTTATGGATGCGCAGCTGGATACCATCAGCTTCTCCGCCCGCGCGCTCTTGGCCCTTGTGGCCAAAGAGTTGTGGTTCAAAGAGGCCCCCGCCCCCGTAGGCACGCCGGCGTACCACAGAAAAACCGCGTTAGAGCTGTTGGCAAACTGGAATGGCCGCATGAACGAACATGACCCAGAGCCGCTGATTTACGCCTCTTGGATGCGCCATTTCCAGAACTATCTAATGCGGGATGAACTGGGCAAATTGACCAGCGAATTCGCACAGGTTAACCCTGTATTCATCGAACGCGTAATGCGCGATATTGATGGCGCCAGCGTCTGGTGCGATATTCGCCAATCCAGTCGTGTTGAAACCTGTACCGAGATCGCGCAATCTGCGCTGGATGCTGCACTATTAGAGCTGATCACAGATTACGGAGACCGCATCGAAAGCTGGCGCTGGGGACAGGCGCATCAAGCCCGCCATGACCATCCAATTTTGGGTCATATTCCCCTATTGGCATGGGTGACGAATATCCACCAAGACACATCTGGGGGCGATCATACATTGATGCGTGGTTTGACCAAAAATATCGGTGACGCACCCTATACAAATATCAATGCGGCTGGGTTTCGTGCCTTGATCGATTTCGCAGATTTAGAAAGCTCGCTGTATGTGGTGTCAACAGGCCAGTCAGGGCACCCTCTGTCGCGCCACTATGATGATTTGGCACAGTTGTGGCGCCGAGGTGAATATATCCCAATGTCGCTGGATCCCGATCTGGCACGCGCGGGCGCTGTGGGGATTACAACCGTGATGCCTAAGGCGAACTAACTTAGATCCCTCTAATTTGTTTCAATAAAGAGCCCATATAAATTACATGGCGCGCAAGATTAAGTTCCGGAGTTTTAGAATGCTGACATATCGACAGGTCAAGAGCGCTTGGCCGCATTTTACGGCCACCTCTCTTGGGCTATATTTTGCTTGGTCTGTATCGCAAGGCCCCTATCTGCGTAGCTCTATTCAGTTTACTGGCCCTGCTCTATTGGTTCTGTTGTTTCACATCACTTGGTTGCTCTATGCGCGTGGATTTCACGCAGGCTTTAGCGCAGAGGTACATCGCCGTACCGCGATCAGCGCCTGTGGTCTTGCCCTTGGTGTGATTAACGCCAGTCTGTTTGCCCCAATGCCCTCTCAGGCGGCCCACGCTGATAACACTGTGGAAACTTTACTCATCGTTATCGTTTGTAGCGCAGTAATTGCTCTGATTACTGGTATTATCTCTGGCGTACTTTATCTTTTGTTTCTTGTAACGCGCGCCTTACTAGGTATGCTGAAAACGGGCAAAGACGATCAGAACAGCACCCGTCTATTTGAATTTGCCAGTGTTGCCTCATCCATATTAATCTTGTTACTCACCAGCCTAGAGGGCCTCCCCCAGAGCTTTACCTTCGATACGCATCAGCGCAGTACCGCGCGACAGCATATTGACGCCGATGCAGATACCGTATGGGCAGCCCTAGAAACAGCAACATCTCCAAGCTTTGCTGTCCCTCAGGCCCTTAGATTATTACCCATTCCAGTCGCGGTAGAGCTAGACGAAGGCATCGGCCTGAATGCCAAGCGTAGGGTTCGATTTGAGGGTCGAGAGGGTAGCGGCCATATGTCCTTACAGGTTATTGAACGTACGGAAGAGTATGTGGTTTTTGAAATTCAATCAGATAGTAGCCCCATGGCACAGTGGATAACCCATCGAAAGTTAAAATATCATGTAATACCCCAAGCCCAGGGAACCGAGCTGCACGTATCATTGGAATTTAACAGGCGCCTTGCCCCCGGTTGGTTTTTTAAACCCTTTATGGGGGGGGCAACCTATCTAGCAATGGATGTATTAGCCCGCGATGTAAAATTGAGAAGCGAGACTTAGATGTATTTGATTGCAACGGATCGTGTGCATCCAGATCACATGACATGTAACCTGACTGGTGAAATCGCGTTTAGGCCTCTTAAGTCATTGTGGCTATTTACAAATATCACAGGGCTTGCAATCGCAGCATTCTACTTTTGCGATATTCTTGCAATTCTATGGTGCCTTGGATTAACCGCGATTACAATCTGTATGGGGCATTCCGTGGGGATGCATCGATTGTTAATTCACCGCAGCTTTCACACCTATAAACTGATCGAATATATTCTGGTCTGGCTGGGGGCATTGGTTGGCATGGCTGGTCCGATAGGAATGATCCGTGCCCATGATATGCGCGACTGGCACCAGAGACAGGTTGATTGCCCCCAGCATCCTGCACATAATACCGGATTTTGGCGTGATGCTTGGTGGCAATTGTGCTGTGAATTCCAGCTTAGGAACAGCCCAGATATCTTGATTGAGCCAGAGGTGAACGAGGATATCTTATATCGACTTTTAGAGCGTAGCTGGATGTTACAACAGCTACCAATAGCGCTGATTTCCTATGCTATCGGGGGGTGGGCTTGGGTTTTATGGGGATGCTGTGCTCGCATATCTATATCTCTGATTGGGCATTGGATGATTGGCCACTACGCCCATAAACAGGGTCAGCAAACATGGCGGATTGCTGGTCTATCGGTGCAGGGCTTCAATATCAATGGCTTTGGATTGCTCACCTTCGGAGAAGCATGGCATGGTAATCACCATGCTTTCCCGCACTCTGCTAAATTGGGTCTTGATGATGGTCAATCTGATCTCGGGTTCCAATTTATTCGCCTATTGGAAAAATCGGGACTGGCCTGGGGCATTCAGCTACCCAATAGCAAACCCAACAGAACAGGCCTAGAGCGCCTAACACCCTAGGATCTGAATTGCGCGTTCAGCTCTGCTGCCAGCAGATCAAAAACCAGCCGGATACGCGGGCTGGAATGTACCTCTTGATGTGTTACCAACCAAATTGGCACAGCAACACCTGACTTACTTGCCAAAACCTGTTCAAGCCCCGCTGCCTGCGCTATCGTTTTCACCACCGCTGATACCCCCAACCCTGCGCGCACATAGCTCATAACAGCACAACCAGACGCACAGGTTATCACCATATTTGCCTCGTTTATATCAAGGCCAAAGGAATTCAGGTAATCCTGCATCCGTGCTGAGCGCGCGTAAACAATGAAATCAGCACTCTTCAGCCGCGCCAAAGTACAAGGGCGCCCCAAACGATCTAGGTAATCGGGGCTTGCAAATAGACCAATGGGCATGTCTGCCAGCTTGCGCGCGGTTAAATTGGGTTCTTGGGGGCGTTGATGGCGAATGGATATATCTGCTTCGCGTTTATGCAAATCTTGAATATCGTCACGGGCAATGATCTCTAGGGTGATATTGGGGGCCTCGCGGCGCAGACGTTCAAAAACCCGCGGCATAAAATGGGTGGCAATGATATCCGTGGTTGTAATGGTCACGTGACCCTCGGTGGTTTGTACCTGCCCCGCGGCGCGCAAGGAAAAGGCCTCGGCGCCGTTAGACATAACACGTGCATGTGGCAGTAGGTTCTGCCCCGCTTCGCTAAGTACCAGAGATTTTCCATTGCGCTGGAACAAGATCACGCCCAGCTCTTGTTCCAACGTACTTACCTGACGGCTAAGCGTTGGCTGAGTTAACCCCAACCGACGCGCCGCGCCAGAAAGAGACCCAGTTTCAGCGGTCGCCAGAAACGCTCTGGTTTTATTCCAATCAAGGGTTTTAGGCAATTTATCCATACATTTATGTATATATAGGATTGAAATTTTAGCAATTACACAAATTCACGTATACTATTAGGGTGATCCCAAAGGAGACCCAGATGGAAAAAAATGCGACATTTTGGAACAAAGCCGCCGCCAGATATAGCAAAAGCCCCGTAAAGGATATGGAGGCCTATGCCTATACGCTAGAACGGACAAAAGAGTATCTAAACACGGATATGGCAGGGTATGAGTTCGGTTGTGGAACCGGTAGCACAGCCATCGAACTGGCCCCCCATTTGGGGCACCTAACGGCCACTGATTTTTCGACCAATATGATTGAGATAGCTCAGGAAAAGGCGCGCACAGCAGAGATCGAAACCTTGGATTTTCGCGTAGAGACCCTGGTCGATATTGCAAATGTGCATCCACGCTATGACGTCGTGATGGGATTTAACATCCTACATCTCTTTCACGATATCGAGCACAATCTTGCAATTGCCCATGGATTGCTAAACTCGGGTGGTCTGTTGATAACGAAAACTCCCTGCTTAAAAGGAAGCTTAATCCTCGCGCTTTTGCGCCCGATTTTAACCCTTGGGCGCTGGATCGGGAAAATCCCTTATGTGGACTTCTTAACCACAACAGAGCTAGAGAAAATGGTGATTGATCAGGGGTTTGAAATTATCGAAACCGGCGATTATCCCAAATCCCCCCCCAGCCATTTTATCGTCGCGCGAAAACCTTAGACCTTGGCGAATTCACCCTCTTGCTTCTCTGTCCAACGCACTGTTAATTCGATGAAATTCCCATTCATCTCTTCGGATTCAACGATGCCCTGTTTATAAAGCCATGCGCGGCGTTTTCCCTCGGCGTGAGAGAGCGTCAGCACCTCTTCTGTCCAGGGCTTCTGAAGGCTGGTCTCAACACGGTCTAACAGTTGCGCAACACCCGTGCCTTGAACTGCCGATACGGCACAAATTTTATCGTGACGCTGAGCAGAGTTTTGTGCGGCGGCCAGGTCTTTTTCTGATAGCAAATCAACTTTGTTCCAGACCTCTAGCATCTCTTCCTTAGCTTCGTCAGTGATGTTCAATTCGTCCAGAATATTATTCACATCCACCGATTGCGCCACCGTTTCAGGATGCGATATATCGCGCACATGCAAGATCAGATCCGCGTCCAGAACCTCTTCAAGTGTTGCACGAAATGCCGCCACTAATTGGGTCGGCAATTCGGAAATAAAGCCCACCGTGTCTGATAGGATAATTTTCTGACCAGAATCTAATGTGACCTCGCGCATTGTCGGATCTAGGGTCGCAAACAGCATATCCTTGGCAAAGACATCCGCCCCGGTAATACGGTTAAACAGGGTCGATTTACCAGCATTGGTATAGCCCACAAGGGCCACAATTGGATAAGGAACCTTGGCGCGTGCGGCGCGGTGAAGCCCGCGGGTTTTCGCCACCTTGGCCAATTGTTTTTTCAGGCGTACAATTGCGTCATCAATGGCACGGCGATCAGCCTCGATCTGAGTTTCACCAGCACCACCAACAAATCCCAGACCACCTCTTTGACGTTCAAGGTGTGTCCAAGAGCGTACAAGTCGACTGCGCGCGTAATTTAGGGCCGCCAGATCAACTTGTAGAACGCCTTCGCGGGTTTGGGCGCGATCGCCAAAAATTTCTAGGATCAGGCCGGTGCGATCAAGAACCTTGATGCCCCATTCCTTCTCAAGGTTGCGTTGCTGGATTGGGGACAATGGCCCATCCACCATAACCAGCCCGATGTCCTCGGATTTAAAGATACTGCCCAGCTCATCTAATTTACCCGATCCGAACAAAACGCCGGCATGGGGCTTTCGCACGGGGACAACCGCGCTGTGGACTATATCCACATCCAATGCACCGGCTAAGGACACGGCCTCTTCCAGACTGTGCTGGGGGCTTCGCATCTTACTTTCATTTGCAATGTCGGGGTGTAGAACGCTAACGCGCATCATTCGCTAGCTTGCGCCTCTTCACCATCATACAGCACCACAGGCTGTGCAGGCATAATTGTTGAAATTGCATGTTTGTAGACCAATTGTGACTGACCATCCCGGCGCAGCAGTACGCAGAAATTATCAAACCAAGTGATATTGCCCTGAAGTTTCACACCGTTGATCAAAAAGATCGTTACGGAAATTTTTGCTTTGCGCACATGATTGAGAAATGCGTCTTGCAAGTTGCGGGTGTCGGCAGCCATTGTCCCAGCTTTCTTGTTGTTGTCTCGTCCACTGATGGGCGATTTTGTTATAATTGTTCTAAGTATGGGGAAAGGATTTCCTGCTGACCAGTAAAAAAAGGCCTATTTGGCGCAATTAAACCTAAACCCGTGTCATTTTCGCCAGAAGTTCGGGTTTAACACGGCAATAATCGCCAAAGGTTCCAGACGCCCTAGGATCATCGCGACACAAAACACCGCCTTGGCGCTGGGGTCGAGCAAAGCATAGGACAGGGAGTTATCCCCCGCAATATTCAAAAGTGGCCCTGTCGTCGACAGGCCTGCCACCGATAATAAGAGGCTATCCTCGAAGCGAATACCCATAAGTGAAAACAACAGCATCAGGCCAGCGATACTGACCAGAAACAGCATAAAGAAAACCCACGCTGCATAGGCACCCTCTCGCCGGATATTGCGCGCCTTTTGCCCAGATCCGGCAACCGAGCTGGGGAAGCTTAACTTTTCCATCTCGCGTAGGCCATGCTTGTACAATGCATAAATGCGCAGCAATTTAACCCCACCAGCAGTCGTCGCAATCCCGCCCCCCATCACCGCCAACCCCATCAATATAATCCCGGTTGTGCCCAGCCCAGACCACGCGCGCGCCTCGTCCCAGAAATGTGACTCGAAACCTGTGGTGGTTAGGAAAGACATCACCATAAAAGCTCCGCCCCACAGGGAGGACAACGCCGCAGGCGCATTATCCACCGCATCAATATCATAGGCCGCCGACCAATGGCGGGCAAACAGCAACAACGGGATAACCGTGACGCAAATCAGCATCAGATTGATCTCTTTATCTGATTTCAGCAATCGATACCCGCGTCCGTCTTTATCTTGCTGAAACATAAACCGAGAGACGGCGAACAACAGAAACGCAAAGATTATCACCTCACCCATCAGACCGGAATGGGCCTGTGTCAGCCCACCAATATTTGAAATACCGCTGGTCGAGAACGTAGACATCGCGTGAATTACCGCCACCAATGGCCGATCACCGTTTACAATCAACAGAACCGACATCACCATCGTCAGCCCGAAATACAGTGGAAATATGCTGATAGAATAGCGCTGCATACGGGCGCGAATATCTGCGCGTTTAATCCTGTGCTGTACAATTAGCCCCGTGTCATTGCGCGCATAAACCTCAAACCCGCCAAGGTTTATCGGCTGAAACAGTCCCAGCGCCACGACCAGCATCAAAAAGCCCCCCATCCAGCTGATCGTTGCCCGGTAAAGATGCAATACATCTGGAATACTATGTGGATCATCAAACAGGCTGGCCCCTGTGGTCGTCAGGCTTGATAGCATTTCAAAATATGCATCAAAGTAGCTGATATGGGGCACCAAAAAATCCAAAGGCATCGCCAAAAACACTGGTACGATCAAAAACCCAAAGATAAGATCAAGGATGCGCGAGGCCGATTTTTGCCCCAATTTACGCGAAGAAAACCCGATTGCCATCAAAAGCGTCAGGATCAGGAAAAATGTCCCATGGTAGAAAAACGTACGCGCAGGTAACCATGCATTGATGCGGATTGCATAGAGCATAGGTACATACATCAACAGGGCAGATATGCCGATAAGCAGCACAAAGAGCGGTTGGTTGCGCAGGTTTACCATCGCCTAGAAAAAATCGATGCTAACTTGGAACAGGCGTTCGACCTCGGGCACATCATCGGCGAGTGTGAAGATAATAACAATATCGCCCTCGTTCAGCTTGGTATCCCCTGTCGGGCGAAGCACCTGGCCGTTTTTCAAAATAGCTCCGATAACAGAACCATCAGGCCAATCAATCTGGCGTAATGTCATACCCGCAATTGGCGAGGTCGACATGATCTGCGCCTCGATCACCTCGGCCTCGGCATCACCAAGGGAATATACGGCCCGCACCCGCCCATGGCGAATATGGCGCAGGATCGAGGACACGGTTGTGGCACGCGGGTTAACCGAGGAATCAATGCTGAGCGGGCCCATCAGATTTGATAGCGTGGGGTCATTAATCAGCGCCACCACCATTGGGCACCCCAATGATTTTGCACGCGCAGCCACCAACAGGTTGGTTTTATCATCGTCTGTAACCGCCAAAACCGCATCCGCGGTATTGATACTGGCCTCTTCCAGCAATTCCATATCCAGACCATCACCATGCAGAACGATGGTGCGCTCTAGTTTATCGGCGACCTCTTCTGCCCGATTGCGATCCTGCTCGATCATCTTGGCATGCAGGCGCTTTTTGCCTTTTTCCAGATCCTGAGCCACCATCATGCCGACATTGCCACCGCCAACCACAATAACGCGCTCTTGCTCTTTGCTGGTTTTACCAAATATCTCAAGAGTGCGGGCCTTATCATCGGCATGAGTACAAATATAAACTTGATCGCCGGCCTCTAGGGTAGAATTGCGATCCAAAACGAACAAAATGCCATCTCGGCGCAGGGCCACAACCGTTGCGCGTAGTGTTGAAAACAGTTCAGACAGCTGGCGCAAAGGCGTGTGAAGTACAGAACAATCGTCCCCCAGAACAAGGCCAATTAATTCGGCCTTACCATCCAGAAACGGTTCGTTGTCAAACGTCGCAGGCGAGCGCAATTGCCGCAAGGCCTGAATAGCAACCTCGCGTTCAGGCGAGATTACCACATCGATGGGCATGTGATCGCGTTGATACAAATCAGAATAGATAACCTCTAGATAGGCGCTGCCGCGCAGGCGGGCGATTTTACGAGGGATCTTGAACACAGAATGCGCCACCTGACAGGTGACCATATTCACCTCGTCAGAAAAAGTGGCAGCAATAATCATATCCGCATCTTCTGCGCCTGCCCTCTTTAGCACATCAGGATATGAGGCATTTCCAGCGATACCATTAACATCCAGCGTATCAATCGCGCGAGCGATCAATGCGGCATTGTTATCCACCACCGTTACATCGTTGCGTTCTGACGATAGGTGACGCGCAATCTGCCAGCCAACCTGACCAGCACCACATATGATGACCTTCATTTTGGTCTCCTTGGCGACCGGGTATACCGGCCAATCCGTTCATATCTGACAAATCACCCCACTTGGGTCAATCCTAATCAGCCATCCGTGCCAGTCTGTTCCAGTTTTGCAACCCGCGCCCCAGAGGCACTGCTGGTCACAACATTCAGAGTTTTCAGCTTTCGATGCAAAGCAGAGCGTTCCATCCCCACAAAATGTGCGGTCTTGGATATATTGCCACCAAAGCGGTTTATCTGAGTGACCAGATAGTCGCGTTCGAATAATTCGCGCGCCTCGCGCAGGGGGAGGCCGATAAGATTTCCGCCAATCGCCGAGGCTTCGTTCTCAGCGTTTGCATCCTTAATCTGCAATTCGGTGGCATCAATATCACCACTGCCATTGCCGAGGATCAACGAGCGCTCTAACACATTGCGCAGCTGGCGCACATTGCCTGGCCAATCGCGGGTCTGAAGATGGGCCAGCGCTTTATCTCCCAGCTTTCGCTTGGACAAGCCTTGTGTCTTGTTCAATTCTTCTATGAAATGCTCCGCAATTAACGGAATGTCATCGCGGCGCGCCTCTAGCGAGGGCACGGTGATTGGCACGACATTCAGGCGGTGGAACAGTTCCTCGCGGAAATTTCCGGCATCAATTTCAACCATCAAGTCTCTGTTTGTGCTGGATATTACGCGCATATCAACGCGCACCTTATCCTTGCCACCCACACGTGTGAATTGCTGTTCGACCAATACACGCAGGATTTTTGATTGCGTACCCAGCGGCATATCCGCCACCTCATCAAAGAACAAGACCCCGCCGTGGGCTTGCTCTAGCAATCCCATTTCCATACCGCGTTCTTTGCTTTCGACACCGAATAGCACCTCTTCCATTTTATCCGCAGAAATCGAGGCAGAGTTCACACAGACGAAAGCCCCCGATGCACGCTCTGAGCTAGAATGAATATAGCGCGCCGCCACTTCTTTACCCGCACCAGAAGGCCCCGTAAGCATCACGCGGCTGTTGCCGACGGTGACCTTATCCAGCTGTTGTTTTAGAGATTTAAAGGCGGTGGATTTACCAATCATCACCGAAGAGGCCACATCTTTAACCCGCAGGGCCGCATTTTCTAGCCGCAGGCGTGATGTTTCCATAGCCCGCGAAATCACCACCATCAACTGGTCAATATTAAAGGGTTTTTCGATAAAATCATAGGCGCCCTGTTTGATCGCCGCCACCGCTATTTCGATGTTCCCATGGCCCGAAATGATCACAATTGGAATATCTGGATTATTTTGGCGCACATGTTTCAGGATATCAATCCCGTCCAATTTGCTTTCCTTCAGCCAGATATCCAAGATGATCAGCTTTGGTGCCTCAGCATTGATCGCATCAAAGGTTTGATCCGAATCCGCTGCTAGTCTGGTGGAATACCCTTCGTCTTCTAGGATATCAGAGACCAACTCTCGGATATCTTTCTCGTCATCAACAATTAAAATATCGCCCATTTTCTGCTCCTTTAGGCCACTTCTGCGGCTCTTGTTTCGGGTTTCATTTGGATTATTTTTGGCAAATAGATGCGCGCCATAGCGCCCTGCGTGCCGGTCTTGGTGAATTTGGGGGCATCGCTCAGGTCAAGCGTGCCACCATGCTCTTCAATAATCTTCTTTACAATGGACAGCCCTAGCCCCGTCCCATCCTTGCGATGGGTCACATAGGGTTCGAACAGGCGTGATCGCCGCTCGCTCGGTAGGCCAATACCATTGTCTTGGATCAAAATTTCGACCCCCTCGCCAATCACGCTGGCGATAACTCGTAGCTGTGGTCGATAGGATTTAGGGGGATTGCTTGCGCGCTTCGCCTCAATAGCCTCTAGGGCATTTTTCATCAAGTTGTTCAACGCCTGCGAAATCATCGTCTCATCTATCTCGGCGCTGATATCCCCCATGGTGTTTTCCAGCTTTACGATAACATTCGGCGCGGCAGTGCGTTGTAACAGGACCGCGTCGCTGATTAATTTGCTGAGATTAGCAGGCGATTTTTGCGGCTCGGGCATGCGGGCAAATTTTGAAAACTCATCAACAATGCGCCGCAAGTCATTGGTTTGACGAATAATTACATCGGAGTATTGAACCAAAGACTGTTTTTGCTCGCCCACCAGCGGGCCAAACTTACGTTGTAGTCGCTCAGCGGACAGCTGAATTGGCGTCAGAGGGTTTTTGATTTCATGAGCGATACGCCGCGCCACATCGCCCCATGCGGCCATGCGCTGAGCAGAAACTAGATCAGTGACATCGTCAAAGGTAATTACATAGCCCTCATTTTCACCCAGCTCGTTCTGGCGCGTTGATATCCGCACCAGCAACACCTCAGCATTGCCTGCGCGCGTCAGGCTGATTTCCTGCTGAGCAGTGGCGCTATCTTCGGTATCAAGCTTTGCCAGCAGAGGAGCGAATTCCGGAACAGCCAAGGCCAGCTCAGTGCCTTCGCAGCTCTCGTCAAGATTCAAAAGCTTGATCGCCGCGGAATTAACGATGGTGATGCGCCCATCACTTGAAAGACCCAGAACACCCGCGGTCACCCCAGTCAGCACGCTATCAAACAAGCGGCGGCGGCGCTCTGTATAGGCATGGGCATCGCGCAGGTCAGTGTGCTGGCGTTTTACCTGCTTGGTCATCCGGTTGAAGGCCCGCCCCAACATGGCAATTTCGTCATCGCCAGAAATATCAGACACCTGCACATTGAAATCCCCTGCCCCAACGCGCTGTGCAGCACCAGCCAGCTGACCAACGGGGCGCGAAAGGCGCTCTGCGAACAACATGCCCAGCCAAATAGCGGACAGGATCACAAAGCTGGCAAATCCCAGATATAACAACCCATAATAAGACAGGATTTGACCGCGTTGAGTTTCCATCTGGGTGTATGTTTTGGCTGTGGCGGTGGTTTCATCTAGAAGGTTAAGGATATTCCCATCAACACTGCGAGAAATATACAAATAGCGATCGGCAAATCCCCGCAGTCGGATCAGAGCGCGAAACTCATTATTTTCCCAATCCTCGAGGATCACCATTTTGCCATTTGTCGCGCGTTCTAGATCAAGGGGGCTGGGCTGTTCAAAATCAAACAGATAACTGAATTCTCCGCGCGATTGAATTTTACCTGCACCATCAATCAAGTAGGCCTCTTTTAGTCCACGCTGAACTGAGGATTGCAGGCGCGACAGCTGTGCACGGATATCGCCATCGGTTACAAATGTGTTTTGGCGCTTGTACTGTTCTAGATTAAAGGCGATGAAGCTTAGGTCTTCTTCTAGATCGCCACGCTGTTCTTCTTTGTAGGCCGTTGCCGCATTCAAAGATGAACCAACAACCGAACGCACATTTTCGGAAAACCACCCCTCTACCCCAAGGTTCAGTGTAAGAACCGCGAAAACAGCCACCAAAACCGTGGGGATCAGCGCCACAATGGCAAAAACCCCACTTAGGCGCATATGTAACCGCGACCCAGCGGATTTTGCACGTCGCGCCGCCATTATCCGCATCACAGACCACCCGACAAGGGAAACCACGGTCAGCAAATACACGATATCAATAAGCAAGATTCCGCGCAAGATTCCGCCAGAGCGGCCACCAAAGCCGCCAGAGGCCACATAAACCGTGGCCATAACCAGCAAAGGGCCAAGCGCGATCAACAACCACGCAACAGACATCTGTACGCGGCGCGAGCGGCGCCAACGGCTTAGTTTATTGGTAAATTCCAGTATCGGAACCTGTTTCACATTGATGACTGTTCTGTTTCTGCCTCAGTATTGTGACAAGTTTACATCATCTTCTTACTGCGTGTCACCTGAATATCCAGTTCCTTGATCTTTTTGCGCAAAGTATTGCGATTAATTCCAAGGAGTTCCGCGGTTTTTATCTGATTTCCACGCGTTGCCGATAGCGATAATGCAATCAGCGGCAACTCCACTTCTCGTAGGATGCGATTGTACAAACCAGGTGGTGGCAAAACCTCGCCATGCAAATCGAAATAACGCTTGATATGGCTTTCGACAGCGCTGGACAGCTTTCCATTTGCCGCCACCCCGACCTCTGATCGCACCTGTGGGATTTGTTTCAGGTTCTGTGCCACATAGCTTTCGGAGATATCTTCGTCTGGGGACAGTACCACCAATCGATTGATAAAGTTTTCCAACTCGCGCACATTTCCATTCCATGGAACCGCGCGCATCAATTCAATCGCCTTGCTTGAGAGGGTTTTCAGGGGCTGACCATTTGAGGCGGCCATCTGTAGAAAATGTTGCGAGAGCTCCGTAATATCCCCAAGCCGATCGCGCAGAGGGGGCAATGCAATGGGCACAACATTCAATCGATAAAACAGGTCTTCGCGAAACACACCTTCGTTCACGAGACTATCAAGGGTTTGACGGGTTGAAGAGATAAACCGCAGGTTTTTCGATTGAATACCATCAGAACGCAGTAGATCCAGTAAATGCAGCTGTGCATCCGCGCTCATCTCTGCGATCTCATCCAGATAAATGGTGGAGCCGGCTTTCACCGGCTCATATCCACGATTTTCATATCCACCTAACAGCAGGCCTTCGATTTTATCAACACTGGCTGTCGATGCATTGATGGTTACAAAATCATTGGCAGAACGATGGCCCAATTGATGCAAAGTGTTGGCCAGCAGGTTTTTCCCTGTGCCGCTTTCGCCAGTGATCATAACGCTCAGATCGGTATTTAACACGCGGGCCAACAGACGATAGACCTCTTGCATCAAGGGTGCGGAGCCGATCAAGGGCAGATCACTGCGCCCATCCGCATCGGATGACTTGGCAGCGGATACGCCGCCCTGTAGGGATAAGGCCTTGCTGACTTTGGATAATAAATCCTTTAGATCAAATGGTTTAGGCAGGTAATCATAGGCGCCTAGTTCTGATGCGCGAATTGCAGTCATCACTGTATTTTGTGCTGAAATAATCACCACAGGCAATTCGCTGCGCTTGCGTTTGATGGCAGGCAGCAATTCCAACCCATCTCCATCAGGGAAGTTCACATCTGAGACAACCACATCTCCTTCGCCCTCTTCTATCCAGCGCCACAGAGTATTTACGCTACCGGTTGATCGTACCTTACACCCCGCGCGCGTTAGCGCTTGTGTTAGAACCGTTCTGATGGTGCGGTCGTCATCTGCGACCAATATTGTTCCGTCCATGGTATACCTCTAACTACGCTTTGAAATCGGCAGGCGAATAACGAAGCTGGTGCCGTGAGAATTGCTGTTCACTTCGACTAACCCGCCGTGGCTGGTGACAATTTTAGACACCAAAGACAGGCCGAGACCTGATCCGTTTGCTTTACTGGAAACGAAGGGTTCAAATACTTCGGCGATCATGTTTTCGGGAATGCCACGCCCGTTATCGGAAATTTCTACCTGTAAGGGCAGTGTTTCCACCTTGTCGCCGGTGACCGAGAATTTCACGCCTGATTTGTAGGATGATTTAATGCGAATGCTTCCGCGCGATTTATCCACCGCCTCGCAGGCGTTTTTTATCAAGTTCTGAAAAACCTGTAACAATTGATCAGCATCTCCAGATGCGTCTGGTAACGATGGGTCGTACTCTTTTGTAAATTTAACATTTTCTCCGTAGCCGGCCTGAGCAGATCGGATGGCGCGATCAAGAATATCGTGAATATTAAAGGCCAAGCGTCGCGCTGGGCGGCTGTCGGAAAAATGCTCGAAGCGATCGACCAATGTCCCAATGCGTTTACTTTCTTGAGCAATCATATCGGCCAGTTTTTCATCCTCGGCATCCGCATTCATGGCCAATAGCTGAGCCGCACCAGAAATACCCGCCAACGGATTTCGAATTTCATGGGCCAGCATCGAGGCCATTGCCGTAACCGAACGCGCGGCGGTGCGATGGGTGATCGAGCGGCTCATTTTCTGGGCAACGCCCGTTGGTTGGATTATCAGCAGGATAATATTCTGGTCGAAATCAAGGAAATTCACCATCAAATCACAGGTCAGGGTCGCGCGCTCTGCGGTGCTGAGCTCTACCCCATATCGGGTGATGCTGCTGCGGTGTTTTTGCGCCTGATTGATGGTTTCCAGAACCACCGAGTTCTTGCCGTAATACTTGCCCAGCTCTTGACCCATCATTTGCTTTTCTGAGGTCTGGATAATCTGTTCAGCAGCAGAATTTCCGCGCAGCACAGTTGCGTCTTCGGCGATGATGAAAACAGGGAATGGCAGCGTACCCCAGACCGCTTCGAAATTGATATCAACCATCATGCAACCTGTTCTTCGGTGGGAAGGTCCGCGATCATCTTCAAAACAGTGGCAGATGATTTTTCGGTTTGTAGCGCCCGACGCCGCCCCGCATCAGTGTTTAAAACATCCATATACCAACCAAGGTGTTTACGCGCCACACGATTGCCCAGATGATCGCCGTAGAAATCCAACAATGCAATGTAATGGCCTGTTATCATTTGAATAAATTCATTTCCAGTTGGAACCTTTGGCATCTCTGTACCGTATAGGTCAGCAGCAATTTGCGCCAGCAACCATGGACGCCCTTGTGCTCCGCGTCCCACCATTACTCCATCGGCGCCTGATTGCTCCAAGGCCCGTCGTGCGCTGGCGGCATCAACGATATCTCCATTCGCAATTACGGGAATATTCACCGCCTCTTTTACGGCGCGAATAGCCCGCCAATCAGCCGACCCTTTGTAAAATTGACAGCGTGTGCGCCCATGTATGGTCACCATCTGTACACCAGCGCTCTCTGCCGACTTTGCGATATCTGGCGCATTCAACGCCGCATCATCCCACCCAAGACGGGTTTTCAAGGTCACGGGCACATCCACCGCATTCACCACCGCCTCTATCAACTCTAGCGCGAGATCAGGTGTTTTCATCAAAGCACTGCCAGAGGCACCGCTGGTTACACTTTTGGCTGGGCATCCCATGTTGATATCGATGATTTTTGCGCCATTGCCGGCACAGACCTTGGCCGCCTCGGACATCCAATAGGCCTCGCGCCCGGCGATCTGAACAACAGTATTCTCCGCATCAAATCCCAGCTCTGCGCGTGCTTGATACGAGGGGCGCTCTTGTACCATCTCTTGGCTAGCCACCATCTCTGAAACAACCAACCCTGCGCCAAAGGATGACACCAGATTGCGAAACGGCAAATCCGTGATTCCCGCAAGCGGTGAAAGCAAGACGGGCGGCGATATTGCCCTATTTCCAACCATTAATTCGACCATGCCTATTTAGTAGGCAGACAAGCCCATCGATGCAAGCGCATTTTCTAAATCGAGGTGGCAAAAATTAATATTTCCGCGTTGCTCTGCCTACCGAACACCGTATAACCGCCCCATGACACAGATAACTGCCTTGATTGTTGCAGCTGGCCGCGGAACCCGGGCCGGTGGAGCGACCCCAAAACAATACCGCCACCTTGCAGGGCAGAGCATCATTTCACGCAGCATTAATTGCCTTTTGGCGCATCCAGAAATCAGCAAGGTGAAATGCGTGATCAACCCGCTGGATCGTGATTTATACGACAAAGCAACGGAAAACATTACAGATACACGCCTTGGTGCACCTATTGACGGGGGGGCAACGCGCTCTGAAACCGTGCGCCTTGGCCTCTCACATGTGGATACAGAGGTGGTTTTAATTCACGACGGCGCACGCCCATTACTGCCCCTTGACGCGCTAGAGCGCCTGATCACAGCCCAAAATCATCACCGCGCGGCATTTCTGGCCCTGCCGGTAACGGATGCGCTTTGGCGCGTCAAAGACCAGGCAGCTGATGCTGCGATCACGCGCGACAATCTGTGGCGCGCCCAAACGCCACAGGCCTTCAGAACCGCAGATCTACGCAGCGCCTATCACCAAAACAACAGCGCAGCAGATGATGATGTGGCGATCATTCAGCGCGCAGGCCACAGCGCAGTGCCTATTTTAGGGGCAGAGCGGAATATCAAAATCACCCATCCAGAAGATTTTAGCCGCGCAGCAGCATTTATCGGAGACCGAATGGATATTAGAACCGGAATTGGGTATGATGTGCATGCCCTTGGGGAGGGAGATCACGTGATCCTAAATGGCATCTCAATCCCCCATTCACAGGCAATGATCGGGCATTCAGATGCGGATGTGGCCATGCATGCGCTGACGGATGCGCTATTTGGTGCCTTGGCCGAGGGGGATATTGGCCAATGGTTCCCCCCAGCTGACCCACAGTGGAAGGGCGCCTCTTCTGATATTTTCCTACGCAAAGCCATAGAGCGCGTGCATGCGCGCGGATTCCACATTTCAAATATGGATTGCACGATCATCTGCGAGATGCCCAAAATCGGCCCCCATGCCACTGCTATGCGCGAGAACCTTGCAAAAATCACAGGGGTCGATCTTGAACGCATAAGCGTGAAGGCCACCACCAGTGAGAAACTAGGATTTACAGGCCGAGGCGAAGGGATCGCCGCACAGGCCACAACAACATTGGTGAAGATATGACAAAACTAATAGCAACATGGTTTTATGCAGGCCTCATTCGTCCCGCCCCGGGCACGTGGGGTTCGCTTGCCGCCCTGCCCTTTGCGTGGGCAATGCTGTGGTTTGGGTTTGGGGTCTGGTGTTTGCTCTTGGCGAGCGCGCTGATCTTCTTATTAGGATGGTGGGCCACCTATGAGGAAACCAAGGGCAAGGCGGATCATGACCCCAGCGAGATCGTAATAGACGAGGTTGTCGGGCAATGGCTGGCCCTAATCCCCGTATTTGCGGGTGTGCACCTAGGAATGTCACTTTGGTTCAGCTTTGCACTGGGTTTCGGGCTGTTTCGTCTGTTTGACATTACCAAACCCTTTCCCGTTAGCTGGGCCGATCGAATGGATACTGCCCTTGGGGTGATGTTGGATGATGTGATTGCGGGCATTATGGCGGCCCTGTGCCTGTGGGGTGCGGGATTGGTTCTGGTCGGCATCCTAGGTTCTTGACTGGCCATCGATCTCTGCCATATTCACCATCATAATTAAGTGAGGTTGGGTATGACGAAATTTATTGCAACGTGGTTTTACATAGGGTTGCTGCCAAAAATGCCGGGGACGTGGGGGGCAATTGCAGCCCTGCCCTTTGCCTTTGTTATGTTGTGGCTTGGTTTTGGCTGGATTGATCTGTTAATCGTTACGGCCTTGGTGTTTGGCGCTGGTGTCTGGGCCATTGGGCGTGAAACCGTTGGGGTAAAGGATCCTGATCGCCCGATCTATGTGATTGACGAGGTTGCGGGCATGTGGATCGCCCTTTTGCCGATATTCTGGTTGAATTCCTCTGGAATGAGTTTCGCCACCACCCTTGAATCCGGATCGCAATGGGCAGGCATTTACCCATTACAAATATCCGTCGCATTGGGCCTGTTTCGGTTTTTTGATGTATTCAAACCATGGCCTTTGACACTGATCCAGCAACGTCCAACGGCCCTTGGGGTGATGATCGATGATTTCTTGGCAGGGGTTGTTACCGCGGCAACTCTTTTTGCGATGAATTTTGCGCTGTTTTATCTAGGTTTGAGCATTAGCTGATGATGGATTTAACGCCCGAAGAGCTGTTAGAAGCTGCGCGCGGCGCGGGCATACGCATTGCCACCGCCGAGAGCTGTACCGGAGGTATGATCAGCGCCGCGCTGACAGATATTGCTGGCTCATCCGATGTATTTGACGCGGGTTTTGTTACCTATTCAAATGACGCTAAGCACAGAATGCTGGGCGTATCTACCAAGACCCTTGGCCACTATGGCGCGGTATCCGAACAGGTTGCACAGCAAATGGCGATGGGCGCATTAACAAAATCCAATGCCACTATCGCTGTATCCGTCACAGGGATCGCAGGCCCTGGCGGATCTGAGCACAAGCCCGAAGGCCGCGTCTGTTTTGGGCTGGCCCAGATCAGCAAGCCCGTAATCAGCGAGACCGTAGAATTCGGTGCTTTGGGGCGCGCAGGCGTGCGCAGAGCAACGATGACCCATGCTCTAGGGCTGTTGGCATCCGCGATTTCAGCGGAATGAAAATTTGCAGACCGCATAGTAATTAGTCAAAAAAGCGATATTCGCCTATTTTTTCACCAAAAGATTACATCTGCTCATAAAATACACAGCAATTTTCAGGTATGCCCTTTTCCTACTCAATAAATATCGCGCATTTTGTCGAAAAAAAGAGGGATTTCCTATGAATGGTGCAGATACAGCATGGATCATCGTCGCGACGGCGCTGGTTCTCTTTATGACTTTGCCAGGTTTGGCATTATTTTACGGCGGCTTGGTACGTGCGCGCAATGTGCTTAGCGTCTTCATGCAATGTTTCGGCATTGCCTGCTTGATGTCGGTATTATGGTTGGCCTTTGGCTATTCCATCGCTTTTGGTGACGGTGGTCTATATTGGGGCGGCTTGGGCAAGATGTTCTTGTCTGGTGTCACCGCAGATACGCTAAGCGGCACAATCCCCGAGGTTCTGTTCTTTGCCTTCCAGATGACATTTGCGATAATTACGCCCGCCTTGATTGTTGGCGCCTATGTAGAGCGCATCAGCTTTGGCTTCGTTATGGCGTTTTCGGCGCTTTGGATGCTGTTGGTTTATGCACCTGTTACCCATTGGATTTGGGGCGGTGGTATGCTGTCGGGTGCCGAGGGTGCACTGTTTGAAAACGGCGTAAAAGATTTTGCTGGCGGAATCGTTGTGCATGAAACCGCTGGCTTGGCGGCCTTGGTTGTGGCCTGTGTACTTGGCCCGCGCATGAAGAAAAATGTACCCCCTCACAATCCTGGCTATGTGATGCTAGGTGCCGCGATGCTTTGGGTCGGTTGGTTTGGTTTTAATGGCGGATCGCAATTGGCTGCAGATGGTGGCGCGGCTATGGCCCTGACGGTCACCCATATTTCGGCGGCGACGGCATCGCTGACTTGGGCGCTATACGAGCGGATTAAATACGGCAAGGCATCACTGGTGGGTATGGTCACAGGCACGATCGCTGGTTTGGCCTCTATCACGCCAGCCTCTGGCTGGGTTAGCCCAGTAGAGGCGATGATGATCGGTGCCATCGCTGGCATTCTATGTCAGATCCTGTGTGGTGTGGTGAAAAACACCTTTAATATCGACGATACTTTGGATGTTTTCGCCGTGCACGGTGTAGGCGGTATTTTCGGTATCATCATGCTATCTGTATTTGGTTATGCAGGCTGGACAGAACAACTGGGAGCATTGGCTGTTGTTGGCATCTTTACTGTGGTTGTTTCTTATATCTTGGTCAAATTGGTGGCACTGGTCTTCCCAATCCGGGTATCCGAAGAAGACGAAATCAATGGTTTGGATCGCACATCCCACGGCGAACGTGCCTATGATATGGCATCCTAGGCCAAAAGATCATCCGCTTGGGTGATCAAATCTTCAAACACCTTGGTGACAGAGCGCGTTTCTGTCACCAAGCCCACCCCCTGGCCGGCCCATAGGGAAACAGCATCCCCACGCCCCTGATTTGCAGAGACCGCGCGCAGTGGCCCCGTAACAGGGTTCATTAATGGAAACGCCGCCATATCATCTACATCCGCCATATCCCGCGCGAATTGATTGACAATAGTGCGTGCACGGCGCCCAGAAAAGCCTTTGGAATACACGGTGTCATCGCCGCTGGCCGTTAAAATACTTTGCTTGTGTACATCGGGGCTGGCGCATTCTGAACAGGGTAGAAAGGCTGTACCGATCTGAACCCCCGAGGCCCCTAGCATCATCGCCGCTGCAATGCCGCGCCCATCGGCAATACCACCCGCCGCAATAATCGGCACATCCACCGCATCCACCATACGCGGAACCAAGGCCATGGTGCCCGCCACCTCTGCGATACCACGTTCGATGAACCACCCGCTATGGCCGCCGGCCTCGGCGCCTTGGGCGATGATGGCATCCGCGCCGCGCTGCTCTAACCACTGTGCCTCTTTTACTGATGTGGCCGAGGACAAGATGATGATACCCGCGGCCTTCAGGCGTTCGACCAAGTGGCTCTCCGGCAATCCGAAATGAAAACTGACGACATGCGGACGTAATTCAACCAGCATATCACAAGTCTGATCATCAAAGGATGGCTTGGCGATATGGGGTTTTATCTCGGGCCCCGCATCTAGGTTTTGGTACCAGCGCGTGATCACAGCCTGTGCTTCTGGCCCCATATCAAAGGGTTCGATAGGATTCTGATGCACAAAGAAATTGGCATTAAAGGGGCCCGCACCCGCATCAACCATCTGCGCGATATCTCTGCGTGCCGCATCCACCCCTTGTAGTGCAGTGCCCAGCGAACCAAGCCCCCCAGCGCGGGTCGCGGCCAATGCCATTGCAGGTGTGCTGGCGCCTGCCATAGGGGCCTGAATGATCGGGTATTCAATATTCAACAACTGGCTTAGGCGGGTGGTATTCCAAGGCATGGTTATCTCCGTGTGGTTTAGGAGGAATTTAGGACTTACCTTCACCATAGAGCTCTGCGGCACGGGTTTCAAATGCGCTGACAATACGCTGCATCGCCTCATTAAAGACAACACCTATCAAACCCTGTAGGATCTTTGACTTGAACTCAAAATCCACATGAAAATCGACTTCGCACCCGCCGTCAATATCGCTAAATTTCCAGTGATTGTTCAAATAGCGAAACGGCCCATCCAAGTATTCCACATCAATGGTTTGATCCATGGGGTGCAGGGTGACGCGTGATCCAAAACGCTCGCGGAAAACCTTGAATGCGATGACCAAATCCGCATCAAGGATTGTGCTATCGCCCTGATGGCGCTGCCCGCGCATCCGCGCCGCAGCACACCATGGCAAAAAATCAGGATATGAGCGAACATCAGCAATCAGATCAAACATCTGTTGCGCGCTATAGGGCATGTTTCTAATTTCGCTATGTGTCGGCATGTGGGCCTATCTATCAAATCCTACCCAAAGGTCACGCCCCATCTTGCCGCATCTGGATATTTTGTTAGGGTATGCCCATGGATCACAATAGTTATATCGTAGAGCCGATGATTTCGGCCAAATCAATTGCCGCCAGATGCGAAAGTTTGGCCGCGGAGATTTCGGAGTATTTTAAAGATAGTGAACAGCTGATTGTTGTGGGGTTGTTGCGCGGCTCATTTGTCTTTATTGCCGATTTGGCCCGCGAACTTGATCTGCCTGTCGAGGTCGATTTCCTAGAAACCTCGTCTTATGGCGATGGTATGGAAAGCACACGCGAGGTTCGCATCCTAAAAGACCTGCGCGGTGAAATCGCAGGGCGTGATGTTTTGGTGATCGAGGATATCGTCGATACTGGCCATACCCTGCATCACGTGATGAACCTGCTGAAATCCCGAGAGCCCGCGCGCCTAAAGGTCTGTGCATTACTGGATAAACCTTCGCGACGCGAGGTGGATATCTGTGCCGATTGGACGGGCTTTGAAATTCCTGATGAATTTGTAGTGGGATATGGCATTGATTACGGCCAGCGCAACCGCAACCTAGATCATATTGGCAAGGTTGTTTTCACATGAATCTGATGTGGTTGATGCGGATGAAACGCTGGGTGCAAAATCCGCCTTCCAAATCCAAAAAACGCCTAATAATCGGTGTAGTCCTGATCTGCGCCATACTTGTGGCAATAGAGAAAATACTCGGATGGCCCGAGATATTAACCCTCGATTCAAACGGATTTCGCAGAATACCCCGATTATAGCGGGTATTTTTGCCTTTTTTCCCAGTTAGCCCTTGATCAAAGGCCCTGAATGCTAGATGGGGCATGTTTCATAGACCTAGCGCTGATTAGCTTGACCCTTGGGCCACTGCACTAAAACGCGCACAACCCCACAGAAAGCTCTACATCATGCTAACAGGCACAGTAATTTGGTATAATCCCGTCAAAGGCATTGGGTTCATCAACCCAGACCAAGGCGGCGATGATGCCTTTATCCACATGAAATACCTAAAAGAGACCGGCCTTAAACAGGTAAAGGAAGGCGATCGCCTAACCTATGAAATGCGCGAGGATCCTAAAACTGGGAAAAGCGCTGCCGCAAATATGACCGTGTTGAAGGCCGGCGATGCGGCCCTATTAACCGGTGGCAAGCCCAAGATTAAATCCAAAGCTGAAAAACCTGCCAAACGCCCAGAAAAACCAAAGTCTGATGCTTCTGCGTTTGGCAAACTGGGATTAGACCCAGAGATCGTTAAGGCGCTGGGCTTTATGGGCTATAGTGACCCGACCCCTATTCAACAGCAAGCGATCCCGCATGTTCTGAATGGCAAGGATCTGGTTGGCCTTGCTCAAACCGGCACAGGGAAAACCGCGGCCTTTACCCTGCCGCTTATCCAGCAATTGTTGCTAAAGCCAGAAGCGCTGAAAAAACGCTCTGCGCGGGCCTTGATCCTATCACCGACCCGCGAGTTGGCCATGCAAATCCATGACGCCCTGCGCGATTACGGCAAGCGTCTACCATTGAATTTCACCCATGCCATCGGTGGCGCCCCCATTCGCCGCCAAATGCGCGACCTTGAAAAGGGTGTTGATATTCTCGTAGCTACACCTGGTCGTTTGGAGGATTTGGTTGCCCAAAAGGGTTTGCGCCTTGATGAAACCAAGTTCTTGGTGTTGGACGAAGCGGATCAGATGCTGGACATCGGGTTCCTGCCCGCCGTGAAACGCATCATCACCCAGATCAGCAAGGAACGCCAAACATTGCTGTTCTCGGCCACCATGTCCAAGGAAATTCACAAGCTGACAGAGCAATACCTGACCGATCCGGCTCAGGTCTCGGTGACCCCTGAAAACTCTACGGTGGATAAAATCGAGCAAAGCTTGATGCATTTGACCAAACAGAACAAAGGTCTGGCCCTTGAGCGCATTGTAAAGGCCAACCCCAAAAAGCGCATTATCGTCTTTTCACGTACAAAACATGGATCCGACAAAATGGTGAAATGGTTGGGCACCCAGGACATCAAGGCCGATGCTATCCACGGCAATAAATCCCAAGGTCAGCGGCAACGTGCATTGGACGATTTTAAAAAAGGTAAAACCTATGTTCTGATTGCCACGGATATTGCTGCGCGCGGCATCGACATTCCGGGAATCGAGCTGGTTATCAACTATGACCTGCCCAATGTACCAGAAGCCTATGTTCACCGTATCGGCCGTACCGCACGCGCCGGTGCCGAGGGGCGCGCAATTGCATTTTGTGCACCAGATGAACACAAGCAACTGTGGGATATCGAAAAATTGATTGATGGCGATATCCCGATTGCACATATGGATGGATTGACCGAAGAGATGATCCCCACATTTGAAAAACCAGCACCACGGCGCCGTGGTGGGCGCAGCAACCCCAAGCGCGGCTCTGGCCCGCGCATGGGTGGCCCAAAGGGTGGCGCTAAGAAAAAAGGTGGCAACCGCCCCCCAAGACGCAAGTAACGGGCTGTACAGCATCGCAAGTATTGATAGGGTCTCTGTGTAATACACGGGGACCCTATGGCGTTTAAGATCACGAATTCGCAGGCGCGCGCACTTTGGCTATCGACCAATGGATTGGGGGCTGCTCCAACTGGGCCATTAGATGTGGCAAAGATGATCCGTAATTTAGGCTTTGTTCAGCTGGACACCATTCAGGTAGTTTCGCGTGCCCATCACCATATATTGTGGAGCCGTAATCAGAACTACCGAGAGGCGATGTTTGATCCCCTGTATCGTGAACAGCGCGCGATTTTCGAGCATTTCACCCATGATGCCTCGGTTATCCCTATGGATTTCCTGCCAATGTGGCAACGACAGTTCAACCGCAAGCGCATCCAAATAGAGGGCTACAGCAGTTTTAAAAAACGCCCCGATACCGAAGGACGCGCAGACATAAAAGCACGCATTGCTGCCGAGGGCGCTCTCTCCACGCATGCCTTTAGCAGCAAGATTGAGGGCGAGAAAAAGATGTGGGCGCGCCCTCCACACAAACAGGCGTTGGATTACATGTGGTATGCGGGCGAGCTGGCCACCTGCTATCGCGAAAACTTCACCAAATATTATAATCTGGCCGAGCGGGTCTTCCCAAAACATCTGCGCGAGATCGAATTGTCGGATTCGGAACAAATTGATTGGCTGTGTAGGGCCGCATTGGATCGCCTGAGCTTTGCCAACACCGGTGAAATCCAAAGGTTCTGGGACGCGATGAGCGCAATTGAGGCCCGAGCTTGGGCCAAGACCGCATCCTTTACGCCTGTACAGGTACAAGGGGCTGATGGGACTTGGCTGGATGCACTTGGCACGCCTGATATAGAGGCGCGAATTGCCGCCCTGCCCGCGCCCAGCACGCGTCTGCGCATCATCAATCCCTTTGATCCCGCCACGCGTGATCGCAAAAGACTAGAGCGCTTATTTGGGTTTGAATATCGGATTGAGATGTTTGTTCCGGCGGCCAAGCGGCGCTGGGGATATTACGTCTACCCCCTGCTCGAGGGCAATCGTTTCGTTGGGCGGATCGAGGTTAAGGCCGAGCGTGCCAAGGATCATATGATCGTTCTGAACCTTTGGCGTGAGGCAGGAATCAAATGGTCCACCCCCCGCGCAAATAGATTAGAGGCAGAACTGGCCCGCTTTGCGCGCTTGGCAGGGGTATCAAAAATTAAATGGGCCTGTGACAGTACCCCCAAGGTCTAGGAGCCTAGCTTTTCCAATCGTGCAGCGCGAAGCCGCGCGAAATCATCGCCCGCATGATAGCTAGAGCGTGTCAAAGGCGTGGCAGAAACCATCAAGAACCCCTTGTTATAGGCGGTTTTTTCATAGGCTGCGAATTCATCCGGTGTGACAAACCGGTCAACCGCATGGTGTTTTGGGGTGGGTTGCAAATATTGCCCGATGGTCAGAAAATCGATATCAGCAGCACGCATATCTTCCATCACCTGAACCACCGATTGCTTGTTCTCTCCAAGGCCGACCATGATGCCCGATTTGGTAAACATGCTGGGGTCGATCTCTTTGACCCGCTGCAACAGGCGCAACGAGTGGAAATAGCGCGCGCCGGGGCGTACCTCTGGGTATAGGCCGGGTACGGTCTCTAGGTTATGGTTAAACACATCGGGCTTGGCCTCTACCACCATCTCTAGGGCGCTGTCGTCACAGCGGATGAAATCTGGGGTAAGAATTTCAATTGTGGTCTGCGGGCTTTGCTTGCGTACGGCACGAATGGTTTGGGCAAAATGCTCTGCCCCGCCATCGGCGATATCATCGCGATCAACAGAGGTGATCACCACATGATTTAGCCCCAGTTTCTTTACCGCCGCCGCGACGCGGCCCGGCTCAAAAATATCCAAATCTTCGGGTGGCTTTCCCGTCGCAATGTTACAAAAGGTACAGGCACGGGTACAGACCCCCCCCATAATCATCATGGTGGCATGACCCTGCGACCAACACTCGCCCACATTAGGGCACCCAGCCTCTTCACAAACTGTGACCAGATTATTGTCGCGCATGATGTTACGGGTTTTGTTATAGCCCTCGGACACTGGCGCCTTAACACGAATCCAATCTGGCTTCTTGGGCTGTGGATTATCTGGCTTATGCGCCTTTTCGGGGTGGCGTTCTGCCGGAATAGTAATATCGCGCATATTCTGTCCTTACTGCTGGGCTACGGGTCGCGCCTTTGCTGGTTTTATAGCAAGTTCGAAGGCCTGTTTAAAGCCCTGTTCCAAGACTGTGAACCAAGGCGCCTTTATCCCGATTGATCGACGTACCAGACCAATTTTTCGGCTTGGTTGCCGCCCTGAAAAACGCATCACCTGTAAATCAGCTGTTGCCCGCAGCTCGTTTGCCACGGCGATTTCTGGCACCAAGGTAAACCCAAACCCCGCAGAAGCCAACCCACACAGGGTCGTCAGTGAAGAAGCGCGCAAATCGATCGGTGTACTGGGGGCAATACCACAAGCCGCCAAGGCCTGATCGGCCAAGCAATGGCCGTCATCCAGCAACAGCAATTGATCTGGGCGAATTTCCGAGGGCCTCAAGCGGGTTTGGGGCAATTCGGCCAAGGCCTGTGGTCGCCCTGCTAGGAAAAAATGATCGGTAATCAGCGGTGTTTCGATCACGCCATCTACCAGACTGGGCAAGGCGATTACTACCGCATCCAGCTTGCCACGTTCTAACTCTGATAACAAAATATCTGTCTGGGCCTCTCTAATACCCAACTCCATCCCGATATTTTGCGCCCGGATAAGTGGTAGAAAATGCGGCAATACATAGGGCGCAATGGTGGGAATAAGACCGATGCGCAGCTCTGCTGGCATGGTCATGGACAGGCGCGCCACCTGTTCTATATCACGCACCTCTGCCAATACGTTTTTCGCACGCGCTAGAACGTCTCGCCCCGTGGCCGTCAGGGTAATACCACGAGGATTACGTTCTACCAATGTGGCACCTAGCGTGCGTTCAAGCTCTTTGATTTGTTGTGACAGGGCAGATTGCGTTACATGCACAGATTCCGCCGCATGGGCAAAATGGCGGTGCTTTGCCAGTGCCGATAAATATGTCAATTGTCTTAGGGTAATAGCCATAAGTTTTTCTAATTGAAATTCACAATAAATACAATTTCCAATAATCAAAAATTTGCGGATAATCGCCCTAGAAATCTTAACCTGAGGAGACACCCATGTCCGATTCTACCCCTGCAGGCAAATGCCCTGTAATGCACGCCGCTGGTGGCGGCAGATCCAACCGCGATTGGTGGCCAGAGGCGCTAAATTTGAATATTTTGCATCAGAACACCGCCCAAGCAAACCCGATGAGCGACGATTTTGACTATGCAGCAGAATTTGCCAAGTTGGATTTGGATGCCCTTAAAAAAGACCTGACTGATTTGATGACTGACAGCCAGGATTGGTGGCCTGCGGATTATGGCCATTATGGTGGTCTGTTTATACGTTTAGCATGGCATTCAGCCGGTACATATCGTACCGCCGATGGCCGCGGTGGCGCGCGCTCTGGTACCCAGCGCTTCGCCCCCTTGAACAGCTGGCCTGACAATGTGAATTTGGACAAAGGTCGCCGTCTGCTTTGGCCATTAAAACAAAAATACGGCAACAGCATTTCATGGGCTGATTTGATGATCTTGGCCGGGAATGTGGCCCTTGAAAGCATGGGCTTCAAGACATTTGGTTTCGCAGGTGGGCGTGCGGATGTCTACGAACCAGAGCAAGATATTTACTGGGGCACCGAAGAGGGCTGGCTGGAAGACAATCGCTATTCAGGCGAGCGCGATTTGGAAAACCCATTGGCCGCCGTGCAGATGGGCTTGATCTATGTGAACCCAGAGGGGCCGAACGGCAATCCTGATCCGAAACTCTCTGGTCTGGATATCCGCGATACCTTTGGTCGCATGGCAATGAACGACGAGGAAACAGTTGCCTTGGTGGCCGGTGGTCACACATTTGGCAAGGCCCACGGCGCTGGTGATCCATCACTGGTTGGTGCCGATCCAGAGGCGGCCCCTATCGAACAACAGGGCTTTGGTTGGAAAAATGGTCATGGCACCGGCAAAGGTGTGGATACCATCGGCAGCGGCATCGAAGGCGCATGGACAGCCAACCCAACCCAGTGGGATATGGGATATTTTGATGTCTTGTTCGGATACGAATGGGCCCTAACCAAAAGCCCAGCCGGCGCGCAAATCTGGCATGCGGTTGATCTAAAGGACGAAGATCACGCACCAGAGGTGGATGGCTCTGGCAAGAAGGTTCCATTGATGATGACAACGGCTGATATGGCCCTGCGTATGGATCCAGCATACGAGGCGATCGCACGTCGTTTTCATCAAAACCCAGATGAATTTGCCGATGCCTTTGCGCGCGCATGGTTCAAGCTGACCCACCGTGATATGGGGCCAAAAGCTCTGTACCTTGGGTCAGAAGTACCAGCCGAGGACCTGATCTGGCAGGACATTATTCCGCCCTGCGACCATGCGTTGATTGATGAAACCGATGCACAGGCGCTAAAGGCAGAGATTATGGCATCTGATCTGACCGTGTCAGAATTGGTCTCTGCGGCATGGGCCTCGGCCTCTACCTACCGTGGTTCTGATCTACGCGGTGGCGCCAATGGTGCGCGCGTACGTTTGGCGCCACAAAAAGATTGGGCGGCGAATAACCCTGCACAATTGGCCAAGGTTTTGGATGTGCTTGGCGCTATCCAAGCGAGCTTTGCCAAAACCGTGTCTCTGGCCGATTTGATCGTGCTGGCAGGGAATGCCGCAGTTGAGAAGGCCGCCAAGGATGGGGGCCATGAAATCACCCTGCCCTTCACCGCTGGTCGTATGGATGCCACGGCCGAGCAAACCGATGTAGAGAGCTTTGCGGTTATGGAACCACTTAGTGATGGGTTCCGCAACTATGCGGCGCGCTCATTTAACGTAGCCCCCGAGCACCTGTTGGTAGACCGTGCGCAACTGTTGACCCTGAACGCACCTGAAATGTCTGTGTTAGTTGCGGGTCTGCGGGTCTTGGGTGCCAATACGGATGGGTCAGACAACGGTGTATTCACCACACGCAAAGGCACGCTGAGCAATGATTTCTTCGTTAACCTGTTGGATATGGCAACAGAATGGAAACCTGCCAGCAAGACCACATTCGACGGCTTTGATCGCGACAGCGGTCAGAAAAAATGGTCTGCGACGCGCACCGATTTGGTCTTTGGATCGAATTCCCAATTGCGCGCCATTGCAGAGACCTATGCCCAGTCTGATGGCGAGGCCCGCTTTGTGGCTGATTTCGCCAAAGCTTGGGTAAAGGTGATGGAGCTGGATCGCGTCGATATCGCCTAATTCACATAAACATGGGGGCCATCTCTGCAAGGGGTGGCCCTTTTTCTATGCGCTTGCTAGGGTTTTAACACGACAAATAACAACCCTACCCCACAGCCCATCCATTTGCGGAGCGCAGAATGATAACCCCAGTGGCAGATATGGTCGCCGCGGCAAATGCCGAGATCACAACAATCAGCACCACTCAGGCGCAGACATATCTGGCTCAGCCGGATTACCTTTTTATTGATATTCGCGACCCGCGCGAATTGGCCCGCAGCGGCAAGATACCCAACGCCTTTTCCTGCCCTCGCGGGATGCTGGAATTTTGGATCGACCCCGCCAGCCCTTATCACAAAGAGATTTTCGCCCGCGATGCAACCTTTGTTTTCTATTGCGCCAGCGCTTGGCGGTCAGCCCTTGCAACCAAGGCGGCCCAAGATATGGGGTTAAAAAACGTATGCCATATTAAAGGCGGGTTTTCGGCATGGGCCAAAGCAGGCATGCCCATTGCTTCACCATCTTGATCTATCAAAGTAGCCGTGACTACAGTATAAGGGGCTAAAGATACTCTAAATGACTACGCCAAAAGAAAGAAATACAATGAAATTCCTGCCCTCTGCCCTTGTTTGTACCGCATTGCTAAGCGGCTGTGTAACCGTACAATTTGAAACGGAATTTGAAGATGCCGACAATGATGTCACCGCGCAATCCGCAAGTGGTGGTGCCGCGACCTTGGCACAGTTGATCAACAAAAATCGCGCCGCCGCCGGCCTGAATACCCTGTCTCAGATCAAAACGTTGAACAATGCCTCCTTGGCTCATGCAACCGATATGAATAACAACGGGTTTTTCTCACATACCGGCAGTGATGGCTCTAACAGCACAAGCCGTATCGAGGCCTATGGGTTTGATGGCTGTTTCTATGCTGAAAACATCGCCAAAGGCCAAGGCTCGGCAGCACGGGTGATGTCCGATTGGATGGAATCAGCCGGCCACAGGCGCAATGTTCTAGCACCCGAGGCCCGTTATATGGGCACCAGTCTGGTTAACGGCCATTGGGTCGCCACTTTTTCAGCACCCTGTTAGGTGCTGAAAGCTTCTACATATGAATGACCTTGCCATAGGCATCTAGCACGCTTTCATGCATCATTTCAGAGAGGGTCGGATGTGGGAACACTGTGTTCATCAGATCCTCTTCTGTGGTTTCCAGCTGACGCCCAACCACATAGCCTTGAATCAGCTCGGTGACCTCTGCCCCCACCATATGCGCACCCAGCAATTCACCGGTTTTCGCGTCAAAGATGGTTTTGATCATTCCCTCGGCCTCGCCTAATGCAATTGCCTTGCCGTTACCAATAAACGGGAAACGCCCCACCTTAATATCAAAGCCTTTTTCCTTGGCTGCGGCCTCGGTATAGCCCACAGATGCGACCTGAGGATGGCAATAGGTACACCCGGCAATGCTTTCTGGTTTAACGGCATGTGGCTTTTTACCGGCGATCAATTCGGCCACCATGACGCCCTCGTGCGAGGCCTTGTGCGCTAGCCAAGGCGGGGCCGCCAAATCGCCAATGGCAAAAATGCCCTCGACATTGGTGCGACAGTAGGGGTCAGTAACCACATGACTGCGATCCTCTTTGATTTTCAGCGCCTCTAGTCCAAGATTTTCGACATTGCCAACAATCCCAACCGCAGAAATCACAGTGTCGAATTCTTGCTTTTCAATCTTCCCATTGGCCTCGATATGGGCGACTACCTTGTCTGCTTGGCGATCCAGCTTCTTGACCATGGTTTTTTCCATGATATTCATACCTTGCTTTACGAATTGCTTACGCGCAAAGGCGGAAATTTCAGCATCCTCTACAGGCAGAACCCGCTCCATCACCTCGACCACGGTGGTATCCGCCCCAAGCGTGTTATAAAAGCTGGCGAATTCAATACCAATCGCACCTGATCCAATCACCAACAGCTTTTTAGGCATATGCGGCGGATTCAAGGCCTGTTTATAGGTCCATACCCTTTTGCCATCGGCCTCTAGGCCTGGTAATTCGCGCGCGCGCGCACCTGTGGCCAGAACAATATTCTTGCCGCTAAGCTCTTCGCTGCCTTTCTCAGTTTTCACCGAGACCTTATTTTTAGCGATTAATGTTGCCTCACCCATGATCGTGGTGATCTTGTTTTTCTTCAACAGATGCGTCACACCAGAGCTGAGCTGTTTGGCCACCCCACGAGAGCGGTTAACAACCGCATCCAGATCGTAATCGATCCCATCTGCTTTTAGGCCAAATTCTTTGGCGCGCTGCATCAAATGAAACACCTCAGAAGAGCGCAACAGCGCCTTGGTTGGAATGCATCCCCAATTCAAACAGATGCCGCCTACGTGCTCGCGCTCAATCACCGCGACCTTTAGGCCCAATTGCGCGCCACGAATAGCGGCAACATAGCCCCCAGGGCCTGCGCCAATGACGATCATATCATAGTTAGTTGCCATAGCATCCTCGAATTAGTTTAGTATTGAACTATTTCTAATATGCCTGATATTCACAGCTTTGACAAGCACCCTAGCCGGCAGTTTCTGATTGCACCTGTTTGACAATTTGGCCGTAGCCGCCCTCATCCAGAAATTGCTGTTCTTCTGGGGTTGTTTCGCGCCCCATCGCCGCATTTCGAAACGGAAAACGACCAAATTTTGCAATAATCGCGCGGTGCGCACGCGCATGTAGCGCATTGTCCATTGGCTTTGCGCGTTCTAGCGTAAGGGCAATTCCGCGATCTTGGTCATCCAAATCTTCTGAATGCATAAATGGCAGATAGTAAAAGTTCTGGGCATTTTTTGCACAAAGCAGATCATGATCATCTCTAATTGCTGCATTGGCGATATCGCGCGCCAATGCATCGGTGGCGAATGATTTGGCATCTCCGCGGTACATATTTCGCGAGAATTGATCCAGCAATATCAGCAAGGCCAAAGATCCATCCGCCGTATCCGCCCATGTGGAGAGCTCTGCATTTGCCGCACGCTTATGTAGCCCAGCAAAGCGCTCGATAATCTGCGCATCCACCGCATCGCTTTGCACGAACCAATCCTTTTGATCGACCTCTTCAAACCAATAGTCGAGAACCGAGGCGATCTCTTGATCTTGTAATTCCAATGCTGCCTCCTCTTCCAGGGCCATTTCAATAGCATATTCCTGTGCCACCTCTACGGCCACCGGCGAGGCCGTAGGCAAAACCGGCGCATAGGCCGAGGTTTCCTCGATTGGCACCGAAGCACGCTGCGATATCCGATAGGTTGCATAGCCGCCCATCAATATCATATTCGCACCAATAAACCAAAAGAAACTGTTCGCCCCAAGATTCGTCAACATCCACCCAACAATCGTTGGGCCAGAAATCGACCCCAGACCCGTGATAAAGATTAGCCCACCCGAAGCAGAGGCCATGTCATCGTGATCCAGAAAATCATTGGTATAGGCAATAAACAGAGAATACAGCGGGTTAGAAACACCCCCTGTGACGAATGCCACAGCCAACAACCAGAAAAAGTGGTTCGATACACCAATAGACAGCGTAAACATCGCTCCAACCGCGCAAATCAATATGATCAACAACCGCCGATCCATACGATCCGATAGCCAACCAATGGGAAATTGCAACACGATCCCACCGATATATATCGCAGCCACAAACAGCGAGATATCACCAACTGACAGCCCCCTCTCTGTGCCGAAGACTGATGCCATCCCAAACATCGCCGAAAACACCGCCCCAATCAGGAAATGCCCAACCACCCCCAGCGGCGACACCTTCCACAAATGCGCAAAACTCATCCTTTTGGATGTTTGGAATGCTGGCGCGGGGGAAACCGACAACAAAATGGGGGCAAAGGACAGAGAGACAACCACAGAAATCAGAATAAACAGCGTATAACCAGAAGGATCAGCAAAATTCAGCAGAGCCTGCGCCAGAACAATCCCCAGCATCTGTACCACCACATAGATCGACAGGGTCTGACCACGGTTTTCATTGGTTGCCGCATCGTTTAGCCAACTTTCGGCCACAACATAGATCCCGGAAAAGCAAAACCCGACCACAAGGCGCAAGAAGAACCAGAAGAATTCATTTGGCCATGCTGCAAAAAGAATTAAACAGGCCGAAACCAACGATGCAAGGGCTGCAAACACCCGCACATGCCCCACGCGCCGGATCAATTTTGGCGTCATGGTCGAGCCCCCAAGAAACCCAACAAAATACCCCGTCATCACCCAAGACATAGTTTGGGGTGACATGCCCTCAATGGCGCCGCGGATCCCCAGCAACGTCCCCTGCAGGCCATTTCCCAACATCAACAACATCATGCCAAACAGGAGGGCCCAAGAATTTTTTATTACCGAAAACATGTGATTATCCGATCTAAGTTAATACGTGCTTGTAGGATATTGTGGCAAAACCGTTGGCCAATTGACGACACTATAGGGGTCGTTTTTATTCTATGGAATTAACAAAGAGCTATCCCCATACGAAAAGAACCGATAGCCGCGATTGATCGCACTTTGATAGTTTGATCTTAGCTGATCTGTTCCAATCAGCGCCGCAACCAGCATCAACAACGTTGATTTGGGAAGATGGAAATTGGTGATCAATCCAGAAGTGATCTGAAACTCAAATCCTGGGGTGATGAAAATATCCGTATCTCCAACCCAAGGCTTAATCCCCCCCCCTTGGGCGGCGGTTTCGATCAGACGCAGTGCGGTGGTGCCCACCGGAATTATGCGGCCGCCATCTGCCTTGGTCTGGGCGATCTCTGCGGCAGCACTGGCGCTGACCTCGCCCCATTCGGCGTGCATTTTGTGATCCTGAATATCATCAACCTTAACCGGTAGGAACGTCCCTGCCCCCACGTGCAATGTTACCTTGGTCTGTTGAACCCCCATGGCCGCTAAATTATCCAGCAACGGTTGATCAAAATGCAGCGAGGCCGTGGGAGCCGCCACGGCACCTGTGCGGCGCGCAAATACCGTTTGATAATCTTGGGCATCCTGTTGATCCACGGCGCGTTGTGCCGCGATATAAGGCGGCAGGGGCATATTCCCACAGGCCAAAAGGGCCGCATCAAAATCTGCGCCCTGTTGGTTAAATTCCAGAACCAGCCCTTGGGGCGATTTTTCCAGAACCTGCGCGCGTAAATCAGCGCTAAATTCGATGGTCTCGCCCACGTTCACCCGCTTGGCTGGTTTGGCCAATGCTAGCCAATTCCCCTGAGCATTCAGCGACAACAGGTTCACCCCAATTTGCGCACGCGTTTCGCCCATATCAGATTGGCGTATACGCTGACCCGAAAGATGCGAGGGGATCACCTTGGTATCATTTAGCACCAGCCGATCTCCTGGGCGTAGATAATGGGCGATATTGTCAAATTGGTCATGGCTACGCTGCCCAGATTGGCTGACCAATAGGCGCGCGGCCGTGCGCGGCACCGCAGGGCGCAATGCGATCAATTCGTTTGGCAATTCAAAATCAAAATCAGACAGTTTCATACCGGCGCTCATGGGCTTATTGACAGGTAAAATCAAGTAGTCATTCTTTGGCTGGAGCAGGTATTTTTTGTCGGAAAATTTCTCGAAAACCACCAGGCGTTAGGATGGACAATGGATTTACCCGAATTTTCGGATCCGCCACCGGCCCCTTCATGCGATAAACGAAACTAAACAAGCCCTCGCCGCGGTCTCGCCCAAACAACTTGCCCGCGGTGCGCTCGAATATCCCGTTTACCCCATAAATCGGGGTAATAACCCCTTCAAAATTCACCGAGTGGGTTTTGAAGGTATACCACCCCCCAAGGGTCAGACCCATCGAAGGCCCTACAAGGGATACATCGATCAGCTGAACGCCCTCGGGGCGCAGGCGCGCCTGCCCACGCGCAGAGCTAAAGGCGATGCCCTCACCATCTAGTTTTTGCATCAACCCGACCAAGCTGACGGCATCTAACAGCCCCGTAACACCGCTGCTATGTACCATCCGAAAGGTTTTGACCGCGAAATGTATCGCATAGACATCTTTCTCGGTAGTTGGATCAATCGCCAGCGTCATCTGGCCGTTGCGAATATTTTCCAACAGGCCGGCCGCGCGCAGAATTGACCCAGCATCCCCTGCATTAATTTCAATCCGCGTTAGGCCGGTTTTCGCGCGCCTAAATACTTTGCCTGAAATTTTGGAACGCCCGTTAACCTGAGCAGTAAATGTGCCCCTGGGCGAGCCACTGCGGTCTATATCCGCCCGAAATGAAGTAAGTGATAGCGTATCCGTTAGGCGCAGGCGATTTAGCTCGATACGCAATGGCCCTGCGCGCGTGCCCGACGCCCCGCCCAGATCCAGCTGGCGGAAATCGATGCTGCCGCCCGAAATCGTCGTTTTTGCACTTGGGCCTTTGCCTTGGATCTTCACCGAGGTATCGAACCAACGGCCTATTTTCAGCTTGGAAAACTTGGCCGCTTTAAAGGAGCCATCCCTGCCCAATTCTAAGGCGCCCTGCGCACGCAGATCGTTGCCCTCTAGGGCAATGTTATCAATTGTAATTGGTGTGCTTAATGCCCCTGAAACCAGCAGGTTTCCTTTGGATTTTTGTGGCTTTACCCATCCAAGTGATGGAATGCGAAGCCGGGCACCCCGCAAGACGGATGATAATTTGAAGCGCGCAACCTGATTAGGGGTAAGGCTCACCTCTACCATAGCGGGCGTTTCGCCTGAGAAGCTCCCCTTTGGCAGGTCAATATCAAAGGTATCAAGCGCGTGCTGGTCGATATTTAGATCGGCCGTAAGATAGCTTTGGCGGCTGGGATTATCTGTAAATGCCTGAGACCAATCAAAGCGCGCAACCAGCCCATCCAAGGCAGCATCCCCCGATAAGGTCATGCCATTTTGAGTGGCAACCAACGCCACACGCTCTGCATTTAGCTGGCGGTCAACAATCAGCTCCTCACTGTACAAATCTGTGATGTCGCCTTGAATATCGAATTCAACACTGCCCTTTTCGGGTTTGCGCACCAAGGGCAACCGGAACCACCCCGCCACATCTACTTGACCTACTGCTACATCGGGGCTTTTACCGATCTTGTTGATGAACTGGAATTTTTCGGAATCTAAAATTTCCAGCGAAGATTGCAAGCTGCCTTTTGCCATGATGTTGATGGCACCAATTGCTGGGCGGTCTTGAATATTCGGTATATGAAACTGTGTACCATCCAGATCCACGGTTTCACCGCTGGCAGTTTCGATATGGCCTTGATCCAGATCCAGCGTCAGGGTTGATGTCGTTAAATGCCCGCGACCCTGTGCATTAATCAAAGGGGCAACGGTTTGCACCACACTCACCTCGCCATCCTGAATGGCAAATTTGAAATCCAGCTCTGGCTGCCCCCACAGGCGCTGAAAGCGGCCATGAAAATCCACCATCGATCCGCTGTGCAGGTTTTTGTCCAGCCAATTGCGGGTTTTGGGAATGGCCTTTTTCGGCCAGAGGTTTAACAGCTGGCGATGGCTTAGCTGATCAACGCGAATATTCAGTGCGGAATTCCAAGCACCGTCCTTGGCCCACACATCGCCAGAAAACGCCAATGTGCTATTATCTAAATTGGCCACCGCCTGGGTCAGCGACACCCTCAATGGATCGAATTTAACTTCAAGATCCACAGAATTATCCATTAACATCAATGGGTTTTCAAAGGTTTCGGTATCCGAGATGGTGATTTGGTCTAAATCCGCACGCAACCTCATGCCCAGAACCCCGCCAGAGGGCGCACGGCGCAAATCTGCAACGGCCTCGCCCGAAACCTGCCCAAGGCTGGTATCCAAACTTAGCCCCGTAAGCGCCAACTTATCCTCCTTTTGATCATAAGAGAAATAGGTCTTGGCATTTTTGAAACTGGCACCGACATTTTCTGAGGTTTCGCGCAGCTGACCCGCCCCCAAATCCAGCACACCTGACAGAGATGTTAACGCCGTGTCCTCGCCCAGCTCTACCACGATTGATGCCGAGACATCCGCCTGTAGATTGCGCAGCCAATCCAGCGCCGGAATTTGATTGGCCAAGTCGATCGGGTTGGCATCTTCGAATTTAAAGGTCAGATTTGTTAGAGGATCGCCGGTGGTACGCCGCGCAGATACCCGCACCAAGGTTGTTTTATCTTCGTTGGATTTCATTTCGAACCCAGCGCCTACATTCAACTCATGCCCCTCGATTCGGGCCTCTAATGTGCCATTTTCTAGGATATAGTCATTATCCGTTATATCATCGCGATATAACAATCGGGCATCCGTTACGGCGATATTCGTGGCATTTCGGGCAATGGGCAACGCCAATACCTGATCCATTACAACATCAATGGATTGATCAAATCCGCCCCCCTGACCGGCGGAAAACTCTTCGAAGTTAAACTGACCATTAGCATCGCGGTGTAGATAAATCGTTGCACCATCCAGACGTAGTGCACCCTTTTCGCCAATACGCCCCAAGCCCAACAAGAGCGCAAGGTCGCTTCGGATTTCCCCAAGGCGCAACACCGCCTGCCCAGATAGATCCCGCAGCACCACATCCTGTGCCACAAGCTCGGGATTCAGAAATCCGCGCCCCTTGCTAAGACCATGCTGGCCGATTTCAATCTGATGATTGGGCAAATACTCTTGCATTTTTGTCTGTGCAAATTCGAGACTAACAGGCACAGAAAAAACCCGCTTCTCTGGGCCAAAGTGTAAAACAGACGCCAGTAACACAGGTATGGCCAGCACAACCATCACAGACTTCATGAAAAAGGAGATCAACACCTTTGACTTGAGGTTGCCCTTGGGGCGTGGCGCTTTGGGTTCTGCGGACATCTAATCCCTTTTGATTTCGTTTGGCCTGCGTCAATTCTATATTGAGCGCGCCGCCAAAACTCTATAGCCAAAGGATAAATTAAAACGAGGGATTTGGGAAATCATGATCAAAGTTGGTGAAAAAGCGCCCATTTTCAGCCTGCCAGATGCCTCTGGTCAGACGATACAGCCATCGGAAACCGGGCGCGGGTATATATTATTCTTCTATCCGCGTGATAATACAAGCGGCTGTACCAAAGAGGCCATCGGGTTTTCAGAACAGCTACAGACCTTTGCTGATCTTGGCTTTGACATCTATGGAATTTCCAAAGACAGTATCAAAAGCCATGCGCGTTTCGTAGAAAAGCAGGATCTGAGTGTGTCCCTTTTATCCGACGAGCATGACACGCTGTGTGAAACCTTTGGCGTGTGGAAGGAAAAATCTATGTATGGCAAAACATTCATGGGTATCGAGCGCTCTACGTTTTTAATCATGGCCAATGGCACAATTGCAAACATCTGGCGCAAGGTTCGCGTGAAAGACCATGTAGAGGCCGTGCTAGACGCCGCCAAGGCAGTGTAATGGCGACCCTTTGCGAATTGGCCATGGGGGTTTTAACCACCGCAGATGGGCGCGAGAAGGCCGCCAAGTCCCATGCCGCCGCCAAGATGTGGTTTGCATCTATCGAGGCAGGACAGCCCCTAGAAATCGGGGAGGCCAAGCCCCCCTTGCGCCCCGCGCGCCCCGCACAGCCAGAATTGCTAAGCCCACGCGATATGCCAAAGCGCAAGCCAGGGTCACCCAAGGGGCGCAGCGCCCTGTTGCACGCGATCGCCCATATCGAGCTGAACGCCATTGACCTACACTGGGATATCATCCCGCGCTTTGCTCATGTGCCCTTGCCAAGGGGATTTTATGATGATTGGGTCAAGGCCGCAGACGAAGAGTCAAAACATTTCAATTTGCTCTGTGATCGCCTGGAAGCTATGGGAAGTCACTATGGCGCCCTGCCCGCACACGAGGGTCTGTGGCAGGCCGCCATTGATACCGCCAACGATTTTATGGGCCGGCTGGCAATTGTACCAATGGTTCTAGAAGCCCGCGGATTGGATGTAACACCCGCAATGATTGATTTGTTTAAATCAGTTGGCGACGAGGAAACCGTTTCAACCCTAGAGATAATTTATGCAGAAGAAGTGGGCCATGTTGCCTATGGTTCAAAATGGTTCCATTTCATGTGTGGGCGTGAAAATATCGACCCCAAAGAAAATTTTCATGCGCTGGTTGATAAATACTTTACATCCAAACTGCGCCCACCCTTTAATGATGAGAAACGTGCCGAGGCCGGCCTACCGTTGGATTTCTATTGGCCGATTGCCGTAACCTAGCGCCAGAACCCCAGATGAGCGGCAAGGTTTCGCTGGTTTCGGGGATTTTTGGCACACTCACGGGAATATCACAAAAATATGTTGATCGAACTGGAATGCCTGCTTAAAACCTTGCGTAATCGTTAACACGCAATTGCGATTGGGGTTTTACTATATGATTGCATCTCTAAACAGGATGCTGGAACGCCATGTTCCAGAACAACGGATATACATCCGCTCGGAAAAAACCACCCGATACCTTCGGTTTTCACCGTTGGCCCAAACCTTGGTTGGCACCACAGTTGCGGCATCGTTTTCATGGATGGTAGTAGCCTCTGTTTCACTTGCAATCCAATCTATTTCTGAAAATTCCAAAAAAGAACAAGCCGAAGTTTTGCAAAGCGCCTATGAGAGTCGCCTTGCGCAATTGGCCAGTGAACGAGACCAAAGATCCTTAGAGGCCCAAACATCCTTAGAGCGATTTTACATTGCCCTGGATCAGGTTTCGCTTCAGCAATCAGAAATGCTAAAGCTAGAAGAAGAGCGCCGCGAACTGGGGCGTGGGTTAAAAATCATGCAGCGTAAACTGCAAGATGCGATCAAATCGCGCGACGAGGCCCAAGAACGCTCCGATGCCCTGCTAGCTGATCTACAGTCTGTAACCGGCAATCTGAATTCGCAGCTGGGCAGCGCCAACGATACCGAAGAGACGCTGGCCTTTGTCACCAATGCGCTAGAAGATATTGTGATAGAGCGCGATGCCCTAAGCAAGACCAGCACGCGCATGAAAGAACATGTGGCAACGCTGGAACTGGACGCGGCTCTTTTGCAAGAACGAGGCAATCAAATATTTGACCGCCTAGAGGATGCCGTTGATATTGCCCTATCACCAATGTCCAAAGCATTGGATCGAAAGGGCATTAACTCTAACGCATTGATTTCAGAGGTGAAACGGGGCTATTCAGGCACCGGTGGCCCCCTTACTCCATTGGAAATTTCCACCGAGAGTCTGTTGGCTGACGAGATGTCTGCACGCGCCAGTGGGTTGCTGCGCGATCTAGACCGCGTGAATTTGATGAAGCTGGCGATGCGCAAGGTGCCCTTGGGGCATCCCGTTGCTGGCAGCTACCGTTATACCAGCGGATTTGGCTATCGCCGCGACCCCAAAACCGGTGGTCGGCGTCTGCATAAGGGTACGGATATGGCCGGCCCGCTGAATACAAAGATCGTATCTGCCGGCGATGGCGTCGTGACCTTTGCGGGAACCCAGAGCGGTTATGGACGTTTGGTCAAGATCAAACACAGCCAAGGCTTTGAAACATTTTACGCGCATTTGAACAAGATAATGGTCAAGTCTGGACAAAAAGTCTCGCTTGGCGACCAGATAGGTGCTATGGGGAACTCTGGAAGGAGTACTGGGGTGCATCTTCACTATGAGATCCGCTTAGGCGGTCAATCGATCAACGCAAAAAACTACATGGAAGCTGCAAAAAATGTTTTCTAACAAAAAAAACGAAACTCCTCCGGCCACACCAAAGCCAGCAGCGGCTACGCCTGCAAAGCCTGCGCCAACAACAACGCCCTCGTCTTCTACATCCCCTGCCCCAGTGGCCCCAAAGGCAAAGCCACCGGCATCTGCGCTGTCTTCTGATTTGCACATCAAGGGCAACCTAAAGACCACCGGTGATATTCAAGTTCAGGGCACGGTGGATGGTGACATTCGCGCCCACCTGCTAACCGTTGGCGAGGGTTCAACAGTTAAGGGCGAAGTGATCGCCGACGATGTGGTTGTACATGGCCGTGTTATGGGCTGTGTACGTGGATTGAAGGTACGCCTGACATCTACTGCGCGTGTTGAAGGCGATATCATTCACAAGACAATCGCCATTGAAAGCGGGGCGCATTTTGAAGGTTCTGTAACCCGCCAAGATGATCCGCTGAATAAGGTTGGGACCAAGGCTGCAAAAGCCGCCGAGTAAAATCGGCTATAGTATTGCATAAATTGTAAACACTTGTTGAATTAGCCCGCAAAACGCGGGCTTTTTTGCATTTCAAATGCAATTTTTTCTGGCGGGTTTTTTAAAGTTAACGCATACTGCCTCTGGTAGAGTTGTTAACATTCATTATAGCGAGTTTGATATGCCCAAATCTTTTGCAAAATCTCTGTTCTATACTGTTGGTTGTATTGCGGCACTGGCTCAATCGCCTGCCCTTGCCCAAAGCAAGGATAATCAATTAGGGATCGTCACCGGCAGCCAAACTGGCACCTATATCAAATTCGGGAAAGACCTGCGCAAGCTGCTGATCATAAAACGGAAAAAAATCAATCTAAAGGTGCATACTTCGGTTGGCTCTTTGGAAAACGTCTACGATGTTTATAAATCCCCCAAGGCACAGCTGGGGATTGTGCAATCAGATGTTCTGGCCTTTATCGAAACCCGAGATGATGCGGATATGCAGAAAATCGCCAAGAAGGTCCGTTTGGTTCACCCACTATACAATGAAGAAGTTCATATTCTGGCCAATAGTTCTGTTGAGAGCTTTGATGATCTAGATGGGCGGCGCGTGGCCATCGGGCTAGGTGGATCGGGTACCAATCTGACCGCGACCACGCTATTGTCACTGGGCGGCGTTGGGGTAGAGCCTGTGCACACAGGGGGCCAAGATGCATTGGATGCCCTGAAGGCGGGTAAAATTGACGCCATGTTCTATGTGGCCGGTTTGCCAGTGAAATTATTTAGCGATCAGGTCAGCAAGGCCGACGGGTTAAAGTTTCTAAGCATCGAAAACGAAGGTGTAACCAGCGTCTACAACGTGAACTCTACCATTACCAAAGATACCTATGATTTTGTAACTGATGATGTGAATACCGTGGCGGTAAAGGCCGTGTTGGTGACCTATGATTACCAAAAAGGCAATTGCGGATTGGTGGGAGATGTGGGCAATGCAGTGATCGATGAAATCGACTGGTTGCGCAACAATGGCCACCCCAAATGGAAAGAGGTAGATCTGTCCTACCAATTGGCAGGCTGGACTCAATATGAATGCGTGAAAAAGGCCGCCAAGAAAAAGAAGCCCGAGTCTAAAGAATTCGACAAGTTTCTAGAGAAAGTCAAAAAGCAATAAATCTTTTGGCATTTCCGCATTGCACGTATTCGCGCCTATTCCACGGCTGTCGTTGCGGGCTATATCAATCCCCGGCCTGCGCCTCTGCGCGGGTTTTACCCGATACATCCAAGGCCAATGTGGCGGCCATGAAGGCATCTAGATCCCCGTTTAGCACGCCTTGGGTATCTGATGTTTCAACGCTGGTACGCAGATCTTTGACCATCTGATAGGGATGCAGAACATAGGATCTGATCTGGTTGCCCCAGCCGGCATCGCCCTTGTTATCATGGGCTTCTTGGATACCCTCAGTGCGTTTGCGCATTTCAATTTCATAGAGACGCGATTTCAATGCGGCCATACAGGTGGCGCGGTTTTGGTGCTGTGATTTGGCGCTGGCCTGCACAACAATCCCTGTGGGAATATGGGTCATGCGCACGGCAGAATCCGTCTTATTCACGTGCTGACCACCTGCCCCTGATGCACGGAATGTATCCACGCGTAAATCAGATGGGTTGATATCAATCTCGATATTCTCATCAACCACGGGGTATACCCAGACCGAGCTAAACGAGGTGTGTCTCTTGGCATTAGAATCAAAGGGTGAGATGCGCACCAAGCGGTGCACACCGCTTTCTGATTTTAACCATCCATAGGCATTCAGCCCCTTGATCTGGTAGGTCGCAGATTTAATCCCCGCCTCATCGCCTGCGCTTTCGGCCATCAGCTCTACCTTATATCCATGTTGCTCGGCCCAGCGAACATACATGCGCGCCAGCATATTGGCCCAGTCACAGCTCTCGGTTCCCCCTGCACCAGCATTCACCTCTAGGAAGGTGTCATTGGCATCAGCTTCGCCGCTTAGCAGGGCCTCGATCTCTTGCTTGGCGGCCTCTTTCTGAATCTTGCGTAGGGCGTCTTCGGCCTCTGTGATAACCTCTTGGTCATCTTCCATCTCACCCAATTCGATCAGATCAACATTGTCCTGTAGCCCGCCAGACAGCTCCTTGAACCCTGCAATCGCATCGGCCAGCATCTGGCGCTCGCGCATCAGTTTTTGGGCCTTCTCTGGTTCATTCCACAGGTCTGGATTTTCAGACAGCGCGTCGAATTCCTCCATCCGGTATTCGGCGGTTTCCCAATCCATGCGCTGTTTCAACAGCTCTAGGGATTTATTAATTTCGACAACGATGTTTTCTATTTCTGCACGCATTTTCGTCCCAAGGGTCCTGTTTCCCTTGTTCTACAAAGACACCGGCGCAGGGTAAAGGGCTAGTATAGCCCACCGCTGGAAAGGCTCCCAAAACTGGCCTTGCCGATGGCCTTTTTCTCGCCTGTTGCCGTTTCAACCACGACCTCTTCTTGGCCAATGCCTGATCTGTTCAGGAATTCTTGGAAAATTTCGATATCGGCACTGGCGGAAAATCCACCGTCAATAACCGTAAGCAAACCATCCAATAGCGGGTCTTCGCCAATGCGAAATAGCTCGGATACCACATGCGCGCCCTGCTCATCATCAGGCAGCTGCGCACCCGAATAGCGGTCAAACTTGGCAAAATAGGTATTCTCGGGCACCGTGAATTTGCCCGCACCATATTTTTTTACGGCCGCTTGCATAAATTGCTTGAACACTGGCCCGCACATGCCGCCCCCCGAGGCGTTACGCCCCAGAGGTGTGGGCGTATCATAGCCAATATAACACCCCGCCACGATATTGTTGGTAAAGCCTATAAACCACACATCTTTGGCCTCGTTGGTGGTGCCGGTCTTACCGGCGATCGCCACATTGGGCATGCGCACGCGGCGCGCGGTGCCGCGCTCGACCACGCCCTGCATCATTGATGTCAGGCGGTACGCGGTAACAGGATCCATCACCCGCTCGCGGTTGGTCACAATGCGCGGGGAATGCCCAGCCGCTATTTCGGGCACCGAACAATCAAGGCATTGGCGTTGATCATGGCGATAGACGGTCTGCCCAAAACGATCTTGAACACGATCTACCAAGGTAGGTTCGACGCGTTCGCCGCCATTGGCAAACATTGCATAGGAAGACACCATTTTAAACAGAGTCGATTCCTGTGCGCCCAGTGAGGCAGACAGGTTGCGTGTCATATACTCATAAACCCCGAAACGTTCGGCATAGCCGCCCACAACGCTCATCCCCACATCTTGGGCCAAGCGAATGGTCATCAGGTTGCGCGATTGCTCGATTCCGACGCGCAATGGTGCAGGCCCATAAAACTTATTCGATGCGTTTTTCGGGCGCCACAGCCCCTGTGGTGTGTCAATTTCAATCGGGGCATCTACAATGATTGAGGCGGGCGAGTAGCCGCTGTCGAGCGCCGCGGCATAGACAAAGGGCTTAAACGATGAGCCTGGTTGGCGTTTGGCCTGTGTTGCGCGATTGAACACGCTGTGCTGATATGAAAATCCGCCCTGCATAGACAAAACGCGCCCTGTATGCACATCCATGGCCATAAATCCGCCCTGTACCTCTGGAATTTGGCGTAGTGTCCAATTGCTGATGCTGCCGTCATCAGCGCGGGTCGGTTTTACATAGATCACATCGCCCACAGACCACATATCAGTCGCCGCCTTCATCCGCAGGCGCTTGCCATCCTCAAGTGCACGGTTCTTGGCCCATTTGCTCTCGACAGCAAAGGACAGGGTGCTTGTTTCGTTGACAGCAAAACCTTGAATACCGATTTGGGCGGTTTTGGCATCAACCCCCAGAACAACAGCGGGGTGCCAATCATCTATATCCCGTGGGATTGTTAAATCAGACAAGGCGGCGCGCCACACAGACTCTTCATCCAGACGATCTAACTCAATCCGCGCCACCGGCCCGCGCCAGGGGCTGTTCGCGCGGTCATATTTTTCCAGACCATCGCGCAGTGCGTTTTCGGCCTCGATCTGCAATTCTGGATCCATAGTTGCACGCACGGACAACCCGCCCGAGAAAAACTCTTCTTCACCAAAGGATACAGAAAGCTGTCGGCGGATTTCATCGGTGAAATAATTGCGTGGCGGACGTAACGAGCGGGCAGAAGCGATATCGCCTCCCTGCACGGTTACCAATTCCGAACTGCGCGCCCCGCGCGATTGATCCAAGGAAATATAGTCATTCGCATACAGCTGTCCCAGAACGTAGTTTCGCCGGTTTAGCGCACGGGCCCGTTGCTTGATCGGGTGATAATCGCTGGGGGCCTTGGGCAGGCCAGCCAAGTAGGCCACCTCTTGCAGGTTCAAGTCTTCTAGGGGTTTACTGAAATAGGTTTCAGCGGCAGCGGTTACACCATATGAGTTCTGCCCCAGAAAAATCTCGTTTAGATATAGCTCTAGGATTTTATCCTTGCCCAGTGTGCTTTCGATACGAGTGGCAAGAATAATCTCTTTGACCTTGCGCTCTAGCTTACGTGATCCATCCAGCAAGAAGTTCTTGGCAACCTGTTGGGTAATGGTGGAGGCGCCGCGCAGTTCTGCACGTTGCCCCTTAACCTTGGCCAAACCAAATTCAGCCAGCGCCTTGGCAATGCCCACCGGATCATAGCCGGCATGATCATAGAAATTCTTATCTTCGGCCGAAATAAACGCCTGTTTGACCAGATCGGGGATGTCGGGTGCTGGTGTGAACATACGCCGCTCTTGGGCGAACTCATCCATCACACTACCATCAATAGAATAAACGCGGCTGATGGTGGCGGGTTCATAGCTGGCCAACTGTTCGTGATCAGGCAGATCCTTGCCATAAACAAGGAACAGCGCGGCCAACATGGCCACCCCCAGCACAGAACCAAGAGTTCCTAGGGCAAATAGCCCACCCAACATTCGCAATACAAAACGAAGCACAGCAATTCCTTTGATCTTTGGACGAGTATAGGCCCTGCGCGCATCTGCGTCAAAGCCCCGCCCTACCCTATCGGAGGTTTGCCCCTTATTTAGGGGGTTAGACCATAGATTTAAACCTATCTTTTAGGATTGTCCTATTTCCGTAGTAAATCTGCCTGTGCGGCATCCGCTAGCGCCCATTTGTCAAGACTGGCGATAATGCCATTTACCACCTGTTCGCGCCACGCCTCGTTCAGCAAGTTACGCAGATCGCGCTTGCTGGTTATAAAGCCCAGCTCGATTAGAACCGAAGGGATATCCGGAGCCTTTAGCACCGTAAATGCAGCCGAAAGCTTTGGGCGCTTGCGTGATCTATTAACCGATGCTGCGATGCCCTCTACCAATTCCGACGCCAATGCATTGCTCCGCGCCTCGGTTTCTACCCGCACGATATCCATCAACACGGTGGCAATAGTCTCGTCCGTGCCCTCTAGATCCACACCAGCAAGCAAATCAGCGCGATCAAGATGTGCCGCCAATTGCGCCGCAGCCTCAGAAGAGGCCTTGGCAGATAGGGTGTAAACCGTGATCCCACTGGCTGATCCCCGCGCCAAGGCATCCGCATGAAGCGATAAGAACACATCAGCCCCCATGTGGCGCGCTCTCTCGATGCGACCAGTTAACGAAACAAAATCGTCCCCTCCTCGGGTCAGCTCTGCTGAATAGCGACCCGTGCGGATTAACGCTTCTTTCAGTTCCCGCGCAAAGCGTAGAACCAAGTCCTTTTCTTTATAGCCCTGTACGACCGCGCCTGGGTCAACCCCACCATGGCCGGGATCAATTGCCACCATCAACGGGCCGCTTGCGATCGGTGCTGCATCACCTGACTCCGCAAAACTTGTATGAATCTCGGACTGGCTGCTGCTGACCTGAGCGTGAAAGCTTGCCTCGCTAACGCTTCTAAGCTCTACCAATAATTCCGCATTACCGTTGGATTTATCCACACTCATTTGCGCAGTTTCGATCCCCATTGGCGCCAAAAGCGGTAAAACCAAACGTGACCATTCCGGCAAAGCCACACCAAAGCGTGCCGCACCGATTTTTTCTGATGTGGTAATCGCCTGCGCACCCGCGCTGTTCCACTCTAGAGTTTTGAAATCAAGGATCAGTCGCTTTGGCTGATCCGCGATAAATATTCGATAGGGCACGCCTTGGCTTAGGGATAACCTCACGCGCACACCACCAAACAGGCGATCGGTGATAGACGAATTATCGGGATTAATTCGCGCAATTGCCCGCAGCTCTTGCGCATCCGCCCAGTGAATCCCCATAGGCGCAAGGGCGATCACCACACCACAGATCAGGGTTTTAAACAGTCGTTTCATCACGCATATCTTTGTCGTTGTTCAAGCGTCATTCATAACGCAAGAAAAACAGATTGTAATTATGTGATTAGCAAATTATCAATAAGTCACGCGTTGAATATAAAACGCAGTCAGTTTCGTTGGTTGCGCTGCATGCGACAGGCCTAGGGTACACCCCGCCAAAGTCCGCCTCTGCACCATCAACAGGCCATGAGGGCCGCAAAAGAACAGCCTACGTGCGCATCGCGCATGGACAGCCTTAAAGGGTGATCGATAAGATCACCGGAGAAAACCGCGATGAAACGCGTGTGCAGAATCGAAAATACGATACAAGGGGCCATTGCCCTTTGCGAAAACGTGCCTGCCGCGACTGTCGCCCCTACCAATCACTCACAAACAGATTTTCCCCCATGTTCTAGGGGGTGTCGTTTTGCGTGACGAAAGAAAAACATGTCTAAAAAAATGCTTATCGATGCGACACACGCAGAAGAAACTCGCGTTGTTGTTGTAGATGGAAACAAAGTTGACGAATTTGATTTTGAGAGCCTGAATAAACGCCAGCTTGCTGGTAATATCTACCTTGCCAAGGTCACCCGAGTCGAGCCCTCTCTGCAGGCCGCGTTCATTGATTATGGTGGTAATCGTCATGGTTTCTTGGCCTTTGCAGAAATTCATCCAGATTATTACCAAATTCCTGTAGCCGATCGCGAGAAGCTGTTGGAAGAGGAAGAGGCCTATGCCAAGGCTATAGCCGAAGAGGCCGAGAAAGCCGCCAAGGCCAAACCACGTAAATCTCGCAGCCGTCGCCGGAAATCAAATACCGCCGCAGCAGCCGCCGCCGAAGATGCGATTGTTACCTCCGAGGTGATCGAGGTTGCAGAGAGCGATTCTGGTCTGGTGGATGTCCCAGAAGCCAGCGATGTCGATGCCCCTGTTGAAAGTGCCGTATCCAGCGAGGAGCAAAGTGCCCCAGCGGAGGCCGACGCGCCAATCGAGGCAGAAGCAAAGGCGGATACACCCATAGAAGAGAGTGCCCCTGCCGAGGTATCAGAACCAGCCACAACCCAAGAGGTGATTGAGGCTGAAGAGAGCGAAGACGAGGATGATTCTGACGAGGATGCGCAGATCGATGATGGCATCGAATCTGTAGCGGACGAAGACGTCGAAGAAGAAGTCCGCCCGCGCAAACCGCGCCCACGCCGCTATAAAATCCAAGAAGTCATCAAAGTACGCCAAATTCTACTGGTTCAGGTGGTCAAAGAAGAGCGCGGCAACAAAGGTGCCGCACTTACCACATATCTATCGCTTGCGGGCCGCTACTGTGTCTTGATGCCAAACACTGCGCGCGGTGGTGGAATATCGCGTAAAATCACAAATGCCCAAGACCGCAAGAAAATTAAAGATATCACCAGCAAGCTAGAGGTCGCCAAAGGCGCTGGCCTGATCGTACGTACCGCCGGTGCCAAGCGATCCAAAGACGACATCATCCGTGATTATGAGTATCTAACCCGGCAGTGGGAGCAGATCCGCGATCTAACACTAGAAAGCATCGCCCCTGCACAAATCTATGCTGAAGGCGATCTGATTAAACGATCGATTCGCGACCTGTACAATAGCGACATCGACGAAATCATCGTCGAGGGCGAGCGCGGCTTCGAGGCCGCACAAGCCTATATGACCATGCTGATGCCTACGCATCTAAACCGCGTAAAACAATACACAGATCGCATGCCTCTCTATGCGCGTTTTCAGGTTGAAAACTATCTAGGTGGTATGTTCAACCCAACGGTTCAGCTGAAATCTGGTGGCTATATCGTGATCGGCGTTACGGAAGCCTTGGTTGCAATAGACGTGAACTCTGGCAAAGCAACCAAAGAAAGTTCAATTGAGAAAACGGCTCTGAAAACCAATCTTGAGGCAGCGGAAGAAGTGGCCCGCCAATTGCGCCTGCGCGATCTGGCTGGACTGATCGTGATTGATTTCATCGATATGGAAGAGCGCCGTAACAACACCGCCGTTGAAAAACGTATGAAAGACAAGCTCAAGAACGATCGCGCCCGCATTCAAGTTGGCCGCATCTCTGGCTTTGGTCTGATGGAAATGTCACGGCAACGCCTGCGCCCCGGTATGCTAGAGGCCACAACCAAGGAATGCCCGCATTGCTTGGGCACAGGGTTGGTGCGCTCTGACGACAGCCAAGCCCTATCCATCTTGCGCGAAATCGAAGAAGAAGCCGTGCGCAAGCGCACCAAAGAGGTGGCCGTTACGGTGCCCGTGGCGATTGCCAATTATCTACTAAACCACAAGCGCGATAATATCGGCCTGATTGAAACCCAATATGGCCTGTCTATTGTCATCGAGGCCTCGCCAGCAATGATAGGCACCGAATATCAGCTGGAAAAACGCAAAACATCCTCGCGCATTGTGGCCGATCCGATCGAAATCCCCACTGCATTTGTGGTCGAGAGCGATGTCGCGTCTGAACCAAATCCAACACCGACCAACGAGTCAGATGAAGACAAGCCCAAAAAGCGCCGCCGCCGTCGTCGTCGTCGTGGCCGCAAGGATGATGCAAACACCCAGAACCCAGAACAAAGCACGGAACAGGTAGATCAGGCAGATACCCCCCCTGCACCAGAGCAATCAGACACGCCAAACGCAGCAGAAGATACTGTAGTCGAGCCTGTAAAGCCCGCAGATGAAACACCTGAACCCGAGGTGAAGACACCGCGCAAACGCGGCCGCCCCCGCAAGAAGGCCGTAGCCGCTGTCGAAACGGCCACAGATGCAGAGACCCCTCCTGCAGAGGCCAGCACAGAAGAGCCGGCGGCGGTTGAACCAGTGGCAGAGGTTGCGGAAAAACCTGCACCAAAAAAACGTGCCCCGCGCAAGCGCAAGCCAAAGGCAAGTGAAGAGGCCACCGTAGCAGAAGACAACGCGGCGACTGCCACAACTGCCGAGGACCAAGCCCCTGAAGCGGAAGAAAAGCCCAAGCGCAAACGCGGACGTCCGCGCAAGGTGGTGGCCGAAGACGCAGCGGAACCCGCAAGTGAAGAAGCCGCAGCGAAACCTGCAAGTGAAGAAGCCGCAGCGAAACCTGCACCAAAAAAACGCGCCCCACGCAAAAAGGCCGCCGCAAAACCAAAAGTTGAAAAAACAGTCGCCGAGAAACCAACCCCCGAGGTTGCACCAGCAGCAGAGATCACCCCAGAGCCAGTTCCTGAGCCTGTGGTCCCTGCTCCGGCCCAGGCGGAAACGGCGGTTTTGGAACAACCTGCCCCCGAAGAACCTAAGGCCAAGCCCAAGCGGCGTGGCTGGTGGTCTCGCTCCTAATTTTTCAAAGGCCCGCAAATTGCGGGCCTTTTCACATTTAAGCACATTTTTGCGGGTTCAAGATTTGGGGCTGGACGTTGCGCGCCTAAATTAGCACAGTCGCCCCATGAAACATGTTCTTAAATTCGCCGTGCTTACGTGCGCCCTTGCCTTCAATGGGCTGACAGCCCAAGCACAGAGCCTAATCCGCGATGCGGAAATCGAAAGCTCTCTTCGCAAAATTGCCGCCCCTCTGTTAAGCGCCGCCGGGCTTTCACAGAATTCAGTGAATATTTATGTGGTTAACAACAGATCAATGAACGCCTTCGTTGCCGGTGGGCGTAACATTTTCATCCATCACGGGTTGGTCACACGCCTGAAAACAGTCGAGCAATTGCAGGCGGTTCTGGCTCATGAAATTGCCCATATTACCGGTGGTCATTTGGCTCAGAGATCCTCTGATCTGGCCCGCGCGCGCACCGCAGCTGGACTGGGCTTGTTGCTAAGTGGGGCCGCCGCCGCTGCAGGTGCTGGTGAGGCTGCAATCGGATTGGCTGCCGGTAGTCAGAGCGCGGCCACACGTAGTTTTCTAAGTCATACAAGAGCACAAGAGGCCAGTGCAGATCAGGCTGGCGTACGCTATTTATCGGCGGCTGGTATTCCGCCCAAGGCAGCACTAGAGGTTTTAGAGATTTTCCAAGGTCAAGATCTGCTGACCGCCAATCGCCGCGATCCCTATACGCTTACACATCCTTTGAATTCTGCGCGGATTTCTGGCCTACGGGGCTTTGTCGCGGGTAGTACTGTTAAGGCGAAAAAATCGGACAGCGCCTATTGGTACCAACGAATGCGCGCCAAATTCATTGGCTTTACAGGCAGTCCGCGAACCGTTCTACGCAGAGTTTCCAAATCTGATAAATCTGAAATCGCAACCTATACACGCGCCATTGCGTATCACCAAAAACCCGATAAAAAGCGCGCCGCCCAGGAAATTAATCGGCTGATCAGCCAGTACCCCAATGATCCCTATTACCACGAGTTAAACGGGCAGTTCCATTTAGAGAATGGCAATGCCAAATCCGCTGTTACGGCCTATCGCAAGGCGGTATCCCTATCTAAAAACCAGCCCCTGATCCGCGCAGGCCTTGGGCGCGCATTACTGGCCGCCAAAAGCCCCGAGGCATTGGGTGTCTTAAAAAAGGCCTATTCAGCTGATCCGCGCGACAGCAGAATGCTACGCGATCTTGCGTTGGCCTATGCGCAAAACAAACAACCTGGTCTGGCCTCGGCAATCACCGCAGAACGCTATGCGTTGAACGGGAATTTTAAGGTGGCCGCCACCCATGCAAAGCGCGCACAGGGACTATTACCACGGGGGTCTTCTGGCTGGATTAAGGCCGAGGATATTTTGATCCTGTCAAAGCGTACTTCCACAAAAAGCAAGCGGTAAATCCGCCAGTGACCCCTGCAAAGATGCTTTTAACCCACCGTAAAATGGCGTATACGCGAACAAGGCTCTAGGCCTTTGGCATACCACGAGGGAAGCATGAACGAAAAAGATCAAAACTCTGACGTAAAATTCATCGAAGCATTGGCTGCTGTTCTTGAACAGAGCGATTTGGCAGAGGTCCGCGTAAAGCGCGACTATGGCGATGACAAAACACTTGATGTACGCGTAACACGCTCTTTTGCGCCCACAGGAAGCGTGGTCGCAGCACCTGCACCTGTTGCCGCGGCACCGGCGCCAATCGCCGCCGTAGCCAGCGCACCCGAGGCACCAGCGGCCGCATCTGATGACCCGGCTGGCCACCCTGGCGCGGTAACATCGCCAATGGTTGGCACCGCCTATTTACAACCAGAGCCCAGTGCCCCTGCATTTGTTAAGGTTGGTGATTCCATCGAAGAGGGTCAAACAATCCTGATCGTTGAAGCGATGAAAACCATGAACCAAATCCCAGCCCCTAAATCAGGCAAGGTTGCGCGGATCTTGGTGGATGACGGAACGCCAGTAGAATTCGGCACACCACTGATTATTTTAGAATAATCGCGGGGCAACGGGATGTTTTCAAAAGTATTAATCGCGAACCGTGGTGAAATTGCCCTACGGGTTATTCGTGCCTGTAAAGAGCTGGGCATCGCCTCGGTTGCGGTTCATTCGACCGCGGATTCAGATGCCATGCATGTGCGCATGGCCGACGAAAGTGTCTGTATTGGGCCGCCTTCGGGCACCGACAGCTATCTTTCTGTGGCTGCAATTATTGCCGCATGTGAAATCACCGGAGCCGAAGCCGTGCACCCGGGCTATGGGTTTCTATCAGAAAATGCCGCTTTTGTGCAGGTGTTAGAAGATCACGACATCACATTCATTGGGCCAAGTGCAGAGCACATTCGCTTGATGGGTGATAAAATCACAGCCAAGGATACCATGAAAAAACTGGGCGTGCCCTGTGTTCCTGGATCTGCTGGTGGGGTTCCGACAATCGAAGAGGCACATAAGGTCGCCGATGAGATGGGCTTCCCTGTGATTGTAAAGGCCACCGCAGGTGGTGGCGGGCGCGGCATGAAGCTGGCCCAGACCAAGGCAGATTTGGACGAGGCGTTTTCCACGGCCCGCGCCGAGGGCAAAGCCGCCTTTGGCAATGACGAGGTCTATATCGAGAAATACCTGACCCTGCCCCGTCATATTGAGGTACAGGTTTTTGGGGATGGCAAAGGCCGTGCGGTGCATTTGGGCGAGCGTGATTGTTCGCTACAGCGTCGCCACCAGAAGGTTTTTGAAGAGGCCCCCGGCCCCACAATCACCGAAGAATTGCGTACACAGATCGGTGAAACATGTGCCAAGGCTGTAGCTGATATTGGGTATTCCGGTGCTGGTACCATCGAGTTTTTGTATGAGAACGGCGAGTTTTATTTCATTGAAATGAATACCCGCCTTCAGGTGGAACACCCTGTAACGGAAACCATTTACCGAGTTGATCTGGTAAAAGAGCAGCTGCGTGTCGCCGCAGGTGAAGATATGACCTTCGTACAGGATGACCTTGAAATTAAGGGCCATTCGATCGAGGTACGTATCAATGCAGAGAAGTTGCCAAATTTTGCACCCTGCCCTGGCAAGGTAACACAGTTTCACGCCCCGGGTGGGCTGGGGGTTCGTATGGATTCCGCTCTTTATGCCGGATATTCAATCCCACCCTATTACGACAGCTTGATCGGCAAGTTGATCGTATCTGGTACCAACCGCCCAGCAGCACTGGCACGCCTAAAGAGGGCCTTGGGCGAACTGGTGATCGATGGTATCGATACGACCCTACCCCTGTTTGATGCGCTGTTAAACGAAGAGGCCATTCAAACCGGCGATTACGATATTCACTGGTTGGAAAAATGGCTGGACGCACAAGACGTTTTGTAAGGGGGCTGGGGTGAGCGAAGAAATCACCCCACTTCTGTTACTTCAGGCCTATGCCTCTGGCATCTTTCCGATGTCAGAGAGCGCCTCTGACCCAGAAATTTTCTGGGTAAACCCCGAGAATCGCGGGGTATTTGAAATTGGTAAATTTCACATCTCGCGCTCGCTACGTCGTCAAATCCGCCAAGGTAATTTTGAAGTGCGTTTCAACAGCTGTTTTGCGGATGTTGTCCGGGCCTGTGCAGATCGCCCAGAAACATGGATCAATGCTGAAATATTTAACCTATATTGCAAGCTTCACGAGATGGGTTATGCGCACTCGCAAGAAATATTCGTTAACAATCAATTGGTTGGAGGGGTATACGGGGTAACACTGGGCACTGCTTTCTTTGGCGAGAGCATGTTTTCCCGCGCCCCGAATGGATCTAAATTGGCACTCGCCTATTTGATGCAACGCCTAGAGTATGGCGGCTATACCTTGTTTGATACACAATTCATCACTGATCATTTGGCAAGCCTTGGGGCCATAGAAATTCCCCGAGCGGATTACCAAGCGCGTCTGAAACATGCCCTGAAATCCAAGGCCGATATTACAGCGATTGATCCCGGTTTTTCAAAACCCTAGACAGGATACCATTGCGCGCCTTTGTCCCAACGATAAAATGCTTTTTGACCATCTTACGATATTTGTGCACCAATAGAATTTTCTGCCCATTTTGACGTCTGAAACTGAGGTCTAGCATATCCATCTTATGATCTTTAACAAAATTAGATACAGAAACAATCGCGGCATTATCTCCGTTGGGGATCGTTTCCAAGACTTTGCGAACCAAGACCTGCATCTGGCTGATAATTTCTAGAGCGCGTTTATGGGAAATCTTGCCATTTTCAAACCGAATCAATGTTTTGCATTTGAATTGTACACAGGTTCTTGGGCGCTCTTTATCGTATATTTCACACTTGGTTGAGAAATTTTTACACGGCAGCCGAAAACGGGCTTCGCCATTTTTATCGTCTGTCACTTCGATCAAATCTGTATTGTCGGTATCATACAGCTTTGCCGTTTTGAATAATGAGCCATTGCAACATAATCCACACATTAAGCACGGATGACTCTGCGCATTCGTTTCCAATGTTCCTACTCCACAGATGGCGCAGCGATACAGCGCAGAACCCATACATCATAGCGCGGATGTTCCATCGCAGACAATGCAGGGCTAGAGGCAATCATCCAGCCCTCGAACAAGGTTGCCTCGCTAAGGTTTGAAGAAATCAACAGATGCACAAATGCATCCGAATTCAGCGCATTGCTGGGATAGCGGCATTCATTCACCGTCAGGGTGATTTTGGCGTGTTCGATGCTGGAACCGACCGCTACGTCATAGTCCTGAACCTGACCATTTATCCGATCAAGCGTACGCAAAATCGCACCGACACCATCAACTGTCGGCTGATCAATTTGCGCCGGCGCTGCCGTTCCCAACAAAACCAAGACAAGAGAGAGCCACTGCTTCATTTGTTGCCAGACACAAATTTTAACAGCAGTGAAACCAAGCTCACTGATCCCTGTGTATCCAAGAACTCGCCGCCCCGTTCCATCGCGAAATCTGATCCGCCAGGCAGAATTTCTACGAATGACCCACCCAGCAGACCTTCTTGGCTGACGGCCACACCGCTGTCATCTGGAATTTTTAAATCCTGGTACAGCTCTAACACGACCTCAGCGCGGAAGCTTTCCGGATCAAGTGCCAAATCGGTAACGGTACCGATTTTCACCCCGGCCATGCGCACATCGGTCCCAGCACCGATCCCATCAGCAGAGCGAAACGACGCCTTTAGCTCGAACCCTTCGCTACTGGCAACAACGCCAGAACTGTTGACCAAATAGCTGAGAAAGCCGATTGCTGCGATAAGAACCACGGCGCCAACGCCGGTTTCCATTTTTGAATTAGACATGTTTTTGGCCTCTATTCTGGTTGCCAAGCTTCGTAATCATCGCGCGAAACTGGATGTGTTTGGCGCAGGCTGCCCGCCGGCGTATAGGCCGTGGCGGTGCCGGTGCGATTTTCGCTGTGCGAAATTTCCCATGGCTTATGTTTCAGGGGCTTCTTTGAGGGTTTTTCGTCAAAGGTGTGATGCAACCACCCATGCCAATCCGCCGAAACACGCGATGCCTCGGCCTCGCCATTAAAGATAACCCAGCGGCGCTTACCATCACGGGATTCATAATAGGCATTCCCCTGCTCGTCTTCACCCACAGCCACTCCGTGGCGCCACGTATAGAACCGTGTATTCAATGTTTGTGAGTTCCACCACGTGACAAAGCTGAGAATAAATTTCATTAGAGCACCTTCGAGCATATTTCTATTGTTATGCAGGAAACGCAAAGCAAGGTCTAGGGGGATGATTTTGTTTCGGCAAAAGCGAAAACGGCCTCTATGCGAGGCCGTTTCAAATTATTAGGATTTAGCTGGCCGAGGCCGTTTCCTCCACCTGATCCGCATAAACGATCAGCGGCTCACCCTCGCGCGTTACCGCATCTTCGTTGACCACAACCTCTTGTACATTCTCAAGGCTTGGCAATTCAAACATCGTGTCCAGTAGAATATCCTCTAGGATAGAGCGTAATCCACGCGCACCTGTCTTACGCTCGATTGCGCGGCGTGCAATGGCCCGCAAAGCTTCGTCTGTAAAGGTCAGCTGGGCATCTTCTAGCGAGAACAACGTCTGGTACTGTTTAACCAAGGCATTTTTTGGCTCAGACAAAATGGTTACAAGAGCGTCTTCGTCCAGATCAGTCAGTGTGGCCAATACGGGCAAACGACCTACAAATTCAGGAATCAGCCCGAATTTCAATAAATCTTCTGGCTCCATGTCAGTGAATATCTCACCAATACCGCGGGCATCTTCGTCTTTGACATCTGCGCCAAAACCGATGCCAGATCCCTTGCCTCTCTGAGCAATAATACGATCAAGGCCGGCAAATGCACCGCCACAAATAAACAGGATGTTTGTGGTATCAACCTGTAGGAACTCTTGCTGAGGGTGCTTGCGACCGCCCTGTGGTGGCACAGAGGCAACAGTGCCCTCCATGATTTTCAACAGTGCTTGTTGTACCCCCTCGCCCGACACATCGCGGGTGATAGAGGGGTTATCTGACTTGCGAGTAATTTTATCGACTTCGTCGATATACACGATGCCACGTTGCGCGCGTTCTACGTTGTATTCAGAGGCCTGTAGCAATTTCAGGATGATGTTTTCTACATCCTCTCCCACATAACCGGCCTCGGTCAATGTGGTCGCATCCGCCATGGTAAAGGGGACATCCAGAATGCGCGCTAACGTTTGCGCCAGCAATGTTTTACCACAACCAGTTGGGCCAACCAGCATGATATTGGATTTTGACAGTTCGATTTCGCTATCTTTGTCAGCATGATCCAAGCGCTTGTAATGGTTGTGTACAGCAACCGACAGCACCCGTTTTGCCACATCTTGGCCGATCACGTAATCATCTAATACCTGACAGATTTCCGCAGGCGTTGGCATTCCCTCGCCAGATTTTACAACCCCGGCTTTCGCCTCTTCGCGGATGATATCCATACACAATTCAACGCATTCATCACAGATGAAGACTGTTGGGCCCGCAATCAGCTTGCGCACCTCGTGTTGGCTCTTGCCACAGAACGAACAATATAGGGTATTTTTTGCGTCACCATCGCCAGAATTCGCCATTCACTACTCCACTTTGGCCCAAGGCCGAATTTTCTTCCCCGAGATTATGCTAGAAACCATCCGAGGACAATGATTATAAACACCCTGCTATTTGGGTGCTAAAAACACTAGCATTCTACATATGAATAAACCCTTCAATTGGGGGGCTTACTCTTCTTCTACCGCACGCTTTTGTACGATCTCATCAACCAGACCCCAATCCTTGGCCTCTTCTGCGGTCATGAAATTATCGCGATCAAGCGCGGCTTCTACATCTTTCAACTTCTGCCCACAATGGTGAACATAAATCTTGTTCAGGCGATCTTTCAGTTCCAATATCTCTTTGGCGTGCAGTGCGATATCTGACGCCTGCCCCTGGAAACCACCCGAGGGTTGATGCACCATCACGCGCGAATTTGGCAGGGTAAAGCGCATATCTTTCTCGCCTGCGGCCAGTAGCAACGACCCCATTGAGGCCGCCTGACCGATACACAGGGTCGAAACCTTGGGGCGGATATATTGCATGGTGTCATAGATCGATAGACCGGATGAAACCACGCCGCCTGGGCTGTTGATATACATTGCTATGTCTTTGTTGGGGTTTTCTGCCTCTAGGAACAACAGCTGAGCAACGATTAGTGTTGCCATACCGTCGTGTACAGGGCCGGATACGAAAATAATTCGTTCTTTGAGCATCCGAGAAAAGATATCGTAGGAACGTTCCCCGCGAGAGGTTTGTTCCACCACCATCGGGACCAGAGTGCTGTTATATACTTCTAATGGATCGCGCATTTTAACCTGCCTGTTTGAATTCGTTCTAATCACTGTAGTCATTGCCAATGCTGGCTTCAAGTCGTGTTTATACCGATCGAGATTATTAAGCAGTTAATCAGCAACTGGTAAAAGCCCTTGATATCTTTTAACAAGTTATCATTCCGTTACGTCAACGTCACTTAAATAGATTGACCGATCAAAGACCCCTACGCTAGCGTTGGACTAATTCAGGGAGAGAATTTAGGGAGACACCATGAACAAACTTACACTTTCTGCGGCAACCGTCGCATTGGCGACAACCGCCACCGGCGCATTAGCTGGGGGGCTAGATCGCGCAACCTTTAGTTCGGCAATCCTATTTGAGGAAGGAACCCATGCCGAAATTTCTTTTGCAACCACTAGCCCCAAGGTATCACCGCAAACCGATACCGCTTTTGGTGGTGCGGCATTAAATTCCGCATGGCAAGTAACCGAAAGGTTTAATACCGGCATCGTTCGTTTTAAGACCGATCTAAGCGACAAAGTTGCGATCGCCTTTGAGGTGAACAATAACCCCTATGGCGTCGATATCAATTACGGTGCATTTGCCGCGTCTGCCTTTTCTGCAGTTTCAGACCTAGCATCCCTAAGCGCAAATCTCAGTTCATCAGCAATGACCCTAAGTGGGAAATACAAAGTAACCGACCGTTTCTCGGTGATTGGTGCACTAAAGTTGGTGGAAATCGGTGGTAGCGCCAATGTTTCTGTACCTTTGGCTGCGGGCATTGGCGCAGGCGCGGTTACCAGCATTGGCCTAGCGGATATTGGAGCGGGTGCTGGCATTGTTACGCTTGAAGGTGATAGCGCAATTGCCCCTATCATCGGCGTTTCATATGAAATACCTGACATTGCGCTGCGTGTTGCGGCATCCTATGAATTGGGTGTTGAAACCAACCCGATCGTGAACTCGATCAACCCAACCTATTCTGGTGGTGCTGGCTCAATCAAAACACCAGATGTTATGCTGTTGGAATTCCAATCTGGCGTGGCCAAAGATACATTGGTATTTGGCGCAATTCGCCGTGCCAATTGGTCCGATGCACAGGTAACAATGTCTGCCGTCTATGACAATCTTCAGCTGTCTGATTTCGACGACAGCACCACCTATACTATTGGTGTAGGGCGTCGTTTCTCCGACAAGTTTTCTGGCTCTCTAACCCTGACCCACGCGCCATCTGATTGTGATAGTGTCAGCCTATTAGCGCCAACATGTGAAAACAACACATTGTCCATTGGCGGTAAATATAGCGTTGGCAATGGCACCGCCATATCCGCTGGCGTTAGCTTCCGTAAATACAAAACGGCGACCTCAAGTTCGATAAGCCCTGAGAGTGGTTCGATCGTCTTTGATGGTGATACGCTACGAACCGTTGGCGTAAAAGTTTCGCGCAAGTTCTAAAACAGCGATCAATTTAATACTTTAAAGCGCCCTGTTTGGGGCGCTTTTTTATGTGGGTATCATTACGTAAACGAAAAAAGCCGCCCACAAAGGGGCGGCTTTTCCAATTCTAAAAGGCTTGGATTTAGTCTTCCAGAGCTTCTACAGCTTTTTGCAGATCTTCTTTGCTGATCTCTTTATCTGTGATCGCGGCGTTCTCTACGATGTAATCCACAACTTTCTCTTCGAACAAAGGTGCGCGAATTTGTTGCTGTGCTTCTGGGTTTTTCTGAATAAATTCAAAGAACTGCTGAGCATTTGGGCCGTACTGTTGGGCCTGTTGAATGATCGCTTGCTGCATTTCAGCATCTGTTACAGTGATCTCTTGAATTTGACCAACCTCCGCCAACAACAATCCCAATCGCACGCGGCGAGTTGCCAATTTTGTGTGCTCGTCAGTTGTTTCGATTTCCGGGTGATCGTGGCCTTCTACTTCTGGGTTTTCTTCGTGCCACAGCTGATGCGCGATTTGGTTCGCCTCAGCAGTTACCAAACCTTCTGGCAATTCAAAATCAACCAGCTTGTCCAACGCATCCATAAGATCACGTTTCATGATCAAACGTGCCGCACCTTTATACTCTTCTTCTAGGCGCGCCGTGATTTGCTTCTCTAGATCCGCCAGATCTTCTGCGCCAAATTTCTTGGCCAACTCGTCATTCAGTTCTGCGGCAACTGGGCCCTTAACGGCATTTACTGTACATTCAAATACAGCGTCTTTGCCAGCTAGGTTTTCTGCACCATACTCTTCAGGGAAGGTCACCTTAACTTCTACATCGTCGCCAGCCTTTGCGCCAACCAACTGTGCTTCGAACCCAGGGATGAAGCTGTTTGAACCCAAAACCAGCGGATAATCGTCGGCTTGACCACCATCAAAAGCTTCGCCGTCTACCTTGCCCAAGAAGTTGATCACAACCTGATCACCATCTTTGGCTTTGCTGCCTTTTTTCTTATCTTCGAACTCTTGTGCGGTTTCAGCCAAGTTCGCCATCGCCTCTTTCACATCCTCATCAGATGCCTTTACGGTGTTGCGCTCTAGCTTGATCGCAGAGAAATCAGTTTCTGGAACTGTTGGAAGACATTCATAGGCCAAGGATACGTTTACATCGTCCCCTTCTTTCCAGTCTTCGTTGGTCATTTTCACGTCAGGCTGTTGCGCAGGGCGATCGCCAGATGTTTCAAAATGCGCATTCATCGCACCATCAACAGATTCTTGCATCGCTTCGCCCAGAACTTGCTGACCGAATTGCTTCTTCAGCATAGCCAAAGGAACCTTACCCTTGCGGAAACCTTTGATCTCTACGTTTGGCTGAGCCTCTTTCAATTTGGCATCAACGGTTTCAGCCAATTCCTTGGCTGTAATTAGAATATCGTAGCCGCGTTTAAGGCCTTCGTTCAAGGTTTCGGTAACCGACATTTATACGTCCTTTATTTGTGGTGTTTAGGCACAGCTAAACCCCATATCCATGGTAAAACTGACGCCCTTCTAAGGGGCGAACTCTGTTGGTGCAAGGGGATTCCGATACCTAACATCCCGACGCCCAGCCCCTCCGTAGCTGGCAATTTTATCAACGTATAAAATATTTCGACAATCACAGAATGAGAATTCGTTGATCTTTGCATTCTATTAATCAAAACTGTCCAGAACTAGGGTACCAATGAGGATGTGGCGATGGATTCTAAATTATGGATGAATTTAGGTAGCTTGGGATGCATTGTCACTCTGTCAGCCTGTTCTGGGGGCTCTTCTTCGGATTCAGGTGGTGTGGTGCGCCCCGACCCAACTCCAAACAGCTGGGTCAGCACATCGGAGTTTACACGAAATTATGGCCTCGGCCTGATCAATGCTGATGCATACTATACTGATGGCGGCACAGGTGCCGGCATTACTGTAGGCATCATCGATACTGGAATCGATACCACCCATAGCGAATTCAACGGTCGGATCAGCGGCGCCTCAATTGATATTGTAAATATGAGCGCTGTTTCTGATCAAGACGGGCATGGCACCTGGGTTGCAGGTGTTATCGGTGCCGATTACGGATCAGGTAATGTTCAGGGTGTGGCCTACGAGGCAACACTCTTGGCTGTTGATGCCTATACCGAATCTATTGATGGGTTTTACGATATAGATACGGCCGCAGGTATTCGCCATGCGGTAGACAATGGTGCTGATGTCATAAATCTTAGCCTCGGCGGATTTGGCAGCAGCTCAACCATAAACTCGGCCCTTGAATATGCTGCAGAGAATGGCGTGGCTGTGGCCATCGCTACCGGCAACGATTCTGAACGCTCGTTTGGCAATATTGCCGATATCAGCAACCCCGCATATGAGGCCGGGCGTGGAATTTATGATGGGCATATAATCGCTGTTGGCGCCGTAAACAGCGCTGGTGATGTGACCGATTTTTCCAACGCCTGTAATTCTGTCGATATCCGCTATTGCCTAGTGGCACCCGGTCAATCGATCTATACCACGCGCTCTGGTGGCGGCTATAATTACGTCAGCGGCACTTCTTTCGCGGCGCCACATGTGGCAGGTGCCATTGCCGTCTTGCTTAGCGCCTACCCTAACCTTACGGCCAAACAAGCGATTCAGATCCTTTTGGAATCCGCATATGACCGGGGCAGCTCTTCACCTGACTTCCAAGACTACGATACAGAATACGGCAACGGGTTACTGGACCTAGAGGCCGCTATGGCGCCCTCCGGATTTCTGAGCACCGTCGCTGGTGAAGAACTGACCAGCATGGAGAATGCAGACTTCACTGTATCCTCGGCATTTGGCAATGCATTTTCCCAACAAAATACGTTTAGCAATTTGGTGCTCTATGATGCCTATGCACGAGCCTACCAAGCAGACCTTTCGGATCGTATTGCCGATAAGCAATCCAATAGTAATTTGGAATTCTTCACCGATTTTACCTCCACCACAAAGTCCCAAAACGCCAACATTGGTGCGGTGTCAACCAGCTTCACCCTTAGGGATCGGATGGATGAAAACACAGGCGATACAACGCCCACACTTACCCAATTTTACGCAAACGCAGAGATATCTCCCCACAGCACCCTGCACATCGCCCATGGCGATACGGCGCTCGGAGCGTCTACATTAAACTTTATTGATCAGGCGGTTCAAACCCACAGCATCACCGATGCCTCGCTCACCCCGCTATCCTACCTAACCCAAGAAGGCCAAAGTATTGCATTGGGCCGCAAGGTTCAGAACTGGGATGTGAGTTACGGCCTACGCGGCGGCACCTATAATGTGTCGCAAAATATCGCCGCAGATATCCGCGTAGAGCGCAATTGGGCCCAAGGCTTTTATCTTGGTATCTCCGGCTCGTATATTTACGAGGACAACAGCTTTCTGGGCACCACTGGCACGGGCGGCTTTGATGGTGGTTATAGCGCTAAAACCACCTTAGGGACAGTTGGCGTCGGTTATGAAAAACGAAACCTGCGCCTATTTGCTCAGCTTAGCACCAGCTCAACAAAGGTAGATCATGCCAGCACCGCCCTCCTGGCAGATTTCACCACCATAAACGCGCAATCCGCGATGATTGGCGCAACCTATCAAAACTTGTTCAGCGGGGCAGATAGCCTCTCGCTTACGCTCTCTAAACCCTTGTATGTAAAGAGCGGCGCCGCGTCCCTACGCACAAACATTGAAACCACCCAGCCCGTAGCCACACGCATAGGTCTACGCCCAACTGGCTCTCAAACCAATCTCGAACTAGGCTACCTGTCCCAGATTGATCACACCACCAGTTGGGGCTGGGGATTGGCCTATATCCATAACCCAAATCACGATGCACAGGCCAAAGCAGAGATTTCCGCAGGCATTACACTAAAGCGGCGCTTCTAAACAGCAATGTTAACTCTACCCCTTTGGATTGATCTTAGGAGGTAGAGTTGATTGTGTAACGCCCGAAAACAGCATGCCCTAGTACAGCGCATACATCGATGACCGCTGCAAACTCGATATATCAGAAGAAAAGTGGTACGGGTGAAGGGACTTGAACCCCCACGCCTCGCGGCGCCAGAACCTAAATCTGGTGCGTCTACCAATTCCGCCACACCCGCACTCTTATTCAGGTGGTAAACTCCTGAATTCTGCGCCGTTGTAACGCGGTTGAATTGGAGATGCGAGCGGAAAATGAGTATTTTTAAATTTTTTTTACACCCCTAAAAATCACATGGATTTCAGATGCCTTATCCAATCCAAATCCCTATTTCATTGATGAAAACCAAAGCACCAGCTTACAGTCGCGCGAACGCACCAAACGCGAACAGCCCAAAATTTAATCCGTTTGCCCATTTTTTAATCAAAACCTAAGAAATCATTAAAAAGGTATGACCGCAACCTTAGCTCTAATTGCACTTATCGGTTAAAAATGGTGCAGATACCATGCAATGTAATTTGTGTTCTGGAGGACAATTATGAAAAAGATCGAGGCTATTATTAAGCCCTTCAAACTCGACGAAGTAAAAGAAGCACTTCAAGAAGTTGGTGTACAGGGGTTGTCCGTTATCGAAGCCAAAGGTTTTGGCCGTCAAAAAGGACATACCGAGCTGTATCGCGGTGCAGAATACGTGGTTGATTTTCTACCAAAGGTAAAGATCGAGGTCGTCTTAGCTGATGACCAGCTAGATGGCGCTATCGAGGCCATCATCGGTGCCGCCCGCACAGAAAAGATCGGCGACGGCAAAATATTCGTTTCCACCATCGAACAAGCAATTCGCATCCGTACCGGTGAAGCCGGCGCAGAGGCGTTATAATACTCCCCTTAAACTGAGAAGGAACTCAAAAATGAGTGCAAAAGATCTAGTTAAACGGATCAAGGACGAAGACATCCAATACGTCGACATCCGTTTCACCGACCCACGCGGCAAATTGCAACACGTAACCGTTATTAACGATGAGGTCGACGAAGACTTCCTTGATGGCGGCTTTATGTTTGATGGGTCATCCATCGCAGGTTGGAAATCAATCGAAGAATCAGACATGAAACTGATTCCAGATACGAACTCTGCTTATATCGACCCTTTCTATGCTGAAAAAACAATCGCCGTGCATTGTCACGTGGTTGAGCCAGACACAGGTGAAACATACGAGCGTTGCCCACGTTCAACAGCCATGCGTGCCGAAGAGCACCTGATCGCATCAGGCATTGGCGACACCTCTTTCTGGGGCCCAGAGGCAGAATTCTTCTTGTTTGACGATGTTCGTTATTCAAACACCATCAACAAAGTATCCTACGAAGTTGATGCCGCCGATGCGTCTTGGAACACAGATGCCGAGTATGAGATGGGCAACATGGGCCACCGCCCAGGTGTTAAGGGTGGGTATTTCCCTGTGAATCCTACAGATTCTGCACAAGACCTGCGCGGCGAAATGCTGTCTACAATGAAAAACATCGGCATGAAGGTCGACAAGCACCACCACGAGGTTGCCTCTTGTCAACACGAGCTGGGTTTGGTTTTCGGTACATTGACACACCAAGCGGATGAGTTGCAAAAATACAAATACATCATCCACAACGTAGCACACGCCTACGGCAAATCAGCAACCTTTATGCCAAAGCCAATCGCTGGTGATAACGGTACTGGGATGCACGTGAACATGTCTATCTGGAAAGATGGCAAACCATTGTTCGCTGGCGACAAATACGCTGATCTATCAGACGAAGCTTTGTTCTTCATCGGTGGCATCCTGAAGCACGCCAAATCACTGAATGCTTTCACAAACCCATCTACAAACTCATACAAGCGTTTGATCCCGGGTTTCGAAGCACCGGTACTGCGCGCATACTCTGCACGTAATCGTTCTGGTTGTGTACGTATTCCATGGGCTGAATCCCCCAAGGCAAAACGCGTAGAGGCTCGTTTCCCTGATCCCGCTGCAAACCCATACTTGTGCTTCTCTGCACTGTTGATGGCTGGCCTTGACGGTATCAAAAACAAAATCGACCCCGGCGCACCTTCTGACAAAGATCTATACGATCTGCCAGCAGAAGAATTGGCTGGTATCCCGACTGTTTGTGGTTCTTTGCGTGAAGCATTGGAAGAGCTGGAAGCAGATCACGACTACCTACTTGACGGTGGCGTATTCACCAAGTCTCAAATCCAAGGCTATATCGAGCTGAAGGAAGAAGAGAATATTGCATATGAACACACACCTCACCCTGTTGAATTCCAGCTATACTACAGCTGCTAATTTCACAGAATTTGGTTCTAAGGCCTCCGATTTTCGGGGGCCTTTTTTATGCCATCCCCCGGACAACAAAGGTATGGATGCCAAAAACAACCGCGCCGGTGACGGGTAGTTTCATCAAAACCTGGCGTTCACTTCGAATGAAATCGCCACAGTGATCCAAATCGCGCGGCGCATCCTCGCGGCATGGATGAAACAGATCTGGCGCGCGATACAACAGCCGGTTCATACGCCAGACCGGGCGGTCCACTTGGATATTATCCAATATCCGCTGAACGCGCCGCGCCAGATCATTGCTGTACTCTGTAACCGGTAGGTGAATGCGCCGCATTGGCCTGCCAATTTTATCCGCCAAGCACCAACTGGCAGGAAAGCACAGCGCAGCCCCCACCAGCACATGTTCGTCATGGGGCTTTTGCAGGATGCACAGGTCTTGCTGGACCAAGCGGCGCGCCGCAATCAGGGGGTGGCAACCACATATCTCAACCGCCACGCCATCAGGGCGCTGCACCCAACCACTTGGCAATTTTTGGTACCCCTCGGTTCGCAGAACCGATGCGACCACGAGGTCACGCAATTCAGTACAGGCCTCGTTACTTGATGCGAGCGTTTGAAAAACCTCAGCAGTGCGATGGCTCAGCAGATGATCCGCATAGCGCATCTGTGCGGCAAATGCCTCGTCGCGCAATATCCATTTACTGGGTTCCAAGGCAAGTAGCCCCGGCAGACGCGAACGGTTTTGCCCATCCCTCAGCTCTGGGGGCAATTGGGACTGCAAGATAGGCGGGAAATCAGTCATGCCCCACCCTAATCAGAACCACCCACAGGCCGCAATCAGATCCTTAGTGCCCCATAGACAGATCGCCCTGTCCCAGTTCCGGGCTAGGCCCATCAATCACCAGCCCGTTACCCTTGAAACAAGTATATTCAAACCCGCTATCGATACTTTTAACATAGCAATTGGTGAAAGACAGCACAGGTGTACCTGTGATTATGATCGGCTCCCGCCCTGATCTCAGCGCCAGACTATCGGTGGTATTTTGCGCCGAAATACGCAGGTTTCGGCCATATTCCCACTGGATATTCACCACAAAATGACTAAACCCATTGTCCACATCCTGAACACAATTTTCCTGTGCCACCATCTGAGGCTCATGTTTGTCAGTAATTTCCGTGGGGATTGTTTGATGAGCAATGAGACAGACCCCATATTCGTGCCAGCGATCCGCAAAAATAGGCGCGCCCCAAACCACAAATAGCCAAACAGCTAAAAAATACCGCATCACATTCCCCGATAACCCGCCCCTTTGCTAGCATCCGCGCCTTAAAAAACACTCAAGGATACCGCTAAAATCTTACAAAACCCTGCTAATCTGTGCGATATATCACCAATTGTGTTAAATTTTCTGAACAAAACTTGAATTCACAAAATGCCCCCATAGATCCTAGCCAAGGGACAAAGCTATGGGGATTGTTATGAAGCTACACATTTTATGCGCATTAATCATCGGCACAGCCGCACAGGCCAATATCTGGCAAAGCGAAACTCAAGACGGTGTTCTAGCCGCCACCGTGCAATCAGAAAAGGGTGAGATTTCGGTATTTTGTGATGTAGGGATCAACGCACCAATCACATCAATTAACTTCCTAATTCAGGACAGCGCACCAGCGCCTTTGTCCAATGTTGCATTGTTCTTTGACAAAGAGCCGCCCATTTTTGTGCAAACCGATATTGAGGGCGCATTGGGCTCAACCTCGGAAACCGAGGCCCAAAATTTCTCGATGTTGCTGGAACGTATGCGCGGAGCAAATGCGCTAAAGGTGCGCCTGTTCAATGGGATCAGCGAGAAATTCACGCTCAAAGGATCAACCAGTGCGATCTCGAATTGCACCCCAGATTATCAGCGCTTGAGCATGGGGTTAAACTAGCGGCCTAGAAAATGGGGCGATAGTTACTGCTTGTAAAATATTGGCTGATATCTATTTTGAATATTAACCAATACGAGAGCCCAACCGTGCCCCTAGAAAAAATCGATGCAAACGAAGCCTATATGCGCGCATTGCGCAATAAATTTCGCCAATACCCCTCGCGCAAAAAGGGTGTAGAGCGCCTGTTGCCCGTGCCGCGCATCAATGTATCGCCCAGCTTCACCTTCGGGCCGGATTCTCGGGTCTTCACCTCTGGCTCTTGCTTTGCACGCTATATCGAAAAATCATTGGAATTTTCAGGGTTTCCCATCCTTTCATTGCTTACTGACCTGCCGGAACTGCCTGATAACTCGGGATTTTCCCCAAATAAATATTCGATCTTCTCGGTTCTTAATGAATTGCGTTGGGCCGCAAATAAGGACGATGTAGATGTGGACGAGCTGTTACTAGAAAACAAAGATGGCACCTATTTGGATCTTCAGATCAATGCAACCCTCAGCGCCGATCTGGACACCATGCGCACATTGCGCCGTATCTATATGGACTCTTACGCCAAGGCCTTTGAGGCGGATGTGGTGATTATCACCCTTGGATTTAGCCAGGCGTGGTTTGACAAAAAACTGGGCTGTTACCTAAATATCGCCCCCAGCCGCCAAACCCTAAAACAATACCCAGATCGGTTTGAATACCATTCCCTTAGCTATGAGGATATTTACTCGGCCCTAAAAGAAATCCAAAAACTGCTCGCCGAGAATTCAAAAACACCCCCAAGGCTGTTGCTAACCGTATCCCCAGTACCATTGGTTGCTACATTTGATGAAAAGGATGTGCTGGTTGCAAATACCTATTCCAAGGCCGTGCAACGCGCCGCCCTAGAACAGTTCTGTACCGAGTATGATGCGGATTACTTCCCCAGCTACGAAATCGTCACCCTAAGTGATATGAAATACGCATGGATCGACAGCGATTTTCGCCATGTACGACCCGAAACCGTGGATCGAATTATGGCACAGGTTCTTAATGCCTATACCGAAGGCCACTCTTCTGCCAAATTGCTAGAGGCGCGCGGCTGGGTTGAAACCTATTTCGCCGCAGGCCGTTATAAAAAGGTGATCCAACTGGTAGAGGATCTGGAAGAGGATGGCACCCAGGCCCCCGAGGCCCTGAAGCTGCGCCAAGCCCTGTCCTATCGTCGTATGGGCCGCCCGGATCTGGCGCAAATCGCCTTCGCTGCGGTAGCAGAAATGGACGGCAAACATGCAGAAGATGCTGCCAAATCCGCCCAACTGGCCCCGCGCGCGCCCATTGATGCCGATGCCCAATCGCCCGAGGACTATAAACAAGAGGCGCTACAGCGCTTGGATGACCTTGATATCTCTATCGGCCAGAACGCCGATTTGGATTGGCTGCGCAGCTATGTTGAAAACAGCCGCCCTCCAGAATCCGAGGTCACCAGCGACAGCGCCAAGGAGGTGAAATCCATCGTTTCATCGCTTAAGCGTCTGTTAGATATGAAAAAATACCGCAGCGTGGTTGAACAGCTGGATACCTCAATCGAGGAGTGGCCCAACGAACCAGAGCTGCATTGGCACCGTGGCGCCGCCCATCGCAAGCTGAAAAATTTCAGCCATGCCATCGACGATATGATCGTGGTCGCCAATTCCAGCTTCAAGGCGGCAGACAAGGCCCGCATGCTGGCCATCAGCGATTGCGAAAAATATGACATGAGCGAGAAATTGAAACATTTGCAGGGTATGGATGCGTAATTTCTAATTACATCGGTCTTTTTTTGGTTCCAACTATACCCAAATGCCGCGTTCTGCTTTATCTTGGGTAAAACGAGCAAATCAAGGAATCAAGAGCCCCCAATGGCCGAAACCAATCTATTCAATGACGACGCCCCACAGGGCAAATCCTATGACGCCTCTTCTATCCAAGTGTTGGAGGATATGGAGCACGTGCGTTTGCGCCCTGGCATGTATATCGGCGGAACAGACGACCGCGCCCTGCATCACATGGTGGCCGAAATCATCGATAACTCGATGGACGAGGCGGTTGCGGGACATGCCAATTGGATCGAAGTCGAGCTACACGAGAATTTTCATATCACCGTGCGCGATAATGGCCGTGGCATCCCTGTGGACGCGCATCCCAAAGACCCCAGCAAATCTGCGCTAGAGATCATTTTCTGTACACTAAACGCTGGCGGCAAGTTTTCAGGCGAAAACTATGAAACATCTGGCGGTCTACATGGTGTAGGCTCTTCTGTTGTAAACGCCTTGTCGGATCATGTTCGGGTCGAGGTTGCGCGCAACCGCGAGCTGTTCGCCATGGAATTTTCACGAGGCGTTGTCCAAGGCCCGCTACAAAATCTGGGCGCGATCGCCAATAGGCGCGGCACGACGGTTACCTTTCACCCTGACCCTGAAATTTTCGGCGAGACCGCCCGCTTTAAGCCCAAGCGCCTGTATGATATGGCAAAATCCAAGGCATATCTGTTTTCCGGGGTAGAAATCCGTTGGAAATGTGCGGCCTCTTGTCTAAAATCTGGTGACGAAACACCGCTAAAAGATACATTCAAATTTCCAAATGGCTTGGCCGATTATCTGACCGAGCGCCTAGAAGGCTCTAGCACCTATGCGCAAACCCCCTTTGCTGGCAAGGTTAGCTTTGCAGAAAAATTCGGCAATGGCGAGATCGGCAATGTGGAATGGGCCATCAATTGGACGCCCGTGCGCGACAGCTTTATGCAGAGCTATTGTAACACCGTACCAACCCCCGAGGGCGGCACCCACGAGAGCGGATTTTGGTCTGCGGTGCTAAAGGCGATCAAAGCGTACGGTGAATTGGTTGGCAACAAAAAGGCCAGTGCGATCACCCGCGATGATGTGATGGGCGGCGGTTGTGCCTTGGTCTCTGTCTTTATCCAAGAACCCAAATTTGTAGGGCAAACCAAGGATCGCCTTGCCACCGTAGAGGCCCAGAAGTGGGTGGAAAATTCTGTGCGCGATCACTTTGACAACTGGTTGGCATCTAATAATAAATCTGCGGGTGCGATCCTAGATTACATGGTGCTAAAGGCCGAAGAACGCCTGAAGCGCAAGCAAGAAAAGGAAACAGCCCGTAAATCCGCCACCAAAAAGCTACGCCTACCAGGGAAGCTGACCGATTGTTCGCAATCTGTGCGTGAAGGCACTGAATTGTTCATCGTAGAGGGGGATTCTGCGGGTGGTTCGGCTAAGATGGCACGGGATCGCAAAACACAGGCACTGTTGCCTCTGCGTGGTAAAATCCTGAATGTATTGGGCGCTGCCAGCAATAAAATCAGCACCAACAACGAGATTAACGACCTGTGCCAAGCGCTGGGGGTTGGCATGGGCACGAAATTTAATATCGATGACCTGCGCTATGATAAAATTATCATCATGACCGATGCGGATGTGGACGGCGCGCATATCGCCAGTCTGTTGATGACATTTTTCTTCACCCAAATGCGCCCGTTGATCGACAATGGGCATCTGTACATGGCCTGCCCGCCACTGTTCCGCCTGACCCAAGGTGCTAAGCGCGTGTATTGCATGGATGATATCGAGAAAGATCGTCTGCTGGAAAAAGGTATCGGTGGGCGTGGAAAGATCGATATCTCGCGGTTTAAGGGTCTGGGTGAAATGGATGCCAAGGATCTAAAAGAGACCACGATGAACAAGGAAACCCGCCAATTAATCCGGATTTCGATTGATGAGGACGAGCTGGGGGAAACCGACGAATTGGTTGATCGGTTGATGGGGAAAAAACCGGAATTGCGGTTTGAATATATTCAGCAGAACGCGAGATTTGTTGAAGAGTTAGATGTATGATTTTTTGCGCGCAAGCGCAAAAATATCAAGCCGGTAGCCGATTGCGAAGCAATTGGCGATAGGTACCCGTTAGTACAACATGCAGCGATGGAAGTTAGTTACGGGTATACCCATAAATATCTTGCTCGCTTTCTCGCAACCAATCAGGAACCGTAGTATCTAGTCCCGATTCATCAAAACATTCGACGCCCAAATAAATGGTGTGGAGAAGCCAATTGGCGCTTGGGGCCGGCCCTATAATTCTCCAAGATCGATCTGCAGACTTTTCACTCGAGTTCAGGTCATCTCGATTTGCACTGATATGTTCAAATATTTTTCGAATTTTATCAATCACACCCGAAACATAATCACGATTAAAACAATTTGAGGCTAAACCGTCGTTGAATGCATTTACCTCTGCGTGTCCAATTCTCTTGTCTCGATGAAATTTTAACTTTTTCCAGGCTTTTTTCTTGGTCCAAGGAACTTTCTGCGCAAACTCATTGTGTTCTTCCAGCAACTGGGTCTGTAGCAGAGCTAAATTCATAGCCCTGTTTTGTTTAGAATTAGATGTTTCCAGAAGCCTACTTAGCTGCATAACAATATCGTCTTGAAATAGTCTCTGAATTCGCAAAACGGTATTGCCCCCCGCTTTGCGCAGTAATTCATTACGCTTAGGATTATTCTCAAAGAGAATACAGTAATCACGCCATGTAATTTGTAGTTCGACTACGGCCCTTTCTACGTGAAATATTACTTCTCCGAGCTCGGGGCCATATCTATCTTGATAGTCTTTTAAAGTCATATATAATTCCATAAAAAATTTCTAAACCTACAAAATTGTCACGATAGAACGTTTCGAACAGTATCACAAGAACCAGCTATTAGTAGGAGAAGCCGTTTGTGAATGTTGCCAAAAAACCTACGACACAATCACACTCCCTACCCCAATCGCCGCTCTAACATCCCAAACAAATCCCTCGGATCATCGGGGTCGGCCAGCATATCCAGATCATCGAAAAACGCCGTGCCTCGAATATTTTTCAGCACATAGCGCAGGGCCGAGAAATCCTCGATGGCAAAGCCAACGCTGTCAAACAGGGTGATTTGACTGTCGGATTTACGCCCAACCACATCCCCCGTCATCACCTGCCACAGCTCGGTCACCGGATGATCATCGGCCAACTGTTGTATCTCGCCCTCTACCCGCGTTTGTGGTGGGAATTCGACGAAAATATCAGACCGCTTCAGGATATCGCCATGCAATTCGGTTTTACCCGGGCAATCACCACCGATCGCATTGATATGCACCCCTGCGCCAACCATGTTATCCGTTAGAATTGTGGCGCATTGCTTGTCCGCGGTGCAGGTGGTGATGATCTCGGCACCGTTAATGGCCTCTTGGGCTGTGGAACAGGGCACAACGGTTAGACCCTTGTTTGCTAGGTTACGGGCGGCTTTCTTGGTGGCCTCTGCATCAATGTCATACAGGCGCACAGTGTCGATGCCGCAGACCGCCTTAAACGCCAAACATTGGAATTCGGACTGCGCGCCATTGCCGATCATTGCCATGGTCTTGGCACCTTTGGGGGCCAAATATTTCCCCACCAACGCCGAGGTCGCCGCCGTGCGCAGGGCCGTCAACAAAGTCATTTCCGACAGCAACACAGGATAGCCCGATTGTACATCCGCCAATAGGCCAAAGGCCGTAACCGTTTGCAGCCCCTCTTTGGTGTTTTTGGGATGGCCATTTACATATTTGAACCCATACATTTCGCCATCAGATGTGGGCATCAATTCAATCACCCCTACATCCGAATGCGACGCCACGCGCGGGGTTTTATCAAACAAGGGCCAGCGCTTGAAATCAGCCTCGATATCTGCGGCCAAATCCACCAAGACCTTCTCGATACCGATATGGTGAACCAATCCCATCATATTGTCTACGGAAACGAAGGGCACCAAAGCTTTGTCAGAGGGGGTCAGCATTATTTTTCTCCTGCACGGGGGCGCGCGGTTAAGTGAATAGAGGCAATCATACAGCGTGCAGAGCCGCCCGCATGTTCGATGGTGGGCACATCAACCGGTACCAGTGTCGCATGGCGTTCGATGCGCGCCTTTTGATCCGCATTTAGGCTATTCAGCGCGGTGGTTGATAAAACCAAAATATGCCCGTTCGAGCCAGTAAGCTCGATCGCGTTCCCCGCGAAACTGGCGATCTGATCAAAGCTTAGCTCAATCACGTCGCGCCCCGTTTCTTCTAGGCGGCGCACCACCGTGGCGCGGCGATCAGGATCAGAAATCAGCGACAGGCCGATCAGGGCAAAGTTGGTGGCAACACACATCAAAACATTGGTGTGATATATCGCGCGCCCCTCAGGGTCTACTGCATCGAACATTATCGGCTCGTATGAGAAATGCGTCGCAAAGCGTTCCAAAATCAGCGGATCAGCTCGATTGGATTTTGCGGTATAGGCAATGCGCCCAATGTGGTCCAGCACCATAGCACCCGTGCCCTCTAGGAACAGGTCATCCTGTTCCAGACCGGAATAATCTATTATGTTTTCAACACGATAACGCACCTTTAGCATATCCAGAACATCTGCGCGCCGCTCGCGTCGGCGGCTGGGCGCATACATCGGGTAGAGTGCGACCTGCCCGCCAGAGTGGGTGGAAATCCAATTATTAGGAAAGACACTATCCGGCGTCTGCGCGCCGGTATCATCAAAGACATGCACCCGTACACCATGCGCGCGCAAACGTGCAACCGCGCCATCAAATTCCGCCAAGGCGTGCGCGGATGTATTGCCTCGTTTTGGATCTGTTTGAAAGGCATTGTCTGCCGCCGTTTCGGCATTGGGGGTAAATTGGTGCGGGCGCACCATCAATACCGCCCTGGGGGCCTGAAGGCTGTTCAACATTTGGTTCATTCTATCCTCACATAAAAGGGCGTGTATTGCGATCAAAGACACGCCGCCCGAGACCAGATGCCAAAAGATCTACCATCAATTGTGCGGTTCGGCCGCGCTCGTCCAAAAATGGATTCAGCTCCACCAGATCAATCGAGGTCATCAAACCGCTGTCTGACAACAACTCCATCACCAAATGCGCCTCGCGCGTGGTCGCGCCACCCGGCACGGTGGTACCAACCGCGGGAGCGATACTGGGATCCAGAAAATCAACATCCAATGACACATGTAGTAGGCCATTGGCGGCGCCTACACGCTCGAGAAAACGAACCAAGGGGGTTTTGATTCCAAATTCATCGATCAAACGCATATCAGCGATAGAAATTGACAGCGCCTGCAATGCTTGTTTTTCCGCAGGATCTACCGAGCGCAAGCCAATCATCCCGACCTGTTCTGGGGGAACAACTGCACGAAGCGGCGGGTAATCCTCGAAGCCAGCCTGCCCTGTGATATAGGCTACAGGTGTGCCGTGCAGATTGCCACTGCTGCTGGTTTTGGGGGTGTGAAAATCGGAATGCGCATCCAACCACAAAACGAACAACGGGCGATTTTGCGATACCGCATAGCGTGCCACCCCAGATACAGACCCTGCAGAAAGCGCGTGATCCCCCCCCATAAAAATTGGAAACCCCTGCCCCATTTGCTGCTCGGCCACCTCACATAGCCGCCTTGTCCAACCGATGTTTTCACGCAGCATATGGATGCCATCACGCGCTGTGGGGTCAGTGTCATAGATATCTGGGGTCATATTGCCCAGATCAACCACGCTGTGGCCCATCTCACGGATCATCTGCGTAATCCCAGCAGTTCGCAACGCATCAGGGCCCATCAAGCAACCCTTGATATCCTTGCCACTATCCTGTGGCGCGCCGATTAATATGCAATGTTTTGGTTTCATATAGGCAGTTTGCAGTACAAAACGATAAATGATACACCCATCAAATCGATCAAAATAGTCAACAATTAAACAGAATGGATATCAGTTTTGGACACTACGGATATATCTCTGATGAATGCACTAAAGAAAAACGCCCGTGCCAGCCTGTCTGATTTGGCGCTGGATTTACAGATCACCCGTGCCACCGTACGCACCCGCATGAATGCTTTGATGGCCTCGGGTGAAATTGCGGGTTTCACGATCCTGACTAAATCCGACGTTACCCCCCATCCGGTGCGCGGCCACATGATGTTGCAAATCGAGGGAACAGGTGCGCAGAGCATCCGCCAAAGGCTATTGCTGATGCCACAGGTCAGCGCCGTGCACACCACCAACGGCAAGTGGGATATGATCGTAGAGCTGGCAACCCAAACTCTGGAACAATTAGATCAGTGCCTATTTAAAATACGCAAAATCAAAGGGGTAGCAGGATCAGAGACAAATCTTCTGCTCTCGACAAAACATTCCTAATCGCGCTATCCCTGTTCGGCCAACTCTTCTAGGGCCATCCACTCTTCCTCGGCATCGGCCAATGCGCCGTGGCGCTCTACCAATGCATCAGATGCCTTCTGGAACTTGGCTGGATGATCTGTGAACAGGTTCGGATCAGCAAGGAATTCCTCTAGCTTTGCGATTTCCGCCGCGAGGCGCTCCATCACCGCAGGGAGTTCCGCCAACCGATGGGTCTGGGCAAAGGTCAACTTTTCTTGGGGCATAGAAGCAGGCGTGGCCACATCCTTGCTCTTGGGCTTTTTGCCCGTTTTCTTCGCAATCTTCTCGGGCATATCCCGACGCTGGGACTGATAATCAGACCAGCCCCCCGCATAGGCCGTGACCCGCCCGTTGCCTTCGAAGGCCAAGGTGGTGGTGGCCACACGATCTAGAAAATCACGGTCGTGACTAACCAGCAAAACCGTGCCGTCATAGCCATCTAGAATTTCCTGTAAAAGATCCAGCGTTTCCACATCCAAATCATTGGTCGGCTCGTCCATCACCAGCACATTGCTGGCCTTGGCCATGATACGCGACAACAACAGGCGAGCCTTTTCACCACCTGACAACACTGATACCGGCCCACGGGCCTGTGTTTCATCAAACAGAAACTCTTTCAAATAGCCGACCACATGGCGCGGCATTCCGCGTACCATGATCTGATCGTTTTTCCCTGAAACGCCCAACTCCTTGTCTTCGGTCAAGCTTTCCCAAAGGGTGGCGTCATTGTTCAGCTCTGATCGATTTTGATCAAAGATCGCTGTGACCAGACCATGCCCCGTGCGCACAACACCCTGATCTGGGGCCAATTTACCGGTTAGAATATTCAACAGCGTGGTTTTCCCCACCCCATTCGGCCCCACCAATGCAATGCGTTCGCCGCGTGTGACCTTTAGATTAAAATCCGCGACAATTGCCTTGTCCCCAAATCCATGGGTGATATCCGTGGCCTCCACCACCAGCTTTCCAGACTTTGGGCCGCTGGCCAGTTCCATTGCCGCCGTCCCTTGGCGCTTGATCTGGCTAGAGCGCTCGTCCTTTAGCGCATGTAGGCGCCGCACACGACCCTGATTACGCTTGCGCCGTGCTGATATTCCCTCGACAGCCCAACGGGCCTCTGCCTTGATTAGGCGGTTTAATTTGTGGCGCTGTTGATCTTCCTCATCAAAAACCTTATCGCGCCAATCTTCAAAAGCCTCGAATCCTTTTGGGTTATTGCGCACCTTGCCGCGATCCACCCAGAGGGTGCCGCGGGTTAGGCTGCGCAGGAATGCGCGGTCGTGCGAGATAAGAACGAAGGCTGTGTTGGTGCTTTTCAATTCTTGCTCCAACCATTCAATGGCCTCGATATCCAAATGGTTGGTCGGCTCGTCCAACAGCATCAATTCTGGCTCTTCGGCCATAATTTTCACCAATGCCGCGCGCCGCCGCTCGCCGCCCGATGCCATATCACAGGCGGTGTCTAAATTCAGCTTAAGCCCTTCGGCGATGATATCCACCTTATAGGCCAACATTTCATCCAGATTAGACAGGGTGTAATCGCGCAGGGTATCAAAGGCACCTAATTCAGGGTGTTGATCCATATAGCCCACCGCGCAGCCACTGCGCAAAAATCGCGTCCCCTCATCGGGCTCGGTTAAACCTGCGATCACCTTCATAAGAGTGGATTTACCCGATCCGTTACGCCCTACGAGGCACAGGCGCTCTCCCTCTAGGATTGAAACGGAAAGTTTATCGAACAGCGGATTCCCCCCGAAAGACAGGGTTACATCGCTGAGAGTTAAGATCGGTGGTTTAGCCATGGCCGCTTAATGTGGGATTGTCGCGCAATGGTCAAGCGTTTCACCTTGCTTGTGGCAAAGCTTCTGCCTAAAACGTTTTTCAGGAATTTAATGAGGTGACTTATGCTTTCGTCCATGCGTGGTAACAAGAAAAATCAGGTATTTATGTATGGGCTAATGGCCCTGTTAGGATTGGGCTTAATTGGCTTTGGTACTGGTGGGCCCGATGGGGCACGATTGAATTCAATTGGATCGGTGGGGGATGAGCCGGTTTCTGTCGATTCTTATGTAGCAACATTGAATTCCACGCTTAACGCCGCCAACCAGCAATTCGGCCGCGCGCTATCCCAAAATGAAGTTGCCGCGCTACGCCTACAGGAAACCGCATTGCGTAATGTGGTCAGCCTATCCGCCCTAAGTAACGAGGCCGCGCGCCTAGGCATCAGCGTCGGCGACGAGAAAGTTGCCCAAGAAATTCTATCCACCCCATCCTTTACCGGATTAGACGGCAGTTTCGATCGCGAAGCTTATGAATTCTCCCTATCAAGAGCAGGTCTTTCTGTGGATGATTATGAGGAGCAAACCCGCAAATCAGTGGCACGTGATCTGATTGAAAGCTCGGTTGCCTCTGGCCTGCGGTTGAACCCGCGTCAGGCGCTTATTCTATTGGAATACGCCCGTGAACAGCGCAGCTTTGAATGGGCGACATTGGGTGATGATTTACTGCCAGCCCCTGTTGAAATCCCGACGGATGCTCAAGTTCAGGCGCAATACAAGGCCACCCCAGAGGCCTATACTGCGCCGCGTATTCGCGAAATCACCTATGTTAGCCTGACTCCAGAAATGCTAGAGGATCAGGTAGAGGTTTCCGACGAAGACCTAAGGGCCGCTTATGATGCCCAATTTTCGCGGTTTAACCGCCCCGCACGCCGTTCTGTTGACCGGGTGATTTTTGCAGATACCGCCGCCGCCACCGATGCAAAAGCGCGCATTGATGTCAGCATCGTGACCTTTGATGACGTGATCGCAGAACGCGGTCTAGAACCTCTGGATGCTGATTTGGGCGAGGTCGAGCAAGGCAGCCTGAGCGCGGAAATCGATGCGGCCCTATTTGCGAATGGAAATTTAGGCATTGTTGGCCCCGTTGAAACAGACCTTGGGCCTGCGCTCTTTCGCATCAATGCCGTTATGGATGCGCAGATTTTAGAATTTGAAAATGCGAAACCAGAGTTGCGCGCCGAGTTTGTTGGCGAGGAAAGCCGTGCATTGATTTCCGAACGTCTGAACGATCTCGATGATCTGCTGGCCAGCGGTGCCACTTTGGCCGAAATAGCCGAAGAAACCGATATGGAGCTGGGCAAGATTTCGATGGAACCCTCCAGCACCGAAGGATTCGCCGCCTATCTAGAATTCCGCCAAGCGGCCTTTGCTGCACGAGTCGGGGATTTTCCAGAGCTGACCGATCTATCTGATGGCGGCGTTTTTGCATTGCAAGTGGACAAAATAATCGATCCAACCCTGCGCCCCCTAGATGAAGTGCGCAGTACTGTGATTGCCGATTGGCAGGCCAACGAGACCCTAACCCGCCTAGAGGCACTGGTGCCAGATCTAAGTGAAAAGCTTGCAAAAGGGGCTGATTTTGCGGAATTAAACCTTGAGAAAAGCACATCTAAAAACGTAACACGCGGCGAATTCATCGAAGGCTTGGGCGCGGAGCTAACATTAGAAATCTTCGAATCCGAGGCCGGATCCATCCTGTCCGCTCGCGAGGACGGCGCGGTATATATCGCCCGCATCAATGACGTAACCCCGTTTGATGCCGATACCGAGGGCAATCAATCTATGCTATCAGAGGTCACACAACAGCTGTCTAATCAAACCGCAAATGATTTGCTAACCGCCTTTATGGCCGCAATCGAAACACGTGATGGCGTACGCTTGAATCAATCAGCGATCGAGCAATTGAACCTGCAAATCATTGGTGGACAACCAGCCCCAAGCGGACATTTCTAAGAATGAAGATTATACCCTCTGCCAGTGCCTTCGAAACCCAGTACAAGGCCGGGAAAAACGCTCTGGTCTATACCCGCCTGTCAGCGGATCTAGATACGGCTGTTTCTTTGATGTTAAAGCTGACCCAAGCACGCAAGAACAGCTTTATGCTAGAAAGCGTAACGGGGGGGGATGTGCGCGGGCGCTATACCATCATCGGTATGAACCCAGATTTGATCTGGAAGTGTGATGGAACACGCGCAGAGATTAATGCACAGGCTCTGCTGGATGATGATACATTTGCAGTGCAACCGGACGAACCGCTGACCTCTTTGCGCGGATTGATCGAACAGAGCAAAATCGACCTACCAGAGGAGCTGCCGCCCATGGCGGCGGGGCTGTTTGGTTATCTGGGCTATGATATGATCCGCCATGTGGAATATTTGCCGGATGTTAATCCCGATACGATCGGCTTGCCGGATGCGATTATGATGCGCCCCTCGGTTGTTGTGATTGTCGACGGGGTAAAGGATGAGATCACCATTGTCTCGCCCGCATGGTACAACAGCGATCTGTCAGCGAAGGCCGCCTATGCGCAGGCAGGCGAGCGCATCACCGCCGCCCTGCGTGATCTGGATCGCCCTGTGCACCACGCCACCCCCACTGCCCCGCAACCGAAAGTCGGAACACCGGTTTCAAACACCAGCAAAGAGGCCTATTTCGAGCGGGTGAACAAGGCCAAGGATTATATCAAATCTGGCGATATCTTTCAGGTGGTGCCCAGTCAGCGCTGGACGGTTGATTTCCCCTTGGCGCCCTTTTCGCTGTATCGCGCATTGCGCCGCACCAACCCCTCGCCCTATATGTTCTACTTTAATTTCGGGGCCTTTCAGGTGGTGGGGGCAAGCCCCGAAATTCTGGTGCGGGTCAAAGGCAACGAAGTGGCCATTCGCCCCATTGCAGGCACCCGCCCTCGTGGGAAAACCCCAGAAGAAGATCTGGCCCTAGAGCAAGATCTGCTGGCCGATCAGAAAGAGCTGGCCGAGCATCTGATGTTGCTGGATCTAGGGCGCAATGATGTGGGGCGTGTGGCGAAAATAGGTACGGTTAATCCCAACGAACAATTCATCATCGAGCGCTATAGCCATGTGATGCATATTGTGTCCAACGTGCTGGGTGAACTGTCCGACGACCAAGATGCCCTATCCGCCCTTTTGGCCGGCCTGCCTGCGGGTACTGTTTCGGGCGCACCCAAGGTCCGCGCCATGGAAATTATAGATGAATTGGAAACCGAGAAGCGCGGCGTTTACGGCGGCGGTGTTGGGTATTTCTCATCCGGTGGCGATATGGATATCTGCATTGCCCTGCGCACCGCTGTGGTCAAGGACCAAAAGCTCTATATCCAAGCAGGTGGCGGCGTGGTCTATGATAGCGATCCAGAGGCCGAATTCCAAGAAACCGTGAATAAATCCAAGGCATTACAAACCGCAGCCCTTCAGGCGGATCAGTTCACCAATAGCACTGGAAACGGTTAGCCCCCGCTCAAAACACGCATAGAGGCCGAAACCGGCGCTAGGGTTACGCTTAGTGCGCGTGGCGATTGCATCCATTGTTCGATCACCTGAAGCGTGCTGTCGGTGGCGCGCGCAAATAGGATCACAGCGCCGTTTTGATTGGCCTGTAGCGTAGCACGATCAAGCGTGCGTTCTATACTGGCGAAATCTTCGTTGTTTGCGTCCAGCACTCGATCTATCAGCCCAGCAGGCACATTAAGTTTCTGTGCTGATGGTATAGTGGTGTTAATCCCCTGATCATAGGTGATGATCCCATGCCCCGACGCCACCAAACCCGTTAGTGCGGGTAACAAAAGCGCGCGCTCGGTTTGAAGCTTTGCATCCAGATTATCCAATATTGCAATGCTGTGGGGCACCTGTTCAAAATAGTTCTGAAATTGTTGGGCCGCATTATCGGGATCGGCGCGCAACTCTTCGATGCCGGTGACTGGCATCAGGGCTACCACCTCGAAACCCGCATCAAAATATTGTTTTGATACCGCTGGAGCATTGGCATTAAGACCCGTTAGGGCAAAGGCAAAATTGTTATGAAGCTTTAGCAAACGTTCACGTGCCGCACCCCGGCCCCCAAGGTCTTCTAAGATGATAGAAATCAAAGGGTTCCCATCAGAGACAAAAGGCACGCTGTTATCCTCAAACGCATTCTTGGCTGATACCGGCGTTGGGGGCGCAACTGAGGTCTGTTCTTCCGATGCCAGCTTCAAACGAGAGGACTGTCCGGTCGATTTTGAATTGGGCAGACGCGGAGTGAACTCTGATGTGGCGCGCTCTGGCACCTCTGGTTTTATGTCGATCGACGGTACACTGGCCAATTTTGGTGTTCCCTGCGGTGTTTTGGGCAATATTGGAAGGGCCGTCGCAGCTGGCGCTTGCGGTAGGTTTGGTAATTCTAGAGGGGGCGCAAGGGTATTGGTCTCGGGTGTCTCATCAGCTGCTATGATCAAGTTTTCAGGCAGTGTTACGCCGTTTTCTAAACTGTTTGTTTTGGCCTCTTTATCAGGCTCAAGCGTCGCGGCCGCTGCGTTTTCGTTCCGAGGGAATTTGATCTCGGCTTCCGCTAAAGGCGCAGCATCAGCTTCGATTACGTCTTGGGGGGTGGTCTCAGTAACGGTATTAATGGTTTGTTCAGACTTATCGTTCAAATTTTCCACAAGCTCTGGCTCTGGCTCTGGCTCTGGCTCTGGCTCTGGCTCTGGCTCTGGCTCTGGCTCTGGCTCTGGCTCTGGAAACGGTAAAAACACCGTGCCGGGATTTTCCACCGAAATTGACGTCTCTGTGGAATTCTCAACAATGTTGCCATTTTGTTCTTTACTTTTTCGACCAGCGCTGGCAATAGTAACCCTAGAGTTTTCGGCTCCCTTTGCACTAGATTCGAGGATCGGCATTCGAATAGATAAGAGGCTAAACAGGATCGCACAGGCCAAAAAACCAACAATAAAACCTAAAACCATTTTCAAACTAGACATATTCGCGGATCCCTAACCAATTTATTCGAACAGCACTTGACCATTCCACCCGAGTTTGCGCATTTATAGCGTGAAATCAATAGGGATACACCCCTAATAGTCACCCAAGGATGGATCACATGCTGCTTTTGATCGATAACTACGACAGCTTTACCTATAATTTGGTGCATTATCTGGGCGAGTTAGGAACAGATGTTGTGGTCAAACGCAACGATGAGTTGGATGTGCAACAGGCCATGGGCCTTAATCCCAGCGCAATCATGCTGTCCCCTGGCCCCTGTGATCCAGCACAGGCAGGCATTTGCCTAGCTATTACCCAAGCCGCGGCCGAAACCAAAACCCCTTTGATAGGCGTTTGTCTTGGGCATCAAACCATCGGTCAGGCCTTTGGTGGCAAGGTCATCCGCTGTCATGAGATCGTGCATGGTAAAATGGGTTCCATGCACCACACGGGAAAAAGCCTCTTTAAGGGGCTGCCAACCCCCTTTGAGGCCACGCGCTATCATTCCTTGGTTGTTGAACGCGACAGCCTACCTGACTGTTTGGAAATCACCGCAGAACTAGAGGATGGCACCATTATGGGCCTCCAACACAAAGAGCTGCCCATTCATGGCTGTCAGTTTCACCCCGAAAGCATTGCTTCGGAACATGGGCATAAAATGCTGCAAAATTTCCTTGATACAGTAAAGGTTCCCGTATGAGCGACGCGCTAAAACCCTTCATCAATCAGGCGGCCAATGGGCCCCTAACCCGTACCGAGGCCGAGGCCGCGTTTGAAATTATAATGACGGGCGCGGCAACCGCGGCCCAAACTGGTGGTTTTTTGATGGCCCTGCGCACCCGCGGTGAAACCATCGATGAATATGCCGCCGCCGCCGCCGTTATGCGCGCCAAATGTAACCCTGTATCAGCACCCGCTGGAGCCATGGATATCGTTGGTACTGGCGGGGATGGAAAATCAACGCTGAATATTTCTACCGCTACGGCCATTGTAACCGCCGGTGCCGGTGTTGTGGTGGCCAAGCATGGCAATCGCAACCTATCGTCAAAATCTGGCACTGCAGATGCATTAGGGGTTAGTGGCGTGAACGTCATGGTAGGCCCCGAGGTAGTCGAGCGCGCAATCAACGAGGCCGGCATTGGCTTTATGATGGCCCCAATGCATCATCCCGCCGTCAAACACGTGATGCCCGCCCGCACCGAGCTGGGCACACGCACCATTTTTAACATCCTTGGCCCGCTGACAAATCCGGCGGGTGTAAAACGCCAGCTCACGGGTGCATTTTCACGCGATATGATCCTGCCAATGGCGCAAGTTCTTCAGGAACTGGGTTCAGAAAAGGCATGGCTGGTACATGGATCGGATGGGACAGATGAAATTTCCATCGCCGGTATTTCATGGGTTGCAGCCCTAGAAGACGATCAAATCACCCAGCGCGAAATTTCACCCGAAGAAGCGGGCCTGCCGGTCCATCCCTTTGCTGATATCGTTGGTGGTACGCCCGAATACAATGCCGCCGCAATGGCCGCCTTGCTAGAGGGCGAGCGCTCGGCCTATCGCGATGCGGTATTGCTGAACACGGCCGCCGCATTGGTGGTGGCCGATCATGCCGACACTCTTACGGCGGGTGTAGAAATCGCCCGCGACAGCATCGATTCAGGCAAGGCCAAGGCAAAATTGGCCGCACTGGTCGCCTATACATCAGGGGCAAAATAATGGCCGACATTCTAGAAAAAATCAAAAATTACAAACTGTTAGAGATTGAAGCACAGAAAGAGGATCTGCCACTTTCTGATCTAGAGGATCTGGCAAAGACCACCGATGCCCCGCGCGGGTTTGCGCAGGCCCTGCTAGGGGCCTCTGAAAACGGCTATGGGTTGATTGCCGAGATTAAAAAGGCCAGCCCATCCAAAGGCCTGATCCGGCCCGATTTCCACCCATCAGACCTGGCCCGCGCCTATGCCCAGGGTGGGGCCACCTGCCTGTCGGTGCTGACCGATACGCCCAGCTTCCAAGGGGCGCCAGAATTCCTATCTGATGCACGCGCCGCCTGTGACCTGCCGGCTCTGCGTAAGGATTTCATGTATGATACCTATCAGGTTGCACAGGCCCGCGCATGGGGGGCGGATTGTATTTTGATCATTCTGGCATCCGTCAGCGATCAACAGGCGCAAGAGCTAGAGGCATGCGCCTTTGAATGGGGCATGGATGTTCTGCTAGAGGTACATGACCGCGCAGAGCTAGACCGCGCCCTAGACTGCAAATCCCCGCTATTGGGGATCAATAACCGCAATCTAAAAACGTTCGATGTAACCCTTGATACCACGCGTGACCTATCCACCAATGTGCCAGCAGACCGCCACATGGTCACAGAGAGCGGCATTTTCACCCCCCAAGATATGGCCGAGATGGCCGCGGTTGGTGCGCGCAGTTTCCTGATTGGCGAAAGTTTGATGCGCCAAAGCGATGTCGCCAGCGCAACCAAAACCCTGCTGGCCAATCCGGTCGTGGCGACCTGATGGCCGATCTTACGCATTTTAACGCCCAAGGTCAGGCCCATATGGTGGATGTATCCACCAAGGCAGTGACTGCGCGCATCGCCACCGCACGCGGCCGAATTGTTATGCTGCCCGCAACCCTAGATTTGGTACTGCAAGGTACCGCCCAAAAAGGCGATGTTTTGGGTATTGCCCGCATTGCAGGCATCACAGGTGCAAAAAAAACGGCGGATCTAATTCCCCTGTGCCACCCCCTGCCCATTACCAAGGTGTCCATTGATCTAACCCCAATTCCAGAGGATCACGCGATTGAAATCGAGGCAACGGTCAAAACCACTGGCCAAACCGGTGTCGAGATGGAGGCCCTAACGGCTGTTAATATTGCCGCCCTCACCGTCTATGACATGCTAAAGGCTGCGGATAAAACCATGCGTATCACCGATCTGCGCGTCACCCTAAAGGATGGCGGCAAGTCTGGGCGGATCGAGGCCGAATGATCAGCGTTGATCAAGCCCTCGACCAAATATTGAACCTATTAGAGCCGCTAGAGGTGGAAGAGGTGCCCCTTGCACAGGCCAGCGGGCGCATATTGGCGCGCGATGTTTTCGCCCAGCGTGACCAGCCGCCTTTTTCTGCATCTGCAATGGATGGCTATGCGGTGCGCCTTGGGGATATCGACACGGGTAAGCCGCTAGAGGTCATCGGGGAATCCGCCGCTGGCGGGCGTTTTGACGGAACTCTTGGCCCCTACCAAGCGGTACGTATTTTCACAGGTGCACCAGTTCCAGAGGGCGCTGATCATATCCTGATCCAAGAGGATTGTACGCGCGATGGCGCGCAGATTACCCCCCATGACAACCGCGACCATTCTAGCTATATCCGCCCACGAGGCGGGGATTTTAGCCAAGGCACCCCCCTAAAGGCCCCTGTACGTCTTGGCCCTGCCGAGATTTCCTTGCTGGCGTCTATGAATATCGCCACCCTGCCCGTGCGGCGCAGACCTATTGTTGCGCTGATTGCCACAGGGGACGAGCTGGTGGCCGTTGGTGAAACCCCTGATGCAAATCAGATTATTTCGTCAAACAACTACGGCCTAAAGGCGCTGATTGAAGGACTGGGTGCTGTCGCGAGAATTCTGCCCATTGCCCATGACAATGCCGATGATTTAACTGCCGTCTTGAATATGTCCCAACCCTCGGACTTGATCGTAACCTTGGGCGGGGCCTCTGTGGGTGATTATGACCTCGTGCAATCAACAGCTCAAGAAATGGGCCTAGAAACCGCATTTTACAAAGTGGCCATGCGTCCGGGAAAACCCCTGATGGCGGGACGCCTGCGCTCCACACCTATGATCGGCTTGCCCGGCAATCCTGTAAGCGCGATGGTCTGCGGGCATGTGTTTATACGCCCCGCACTCAACGCCCTACTGGGTCTGGGCCGCTCTGCCCTGCCCAGCCAACCCGCAAGCCTAAGCAGAGACATTCCCCCAAATGGCCCCCGCCGGCATTACATGCGCGCAACGCTTGAAAACATCGATGGCAAACTATCCGTACAGCCCCTTTCACGCCAAGACAGCAGCCTGCTATCGGTGCTTCAGCAAGCCAATGCCCTATTGATCAGAGAAGCCAACGCGCCCGCCGCCAAACAGGGGGATTTGATCGAGGTCATTCCCCTATGATGGATCTCCCGCTCAGCTTCTTTGCGGTGGCGGCGATTATGGTCTTCTTAACTGGGGTATCTAAATCAGGACTAGCGGCAGGCTTTGGCGCGCTAAGTGTGCCGATGCTTTCGCTGTTTATTCATCCAGCCATGGCCGCGGGTATCCTGCTGCCGTTATTGGTGGGCATCGATTCAACCAATCTATGGAATTACCGCCACCACGCTCAACGGCGGATTTTGATCATGCTGATCCCTGGGGCGATGGTAGGCATCGCTTTGGGGGCTTTGACCTTTGGGAAAATTGATCCGTCATGGGTGCGTTTATTGGTTGGCTGTATAGCGCTGTGGTTTGCAGGCGCCTATTATCTATCACCGATCCTGCCAAAAATTGGCGGTATTATCCCGTTAAAATACGGGGTGCTTTTTGCCATTGTCTCGGGGTTCACCAGCCACTTGGCCCATGCGGGTGCGCCCCCTGTGCGGGCATTTCTGCTAAATCAAAGGCTACAGAAATCTGAATATGTTGGAACCATGGGGTTCCTGTTTGCATGGATAAACCTGATGAAACTGCCCCCCTACCTCTACTTTGGTCAAATCACATGGCAGACTGGCTATGTTAGCATGCTGTTGGCCCCCATGATCCCTCTGGGGGTATTTATCGGGTTGAAGGTGCATAAATCGCTCCCCCAAGAGCTTTTTATAAAAATTGCATATTTTTTGTTAACCTTCGCTGGTCTAAAGTTGATCTATGATGGGATTACACAGGTGATGTAGCCCATGCTTGTGGATAACATTTGACACAAAGCAAGAACACCTATAGAACCAATGAGAACATAAGGTATACAGACAGGGGTAATTTGATATGCTGACGCGGAAACAACTCGATTTGCTTGAATTCATTCATAAGCGGATGCAGAAGGATGGCGTGCCCCCCAGCTTTGATGAGATGAAGGTCGCTTTGGATCTGCGCTCTAAATCTGGCATTCACCGCCTAATCACCGCGTTAGAAGAACGCGGATTTATCCGCCGCCTAGCGCACCGCGCACGCGCCATAGAAATCCTGCGCCTACCAGAGAGCTTCGAGGGCGGTGGTTTTCAGCCCCGCGTCATCGAAGGATCGCTAACCCCGCCCCCCGCAGAGGCCCTGCCCATCGAGGCCGCCAATGCCATCAACCTGCCCGTTATGGGGCGGATCGCCGCCGGCACACCCATTGAGGCCATACAGCAAGTGGCCAATAATGTCTCGGTTCCCGGTGAAATGCTAAAAAACAATGGTCGCCATTATGCCCTAGAGGTCAAAGGCGATTCCATGATTGATGCGGGTATTAACAATGGCGATATTGTTGTTATCAACGAACAAAACGATGCCGATAATGGCGATATAGTAGTAGCCTTGGTAGAGGATCAAGAGGCGACGCTAAAACGTCTGCGCAAGCGCGGATCAGTCATTGCGCTAGAGGCCGCAAACCCCGCCTACGAAACCCGCGTTTACCGCGATGATCAGGTCAAGGTTCAGGGTAAGCTGGTCGGTCTTATTCGCACCTATTAGTCAAACAACGTATTTTTACGTTGCCGATAGGAATTCCAGAGCCGCGTGCCATTTTCTTGGCGCGCGGTTTCTATTTTCAAGCCCTCAGCCCCATCGATAAACGCAAGCGATCCATCCTGTTTCAGACGTTTTGCGCCCCAAATCTCGCATGTGCCATTAATCCAATCTGTGTATTTAGGCGCGATTACCACCGCATGATCGCGACAATAGCTATGCAGCGTTTGTTCGGAGACATCCTTCTGCCATAGATACAGAATGCTTTGGCCAGAAACCTTTACATCGAAAAAATCATCATCCCCCACAAAGGCCGCCGCAAGGGCTGGTTGGTCAAAAACCCTCCCGTCATTTTCCAGCCATGTGCGCGCAGAGAATCCATTGCCGCGCTTGCGATTCAACACCCGTTGATCATCCTGCATTATTCCAACGATCCGCCCATTTCCTGAAACCAAAACATCAGGACGATCCGCCCCAACCCAAATAGACATTCCAACCAAAACCAGCGCCAACCCCAGCATCTTTTGCCAGCGGTCCAGCAGGATCGCCAACATCCCCCCCACCACCATCACCGCCAGAGCATTGGGGCCGGCTTGCGGGATCATGCTGACCACACCGTCCAGCCCAGACACCCATTGTGCCACCGCAAGTATCCAGCTGATCCCCAGTCCCATCACCCACAGAGGCAGGGCCTGCAGGCCAATGAGCGATAACAGCAATGCCAGCACCGCCGCAGGCATCACCACCATCCCCATAATCGGCAGGCTCATAGCATTGGCCAGCATACCATAGTGTGAAACCTGATTGAAATGATAGGCCGAGAACGGCGCTGTCGCCATCCCCGCCACAAAAGAAGAAGCCAGCAACCCGATCAATGGGTAAACAATGCGCAAGCTCCCCCTCTGCAATGCACGCCACGGCGGGTATTTCCCCAACCATCGAAACACCACCACCAAGGCCGTCGTCGCGGCAAAGGACATCTGAAACCCAGCCGATAACAGGTTTTCGGGCCAGAACGTTAGGATGATCAGCGCAGCAATCGCAACCGCCCGCAATGAAATCGCCGGCCGATCCACGATAATCGCCCCCAGCATCACCGCCACCATGATAAAGGCCCGCTCTGTGGCTACGGCTGCTCCCGATATAATCAGATAACTAAATCCCGCAACCAAGGCCAAGGCCGCCGCCACTTTTTTACCCGAAACCCGCAGTCCCACCCGAGGCCATAGAGCGAGACCAGCACGCAAGAACACAAATACAACGCCCGTTAGTAGCCCCATATGCAGGCCAGAAATCGCCAGCAAATGCGCCAAATTTGATCGCCGCAGATGATCCAGCGAGCCTTGATCCACATGGGCGCGATCCCCCGTTAAGATAGCCGCAGCAAATCCCCCCTCTTTCTCGGGCAAATAGTGACGCAAACTCTGGGATAGGCGCAGGCGCAAATCAAAGACCCGCAATCGCCAGTTTTCCAATTCGGCCTGACGCACCACCTCTACGGGTTTGCGCGTATAGCCCACCGCCCCCAGCGCGCGAAACCACGCATAGCGCTGAAAATCAAACCCATGCGGCTCGGATGGGCCGCTGGGGGGGGAAACGCTGGCAGTGACACGCACCCTCTGCCCGGGCTCTGGCAAAACGCTCTCGTCCATCAGGCTAACACGGATGATTTGCGGCGTTCTAGCCTGCGAAATGGGGGGCATGCTGGGGTTGGCCAATGTGATGCGCGTACGCCCCGTGCTGGATCGATCCATCGCCACCATCTGGCCCTCAATATCACCGTAATAACGCCACCCCAGAACAGGTTGAGCGACGGAATGTGCTCGCACCATTGACAGACAAAACCCCAGCGCCACCAACCCCACACAGGCAAAGGCTACGCCCCAAATCTCGGGTAATATAAAGAAAGCCACAGCACAAATCACACAGCAGGCAATTGCGGCATAAAACAGCGAAGCACTTGGTTCTGTATTGAGCTTAAAGTAGCCCCATATGCCAATCCCAAGCAACATCGGCGCCCATAACAGGCCCCGTTGCCGCTGATCTAATATGCTCAGCTTTACTGCTGTTAAAACAGCGTCTCTTGCCATGGGAACCTCGATTGCCTAAAGCAAGGTCTATGCTATTCAATTCTAGGTTTACACGAGGTTAATTTTCCATGTCATCTCCTCAGGTCGTCACCCGTTTCGCACCCTCTCCCACCGGATATCTACACATCGGTGGCGCACGTACTGCTTTGTTCAATTGGCTCTATGCCCGCGCAAATGGTGGTAAATTTCTATTGCGTATCGAGGATACGGATCGGGCGCGCTCTACCCCAGAGGCCACCGCGGCGCTGATCCAAGGGCTAGAGTGGCTGGGCCTGGACTATGATGGCGAAATCCACAGCCAATTTGCCCGCGCTGATCGCCACCGCGCGGTGGCCAATGACATGCTAAGCACGGGCCATGCCTATAAATGCTTTTCAACCTCTGAAGAGATCGAGGCCTACCGCGCGCAGGCCCGCCAAGACAATAATCCCCTGCCCTTTCAAAGCCCTTGGCGCGATGCAGACGTGGATACGCACCCCGATGCGCCCTTCGTTATTCGCCTTAAATCCCCGCGCGAGGGCGGCGTGGCGATCAAAGACCGCGTACAAAAAAAGGTCAGCTGGGCGGCGACCACATTTGATGATTTGATCATGTTGCGATCCGATGGAACCCCCACCTATATGCTGGCGGTGGTGGTTGACGATCACGACATGGGGGTCACCCATATTATCCGCGGCGATGACCATTTGATTAATGCCGGGCGCCAGTCGCTGATTTACCGCGCTATGGGATGGGATATCCCCGAATTTGCCCATATCCCCCTGATCCACGGCGAAGATGGCAAAAAGCTATCAAAACGCCACGGTGCTACCGGCGTGCATGAATATGCGGCCCTTGGTTATATGCCAGAGGCCATGCGCAACTATCTGGCGCGCTTGGGCTGGAGCCACGGCAATGATGAATTGTTCACAACCCAACAGGCCATCGAATGGTTTGATTTTAAGGGCATGGGCAAATCGCCTTCGCGGCTGGATTTTAAAAAGCTGGATAATGTATCGGCACATCATATCAAAACCGTGGATGATTCTACGCTGTTGCGCGATCTTCAGGCCTATGCCAGCGAAATCAATGCGCCCCTATCCGCCCAACAAATGGATGATCTGGGCCGCGCCCTCTCTATTTGCAAAGAAAAATCTAGAAAACTGGGGGATATTTTGGATAAGGCCCAGTTTATTTTATCGGGCTACCCCTTAGAAATAGACGAAAAATCGGCGGATATGCTCAATTCGGTATCCATTAGTATACTATCGGAATTGACCGCCCGCCTAAATAATGTTACGTGGACGGCAGATGCCATTTTTGAGACGGCAAAAGATCTTGCAGCGGATCAAGGGATCAAGCTGGGAGCAATCGGAATGCCGCTCAAGGCTGCCCTATCTGGGCGGGCAAACAGCCCATCAGGTTTTGGAATGATGGAGGTTTTGGGCCGAGACGAAAGTCTTAAGCGCATCGGTAAGGCAGTGAAAAGCAACGAGGCTTAAAGCTGTTACATTTCTACTCTAGTATCAACTAGAACGTGTTTTGCCGCGCTCTTGCGGCATTGAATATATCGAAGGGACGAGGATGACTGATACAAAGAACGCAACACTGACGATTGATGGTGAAAACTATGATCTGCCAATTCATAGCCCATCTGCTGGGCCAGATGTTTTGGACATTACGAAACTATATGCGCAAGCGGGCGTATTTACGTTTGACCCTGGCTTCACTTCAACTGCATCTTGTGAATCTTCGATCACATTCATCGCCGGCGGCAAAGGTGAATTGCTGTATCGCGGTTACCCTATTGACCAGCTGGCAGAAAAATCCAGCTACCTAGAGGTTTGTTATCTATTGCTGAACGGTGAGCTGCCCACCACCGCTCAACTGGAAGAATTTACACATACCGTTACAAATCACACAATGTTGCACGACCAGATGAATAATCTGTTCCGTGGGTTCCGTCGCGATGCGCACCCAATGGCTATTATGTGCGGTGTGGTTGGTGCGCTCTCTGCATTTTATCACGACAGCGCTGATATTACGGATGAAAAGCAACGTGAAATCGCCTCGATCCGCATGATTGCCAAAATTCCAACAATCGCGGCCTATGCGTTTAAATATTCTGTTGGTCAGCCTTTTGTATATCCGGATAACAATCTTGATTATGCATCCAACTTCTTGCGCATGTGCTTTGCCGTACCTGCAGAGGATTACGTTGTGAACCCGATCCTTTCAAAGGCAATGGATCGCATTTTCACACTGCACGCCGATCACGAGCAAAACGCATCTACCTCGACAGTGCGCTTGGCTGGTTCCTCTGGTGCCAACCCATTTGCCTGTATCGCCGCGGGCATCGCTTGCTTGTGGGGCCCCGCACATGGTGGCGCCAACGAGGCCTGCCTGAACATGTTGCGTGAAATTGGGACTGTGGATCGCATTCCCGAGTACATCGCCCGCGCCAAGGATAAATCTGATCCGTTCCGCCTGATGGGCTTTGGACACCGCGTCTACAAAAACTTTGATCCGCGCGCCACAGTGATGAAAGAAAGCGCCGACGAGGTATTGGATCTGTTAGGTATCGAAGATAACGAAACGCTGAAGGTTGCCAAGGCGCTGGAAAAAATCGCGCTGGAAGACCCCTATTTCGTAGAGAAGAAACTGTATCCAAACGTTGATTTCTATTCTGGTATCATTTTGGATGCCATGGGATTCCCAACATCCATGTTCACACCGATCTTTGCTCTATCGCGTACGGTAGGCTGGATTGCACAGTGGAAGGAAATGATCGGCGATCCGAAATTGAAAATCGGCCGCCCGCGTCAGCTATACACAGGCGCCACAAACCGCGACTACGTGGATATGGCAGAACGCTAATACATACCCAAAAGGCCACCATAATCGGTGGCCTTTTTTAATCGCGCATCAAATCTTTTAGGCGCTGTTGTTCTTCTGGGGTCAGGTCTTGGGCCGGCGCATCCCCACCCGTTTTGATAGTGCGCAGTCCAATATAGCCCCCAAACAACAGCATCAATGGGCCCGCCAACCACAGCAATAGGTTCCCCCAAGAGCGCCGCGGCTGTAGCAAAACATACTCACCATACCGATCCACCACAAAATCGATCACCTGTTCATTGCTGTCGCCGGCCACAATGCGCTCGCGCACCAGTATCCTTAGATCCTTGGCAATACCCGCATTCGAACTATCGATATTCTCATTGCGACAAATCAAACAGCGTAGGTTTTTGGAAATCTCTCGTGCCCGTGCCTCTTGGGCTACATCGCTCAATATCTCGTCTGGTTCGACGGCTTGAACAGGCAAAGCCATCAGCGCGATCAGGATTATGCAAACACGGATCATGCCGCCACCTCGCGACGTCCAGCACGCCGCTTGGCCGCCCCGACACGAAACCGCCGATCACTAAGACTAAGCCCGCCGCCCAATGCCATGACAATAGATCCAATCCAAATCCACACCGCAAAGGGCTTTACATAGCTGCGCAGAACCCAACCATCGCCCTGTTGATCGCCCAAGGCTACATAGAGATCTCGGTGAAGCGCACTGCTGATCCCTGCCTCGGTGGTTGGCATGCGCTGAACTGGGTAGAACCGTTTTTCTGGGTGCAAAACGGCCACAATACGCTCATCTACCCGCACGCTAACTGTGCCAATCGTTGCGGAATAGTTCTTGCCATTGCTGTCTTCGACCTTGTCAAAACTGAACTCGTAGCCACTAAGGGTAAAGCGCTCGCCAATTTGCGCCACCCGAATATCCTCGACCTCCCATGCCGTAATCGCCGAAATGCCAAAGATCGTCAGCCCCAACCCCGCATGGGCCACCGCTTTGCCCCAATCAGCCCTCGGTAGATTTCTAAGCCGGCGCAAAGATGCCCCAAGGTCTATTCTTCCAATTTGGCCGCGCTGTGCCACATCAAACACCGCGCCCAAAACCACCCATGCCGCAAGACCCAGACCAATAGGTGCCAGCATTCGCCCACCTGTTTGCAGGCTCCAAATCAATAGCATCAGCGCCACCGCTAAAACCGCCGCCCCCCATAAGGGGCGTGCTGTTTTAGCCAGCTTGCCCCGCTTCCATGGCAAAAGGGCCGCAACGGGTAAAACCAGCGCAATCCCCACCATAAAGGGCGTAAATGCCAGATTGAAAAACGGCGCTCCTACAGACAGTTTGCGCCCCGTAGTTAGCTCTGCCACCAAGGGCCAGATGGTACCGACAAAGACCACAATCGCCGCCACAACCAGCAGTAGATTGTTAACCACCAGCCCGCTTTCTCGGCTGACCATAGAAAACACCGCCGTTGATTTTAGCGATGCAGCGCGCAGGGCAAATAACGTCAGTGATCCCCCAATAGCCACAACCAGAATCGCCAGAATGAACACCCCCCGCTCTGGATCATTGGCGAATGCATGCACCGATGTAATCACACCAGAACGTACAATAAAGGTGCCGATCAGGGAAAACGAAAACCCAAGGATTGCCAACAGAACCGTCCAAGTCTTTAGGCTTTCGCGCTTTTCCACAACAATTGCGGAATGCAGCAAGGCCACTGCAATCAGCCACGGCATAAAGCTGGCGTTTTCAACCGGATCCCAGAACCACCAGCCCCCCCAACCCAGCTCGTAATAGGCCCACCAAGAGCCCAAGGCGATACCAATGGTCAAGGTAACCCATGCCAGTAACGCCCATGGCCGCACCCAGCGTGCCCATGCCGCATCAACTGATCCCTGCAACAGGGCCGCCACAGCAAAGCTGAATGTCATCGATAGCCCCACATAGCCAAAATACAAAAATGGCGGATGAAAGGCCAAGCCAGGATCTTGAAGCAATGGGTTCAAATCATTGCCATCAACGGGGGGGAGTTCCAGACGCTCGAAGGGATTTGAGGTGAATAGCAAAAAGGCCAAAAACGCCAAAGAAATCATCGATTGAACCGAAAGCACCCGCGCTTTTAACAAGAGCGGCAAGCCCCGCCCAAACACCGCAACCAAGGCCCCATAAAAAACCAAGATCAATATCCACAACAGCATAGAGCCCTCGTGATTCCCCCAAACCCCCGAAAATTTATAGAGCATCGGCTTTAGCGAATGGGAATTGCTGGCAACCAGCTTCACTGAAAAATCCGAGGTCACAAAGGCAATGGTCAGCATCACAAAGGCAAAGCCCACCGCCCCAAACTGTACCAATGCCGCAGGCCCGGCCGTATGCATTAGCCGCGCATCACCTGTCATTCCTCCCCACATCGGCAAAATCGCCTGTACAAATGCCACCACAAAGGCCAGAATAACGGCCATATGACCCAGTTCTGCAATCATCGAATTGTCTCCGTATTTGTGGTGACTATAAACTCTTAGCGTGCAGGCTCAATCCACATTCACGTTAGCGCGACAAACATGCCGCGCTATTTGTCTGGGGCGGATTTACTGGCCAGCCAGTCAGCAATGGCCGCATTATCACTTTGCGGCACAGATGACACCAATGAATGCACCCGTGGTGCACTGCCCCGCGCGCGCGGCACCTGTGTGCGATAATGATGCATCTCGCGCGCACCAAAATAAAACGACACCACCGCCCCCAAAAGCCACCATAGCGGTTCTGGAACTTCAGCTAGCCCCTGCATGCGTTTTGAAAACGCCAATGGATCCGCCATTGAAAAAACAAACAACCCCACCGTTCCCAGCGCCATAACTGGGCGTGGCAGGCGATTCAACCCATCAATAAACTGATCAAACGCACCGCGACGCTGGTGTTGAAACTCTGCGGCGAATTGCCCCTGGGCACCCAACTTTTGCAGATGAGCCTGTTGTGCTGCGGCAGTTTTATTCGGAACAAAAACCTCAACCACGCGTTCAACGACAGGCGCTAGTCCAAATATTTCGCGTATTAACCCCATGCGCTTACCCTTTGCTGATGCTGTTCATTCGTAAAATGGTATTTCGCCGAGATAAATTCCTCGGCACGTTTGATCCAACCACCCTTGCCGCCAGAACGGCTGCGCGCATATTTACGACTGGCACTGCGCCGATCCGCAAGAGCGTAATAATAATTGCGCCGTGCAATGCCGTAGGCATCAACAAAATGTGCAGGTGCAGCGCGAAAGGCGCGGTGACTGGCGCGAATACTGTGGGGTCCCAAAGCACCATCAACAGCCACCTCTTGACCAAATTCACATAGAACCCTCTGGAGAATTTTAATCGCGTTTCCGCCCGCATTTACATACATGTCGAAAACAGATGCTTGCAGGGCGCGCGGCAAGCTGTCGATTTTTGGGGCCTTGAAATAGTGCTGGATAAAAATATCTTCGGCATGGCGGCGGGTTAGCAATTTAACATCGCGTGCATCCAAACTACCATCAGAATTCAAATCCAGCCCTAATCGGCGCAATGTGTGAATAGTAACACCATATTTCGTGGCCCCACCTGGATCATCGGGATCATTCACATAGCCCCCCTCGCGGGCGACAATTTCTTTGGCGATTTCGTTAACTGTTAGCATGTGGAACCTATCTAAGAACCACATCATCCAATCACAGGGAGGTTAGTTTTTCGTAGGAGCAGCGTCCTGTTGAAAGACCCCCTGCTCTTTCAACGCATCAGCCACCTCCTTGGGCAGATAATTCTCGTCGTGCTTGGCAAGAATTTCATTGGCTTCGAAGGTGCCATTTACCAAACGCCCTGTGGCGATCATGCCCGTGCCCTCGGAAAACAAATCAGGCAGTATTCCAGAAAAGGTTACCGGTACGTCATGGGCGCGGTCGGTCACCACAAATCGGGTAATCTCGCCGCTTTGCGACACAGTTTCTTCCTTCACCAATCCCCCAATGCGGAAAACCTCAGTTGGCGCGATTTGCTCAGCAAGCACCTGTGACGGGCTGCGGAAAAATTCTATGCCATCCTTAAAGGCAAAGCCGATCAATGCCGTGGCGATAGTAATCAGAACAAAGCCGATGACGATCAGCTGAATGCGCCGCCGTTTTTTCAGACCGACCGCCATTAAGGAAATACAGGCGCTGACAACAGCCCCATGTCCTCGGGCAACCCCAGCATCAGATTGGCATTTTGCAAAGCCTGACCAGACGAACCCTTGGTTAGGTTATCCAAGGCCACAACAATCATCGCACGCCCAGATAGACGATCCGCTGTCACCCCGATATGGCAATAGTTCGACCCGCGTACATGGCGCGTCGAGGGCGCTTGCCCATAGGGCAAAATTTCTATGAAGGGTTCATCCGCGTAGGCCTTCTGAAAGGCCTTGAATATCGCCTCGGCATCCCCTTTTACATAGACATTTGCAATGATCCCGCGATTAGCCGGTAATAAAGTTGGGGTAAATTGTACCTTAACAGGTCGCCCAGCAATCGCCGAAAACTCTTGGTCAAACTCGGCCAAATGCCGATGCGTGCCACCAATCGCATAGGGGAATGCGCCCTCGGATAATTCCGCATGTAGAAATGGCTCTTTCAGGGCCCGTCCAGCGCCGCTAACTCCGGTTTTCAAATCTATGATGATATCATCTAGGTCAATCAATTCTGCCGCGATCAACGGGCGCAGGGCATATTGCCCCGTGGCAGCATTACACCCTGTTCCCGCAACCAAACGTGCAGCTTTAATCTGCGAGCGGTAAAACTCTGTCAGCCCATAAACCGCCTCTGCCTGGCATTCTAATGCATCATGTTGCCCCCCGTACCATTTTGCATATTCTTCTGGATCACGCAGACGAAAATCCGCAGAAAGATCCACAATTTTCAAGGCTTTAGGCAGCGAGGCAATAACTTTTTGACTGGTGGCATGAGGCAATGCACAAAAACACAGATCCACATCACTAAAATCAATCTGATCAATTTTCGCCAATGTCGGCAAATCTAAATGGCGTAGATGCGGGAAGACTTCGGCCATCTCTTGGCCGGCCTTACGCTCAGCACTCATCGCCACGATATTCATCATCGGGTGTGTTGCAATAAGGCGCACCAGTTCCGCCCCTGTGTATCCAGAAGCTCCTAATATTGCGATGTTTTTTGGCGTAGCCATGATGATTACCTCATTTATTTCGGCTGATCTACGATATTTTCTGTGCTATTACAATCAGGCGGCACAAAATCGCATTGGCTTGGACAAAAAACGCGTAGCAGCATCGCTAACCAAGACCGGATCCCCAGTTGTTAACAGACGTTGGGCAGTCTGCGCACCGCGCATATGTGGATGGCGCATTAGATAATCTTCAAGCGATGCTGCCACTAGATTTGCCTGGCTAAACACCCGCACATCGGGCCCCAGAGCCGCCTGAAAAATATCCTCTAGAATTGGATAATGAGTACAACCCAATATGGCAGATTGCGGGTTCGGCATCCGCCGTTTTAGGGCTGTGACGTGGCTGCGCACCATGGCCTCTGCCAATTCTAGATCATTATCCTCTAACGCATCAACCAACCCTGCACAGGGCTGTGCCTCTACATCCACGCCAATCGCACGAAAGGCCAATTCGCGCTGAAATGCACGGCTCGCAACTGTTGCAGGCGTTGCAAACAGAGCCACCTGCGTCACCGCAACCTCGCGCGGGGGGGAATTGTCGCCCCAATCCCGTTCAGTCAAGGCTTCGATCAAGGGGACAAACACCCCCAATACCCGTTTGTCCCTAGGCACCCATTCTTCTTGCATGCGCTTACACGCCACTGCTGTTGCTGTGTTGCAGGCAAGGATCACCAGATCACAGCCCTCGTCCCACAGGCGCTCGACGCTCGCACAGGTTAGGTTATAAATATCATCGGCATCACGCACGCCGTAGGGCGCATGGGCATTATCCCCCAAATACGACAAGGCCAAATCAGGCATGCGCTTTTGAATACCACGATAAACGGTTAGCCCACCCAAGCCACTATCAAAAACTCCTACCGGCATCTTATATTCCACTCATCATTTTATATGTTGATAGGCTGAACCAAAACCAAACGAAACCCAAAAGACAAAAACACGACAAGTTTACGCAGGCCCACGACGCGTATAGGTGCTGTCAAAATCATATCCATAATCCAAGTCCGCTTGCCCAGCCCCGCCCAATCGATAGGTTTCGCCTCGCAGATAGTCCATCAACTCGGCCGGTTTCTGGGCATACCCCGTCAGATTTTCGGGGGTGATGGGCTGACCAATCGCTATGCGCACAGGCCTGCGAATGCTGCGTTTGAACTCGCGGATCAACAAGGCAACTCGCAGATGTTGATGCAAATGGCTGGCCATCTGAAACAGGCGACTGTTCGATCCATCAAAATACACCGGCAATACCGTTGCTTGGCTCTCGGATATGATCTTGGCGGTAAAGTTGCGCCACTGCGGATCGCGCGCGGCACCCATGGGGCGGCTGGCCGTAGATACCGTCCCCCCTGGGAAAACAGCAACAGCTCCCCCCGCCCGCAGATTACGCACGGCGATACGGCGGGTTTCCAAATTAACCTTGGCCCCTTGTCGAGTGCTCTCAAAACTGATGGGCAGAATAAAGCGATCGATTTCAGAGGCACGCTGAAAAACATTGTTGGCAATAATTTGAAAATCATCGCGCCTCTCTGCCAGAAGGTTGCCCATGGCCAGCCCGTCAAGAATACCAAAAGGATGGTTGGCGACCACAACCAAAGGCCCCTCAGTTGGGATATTCTGGGGGCTGCCCTTGATAAAATCATACTCGATGGCATACCGCTGGGCGATCACCTGCCAGAAATTACCCCCCCGCTCGATATCCACATCATAGCCATCGGCGCGGCGGATCAATGCCGGGCGGCCCGTCAGATTCTCGATCCCACGGATCATCCTGCGCGCCATCCGCCCATCGGCACTATTCGCATAACTGATATCGCTGGCAACAGAGCGATTGAAATTCATGGGAAACCTCAGAACATTTTTGCCCCCTACAGGGGCCTATCGAGCTGATTAGAACATGTGCACTGGATGCAAAACAAAAAAGGCGAGCCAAAGCCCGCCTTCTTGAAATAGATAGAGTAAGCTATTAGCGCTTTGAGAACTGGAAGCTCTTACGCGCTTTGGCCTTACCGTATTTCTTACGCTCCACAACACGCGCATCACGTGTCAAGAAACCAGCAGCCTTCAACGCACCACGCAATGTTGGTTCGTACAATTGCAATGCTTTGGAAATACCGTGCTTAACCGCACCAGCTTGGCCAGACAATCCGCCGCCCTTCACTGTTGCCATTACGTCGAATTCACCTTCAACACCGGCAACGCTAAACGGCTGACGCAGAACCATTTGCAACACAGGGCGTGCAAAATATGTGTCCATATCCTTGCCGTTTACGATCACTTTACCTGAACCAGGCTTGATCCAAACGCGTGCAACCGCATCTTTACGTTTACCAGTGGCATAAGAACGGCCCAATTCGTCGCGCACAGGCTCGCGGGTAACCGCGGCTTGGATTGCGGCGGCATCACCACCTACGGCGTCTTTCAAGTCATCCAATGATTTGATTTCTTCGCTCATGACTGGCTCCGAGTATTTTTAGCGTTCATGGCTTTAACGTCCAGAACTTCTGGGTTTTGCGCTTCATGCGGGTGATCAGCACCGGCATAAACGCGCAGGTTTTTCAATTGTGCGCGTGACAATGGGCCACCGGGCAACATACGTTGAACAGCTTTTTCCAATAGGCGCTCTGGGAATTTACCTTCCAAGATTTGACCAGCGGTGCGTTGCTTGATCCCACCTGGGTGGCCCGTGTGCCAGTAATGGATTTTATCTGTACGTTTTTTACCAGTCATCTGTACCTTGTCGGCATTGATCACGATAACGTTGTCGCCCATATCCATAGAAGGCGTGAATGTTGGCTTGTGTTTGCCGCGCAAACGCATTGCAATAATTGATGCCAAACGACCCAATACCACGCCTTCAGCGTCGATAATCAGCCATTTTTTGTCAATATCAGCAGGTGTTGCTGAGAATGTTTTCATGGTTTCGTTCCAATTTTAAGAGCGCAGATGCGCCAGAATTCGATTTCTGTGGTTCTAAGGGTTTTACACACCACGTCAAGCATCAATACATGCAAAATACTTCGCAAAATCAATAACTTATAAATACGGTATCATTTTACCCCAAGCAAACACATTGACCACAACCAAAATCAGACCTATCCAACCACAGCATCAAGGGGCAGGCTCATTGAAATTCATCAAGATCATCACCCAGATTTTTCGCACCACAGCTTGTGATTGGCGGATGACCAATAATACATCAGGCAGGTTTCAGGGGTTTCAGTGCAAAACCTGCAAGGCAGAGGCCCTTGGCTATAAAGGCAAAGAGCCACAGATGTGTAAAAGGCAGATCCGCCACAAGCCGCTATAAAGAGCGCGCCTGTGGTGGTATTGAATAGGTCAGACTGGCGCGCGCTACCGGCTTGTCTACGCCTTCGGAATACAACAAAACATCCCCCACCGCCAAAGAACGCCCGAGTTTATGCAAGCGCACATCCGCGATCATATCATTGGCCGAGGGGCGGCGCATAAAATCAATAGAGCAGTTGGTCGTCACACACAGCGCCTCTGGGCCTACATGGGCCAATACCGCCATGTAAAACGCACAATCTGCCAGCATAAACATACTGGGCCCCGAGACCGTACCACCGGGGCGCAGATGCGCATCTCTGACCATCAGGCGCACCCGAATATCGCCCTCGACAAGGCTATCGATGTGTACATCATCACCTAATTGCGGGAAGACATCCGCCAAAAACGCAACCATTTCAGGAATATCCATCTTTAACATCTAGGCACCTCTAATTTTTTGGTCTTGTGGATACAGCGCACCAAAGCGCGCCCTTAGGATCATAACCATCACAAACACCGCGCCCAGCTGATGCAAAATCGCGATATGCCACGGGGCTGCATACATCACCGTGAAAATTCCTAATACCATCTGCAAGGTCACCAGCGCCAACACAGCCGTACAGATACCGCGCAGCGCCACATGCGCCGATTTTCTGGCCCTGAACCATAAAAAGATCGTAAACCCAAAAACCAAGTACCCCAGCATACGATGATTAAATTGTACTAAGGCAGGGTTCTCGAAAAAATTACTCCAGAACGGCTCGTAATCAAAGCTCTCGGATGGTAAAAACTCGCCCCCCATTAGCGGCCAATCAATATACCCGCGCCCCGCATCAATACCAGCAACCAAGGCCCCCAGCAAAATCTGTGCAAAAACCAGCCCAAGTAACAGGCTGCTTAGGCGCGCAATTCCCCTGTCCGCCGAACGCTGTGCCTGAAACAGCTGCATTTCTGGGCGGCGTAACAACATAATATACCAGCCAATCACCGCCAAAATAGCAAAGGCCAATCCTAAATGCACTGCCAAACGATAAGAGGCCACATCCACCATGCGCCCTGTAAGACCCGAGGATACCATCCACCAACCAATAGCCCCCTGTAATCCGCCCATCAATCCGATAACCACCATACGAGTTTTCCACATTGCTGGGATGTTCTGGGTGATGAAAAAATAAACCAGCCCCACGAACCAAACCAAACCAACCCAGCGCCCGAGCTGACGATGGCCCCATTCCCACCAATAGATCGATTTGAACCCCGCCAAATCCATTCCCTTATTCTGAAGTTGAAACTCGGGAATTTCTTTGTATTTATTAAACGCTTCGGCCCAATCGGCCGCATTTAGCGGCGGCACCGCCCCCTTTATCAGGTTCCATTCAGTGATCGACAATCCACTGTCCGTTAGCCGCGTTAGCCCGCCAACCACCACCATCAAGGCCACCATACCAAACAGCGCCATCATCCAGATGGCCACCGGGGCGCGCCACGCACTACGCCCCGCATCAATACTGCCCCCTTGGGGTTTCTCTTTTGGGCGCTCTTGCTCGGTTACATCTTCAAAAATACTGCGCTTCTTGCTCATATCTGCCTCATATCGTCTTTGGCGCAATTTACGCCAAAGCACACACCGCGTCCAACGCTTTGCGAATATGTCGCAATCTATATTTCTGCACGCAATAATAGTGTGATAACGCACATATTTACCCGAATTATCCGCTATTCTACCATTGCGGAGGCACCCATGAATTTCGAAAACTTCAAATTTCTAAAGGATAAAAAACGTGTGGCAGATCGCCTGCTACAGCTGGGCGATAAACTAAACGAAGAGGTGCCACAGAAAAATCCGCGCAAAACCCTGATCGCCACATGGAATATCCGCGCCTTCGATAGCAAGGCCTACGGCCACCGCTCGCACGAGGCGATCTATTACATCGCCGCCATCATCGAACGCTTTGATATCATCGCGGTGCAAGAGGTGAAAGAGGACTTGAATGCGCTAGAGCGCCTGATCACGCGATTAGGACGCGATCACTGGGCCTATATCGTATCCGATGTTACCGATGGCACACCGGGTAACCGCGAGCGTATGGCCTATGTCTATGACCGCCGTTCGGTGCGCTTTGACTCCATCGCTGGCGAGATTGTCATCCCCCCCACCGCCATCAAAGAGGGCAATAAATTGGTCGAATACGCGCCGGCAAAACAGCTGTATCGCACCCCGTTTCTGTGCGCCTTTGAAATTGGTTGGACCAAACTGATGTTGTGCACGGTGCATATTCTCTACGGTAAAAACAAGGCCAACAACCAAAAACGCGCCAAGGAAATTTCGATGATTGCCGAGTTCCTGGCCGATCGCTCGCGCGAACGAAACGATTATTCAAACCTTGTGCTTTTGGGGGATTTTAACATCTATAAACCCGAAGACATCACCATGGATGCAATTACCGATGCAGGATTTATAGTGGACAATAGCTTGCAAAAGCTGCCGCCCACCAACGTGGGGAAAAAGGCGCGACACTACGACCAAATAGCCTTTCGCCCCAAGGATAGAACGCTCAAGGCTACAGGCCTTGCGGGCGTATTCAACTTTTTCGATGTGGTCTACCGCGATGACGATGAACAAACCTATGTCTCTGCCATGGGGAAATCATATTCCACCACCGCCAAGGGCGGCGTGCGCAAGAACAAATCCAGCTATTATCGCACCCACTGGCGCACCCATCAAATGTCGGATCACCTCCCCATGTGGGTGCAAATCCACACAGATTTTTCAGAAATGTTCCTGCACGATGTGATCACCGCCGATGATTAATTACCTGCGCGGCTTTTCCATGGTTTTGATAATTCCGTGGAACACGCGAATGTCGGCCTGTGTCATGTTCAGACGCGAGAGCATGTTGCGCAGAGTCAAAATCATGCTTTCTGCCTTGTCCTCGGGCCAGAAAAATCCCCGCGCCCCCAGCGCCTCTTCCATGCGTTCGCCTAGCTTTTGAACCTCTAGCCCGCTGGCAAAATCCGTACCGGCCATTTCCATAAACGAGGGCGCATCCGTGCCTGCCAATCGACGCCACTCATAGGCCAATAACAAAACACACTGTGCCAAATTTAGCGATGCAAAGGCCGGATTAACAGGCACAGAAATCAACGCATTGGCCTGCACGATATCTTCATTCGCCAGCCCGGAACGCTCTGGCCCAAACATCACACCGACCTTTTGCCCCTCTGCGATCATGCTGTGGGTCATTTCCATGGCACGCTCAGGTGTTACTACCAGTTTGGTCAAATCTCGACTACGAGCGGTGGTGGCAAAGGTGAAATTCAAATCCTCTAGCGCTGTTTCTGTGCGCTCGTGCACCTGTACCGCATCCATCACACGCCCTGCCCCACTGGCCATCGCCTGTGCCTTGGGGTTTGGCCAACCATCGCGGGGGTTAATAATACGCATCCTATCCAAACCAAAATTCCACATGGCCCGCGCCGCCGCTCCAATGTTTTCACCCATCTGGGGCTCGACCAGAATAACCGTGGGTGTTGGCCCCGCCCAATCCGCGGCCTTGGCGTGATCTGTACCTGACATCTGCATTCCTTTTGGCTTTGTGCTCTGTTACCCTTCCTGAAATTCAAGTTCAAGGAGTGCAATATGGCCTATGACACCGGACATGCCCAAATCCTAGAAGACGACCTGAATGATCTGGCAGGTATAGAACAGAAGCGCTTGTTCGGGGGGCTGTGCTTTATGCTACATGGCAATATGCTGTGCGGAGTGCACAAGGACGGTGCTATGTTTCGCGTAGGCAAGGAAAACGAGGCGGCGGCACTGGAAATAGAAGGCACATCACCTCTATCCTTTACCAAGCGTAAAATGGGCGGAATGCTGGATGTAGACGGCGATTTATTGGCTGACGATCACCGCCGCGCACAGCTGATGAAACTGGCGCTTGGTTTTGTGGGCGCCCTGCCAGCCAAATAGCTGTATACCAAAGTATACAAGACTTCCATTCCCCCCCCATATCCGCTAAGAAGCACCCAGTTCTGATTCCAACCAACCCAAGCGAGGTAAAAATGTCCAAAATTAAAGTCGAGAATCCCGTCGTCGAGTTAGACGGTGATGAGATGACCCGCATCATCTGGCAGTTCATCAAAGATAAATTGATCCTGCCCTATCTAGACATCGACCTAAAATATTATGACTTGGGCATGGAAGCACGCGACGACACAGATGATCAGATCACTGTGGATGCCGCCGAAGCGATCAAAAAATATGGCGTTGGTGTAAAATGCGCAACCATTACCCCTGATGAGGCCCGCGTAGAGGAATTCGGCCTAAAGCGTATGTACCGCTCACCAAACGGCACCATCCGCAACATCCTAGGCGGCGTTATCTTCCGTCAGCCAATCATCTGTAACAACGTACCCCGCTTGGTTCCAGGTTGGACAAAACCAATCGTTGTTGGCCGTCATGCGTTTGGTGATCAATACCGCGCGACAGACTTCTTGTTCCCAGGCGAAGGCAAATTAACCCTGAAGTTCGAAGGCAAAGACGGCACAGTAATCGAAAAAGACATGTTCGATGCGCCATCTGCGGGTATCACAATGGGCATGTATAACTTGGATGCCTCTATCTACGATTTCGCGCGTGCCTCGATGAACTACGGCCTAAACCTTGGCTGGCCTGTATATCTGTCTACTAAAAACACAATCCTAAAAGCCTATGATGGTCGTTTCAAAGACATCTTCCAAAAGGTATATGAGGAAGAGTTCGAAGCAGAGTTCAAGAAAAAAGGTATCCACTACGAGCACCGCTTGATCGATGATATGGTTGCGGCCGCCATGAAATGGTCTGGTGGATATGTTTGGGCCTGTAAAAACTATGACGGTGACGTTCAATCGGATACTGTTGCACAGGGCTATGGCTCTTTGGGCTTGATGACTTCTCAGCTGATGACACCAGATGGGAAAATCGTAGAGGCAGAGGCCGCTCACGGCACAGTGACACGCCACTACCGCCAGCACCAAAAAGGCGAGGCAACCTCTACAAACTCTATCGCATCTATCTATGCTTGGACAGGTGGCCTAAAGCACCGCGCTAAACTAGACCAAAACGAGCAACTCATGAACTTTGCCAACACATTGGAAAAAGTGATTGTAGATACCGTTGAAAACGGCTTCATGACCAAAGATTTGGCATTGCTGGTTGGCCCAGATCAAAGCTGGCTAACAACAGAAGGGTTCCTAGAAAAAATAGACGAGAACCTGAACAAAGCAATGTAATCTATTGCTGATACAGATCAAAGGGCGGTGCAACAGCGCCGCCCTTTTTACATCATGGGCTTATCCTCCACCCGCCCTCCAGGAAACTGATGCGGCTTTGTTAAATCCACGCAGCACCAGCCTCGTCTCGCGACCCGCAGTCTAGCACCCAATCACCAGCGCTAGATTGCCGATAATGCAGACAGGATGCCCTGTTATCCGAGACGTTGCGGATAATGATTAGGGAGCAACATTTCTACCTTGTTGCGAAAATGCTCCAGCCCACTACCCTGCCCGTTATGCATAAAATTCCACTCTTCCACCGCAAGGGAATGGCAATCGTTGAGGCTGGTTGCCGATCCGGTCAAAGCAAGCACATAAACCAAAAAATGCCCTAACTGTTCATCAGTATTCGCGCAAATTCTTCACAGTACCAACAATTCGCTTGTCTTATATCTGGTTTTAACCTCATATTTCACCTCACCCCGCCAAACTGGCGATCAAACAAAGGCGCACATAATGCAAGCACATACGCTCTATCTTTGCGTGGCAATCATCGCCGAAACCATTGCCACTACATTGCTGAAATCATCCAATGGTTTCACCAAACTGTGGCCCTCGATCGGTGCGTTGGTGGGATTTGCCATCACCCTTTACCTGCTAGCCCTAACCCTGCGCTACATGCCCGTGGGCGTGGTCTATGCGATATGGTCTGGGGCAGGCATTGTGTTGATCACCATCGCAGGTATCATATTCTTTAAACAGCATCTGGATTTCGCAGGCTACCTTGGCATCGCCCTGATTGTGACAGGGGTGGTGGTGTTACAGGCCTTTTCAAAAATCAGCCTGCACTAACGTAGCTAAAGGGCTAAACGCCCTCTACAATCACCAATTCACGCTGAGAATGCGCGAGCGCGATGGGCAATATCGCCTGATACTCCGGCGCATTGTAAAAAGCTTTGGCCGAGGCCACGTCTGGAAACTCAACAATCACATTGCGCGCACGCCCCGCACCTTCGATTTGCTCGGCTGGACCACCCTTAGCCAGAAACTTGCCGCCAAACTGGGCGGCGATTTCTACGGTTTTAGAGGAGTAGGCTACATAGGCCTCTGGATCGGTCACATCTACCTGCGCAATGACATAGGCGGCCATTACAGCCCCTCTACAATGGTGTAGTTGCGTGTTGAAACACCCTCAGCTAAGGCAAAAGACAGCGCCTCTTGATATTCAGGCCCGTCATAAAACTTTACCGCAGTGTCGAAATCGGGGAATTCCAAAACCACATTGCGGTTCTGCTCTGGCCCTTCTTTGGTCACACAGCGCCCGCCGCGCGCCAAAAACACGCCATTATATTTGGCCACCGCCGGCCCAGCCAAGGCCACATATTTCGCGTATTCCTCGGCGTTGTGCACATTAATCTGCACGATACAAAAAGCCTTCATCCTATGCTCCTACCACTTTCTCTGCTGCCAAAATGGCCGCATCCGCATTCTCGATACTGGTACCACCAGCCTGCGCCATATCAGGGCGGCCACCGCCACCCTTGCCCCCCAGCGCAGCTGCTGCGGCCTTGACCACATCAACAGCGCTGATTTCACCAGTTAGATCATCAGTTACACCAACAGCAGCAGCGGCCTTGCCACCTGCCCCCGAGATCAACAAAATCACCGCAGAGCCCAGCCGGTTTTTATGCTCGTCAATCAACCCGCGCAGATCCTTACCCGGCACATCCTCTAGAACCTGTGCAAAAAACGCGACCCCGCCAATATCTTTGGCATCGGCCGCAGTGCCAGCACCGCCCATGGCCACGGCCTTGCGCAGATCCGATACTTCGCCCTGAAGCGCACGACGTTCATCCATTAACCCCTGAATACGCACAGATATCTCTTCGGGCTTAGCCTTCAGCAACCCTGCCACATCGGCCAATACCGTGGCCTGCTCTGCCTGATGCGCCTGTGCTGCGCGCCCTGTCAGCGCCTCGATCCGGCGCACACCAGAGGCAGATGCCCCCTCTGTGGTTAGGATAAAGCTACCAATCTCACCCGTTTGCGCCACATGGGTACCACCACATAGCTCTAGCGAATAGGTATTCTTATCCAACCCCTTATTCGATCCATCCTGAACCCCCATGGAAACCACACGCACCTCGTCGCCATACTTCTCGCCAAACAGCGCCTGCGCACCCAATGCACGCGCATCATCTGGTGTCATAATGCGGGTTTCCACCTTAGAGTTCTGGCGAATATAATCGTTCACCTCGCGCTCTACTTCTGCAATCTCTGCGGTGCTCATCGCCTTGGAATGGCTGAAATCAAAGCGCAGGCGATCCGCCGCGTTCAATGAGCCACGCTGTGCCACATGGGTGCCCAAGACATTGCGCAGGGCCTCGTTCAGCAGGTGCGTTGCGGAATGGCTATTTCGAATTCCTGTGCGATTGGAATGATCCACCGCCAGCTCGGCCACGTCTTGGGTCGATATTACCCCCTCACGCACAGTGCCAATATGTACAAAAATACCCGCCTTCTTTTTCACATCGGAAACTGAAACCGCCGCCCCATCAAAGCTGATGGTGCCCATATCGCCAATCTGGCCACCGCTTTCGCCATAAAACGGGGTCTGGTTGAACACCAACATCACCTTGTCGCCCTTGGTGGCGGTGGGGCTTAATGCGCCATCTTTAACAATCGCGATTAACTGCGCCTCGGCACTTTCAGTGTCATAGCCCAAGAAATCTGTGGTGCCATGCTCTTCGGCCACATCAAACCAGATGCTTTCGTCCGCTGCATCCCCAGATCCGGCCCATGCGGCGCGCGCCTTGGCCTTTTGCTCGGCCATTGCCGCATCAAACCCATCCGTATCAACGCTCACACCCTTTTCACGTACGGCATCCTGTGTCAGATCCAGCGGAAACCCATAGGTGTCATACAGTTTAAATGCCGCGCTACCAGACAGAGCCTGTCCCTCGGACAAGCCGGCCAATTCATCATCTAATAGGCGCAGGCCACGGTCTAACGTGGTTTTGAATCGCGTCTCTTCTAATAGCAAGCTTTCCTCGATCATCGCCTGTGCTTGGGTCAATTCGGGATAGGCCTGGCCCATCTGTTTCACCAGCGCAGGCACCAATTGATGCATCACCGGATCTTTGGCCCCCAGCAGATGCGCATGGCGCATGGCGCGACGCATGATGCGACGCAATACGTAGCCCCGCCCCTCGCTGGACGGTAAAACACCATCAGCAATCAAAAAAGAGGTTGAACGCAGATGGTCCGCGATCACGCGGTGATGTACATTTTGATCGCCATATGGGTCAACACCCGTTGCATGGGCCGATGCCTCAATCAAATCTTTCATTAGATCGGTATCATAATTGTCATGGCTGCCCTGTAACAAGGCCGCGATACGCTCCAACCCCATGCCAGTATCGATCGATTGCATTTCCAATGGTTTCAACGACCCATCTGCAAACTGTTCGTTCTGCATGAAAACCACGTTCCAGATTTCGATGAAGCGATCCCCATCTTCCTCGGGTGATCCAGGAGGGCCACCCCAAATATGCTCGCCGTGATCATAGAAAATCTCGGTGCAAGGCCCACAAGGCCCGGTAGGCCCCATGCGCCAAAAATTGTCGTCCGTGGCAATGCGGATGATGCGATCATCTGGCAGACCAGCATATTTCTTCCAAATATTCGCGGCCTCGTCATCGGTGTGATACACGGTGACATATAGGCGATCCTTATCAATCCCAAAGTCCTTGGTGATCAAATCCCACGCAAATGATATGGCCTCTTCCTTGAAATAATTGCCAAAGGAAAAATTGCCCAACATCTCGAAAAATGTATGATGGCGCGCGGTATAGCCAACATTGTCCAAATCATTGTGTTTGCCACCGGCGCGCACACATTTCTGGGCTGTGGTGGCACGCTGATAGTCACGGGTTTCTTGGCCCAAGAATAGGTTCTTAAACTGTACCATCCCGGAATTCACAAACATCAATGTGGGATCATTGCGCGGGATCAGCGGCGAACTCTCTACAATTTCATGCCCATTTTTTCCGAAAAAGTCCAAAAACGTGGACCGAATATCATTAACGCTAGCCATTTTTCTGCCTTGAAACCTGTTGTTTTCACAGGTTTACCCCCGCGCCAGCGTACTGTCCACAGGCAAAGAAAAAGCACGGATAATTTTCCGTGCTCTTGTCAAATCTATTGGGTAACTTAGCCTAGTCGACCACAGCGTCGCTGTCATCCATGGCATCAGCGACGGGTTCGGGCATATCAAACTCCAAACCATGGGCCGCGCGGATCTTATCCTCAATCTCATAAGCAATTTGCGGATTATCCTTTAGGAAGGTTTTGGCATTCTCTCGCCCCTGCCCAACACGCTCGTCACCATAAGAGAACCACGAACCCGACTTATCGATAATCCCAGCCTTCACACCCAGATCGATCAATTCACCACGCTTGGAAATACCCTCGCCATACATGATATCAAATTCCACTTGCTTGAACGGTGGCGAGACCTTGTTCTTTACAACCTTCACCCGCGTGGCATTGCCCACGATCTCATCGCGATCCTTGATCGCGCCAATGCGGCGAATATCCAGACGAACGGACGAGTAAAATTTCAGTGCATTACCGCCAGAGGTCGTCTCTGGTGAGCCGAACATGACGCCAATTTTCATCCGAATTTGGTTGATGAAAATAACCATACAGCCGGATTTTGCGATCGATCCCGTTAGTTTGCGCATGGCCTGAGACATCAAACGCGCCTGCGCGCCAACCTGATGATCCCCCATGTCACCCTCTAATTCCGCCTTGGGCGTTAGGGCCGCAACAGAATCGACCACCACCATAGATACAGCACCAGAACGCACCAATGTATCCGTGATTTCCAATGCCTGTTCACCAGCATCTGGCTGTGAAATCAACAACTCGTCAATGTTCACTCCCAATTTACGGGCATAGGCCGGGTCAAGGGCATGCTCGGCATCCACAAAGGCACAAATGCCACCCTTTTTCTGCTCTTCTGCAATGGCATGTAGGGTCAATGTCGTCTTACCAGAGCTTTCAGGGCCGTAGATTTCAATAATCCGTCCCTTAGGCAGACCACCAATTCCAAGGGCAATGTCCAAACCGATAGATCCGGTCGAGGTCGCCTCGACATCCATGCGCGCACTATCGTCGCCCAATTTCATAATGGAACCTTTACCAAACTGGCGTTCAATCTGGCCCAATGCCGATTCCAATGCTTTATCTTTGTCCATATTGCGCTTTCCGCCAAAATCCAAAAGAGTCGATGCCATGGTTTATCTCCTTATTTCACATCTTCCGCAATCGTTAAGGTGCGGATGTTCGCCTGTTGTTCTATTTTTCTTATGAGACCAAAAAGAGAACATATCAAGAAAAAATTTACTTTCTTTACTCTGCAAGAAGACCCTTTCGAAAAGGTAAAACTTTATATAAAATCGAAGCAAAACAGGTGACACCAATCTATCATGTTGATTTTTCTACAAAAAAAGCTTGTTCTTTTCGCCACACCCAAGACCGGCTCAACCGCATTACACACCGCTCTTGCTGGCAAAAGTGATATTTTATTTAAAAATGCGCCCGCCGCTAAACATATATCCCCCCAACGCTACAGCAAAACCATGCAACCCTTGGTCGAAGATTTGGCCAAAGGTACCTGCGAAACGCTGGCTGTTATTCGTGAACCACTAGACTGGCTGGGCAGCTGGTATCGCTATCGCAGCCGCGCTGCCCTATCAGGGCACCAAAACAGCACCGCCGATATCAGCTATGATCAGTTTGTAGCAGATTACCTATCGGATAAACGTCCACCGCACGCCGCAGTTGGTTCTCAAGCCAATTTCCTGTCATGTACGCCAGATTACCTATGGCGCTATGATTGTATGAATAGCCTCAGCATTTTCCTGTCACTGCGCCTCGAGCACCGCTTTGATCTGCAACAAATGAATGTATCACCAATAAAAACTCTGCGTCTAAGCCCGAACAACACCGCCGCGCTACGGGATTACTTTAAACCGGATCTAGACCTTTATGAAACAGCAATCAGTGACAGTTAACGCGGTCGCTCATCGCTTTGCGCCGCCTCGCCCACCGTTTGAATAAGCGCCTTAAGCGAATAGGGCTTGGGTAAGAAGGTCACATCCTTCATCTTTTCCCATTGATCCGATAGCGCCTCCTCGGCGTAACCAGATACAAAAATCACCTTGGCGGTCATATTCTCTTCTTGGGCCTGTTGCACCCAGGTGGGGCCATCCATATCTGGCATGATCACATCAGAAACAACCACATCAAAATTGCCGTCATATTGCGCGATCCGCTCTAGGGCCTCTTTGCCACTGGCAGCGGTAGATAAAACCACCCCCTGCGCCTGAAGAGCACGCGTAGATACCGCCCGAACCGAATCCTCATCTTCGACCAACAGAACTCGCAAACCAGCCAAGCTGGTGATTTGCTCGCGCTTTTCATGTACCTGTTGCGAGGCCTGAACCACGGCAGGATCCGCAATAGGTAAATACAGCGTGAATGTCGTGCCTACATTTACAGCGCTATCCACAAAGATATAGCCCCCCGTTTGCTTCATGATACCATAGGCCATCGACAGCCCAAGCCCCGTGCCCTTGCCCACTTCTTTGGTGCTGAAGAACGGCTCAAACACTTTGTGTAATTCACTGTTGGGTATTCCAATGCCCTGATCCTCGACTTGGATCACCACATAGTTTCCGGCTAAAATACGCACATTGCCCCGTATCTCATCATGGCTCAGCTCTACCTTAGAGCTACGTAGATGTATTTCACCGCCCTCAGGCATGGCATCGCGCGAGTTTACGATCAGATTCATAATCACCTGTTCCAGCTGACGCCCATCCACAAATGCCAAGGGCAAATTCTTCTGTTGGTCAAAGTTCAGGGTGATTTTCTCGCCAACCAAGCGATTTAACAAATGCGTTAGATCAGACAGTGTCTCGTTCACCTGAATAACACTGGGGCGCAGGGTTTGCTTACGCGAATAAGCCAGCAGTTGCCCCACCAAGGCCGCCGCACGATTGGCGTTAGAGCTGATCTGCATCAAATCCCCATAATCGCTATCACCCTTTTCATGGCGCAACATTAAAAAATCGCAGTAGCCCGAAATCGCTGTGAGCAGATTGTTAAAATCATGGGCAACCCCCCCCGCCAGCTGACCAATGGCCTGCATCTTTTGGCTTTGTACAAACTGCGCCTCCATGGATTTCAGCTCTGTCGCATCGGTGATCACCGCGGTTGTTTCAGGGCCACTTTCCCCCATCACATTCAAAATTTGAATTTGTAAATACACATCCCCGCATCGCCGCTTTGCCAATGCAAATTCCGATTTTTGAACGTTTTTGTTTTGGCGAATATTCTGCACCCACTGATTAACAGATCGCCCCATCCCTTCGACCAGATCGCTCAAATATGGGTCTTCACCCTCTTCAATCTTTAACAGCTCGCGCGCGGATCGATTGGGGCCATACACACGCCCATTGACGGAAATGCGTAACAGGGCGATGGGTAATTCATCTAGCGCAGACTCGTTGACGGGCTTACGTAGCCTGAAAATATCCTGAAACACTCTCGGGCTGAATAATTTTCGATCAATACGCAGGCCCTGCGCAATTAGGCCCACCGCATAGAACACCCCAAATGTTACCAGCGCTATGTGAATTTCATGCGGTACGACACCATAGGAGAATATCGCAAGTGCGCAAAACGACAGCCCCAGAACAAACTGTGGCGTCACATAATCGAACAAGCGTCCTGAAAAAGATCTGTTAAAACTCATACGCCTACCAAACGCAACTCCCCTAACAAAAGGTTAACAGATATCAAGTTCAATTCAAGGTTGCGAAACTTTTCCTAGGATTGCGACGAAAAAACCATCACTTTGCGCGCCCAATTTCATCCGCTCTTGGCGTATTACCTGCCACTGAGGGTTTTCCGCCAAAAACTGTACAATCTGCGCTTCGTTTTCTTGGTCAAACAACGAACATGTCGCATAGGCCAGTGTCCCACCCGCGGCAACCAATCCGCTGGCTTCTGCAAGGATTTGGCTCTGAATACCCGTTAGTTCACTCAGCTTTTCAGGGCTCAGCTTCCATCTTGCATCCGGTGTGCGCCGCCAACTGCCACTGCCCGAACAGGGCACATCGAGCAAAACCAGATCAAAGACATCCCCCCCGCCAACAGGGGATTTTTTCAGCACTTTTATCTCGGCCTTGGCGCGTTTTGCCCGCAATGCTAGATCATCCATTCTTTGCGGTGCAATATCATAGGCGAAAATCTTCCTATCTGTACCAAGTGACGCGATCGCCAGCGACTTACCTCCACCGCCCGCGCATAAATCCAGAACTTTTGCACCAGATTCGATGGGTAACATATCTACCAACAGCTGCGAACCGGCGTCCTGTAGCTCGATCCCCCCGCGCAGATAAATCTCTGTTTGAGGGATTTTACGCGTTTGCCCAATAACCCTTAAACCCGCAGAGGTATAATCTAAAATCTCGGTCTCGATCCCCTCGGATAACAGCTCTGCCTGCGCATCCAGACGGGAAATCTGCGATAGATTAACCCGCAGATCAATTGGCGCGCGCTTGGCAAAAACCGCACGGCTTTCAATCGTGCCCTCTGGCACCATGGGCACAATCCAATCAGGCAGATTCATCTCTTCACCTGCGCTGATTTCTGGCCTGTCACGGCCCAAAATCGCCCGCTCTACCGCATCAATTTGCACGGGCGCATAACCCTCACCGCTAAACACCGCCCCCAAATCGCCGCCCTGTTGCAAGACATAGCCCATCAAAATACCGCGTGGCGTATCCAATCCACTGGTATGGGCATAGCTGCGCAGATTGCGCAAACAGTCAAAGGTGATGTCGCGTACCGCCGCACGATCCTTGGATCCCGCAAAGCGGTTGGCGCGCCCCCATGCCGTCAGCTCTTTCTCTGCGGGCGCACCAGCTGTGATACGCCCCAAAATATCAATCGCAGCGGCAACTCTGGCATTTGGTGTCATTATCCAACCCTGTAATTTGGGCTCTCGCGGGTGATGCGAACATCATGTACATGGCTTTCTTTCAAACCAGCCCCCGAAATTTTCACAAACTTACAGCGGCTGCGCATTTCTGGCACGGTCAAGTTCCCAGTATACCCCATAGAGGCACGCAACCCGCCCACCATCTGGTGCAATACATTGGCCGCTGGCCCTTTATAGGGCACCTGACCTTCAATCCCTTCGGGTACCAGCTTGTCGCTGCTGGCCTCTTTCTGGAAATAACGATCCGCGGACCCTTGCGCCATTGCGGCTACAGACCCCATACCACGGTATGATTTAAAAGAACGCCCCTGATACAGGATCACCTCGCCGGGCGCCTCGTCGGTACCAGCCAACATAGATCCCACCATGGCACAGCTGGCGCCACCAGCGATGGCCTTGGCAAAATCACCAGAGAATTTAATACCGCCATCGGCAATGATCGGAATGCCCTGCTTGGCACCTTCTTCGGCACTGTCAGAAATAGCCGTGAGCTGAGGAACCCCAACACCGGCCACAATTCGCGTGGTGCAGATAGAGCCTGGCCCGATGCCAACCTTTACCGCATCGGCCCCTGCCCCGATCAAGGCCTTGGTGGCCTCGGCGGTGGCCACATTGCCCGCCACCACTTGTATGGCTGAATTCAATTTTTTGATCCGCTCGACAACGGCGCCTACGGATGCGGAATGCCCATGGGCGGTATCCACAACCAACAAATCAACCCCCGCATCAATCAGGGCCTCTGCACGGGCAAAACCTTTGTCCCCCACGGTGGTAGCCGCAGCAACACGCAGGCGCCCTAATTCATCTTTACAGGCAATGGGGTTAAGAACCGCTTGCTCCAAATCCTTGATGGTCAATAGGCCTGTCAGCCTGTTGTCGCCATCAACCACCAATAGCTTTTCTATGCGGCGCGCATGCATCATAGATTTAGCATCTTCTAACATTACAGGCTCGCGTACCACGGCCAGATTATCCGATGTCATCATCACCGCAACCGGCGTATCGGGATCAGATACAAAGCGCATATCGCGGTTGGTCAAAATACCCTGAACAACCCCAGCCGCGTTTACAACTGGGAATCCTGTGATGCGGTATTGCTGGGCCAAAGCCTGTGCCTCGCGCAATGTTTGATCCGGGCGCAGCGTCACTGGCTTATAAACCGTACCAGAGACAAAGCGTTTGACACGGCGCACATGCTCGGCCTGCTCATCATCTGTTAGGTTGCGATGGATAACCCCCATGCCGCCGGATTGGGCCATGGCAATTGCCATACGCGCCTCGGTCACCGTATCCATAGCCGAGCTAAGGATGGGAATATTCAGGCTGATTGATTTGGTCACATTAGTGGCCAGTTGCGCATCAGAGGGCAGTACCTCGGACGCACCGGGTACAAGCAAAACATCATCGAAGGTAAGGGCCTCACGAATCTCCATTGGAATCTCCTTAGAGTGATCGGTATTGACGCCGCTCTATCTCATGAGATGAGGCAAATTGAAAGGGTTATTTTGACCATCAGCAGATAGTTTAGAGGATCGATCCCCCACCAAGAACAACCTCCACAAGCATCACGCCCGCTACTCTCGGATTTTATGCGAGAATTCCTCCGCCCCCGTCACCGCATCCGCACGCGCATTGATCCGCGCCCGCGCGCGCACATCCCCCAGCGGCGCGTCCCAATCCAACATGTCGCGTTTCTCAAACATCTCAGGCAGATCACCAGAGACAAGAATGCTCTTGTCAAAGCGCACATCAGGGCGAAATTGTTTCACCAGCGCATAAACCACCGTAGTGCAATTCGCCGTAATCGTGTGATAAAATTCTGGCGTACCCGCCAGCTGATTGGCGCGTTCCACATAGGCCTTAAACAAGTCAATGCGATCCTCTAGCGTGGTCTTTATCGGGTACAGATATACCTCCTCGCGCGGGTCGCGCACGCTGGTGCGTAGGCGCACAATATCGCGCTCGGTAGCCGCAACAAAGGCCAGCTCGTACTCTTTGAAAAATCCACCAATTGTCGAAAACTCTTGGCCAACCTGCTTGCGAATTTCCACAGAGAACGTAACATATCGCCCATCCTGAAACCCAAAGGATACCAAAGTATGCGCAATACGCGGACTGTCCCAATAAGACAGGATAACATCCACCGAGGCGATCTCGCTCAGGCGAAAATCATCGTCATACCAGCGCGCATTGACCGTACCATCCGCCTGCCAGTCAAAATCACGGATGTTGTGCAACCGCACGATATCGCCCTCTATCTGCCCCGTAACCGTATGGCGAAGCGCCTCTTGCCAGTTCAGATCAAGGCGCGGCTCTATGCGGATCCACCAAATGCATAGCACCACACTGGCCAGAGCAAATCCAATCCAAAACCGAAAATCAGCGCTGTAAACACCCCAAATGGCCGCTAACGCCAAGATCCCATAGAGCACCCCCAGCACAGGTAGGCCGCGGAACCAAATCGCCCCAAAGCCCCAAAATGCAAGCACCGCTATTCCCAGCGCAATCAGCAATCCCATCGCAATCCGCAAACCTTAGCTTCAGCCCCTAAACCCAGTTGCAACAACAAATTTCTCAGAACTGTCCGCGCGCGAGGCCGGGGGCTTTATGTTCACCACCTTGGTGAATTTCTGCTTTAGAATTTTTTGCAATTCCCCCTCGGCACCACCGGCCAAGACCTTGGCCACAAATGTGCCGCCCTCTTCTAATACATCAAATGAAAAATAGGCCGCCGCTTCGCACAAAGCCATGATTTTTAGATGATCCGTTTGCTTATGCCCCGTAGAGGATGCCGCCATATCTGACATCACCACATCCGCATTGCCACCCAACCAATCCTTCACCTTTTGATCTGCGCCATAATCCAGAAAATCCAGCACATGCAATTCGCAGCCTTCAATCGGGTCGACCTCTTGCAAATCAACGCCCAATATTGTGCCGACCTTCTTGCCTTGGCGGGCACCATCTGCATTTACCCGCTGAACGGCAACCTGACACCAACCACCAGGTGCACAGCCCAAATCCACCACCCGTGCACCAGGCACGAGAAACCGGAATTTGTCATCCAGCTCTAGGATTTTATAGGCGGCGCGCCCGCGATAACCATCCTTTTGGGCCCGCACCACATAGGGGTCATTCAACTGGCGCTTTAGCCATAATGTAGACGACAACTTGCGCCCCTTGGCCGATTTCACCCGTACCTGTAAATCGCGCTGGCCGCGGCCAGATGTGTTTTTCTTTTTCTGCACCATGATGTGCCCCTATCTTAGATGGCCGTCGGCAACCATCAAGGAATATAAAATGCCCTCGCGCAAACCGCGATCTGCTACCGTTAGTAGATCGGTTGGCCAGACCCGCAAAACCGCCTGTAAAATCGCGGCCCCAGACATGATCAGCTCTATGCGCCCTGCCCCAATGGCAGTATTCGCAGCCCGCCACTTCGGCCCCCCCACCAAATAGCGCTCGATCTCGGCCTCAACTTGCTCGGATGTCATCTCGTAACCATCCACTTTGCCCCGATCATAGCGCCGCAATTTCATATAGGAAGCGGCAATGGTTGTCACGGTACCAGATGTGCCAATAATCTGAAATTTTGGCAAAATCTTATCGCGATCTTCTTCGCCATAGGGGCCAAACTGTGCGATATACTCTTCGAAATACCACGACATCATCGCATAGCGCGCCTTGTCGCCGTCAACATCGCTGAATTGCTCGCGCAATGTCGTTACCCCAAGGGGCACCGAGATCCAATCAACCACACGCATACCGCTCATCTGATCCGGTTGTTTCTTAGCCTTGTGAATATCGCGTTGAAGGCGCATCAAGGCCCCGCGCCGCGCCTCGGGGCGCACCCCAGAAATATCCAGCCAGACCAGTTCAGTAGACCCGCCACCAATATCCAAAACCAAAACCTGCTCGGTACAGGGTTTCACATGGGATGCACTGCCGATAACTGCAAGGCGGGCCTCTTCATGTGGCTTGATCACCTCTAACTTCAGACCGGTTTCTTGCTTTACACGCCGGATAAAGTCGCGCCCGTTTTGGGCTTGGCGACAGGCGGCGGTGGCCACCAGACGCATCTTTTTCACGTTGTGCTTGCGCAATTTCGCCGCACAGATATTCAACGCGCCGATGGTGCGCAAAATTGCCGGTTCGCTCAATCGCCCAGACCGATCTAGTCCTTTTCCCAGATAAACGGTTTTTGAAAACGCATCCACCACCTTAAAATCATCGCGGTGCGGGCGCGCAATTAGCATCCGGCAACTGTTTGTGCCCAAATCCAAAGCAGCAAACAAATCGCCTTGATTCCGTTTGTTTTTTCCATTTGGAAAATCCAAGACCTTGTTCTGTTCTGCAATTGACTTCATACGCCCAGAGTAAGGCCTGCGCCGCGCTGGCGCAATGGCTCATCCTTCTTGACGAGGGTCTATTTTCATTTAAACCTTCCCAACGGCCCAAAACCACGGCCAAGACAGACAAAGGAACTCCCATGCATAATCTCGTGATCGTTTATTGGCGTGATATCCCCGCTCAGGTCATCGTTGGCAAGGGGCGCCGCGCCGCCAAGGTGCAATTGCCCGAACGCTTCGAGCAAGCCATTGATCGATGCGCAATGAAGGTGGGGGCCTCAGATGATGAGGCCTATCTGGCAGATTGGCGCAAATCTGCCCCCCTAAGCGTCGATGGCGACGCCCAAGAAGTCGCAAAAAGCGAAGCAGAGCGCCTGGATCAAGAATACCACCAAGAGAAGATCAAATCCCTGATCGCAACAGATGGCTGGGCTAAATAACCCCCATCACAGGAGGTTACATGGCTGTTTTAAATTTCGCCCCCCCGACACAGGAGAATACCGTGCTGGCTGATTTTTTACAGGATTACTCGATCGAGGTCATGCCCCGCACCGCCGAAAAAATCGCCGATTTTCGCGATCTACTACCACAGGGTACACGGGTTTATATCGCCCATATTGATGGCACACCCATCGAAGATATGGTCAATACTGCCAGACGCCTGGCCAATGATGGGTTTGCTGTCATGCCGCATTTCCCTGCGCGTATTATCAAAGATCGCGCCACCCTCGCCGATTGGATCACACGCTATAAAAACGAGGCCGGTGTGACGGAGGCACTTTTGCTAGCAGGGGGTGTAGATCATCCACAAGGTGACTTTAGCGATTCTATGCAACTGCTGGACAGCGGCCTGTTTGATAGCGCGGGCTTTACCCGCCTACATGTGGCCGGCCATCCAGAAGGCAACAAAGATATCGACCCAGATGGATCACGCAAAAATGTAGATCTAGCCCTGCGCTGGAAACAAGAGTTTTCAAACCGCACAGATGCCAAAATGGCCATTGCCACCCAGTTCTGCTTTGAATCCGCTCCCGTAATAGAATGGGCCGAAAATCTAGCCGAAAATGGATTTGATATCCCGATCCACATTGGCGTCGCTGGCCCCGCAAAATTGCAAACCATGATTAAATTTGCCCTCACCTGTGGTGTTGGCCCCAGTTTACGTGTTTTGCAAAAGCGCGCCAAGGATGTGTCGAAACTGCTCTTGCCCTTCAAACCTGATAAATTTCTAACAGATCTGGCCGAACACCGCGCCGCTAATCAAAATTTCCTCATAACAAATGTGCATTTTTTTCCATTGGGCGGAATTAAAACCAATGCTAAATGGGCACAAGAAAACGCAGGTGCCAACGGCATCCCCGCGAACCAATCCTAAGGACAGGCCATGACCAGAACAATAATCGAGAGCAAAACCAAAACCGCAATTATTGGTTTTGACCAACCCTTCTGCGTGATTGGCGAGCGAATTAACCCAACTGGACGCAAAAAGTTGGCCGCAGAGCTAGAGCTGGGCGACTTTTCGACCGTAGAGGCCGATGCGCTGGCACAGGTTGCCGCAGGCGCCACAGTGCTGGATATCAATTCAGGCGCGGTTTTTGCCAATAAAATGGCCCAAGACCCCCGCTATGCCGATAATAACTTTGTCGAGCCACCCCTGATGAAGGAATTGATCGAGCGCGTTCAGGCCATCACAGATGTACCGCTGTGTATCGACAGCTCTGTGCCCGGCGCCCTAGAGGCCGGCCTTGCCGCGGCCGAGGGCCGCCCGCTGCTGAACTCGGTAACAGGTGAAGAAGAACGCCTAGAGCTGGTTTTGCCGTTGGTGAAAAAATACAATGTGCCTGTGGTGGCCATTTCCAATGACGACACCGGCATTTCCGAAGACCCAGAGGTGCGCTTTGCCGTGGCCAAAAAAATCGTAGAGCGCGCGGCGGATTTCGGCATACCGGCCCATGATATCGTGGTAGACCCCTTGGTCATGCCGATTGGGGCCATGGCAACCGCAGGCCTGCAAGTATTTGAATTGGTGCGCAAATTGCGCAATGAGTTGGGTGTAAATACCACCTGTGGCGCCTCCAATATCTCCTTTGGCCTGCCAAACCGCCACGGCATCAATAACGCCTTCCTGCCCATGGCCATGGCCGCGGGCATGACCTCGGCTATTATGAACCCAGTAGCCCTGCCCGTTGGGCCCAAAAAGCTGGATGAAAAGCGCGCAGAACTGGCCGCCGCAGGCATCATCATCCCCGATGATATCGATCCAGAGCTGCTGGCAACCATCACGGGTATGGGCTCTACCAAGTCCCGCGCAGGCAAAGAAATGGAAGCCATTCGCGCCGCTAATTTCCTAACCAACAATGACCCCAATGGCGCCGAATGGATCCGCACCAATAAGGTCGCGAGCGCCGCAGGTACTGGCGCGCGCGCTGGGCGGGGCGGACGCGCAGGTGGCCGCCGCCGCCGCGGCTAACCTCCCCCCCGCCACACCTCAATCAAAGGGTTGAAACATGAGCAAAGATCCACTGGTAATTTTCACCCCATCGGGCAAGCGCGGCACCTTCCCCCTGGGCACCCCAATTCTAACGGCTGCCCGCCAGCTGGGGGTGGATCTGGATTCTGTTTGTGGTGGGCGGGGTATCTGCTCGCGCTGTCAAATCACCCCCTCCTACGGTGAATTCCCAAAACACGGCGTGACAGTTGAAAAAGATGCCTTAAATGCATGGAATGCAGTAGAAGAGCGCTATAAATCGAAACGCGGCCTAATAGAGGGCCGCAGACTGGGATGTCAGGCCACGGTGCAGGGCGATATCGTCATCGACGTCCCCCCAGAAAGCCAGGTCCACAAACAAGTGGTGCGCAAACGCGCTGAAACCCGTGATATCACCCTGAACCCCTCTACCAAATTGTTCTACGTCTCGGTGCAAGAGCCCGATATGCATGATCCCTCGGGCGATATGGAGCGCCTGATCGCCGCCCTACGCGCAGACTGGGATCTGCCAGAATTAGAGTTCGATTTCTCGGTGCTCCCCCTTTTGCAACCTGCCCTGCGCAAAGGCCAGTGGAAGGTCACCGTCGCGGTGCACCTAGGCGACGATGTGGTAGCGCCGCGCATTGTGCACATCTGGCCAGAATTTTACGAGGGCACGATTTACGGCATGGCTGTTGATCTAGGGTCAACCACAATCGCGGCCCACCTATGTGATCTACAAACCGGCGCGGTGGTGGCATCCAGCGGGGTTATGAATCCGCAAATCCGCTACGGCGAAGACCTGATGAGCCGCGTCAGCTATTCTATGATGAACGACAATGGCGCACAGGAAATGACCAATGCCGTGCGCGCGGGCATGGATACGCTGTTTGCCCAAATCGCCACCGAGGCAGGCATAGAGCCTGCACTGATCATGGATGCGGTATTTGTTTGTAATCCCGTAATGCATCATTTGTTCTTGGGAATAGACCCGTTCGAATTGGGCCAAGCGCCCTTTGCGCTGGCCACATCTGATGCGATTTCCACGCGTGCCCAGAATATCGACCTAAGCAATATCCACCCTGCGGCGCGCATCTATTTGTTGCCCTGTATCGCGGGCCATGTGGGGGCCGATGCGGCGGCGGTGGCCCTATCAGAAGCACCCCACCTCTCGGATGATCTGGTGCTGGTGGTGGATGTGGGCACCAATGCCGAGATTTTGCTGGGCAATCGCCAGCGTGTCTTGGCCTGTTCGTCGCCCACCGGCCCTGCCTTTGAGGGTGCGCAGATATCATCCGGTCAACGCGCCGCCCCCGGCGCGATTGAACGCGTAGAGATAGACCCCATAACCAAGGCCCCGCGCTTTCGGGTGATTGGGTCTGATCTGTGGTCTGATGATCCAGAATTTGCCACAGAGACCCTCAGCAGTGGCATCACCGGCATTTGCGGCTCTGGCATTATCGAGATGGTCGCAGAAATGCGCATCGCAGGTATTGTCGATGGGCCTGGCCTGATCGGATCCCCAGAACAAACCGGCACTGATCGCTGTTTCTTGGATGGGCGCACCTATTCTTATCTGGTCTATGATGGATCGGCTGATGGCGGCCCCAAAATCACCGTGACCAACCGCGATATCCGCGAAATCCAAATGGCCAAGGCGGCACTATATTCAGGCGCGCGTCTATTGATGGATAAATTTGGTGTCGATACGATGGATCGCATTGTGCTAGCGGGGGCCTTTGGGGCGCATATCAGCCCAAAGCACGCAATGGTACTGGGCATGATCCCCGACTGTCAGCTAAGCCGCGTCACCTCTGCAGGGAATGCCGCAGGCACGGGCGCGCGCATAGCATTGTTAAATACGCAGGCGCGCAGTGAAATCGAACAGGTGGTACAAAACATCGATAAAATCGAAACCGCAATCGAGCCGCGGTTCCAAGAGCATTTCGTCAATGCGTCCGCAATTCCCAACGCGGTGGAAAAATTCCCGATCCTCGCGGGCCACGTGACCCTACCCACCGCTACGTTTAACACAGGCGATGCGGCGGGCCCCACAACGCGCAGGCGGCGCAGACGTGGCTAGGGTGCAAAAAACACCTGTGTTTTTGGATCCGCCAGCACCACACGAATGGGCGCAACCATAACATCGCGCACCTTTTGCGCTTGCTCTAGCGCCTGTAATTTTTCTGGCCCAGCAATCAGCACATACTTATGCACCGCCGCCGATAACACCCTGCCCGTTAGGGTCAGGCGGGCCTCAGGCTGGCTCGCAGGACGCACCACATGAACGGGGGCATCGCTGGCCAAGGCATCGGCCAATTCGGCACTGTCCGGGAAAAGACTGGCAGTGTGCATATCCGCCCCCATCCCCAACACGCAAATATCCAAAGGTAGTGCCGCATCAATGCCAGCCGATATCTCTGTGAACACATCCTCTGGCCGCTCGGCGGCCTGATAAAACGGTACAACCCGCGCAGAGCTCGCCGCGTTGGTGATCAGACGCGCGTTAATCAGCGCCGTGTTAGAACGCGCATGCGTTGGCGGCACAAACCGCTCATCGGTCAGCATCACATCAACGCGCTCCCACGCCAAATCCTCGTGGCACAGGATATCAAAAAACGGCGCAGGTGTAGTGCCGCCGGGCACGGCGATACTTACGCGCTCTTTTTGCACTAAGGCGGCGCGCAGGTCTTTGGCCACTTGGGCCGCCAAGCCAACCATCAGGGCCGCCCTATCTTCGAATTTATTTAACATTAAACGATATCCCGCCATTTTCTACCATCTCTGTGCAATAGCATCAGCGCATCCTCTGGCCCAGAGCCAAATGAATCATATTGCTGTGGCTGGTCGCCCCGCGTCTCCCAGCCCTTTAGGATCGGGTCAACCCAATCCCACGCGGCCTCGACCTCGTCGCCGCGCATAAATAGGGTCTGATTGCCGCGGATCACATCCATGATCAACCGCTCATAGGCATCCGGGGTCTCTTCTTGCTGGTTCAGCGCCTCTGCAAATGTCATGTCCAGCGGCACCTCTGTTAAACGCATGCCCCCAGGGCCTGGTTCTTTGATGGTGACACGCAGGGTCATGCCCTCGTCAGGTTGTAATCGAATGGCTAACAGATTGCCCTTGCGATCCTCTTGAACATCAAAAATCGAGTGCGGCGGATCTTTGAATACAATTGCAATCTCGCTTAGCCGATTGCGCAGGCGCTTACCCGTGCGCAGATAAATCGGCACACCAGACCATCGCCAATTGGCAATTTCTACCTTCATTGCCAGAAAGCTCTCGGTGGTACTGCTGGGGTTATCCACATGTTCTAGATAACTGGGTTTATCCCCGCGCGCGCGGTACTGGCCACGCACAACATCCCCTTTAAGTACAGGCTTTAGAGCATTGATTACTTTCAATTTTTCGTCACGAACAGAATCTGCATCATAATGGCTTGGTGGCTCCATAGCCGTTAGGCACAACAATTGCATAATGTGGTTTTGCACCATATCGCGCATGGCCCCGGACTTGTCATAATACTCCCCACGCCCGTCGACCCCCAGATCCTCGGCTGCCGTAATCTGTATGTGATCGATATGCTGGGCATTCCACAATGGTTCAAATAGCGCATTGCCAAAACGCACCGCCATTAGGTTCTGCACGGTTTCCTTGCCCAGATAATGATCAATGCGATAAATCTGATCCTCGGCAAAACAGGCACGCAGCTCTGCGTTTAAGGCCCGTGCGGTTTCTAGATCCCGCCCAAAGGGTTTTTCGACGACAATGCGGCTGTCTGCGGTGGTCATTTTATGTTGGGTGAGCCTGCGGGCAATTTCCCCAAACAGCGATGGCCCAACCGAAAAGTAAAACGCGCGCACCACATCATCGCGTTGAAGGTTTGACAAAACCGTCCAGCCATCATCTGTAAAAATGTCCAATGGTACATAATGAAGGCAGGATAAAAACTGCGCGACGTCATCCTCATCCCAAACCGCAGGATCCAAATGCGCCCGCAGACTTTCCTTGATGTCATCACGGAATCCCTCGGTATCATACCCAGTGCGAGATGCGCCTATGATGCGGCTGGATGTATCAAACTGTCCCGCCCTTAGGCGTCGATAAAGGCCTGGTAAAATCTTGCGCCGTGCCAGATCACCGGTGGCGCCAAAAATCGTTAGATCAAACCTATCGACAGGAATTGTTTGTGCAACCATTTGGGGCTCCTTTTTGAAATCAAAATGCCCCCATTCGCCCCGAATAACAAGCGCACAAACACGCTCACGCATATGTGGGGTTACAAAAGTCTCACCATTGCGTAAATTGCGCACAGATAAACAAACAGGTGGGCAAATGAAAGATTTCGAAACACAACTAGCAGCTGAAAAATTTCAGAGCACCCTGCGCACAGCCAAAGGCGAAGCTCGTGCATATGTACCGCTATCTGGCGCTACAACCCTGTGGTTTAATACCGGCACCCTGTGCAATATTGAATGCCTGAATTGCTATATCGAAAGCTCGCCAAGCAATGACGCGCTGGTCTATATCACAGCAGCCGAGGTGGCGGATTACCTAGATCAAATCAGCGCACGAAACTGGCCCACCACCGAGATCGGCTTTACCGGTGGCGAGCCCTTTATGAACCCAGAAATGCTGGAGATGACCCGTCTGTGTCTATCACGCGGGTATCAAGTGTTAATCCTGACCAATGCTATGCGCCCGATGATGCGCAAATCTATCCAAGCAGGCCTGCTAGATCTGCAAAATCAATTTCCAGATCAACTAACGCTGCGGGTATCACTCGATCATTACAGCGCTGAACATCACGACACCGAGCGCGGCAAGGGCAGCTATGCCATCACCCTAAAGGGTATGGATTGGTTGCGCGACAATGGATTTAAGATGGATGTGGCGGGACGCAGTATTTTTGGCGATAGCGATCAAGATAGCCGCCAAGGTTATGGCGCATTGTTCGAGGCCCGCGACTATCAGATAGATGCCCATAATCCCGCCCAGACGGTGTTGTTTCCAGAAATGGACGAACGCGTAGATGTACCTGAAATTACCACCGCCTGTTGGGATATCTTGGACAAATCGCCAGATGCGGTTATGTGTGCATCCTCGCGCATGGTGGTCAAACGCAAAGGTGCAGAAAAACCCGCCGTGCTGGCCTGTACTTTGTTGCCCTATACGGATGAGTTCGAATTGGGCGAAACACTGGAACAAGCCGAGGCGGATGTCTACTTGAACCATCCCCATTGCGCCAAATTTTGTGTTCTGGGCGGGGCCAGCTGTTCGGCCTAGCTTGCCCTAACGGCGTTGTGCCAAGGCATCGGTTAAAACCGCGTGCACCACACCCAAATCCACATCCCGCGTCACAAAGGCATCGCCAATATCACGCGCCATAATAAAGGCGATCTGCCCGTCCACCACCTTTTTATCCTGCCCCATCAAGGTGATTAGTTGATCAGCATCGGGTAATTCCCCCGCAATATCTGCCAAATCCACCTTGGTGCCCATGGCCCGCAAATGCGCCCTCACGCGGCTTGGGGCCTCTTGTGAGCACAATCCAAGGCGCATGGAGACCTCATATGCCAAGGCACAGCCAATCGATACGCCCTCGCCATGCAACAAGCGATCCGAAAATCCCGTTGCGGCCTCTAGCGCATGGCAAAAAGTATGCCCAAGGTTCAGTAAAGCCCGGTCACCCTTTTCTTTTTCGTCGCGCGCCACGATATCGGCCTTCATTTGACAGGATCGCTTTACCGCATAAATGCGCTTAGCCACATCACCTTCGGCCATGGCAGGGGCATTTTCCTCAAGCCAATCAAAAAAAGTGCTGTCCCCCAGCAGACCATATTTCATCACCTCGCCGTAGCCCGCCAAGAAATCGCGCGCCTTTAGCGTATCCAGCATATCCGTATCGGCCAATACCATCTGTGGCTGATAGAACGCCCCCACCAAGTTTTTCCCATGGGGTGAATTGATACCTGTTTTCCCTCCGACCGAGCTGTCTACCTGTGCTAACAGGCTGGTTGGGATCTGTACAAAGCGGATGCCACGGCGCAGGATTGCCGCCGCAAACCCCGCCAGATCACCGATCACACCACCACCAAAGGCGATCAAAACATCGTCGCGCTCGATCTTTTCGGCCAGCAACCATTCGACCACCTGCTGGATCGAGGCCCAAGATTTGGTCGCCTCGCCCGCAGGCATCGTTAGGGCGACCATCTCGATATTAGCCGCCAGCAGCCCCGCGCGCAGGCTATCTAGGTGCAGTGCCGCCACATTTTCATCTGTGACAACAGCTACCTTTTTGCGCCGTAACAAGGGTGCGATCAGCGCACCAGAATCCGACAAAAGCCCAGTGCCAATATGGATCGGATAGGATCTATCACCCAGCTCTACTGTTACTTGATCACGCATATCACTTGTCCTTTGTTACGCCGCTGGCGTCATTTTCCAGCAAGGCCTTGATCACCCGCTCCACCATCACGCCTTTGCTTTGATTGCGCTGAGATTCCACATGTACCAGCGCCTTAGCATATTCAGGGTTGCGGGTTTCATAGAGCCCCGCCAGCACCTGCTTGGCATCCTTGCCCATCAGCAACGGGCGGGTTGTTTTCCCCTTAACGCGCTCCCACAGGATTTCCAGATCCGCGTTTAGCCAGACCGCCACGCCACGCTCTGCGATCATCTGCTGGTTACGCGCCTGCATGAATGCTCCGCCCCCCGTGGATAGAACCATCGGGCGACCGGTCAAAAGCCGTTCAATAACAAGGGTTTCTTTTTCACGGAAAAATGCCTCGCCATCGCGTTCGAATATCTCTGCAATACTCATATTGGCAGCCTTAACAATCTCGTCATCCGAATCGACGAAGGGCACGCCCAGCTCTTGGGCTAATATGGTGCCAATGGCCGTCTTACCTGCACCCATCAATCCAACCAGCACCAATGTCTTTTGCAAATGAAATCCCATTTGGTACTCCTTTTCGGCCTTCATTTGCCCATAACATGTTGCTATGTGGAAAACCCATATTCAAACCACTCTGCGCGTGATAACATCACAGACAGGCAAAGCAAGAGCAAGCAAAGAATAAAGAATACCATGGGCAGACTGATCAAATATCTTTTCATCCTTATCGTGCTGTTGGCAATATTTTTGCTTGGCTATTCTTTTGTGGGTGATTTATCAGCCCCGACAGAAACCATCAGCAAAACCATACCCCTGCCAAATGCGGGTTAGGGCTCTTTGGGCGGCGGCATTTATGGCACTGCCATTTTGCGCATTTGCACAGGGTGCCAGCAAAGGCATACCGCAAGAGATCATCGTAACCCCCCTATCACAAATTTCCGCCGATGCGGTGGGGCTGATATCTGCCCAATCTGCGGGCCTACCAAGTGATTTTTGGGGCACGTTGGATGCCGACCAAATTAAAGGGCTGATCACCATACAAAGGCCGCGCCTGCCAGAGGCGCGCGCTCTGCTACAGCGCATTATGATCGCCGAACTCTCCCCAACATTAGGGGCAAGTGACGGGGCACAGGTTCTGATTGCGCGCCTTGATTACCTGATGTCCATCGGTGCGCTTGATGCGGTAGAAGCACTGCTCAACAAGGCCCAACCCAATACCGCCGCCCTCTTTGCCCATTGGTTTGATGCCAAACTTTTGCTGACACGCCCGCTAGAGGCCTGTGCGCCCCTGCTCGGGTCCTCGTCTATCGCCCATGATCTGGCCACGCGCATTTATTGTTTGGCTCAGAACCAAGACTGGTTCACCGCCTATCTCACACTAGAGACAGGGCGCGAACTGGGCTTGATAACCCCCGAAATAGCGGAGCTTCTAGCGCTGTTTTTAGACCCAGAAAGGCTGGATAGCCAAGCGCCGCCTGCGGCGGGCAGCTTTGCCTCGCCTTTGGAATTCACCCTGCGCGAGGCGCTGGCCCTTGCACGCCCATCCAAGGGTGCCACATTAGCACAGCTTCACCTTGATCTTGATGACAGTGCCGGCTGGTTACAGCAATTGCGCGCCGCAGAACGTCTGGCGCGCACCGGCGCCTTGCCCATGCGGTATCTGGCGGATGTTTATCAAAACGGCCGCGCATCGGCTTCTGGTGGTGTTTGGGAACGGGTTCGCGCCCTTGCGTCATTGCGCAGATCACTCACCCAAAATAACCCTGCCCAGACCTGCCAGGACCTTGACCACGCATGGGAAACGCTTGCGGCCGTTGATCTTGAAACCTTTCTTGCGGATACTTACGGCGAACGGCTGGCAACGATGAATTTGCCCGAATGTACTGATTTACAGATCAACATCATCCTGTTGCATCAGAACTTCCGTGCTTTGCTGTTTGATTTGATCCAAACCCTGCCCCAATCGGATATCCGCCATGCGCTTGTGGCCCATGAATTTAGCTCGATCACCGGCCAAACACCTCTTCAACGCGCGGTTTTGCGGGCCTTTGACGCAGAGCGCAGTAATATTGTATCCCCCGCAGAGGCACTGTTGCGCGCACTTGCGGCCGTGAACGAGGGGGTTGGCTCTGATCCATTGGCCGTTCAGCGCTTGCTCGAAATTTTGCTGGATCTAGGCTATCAAGAAGAAGCCTATCGCTTTGCTTTAGAATTTGTAATTCTGGAGCGCACATAATGCCTAGCCCCCAACACCTAGTCCAAAGCTTTCTGGAGACAATTCACGCAGAGCGGAATGCCTCGGAAAACACGTTAATGGCTTATCAGCGGGATTTGCAAAAATATCTGGACTACCTAGGTTTCAAGAAAATTCCCCTGCTGGCGGCCAGTCGCCAGAATATCGAGGCGTTTCTCATTTCTCTTGAGGCGCAGGGGCTGGCCCAATCCACACGCGCGCGCCAACTGTCGGCGATCAAACAGCTGTACCGCTATGCATTTGAAGAAGGACATATTTCTGATGATCCCTCATTGCAAATTCGCGGAGCCAAGCGCCAGAAAAAACTGCCCAACACCCTATCGCAACAGGATGTGGAGGTCATGCTGTTGGCGGCAAGCCAACTGGGGCGCAACCCCCTAGAACGCCTGCGCAACAGCTGTTTGATGCAGTTGCTCTATGCCACCGGCATGCGGGTCAGCGAATTGGTTTCCCTGCCGGTGGCAGCGGTGCGCGGCGATCCCGATATGATCTTGATCAAGGGCAAGGGCGGCAAAGAGCGGCTGGTTCCGCTGTCCGCCCCTGCCAAAATCGCCATCGCGGCCTATCTGACCCAATGGGATCAGATACAGGATCAAAACAGCGCAGATGGCAAGGCGCTCAGTAAATTCCTATTCCCCTCACGTGGGAAATTGGGCCATCTGACGCGGGTGCGCTTTTTCACCCTAATCAAAGAAATCGCCATATTTGCTGGGCTGAATCCCGAAGGTATTTCACCCCATACCCTACGACATGCCTTTGCAACCCATCTATTGGCCAATGGCGCTGATTTGCGAGTGATCCAAATGTTATTGGGGCATGCAGATGTGGCCACAACCGAGATCTACACCCATGTGATGGATGACAAACTGAAAGAGTTGGTATTGGAGCATCATCCCCTTTCTGATTGATATTATTATTTTTTTCCGCTTCGCATCACAGAGGGCAAGACCTCTTCACTCGGCCAGTATCCAGATTGCAAACACCGATCATAGCCCTGTGTTAGACCAACGTCTCGCATCGCCTGAGCCGCCCCTTGATGATCATAACTCAGGGTGTGTAGTGTAAACTCTCCCTCACTTAGCATAGCAAAATGTGTCTCCGAGCGCCCATCATTGGCGGGCATACCAATAGCCCCTGCATTTAACCACCCCGCTGGCTCTCTCGTTGCGTCCATGGCGATACCCGTGTGCCCGGCGATCACCCGATCAAATCGCCCCACCTGATCGCGCAACAGCGCGCATTCCTGCGCAATGTCGCCAGGCGGTGTTACAGGCCAAATAAATTTGGAAATATCGCTGGCTGCACCATGAACCACCCCATAACGCAGCCCCCCATGATCAAAGGTGATGCGATACGGCAATTCTCGCATCCATCTACGATCATCATCCCCAATTTGATCCTGACAATGGGCGTACCAGCCGCGTGATAAGATCGAACAGGTAGACCCGGTATCAAAGCCACAGCCACAGTCATCGCCTCCCTGCGCCAATTGCTCCTCGCAATTCCCCATAAGCACAGAACAGCCAAGCTCGCGTATCCTCTTAACACAGGCCGCAGGATCAGCGCAGTAGGCCACCACATCACCAGTGCATATCATATTTTGCGGTGCCACCCCCATGGCCTCGGCCCGCGCTATTAGCGCCGTCAGCGCCTGTAAATTGGAGTAAACACCGCCAAAGACCAGAACCGGCCCCGTCATTTCTCCTAGGTGCTTGATTTTCAACTCTGACCTCCCAAGTCTTGTAGCATCGCCCACAAAGCCCCATAAGGGGTGTAATCAATGTGAAAGGTTTATCTGTAAATGGAAAGTGTTCTTGGCGCGATTGTGAACATGGATACGGCATTTTGGCTGACGGTTCTGGCAATTTTTGTACTGTTGTTCTTGTCCGCGTTTTTTTCGGGCTCTGAAACGGCGCTCACCGCTGCCAGTCGCGGCAAATTACATGCGCTGGCGGATAAGGGGTCACGCGGGGCGCAACGTGCGTTGATGCTAACCGAAGATTCCGAGCGCCTGATCGGTGCAGTTTTGTTGGGGAATAATTTGGTGAATATTTTGGCCACATCGCTGGCCACCAGCCTGTTCACCCGCCTGTTTGGAGACAGCGGCGTTGCGTTTGCCACATTGGTGATGACGGTTTTGGTGCTGATATTCGCCGAGGTTCTGCCAAAAACCTATGCCATAACCAACTCAGAGGGTGCGGCCACCATGGTTTCCGCTCCTATCCGCATATTGGTTCTGGTGCTGGCCCCAATTGTCGGTGCAGTACAATGGCTGGTGCGGGGCATTTTGACCATGGCAGGGGTGAAAATCACCGACGAGGACATGGCCGAGGCCGCCCAAGAAGAAATAGCGGGGGCCATAGCGCTAAACCATTCCGAGGGCAATTTTGAAAAGGCCGAGCGCGATCGTCTGCTGGGGGCACTGGATCTAAAAGACCGCGAAGTCGAAGAGATCATGCGCCACAGATCCGATATTGAGATGATCGACGCCGATTGCGCGCCAGCGGATATTTTGACCCAATGCTTAAGCTCGCGTTACACGCGCATCCCTGTGTTTAAGGAACAGGCGGAAAACATCGTAGGTATTTTACATGCCAAGGATTTGTTGCGCTCTGTTGAAAAGCTGATGCGCGAAGCCGAGGGTGACCGCACCGCATTGGCAGAGTTGGATATCATGCGCGTGGTAAACGAGCCCTACTTTGTGCCCGAGACCACCCCTCTGGATGATCAGATGCGCGAATTCTTGAGGCTGAAATCACATTTCGCATTGGTTGTTGATGAGTATGGCGATTTGCAGGGCCTGATCACCTTAGAGGATATCTTGGAAGAAATCGTGGGCGAAATCACGGATGAGTTTGACGAGGAAGAAGAGACCTTGGTCGAGCGAGACAGCGAGGGCAACTTTGAAATCGATGGCGGCGCCACCATTCGCGATGTGAACCGCACCCATGAATGGTCGCTTCCAGATGACGAGGCCAACACGCTAGCAGGGTTGGTCATTCACGAGGCGCAGATGATCCCTGCCCTTGGGCAGGTGTTCAATTTCTACGGCTTTCGGTTTGAAATTGCGGGCAAAGAGCAGAACCGCTTGACCAAGATCAAGGTGCGCCGCGTATAGGCAAACCTTCCCCGCGGGGAAGGTTTTTGGCCTAAAATTCCTGTTTGTAAAAATGAAACCTTCCCCGCGGGGAAGGTTTCGTTGTTTTGGGGTTTAATTTATTAGGGTTTTATTAACCTTTGAACAGGCCTCCCAGTATGCCGCGCACCATTTTCTGGCCGGCCCGGGTGCCTAGATATTTGATGCCAGTTTTGCCCATTGTGGTCAGCAAACTGTCGCTGTTCGAGCGCGACCTTCGGGTGGTTTTCTTTTGATAACCATCATATTTGCGCGCTTGTTTAAAGATGCGCTCGCGCTCCTCAAGCGCCTCTTCCTCGGCCTCTGCCTTGGCCGCCACCTCGGCGGCCTGCTTGGCGCGCTTGGACAGGACCTCATAGGCAGACTCGCGATCAACCTCAGCCTCGTACAGGCCCGCCACAGGCGATGCGGCGATAACCGCTGCACGCTCGCCCGGCGTAATCGGGCCCAATTGCGAGCTGGGCGGACGGATCAACGTGCGTTCTACAATCGTGGGCATGCCCTTCTTTTCTAGGGTGGACACCAGCGCCTCGCCGATCCCCAATTCGATGATCGCCTCGGCGGTATCAAAGGCATCATTGGGGCGAAAAGTTTGCGCCGCAAGTCTTAACGCCTTTTGATCGCGGGGGGTAAATGCGCGCAACGCATGCTGGATACGGTTGCCCAATTGGCCCAAAATATCATCGGGCACATCTGCGGGGTTTTGGGTGACGAAATAGACCCCAACACCCTTGGATCGGATCAGGCGCGCCACCTGTTCGACCTTGTCTATCAGGGCCTTGGGGGCATCGTCAAACAGCAGATGCGCCTCGTCAAAGAAGAACACCAGCTTAGGCTTGTCAGGATCGCCGACCTCGGGCAGATTTTCGAACAATTCAGATAACATCCACAACAAAAAGGTAGCATAGAGGCGCGGGCTCTGCATCAGCTTGTCTGCCGCTAGGATATTGATCCGCCCTTGCCCCCCTGGTGTTGTGGACATCAGATCATTCAGATCCAGCGCTGGTTCCCCGAAAAACGCATCCGCCCCTTGGTTTTCCAGCACCAATAGGCTGCGCATGATTGCCCCGATCGAAGATGTGGAAACATTGCCATACTGTAGCGAGACCTCTGCCGCATTCTCGCCCAACCAGATCAGCATCGCGCGCAAATCTTTTAGATCCAATAGCGCCATATCCTGCTCGTCCGCAACACGAAAGGCGATGTTCATCGCACCCTCTTGGGCCTCGGTTAGCTCCATCAATCGCGACAACAACAAGGGCCCCATTTCGGATACGGTGGTGCGCACGGGGTGGCCCTGTTTGCCGAACATATCCCAAAAGGTAACGGGGAAATCCTCGTAGCCGTAATCGTCGAATTTGATCTGCTCGGCACGTTTCATAAAGGCATCGTGTAGTTTGAAATCAGGGTTACCGGATTTGGCCAGCCCCGACAGATCGCCCTTAACATCCGATAAGAACACCGGTACCCCCTGTTTGGAAAAACTTTCTGCCAAAATTTGCAGTGTCACGGTTTTACCGGTGCCTGTGGCCCCCGCAATCAGCCCGTGGCGATTGGCATATTTCAGGATTAGGTTTTGAGGCTCTGCATAGTTTTCACCGCCGCCTCCAATGAATAGTGTTTCAGACATTTACACCCCCGGATTGAATTTTTCCAACCATAGCGGATCTGACGCATCTTTCCAGCCTGATATAATCAATTTAAAAACAGTAAGATACCAGTTGACGTAGCGAAATATCCCTTTTACCGTTGCGGTACATGTCGGCCAGTTCGACAGGGAGAAAAATGCGAAAAATCGCAATCTAGGGTTCATTGGTCTGTGTGATTCACATGTTGATCAATGGGCCCTTATTTTTGTGCTGATGTCCTATGCTCTGATCGGCAGGGGATTGCCCATTGCACGTCAAATTGGTCTGTATTTGTTTTTTAACTGACATTCTCTGTTTTACGCGTTAAAAATCGGCCAAACTAATTCATGGATGATAAGAATGACCCTAAAACAGCTTCCCCTTGTGATCACCAGTTTGGCGCTTGCTACTGGAGCTTTTGCTCAATCAGAAACCGAAGAGACTAAACCAACGGCACAGGCACCTGTGGTGCAGGCCCCTGCCGCTAGCGATCCCTTGGCCGAGGGCGAGGACTCTTTCCCTGTTGCCCCAGAGGGCGGGGTCTATATCCGTGAACAGCACGGTGAATGGGAAGTACGCTGCGTTAAAGAGGCCGTCGAGCATTGCAATCTGACGCAATTGCTGCGCGGTAGCGAGGGCAATTCTGTTGCTGAGTTCAATATGGAAATTCTGCCGAATGGCGAGCAAGCGGCAGCGGGTGTAACATTGGTATCGCCCCTTGGCACATTGCTGACCGCACAGGCCACCATGCGCATTGATGGCGGTAAGGCCAAGCGCTATCCCTTTGCTTGGTGTGAGAATGCCGGCTGTGTTGCCCGTTTTGGTCTCACAAAGGCGGATGTGGATGCCATGAAAAAGGGCGCCAAGGGATCGATTGTAATTGTATCAGTGGTTGATCCACAAAAGCCGCTGGATTTGGCGCTGTCTCTGGATGGGTTTACCGCGGCCTATAATTCGGTCGCTGGTCAATAGCCTATATGGCCCTGAGCGCGATCACCGCGTTCAGGCCCCCAAAAGCGAAGGCGTTGCTGATGGCGGCGCCTATTTTTTTGTCTCGCGCGGTGTTTGGCACATAGTCCAGATCACATGCGGGATCGGGAGTGGTGAAGCCGATGGTTGGCGCAATCATACCCGTGGTTAGCGCCGCAATACAGGCCAGCAGTTCCACAGCCCCCGTGCCCCCGATTAGATGCCCGTGCATGGATTTTGTCGAAGAGATCATCAACTGATGCGCATGATCTCCAAAGACGCGTTTTATCGCCGTGGTTTCAACGCTGTCGTTCAAGGTCGTCCCGGTGCCATGGGCATTGACATAGCCAACATCATCTGGGTTTAGTTTCGCATTTTTCAGAGCTTGGCGCATGGCGCGTTGGGCGCCATCCGCATTGGGGGTAACGATATCACCCGCATCAGATGTCATGGCGAACCCACTGATTTCACATAATATTTCTGCGCCACGTGCGCGGGCATGTTCGTATTCTTCGAACACGAATACCGCAGCACCTTCGCCTTGGACCATGCCATTACGTGTGGCGCAAAACGGGCGACAACCATCGCCCGACATCACTCGCAATCCCTCCCATGCCTTGATCCCACCAAAGCACAGCATGCTTTCTGATCCGCCAGCGATCATCACCGGGGATGCGCCTGCGCGCACCAAATTCACCGCCTGCCCCATGGCATGGTTCGAGGAAGCACAGGCCGTGGCCACAGCAAAGCTGGGGCCCATCAGGTTATGCACCATCGAAATATGCGATGCGGCGGCGTTGTTCATCAGGCGCGGCACCACAAAGGGATGCACCCGGTTTTTGCCCTGTTCGTAAACGGCACGGTAGTTCTCGTCCTGAGTTTGCAGCCCGCCGCCAGCGGTGCCCATCACCACGCCTGTGCGCTCGGCCAGCTCGCCCTCGAACACCAACCCAGATTGCGCAATGGCCTGATCCGCGGCCAAGAGCCCAAATTCGGTAAAGCGGTCATAGAGCCCGCGTTTCTGGCGTGTGAAATGCGCATCGGGATCAAAGCCATGGATTTGGCCGCCGATTTTGATGTTTAGACGATCGACATTCTCGAAATCCAAGTTGCTGATTCCAGAGGTACCTGCGGCCATGGCGTTCAGCGTGCTGGCGACATCCATACCCAGCGCATTAACCGTGCCCTGCCCCGTTATGACAACGCGCTTCATGGCTTAGGCCGATTGCTGTTTGATCAGCGCCTCTACGGCCTTAGTTAAGCTGGCAACCGAGGTGAAATCGATCTCGGAATCCTCGGGATTATTGGCATTAAATGGCACTGTTATGCCAAAGCCCTCTTCGATAGCGAAGATGGTCTCTACCAGAGCCAGACTATCAAGGGCCAAATCCTCCAGCGTGCTGTCTGGGGCGATATCCGCAGGGGTCAGCATGGCCTGCTCGGCGATAATTTCGATAATACGAGATTGAACATCAGACATTTTGTGAACTCTTGCTTCAATTTAAGGAAGGGTTACTGCTTTTTTGCGAGATTCGATACTGTTTTCTGTAGCTCGCTAATTTTACCAAGCAACCGTGGCAATCGGCGTAGGGCTTTATAGCTCTCTACATTTAAGTCCATGCGCATGGCAGGGCTACCCATCATCACACGACCACTGGGAACATTAGAAGATATCCCCGACTTACCCGCCGCAATCACATCCGATCCGATGCTGATATGGTCCGCCACACCAACCTGACCGCCTAGAACAACGCGGTCGCCCACAATCGTACTGCCTGCGATGCCGACCTGTCCGCAAATCAGGCAGGTGCGGCCAATTTTCACGTTATGGCCGATATGCACGTTGTTATCCAACTTCGTACCATCGCCGATGGTGGTATTTTCAATGGTGCCACGATCAATCGAGGTATTGGCGCCTATTTCCACACGATCGCCTAGGATCACACTGCCCAGCGAATTAATCCGCGCAAAACCTTCGGTGCGCGAGCTTGCGGTGATCTGGCCGGTTTTCTTGGCCTCTTCGACCGCGCCTGGCTGAGGGGTGACATAGGAAAACCCGTCAACACCGATCACGGTATTGGGCTGACAGATGAACCCCTGCCCGATCCGTACCCGCGCACCGATGCGCACGCCAGAATAGAGCAACGCATCATCGCCGATTTGTGCGCCTTCGGCAATCGAGCAATGGGACAGGATGCGCGCATTATCCCCCAGCACCACGTCATCACCAATAACAACAAAGGGACCGATAGCAGCGTTTTTGCCAATTACGGCGCTGGGTGAAATCACCGCTGTTTCGTGGATGCCCGCATCAATTATAGGCTTCTTTTCAAAGACATGGGTGACGACAGATAGAATATAGCGCGAGCGCGGCGCAAAGATCGCCGCCTCTAGGCCAAAGGCGGCCCAATCAGCATCTTCCCACAAAATAGCCGCCAAGGCGCCCGTGGATTTCACGGCCTCTGAATAGAGCTTTTCGTCCATCGCAAGCGCCAAATCGCCCTTGTGTGCCTGTGCTGGTGATTGCACGCCAGTGACCCGCAGATCCCCATTTCCGTGATACTCTGCCCCTAGGGCTTTGGCGATTTCTGCGATGCTGTAATCTGTCATTTTTATTCCCAAAAAAAAACGCCCCAAAATGGGGCGCTCTGCCCATGTTGGGCTTTGTTTATCCTGCTTGGTGCTAGATGGCTACCCCAGCACGCCGTAGTGCCGCGGCGATTTTTGCATCGCGCCCATAGATATCGCCGCGATATGAGGCGCGGCCCTTGTCATCAAAAACCACCGTTTGATAGGTGATGATCACGGGGACAGATTGCTTTAGGTTCACATAGCTTTCCTTGCCGGTTTTTAGATGGGTCTGGAACATGTTTTTGGGGTTAGAGGATTGTTTTTTCAGCAATGCATAGGCGAATTCAAAGGGCTTATGCACTCGCACACATCCGTGGCTATAGGCGCGTGTTTCACGGTTAAACAGGCTCTTGGATGGGGTATCGTGCAAGTAGATATTGTATTTATTGGGGAACATAAATTTCACCAAGCCCAATGCATTGCCCGGATCGGGGCGCTGTTTGATGTGGTATGGAAAATTGTTTTCGCTATAGCTGGCCATATCGATGGTTGCAGGGTTCACGGAATTGCCCGCCCGATCCAGCATGGTCATGTTTTTCTTACGTAAAAACCCAGGGTCCTTGCGGATGATCGGCAGGTATTCCTTGCCCGCAATCGATGCTGGTACATGCCATGTGGGATTGATTACCATATGGGTCATACTGTCGATAAATTCAGGCGTGCGGGTATCATCCGTATTCTTGCCCACCACGGTGCGCGATGTGAATGATTTTTTGCCATTGTCGATGATTGCCACCGAATAATCGGGGATATTCACATAGATATACCGTTTGGCACGCGGGAAATTAATCCAGCGCTGGCGTTCCATATTCACCGCAACCATGCGTTTTTGGTCTGCTGGTTTCAGGTTCATGGCGCGCAGGGTCGCCGGGCCAACCACGCCATCGGCCCCAAGACCGCGCGTTGACTGGAATTCCTTCACCACCTTTTGCAATTTTGCATCATAGGTGTTTGAACCACCAAGGTTGCCATAGCCCAGATCGCGCAGTTTGGCGCGCATCAACGCCACATTGGGGTGGGTCATATTAGGTTTGATCGTGGCAATTGGCACATCCGCAGAGGGCTTGCCAGATAGTTTTGACAGGCGTTGAGATTCCTTGATCAGGTTTTGGTAATCTGCTGATTTTGGCGCTAGATTGGCCAGAAATGCCTTGGGGTTGCCCTTGGAAATGCCAGAGAGTAGCGCTGTTGCCGATATCTTTTTGGGGCGCAGGGCAATTTCTTTGTCTATGCTGCTGGGGCGTAGCAGGCCTGAATTAACATCTTGGGCATAACGGGTGAAAATCTGAGAGACGAAGATTTCGTTTTTGCCAAAGTCAGCCTTGCGGCGTGATTTAAGTGCCTTGGAAACCGCATTGATCTGATAGCGCGCCTTTGGCAGGCCGTGATCATCGGCAGATTTCAGCGCCGCAAGCAAGGCGCGTGCGCGTGCGGTATTTTTGCGCCCGGTCCATAGCTGGCTATAGCCTACCGAGGCATAGAAAGCTGCGATTTGCTTATCACTGCCTGTCAATGTTGCGGCACTGGCCTCAATCTGGCTTTGCTGTGCTAGGGCTGGTTGAACAAGCCCAATGGACAAGAATAGCGCGATGGTTACGCCCGCCAAATGCGATGCAAATTTCATTCTGATCACCCTTTTTCCCCAAAAATTCGATTAGATTTCTATGTGGGGGTTTATGAATTGTTTACAAGACCTTTTTGCCACAATTCCGTTAGTTCGCGTATGAAGGCAAGAACAAATTCCCGTGAACGTGCGTGAACAAAAAATGAACAAAGCATGTTTCAATTGTGTTCGCCGAGTCGAAAACCCCACAAAACATGCTAAACCTCGATAAAATAAGCAGAAAATTGCCTGATTCGAAAATAAAACTTGGTGAAAGAATCACCCTATGTCATACAGTTCTTGCCTGATGGTTTGGGAAGCTATTTTGGCATCAAAGGCTCTGGAAAAGGGCTAATAAAATGGGACAGGTTGAAATGACCACGAAAACTGAAGTTTTGACGAATCGCCGCAATCTTTTAGGGGCCTTCGCAGGGATTGCAACGATCAGCGCCGCACCTACCTATGCTGGCGTATTTGGCTATGTAAAGGGTGCCGGGAACATTCGCCGCATTCATATGCGCAATTCCAGAAATGGCGAAACCATAGACACGATTTATTGGGTAGATGGGCAATATATCCGCCCCGCCCTGAAAGAAATTAATTGGTTCATGCGTGATTGGCGCGAGAACAAAGCGACCACCATGGATCGCAACACCATCGACGTTATCGCAGCAACCCATGCGCGCCTACGTACCAAGGATCCGGTTTACATGCTATCTGGTTATCGCTCTGCGCGCACCAATGCGATGTTGCGCAGCAAGAGCCGCCGCGTAGCAAAAGACAGCTATCACGTTAAGGGGCAGGCGACGGATATTCGTATCAAATCTCGCTCGGTCAGCGATATCGCTCGCGCGGCAATGGCGGCGCGCATTGGCGGAGTAGGAAAGTACTACCGCTCCAATTTTGTCCATGTAGACAGCGGCCCCGTTCGCACATGGGTCAGTTAATCGCTTGAGACCCTGATGTTTTAATTCATCCAATTCAAACCCGCCGCTAATGAGGCGGGTTTTTTTATGTCTTATGCCCGTGTTGTTCCATCGCCCGTTACAATATATTTAAAGCTGGTCAGCTGTTCGGTGCCAACAGGCCCGCGCGCGTGCATTTTACCGGTGGCGATGCCGATTTCCGCGCCCATGCCAAATTCTCCGCCATCGGCAAACTGGGTCGAGGCATTGTGCATCAGGATGGCACTATCGACCTTTTGGAAAAACTCTGCCGCAACATCAGCGTTTTCGGTCATAATGCAATCGGTGTGATTAGAGGAATATTCTTGCAGGTGGGCAATGGCATCCCCCAGCCCATCCACGATCTTTGCGGCGATAATCATGTCCAAATATTCACAGCCAAAATCATCTGGCCCCGCGGCGACAACGCCCTCAATCTCCTGTAGGGTTTGATCACCGCGTACCTCAACACCTGCATTTATCAGATCTGTGATAAAGGGGGCGCCATGTTCCGCGTAAAATGCGCGATCAATCAGCAGACATTCCGCAGAACCACAGATACCTGTGCGCCGTGTTTTGGCATTTAAAACAACCGCGCGGGTTTTTTCCACATCAGCCGCTGCGTCCACATAAACATGGCAAATGCCCTCTAGATGGGCAAATACGGGGACGCGAGCGTCAGACTGCACCCGCCCGACCAGACCCTTGCCACCGCGTGGTACGATCACATCTACGTATTCAACCATTGTCAATAACTCGCCCACCGCGGCACGATCCCGTGTGGGCACCAGTTGCACCGCATCCGTAGGCAGATTTGCGGCGCGCAACCCCGCCTGTAGGCAGGCATGAATTGCCCCCGAAGAATGGAAACTCTCGGAGCCGCCACGCAGGATCACTGCATTGCCCGCCTTAAGACATAGTGCACCTGCATCTGCGGTAACGTTGGGGCGGCTTTCATAGATCACGCCAATCACGCCCAGGGGCGTGCGCACGCGTTTAATATTCAGCCCCGTTGGGCGATCCCAATCGGCCAGCACCGCCCCCACAGGGTCATCCTGTGCGGCTACGGCGCGCAGAGCCTCCGCAATGCCCCTAATGCGATCCTGATCCAGCATCAGGCGATCCATCATCGCATCAGATAGCCCTTTGGCGCGGCCAAAATCCATGTCTAGGGCATTGGCGTCGATGATCCTATCGCGCTGATCCCAAATCGCATCTGCCGCCAAATTCAATGCCTGTTGTTTTTGATCCGGTGTAGCATAGGCCAGAATGGCGCTGGCGGCCTTGGCGCGCACGCCAATGTCGGTCATCATTGCTTTGATATCTGTGTTTTTCGTCATGTTGCTATCCTATAGTACCAAATCATCGCGGTGCACCACTGCACCATGTCCTGCGTATCCTAATATTTCTTTGATCTCACCGGTCTGACGTCCGATGATTTTCGCCGCCTCGCTCGCTTTGTAGTTTGACAATCCTTTGGCCAATTCGCGGCCTTCTGAATCGCAAATTGACACCAGTTCACCGCGTGTAAACGCACCTGTTATTTTGCGCACCCCCACAGGCAGAAGCGATTTTCCAGATTGAAGCGCGCTAATCGCCCCCGCATCGACCACCAGCGTGCCTTTGGGCTTCATGCCAGAAATCCAGTTTTTGCGGGCATCGCGCGGATTAGAACGCGGGGTGAACCAAGAATGCGTTGCGCCATTTTTCAGCGCCGTGATCGGGCGCGGGCAATCGCCCTCGATGATCACCATTGCACAGCCCGCCGACATGGCAGATTTTGCGGCCATCAGCTTGGTCTTCATGCCGCCCTTTGAGGCAGAGGTACCCGCATCGCCTGCAGCGGCCTCTAGTGCGGGGGTAATTTCATCAATAACGGGAATGTGGCGCGCATCGGGATCGATGCGTGGGTTGCCTGTGTAAAGCCCATCGATATCAGACAGTAATACCAACAGATCCGCCCCGATCATTGTGGCCACCTGTGCCGCAAGACGATCATTGTCGCCATAGCGGATTTCATCCGTGGCCACCGTATCGTTTTCATTTACTATGGGCACCACCCCCAAATCCAACAAGGCCGCCATGGTGCGACGCGAATTCAAATAGCGGCGGCGATCCGCGCTGTCTTCTAGGGTGAGCAATATCTGGGCAGTTGTGTGCCCATCTGGGGACAATACGTTTTCGTAGGCCTGCGCCAGCTTGATCTGGCCCACAGCGGCGGCGGCTTGGCTTTGCTCTAGGCTTAATTCACCTGCCCCCAGCTTCAGCACCCGCCGCCCCAATGCAATAGAGCCCGAGGAGACCAACACGACATCCCCCCCCGCATCGCGTAGTGCGGTGATATCCGCGGCTAACCCCTGAAGCCATTCTAGGCGCAATCGACCTGATTGTGCATCGACCAGCAAGGCCGATCCGATCTTTATGACAATGCGCTTGGCGTTTTCTATGGCCGCCATGTGCCGACCTCGATGTTTGTTTCCTCGGCTATCTCTTGGGCCTCGGCGGCATTGCGGGTTTCCACCTGCTGGGCCACCGCGCGCAGAACCTCGGTGGTGCCTTGGCGTGCCACACCCGACAGATGCAATACCGGCCCACCGGAGGCCAGTTCTAGCTCGTGAGCTTTGACTGCGATTTCTGTTTCATCCAGCGCGTCGATTTTGTTTAGCGCCGTGACCCGTGGTCTATTGGCCAGATCGCCGCCGTATTTTTCCAGCTCGGTGATGATGGTTTGGTAATCCTCGGCCACGGTTTCTGACGTGCCATCCACCAGATGCAACAGCACCGCACAGCGCTCTACGTGTCCCAAGAAGCGATCGCCAAGGCCCACACCTTCGGATGCGCCGGCAATCAAACCTGGGATATCGGCGATCACGAATTCCTTGTTATCCACCCCTACAACGCCCAAATTCGGGTGCAATGTGGTAAAGGGATAATCGGCAATTTTCGGGCGCGCGTTAGATGTGGCGGCCAAAAATGTTGATTTCCCTGCATTGGGCAGGCCCAACAGCCCGGCATCAGCGATCAATTTCAGACGCAACCAGATGGTGCGCTCGACCACGGGCTGGCCGGGGTTCGCGCGCCGCGGGGCTTGGTTGGTAGAGGTTTTAAAATGCAGGTTACCAAAGCCACCGTTGCCGCCCTGCGCCAAAATAAATGTCTGACCCTCTTCGATCAGATCACAAATCACTGTCTCTTGGTCTTCTTCCAGAATTTCTGTGCCCACCGGCACCTGCAGGATGATATCATCGCCATCCGCACCAGAGCGCTGCCGCCCCATGCCAGAGCGCCCGTTCTGTGCGAAGAAGTGCTGTTGATAGCGAAAATCAATCAGCGTGTTCATATTATCCACGGCCGTTACGATCACATCGCCGCCACGCCCGCCATTGCCGCCATCGGGGCCGCCGTATTCGGTATGAGCCTCTCGACGAAACGAAATACAGCCGTTGCCGCCGGCACCGGATTTTACATATACTTTGGCCAGATCAAGGAATTTCATGACGCGCTTTCGAATTTTGTTCGCGTTAAGCGATATAGATTAACGGGTGCAGGCTCAAGGCGCGCAAGGGATGTTCCTGTGCCTTGGCCGGTTTTTTCAAAGCCAAGATTGCCCAGAACCCGCATTGAGGCGGGATTATCAGTGAAACTGTCTGCCTGAACCGCATCCAGCCCATAACGAGCGAAAGCAAAGCCCAAGAGCGCGCGTGCGGATTCTGTGGCAAAGCCCCTGCCCCAGAATTGTTCGGATATGAAATAGAAAAGCGAAGGATAGGCACCGGGGCCAAGGCCGATTGCGCCGATCAGGCGCCCGCCTTGCAGGCATACCCCAAGGCGAAATCCGGGTTTGCCTGTGGGTTGGCCCTGTTTGATCCATGTGCGCACGGCCGATTTGGGCCACGGAATGCTGACGGACATCAGGTATGGGGCCACCTGTGCATTGGCGGCAATGAATTGCAATTCTGCGATATCGTCTTCGGCCAAGGGGCGTAGAAACAAATTCTGTGTATAGATCGGGAACCCATACCCCGCCCGCCAGTGTTCGGGGGTTAGGATCATATCGCGCTGAAGCGCAATTTGCCCGTTTGGGCGGGTCACATCGTGGCTACCGCAGGGCTGAAACCCGAGGTTTTCGAGCATAGCTTGGCTAGGTTGGTTACCATCGAGGTAGCCAGAGTGCACCGACGCATCACCGCGGCGCGCAAAATGGGCGGCGATAAAGGCATGGGCCGCCTCGCTGGCAAACCCTTGTTTGCGGTGGCTTTCGATCAACCAAATGCCGAAATGGCCATCCAGCGACAAAACCCCAATCATGGTGTTTTGCAGGAAAATCCCCAACACAGGGCCGCTGGCATGGTGGCTGTTGCGGATAAAGGATTGAGCGTCATCCAGCGTATAGGGGTATGGAATATGAGGAATCCAACGCGACAGCTCTGGGTCATTGGCCGCATGTGCCAAGGCCGTGGCATCACGATTATCCAAGGAGCGCAACAACAGCCTGTCGGTTCTAATTTCGATCATCATCCAAATTTCCCAAAAAAAAGGGGCCGACAAACTGCCGACCCCTGTCTAAACATATGTTTGCACACGTCAGCTTATTCGGCGGCCTCGGCTGCCGGAAGAACTGAGATGAATGTGCGGCCTTTGAAGCCTTTGTGGAACTTGACGTTCCCCCCTTCTAGGGCGAACAATGTGTGGTCTTTGCCTTGGCCAACGTTTTCACCAGGCCACCATTTGTTACCGCGCTGACGCACGATGATGTTGCCAGGGATTACGACTTCGCCGCCGTATTTTTTTACGCCAAGGCGACGTCCTGCGGAGTCGCGACCATTGCGGGACGAGCCGCCTGCTTTTTTATGTGCCATTTCGCTTTCTCCTACTTGTCTTCAGCTTTTTTAGCCGCTGCTTTTTTGGCAGGTGCTTTTTTAGCTGCTGGTTTCTTGGCTGCTTCTGCTTTAGGAGCGGCCTCTTTCTTGGGGGCTGCTTTTTTAGCCGCTGGCTTTTTAGCCGCTGGTGCTGCTACTTCGGCACCCGGTACGAAACCTTTGCCATTTTCTGCAGCCGCTACACCTGATTTATCAGCGCCTTTGGCCAAGATGTCAGTTACACGCAAAACAGTGATTTGCTGACGGTGGCCCTTTTTACGTTGGCTAGAGTGCTTACGACGACGCTTAACATAGTTAATTGTCTTAACACCTTTGCCCTGCTCTAGGATTTCCGCTTGTACAGCAGCGCCTGCAACAGTGGGTACACCGATCACTGGCTTGTCGCCACCAACCATCAGAATCTCGTTAAATTGAACAGTTTCACCAGCGTTGCCAGTTACTTTTTCAACACGCAGGATATCCCCGCTGGCAACTTTATACTGCTTACCACCAGTTTTTAGAACCGCAAACATATGCGCTTTCCTTTTATAACCGCGTCCTACGGCCCCTGAATTCACGAATAAAATCAGGTGTTTAGCGGTTACCCGCGCCTCGCACAGCGTGTACGATGTCGTACAAATTGAACAAATACCCCCCAACACGAGTCGGGGTCGTGGGCGGCTTATCAAGAAAAAACTACGTAAAGTCAAGCACATTGGCGGCGGGATCGCTAGGAGCGGCCATCGCGGTTTGTGGCAAAATCACCCCCAAACAACAGCACCCGGTTCCCCATGGTGAATAACCTGTCCGCCCATTCCCCCTACACCTAAGAAACCACAACGCAGTATCAACCAGCGCCACCGTCATAGTCGAACACTAGAGGCACATGGTCAGACAGCTTGTTCCCCACCCAATTTTCAAAATTACCAATCTCAAAGGCCCGCTGGTTTTGAATCATTTGCATGGTCGCGAAAATATAATCGATGTGATAGGTCGGGCCATCCTTCGTGCGATCCCGCCAAAAATGGGTGGGGATGCTCTCGGCGCCATGATCCTCGCTGTAGCTGTGGTGATAGGTACTGAACAAACCCATCTCGCGGGCGATATTTACCATTGTCATGTGATTGCTGCGCCAACCCCGCTTGTCCCAAAAGGTGTTGTTGTTAAAATCCCCAGCCAATAGTGCCGCTTGGCCCGAAAACGCCGTATGGTATCGGCGCAGGGCACAGCGCAGAGGCCCCCATTGACGTTTACGGGTGATACCTGCGCTGGCATTTTGTGCCCAAACGCCCATCACATTTATCCCCCGTCCCTGTGGTGTGGTGATGTGAGCCGGCAGGATATAGTGTAAATTCGCGCCAAAGTTTTCAAACGGGGCCAGCGTGTATCCATTAAAAGAGAAGATCCCCAGCCCCTTGTGGCGATTTTTACCCATCCACAGCACCGTCTGAGGGGTCAAGGGGATATCGGATTTTTGGGCAAGGATTTCTGGCGCCGCGCATTCGCTGATCACTGCCACATCGGGCGCAAGCGCGCACAAAGCATCCCATTTGCGATGCAAGGCCATGTTGCAATTCCATGCAACCAGCCGCATCACAAACCCTTAGAAGGATTTGTAATTGTGGCGCCCCTTATAGGCTGTGCACATCATACAGCGCGCCGCCTGTTCCGCATCGGATGCATTGTCTTGGAACGTGGTCATAACATTGGTGGCAAACATCGCATAAAACATTACCAGAGGCAGTGTGATAACACCCACAATCAGTACTTTGTTCATTTTGCCCTCAAATAATTTATATGCGCTATGAGGATATATTTAAAACTCTATCCGTTTTTGTCAACTGTGGGGAACCTCTTCCAGCTCAATCAGGCTACCTTGAAAATCCTTGGGGTGAAGGAACACAACCGGATTACCATGTGCGCCAATCTTGGGCATGCCCCCGCCCAGCACCCGCGCGCCACTGTCCACCAGCTGTGCCACCGCATCTTTGATACTGTGCACTTCGTAACAAATATGATGAATACCCCCGCTTGGGTTTTTCTCTAGGAAACCCGCGATAGGGCTATCTGCGCCCAAGGGAAACAACAGCTCTATTTTGGTGTTTGGCAGCTCGATAAACACCACTGTCACGCCATGCTCTGGCAGATCCTCTGGGGCACCGACCGATGCGCCCAGAGCATTTTCGTATTGCGCCATAGCTTGTGCAAGATCTGGCACGGCAATGGCCACGTGATTTAGACGACCGATCATTTTGTGTTCCTACGCAATCCCTGGACATGGCCCAGAACCGAGCTGGCGGCTTCGATCACATTTGACCCTGGGCCGAACACCTGTGCAACCCCCGCCTCTAGCAAGAAATCATAGTCTTGTTCGGGTATTACCCCGCCAGCGATTACGATAATTTCAGGGTGACCTGCCCCACGCAGGGCCTCGATGACCTCGGGGATCAGCGTTTTATGCCCGGCCGCCAGCGACGAAACCCCAACCACATCAACACCCAGCTTGATCGCCTTGGTGGCGATTTCGGTTGGCGTTTCAAACATATCAGATAGATCAACCGTAAAGCCCAGATCAGCGAAGGCTGTGGCAATCACCTTGGCGCCGCGATCATGGCCGTCTTGGCCGACCTTGGCCACCAAGACATGGGGCGTGGTCTGCATTTCTGACACGCGTGATTGCAGGGTTTTGTATTCAGGATCGCCAGCATAGGCGTTTTCGTACACGCCGCTGATCACCCGTGTGACAGCTGCGTGGCGGCTAAAGGCCAGCTCCATCGCATCGGAAATTTCGCCCAAGGTGGCCCGGTGGCGTGCGGCCTCGACCGCCAATTCCAGCAGGTTGCCGGTTTTATCAGTTGCGGCCTGTGTTAGGGCATTCAGCGCCTCTTGGCATTTTGCACTGTTGCGGGATTTTTTCATGGCGTTGATGCGCTTGATCTGTGCGGCGCGCACCGCAGTATTGTCGATTTCGCGGATATCAAGTTCATCCTCTTCTTCAAGACGGTATTTATTCACCCCCACAATCACATCTTCGCCCTTATCGATGCGGGCTTGGCGGTGGGCCGCGGCCTCTTCGATGCGCATTTTGGGCAGGCCGGCCTCTACAGCGGCGGTCATGCCACCCATTTCTTCGACCTCGGCGATCAGCTCCCATGCTTTCTCAGCCAAATCAGCCGTCAGCGCCTCGATATAATACGAGCCCCCAAGCGGGTCGACCACATCGGTGATACCGCTTTCGTGTTGTAGGATAAGCTGGGTATTACGCGCAATGCGCGCGCTGGTTTCGGTGGGTAGAGCAATGGCCTCGTCAAAGGAATTGGTGTGCAGGGACTGTGTCCCCCCCAAGGTGGCGGCCATGGCCTCGATTGTGGTGCGCACAACGTTATTATAGGGATCCTGTTCCGTCAGAGACACGCCGGATGTTTGGCAATGGGTGCGTAGCATTTTGGATTTTTCGGATTTGGCACCAAAATCTGTCATGATTTTTGCCCACATTTGACGCGCCGCGCGCAACTTGGCCGCCTCCATGAACATATTCATCCCAATACAGAAGAAAAACGACAGGCGCGGTGCAAAGGCATCGATATCCAGCCCCTTGTTCATGGCGGCGCGCACATACTCCATACCATCAGCCAGCGTATAGGCGAGTTCTTGGGCCAATGTGGAGCCGGCCTCTTGCATGTGGTAGCCGCTGATTGAAATCGAGTTGAATTTCGGCATCTCGGCGGCGGTATATTCGATGATATCGGATATGATACGCATGCTGGGCTCTGGCGGATAGATATAGGTATTGCGCACCATGAATTCCTTTAGGATATCATTTTGCACCGTGCCAGACAGTTTTGATTTATCCACGCCCTGCTCTTGGCCGGCGACAATATACATAGCCAATACGGGAATAACCGCACCATTCATTGTCATGCTAACGGACATTTTGTCCAATGGAATACCATCAAAGAGTATTTTCATATCTTCGACACTGTCGATGGCCACACCGGCCTTGCCCACATCGCCCGCAACGCGGGGGTGGTCACTGTCGTAGCCTCGGTGTGTGGCTAGATCAAAGGCAACGGACAGTCCCTTTTGCCCTGCGGCCAAATTTTTGCGATAGAATGCATTACTTTCTTCGGCGGTAGAGAAGCCTGCGTATTGGCGGATCGTCCATGGGCGACCTGTGTACATCGTGGCGCGCACCCCGCGGGTAAAGGGCGCGATACCGGGCACGGCATCTGATGCCGCCTCTGGTAGATCAGCGGCGAAATAGACTGGATCTACACCAATGCCTTCGGGGGTTTTCTTGGGGCGTGGCGCGCGACCTTTGGCCTCGGAGGTGGCAAGATCTGCCCATTGTTTCTTATGCTGTGCCATGTGCCTGTTCCCTTGTGTGTTGAAAGATTAGGAATTTAAGGTTATATAAGGAGCGTAACTTGCTGAGAGGACGACCTGATATGGCCGTAACAAAGAAAAAACCGATCGAAGGTCGCACAGGGCCACGCCCTGGGTATTGATCCCCGTTTTGATCAGTGCCTATAGCGCCCCTTGACGCAAAATTTTCAATCCAGCCTTGCATCAGGTGTTTTCCATCATGCGCAGGGCTGAATTTCCCATATTCAGCGCCTCTTTTTTCATTTCGATATAGTCTTGATACATGGCAATCTGTCTTGATTTCGCCAGCGTATCAAAGGTGTCGCTGCGCAGATCGCTGATCAACAGCTCAATCGCGCGCAATTGTGAATAGTATAATACAATCGAATCCAGACATTGGCGCGGCAGGATATGGATATCCTTCACCAAGGATTGGAATACGGTGTCGTTGCTTTCTAGCGGGATGAACGGGATGAAATCCGCATCTGCGTGCATATTGGCCACTGAGGCGGCGCCGTATTCATCAAGGCTATCATGGCTAAGAGCCGCGACATAGGCGCGAATCTCTGCATAGAGTGTCTCTTGATAATCGCGGGTTTTCTCGCGGCGCAGGCGCCGGCGGTATTCCCGCTCGCGCCATGTATTGAAAAACCAGCCCAAAATCACAACACAGGCGCCAATCACAGCGCCTATGGGGATTTGGGCCAGCATGTTCTGCATGGTTATTCAAACTCCATGATGATGTCATCCACGGCCAAGCTGTCGCCCTCGGCCACGGGAATTTTCGTCACGGTGCCGTTTTTCTCGGCCTTTAGGACATTTTCCATTTTCATGGCCTCGATAATGGCAAGGGATTGGCCCTCTTCTACGTGATCGCCCTCGGCCACCAGTAATGAGACCACCAAGCCGGGCATTGGGCACAGCAGCAGTTTTGATGTATCGGGGGGCAGTTTTTCCAGCATCAATGCCGCCAGCTCTGCCACACGCGGCGAGAGCACCTGCACCACGATATCGGCCCCGCGCATACGCAGGCGATACCCACCGATGGCGCGCTCGACCTTTACGCAATGCGTGCGTTCATCGATGGTTATACGCATCAATGTCTCGCCCAGACGGTACGCCACATCACAGTGCAGATCTTTTCCATTCAGGCCAACGACAAAGCCGCCCTCGCCCTGTGCAATGGTGGCGGGGGTGTTTTGGCGATCAATGCGCAAAACCTTGTCTTGTTGCACCGGGATATGCACATCAAATGTGCTGTCACGTTCGGAAATACGCTGTTCTTTCATACGGTTAAGAACCAAAGCGGAGGCCATCAGCACATCCAACGCATCCCCAGATGGGGTGACGCCCATGAAACCATCGGGATATTCTTCCTCGATAAAGGCGGTGGTGATATTACCAGAGCGAAAGCGATCATGGGCCATAACAGCCGACAGGAATGGCAGGTTATGCCCAATGCCTTCGATCTCGAAACTATCCAGCGCAGTTTCCATCTGATCAATAGCCTGTTCGCGATCCGGGGCCCATGTGCACAGCTTGGCGATCATCGGGTCGTAGAACATCGATATCTCGCCGCCTTCGTACACGCCGGTGTCATTGCGCACCGCATGGGTTGCACTGCTTTCTTCGGCTGGAGGGCGATAGCGCGTTAGGCGGCCAATAGAAGGTAGGAAACCACGATAGGGATCCTCGGCATAAAGGCGGCTCTCAATTGACCAGCCATTGCGCTGCACATCTTGCTGTTTCAGCGCCAGTTTTTCGCCCGAGGCGACGCGGATCATTTGTTCGACCAGATCAACGCCTGTGATCAATTCCGTAACCGGGTGTTCCACCTGTAGGCGGGTGTTCATTTCTAGGAAATAGAAATTGCGATCCTTATCAACGATAAACTCTACGGTGCCCGCGCTGGTATATCCCACAGCCTTCGCCAAGGCGCAGGATTGCTCGCCCATAGCCTTGCGGGTTTTTTCGTCCAGGAAGGGGCTTGGGGCCTCTTCAATCACCTTTTGGTTGCGGCGCTGAATTGAACATTCACGCTCATTTAGGTAAATGCAGTTGCCGTGCCCGTCGGCCAAGACTTGGATCTCGATATGGCGCGGCTCGACCACGAATTTTTCGATGAATATCCGATCATCACCAAAAGAGCTGGCGGCCTCGGATTTAGAACGCGCGAATCCCTCGCGTGCCTCGGCATCATCCCATGCGATACGCATGCCTTTGCCCCCGCCCCCGGCGGATGCCTTGATCATTACCGGATAGCCGATTTCGCTTGCGATTTTTACCGCATGTTCGGCATCATCAATCAGCCCCATGTGACCGGGCACAGTAGATACGCCCGCGTCCTGAGCGATTTTCTTAGAGGTGATTTTATCGCCCATAGCCTCGATTGCGGGCACAGGTGGGCCAACAAAGGTGATATTCTCTTTGGCTAATGCCTCGCAAAATTCGGCGCGTTCTGACAGGAACCCATAGCCCGGGTGCACGGCGTCTGCGCCGGTTTCCTTACAGGCGGCGATGATTTTATCGATCACCAAATAGCTCTCTGCGGCGGGAGATGCGCCGATGTAGATGGCCTCGTCAGCCATCGAAACATGCAGCGCCTCTTTGTCTGCATCGGAATAAACGGCTACGGTTTTGATGCCCATAGATTTGGCTGTTTTAAAGACCCGACAGGCGATTTCACCACGGTTAGCAACAAGTATTTTCTTTATCATATCAGATACCTACAGTGGAATGTTGTCGTGTTTTTTGAAGGGCTGGTGAACTTCTTTGTTCTTCAGCAGCTCAAAGGCGCGTGCAATGCGCCGCCGTGTTGAGCGCGGGTTTATCACCTCGTCAACAAAGCCACGCTGCGCCGCGATGAACGGGTTGGCGAACCGATCTTCGTAATCGGCGGTGTGCTGTGCGATTTTATCCGGATCATCCAGATCGGCGCGGTGCAGAATTTCGGTGGCACCCTTAGCCCCCATCACCGCGATTTGTGCACTGGGCCATGCATAATTCACATCTGCGCCCAGATGCTTTGGCGCCATAACACAATATGCACCACCATAGGCCTTGCGGGTAATAACAGTCACCAGTGGCACGGTGGCCTGCGCATAGGCAAACAATAGTTTTGCGCCGTGTTTAATAATACCGCCATATTCCTGTGAGGTACCAGGCAAAAATCCGGGCACATCTTCTAGGGTCAAAATCGGAATGCTAAAGGCATTACAGAATCGCACGAAACGCGCGCCCTTGCGGCTGGCGGCGATATCCAAACAGCCCGCCAGCACCATAGGTTGATTGGCAACGACACCAATGGTTTCCCCATTGATGCGGATAAAGCCCACCAAGAGATTGCCTGCGAATTCTTTCTGAATTTCGAAAAAATCACCCTCGTCGGCCAGTTTTTGCACCACTTCACGCATATCATAGGGCTGATTTGGATTTTCTGGAATCAAGGTATCCAGCGAGGTATCCTCGCGGTCCCATTCATCGGTTGTGGCCTGCCGCGGGGGTTTAACGCCCGCATTCAGCGGCAAGAAGCTATAAAAGCGGCGTAATTCCAACAAGGCATCGACATCATTGTCATATGCACCATCAGCAACGGATGATTTTTTGGTGTGGGTGAGCGCCCCGCCCAACTCTTCCGAGGTCACCACCTCGTTGGTGACGGTTTTCACCACATCAGGGCCGGTAACAAACATATAGGAGGTGTCTTTGACCATGAAGATGAAATCAGTCATAGCAGGGGAATAGACCGCCCCGCCCGCGGAGGGGCCCATGATCATTGAAATCTGGGGGATTGCACCAGAGGCTTGTGCATTGCGGTAAAAGACCTCGGAGTAGCCCGCCAAAGAGGCAACACCCTCTTGGATGCGCGCGCCACCACTGTCGGAAATGCCAATCAAGGGCACACCGTTTTGCATGGCCAGATCCATGACCTTGCAGATTTTTTCTGCGTGGGATTCAGATAGAGATCCACCAAAAACAGTGAAATCCTGAGAATACAAATACACTGGGCGACCATTGATAGTGCCCCAGCCCGTAACAACACCATCGCCTGGAATTTGCTGTTTATCCATGCCAAAATCCGCACAGCGGTGGATTTTATACATATCGTATTCTTCAAATGATCCAGCATCCAAAAGAACATCTATGCGTTCACGCGCTGTCAGTTTACCTTTGGCATGTTGGGAATCGATACGTTTCTGGCCGCCGCCCAAGCGCGCTTGGTCTCGTCTATCAAGTAGTTCTTGTGCAATAGTGTTGGTCATGGTTCCTCCTGTATTCTCTATTAAGCACGCGCAATGCGCGGCAACAAGGCGTGGTTCGAATTATTAAATGAACACCAAGAGAGGTTTTTGCCGCATTTTAGGCAATTTCTCCGCCTATTTCGACCCACATGCCCGTCCTTTGACCGTAAATTATGACACAGATATCACACAGAGCCAAACGGGTAATTAAGAAGCGATTTGTTCATGGCGGGGGGAAATGGCGCGGTTGACGGGGCTCGAACCCGCGACCTCCGGCGTGACAGGCCGGCACTCTAACCAGCTGAGCTACAACCGCGCAAAGAGTAGGCGTGTATTAGGGTTCGTGGCGCTAGGCGTCAAGGCGCGATTGTGGCCAAGCCGAAAAAAAATGCATTTTATCTATCGCGGGAATGCTCCCTTCCCTGATGGAATCGCGGCGTTGGTGAATTAGCCGCATTATGCGCCTCTGGGGTTCTTCTTTGGGTTGGGAACCAAGGCGCGCACCTCTTTAGAGGCCCGCACAAGGTAGTCATTTTCAAAATCCGTTTGGTTTTCGCGTATATTACCAAGGTTATAGTGATAGTTAACCATAGCCCCGCCCGAGCGCGACTTGGCTGTTTCAGAACTATCAGCCGCGCCGTGGATGGCCAAAATCTCGGCACCGTTGCCCAGATGGAAGCGCGCCACCGGATCCAAAGGTTTGCCGTTTTCTGCCTTGGCCGTTAGCAGATATTGCGCCGCAAGTGCCTGTAAGGTTTCGGGGTCTCGTTCCTTGGGCATATGGCCCGCTGATTTCGCCCATTTCATCAGCCCCGGTATGGGAGACAGTGTTACGAATGTGGTGAGATGCGGTACATCAACAATCAGCTCGCGCACCACCTGTTTGATTAAAGAGTTTCCAAACGAAACCCCAGCCAATCCAGATTGGCAGTTTGAAATAGAATAGAATACGGCCGTGTCGGCCTCGGATTCATCCAAGGCCTTGCGCGAATCCGATAGAATGTCATCGATGGAATTGGCCACCCCTTTGGACAGGGCGACCTCGACAAAAATCAGCGGCTCGTCCGGCATGGCCGGATGGAAGAACGAAAAACAACGGCGATCCTGAGGTTGCAGGCGGCGGCGCAATTCTTCCCATTGGCGGATTTCATGCACGGCCTCATAGGCGATTATTTTTTCAAGAATGGTTGCGGGGCTATTCCATGTAATCTCGCGCATCACGAGGAACCCGCGGTTAAACCAGCTGCGAAACAATTCGACAAAATCCATATCAGTCTTGGCAAGGGCCGGATTTTCGCGCTTGAATCGCAGCAGATCGGTGCGCATGCGTACCAATTGTTCTGTGCCGTCAGTTACCTGATTCAGACGGCGGAACAACTTGTGGCGCTTGGGCTCGGCCAGCGCACGCAACCTCTGGTATTCCTCGGGGGATGCGCCTTTTACATAGGATTGTGCGGCCTTGTGAACCGCATCGGCATCTACATCCAGCGCCTCGTTGAGATGCAGGAAGAATGCCAGCTTCTCGGCATCATCAAAGGCGTTGTAGCGTTCAAAAATTGTCGAGGCGAGCTGAAACAGCGATGCCTCTACGCGTTCGGTTAGAAGAGCTGTGCACAACTCGGTGATATCTCGTTGATCCTGCGCAGCGGCGCCGCGTGATCTGCGCTCGAACAAGGAGGACATGATATCGGTAAAGAAACTTCCACGCGGGTTTGGCATCAATCTATCGGGGAACACAATGTGGCCTTTCTTAACTCAAATCAATATTCAATACTGCATGTGCAAAACATCGCAATTTAATGGGCGATCAGACAACCGCAGACGGTTTCCACCCAACTAGGGACTATATTCATGAAACCGATGACGTATCCAGCCCCAGATTAAAAGACGCCACGGCAAACATCACAAGCCACCGGCATCCATTCTATGGGCTAAGGTACCGGTTCCGGATGAAGATACGCCGAGAGCCTGCGACAGATTACGGCTGCATCTTTGTGAAACGGGTAGGTATTTGTCGAACCTGCTCACGACCCTCGATCTATGGGCTATGATTACACCCAAACCTTGGCTAATGCCCGCGGCGCGGGGCATGCGAAATTGATGCTGCCCTATTTCGGCGGGTTTAGCCCAGCAGGGCCTATAGGACGGAGATTTTGCACAACGCAACGCATCTCATGAAATCAATAATGGTGGGTATATGGTGGGTGATAAGAGACTCGAACTCCTGACATCTTCGGTGTAAACGAAGCGCTCTACCAACTGAGCTAATCACCCTTCGAGGTGCGGTGTAACGTTGAAACTGATGAGCATCAAGAGGCTTTTTGCTCTTCTTTGCATTATTTTACATTTTTTTTACATCGTGCGTTTGGCCACCGACAGAAAGGTTCACATTGTACAATTTTTGCAAACCTTTGTTGGTTTTGCGCTTGATTATTTTGATCCTACCAAGGGGGGGGCAATTCACATCTTGCCCTGCCGCCAGCGTTTCCGCGATAAACCCAAAGGCGCTATCAAGGATTTCGCGGACATACCTTTTATTTGCCTCAGTTTCCAAAACCACATGTTCCAGAATGTCACGCTTGGTAAGGGCGTTACTGCGCCCAGCCTGTGCATCTGGATTTCGCGATGGGGACGGATCCGAGTGTAGTGTGGTGGGGTTTTCGGTCATTGGTCACTCCCTTTTCTGACAGATGCCATGGACATTTTTATGTTCAAGGATCAGGTGGGAAGATTAACAAAACCTAAAGTGGAAACAAAATAGGCCGCCCCAGAGGGCGGCCCAAATGCAAACAAGGGATAGTCTTAATGTGGACGCGCGGCGCCTTCTTTGCCACTTTGAGCAAGGGCGGCTGCTGCGGCTTCTTCCTCGGCTTCGTCCCAGTTGATCGCCTCGGGGGCTGAGACCAGCGCATGTTTGATCACCTCTGATACGTGGGTTACAGGAATGATCGTCAGCCCCTCTTTCACGTTATCAGGAATATCAGGCAGATCTTTTTCATTATCCGCAGGGATCAGAACGGTTTTTACGCCACCCCTTAGGGCCGCCAGCAGCTTTTCCTTTAGGCCGCCAATGGGTAGAACATTCCCACGTAGGGTCACCTCGCCTGTCATGGCGATATCTTTCTTTACGGCAATACCCGTTAGGACAGACACGATCGATGTCACCATGCCAACACCCGCAGAGGGGCCATCTTTGGGGGTGGCACCCTCGGGCACGTGCACGTGGATATCGATTTTTTCAAACTGCGGTGGTTTTACGCCGATTTCGGGTGAGATAGAGCGCACATAGGATGAGGCGGCATCGATGCTTTCTTTCATCACATCGCCCAATTTCCCAGTGGTTTTCATCCGCCCCTTACCGGGTAGTTTCAATGCCTCGATCGACAGTAATTCGCCCCCAACAGAGGTATAGGCCAGCCCGGTAACAACACCGACCTGATCAGATTCTTCGGCCAATCCGTATTTGAATTTCTTCACGCCAAGGAAATCCTCGATCCCCTCTTTGGTCACGGTGACCGTCTTCTCGGCCCCCTTAACAATAGAGGTCAGCGCCTTACGGCACAGCTTGGCCAGCTCGCGTTCCAAGTTCCGCACGCCAGCCTCGCGGGTATAGCGGCGGATCACCTCTTTCAGCGCACCATCCGTTACCGAAAATTCGGAATCCTTCAGGCCGTGGTTTTTGATCTGCTTGGACAGCAAGTGTTGTTTGGCGATCTCTTGTTTTTCGTCCTCGGTATAGCCCGACAGCGAAATGATCTCCATGCGATCCAACAATGGCCCCGGCATATTATAGCTATTGGCCGTGGTCAGGAACATCACGTTCGAGAGGTCATATTCAACCTCTAGATAGTGATCGACGAAAGACCCGTTTTGCTCTGGGTCCAGAACCTCGAGCATGGCGGATGCGGGGTCGCCGCGGAAATCTTGGCCCATTTTGTCTATTTCATCGAGCAAAATCAGCGGGTTATTGGTCTTGGCCTTTTTCATCGCCTGAACAATCTTACCGGGCATAGAGCCAATATAGGTACGCCGATGGCCGCGAATTTCACTCTCGTCGCGCACACCACCCAATGAGATGCGAATAAACTCGCGCCCTGTTGCCTTGGCCACAGATTTACCCAGCGAGGTTTTACCAACACCTGGAGGGCCGACAAGGCACAGGATCGGGCCCTTTAGCTTGGTTGAACGTTGTTGAACGGCCAGATATTCGACGATGCGCTCTTTGACTTTGTCCAGACCATAATGATCTTTGTCCAGCACGGCTTGGGCCTTGTTCAGGTCTTTCTTCACGCGGGATTTTTTACCCCATGGAATCGCTGTCATCCAATCTAGGTAATTGCGCACGACGGTGGCTTCGGCAGACATAGGCGACATGTTGCGCAGTTTTTTCAGCTCGGTTTCGGCCTTTTCTCGGGCCTCTTTGCTAAACTTGGTATCTGCGATTTTGGCTTCCAGCTCTGAAACCTCGTCATCGCCGCCCTCGCCTTCGCCCAGCTCTTTCTGAATGGCCTTCATTTGCTCATTCAGGTAATATTCACGCTGGGTGCGCTCCATCTGGTTTTTGACGCGGCTTTTGATCTTTTTCTCGACCTTCAAAACCGACATCTCGCCCTGCATCAAAGCAAAGATCGCCTCTAGGCGGGCACCGATATCTAGGATTTCCAACAGCTCTTGTTTTTGATCCACACGAATTGACAAATGCCCAGCCACGGTATCGGCCAATTGAGCGGCATCATCTGTTTCCAGTGCAGAGGCCAAGGCCTCTTCTGGGATCGATTTATTCAGCTTGCTATAGCGTTCGAACTCGCTGGAAACGGTGCGCGTTAGGGCCTCGATCGCTTCTTCATCTGCACGAGTCTCTTGCAGAACAGTGACATGGGCCTCGAAATAATCCTCAGTATCCAAATATTCATCGATGCGCACACGTTCGCGCCCCTCGACCAGCACCTTCACAGTGCCATCGGGCAGCTTCAGCAATTGCATCACGGTGGCCAGCACGCCGTACTGATAGATGCTATCGGTGCTTGGTTCATCCTCGGAGGGATCGATTTGAGATGAAAGGAGTATTTCTTTGTTACTGTCCATCACCGCCTCTAGGGCGCGCACGGATTTTTCACGTCCGACGAACAAGGGTACGATCATATGTGGGAAAACCACAATATCACGCAAGGGGAGTACAGGATAGGTTGCGCTGTTAGCGTCTGTCATTTTTTGTCCTTTGAGTTAGCAAGAAATTCGTGGCGTCCCGCACCTGCAGCAACGCTAAATTTCTCCTATGGAGGTTGTACCCAGTAATTTGGGGATTGTTCGCCCGAGAGTCAAGCAAGGGACAGAGGCAAGGCACGGATATGTTATCGAAATGTTCAATTTAGACCTGTGGTGATATTGGGCTGTTTATTCATTCCTAAGCGATTGTCTCTAAAGATGAATTTAACACGCTGGCAAAAAACACCAGAGTTGTGTAAGCCAATTTAAAGCAATGAGACAGAAAATGGGGCCACGAAATGGAAATTTTTTGCTACGGAGATTCGCATACCAAATATTTTGGCCAATCTACCATGATCCGGTGGTCAGGTTATGTGGATGTGGCCGAACCCAAGGTCAGCGAGCGATCCATGATTGCTGCATCCGCAAAGGGATTTGCCAATGGGGCCGCATCCCGTTTCGCCTTTCGCAAGTTTCAGCGCCTGATCGCCGAGGATGATCCTATTTTCATTTGTATGAATTTTGGCTTGGTAGACGCAGATGCGGGCCTGTATTTTCGCAAATATGTCAAAGACACCAAACAGTCTGTAGAAGCCGATTTGGCCCCCACCTATCGCGCCTATGTTGCGCGGGTAAAAGAGACGATGTCAGACCCCGACCAGCATGTGGTGTTCAAGGGGCTAAACCCCACCACAATCACCGCTCAGGATTATTTTAACAGCTACGTGTTTCGCAATATTACCAAACGCATCAGCCAAGAAGATCAGCGCCTAGGGGTGGCGGATCGCATGCGCGATATCCCCACCACCATTGCTGAACATGCCGCTAACAATTGTGAGGCGGCAGAGATATTGCGTGATGCGGTAGAATCGGCGGGCTATGAATACTTTGATCTACGCGCAGAGCTCAGTGACCCAGAGTTTCCAGGGCTGGCGGCGCGCCAGTTTCTGCCCGCGCAACATGACAATCATGTCGTCGACAGCCTAGATGTGCGCGTGCATCACCGTCGCGCTGTGATTGCGGCGATGAAGCGGGCAACCGAGGGTTAAGTGCTAAAGCGGCTCTATGTCCCCGACGGCGCGGATGGCGTGGAAATTGGCCACAAACGCGTCCAATTGTTCGGCAGCAATCGCGTCGCGTAGCCCCTGCATCAACTCTTGGTAATAGTGCAGATTATGCCATGTTAACAGCATGCTAGAGATAATCTCGCCAGCACGGTGCACATGGTGTAGATAGGCACGCGAATAGTTTTGGCATGTCGGACATGTGCAATTCTCATCCAAGGGGCGTGGGTCGTCGCGGTGGCGTGCATTGCGCAGGTTAATCGCCCCCATGCGGGTTTGCGCCTGACCTGTACGGCCCGATCTGCTGGGCAAAACGCAATCAAACATATCAATGCCACGCTGAACAGCGCCTACAATATCGTCAGGCTTGCCAACCCCCATCAGATAGCGCGGCTTATCCTTGGGCAATTGTTCTGGGGCATAATCTAGCACCTCGAACATCAGTTCTTGGCCCTCGCCCACAGCCAAGCCACCCACCGCATAGCCATCAAAGCCGATGTTCATCAGCTTGTCCGCACTTTCGGCGCGCATTTCTTTGAACGTCGATCCCTGTTGGATCCCAAACAGCGCATAGCCCGGGCGATCGCCAAAGGCATCGCGCGAACGCTGTGCCCACCGCATAGACAGATCCATGCTGTCTTTGGCCTGTTTCTCGGTTGCGGGAAACGGGGTACATTCATCAAACGACATCACGATATCGGACCCCAACAAGCGCTGGATTTCCATCGAGCGTTCCGGCGTTAGGTTATATTCAGCACCGTCGATATGGCTTTTGAATTTCACGCCTTCTTCGGTCAATTTGCGCAGATCAGTCAGACTCATCACCTGATAGCCGCCTGAATCCGTTAAAATCGGGCGATCCCAATTCATAAACCGGTGCAGGCCACCAAGGTTATGAATACGCTCAGCCCCGGGGCGCAGCATCAAATGATACGTATTGCCCAACAGGATATCAGCCCCCGTCGCACGCACGTTCTCGGGCATCATCGCCTTAACCGTGGCGGCGGTGCCTACGGGCATAAACGCCGGTGTGCGAATATCACCTTTGGGTGTTTTCAGAACACCGGTGCGCGCACGGCCATCGGTTTTTGCGATATCGAAAGAAATTTTTTGATCCATGGGTGCTGAGTAATAGCATGTGGACAAAATTCAAGTGAATTCGCGCAGTAAAAACCAACAATAACAGTTTTGAGAGCCATATGGACACCGCTCTGTATAATCCATATGATAAGACTCAAGAATACAGGAATACTGATATGACCCAAGACGTACAAATGGAGGGCACACCGATGATTGCGCCCTCTAGCACCGATCATCCGCTTTATGACGCGATTTGCGAGGCCTGCCGTACGGTGCATGACCCCGAAATTCCGGTCAATATTTTTGATCTAGGGCTGATTTATACAATTGAAATCGCTGACAGCGGTGATGTGAATGTATTGATGTCGCTGACCGCACCTGGCTGCCCTGTGGCCGGTGAAATGCCCGTCTGGGTGCAAGAGGCGATTGAGCCTGTGCCCGGTGTGCAATCTGTGAATGTCGCCTTGGTGTGGGAGCCTCAATGGGGCATGGATATGATGAGTGATGAGGCCCGCCTAGAGTTAGGATTCATGTAATGTTTGCCATCCCAGGAAAATCTGCGGTTTCGCTGACGGATGCCGCGATCTCTCAAATCCGCCGATTGATGGAACAGGGCGGGAAAAAGGGCTTGCGTCTTGGCATCAAAAAGGGCGGCTGTGCGGGTATGGAATATACCATGGATTACGTCGATGAAATTGATCCCAATGACGAGGTGGTCACCCAAGATGGTGCCACCGTTATGATCGCGCCTATGGCGCAGATGTTTCTATTTGGCACCGAGATCGATTACGAGGTATCGCTGTTGGAGGCCGGGTTCAAATTCAACAACCCCAATGTCTCCGAGGCCTGTGGCTGTGGTGAATCCATCAAGTTTAACGAGATTTAAGCAACAGCCTATCCGATTGCCCTGAATTGTTGCTGTTTTGGCGACCCTTGTGTTGCACCCGTTGGATCAGTTGCGTAACAATACGGGTAAATCAACTAAGGGATTATATAATGCGTAGGAAACTTGCAGCTGGTAATTGGAAAATGAATGGGTTGCAGGCCAACCTAAGCGAGGTTCGCACCTTGAACGAATTGGCAAAGGATGCGCAGTGCGATGTGCTGTTATGCCCCCCTGCCCCATTGATCGGGGCAATTGCCGCCGAGGGTGGCGTGGTTAAGGCCGGTGCCCAAGATTGCCATACCGCAGTTTCGGGTGCCCACACGGGTGAAATATCCGCCGAGATGCTGGCTGACGCAGGTGCCAAATATGTCATTCTGGGCCATTCTGAACGCCGCGCAGATATGGGCGAAACCGATACAATTGTGCGTGATAAAACACAAGCCGCTTGGACTGCGGGGCTAGTGGCGATTGTCTGTGTAGGTGAAACATTGGATCAACGCGAGGCGGCAAATACACTGGATATCATCGGCGGTCAGCTGGCGGGGTCGATCCCCGATGGTGCATCCGGATTGAATTTGGTGGTCGCATACGAGCCGGTTTGGGCCATTGGCACTGGCTTAACCCCGACCACTGATCAAATCGGCGAGGTGCATGATTTCATCCGCACACGCCTAGAACGCCGCTTTGGTACCGGGGTTGGGCGTTCAACGCGCATCCTATACGGCGGTTCGATGAACCCCAAGAATGTCACCGAGATTGCGGCGGTATCAAATGTAGATGGTGGGCTGGTTGGCGGCGCATCCCTAAAAGCGGCAGATTTCAATGTGATTGTTCAGGCGCTTAGCACCTGATGTGTAGCGCTCACCCGCAAGGGTGAGCGCAGATTTCATCCAATATAGTCGCCATTCATCTGCCCCAAGTCATCATAGTACAGGCGCAGACGTTGCAGGGCGATACGCAGCACGATCTTGCCGGATCTTGCCGACCAGCCCATGCGTTTTTCGGCTGATTCCAACCCCTCTAGGAAACAACAACAGCGCAGTGCGATATCCCCAAGACCTGCGCCCAACGCACCCAATGCACCCTGCAAGCGCTTTTGTGCGGCGGAATTCCCACTTTCACCTTGGCCAGAGAACGACCCACGATCACCGCCATTGATGAAACGATCCCAGTTCTGGGTTACGCGCGGGCCCAATTGCGCCAGCTCAAAATCTTCGCGCAGGCGCTCGCCCGCATCCAGCAAATCCTTGCTGAGGAAGGTATTGCCCTCGGCATCTTTTTTGCGGGCCAATGTCGTAAGCGGGCTTTCGCGCAGGTTCACCCGCATCTTTCGAGGCTTGGCATCGTAGCTATCGCTTATGTCCCGCGTGCCCCATTCGCGATGTTGTTCTCCAAAACCAGTTCCAGACACATCTGCGCCATCGATAGAGCGCCGCAGCGCCTGAATACCAACCTCGGTCACATGATAAACGCTGACGGAGGCGTTCTTGGTCAACTTGATCCAATCGCGCATTACCATCGCCTTGGCGATTTCCACGGTAACAACGGCGATGCGAGATGGTTTTTCGCCATTTTTAGCGCGTAGAACCGCGCCTTTGTCTAACCCCTGCCCGATCACGAGAAAGGCACCGTTCTCGCATAGGCGGCGCAGGATGCGCAGCTCTTCTTTGCTGGGGGTGTTTGAAGAGTTTTTTGAAGTGCTCAGATTTGTCATGAGTGATCTTTCCTTGTTGGGCTTGGAAAGGTCATGTTTTTCGGGATTGGCATTGGAAATTATCGCGTCAATCAATGGATCATCTCTGCTGTCCTCTACCTTGCGGATGCGGCGCAGAACCGTAGAGGGGTTCAGACCGGTTTCCCGAGCAAGAGAGCGAAAGCTACGCCCATGGTGGACATGCGCCAGATATAAATCCAGCGTATTGAATGATGTGGCAGCCGTAGGTCTATCAACAGTGATACCCGACGGTTCAAGATGCTGACCAGGGCAGATTGGCACGAGCATTTTCCTCCGTTTTATACACAACCTTAAATTGAAGTCTAAATTTTGTGTTAATTTCTTAACAACTCGACTATCCCCCAAACCCCTTAAACAACAAGATAATAGCCCGTTCTGCGAATCGCGGATTCACGCAACAGTTGTTAAGATCGGGTTATGGTTGCTCAAAATATAGGAGCAAACCACATGACACAGACAACACTTAGAAACATTCACCGCCCACGCATTTTGATAAAAGCCGCTCAAATCGGGGCGTTACAGTACAAAAGGGAAACAAACCTGCGCCAAATATTACGTTGCGTAACTTTGCCAAAACACACGACAGCAGTGGAAAGATTGGCCGCCCAGGAGAATGCATTGGAAGAAGCACGAAAAACGGGCGAGGCCTCTTACAGCATCACCCGTCACATTTCTATTCTTGCGGCGCTGTTGGCAGAAATCAGGTTTCTGCCAGACCACGTGCGTTAACCAAATGCATCTGGTTCGCTGTCTTTGCGCGCCTGTACATAGGCCCGCAATTTTTCATCAATCTCTGGATCAATTGGTGGTTGAACGTAATCGGACAGCATCTTTTTAACCTTGGCGTTGGCCAATTCTACGGTGTCTTTGGATCCATCATCTGCCCATGTTTCAAAGGGCTTGTAATCCAGTACATCGCTGCGCCAGAAGCTGTTCTTGAAATTGGCCTGCGTATGCGCACAGCCAAGGTAATGCCCACCAGGCCCGACCTCACGGATTGCATCCAGCGCTTGTGCATTTTCCGAGACATCCACACCTTTGGCCATCGAATGCAGCACACCCAGCTGGTCTGCATCCATCACCAGCTTTTCTAGGCTGGATACCAGCCCACCTTCTAGCCAGCCTGCCGCGTGCAAGCAAAAGTTCACACCACCAAGCAGCGCCGCATTCAGCGTATTAGCGGTTTCATATGCCGCCTGTGCATCTGGTAGTTTAGAGCCGCAAAGCGACCCTCCCGAACGAAATGGCAGATTCAGGCGGCGCGCCAATTGTCCTGCACCATAGAGGATTTTAGAGGCCTCGGGCGTGCCAAATGTTGGCGCACCAGAATTCATATCGATTGATGCCACGAAGGCCCCCATGATCACTGGGGCGCCTGGGCGTACCAGCTGATTATAGGCGATGCCAGCTAGGGCCTCGGCCAATACTTGGGTCAGCGTCCCTGCCACAGATACCGGTGCCATGGCACCACCCACAATAAAGGGCGAGATGATGCAGGCCTGATTGTTTTTGGCATAGACCTCCATCGCGCCCATCATGATATCATCAAATACCATGGGCGAATTGATGTTGATCAGGCTAGTCATCACCGTATTTTCCTGCACGAAATCCTCGCCAAACAGGATGTTGCACATATTCACCGAATCCTGCGCCCGCTCTGGTGCGGTCACCGACCCCATGAAGGGTTTGTCCGTCAGGGTCATATGGGCATAGAGCATATCCAAATGCCGTTTGTTCACCGCAACATCCGTCGGTTCGCAGACCGTACCGCCGGAATGGTGGAGGTATTTTGACATATAGGTCAATTTAACGATTTTGTTAAAATCATCCATCGTCGCATAGCGCCGCCCACCATCCAGGTCACGTACAAAGGGCGGGCCGTAGACCGGCGCCAACACCATGGAATTGCCACCTATCTCTACATTCTTTTCAGGATTACGGGCGTGTTGGGTAAATTTTGACGGTGCAGTTTTGATCAATTCACGTGCAAGCCCACGTGGGATACGCACCCGATCACCATCGATATCTGCACCCGCCGCGCGCCAAAGGTCCAGCGCACGTGGATTATCGGGAAAGTTAACCCCGATTTCCTCGAGCACTGTTTCGGCGTTATGCTCGATGATCTGCAGGGCCTCTTCTGTCAGGACCTCAAAATTGGGAATGTTGCGCTCGATATATTTTTCAGTTTCGATCACTACGGCGGTACGTGCGGCACGCCGCGCTGCGCCGCCGCCACCGCGTGCGCGGCGTGTGGGAGTGAGTGTTTCTAAATCAGCCATGAGAAATCCTTACGTGTTCCCCAATAGATTACGTTTAGATCGCAAATCATATTTTGCCAAATTCGCCGCGCCTATGCGCATTGGCGACATTTCTGCGTCTGCACTTGATCTCTGTAGGCCCGCGCAGAATCGGGGTTGAAATGCGCCCCTAGGCGCAATAAACCCCGCCCATGACAGATATCTCCCATGACCGCCTCTTAATTATCGATTTCGGTAGCCAAGTAACCCAGTTGATCGCGCGCCGCCTGCGCGAGCTAAATGTCTATTGCGAAATCCATCCCTACAACTCTGTTGACGAGGCCTTTATCTCTGGCTTTGCACCGCGTGCCGTTATCCTATCCGGCGGGCCAGATTCTGTGACCCGCGATGGATCCCCACGCGCGCCGCAAAAGCTGTTTGAGATGGGTATTCCCCTGTTGGGAATTTGTTATGGTCAGCAGGTGATGATGCACCAATTGGGCGGCACAGTAGACAGCGGCCATGGCACCGCTGAATTTGGGCGAGCCTTTGTAACACCCCAGAATTCGCTGAATATTCTTGAGGGATGGTTTAACGATGGCGATGAACAAGTTTGGATGAGCCACGGCGATCACGTATCGAAAATCGCCGATGGATTCGAGGTATATGGCACCTCGCCCAATGCTCCTTACGCAATCACCGCAGATGTGGCGCGCAATTTCTATGCGGTACAATTCCACCCAGAGGTGCACCACACGCCAAATGGCTCAAAGTTGTATGAGAATTTTGTAAAGTTGGCGGGTTTTACAGGGGATTGGACTATGGGCGCCTACCGCGAGCAGGCCATCGCGGCGATCCGCGAACAGGTGGGCGATGAGCAGGTTATTTGCGGCCTGTCGGGTGGCGTTGACAGCTCGGTCGCCGCTGTATTGTTGCACGAAGCCATTGGCGATCAGCTGACCTGTGTCTTTGTGGATCACGGGTTGCTACGCATGGGCGAAGCCGAAGAGGTGGTGACCATGTTCCGTGATCACTACAACATGAAATTGATCCATGCGAATGAACAAGAATTGTTCTTGGGTGAATTAGATGGGCAATCGGATCCGGAAACCAAGCGCAAGATCATTGGTAAATTGTTCATAGATGTATTCGACAAATATGCCCGCCCTATTGGTGCCAAGTTTTTGGCACAGGGCACGCTGTACCCTGATGTGATCGAGAGTGTATCCTTTAGTGGCGGCCCATCGGTGACAATTAAGAGCCACCACAACGTGGGCGGATTGCCCGAGAAAATGGATATGGCCTTGGTTGAACCCTTACGCGAATTATTCAAAGACGAGGTGCGGGATCTGGGACGTGAGCTGGGATTACCAGACAGCTTTGTTGGTCGCCATCCCTTCCCTGGGCCCGGGCTGGCGATTCGCTGCCCCGGAGAAATAACCCGCCCAAAATTGGAAATCCTGCGCAAAGCCGATGCAGTTTATATCGATCAAATCCGCAAACACGGATTATACGATGATATTTGGCAGGCCTTTGTGGCAATTTTACCAGTTCGCACCGTAGGTGTTATGGGTGATGGGCGTACCTATGATTATGCCTGCGCCTTGCGTGCTGTGACATCTGTCGATGGGATGACGGCGGATTATTTCCCGTTTAGTCATGAATTTCTGGGCGAAACCGCCACACGTATTATCAATGAGGTCGAGGGGATCAACCGAGTGACCTATGATATTACATCAAAACCCCCAGGCACAATTGAATGGGAATAGCCCTCATTCAGATCGGGGCAAATCAAGGCTTGCGCCCATTGGGCAAAGCTACTCTACTTGGGGAAAATTGGGTGAACAAATGAGTGTAATTCGCGTAACAGGGCACATCGATGTGCCGTCTGATCGCCTGTCTGCGGTACAAGAGGCCATGGCAGAGCATATCAGCCTGACCCACGAGGAAGAGGGCTGTTTATTTTTTTCAATCACACCGTGCCCTGATGTAGCAGGGCGTTTTCTGGTCAGCGAGGCGTTTAAATCCCAAGAGGATTTCGACCAACATCAAATCCGCACCCATAAATCCCATTGGGGAAAGGTGACCTCTGGAATTGCGCGTAATTTCACCATCCAAGAGGATGGTAAGGGCGGCGATAATTAAGCGTTGCAGGTTCTGTATCAGACGCTACTGTCTGGTGAATAACCAACAGAGTATTACCAAATGACCCCGACCCTAAAAGCCGGCCTGTGGATGATTGCCGCTGTGTGCTCGTTTAGTGCCATGGCAGTAGCAGGGCGCGAGATATCGGCCCAGTTGGATACCTTTGAAATCATGATGTATCGCTCGATGATCGGGGTTATCTTGGTGCTATTGGGGGCCAGTGCTTTTGGGACTTTGCGCGAAATTTCGACCACGTCTTTCCCACTGCATATCTATCGCAATGTCGCCCATTTCGCAGGCCAGAACCTGTGGTTTTACTGCATGACATTGATGCCCTTGGCACAGTTGTTTGCCTTTGAGTTCTCTGTGCCTATTTGGGTGATGTTGGCGGCACCTTTGATGTTGGGCGAGCGGTTAAATACCCTGCGTGTCCTATCGATTCTATTCGGGTTTATTGGCATTCTGATCGTGACCCAGCCCTGGAGCACCAATTTCGGAGTAGGCGTAATTCCTGCTTTGTTATGCACCGTTGGTTTTGCCGGTAGCGCCCTGTTCACCAAACAGTTGACCAACCGCGTGACAATCACCTGTATCATGTTTTGGATGACGGTGATGCAATTGTTATTTGGTATTATCTGTGCAGGCTATGATGGAGATATCGCCCCCCTTAGCGGCCCAGCATGGGGGTGGATATTTGTGGTGGGCCTTGGGGGGTTATCGGCACATTTTTGCCTGACATCAGCGCTGTCTTTGGCCCCGGCGACAGTGGTGACGCCTATTGATTTCACGCGCCTGCCGGTTATCGCCTTGGTGGGATATGTGCTTTATAATGAACCCGTTGAATTGGCCGTGATCATTGGGGCTGTGGTGATTTTTACATCAAACTACATCATCATCTGGAAGAGTAAAAATGTGTGATACTGCCAGCTGTTTTTTTGGTTATGGCTCGTTGGTTAATCTGCGCACCCATAACTATCAAAACCCGCAGACAGGTCGGATTTCAGGCTGGCGGCGGGTGTGGAGGTCTGCACGCAATGGGGATATCTCTTTTCTCAGTATCGAGCCATATGATGGTGAGATTTCGGGGATGTTTGCCAGCACCGCTGGCATCGGTTGGGATGCACTAGATCTGCGCGAGCGCGGCTATGCGCGCCAGAGCTTGCCCAAGGGGTGCATTATTGGCACCCAGCCAGATAGCCCCGCGATGATCTATGTTGGCGCCCCCAATGCCATAGACCCAAGCGTGCAAAAACCGATATTACTTAGCTATTTAGATGTGGTTGTTCAGGGGTTTCATGTTCATTTTGGCCGCCAAGGGGTTGCAGATTTTTTCAACTCGACCGCGCAATGGGCCCGCCCAGTACTGGATGATCGCGCCGCGCCAATTTATCCACGCGCCCAAGAATTAACCCTAGAGCAACAGCAATTAGTGGATGAAAACCTAGAGAGACTGCCGCAGGCCCACCTTGTGCGCGACCTATCTGTTTCGTTTTAATTCTGCAAAGCGTTTGAATTATCCGCCGTTATTTGATTTAGGTGGTGGCAGATAATTTCGAGGATGCCATGCTGTATAAATCTGCTGATGATTGGGATAATGCACCGCACAAGCGGGTTATGCTCTTTGGCATGTCTGGCTTGGGGAAAACCTATCTGTCTGAAATTTTACGCGCCAATGGCAATTGGTTTCATTACAGCGTCGATTATCGCATCGGGACACGTTATATGGGCGAGCATATCGCCGACAATTTCAAGCGCGAGGCAATGAAGGTTCCGTTTCTAGCGGAATTGTTACGCTCGGATGCCATTTATATTGGCGCAAATCTGCGATTTTCAGATCTATCGGCGCTGTCTACCTATCTGGGAAAACCCGGAGATATCAGCAAGGGCGGGATTGAGTTTCCCGAGTTTTTGCGTCGTCAGCGCCTGCACCGCGCTGCGGAAATCAGCGCCATGAAGGATACCGTATATTTCCAAGAGCGTGCCCAGCAAATCTATAACTATCAAAATTTTATCTGTGATACCTCTGGATCGGTTGTCGAGGTGGTAGATGCCGCAGATGATAACGACCCCGTACTATCCTATGTCAGCCAGCATGTTCTGCCAGTGTGGATCGAGGGTGGTGCCGGGCACAATGATGAATTGGTGCGCCGTTTTCAGGCCAACCCCAAGCCGATATATTACCCCGAAAATTTCCTGATAGAATGCTGGGAGCGCTATCTAGACACCCACGCCCTTCGCCCCGAACAGGTGGATCCAGATGCCTTTATTGTATGGGGATATCGTCAGTTAATGGAGCACCGCCTGCCCCGTTATCGCAAGATTGCCCAGAACTGGGGCGTAACGATCCAATCCGAGGATGTATCAAACATTCGCACCGAACAAGAGTTTAACGCGCTCGTTTCCCGCGCACTGAGAGCCTAGTATGCCTATTAAAATCCCTTCAAAGTTGCCCGCCTTCAATGTTTTGCAAAGCGAAGGCGTCAGTATCATGTCGCACGGGCAAGCGGCACGCCAAGATATCCGGCCCTTGCGCATTGGTTTGCTGAACCTAATGCCTTTGAAAATACAAACTGAAACGCAGTTTGCCCGTTTGATCGCAGCAACCCCGCTCCAGATCGAGCTGACCTTGATCCGGATGACCGAGCATTCCAGCAAGAACACCAGCGCCGAGCACATGGAGGCCTTTTATCGCAGCTTTGATCAGGTGCGGGATGAGAAATTCGACGGGTTGATTATTACTGGTGCCCCCATCGAGCATCTGCCCTTTGAAGATGTAACCTATTGGGACGAGCTGAAGGAGATTATGGATTGGACACAAGACAATGTGCATTCCACCTTTGGGGTGTGTTGGGGTGCTATGGCGATGATCTACCATCTACATGGTGTTAAAAAATATGCGCTAGCCGACAAGGCATTTGGATGTTTTCGCCACCAAGTGCTGAATTTATCCTCGCCCTACTTACAGGGGTTTTCGGACGATATCGTAGTGCCTGTTAGTCGCTGGACAGAAAACAAGGCCGAAGAGATCGAGGCCGCAGGACTAGAAATACTGGTGAATTCCGAGCAATCTGGCCCCTGTTTGGTAGAGGATCCCGCGCATCGCGCGCTCTATATCTTTAACCATCTGGAATATGATAATCATACCCTAAAACAGGAATATGACCGCGATATTGCCAATGGAACCGCGATCAATGTACCGGCTAATTACTACCCAAATGATGATCCCAGCCTGCCGCCCGAGAATCGCTGGCGCAGTCATGCGCATCTACTCTACGGCAATTGGATCAACCAGATCTATCAGACAACCCATTACGACATATCTAAAATCGGCACATAACATATGGGACTAATTCTGTGCCTTGTTTTAGGGTTAGCCATGGTGGTTTCGCTATTATCGCGACACAAACGACAAAAAATAGAGGCACAGTATCCACCTATCGGTGATTTTATCGCCCTAAACGACAAGCGCATTCACTACCTGCGGCGGGGCTCTGGGCCTGTGGTGGTTTTGATACATGGGGCTGGTGGTAATCTACGAGATTTCAATTTTGCCCTGATCGAGATTTTAGCAAAGCATTTCACTGTGATCGCATTAGATCGCCCAGGCCATGGTTATTCTGATCGTTTTCAATTGGATGGTGAAACATTGGGCCAGCAGGGCGATATTTTGGTGGATGCTTTGCGCGCCATTGGCGTCAAACAGGCCCATGTTCTGGGCTATTCCATGGGCGGTGCTGTGGCCACGCACATGGCCCTTAATCACCCCAAGTTCACCCAAGGCCTATTATTGCTGTCTGCGCCATTGCACCTGTGGCCGGATATGCAGGTATCGCTGACTTATCGGCTGGTTGCCCTACCGGTAATCGGGCCATTATTAATGCATTTAGCCTTTGTGTTGTTGGGGGATCGCTACTTTCGCAATAGTTATGCATCCGTGTTTAACCCGCAATCCCCACCACAAGGTTTTTTGGATTATGTGGGGGTTGGCCTAACGGTACGCCCGAAATCATTCGTGGCCAACGCCCGTCAATTGCGAAACCTTGCACCAGATACGGTCTCTGCCCTGTTACGATACCCAAATCTCAACTTACCCATCGATATCATCCACGGCATAGAAGACACCAGTGTTGCCCATATCTACCACTGTCAAGAGTTCGCAGCGGCGGCCAAACATGCAGAGATAAACATCCAGCTGTTACAGGGTTTAGGCCATGGAACACACCAATTAGCGCTACGTGAAATAGAGGCTGCGTTGAAAAAAAATTGTAATCAGTCGGATACACTCCATATTAAAAACAGTATAGGAGAGACCAATGACCAAACCCTTTGATGGTGCCATAAGCACCTATTTCACCCAACACGCCCCAGACGATGTGCGTAATGCCATTCGCACCGCCGAGAAAAACCAGATTTTGGATCAAAATTTCCCCTATAGTGATCGTATGAAACGGCGCGAATACGAAAGCACCCTTGCCGACCTACAGGTAGAATTGGTCAAGGTGCAATCATGGGCGGCGGAGACCGGTGCGCGGGTCGTGGTTGTTTTCGAGGGGCGTGATGCGGCGGGCAAAGGCGGCACTATCAAGAGATTCCGAGAGAACCTAAATCCGCGGGTTGCGAAGGTGGTCGCCCTGTCAAAACCATCTGATACCGAGCGTAGCGAGTGGTATTTTCAACGCTACATCCGCCATTTACCCAGTGCTGGAGAGATCGTCATGTTTGACCGGTCATGGTATAATCGCGGTGTGGTCGAGAAGGTATTCGGGTTTTGCACCGAGAAGCAGCGAACTGTATTTTTCAGCCAAGTGAATGATTTTGAACGCATGCTGGTGAATGATGGAATCACAGTTGTTAAACTATGGTTGAATGTGGGGCGTGCGGAACAATTGCGCCGTTTTCTGGATCGCGAGGGCGATCGCTTAAAGCAATGGAAGCTGTCGGGTATTGACGTGAAGGGCCTGTCAAAATGGGATGACTATACCGCTGCCATTTCCGAGACATTGGATAAATCATCCAGCGATCATGCGCCGTGGCATGTGATACGTACAGATGACAAGCGGCGCGCGCGCATTGCCGCGATCCGCACCGTATTATCCAAGTTGCCCTATCCACAAAAATCATCCAATATTGCCACCCTACCCGATCCGGAAATCACCGGTGGGCCAGAATTACTATCGGCGGACAATGGCTAAAAAATCCTATCACCATGGCAACTTGCGCCAAGCATTGGTTGATGCGACAACGACTCTGCTAGAAACAAAGGGCCCCACCGGATTTACCATGGCCGAGGCTGCGAAATCCGCCGGTGTGTCCGCCGCCGCTCCGTATCGGCATTTCGTGGGGCGAGAAGAGATGATTGGCGAGGTTGCCCTGCAGGGGTTTGGTATTTTTGCCGAGCTGATGGATTTTGCCAGCGCCAAGGCCGCGACACCTCTTGCCGCTTTCGAGAGTGTTGGGCGTGCCTATTTGGCCTTTGCCCGCAAACATCCAGGCCACTATATTGCAATGTTTGAAAGCGGTCTGAAGATCAATGCAAATGCAGATCTGGCCAATGCCGCCAACCGGGCTATGGATGTGTTAAACAGCGCTGCAAACGAGCTGAGCAAAGGCCTACCGGCCCATAGGCGCCCGCCTGCGATGATGATCAGCCAACATATTTGGGCTATGAGCCATGGGATTGTTGAGCTATTCGCCCGCGGCGAACCTGGATCAAATTCGCCCTTTTCGCCCGAAGAGCTGTTGGAAACGGGCACCGGAATTTATTTGCGCGGATTGGGAATAATCCCAGAGGATCACTAGTTATCCCAGAGGATCACTAGTTATCCCAGAAAATCAATGATCGGGCAGTTTGGGCGCTCATCACCATGACAGGCATTCACCAGATGGGCCAGCTCATCATGCAGGTGCTGTAGTTCCAGCTGCTTCTTCTGGATCATCTCCAAATGCGCAGAGGCCAGCTTTTTTACGTCTGCGGCGCTGCGTTGGTGATTGGTGTAAAGGGCCAGCAACTCACGGCATTGATCGATTGAAAAATCAAAACTGCGAGCGCGGCGTATGAAGATCAGTTGTTTCAACGCCTCTAAATCATACAGGCGATACCCCGCATCCGAGCGCCCACTGGGCGTAACCAAGCCAATATCGGCATAGTAGCGCACGGTTTTTATCGGCAGGTCGGATTTTTTTGCAATTTCGCCAATTTTCATTTTACCCTCCAGTTACTGGAGAGGTTATAAAAGAGCCAAGCAAGGGAATCAATATGACAAGTATCGCGCAAAATCTTCAGATAAATTGGTATTGCCGCCATACATGGCCGCGGGCCGCCAAGAACACCGCATGGTGCTTGCTGGGCTGTTCAATTGGCGATTTGGGAACCATTGCCTATTTTCAATACACGGGCATTGGCTGGCCTGTTCTGGCAATTATGACCCTGGCGATTATTAATGGGCTGTTGACCTCCATTGCGCTAGAAACCTTCATTCTGGCTCGCCAGATGGCGTTTCGTATTGCGTTCAAGACTGCGATTGGAATGTCTCTGATTTCCATGATCGCGATGGAGGCGGCAATGAATATCGTGGATGTGGTCCTAACTGGGGGCGCTAAATTAACATGGTGGGTGATCCCTATTATGTTGCTGGCGGGGTTTCTTGCGCCGCTACCCTACAATTACTGGCGACTAAAGGCTCTTGGTAAGGCCTGTCACTAAGCTATCTGCAGTTTTTCGCCCGATTTAAAATATTTTTGCACTGATGCTTGAAACTGACTGAGAACTGTCTAGATATGTTAATGTGAATAACATTTACATTACTTCTCACCTCGAAAGGACACCTAATGACTTCGACAATCTCATGGTACAACGCCCCAATCCAGTGGCTGGATGAACGCGGTAAGGGCGCTTGGCTCGTGGCCATGATCCTTGGATTCATTTTTATATGGCCTCTGGGATTGGCCATTCTCTTCTATATGATCTGGAGCAAACGCATGCAAAACACCTTCTTTAAATGTCGCTCATCCGCACATCACAAGGGCAGCACAGGCAACAGCGCCTTTGATGCCTATAAAGAAGACACAATCAATCGTCTAAACGAAGAACAGGCCGCATTTAACGCCTTCCTTCAGCGTCTGCGCAGTGCCAAGGACAAATCCGAGTTTGATGATTTTTTGGATGAACGCGCCAAAGAAAAGACCAACGTATCAGATGATGCAGAATTGGTAGAACCGGCCAAGTAAAATCCGCCACTATTCCCCCTTGTGGCAGGATCGCGCCGCCCCTAATCTGGGGCGGTGCATTTAGTTTAGGAATTTATATGCAAGATCACCATAGTGGTTTACCTGACCCCATACTTGACGCCCAATTCTATGCGGGCGTGCCATTCAAACGATTGATTGCCTGGGGTGTTGATCTGGTTATCATCCTGCTGATCTCGCTCGTGTTGGTCGTTGTTACCCTAGGAATTCTGTTGTTTCTGTTTCCATTGCTGTTTTTATCGGTGGGGGTTGGGTATCGAATATTTATGATCAACAGGCGATCGGCAACACTGGGGATGATCTTTACCGGCATTGAATTTAGAAACAATCAAGGAAATCGATTTACGCTAGAGCAATCCATTTGGCATACCTTGGCCTTTAGCTGTATGAGCATATCTGTTCTGTTGCAATTGGCCAGCATGGCGATGATGCTGTTTGGTGCGCGGGGTCAAGGATTGCATGATTTGATCATGGGCACTACGGCCATCAACCGCCCCGTTGAACATTGAATTAGAACTTGTTAGCCTATTGTAATGAAACACACCCTTCCGCTTGCGCCGCAATTCTATGTTACCGCCCCCCAGCCCTGCCCCTATCTAGAGGGCAAGATTGAGCGAAAGCTTTTTACTGGGCTACAAGATGCCCATGGCAAAGCTCTAAATGACATACTGTCGACCCAAGGGTTTCGCCGATCGCAAAATGTATTGTATCGCCCTGCCTGCGCAGATTGTAATGCTTGTATTTCGGCGCGGATCCGGGTGGCGGATTTCACGTTTTCCAAATCACAACGCCGAATATTACGCCGCAACACAGATCTAGAGCGCGGATCCCACACCGCCTGGGCCACCGAAGAGCAGTATGATCTGTTCAAAACATACCTGCAAACCCGCCATGCAAATGGCGGTATGGCGGATATGGATATGTTCGAATTTGCCGCCATGATCGAAGAAACCCCCGTACGCACACGGATCGTTGAGTATCAATCCAAGGGCGATAATGGCCGCCTCGAGCTCCGTGCGGCCTGTTTGACCGATGTTGTCGCAGATGGCTTATCCATGGTCTATTCCTTCTTTGATCCAGAGATCAGCCGCAATAGTCCCGGTCGGTTTATGATTTTGGATCACATTAACATCGCCAAAGAGTCGGGCCTAGAATACGTCTACCTCGGCTATTGGGTCGCAGGCAGTGCCAAGATGGATTACAAGGCAGAGTTCTCGGCGCTGGAGCTATACTATAACAACCAATGGAACAAAGTTGTCGACCCAGAGGTGGTACAGGCCGAGGTGAAGGCAAGCCCCAAGCGATCTATCCAGGAACAGGTTGCTGCAATATTGTTACCGGATCTTACACTCGGATAATGTAATTTGTGAAATTTTAGGCACATTTATCGCCCATGATAGCAATTTAATTACCAAAATTGGCTGTCTTTGTAATTAAATTACAATTTTACCACCAAATTCTCAATTTTTCGCTTGACGAACCTTGTTCAGCCATTAGACCTGCCTTTATGAGAAACGTAAGAGCAAAAATTGTGGTCAGCTAGATCAGCGCAGCATGCAAAAAGCCAATGCTTTTGTAGGTAATGCGCACCCCAGTTTGGGGTTTTTTTATGCCAGAAAGACAAGGATAGTGGGATTATGGCACAACAGATGACGGGCGCAAAAATGGTGATCCAAGCATTGCTGGATCAGGGCGTGGATACCGTTTTTGGATACCCTGGTGGTGCGGTATTGCCCATCTATGACGAGATTTTCAAAGAGAAGAAAATCCGCCACATTCTGGTGCGCCACGAACAGGGCGCAACCCATGCCGCCGAGGGTTACGCGCGCTCAACCGGTAAGCCAGGTGTTGTTCTGGTAACCTCTGGGCCCGGTGCCACCAATGCGGTAACCGGCATGACAGATGCGCTGTTAGACAGTGTTCCCTTGGTGGTTCTAACGGGTCAAGTGCCGACCTTTATGATTGGCTCTGATGCCTTTCAAGAGGCCGATACCGTTGGGATCACCCGCCCCTGTACCAAACACAACTGGTTGGTAAAAGACACCAACGAGCTATCGGATATTTTACATCAGGCCTTTCACATCGCCACAAATGGTCGCCCCGGCCCTGTATTGATAGACATCCCCAAGGACGTTCAATTTGCATCAGGTGATTATACCAAAAAGGACGATGCGCGCCTGCATCATTACGCCCCAGCAAAGGTTGGCGATGAAGCCGCAATTACCGCGCTCGTTGAATTAATGGAAACCGCCCAGAAGCCCGTATTTTATACCGGAGGCGGCGTGATTAATTCTGGGGTTGAGGCCTGTGAGACACTGCGCGCTCTGGTGCGCGAGACCAATTTCCCGATCACTTCGACACTTATGGGATTGGGCAGCTATCCGGCCTCTGGTGAGCATTGGATCGGCATGCTGGGCATGCATGGCACCTATGAAGCAAATCTAACCATGCATGATTGCGATCTGATGATCAATATTGGCGCACGCTTTGATGATCGCATCACTGGTGTGATCGATAAATTCAGCCCAAATTCAGAAAAAGTTCACATCGATATTGATCCGTCCTCTATTAACAAGGTTATCCATGTGGATGTACCGATTTTGGGCGATGTTGGTACAGTACTGGAACAGGCGATCACCATTTGGCGCGCGCGTGGATCGCGCACCAACGCCACCGCTGTGAAGACGTGGTGGGATCAGATCAACAAATGGCGCGCCGTCAAGTGCCTATCCTACGAACAATCAGACAAGATCATCAAGCCGCAATATGCCCTAGAGCGCCTAGAGGCCCTAACCAAGGACCACCCGAACCGCTTTATCACCACCGAAGTGGGCCAGCACCAGATGTGGGCCGCACAGTATTTGGGATTTGAAGACCCGAAACGCTGGATGACATCGGGGGGCTTGGGCACAATGGGCTATGGTTTGCCTGCCTCTGTTGGCGTACAGGTGGCCCATCCTGATGGCTTGGTTATCAATGTGGCTGGCGAGGCCTCTTGGCTGATGAATATGCAGGAAATGGGCACATGCACCCAGTATAACCTGCCTACCAAACAGTTTATCTTGAACAACGAGCGCCTTGGTATGGTACGCCAATGGCAGGAATTGCTGCACGGCGAACGATACTCGCAATCTTGGTCAGAGGCCCTGCCTGATTTTGTGAAATTGGCTGAAGCCTTTGGCGGCAAAGGAATTCAGGTATCGGATCCTGCCGATCTGGACGAGGCGATCATGGAAATGATAACCTATGACGGCCCCGTGATTTTTGACTGCTTGGTTGAAAAGCACGAGAACTGTTTGCCCATGATCCCATCGGGCAAGGCGCATAACCAGATGATCCTCAGCAGCTCGTCAACCAAAGATGCAATCGATGCCGACGGCGCGGTTATGGTATAATCTAGGGGCCTTGGCCCCTTCGTTATCCCTGATCCAAGCATTTTAAAGAAAATTTTACTATTTAGCGCCACGGTTTTTCCATGACGCTTAATACATCTTTGCCCCCGACACACCCCATGGGTCCGAAAATCGTTTTCTCCTACGGGATGACCAAATGTGGCTCGACGCTGGCCTTTGAATTAGCCCGCAGCGGTCTGGAATTGGCTGGCTATGCACAACCAAAATTAAAGGCCGATGGGATATCCGAGAAATCGAGGATCAATTTCGCCCATCATCTGGACCACGATCAATTGGATCAGATTTGGCAGGAGATTCAGGAAATCGGCCACCCGGTGGTGATAAAAACCCATTGCCGCCCTGACCCCAGCATCATCAAGGCAATGGAGCAAGGCATCGCCATCGCTCAGGCCACCTATCGCGATCCCCGCGATATGGCGCTGTCGATGCTGGATCATGGCAACCGCAGCCGGTCAGAGGGGCGTATGGCTTTTTCGGAGATCACAGATATGCAATCCGCGCTGTTGGATATCACATCACAGGTCGACAGCCTGACACAGTGGCTAGTACGCCCTAATTGCCTGCCGTTGTACTACGAGGATCTGGCATTTGATATGAATATCACCACCCGTCATATCCTAGCACAGCTACTGCTAGAAATCCCTGCGGCGCAAGTGGCCCGTTTCGTGCGCAAGAGCCGCTTTACACAAATGAACAAAGGTATTCAAAAAAGGTTTGTTTCTGAAATGCCTGCATCAGAAATTCGTACATTTCGCAAAACATTCGCACCCTTCTTAAAAACGCTAATCCGGCGACGACAGCGTTTGGTCTATACAGGGGCGCCAATTTTACCCGACGGCACTATTTTGATTGCAAACTGAGGCTGACAAGCCTTCCTAAACCTCTTAAACTAGCCCAAACACTAAGAGGAAAAATCGATGAATGCTCTGCACCTGAAGAAAGGTTCTTCGCGCAAAAGTGCCTACAATCTTCGCAGCACCCTAGGGGATGCGATAGAAACCCATACCCTGGCCATTTTGGTTGATAACGAGGTAGGTGTACTAGCACGCGTTATCGGATTGTTTTCCGGCCGTGGCTATAACATCGAGAGTTTGACCGTGGCCGAGACCAACCACACTGAGGGGCTATCACGCATCACTGTTGTTACCACAGGTACGCCCTCGATCATCGAACAAATCAAATCGCAATTGGGTCGTTTGGTCCCTGTGCACGACGTGCATGATTTGACTGTCGAGGGCCCCTCAGTAGAGCGCGAATTGGCGATGATCAAGGTGGTAGGCAAAGGTGATAACAGGGTTGAGGCCCTGCGCACATCCGAGGTTTTCCGCGCCAATGTCGTGGACAGCACACTTGAAAGCTTTGTGTTCGAACTAACTGGCACCCCGGAGAAAATCGACGCATTCGTAGAGCTGATGCGGCCCTTGGGGCTGATTGATGTCGCGCGTACCGGTGTTGCCGCTATTTCTCGTGGCGGGTAATGGATTGGGATTGCGCATATGACGTACGCGCCGCGATCAAAGATGCCGAGCTAATTCTAAGCAACTGGTCGGCGCGGGCCAAACGGTTCCGCGCACAACTACCTGACGCACAATTCGGATTAGACTACGGCGCGCATCCCCGTGAAAAATACGACTTCCTACCCTGCTCGGCCGCGCCTGCCGCCGCTGTGATTTTTATTCATGGTGGGTACTGGCGCAGCCTTGATCGCAGTGTTTTCACACATCTGATGGCTGGTTTCTTGGATCATGATGTGGATGTGTTTATGCCCAGCTATCCCTTGACCCCAGAGGTGCGCATAGAACAGATCGTGGACTCCATTGGACGCGCCTTAGAAGCCATCGCCGCGCGCACCAAACAGCCGATTTATTTGGTGGGTCATTCCGCGGGTGGGCATTTGGCCATGCGGATGATTTGCGATACGGCCCCCCTTTCGCGTGACACCCAAGCACGCATAGTGCGCGCCACCAGCGTCAGCGGCCTACATGATCTTCGCCCCCTATTGAAAACCAAAATGAACGAAGGCTTTCGCCTAACCATGGCCGAGGCAGAGCAGCAAAGCCCCGCTTTGGCACAAAATCTTGTCAAAGATGTACAAATCTGGGTTGGGACAAACGAGGTCCCCAGCTTCTTTCAGCAATCTACAACACTGAATGAAGCATGGGATAGCGCACGTATAAACACCGAACCCGATGCCGATCATTTTACGATTCTAGAGCCCCTCGCAGATGCGCAATCTAGGTTAGTGCGCTCTATTCTTGATCGCTAATATTGCTCCAAACCGAGGCCAAGGCCACCGAAGCCAAGCGCGCATCGGCACTATCTGCGCGTGATGTCAGCAACATCGGAACCTTGCCCCCAACCACGAGGCCAGCGGCACAAGCCCCCCCCAGATAGACCATTGATTTGAACAGGGTATTGCCAGAGGTAATATCCGGCACAATAATCGCATCCGCATTTCCAGCCACAGGATCATCCTGCAAACCTTTAATATCGCGTGATTTTTCCGAGAAAATTAGATCCAGCGCAAGAGGCCCAGAGAACTGAGCATTGGGCACCTGTGCTGTGGCCCAATCACGCAATTCTCGCGCCTCTATACTATTTGGCACCGAGGGAATTGGACTCTCGGTTGCAGATAAATAGGCGACCTTGGGGGTTCTTATCCCATGCGCATGTAGCAGGCGCACCACTGCGCGGGTGGCATCCTTGCGGGTGTCTAGATCGGGGCTGACATTTACCGCCGCATCTGAAACCACCACCGGTGTCTCTGCCCCGCCGGAATAGAGCGCGAAGAGATGCACAAAGCGTGCACCAAGGCGCAGACCTGCATCCCTTGACAGTGCATTTTTCATGAATACGTCCGTATGCAGCTGTCCCTTCATCAGCACATCCGCATCCCCCGCGCCGCACAATTCGGCAGCGGTTTTCGCAGCCTCGGCCTCGCCATTGGTATCAATGATTTCAAATTCAGAGATATCCCAATTCAAGGTCTTGGCTTCTGACAGAATATCAGCCTGTTCACCCACAAAGATTGGGCGCATGATGCCTGCATTTACGCCCTCTTGGGCGGCCTGCATAGGCAGAGGCGCACCCGCACGCGCGATAGCCACACGTGGGGTATTCCCCGCCCGCGCCAGATCCAGCAAAGATGCAGGACAGGGCGTGGTGGTTTTTGACAGATAGTCAGATGTTCCGGACATTAGGTACCTTCTTGGGCTCGCATATCAGCGGGATCAATACCAGCAACGCTCACCGGTGCTTTCATCGCATCCCGACGGAATGGTTCACCGAGTTCCTTATTTAGAAGGATTTCGATAAAGGTGGTCTTGTTTTCCGTCATTTGCGCCTTAATTGCAGTGTCCAACTTTTCTGTCAAGTCATCCATGCTGGTTGCCTGCACGCCAACCAAACCACAGGCCTGCGCGATTGCAGCGTAGGAGACATCCTCGTCTAACTCTGTGCCTACAAAATTGTCTGAATACCACAGGGTTGTGTTACGCTTCTCGGCGCCCCATTGATAATTGCGGAAGATGACCATGGTAATCGCGGGCCACTCGCCGCGGCCTACAGCCGTCATTTCATTCATGGAAATCCCAAAGGCGCCATCGCCCGCAAACCCGACCACGGGGGTCTTGGGTTGGGCAATTTTGGCACCAGCAATCGCTGGGAAACCATAACCGCAAGGGCCAAACAGGCCGGGGGCCAAATACTTACGCCCTTGCTCAAAGCTGGGGTAGGCATTGCCGATGGCACAGTTGTTTCCGATATCCGAGGAGATGATCGCCTCGGTCGGAAGGGCCTTCTGGATTGCGCGCCATGCCATACGCGGGCTCATGTGGTCGGGTTTATCCGCCCGTGCGCGTTCGTTCCATGTGGTGCCTGGATCATCATCTTCGTGATCCATAGAGGTAAGCTCTTGGGCCCAAGCAGATTTGGTTTGGGCAATGGTTGCGCGACGTGCATCTCGCCCGATGTCACCTGCACTATCGGCCAGTTCCGCCAGCAGTTGTTCTGCAACCTTTTTCGCATCACCCACAATCCCAACGCTGACGGGCTTGGTTAGGCCAATGCGATCTGGGTTAAGGTCTACTTGGATTATTTTGGCGTTGGTTGGCCAGTAATCGATGCCATACCCAGGCAGGGTAGAAAATGGATTAAGCCGCGTGCCAAGTGCCAGGACTACATCCGCTTGCGCGATCAATTCCATCCCTGCCTTGGATCCATTATAGCCCAATGGCCCTGCGAATAACGGATGAGTACCTGGGAATGCATCATTGTGCTGATAGCCACAGCACACGGGTGCATCCAAACGCTCGGCAAGGGCCGCAGAGGCAGGAATACCACCCGCCAGCACCACACCTGCGCCATTTAAAATAACGGGAAATTTGGCGTTTGATAGCAGCTCAGCCGCTTTTCCGATGGCCTCTTGGCCGCCTGCTGGGCGTTCGAATTCCACAACCTGAGGCAAATCAATATCGATCACTTGGGTCCAGAAATCACGCGGGATATTGATCTGTGCTGGGGCTGAGGCGCGTTTGGCCTGTAGAATCACGCGATTCAAAACCTCGGCCATGCGCGATGGGTCGCGGACCTCTTCTTGATAGGCGACCATATCCTCGAACAATTTCATTTGTTCGATCTCTTGGAAGCCGCCCTGCCCGATGGTTTTATTGGCGGCCTGTGGCGTTACCAACAACAGGGGCGTGTGATTCCAATAGGCTGTTTTAACCGGTGTTACGAAATTGGTGATCCCTGGGCCGTTTTGTGCCACCATCATTGACATTTTGCCAGAGGCACGCGTGTAGCCATCAGCCATCATGCCCCCATTACATTCATGGGCAACATCCCAAAAGGTAATGCCGGCTTTGGGGAACAAATCGGAAATGGGCATCATGGCCGAACCAATAATGCCAAAGGCATTATCAATACCATGCATTTGCAGGACTTTTACGAAGGCCTCTTCGGTGGTCATTTTCATGGGATGGATCCTTTTAAACAGTGATAATTGTGCCCTGTGGCATTGCGAAAAACTCTAGTTGGTTCCCACCCATTATCCAATGCCTATAGGACTGTTTTATCGTCAATTTACGACAGAACCCGCCCTGTCAGCAGATTCCCCCGTGCGCAGGAATATTAAGCCAAAATAATGTTGCCGCCCTATTCTATACTATGACAGATTGAACGGGGGCTTTTCCGCTGGCCTACAAAAATGACCCTTACGTCACTTTGTAGGACGTGGCGTCATCACCGCCCCAAAACATTGCGCATTTTCGCAGATGTTTTACCTTAACGTCAGAAAAGATATTTTTGGGAGGCCATAATGCCAACATATACTGCACCGAACGCGGACTTTGATTTTGTCCTGCACAATGTTCTCAACATTCAAGAGCAAGATATTCCAGGATATGAAGATCTGACACAGGATTTCACATCAGCTGTGCTTGAAGAGGCCGGAAAACTGGCGCGTGATGTTTTTCAGCCCATCAACGCCTCTGGCGATCAACAGGGCTGTGTCTTGGAAAACGGTGTGATTACAACACCGGATGGATTCAAAGAAGCCTTTGATGCCTACCGCGAGGGCGGCTGGAACACGCTGGATGTTGATACAGACTATGGAGGTCAGGGCTTGGGCTATGTTTTGGCATCCTGTGTCGGCGAGATCTTTTCTTCGGCCAATATGGCGCTGACCATGTATCCCGGCCTGACACATGGTGCGATTTCAGCAATCCATGCCCACGGTACAGATCAACAAAAACAAACCTTCCTGCCCAAGATGGTCGATTTGGCGTGGTCAGGGACTATGAACCTAACCGAGCCTCACTGCGGCACGGATTTGGGGCTGATGCGAACCAAGGCCGAACCACAAGACGATGGTAGCTATAAAATATCTGGCCAGAAGATTTTCATCTCGGCGGGGGATAATGACATGACAGAGAATGTCGTGCATCTGGTTCTGGCCAAAATCCCCGGCGGCCCAGAGGGTGTGAAGGGGATTTCTTTGTTCATCGTGCCAAAATTCTTGGTGAACGACGATGGATCATTAGGTGCACGCAATGGTGTAGCCGTGGGCAATATTGAAGAGAAAATGGGCATTCATGGCAATGCCACCTGTGTCATGAATTATGACGAGGCGACAGGATATTTGCTGGGCGATGCACATAAGGGTATGCGCGCTATGTTCACCATGATGAATGAGGCCCGCTTGGGCGTGGCTATGCAGGGTGTATCACAGGCCGAGGCCGCCTATCAAAACGCGCTGGCCTATGCCAAGGACCGCCTACAGGGGCGCGATGTAACCGGCGTGAAGAACCCAGAGGGCCCTGCAGATCCATTGATTGTGCATCCCGATATTCGCCGCATGTTGATGAACCAGAAATCATTCGTTGAGGGGGCGCGCGCCTTTGCCCTATGGGGAGCGGTGATGATTGATCGCGCGCACAAGAACGAAGATGCGGCGGCGGATGGGCTGGTTTCATTGCTCACACCAGTCCTAAAGGGGTTTTTAACAGATGTTGGGTTTGACATGACCGTACAGGCGCAGCAGATCTTTGGCGGCCATGGATACATCGAGGAATGGGGCATGTCGCAGTTCACCCGCGATGCCCGCATTGCCATGATCTACGAGGGCGCCAATGGGGTTCAGGCACTTGATCTGGTTGGGCGCAAGATGCCCAAAGATGGCGGCAAACATGTGATGGCGTTTTTCGATATGGTCAAAACATTCCTAACCGAGAACAAGGACAACGCAGCACTGGCAGATTTTGTGGGGCCCTTAAAAGAGGCATCAAAAGATCTACAGGCGGTTTTAATGCATTTCATGCAGGCTGGGATGAAAAACCCCAATGATGCCTTGGCGGGGTCGACGGATGCGCTGCATATGTTTGGGCACGTGTGCCTAGGCCTGATGTGGGCGAAAATGGCCAAGGCCGCGCAGGAAGCTTTGGATGCGGGTACCGATAATCCAGAATTCTACAACACCAAGATCACCACAGGTCGTTATTACATGGCACGCTGGCTGCCAACCAACAAAACCCATATGGCCCGCGCCATGTCCAGCAGCGATGTTGTTATGGATCTGCCGGCCGAGGCGTTTTAAAAAATAAAGTCGTCGGCAGAGAAATCCTCTGCCGACAGGCTCTGCCCATCGTCGGTTTCGATGCGGATTTTCTCGTTGCGAATGGTAATTATCGCCCCGTATTCGCGAGATTTTATCTCGAAATCATTCACTGATTCAATCAATGCATAGGCGGATAGATCGATCAAATCTATACCCTGTTCGTAATCCAGAATAACATCTGTACGTTTGTCTGGGATAAACACAAATATATCCGCCCCCGCACCACCGGTTAGGTAATCTTTGCCCTGCCCGCCATCCAAAATATCATCCCCTGCCCCGCCAAATAGTTGATCTCCTTGGCGAAACCCATACAGATGGTCATCTTCTGCCCCACCTGTCAGGATATCTTTCGCGTTCGTTCCGATCAGCTGCAGCCCGATCTCATCGGGGGTGAATGTGAACTGGGTAAACCCGTCCTCGACAGCGCTGGCAACAAACACGTGTATTTCCCCCTCGATCTCTGTGATCTCGATCGCACTGATATTGGTCAACGCCACCTCAAAATCATCCTCGTAATCCACCACCCAACGCAGAGTTCCATTGGGCATCAGCTCGAATACCGATAACCCATCATCGCTGCCAGCGGCAAAAACAAACGCCCGCCCCGCGGTTTCCACCACCGTCAGCTCGCTAACCCCTTCAAAGCGGGTATGTAGACTATCGATGATATGATCCACCTCGACCAAGCGGCCCTTTTCACCAATACGAAAAACCGTGAGGCTGTCGCTGCCCGCGGCCCCCATAACCAGATATGTAATATCTCCGATCTGTGCAGTGACCAATTTCTGCGCATAGGAAAACCCAGATTGGGTTTCTGGCTCAATCGAAAAGCGCTGATGCAGATTGCCATGGCGCCCCATGCGAAACAGATCCAGACCCCCATCAAATGCTGAAATAACTGCAACGAAAACTTTATCGTCCACAACCGTTGATGTGATGTCCGTAATATCCCCCAAGTGGTTATTTCCACCATCCGTCACGATCTGCTTTTCGTTAAACTCCAGATCCTCTCCTACATGAAAGCTGAGCAAGGCCGCATCATTGCGCTTGGTGGCTAAAACATAGACTTGATCCTCGATATAAACAGTGTGGGTGGTTTCGAAATAGGCATAATCACTGGCGTCCCCGGTAACGGATGTCGGCGAATTTAGAGAGGTGCTATTTCTGCCACTGATTTTTATCAATCCAGCGCTGTCATCATAGCGTCCAGACGTAATGAAATAGGAAACACCAGCGATGCTCAGGGGCTCTAGATCATTTAGGGCCACTGTGCCGGTATCTTCGCCAAGCTTTAAATTATGCCGTAGCGTTGTGCCGCCATTTGCATAAATATAGTATAGCTTTAAATCACTGGTACCCTCATTCCCAAGGATCAGAAATGTCTGCCCATCCTTGGTATAAAACTCAAAATCCGAAATCCCACTGAATCGATTGCCAGGGCCCGTATACACGGACTCGACAACAGTTAAGTTGCTCATAGGAACCCACTCCTAACCCATATTACCCGAGGCTGAAGATGGGTCAGAGGGGTTTAACAGGGGGTCAATTCACGCCCATTGCTTACGCTGAATTGGTCTCTAATTTTGCAATAATTTAACGCAATAGGGCATGAAAAAGGCAGGCGAAACGCCTGCCCTCATTTTCAGCATGATCCTGTACTAGGTGTTGAACAGGAAATGTACAACATCGCCGTCAGCCATGACATAGGCCTTGCCCTCGGCGCGCATCTTGCCTTTTTCCTTGGCACCTTGTTCGCCATTGCAGGCGACGTAATCATCATATGCAATGGTTTCTGCGCGGATAAAGCCGCGTTCAAAATCCGTGTGAATAACGCCCGCCGCTTGGGGGGCGGTGGCGCCTGCGTGTACTGTCCATGCGCGGGCCTCTTTCGGGCCACAGGTAAAATAGGTTTGCAACCCAAGCAGATCATATCCCGCAGCAATCAGGCGATCCAACCCCGCCTGTTCTAACCCAAGTTCGGAGAGGAACATCTCGGCCTCTTCGGGTTCCAGCTGGCTGATCTCTTCTTCAATCGCGGCAGAAATCACGACACTGGCGGCACCCTGCTCTGCGGCCATCTTTGCAACGGCCTCGGAGTGTTGATTGCCCTCGCCAGCATTATCTTCCTCAACATTGCACACATATAAAACTGGCTTGGCCGACAACAGTGTTAACTGAGCCCATGCTTTCTCTTCATCTTCGCTGATCTCTACGGTGCGGGCAGGTTTTCCGGATTCGATCGCTGCCTTGGCGCGGTTCAGCAGATCATTTTGCTCTGCCGCCTCTTTGTCGCCGCCCTTCATCTTGCGGACCAAATTTTGTTGGCGTTTCTCGATGCTTTCTAGATCGGCCAACATCAACTCGGTTTCGATGGTATCAGCATCTTCGATCGGATTAACGCGCCCATCAACGTGGGTCACATCATCGTCCTCGAAACACCGCAGAACATGGGCGATGGCGTCACATTCGCGAATATTGGCCAAAAACTGGTTGCCCAGCCCCTCACCTTGGGATGCCCCCTTCACAAGGCCCGCGATATCCACAAATGTCATCCGCGCAGGAATGATGGATTTAGAGCCCGCGATCTCGGCCAATGTATCAAGACGTTTGTCCGGTACAGATACTTCGCCGACATTTGGCTCGATGGTACAAAACGGAAAATTTGCGGCCTGTGCGGCGGCGGTACGCGTAAGCGCATTAAACAATGTAGATTTGCCCACATTGGGCAATCCAACGATACCGGTTTTAAATCCCATAACACGACCTTTTTTAAGCTGTTTCGCGCATCTATCTGGCCAAAGGGGCAAAGGTCAAGCAATACGCCATTGATTTTCTGTGCAGATTGCCCCAAACCCGAGATTGAATTCAAAAAGGTTACCAAAAATGACTCGTATCGCCGCCAAATTTGAAGAACTGAAATCCAAGGGCCAATCGGCATTTGTCTCTTATATCATGGCAGGTGATCCCGATTATGACACAACCCTAGAGGTGCTAAAGGGTCTGCCGGCCGCGGGCGTAGATATTATCGAGCTTGGTGCGCCTTTTACTGATCCTATGGCCGATGGCTCAACAATCCAGCTGGCAGGTCAACGCGCGCTGGATGGCGGGATGACGTTGAATAGAACCTTGGAAATGGTTGTAGAATTCCGCAAAAACGACCAATCCACACCCATTGTTTTGATGGGATACTATAACCCCATCTATAATCATGGTGTCGCGCAATTCTTGGCAGATGCCAAGGCAGCGGGTGTTGACGGTTTGATTGTAGTGGATCTGCCGCCCGAAGAAGACGAAGAGCTGTGCATCCCCGCCGGTGCGGCAGGGATCGATTTCATCCGCCTTGCCACCCCCACGACCGATGCACGGCGCTTGCCAAAGCTCTTGCCCAATACCAGCGGGTTTATTTATTACGTTGCCGTAACGGGTGTTACAGGCACGGGATCAGCCAATGTGGATACAGTAGGCACAGAAATTGCCCGCATCAAGCAAAGCACTGACCTGCCACTGGTCGTTGGTTTTGGGATTAAGACCCCCCAAGATGCCAAAGAGATGGCGGCCGTGGCGGACGGCGCGGTGGTGGGATCTGCTATCGTATCCAAAATCGCCGATGGTGCGCCAGTTGCGGATGTTTTGGCCTTTGTTAAATCCTTGGCCGATGGCGCGCATAGCGCCTAATATGCCTGCGTAGTCCTACGGATTGACGCCTGTCTGAGATTGAAATACCTTTGGTAAAATTATTTTACCAAAGGGCACCACATGAGTATTGTCACCACAATCGATGATCTAAAACCCATCTACAGACGGCGGGTGCCGAAGATGTTTTATGACTATGCCGAAAGTGGGTCGTGGTCTGAGCAAACCTTCCGCGAAAACGAGAGTGATTTTAACCAGCTTTACTTTCGCCAGCGGGTTGCCGTGGATATTTCCGATCGCTCAACCACCAGCGAAATGATCGGCCAGAAAGTCTCTATGCCCGTAGCGCTTGCCCCAGTTGGGCTTACCGGTCTTCAGCACGCCAATGGCGAGATTCTGGCCGCGCGCGCCGCGCAAAAACAGGGTGTGCCCTATACCCTGTCGACCATGTCCATTTGTTCAATCGAAGATGTTGCCGAGGCCACAGACAAACCCTTTTGGTTTCAGCTGTATTGTATGAATGATCGTGATTTCATCGCCAATTTGGTGGATCGGGCCAAGGCCGCCAATTGTAGTGCCTTGGTTATTACCCTTGATCTGCAAATTTTGGGCCAGCGCCACAAGGATATCAAAAACAACCTAAGCGCCCCGCCGAAGTTAACGTTAAAAAACGCCTTGAACATTGCAACCAAACCCAGATGGGCGCTGGGGATGAAAGATGCCAAGAGGCGGGATTTTGGGAATATCATCGGCCATGCAACGGGGGTAGAGGATTTGAACAACCTGCACGAGTGGTCAGAGAATAATCTAATGCGCACGCTGGATTGGAAGGAGCTGGATTGGATCATCAAACGCTGGGGTGGCAAAGTAATCCTAAAGGGTATCCAAGATGTAGAGGATGCTAAAATGGCCGCCAAGACCGGTGCCCATGCGATTGTTGTATCCAATCACGGGGGACGACAACTAGACGGCGCACTTTCCTCTATCCGCGCCCTGCCCGAGATTATCGAGGCCGTTGGCGATAAAATCGAGATTTGGATGGATGGCGGTATCCGCTGTGGTCAGGATGTAGCCAAGGCGATCTGTTTTGGTGCCCAAGGCGTGATGATCGGGCGGCCCTATATATATGGCCTTGGGGCATTTGGTCAGCGCGGTGTCGAGATGGCTTTGACGATCATTCAAAAAGAGCTGGAAACCACCATGGCACTATGTGGCGAAGGAAGCTGTGCAAATATGACCCGCGAGAACTTGCTGGTACCGCGTGGGTTTAGCGGCGATTGGGAATGATAATACCCCGAATTTGGATGCGAAACTAGGACTTCACATTTATCAAAAACTGTCCTATAGGACGCGTTCACTGGCCTTACACCCCTGGAGGAAGGCCCACATTTATGGAGAATTATCATGGCAGGAAAAATTCCTGATCTAGAATTAACGCCACGCGCGGGGACAGGCAAGGGAGCCGCCCGCCAAGCACGTCGCGACGGTTTGGTACCTGGTGTTGTATATGGTGGTGGCCAAGAGCCCCAATCCATTACGATCCCATTCAATATCTTGTTTAAACAGCTGAAAGCGGGCGGTTTCATGTCCACGCTGTTTAACCTAAAGATCGAAGGTTCCGACGATGTCCGTGCCGTATGTCGTGGCGTTCAACGCGATGTAGTTAAAGATTTGCCAACGCATATCGATTTCTTGCGCCTAAAACGCGACAGCCGTATTAACATGAACATCCCTGTTGTCTTCTTGAACGAAGAATCATCAGCTGGTCTGAAAAAAGGTGGTACATTGACCATCGTTCGTCCAGACGTGGAATTGATGGTGACTGCGGGCAATATCCCGGATGCAATCGAAGTGGATCTGGAAAATCTGGATATTGGTGAGACTGTAAACATCTCAGACATCACCCTACCTGAAGGCGCACGCCCAGTTATTACGGATCGTGATTTCGTGATCGCCAATATCGCAGCACCAGGTGGCGCCGCAGATGAGGACGAAGACGAAGATGGCGCAGAGGCAGAAGATGCCCCAGCAGCCGCAGAGGGTGAAGCTGAAGAATAATTCAGCCCCTCTTATGAATTTTGAAAGCCCGTGAACCCTGTTTGCGGGCTTTTTCTTTTCGGCACGCTACACGAGGTGGCAATTGCAATGCGCGCACGCACCTCGTAAAACAAGCCCAAAGAATAGGGTATCAGCTATGAAATTATTCGTGGGCCTTGGTAATCCGGGTGCCAAATACGCTGGCAATCGCCACAACATCGGCTTTATGGCGCTGGATCAAATTGCCAGCGATCATCATTTTGCTCCCTGGCGTAAAAAGTTCCAAGGACAGATCAGTGATGGCCGCTTGGGTCTCGAAAAAATAGTCCTGCTGAAGCCAGAGACATTCATGAACCTATCGGGTCAATCGGTAGGCGAGGCGATGCGATTTTATAAGCTGACGCCCGATGATATCTATGTGTTCCACGACGAGCTGGATCTGGCCCCTGCCAAGGTGCGGGTCAAATCCGGTGGCGGGCATGCCGGACACAATGGGTTGCGATCGATGCATCAACATATCGGCGCCGAGTATCACCGCGTGCGGTTGGGCATTGGTCATCCGGGTCACAAAAACAAGGTGGCCTCTTATGTGTTGAATGATTTTGCAAAGGCCGAGCAGGGATGGCTGGATGATGTGATCCGTGGGATCGGCGATGGGGCACCTGATCTGGCCAATGGCGATAATAGTAAATTCATGAATGCCATTGCGCGGCGCACTGTGGTACAGCGCCCCAAGCCAAAACCAGTGCAAAAACCCACAAGCACGCCCGTGTCAAAGGCCGCCCCAACGCCAGCAGACACCAGAAGCCCAATGCAAAAACTGATGGATAAATTCGGAAAGTAATTCTATGGATCTTGTGCAACTGACCGATACATTTACCGCCGTATTTGGCCGCCTATTGCGCGCAGATTTTAAGGGGATAAATCGGTTGATAAAAATCAACAACCTCTTTGACCGCGATAAAATCATCTGGAATTTTTCCAATATGGATCAGCTGGCAGAAACCGCTACCCTAGGCTGTGCTGCTAAAACTCCAAGCCCTCTGCCCCATGACCCCAAGCCTCTGATCACACAGTATATATTTCAAGGCAAAACAACGACACTTGCCGATTATAAACGCGAGAAAAACCTGACCGCCCTATTGGTGCTCAAGGACAATAAAATCGCCCATGAGGAATATCTGCAAGGCACCGGCCCCGATGATCTTCGCATTTCATGGTCCATGGCCAAGAGCGTGATCTCGCTGTTATTAGGCGCATTGATAGACAAAGGGGAAATCCCGCGGGATGCCTTGGATTATCAAATCGCGGACCATGTGCCGTTATTGCGCGGCTCTGGGTATGATGGGGCCAGCCTGCGTAATATCCTGCAAATGTCCAGTGGGGTGGATTTTAACGAGGACTATTTAGACTATCACTCCGATATCAACAAAATGGGGCGGGTTCTGGCCATGGGCGGCTCGATGGATGCTTTTGCCGCACAGCTGAAAAATGCCACGCCTCCTGGGAAATACATGAACTATGTCTCTGTTGACACACATGTGATTGGAATGATGATCCGCGCGTTAACGGGCGAGGATATCTCTCGCCTGACAATCGAGCATATTTTCACCCCTCTTGGGTTGGAAAAAGATCCGGTTTTCATCACCGATAGCCTAGGTGAGCCGTTTATTCTGGGTGGGTTAAACATGACCACCCGCGATTATGCCCGCATCGCGCTGATGGTTTTGAACGGAGGGAATTGGAATGGTCAACAGATTGTCTCGCCAGAGTGGCTAGCACTATCCACCTGCCAATCAGCCCCGCCGGTTACACCAGAAAAACGTGATATTCCAGAGGGTTGGTTGGGTTACGGGATGCAATGGTGGTTACCCCAAGACCCAGTTGGCGGTGAAATTTATGGCATCGGTATTTATGGCCAATACCTGTATATCAATCCCATGTACAATGTTGTGATCGCCCAAAACGCCGGTGATATAGATTTCAAACACGGCCAAGGGATTGTAGAACATGAAACCCTAGCGATGATGCGCCAGATGGCTGAAAGCCTATAAGCTGTACGCTTTTAGAACCATTCTAATTCTTGACTTTCCCCCTGCGCAAGATCATATTCTAACCCGAGCAACAAGGAACAGGCCTGATGTTTATCCAAACAGAATCAACACCAAACCCCGCAACGCTGAAATTCTTGCCCGGTCAGACCGTTATGGCCATGGGCACCGCTGATTTTCCATCATCAGATGCCGCGAGCGCATCCCCCCTAGCCATGCGGATCTTTGCGGTCGAGGGTGCAACTGCTGTGTTTCTTGGGCCTGATTTTGTAACTGTAACCAAATCCGATGATGCTGAATGGGATCACATAAAGCCCGCATTGCTGGGCGCGATTATGGAACATTTTCAGTCTGGTCAGGCAGTTATTGATGGCGAAGACAATTCCGGTGGTCATGCGGAACACAATGGCGAAGACGGCGAAATTGTTGAACAAATCAAAGAACTACTGGATACTCGAGTGCGCCCTGCCGTGGCCCAAGATGGCGGCGATATCACCTTCCATGGCTTCGAGCGTGGGGTGGTCTATTTGCATATGCAAGGCGCCTGTGCTGGATGCCCATCCTCGACCATCACACTGAAAATGGGTATTGAGAACCTGTTGCGCCATTATATCCCCGAGGTCACCGAGGTTCGCCCTGTTGGTGTCTAAACCAATGATCTTATCGATTGATACATCGGCCGCGCATTGCGCGGTCGCAGTTCATAGGGGCACCGATTTACGCGCCTATCAGCTTGAAGAAATGCGCAAAGGTCAGGCGGAACGTCTATTCCCCCTGTGCGAAGAACAATTGGAAAGCGCAGAAACCAAATGGGCAGAGCTATCGGCCATTGCGGTGTGTGTCGGCCCTGGCAATTTCACGGGCGTGCGGATTGGGGTTTCTGCCGCGCGCGGCTTGGCGCTCAGCCTTGGCATTCCGGCGATCGGTGTAACACGCCTAGAGGCCATGAGTTATGGTAGCAATGGCGCCCAACGCGTCATTCTGGATGCCCGCCGTAATCGTGCTTTCCATCAGGATTTCAACGATTCCCGCGCCCTTGCCCCCGCCACGATCGGCCCGCTGATCCAACATAACGCGACCACTTATATTACCGAACCCACGGATCAGCATTTGATTACCATCGGTAAGGTTGCGCCGCCGCAATATCCCGTGGCACAAGCCTGTGGGTTGATCGCACTAGGCAAATTGGATCAGGAAAACCCACGACCGGCACCGCTATACCTAATGGCTGCTGATGCGGCCCCGTCCTCGATACCAGCGCCTAAGATCATCCCATGACGCCCACAGAAATGGCCGCCCTACACGCGGTATGTTTTACAAATACTCGCCCTTGGGGCCGCGCGGAATTTGAATCTCTATGTGCACAAAAACACACCAAGACCTTCTGTCTCCCCAGCGGTTTTGCCTTGATTCAAGTTATTGCAGACGAAGCCGAAATCCTGACCATTGCGATCGCACCACAGGCACAGAGGCGCGGAATTGGCACACTGCTGTGCAAGAAAATTTCAGAGGATTGTGGAAAAAATGGCGTTACTAAAATTTTTCTAGAGGTCGCCGCTGACAATCATAAGGCACGAGGATTATATCAAAAACTAGGATATCGCGAGATTGCCCGCAGGGCGGGCTATTACACCAGCGGCCGCGAGGTTGCTCAGGATGCTATAATACTGGCACAAAACCTAACCAGTGTCGCAAAAATCATCTAAATTGGCACAGTTGCTATTTTCTAATGATTTAAAAAAGGTTATGCGAGCGATACCCACGCCCCAAAAAATTGAATCGCTTTAGGGCTGCTTATCCAATGCATTGAGGAACCGTTATGCAATCCATTACTCTTACACTCGAAATGATCGTGGTATTGTGTTTGCTTGGTTTTACGGTGGTACTCTTCGTCTCCGAAGTTTTGCGCGTCGATTTGGCCGCGATCCTGATTATGGTTCTCATCGGCGCACTTAGCTATATCCCCGCATTGCATGGGTTGGCGGATGTCAAACATCTGTTCGATGGCTTTGCTTCAAATGCGGTGATTTCTATTATCGCCGTTATGATTATTGGGGCAGGTCTGGATAAAACCGGCCTTATGAATACTGTCGCCGCTAAAATATTACGGGTTGGTGGCACAACTGAAAGGCGCATTATCCCCGTTGTATCCGGCACTGTTGGATTGATTTCTAGTTTCTTGCAAAATGTGGGGGCGGCGGCGCTGTTTTTGCCCGTGGTCAGCCGAATTTCTGCCAGTACTGAAATCCCCATGGCACGTTTGTTAATGCCCATGGGGTTTTGTGCAATTCTTGGCGGGACAATGACCATGGTTGGGTCTTCGCCCTTGATTTTGCTGAATGATTTGATCGATACCTCTAATGCTGATTTACCACCCGAGATGCAAATGGAACCCTTTGGATTGTTCTCTGTTACACCAATTGGGATTTCGCTGGTGATCACGGGCATTTTGTACTTCATCCTGTTCGGGCGCTGGGTATTACCCGGCAACACAGACAAAGAGAATGCCTCGTCGGGGCAGTCGATGAAGGATTACCTAAAGAGAATCTATGGTCTAAAGGCGGACATCGTAGAGGTTATGGTTCCCGAGGGATCTATTCTACTGGGGGAAACATTGGGCGATGTTATGGATGCCCACCACGTCTACATTATCGGCACCTACCACAATGGGCGCCGCTGGGTTGGGCCAACATTAGATACCGAAATCACCCCCCCTTGTCGTTTAGCTATTCTAGGGCGCAAAAAGGTGATCCTAGAAATGTGCCAAGATTATGGGCTAGAGGTTTTACCTGATCTTGAGGTTTTTGCCGAAGAATTTGTCCCGAGCAAGGCTGGTGTTGCCGAAATCGTTGTCCCACCGGATTCGGCCTTGATTGGAAAATCAGCGCGCGATTTGCAATTTCGCAAAGCCTACGGTCTGGCAATGCTGGCGGTGCACCGAGCAGACGAGACCTTTAGCCATGTGGAAACAGAAGATCATGCCGCGACCCGCATTGGGGTTATCCCTTTGCGTGCGGGGGATACGTTGGTGGTGCAGACACAGTGGCAGGCATTGGCCCGTTTGCGAGGTGACAAAAATTTCGTCATCGTAACAACAGACTACCCCCAAGAAGAGCTGCGCCCGCAAAAGGTGGGCTTTGCGCTGGTCTTTTTTCTGATAGCATTAGGTTTGATCCTATTTTCACCCATCAGGTTATCACTGTGTCTATTGATCGGTGCCATTGGTATGATCGTAACGCGTGTTCTAAGCATCGACGAGGCCTATGAGTCCGTCGGATGGAATACGGTATTTATGCTGGCTAGTTTGATCCCCTTGGGACAGGCTGTGCAAAGCACAGGCACGGCTGAATGGATTGCCCAAGGCGTGCTAACGGTCTTGGATGGCTGGCCGATTTGGGCCTTACAAACGGGCGTGGCAGTTCTGGCCACCATGTTCACCTTGGTAATGTCAAACGTTGGGGCAACGGTTCTGTTGGTGCCTCTGGCGGTATCTATCGCCGTCGCTGCGGGCGGAGATCCTGCGCTATTTGCCCTGACGGTTGCGATTTCCACATCAAATTCATTTCTGATCCCAACCCATCAGGTCAATGCGCTGATTATGGGGCCTGGGGGGTACCGCGTCGCCGATTTCATTCGTACCGGCGGTATTATGACGCTTCTGTTCTTGGTCGTATCGATGGGGGTTATGGCACTATTTTATTGACGCCTATTCCGCCATGGGCTCCAGCGTTAGTTCGTGTTTGATTTCGCTCCGCAGATCATCGGTATTCAGAGGATCACTTGGCAATCCCAAACGGTAGTTTTGCACCCAAAACAAGCGATCCACCGCGCGCGTTATTGCCACATAAGCTAGACGTTTCCACAGGGGTATCCCCGCCTCTATTCGCCCCATACGCGCCGCCACCTCTAGATCGGGGGCAAAAACCTGCACATTAGACCACTGTGACCCTTGGGCCTTGTGAATGGTACAAGCCGCCCCATGCACGAAGGCAGCCCCCATACGCGCAGCAAAGGGGATAAAGGGTTCTTCCTGATCTGGGGCTTCGATTTTAATGATGCTGGCGGCAGAAACCTGTGGATCCTCGGCACCGATCACATGCAACCGCGAGAATCCAGGCTTGCGCCCATCACCCAAGAACACCACCTGCGCACCTTTGATCAACCCGCGGGCCTCTAGGTCGATGCGTTTCTTTCGATGCTTTTGGGGTAGCTCTATCCCATCACAAATCAACGGTTCACCCGACAACAAACGATCCGATGGGGCATTATAGGCACGGCGAAAGGCTTGGATCAGGCGCACCCGAGTGGCATTTCGCCAGACCAAAACAGGCGAGCGCGCCATGAGATTTGATTGCACCGAAGGCGCCATCACCACGCGTTCATCTCGAGCAGATATCTCGGTGATCATTCTTTGAAATTGATGAAAATTCAGATCAGGTTCTGCAAGCGCATGGGCCAAATCCAGAATAGGGCTATCCCCCGTTTGGCGATGAACACGGGTCAGATGTTTCTGACGCTCCTTGGGCACATTCTCGAATGCCATAGAACCGGATTGCCCAACTGGGGCCAACTGTGCCGGATCTCCAAATAGAATAAGAGTTGTAAAAATTTCCTGAAGGTCTTCGAATTGCTTATCATCCAGCATCGAACTTTCATCAACGAAGCCAATATCCAAGGGCTCTTCGCGGCGTTTCCAGCCGGTTATGAAATCCGATCCACGTAACCCCGCCACCGCTAATGCGCCGGGAATTGATTTATTCGCCCCATAAAACTCTTTCGCGCGATCCAGTGCCGCATCCGTGATTCCCTCGACCTCGGGGCGATCGCCACCGTTTACCAACCATTCGGCAATCTTTTCATATTCTGGATCATACATGGGGGTGTAGAGGATACGATGAATTGTGGTTGCCTGAACCCCGCGGTTGCGCAACACGCTGGCGGCTTTGTTCGTAGGGGCCAAGATCGCCAAGCTTCGGCGGTCCTTGCGCGACTTCCCCTCGTAATCCCCCGAAATGATATCTACGCCCAGATCGCTGATTGCATCGGCCAGTTTCGCCAGCAGCAGAGTTTTACCCGACCCCGCCTTACCCAAAATTGCCAAAACCTGACTCTTGCCCTCAGATTGAGGCAGGATCATCTCAGACTGTAGATCCACACCTGCACTGCGCAAGGCCTGTGCAACGCTATCGTGGGCTTCTGCTTGGTCTGGGGAATATTGCATGGTGTTCTTTGCCTATATTTCCCCGAAACATAGGCAAAACCAATACGGAAAACCAGCGCAACTAGGCTGCGGCATCAGATTTATTGTCAAATGCACGCCGTATCCAGAGGCGGGATAACTCGGGCGAAACACCTGCGCGTTTGGCCATATTGCGCCGCGTGGTTTCAGAAAATTGCCATGTGCCTGCACAAATACGATCACGCCCAGTGCCAATCGAGCCTAGAACCTGCGGTGGCCATCCTAGCGTGCGATAAATGCGCACCATGCGCGGATCAAATATCGCCACCGCCTTTTCTAGGTTAAACTGTAGGCCAATTTCACAGCCCGCCAACATAATTGCCGCGGATATGCGAAAAGCTCTATCCCGAAGATCAGGTGCGAGACAAAATCGGGTGCTTTCCCAGATGTTTGGCGCGGAAATCTCATGCCCAATCACCTCTTTGAAATGATCGTTCACCATTACTGGCCCCGTGGTCGGCAGCGTGCGCATCGAACCGCCGTGGCGTCCATCGGGCAAAACCCAAATGGCGTAGAGCGGATTTAGCTGATCATAGTCGTCTTGCTCGTATCCCTGTTCATCAACCTGCACCGCCCACTGTAGGCGGCGTTTGAATTGATCCGCGCGGTCCTTGAACATAGATTCATAAAGCTTGGGATAGGCGTGAAGTTCAGTGTGGTATAGGTAATGCAACATCGCAGGTCCTCCTGAGATGTTGCTAACTGAAAAGTATTTAACCTTGCCTAGAGCGGCGAACGCTGTCGTTAACTATAGGGTAATCAAGCCTTGCATCATGGCCTTTGCCACTGCGTGGGTGGTGTTGGCCGCTTGTAATTTTGAGCGCGACGATTCAATATACACACGCAAAGTATGTTCAGAAATCTTCAGCTTTTCAGCCACGCGGGCGCGATTTTCCCCCAATCCCAGCAGGGTGAGGCTGTCTATTTCACGCGGTGATAGCACCGAATATTTTTCATCCACGGAGCGTTCTGTCAATCGGCGCGCTGCTGCATGGATATAGTGCCCAACCAACAATAAATGATGCATTTCACGGGCAATAAAATTCTGCCACTCTTCATCGCTGGCGGTGGTATTTACCGAATATAGCGCCAATTCCCCGTGGGGGCCACGCATCGGAATCGAGACCCCTTGATTTCCCACCCCGCCATCGGTTGCATCCAACATCAAGCGTCGTGCGGGGCGCGATGACCAATCAAGGGTTTTCCATTCATAAGGTTCAAATTTTTGGAAAGAGGCTAAAACCACCGGATCGGCCAAAAACATTTTTTCTGACTCGTAGTAGTTGGCCCACTCGGCAGAATAGCTGGCTAATGCAAAGGCAGATTGGCTCTGTTGGATGGAATGATAAATCGTATGTTCTACTTCGAACGTTTCTCTGGTTGAGAGCACAAGCTCGTGCAATTTCTCGATGGAGTTAGCGTTGGTAAATTGTTCCAGTAGTTCTACGATCTGATATTTCATCTGCTCCCTGAGCGCTCCCTTGCCGCTGGGCAGCAAGTTCCGAAGCCGCAACCAACAGCGTATCTTCTATATGTTCAGCAAGGCGGTCTAAATCATGTTGCTTTGCGAAATTCTGAAGATCCGAAAGTACATCAATCATCCACTCATGTTTCATAGCAAGCCTCATTCAAAATAGTTAACAATAACTTAATAAAAAGTTATCAACTCTATGAAAGCACATGCTGGGAAACTGGTCACCTAACCAAAAATGGGGGGTGAATTTACTGTAAGCCGTTGAATTCATTAGCACAGGATAGCAGAGGCTGCGATCAAGATAGCCGCAACCCCTGATTTTTATTGGCTATACCTTAAGGTTGGGGATGATTTGTTTTTTCCGAGACATCACCCCAGGCAATACGACGCTGTCGCCTGTTGGCGTTTGGCCAAATGATTTTTCAGCAACGCTTGCCACCATTTCATTAGCAACCAACAGCGTCGCCTCTTCGTTTAAAATATCAACGATGAACAACAACACCTGATCAACGCCGTCTTCCTGTGCCACGGCAGGCATTGAATTGATCAGGCTGGTTTTACGCGCGATCAAGGCCGCAGGACTGGTAGTCTCTAAGACCGATACGCGGAAATTGGTGCCGCCGACCTCGTATTTTTTGCTGTCTAGGCGCAAAAGTTCTGCATCAGTCATATGAGATACGTCAGACTTGGCCGCGAACATTTCACTTGCATAGCTGTTGATGTCTACCCCTAGATCCTTGGCCAAGCGCGCGGCCAGCTCTTGATCATAGGCCGTGGTGGTTGGACTGCGGAATTCCAAGGTATCGGACAGAACACAAGACAGTATCAGTCCTTTGATACCTTCGGGCGCGCTATCCAAACGGCCTTCTGAATCTAGCATTTGCGCCATAATGGTAGCGGTAGAGGCCAGCGGTTTGATGGTGATTTCAATAGGCTCGCGTGTTGTGATGCCGCCAACCAGCAGGTGGTGGTCGATGATCTGGCGGATATGCGCATTGCTTACGTTATCAGGCAATTCGGCAGGATTATTGGTATCCACAATGACAACTTCGTCCGTATCAGTCACGGTTTCCAACAGATCAGGCGTTTCAAATCCCCAACGTTGCAAGACGAAGGCGGCCTCGGTATTGGGGGTGCCAAGAACAAAGGGCTGCGCCTCTTGACCTTGGTCGGATAAGGCCCAAGCCCAGATAATTGCGGAACCCGTGGCATCGGTATCCGGTGCTTTATGGCCGAAGATTTTTAACATAGCTGACTCTCTTATTGAAATTTCGCCGCCTTATACCGCCCTGTATCCTCTGTGTAAACTAGGCCAAATGCGCAATGGATTGTGCATAATAAGAGATAATATCGCTGTGCTGAGGGTTCAGCTGATATTTATCATCCTCATGGCGAATGGCATGACGTAAAACCAACATGCGCAAACCGACCTCAACGGCATATTCAAAATCAGCTCGCGGCACATGCATATATGCCCCCGCCTCTAACAGCCTATCCAGCTCGCGCTTGGCCTTGGAATGCACCTGCGCGATGCTTAGCTGTGCCTTGGTATTGGTTAGGAACACCCGCGCAATTAGGGAAACGGGCAGCACCGGCACCGCCTCGCCCACCCGTGCCATCAAAACCTTACCCAAGGCCTTGGTACTGGCCTCATGGCTGCTTTTGGGGCGGCCGGCTATAAACTCTTTTAGGGAGATGGGTGCGCCAAAACTGACCGATGCATATCCAAAACGATACATGCGCCCACGTAGGCGCAACCATAGATATTTGCCAACAAATCTGAAAAACTCTCGGATCTTCACCACTGTTTTAGTGCGCTCGCCCCGATGCGAGGCTATTAAAATACGATCCTCTATGACCCGATCATAATTCAGCCCAACAGGCACAAAATGCACATCTCGCGTGCCATTGGGGTCAAATCCGCTAATAATGTAATTTAACAAGCCCAATTTCGCGGGTTGCAAACGCCCATCCCGCGTGAGCTGGCCCTCGGGAAATACCGCCTGCGCCACCCCCGCCTCGGTGGCCATTTGCACATAACGCGCCAGAACCTGCCGATACAACTTGCTATGCGATCGGCGGCGGATAAAATATCCCCCCATAGATTTTATCAGCGGTTTTAGAGGCCAAACCCGCGCCCATTCCCCCACCGCATAGGCAAGCGCAGAACGGCGCGCCGCTAAATAAGTGACCAAAACATAGTCCATATTGCTACGATGGTTCATCACAAAAATAACTGTCGCGTCTTTGTCCAGCGCTTGTAGCGCCTTGCGATCTACATAGCCTAGGCGCACGCGGTACAGCGCGGTAGAAATCCAGCGCGCCAAACGGATAGCGACCTTGAAATATATCGCCGCACTAAAGGCGGGGACAATCTCGCGCGCATACCTCTCGGCCAGATGCTGCGATACCGCAAAGGGGGTGTTCTCTTCGGCGCTGTGGTTCAAAATGGCCTGAACCACCGTTGGGTCATTGGTCAGGCGATCGATTAGCACCCGTCGCTTGGTTAATTTGAAGGGCTGGATTTTCAAATCCAGCTTATTGTTCAAAACCTCTACCGCACGATCAAGGCGTCGCTTTAGGTACCAGCGCACCGTTGGCATCAGGATACGATCCAATAGGCCAATACAGGCCAAAATACCTGCTAACCAAACGCACCAAACGGGGATTTCTATTACGTCAAACATCAGAGGATTAATCTGCATGGCCTAGGCCATAACGTCAAGCAATCCTGCATTGATCCCCCAAGATTTATCGCTACCTTGTCAGAAAACAGAGGTAACCACATGCAGTATAGAACACTGGGCGCAAATGGCCCACAGGTTAGCGCCATCGGGTTTGGCGCTATGAGTATCATCGGCTTCTTTGGACCAACTGATGACAAGACCACCCATGCCTGTCTGTCGGCGGCACGCGATGGTGGGATCACATTCATTGACACCGCAGAGCTATACGGTGGCGGGCGATCCGAGGAGCTGATTGGGCAGTTTTTAAAAACCAGCCCCCATGCCTTTCATATCGCAAGCAAGGCAGGAATTCGCGTAAAACCCCAGCGCAGGTTTGATAACTCTAAACGCTATTTAACCGAGGCCCTAGAGGGATCCCTTCGCAGGCTTGGGGTGGACCACATCGATCTATATTATATCCATAGGCGCGATCCCGATACCGCGATCGAAGATATGGTAGAGACCCTGCAAGGTTTCATCCAGCAGGGCAAGATCGGCGGCTATGGCCTATCTGAGGTATCGCCCACAACATTGCGGCGCGCCCACGCCATCCATCCCTGTCGGGCCGTACAAAATGAATACTCGCTTTGGACGCGCCTGCCTGATCTGGGGCTGATACGAACCTGCAGCGAACTTGGTGTGAGCTTTGTGCCGTTTTCACCACTTGGGCGTGGGATGCTGACGGATGCACCGGCAAAACGCGCGGCAATGGTTGAACCAGACTTGCGCATTAGCAACCCCCGCTTCCAAGAACCAAACCTTAGCGACAACCTAGCGGTAATTTCAAAATTCCAAAACTGGGCACGGGACAATGGTATGAATACGCCAACCGCTGCCCTGGCGTGGGTGCTACAACGCGGCGATCATGTCATACCCATTCCAGGGACGCGCACCGCAGCCCACCTGAACCAGTGGATTGGCGCAAGTGAGGTGCATCTAAGTGATACACAAATCCAAGAAATAGAAACCCTATTGCCCATCGGTTGGGCCTACGGCGATCGCTATTCACCAGCGCAAAACATTGGCCCTGAAACCTATAGCTAATGGGTTTCGGGGAGGCTTAGTACCAGTAGGTTGGTTAATTTGTCTGGGGTAACATATAGGTTGCCACAGCTGTCTACCTGATCTGATCTGCGCATTCGGCAATAATTATAGGCCCCCATATCAAGGTTAAGGGCCATATACGGGTTCAGATCCTCTTGGATTTGAACCGCGGCCTCATATAGGGTCATGGGTTTTTCTGTCTCAAAGATCCCCCAACCATGCGCATCTTGGAATGCCATACGCCGAATAAATCTGCGCGCTGGTTCTACCTGTTGTAGATCCAATGCACCATCAGATATCAATAAATGTGATTGAATAACCGATGCCCCCGTGGTCTGTGCCAATGCCGTAAAATCACGCCGATCTGGTTGTGTCTTTAGATTATACACCCGTCCTTCGAAATGCACGCTATTGGTATTGTGAATTTCTGGAACCCCTTGGGCATCGACGATTAATATACCATCCCACCCCTGAAACCGACGGCTAATCATTTGGCCCTTGTTCATGGCTAGGCCCTCAACTCCATAGCGGTCTCCACTTGAATATGCACCGGTAACGGCCAAGAAATCCCGGCTTTTCAACTCCATATCCAGAGGCATAAAGCGCAACGTCATCTGTGCAGGAAAAGCACAACTGTGATACAATGATACTGCCTCGCGCGCGGGACAACCCTCGGCTGATGCAGATATCGGTGCCAAGGGGAGCGCCACACCAATAATTCCCAAAGTATAGATCAGTAATTTTTTCATCCTTCCAAAGTATTGTAAATCTCTCCCCTGTCAATTCATGCGTTGCTACAATTATACCACCCTGCGCAGATCCGCTTGACACAGGCGGCTCACTGCCGATGATACGCACAAGCTTTGAGCAGATTTTAAGGAAATTAATATGGAATTGGGTATTCTAGCGATTGTTTTGTCTGGTATCGCACTGTTAAAGATGCGCAATCTAAAAAAACATGTGCATAGCCTGCAAGAACAAGTCGACCTATTAAACACTGCGCGCACAGATTTGACCATAGCGCCCGAAGAGCACTCTCGGGCATCCGCCGCCGTGCATAAGTCACCAAGTGTTGACAAAAAACCCGACCAATCAGCTGTGGAAGAGTTGGGAACACCAAGACAACCCGATGCCGATGATAAAGAGGGCACAGACACACGCCCCGAAACCACCGGCCCGCAAATTGTTTTGAATAAAAGTGCATCCACAACACCACCTGCACCGCCCACGCCCCAAGGCCCAACCTGGTTTGACAGGTTCTGGGATAGCCTTACCCAGAACTGGATCATCTGGATGGCCGCCACTTCACTGGCCTTTGGTGGTTTGTTCATGGTGCAATACGGCCTAGAACGCGGTTTTTTAGGCCCTGTAGCGCGGGTGCTATCGGCGCTGGCCTTTGGTGCGGCGTTGTTGGGGGTCGCGCAATACCTACAGCGCAAGCGTAGGCAGGATCTTTCGGGGTGGTTCTCAGTACCTGTTGCCTTAGCGGCGGGGGGGGTGGCCTCGCTTTATGCTGGGGTGGTTTCCGCACATACTCTTTATGGGCTGACATCTGCACTGGTTGGGCTTGCATCCATGGTTGCGGTCTCGTTTATCGCCATGGGCGCGGCCTTGATCTATGGGCCAGTGATGGCGGTGATCGGAATTTTGGGCGCATTTTTCTCGCCTTTGTTGGTTACGGGGGGCGAAACTGGCCCCTTGATGTACCTCTATTTTCTAACCGTTCTTGTGGCAGCGCTAATGGTAGAGCGGGTTCAACGCTGGATCTGGCTGTCAGCCTTAGCGGTGGGGCTTAGCCTATTGTGGGGTATGCTTCTGTCAATGGACATGCCGGGCGAGGTTTACTTTGCCTTTTACACCGCGGCGATCATATTGATTGCCACGACGATCCCTGCCTTTGGCCTGCGCCCACAATGGCACAGCGCGGTGATGGTTGATCAAACAGCGCTGCGCGAAATTTCACACCACTATCCGACGATACTAGCCCTAGCTACAGCATTTGCTGGTACGATTTTGATTGGCCTAGCTGCGGATATGCAGAATTTCCTCTATTGGCAGAGCAGCATGGTGATCCTGCTCGCCCTGTTGGCCTGGTCTATCCTGTGGAATGACAGGGCAGAAAACCTAGACCAAATGGCGGCTATTTTCGGCTTTGGTGCCGTGGCAGGATCCGCAATTGGTATCTACGGCATGGCGGTGCGCAGCTTTGGTACAGGATTCGACCATAGCCAACTTCCCTTTGGGTTTGCCATTGGTGTTGCGCTTTGCGGTATTGGAGCGTTTTTATTCGCGGCATTTTGGCGGGCGCAAAAATCTGTACGTCCTCTCTATTGGATCGCACTTGGCGCCATCGCTCCGGTGCTGTTTTTTGGTGTACTATATGGAAATTGGCAACATTTCGGCACCCTTAACAGCCAACAATGGGGGGGCCTTGCGGCTGGCCTTGCGGCTATAATGCTGGGCTGTGCCTATCTGATGAGCAAGCGTGAATTCGCTGCCAGCAAGCAATCCGCAGATCTCTTTTTTGTTTCGGGTCTGTTGCTTGCGGGTGGGGTTAACTATTTGTGGTTCACAGATATGCAATACGGGTTTGCGGTTCTGTCTCTTGGGGCATTGGCGCTGACGTTGCGCTTTGGGTACTATTGGACGGACAAGTTGATCTGGTTGTTTGTGACACTTGCTGGCTTGGTTCAAACCAAATCAATTCTGAATTTCGCCTTCATCTTTTTTGGGGATATGCCCAGCCAGATTTATATCTCTAGCGCGATCATTGTGGCGCTTTTTTACGCCGGCTATCACCTTGCCACCCGCGCAGAGGTGTTCCGCCGCAGTGTACTATTTGAAACGGCGGGGCTCTTGGTGGCGGCAATTTTGGTCTGCTGTGTGCTGGAACAGATTGTTGCAGGGCAGAATTCAGAGGATTACATGTACCCTGCCCTATTCTCTAGTGTTTGGTTGATGATGGCGGGTGTTCAATTTCGCCGTATGCAAATCCCAGATCGCTTGAACAAGATCCGCAATATTCTAGGGTGGGGCTATCTTGGTATCAGTGCGCTGTTGATGTTGTTGGCCTTGATCATTTCGCCATTGGCACAGGGTGATGTGAACGGGATATTCCCCGTTGATACCATCATGGTGGCCTATTGTTTGCCCCTGTTAATCGGGTTAATACTTTATTATTTCAATGCACTAGCGCCACAGATCCCCAGCAAGATCTACAAGGTTCTAGCCATTGCATCAGGGGTTTTCATCGCGATACTAGAGGTGCGTCATTTTTGGCATGGCAGCAACATTCGCCTTTATAAGGGCGTGGAAACGGGCGAGCTATACACCTATACAGTGGTTCTGCTTGCGATCACGATAACAATGGTGGTCCTGGCGCTACAACGCCGTGATAGCCGCCTGCGCAAGCTGGGCTTGGGCTTTGCGGCACTAACCGCGGCCAAGGTATTCTTGTGGGATATGAGCGGCATGGCCGGCCTGCCCCGCGCCACGGCTTTTATCATATTAGGGCTGACGCTGGCAGGAATTGGATGGCTGTTGCAAGGGTCTCGTTTTGATACAGCCCCAGAAGATGCAGACAAAATCCCCGATCAAGACGCATAAAAAAGGGCCCCTCGGGGCCCTTAATTCTAAAACTTGGTGGCGGTTTACAATGTCCGCTCGACCATCTTTTTCTTGATCTCCGCAATTGCCTTGGCGGGGTTCAGACCCTTTGGACAAGTCTTGGCACAGTTCATAATTGTATGACAGCGGTACAGCTTGAACGGATCTTGCAGCTCATCTAGGCGTTCGCCAGTGGCTTCGTCTCTGGAATCGATAATCCAGCGATAGGCGTGCAACAATGCTGCTGGCCCTAGATAGCGATCGCCATTCCACCAATAGGATGGGCAAGAGGTAGAACAACAGGCACACATCACACACTCGTACAGGCCATCTAGCTTTTTACGATCTTCTATAGATTGTAACCATTCCTTAGCGGGGCGGTTCGTTTTTGTTTCCAACCACGGCATGATGCTGGCGTGCTGCGCATAGAAATGCGTTAGATCGGGGATCAAATCTTTGACCACTGGCATATGCGGCAACGGATAGATTTTCACATCGCCCTTGATCTCATCCAAGCCATATATACAGGCCAGCGTGTTAATCCCGTCAACATTCATAGCACAGGAACCACAGATACCCTCGCGACAAGAGCGACGGAACGTTAGCGTCGGGTCAATCTCGTTTTTGATTTTGATAATCGCGTCCAAAACCATGGGGCCGCATTTATCCATATCTAGAAAATAGGTATCAACCCGAGGATTTTCACCGATATCGGGGTCATAGCGATAGATTTTAAACTTGCGGACGTTGGTCGCCCCTTCTGGTTTGGGCCATGTTTTACCCACTGTTGTTTTTGAATTTTTCGGAAGGGTTAGTTCAACCATGGCGTCACCTAGATAGATATCATTCAGTTGGCGCCATTCTAAACGAATACTGAGGTAAGTTACATCGAAAAATACCCTTATTTTATTAAAAAAAGGGTATTACAGCGCTGAATAGCTATCTGTTGGGTCCAATCCGGCGTTCTGCTGAACACAGCGAACATAGCGTTTGTCTTTTTGCTTGGGACTGCTGATATCAACGGTCAGCGACAGATCGCTGCGCGGACGCACATGTCCGTTTGACCCCACCTCTACACCCAGACCAAATTCGGTCTTTGGCTTGCTCGCCGATTCAATTTGCGCGCGGCACATCTGCATAGCATCCGTCAAAGACATGGTGGGGATAGACTGGATCTGGTCTTTGGGGGCACAGGCGGCTAGCGCGAGAATACCAGAGCTAATAATTTTCACATATTGCATTTCAAAGGCTTTCGTTAGGTCAAAGTATAACGTACAGGGCCAGAAATGAAAAAGGCGCGAAATAAATCGCGCCTTTCGTAGAATTCAAAGAAAGCTTATAGCTTTCCTTCCATTGCTGGTTCTTCCATCACTTTTTCCATCACTGGCTCTTCTTTTGCACATGCAGTCAGCGCCAATGTTGCAACAGCAACAACAGTCATTGTCAAAGCTTTCATTTTATCTCTCCTAAATTTCGTTTCGAATCTACCTTCGGTAGTGAAGGCTTGTTCAGGCAAGAGGGTATCATATCCCCCCCCTATAGGAAGCAAATATTTAACCAACCGGCAGGATTTGGCCCGAAATAACAAAATCGTGTTCTCAGTATCGGATACAAAAAAGGGCCCGAAGGCCCGTTTTTAATATACGCGTTCTTTGGGTGCGATCTTTGCCAGATCAATCCCGCCGTCTTCTTGCTTGGTCAGCGGATCCAGATGTACATCTCGATAGGTCAATTCGACCTTGTTGTCATCAACCCGCATCAGCGAGTGTTTGCGCCAATTCACGTCATCACGATCAGGATAATCCTCATGTGCATGTGCACCACGACTTTCTTTGCGCGCCTCGGCACCAACGATTGTGGCCAATGCGTTAGGCATCAGGTTGGTCAGCTCTAGGGTTTCCATCAGGTCAGAATTCCAGATCAGGCTGCGGTCAGTGATTTTCAGGTCATGCACCTTGGCGGCAACTGCGGTCATCTTTTCGCACCCCTCGGCCAGCGTCTTATCTGTGCGGAAAACGGCCGCGTCTGATTGCATGGTTTTTTGCATCTCTAGGCGCAACTCTGCGGTGCTAATACCGCCATCAGCATGGCGTAGCCCATCAAAACGTGCCATTGATTTCTCAACAGACTTCTCGTTGAGCGGCTCGTTTGGCGCCTTGGCGTCCACAACCTCGGCCGCGCGAATAGCCGCCGCCCGCCCAAAGACCACCAGATCAATCAGGCTGTTTGATCCCAAACGATTGGCGCCGTGCACAGATGCACATCCCGCCTCGCCAACGGCCATCAGACCAGGCAATACCCGATCATGATCGTCGGCCGTTGGGTCTAGCACTTCTCCCCAATAATTGGTGGGGATACCGCCCATGTTATAATGCACCGTTGGCAAAACAGGGATCGGCTCTTTATTCACATCAACACCAGCGAATATTTTCGCACTTTCGGAAATGCCGGGCAGACGTTCTGCCAAGGTCTCAGGTGGCAGGTGGTTCAGGTGCAGATGGATATGATCGCCATCTGCCCCAATGCCGCGACCTTCGCGGATTTCAATGGTCATACAGCGCGATACCACATCACGGCTGGCCAGATCCTTGTAAGTGGGCGCATAGCGTTCCATAAAGCGTTCGCCCTCAGAGTTGGTCAAATACCCCCCCTCACCGCGCGCACCTTCGGTGATCAAACAACCCGAACCATAGATACCCGTTGGGTGAAATTGAACAAATTCCATATCTTGCAATGCAAGACCTTGGCGAGCAACCATACCGCCACCATCACCCGTACAGGTATGAGCAGAGGTCGCACTAAAGTAGGCACGCCCGTAGCCTCCGGTGGCCAGAACAACCATTTTGGCGTTAAAGCGGTGTATCGTTCCGTCGTCCAATTTCCATGCAATTACACCCTGACAACGACCATCTTCGGTCATGATCAGATCAGTGACGAAATATTCAATGTAAAACTCTGCATCGTTTTTCAATGATTGCCCATACAGCGTATGTAGAATGGCATGACCAGTACGGTCAGCCGCGGCACATGTGCGCTGAACCGACGGACCCTCGCCAAACTTCGTGGTATGACCTCCAAAGGGGCGTTGGTAAATTTTACCCTCTTGGGTACGTGAGAATGGCACACCGTAGTGTTCCAGCTCGTAAACCGCCTTGGGGGCTTCGCGTACCAGATACTCCATCGCATCTGTGTCGCCCAACCAATCCGAACCCTTAACCGTGTCATACAAATGCCACTGCCAGTGATCGTTGGGTGTGGTGCCCACATCCATGTTTGCCAACGAGGCGGCGATACCACCCTGTGCGGCCACCGTGTGACTACGCGTTGGGAATACCTTGGATACGCAGGCTGTTTTCAGACCTTGCTCTGCCATGCCCAACGTGGCACGCAACCCTGCACCACCGGCCCCAACCACAACAACATCATATTCATGATCAATATATTCGTAAGCAGTCATCATAGTCTCCGAGTTAGGCAGAAAATGCAATTTTTGCTATTGCAAATATCGCGGCCAGCCCGAAGGACCAGCAAAAGAGTTTCGTCAAAACGATCAGGGTCAGCGCAGCACCCTTACCATGCACATAGTCCTCGATCACAACCTGCAGGCCCTCTTCTAGGTGCTTGAAGGTTACCGCGAAGAACAGGATCAGGGCTATGGCCTTGACCGGGTTCTGCAGGGTCGCAACGACCTGTTCATAAGGCGCGCCGATCATCGGGGCCATGATACAGAAAAACGCCAACGTAAGTGGGATTAGGGCAAATGCCTTTATGCGCTCGCCCAGCCAATGCTCGGCACCGGTTTTGGCACTGCCAAGGCCGATCACGCGGCCCTTGTCGGTTTTATAACTCATCACAACACTCCCAAGCAAATCAGCGACAGCGCTGTTAGGACAAAGCTGCCAGCGATCACGCCATAACCCATGCGATCAGCTGTCTTCACATCAAACCCATAACCCAAGTCCCAAATCAAATGGCGAATGCCTCCAAGACTGTGGTACCACAGCGCCCAAATAGACAGCACCCAAATGATCACGGCAAACCATCCGGTCAATAGGCCATTCACCGTGGCGAAATATTCAGGGCCGGTTGCGGCGGCCAATAACCACCATATAACCATAACAAAACCCAAGGTCAGGGATATCCCTGTCAGGCGAACGAATATCGATGTCATGGAACTCATTTGCGGGCGGTAAATGCCCAAGTGTGGTGATAAAGGGCGGTTGCCTCTATTTACATCTGCCATGTGTCTCCCCATGGGTTTGGCTTGTTAGCTGACTGCGGTCTAAAACATTTCCCTGCAAAGGCACAGAGCCATATCCGATTTATGGGCGGATTTTTTCAATTTTTGTAAAGATTGTAAAGAGAGCTTGTCAGAGTCTTGTAAATTTCACGGTGTTTAGTGATCACAAATTCGATTTGTGATCACTAATTGATAATTCACATGTGAAACCAGCACCCACATTGATTCGACTCCATAGGCTATAGCTGACCCAGCTTTAACTCTCGCGAATAGGTCGTATTGGTTGTTTTGGTTACTGCCTGTGCACAGCGCATAACCCCACGGCTGGCATCAAAGGCGTATTGCGGATCCCCCTGCAAGGCCCAGCCCTTGGCCAAGGCCTCGGTCACTCGGTGGCAAAACTCGGATGTGTCATCCTCGGTAATTAGTCGATAAGCAATCATCACGCATATGTTCCTAGAAATGGGTTGTAGCCAAGGGCCGTATGAATGGCCGTAATCACCCCAAACACCACAATGGTGATCACAATCAAAATGATGTCTTTCTTCAGGGGGCCAGCGGTTGGGCGGGTCCAGGCACCTTCGGCGCGATTAATCACCAAAATTTCCAGCAAGGCCCAAACACCAAGACCCCCAAATAGGACCAGCGATGCAAGATCCCCATTCACGAGCAAATGTGCAATAGACCAAACAACAACAGCCAAGAGCATAGGATGGCGCAACAGCGTACCAATGCGTCCCGTTGAATGGCTCATGCCGATCAACATCACAGCCAGAAGCATCAACAAATTGTTCAAATGCCCAATACCTGCAAACGGCGTGTATATCGCTATGTGCGGGGCGCTTCGATATCCAATGATCATCAGCATTAGCCCAACGGCGATTTCTGCGGCAATCAATCCGCGTAGGACACCCGCCCCCATTTTCTGTTCCAGTTGTGTATAATTCTGCGGCACCAGCCGTTTAAACAAATGGGCCGTAGTCCACAAAATGAACCCGATAATCAACAAAACCATTGCAATGCCTTTCTGTTTGGGGATGCCAGCCATATGCTGGTGAGCCTACATAGGCCGCATAGTTAACGATATTTTTGACATTTAACAGCATGTTTTATCCATACCAAAGACATCTGTTCCAGATGCTCTTGTTGTGATGAAAGGACATCTAATGACCCACAAATTCCTTGCACTATCCCTTGGTTTCGCACTGTGTGTTATGGCCAGCAATGCCAAAGCTCAGCAGGTGCGCTGCGCAGAGCGGGGCGAAGTGATTGCCAATCTTGCGAAGAAATACGGCGAAACTCGGCAAAATATCGGTCTTGGTCGCAATAATGGTATTATCGAAACCTACGCCTCTGAAGAGACCGGAACATGGACGATCCTGATCACCGCGCCCAATGGCCAATCGTGCCTGATTGCAGCGGGGGACCATTATGAAAACCTGAACGAGCCCGCCATCACCAGAGGTGATGATACCTAGTTGATCGGCGGTAAATTCCGCGCTAAACCGTATCCAATTCAATTAGAATGGATATTTAAATGCGCACATTACTCTTGGCCGTTGCGGCTATTTCTACCCTAAGCTTTTCCCACTCATCTCCTGCCCAAGCACAGACAGGAGATGGATCATTGGCAGCCCAGCTGTTTATCGAGGGCTGCCTACCCAATCCTGGTGATGGGCAACTATCTATCTTAAATTTTACCCGCAATCGTGATTTAACCAAAGACTCCACCCATTCCAAAGGATCGCTGTTGGGGAGCGGCTCTTCCACAAACCAATTCTGGCACTATAATGGGCGGGTATTTGGGTTTGTTTATGATGCATCCTTTGGCAAGGCGGCCTGCTCTGGCGTGGTGTCAAAACCCGCAAATCTAGAGCAAACCATGCAAGAGGCGTTTGACCATCTGGTGCGCGCTGGTGTCTTTAGCCCCAGCCAAGCCCGCAAGAAAGTGCGCAATAAAAAAACCAGATATATCATAAAGATGCACGGTTATACGATCCAGATCGGGCGCAATCTAACCGGTAAAAACATGTCTATATCACTGGTCCCCTAGGGCCCGTGCGACAACTGCGCCCCTATAACCCCCTTGCTCTCAGGGGTCAGGTGTTTTAGCTATGCGCGAAATTTAACCACTTGTGGAGAGTAAACATGGCACGTGCAAAGATTGCTTTAATCGGCTCTGGAATGATCGGCGGAACACTGGCGCATCTGGCGGCATTGAAAGAACTAGGCGACATCGTTTTGTTCGATATCGCAGACGGCATTCCCCAGGGTAAGGCATTGGATATCTCTGAGGCTGGCCCGGTAGATAAATACGATTCAACAATCTCTGGTACAACCGACTATGCGGATATTGCAGGCGCAGATGTGTGTATCGTTACCGCTGGTGTTGCCCGCAAGCCCGGCATGAGCCGCGATGACCTTTTGGGCATCAATCTAAAGGTTATGAAGTCCGTTGGCGAGGGCATCAAAGAACATGCGCCAAACGCATTCGTTATTTGTATTACGAACCCTCTGGATGCCATGGTTTGGGCACTGCAAAAATTCTCTGGCCTACCTTCTGAGAAAGTTTGCGGCATGGCCGGTGTCTTGGATAGCGCCCGCTTCCGCCACTTTTTGGCAGAAGAATTCAACGTATCCGTGAAAGACGTAACCGCATTTGTTTTGGGCGGTCACGGCGATACTATGGTGCCCTTGACGCGTTATTCAACCGTTGCGGGTATTCCTTTGCCTGATCTGGTAGACATGGGTTGGACAACACAGGATAAACTGGACGCGATCGTCCAACGTACCCGCGACGGTGGTGCGGAAATCGTCGGGTTGTTGAAAACCGGCTCTGCCTATTATGCGCCAGCAGCATCAGCGATTGAAATGGCTGAAGCCTATCTAAAAGATCAAAAACGCCTGTTGCCTGCTGCCGCCGCTCTATCGGGCGAGTTCGGTCAGAAGGACATGTACGTTGGTGTACCAACTGTGATCGGTGCTGGTGGTATCGAGCGCATTGCAAACATCAAACTGTCCAAAGAAGAGCAAGCTGGCTTCGACAAATCAGTGGATGCCGTAAAAGGCCTGATGGAAGCCTGTATCGCAATTGATGGTTCACTGGCTTAAAAAACCGACCTAAAGAACATTCTAAAACGCGTCCTGTAAAGGGCGCGTTTTTTTTACCATCCCCGATGCATGCTTGCGCAAGATCGAACAACTGACATGGCATCATATCCCCAAGAATACGTGCAAATCCCTTGATATTTCGCTGAAAACTCTGTTTTCCACTTTTTGTGATCACAGCAAAGTTTATTGTGATCACAAAAGGTGGAAAATCGTCACAATTCTGTTTCTTAGGTCAAAATCATCTTTTTCCCTTGGTCACTTTGTGATCTACATTTAGGCAACGCCAGTTTTCTATCGGCGCCACCCCATCGCCCTTGAATGGAAAAGGAACACCAATGCCAAGCACCAATGACACGATGCATGCCTCGTCATTTTTACAAGGCCACAATTCTGAATATATTGAACAGCTTTATGCCCGGTATATGGCTGATCCCTCTTCTGTTGATCCTACGTGGATTGATTTTTTCAAATCCTTGGACGATGCGCCCGAAGATGTGGCCGCAGGTGCTGCCGGTGCCCCCTGGAGCCGCAGCGATTGGCCCCCACAAAAGGCCGATGAATTAACCGCGGCCCTTGATGGGCAATGGGCTGAAGCCCCCGCAAAAATAGGTGAGAAAATCGCCAGCGCCGCCAAGGCGGATGGCCAAAACCTATCTAGCGACGATATTCAGAACGCAGCCATTGATTCCATGCGCGCCCTGATGATCATCCGCGCCTACCGTATTCGCGGCCATTTGATTGCAGACCTAGATCCACTAGATATGCGTGCCAAGGATCCGCACCCAGAGCTAGACCCCGAGTTCTACGGCTTCAAAGAAATCGATATGGACCGCCCGATCTTCCTAGACAATGTTCTGGGAATGAAATCTGCCTCCATGCGCCAGATTATTGAAAAGCTGCGCAAAACCTACTGTGGCACATTTGCTTTGCAATACATGCATCTGTCCAACCCAGAAGAGGCCGGATGGCTGAAAGAGCGGATCGAAAATTACGACAAAGAGGGTTTTTTCACGACCCAAGGCCGCAAGGCGATCCTGAACAAGATGGTCGAGGCCGAAGGGTTCGAAAAATTCTGCCATGTGAAATACTCTGGCACCAAGCGTTTTGGTCTGGATGGCGGCGAGGCCCTAATCCCGGCAATGGAACAAATCATCAAACGTGGTGGCGCCTTGGGGGTCAAAGATATCATCATCGGCATGCCCCACCGCGGCCGCTTGAATGTTTTGGTCAACGTGATGTCCAAACCCTACCGCGCGATTTTCAACGAATTCTTGGGCGGATCTTACAAACCTGATGATGTCGAGGGGTCTGGCGATGTAAAATACCACCTTGGCGCCTCTTCTGATCGCGAATTTGATGGCAACAGCGTGCACCTGTCACTGACGGCCAACCCCTCACATCTAGAGGCCGTAAACCCTGTGGTTCTAGGCAAGGCCCGCGCCAAGGGCGACCAAATGGGCCGCAACCGCAATGCGGTTATGCCAATACTGTTACACGGTGATGCCGCCTTTGCAGGCCAAGGTGTGATCGCGGAATGCTTTGGCCTATCAGGGCTAAAGGGCCATAAAACCGGCGGTACAATCCACATCGTTGTGAACAATCAGATCGGCTTCACAACCAGCCCGCATAAATCTCGCTCCAGCCCCTACCCTACAGATATCTCATTTATGGTAGAGGCCCCAATTTTCCACGTAAACGGCGACGACCCAGAGGCGGTGGTTCATGCAGCCAAGGTCGCAACAGAATTCCGCCAAAAATTCGAAAAAGACGTGGTGATCGATATCTTCTGTTACCGTCGCTTTGGCCATAACGAAGGCGACGAGCCTATGTTTACACAGCCAACAATGTACAAGAAGATCAAGTCGCACCCCACCTCATTGACGCTCTACACCCAGCGCTTGGTGCGCGACGGCCTAATTCCAGAGGGCGAGATCGAGGATATGAAAACGGCGTTTCAGATGCGCCTGAACGAAGAGTTCGAGGCGGGCAAGGCCTTCAAGCCCAACAAGGCCGATTGGCTGGACGGGCGCTGGTCGCATCTGCAATCCAAGGATCCAGAATATCAACGCGGTAAAACCCACATCACAGAGAAGCGGTTCAAGGAGGTCGGTGCCGCACTGACCAAATTGCCCGAAGGCTGGGCACCGCACCGCACTATTCAGCGCATTCTAAATGCCAAAGAAGACATGATATCTTCGGGCACGGGCATCGATTGGGCCACGGCCGAGGCTCTGGCCTTTGGCACACTTCAGGTCGAGGGTTTCCCTGTGCGCCTGTCTGGCCAAGACTGTACCCGCGGCACCTTTAGCCATCGGCATTCGGGGATTTTGGATCAAAACACCGGCCTAAAGCACTACCCGCTAAACAACATTCGCCCCGACCAAGAAGGCCACTACGAGGTCATCGACAGTATGCTGTCTGAATACGCGGTACTAGGCTATGAATATGGCTACTCGCTGGCAGAGCCAAACGCCCTAACCCTTTGGGAGGCACAGTTTGGCGATTTCGCTAATGGTGCGCAGATCATGATCGACCAGTTCATCTCGTCTGGCGAGAGCAAATGGTTACGCATGTCGGGATTGGTAATGCTACTGCCCCACGGGTTCGAGGGCCAAGGCCCAGAGCATTCCTCTGCCCGCCCAGAGCGGTTCTTGCAGATGTGCGCCGAGGACAACTGGGTCATTGCGAATTGCACAACACCCGCCAACTATTTCCATATTCTGCGCCGGCAGATGCACCGCCCCTACCGCAAGCCGCTGGTGATCATGACGCCAAAATCGCTGCTTCGCCACAAAGGTGCAGTCAGCACAATGGATGAATTCACAGGCAAATCCAGCTTCCACCGTATCCTATGGGATGATGCAGAACGCGGCAACTCAGACACAAAACTGGTTAGCGACAGCAAAATAAAGCGCGTAGTCGTTTGTTCAGGCAAGGTCTACTATGACCTGTTAGAAGAGCGCGACAAGCGCGGCATCACAGATATCTATCTGATGCGCCTTGAACAGCTCTACCCCTATGCCAAGGACGCCATGCGCGAAGAATTCACACGTTTTAAAAACGCTGAATTCGTCTGGTGCCAAGAAGAGCCCAAAAACCAAGGTGCTTGGCTCTATATCAACCCGCATATCGAAAATGCGCTGATCGAAGCTAAATGTAAAAAAACCCGCCCAACCTTTGCAGGTCGTGCACCAGCATCCGCACCGGCCACCGGTCTGGCGGCAAAACACAAAATTGAACAAGCAGCGCTCGTAAACGACGCCTTGACCTTGAAAGGATAACCCATGACCAACGTAAAAGTCCCAACACTGGGTGAAAGTGTAACAGAAGCCACCGTCGCTACATGGTTCAAGGCCGTCGGCGACAGCGTTGCCGCCGATGAAATGCTGTGCGAGCTGGAGACAGACAAAGTGACCGTAGAGGTCGCGGCCCCCGTTGCCGGCACTCTGGCAGAAATCGTTGCCCCAGAGGGCACCACTGTGGGTGTTGACGCATTGCTTGCCAATATCACCGAAGCTGCCGCAGGTGCAGTCCCCCCCACCGCAGAGCCATCCACCACCAGCACCGCAAAAACCGTGGACATCATGGTGCCCACATTGGGCGAAAGCGTAACCGAGGCCACCGTGGCAGGCCTGACCAAGGCCGTGGGCGATAGCGTGGCCCAAGACGAGGTGATCATGGAGCTGGAAACAGACAAGGTCACCGTAGAGGTCACCGCCACCGCATCTGGTACATTGGCCGCCTTGGATGTAGCCGAGGGCGATACCGTATCTGCAGGCGCAAAATTAGGCGCCTTGTCCGCAGGTACGCCACCAACCTCCGCACCAACCCCCGCCGCTGCAGCCGCCCCTGCCCCAACGGCGGCCGTTAAAAACGCCCCCTCGGCCGAAAAACTGATGGCAGAAAACAACATCACCAATGTCGCCGGCACAGGACGCGATGGCCGCGTGATGAAGGGCGATGTATTGGCCGCCATAGCAAACCCAGCACCAGCCCCCGCTGTGGCTCAGCCCCCGCGCTCCGGTGGCCCCCGCGCCGAGGATCCGCGCGAAGAGCGCATCAAAATGACCCGCCTACGCCAAACCATTGCGCGTCGCCTGAAAGAAAGCCAAAACACCGCCGCGATGCTGACCACCTATAACGAGGTCGACATGACCGAGGTGATGGCCCTGCGCACCGAATACAAAGACCTGTTCCTGAAAAAACATGGCGTAAAGCTGGGCTTTATGTCCTTCTTCACCAAGGCATGTTGTCACGCATTGAAAGAAATCCCAGAGGTCAACGCCGAGATTGATGGCGACGAGGTGGTTTACAAAAACTTCGTCAATATGGGCGTGGCTGCGGGTACACCCACCGGTCTGGTTGTGCCTGTGATCAACGATGCGGATCAGATGTCTTTTGCCGATATTGAAAAGGCCATCGCTGAAAAAGGCGCACGCGCACGCGATGGCAAACTGGGCATGGCAGAAATGCAGGGCGGCACTTTCACCATATCCAACGGGGGGGTCTACGGATCATTGATGTCCTCGCCCATCCTAAACCCGCCGCAATCAGGCATCTTGGGCATGCATGCGATCCAGAAACGCGCCATGGTCGTGAACGACGAGATCGTGATCCGCCCGATGATGTATCTGGCCCTGTCCTATGACCACCGTATCGTCGATGGCAAAGGTGCGGTGACCTTCTTGGTACGGGTCAAAGAGGCCCTAGAAGATCCGCGCCGCTTGTTGATGGATCTGTAATTCGGTGGCCTATCTGAAACCCGCCTCTCTAACATGCCCGCAGTGTGGGCTGTCGGGGGATGTGCAGTTTGTGGTTCATTTAGGCCCCCATTCAAAACCCGATGATGGGCCCGCGCGCCGTTCTATTCGCCGCGCGGGCCCCTATCAAAAACGTGGGCAGACGCTGATCTGCCCGGTTGATCAAACTCAAATCTGGCCTAAATCAAACGGCGGAGACATCTAATGACACCAGAAATTTTCACTCTTGCGCTAGCGGGTCTTTTGCATGTGGCCTTGATGCTGTTGTATGTTGCGATGGTGGGTTTAACGGTGCCGCTGCGCGATTCCGTTGGGAACCGGGACCAGCCGCTGAACATCACGGGCAAATCTGCACGGGTTAAGCGTACCATGAACAATAGCTTCGAGGCGCTTATCCTCTTTGCTGTTGCCGCCATTTGCGTGATGGGGTTGGCCAAATCCACCCCCCAGACCGAAACCTATGCGCTGGTGTTTTTACTCGCCCGCATCGCCTATATTCCCTGCTATATCTTTGCTCTGGGCCCCTTTCGTACCATTATGTGGGCGATAGGTCTGGGGGCGACCACTTTGATGCTTATTGCTGCCGTGATTTAGGCGGCTGATCCCCATTGGCGCCCCGCGCCGGAACTGAAAGGTTAAACCATGTCAAACTATGATGTTATTGTTATCGGCGGCGGCCCGGGCGGCTATGTTTGCGCCATTCGTTGCGCGCAATTGGGCCTTAAAACCGCGGTGGTCGAGGGTCGCGAGGCACTGGGCGGGACTTGCTTGAATATTGGCTGTATTCCGTCCAAGGCCCTGTTGCATGCCTCGCATTCCTATCACGAGGCCACCCATAATTTCACCCAAATGGGCCTAATGGGCAAGGCGCCTTCGGTCGATTTTTCTAAGATGAAAGAGTATAAAGACAACGTCGTTGCCCAAAACACCTCCGGCGTTGAATTCCTGATGAAGAAGAACAAAATCGATTGGATCAAAGGCTGGGCCACGATCAGCGATAAAAACACCGTAAGCGTGGGTGCGGACAGCTATACCACCAACAACATCGTGATTGCCACCGGATCAGAGCCCGCTTCCCTACCCAATATCGAGATCGACGAAAAGATCGTGGTATCATCCACAGGCGCACTTGAGTTCTCTAAAATCCCCAAGAAAATGGTGGTTATTGGCGCCGGTGTCATCGGCCTCGAGCTGGGCAGTGTTTATGCCCGCCTTGGCACAGAGGTCACCGTGATCGAGTATCTAAAGAACATCACCCCCGGCATGGACGGCGAAGTTTCAAAAACCCTTCAACGCCTGTTGAAACGTCAGGGGCTGAAATTCATCATGGGTGCGGCGGTACAATCCACAAAAGTGAACCGCAACAAAGCCAAAGTCACCTATAAAAAAGGCGACGAAGAGGCAGTGCTGGATGCGGATGCAGTTTTGGTTGCTACCGGGCGCAAACCTTTTATGGATGGTTTGGGTTTTACCGATCTGGGCGGAAATCTAACCGAGCGCGGCCAAATCGCCACTGATAACCACTGGCGCACCAACATCGAGGGCATCTATGCCATTGGCGATGTGATCGAAGGCCCGATGCTGGCCCACAAGGCCGAAGACGAAGGCATGGCCGTCGCGGATGTGATCAAAGGCAACCATGGGCATGTGAACTATGATGTGATCCCAGGCGTGATCTACACAACCCCCGAGGTCGCAAGTGTCGGCAAAACCGAAGAAGAGCTGAAAGCCGCAGGCGTTGATTACAAGGTTGGCAAATTCAGCTTCAAGGGCAATGGCCGCGCCAAGGCGATCTTCCAAGCGGATGGTTTTGTGAAAATGATCGTTGATGCGAAAACCGATCGCATCTTGGGATGCCACCTGATCGGCCCCGCCGCAGGTGATATGATCCATGAAATCTGTGTGGCCATGGAATTTGGCGCATCTGCACAGGATATCGCCCTAACCTGCCATGCGCACCCCACCTATTCCGAGGCCATGCGCGAAGCGGCGCTGGCCTGTGGTGACGGCGCAATTCACGCTTAAAAAAATCCCCCTGACAGGTGTGGCTGTCAGGGGGTAACGATCCTCTTGGGAAAGAGGCTAAAGGTCAGGGGCAACCTTTATAAAAGTAATACGCAGGCCCCCGCACGCTCCGTCGCATTTTTTTAAAAATTCAACCACCGCTTAGCATGCGCAATCCTTGGGTCACATCCAATCTAATAGCCAGCTTTAACCCCGGCTCGTCACCAGCCTTTAGCGCGGCGATGATGGTGTGATGGTTACGCGCAGCCTCGCGCCGCTGTAGCCGCGCATACAGCGCACGCATGGTCGGGCCCAGCTGCAACCATACCGTTTCCACCAAGGCCAGCATCGCAGGCGCCTGCGCACGCAAATACAGCGTGCGGTGGAAATCCAGATTGCTGCGCACATAGGCTACAGAATCGTTTTTCACGATGGCCTGCTCGATCAATGTGTTGATACGGCTCAGACGTTCTATCAAATTGATATGCGCACGCGGCAAAGCCCGCGCCGCCAACTCTGGCTCTAGCAATGCACGAATAGACGCCAGCTCCTCAATACGCTCTGCGCGCAACTCTGGCGTGCTCAGCCGCCCTGTGGCAGAAATGCTGATCGCCTTATCCGCCGTTAACCTGCGCACGGCTTCGCGCGCGGGGGTCATGCTGGTCTCGAACTGTTGGGCAACGCCACGAATGGTTATGGCTTGTCCCGGCGTCATCTCGCCATGCATTATCGAATTGCGCAAGGCTCGATAAATGGTCTCATGGGTCGACAGTGTGTTATCATTTTCAATCATATCACATGTGATCACAAATAGAGCTGTGTTTAAAGTAGATATTGGTGCAATCGCGCACCATTTTTCCGCAACCAGTCGCGCTGTGGTTGATAATTGGGGTATATCTGCTCAACCAAGGCCCAATAGGCCTGTGAATGATTCATTTCAATCAAATGACAGGCCTCATGGGCGGCCACATAATCCTGCACAGATGGTGGTGCCATCATCAAACGCCACGAGTACATCAAATTCCCCGCAGAGGTACATGAGCCCCAGCGCGACCGTGTGTCTCGCAGCGTAACGCGGCCCATTTTCACCCCCAGCGCATCGGCATAGCGCTCAGAGGCAATCACCAGACGTTCGCGCGCCAGTGTTTTGTAAAATCCGCGCAACTTGCCCCCCAACTGCGCCGAAGTTGCAGAAACATTCAAAACATCCCCTGCCAAAACAACACGCCGTCCCGTTGCTTTCGCGATGGTAACCAAACGTCCATCCAAGAGAATCTGCTCGCCAAATGCGGGTAGGATCTCGGGTAGCTGACGTGCCAGATGTTTGCGCATCCAGCCCTCTTGGGCCTTGGCGAATTCACAGGCCTCTTGCATCTTCGCGCCGCGCGGCAGGGTCAGGCTGATTTTTCCATCCTTATTCGATATGCGTAATGTATAACGCTTGGCACGTATATTGGGGCGCAAATGCACCGTGATTGGGGGCGTTCCAATGTGAATGGTTTCCGTCATGTTGCCATATTACGCCCGCTTAGGGGCAAGGCAACGCCAATAACCACCTGATTTCTTCTTTTCACCTTTGACAAGTGCCATTTGATGTGGCACTTGGCCAACAGAATTTCGAAAATCTGATGTGAAAGGGATAACACATGCCCAAGGAAGAATGGGGCGTAAAGCGCCTGTGCCCAGAAAGCGGCAAACGTTTCTACGATTTAAACAAAGACCCGATCGTTAGCCCATACACCGGCACAGAATACCCCCTGTCATTCTTCAGCAATGACAAATCCAAGGCCTCTATGGCGGACAAAGCCGATAAAAACTCTGTAGCGACTGCAACAGAGGATGATCTGGCGGATGACGTAGATGTGTTGGATGACGAGGATGTATCTGACGTGGATCTGGGCGATGATGTTCTGGACGACGAAGACGATGCAGATACCGTTCCATTGGAAGAGGTCGCCGGCGTCGCCGCGAATGACGACGACGGATAAAAATCCGAAAAATATGAATTTCGCGCTTGCACTATCAGGCGCGGTTTTCTAAACAGCGCGAGTGTTCGCAATCGCGCACATGGGGCCTTAGCTCAGCTGGGAGAGCGCTTCGCTGGCAGCGAAGAGGTCAGGAGTTCGATCCTCCTAGGCTCCACCAAATTCCCCCCTATATTCCCTAACGTTTAGGCTCTTTAAACTGACGTGAATTCAGTAGTTTTTTAGCTCCGTTATGATTTGCGACAGAAATCAGATCTATCCAAATAGATCCACAAGAGGGATCTATCGTGGAAAATACCCAAGTCCTTACCTTTAACATCCCCGGCCACAGCGGCCTCAGCGCCGTTTTAACCTCGGTTGAAAACCCCGCAGCGATTTTCGTAATGGGGCATGGCTCAGGAGGACGACTGGATACCCCATTGATGCAGGCCATCGCCACGGCATGCGCCAAGGTTGACATCGCCTGCCTGCGGTTCAATTACCCCTATTCGGCGCAAGACGAATACCAACCGTTTACAGACATGCCAGTTGATCCGGATGCAATTCTGTTGGAAACCATCGATGCGGCACTGGACTTAGGACGATCGATAATGCCAAGAGCCAAGATCATTCTCGGTGGGCACTCTATGAGCGGGCTCTATGCCACCTATCTCGATACCACAACCTCACTGGGCATTGATGGTCTGGTCTGCCTCGGTTATCCCCGCAAAGACCTACCAGAGCGCTCTGAGCACCTCTCTCAGCTCGCCTCCCCTCTGCTAGTGATCCAAGGTTCAAAAGACAGGCTAGGCACAGAACAGGAAATCACTGAAATGCTGTGGGCAATCGATCCCCCCGCCCAATTAGATTGGATCAAGGGCGCATCCCATGCTTTCACACAGGATAATTTATCACGTGAACAGACCTCTGCGCAGATCGCAGATAATATCCAACGCTTCGTTCTAAAATTGGACGAGCGTTATGACTTGTAATCTATACACAAAAACCCCCGATTGGGGGTTTTAGAATCGCTATATTGATAAATTAGGCGGCGCGGGAAATCAAAATTCCGGTGACCTTTTCAGAGGCTTCACCCTCTTCGGTACCATCTACCGCTGCCACTTCGCGGGTCAGGCGTTCTAGGGCCGCTTCGTACAGCTGACGCTCAGAATAGGATTGCTCGCGCTCTTCATCATTGCGATGCAAATCCCGCACAACCTCTGCAATAGAGATCAAATCGCCTGAATTGATCTTTTGCTCATACTCCTGTGCACGGCGCGACCACATGGCGCGCTTAACACGGGCGCGCCCCTTTAGGGTTTTCATAGCTTTTTCCACCAATTCGGCGCTGGCCAAATTGCGCATGCCAACGGCGGTTGCCTTGGCGGTGGGAACACGCAATGTCATCTTGTCCTTAGCAAAGGAAATGACGAATAATTCCATTTCGGTCCCTGCAATTTCAGTGGTCTCTACCGATAGGATTTGACCCACACCATGAGCAGGATAAACAACAAATTCATTTAGACGAAAATCGCCAATCTTCTTACCTTTAGCCATTCAAAGCTGATCCTTTATTTTGAAAATACACAACCAAGTAAACGCAAGTGGGTGTTCGCGCGTTTTGGGGATTTCATGCGGGTGTCTAGATCGCCGCCAATGCCAGTACTCTCCTTGGTTTAGAGATTAACATAGCACAAAAAACGCCCCTATACCAGTGGGGGCGTTTCAATAGATTTGGCCGCTGATGCGCGCGGGGATCCGCGCCTATTGCCCAGCCGTTCCAGGGTTCTCGGAGAAATATTTCTCCAACTTACCAGACTCGCCATCGCGTGCCTCTGCATCTGGCAATTGATCTACCTTGGTGATGATAACCGGCCAAATTTCCGCGTACTTGCGGTTAAACTCTACCCATTTTTCGGCATCAGGTTCCGTGTCAGGCAGAATCGCCTCGGCGGGGCACTCCGGCTCACATACACCACAATCGATGCACTCATCCGGGTGGATCACCAGCATGTTCTCACCCTCATAGAAACAATCCACTGGGCACACTTCTACGCAATCCGTGTATTTACAGGCGATACAGGCGTCATTCACAATATAGGTCATAGTCTTATCCGCGATTACTCTGCATGCCTATTATGGGTTCGCGTCGGATCAATCAAGACCACGTGTTGAAAAAGAGGACATGGCCTGCCGCTCTTTGCGGCTGGGGCGACCTTTTCCCTCGAATCTGGGGTTTTTCAGGTATTTATTCCGCTCGGGGGGCGGTTCAGATCGATCCTCGTACAGCGCCTGAGCCTCAGGCGCAGGGCCACGGCGGCTGCCGATCGCGCAAATGTGAATGATGCGCGCCCAATCGCCGGTTTCGAATTTCAACTCATCGCCGATTTTTATCTGAACCGAAGGCTTGGAAATACGCGTATCATTCACGCGTATTTTCCCCGCAGACACCTGTCTGGCACTTAGCGTGCGGGTTTTGAAAAACCGCGCATGCCACAGCCATTTATCGATGCGTTGCGCGCTCAGGATTTATCCTTTAGCGCCATAAGCGCGGCAAAGGGATTGTCGGGATCAAGAGGCTTGTCCTTCTTGGGCGCGCTGGACGCCTTGCGCGGCGCTTTGCGCGCAGGCTTTGCCCCGCCTTTGGGTTTGCGGAACTTTTGATCTGGGCGTTGTTGGCGGGCCTTTGCAACCCACTTAAAGGTGTAGAACACCTCGATCATATCCTCAGCCTCAGCAGGCGTTTCTGGCGCTGCATCCGCTGGGGCCTCCTCTGCCACGGCGTCTTCTGTGCTTTCGGATACAGGCTTTACCTTCTCGCGCTCGCCCCGTTGGACATCAAAGCCCAGTCCGCCCATCAGATCGGCGAATTGCTCCAGAGACGTACCAGAAATAGACAACATGTCAGGATTGGCCTCAAAGCCCTCTTTTACATTCTGCGCCCGCGTCAGATCCGCAAGCCGCTCTAGCATATCAATACGGATCGCCCGTGCACCGGCCAAACGATACCCCGCACGTGGATAATATCCCTTGGGCGCGCCCTTGACCTCGGCAATGGTTACCAAACCAGCGGGCGGGGCCTCAGGGAATTCACCAAAATCTTCGAACAAGGACCACAACACCAAACGCAGGCGCGTTGGCGCTGGTTTCAACATCTGATGTTGAAACAGGGTATACTGACCAAAACGCACGCCATGTTTGCGCAACAGGCCTCGGGCATCTTGATCCAATTCCTTCACATCACGCGCCACAACAGAGCGTGGAATCACGCCAAGGCTTTCCACCAAACGGAATGCCAAACCACGGGCCATGCCAGTGATGGCAGGATCATCACGCAATGCAATCAAGGCTTCAAACCCAGTGCTGACCTTGCGATCCATAAAATGGCTTAGGCGCTTTTGCACCTTATCGGCCACATCGCTACCAGCCTCGTCATCAACAAAAACCTCTATTCTGGGGGTCAGAATATCATCGCCCTTGACCAATTTGCCAACACCGTATTCGCCCCACATCAATCCACCCTGCTCGGTGAATTCAAATTCCGTATCGGGGGCGTTGTAAATGCGATCTGCGCGCAATTTAAACTCGGGTTGCAGCGCCTGAATCGCCGCCGCTCGTAGGGTTTTTGCCTCTTCGCCGCTGGCATTTTTATCCAGCTGGAAACGGAACCCATTTAATTTTCCGACAAATTCGCCTTCGACGGAAACTTCACCCATTGTATCAACCTCAGCCACAAGGCTCTCCTTTTGTTTCAAACGCCGCATTAAAATAGAGGTGCGCCGATCGATAAATCGTTGTGTTAATGCACCGTGTAGCGCATCTGATAGGCGATCTTCTACTGCACGGGTTTCCTCTCGCCAATAGTTTTCATTGGATACCCAACCTTTTCTTTGGCAGATGTAGGTCCATGTGCGGATATACGCCAATCTTTTCGATAATGCGTCGATATCACCATGCGGTTTATCGATATTGGCTACTTTTTGAGCAATCCAATTTTCGGGCACCGCCCCGTGTTCATGCAAAAAATTGAATACCCGCGCAACCAAGGTGGTATGATCCACAAAAGATACCTGCCTAAAATCAGGTATCCCACAAGTTTCCCACAATAGTTTCACAGATTTTGCATCACTGGCCCGCGCGGCAATTTCGCCTGTCTCGACCAACGTGTGCAAGGTCTTTAGATCGGTACTGGGGCGCGTTTTCACCAAAATTGGATTATTCGATGGCTGATCCAAGCTGGCCAATAGGCTAGAGGTGGTGCCAAATTGCAGACGCGAATTACGCCACTGTAGGCGGCGCAGGGGCATGAAATGATTGTTCTCTATCGCTTCGACCATATCCGCATCCAGCGGCTCGGCCTCGCCCGTTACCCCAAAGGTACCCGCATTCAAATGCCGCCCCGCGCGCCCCGCGATCTGTGCCAATTCATTCGGCCACAAGTAGCGCATTCGTTGCCCGTCAAACTTCATCAAATTGCTAAAGGCCACGTGATTGATATCTAGGTTCAACCCCATGCCGATAGCATCAGTTGCCACCAAATGATCGACATCACCGTTTTGATACAGCTCTACCTGCGCATTGCGTGTGCGCGGGCTAAGCGCGCCCATCACAACCGCCGCCCCGCCCTTCTGGCGGCGCAACAACTCTGCGATGGCATAAACGCTGTCCGCCGAAAACCCTACGGTAGCGCTGCGCGCGGGCATGCGGCTTAGCTTGCGCACCCCTGTATATTCCAACGTAGAAAACCGCTCTCGATGAATAAATTCTACATTTGGAATCAGCTGGCCAATGACCTTGCGCATCGTGAATGCGCCCATAAACAGGGTCTCGAACCGGCCGCGCATGTTCAACAACCGATCGGTAAACACATGCCCTCGCTCTGGGTCGGCGCATAGCTGAATCTCATCAATAGCCACAAAATCAGCGCCAATGTCCAATGGCATAGATTCGACCGTACAGACCCAATACTTGGCCCGCGCCGGCACAATGCGCTCCTCACCCGTTAGCAAGGCCACCGCCCCCGCCCCTCGCAAGGCAACGATTTTATCATAAACCTCGCGCGCCAATAGACGCAGCGGCAGACCAATCACCCCCGTAGGGCGCGCCAACATCCGTTCGATAGCATAGTGGGTTTTACCCGTGTTGGTTGGGCCCAATATGGCCGCAACACGTGGGGAAAGGATATTCATTATTCGCTATTCCTAAAGTGGGGTGCCCTGTAATTCCAGCGTGATGCGCGCAATGCCATCATTGGCTACCGCTGACTTGGGATGCAGCTTCACCACATCCTTATAAACAGCCAATGCCTCCTCTGGGCGGAAACTTTCCTCTAGAATCAGGCCAAGCCCCCCCATGGCGCCAAAATGGCGCGGGTTTAACCTCAGGGTATGTTCAATATCCGCCACCGACAAACCAAATTCACCCATTAAATAAAAGGCAGTCGCGCGCATATTCCAGCCTTCGGCGAATTCGGGCGCGTGATCGATCACAGCGGTAAAATGCTCTACCGCCTCGCCCAAGCGACCCAAATCCATCGCCGCCATGCCCCGCTCTAGCAAAAAATCCACGCTATCAGACCCAGACTTGCGCCATTCCGTCCAGATTTTTTCCTCAACACGCGCGGCATCTTGCTCATTCCCCTCAAGCAATTGAGCGAACAACGACTCGAGCGTATCCGTTTGCGCGTAAGCGTGATTTTTGTCACCTATTTGGCACAAAAACAAAACTAACGTGACGATACCTGCTTTGAGTGCGGTTGATATTGGACATTCTTTTCTCATGTTGTGACAAGGATAGCACGAAGCCCACCAAAGGGAAGGGCAATAACTGTGGAGAGCATCATGAGTGACGTGATTGAAATGGCCGTTAAGGCGATAAACGAAAAATTGGGTGCAGATGGCTTTGATGGATCGATCAAAATCGACATCGAGGACGAGGGTAGCCTGATCATCGATGAAAATGGCGCCAGCGCCAGCGATGACGAGATGGAATGTACCATGTCTGCAGATGCAGAAACATTCCAAGGCATTCTAAGCGGTGATGTAAACGCGACCAGCGCCTTTATGTCGGGCAAATTGGCTGTCGAGGGCGACATGTCTCAGGCCATGAAGCTTGGCGCTGTTCTGAGTTAACGGTGAGAGCCATGGAAAACGCCCCCTTCTATTCTGACATCGCGCGTGCACCTTTGGGTGAAATATGCGAGTACCGCACCGCAAGCGATGGCGTGCGACTGCGCGTTGTGGGATGGAAGGGTGGCACCAAGGGCACAGTCTTAATTTTCCATGGCCGAACTGAATATTGCGAAAAATACGGGCCAACGGTCGAGCATTTCTGCACGCGCGGTTATTCTGTGGCAATGGTCGATTGGCGGGGCCAGGGCCTATCACAGCGCATCCACAAACGCCCGACTATAGGGCACGTCGAAAATTTCACCGATTACCAATTGGATGTGGCGGTGCTACTAGAGTTTCTTATGGATCACGGCTTCCCAGCGCCCAGGGTGATGCTGGCGCATTCTATGGGCGGTGCCATTGGCCTTCGGGCGCTCTTTGAAGGGCTCAACATCGAGCGTGTGCTGTTTTCTGCGCCCATGTGGGATATCGCGGTTAATGGCTGGCTAAACCAAATCATCAAGGTCTACATTCAAAGCTTCGGGCGCATCATTTCTCCCAAAAGTTTGGTGTCTTCGACTAATATCAGAAACCCCTCTTTTGTGCAGGATTTGGATACAAATAACCTAACCAACAACGCCGAGGAATACGAATTTCGCATCAAACAACTAAGCACACATCCAGATTTAGAAATCGGTGGCCCCTCTATACAATGGGTTTATGAGGCCCTGCGGGAAACCAAGCTGTTGCGCGCGAAACCCACCCCCAAAGTGCCTGTGATGTGTTTCCTCGGAACAGATGAGAGAATCGTCAGCCAAGCAGCCGTTTACAAGATGATGGATCGCATGGAAAATGGCACCCTAAGGGTCTATCCAGATGCCAAGCACGAACTATTGATCGAACAGCCCCATGTCACCTCGGCCATTTGGAACGAAATTGACCAGTTCATCGCCTAGTTCGGCCTATTGATTTAACAATGCTATCGCCTGCGCATAAATGTCCGAATTTGCGGCGGCCACGACTGTGCCACCCGCGTGGGCGGGCCCGCCCTTCCAATTGGTCACAATGCCACCTGCGGCCTCGACCACAGCAATCGGGGCCTGTATATCATAGGCATTTAACCCCGCCTCAATCACCAAATCCACCTGCCCTGCCGCCAACAGCCCATAGGCATAGCAATCCATGCCATATCTGGTCAGCTTGGCCACGGAACTAACGCGCTGAAATGCAGCGCGCTCATTTGCGGTGCCGACCTCTGGGAAGGTTGTGAACAAAATTGCATCCGCAAGTGTCGTGGTCTGCCGTGTCGCCAAAGGCGTCGTCTGGCCAGCACGGCGCAATTCGGCACGCCCCAATCCCCCCATAAAGGTTTCGCCTGTATAGGGTTGATCAATCGCCCCCCAAATCGGCCCCTGCGCATCGCTTAGGGCGATCAGCATGCCCCAAGTCGGGGTGCCAGAAATAAACCCGCGCGTGCCATCAATTGGATCTAGTACCCATGTATAGCCAGATTGACTGGCCACCGGCGGGAATTCCTCGCCCAGAATACCGTCCATCGGCCGCTCGGCCTTCAGAATTTCGCGAAACGCCAGCTCGATTTCCTTATCCGCCTGTGTCACCGGATCAAATCCATCAGACAGTTTATTCGCCAATCCCTGATCCGGCTGGCGAAAATAAGCCAAGGCGATATCACGACCTGCGGAAATCATCCGACCCACGGTTTGTTCAATCTGCTTTTGGTCACTGGATTTCAGGCCCATAAAAAAATCTCCAAATTCACAGCACTGTTAATGTGCTGCGCGTTTGGAGATTTCATATCAAACCCTCAAGATTTAGAAAACCTTGAAATCTGATCCTATGCTGCGTCACTAAGCACGCGGGCCAGATCAAATAGTTTTTTGCGTTGGTTCTCCGGAATGGAATAATAGGATCGCACCAATTCCAGCGCCTCTTTGTCGGCCAGCAAGTCTCCCGCTTTGCTGTTTGCTGGGGCGGTTTGCGAGGCATTTTCCACTTCGCCTTCTTCGTATCCTTCGAAGAAGAAGCTAACCACAACATCCATCGCATTTCCGATATCCCACAAGCGCGATGCGCTAACGCGGTTCATACCGGTTTCGTATTTTTGGATCTGCTGGAATTTAATTCCTACAGCCTCGGCCAATTGTTGTTGAGTCATGCCAACCATCCAGCGGCGATGACGAATTCGTTTACCTACATGCACGTCTACAGGGTGTTTCATTTTTTCCTCAAACTCAATTTCTGGCAATTAGTATAGCGGAAAAGGTGAAGAAAATTCACCGAAATGACGTAGGGTCACGAAAATTATATATTAGCGCATAAGCAATTGTAATAATTATGTAAAAGAAAAAACCTATACTAAAGGACAGGTACCTTAGAACAGGTCCTAAAAGGTTAGTTTTTTGCAACTCGTTTAGTGGATTGAAAAAACCGAACGCTATTCGCGTCCGGTTTTCATGAGATTCGAAATTGCAACTTATAGGGGTTGTTAACCTTGTTGCGATTTGGCGTGACGCTTACGTTCATGTGGGTCCAAATAGCGCTTACGCAGGCGGATCGCGTTTGGTGTGACCTCTACCAACTCATCATTATCAATATAGGCAATCGCCTCTTCCAATGACAATTTAATCGGTGTGGTCAGACGCACCGCCTCATCCGTACCAGAGGCGCGAACATTGGTCAGCTTCTTACCCTTCAACGGATTAACCTCTAGGTCGTTCTCGCGGCTGTGCTCGCCTAGGATCATCCCTTGGTACACATCCTCTTGCGCACCAATAAAGAATTTACCACGATCCTCTAGGTTAAAGATCGCATAGGAAACCGACACGCCGTTTTCCATGGAAATCAGCACACCAGCACGACGTCCAGGGATTGCGCCCTTGAACGGTGCCCAGTCATGGAACACACGGTTCAACACGCCCGTGCCGCGCGTATCGGTTAGAAACTCGCCGTGATAGCCAATCAGGCCACGAGCCGGCACATGGGCCACGATGCGGGTCTTACCAGCACCTGCTTGCTTCATCTCAACCAGCTCGCCTTTGCGATGGCCGGTTAGCTTTTCGATTACAACGCCTGAATATTCGTCATCCACATCAATGGTGGCCTCTTCAATAGGCTCCATACGTTGGCCATCAACCTCTTGGAACAGAACCTGTGGACGCGAAATCGACAATTCGAACCCTTCGCGGCGCATGTTCTCGATCAACACACCCATTTGTAATTCACCACGACCCGCAACCTCAAAGGCCTCGCCACCTGGGGTGTCGTTGACCTTGATCGCCACGTTTGATTCCGCCTCTTTCATCAACCGATCGCGAATAACACGAGATTGCACCTTCTTACCATCGCGCCCAGCCAAGGGGCTGTCGTTGATACCAAAGGTTACGGTGATGGTAGGAGGATCGATCGGCTGTGCAGGAATAGCATCCACAACCGCAGGATCCGCCAAGGTATCCGCAACGGTCGCCTTGGCCATTCCAGCAATCGATACAATATCACCAGCCTCAGCCACATCAATTGCGGTTTGTTCCAGCCCGCGGAATGCCAAAATTTTGGTCACACGGAAATTCTCGATCAATGCGCCCTCGCGGGTCATTGACTTGATGGTTTGACCAGCCTTCAACGTCCCTGTTTCCACACGCCCTGTTAGCAAACGGCCCAAGAACGGGTCGCCGCCCAAAGTTGTGGCCAGCATTGTAAAGGGCTGTTCGCGATTTGCGATTTGTGCAGGCGCTGGCACGTGATCGATGATCAAATCAAACAGCGCACTCAAATCCTTGCGCGGGCCATCCAGTTCCATATCGGCCCAACCAGAACGGCCAGAGGCGTACATGGATGGGAAATCCAACTGCTCGTCTGTAGCATCCAAGCTGGCGAACAAATCAAAACATTCATCAAGCGCGCGATCGGGTTCGCCGTCAGGCTTGTCCACTTTGTTCACCACCACAATCGGGCGTAGACCCAATTTCAATGCCTTTTGTGTTACGAATTTGGTCTGAGGCATCGGGCCTTCGGCCGCATCCACCAACAAAACCACACCATCAACCATAGACAGGATACGCTCTACCTCGCCGCCGAAATCGGCGTGGCCCGGGGTATCTACAATATTGATACGTGTGCCCTTCCACTCGACGGATGTGGGCTTGGCAAAAATGGTAATGCCACGCTCGCGCTCTAGGTCATTACTGTCCATTGCGCGTTCGGTTGTTGCTTCGTTGTCGCGGTAAATACCGGATTGTTTAAGCAGCTCATCAACCAAGGTTGTTTTGCCGTGGTCAACGTGCGCAATGATTGCGATATTTCTGAGTTCCATAATACTGGGCCTTTAGAGGATTGGCGGTTGATCGGCCCTTAGACCAGCCTAGGGCGAAACACCAGTAAAAAGCGCATTTTTCTAAATTCAGCGATAGGCGGCGCGGATCATTTCGGCCAAATGTGCGGCCAAATTCGATTGGCGCTCTGGGCAGACGTAAAGATTTACGTCGAAAACGGGCAAGTCGGGCAGAGCATTATCATGGGCGATCTCTTCCATATCCATAGGCACCCGCGTGGCCAAACGCGCCTCGACTGCCAGATCCGCACTCAGGCTGGCCTCTACGGTTTCGGTATTTTCCGTGGTCACGGCCATTTCCCACGATATTCCCGCATTATCCAATGCCTCGGCACTAATGGGACGAAAGGCGCAGGCCTGGGCCGATGCCAGCCGCAGAGGCCGCTGTTTCCAAGCGCGCCCCCCCTGTGCGCCCACCCAGACCAGCGGATGCTGAGCCAATTGTTCGGCCTTGGCGCTGCCCTCTAATTCTGTGGTCATGATCACATCGATCTCGCCGGCGTTAAATTGCTTTAGTAGGCTGGCGGTAAAAGAAGAGATCAGGTTCAGCTTTACCTTCGGGTATTCCGCAGCAAAGCGGCGCAACACATTTGGCACATGCGGGTGTAGGATATCATGAGGCACCCCAAAGGTAATGCTGCCTTCATAGCTGTCGCTGGAGAGCCGCCCCCAGGCCTCGTCGTTCAGCGCCAACAACCTACGCGCATAGGACAGCAGTAATTCGCCCTCGGGCGTCAGGCCGATCTGTCTCGCAGATCGATCCAACAGCTCCATCCCCATAGATTCTTCTAGTCGTTTTAATTGCATAGAAACCGCAGATTGGGTCAGATGCAACTGGCCCGCGGCCTTGGTCACCCCCCCGACGTCAGCGACGGTTAGAAAAGAGCGCAACGCGGTTAAATCTAAGTTTCTGGGCATATCACAATCCTTGATATCTAAACTAACAACCATTCATTTTACTTATTTAGCAGCAGAATGCATAAACATCAAGAAAGTTGATGAAACAACACCAACTCATAAGCAACCGAAAGGAACGAAGATGACATATTATTCAGATACCCGCGCCGCACCTCGCACCAATCTCTGGGGTGGCCTTTTCCTGACGTTGCGCAGCATGCAGGCCCGCTCGAAACAACACCGCGCCCTTAGAAAATTGGATGCGGCGGCCCTGCGTGATATCGGCCTTACAGCCCAAGATGTGCAAACAGAGCTGGCAACCCCGCTGTGGAAGTCCACCCCCCACCACACCGCGTAATCAACACCTACAGAAGGTCAGAACCATGGCAGCAACTCTTAAATCTTTCGCCGTTTTCGCAACACCCGCTCGTTTGGTGGCGATCCCCGCATCCCTGTTGGTGATCGCACAGATCCAAAAACAACGCCGCGCACTAGCTAGGCTGTCTCCTGCGCAACTGAGCGATATCGGCCTAACCGCATCACAGGCCAAAACCGAGGCCGCGCGCTTCGGTCTGTAATCCAAATTTTCTTTTTCCCCAGCCTTGGCGCGTTACAGATTTCTGTACGCGCCATTTTTTTATCAATATTAGGTATTTGATCGGTCACATTCTGGTGATTTTTCTTGTATTTTCCAGCCCAAAGGCCATATTTAGCACAAAGGCGCAATACCGCGCATTTAGCTAAGGAGAATTCGATGGCTAATCCACAAACAATTCGTCGCGCCGGCACCGCAGCTGCCCATATCGACGAGGGCCTTCGCGCCCATATGAACCGTGTCTATGGCATTATGGGCCTTGGTATGGCGATTACCGGTGCCGTTGCCTATTACGTTGGCAACAACGATGCGCTTATCGCCAGCCTGTTTACCGGCGCATCGCGCTATGTGATCATGTTTGCACCCTTGGTGTTTGTGTTTTTCTTGGGCGGTATGATTAACCGCGTATCAGAAAACACAGCGCGCCTCTTGTTCATGGCGTTCTCGGCACTTATGGGCCTATCAATCGCTTGGATCTTTGCGGTTTATACCGGCATTTCAATCACGCAGACCTTCTTTACCACTGCAATCGCATTCGCCGGTCTATCTCTATATGGCTACACCACCAAGAAAGACATTTCTGGCTGGGGTACATTCCTGATCATGGGTGTGATTGGTCTGATCGTAGCCGCAATTATCAACATCTTTATTGAATCCTCTGCCCTATCCTTTGCGATTTCGGCAATTGGCTTGCTGATTTTTGCTGGTCTAACCGCCTATGATACACAAAACATCAAGAACACCTACCTTGCCATGGCCAATGCCGGCCAGGATGAATGGTTGAACAAGGCAGCAATCATGGGTGCATTGAACCTCTACCTGAATTTCCTGAATATGTTCATGTTCTTGCTACACTTTATGGGCGGCCAAGAGTAATTTAGCCCTCAACGCAATTCTTTAGCCGAGGCATTTGCCTCGGCTTTTTTATAGGAAAATTTATGTCAGATCTTACCCTACCCGTCACCGTAATTACTGCCACAGCATTGGCTGCTCTCTATCTTGCGCAAACCATAAGTGTGATCATCCAGCGACGCCGACAGCGGATTGCGCATGGCGATGCGGGTGACAAAACAATGATGAAACGCATTCGCGGCCACGCAAACACCAGCGAACAGGTGCCGCTGTTTTTGATTCTATTGGGATTGTTAGAACTACAATCTCCCCCCTACAAAGGCCTCTTATGCCTTGTTGCCAGCCTGATGGTGCTGGGGCGCATTTTACACGGGGTCTATTTTTTAGATATAGGCGCGCATTTTCGCTACCGCCAGTTTGGCATGCTGATGACGCTGTTGGCATATTTGGCCGCAATCCTTGCCCTTGCTTGTGCTATCCTGACATAAAAAAACCGCGCTCTAGGGCGCGGTTTTGAATTCAGTACCAAGAGGGCAGTCTACTTGATCTTGCCTTCTTTGTATTCAACGTGCTTGCGTACAACTGGGTCATATTTCTTTACGACCATTTTTTCTGTCATCGTACGTGAATTTTTCTTGGTCACATAAAAGTGGCCAGTGTCCGCAGTTGAATTAAGGCGGATTTTGATTGTTGTTGGCTTCGCCATAGGAACTCTCCATTCGGGGCACGGACCACCCGCGCGTAAACTTGAAACTGCCTTCTAAACGTTGCACGCACCAAGTCAAGCCAGAAACAAATGAATTCCCTGAAATTACGCACCCCTTTGGGGCGTGCCCTCTAAATAGAGGCGCATCTCATCCGTCAGAGGCATAGATTTGGTGGCGGTTTCATTCACCAGCACCATCTGTGTATCCCCACTGGTGCGCAATTCACCGTTTACAAACACGCCGTATTGGAAATCAAAACTGCTGTTGCCAATACGCGAACAACGAATGCCTGTAATATAGTCCTCACCAAACAACATCTGAGCGTGATATTCGATGCCCGCACGCCGCACCACAATCTTGTAGGGCGATTCCCCACCGAACAGTCCAAACCCCTGCACATAACAAACCCGCAGGTTTTCAAACCACGTATGATAGATTTTGTTGTTAACATGGTTATACGCATCCAAGTCGCTGTAGTGCACTGTGCCGGCCAATCCCATTGCCCAGCCCCCCTGCACGCCAGCCTCTGTAACCTGTGCGGCAGATAAAATCATAGTACACCTGCCGTGATCAAACCCTGGGCTATTTCTTGATACGCCCCCGCCACCGCGCTGTCGGTCGCCGCAATCGGTGTGCCACTGTCACCGGCCACGCGAATATCCAGCTCTAACGGGATTTCCCCAAGGAACGGCAAGCCAAGGCGCGCCGCATCATCGCGCGCGCCGCCATGGCCAAAGATATGCGCCTCGTGGCCACATTTCGGGCAATGATAGCTGGACATATTCTCGATCATCCCCAGCATCGGGGTTTTCACCCGCTCAAACATGTTCATCGCCTTGCGCGCATCCAACAACGCCACATCCTGCGGCGTAGACACGATAATCGCGCCATCTACCTTGGTCTTTTGCGCCAGCGTTAACTGCACATCCCCAGTGCCCGGCGGCAGATCAATTAATAAGACATCCAATTCGCCCCATTCCACCTGATTAAGCATCTGTTGCAACGCCCCCATCAGCATCGGCCCACGCCAAATAACCGCCTCGTCCTCTTGCATCATTAGTCCCAATGACATCATGGTCACACCATGCGCCTGTAGTGGGATAATCGTCTTGCCATCCGGGCTGGCGGGGCGTTTGGATACCCCCATCATGCGCGGCTGGCTAGGCCCATGGATATCTGCATCCAATAGCCCCACCCGCTTGCCCATCGCGGCCAAGGCCACGGCAAGGTTGCTGGACACGGTGGATTTCCCCACCCCACCCTTACCAGAGCCAATGGCAATGATTTTAGAAACACCGGCAATGGGCTGATTATCATCTTGGGGTTTCATATGCCCCCCAACCTTTAGGTTTGGCGGGGGCGCCTTGGGGGCCTCATGCGCGGTTAGAATTACACGGGCCTTGCTGACCCCATCCATCTCGGCCAACAATTTCTCTGCGGCTGCACGCACCGGTTCCATACGCGCGCCCAGCGCCGCAGGCACCTCGAGCACAAAGCTGACCTGCCCGCCCGTGATGGTAATTGCGCGTACCATATCCGCAGAAACGATGTCACTGCCATCGGGCAGTTGAATGCGCTTCAACTCATCTTGAATTTGTTGTGTAGTTATAGACATGACGCCCCGCGTTCAGTTAAACAGTTTCGAGCCAAATTTTACCAATTCCGCGCCGAGGGCAAGAGGGAACCACAGGTTGGATATTTTTACCACAGCCCTAAGCCTGATCACCAGCGCAGATGCGACGCTGTGGGGGATTGTCGGCCTGTCCTTTAAAATCAGCGGCGCGGCCACACTTTTGGCCGCACTGCTGGCAGTACCGCTGGGGGCGGCGCTGGCCATGGGGCGGTTTTGGGGGCGGCGGGGCATACTGGCCCTCTCGACGGCGCTTATGGCCCTGCCCCCCGTGGTGGTTGGACTGGCGATCTATCTGTTGCTGTCGCGCGCAGGGCCCTTGGGGCACTGGGGGCTATTGTTCACGCCCAGCGCCATGATCATCGCCCAGACGGTTCTAATCTTCCCGATTATACTGGCCCTAACCACCGAGGCCGTCACCCCCCTAGAGCAAAGCTACCGCCCACTGTTAGATTCTGTTGATGCGGGTTGGGTGTTTCGCCTGAAAACACTGATCATCGATGCGCGTTTCGCAATTTTTACTGCCCTATTGGCGGGATTTGGACGCGCCATTGCCGAGGTGGGCGCGGTGATCATCGTGGGGGGCAATATTGCGGGGTTAACACGGGTTATGACCACCACAATTGCACTCGAAACCTCTAAAGGTAATCTGGAATTGGCCTTAGCGCTGGGGATTGTGCTGATCCTGATGGCCTTGGCGGTAAATGCGATAATTCATTTGCTAAAATCCGCAGGCGAAAAGAACCAAAGGGCGCAAAGATGATCCTCTCACTCAAAACCGCAAGCTTTGCGGCGAATGGGAAAACCCTGCTGGGGCCGATTTCGCTGGATATCCCGATGGATGGCATCACAGTGGTTTTGGGGCCAAATGGTGCGGGTAAATCGCTGTTTCTGGAAATGTGCCATGGGTTAATCCCCCTCAGTATGGGCAGTCTGTGCTGGGATGGCATCCCGGCCAATCATGAAAAATCAAGCAGAGGCTATATTTTTCAGCATCGAATTACCCTGCGCCAATCGGTTGCCCGCAATATTGCCCTACCTTTGCGCGCGGCCAAATGGCCAAAGGCCAAACAAATTGCCCGCACCAAAGAACTGTTGTCCCTTACACAGCTTAGTGCCAAGGCCGATGAACCAGCGGTTGTTCTATCCGGCGGCGAGGCCCAGCGCATGGCATTGGCGCGCGCCATGGCCCACCACCCCAAAACAATTCTAATGGATGAACCCACCAGCAATCTAGATCCAAAGGCCACAGAAACCTTTGAAATGCTGATCCAAGACATTGCCGACAGTGGGGTGTCGTTTTTATGGGCGACCCACAATCTGGCACAGGCTAAACGCTTTGCCAAGCATGTGCTGTTTATCTCCGAGGGAAAAATTGTTGAATATGCCCCCGCAGATCAGTTTTTCAACACACCCATTCATCCCACTTGCCAAAATTTTTTAAGGCCACCTTTATGAAATCGCTGCTAACCTGCCTGTTGCTTCTTGCCACCCCCCTAAGCGCAGACAGCATAACCCTCGCCTCTACCACATCAACCCAGAATTCCGGGCTTTATGACTACCTTATCCCTCTGTTCACCAAGGATACGGGCATCGAGGTCAAAGTGATCGCCGTTGGCACAGGCCAAGCCCTGCGCATTGCACGTAATGGCGATGCGGATGTGTTGATGGTACACCACCGCCCGTCAGAAGACGCGTTTATGGCCCAAGGTTATGGCAGCGTTCGCTTTGATGTCATGTACAATGATTTCGTACTCGTCGGGCCACAAATGCCCCAAAAACCCAAGTCCTTGACCCGCTTCCTTCAGATAATGGCTCAGGATCAAACGCATCTGTTTATCTCTCGCGGTGATGACAGTGGCACCCATAAAAAGGAACGCGAGCTTTGGGCCCAAGCGCTAGACACCCCCCCCAGTGGCACATGGTACCGCGAGATCGGCGCAGGTATGGGCGCGGCTCTGAACATGGCCGCATCTGAAAATGCCTATACGCTATCGGATCGCGGCACTTGGCTATCTTTTGGCAACAAAGGCGATCTGGCCATTCGCTGGGCCGGTGATCCAGACCTGCGCAACCCCTATGGGTTGATATTGGTAAACCCAGACCGCTTCCCCCATATTAACGCACAGGCAGCGGCGGAATTTGCCAAATGGATTACCGCCCCCAGGGCACAGGCCGCTATCGAGGCCTTCCGTATCGAGGGCATGCAATTATTCTGCCCCCATACCCCGGTAAATGCCACCCAGAGCGCAAAAACATGTCCAGCGCAATGAAAGAGCTATGCGTAAAGCGCATAACGGCTTTGCATTAATTAATCTTCTATTAACACATCAACCACCCTAAATATAACCCAAGAGAAACAAATCTCTGCGCCACTCCTCCTCCCGGCGCGAAATTTGAACTGGCCAGCTTCCTCCTCCCTGAAGGTGGCCAAACAAGATAGACGGCGACACTTCATCCTCCTCCCTTGAAGTGTCGCCGTTTTAATTCCCCCCTCAAACACCGGCGATAAACCCCGCGCTTATTGCACCCCGTACAATACATCACTGTACTGTTGCTGCGTGCCTTTGCATGCACCAAATTAATGGCTAGATGGCCAAGCTATGCATCAGGCGCATTTCGGCATTGCAGAACTATCTGTTTAACGTCCACCCCAAGGATCCTAATTATAAGGTACGAAACCAAGGAGCCTTAGACATGGCATATATCACACAGAACCACGCAACTCCCAGCGTATTCGCTGGTATCATCTCAGCATTCAACGCGCTCAAAGCGCGCTATGAAGCAAACCGTGTTTACGCGAAAACAGTGTCTGAGCTAAGCGCCCTGACAGCTCGCGATTTGGCTGATCTCAATATCAACCGTGCCGACATCCGTCGCATTGCACGAGAAGCCGCCTACGGCGCATAAGACAGCCCATAACACGAAAAGGCGATGCATTCCTCCCATGCATCGCCTTTTTTGTATCTGCTGTTCCGATTTTATCGGCCAGTGGCATCCATCAATTTCTGCACCTCGTTGCGTGCATCGTCGGCGTTATCGTCAAAATCTCCTAAAATATTTGTATTCATCGCCGCCAAAACCATAATTAATGGCATCACGATCAATCCAGCAATCAGTACCTTGGTCATAACGCTCTCCTAAGCTCTATTGCGGCAAGTATACATCGGCCACTTATTTACACAAGTAATGCTATGCGCGATACCGTGTTAATCCGATAGCACTGCCTGCACAGCATGTATCCTGATATCCTCAGATGCTTTCTGGATTGCCAAACCCCATTTCAGAAAATAGCGTATTGATCTGCAAAAGGATCACCCATGCTGACAAATTCCGATATAACCCAGCTAACTCACCTACGCCGCAAATTGCACAAACACCCCGAAATATCGGGACAAGAGGCCGAAACCGCCAAAACAATCATCGCAGAGCTGCACCCCCTAGGCCCAAACGAGATTATCTCGGGGTTGGGCGGGCATGGGGTGGCCGCCATATTCGACAGCAAGATCCCCGGCCCTACGGTACTGTTTCGCGCAGAGTTGGATGCCCTGCCAATTCAGGAAATCTCTGCCAACCCTTGGAAATCCGAAATCGACGGGGCCGGCCATCTATGTGGACACGATGGGCATATGATGTTCCTGATGGGGCTGGGGCGTATTCTATCGCGCACCCCCGTGCAAACTGGGCGTGTCGTCCTAATGTTCCAACCGGCCGAAGAAGATGGCAGTGGCGCACGCGCCGTGGTCTCAGACCCCGCCTTTGACAGAATTCGCCCTGATTGGGCCTTTGCCATTCATAATGAACCCGGTCGCCCATGGGGCTATGTCTCTACCCGGGCGGGCCTTATTAATTGCGCCTCATTAGGGCTGGGAATAAAACTTATCGGCAAAACCGCCCACGCCGCGGATCCACAGGATGGGGTATCTCCGGCACTGGCAATTGCAGAGTTGATCCCCGCCCTCTCAAGCCTTGGAATAGGGGGCGACTTAGGCGATGATTTCCGTCTGGTAACCATTACGCATTGCCAAATCGGCGCACCCAGCTTTGGCATTGCGCCGGGGGATGGGGTTTTGTTCGCAACCCTGCGCACCCCACACGACGATGCGATGGATAAAATCACTGAGCAGGCCCGTGCGTTGGCCGCCAAGAGCGCCGCCAAACATGGGTTAGCGGTGGAATTCGAAATTCATGATCATTTCGCCGCGTCGATCAATGATGCCACGGCCACCCAAATTGCCTGTACAGCGCTAGATAAACTAGACATACCCAACGGTGACTTGGGGCTACCAATGCGCGCCTCAGAAGACTTTGGCGTTTTCGGCTGGGGCGCACGGGCGGCAATGCTGTGTTTGGGCCCTGGTGAAAATCATGCCGCACTGCACAATCCCGATTATGATTTTCCAGATGACCTGATTCCCATCGGCACCAGAATTTTCGAACAAATTGCGCGCGACATTCTAGACGATCCAGACTAGCCTGATACACAGACAATCTAATCTATCCGAATAAAACCCTCTGGTAGGCGCATCGCCCACAAGAGATGTAATCAGACACCCGCTAATCACGAAGAAAACATCGACGCCTAGGTAATGACCCTCGCGCTGTCAAAGAGTATTTTAATAGCCTAAACTATAAAACCACATTAGATGAAAAACGCATCTTTATGTCCTTAAGCCAGAGATATAGCCTATCAAAAGATGAAACAACCTTAAGATTTGTAGCAACTCTTAGTTTACGTGGTGAAAGCCCTCCTGTTTTTATCAAACCAAGCGGTTTTATACATACACTATACTACGATTTTCTCGATCCAAGCATAGAATACGTCTATGTTTCTTGGCTCCCTGACGGAACGATTTACCGAGTTTCTGTCGGGGGAACTCAAAGTGAAATTATTATTCATAGAAAATCAAAACTATTTTTAGAAAGTTAAAATCATGGGAACAATAACGCTTGCCACCAATGCCATCGCCGCGACAAACTTAAATTTTTCATCAGATGTGAACGATGATTTTTATGTCAATGATTAGCCATATCGGGATTTTAAATGGTGCGGCTGAGAAGACTCGAACTTCCACGGGTTTTACCCCACAGCGACCTCAACGCTGCGCGTCTACCATTCCGCCACAGCCGCACTAAGGTATCTGGCGTATAGCCAAGCAATTTTGGGATGTGAAGGGGTGATTTTGCATTTGATAGATTTCCCCCACTAGACCTACCCCACAGTTTATGAAATGACTGCAAAATGCTGAACTGGACACATGCCCCCGATATCGTTGCCTACCCTGATGCGGTGGATGCAATGGAAATCCATGTGGCCGATATGATCGCAGGCACGGCGGATGAAAAGGTCTGGTTACTAGAACACCCCCCCCTTTATACCGCAGGCACCAGCGCACAGGCGCAGGACTTGGTTGCACCAGATCGTTTTGATGTCTTCACATCAAAGCGCGGTGGCCAATACACCTATCATGGTCCCGGTCAACGTATTGCCTATACGATGCTCGATCTGAACAAACGCGGCAAAGATGTGCGCAAATTTGTACAAAGCCTAGAGGATTGGGTCATCCTGACCTTGGCCGAGTTTGGCGTTCAGGGCGAGCGCCGCGCGGGCCGAGTAGGCGTATGGGTGGTGCGCCATGACAAGCCGCTTACTGCCCTTGGCACCCCGCGCGAAGATAAAATCGCCGCCATTGGGGTGCGCCTGCGCAAATGGATCAGCTTTCACGGTATTTCCATCAACGTAGAACCAGACCTAGAACATTACAGCGGCATTGTCCCCTGTGGCATAAATGACCACGGCGTCACATCCTTGGTGGATCTGGGTTTGCCTGTCAGCATGACAGATGTAGATATGGCCCTGAAACAGTGCTTTACCAAAATCTTTGGGGATGAAATTTGAAACCGCCCAGAATTTTATACACCGGTCTTTATATTCTGGCCTTTGCGATATCCTTCATTGCGCTGGTGCTTAGCGCCACGTCCTATACATCGGCCCAAACCAGCGACGAAACCCACTATATCTACATTGCCTTTGGGGTGATCTTTGTCGCGCTGCTTGTTTTGCCAGGGCAGGATATTCCGCGCGGCATGACCAAATCCCTGTGGGTGCTTGCACTGTTTATCCTGCTGTCCATTCCCTTTGCGGTGTTGAAAAATGCGCTGGCAATCAATCGCATAGATGCGATTTTGATCTTTATGCGCGATCACGATCTGTCCGATGTCGCCAGCTTTGGCTGGGAAACGGTGTTTAAGCCCATCCGCACGTTTTTATTCCTTGGCTTCATCGCCTTTATCAGCGCCTATATCGTACAGCCCCGCAAAAAATATTTTAACGGTACCGTTCTTGGCTTGGTACTGCTGGGGGCTTGTACATCACCGCCAGTGAATTACCTGTGGGAAACCGCATTCCCATCAAAATTCAAATCCACCTTCGATCTAGCGGGCGAAATCGCAGGGCTGGATATCACAGCAAAGCCAGCGCATCAGCGCAATATGGTAATCTTCTACCTAGAAAGCATCGAGCAAAGCTACAAAACCCTGCCCCAAACCGCCAAGGCCTATCAACCGCTGGCCGATTTTGCCGATCAAAACACCCAATTCAGCGAACAGTTACAGGTCACAGGGGCCGATATCACCATTGCAGGTATCCTTGCCTCGCATTGCGGCGTGCCCTTTCTGACCAAGGTATCAAATCGCTATCGCTTTAAACAGACATCCAAAACCGAAGTGGCAGAGTTTATGCCCAGCGTTTGGTGCCTTGGCGATCAACTACAGGCAGATGGCTATACGCTCTCTTATATGAATGGGGCCAGTTTGCAGAAATTCTCGAAAGGTGCCTTTCTGCGCAGCCACGGCTATACCCGCGTAATGGGGCGCGAAACGCTGGATGAACAAGGCGTTGATTACCGCAAAAACTACTTCGGTGCCGATGATGAATTCTTGTTTCAGGCGCTGAAAACCGAATACGAGACGCTTAACGCCGCCGGCAAACCCTTTGTTCTCTCTATGCTAACGACCGCCACCCACAGCCCTGATGGGTTTTTTGATGCCACCTGCATGCCAGAGGATGATGTGGTGTCAAATATCCCCAAGGGCATATCCTGTAGCGTTGCGCGCACCCTTGCGGCCATCGCGCATATGCGCGCCCTGCCCGGGGGCGATGATACGATCTTCGTGGTGCTCAGCGACCACCTGTCCTACAAAAATACGCTCTACCCAGATCTGGGGAATATGGGCGATCAGCGCCGCAATATGCTGACCATTGCCGACGGCACAGCCGCGCGCCGTATCGCCAAAACCGGCACACATCTGGATATTTACCCCACACTATTGGAAACACTAGGCTATCAATTGCGCGACCATCGCGCCAATATGGGTATTTCATTGTTTTCAGACACCCCCACATTGATCGAACAACACGGCCAAGACAAAATAAACAAGCTGTTTCGCAACAATGCCGCCATGGCTGATTATTTGTGGCGCTAAGCTAGGGTAACATTATCTGACAACATCCCGACAAGAGCTTGATCTCATTGCCCCCCACACCAAGCAAATCAATTTGCAACGCATAGACACGATCAGACATGCCATCATAACAGGCCCGTTTCTCAAGCACCGCCCCCCAATTCGGCGAAGACAATCCATAGCGCAGGCTATGATTGGCTGATACGCTGTTTGATATCAAGGTCTCAACAGGCCGCTGCCCCTCGCTCATCGAAAACGTCACCTCAACACCATTGCTAAGCGACCAGTTCCAAAAGGGCTCTGTACCAAAACACGCAAGGTTCTGTGCGATACCCGATGGCGACAGCACGGGCGTTTCTACAGGCGTTAGATATCTACGTGCCACCCATGCGCTGCGCTCGCCCATAATGACCCGCGCCCATGCACCGGATGTATCCACGACCCCCACCTCGACAAATGTCCCTGCCGCCAGATCCCCGATGTCTTCTGATCGCGCATTCGGCTCTGCGCGCAAATTAAGATGATCCCCAGCGCTCAGCCCAGATACCTGCATAATAGTCGGCAAGGGAATGATTTGCTCGGCAGATACCGGCAACACGCCCATACACACCACCGCCGCCATCAGCTTGCGCCTAAGGGATTTATACATCTTTCGCTGCATTCTATGCTCCATCTGTATTACCAGCCGTCTCGGGCTAAATCGCCACACGATTGCGCCGCGCGGATAAACGATTCATGGTATCGATTTTCTATGCTTCAACTCAGTTTTATTGTGATAACACATAGCGTTGCAATCAACTTTGTTTCAGAAAACACATACTGGCAAAATTCTAAAGCTGTGTCATGATTTCAATCCCTCATCGCAATTACGCCGGTTCGCAATACCGCACAGCACCAGCCGATTTTGCCCGCCGACCAATAAGCCAAAGCCACCAACACCGCCAAAACACCCCATTTGACCTGCGACACGCAGTCCGAACTCCTTATTTATGGCGTTGAAACAGTTGTTCCCTGAAACGAAAGCCGTTAAGACGGCGCTGGATACATGCGAACCTTCGGGATTCGCACAATAATGACGTGTCAGGAGAGAACACATGGCAGACGCAGCCCATAACGACCACGCCACACCGGGTTTCTTCACCCGTTGGTTCAAGTCGACGAACCACAAGGATATTGGGATCCTTTACCTATTCACCGCCGGCCTTTTGGGGTTCGTATCGGTGTGTTTCACAGTGTATATGCGCCTAGAGCTTATGGAACCTGGCGTTCAATACATGTGTATGGAAAACCTAGACAAGGCTGCAAATGCCGCCGCGCTGGCCGCAGGTGAATGTACACCAAACGGTCACTTGTGGAACGTTCTGATCACAGGCCACGGCATCTTGATGATGTTCTTCGTGGTGATCCCCGCCCTGTTCGGTGGTTTCGGCAACTATTTCATGCCGCTGATGATTGGCGCGCCTGATATGGCCTTCCCACGTATGAACAACCTATCCTACTGGATGTATGTTTGTGGTTCTTCACTGGCTGTTTTGTCGCTCTTGGCCCCTGGTGGTAACGACCAAGCAGGTTCTGGTGTGGGCTGGGTGCTATATGCACCGCTATCAACACGAGAAGGCGGCATGTCTATGGATTTCGCGATCTTCGCGGTACACGTATCCGGTGCCTCTTCGATCCTTGGTGCGATTAACATCATCACCACATTCCTGAACATGCGCGCACCGGGCATGACGCTGCACAAAACACCTTTGTTTGCTTGGTCTATCTTCGTAACGGCCTTGTTGATCTTGTTGTCCTTGCCTGTTTTGGCAGGTGCGATCACCATGTTGCTAACCGACCGTAACTTCGGCACCACCTTCTTTGATCCTGCTGGCGGCGGCGACCCGATCCTATACCAACACTTGTTGTGGTTCTTTGGCCACCCAGAGGTGTATATGATCATCGTTCCTGGCTTTGGTATCATCTCACACGTGATCGCCACCTTCTCTAAAAAGCCGATCTTTGGCTACCTGCCGATGGTTTATGCGATGGTTGCAATTGGTGCGCTTGGCTTCGTTGTTTGGGCACACCACATGTACACGGTTGGTATGTCGCTCTCTCAGCAATCATACTTCATGCTGGCTACGATGGTTATCGCGGTACCAACAGGTATCAAAATCTTCTCTTGGATTGCCACAATGTGGGGCGGCTCAATTGAAATGAAAACGCCAATGCTGTGGGCCTTTGGGTTCTTGTTCTTGTTCACCGTTGGTGGTGTAACGGGTGTTGTATTGTCTCAGGCTGGTGTGGACCGCGCCTATCACGATACATACTACGTGGTTGCACACTTCCACTACGTGATGTCACTGGGTGCCGTATTCTGTATCTTTGCTGGTATCTACTACTGGATCGGCAAAATGTCTGGCCGCCAATACCCTGAATGGGCTGGTAAATTGCACTTCTGGATGATGTTCATCGGTGCCAATATCACCTTCTTCCCCCAGCACTTCTTGGGGCGTCAGGGCATGCCACGCCGCTATATCGACTACCCAGAGCAATATGCCTATTGGAACGAAATCTCGACCTACGGTGCCTTCCTATCGTTCGCCTCTTTCGTCTTCTTCATCGGCGTTGTGTTCTACACAATCAAGTTCGGTAAAAAGATTGAAGAAAACGCCTACTGGGGTGAGTACGCAGATACGCTAGAGTGGACACTGCCAAACCCACCACCAGAGCACACGTTCGAAATCCTGCCAAAACAGTCAGAGTGGGACAAACAACCCAGTCATTAGCGGGCATAGCCATTGATCAAAGGGCGGAACGAAAGTTCCGCCCTTTTTTGTTAGATATCCAAAATAGCCAATGATGCTAAATACGTATTTGGATCACTTCGAGGCTCTCAAATCGCATTCACAACTTATAGATGATCTGCCTACAGAATATCTATCCCATCGCATGTATATGAACATTGCCTTTTAGCGGATACCTGTCAGAGTGCAACTTTAACAATTACATTCTAAAGGCCCTCCTATGAAAAAGGCATACTACGAAGCATCTTTTCAGGAATTTTGTACCGAGAGTAACAGCAGTATTCTTGGCAAGTTAGCAAAACATCACCAACATGATTTAGACCATCTTCAGCGTAACGCTTGGATCACCCAGGTGGAGTATCTTCAGGCAGTTCTGATGAATTTTCCAGATGGCCATATCTTTTTCGAGTTTTCCATCCCCCGTATGGGAAAGCGAGCAGATTGCTTGGTTCTTCTGAACGGTGTCGTATTTGTATTAGAATTTAAGGTAGGCTCATCCAGTTTTGATCGTCACGCCATCGAACAGGTCGTTGATTATACTCTTGATCTTAAAAACTTCCATGGTGGGAGCCACAACGCGACCATCATCCCGGTGCTGATCGCGACCAATGCACCAGAGAATGTCATTGAAATAACGCTAGAACAGGACAACGTTGCAGCACCCGTATGCATAGGGAACTCTGGCCTAGGTTTCCTCTTTTCACAAGCATCCCAAATCCCTCGCCAGCAAAATGTTGAAATTGTCGCGTGGCGAAATTCGGGCTATCGCCCAACACCAACCATTATCGAAGCTGCGCAAGCACTCTATAAATCTCATAATGTAAATAACATCTCACGATCAGATGCTAGCGCGAAAAACTTGCAGGTCACCTCGGATCACATTGCTCAAATCATTGAACAATCCAAACTAAATGGTAAAAAATCGATATGCTTTGTCACCGGAGTACCCGGAGCGGGAAAAACACTTGCAGGCCTAAATATCGCGACAAGTCGGGCCGAGCGACATAAAAACGAGAACGCAGTCTTTCTGTCCGGAAATGGTCCACTAGTAGCCGTTCTGCGCGAAGCATTGGCACGCGACAAGGTTGAACAAGGCAAACTTAGCGGGGAAAAAATCAAAAAAGAGGATGCAAAACGACAGGTCAGTCAGTTTGTGCAAAACATCCACCACTTTCGCGATCAATACCTAAACGATACGGATAAACCATTTGAACACGTCGTTGTATTTGACGAGGCTCAACGCGCCTGGACAACAGAGCAAGCCTCTAAGTTTATGAAAAAGCGTGGCGTAAGTGATTTCAATCTATCAGAGCCAGAGTTTCTAATCGGGGTCATGAACAGACATACCCAATGGTGTACAATTGTCTGCCTTATAGGAGGCGGTCAGGAAATCAACACTGGTGAAGCAGGACTTGGCGAATGGTTGCATGCGTTAGAAACACGCTTTCCAGAGTGGGAGGTGCATGCATCGACTCTGTTGGAGGATCCGCATTATACAGTTTCCGACGATGCCAAGGAGCTTTTAAGCTCGACAAGAGTGTCAAAGCATAATGACCTACACCTTTCCGTATCCATTCGGTCGTTTCGCGCAGAGAGTCTTTCGTCTTTCGTATCAACGGTGTTGGACAATGATCCTTTGGCTGCATTGGAAATTATGACAACCCTGATAGATAGCTATCCGATTTTCTTGACACGTGATTTGGCCAACGCAAAAAATTGGCTGAAATCTAAGGCGCGCGGCAGTGAGAGAACCGGCCTAGTCGCCTCATCCGGCGCGCATCGCTTGCGGCCCGAAGGCATTCATATCAAATCAAAGATCGAACCCGAAAATTGGTTTCTAAATAACACCGAAGATGTACGTTCGTCTTATTACTTGGAAGGTGTCGCAACAGAATTCGACATTCAAGGACTGGAATTGGATTGGGTGGGAATGTGCTGGGATGCTGATCTACGGTATGTTGGCGACAATTGGAACTTCACTGCTTTTAAAGGGAGCAAATGGCAATCAGTCAATGTTCCGACAGGTCAACTTTACTTAATCAATGCCTATCGTGTTCTACTCACTCGAGCACGACAGGGCATGATTATTTTTGTACCGCATGGCGACGCGTTGGATAAAACCAGACCCCCAGAGTATTACGATGGAACCTACCGATACTTACGATCATGTGGCATTAAGGAACTCTAACTTACAGAGAAATTTGTTATAATAAGTGGGTTTTTACTTTTTCAGAACTCTCAAAATCGAGCATGTTTAAACCACTGAAAAGTCCATATTCCGCAAAAAGCTCAATCCGCGCCTATGTCCACGACAACGGATCTCAACCCAACAGCGCCTTAACAGCCCCGCCAGCCTTGCCAAAATCCATCTGGCCCGAATATTTCGCCTTTAGCGCGCCCATCACCTTGCCCATATCACGAATGCTATCCGCCCCGATCTCGCTGATGGCCTCTTTTACGGCATCATTCACCTCATCTGCGCTCAACTGCTTTGGCAGAAACTCTTCGATCACCTTGATCTCATTGTTTTCCCTACAGGCCAATTCCTCGCGCCCGGCGGATTGATAGACCTCGGCGCTGTCTTTGCGTTGCTTGATCATCTTGGCCAAAATGCTCAGAATCTCGCTATCATCCACACCTTCATCATTGCCGCTGGGGCGTAGGGCAATATCGCGATCCTTGATTGCCGCCATGATCAGCCGCAATGTAGACAGGCGCGTCGCCTCTTTGTCTCGCATGGCCTGTTTCATAGACGCATTGATTTTATCGCGCATTTTGCATTCTCCTGCATTGTCGCATTTCCAATTTTCGAACCTATCGAAAAACCAATTTGCACTCAACTGATTATCGCAAAGGCAAGAGATTGATAAATAAAGGAAACAAAAATGATCGCTGCTTGACCTTCCTAGACCCTAGGCGTATTTTCTGCCAAATTTCTAAATAGGATGAGTCTCCATGTGCCCTGCCCCCGCACCAGCAGAAAACCCTGAAAACCCCACCGCATGTATTGTTTTGGCCGATGGAACCACATTCTATGGTCGCGGATTTGGTGCACCCGGTGAAATCCAAGCAGAGCTGTGCTTTAACACGGCAATGACGGGTTACCAGGAAATCATGACCGACCCCTCCTACGCAGGTCAGGCCGTTACCTTCACCTTCCCCCATATCGGTAATACCGGCGTTACCCACGAAGATGACGAAACAGCAGACCCCGTCGCCCGTGCGATGGTGGTAAAATGGGATCCAACCGAGCCATCTAACTGGCGCTCCGAAGGCACATTAAACGCATGGTTGGAAAAAAATGGCCGTATTGGAGTCGGGGGCATTGATACCCGCCGCCTTACCCGAGCTATTCGTCAACAGGGCGCACCACATGTGGCAATCGCCTATAACAAAGAGGGCGTATTCGATCACGCAGCCCTTCTTAAATCCGCCCGCGATTTCTCTGGACTCGAGGGGCTAGACCTTGCCAAAGAGGTCACCTGTGCGCAATCCTACACATGGAACGAGCAACGCTGGGCATGGCCAGATGGCTTCCCAAAACGCTCAACTCCGGGCAAAAAGGTCGTCGCCATAGATTTCGGCGCCAAGCGCAATATCCTGCGCTGTCTGGCATCGGCAGGCTGTGATGTAACAGTATTGCCCGCCACGGCCACCGCCGCCGAGGTTCTGGCCCATAAGCCCCAAGGCATTTTCCTATCGAACGGCCCGGGCGACCCTGCGGCGACCGGCGAATATGCCGTACCGATGATCTCTGAAATCCTTGAGACTACCCAGTTGCCAATTTTTGGTATCTGCTTGGGGCACCAAATGCTGGCCCTTGCACTAGGTGCCAAGACCATAAAAATGAACCACGGCCACCACGGTGCCAACCACCCCGTGAAAGAAACGGCCACAGGCAAGGTCGAAATCACCTCGATGAACCACGGGTTTGCAGTAGATGCCCAAACCCTGCCCGAAGGTGTGATAGAAACCCATGTATCGCTGTTTGACGGATCAAATTGCGGCATTCGCCTTGCGGATCGCCCCGTATTTTCTGTGCAACACCACCCAGAGGCCTCACCAGGCCCACAAGACAGCTTCTACCTATTCGAGCGTTTCTCCGCCGCTATGGCGTAGGACACGTTCTATCATGGCTTGATTGCCGCCCGCATTCATGTTCTTCTGCAAAAGAAGCCGGATTTTTCGTTCGGCTTTTAACAGACGGCTGTGAATGCGCGACAATTATATTAAAATTTTGCCTGAATTGGGTTTAATAAACCTTTAATTTACCAATAAATAGAAAGACTGGTCCCTAGAAACCATTTAACCTTCGATTAACTGGTTACAAAGTACCTAAGAGACGAGGATGAAATGTCTAAGCACAAATGGATAGTATCGGTTGTACAGCATCTTTCGAACTATGCCGCTGAAGAGAAGCTTGAGAACTGGCAAGAAATTCTAGAATGCGCCAAGGCCGAGCTTTTGCATATTTCACCCAGCGCCACCCAAGAGCCAATCATCACCACATCCGAGGGGGCCGTGGATTATGACGAGCTAGCCCCGTTGGCGGCCTTGGACAAAGATTCTATGATCCACTAAAAATATATCAGCATTAAGATCGATTTAACTAAAATTCGATCAACTACACGTCAGCAAAGGCGTGTTATGTATCAATCTGTTTTTCCAAAGCTTACCCAAAAGGCCCCGAAAATAGAGGCCAAGCCGCGTCAACCCGCGCGTCTGGGCGATATTTTGGTCGAAAATGGGCAGATTGGCCCAAATACATTGGCCAAAGCCTTGGCCCTGCAAAACCATGAAGAGGCCCAGCTAGGCCAGATCCTGATGGTGAATAATGAAATCAACAGCGATGATCTTGGTTCTGCTTTGGCGCAACAACACCAAATGGCCTTTGAAAACATCGACACCCAGATCGATCCCGCCCTATACGCCTTGCCGTTTTCGGCCCGCGTGATGCTGGAACATTCATTTGTTCCCCTATCCCTGCGTAAAAATACTGTAGAAATTGCCACCTGCACACCACATTCAATCAACATGATCTGCGAGCTATGCGAGAAATTTGGCTTAACACCGCGCTTTGCGTTGGCCTCGCGCCCAAAAATACACAACCGCATCGCATCCCTTGCAGAACATGATCTTGCATGCCTTGCAGAAAATGCCTGCCCAGAAGAGCGAAGCTGTCGGCGATTTTTCTTGCTAGAGCGCCGATTAATGGCACTTGCCTGCATATTTGCCACCCTGTTCGCCTTCTTCGGGATTGGAATTTTACCCGAGGTCACATTCACCCTAATTCTGTTAATTTTTCTAGGAAATAGCCTGCTGAAATTCACCTGCCTCTTGGCCGCGCTACGTGCACCGCCGCCCCCTGTACCAGTGGCTAAATTCCCAAAGAAGCTAGAAAAAGTCAGTATTCTGGTACCCCTTCTGCACGAAAAAGAAATTGTAGGGCGGCTGATCCCAAGGCTGGAAAAAATCAACTATCCCAAAGAGTTGTTAGAAATATGCCTGATATGCGAGGCCAGTGACTCCATCACCCGTACCGCAATCGATCAGGCAACCCTGCCCCCGCACTTTCGCGTGATGGTCACCCCAAAAGGCAGCATAGAGACCAAGCCGCGGGCGTTGAATTATGCCATGGAATTCTGCAATGGCAGTATTATCGCCGTGTATGACGCCGAGGATGCCCCCGAAACAGACCAAGTGTTCAAAGCTGTAAAACACCTACAGCACTGCGATCCGCGTGTCGTTTGCGTACAGGCGCGCCTTGATTTTTTCAACCAGTCCACCAATTGGTTGTCACGCTGTTTCACCATCGAATATGCCATGTTGTTCCGCGTGGTTCTACGCGGGTTACAGCGGCTGGATATTCCGATCCCGTTGGGGGGGACGTCGATGTTTTTACGCAAATCAGCGCTGGATAGCCTAGGGCGCTGGGATGCGCATAATGTGACCGAGGATGCGGACTTGGGCATTCGGATTTACCGCGCGGGCCTACGTGTGGAATGCCTAGATTCAACCACCTACGAAGAGGCGAATTACCGCTTTATTCCATGGGTCAAGCAACGTTCCAGATGGCTAAAGGGGTTTTTCATGACATGGGTCACCCATATGCGCCGCCCGCTACAGCTGCACCGTGATCTGGGGCTCAAGGGCGCCATTGGGTTTCATATCCTGTTGCTTAATACCCTGCTGACATATCTGGCAATACCCTTTGCTCTGCCCTTATGGGTGCTGAGCTTTGGTGTTGATTTGCCCTTTGCACCAGACAGTTTGGACTGGTTCATCCCCTTGATGATTTTACTGTTCTTTTTGGGTGAACCAATGCTGTTTTTGGTGGGATATGTCGCCACTGATACGGCCAAGCACAAGTCCCTGCGCAGGGGACTATTTACCATGTTTGCCTATTGGCCACTGGCCAGTTTCGCAGCCTTCAAGGCGCTCTACGAAATCGCCTTTGCCCCCGCCTTTTGGGACAAGACCGAACATGGGCTGGTGGATGCGGAATATGCTGACGAGATTGCCAATTTAACCCCGGTAAAAGAGGATTCGGATGAATATGTGCAGGGGGTTTTGGATGTGCTGGCTCTCAAGAAAACCGGCACAATCAGCTGATCACACTCAACTCGCCGGCATCAATCTTAAGACGGGTTTCAAAAGCAAAGGACAGATGCGTCTTCAATGCATCGCGCGCAGATTCGCCATCCTTACGCTCAATCGCCTGCACAATCTCATAATGTTCGTTCAGCGCCGCCTCACCACGCCCATCCGCCGCCAAAGAGGTCGCCCCCAACAGGGCCATAGTGCGGTGCACCTGCTGTAGCTGTTTTATCAGGAAATTATTGTGGCTGGCCAGATGCAGCTGATTGTGAAACCGCCGATTAGACCGCGATAACGCATTGGGATCATCCACCAAGCGCCGATCGTTTTCGATCATATTGAACAAAACACGGATCTCTTCGGGGGCTGCATGTTGCGCCGCCAAAAAGGCCGCCAGCCCTTCCAGCTCGGCGCGCACGGTATACAGCTCGCCGATTTGATTATGATCCAACGTGGCCACCATCAATGAGCGCCCGTCCCGTTTAAGAAAGGACTGCGTTTCAAGCCGTTGTAGTGCCTCGCGAATTGGGGTGCGCGATACGCCAAAGCGATCCGCAAGCTCTGCCTCGACCAAGCGATCCCCCGGCTGATAGGCCCCTTCATCAATCGCCTCAATGATCAACTCATAGGCATCCTTTGCCTCGGTTTTCTTGATGACCATGTCTTCCCTCATTATTTTGGATGACATTAGCCAAGCCAAAGGAATTTGTCACCACCCTTGGACAGCGCTTTACCCTCCGCTGATTGCAGATTAACCTAGCCCCATGAAAACAAAATTTGCGCATATAGACACTTGGGTTTTTGACCTTGATCACACTCTCTATTCCAAAGAGGATTGCCTGTTCGACCAGATCGAGGATCTGATGGTTGCCTATATGAAGAAGGCGCTGAACATAGATGAAACCACGGCAAACCACCTGCGCAAACACTACTGGCAAACCTATGGCACCACCCTATCTGGGCTGATGGTGGAACATAATATCGCACCTGAACCCTTTCTGGCCGCCGTGCACGATATCGACCTCGGCGCTCTTAGTCCCGATCCCGCACTGGCCACCGCCATTAACGCCCTGCCCGGACGTAAAATCATCTATACAAACGGCGATAAGAATCACGCGGTTCGCGTTTTGGCCGCGCGGGGCCTTTCGCATTGTTTCGAGGATATATTCGGCATCGAACACGCCCAATACACCCCAAAACCTCAGCGTGATGCCTTTGAGATCATCTTTCAGCGCGCCGCCCTATCGCCCCAAAATGCCGCCATGTTCGAGGATGACCCCCGCAATCTGTTGGTACCCCATGAAATGGGCCTTAGCACGATTTTGGTAGATCAGATATCAACCCAACCCCACATCCACTATTGCACAGATCAGCTCACGCAGTTTTTGCACGCAACACAGGCCTAGATTATGCGGCGTAACACCACAGATATTGTTGTCTCAGGCGGGGGGATTGCCGGCATGGCCGCCGCCGCCGCCTTTGGTGGCGCGGGATTTCATGTGGTTTGCGTAGAACCACACCAGCCGATCAGCGACCCCAAAGATGCCCACGCCGATCTGCGCAGCACCGCATTCCTGCAACCCGCCCGCCATACGCTACAGCGCGCAGGCCTCTGGGATCAGTTGGCCCCTTTTGCCACTCCGATGAAAACCATGCGCTTGGCAGATGCTGGCGGCGAAACAAATACGCTGCGCGCAATTGCTGATTTTGAGGCCTCGGAAATATCTGATGATTTTTTTGCTTGGAACTTGCCCAATTGGCTGTTGCGCCGCGAAATGCATGCCCATTTAGAACGCCTAGAAACCGTCGAGTTCATCACCGGCCAGCGCACCCGCCGCCTGACCGCCCGCTCGGATCACGCCTTGGTGCAAATCGGAGAGCAACACTATAAATGCCAGCTGGTGATTGCCGCCGATGGTCGCGAATCCCCCCTGCGTAAAATGGCGGGAATTGGTGTAAAAACATGGCGTTACGGGCAAAAGGCACTGGCCTTTGCCGCTACACATGACGCCCCCCACGACAACATCTCGACCGAGATTCATCGCAGTGGCGGTCCCTTTACACTGGTGCCTCTGCCCGATCACCAAGGCCGCCCCTGTTCGGCCGTAATCTGGATGGAAACCGCGGCCAAGGCCAGCGATCTGTGGGCAATGGACACGGCTGATTTCAACAAGGCGTTGAATATACGCGCTTGTCAGGTGCTGGGCGAAATGCATCTGGTCTCTAGGCGTAATATCTGGCCGATTATTTCGCAAAAGGCCGATCATCTAACCAGTGCGCGCCTTGCCTTGGTCGCCGAGGCCGCCCATGTGGTGCCCCCCATCGGCGCACAGGGGCTGAACATGAGCCTTGCGGATATCGACTGCCTGCTGAACCTTGCGCAGGAAAACCCAGATGCATTGGGCACGCCCCAGCATTTGGATGCCTATGAAAAAGCCCGCGCACAGGATATTGCGATGCGCGTGCGCGGCGTAGATGCCTTGAACCGCGCAGCAATGTTTCAAAGCCCGACCCTACGCGACCTGCGCCTACAGGGGCTGAAATCATTGCATGGGTTTGCCCCCCTGCGCAAAAGTATAATGCGCAAGGGCTTAGGCTAGCTAAACCTGATCCAGAATACGCGTCAGGCGCCCAACAGTAGAATTCACATCATACAACTTTTCCAAGCCAAACAACCCGATGCGGAACGATGAGTAATCCTCTGGCTCGTCACATCGCAGCGGCACCCCAGCCGCGATTTGCACGCCAAGGGCTGCAAACTTTGACCCATTTTGAAAGGCAGGGTCGCTGGTATAGCTGACAACCACCCCCGGTGCCTCGAACCCAGCCCCCGCGACAGATTTAAACCCCCGCTCGGCCAACACCGCGCGAACCGCCTTGCCCAAATCCCACTGAGCCTGCTTCAGTTCACCATAACCAAAATCTCGCATCTCTAACACGGTGTCACGGAAATCGCGCAATGAATCGGTGGGCATGGTGGCGTGATAGGCATGGCCGCCATCAGTATAGGCACGCATAATTCCCGCCCATGTTTTCAGGTTGGCGGCAAAACTGTCGCTCTCGGTTTCCGCCATCTGTGCCTCGGCGCGCTCGTTTAGCATCACCAATCCAGCACAGGGCGATGCAGACCAACCCTTCTGCGGGGCAGAGATCAATACATCCACATTGCAGGCCTGCATATCCACCCAGATACAACCAGATGCAATGCAATCCAGAACAAACAGCCCCCCATAGCTGCGCACCGCCGCACCGATGGCTTCCAGATAGGCATCGGGCAGGATAATTCCGCTGGCGGTTTCTACGTGGGGGGCAAAAAACACATCTGGCTTCTTGTCCAGAATCTCGGCCACCACATCCTCGATAGGCAAAGGACGAAAGGCAGATTCGGTGTGATTGTCACTGCGCCGCGCCTTTAACACCTGAGCATCGGCGGTAAAATCCCCAGTTTCAAAAATCTGTGTCCAGCGAAAGGAGAACCAACCGTTCCGCAAAACCATCACTGATTTGTTCCGGCTAAATTGGCGGGCGACGGCCTCCATCGCGAATGTGCCCCCCCCGGGAACAATGGCACAGGAACTGGCGTTATAAACATGGCACAGTTGTTCAGAAATATCGCGCATCACCTTTTGAAATTGCGCGCTCATGTGATTGAGAGATCGATCCGTGAACACCACTGAAAATTCCAACAACCCATCTGGGTCTACATCTGGTAATAGGGCTTTCATCTTCCCTCCTCGTTGTTCAATTTTGGGCTACAGTTAACATTAAAAGCCACAATCCACCTAACAGTTTATAATGCCTCTAAATCGCAAGTTTTCGATGCTCGTCCGAGAGCAACACATTTGCTTCTACATCGCCAACGCCGGGCAATGTCATCACACGGCGACGCAAAACCCTCTCGAAATCACTTATGTCTCGGGCAACCACCTTTAGGCGGTAATCATAAAGCCCCAGAACATGCTGTATCAACTGAACCTCGGGGATGGCGGCAGCGGCGCGTTCGAAATCCTCGAGCGCCACACGCCCCTTGGTCGCCAGCTTTATCCCAAGAAATACGGTCACATCGAAGCCCAGCTTCTTGGCATCCAGCACCACGCGGCGCCCGCGCAGCACGCCGCCCTCTTCTAATCGTTTTATCCGCCGCCACGTAGCGGGCTGTGACAGTCCGACCTTCTTGCCCAGATCAGATGCGCGCGCAGCGCCATTGTGCTGTAGCCCCCGCAGGATCGCGCGGTCGATATCATCAAGGGCAATCATATGGGTAACGCCTGTCTATCCATCACTGTTGAAACCAGCATCAAGGCTTCGATATCGCTGATATGGGGCAGTGCCAGAATTTTGTCGCGGTAGATCTGTTGATAATGTGCCATGTCGCGGGCCAAAACATTCAACCGAACATCAACACGGCCCAAAAAGGTCTGGATTTCATTCACTTCTGCGATGTCGCGCGCGGCCGCAATAAAGCCATCAAAAGCATCGGTGCGGGTTTTATCCAAGGTGACGCGCAACGAGACCTCGACCTCATAGCCCAAGGCCTTGGCATCTAGCACTGCTTCGTGGGCGGCGATGATGCCCTCTTGTTCTAGCCGCTCGATACGGCGCCAACAGGAGGCAGAGGCGATTCCTATTTCATCAGAGAGCTGAGCAGCAGAGCGCGTTGCGTCTGCCTGTAGCGCCCTTAGTATTTTCATGTCAGTATTATCAAGATTATGCATGATAATTTCATAAACTATAATCTGGTGCATGTATATTTCTAAATTACGGGGAATTCCCGCGCTATTCACATGCATCCCCATGGGGAATGGGGTAAGGTATGCGCAACATGACATAGGAGAAAATCATGCGTGTATATTATGATCGCGATTGCGACGTTAACCTGATCAAAGACCTGAAGGTCGCAATTTTGGGCTATGGCTCACAGGGGCACGCCCATGCGCTAAACCTGCGCGATTCTGGCGCCAAGAACGTTGTTGTAGCCCTGCGCGAGGGTTCTGCATCTATTAAGAAAGCCGAAGGCGAAGGCCTAAAGACCATGGGCATCGCAGAAGCTGCTGCATGGTGTGATGTGATCATGTTCACAATGCCCGACGAGCTACAGGCCGAAACCTATAAGAAATACGTTCACGATAACCTAAAAGACGGCGCGGCAATTGCCTTTGCCCACGGTTTGAACGTGCACTTTGGTCTGATTGAGCCAAAGCCTGGTGTGGATGTGATCATGATGGCGCCTAAGGGCCCGGGCCACACCGTACGCGGCGAATACACCAAGGGCGGCGGCGTTCCTTGCCTTGTAGCTGTTGATCAAGATGCCTCTGGCAATGCTTTGGAAATCGGTAAATCCTATTGTTCTGCCATCGGTGGCGGCCGTTCAGGCATTATCGAGACCAACTTCCGTGAAGAGTGTGAGACCGACCTGTTCGGCGAGCAAGCGGTTCTGTGTGGTGGTTTGGTAGAGCTGATCCGCTGTGGTTTCGAAACACTGGTTGAGGCGGGTTACGCCCCAGAGATGGCCTACTTCGAATGCCTACACGAGGTGAAGCTGATCGTTGATCTGATCTATGAAGGCGGCATCGCAAACATGGATTACTCGATCTCTAACACCGCTGAGTTCGGCCAATATGTGACCGGCCCGCGCATCCTGAATTACGACGAAACCAAAGCGCGTATGAAAGATGTACTGTCTGACATCCAGACCGGTAAATTCGTGCGTGATTTCATGTTGGAAAACCAAGTTGGCCAACCAACAATCAAGGCCTCTCGTCGTGCAAATGACGAGCACCTGATTGAAGAAACTGGTGCTAAATTGCGCCGCATGATGCCATGGATTTCTGATGGCAAAATGGTGGATAAAGAGCGCAACTAATCCAGCGCCTATCGATTTAAAACCGCCTGCCCTTGCAGGCGGTTTTTTTATGCGCACTCCTCCCCATGGGGAAGTTTCCCCTTGCGCGGGATTTCTGCTCTTGTAGCATCGCTGCGAAACCCTTTCGAAAGTTATGATATGAGCAAACCAACACTTGCCAATTGGCTAGCGCTGATCACCCTTGGCGTTATTTGGGGGGGGTCGTTTATGGGGGCTAAAATCGCCCTGATTGATTTGGAACCGATGACCGTGGCCTTGTTGCGCCTTGCGATTGCGGCGGTGGTTTTATGGCTGGTCACGCTGGCCACGGGGCGCAAGTTCCCTGGATTCAGCACGCCAACAGATCGCCGCATTTGGGGGCATATTGCGCTGATGGGGCTGATCACCAATGCCATTCCCTTTACCCTGCTGAACTGGGGCCAGCTATATGTTAGCTCTGGGTTTGCAGGGGTGACCATGGCGGTTGTGCCACTGTTGGTTCTTCCGCTATCGCATTTTTTCCTAAAGGGCGGGCAGATGACCCTACGCAAGACCGTGGGGTTTGGTTTTGGGTTTATAGGCATTGTGATCCTAATCGGGCCGGCAAAATTGCTGGCGGCAACGGGATCAAACCTAGAGCCGATTGCGCGGGTTGCCTGTATTGCCGCGGCCTGTTGTTATGCCTTGGGCACCATCAATACCCGCCTGTGCCCGCCGGTATCGGTGATGGCCTATTCTGCCGGTGGATTGATTATTGGCACCATCGCGCTGTTGCCTGTTACCCTGATGTTCGAGGGCATACCCAGCTGGCCGGACGCCCCTGCACTGATGGGGGTGGTATTCCTTGGACTTTTCCCAACGGCATTGGCCACGATCCTATTGGTCAGTGTTGTGAATACTGCGGGGCCTTCGTTTATGTCATTGGTGAATTATCAGGTGCCTCTGTGGGCGGTTTTGTTCGGGGTATTGTTCCTAGACGAATCGTTACCGCCCAGCTTCATCGGGGCCTTTGCGTTGATCTTGTTCGGATTGGCCATCAGCCAGAGCCGCGCCAAAACGGGCAAAACCTTCCCCGCGGGGAAGGTTTGAAAATTCAAAACTGCTGAAATCGGCCTAAAACCTTCCCCGCGGGGAAGGTTTTGCATTATAAACAATACGTTATGCGACAGAGCGCACAGTATCGGCTATATTCATCACAACGGTTTTCAACAAGGCCTCGTCCTCACATTCCCCCATAACCCGCACCAAAGGCTCTGTGCCGGATTTGCGGATCAGCAAGCGGCCCTTGGCGCCTAGCTCGGCCTCGCCGTCGGCAATTGCCTGAAGAACATTTGAATTTTCCAATGGCGTTGCCCCAATCGTAAAGCTGACATTTTCCAGCATTTGCGGCATGGGTTCAAACACCTGCAACAATTGGCTGGCGGGCATATTGCTTTCGACCATGGCGTTTAGGAACTGTAGACCCGCCATCAGCCCATCACCGGTGGTGGCATAATCACTCATCACGATATGGCCGGATTGCTCACCGCCAAGATTATAGCCACCGCTGCGCATTTCCTGCACTACATAGCGATCTCCAACGTTGGTGCGCTTTAGTGTGATACCTTGATCATCTAGGTGGCGTTCTAGGCCCATATTGGACATGACTGTCGCCACCAGTGTGTTCTGGGCCAATGTGCCGCGCGCCGCCCACTGGGTGGCAATCAGCCCCATCAGCTGATCGCCATCGGCCACTTGGCCTTTTTCATCGATCAGGATCACGCGGTCTGCATCGCCGTCAAGGCAAATACCCACATCAGCACCATGTTCCAACACCGCACGCGCCGCCGCATCCGGGTGGGTAGAACCGCAATCTAGGTTGATGTTAAACCCATCGGGGTTCACCCCCAGCGAGATCACCTCGGCGCCCAATTCCCATAGGACAATGGGGGCTGCCTTGTAGGCGGCACCATTGGCACAATCGACCACAACCTTCATCCCATCGAGTAGTTTTTTACGCGGGAAGGCAGATTTGGCAAATTCCATGTAGCGGCCAAGCCCATCATCGATGCGCCGTGCCATGCCGATGTTTTCGGCCTTGGCGTAATCAATCTCGCCCTGTAGGAATTCTTCGATTTTCAGCTCGGCGCCATCGTCCAGCTTGAACCCATCGGGGCCGAAAAATTTTATACCATTGTCCTGATATGAATTATGCGAGGCGGAAATCATTACCCCAACATCCGCCCGCATAGAGCGGGTAAGCACCCCAATAGCCGGTGTGGGTACAGGGCCCAACAGGTATACATCCATACCCGTTGACGTAAACCCAGCCGTAAGCGCATTTTCAAACATATACGACGAGCGGCGCGTATCTTTGCCGATCACCACGCGGTGCTGTTTTTTATCTTGGCGGAAATAGCGCCCAGCGGCGGCCCCCAAGCGGAGCGCCACATCCGGCGTCATTGGGAAAGTATTGGCCAAGCCACGCACACCATCGGTGCCGAAATATTTGCGTTGAGTCATCAGGTGCCCATTGTTGTTTTTGCGTCAGTCATTGCCTGCCACAGGCGCAGGGCCTGTGCAGTTTCGAATACATCATGTACCCGTAGTATTTGTGCACCCTGTGCCAGACCTTCAAGCCCCACCGCAAGAGAGCCGCCAAGCCGATCAGCAGGATCTTGCGCTTGTCCGAGTGTACCAATGAAGCGTTTGCGCGAAACCCCAAGTAATATCGGGCATCCCAGCCCGTGGAATAGGGATAATCCGCGGATCAGTAACATATTGTGTTCCAGTGTTTTGCCAAAACCGATGCCCGGATCGATGGTGATTTTGGATTTTGACAGCCCCGCATCCACACAGGCCTGCACGCGTGCCGCCAGATAATCGTAAACATCCAGCAAAACATTATCATATCTGGGGTTATCCTGCATGGTTTTGGGATCGCCACTGGCATGCATCAAACAGACATCAGGTTGGGATGTACCCACCAAAGACAGGCTGCGTGGATCATAGGACAGGGCCGTCACGTCATTAAACATGCCTGCCCCGCCATCTAGTGCGGCGCGCGCCACATCAGCCTTGCGGGTATCGATGGAAATGGGGGCGATTTTAGACAAGGCCTTCACCACCGGCTCTATTCGGTTGCGCTCCTCTATTCGATCAACGAAATCGGCCCCTGGGCGGGTGCTCTCGCCACCGATATCGATGACATCTGCGCCCTGCTGGTGCATTTCTTGGCCACGATGAACCGCCGCATCGAATGTATTATGCATCCCCCCATCAGAGAAGCTGTCTGGCGTGGTATTCAGCACCCCCATAATTTTAGGGCGATCCATCGACAGACCCAAGATTGTGCCGCGGGGCGCGGTGAGCGATTGCAGGGTCGTGCCGGGGATATCATCGGCATCGGTGATTTCTGGCGCGGCAGTACGGCTATGTTTGAGGCAATGGGTAAACCAAAGCGGCCCACCCGCCAATATATGCGCCGATCTGGGGCGGGCGGGGTGGTTTTGAACAAGTGGTTGATAATAGGCCATGTGCCCCCCAATATGTTTCTGGGGAATTTACGCGAGCATCTCTGGTTGTGCAAGAACCTGCATGTTTTCGCGAAACGGGCCAGAGCCTAGAATATAGACCTGATCGGCGGCGAATTGTTCTGCGAACCAGCCTGCTAAATCCAGCGGCGAGGCATCTGGGCTTGGCTTATCCGTCGCATCTAGCACCATTTTTGAGGGTGCCCAGACTGATAGTTGGTCTCGTTTCATGGCCCAATCCAGCTCTGTGCGGCTGTCAACCACCACACAGCGACTGTCCTTGCCGGCCAAAACCCAGGCGTTTTGCTCGATCGATAATAGGTTAATGCGGCGGTTGGCTGGTGTGATATCGGCCTGTGGAATCGGGGTTTGCGTGGTTTCTAGGCACAGCACGGCAGGTAGACAGTGGGTCTCGATTGCATTTAGCCATGTTTTCAGGGCACTTGATTGGATCAGCGCATTGGGTAGGAAAAAGACCCTGGGGTGTACTGGGGCTTCTTCGCCCACAGTTTCGTCCAATTTCACCAAATTATCGGCATCAATTCTGGAACGTACGATTTCAACACCCAATGTGCCGGGGATGCGATCCAGCTTTTCGATGCGTACAAAGACACGGATTGCCTTGGGGTTGGTTAAGATCTGTGCCGCGATCCGCTCGGCCAAAGTTTCAAGCAGGTTCAGTCGCTCGACCTCTAGCTGATGATCGATGGCCTCGGTGATTGTGTCATAGGACAGCACCTGATCCACATCATCAAATTTCGCCGCAGCCGTATTGGCAACCTCTAGCACCACGTTAAAGCGAATGCCTTGGGTTACACCACGCTCTGCCTGAAATGCGCCAATTTCCACATTTACAGTGTAATCACGCACAGCAATGCGATCATGGGGATCACGCGCGGTGGCGCTGGCGCGGGTTTCTAACGTTTCGAATGCAAATGCGGTATCTTTGGTCATCGGTTTTCCATCTGGCCATTTGATGTTCGGCACTGTTTACGCGCAGTGCCGCGGTGTTTTCAAGAGGCTTGTGGTGGTTTGGGAATTAACCGCGGTAGAAATGGTGGTGGCCGATTGTGGCAGTGCGGTCAAAGGCGCGCGACCAGCGAGGGCTGACGGATTTCGCATGATAGAATGTGGCACCAGATGTTAGTTTTGGGGCGCGTTGCTCCAAAACGATCTGGGCGATCTTCGCAACCAGCTCTTTGGCCTTCTTCTCGTGGTAGATCTCTTTGTGGCCATCACATTTATACGAGAACTGGCAAGCATTTCTACGATGGGCGCCTTGCGAGATCACCTTGCACACTGTGTTTGGGAATTTCTTTGAATTACGGCGGTTCACAATGACCTCGGCCACCGCAAAAATACCAGATAGGCTCTCGCCGCGGGCCTCGAAATACAGCGCCTCGGTCAAACAGGCCCACTCGGCATCGCCGCTGGCCTGTGGCAATGCATTGATTGTCGCCTTGGCGGGTACGGTTGCATAGATATGCACCTTGGGGCGGCGCTGAAACAATGAGCCGATTTTGCGTTTTTGGTTTTTGGGTGCAAATTTCACATTGGTGATGGTTAGGTTCCCAAAGGCATCGGCCTCTTCTTGGCTGGGCAAGGCATCTTTGGAATACAGCGGCATGCGCAGATCCCGAGCGGACAGAGCGGCCACATTGCCCTTTTCCCTCGGTTGGCCATCAATCGTCTTATTGATCGGCATATTCACAGACAGCTGTTCCGAAATCGGTACCCAGCGCCCGGTGCGCGTTGATCCGCTGGTGGCCTGATCTTTGGCCTCGGCCTGGGCCACGGCATTCAGTTGCGCCAGCGTATAGGACGCGGTGTTCGCATTGGCAGCCACGGGGATAATCAGGGCCGAACACAGGGCTATAACATTTAGATACTTCATCAGATCACCGCTACGATGGCACGTTTTTGTCTTTTGTTACTTGGGGGCTTGTAGGGTGCAAATGCGGATTCGTCTATCCCCCCCGGCGCATAGCACCTATGCATCTGGGGTGGATGTACTGATTTTTTGTTAAATTTTACTTACTTACTCATGCGGCGGCTGTCATTTTTTTGCCACATTTTTGAGTAATTGCGCCTGTGCGGCGGCCAATCTGGCGATTGGAGTCGAGAATGGAGAGCAAGAAACATAGTCGAATCCGGCCTCTGCACAGAATTTTACCGATTCGGGATCGCCCCCATGTTCACCGCAAAGCCCCAACAGAAGATCGGGTTTATCCGCCCTACCCCGCTCAGCCGCCATTAGTAATAACTCGCCCACACCATCCACATCTAACGAGCGAAACGGGTCCTCTGGGAAAACATTCAGATTGACATATTCGCGCATAAACCGCCCCGCGTCATCGCGGCTAAGACCATAGGTCATTTGGGTCAGGTCATTGGTGCCAAAGCTCATGAATTCACAAGAGCGCGCGATATCGCGCGCGCGCAAGGCCGCACGCGGGGTTTCCACCATGACGCCCAGCTTGTAATCCAGCGCAACGCCGCGTTCGGACTGTACGGCCGAGGCAATGGCATCGATACGCGATTTAACCAGCTCTACCTCGTGATTGGCCGACACCAAAGGCACCATGATTTCTGGGGTAATGCTGCGCCCCGTGGCATTGGTAAATTCAAGTGCGGCCTCGAATATCGCGCGGGCCTGCATATCGTAAATTTCTGGCACCGTAATGCCAAGACGCACGCCGCGCATACCTAGCATCGGGTTGAATTCCGAAAGTTCCTCGATACGCGCGCTGACCTTTGAGGACGGGATGCCCATGGCATCGGCCAAGGCCTTTTGTTGCGCGCGGGTGGTGGGCAGGAACTCGTGTAGTGGCGGGTCAAGCAGGCGAATACAGACCTGTGCCCCATTCATCAGCGCGAATATCTCTTGGAAATCGCCACGTTGCATAGGCAACAATAGGTTCAGCGCATCGATACGATCTTCGGCTTTGTCTGCGAAGATGAGTTCGCGCATCACCGTAAGGCGCCCCGGGTCGTAGAACATATGTTCTGTGCGCACCAGTCCAATTCCATCAGAACCAAAGGCCAGCGCCATACGCACATCCTGGGGGGTGTCAGCATTACAACGCACACCCATCTCACGCACCTCGTCTGCCCATGCCAAAAATTGGCGAAACGGGCCATCGAATTTGGGCTCGACCAGACCGGCCGCGCCCCAGAATATTTGCCCTGTTGATCCATCCAGCGTGATAACGGTGCCCTCTTTTAGGGTTTGGCCATCGGGTAATGTGATGGTTTTGGATCGTTTATCCACCGAGATATCCTCGGCGCTAACAACACAGGGTAGACCAAGGGTGCGCGCCACCACAGCCGCGTGGCTATTGATGCCCCCGCGTTCGGTTAGGATAGCATTGGCCGAATGCATGCCGCGGATATCATCAGGACTGGTTTCAACACGCACAAGGATAGAGGCCTCGCCGCGGGCCTGTGCCGCGACGGCGGCCGGAGAGGAGAAGACGATTTTTCCGCTGGCGGCGCCGGGGCTGGCACCGATCCCCATGGCCAGCTGCTTTGGGGCGGCCTTGGGGTCGATTTGGGCGTGCAGGACCTCGGAAAGGTTGCGCGGGGCTACGCGGGCCAACGCCTGATCGCGGCTGATCAGCCCCAGTTCCACCAGATTAACCGCAATGGCGATGGCCGCACGCACGTTGCGTTCGGCTGGGGTGGCATCCAACAGCCAGACTTGGCCGTCCTCGACGGTAAATTCCACCTGCATTTCATCGCGGTAAATTTCGCGCACCTGTGCGCCGTAGCGTTGCAATAGCATAAAGGATTCTGGGCAAGCCTCTTCCAGCGAGGGGCCGCGCTTGTCTTGGGCCAGATACTGTGCCGTTTTGGTGGTATCCATGGCATCCCTGCCCTGTGATTGCCCTAGATAGCGGCCAGACAGGTTCACCGTGCCTGTGGTGGGGGATACGAATTGGGCAATGCCAGATCCGAATTCACCCTTGCCAATACCCAGCACCATTTCCTGAACCAACAGCCCCAATCCCGCATCCGCAGGGGCCCCGCGCGCGGCGCGCAGGATCCGCCCGCTGGCACCATTCCATGCATTGGCCATTGAGCGTAGTGCTTGGCGCAACTGATCTTCGGGGTCCTGCGGGAAAGGCATATCCATTTCAGATTCGTAATAGGCCAAAGAGTGCGCAAGGGCGGTGGCAGAATCGGTGCCCGCATCGGTTTTAGATCGATCAAGGATCGCATCGAAATCTTCTGCATCAAGGCGCGCCACATTGATCGCAAACCCCTGTACAAAGCGCAAATAGAAGGCATCGGCGGCCTCTTGGCCCAGCGTGTCGATCAAATCCTTGTGGCGCGCGGCGTTCATGCCGATATTCAACAAGGTTTCGGGCCCACCCCAATCGCGGTTAATCGGGCTAACACGCAGGGAAACCATAACCCCGTTTTTCAAGGCGGTGCTGACGGGCCATGATTCTGGAAATTCGCCGCGGCCAAATTTGCGCACGGTATCCGCCGCAAAGGCCCAACCATTGGGAATAGGCAAATTAGCCCGCAACAGCTCTACTGCGGCGGCGGCGCGTGCGCCGTATACCGATACCGGCACTTCGGCTGTGGCGCTAAGGGCGACGCAATCTGGGTATGTTTCTTGGGTTCCGTCCATTTGGGCCTCCGGGGGATAGGCTACGCATTGGGATAGGCTACGCATTTGCGTATCAATAGAACAGAGCAAAATGAAAATCATATTTATTCTGTGGCGTTCAAGCCAGAGAATGGCACTGGGGGATAATACAAATCGGACGCGAACAGGTGCACCTATCCGCGTCCTTACAAAATGGGTGTTTGGGTGGAAACCCCCATTTGTTCCATCTTCATTGAGATCCTGGGGAAATCAATGAAAAGTGGCATTGCCCCTGATTTTGTCAATGTCGCTGAATTTGGACAAATTTATGGCCCTTGTTTGGCGGAACCGAGGCAGGCGCGATTATCCTTCTATTTTTTCGAAGGCGGCAACGCTGTTCATAACACTGCGGATGCGATTCAGCAGGCACAGCCGATTTCGACGCAGGATTTCCGAATCTGCGTTCACCTGAACATGCTCGAAAAACCCATCAATCGGTGCGCGCAGAGCGGCCAAAGCGGCCATAGCGGCGGTGAAATCCTCGGCTTTGATGGCGCCATCCAGCAGGGGCTGGGCGGTATCAAGGGCGCTGAACAGCGCTTTTTCGGCATCGTCCTCGGCCAATTTTGCCTCTGGGTCTAATTCATAGAATACCCCGTCTTTTTTCTCTTCGGCCGTGAGGATATTATTGGCGCGCTTAAAGCCCTGAAGCAGGTTCTCGCCATCTGCGCTGTCACGGAAACCTTGCAATGCACGGGCACGATTAACCAAGAGTGAGAAATCATCGTTACGTGGCATGGCAAGGCAGGCGTCGATCACGTCATGTTTGATGCCGGCATCTTTTAGGTAGACCTTTAGGCGGTCGTGGAAGAAGGAGAGGAGGTTGTCTAAATCAACTGCCCCACCGCCCCCAGCTAGAGTCTGGGCACCCAGCCACTTCAGAAGGTCAACCCGAACACTATTTTCCAAGATCAATCGAATAACCCCCAATGCTGCGCGGCGCAGGGCGAAGGGGTCCTTGGATCCTGTGGGTTTTTCATCAATCGCCCAGAAACTTGTTAGTGTATCCAGTTTGTCCGCCATCGCTACGGCTACGGAAACAGGAGCGCTTGGCACTGTGTCTGTCGGCCCAAGGGGGGAATAATGTTCCTCGGATGCCGCGCCAATTTCATCCGGCAACCCAGCCTCGGCGGCATAGTAACGCCCCATCAGCCCTTGGAGCTTGGCGAATTCGCCAACCATTTCTGATGACAGGTCTGCCTTGGCCAATTTTGCGGCCTTCGCGGCCAGATCAGCATCAGCACCGACAATCGGGGCCAGTTCGCGGGCGAGTTTGGCGATGCGGTCAATCCGCTCTGCCTGTGTGCCCAGCTTGTTATGGAAGGTTACGTTGGTCAGCTTATCTGCCCAAACGTCCATGCCTGCCTTGGCAATACGCAGATCGTTTTCCCAGAAGAATTTCGCATCAGACAGACGCGCAAACAGCACCTTTTGGTTCCCCGCAAGGATGGTGGCGCCATTGTCCGCAGTGGTGCGGTTGGCCACGGTGATGAATTTTTCAATTTGGCCGGTTTTGGCATTTTTCACCGAGAAAAATTTCTGGTGTTCGCGCATAGATGTGATCAAAACTTCGGGTGGTAGGTTCATGAAATCAGGTGCGATATCGCCCATCAAGACCACTGGCCATTCCACCAGCCCTGCGACTTCGGCCAGCAATGCGCTGTCTTCGACCAATTCCAAACCTGCGGCGAAGGCCATGTTCTTGGCATCTTCCCAGATATGTTCGGCGCGCTCTTCGCTGTCGAGCATCACAAAGGCTGATTTCAGCTCTGTTTGGTACTGGGCGAAGCTTTTTACAGAAAACCACTGTGGCGCCAAGAAGCGATGCCCCGCGGTTAGATTGGCGGATTCGATGCCATCGATTTCAAAGTCAACGATCTCGGCGCCGTCTTCGGCGGATAGAATACACAGGATCGAATGCAAGGGGCGCACCCAGCGCAAAGAACTACTGCCCCAGCGCATGGATTTGGGCCAGGGGAAATTGCGGATAATTTGAGGCAGAACCTCGGCCAAAATCTCGGATGCTGTGCGCCCCGGCTTTTGCATCACTGCATAATAGGTTTGGCCCTTTTTATCATCGCGGATTTCCAGCTGATCCTTGGTAAGGCCAACGCCGCGCAGGAATCCATTCAGCGCCTGCTCTGGGGCATCAACGCGCGGGCCTTTGCGTTCCTCGGTTAGGTCTGGGGATTTATCCAGCAGGCCATCGATGGTCAGGCACAGGCGGCGCGGTGTAGAGAGCGCCCCTGCATCCGCATAGGTGATACCGGCATCCACCAAGGCATCTGTGACCAGTTTTTTCAGGTCAGCCGCCGCGCGGGCCTGCATACGGGCGGGGATTTCTTCGGAAAAGAGTTCAAGCAGTAAGTCAGCCATTAGTTTTCAACCTTTTGGTGCCACGCAACGGCGCGCCCGTTGGGGTAAACGGCAATGATGCGATCATAGCCGGGAATAATATCATGTTGCCCCAATAGGGCCATTGCTTCGCCGCTGGCGATATCTTGGGCGATTTGCCCGTGATCGAAACAGTCCATAGGGCTGCGGGTTTTACGCGGTGATGCGTGATCAGCGATTACATATGTTTCGCTTAGCAGGCCAAAGGACATAGGCGTGTCAAAGCAGGCAAAGAACTCTTTGCCGTTGGTGGAATAGCTGGTTACGGGGTCTGACCCGATCAGCATGTCATCCAGCGTACCACCAATAACCGAGGTAAGGCGCAGGGTGAAAATATCTGCGTTTCGATCGCGCATCACGTTTTTGTCTTCGGCACCTTCGGGTACGGGGCATCCATCGGGCAATGGATCGCCGGAAAAATGTGCCGTGCCGCAAGAATTGGTCTGGCGCCACATAAAGGCACGGCCGTCCTCGTATTGCGCAATAAAGCGGTCAAACCCAAAGGGTTCGTTCTCTTGGGCCAGAATTGCCGTGGCATTGCCCGCCTGCAGGTCTGCGCCGATTTCTTTGGCATCGAAGCATTTAAAGAAATTTGGTGCGATCAGCGGCGTTGCGATATCCTTGTATTCATCGGTCGGGAAGTAATCCCAATCCACATCAAAACAGGCCCGCATTTTAAGGGGTGAGGTATCCGCATCAATCCCGCGATAGTTTTTAACAGGGAAGGCATCACCATAGGCCATGATTTCAGTCACATCGGTGATTTCGTTGTAATAGGCATTTTGGATGCTATACCACAGCCCTGCGCCCATAGCGCCCGCCGCCAGAAGTAATCCGCCCATCAGAACCGATCCTTTCATGGCGCTGCCCCGCCTGCCTCGGTTTGCACAAATGCATCCGCGCAAAGTTTGGCCAAGGCGCGCACGCGCCCGATATAGGCCTGTCGTTCGGTAACCGAAATCACACCGCGTGCATCCAACAGGTTAAACACGTGGCTAGCCTTGATGCATTGATCATAGGCGGGGTGCGCCATGATGATTTTAGCGCCGGTTTTGGGGTCTTCATGTGGGGTGTCGATGATGCGCTGGCATTCGGCCTCGGCATCTTTGAAATGCTGAAGCAATGTGTCTGTATCGGCAACATCGAAGTTCCAGCGCGAATATTCTTGCTCTGTTTGTTTGAACACATCCCCGTATTTCAACGCGATGGCCGCGTCCGGGTCATTGAATGGCATGTCCATCACGTGATCCACACCCAGCACATACATGGCCAGGCGTTCCAGCCCGTAGGTCAGCTCGCCAGAGACTGGCTTGCAGTCGTGCCCACCAACCTGTTGGAAATAGGTGAACTGCGATACCTCCATGCCATCGCACCAGACCTCCCAGCCAAGGCCCCATGCGCCCAAGGTTGGGCTTTCCCAATCATCCTCTACAAAACGGATATCGTGCATTTCCATATCAATGCCGATCGCATTCAGTGAACCGAGATACAGGTCTTGCAAGTTCGGGGGGCTGGGTTTGATCAGCACTTGGTATTGGTAATAGTGCTGTAAACGGTTCGGGTTTTCGCCATAGCGCCCATCGGTGGGGCGGCGCGAGGGCTGAACATAGGCCGCGGCCCATGGTTTATTGCCCAATGCCCGCAGGGTCGTTGCTGGGTGAAATGTACCCGCGCCGACCTCCATATCATAGGGTTGCATGATCGCGCAGCCGTTCTCGGCCCAGTAATTCTGCAGGCGCAAAATAATTTCTTGGAAGCTGCGGGGTTTTGACGATGCTGTTTGTGCCATAACGGGGCCTTTGCGGATTTGTTTGCGCCTTACTAGGCAAAGAAGCCTAGGGGGTCAATTCAATCTGGTGCGCCCTGTGCTTGCCTGATTGAATTGACGATGGTTTTCCTAAATTGACGAAAAAAACAACCCTAGCGATCCAAAACCTTTTCTAGCCGCGCTCCCTGCTCTACCACCGCCTCAATCAGCACATCCAAATCACTCTCTTGGGTGCGGTGATTGGTGATATTTACACGGATCGCCGTCTCGCCATTCAGCACAGTGGTAGAGGGCACCGCAACGCCGCTTTCTTGGAGGGCAATCACGATTTCTGTGTTCAGTATATCCATATCCACCCGATCAGAGGTATAGCGGAAGCAATTGATGTTCAGCGGGGTTGGAGCCATGGGTTGCAGGCGCTCATGGGCCACGATCCGCGCCCGCAGCGCCCCTGCCAATGCGATATTGCGATCAATGGTGGCGCCCAGCGCATCAAAACCGTGTTCCACCAAATGCGCCCAGACCTTTAGGGCACGAAAGCCGCGCGACAGCTCTGGGCCGTAGTCCACTGCCCAAAAGGCGCCCCCCGCCAGTCCGCGCTCGGTGCCGCGCAGATATTCCGCACGATCAGAGAACGAGGCGCGGTGTGCGGCATCGTTGCGGATCAAAACAAGGCCCGCCTCGTAGTTCACCTGGAACCACTTGTGGAAATCAAAGGCCAAGCTGTCGGCGCGCGCAATACCCGTTAGGCGATCCGCCGCGGCTGTGCCCAGACGCCCTGCCGCCCCAAAAGCACCATCAACATGGAACCATAGTTTATGTTCTGCGGCGATATCGGCGATGGTTTCTAGATCATCAATCGCGCCCATGTTCACCGCCCCCGCAGTGCCCGCCACCAGAAAGGGTTGATGCCCTGCGGCCACGTCGGCCTCGATTTGTGCGATCAGCGCATCCGTATCCATTTCAAAAGCATCGTTACAGGGCACAAGGCGCAAGGAGTCCGTGCCCAAGCCCAAGAGGTCAAACGCTCGTTTGATACAAGAATGCGCCTGATTAGATGTATAGCCAACCAGCCGCCCCTGCGGCACCCCGCGGATTGATGCCAGCGCATTGGCCTGATCACGCGCAGTTTTCAGCGCAACCACAGTAGCCAAAGAGGTACCAGACACAATCAAGCCTGATGCAGTTTCCCCAAATCCCATGACATCGGCGCACCAGTTGATCACCTGTTTTTCCACCACGGGGGCCACATGATTACGGCCACCTGCATTCACATTCATCGCCGCCGCGATAATGTCGGCTAAAACCCCAGAGGGTGCCCCCGCCCCATGCACCCAGCCGAAAAACCGTGGGTGGGTATTGCCCACGCCATAGGGCAGGATAGCGCGCAGGATTTGATCCACATCACCACCGCCGCGCGGCAGGGGTTGTTCTATCTGTGCCTTCAGCTGATTGGGCAGTGGCGTCCATACGCGGCCCTGATCGGCGGTGCTCATCTTGTCTAGGCTGTCATCCAGCAGTGCATGTGCGCGAGCGCGAAACTCATCCCAATTTTTGGGATCCAAATCACCAGTTGTCACGGTATTATCCTCTCCAGAAGGTGGCGGTGAACAAAACGTATACCGCCATTAACTCTAGCCGCCCGATCAACATGCCTGCGGCCAATATCCATTTTGCATTATCATTCAGCCCAGCGAAATTCCCCGCAGGCCCGATTTCAGAACCAAGGCCTGGTCCAATATTGGCCAGGGCCGCCGCGGCCCCCGAGATAGATGTGATGGTGTTTAGGCCCGTCATGCCCAGCGCCACCGCCAAAACCGCCAGCGTCACCAGAAACAACACCAGAAAGGCCATCACAGACGAGACCACATCTTCTTGGACTGTTGTTTTATTATAGCGTGGCTTAAAGATGCCATGCGGGCTGTGAATTCTCTTAATCTGTGCAGAAATAGACGCAAACAGCAATTGAAAACGGAAAATCTTGATCGAACAGGTGGTAGAGCCCGCACAACCGCCTATCAGGCCAATCAGAAAGAAGAAAGTAATGGGAAAGGCCCCCCATGTCATATAGTCAGCGCTGGCATAGCCCGTGCCCGTAAGGATCGACACCCCATTAAAGGCGGCCTTGCGTAGGGCAAACTCGAACGAGTTGGTGATAAAATACCACCGCCAAGCCACCAATATGCCGACCACAATCACCAACGTATAGATGAAGCCACGAATTTGCGGATCGGCCCAGATCGGGCGCACCGATCCGCCCAGCAATTGCACATAGCGCACAAAAGGCAAGGCTGCGAGGATCATAAACACCACCGCGATATATTCAGCCGCCGCCCCCAGATCACCAAATGAGTTATCATAATTAGCAAAGCCGCCCGTTGCGATGGTGGTCATTGCATGTACCGAGGCATCAAACAGCCCCATACCCGCCATAGAATAGGCCACCATACAAATCAGTGTCAGACACAGGTAGATCGAGGAGATCGAGCGCGAAATTTCCGCCGCGCGTGGCAGAATTTTACCAAATGTATCAAACCCTTCGGTGCGAAAAATCTGCATCCCCCCCACGCGCAGAACAGGCAAGAACACCATAGCGACCACAACCACGCCAATTCCCCCGAACCATTGCATCAGCCCGCGCCACAGCAATAAGCCCCGCGGCAGGGTTTCCAGCCCGGTAAAGACCGTGGAGCCCGTCGTGGTTAGCCCGGACATCGCCTCGAAAAACGCATCGACAAAGCGTGCGTCCGTCGCCCCCCAGACAAAGGGCAGCGCCCCAAAGACCGGCAGAACCAGCCATACGCCAGTGGTGAGGAAGAAGGTCTGTTGGATATTCAACGTACCTGTCGTGGCATTATGACAGCACAGTGCAATTGCCCCGCCAATGAGCACCGTGGTGAATGCAGATAGCCCCATCGCCACCCAATTGCCATGGCCGTCGATCAAATCCATAGCCATAGGCAACACCATTGCACCGCCCAGTGCCATAATAAGAATACCGATTACATAGCCCGCAGGACGTAGATCAAACATAGCTGCAGGTTTGGGATAGGTACGCGGGGGTGTCAAGGCCCTGCGCACCCGCGATGTATTAGAGTTTGTTGGTTGGATTTCCGATCAGCGACATAAATTCACGTCGCATATCTCGATCACTGTCAAATGCGCCACGCATCGCCGAGGTGACCATATTCACCCCATGTTTATGCACACCGCGCGTGGACATGCAGTGATGTTCGCCCTCTAGCACCACGGCAACACCGCGTGGTTTAAGGGTGTCATTGATGGTATTGGCGATTTGCGCGGTCATCTTTTCCTGTACCTGCATGCGTTTGGCGAATGCATCCACCACGCGGGCCAGTTTAGATATGCCGACCACGCGGTCGGTAGGAATATAGGCCACATGGGCGCGCCCGATGATCGGGGCTAGGTGGTGTTCGCAATAGCTCTCGAAGCGGATGTCTTTTAGCAGAACCATATCCTGATAACCTTCGACCTCGGAAAAGGTACGCTGCAACATTTCCTCTGGGTCTTGGCCATAGCCCTGAAACCATTCGCCGTAGGCCTTGGTCACGCGGCGCGGCGTGTCCAGCAGGCCTTCGCGGTTGGGGTCATCGCCTGCCCAGCGCAATAGGGTGCGTACGGCATCTTCTGCTTCGGCTTGGGTGGGGCGGATTACGACGTCATCTTCTTTGATGACTGGTTCATGCTTGGTCATGGGGTTCCCTTTCGGTCTAGTGCCCTTGATAAGTGTTACATGGGGGTTCTAGTGCGAGTATTCCAGTGGATTGTCAACAATAGCGACATTTTAGGGGCGTAATTGAGAGAAATACCCGAAAATAGAGTGGCGTGCGGGTTAGCGCATGCGGAAACGGGATCGAATGCCGAGGGCGAGGAGGAATTGGAGGATCACTGCCAAGACCGCCTGAATGCCTAAAACGGATTTGAACCACCACGGGGCGCATTTCAGGACATCTGCGTAATAGAGTTTTACATAGCCCAAGTAGCCGAACATATTGGATAGGGTTAAGCCAAGGGGTTTGCTCCAATGTACGGGCTTCTCTACTGGGTAATATACATCGTAAAAAAAGGCGGATGCGGCCCCAAGTAGAACCAACCAACTGATGGGAAGTATAATTGAATGTCCGTAATTCGAGAGGATTTGAAAGAGGCCATATGGTAGTTTAGTCCCCCAATCAGCCCCGACCTGTTGCACCCCGATCTCTCGGCGGTGGAAGAATTGTTCTTCTTCGACCATGCGTTTATCGGCCATGAAGCTGCGGATACGGTTGTAATTGCTTTTCTGGTCTTCTGCGCCATGTGCGCCCTTAGCTGGCGGCCACAGATCACGGTCACGCTCGTCTGCGGAAAACAGCGTGTCGGAATAGAGTGTGGTGCCGTGAAAGCTGGGCACGTATTTTTCGAAGGTTGTAGCGGTGAAGTCGGTTTTGGCTTGGAAGGTGGCGGCGTCGAAATCGGCGTGACCAGCGAAGTGGCAGGAATTGAAGTTGGCGAGATCTGCGAAGAGACTGGAACTGAAATCGGCGGAACCAGCGAAGTGGTTGGATATGAAGTTGGCGGTACCAGCGAAGTGACTGGAATTGAAATAGGCGTCACCTTCAAAGTAGCTGAAACCGAGTTCGGCGGAAGGTAGAAAGGGGCTAAAACCTGCGAAGTGGCTGCCATTGAAAAAGGCCCCACCTAAAAACAACCCATTTTCGAACAAAAGGGAATTCCGAAAAAAGGTATGAGGGAAGTTTACTCGCTTTGCTGGTTTCTGCTCAGCTAAACTCTGACCACAGCGTGTTTTTAGCTCGCGATCAATCGCCTGCTCTTCTTCTGGGGTCAGCGCATCAAATTCGCTGGCACTAATTTTCAATTCACCTGCATAATATTTGGCAAATTCGGCGTGTTGCCATTCTGCGCGGCCTTCGACTTGCCGCGCCTTTTCCAGCCATTTTTCATCTCGAAACGCCCGCCCAATAAACCCGTGCCAGAAACGACGGTTTTCGGCCATTTTTTCTTTTAGTTTGAAATAAAACCTATCTGGATCAAACTCCCCCGCCACAGTCATCAAAACATACCACGGGTTATTATGGGCGGATTCTAGTTTTGCGCCATCGTTGCGGTGAGCATGCAGGTTTGCGTGCGGTGTTGCGCGTATAAATTCATGGGGATCATTGACCGTTTTTCCGCTGTCATCGGAATATCTCAAAATCGCAAAGCGATCCAATGCGGGGTTTTTTAATTCGGATGTTTTAATTTCATTTGCCATAATCCCCGCACCCTAGGTCAGGGGGCGGGGTGGTTCAATGCAATTGTGGCGTGTATCAGGCCTGTTCCAGCGCCTGTGTGATATCGCCGATCAGATCATCCGTATCCTCTAGCCCGATAGAGACCCGCACCAAGCCATCCGAGATACCTAGCTCAGCGCGTTGTTCATCCGACAGGCGCTGGTGGGTGGTGGTGGCGGGATGGGTGACCAGACTTTTGGAATCGCCCAGATTGTTCGACATGGTGATAATTTTCAGCGCATTCAGGAACTTAAACGCCGCCTCTTTGCCCCCCGTTAGCTCTAGGGAGATCACCGTGCCGCCCTTGGTCATTTGCGCCTTGGCCAATTCGTATTGCGCATGTTTGGGACTAAATGGGTAGATCAGGCGTGATAATTTATTATGCCCTTCTAGCGCTTGTGAAATCGCCATGGCCGTATCCGCCTGTGCCTCACAGCGCAACGCCAGTGTTTCCAGACCCTTTAGCAGAACCCATGCGTTAAAGGGGCTCATCGAGGGGCCGGTATGTTTGTTAAACGGCTCGAATGTTCCGCGAATAAATTCTGTGGTACCCAGAACGACCCCGCCCAGAACACGGCCCTGCCCATCGATATGTTTGGTGGCGGAATAGATCACAACATCGGCGCCCAGATCCAGCGTGCGCTGAAAAATCGGGGTGGCAAAGACATTGTCCACCACCAGTGTGGCATTATATGCGTGGGCGATTTCGGCCACCGCGGCGATATCGATCACCTCGAGTGTTGGGTTTGACAGCGCCTCTAGAAAACAGACCTTGGTATTGGGGCGCATGGCCGCGCGCCATTCATCCAAATTGGTGCCATCCACCAAGGTAACCTCGATGCCCCAGCGGCGCAGAACATCATCAATAACAAAGGAAATAGAGCCAAACAGCGCCTTGGCCGACACGATATGATCGCCCGCACGCAGCATTGAAAACAGGGTGCCAGAAACGGCGGCCATGCCGCTGGCGGTGGCGAATGCATCCTCGGCGCCCTCTAGGGCGGCAATGCGTTGTTCGAACATCGCAACAGTTGGGTTGCCATAGCGTCCATAGATAAATTCATCCGGGCCAGTTTCAATAAATCGGGCCTCGGCCTGTTCGGCAGTATCATAGGCAAAGCCTTGGGTCAGGTAGATCGCTTCTGACAATTCGCCAAATTGGCTACGCTTGGTGCCGGCGTGCACCAGCTTGGTTTTTGGTTTCCAGTTTTCCATTATTCTCTCCTAGGGCCGCGCCCATAAAAAAACCCCGACCAAAAGTCGGGGCAATCGGCCCTGACCTTTTTAGCGGCATATTTAACGTGGCCCACAATCCGGTTACAAATCGCCACACCAAATAAGTACCCATTCAAATAAAAAACGTCAACGCGCGAATTTTAATGAATATCGCAACACTCTGGTTAGGTTTAGGGTGTTAAAGCTCGGATATGAAATATGATCCGCTTTTCCATTTTAAAACCCAAGTGCCGCTACGCATGTTCCCGATTAATTCTTGGGGGCGCAGGATTTGTAATCCTGATCAGCCGGCACGCGATTATCGCACCCTGTTGCGCCATCAATTGGCGCGCACACCTGTTGAAAACCCCATAACCTTAATGGTGCATGGCGCGGGGTTTTCCCCATTTTCGCACCGTGCAAACCCGCAAGAGACGCTCTTTGGATCACGGGGGGACAGCACGGGTGAAAAGTGGGCAGATCGGGCATGGGCCATGCGTTTTGCGCCCAGCACGCGCAATCCGCGCGATTGCTTGGCCATTACCTATGGCTGGCATGCGACAGGGGATCATTGGACCGCGGCCAGCAATCTGATGGACACGCGAACCCGCGCAGAACAAGAGGCGCCGTTTTTAGCACAGCTATTGGATAGTTTGCGCCAGATTGATCCCGCGCGAACTGTGAATATCCTGTGTCATGGGATGGGTGCGCATTTGGTATTATTGGCCCTGTCCCGCCTAACTGCCAGTACGGTTGCGCGGGTGGTTTTGATTGATGCGCAGACCTTTGATACGGATGCTCTATTGGCGCTGAATCGACCTGTGACCAAGGGCATATCATTTTACAATATGTGCAATGATGCCGCTATCCATACCACACGCTGGGCCAATCGCATTTTGCCAAATGCCGGAAAGCTGGACAGCCTAGTTGCCTTTGGTTTTGCGTTCAAGCGCAAGAATTGGATCGATATCAGAACAGGGTTTGAACAAAAATCTCAGGCAAAATTGGGCTGGCGGGCGGGGCTATCGAATCGGCGGCATAGCGTTGCCAATTGTCATTGGAGCGGAACATTGCCGCCACTTGCCAATGCGCGGATGGTACGAATATTGTTTCAAGCCCCGCGCACCGAAATCGAAGATCTGCGCCCCAAGGGCGAGGCGACAGTGCCCCTACCCTTTCGCCCGCGCAACAATCCGCTACTACGGGATGTTCTATATAATTTTGGGCCGCGGCTGGCGTCCTAGCTGGGGCGGTCTTCTGTCTGATCGGCGGAGTATTTGGAAAACAGACCCGTTTGCAGCATGATAAAGGCAAACATTGCAATTGGCAGGCCAAAGGTTTTGAAATTAACCCATGCATCCGTTGACATGCTACGCCAGATCGCCTCGTTGGCCAAGGCCAAGCCCAGAAAGAAGAGCGCAAAACGTTTGGTTAGGATCATCCAGCCCGCGTCTTGCAGCGGCAACATTTCCTCCATCATATAACGCAGATAGGATTGCCCCCTTAGCAGGCCAAATCCCAATACCCCGCCAAACAGCAAATAGATGATGGTCGGTTTCATTTTGAAAAAACTGTCATCATTAAACCAAATACCCAAACCACCAAAGACCACCACAAGGATCGCGGTAAAAACCTGCATCTTCGACAGCTTACCCGTAATCCACCACATGGCCGCAGTAGAGATCAAAAGCACCGGAATAAACAACGCAGTCGCAACGATAAACCCTTGGTATTCATTGCCGGCAAAGGTGAATGTTTGGTCCTTGATCTTTGTATAGGCTACAAAAAACAGGATAAGTGGGCCGTATTCAAACAGCGCCTTCCATGGCCCGTGGGATTTTTTAGGTTCAGTGTCAGACATTCTATGCTCCAAATTCAACTATAACCGCGCCGAGCGCGATCAATATCATAAATACAGCCCTCAGGGGACCAACTTTCTCGCCCAGAAACAACCATCCGATGAGGGCGGCAAAAACCGGCGATGTTTCGCGCAGAACCGCCGCCTCGCCGACACTGTCTAGCCGCGTGGCCACCATAATCGAACCAAAGCTAAGATAGGCGATGATTCCGCCAATAACGCCACGCGAAATCAGGGGCATGGGTTCGGGGCGCACTGCCATTGCGTGCCATCTGTACAGCGCAATCCATGGGAAGACCACCAGCCCATCGATCAGGAAAAACCACGCAAGGAAGGTAAACGGATCGGCAGTAGCGCGGATGCCGTAGGCGTCATAGGTGGTGTAACTGGCCACCATAATCCCCCCCGCAATAGCCCATGCCAGGGCCTGCTTTAGATCGCTACGGCGCACCTGTTCTGTGCGCCGCAGGTTCAGCGCCGCTAGGGATAGGATCGCCAAGGTCAGCAGCGCCACCCCGCCCCATTGCATCGGGGCGAAATGCTCGCCAAATACGATGCCTGCCGCAAATACCGTAACAATTGGCCCGATCCCGCGCACCACCGGATAGACCACCGTAAAGGCGCCCTTGGAATAGGCCATGGCTTGGACATATTTATAGATCACATGGATCACCAACATGCCTGCAAAAATCGGCCACATATGCGGTTCTGGCCATGGCACCACAAACAGTGCCAGCGGCAGGGCCATGATCCCGTATGAAAAATCAATTGCCCCGCGCGACAGCCATGGATCATGCCGCCCTTTTTGCAGCGCGCCGAAAATTGCATGCATAAAGGCCGCGAATAACGCAAGGATCAGAGCGAGTTGCGCGCCGGTTTCAGTGCCCGATTGGGCCACCAGCCATGCGCTCATAAATCAAGGCCGGTTAGTGCCTTGGCGAAATCATCAGGGTCAAAGGCCTGTAAGTCGTCGATTTTCTCGCCCACCCCAATCGCGTGGATCGGCAGACCGAAACGATCAGCCAAGGCCACCAAAACCCCGCCCTTAGCGGTGCCGTCCAATTTGGTCATCACCAGACCAGATACATCAGACACCTGCTGGAAAACCTCGGTTTGTTTTAGGGCATTTTGCCCTGTGGTCGCATCCAAAACCAGCAAAGTGTTATGGGGGGCTGTTTCGTCTTTCTTGCGGATCACGCGCACGATTTTTTCCAGCTCTTCCATCAGGTCGGTGCGATTTTGTAGGCGCCCAGCGGTATCGATCATCAACAAATCCGCACCGTCAGCCTCGGCGCGAGTCATAGCATCAAATGCCAATGATGCGGGATCAGATCCCTCGGGGGCGGTCAGCACAGGCACGCCTGCCCGATCACCCCAGACCTGCAGCTGTTCCACTGCGGCAGCGCGGAATGTATCACCCGCCGCAATCACCACGGATTTGCCGGCCTCTTTGAATTGACTGGCCAGTTTTCCGATCGTAGTGGTTTTACCCGATCCATTCACGCCGACCACCAAAACCACTTGTGGTTTTTTCGGGAAAATTGGCATGGGTTTTGCGACCGGTTCAAGGATCCGCGAGACCTCTTGGGCCAGCGCCTGTTTAATTTCCTCGGACGAGAGTTTTTTGCCAAAGCGACCCTCGGCCATATTGGCGGCAACACGCAGGGCGGTATCTACGCCCATATCTGCGCTTATCAACAGCTCTTCCAAGCTTTCGAGCATGGCATCATTAAACAGACGCTTGGGGGCTGTTTTTTTGGGCTCGGCCTTTTTCGGCTCGGTTTTACGCCCGAGAACGCGTCCCAGGAGCCCCGGAGATTTGACCTCTGGCTCTGGCTCTGGCTCTGGCTCTGGCTCTGGCTCTGGCTCTGGCTCTGGCTCTGGCTCTGGCTCTGGCTCTGGCTCTGGGGAAACAGGGGGGATCGGCGTGGGGATGTCAACCGCTGGCGCCTCTTCTTTGTCTGCGGTGCTTATCGTGGCGGAACCTTCGATGCTTGCTGGGGTATCCAGATCCTCTGTACCCTCGGCTACCAGCGCATCTAGCCCCTCTTCCAATTTGGAAGACGACTTGAATAGCTTTTCTTTAAGTTTGTTGAAAAACGCCATAATTCACTCCGATTTATACAGATGACATAATATGTGCACGCCGTGAAGGGAAGAGCGGAATGGTCTGAGCAAAACCGCCTAGCTGCAAACCGGTAGGAAATGCAGTGAAACAGGGTTTATTTCGCATCTGTCTAGGGGTATCATTTTGCTAAATTGGGATATGGAATGATGATAAACACACCTAAGATAATCATTGTTGGCCTGTTATGCATGGCGTTCCCCGCACTGGGCGAAGAGTTTGTGACAGCGGATGAATTCGAGGCCATGAGTTTGAATAAGACGCTTTATTTTAATGCGGGCGGGAATTTTCATGGCGCCGAGCAATATTTCCCAAACCGTTTGGTGACATGGAAATTTGCCAATGGAGATTGCGATCAGGGACGCTGGTATGCCGAGGCGGATGCCATTTGTTTCACCTATGAGACCAATCCGGTTCCTCAATGTTGGAATTTTATCCGAACCGATACCGGATTTTACGCTCGACAGTTGGGGGCGGCACCAGAAAATGACCTGTATCTAAATTTCATAAACACCGAAGAGTTGTTGTGCGAAGCACCGTTTCTGGGCGCCTCTTTTAGCCAGTAGTTTTCACCTTGCCATCTTGGAATTGGATTTCCAGAACGCGCTGTGATTGAGCGTCATTCGCACGGGTTACAACCCTGCCTGTTTCATCGCGCACCACCGCATAGCCACGCATTAACGTGGCCTCATAGCCGAGGGTGTTCAACACGCGCTCTAGCCCAGCAAGGGATTGAGAGCGCCGCTCTAACCCGTTTTCGGCGGTTTGTATGAAGGACTTGCCCAAACGCCCAAGGGTATCAGCATTTTGGGTAAGTTTTGTTCGCAGAATTTGCGGGCGCAGGGCGGCGGCTGTTTGGGCCAATTGGCGCCCCTTGCCTGTTGCGGCCATTTGCAATGCGCGCGGCAGACGCGCCGACACCATATCCAAGCGCTGGCCTTGCTGGGCCAAGATATCCGCAGGTTTTGGCAGGGCGCGCGACAGATCACGCAGGCGTTGACGGCGGGTGTCAATGGCCGCAGTGATCGCCCCGAGGCGGCGCTGTTCTAGCTGTGCCACATGGCCCGTTAGATCGCGCCACACAGGCACCGCCATTTCTGCCGCCGCTGTTGGGGTGGGCGCGCGCCGGTCTGATGCATAATCTATCAATGTGGTATCGGTTTCGTGACCAACAGCAGAAATCAAAGGGATATCGCTGTCGGCGGCGGCGCGCACCACCATTTCTTCGTTAAAGCCCCATAAATCCTCGATAGATCCCCCCCCGCGGGCCACGATGATCAACTCTGGGCGCGGCAATGCACCACCGGGGGTCAATGCGTTAAACCCTTGAATTGCGCGGGTCACCTCGGGGGCGCAATTCGCCCCCTGCACCGCCACGGGCCAAACCAGCACCTTGCGTGGGAAGCGATCGCGCAATCGGTGTAGAATATCGCGGATCACCGCCCCAGATGGCGAGGTAACCACCCCGATGATCCCCGGCAGGTAGGGGATCGGTTTTTTACGATCTGGATCGAATAGGCCCTCAGCGCTAAGCGCTGCTTTGCGCTTCTCCAGCTGGGCCATTAGTGCGCCAACACCGGCAACGGCAAGTTCGCTGACCACCATTTGGTAGCGTGACTGCCCTGGATAGGTGGTGATTTTTCCCGTGGCGACCACCTCTAGCCCCTCTTCCGGTTGGGTCGCCAATTTGGCCGCTTGGCCTTTCCAGCAAATGGAATTGATCACGGCATTGTCGTCTTTGATGTCGAAATACAGGTGGCCCGAACGCGCGCGTACCACGCGGCCGACCTCGCCCTTGATACGTACATGGGAAAATTCGCCCTCGATCACACGCTTAATAACCCGTGAAATTTCGCTAACCGAAAATTCAGGGGCATTTTGGCCTTGGGCGGGGCTATCAATTAAATCAGACACGGGCGACTTTCTGGTGGGGGGTACTTGTGATTTGCGTGGCGCAACCTTATTACCCGCATCAACAAAGGCCAAGTGAAAGCGTGGGAATTATGAATATTTTGATCTTAGGGAGTGGTGGACGTGAGCATGCGCTGGCTTGGGCCACGCGTCAGAACCCCAAATGTGATGCGCTGTTTTGCGCGCCTGGGAATGCCGGTATTGCCGAGGTTGCCACCTGTGTGGCGTTGGAGACCGAAAACGGCCAAGCGGTGGTGGATTTCTGCACCAAGGAGGCCATTGAGTTTGTAATTGTAGGCCCAGAGGCCCCACTAGCGGCGGGCGTTTCTGATGTATTGCGGGATGCGGGCATTTTGACATTTGGGCCATCGGCCGCGGCCGCCCAGCTAGAGGCATCCAAGGCCTTCACCAAAGAAATCTGCGATGCCTGCGCGGCCCCTACAGCAGGGTATGCGCGTTTTACACAGCTTGCCCCTGCGGTGGACTATGTGCGTGCGCAGGGCGCTCCGATAGTGGTGAAGGCCGATGGTCTGGCCGCGGGCAAGGGTGTGATTGTAGCCATGACGCTAGACGAGGCGATTGCGGGGCTAGAGGATATTTTCGGCGGCGCATTTGGAGCCGCAGGTGCCGAGGTGGTGATCGAGGAGTTTATGGAGGGTGAAGAGGCCAGCTTCTTCATTCTGTCTGATGGTCAAAACATTTTACCCATTGGCACGGCGCAAGATCACAAACGTGCCTATGATGGTGATAAGGGGCCAAACACCGGTGGTATGGGTGCCTATTCCCCTGCCCCGATCATGGATGCATCGGTCACACAAAAGGCGCTCGACGAGATCGTTCAGCCGACCATTGATGAAATGGCTCGTCGTGGCACGCCGTATCAGGGTGTTTTATACGCTGGGTTTATGATTAAGGATGGTCAGCCGCGGTTGGTGGAATACAATGTGCGTTTTGGCGATCCTGAGTGCCAGGTCTTGATGATGCGTCTTGGGGCACAGGCGCTGGATGCAATGTTGGCCTGTGCGGCGGGTACATTGGATCAGGCGCGGATCAACTGGGCCGATGATCATGCCCTAACGGTGGTTTACGCGGCAGAGGGCTATCCTGGATCCTATGAAAAGGGCACTGAGATTTCGGGGTTAGAGGGATTGAATGCCGAGGGTGAGGTGCATGTATTTCATGCGGGTACCAAAACCGAGGATGGCAAGGTATTGGCCATTGGTGGACGCGTTTTGAACATCACTGCACGTGGCGAGACCCTAAAACAGGCCCATGAGCGAGCCTATGCGGCAATAGATAAAATCCAATGGAAAAAGGGCTTTTATCGACGGGATATCGGTTGGCGGGCGCTGTAATCTTCAACCAACGTTAAGGTGCAGGCGCTAAACCATCCCTGATCTATTGGGGATGACCATGCAGAAAATTCGTAACCTTGCCACGCCTGTTTTGGCACACCAAATCGGTATTTTATTCTATGTCTGGCGGCGCGATGTCGTATTGCGCATCGGGATTGAGCTGTTGTTTTTTGCCAGCATTCTAGCGGTTTTGCCGGTATGGGTGGTAGCATCATTGGTGATCGGGATCATCTGGGTAGAAGTTGCGATTTATCGCATGGCTATCCCCTTTGCACAGAAAAGATATTTATTTACAGAGGGGTTTGGTTATCAGGTTGAGGTCATCAACATGGTGCATATGTTGTTGTTGGCAACGCCTGCGCTATTGTTCATTGCCACCACCAATCATGATCTGCGCTCGTTGGGCGGATTGTGGATCATATTCCTTGCAATTTACAGCACCACATCTACCACATCGATCCCGCGGTTTTATTGGATGAATTTTGTGATTGCCAGCGCCGCGCTGGCCATTAGCACGGTGATTATGTTTCAGTTTAGCCAGACATGGCTAGATGATACGGCATGGGGATCTTTGCTGATATTCTCGGCGGTTTTTGCGGTACATGGTATCAAATTTGCGCAACGCCAACAGGCCACCGCGGCGGCATTATGGCGCGCAAAAACCCTGACATCCGCCAGCCAGATCGAGCAGGAATTCCCTAGCCATTGTGACGCGTTAACTGGCCTGTCAAATCGCAATGCCTTTGATGAAAAGCTGCGCGCCATCACCAAGGACACAGGGCGCAATCAAGGCGACCTAGCCATGTTTCGCATTCGCCTGAGCCACCCCTGGCGTCAACATCAGGGGTGGGATCAAAACGCCTATGATCATGCGTTGTTCAACGTCAGCTCGCGATTGATGAGTTTTTGTAAATCTAAGGGATTTGCCGCCCGATTTGACAAGGATGATTTTGCGGTGATCTTATGGGATATCAGAACCGACCGCGCCGCGGTTAAGCTGGGGCGGGCCTTGGCCGATCTGTTGGACGAGCCAATTGCGTTTTTTGATCGCAACATTCATGTGGTTGCCTCGATTGGAATTGCACGATCAAAGGCAGGTAAGATGAACCAAAAAGAGTTATGCTCGTCCGCAGAATTCGCGTTGGATTCATTGCTGGGCAGTGAAACAGATGACGTCGCAATAATCAAAGCGCCAGAACAATCGAACTGTTTAATTCTAAGCGAATTAGAAGAAATTGATGCGGCTCTTAAGAATGGCGAATTCGAACCCTACTATCAGCCGAAAATAGATATGTTGACCGGGCAGATTATTGGATTCGAGGCCTTGGCACGCTGGCATCACCCAGATCGAGGCGTCTTGTTACCAGCAGAGTTTCTACCCAAGTTGCACGAGTTTGACCGAATGCGCGCCTTTACCTTTGCGATTACGCAGCGCGTTCTGTTGGATATTCAGGCATGGCAATTGCGCGGGCTTGACCCCAGATCTGTCTCTGTGAACCTAGATGAGGGAACATTGGTTGGTAACGAGGGGCTGGCGGATCTGTTTTGGCTCTTAGAGGATCACAAGGCCGCGGCAAAGTTGTTGACACTTGAGATCAGTGAAAAGGTGATCGTGCAACAAGAGGATCAGCTGATCCAGAATGCGCTACGCCAATTCGTAGATATGGGTATGCGGATTTCCATGGATGACTTTGGTACGGGGTTTGCAGCCTTTCGGTATCTGAGCCGACTGCCGTTGGACGAGCTGAAGATTGATACGCAATTCGTGACCAGCATTGGCCAGGATCCCAATGCGATTGTGAAAATCGAGGGATTCTTGGCGATTGCGGCGCAATTGGGGGTTATGGTGGTGGCCGAAGGGGTGGAAACCCCTGCTCAGCGTGCCTTCTTGCTGGAGCGCGGCTGTAACATTGGCCAAGGGTTTTTATTCTTTAAGCCAAAACAGTTTGGTCAGATCACAAAGGTGCTGCGCGAACAGAATGCGGCAATTGTTGTGCCTGCCTAGCTACATTTCAGGGCCGCGATTAAAGCATGGGGCGTGTATTTTGAGAGAATGCCTCTCTCGAGCTCTGCCCCATTAAATCTTGTGGATATCACATCGCGCCACCCGCCATCAACGGTGATGATTTCTGGGGATGCGCCCGTACAATGTCGGATGCCCCCCGAGATGGTGGTCTCGCCGATGCGATGATTGGTGAGATCGGGGGCTTCGGCAATTTTTGAAAATTTGCGCCCCTTTAGGCTCCATATCTGTAGGGTTTTTGCCAAATGCGGGCGATCAATAAAGGCGATGTCCATTGCCCCGTCCCCGTCAAAATCCGCGGCCCCAATTGGAGCAAGCCAGCGGAACCGTCGGCCAATATAGGGCGTGGCGGCAATTAACTTGATCTTACCTGCGCCCTCTTTGGCGTAGCCATAGATGGCAAGCCGCGCGCCCAATTTGAAATCGGAATGAACAACAACCACCTCGTTTAAACCATCGTTGTTCATGTCGATAAGGCGCGGTGCTACATCCTCGAATACGGAATTGTCAGGGGCCAAAACCCGATCACAGCGGGAGGCATCCCACGGCAGGGATACGATAAACCCACCCGCCTCTACATCATCCCCCAATGCACCATGGGGATAGGAAGATGTTGGGTTGACAAAGGCGGCCCTCTGACCATCCTGTTGCGTTACCGGAGAATGATCAAAGCTGCGTTTAATCGCACAGTTTTGACCGGTTAGGCGTGTTTGGTCAGGAGTTTGCGCCTGAGCAATATTTGCGCAGATTAGCGCGCAAATTATGGTGTAGGCGCGGCGCATTAAATCTGCTTTTCGGGAAGGTTCACGATCAGACCATTCAGATCATCGCTGACCTTTAGCTGGCAGGTCAGGCGAGATTTGGTGGCATCTGGCTCCCACGCGAAATCGAGCATATCCTCTTCCATGGCATCCTTAGCGGGCAGTTTATCCACCCAGGTATCATCGATGTAAACATGACAGGTAGAGCAGGCACAGGCGCCGCCGCAATCTGCCTCGATTCCGGGAATGTTGTTGTCGCGCGCACCTTCCATCACCGTAAGCCCATTGGCCACTTCGATCTCGTGTTTTGTTCCATTATGTTCGATGTAGGTAATTTTAGCCATTCTTGCCTCCAAAGTTCGCTTTGTTCCGATGTAGAGCGCCTGTTGCCATCTTGCCAGCGTTTTTTTTCAATTCTGAGTAAAACCCACAAAGGTTTGATCAACATGGGGAGCATTGCGTTAAAATTTATGACAAATTTTAGGCTGTATAATCGTAATTTATATAATAATTTTAATAGATTACGCGTTAACCTACTCGCAAACTTTGTTTTGATTTTTCCATGCATTTTATGAAAAATAGACCCAGAGCGAGCATGGGGTGTTTGACATGGCTATTGAATACAAAGCAAATAAAAATGGGTTCTTTCTGACAACTGCGGTTGGCGGGTTACTGGCGCCCAGCCTATCGTTATCGGAAACCTTGAACATCAAGGGGCGCGTCATCAGCGCCGCGGGCAGCGACCAATGGTCAACAGCACCCGCAGGTGACGGCGGATTGCGTTTTGACCTTTCGGCGGTTGAATTTTCAAGCATTGCGGTCATTGGCGCGTCTCGAGAGGTACAATTTGATGCGGCCATATTGTACCGCATCGAGGATGGCGCACAGCTGGCCATTGGAACGATTTCTTTCGGCACTGCCTTGGTTGTTGAGGCAACCTTTGATGATATCAACGGCACGCTGGGCTGGCGCGCGGATATTGCCGACGCAGTGGCCGAGATGGTGAAAACCAACGGTATGGTTTTTCGCGGCAGCTCAGACATAGATATTTTCGAGCCGGTTGTAGAGCCTCTGTATTACAGCGAAACAACGGTTGTTAAATTACGAGGGGGCGATGATATTGCCACAGGAACCCATGGGGATGACAATATCCATGGTGGTTCTGGAAACGATAATATCACAGATGACTACGGCACCAATCGCCTACATGGGGGCGATGGGGACGATGTGATTATTATTGGCAATAACAGTACCAACAGCACAGCACTAGGGGGGCGCGGTGACGATATGTTGGTGTCTGGGCATGGTGCTGATGTTTTGATCGGAGGGGCTGGTAATGATCAACTGGTGGGCAACAACGGTGCGGATCAGCTACGTGGCGGCAATGGCCGTGATGTTTTACTAGGCGGTGCAGGTGATGATTTTCTGCGCGGTGGCCACGGCGATGACACACTACAGGGGGGAATGGGCGATGATACCTTGGTTGGTGGCAGCGGCAGCGATCAGTTTGTTTTCTATCAAAACAGTGATGGTTCTGACGTGATCAAGGATTTTTCGACGGGGGTTGATGTGATTGTTTTGCCGGATTTCATCGGTGATTTTGGCGATGTAAATCTACACCAACAGGGCAATGACGTAATTGTGACTCTGCATAATGAGGCATTTGAGGTTAAGTTAAGGGGTGTTGAGGCGTCCGACGTTGGTGCAGACGATTTCTTATTTGCGGTATAGCAAACGGACAGGTTGAGTGTTTCGGCACCCTGGCCACGGGCGAACTTATCTCGCGCGTGGCCTTTTTGTTCCAAGCATTACGCGACAATTCGCAGCATATACACCGCTAGCCGGTGCATTACCTTTGATCAAAAATCAAAGGTGGGTTTCATGCTTTCCAATTTTCATCAAATCGATTCAGAAAACATCTATGTGCTAGCACCGAGAACGTCTCTATATTTCTATGACAGCCAAACAAAAGAGCTACCACAATACCAAACGCCGCTGGAGGCATGGCAATCACTGATGGCACATCCTATGCCTTTGCTACGCGTGGCGTTTAAGATCAGAGATCGGATAGCGGGCTGGTTCGGGGTGCACGCGATTGGCGGGTTTTCCGGCCAAGAAGTCAACGAGGTACGAGCCGGGGACAGTTTGGATTTTTTCAAGGTTGAATATATCAACGATACGGTAATGCTACTGAGCGAGCGAGATCGGCATTTGGATGTGTTAACCTGTGTGTCGACCAAAGGATCGCAGCTAACGATCACCTCTTCGGTCATGGTACATAATTGGTTTGGTCGCATCTATATGGTGCCGGTGGCACCTGCGCATCGCGTGATTGTGCGGCGTATGTTAAACAGGCTGGTCACGGCACAAGAGGCCCATAGCGCATAAAAAAACCCGCCTAGAAAGGCGGGTTTTCGGTGTATTCATTTATTTTATTCAGCCAAAACCAAGCCAACAAAGCGCGCATTACCACCGCGTGCCACCAGCATCAGGACAGATTTACGACCCGCAGCGACCACATCGGCAAAGGCCTTGGTGACCTGTTCCGGCGAGGTTACGGGTTCTTGTGCGATCTTTTGGATAACGTCGCCAACACGGATGCCTTTTACAAAAGCATCCGATGTTTCATCCACATCGATCACCACCACACCTTCTACCGAACCATCAATATTATACTGCTCTTTGAGACTATCGGATATCGGGGCAAGCTTCATGCCCTTTTCTGTGACGTCCGCTGGCGTTTCTTCGGGCTTGGCAACCACTGGTGTAACCTCGGCCTTTTCTGCGTCCTCGCGGCGACCAAGTGTCACCAACAGCGTTTGTGTCTTGCCATCGCGGTAAATCACCACCCGCACAGCCTTGCCAACCTCGGCGTTGCCAACTGCGGCAACAAGCTCGCGGGTACCTACAACGTCTACCCCATCAAAGGTCAGGATAACATCGCCGGCCAATATGCCCGCATCTGCGCCAGGGCCTGCGGGCACGCCGCTGACGATTGCGCCCTTGGCACTATCAAGGCCTAATGCAGAGGCCATGTCACTGTCGATATCTTGGATTTGCACGCCCAGCCAACCACGACGGGTTTCACCGAACTCTTGCAGCTGTTGGACAACACGGCTTACAACCTTGGACGACATGGAGAACCCAAGACCGATAGAGCCACCATTAGGAGAGATGATCGCCGTATTCACACCGATGACATCGCCATCCATGTTAAACAGTGGGCCACCAGAATTCCCGCGATTAATTGCGGCATCAGTTTGGATGTAATCATCATATGGGCCAGAGCGCAGCGAGCGATTGCGCGCCGAGATAATTCCAGCAGAAACCGAGAACCCCTGCCCCAATGGGTTACCGATAGCCATCACCCAATCACCGACCCGCGCGATATCGCTGTCGCCAAATGCAACAAAGGGCAGCGGCTCTTCGGCCTCGACCTTTAGAACCGCAACATCGGTTTTCGCATCACGTCCAATCAGCTTTGCATCGCGTTTCGTGCCATCGAAAAATTCGATGGTGATTTCATCGGCCTTATCAATAACGTGGTTGTTGGTTACAATAAATCCATCCGCCGAGATCACAAAGCCAGAGCCCAGCGCGGATGAACGGCGCGGACGGCTGGGGCCGGTATTTGGACCCTCGTTAAAGAAATCATCGAACAGATCGCCGAAGGGGCTGCCCTCGGGAACCTGCGGACGGTTTTCACCAGAGCGGCCCACCACGGTGGTGGATGTGGTGATATTCACCACAGAGGGTGACAGACGCTCTGCCAGATCAGCGAAGCTGTCTGGGGCGCCTCTGGCGTGGCTGCTGATGGCGGAGGCAATCCATAGCATTATCGCCATGAGTGTGGCGTTTAAATAGATTGGCAACTGATCAACATATAGCTTCTTGGTTCTGGCGATTGGGGTCACTCTTATCCTCCATTTGGGCAATTTATAGGGCTCTCCTGTCGAGCCTATCATTAAAGATGTAGTTTTTACCTAAGTTTTCAAGTCAATTTCGGGTAATATACCTCAAAACCACGTGAAGGTATCACAGGTATTTATCACATTCCTGTTTAGCGGTTTTTTGCTTAGGCTACAAAAGCGCGCACCGCCCACAGCATCACAACCCCAAATGCGACGATGATCAAACCAATGGTGCGCTTGCGGGTCAGGGGCATTTCAGACAGTGTCTGAAGCAGGTCTTGGTAACGCAAAGGGGCCAGTGCAAGCACCAGCCCCTCGATCACAGCCACAAGGGCCAGTGCTGTTAGAAAATCGCTCATTCAGGCACGGTGTCTGACTTTAGATAATCAAAAAACTCGCTATCGGGTGAGATAACCAAGGTCGAATTGTCGCCCTTTAGCGCTGTTTCATAGGCCGAAAGCGAGCGGTAAAACGCGAAGAACTCCGGATCACGGCCAAAGGCCTCGGCGAAGATCGCATTGCGCTTCGCATCGGCCTCACCGCGGATGATATCCGCATCCTTTTGTGCGGCAGAGGTGGTCTCCACCACCAAGCGATCCGCCGACGCACGCACACGCTGTGCCGCCTCGTTACCGCGGGCGATTTCATCGGCCGCTTCGCGTTCACGCTCTGCGCGCATCCGCTCAAAGGTTTGCTCTAGGTTTTGCTGTGGTAGATCCGCACGTTTGATACGCACATCGATCACCTCAACCCCCAGTGCCGCCGCTTTTAGGCGCGATGCATCACGGATCGCATTCATCAACGCCACACGATCCGCCGACAGCAACGCGCTAGAGTTTTGATCCCCCAAAACCTCACGCAGTTCTGAATTTAGGATCGTTTCCAACCGCGCATTCGCCGAGCGCACACCACCAGAGCCGACGGCCTTGCGGAATTGAACAGCATTGGTAATCCGCCAGCGGGCAAAAGCATCCACCTCAAAACGGCGGTTGTCCTTCATCGTCACCTCTAGGGGTTGGGTATCAAGGGGCTGGATACGATCATCGTATTTCACGATTTCATGCAGACCAGGAACTTTGAAATTCAGGCCGGGCTCTGAAATCACACCTGTGACTTCGCCAAACCATAGACGTAGAACGGTTTGACGTTCGTCTACGATATAAGCAGAGGACAACCCAAGCAGGCCAAGAGCCACAACAAGCGGCAATAAAAGTGTAGAGCGTGCCATTAGTTTGCTCCTCCCTTAGGTTTAGACAATTCATTCAACGGTAGATACGGCACAACGCCCTGCCCGCCGCTATTCTCGTCGATGATCACCTTGTTCACATCCCCATAAACCTTTTCGATGGTTTCAAGGTATAAACGCTTGCGGGTCACCTCTGGTGCTTTAGCGTATTCCTCGTAAACAGCCTTGAAACGGGATGCTTCACCCTCGGCTTGGTTGATGGTCTGTGCGCGGTAACCTTCTGCTTGTTCTAGCAATTGCGCCGCTTCACCACGTGCGCCTGCAACTTTGGTATTGGCATAGGCATCGGCCTGTTTTTCCAATGTATCGCGGGTTTGTTCCGCCGCTTGTACATCCCGGAAGGCATCTGCCACAGATTCTGGCGGATCAGCCTTGTCAAAGTTGACGCGAATGATGTTCACACCAGCATCATAGCTGTCCAAAGTTTCTTGGATCAATTCTTGTAGCTCTGCCGCGATCTTGCCCTTACCTGTGGTCAGGATCGGGGTCAGGTCGGTGCGTGCAACAATCTCGCGCATCACAGATTCAGAAACCGCGCGGATGGTTTCCTCTGGATCTTTTAGATTGAACAAGAAATTTTGTGCATCATTGATGTTCCAAACGACCTGAAAATCGATATCAACGATGTTTTCATCCCCGGTTAGCATCAGGCCTTGATCTGCCCGTCCCCCGCGACCAACACCAATATTTTCAGTGTTTTCGCGCGTTACTGGTACGATTTCTTTGGTCACAACAGGCCATGGTGCGAAGTTCAAGCCCTCGGATCCGGTTTTATAGTATTCCCCAAAGAACAGCTCGACAGATTGTTCGGACGTATCAACGCGGTAAAAGCTGTTGAACACCCATAGACCAAACAGCGCAATCAAAATCAATCCAATGCCACCAAACCCAATACCAGGGCCCGAAGGTCCTGTGGAATTGGGGCGATTGCCGGTAGAGCCGCCTTTGCCGCCCATCAAAACACGTAGTTGATCCTGCCCCTTGCGGATAATATCGTCAATATCAGGTGGGCCGCCGTTGCCACCACCATTACCGCCACTGGGTGGGCGTCCACCGCCATTGTTACCAGAGCCACGGTTATCACCGCCACCGCCCCATGGGCCACCAGAGTTATTTCCAGCCATAAATACAAAATCCTCCTGAGATTTATGCGTATTAGATTTTACCTGACACTAAATGTCAAAATATCAAGATGCCAGCCCCTAAACAGTGCGTGTTGGGGCGCCTAGCGTTACCAATTCTTCGGCCGCTGTTGGGTGTACGGCCATTGTGCGATCGAAGTCTTGCTTGGTTGCACCCATTTTAATGGCCACACCGGCTAACTGGATCATCTCGCCGGCGCCGTGGCCCACAATATGAAGCCCCAGCACCTGCTGGCTATCCGTAGCGACAATCAGCTTCATCAGCATCTTTTCACTGCGCCCAGCCAAAATCACCTTCATTGGGCGAAAGCTGGCAACATAGACATCTATCTTGCCCGTTTCGCGTGCGGCCTCTTCTGATAGGCCGATGGTGCCGATTTCGGGTTGCGTGAAAACAGCTGTCGGGATCAGCTCGTGATCCGGTTGCGTTGGGTTTGATTTGAATACGGTTTCAATGAATGCTGCGGATTCCACAATTGCCACAGGGGTCAGTTGTACGCGGTCTGTTACATCCCCCACGGCATAGATCGAGGGCACAGAGGTCTGCGAAAACCCATCCACCTGTATTTGCCCCTTGGGGCCAAGGGGCACGCCGACCTCTTCCAAGCCCAGCCCATCGGTATTGGGCACGCGCCCCGTAGCATAGAGCACCTGATCAACCGTAAAGCTATCGCCCAGCGTTGGGGTAACCAGCAGGCCATCATCGGTTTTTTCAATGCTTTTGACATCGGTGTTCACCCGCAGATCCACGCCCTTGGCGCGCATTTCCTCGGCGACAAAATCCGCAACCTCAGCATCAAATCCGCGCAGAATTTGAGCACCGCGGTAAAACTGTATGGTTTCGGATCCTAAGCCATTCAAAATACAGGCAAATTCACAGGCGATATAGCCCCCGCCTACAACCAAAACGCGCTTGGGTTGGGCGGGTAGTTCGAATATTTCATTTGATGAAATCACATGTTCGCCGCCCGATATCGCAGGTACAAACGGCCGTCCACCTGTAGCGACCAAGATGTGCTTGGCAGTAATTACCTGCCCATCGGCCAACCTAACAGAATGCGCATCGTTCAGCACAGCACGCGTGCGAAAATGCGTGACCGCATTGTTATCCAGAACGGATTGGTAGATGCCCTCTAGGCGGTCGATTTCGGCGTTTTTGGCCTGCATAAACTTGGCCCAGTTGAAGCTGGCATCGCCCACAGACCAGCCATAGCCCGCCGCATCTTCGAAATGTTCGGAAAATTCTGATGCATAGACCATTAGTTTTTTGGGGACACAGCCGCGGATCACACAAGTCCCCCCGTAGCGGTATTCCTCGGCCAAGGCCACCGATGCGCCCGATTGCGCCGCCAAGCGCGCGGCGCGCACCCCACCAGAGCCTGCACCAATTACGAAGAGATCAAAGTCAAAAGTCATATTACGCATCCATTTCTAACAGCGCCGCGATTAAATCGGCCTCAGCCGCCAGATCATAGGATTTCTCAGACCAACCGCCAGTACCCTCACGAAAACGTGCTGTGCCATCTGCATCCCCCATAATAATAGTGCTGGCCATATCGATAAATAGACCGGTTTCCACAACCCCTGGAATGTTCAACATGGCATCAGACAGCGCCCTTGGCGCGATGATTTTCTCAGCGTAAATATCCAAAATATGATTGCCCTCGTCGGTGACAAAGGGTTGGGTTGGGCCGCCGCGCCAAGTAGTGCGCACCGCCAGCCCCAAGGATTTCAGCGCCTCTTCAACTTGGCGCTGGGTTGAAATCCACCCAAATTTCGTAACCTCGATCGGCAAAGGAAAGGCGCCTAGGTGATCGACCTGCTTGGAGGCGTCGGTGATGATAACCAGCCGTTTCGCATTGCTTTCTACGATTTTTTCCTGTAGCAATGCGCCCCCGCCCCCTTTGATTAGATCTAGGTTTGGGTCAAACTCATCGGCGCCATCAATCGCCAGATCCAATGCCCCCAGGGCATCAAGAGATTGGATTTCAATCCCAAGGCTGGTGGCCAAATTCGTGGTTTGGGTGGAGGTCGCACAGGCCTGAAACATAAGGCCGTGATTGTTTTGGGCATGAGCCAACAGTTTGACCAGCCATGCGGCGGTAGATCCTGTACCCAGCCCGAGCTTCATTCCAGCACGCACCTCTTGCATCGCATGTTTGGCAGAGATGAATTTTCCGATTTCGGCGGGGGGAAGTGTATCAATCATGGCGACTTTCGGTTCTGTAAGCTGGGGTTAGGGAAACGGTTATGGAATCTGTTCAAACTATATGAGGTTTCAAATCTCAGGGCGACAAGAAAGCGCCGATATCGTCACGATAGCCCCTATTAATGCCGCTTTTTAGTGCTATGAATTTTCAAACCGGATATATTCTGTTGGAAACCATCAAAATACCAGCACGATCACAGGGCAGAATTCATGTTTCTAAGCATCTTCGATATCTTTAAGATCGGCGTAGGCCCATCCAGTTCTCATACCATGGGCCCAATGGTGGCTGCGGGGCGGTTTCTGAATCAGCTGCTGGAACATGGGATCAAGGCGCACAGCCTTGGCGCATCTTTGCATGGGTCATTGGCCTTCACGGGCAAAGGACACCAAAGCGACTTTGCGACCATTATGGGGTTGGCAGGTTTTGCGCCCGAAAGTTTTGATGCCGATGTGGGGCGCGCGACATATGCAGAAATTGCCCGTACGGGGGAAATCCATCCCGCGGGTCACACCGCCTATCTTTTCGATCCAGAAACATCTGTGCGATTTGATTTTGACCGTGTGCTAGAGGGACATGCGAATGGAATGGTTCTTTACGCCTACGACGCCATTGGCACGGTTTTATTCGAAGAGACCTATTACTCTATCGGCGGCGGATTCGTAAAAACCAGTGCCGAGCTGGCCTCGGCCACGGTGCAAGACCCGGATCAAGGGGCAGTACCCTACCCTTTTAAAACCGCCGATCAAATGGTGCACATGGCCGCCAACAGCGGCAAAAGCATTTCCGAGATGAAATGGGCAAACGAAATGGCCACACTAGAGGCCAAACAATTATCCGATGGCATTGCGCGCATTTGGGAGGTGATGAACACCTGTATCGAAGCTGGATTAAAAACCGACGGCATTCTACCCGGAGGTCTATATGTAAAGCGCCGCGCCAAGGGAATTCATGAAAGCCTGCGCCGCGAACAGGGCCGAAATTTTGCCGCACCCCATATCATCAATGACTGGATGTCGTGTTATGCCATGGCGGTAAACGAACAAAACGCCGCCGGCGCACAGGTGGTAACGGCCCCAACAAATGGTGCGGCTGGGGTTATTCCTGCAACTCTGCGGTATTATCTTGATCATGTTCCGAATGCCAGCATGTCGAAGATACCTGAATTCTTGCTGACAGCGGCAGCAATTGGGGGGCTGATCAAAACCAATGCCTCGATTTCGGGGGCCGAGGTGGGATGCCAAGGCGAGGTTGGATCTGCATCGGCCATGGCCGCCGCGGGCCTATGTGCCGTGTTGGGGGGGACGGTTACGCAAATCGAAAACGCCGCAGAAATCGCGCTGGAGCATCATCTGGGTATGACCTGTGACCCTATCAAGGGTCTGGTTCAGGCACCTTGCATCGAGCGCAATGGTTTGGGTGCAATCAAGGCCGTTTCTGCCGCCTCTTTAGCCCTGCGCGGGGATGGCAAACATTTGGTATCTCTGGATGCCTGTGTGGAAACCATGCGTCAAACCGGGCGCGATATGGATACCAAATACAAGGAAACGTCCCAAGGTGGGTTGGCGGTAAATATCCCCGAGTGCTAGGTAAGCTGGGCGCATAATAAGCCCATCACATCACGTTCGATAACGACCAAGGCAGTACCCGAGACCATATCAATGCGTACCTGCGGCTCAGTTGTGTGATTTGAGGTGCTGATAATGCCCATTGGCGACAATTCCAACCCATTTAGCGCATAAGCCAACCCAGCAGAACGCGCAATACAGCGTTCTAGGGGAAACAGCGAAAACCGGGTACCGCACGGCACAGAAACATTCAGCTGTTTCGGGCATGCGAAGCATAGATCCTGATCAGAGATCAAGATGGCCGGTGTGCCCGCATTTTTGGCCAAGGTTGAAAAGCTGGCCAATGTATGATCCAGCCGCTGCCCCAAAAAACCGAAGCAAAGGATTTGAGGTGCCGTAATACTGCGCAGCGCCTTTTCGAAATCGGTAAAATTCTGATCGGGAAGATGCAAGCGGGGTATCTGGATTTCAGCCTGATCAACACTGTCGAAATCCCCCAGCACACAGGCCACATCCAGCCCTAACTTTTGGGCGGTGTGGTACCCCGCATCTGCACAGAGAATGGGGCCCGTGAAATCTGTTAGAAATTTGCAATCCTTTGCGCAGACATCGCCCCCCCCCAACAAGACCACTGGTGTTTCAAATTCAAGGTTGGGCAGAGCGGCAGCGCGGGTCATTGCGGCAGTTCCTATTCGGGTGCAAAATATTTTCAGGAGTTTACATTTAACAGTTTTTTGGGCTAAATCACAGTTGTAATTACCTTTTTAACAAAAATATGCGCACCAACTTTCGGCGTGAAATAGCGTTACAGGCGAGGCGAGATTCATGGAGCAGAACCCCAAAGACCCAAGCGTTTCCGTAAATTACGGCAGCTTCTCGCTCTCTGTATCTGGCTATGACGACCCCTTTGAAATGGTGCAACAGGTTACGAAATTCTATAGCCAGATTGCCGCCGAGAACCCGCATTTTGGCTCGCAGCCGGTGGCGGCAGATTACACCGCCCCGACAGATCCTGCGCCAAAAAAATCGCCCGATCCCGCCGCCGATTTGGGGCCAAAATTTAAACGTCGGCGCGATTACAAAATCGCCCATACAGAGCCAAAATCCAAGGCCCAGATATGGGATCCAGAAAATCAGCCCAAGGAAGTGTTGTTGTTAACCGAGGCTATTTCCAGCTATGCGCGCACCGATCAGGCGCAAATCGAAGCAAGCTCCGCTCCTCTTCTAGTTGACGAAAATCAGCCTGAAACGGCGGGAGAAACGGGCGGGTTAAGCGAAAAGAATGATGGCAAAAAATTGTCATATTTACATCTAAAGTATCCTTTTCGGCGATTTCCTGACAACAAGTAGCCTTATTTCCGCCATATACCTTTCAGAAATCGTGAAAATTATCACAAATCAAGCCTGAAACGCGATTATTATATATAAACGTTTACAGAAATTACTTCTTAATACATCATTAACGCTTAAGGAGAGTAACGTCGACTGCTCGGGGGCTCTCCACTGCCGGAGATATGATATGACCGAACAAGGAAATCGAATTCTATCTGTAAGTTATGGAAGCTTCTCAGTTTCCCTCGAAGGGTTCGAAGACCCCTTTGAAATCCTTCGCGATATCACAGAATATTTTAGAGCAGTGCTGGCCGCCGATCCTAGCTTTGGTACCTTGGCAATTTCAAACGCAGACGCCTTTCTAAAGCAATTGGGAACAGAGGTCATCCAATCGGATGTTGATCTAAGTATGGATGCAGAATCCATCACCGTGCGCCCGGTCGCCACGACGGAATTGAAACCCGAGGATGTTCTACGCCCACAAGCACCAGCTCAGATGCGCACAGATGTCGAACACCCTATTACGGAATTAGAATCTAGTGCCTTGCGTCCCCTGGAATTGGGGCCAGAACTAGAGCAACCCGTTATGGAACCGGCCCAAGCCGAGGCATTTTCTACCCCATCTGATGAGAATACTGTAGCAATTACATCACAGCCCACAGCGCCTCTAACCACCGAGATCCAGACCGAGACCGAAGATATGATCAATACCGCAGACCAAGCATTGGGTCTGCCGTTGATGATCGAAGAGGTTGCCAGCATATCGACCAGCATTGAGCAAGAAGAGACCCTTGCCCATGCCGTGGGCGAGCCTGTGAAATATCGCACTGATTTGGTCAAGACCGAAGCACGGTTTCATGATGCGGTTGCCAATCACGACGAGATGGCCTTTGTTGGTAACTCTACTGTTCCCAGTGATGCGCCCAAGGGCCCGCGCAAGTTCCGCATTATCCGCAATGAGTATACCGCGCCCTTAGAGGCACAGCCAGCCGAGACAGCTGATACAGAGAGTGTAGAGCCCTCAGCACCTGAGGTTGGTATTCCTGAGGCCTCTATTGAGGATCAGAAGAGTCTGCGCAGCGCTAACCCTTTTACGCGGTTTTTCGACAAGGGTGAAACAGTGTCCGTACCTGTACAAGAAGATGATGAACAGGAAGCAGATGACTTTGTAGAGAGCTTTGCAAAGGCCGACGATGTGCGCGCGGCATTTCGCAAACTAAAGGCTGAAATCGCCTAGATTTCAGCCTTGGTTTTTGTGAACCTATGTCTCTGGATCGACCGGCGCATCGGGGTCAGGCTTTCCCACCCCGCGAAACAGCGATTTAAACGGCAAGGCCCAAGCAACCCCCAGCACCAAATACATCACAAACTGTAGGATGAAATGCAGGGGCGGCAGCATTGCGATGATGCCGATGCACAGGATGATGTACACAGGCATCCAAATCAGCAACAGGACCAAAGACCAGCGGCGGCGTGCTTTGTAGGACAGCGCCATCAGTCTTGGAACGGGTCGGTGACCAAAATCGTATCATCACGTTCTGGCGAAGTGGAAACAAGGGCCACGGGACAATCGATCAATTCTTCGACACGGCGCACATATTTGATCGCCGCAGCGGGCAGATCGTTCCATGTACGCGCACCTTCGGTGCTTTCTGACCAACCGGGCATTTCTTCGTAGATCGGCGTACAGCGGGCCTGTTCATCAGCAGCGGTTGGCAGGTAATCCAACCGTTTGCCATCCAGATCATAGCCCACGCATATTTTTAGGGTTTCGAACCCATCCAGAACATCCAGCTTTGTTAGGCAGATGCCTGTGATTCCAGATGTGGCGCAGGTTTGGCGCAAAAGTGCGGCATCAAACCAGCCACAGCGGCGCGCGCGCCCGGTGGTGGTGCCAAATTCGTGGCCGCGCTCACCCAACCGTTGACCATCTGCGTCGAATAGCTCTGATGGGAAAGGCCCCTCGCCTACACGAGTGGTATAGGCCTTAACTATGCCAAGAACATAATCGATAGCGGTGGGGCCAAGGCCCACGCCTGTGGCCGATTGGCCGGCAATAACATTCGAGCTGGTGACAAAAGGATAGGTGCCGAAATCAATATCCAACAAGGCACCTTGGGCGCCTTCGAACAGGATGCGTTTGCCGGCCTTGCGTTTTTCGTTCAGGATTTTCCAAACCGGTGCCGAGAATGGCAGGATTTTCGGAGCGATTTCCATCAATTGTTTCAACAATACATCGCGGTCAATTTCGTCAAACCCAAGTCCTCGGCGCAGTGGGTTATGGTGCTGTAGCGCACGGTCAATGCGCGCCTCTAGCGTGGCCGTATCGGCCAAATCAGCGACACGGATCGAGCGCCGCCCGACCTTATCCTCGTAGGCAGGGCCAATACCGCGCCCTGTGGTGCCGATTTTGGTACCCTTGCTGGCAGCCTCTTCGCGCAGGCGGTCCAGTTCGCCGTGGAATGGCAGGATCAGCGGCGTGTTTTCCGCAACGATCAGGTTCTCGGGAGAGATATCCACGCCTTGTTCTTGGATTGTGGCTATTTCATTCAGCAGGTGCCAAGGATCAAGAACCACGCCATTGCCGATAACAGACAATTTCCCGCCACGCACAACACCAGATGGTAGGGCATGAAGCTTGTAGACCTTGCCATCAATAACCAACGTATGGCCCGCATTATGGCCCCCTTGGAAGCGCGCAACGACATCGGCGCGTTCGGACAACCAATCCACAATTTTGCCTTTACCTTCGTCACCCCATTGGGCGCCTACAACGACTACATTGGCCATGTGCTTCTCTTTCGCATATTAGATTTCCGCCGTTCTCTATAAACAATGGTGCAGGTCTGTGAAACAGCGAATTTATACGAATGTGCACAGTGGGCAGTGTTTTTTGAACGGAAAGGTACCTGCCCTGCGTATAAGAGTAGAGAACAGGAGAGTTTCATGAAAAGAATCGCCACCCTAACATTGATCACCGCCTTGATTGCCGTGCAAGTCGGTACCGCCAACGCCAACCCCAATATTTTATTAGTGATCGCGGATGACATGGGGCGCGAGGTATCCCCCTGTTATGATTTAGGTTCGGACAAGCCGGCAATGCCTACGCTAGAGCATCTATGCGCAACTGGGATGGTGCTTGAAAATGCATATGTGGCCCCCACATGCTCACCAACCCGCGCCAGTATCATCACCGGAAAATACGGGTTTCGTACCGGTGTCGGATCAGTGATCAAGGGATCTGCGAAAGGATTATCCAGCCATGAGACCAGCCTGTTCGATCTGTTCAGCGCGCAGGCCCCCACCTATGCCACGGCGGTGATCGGCAAATGGCATCTGGCAAAATCAGACAGTAATCATCCAGCCAAGCTGGGGGTGGAAAATTATTATGGGCTAATATCAGGCGGATTGGGCGACTACTACAACTGGACTGCCGTGGAAAACGGCAAACGTGTTAAGGTGCGCGACTATTCCACCAGCCACCTGACAGACCGAGCAATCGAATTCATAGGCGCGCAAAACAGCCCTTGGTTTCTGTGGCTGGCCTATAATGCGCCCCACACGCCTTTTCATGTACCACCTGCGGATTTACACAGCCAAGGTACACTAAATCCAGATGCCAAGATCACCCCCAGAAATGCACGCCCCTACTATTTGGCCGCGCTAGAGGCACTGGATCACGAACTGGGCCGCTTGCTAGGTGGCCTAGATGCCAAAACACGCGCAAACACAGTGATTATATTTATGGGTGACAATGGATCACCTGGGAAAATTTCGCGCCGGTTTTATGCAAGCCGTGGTGCAAAAGGCGGTATTTTCGAGGGCGGAACCCATGTGCCTATGGTATTTTCTGGCCCGAGGGTCATGCAGGGCCGCAGTGAAGCTCTGGTTAATTCTACCGATTTATTTAGCACCATTGCCGCGCTAGCAGGCATTCAGGCCCATGCGCCCGATAGCATCAGCATGATCCCACTGTTACAAGGGCGCCCCAATGGTCGAGACTATGCCTATGTCGAGCATTTTGGCCCCACAGTTTCCCGTGCCAACGCGGGGTGGGCGATCCGAGATCAGCGCTACAAATTGGTAGAACTGGAGGATCATGCACCTATGTTATTTGATCTCAAACATGATCCCAAAGAGCATATTGATCTATTGTCGGGCGCCGCAGATGCGCGCGCTTTGGCCGCCAAGGCAAATCTTTTGCAGGCATATGCCCGCTTAGGCAAATAACCCATCGACACACCCTCTGGTTTCGCTTAGAAAGCCGCAAGTTAATTCGCAGATAAAGGCGCCCGTAATGCAAACCGTTGTTCTAGTTCTATTGTTGATCTTTGCCGTTGGCTTGATCGGTATCGTATTGTTGCAACGCTCTGAGGGCGGTGGACTGGGTATTGGCGGCGGTGGCGGCGGTGGTATGGGCGGACGCCCAAAGCCAAGCCCCTTAGCGCGGGTTACATGGTTTTTGGCCATTGGATTTTTCGCATCCTCGATCGCATTGACCATCATTTCGGCCCAAGACAGCCGCGGACGTTCTGTTTTGGATGGGGTAGACGTAGAAAACGGTGCCGCCGAGGGCTTGAACGCGGATAGTCTGGGCGACAATCTATTGCCCCCCAGCACCTCTGATGAACCAGCACTACCACCCAAAGCCGAATAATATTTACGCGCCCTTATTGGCCACTCTGCTGTGGTTAAGATGGGCGAAAATCGGGAATATCTGGTCATTTTCAGCACGAGAACCACAAGATAAAGGGGAAAACCCTTGCTTGAATCTTGCGAATCTCGTATGACTTAAATCCCGTGTACTGGGGGTTTTTAGCCCCTAAAAAATAACAATAATAATCACGGGGGCCAAAGCGTGGCACGATATATTTTCATTACCGGTGGCGTTGTATCTTCGCTGGGCAAGGGTCTGGCCTCGGCGGCATTGGGTGCATTGTTACAGGCACGCGGATACTCGGTACGGCTGCGCAAACTTGATCCCTATTTAAACGTTGATCCCGGTACCATGTCCCCCTTTGAACATGGCGAGGTGTTTGTTACCGATGATGGCGCGGAAACCGATCTGGATTTGGGCCATTACGAGCGCTTTACCGGTGTTGCGGCACGCCAGACCGACAGTATTTCATCAGGCCGCGTCTATACCACCGTGCTGGAAAAAGAGCGCCGCGGCGATTATCTGGGGAAAACCATCCAAGTAATCCCTCATGTGACCAATGAAATAAAGGATTTCATTGAAATCGGTGATGACGAGGTCGATTTCATGCTCTGCGAAATTGGCGGTACCGTAGGCGATATCGAGGGGTTGCCGTTTTTCGAATCTATCCGTCAGTTTTCACAGGATCGCCCGCGCGGCGAATGTATTTTCATGCATCTAACCCTGCTGCCCTATCTGGGTGCATCGGGTGAATTGAAAACCAAGCCAACACAGCACTCGGTGAAAGAGCTGCGCTCTATCGGCATTGCGCCAGATATTTTGGTCTGTCGTTCGGAACAGGACATCCCAGAGAAAGAAAAGGCCAAGTTGGCGTTGTTTTGCAATGTACGCCCAGATGCTGTTATTCCAGCCTACGATCTGGATACGATTTACGATGCACCGCTGGCCTATCACAAGGCCGGGATGGATCGCGCGGTGCTTGCGGCCTTTGGGCTAAGTGACAGCGCCCCTGCCCCTGATCTATCTGTATGGGAGGATGTATCCGATCGCATGCACAATCCCGATGGCGAAGTGAAGGTGGCGGTTGTGGGCAAATACACCCAGCTGGAAGATGCCTATAAATCGATTTCAGAGGCCCTAACCCATGGCGGTATGTTCAACCGAGTGAAGGTGAAACTGGAATGGATCGATGCCGAGGTCTTTGACACGGCCGATAATGTGGCCGAAAAATTGTCCGGATTCCATGCGATTTTGGTACCCGGTGGATTTGGTGAGCGCGGCACAGAAGGCAAGATCAAGGCCGCCCAATACGCCCGCGAAAACAAAATTCCCTATCTAGGGATCTGCTTGGGCATGCAGATGGCCGTAATCGAGGCGGCGCGTAATCTGGCCAAGATCGACAATGCAGGATCCGAAGAGTTTGACCACGAAGCGGGCGACAAGCGCTTTGAACCTGTGGTTTACCACCTGAAAGAATGGGTCGAGGGTAATCGGACGATCGAGCGGGCCGTGAATGATGACAAGGGCGGAACCATGCGTCTGGGCGCATATAACGCCACATTAAACAAGGATTCAAAGGTGGCCGAGGTATACGGTGGCACCTCTATTTCCGAGCGTCATCGCCACCGCTATGAGGTGGATATCAAATACCGCAAACAGTTAGAAGATTGCGGTTTGACCTTTTCTGGCATGTCACCTGATGGCAAGTTGCCCGAGATTGTCGAGGTAGCTGATCACCCGTGGTACATCGGCGTACAGTATCACCCCGAGCTGAAATCAAAACCCTTTGAGCCACATCCGTTGTTTCGTGATTTTGTACGTGCAGCGGTCGAGCAGAGCCGCCTAGTTTAGGGGCGTCTCCGGCTCTGAGAAATCAAAGCCCATCTGCTGATAGACCTTTAAAATGCGCCGCCGCGTTTCAACGGCGCGGCGCGGCATAAACAAATTCTTGCGCAAGAACCAAAACGCATAGCGATCGTATTCGCTGGTTATAACCGGCTGTGCCAGCGCGCTTGCAAGCGCATCTGTCGTTTTGCAGGTGGTAGCGATGTGGTGAAAATCTGTCTCGCCGCACAGGATCGCTGGCGTGTGATGCAAATAGCCCTCAAATCCAGTGGCCGAACTTTGGGATAGCGTGAGGGCTGCATTTTCCATCAGGTCGTGGATGCTGGCATCTGTCACCCATATTTGGTTTTCTGGCGCATGATAACGGCGTAGATCGGCCATCTCTTCGCTGGTTTGATTGGGGTGGGGTTTTATATAGATCGCGCGCCCTGCACGATTCTCTATCGCTGTGTCGATCATTTCCTGCGCGCTTAGGAAATGTTTGTGATAGCGCGGGGGATTAAAATCCTGTGCGAATATTGTGATACTATCTGGGATGATCACAGAAGGCCGCCGCGCGGCCTGTGCGAATTTAGTTTGATTATTTGCAATGGTACGGCTGCGGATCAAATCCATAAACTCGGTGGCATTTTGATCATTGATCGTAAATGCATTAAATTTCTTGTCGCGGATCGATGAATTGTTGCGCGTGGCGTTGCGATCAAAATACCAAAAGCCACGTATATATCCAGGCACAGTGTTTATAACATTTGGCGCGCTGCGCGGCGTATCAAGCATGCACAAATGTAGATGGCGTGGATCAAGGATCATGTCATCGATCCATTGCCCTGCCTTAAGTAAAACGGGGCGATGCCCATTGGCCTGGGCGATTTCTACCGCCATATTGATCATCGGCAATTTGCCCGCCTGAAACGACCGCGCCAATTTTTCAGGCGCATGAATGAACAGGCATGTGTCTGCTGAAAGAAGGAGCGCCAAATTTTCCAAAGACGGGGTTAGCAATTGCAAGTGCGACACAGCATATTCCACAAATCCAGTTACCCAAGTATCGCAAAGTTTTGTGATGAGAAACAGCCCAAATTGCCTTGCCAAATTTTGGGCATTTTTCTAAAGTTCACTATGCTCAAAGATATCCTAAATGCGTTTCAATCGCCCCGCCCGACAAAATTGAACACAGATGATGTACGTGTGGCATTGGGGGCGCTATTGGTGCGGGTGGCGCGCGCCGATGGTGAATATGCGCAGGTAGAAAAACAGACAATCTTACGGGTATTGGCTCGCCGCTTTGACCTTGGGGCGGATGATGCGCAAGCGCTGTGCACAGAGGCCGAAGATTTGGAAAGCCAGGCCCCCGATACCGTGCGCTTCACCCGCGTGGTCAAAGAAGGCGTAGCCTATGAGGACCGAGCCAGCATTGTTGAAGTCCTGTGGGAAATAGCCTTGGCGGACGGTGCACGCGACAATGAAGAGAGCAATTTTCTGCGTTTAACCTCGGATTTATTGGGGGTAACGGATCGTGACAGCGCCTTTGCCCGCCAACGTGTAATCACCCGTCAGGCCGACTAATTTCTGCGAAAATGTCGGGAATGGGCTTGCACCATTTGGGTGTGCAAGTAATTTGATCAAAAGCTACTCGGGTGAGCATATGAAAATTGGTATTTTACAAACAGGGCTTGGGCCTGATGTTTTGGTTGATGAGTTCGGCGATTATCCGGATATGTTTCAGGTGTTTTTAGCTGGGCGGGGGTTCACCTTTGAAACCTATCGCGTGCTAGAGGGACAATTCCCCGATAGTATCGAGGCCTGTGATGGCTGGCTGATCACCGGTTCAAAGTTTGGCGCCTATGAAGATCACGCATGGATACCGCCGTTGGAAGATTTTATTCGGGATGTATTCACCCAGAAACACCCCATAGTCGGTGTGTGTTTTGGCCACCAAATCATTGCACAGGCTCTTGGTGGGCAGGTGGAGAAATTCAAGGGTGGCTGGAAAGTTGGCCGCCAATCGTATAGTACAGGTGACGATCAGCTGACTTTGAATGCCTATCATCAGGATCAGGTGATTACCCCACCCCCAAGCGCCACCCGTATATTGGGCAACGAACATTGTAAAAACGCAGTGATTTACTATGGCGACACGGCTCTTACGGTTCAGCCTCACCCCGAATTTAGCTCTGATTTTGTAAAAGCGTTGATTGATGCGCGTGGGATCGGGGTGATTGCGCCCGAGATTCTGCAATCGGCTCGTGATGGCCTGCTACCAGATGTCGATGCGCAGAAAGTGGCCGACATGTTCGAGGCGGTACTGAAGGGGCGTAAAAATAGCTAGGCAGGTCAGTTCACGTCTGTTAGATATTTCGAAAGTTAGTTTCGGAAATTCTGAAAGAAGAGACCATGACACTAGATTTACACACCGCAGAACCAATCCCAGAGGCCGCCCGCGCAGAGCTAGAGCGTGTGTTACAAAGCGGCGATTTATTCCGCTATCACGCGAAATCTGATGCACCAGTAACAGTGCTCGAACAAGAATTTGCCGCCCTTTTGGGCAAGCGTTTTGCTTTGGCGGTCAGTTCTTGCTCTGCAGCGCTGTTTCTTACGCTGCGTGCTTTGGATCTGCCCAAAGGGGCTAAGGTTTTGATCCCTGGGTTTACCTTTGCCGCCGTTCCGTCCGCGGTGGTACATGCAGACTGTGTGCCGGTTTTGGTAGAGGTTGGTGAGAACTATCGCATGGATATGGTCGATTTCGAGGCCAAGCTGACAGATGACATTGGTGCGGTTATTGTCTCGCATATGCGCGGGCATACCTCTGATATGGATGTGATCGAGCGTCTGTGTAATGCCAAGAACATCCCCATTGTAGAAGATGCGGCGCATTCGCTGGGCACGCTGTGGAATGGGCGCAAAATCGGCGCAATTGGTGCCGTTGGGTGCTTTAGCTTTCAGTCCTACAAGCTGGTGAATGGTGGCGAGGGTGGTATTTTGGTAACCGACGACGAGGATATCATTGCCCGCGCGGTCATCATGTCTGGTGCCTATGAAAACAATTGGCAAAAACACGATTGCGGGGCCGATACATTTGGCAAATATCAAAATATGTTGCCGCTGTATAACACTCGCCTGTCTAATCTATCGGCGGTGGTTATTCGCCCGCAACTGGATGAATTGGCGCGCCGTGTTCATGATGGCCTGCGCAATCACGACCATTTGGCACATATGCTGAATGCCAGTGATTTCATCGATGTGCCCCCTGCCCTAGAACCAGAGACCCGCGCACCGGATTCGATCCAGTTTAATCTCACCGGATTTAGCGATACACAGGCCGAGGCATTTATGGCCGCCTGCAAATCGGCCGGTTTGGGACTATCTATTTTCGGATTGCATACTGAAAACGCTCGTGTTTTCTGGAATTGGAAGTTCCTCGATGACATTCCCGCTCTGCCTAAAACCCGTGCGATGCTGATGCGGGCCTGTGATGTACGCCTTCCTGCACGCCTAAGCTTGGAACAGGTGGAACTGATCGGCAAGATCATCCTTGATGCTGTTGCCCATAGCCGCCAAGAGGCCGCGGCCTAGGGCAGAAGGCGGAATTTTTGCTCTAGCCACGGGGTGATTTCCAGCATTTTATCAATCATCTGCGCCTTAATCGCCGGGCGCAGAGCTTCTGCGATCTCTGCCGGTATCCTATCCATTGCGCCCTTCTGAGCGATCAGAGAAATACTGCGCGACATTGATTTAAACGGCAATGGCATCAAATCGATACTGTCCATAAACCGCTGTGCGCGCAAAAAACCCATGGGGGTGGTTATTGTCCATCCGGTGCCATCAGCGACCAAACTAAGGATTGCGTGATAGTTATTAAACTCAAATTTATTAGGCAGGGAAATACGTTGTCTGGTAAGGTGGGTCTCGATTTGGCGCCCCATCATTTCGCGTGACGAGTATCGAACGAAGGGCAATTTAAACAGCTGCTCTTGAACATCTCCTCCCTGATCTACAGCCCCCCTGGGGGCAGCCACGATAAAGGGTTCGGTGACCAGCGGATAGATATCCATCCAACCCTGTGCGTTATCCAAATCGGCCGTCACGATTACATCCAGCGCCTGCGATTGCAGATCGCTGGTCAGGGTGTAGCTGTTACCGCTTTCGAGTAGAAAGCGACAATTACGCATTTTGCGGGCCAGGGATTTCATCAAGGCCGGCGTAATATCCGCATCAAAATCATCAATCACGCCAAGACGCAGGCGCACCATTTTCGAATGATCAAATTGCGCCAGCTCGGCCTTGGCCTGCATGACTTCGGATAGAATAACCCGCGCTCGGCGTAAAAACATCTGTCCCATTTTTGTGGGTTTCATGGGCCGTGTTGATCGATCTAGCAACTCAGTTCCTAGCGCGGCCTCTAGGTTTGATAGGTGTTGGGATACGGTTGATGCGCTGGCCTTCAGGCGTGTGGCGGCGGCCGAGATTGTGCCCTCCTCTACCGAGGCTACAAAAATCTCTAGCGCCCAAAGCGAAAATTTATTTGGTGTATCAACCATCGATATGCCCCTTTGCGCCAAAGATGCTGGAATTACGGTGCAATAACAAGCCAAAGTTCCCAGTCCGGCGACTGGCGTGTAGTTCTGATCCAATTACCACAAAATTTAGCGCATATGCATATGACACTTGGATCACAGGGCACAGCGTTTTATAAGCGGCATGACGAATTCGCCGAAATCCAACCAAGGACCCGCTATGCGTATTGCAAAAATCAGCCGCGACACGGCCGAGACAAAAATCAGCGTCGAGATTAATCTGGACGGCACCGGTGTCTATGACAATAAAACCGGTGTTGGGTTTTTCGATCACATGTTGGATCAACTTTCGCGCCATTCCTTGATTGATATGACGGTACGTGCCGAGGGCGATTTACACATTGATGATCACCACACCGTCGAGGACGTGGGTATTGCCCTTGGCAAGGCCATTTCTCAGGCCGTAGGGGATAAGAAGGGCATTCGCCGCTATGGATCTAGCCTGTTGGCTATGGATGATGCCCTAGTGCGCAGCGCACTAGATCTGTCTGGGCGACCTTATTTGGTGTGGAATGTAGAAATTCCAACCCAAAAAATCGGGTCGTTTGACACCGAATTGGTTCAAGAGTTTTTCACAGCCTTGGCCATGCAGGGTGGGATCACGCTAAATGTAAATGCGCTGGATGGATTTAACAGCCACCACATTGTCGAGGCGACATTTAAATCAGTGGCACAGGCCCTGCGCGAAGCACTTGAGACAGACCCGCGCAAGGCAGATTCTATACCCTCGACCAAAGGAACCCTGTCAGAATGACAACGGTAATAGTTGATTATAATTCGGGTAACCTGCGCAGCGCTGAGAAGAGCTTTCAGCGGATGGCAGATGAGCTGGAAGTTGGCAAGATTGTGGTATCGGATGATCCGGAAATGGTGCGCCGCGCAGACCGCGTGGTATTGCCCGGTGTCGGTGCCTTTGCTGATTGCCGCCGCGAGCTGGGCGCCATTGATGGGCTGTTTGGCGCCATCGAAGAGAAGGTGAAATCAGGCGCACCCTTTATGGGGATTTGTGTCGGCATGCAGATGATGGCCACGCAGGGCCTAGAGCATGGCCAACACGCGGGTTTTGATTGGATCAAGGGCGACGTGGTCAAATTGGCCCCCACAGATCAGGGATTGAAAATCCCGCATATGGGGTGGAATGCCCTAGAAATACAAACCGCGCATCCGGTTTTTGACGGGATCGAAACCGGCCAGCACGTCTATTTTGTGCATTCCTATCATTTACAACCCGAGCGCGGGGCTGATTTGATCGCCAGCGTAGATTATGGCCAGCCGATTACGGCTGCGGTGGCGCGCGATAATATTATCGGCACACAGTTTCACCCAGAAAAAAGCCAATCAACCGGCCTGCGATTGATTGGCAATTTCTTACGCTGGAACCCGTAGGGTTATTTAACACGTGTCCATGTGCCGCCATCGCGGCACACCACCAAGACACAGCCCTGCACTTTTAGGGTGTTTCCGGTTAACTGCATTTTCGATTTATAGGTTTTGTCGCGATCTGGTGACCAAATCTTACCCCCGGAATAGGCGCCATTACCATCTGCGGACATGCCCCAGATGATTTTTTTACCCACGTTTTCGGATTTCAGCACATTGCCGTCAGAGGAAAAGGATTTCACCAGTGTGCCACAAATGTCGGCGCCACAGGCCTCTACTTGGATATGGCCATAATTGCCATTATCGTCTTTGGTGGTTTGCCATGTGCCATAGGCGTCATCGGCCACGACGGGTGATGCCAATGCGACAAGCGCCGCGAACAGTGCTGTTTTTTTCATCAATAATCCTCCCAAGATTTTTGTTACTCTGCGTGTCTGGGGTGGACTGCGTCAAGAATTACCTTTGGTCACAATGACACTTTGCAATTCTGTGCTGATCCGCTAACAGGCAACAAGCAGAAAATTTCCGAGGCCGAAAATGATCCTATATCCCGCAATTGATTTAAAAGATGGTGCATGTGTGCGCCTATACAAAGGTGAAATGGACCAAGCAACTGTGTTCAATGATAACCCTGCGGCGCAGGCGCGGGCCTTTGTTACGGCTGGGTGTGATTGGTTGCATTTGGTGGATTTAAACGGTGCCTTTGCAGGGGCACCTGTGAATGCCGCCCCGGTAGAAGAAATTTTAAAAACCTGTGATGTACCGGCCCAGTTGGGCGGGGGCATTCGCGATCTTGCCACCATAGAAAATTGGCTATCCAAGGGATTACAGAGGGTAATCCTAGGAACAGTAGCCGTAGAGCAGCCCGATCTGGTACGCGAAGCGGCGCGTAAATTCCCAGGCCATGTGGCCGTGGGCATTGATGCGCGCGACGGCATGGTGGCCACGCGTGGGTGGGCCGAGGAAACAAATGTAGAGGTGACAGATCTAGCCCGTCAGTTCGAAGATGCAGGTGTGGCTGCGATTATCTACACCGATATCAACCGCGATGGCGCGATGCAGGGCCCCAATGTAGCGGCAACTGCCGCGCTGGCCAATGCCGTTGGCATCCCTGTAATTGCATCAGGGGGGGTATCGTCTATGGCCGATCTGGAGGCGCTGAAATCCTGTGGCGCGCCGCTGGATGGTGCCATTTCTGGCCGCGCCCTATATGACGGTAAAATCGATGTGGCAGAGGCAACCGCATTTTTGAAGAGCTAAGAAACAGCACCGTTGCACTTAATCGCCTAGAACCGTAAGAAAAGCATATGCTAAAAACACGCATCATACCCTGCTTGGATGTCAAAGATGGCCGTGTGGTCAAGGGCGTTAACTTCGTTGATCTGATTGATGCTGGTGATCCGGTAGAATCGGCCAAGGCCTATGATGCGGCAGGGGCGGACGAATTATGTTTCCTAGACATCGCGGCCACAGTTGAAAATCGCGGCACCATGTTTGATGTGGCGCGGCGCACCGCCGAGCAATGCTTTATGCCCCTAACCATTGGGGGGGGCGTTCGTGTTCCAGAGGATGTGCGCAATCTATTGTTGGCAGGGGCCGATAAGGTCTCGTTTAATTCAGCGGCAGTGGCGAACCCTGATGTAGTCGCAGACAGCGCCAATCGCTTTGGATCGCAATGTATTGTTGTGGCGATTGATGCAAAAACCGTATCCCCTGGCAAGTGGGAAATCTTCACCCATGGCGGGCGCAAGGCCACGGGAATTGATGCCATCGAATTTGCCAAGTTAGTTGAAAGCAAAGGTGCCGGTGAAATCCTACTGACCAGCATGGATCGCGATGGCACGCGCGATGGTTATAACCTGCCCCTAACCCGTGCAATCAGCGACGCAGTAAGCATTCCCGTTATTGCATCTGGCGGGGTTGGCAATTTGGATCATTTGGTCGAGGGGGTAACCAAGGGTGGTGCATCTGCCGTATTGGCCGCATCCATCTTCCATTTTGGTGATTATACAATCAAAGAAGCTAAAACCTATATGGATGCCGCTGGCGTCCCAGTGAGATTATGACCATGCCCAATGTTCTAACCCGACTTGCCCGCACAATCGAAAACCGCAAAGGCGGCGACGAGAAGAAATCTTATGCAGCCAAGCTGTTTAAACGTGGCCCCGAAAAATGCGCTGAAAAATTTGGCGAAGAGGCGGTAGAGGCGATTATTGCCGCGGTGAAAAACGACAAGAAAAACCTGACCGAAGAAGCGGCCGATGTGCTATTTCATATGTTTATCATGCTGTCGTCACGCGATGTGAAGTTTGACGATGTTCTAAAGGAGCTAGAGCGGCGCGAAGGCACCTCTGGGATCATCGAAAAACAACAGCGCAAGAAATAACTTAGCGCATCCACAGCTTGTGGTTTTTCAACCGTTTGCGGATAACTTCCTCAGATCTTGGCAGGTTCTGACGGTTGAATAACGGTCTGATTTTATGGCCTTTTCTCTGGAAAATCAGCTTCTTAAACGGCTCATGATTTTTCAGAACTTTCTTGAATTTATTGGGGGCAACCAGTTGCTCCAGAAACTCTACCGCCGTATCGGGTGCTGTGGCATAGAACAGAGACATCACACGGTAATGGGTGGTAATTTCCCCGTCCAGTAGGCCGCTGGGCAGAGTGTCACGCCCGCCCCCAAGTGTGTGAATAACCAGCGGCAATGCCACTTGATCTAGCCAAGGGCGCAGGGATTGCGTCTCCAACTGTTCTGGCGGGTTCGCATCTATTTCAGATGCATATTTAAAGAACAGATCACCAAATTCACGGGGGCACTTGTAAAAGAAAAATCCCGCGTTGAAATACAGATAGCGCCGCCAATGCTCTGCAGGCATATCCATGTCCAGCGAGGTTTCAAAATCTAGATCAAATTTATCATAGAGTGCTTTCCAAATTTCAGCGTAGCTCGGCCCATAGAGATCGATTTCTGGCCAAGTGGCCTCGCGCTTCATTGATGCCATGGGGCGTGTGAAATCAAAGGGAACCTGTGTTATCGGGCCTGTGAATATCGTATCCGTATCAAAAAAGACAAAAGGCTGGTCAGCGGGCATGGCGCGCAGGCCCAGTATCTTATTTGAGTGGGGATAATCGCTGCCAAAATGGCGATTTTCGAAAGGAATAATCTCAGCGCCCTGCCCCAAAAGGATATCACGCGCACCTGCATCCTGCATACGCGGGTCATAGGCCCACTCCTCTGAAGGTTGAGGTTCTAGAAAAATCAGCCGGCCTTCGAAATCGGGGTTATGTGCGCGAAAACTCAGGGCGAAAATTATGGCCTCGTATTCAAGGCGGCCATGTTGAACCACGGCGCAAATGTTGTAGATTTTCTTGCTCATTAGCCCTGCCATTGCCTGTATATCTCTGCGTCCTGCATAGCACAAATTGATCGCGGGCCAAGCGGTTGCGCACATCTTGTGCTATTATTTTCTGGATCAGATTACATGCTGAATTGACCCAGATGAAAACGCTTGTACAGAATCTGATATAAAGACACAGTATCACCTATCGTACTCACCAGCTGACGATCGTCAGATATAAATGCCACCAGTAGCACCATCGATGTTTTGATGAACGCTAGATTAGCACAGAATGGAGACCCGATGGCACAAATAGGCCCCAGCACACGTCTGCGCGTATCCCCCTTTTATCAGGCAACATTGGCCGAAGGCGTTACATCGTTTTCACCCTATAATAAGATGCTGATGCCGGTTTCCTATGGGGACTTAGATGCCGAGTATTCCCGCCTGATGCAGGGGGTTTCGCAATGGGATGTATCCGTTGAACGTCAGGTGGAAATCACAGGCCCTGATGCCACTACATTGGTGCAACTAATTTCGGTGCGCGATTTGTCTAGTATTCAGGTTGGACGGGGGAAATACATACCCATGTGTGATCATCGCGGCGTGCTGATCAATGACCCCGTGGTTTTAATGTTGGGGCAAAATCATTTTTGGCTGTCTATTGGGGACGATAATATTCTGATGTGGGCGCGTGCTATTGCCGCCGAGCGGGGGCTGAAGGTGGTGGTAAACGAGCCTGATGTCTCCCCTATGGCTCTACAGGGCCCCGATGCCGAGGCCGTGATGGCCTCATTATTTGGTGATTGGGTTAAAGATTTGAAATATTTCTGGTTTAGAGAAACCGAGCTACAGGGAATCCCGCTGGTGATTCAGCGCTCCGGCTACTCCAAACAAGGAGGATTTGAAATTTATCTGCGCGATGGCAATCGAGGCACAGAGCTGTGGAACATCGTGCGCGAGGCCGGTGCACCGTGGAACATTGGCCCTGGTGCGCCAAATACCACCGAGCGCATAGAGAGCGGACTATTATCCTATGGCGGAGATAGCGATGATCAGACCAACCCATATGAAGTGCGCTTGGGCAAATACGTAAACCTTGATCTCGGCGACGAGGTCGTGGGCATAACGGCCTTGCGCCAAATTAACCGCGAAGGCCCCAAACGGCATCAGCTTGGCGTGATCCTTGGTGATCAATCAAGGCATTCCGCTCATTTCGTATGGTATGAAATTCACAAAGAGGGCCGCGCAGTCGGACATATGACCAATGGCACCTATTCGCCCCGTGCCAAGGCTATGATTGGCTATGCGCTTGTATCAACATCCGTTGAAATTGGTGATCAGGTATCGGTGCTCCGAGAGGCGGGCATCGATGCGGCGCGCATTGTTGATTTGCCGTTTTTTTAGGGAAAAAATCCGCCATCATACCGAATAGTTCATATTTATGATCATTTTAGGAATAATGGTGGGCGACCCTGGAATCGAACCAGGCGTGCGTCTCCGCGAGGGAGTTACAGTCCCCTGCCACACCTTGCGGCCTGTCGCCCTAAGAGCACCGAAGCGCTCTTAACGAGGCACTGATTAGTCGTCTAATTCGGGGGCGTCAACCATAAAAGAGCGCTTTGTTCACTTGCGTGCACATGGCTCGCTGTGCGAAGACCATCCAAAGCGAAAGATTGGTATTATGGCCCCTAGATCAAAGAAAAAACCTGCATGGATTGTGGAAAAAGAGCGTAGCCGCCGTGCGGGTGGTGCCGAAACAGTGTGGTTGTTTGGGATTCATGCAGTACGCGATGCCTTGGCGAATCCCATGCGAGAGCGATTGCGCCTGATGGTCACAAAAAACGCCCATGATAAACTAGAGGCCGAGATCAAAGCATCAGGCATCGAACCCGAAATATTAGACCCCCGTAAATTCAACCCACCGATCGATGCGCAATCGGTGCACCAAGGGGCCGCCCTAGAGGTAAAACCGCTGGATTGGGGCGATCTGTCCTCCACCTGCGCCCCGCGCAAGGATCCCACCCCACGCGTTGTTGTATTAGACCGTGTGACCGATCCACATAATGTCGGGGCGATTTTGCGCAGCGCCGAAGTGTTTGGCGCACGTGCGGTCATCGGCACCCAGCGCAATTCAGCACCCGAAACCGGAGCCTTGGCCAAAACCGCATCGGGTGCATTAGAGCGCCAGCCCTATGTAAAGGTGCGCAATTTGGCCACTGCCCTGAGGACATTGCGTGATATGGGCTACTATATCATTGGCATGGATGGCACGGCCAACAGCACGGTTGATGATGCGGTATTTCTGCATGGCAAGGGGCCATTGGCTATTGTGCTGGGGGCCGAAGGCCCAGGTCTGCGCGATTTAACCAAGCAGACCTGTGACGAGCTGGTCAAAATTGATTATGCCAGCGATTTTGGCTCTTTGAACGTATCTAATGCCGCAGCTGTAGCGCTATATGCGGCCAAGCCCAAATAGCGGTCACAGCAGGTAACCTCTGCGAGAGGGCTGCTAACAGGCGTGATTTTTTGTGGTAGCAAGGAGTAAACCACAGGAGATCATTATGAAAATTACAAGACGTATAACCTTGGCGTTTCTAGCTTCTTTGCCCCTTGCAGGCGTTCCTGCATGGGCAGACACATCAGAAATCTACGTTGGCAACAATGGGTTTGCCATCAATGGGTTTGATGCGGTGGCCTATTTCACCCAGTCCGATCATGTAATGGGCGATGAGGCACACCAGACGTCCTATAATGGGGCGACATTTTTGTTTTCATCGGCGCAGAATAAATCCACATTCGAGGCCGATCCAGAAAAATATGCCCCTCAATACGGCGGCTACTGTGCCTTTGCTGTTTCCAAAGGTGCGATCGCAAAATCCGATCCGGATGCATGGACGATTGTCGATGGCAAATTGTACATGAATTTCGATCTTCAAGTACGCCATCGTTGGCGCCAAGATATTCCCGGTAATATCGCCAAAGCCGACAAAAACTGGCCCGGAGTTTTAAACTAAGGCAAAACAGCATAAACCACTGTGATCTGTGCCGAGAAATCCAAACTGCCTGCTTGGATCGGCACAGATTCAACCGATGCCGCGCGCCCCATCGCCCGCAACGCCCCGGATGGCCCTCGCGCCACCTCTGACACCGAAATCACCCGCCCCAATTTCAAACCGGCCGCATCGGCGTACAGGTTGGCGCGTCGTTGCGCATCCGATACCGCCTGCCTGCGCGCCATATCCATCTGTTTTTCTGTATCCTGCATGGCAAAAGATATGCCATTCATGGAATTGGCCCCAGATTTAATCAGCACATCCAGCAAGGGCCCTATGTTGGCTATGTTGCGCAACTGAACCACCACCGCGTTTTGGGCTTGGTATCCCGTGATTTTGGGTTGTTGGGTGTTATTTTGGCGCCTTTCCCATTGCGGGTGCAGATTGATCTGAGTCGTCTGTATATCGCTTGGCGCGATATTTGCGGAGGTCAGCGCATCCAACACACCCTGCATTTTAGCGCTGTTTTGCATCATCGCCTCATTTGCCGATGGTGCGGTACTGATGACACCAAGGTTGATCAAGGCCATGTCTGGAATGGCGCTTACCACCCCTCGCCCCATGACAGTAATGCGATTATCCCCTTCGCCGCGTGCGGGGGTGATCAATGTGATCAGGGATAGAAAAATATAAAAATAGAGGCGCATCGCAACATCCTTTCACGTCAAGAGCTAAACCCGAAATTTAGAGGAATATATTAAAATCTTCCACTTGTTTCCCGTTGCTTCGCATCATAACGTAAATACAACACGCACGCCTATTATATTTGGAAAATTCATGCTGTCTGGGCACAAACACGCGCTTGGCTTTCGTAATGGAGCCTTGACACTCTATTCTTCTGTCAAACGCGGTAAATGGAGTGCCACAGAAACGGTTTCGCCCTGCGACCCTGAAAACGTGGTTTTTCGCCAAAAGTTGAATGCTTTTTTCCTTTCTACGGCCCAAAATGAAGGGCGCATTGCTGTTTTTCTGTCTGACGAAGATATCCATCAAATTCCCCTGCCTGATGGCGTTGAAAGTGATGATGCCGCCAGCATTGCACAAGCGGTAGCAAAACATGCAAGTATTCCCGTTGATCAGCTATCCTTTGACACAATTCTGGGCGCTAAGGGGCAAGAAGATCGGGTTGTATATGCCGCCAATGAAACCTTAGCGCGAGCCGAGGCCTTTTTGCAAAACTATGGGTTTAACATCGCCTATTTCAGCTGTTTTCCCGATCAGGCGAGGGATCGCCCAGAAGCGCGATTGCGCCAAGGCCAACACTCGACTTCTACGCCAAAGCGGCATAGATTGCCCATTATGATATTAGCAACACTCACTTTTATAGCAAATACCTTTCATGGAGCGCCGCTGGGGACCCTAGATACGGCCTCTACACTGGGTGTTTCTACACCGATTTCCACGCATAAATCTTCTACAGAACCCGAACCCTATATTCTGAATTTGGCCCGCAAGTCTATCGATCACAATACGGTAGATACCCAATCGGTACTTCCACGTCCTATGCCGCAGTCCACCCCCAAGGTTAGCGCCGATATTCCAGATATGTCACCCCCAAGCGCGATGCAGCCGCTTCGCCCAAATGCGCCACTCGGGTTTCAGATAAATTACACCCTACCGATAAAAGATGTGGCGCCTTTTACGTTGACCCAACAGGTATCCTCAGATGCCCGCCATAAATCATTGACCCAAGTGGCCTTCGTATCCTATGGGTCAGACTGGGGACCGATTGATGCGGTTGGGCGCCCAAGCCCGCGCCCATTTACCCCCGTGCCGGCTCTGCCCGATGAGGCACCAACCACGCCGGATCCCCAGAACCAAGTACCCGAAACAACCACAGAACAGAGCATTGCCGCCCCGGCGGTGCCCACGGAAAACTCCACCAATACGCCCGCTACTGCCGCGCCGTTGCCATCGAGCATAGAGGCCGCCCTAAAGGATTCCGCAAGCGCACCGCTGCCCGAGCAGCCCGCCGTATCCGAAACCGCGACCCCCTCCAATATCACCCCCAGCTCAGCGCGGGCGTTAAAACGCCCCCCCCTACGCCCCCAGAGTTTTGCCGCGTTGCCCACCGCCAAGTCAAAAAGGCCAACGCCTCGCCCCGCGTTTATCGGCCCAAGCCCGAAGCTCAGCAGCACCGAAGAGGCCATCGCAGAGGATTTGCTACAGCAGGCAATTATAGACGATGCCAACCGCAAGGAAAACATCGCCAACGCCAGCCGCTTGGCCTTGAACGGGGCCAAGCGGCCAGCGCGCAGGCCTTCAAATCTGCCGCAAATTAAGGTTGCAACGGCAACAGTTGTAAAGCCTGCGCCAAAAAAACCTGCCACTGTGGCCAATACCGCCCCCGAAAAAGAAACCCGTGCCAGCACCACATTCAACAAACGATCACTTAGCTTGGTTGGTGTTTTCGGCACACCGTCAAACCGCAAGGCAATGTTCCGCACATCTACGGGCGGCTATCGAACAATCAAGCCTGGTCAATCCGTCAGCGGCTGGAAATTGGTTGGCGTCAGCGAAAGCTCGGTTAAGGTAGCCAAGGGATCGCGCAGTAAAACCCTGCGCATGCCAGAATAGCCTATAAAAGTATCGCCGCCGCAAATCCCAAGAATGCTAAAAATCCGATAACATCCGTAACCGTGGTGACCAATGCGCTAGAGCCCAGCGCTGGGTCCACTCCGAAACGATCGAGAATCAGCGGCACATAAATACCCGCAAGGCTGGCAACGATTAAATTGATGATCATCGCCAAGCCCAGCACAACCCCCAACATTGCTGATCCATACCAAATAGACCCGATGCCCCCAATGATGATGGCAAAAGCCAAGCCATTTAACACGCCAACAGAGAATTCGCGCCCAATCACGCGCCATGCATTCGCGGGGGTTAAATCCTTGGTTGCCAATGCGCGAACGGCCACAGTCAGGGTTTGCGTACCTGCATTTCCCCCCATCGAGGCGACGATAGGCATCAAGACCGCCAAGGCGACGATGGCCTCTATGGTTGAGGTGAATTGCGCAATAACCAAAGAGGCTAGAATGGATGTCAGAAGATTGACCGCCAGCCAAGGGAAGCGCTGTTTCGCGGTATCCCAAATAGTATCCGTCAGGCTTTCGTCCCCAACACCTGCCAAGCGCTTGATATCTTCTTCAACTTCTTCGCCCAACACCTCCATTGCGTCATCGCTGGTGATCACACCGACCAGTCGGCTTTTGTCATCAACCACGGGCGCGGAAACCATATTATATTGGTTAAACGCATAGGCCACATCCTCTTGGGATTGGGTGACGGGGATGGTGATGAAATCTTCGTCCATCACACTGCTCAGCAGAACTTCACGCGGCTTAGTCAACAGGCTAAACAGCGCCACCTTACCCACCGGTTTCAGGCGTGGATCAACCAAGATAACTTCGTAAAATTCATCCGGCAATCCACCAGAAGATCGCAGAAAATCAATCGCTTGACCGATGTTCCAATGGGTTGGTGCCATGACCACCTCGCGTTGCATCAGGCGCCCAGCGGTCTGATCCGGGTATTGCAGAGATTGACGCACAGCAACCTGATCAGCATCCTCAAGTGCGCCCAGAACCCGCTCTTTTTGATCCTCTTCCAGCTCTTCGATCAGATCGACGACATCGTCGGTTTCCAGGTCTTTAAAGGCCTCGGTGACGACGGTATCAGGCATTTCTTCTAGCAGCTCAGCCGAGATATTCTCGTCCAGTTCACTTAAAACTTCGCCGTCGACCTCGTGCCCCCATAATTCGACCAGCTTCGAGCGTTTAGAGGGGGAAACCTGTTCAAGAATATCAGCCACATCCGCCGCGTGCAGCGGATCAAGCAAAGCGATCAGGCGCGGCTGGTCATTATGTTCGACACAGTCCAAAACCGCATCTATCAGATCAGCATTGATCTCATAGGCGCGCTCGCCCAATTCAGAATCGCCATCGACAGGGGTATTCATAGCGTATCGCCTATCTAATTTTATTGGATCGCCGCATTCACCGTAGCGCTAGATACGATTTTGGCATCACCATACCCCAAAGCCCTGGATTGATAGAACGCCGATTTTGCATTGCCGTCTGATGAAAACGGCCCCACATAAAGACGGTGGTTTTTACCCACTGGGAAAATCATGCTTTCATGCCCACTGGCATAGAATTTGGCCGCCAGAACCTCTGCGAGGTCTGTGGCAGTAAACGTGGCAACCTCTACATAAAATCCAGGCGCAACGGTTGATTTAGGCGCTGGAGCTGACTTGGCGGCTTGTTTTGCAGCGGTGGCCTTGGCCTCGCGCTCGGCTTTCCTAGCGGCCTTTTTGGCGGCCCTGTCTGCGGCGGCTTTCTCTTGGGCCTTGGCACGCTCGGCCGCTCTGGCCTGAGACAGCTCTTTGGCGCTAGGTGTTTTGGGCGCTGGTTTCTCTGTTGTCGTTGTAGAGGCTAGCTTGGCCGCGGGCTCTGCTTTGGTTAGGTTGCCTTGCTCATATTCTTTTTGCAATTGGCGCAATTCTTGTTTGCTGAGCTTTTTCTCGCGTTGGGTCGAGGCCGTGGCCACCGGAATCGGGGCCGTGGCCTTTGGCTTTGTCACCGGCTTTGGCGTCTTTTTGGCAGCAGTCGGCTTAGCCTTTACTGGTTTTGCCTTTTTTTCAGGAGGCTTGGGGGCTTCTTTTTTGGGGGGAGCTTCATTCACCTTGGCCGTATTTTCAGCCGCTGGTGTTTCTGCTTTAGCAACCTTAAACGTTGGGGTTAGATCATCGGAACAGATGTGGCGACGTGAGACATCAACCCGCGGCACCCAGTTTACCACACCCAGACGCCCTGCCCGTACAAACACACAGCCGTTGTTATCGACATATTGCTGGCCGTTAAATCCCGCTGGCGGAAGGTTTGCGGGGTTTTGAATCCCCTTTAGTGCACGTGCATGTGTGACATTGGCACTGATCAAAATTGCGGCCGTACAGAATAGAATTTTCGAATAGTTCACAAACCCGTCCCCTTATTATATTTTTGTCACCTAAACACCAGTGGCGACTCCTTCCCCTTATAATAGCGCAAAATTCCCAAAGCGCATCACCCTAATTGCCTCTATTTCAAGCGCTATGTTTTAGGGTAGCCGATTGTGCCCAATGCGGTGGTGATCTCAGACAAGATAGTTGGATCGTCGATCGTTGCCGGCATGGTATATGGTTCGCCGTCGGCAATTTTAGCAATTGTTCCGCGTAAAATTTTACCCGAGCGGGTTTTTGGCAATCGATCGACCACAACCGCCAATTTGAATGCTGCCACGGGGCCAATCTCTCCACGCACCCGTTTTATGCACTGGGCTATCAGATCGTCTGGGGAGGTTTCACAGCCCGCATTCACACACAGAAAACCAACCGGCAATTGGCCCTTTAACTTGTCCGCGGCACCAATTACCGCGCACTCGGCCACATCGGGGTGACCGGCTAGAACCTCTTCCATTTGGCCCGTTGACAACCTATGACCTGCGACGTTGATCACATCATCGGTGCGCGCCATGATATATAAATAACCATCCGCATCTTTGTACCCCGCATCCCCCGTTTCGTAATATCCATCGTATGTTTCTAGGTAGGAGGATTTAAAGCGCTGTTCGGCGTTCCACAATGTCGGTAATGTGCCCGGCGGCAGGGGTAGTTTTATGGCAATGGCACCCAGTTCTCCTGCAGGTTTTTCAACACCCGCCTCGTCCAGAATTTGGACATCGTATCCAGGCATCGGTACCGTTGGGGATCCCATTTTTATGGGCAACTGTTCTATACCCAGCGGATTTGCAGCAATGGCATAGCCCGTTTCTGTTTGCCACCAATGATCGATGACCGGAACCTTTAGATAGTTTTGCGCCCAATGGATGGTGTCTGGATCAGCGCGTTCGCCGGCCAAAAACAGTGATTGGAGGCAGCTGGTATCATAGTCGTCCAGAAAACTCGCAGCTGGGTCCACACGTTTGATTGCGCGAAAGGCAGTGGGGGCCGTGAACAGGCATTTCACATTATGTTCGCTGACCACCCGCCAGAATGCACCGGCATCGGGCGTGCCAACGGGTTTGCCCTCGAACACAATAGAGGTATTGCGGTTCAACAACGGAGCATAGCAAATATAGGAATGCCCGACCACCCAGCCCACGTCAGAGGCAGCCCAGAATACATCACCCGGATCCATATTATAGATGTTCTTCATGGTCCAATTCAGAGCCACCAAGTGACCCGCGCTGTGGCGAACCACCCCCTTGGGTGCGCCTGTGGTACCCGAGGTATAGAGGATATAAACAGGGTGATCGCCACGCACAGCCACACATTCAGCGGGCGTTGCCTGTGCAACCGTCTGCTGCCAATCGCAATCTTGTGGTTTGGACATATCTGCTGCGCATTCGGGACGTTGCAGAATTAGGCATGTGTCTGGGCTGTGCTGTGCGATTGAAATTGCTTCATCCAATAGAGGCTTATAGGCAATCACCCCAGAGGGTTCTATCCCACAAGAGGCCGACAAAATCGCCTTAGGCGTGGCGTCATCAATGCGCGTGGCTAATTCTTTGGCCGCAAAGCCACCAAACACCACCGTATGGATTGCGCCAATACGGGCACATGCCAGCATTGCGATCACCGCCTCGGCGATCATTGGCATATAGATCAACACCCGATCGCCAACAACCACACCGCGCTGTTGTAATGCACCACCAAGGTCCGCCACGCGCGATTGTAATTCTGCATAAGTGATTTTTGACTGGTTTCCAGTAATTGGACTATCATAGATCAGCGCAACCTGATCACCGAACCCAGCCTCCACATGGCGATCCACTGCATTGTAGCAGGTGTTGACCTGCGCATCTTTGAACCACTCAAATAGCGGGGAATTTTCCGAGAAAAGAGCCTTGGATGGGGGCGAAATCCAATCGATATCTTGTGCCAGCGTCATCCAGTATTGCTCTGGGTTATTTTGCCAAGCCTGATAGGTGGTTTGATACGACATTGAAACTCCTCCCAAAGTGTTGTGCCCATGATTGCCCAAATCGGTTGGGCATTGTGATGGTTTATGCCAGCACATAAGAATTTTGGGGCAAGCATATCAACATCGCAAGTGACAAATTGACATAGGAACGAAGATCAGGGGAAAGAATAAAAGGCAAAGACCGAAACTGAATCAAGAGGGGACGATTCAGATGCCCGTAAGGTAGGGGACAATGTGGGCGGATACTCGATCTTTGCCTTTCATCAATTAAGATAGCTAAATTGCTATCTCCACCTATGAGAAGGCCATTAACCGTACTCGTTTACAAATGCTTACACATCAAAAGCACAATTTAAGCAGATTGCCGCCAGTGCGCGCCACCCGTAGGCAGGAAATTGCCGAAACAACACTCAACCCATGCGGGTAAATATTAACAATTCACCACAAATTGCGGTCTTATGTGCGGTCTTCGGCGAAGATATTCGGAAAGCTGACCATGGATTTACTGATATCAACCTGCATTAGCGATTCGTAATCCTGTGGATCAAATGGATCACCCAGCGCGACCACCTCGCGCCCGATAAGCCAGCTTAGACGTCCGGCATCCAAATTCCCGCGTACAAAGGGCTCGGCACCGAACTGCTCAATCAATGTTTGTAGAAAAACCTCGTCGGCTTTACGGTCCACATTGCGCCGATCCGCATAGCGCTCGCGGCGGATGATCTCAGTCGGGCCCGATTTGTTTGGGCGGCGAATGGTGAATTGAAAATCTGTTCCAGGAAGTCTGGATGGGAATCCGCGGTGCTTGTGCATTTGGGCCTCGGGTTTTGATTTAGCGTGTTCTAGACCATAGTTGTACCGATACACAACTGTATTGGACAAGCCTTGCTGAGTGATTTAGCAAGTTGGCATGACTGATTTATCTCCTGTGCGTTTCTTGGATCGCGTCAGTCCTCCGCATATATTGACCCTAACAGTTATGTCGGCGGCATCCGCGATTCCAATGAATATTTTTGTGGCATCTTTGCCCGCAATGGCTGTGGCATTTAACGTATCCTATGCGGTGATGGCGCTGTCCATTTCTCTGTATTTGGCCACAGCTGGTGTTGTGCAGGTTATTGTTGGACCGCTGTCCGATCGTTTTGGGCGTCGCCCTGTTACCCTGTGGGCCTTGGGGATTTTTCTGCTGGCAACGCTGGGGGCTACATTCGCACCTGATTACTATAGCTTTATGGTTTTTCGCATTATTCAGGCCGCGGCTATTACGCTGACGGTGATCGCGCGGGCTACAATCCGCGATATGGTAACGCGCGAGAAAGCTGCCAGCATGATTGGCTATGTCACCATGGGGATGTCTGTGGCCCCCATGCTGGCCCCTGCAATTGGCGGCTATATCGAGGGCGCATTTGGTTGGCGCGCCAACTTTATCGCCCTGTTTGGCACCGGAATTTTGACGTTTGTGTTGATATATTTTGACCAAGGCGAGACCAATTTGTACAAATCCAGCAGTTTCGCCCAGCAATTTAAAACCTATCCAAATCTTTTGAAATCCAAACGATTTTGGGGCTATGTTTTTTCGGGCGCATTGGGGATTGGGATGTTCTTCTCGTATCTATCAAGTGCGCCGATTATAGGTGAGCGGGTGTATGGGCTATCGCCACAACAGGTTGGGCTATATTTGGCCATCACGCCTCTGGGGTATTTCGTGGGCAATGGCATTTCTGGACGTCACGCCGTGACATGGGGCATACCGCGCATGTTGTTGCTGGGCAGCATTTTGGGATTACTGGGCATGGTGGCTGGACTGATTTCAATTCAGTTAGCACCAAACTCTCCGTTGGCATTTTTTGCATTCACCGCCTCTATTGGATTGTGCAATGGGATGATCCTACCCAGCGCCAATGCGGGCCTGCTGGATGTACGCCCCGAATTAGCGGGTTCTGCCGCGGGATTGGGCGGGGCATTAATGACCCTAACGGGTGCATTCTTGGGGGCTATGGCCACTTTATATGTTGATACCGCCCATAGCGCGGCACCAATGATCCTGTTCGTTTTGGGGATCATGGTACTGGCGCTGATTGTGATACTGTGGACGATTGGCCAAGAGAAAAAGCAACTGGTCGGTTTTTCTTAGAGGTTCTGATGAGGCTGCTAAAGATATGTTTGGTGCTATATCTTGCGGTGTTTGCAGGGGTTTGGGCCTTGCGAATTCAGTTTATTTATCCCTTTGATCCTACACATGTGTCACCTGTCAGTGCAGGCGAACCTAGATTGCGCGAATATCTTGTTAACAGCTATGATGGCACAGAACTGGTCGTATGGGCCGCAGCCGCCACTGGATCGAAACCGTTGGTTTTCTATTTTCACGGCAATGCGGGTAATCTAGCCAGTCGCACGGGCCGCTTTAGGCGATTTTTGGATCGTGGGTATGGTGTAGTGGCAATGGCCTACCGCGGGTCATCGGGATCGGCAGGTCAGCCCAGCGAGGCCCATATTTCCCAAGATGTCCTGTATTTGCACGACAATCTTCCCCTCGCCCATAGTGGCGCGCTGATTTATTACGGCGAAAGTTTGGGTACAGGGGTAGCCATTCAGTTGGCACATGCGCGCAGACCAGATGCTCTTATCCTAGAGGCACCCTATCAATCCGTGGTTAAATTGGCCGCGGATGCTTGGCCGATATTTCCTGTGGCACAGGTGCTGGATCAGCGTTGGGAAAGCATCGATTATATTTCCCAGATCGATATGCCCCTATTGGTTATACATGGTAAACGCGACCAAGTGATCCCCATCGAACATGGCAGGGCAATTTTTCAGGCTGCCAAATCTGTGGATAAGCAGCTGTTTGTGCAACCAGATAGGAACCATCACAACCTGTGGTCTGTTCAAGGGCAAACCCAAATTTACAGTTTCATTGACAAGATAGAAAAATAAGGGCCCCAGAGGGCCCCTATTCTTAGATTGATTGTAGCAGTTGATCCAAGGATGCCTTGGCATCACCATATAGCATCCTGGTGTTTTCCTTGAAGAACAGCGGGTTCTCGATGCCCGAATACCCCGTTCCCTGACCGCGCTTAGAGACGATAACCGATTTCGCCTTCCAACATTCCAATACAGGCATACCTGCGATGGGGCTGTTTGGGTCTTCTTGGGCGGCGGGGTTCACGATGTCATTAGACCCGATCACAATCGCCACATCAGTTTCTGGGAAATCCTCGTTGATTTCATCCATCTCTAACACGATGTCATAGGGAACCTTGGCCTCTGCCAAGAGCACGTTCATATGCCCAGGCAGACGACCAGCAACGGGGTGAATTGCGAAACGCACGTTCTTACCTTTGTCGCGCAGACGGCGCACCAATTCAGACACGGATTGTTGCGCCTGTGCCACCGCCATGCCATAGCCCGGAATGATCACAACACTGTCTGCATCCTCCAACTGCGCGGCAACGCTGCTTACATCTGTCGCCACCATCTCGCCGTCGATCTCCATCGCAGGCCCCTTGGTACCGCCAAAGCCGCCCAAAATCACAGAGACAAACGACCGGTTCATCGCCTTACACATGATGTAGGACAAAATCGCACCAGAAGACCCCACAAGCGCACCGGTTACGATCAACAGATCATTGCCCAATAGGAAACCAGTGGCCGCCGCCGCCCAGCCAGAATAGCTGTTCAACATAGATACCACCACGGGCATGTCCGCGCCACCAATGGCCGCAACCAAATGCGCCCCAACCAAGAATGCAATGATCATCATCAAATACAGCGTCCAAGAGCCAGCGTGATCCATATACAGGATCAATAAGCCAAAGCTTAGGATAACCGCACCAGCATTCAGCCCATGGCGAAATGGCAGGATCAAGGCCTTGCCATCAATCTTACCTGCCAATTTAAGGTAGGCCACAATCGACCCAGTAAATGTGATCGCGCCAATAAACACACCCAAGAACACTTCGATTTCGTGGATCACCACCTCAGCGTGGGTCAAATCATGGGTGCCCGTGATGTCGGAATTAAGCCCGATGAAAACAGCCGCCAAGCCCACAAAACAGTGCAAGGCCGCAACCAGCTGTGGCATTTCCGTCATTTCAACGCGTTTGGCAACAACCGCACCGATAATCGCGCCAACCACCAACAATGGCAGCAGCAGTGCATAGGACCAGCCGCCCACACCCGGGCCAAAGATCGTGGCGAAAACCGCGATTCCCATACCCACAATACCATACCAAACGGCGCGCTTGGCCTTCTCTTGGTTGCTTAACCCGCCCAGTGCAAGGATGAACAAAACAGATGCCGCGATATAGGCGGCAGTAACAATACCTGTACTCATTAGTCTTTCCCCTTACGACTTTTGGAACATTTGCAACATGCGGCGGGTGACCATAAAGCCACCAACGATGTTAATGGTGGCAATCAACACAGAAATTCCCGCCAAAAGGGTAACGATGAAACCGCCACCCCCAATTTGCAATAACGCCCCAAGGATAATGATCCCTGAAATCGCATTGGTCACCGCCATTAGAGGTGTATGAAGGGAATGGCTGACATTCCAGATCACTTGGAAGCCAATGAAACAGGCCAAGGCGAATACGATAAAGTGCTGCATAAAGGATGCCGGTGCATAAGCCCCGATCAACAACATCAATGCCCCGCCTGTGGCCAACAAAATAGTTTGCTGCAGGCCCGCTTTTTTCATGGCCGCGGCCTCGGCGGCGGCAATTTCTTCCGCTGTGGGTTCAGGCGCGCTAGGGGCCTTGGCCGCGATCGCCTGAATTTTGGGCGGAGGTGGCGGGAAGGTAATTGCGCCTTCATGGGTAATGGTTGCCCCGCGGATAACATCGTCTTCCATGTTGTGGTTCACAACCCCATCCTTTTCTGGGGTCAAATCAGACATCATGTGACGGATGTTATTTGCATAGAGCGTTGAAGATTGCGCGGCCATGCGGCTGGGCAAATCCGTATAACCAATGATCGTTACGCCATTTGCAGATAGGATTTTTTCATCAGCAACGGTCAAATCACAATTGCCACCACGTTCGGCGGCCAGATCTACAACCACAGAACCTGACTTTTGCAAGGCCACCATGTCTTCTAGCCACAGTTTAGGCGCATCACGCCCCGGAATTAGCGCCGTGGTGATCACGATATCCATGTCTGGTGCCAGCTCGCGGAATTTTTCCAGCTGTTTTTCACGGAACTCGGGGCTAGAAGGTGCGGCGTAACCACCGGTTTCTGCGCCATCTGTTTGCTCTTCTTCGAAATCCAGATAAACGAATTCTGCGCCCATAGACTCGATTTGCTCGGCAACCTCGGGGCGAACGTCAAATGCATAAACCACCGCACCCAGTGATGTAGCCGCGCCAATTGCGGCCAGACCGGCGACACCTGCCCCCACAATCAAAACCTTGGCTGGGGGAACCTTGCCTGCGGCGGTTACTTGGCCAGTAAAAAAGCGACCAAAGTTATTGCCCGCCTCCATCACCGCGCGGTAGCCTGCGATATTGGCCATGGATGACAGCGCATCCATTTTCTGGGCACGGCTGATACGCGGGACCATATCCATGGCAATCACATGCGCGCCCTTGGCGTTTGCCGCATCCATCAGCTCGGTGTTTTGGGCTGGGTAGAAGAAAGAGATCAGTGTCTGCTCTTTGCGCAGACGTTTGATTTCCACATCCTCTGGTGGGCGAACCTTGGCGACCACATCGGCCTCTTTAAATAGCGCAGCCGCCGTTGCAGCGATTTTTACGCCAGCATCCTTGTAATCCTGATCAGAAAACCCTGCGGCCAGACCTGCCCCTTTTTCAATAGAGCATTCATAGCCAAGTTTCTGAAGTTGAGTGGCGGATTCTGGCGTCATCGCAACGCGGTTCTCTCCGTCAAATATCTCTTTTGGTGTCCCGATACGCATGACAAACCTCCTTTGTTCAAGCATTGCCGCATTGGGGATCGGCAATTTATAACCAGATGAATCGATCCTCTGGAATGTGCGAGGCAATGTTGCACATCAATCAGGGGATGGGAAACGCTAAATGACTAAATTCTGCAAAAAACGATAGGTCGATGCCAGAATCTTGTTCTGGCGTCCTGCGTGCGACACATATGAAAACAGGCACGGGGAAAATTCCGTGCCTGTGCAATAATCTAGAGCAGAACTAGAATGCCAATCTAGGCCCTATAGTTGTGCCATAACTTCGTCAGAGGCATCCATATTGGTGGTTACGTTTTGGATGTCATCATCATCTTCCAAAGCCTCGATCAGGCGCATCAATTTTTCTGCACCCTCTAAGTCTACCTCTGTAACGGTCGTGGGTTTCCAGATCAGCTTGGTCGTTTCGGATTCGCCTAGTGCCTTTTCAAGAGCCGTGGACACCTCATTCAAATCCGTAAATTCACAATATACATCATGCCCCTCATCAGAGCTCTCTACATCCTCAGCCCCTGCCTCGATCGCATGATCAAGCATCGTATCTGCATCGCCGGCACTTGCCGGGTACACCACCAGCCCTTTGCGTTCGAACATAAAGGATACCGCACCAGTTTCGGCCAGATTACCGCCAGATTTGGTAAACAGAGAGCGCACGGTAGATGCGGTGCGGTTTTTATTGTCGGTCATAGCCTCGACGATCACTGCAATGCCACCGGGGCCATAGCCCTCGTAGCGGATTTCGTCATAGTTTTCCGCATCCCCACCTGTGGCCTTGCCGATGGCACGTTCGATCACATCCTTGGGCACAGAATTTGATTTCGCCTCTTTCACCGCTAGGCGCAGGCGTGGGTTTTTCTCGGGATCGGGGTCGCCCATTTTCGCGGCAACAGTGATCTCTTTGGACAGTTTTGAAAACAGTTTCGAGCGCAGCTTATCCTGACGGCCCTTACGGTGTTGGATATTTGCCCATTTGGAATGGCCGGCCATGGTGTGATCCCTTTGCTAATTTGCCTTGGCGCTTTATAAGAAGCCCTGCCACAGGTTTCAAGCGCCATTGCCCGCGCTATAATTCCCAAAATACCGGGATCAAGGCCGAGGCCACCAACCCAATTATAATATTCAATGGCACACCAATTTTCATAAAATCAGTAAAGGCATAGCCACCGGGGCCGTAAACCAAAGTATTGGTTTGATAGCCAATTGGCGTGGCAAAGCTGGCGCTGGCGGCAACCATCACCGCCACGACCAATGGGCGAGGATCCATGCCCAGCGCCCCCGCCAGCGCGATGGCAATGGGGGTAACCACCACCGCAACAGCGTTATTAGAAACCAATTCTGTCAAAACCGAGGTCAGCAGATAGATCGCCCAGATTACGAAAAACGGCGGCAGGCCATACAACAGGGGTGCAACCGCATTGGCGATCAATGCCACCGCCCCCGATGCCTGTAGTGCCGCACCAATCGCCAGCATTGAAAAAATCAGCACCAACAGGCGCCCATCGACGGCATCAAAGGCCTCTTCGGCATCTATACAGCGGGTCAACAACACCAGCGCCACCGCAATGACCGCCACGGCGAAAATAGGCGCAAAGCCCAATGCCGCTAGTGTTACCACCCCGAACAGGGCCAATAGGATTATTGGGGCATGCCCGCGGCGATAGGCGCGCTCAGTTGGTTCGGCTAGATTCACCAAATTCATTTCATCCGCAAGGCGCGCAATATCTTCGCCCGCCCCCTCTAACAAAATGGTATCCCCCACCTTAATCACGATATCATCCAGCTGGCTGCCGATGTTTTGATTTTTGCGGTGCAGGGCCAACGCATAGACGCCGTAGCCGCGGCGCAGGTGCAATTTCCCCAAGCGGCGCCCGATCATGCGGCATCCTGGAGTGATCAGAGCCTCAACCGTAGTAGCCTCTTTCGAGGAGACACTATCAGCGACAGATACATCACGGCCTTCCTTTAGGCCTAACAATTCACCCACAGGAGTTTTCATCACAACCCGATCCCCCGCCATCAGCTCGATGCTGCCTAGGCGACGGCGCAAGCTGTTATCAGCACGCAGTACGTCAATTACACGCCCGCCGTCGCGCTTAAACATATCCACATCGCGTGGTTGTTGCCCGATCAATGCGCTGTCTGTTGGGATCACCAATTCGGTTATAAAGCGCTTGCTGTTGTTGCGCCCCAGCATATCCGACATGCTGGAACGATCCGGCAACAACCGGTTTGCAAACAATCGAAGGTATACCCCCCCCACCAAAACCAAGATAATCGCCAGTGGTGTCACCTCGAACATAGTAAAAGGCGCCAAGCCCTCGGCGCGTGCCACCCCATCCACCAACAGGTTGGTCGAGGTTCCAATCAGCGTCAAAATACCACCCAAAATTGCCATATAAGACAGCGGGATCAGCAGTTTAGAACCGGAAACGCCCAATATCTTGGCCATTTGCATAGCTATCGGGATCATGATCACAACCACAGGGGTATTGTTCATAAAGGCCGAAGCGATCACCACAAAGATCGCCAGCCCAAAGAGCACGCTTTTGGGCCTTTTTGACCCCAATGCGGTTACCATCTCTGTTAGCTGTGACAAGGCCCCTGTGCGGATCAAGGCCCCCGAGAGAATGAACATGGCCGCGATAGTCCAAGGGGCAGGATTGGAAAACACATCCAGCGCCATTGAATAAGGCAAAATACCACTCAGCAGCAAGAACGCCGCCCCAGATAGCGCGATCACCTCGGTGGGATAGACCTCGCGGATAAAACCTGCGAACATGACACCAATGACCCCCATCGCCAAGAAGGGGTGGAGGAACTCGGGAATAAACGAAACCAGCATTTGCGATCCTATTCAAATTGCAGACAATGTATCAACTGCGTCGCTTTGCTCAAGGGGTCTGTTGCGCATGTGCTGTATTGTCCCCCTTCGGGTGCACCAATGCCAACGCGCCTAACATACAGGCCAATGCAGCCCAAATATATCCGGTATAGATTTCGCCCAGCAACCACAGTGACCAAATCACTCCAAATATGGTGACCAAATAGGCCACCAGCCCCGCGAATACAGGACCGGCGCGGCCAATCATCCAGATATATCCCCCATAAGCAAAGGCATGCAATGTGCCCGCCGCTAGGATTGCAAGATCCGATCTATCCAGCCCGCCCTGCCAGATTGGGGCAAACCCGCCAAACATCCAGAAATACACGCTTAGCGCGATAATCCCGCAAACAGATGCGCCAAGAAGTGTCTCGTGAGTTGTAAGCCCATCTAGGCCAAAATGGGCGATAAAGTTATCCTCGATGGCATAGCACAGCGGCGCGACCAAGGCGATCAGCACATAGTATTTGCTACTGCCTGCAGGCAATGCGGCCTCGGGGCCGATCAACAAAAATATCGCACTGGCGCCCAGTAAAATGCCAGACAGGCGCACCACATTGGGGATTTCTTGGCCGGTCAATATGGCGATTGGCATGATGAATATGGGAACCAAGGCAATAGTGATGGCCACAACACCTGCTGGCAAATGATGCATCGCCGTAATTGAAAAAACCGCCGGAAGCAGAGAACCGAAGCCCGCAATCCACAAAAATAAGGCAAAGCGCTTCCTGGTGATTTTGACCCTGCGACGCCGCGGTAAAAACAACAGGAATGCGACCAGTGCTGTCATCACCTGAAACCAGAATATCATCACTGGTGCGCTATGGCCCGTTTCAAGTGCGATTTTAGTCAGTGGGATCGTTGCGCCCCAAACCGCCCCTAACAATATCAGCGGGGCAAAGAGCCACAACTTAGAATTCATTGGGGCATCGATTGTTGCAATCGCCCACCCTGACGGATCTGCAAAACTGATTTCGCTAGCCCAGTTGCATCATCTGTTTCGATCATGATGCCAGACAGGGTTGCCTCGCCTGCGGCGGGGGTAAAGCGCTCTTTATTCATACCCGTGATAAAACGGCGCATTGGCTCATCTTTCTGCATCCCAATGACGGAATTATAATCCCCGCACATGCCTGCATCGGATTGATGCGCGGTGCCACGCGGTAAAATTTGTGCATCGGCTGTCGGGATATGCGTGTGTGTTCCCACCACCAATGAGGCGCGCCCATCCAGCCAGTGCCCCATAGCCACCTTTTCAGATGTTGCCTCCGCGTGGAAATCAACAATCACCGCATCGACAGATCCCTTCATCGGGTGAACCCGCAGGGCGGCATCCAAGGCAGAAAACGGATCAGAAAAAGGTTTTTTCATGAAAACTTGCCCCAGTGCCTGAGCAACCAAGACCTTCTTGCCATTGCGTGCCTTGATCACTCGCGCGCCCTTGCCCGGGGCCGCAGGGGCATAATTTAGCGGGCGGACGATGCGCGGGTCTTGTTCGCAGAAGCTCAACATATCGCGTTGATCAAAGGCGTGATCCCCCAAGGTAATGCAATCGGCCCCTGCCTCAAACAACACCTTGGCATGCCCGCCAGACAGCCCCATGCCGCCGGTGGCATTTTCACCATTGATCACGATGAAATCCAGCCCCCAGTCTTCGCGCAATTTTGGCAGGCGTTCGCTGATGGCTTTGCGTCCTGCGCGCCCCATAACATCCCCAAGAAACAGTATTTTCATGAATCTCTCCCCCCCACGCTTAAAACGTCAGGATGCCCTTTTCTGTTATTATTGCATCCAACGCATAATCGGTATCCTCGCGCGGAACCATCATGACCTCTTGCTCTGAATAGGCAAATCCAACAGCCTGCACATCCTTGGTTTCGGACAATTGCGCAAAACTGCGATCATAGAAGCCGCCTCCGTAGCCCAGACGATACCCCCCCCGATCAAATGCCGCCAAGGGGGTAATCACTATATCAGGGCGCAGTACCGTTGCATTTTTGGGCACCGAGGTGCCGAATGCACCCTTGGTCATTTCGGCATCTGGCGCCCACTGGTGAAATTCTAGCGGCATTGCTGTGCCCATAACCACCGGCACGCAGACCACCCGCCCCCGCGCCACCATTTTAGACATGGCATTTAGCGGTGACAGTTCTGTGCGAATGGGAAGATAGGCCGCAATGATCGCCGCCTCGTCCTGCATTTTTAGAAATGATATCAGCTGCGCGTTGGCCTTCGCATCCACACCCGATATATGGGCCTGCGCGCGCGCGGCAAAGGCCGCCTGACGGCATTGCTGTTTAAGGCTACTTATATCCATTTTACCCTCGGGTTCATCTATGCCCTGATTGGGGCTTTTGAGTTGCTTTTGCAATGGAATTTATTGGGAAAGGTTGGCGGGCCCGCAAAATCATGCCGTTGAGCAATCAACGCATCGGTGGAAAGGAGTCATTTCCGGGAGCCTGTGTAAAACAGGTGGGCACCGGGTGTGATAGACCAGGATCAGTCACAGAGCCAGCTCCCTCAAGAAAGATTATCGGCCACTGAAATAGAGTTTCTCACCTGAAGGGCAGAACCCGCCAGCCCCTAAGCTAGCCGATACACCGGCAAATGGCAAGGTGGAGGATAATCTTACCCTTAAATTTGATCCCATTTTATTTAATCTTTATTAATGACCGCAGGTCAGGATTGGTCCAAGCATATGGGCCAAAACATGAAGCACCAAGACCTAGAGAAACAACGACAACCAGCGGTAAACGGCGTGAAATCCCTGCCACAGACGCCGCAATCAGTGCTCTTCTACGGGTGTCTGTTTGAACAGGGGCGCGCGCAAACTGCCGAGGCAGTTCAATTCAATGCTCGACTGATCGAGACTGGGTGGGATTTACACACGGTTTCTGGTCGAACCGATACGCTGAATCAAAAGATCGTTAACTATCGCACCCCCTATAAGTTTAAACGATCTGTTGCGTTTCTGGCTAAATATGACCGTGTTATCATCCAGTTAGCAGAATTCGCCCACCCCAGTTATCAATGCGGAACCATATGGCGCAAAACCAAAGAGCGGGTTCGCATGCATCGGATGTTAAATTTGCTCATTCAATCAGGACATCGAGTGCATTTGGTTGGCACCCGACGTCAGATGTTTCAATCCGGCCTCGTACATCTGCCCAAACATGCCAGCTTCGACACCCTGCCTGCGCTTTTGTGTGCGTTGGGGGGCGTTGAGCCGCCCCTCAAATCCAAGAGTATCCAACGGGCAACACGTGTTCTGTACGATCACGCCAATTACCTTCATCAAGACGGGCGTTTTACGGCGACACGGTTGCACAGCCAACTTCAACATCAGGCGCATCCAGACGACGATCTTGTAAAAATCTGCGAGTTCGCCCAAAGCTCTGCGTTCTTTCGTCATGGGCTGGTCACACGGGTGCGTCGCGCGCGCATTCAGCCCAGCGCACCCGCAGTTCAGACCACGCCCCCCCATCCTCTGCGCGATATCGCGATGCATAATGCCGAAGAGTCGGGTTTACCCAGATACGCCCTACATCTGCGGGCATTTTTTGGGCTGACAACGACATATCCCATCGCAACGCACCAGCAAAAAGAAGCGTTTTTGCGCTGGTATGTAGAAAAATCACGTGAACGATTGCCTGATTTTTGGGTACCCCGCCCAACCGATGATCGTCCCAATTTGGACACGGATGCCAGTAAGGATGCCCTAGATATCGCACATTATCTAGAAGACCCAAATCACGCTAAGCTGTGCAATCCCGAAATTCGCGCGCTATTGCAAAAACGTGTTTGCGAGACTGGGCCCACCGGATTGGCTATTCTGTTGGCACTGTTGGTGCGACTGCCTGTCAGTCAGGAGGTGCTGGATAACCCATGGCAGGCGGGGGAAATCGCACACTGGTTTAGCAAGGTCGTATTAAATATCGAGCCAGAGCTAGGCCCACGAAATGCTCCTCTGCTCTCACAAAGCACGGGCAGGTGCATTGCGCAGATATCTGGGTTGTCGAATGGTGGGTCGGGATTGGCTGTGAATTTTGAGATGACACGACAGGCCTTGGACAAGTTATCGATCCCTGCAACCCTATTAGATGTTGAAAACAGAGCGCCCCCACAACAGCACACGAGCCATAGCGCGCAGACCAAAGTGCGCAAAAATTTCATCATCCATCACGTCAACGCAGATCGCGTGCCTCTGGCCTGTATGACCCCACAGCTGTGTCACCGGAACGATATTTTTCATATCGGATATTTCCTATGGGAAACCAGCGCCTTGCCAGAGATCCATCAACTGGGCATCGATTTGATGAATGAGATTTGGACTCCCAGCACATTCGTAACCGATCTTTACCGCGCCAACAGCAATCAAGTGGTAAAAACAATGGGCAAGTCAATTCCTCAACTATCAGATCTAGCGAATATGGCGGATAAAGCCACGCGCGATCCGAACTCTTTCACGGTTGTGAATGCCTTTGATTTTCACTCTTCGCTAGAACGTAAGAACCCTCTTGCTACGCTTATTGGATTTCAACGCGCCTTCCCGAAAAAACAATACCCACATGCGCGCTTGATCCTGAAATCAACACCCAGCGCATCCGGGCATTGGGGTGATCCAAACGATCAATTGGCACAAATTCGCAAGGCTCAAATCCAGGATTCTCGGATAAAATTGATCGAAGAGCGCATCCCTACGCTACAGTTTTTTCAACTAATTGCTCAGGCCGATTGTGTTGTTTCCAGCCATCGAGGCGAGGGTTTTGGGTATCTACCAGCCTATGCTCTGGCGCTGAAACGGCCGCTGATATGCACCAATTGGGGGGGAAATACCGATTTTTGCACGAAAAGAACCAGCCTATTGCTAGAGCCTAACCTAATACCTGTACCACAGGGGCATTCAATTTATGAGGCAAAGGGTGCGCAATGGGCCAATGTAGATCCAAACCAAATTGCTACGCATCTGCATTCTGTATTAGACGACCCGTTGCAGGCAAAAAAACGTGCGCAAAAAGGGTTTGATGAGGTTTGGGCGCGTTACGCCCCCGAAACCTATGCCAACAGTATTTCGCAGCGATTACAGGATCTAGGCTTGATCTAGGCTCGCCTTCATTCATAGAATGAAAAGATGGCAGTAGATGGCAAAAAGCTGGGAAAATTATTGGCAAGGGGTGTAACGCGCCACCTTGCGCAATTGAATTATCGTACTTTGACTGAATTCACCCTGAGCACTGGGCGCAGGGTCGATGTGATTGGACTGGGCCCTAGAGGGGAGGTTTGGATTGTTGAATGCAAATCCAGTAAGGCGGATTTTCAATCTGATTCTAAGTGGATGGACTATTTGGAATGGTGTGACCGATTTTTCTGGGCCACGCCACTAGGTTTCCCGCTAGACATCCTGCCCAAAAATATGGGGATCATTTGCGCAGACCCCTATGGTGCAGAAATCGTTGCACCAGCGGCAGAAACCAAGCTTTCAGCACCACGTCGCAGAAGTCTTACGCTGCAATTTGCCCGCAACAGTGCCCAAAGGTTACATGCCCTAACCGATCCTAAAATTGATACCTAGCAGCTACTTAGCTCGCGCAGCGGCAGCGGCGGCGCGAATCTCTTCTGCGATCTCTTCGGCCTCTTCAGGTTCGAAATCCATTGGAACCTCGAAACCATTCCCTTCGATATACAAACGGACCATTCCCGAGCTGGTCGGGCCAATTTGCAGGTTAGCTTCGATATCTGATGCGGAATTAATACCCATTTTTCTATCCTTTTTGTCGTGCATGCTCGCTATCAACAGAAAGTCACAAATTCAAGCCCGATCGCTATTGATAGTTGTTTGCGCATAGGTTACATGACCCGAGATGTGCCGGCGTAGCTCAGTAGGTTAGAGCGCTTGATTGTGGATCAAGAGGCCCCCCGTTCGAGCCGGGGCGCTGGTACCATCCCCCCAAACTTAATCTTCGTTGTGGATTGTAACTTGGCCGCCACCAGATTTTTTTGAATCATACATTGCTTGGTCCGTAGAATTGTATGCCTCGTCAAAATCACACGGGCTATCGATAATTCGTATTCCGATGCTGGCGCTAATGCGGCATTTTTCACCCTGAAAATTGATGGGCTTTTCCAGCTCTTCTATAATCCGATGCGAAAGCCGCTTTACCGCTTTTACATCAGAAAAATCGCCAAGCAGCAGAACGAACTCGTCGCCCCCTGCCCGTACCACCAAATCCGATGGGCGCGTTAACAGGCCCAATTTTTCGCTAACAATTTTCAGCACCCGATCCCCAGCGGCATGCCCCAGCGTATCATTGATCGATTTAAACCGATCTAGATCGATCAGCACCAAGGCGAAGGGAATGAATTTCTGACGCCGCATGATCCGATTAACAAAGGCATGTAGCGCACGCCGATTGTGCAATCCCGTCAGCGGGTCTCTATCAGCCTTGGCATAGGCCTCTTTGCGATCCTTGTTCATCTCAATCGCTACTTTTCGAGATTCCCGCAATAGGGCCTGCTGTACCTCGATTAAATAGATCATATCGATACTGGGATCGGTAGGGGCAAAATCAGTGGCAACCAAGTTTAGATTTTCGATAATATGAATGGCGTTCACGCCAAGGGAAAAATTCACCAAGTACCCCTGTTCCATGGGTAGTTTATGGGCGATTGCGTTCAGGCGCTTTGCATTTCCATTACACAGGTTGACCCGCAGGGACTGTTCCCCATCAGCTTCGCCCTTTGCGGATTGCATGAATAGTTGTGGATTGCGCAGCTCGAAATGATCAAAGAAGCTAGAGCCTACGGCCGAGTCTTCGTTTAATATCTTATGCAATGTTGGCCCTAAATGGATTAATTTAAAACCATTATCCAGCATGCAGTGCATAGGCATAAACCGATCCATGAACATCCATGATGTGGTTAAGCTTTTGGTTGAGAATTGAAACATCCGATCCCCTAAGCGGCGCTGGGTTGGGAATTTAGCCCAGCATCGTTAAATATATGTATTCTGAAGATATCGCGGTCTATTCCACCCTGAACACGTGGTTGATGCGTTACCGTAACCAGCGCCCCATAATCATCAGCCATGGCCCGCAACAGCCCTAAAAACACCGCACCATACCCTTGTTTTTCGAATTCATATTTCACGATAAATTCGTCGGCCGCTTTGCGGTCAACCTGCATTAGGGGCATATCAAGATCGGGTATGGCGATCGATGCGCGGTCATAAACATCCTCAAGAGAGTGGAGGAAGCCAACATAGTTAACCCCGCCCAATCTCAACAGGCGCCGCACCGAAGGCGAGCAATGTTCGGAGACAAGAAATGTACCAAAATCTTCTAGAATTTCATCGCGCTTGCGTTGAACAATCTGCGAAATTGAATCCAATATCAGTTCGGAATAGAATTCATCGTAGGGCAACACCGTTTCGAAATTTTGAAACGGCAAATCCGCATCTGCGCAGACTTCATGCCAGACCTCACTTCCATATATACTGACAACGAAACACTGTAGTCCGCGATTTACCATTCCATGCATCATCATTTCCCATACTGATGCACCCTGTCTACATGGTTTGACTTAAGCAATATTTGAAATTTTTCATTGGATTTGAATCGAAATGTTCTATCTAAGCACCGCTGATAGGCCCCGAATATCATCAAGTATAAGATCAGCCCTGTGCCCCAAATCCGCGCGGCTCGCCGGCCCCGATAGCACCGCTATATTTTTCCCAACCTTGGCATGATATCCCGCATCCAGATCATGGGTGCTGTCGCCAATCATCGCGACCTCGCTGGGGTGAAGATTAAATGCCTGACAAAATCCCAGAATGGTGTCTGGAGCCGGTTTTGGGGCATGACCGCTATCATAGCCAATCACGCTGGAAAATAGCCCACGGATCGCAAGTTTTTCCAGCTGTTGTTCGGCGGATTTTTCGCTGGCATTTGTTATCACGCCCAGAATGTAGCCCCTAGATTTCAAATCCCCCAGCACCTGATTCAAATCACAAATTGGCGCTGGTTCCAGATCCTCGAAACAAGCCGCCCCAGCAGAATAAAACAGATCCACATCTAGCGCTGGATAGGCCGCCTGCATGCAAGCCAAGGTGTCATCAATCGTCCCATTCACGAAACTAGACCCCGCCAGAAAACAACCCCTAGCCGTATCAAACCCACATGCCAGCCCAAGCGCTGAGCGTATTTCTGAATCATTCGGTACCAAGTGTTTTAAAAACGCGCCCATCCCAGGGGCCCAGCTTGCTTCGAAATCGATTAACGTGCCGTCTTTATCAAACAACAGTGCCTTAATAGTCGCCATATCATGTCCAATTCGGTATTTCCCCGCCCGGCAATGCCTGACGAACGTGATACACCATATCGTATTTGTAGCCATGGGCATCAGAGAATTCGCGCACCCAATCGTCATCCATTAAAATGAAATCCAGAACCGACCCCAAAAACATCGAATCTCGTGCATTGTCCTTGATATCCCCTAGATTTGCCCCAGTCGCACCAAGGAAGGTCATCAACAGATCCTCATGCCCTGCCAGCCATTCCAAGGCCTTAAGCGCAACAACATCTGCTTGTTCTTTGGATATCATGGCTCGTTTCCTAAAATTCAAAATCAATTAGAAATGTTTCGTTAACAGATTCAAGGTTAACTGTCTCTTATGAAACTGCGATTTTGAGGTGAAATGTGTCAGGTAGGATATTAGTAGCGGATTCAATAGCGTCGAACAGAATAGCATTGCGAGCCACATTGATTGACGAGTTTTTCGAGGTGACTTGCTGTGAGGATGTTGATGATCTGTTACACAATATTTTAAAAGCCCCGCCAGATATCATCATACTATCGGCCCGTTTTGGGCGATCTGACGGTTATGCCGTGGCAAAAAAGATAAAACTTAATCCCAAGTTCGCTGCAATCCCACTGATTTTAACAGCCGCTACCGGTCAAGAGGTGAACTGGGGCTGCGCCATCACCTCTCTAATTGATGATATCAAGGTTTTCCCAAGGGAAAAGTCACAGCTGATCTCTAGCGTTCGGCATCACTATCGCCAGAAACGCGATATCGATACATTGAAAACACATGTCCAAACCAAAGAGACCAGCGGATTTCATGATGTTGGGATCGAGTTGGGGAATGGATTTAAGGGCAGAGGGCGAATTACAGTCGTTAGCAACAGCGAGACAGCAAGACTAACATTGCCAAAAAGTTTTGCGGTACAGCATCGTTTAGCGACCGCATGCACTATCGCCGATATAACAACAAACACTGATTTGATTATTCTGGATGACACCAAACAGCATCTAAAACTACTGGCCGACCTAAAGTCCGACCCCCGCGCGTTGGAAATCCCTATTCTATGCCTGTGGAAGGATTTGCGCAAAAAACACTCCAAACGATCGCGCGAATTGGGGGCGGCGGATTGTTTGCCCTGCGAGGTGGGGGTGGATCAACTGGCCACGCGCATTCAATCCCTGATCAATGCCTATCGCTATCGCAACGAGTTGCAGAACCACATGCGAAGCTTGGTAAAAGATGCCAGTTTCGACCCCCTGACCGGATTGTTCAATCGCCGACATGCTGAAAACTATTTGGCCTCTGCCTTTGATGAAACGAAGATCAAGCCGACGTCCTTGGCCGCCTTGATGCTGGATGTCGATGATTTTAAATCTGTGAATGACCGGTATGGCCATCATGCCGGTGATCAAGTGCTAAAAGAGCTGGCCAATCGTCTAAGCAAGAACCTGCGAAAGATGGATTTATTAGCCCGAATTGGCGGAGAAGAGTTTCTGGTGGTTATCCCCGATACCAATAAAATGCGCACCACTGAAATCGCTGAACGTCTGCGTGGATTAATAGAAGAACAACCCTTTGTCCTGAGCACAAAAAAGCTATCTCTGAACATCACTGTCAGCATCGGCATAGCCTGTAGAACGGTAGAGCATGAAACCGCAGATCACCTGCTAGACTGTGCTGATCGTGCGTTATATCGCGCGAAATCCAGCGGCAGAAATTGCATTCATTTACACGCGGCTTAGGGTTACTCTGGTCTCTTGCGTTTGCGCTTTTGATCCAAATTTTGCAAAAATTCCGCCCTCTGAGCATCCGTCATATCAGAGATCACCGCTATCCAAACGCTATCACCCCGCTTGGCCTTCTCGGCCCGATACTGGTTTTGGCGCGCGAAAATCTCTTCCAGAGTGGCCCTATCATATGGCACGGCGGCAATGGCCGCACGCATTTCACGGCGCAATCCCAGGTGCAGGTCACGTTGCGGTTCGAACTTTTTACGCGCGGCCTTGAACTGTATGCGCAAATTCGCACGCGCCTCGTCTGGCAGCGCTGAGATCATTTCCCGTGGCCCATGCAAATTTCCAATCTGATGTTTGGATTTGGGTGCGGGCTTAACGGCAAATCCGACTACTGCGGCCACGAACAGCACATTCAAGCAGATCGATGCGATCAACAAGGGTTTCTTCCAGCCAGATTTTGGTGTTTTCTCACTCATGATGCATTCTCCAAGAAAGCGACATCAAACAGCGTCGTTTCACCAAAGCTATTGTCCATTTCGTAACCCTCATCTTGGGCGATCTCGGATTCGATACCAAGAACCATACCCGCAGAAGACGAATAGCCGATATACAACCCAAAGACAGCACAGGCGGTAAGCGCGGCCATGGATGGCCATTCGCCCGCGGCAAGCAATTTCTGATACCACTGCAATCTGGGCTGTGGGCGCGCGGGCTTTTCATGGGCATTTTGTGCATCCGTCAGGACACGCGCCAAAAACGCATCCGAAACAACGGGCAAGGCATCGCGCTCTTGTGCGAACAGTGCATCTAAATGATTCATATCTAATTCGTCATTTTTCATGTTGTGTATCCTAACTGATCTTTCTCTGCCGCCAATATTTTTGCAAGGGCCCGCCGCCCGCGAGAGGTTAGGCTTTCTACGGCCTCAACCGATATTTCCATAACATCCGCAATCTCGGGGTTTGACAATTCGTCGATGTGGCGCAGTGATACGGCTAATTTTTGACGCTCGGGTAACGCATTCAGTGCAGTGTGCAATTTCGAAAATCGCGCCTGTTGCTGAAGTGTTTCCTCTGCTGACGGTGCATCATCCTCTGGCTCGGGGATATCATCCAATGCCGCCCCGCGCTTGCGCCGCAAACGATCGGTGCACATATTGCTGACCACACGGTATAACCACGTTGAAACCTTGGCTTCGCCTTGGCGCCAATCGGGTGCGATTTTCCACAACCGCATCAACGCTTCTTGGGCGATATCTTCGGCCTCTGTTTGGTCGTTTAGCATCCGATACGCCAGCCCCATCATCCGCGCAGAATGACGCAACGCCAAGCTCTGCGCAGCAGTTTGATCCCCATTCGCATAGAGAACCATAAGCGCATCATCGCCAACGTCTTGCAAAGAATCCAATGCCATTACCATCTTTCGAAACTAGGGCCAGAGGGATGAAACCACAACCTAGCTAGGCTGATAAAGCCGAGCTAGGTTGAGAGCCATATTTACTCCTCGATTTTTTTGCCTTTTCCTTTGGCTTTGCCTTTTTTCTTTCCCTTGGCCGCTTCTGCTTCTTCTTTCGAGATTTTGCCGTCGCCATTTGTGTCTAGCTTTTCAAACATCTTATTAGAGTTTGGGTGTTTCATCTCGTCAGAAGATAGTTTGCCATCTTCGTTTGCGTCCATTTTCTCGATCATTTTGTCCAAACGACCCTCTTTCATTTCGCGCTTGCGCTCTTCAGCGCGCGCTTCAAATGCGGCGGTGATTTCTTCTTTGGTTAGAAAACCATCACCATCGGTGTCTTGGGCGTTAAAACGGGCCAATTGATTGGCTTCCATTTCTTCTGGTGTGACAAAACCATCTGAATTGCTATCAAGCGTTTCAAAATTAAAGCCGCGCTTCTTGCCGTGCCCCTTGCGATCTTCATCAGCATGCGCAGCGGCGAATGCGCCCATTGCGGCGATTATTGTTGTGGCCAATACAGTCGTTTTTGTAAGTTTGTTCATTTTCTGCTCCGTTCGCTTACGCTTGATTGCGTTTCTAATAGTAAAACGTAGGTGGCGTGGAATTCCGTCGCATGGTTTCAATTTTTATGAAATAACCTTGCCAAACAGACCCTTTGTCGCATTTCCATAAATCAGCACGCGCCCTATAAAGCACTATGACAGATATAGCCCATGCACAGTTTCGCCCAGAGCGAGACGCCAAAAAAGCGATGATCACTGGCTGGAAGCGCAAATGCCCAAATTGTGGCACCGGTGAGATGATGAACAGCTATCTGAGCGTCAATGACGCTTGTCCAGATTGTGGCGAAGAATTGCACCATCACAGATCAGATGACGGCCCCGCCTATGTAACCGTTTTGATATCGGCGCATCTTTTCGGGGCCTTGATGTTGCATCTGTTTGAAAAGTATCGCCCCGACGTCTGGGTTTTGACGCTGGGCGTGTCCTTGGCCTTTATTGCCTTTGCCAGCTACATGCTGCCCCGTGTCAAAGGGTGCTTTGTAGCCCTACAATGGGCCAAATACATGCATGGGTTCGGTCAGAACCGCTAACCAAACATAATAAGCAAAACCACCGAAAGCACAATCAATGTCATGCCAAGTGCCTCGCGTTGAGTCGTATGCTCTTTGAATACAAAACGTGAGCTAAGCGCCGCAAAAACCATTTCTATCTGACCCACGGCATTAACATAGGCTACATTTTGCAGGCTAAAAGCCACGAACAGACAGCCGGATCCGACCATGCTGGTTAGTCCCACCAATGCTGTAATTTTCCAATGTCTGATAACGCGAATGACCTCGCCACGCTGCATCATCACCAAATACAGCCCCAGCAACAGCAGTTGAATCCAAATGGCGAATGCCAGCGAAAACATCCCGCGATGCACGGCGCCCAAATCTGCAAGCTCCAGCGCCGCACCACGATAAAAGACCCCGCTAGCGCCAAAGAAAAATCCAGCCGCCAGCCCCAGTACTGTCGATCGTTGTAAAAGATCACGCCACGAAACCAATGCGTTACTTGGCGCAGAGCTAAGCAATAGAACCCCGCAAAAGCCCAGCACAATAATGCCCCAGCCCATCAAAGGCAGCGCATCGCCCAACAACACGGCACCAAAAACTGCCGCCTGTAGTGTTTCGGTTTTTTTGAATGATATGCCCACCGCAAAATTCCGCTGCTTGAACAAAACCACCAAGCAAACCGTTGCCAAAATCTGACAGATGCCGCCAGCGGTGACAAAGCCCAAAAACCAAACTCCAATTGGGGGATAGGCTGTACCACTGTGGGAAAACAGTGCCCAAAGCAGGATCGCGACCAGCGGTGCTGACCATAGATAACGCGCAAAGGTGGCCCCCGCGGCACTAAGCCCCGTCGCGGCCAGATGCTTTTGCATCATAAATCGAAAATTTTGTACCAAGGCCGCAAGAACAGCCAGAAATATCCACATCTCTAGAAGGGCATTGGGTTTTGGCGATGCACCTTGGCCAAATCAGACAGGCATTCCTCAGTAAGCTCAATCCGGGTAGATGCCAAAATATTTTCCAGTTGCCCTTCGGCGCGCGCACCGAAAATGGCAGATGCCATAAACGGGCGCGTCCGGCACCACGCCAAGGCCATCTGACAAGGGTCAAGCCCATGTTTTCTGGCAACGTCAACATAGGCATCAGCGGTGGCCCGCGCCCGCGCGGTTAAACGCCCCCCAAGCCCTTGGGCGATAGTCGCACGCGATCCTTCCGGTAGAGCGTTATTGGAATATTGCCCAGACAGCAGTCCCGTAGCCAAGGGCGAGTAACACACCAACCCCACCTGTTCATTATGGGCAAGTTCGGCCAAATCGGTATCAAACAAACGGCACATCAAACTGTATTCGTTTTGCAGAGATTCCATACGCGGCAGGCCCTGTTCCTCGCTGATACGCAACCACTGTGCGGTGCCCCATGCGCTCTCGTTGGATAGGCCAACCGCACGCAATTTTCCCGCCTGTTTCAGCTTGTCCAGTGTTTCTAGAACCTCGGCCATATGATCCAAGGTTTGGGCCTTGTTTTGTGCGCTGGGATCAAATTCCCAGTTCTGGCGAAACATATAAGAGCCGCGATTGGGCCAATGCAGCTGGTACAGGTCGATGTAGTCGGTTTGTAATGAAGTAAGAGAGGCCTCTATTGCCGCGGTCACGGTTTGCGCTGAAATCGGGGCGCCATCGCGCACCCCCTTAAATCCGGCGCCAGAAACCTTGGTGGCCACATAGACCTGATCGCGCTTACCCGATGTACCCAGCCATTGGCCCAATATCCGTTCGGAATCGCCCTGTGTTGGTTGGCTGATCGGGTTTACAGGATACATTTCTGCGGTATCAATAAAGTTCACACCATGATCCAGCGCTGTCTCAATTTGCTGGTGCGCCTCTTGGGCGGTGTTCTGTGTCCCCCACGTCATCGTGCCAAGGCAAAGTTCGGATACCACCATATCGGTTTGGCCAAGCTGATTATATTGCATGTAAATTCCTATGGAGAATGGGCTGTATTTTCACAAACTATATAACCACCCTTCACCGCTGACCAGTAGATTTCGAGGTCTGGATGTCGGATAACTTTCTCGATGCATAACTGTACCTGAGTGACATTTCCGCCGAGATCAGATTAGAATTTGATCAATGGCCCAAACTGGTGATAATGCAGACCAAATTATAATCCTGCAAAGGTCAATACACCATGTCAGTTTGGTCCAGAATATCAGAAGCACTTGCCGCACTCACCAGTGGCGAGAGCCTAACATCGGTGATTGATCGCCTGCGCACCCCTCCTGAACGTTCTGTGGCCTTTACCATCGCCGTGATTGCCCTAGGTGCAAAAATGGCCAAGGCAGATGGTTTGGTTACCAAAGACGAGGTCACAGCTTTTCGGCAGGTCTTCCACATTGCCAAGCGCGACGAGGCCAAGGCCGCACAGGTGTTCAATCTGGCGCGCCAGGATGTGGCAGGCTATGAGACCTATGCAAAAACTGTATGGTCGCTGTTTAGCAATGATCAAAAGGTTTTGGAGAACTTGGTCGAAGGGCTGTTTCACATTGCCATGGCCGATGGCCGCTATCACCCAAACGAAGATGACTTTGTACACCGTGTGGCACAAATGTTTGATTTATCAGAGGCGGCGTTTCGCTCTATGCGCACACGCTTTGTGCCCGATGCCCCTGCTGATGCTTATGATGTGTTGGGGGTCACACCCGACACCCCATTGGACGAGGTTCGAAAAGTTTGGCGCCAGAAAATTCGAGAAACGCACCCCGATATTCTAATTTCCCAAGGTCTCCCAGAAGAGGCTATCACCATGGCCACAAAAAAAATGATAGCGATCAATGAAGCATGGGAGCAGGTCTACGAAAGCCACACGCCCGCGTGATGCGTATTGCAACCTATAATATTGAATGGTTCAGCAGTCTGTTTGACGCCGAGGATCACTTGATCAACGATGACAGCTGGTCTGGGCGCTATGATGTTGTAAAACGCGACCAAAGCCACGCCATTGCCGATGTTCTGCGGATGGTGGATGCAGATGCGATCATGATCATCGAGGCCCCCGACAGCAGTAATTCGCGCTCTAGCACCCGTGCACTTGAAAATTTTGCGCGCCATTTCTCACTGCGCCAGAACAAGGCAATCAGCGGCTTTGCCAATCATACACAGCAAGAGATTTCGCTGCTGTATGATCCGCAAAAAATGTCGCTTCGTCATGACCCAATAGGAGAAGAGACCCCAGAAAACGGGGTGTTTTCACCACGTTTTGATCGTACGAAGATGCACCAATCCGCTGATGGTACCACCAAAGAGATCACCTTTTCCAAGCCCCCCCTAGAGGTGGTTTTGAAACCCAAACCCAGCGGTGCAGAAATCCGCTTGATTGGTGTACACGCCAAATCCAAGGCCCCCCACGGTGCAAAAAACCCACAAGAGGCGGCAAAAATATCGATTAAAAACCGCAGCAAGCAACTGGCACAGTGTCATTGGATCAGACAGCGTGTGGTGGAACATCTGAGCAAGCAAGAGCCCCTGATTGTTCTTGGGGATTTCAACGACGGGCCGGGATTAGACGAATATGAAAAACTGTTCGGCCAGTCCGGAATAGAGATCGTGTTAGGCGCAGATGGCCCCGCACAACATCGCCTGTTGGATCCCCACGCCCTACAGGCGATGCGCCCGCCCTATGTGATCCGTAAGAGCACCTCTCGCTTTTATGATCACCGTACAAAAACCTATCTAAATGCCCTGTTGGATTACATCATGATCAGCCCAGACTTGGTGCCCAAGGTGACAGATGGTTGGAAAATATGGCACCCCTTTGATGACCCAGAGTGTTTTGATTGCGCTGAAACACGCGAGGCATTGTTGCTGGCGTCGGATCATTTCCCCGTAAGTTTGGACATAAAATTAACTGCAGACTAGAAATAATGCTGGTTTGCGCCCATATTAGCCCCATGACCCTAGGATATCTAAAAATCGCGCCCATGGTTTTTATCGCGACCGTATCAATGGCGCAGGCCGATGATCGCTTGGATTTGCTTTTCGATTTCATGGAAGAATTCAGCGAACAAACCCAGCCGATGCTGGAGGAATTCATGGACGATTTAGCCCCGAAACTAGAACAGTTTCAGGAATTAATCAGCGATTGGAGCCTGTACGAGGCACCCGAGGTATTACCAAACGGTGATATCATCATTCGGCGTAAGTCTGCCCCCCTTGGTAAAGAACCTAGCCCAAAACAGAAGGCCTTGGAAATTTAGCTATAATTTGGCCTTTCCAAGCCCCCTATCGTCACCTATCGTTATAGCTTGAATTTTAAGGATAGAGCCATGATAAAACCCTTTGCAACCTTTGAGTTACTGCGCGACAACGCCGAGCCTGCGGGCATGGAATTTGGCGATATGCCCAGCTGGAATTTGGATGATCTATACCCTTCGCAAGATGGGCCAGAGATCACAGCCGATCTAGAGAAAATCGAAACCGCCTGCAAAGATTTTGCCGCTGATTATCAGGGCAAGATGGATGCGCTGGATGCCGACGAATTGCTGACATGTATTTTGCGCTACGAAGAGATCGAGGGATTATCGGGGCGCGTGATGTCTTATGCTGGACTGCGCTATTATCAAAACACCACCGATGCACAGCGCGCCAAATTTATGTCTGATATGCAGGGTAAAATCACCGAGTTCACAACGCCGATGGTTTTCGTATCCCTGGAAATAAACCGCATCGAAGATGCAAAAATGCAAGAAATGTTGCAGGGACATGCTGGTCTTGCGCGATTTGCCCCGATCATAGAAAACCTGCGCAAAATGAAGCCCTATCAGCTGTCAGATGAGCTGGAAAAATTCCTTCATGACCAATCAGTTGTGGGGGCGGCCGCGTGGAACCGGCTGTTTGATGAAACCATGGCCAGCCTGACATTTGATATAGATGGCGAGGAATTAAATTTAGAAGCCACATTAAATCTGCTGTCTGACGCCGATCGTGCCACCCGCGAAAAAGGCGCTCGCGCGTTGAGCGCGGTTTTTGCACAGAACCTGCCCCTATTTGCGCGGATCACCAATACGTTAGCAAAGGAAAAAGAGATTGAAGACAAGTGGAGGAATATGCCCAGCCCACAGCATTCCCGCCATCTGTCCAATCAGGTCGAGCCCGAGGTCGTTGAAGCCTTGCGCAATGCGGTTGTGGCCGCTTATCCAAAATTATCGCACCGCTATTATGCGTTAAAGGCCAAGTGGATGGGACTTGAAACCATGGAAGTTTGGGATCGCAATGCGCCCTTGCCCGATGGCCCCCGAGAAAAAATTCAGTGGGATGAAGCACAAAAAATGGTGATGGAAGCCTATGGCGATTTCTCGCCGCAAATGGCGGAAATTGCAGCACCATTTTTCAGCGATGGTTGGATTGATGCGGCGGTTAAACCAGGTAAAGCCCCAGGCGCATTTTCCCACCCCACAGTTACGGATGTGCACCCCTATGTGATGCTAAACTACATGGGAAAACAACGTGATGTGATGACCTTGGCCCATGAATTAGGGCACGGCGTGCATCAGGTTCTGGCGGCAAAACAGGGAGAATTACTGGCCTCTACGCCACTGACGCTAGCCGAGACAGCATCTGTGTTTGGCGAAATGCTGACTTTTCAAAAATTGCTGGATAACGCCCCAGATCAGGCAGCGCGCAAGCGCCTGTTGGCGGGCAAGGTCGAGGATATGATCAACACCGTGGTGCGCCAAATCGCCTTTTACGATTTTGAATGCAAATTGCATGCGGCGCGTGCCAATGGTGAGCTGACACCGGATCAAATCAATGAAATCTGGATGTCTGTCCAAGCAGAGAGTCTAGGGCCGGTTTTCAACTTTGTTGAAGGCTATGAGACATTCTGGACTTATATCCCGCATTTCATCCATTCGCCATTTTATGTCTATGCCTATGCCTTTGGTGATGGGTTGGTGAACGCGTTATATGCAGTCTACGAAGAGGGCGACGCGGATTTCCAAGGCAAGTACTTTGACATGCTCTCTGCGGGCGGCTCCAAGCACCACTCCGAATTGTTAGCGCCCTTCGGGTTGGATGCCAGTGATCCGAAATTCTGGGACAAGGGGCTTAACCTGATCAGCTCGATGATTGATGAGCTGGAAGCGATGGAAGACTAGGTAACTATGGCCAAGCGATCACGCGCTTGGCCTATTAGTCCTGGAACAAGGAAGTCAGACGATTCAGAACCGTTTCTGATTTTTCTGGTTTGCTCTTCTTGGTTTCATAAAAATCAATCTGATTTCGTGCGTACCGCAGCCCTACCAACCGCGTGATAAAGCACAGGCGGTCAATATCCACCCCAGCATAATGATGGGCATATTCCGCAAGCTTTGGACGCAACGGCGCGCTCGCACTATAGCAACTGGCAAGGGCCATTTTTGCTAGATCAAATTCTGGAATATCATAACGCCATTCTGAGAAATCGATGCAATACATCTCGCCCTGTTCGAATAGAATATTTGCATCGTGTAAATCACCGTGGCAAAAAACCATATCGAGGTGTGCCTCTGGCATCGTCGCCGCCATTTGTGACAGCTGTTCGAAACAATCCAGCAGGGTTTCCTTGGCGCGGGCAGAGGTCAATGCTGCTATTTTTTCTTCGAAGTCCTGCTCGTGTAAAATCTGGGTGGCTGCCCAGAATTGTTGTTTTGGGCCTTTGGTGTGATGCAGTGTTTTGACCCAATTGAAAATCGCCTCGTTAAACTCTGGCCGAGATAGTTGTGCGTTTTGACGCAGATTTTTCCGCAGATCATTGCCTTTGACTCGCGTCATAAAAATACAGGGAACATCTGGGTCAAATCCCAAAACCTCGGGATAGCGAAAACCTGCTTGTATCGGATTTTCCCGAGATAGGATTTGATAGGCTTCGTGCTCTTTGGCCAAACTTTGATCAGATTTATCAAGAATGATTTTAACAATCACCTCTTTGCCCGTTGTCAATTGGCGGCACCGAAACAAAAAATGAGGGCGCGCGGCTGCAAGATTGGCCGAGACCAACTTGATGTCCTTTGAGAGAGAGAGTTCTACGAACAGAGGGGATTTGCGACAGGCCTTTAGCGCCGCAGTTAACTTTAGAAAATATTGGAAACGTTGTCGCATGTGTACTTTTAATTTGAACTGAGCCAACCCTACCAATAATCACCACAGACGCATAGGTCTATTTGAAGTATATGGATCAACCTTCGGCAGTTAACATACCCTGTTCTTGAGCCAGCTCTTGCATGCGTTTTTGCAGTTTTTCAAAGGCCCGCACCTCGATCTGGCGAATGCGTTCGCGGCTGACATCATACTGACCAGACAGCTGTTCTAATGTGGTGGGTTTATCCAGCAATCTGCGTTGATGTAGGATATCCTGTTCGCGCTCGTTTAGGATTTCCATGGCCTGCGCCATTAATTCACGCCGTGCAACCAATTCATCCTTCTCTGCAAAATCAGAGGCTTGGTCTGCGTTCTCATCCTCTAGCCAGTCTTGCCATTCCGCCTGCCCTTCGGTCGGGTCGCCAATCTGCGCATTCAGGCTGGCGTCACCGCCAGACATGCGCCGGTTCATAGATACCACCTCTGCCTCGGTCACATTCAGATCATTGGCAATTCTAGCCACGTTTTCAGGGCGCAAATCACCTGCCTCGATCGCACCAATTTTGTTCTTGGCCTTGCGAAGGTTGAAGAACAGCTTCTTCTGTGCGCTGGTCGTGCCGATTTTCACCAAAGACCAGCTGCGCAGAATGAATTCTTGGATGCTGGCGCGAATCCACCACATGGCATAAGTGGATAGACGAAAGCCCTTTTCCGGATCAAATCTTTTAACCGCCTGCATCAAGCCTACATTTGCCTCGGAAACGACCTCGGCAGTTGGCAGACCATAGCCGCGGTACCCCATGGCGATTTTTGCGGCCAGTCGCAAATGTGATGTTACCATCCTATGGGCGGAGTCAGAGTCCTCGTTCTCGACCCACGCTTTTGCCAGCATATACTCTTCGTCTTTTTCCAACATTGGAAATTTACGAATCTCCTGCATATAGCGGTTCAACCCCTGTTCAGGCGATGGCGTAGGTAAATCTGCGTAACTCACTTTTCACTCCGAAAAATTAATATCTATAAATACTTGGGTATTTCAAAGCATTGTTCCAAGGGTACAGTTGAAAAACCTGCGGTTATCGCCCTAACTATTCAGATATTTTATTTAAAATCAAGAAGTTAATAAAGTGTGACGTTGGGGAATTATTTTCGCAAAACTACAAGTAGTTTCAAAAAATCAGCAGGTGCATCACAAGTAAATTCCACCTTGGCTCCTGTTGCAGGGTGCACAAACCCCAATGAACGCGCATGCAATGCTTGGCGATTAAATGCCTGAATCACTGCCCTACCCGTATCATCAAAGCGCGTCTGGGGCATTTGTTTACGATGGCCATAGATCGGATCCCCGATCAGCCCGTGCCCGATGTGGCTAAAATGTACGCGGATTTGGTGGGTGCGCCCTGTTTCCAACCAGCATTCCATCAATGCAGAGTGATCAAAATCCTCGAGGACTCGCGCCCGCGTGATGGCATGACGCCCCGCATCCTGCACAACCGCCATGCGCTTGCGGTCGGTCTTGTGGCGCGCAATATTTGTACCAATGCGAATAACACCGCCATCTTCAAACCCAACGCCACGTTGCCCCGCGAGGCGCGGATCAGATTTCTGCGCGACCCCTTTGGTGATGGCAAGGTATTGGCGCGAAATCGAGTGATCGCGGAATTGATTGGCCAGACCTTGATGCGCCTCGTCGGTTTTGGCAACCACCAACAGCCCAGAGGTATCCTTGTCAATTCTATGCACGATACCGGGCCGTTTTTCGCCGCCCACCCCAGACAGATCTCCGCCAAAATGATGCAACAGCGCATTCACCAGTGTTCCTGTCTCTGATCCAGGCGCAGGATGCACGACCATGCCCGCAGGTTTGTTCACCACAATCAGATGCTCGTCCTCAAAAACCACATCCAAGGGGATATCTTCGGGCTGGGCGTTTTCGTAATCCTCAACCTTTGGCATCACCACTTTAAACTCTTGGCCCGCCTGAGCCTTGTATTTCAGATTGTCGATCACTGTGCCATCCATGGTCTGCACAGCACCTGCTTGGATCAATTTACCCAATCGCGAGCGGCTAAGGGTAACATTCTCTGGTACTACGCCTGCCAATGCCTTATCCAAACGCGGAGCGGGGCTATCGCCCAGTGTCAAAATGATTGTAAGAGGCTCGGACATGAATGATACCTTGGAAACACCCGTTGAACCCGCAAACCTACGGTTTCTGCGGCGCTTGGTGACCCTTTTGTTGATCGTGATGATTTTGGGGTTCATAACCTTGATTGCATTGTTTGTCATGCGCTTCTCTGCAGAAACAGAAAGAAAACCGCTAACCAGCATTACCCTCCCCGCCGGCGTGACCGCCAGCGCCTATACCCGTGGCGGAGATTGGTATGCGATTGTAACGGCTGATAATCAAATTTTGATCTATAACCAATCAGATCAGTCCCTACGCCAGAGCATCCAAATTGAACCAAAGTAGCCAAAAACACCCCACCCCACCCTTGCGCCGCACATCGCGCGCGCGCATATTACAGCCATGAGTCTGCCCGATGGTTTTATAGAAGAATTACGCAATCGTTTGTCCCTGTCTTCTGTGGTGGGGCGCAAGGTGATGTGGGATACGAAAAAGTCCAATACAGCCAAAGGGGATTTTTGGTCGCCCTGCCCCTTTCATTCGGAAAAAACCGCATCCTTTCATGTGGATGACCGCAAGGGGTTTTATTACTGTTTTGGCTGCCACGAGAAGGGCGATGCCATAACGTTTGTGCGCAATACCGAGAACGTAGGTTTTATGGAGGCGATCGAAATATTGGCGCGCGAGGCCGGCATGACCATGCCCGCCCGTGACCCTCAGGCCCAGAAAAAAATAGACCGCAACAAGGTTTTGGCCGATGTGATGGAACAGGCGGTGCAGTTCTATCGCCTACAGTATAACACGGCCCAAGCAAGTGATGCGCGGGATTACATCCAAAATCGCGGACTATCTCAGCAGACCCAAGATACATTCGAAATCGGCTTTGCCCCCAGCCAGCGCGGCGCTCTTTCTCAGCATTTGCGCGCAAAGGGGGTCGACGAGGCCCAGATCATCGATGCCGGGCTGGCAATCAAGCCCGATGATGGTGGCGCGGCCTTTGATCGATTTCGCGGGCGTATCATGTTCCCGATCCGGGACGCGCGGGGGCGGTGCATTGCCTTTGGTGGTCGCGCCATGGATCCGAATGCACGGGCTAAATATCTGAATTCAAACGAAACCGCCCTGTTTGACAAAGGCCGCAGCCTTTACAATCACGCCCCCGCCCGCGAGGCCGCAGGCAAGGCAGATAGCCTGATTGTGGCCGAGGGTTATATGGATGTGATCGCGCTGGCGCAGTTCGGGTTCAAGCATGCGGTGGCCCCGCTGGGCACCGCCATCACCGAGGGTCAGCTGGCATTGATGTGGCGCATGCACCCAGAGCCGATTATAGCGCTGGATGGCGATACCGCCGGATTGCGTGCGGCACTGCGATTGATTGATCTAGCACTACCGTTAATCGAGCCGGACAAATCCCTGCGGTTTTGCATTATGCCAGAGGGCAAGGACCCTGATGATCTGCTAAAGGCCGATGGGGCCGATGCGATGCAGGCGCTGTTAGACAGCGCCCAACCCATGGTAAACCTTCTGTGGAAGCGCGAAATAGACGGCAAGGTTTTTGACAGCCCAGAGCGGCGCGCAGCACTGGATGCATCGCTGCGCACGGCCATTCGCACAATCAAAAACCCCTCGGTTCGCCAGCATTATGGTGCGGCGATCAAGGAATTACGCGACACCTTATTCGCGCCAGCAGGGTCAGCAAAATTCCCACCGCGCGGCCCCTTTCAGCCTTGGAGCAAACGCGACATAAAGCATGGCCCAACAGAGGGGGTTCGATCGTCGATCCTTGGCGGGCAATCAGATCAAGGTGCCTATCATATCCGCGAAGCAGTGATACTTGTGGCGGCGCTTCGCAACCCGGCAGCGGCATTGACCCACGAGGCCGGACTAGAAAGATGTCAGATCACCACGCCCGAGCTGAAAGAAATTATGAATTGCCTCTTGGCAAACCTACATATCGACCTACCTGATACAGATGGTACCGAAATCTTGGTAGGGGTAATGCAAGAAACATTGGGCTATTCGCCGCTTGAACGACTGTTCCAACTGAAACCAATTCAGAGCCACCCGTTCCTACACGCCAGCGCTGATCCTGAAAAAACCGAGCGTACGCTGCAAGAGGAATTGGCAAAGCATTCTGCGCTAATTGGGGCATCAGCCGAAATCAGAGACGCAGAGCAAGAGTTGCTAGGGTTAGCGGACGAGGGCCTGACTTGGCGCCTACAACAGGCCGCCGATGCCAAGGTAAAGGCCACCGCCGCAATCGAAAAAGAGGGCGCGACAGCAGGTGAAGATGTGGATGCGATGAAGAAACAGTTGCAAAATATGCTCGATGATCAGGTTTGGGTAAAGAAAAAGCACTAAACACCATTGCGAATCATCGATTCGATGTGTTGATTCGACAAAACCGATAGTGATTCGTTTTAATCGGGCACTTGCCCATGTGATAGGAGCCGCCAATATGGCCAAAGACGACAATTCTAAAAAAGACGAAGCCAACGCAGGCATGGGCGATATGAGCCAAGCCGCCGTCAAGAAAATGATCGCAGTGGCGCGGGAACGTGGCTATATCACCTATGACGAGCTGAATGATGTTATGCCCCCCGATCAGGTCTCATCCGAGCAGATCGAGGATGTGATGTCGATGCTATCGGAAATGGGCATTAACATCATTGAGGCAGACGAGCTAGAAGACGATGATACCCCCAAGGATGTCGCGGTGGTGGCCAGCGATCCAAAAGAGATCACATTGGCATCAACCGGCAAGGAAACGCTGGATCGAACAGACGATCCCGTACGCATGTACCTGCGGGAAATGGGCTCTGTTGAGCTGTTATCACGTGAAGGCGAGATCGCCATTGCCAAGCGTATCGAGGCCGGTCGTAAAACCATGATCGAGGGCCTCTGCGAAAGCCCCCTGACCTTCCAAGCGATCACCATTTGGCGCGACGAATTGCTGGAAGAAGAAATCCTTTTGCGCGATGTGATTGACCTAGAGACCACATTCAGTGGCACCATGGAAGATGACGACGAAGAGCCCGTGGCCGATGCCGCAAAGACCGCATCCCCCAAAGCCGATGGCGAAAAGCCCCGCGAACTGGACGCAGACGGCAACCCGATTATCGATGACGATGAAGATGATGACGAGGATGAGGTAGCGAACCTGTCTCTGGCCGCAATGGAAGAGGCACTAAAGCCCGAAGTTCTGGCAACCTTGGCAAAAATTGCCGGCAATTATAATAAACTGGCCTCCATGCAGGACGAGCGCATCTCGGCCACGATTAACGACGATGATACATTTTCTGACAAGAGCGAAAAATCCTATCAAAAGCTGCGCAAAAGCTTGGTAGAGATGGTCAACTCTTTACACCTACATAACAATCGGATCGATGCGCTGATTGACCAGCTGTATGGTATTAATCGGAAAATCATGTCAATCGATTCAGGCATGGTAAAATTGGCGGATCAATCTCGTATAAACCGTCGTGAATTCATCGAAAAATACCGTGGTTACGAATTGGATCCAGTATGGTTAGACACAATCGCAGATGAGCCAGGCCGCGGCTGGCAGACCTTTATCGAAAAACACCGCGACAAGGCCGAAGATCTGCGCGCGGATATGGCCCAAGTCGGCCAATATATCGGCGTAGATATCCCCGAATTCCGCCGCATCGTGAACCAAGTGCAAAAGGGTGAGAAAGAAGCCCGCATTGCGAAGAAAGAAATGGTAGAGGCCAACCTACGTTTGGTAATTTCCATCGCGAAAAAATACACCAACCGCGGCCTACAATTCCTAGATTTGATCCAAGAGGGTAATATCGGCCTGATGAAGGCGGTGGATAAATTTGAATATCGCCGCGGCTACAAATTTAGCACCTACGCCACATGGTGGATCCGTCAGGCGATCACCCGCTCTATTGCAGATCAGGCCCGCACCATCCGTATCCCTGTGCATATGATCGAGACGATCAACAAATTGGTGCGCACCGGTCGCCAGATGCTGCACGAAATCGGCCGCGAACCAACGCCCGAGGAATTGGCATCCAAATTGCAAATGCCTCTGGAAAAAGTACGCAAGGTGATGAAAATTGCCAAAGAGCCTATTTCCCTTGAGACCCCAATTGGCGACGAGGAAGACAGCCAACTGGGCGATTTCATCGAGGATAAAAACGCGATCCTACCATTGGACAGCGCGATCCAAGGCAACCTAAAGGAAACAACAACCCGCGTGTTGGCATCCCTGACCCCGCGCGAAGAGCGCGTGTTGCGCATGCGCTTTGGGATCGGCATGAACACCGATCACACGCTAGAGGAAGTTGGCCAACAGTTCAGCGTGACCCGCGAGCGGATCAGACAGATCGAGGCGAAGGCGTTGCGGAAACTGAAGCATCCAAGCAGAAGTCGCAAGTTGCGGAGTTTCTTGGATCAGTAAAATGGCCGATGTGATCTACATCCTAACAAATGAAGCAATGCCTGGTCTTATCAAAATTGGTAAGACCAAAGCACATTTACTTAAACGAATAAAAGCACTAGATACGACCGGCGTCCCTTTACCCTTCGAATGTTTCTATGCAGCCGAGGTTGCCAGTTGCGATTCTGCTGAGCGTCTAATTCATGATGCCTTTGACGATCATAGAGTTCGAAAAAACAGAGAGTTTTTCGAAATCAGCCCTGAACGTGCTGCATCTGCATTGAAGTTGGCAACTATCAAAGAGGTAACTCCACATGATGACATCTTTCAAACTAAAGAAGATTCTATAGCTGTTGCAAAAGTTAAAGAGCGCCGAAGCCGTTTCAACTTTAAGATGGTTGATATTCCGGCTGGCTCGATCTTACTCCACAACAAAGACGAGACTGAAACATGCCAAGTTGTTGATAACAGGACTGTTATTTATGACGATATTGAACAAAGCCTTTCACAAGCTGCGCTAACTGTGTTTCATAAACTTGGTTACACATGGTCGGCAGTTTCTGGCCCTGAATCTTGGATGTTTGAAGGTGAAACATTAGATGCGCGGCGCAAACGTTTAGAAAACGAAGACTGACAGCACACATTGAGAAAACATCACAACACAGTGCTTCACCAGCCAAAGGGCTATCAAACTCACAACCCCGCTGACCAGTTTATCCCCGCCAAGTAACACAAACATCATAGAAGCCAAAACCCTCACACCCTCGCCAACCTGCCGATAACAGGCTGGCCATGCACGGCGGCCTATGGCCTTGATTTCGTGCAAATACCCCCGCCACAGCGCATTGCCCTTCGCCGCCCGTCGCGTTACCCTACCCCATGCAACAAACCCAATTCACCATCCAAACCAACGGCCAAGGCCTCTATGAATTCACCCGCCATGTCATCAATTGGGTCGATATAGGTACGGGCCTGCTGACATTGTTCGTTCAACACACGTCCTGCTCTTTGCTGATCCAAGAAAATGCAGACCCAGAGGTACAAACAGACTTGCGTAATTATTTCGCTCGCCTTGTCCCGCCTACAACGGATCCGACTATGTCATACCTTAGCCACACCTATGAAGGCCCCGATGATATGCCTGCCCATATCAAGGCCGCGATGATGCCGGTTTCGCTCTCTATCCCCGTGACCAAGGGTAGAATGGCATTGGGCACATGGCAGGGCATATACCTATTCGAACATCGTGATGCCCCGCATCAGCGCCGTGTCATCGCGCATTTGGCCTGATTACCATTCTTTGTGGTCTTGAAGGTTCATGAAATCTGGCACCTCATAATCTTCTTGGAAACTTTCGTCCCACTGGATGCACTTCACCCCGCAGAGCAATCGTGATGTCTGTTCCTCTGCATTGTTAAACCAGACCCTCCCGCCAGGGGTGGCAACGTAGCCATCCACGCCTTCGGAAATATCCGCCTGCAAATCATCCAAAGAGGGCACTTCGCTATCATGGTCCTGCGAATATCCACCATGGGTGTGATAAGAGGCCAAGAGTTCTAAATCAGGATCGGGTTCATCAGCGCGGCAAAATTTCTTGGTGCCCTCGGTCGGCTTGCTGGCCACAAATTCACCTTGCTGGTTAATCCCAATATATCCACAGTATTCGCGGTTATTCTCAAAAGAGCGTTGTTGCAGATCCTCTAGAACAGATTTCGCAAATTCTATTTCGCCCCGAGATTGGGGTTGAATACGCTCTATAGGGGCTGCGATATCAGTTGAATTCTCTACACAACACGTCAACACAAAGGGAATCAACAACCAACGCATATTAACTCCAGTTTCAATAGACAAACAAATTGAACGCGCTCACTATTTATCAGCGCACCTTCCCCTTACCATATGCTAGCCGTAAAAAACATCCCCTCGAGTTTGAGATGCTGGATAAACACATTTAGCTACGCCACCTTCATAAAATTAGGGCAATGGATGCCAGATGATATCTATGCCATCCGCCATTTTGTGCGCCTGAATACCGCGCCGCATCTACAAATTTTGCGATTGGCGATAGATGTATCAACCACATACCGTCCCAAGGATTTCAACAATTTCCCTATGAAATTGTCTGTGCCGCGCAAACCGATAACCCCATACCAAACGCTGTGGGAGGGCTTTTTATCGGTTGCGCCTTTCTGATCTCTGTTGATCAGGGATGCTTCTTGGGGGCTGCGCATTGCCAAGTGTTTTTTGCTGTTTGAAAATTGAAAGGGACATTTTGGCCTGATTTTCATTTCGAGCAGAACTCTTGATACAAGGGACCAAGCCACAGTTTTCTTGAATCACGAGAAACGCAAGTAATTTTCCCGACGCAACAGCGCTGCGCTACAAATTCCCTTCGATTCCACCGAACCCTAAACCGCTATCGTATTTTTCAACGTCACAGAGATATCTGGATCATCAGCGTTGATCTGCGCATCCCGCACAAATACACGGAATACAAATGTCGCCGCGAAAATAGTTGTGAAAATAGGTCAATTGGCTAAATTTTAGCCATCAGTGCTGGGTTCCATTTACCTTTAACAATGCGTTAGTTATTGTTTGGCTATGGCAAAACTATATTTCAATTACTCTACCATGAACGCAGGAAAATCCACCCTGTTGTTACAGGCCAGCTATAATTACCGCGAGCGCGGCATGGGCACGTTTTTATTAACGGCCGCCCATGATGATCGCGCTGGCGAGGGCATTATCGCATCGCGTATCGGGATAGATCAAAAGGCCACAACCTATTCCCCCGATGATGATCTGTACCGCATCATCGAAAAGCGCACGAAAGAAACCCCCACCGCCTGTGTTTTTGTAGACGAGGCGCAATTCTTAACCCCAGATCAGGTCTGGCAATTGGCGCGCGCGGTAGATCACTGGAATGTACCAGTTATGTGCTACGGGTTGCGGGTAGATTTTCTGGGCAATGCATTCCCTGGATCAGCGGTTTTACTGGCCCTTGCGGATGAAATGCGCGAGGTGAAAACAATCTGTTTTTGCGGCAAGAAGGCCACCATGGTGGTGCGACAGGATGGCGAAGGAAATGTACAAAAAGAAGGTGACCAGATCCAAATTGGCGGTAATGAAACCTATGTTTCCCTGTGCCGTCGCCACTGGTGCGAGGCGGTTGGGAAATAGGCTAAACCACCACCCCTAGTGTTGCCAAAGTGACTCTACCCAAATATGGGAATACTGTGTATAAGATCCCTAAATTATACTAAAACCGAGCACAAACCCAAGGATCAGGCCCCATGAGATGTCCGTTTTGCGGTAATACCGATACCCAAGTGAAAGATAGCCGCCCAGCCGAAGACCATGTGGCGATCCGACGCCGCCGGTTTTGCCCCTCTTGTGGGGGTCGTTTCACCACATACGAGCGTGTTCAGCTGCGCGATCTAGTAGTGGTCAAGAAAAATGGCAAACGCGAGGATTTTGATCGCGACAAACTGGCCCGTTCCATCCGAATGGCGCTGCAAAAGCGCCCCATCGAGGCTGATCGCATTGAACAGCTGATCTCTGGCATTGTGCGTCGCCTAGAAAGCATGGGCGAGGCAGATATCGATAGCGCCAAGATTGGGGAAATTGTCATGGATACCATGGCCCGCATTGATACTGTGGCCTATGTGCGTTTTGCCTCCGTATATAAAAATTTCCAAGCGGCTGATGACTTTGAAGAGTTTGTCAAAGAGTTGCGCCCACCAGAACCCAAAGAAGAGGATTGATGCAAACGGTTGCTGCTGACCAGCGCTGGATGCGATTGGCACTGGCGCTTGGCGCGCGTGGCGCGGGCACCACGTGGCCTAATCCTTTTGTGGGATGTGTAATTGTCAAAAATGGCATCGTTCTGGGCCGCGGCTGGACACAAATAGGGGGCCGACCCCACGCGGAACCCATTGCATTGGCACAGGCCGCTCAGCAGGCCCACGGTGCCACGGCCTATGTTACACTGGAACCCTGCGCACATCATGGCCAAACCCCACCCTGCGCCGAGGCCCTGATCAAGGCAGGCATCGCACGGGTAGTGGTCGCCACCACGGATCCAGATCCGCGGGTATCTGGGCGCGGCATCTCTATGTTGCGCGCAGCGGGTGTCGAGGTAACAACAGATATCTGCAAATCCGAGGCGGATCATCAACACGCCGGTTTTTTCAAGCGGATACAGGAGAACCGCCCCTTTGTTACGCTAAAGTTGGCAACAACACTGGATGGTAAAATCGCCACAAGAACTGGCGATAGCCAATGGATAACAGGGCCCAACAGTCGCAAATATGTTCACCTTTTGCGCTCGACCCATGATGCGGTAATGGTCGGCCGCGCCACCAGCACTGCAGATGATCCCAGCCTAACAGTTCGCGAATTTGGCGCAATAAAACAACCCGTTCGCATTGTTCTGGATCGTCAGTTGCAATCAAGTCCAACCGGCAATCTTGGGCAAACGGCACAGGAAATTCCCGTTTGGATGTGCCACGCACAGGGGGCGCAGACCCAAGGCTGGGCCAAAACCGGGGCAGAGCTGATCGCCTGTGCCTCTGGGCCTGCTGGGGTTGATTTGGGCGATGCCCTTGGGAAAATCGCGGCGCGGGGCATCACGCGGGTTTTTTGCGAAGGCGGGGGCACCTTGGCCGCATCCCTATTGAGGCACGGGGTGGTGGATCAGCTGATCACCATTACCGCTGGCGTGGCAATTGGCGCCGAAGGCATCGGTGCATTGGGCACAATGGAGGTTTGCGCCCTTGCGGATGCGCCACGCATGAAGCTGGTGCAGAGCAAATCATTTGGAGGCGATATCATTTCCACATGGCACCCCGCCTAGCGCCATAGATAGGCAAATCCCGAAAATCGCGCTTGTAGCTTGGCTAGTGCGCGATTAAGTGGCCCACGCCGAGGCGAAGCTTGGCCTGTGGAAAACCTCTCGAGCACCACTTCTGGCGGGCAGGGTTGGCCTGACACAGGATCCCAGTAGCGCGGATAATCGATCAAGGTCGCATGGATCAATTGCGTAAGGTTGGGTCTGGATTTTCGGCGATCTGGCATGGCCGCCAAATCCTCGGTTAACCCCCACCCCGCATAAAACGGCACCCCAAAGCACACCACATGGCGCTCTTGCATCAGTGCCTCGAACCCCGCCAAAGAGGTAATGGTACACAGCGTATCGCAGCGCCCAATCAGATCAGAAATATCCCCCTCCGACAGAACCAAATCTGCCGTGGCCCGTAGCGTTTCCTGCCCCACCTCTCCTCGCCGCAGTCCCGCAACAACATCAGGGTGGTGTTTGTAGATTATATACTCATTTGGAAATTTTTGCCGCGCCGCCCACAGAAGCGCCTTGTTGGTTTTAACCTGATCTGCCCCCAACAAAACCGAGGCATCATCCTCGACTTGGCCAACAACCAATATAATCCGCTGGCCCTTTTTGGGCGCTATCTTCACCTCTGCTGCACCCAAGTTGTATTTAGATATCCCTGCCTTAATATAAGATCGCTTCAACGCAGTGGCGCGCGACAGCTGGGTTTCGGATAGAGAAATAGAGGCGTTGATCTGGGTTTCTAGGTCACTGGGGTAGTTGGGGTCATAATAGATGCCGCTGTGATCAAAAACCAATGAACAAGGTGTGATTAAATGCGCTCCTAGGCCACTAGAACGGATAAACCCATCCTCGACATTGATCAAATCAACCCCGGCCTTTTGCGCTCGCACCACCAAATCACTACCACCCTTCTGACCCCAACGGTAAATCGGGGCTGGCTGGCGCTGCGCCATGGTAATGGCATCTGCAACAGTCTTGGCAAAAAGCACTGGCTTGCGCGCACCGCTGAGGTATTTGCGCATAAACCCATGCTTCCATAGGCGCATGCCATACATCACCGCACCCGATGCGCCATCCCGCCAGTTCTGCCCCTGAGCCACAAGGATCTCTGTGGTACGTTGGAAATCCGATGCCCGATTAAAAAACGGATCAAAGTACAACGCGTATTTCAAATAGGTCGCCCAAAATATATGTTCAGGTTCGCGCCATCCCTTGACCACCGACTTGGGATGGCGATCATCGCTTAGCCCCCAACCGGCATAAAATGCCCGCCCGAAAACCACCGGTTTGTGGCCTGCAAAAATCGCCTCTGCACCCATTTGCGAGGTAACGCAGTAAACCGCCTGCGCCCTATCAAACAACGCCCAAGGAGAAACCGCGCGGTCATAGAGCTGAACGTTATCATCCTGATCTTCAGTGTTGAAATGCCCTGCCCGCGTGCCCGCCATCGTTTCGGGATGGGTCTTAATCAATATCTTAGATCCAGGATTTTCATCGCGCGCCACCTGTAGCATATGCGCAAAGGTCTCGGCATCAGCGCCGCCCTTGCTGATAGACGCATCACCTTTGGTTTGGTCAATTACCAGCACAAATTTCGATGGCAGCAGCGGGTCGTCCAGCGCAAAGGCATTGTATTTCGACAGGTTTTGGCGCTGCATCATCTGCATAGCACCCCGCGCTTGGCCTAGTTCCTGTGCTGATAGGCCTATGCTGTGATGGATAAACTGGTGTAGATCGTTTTTAGTATTCGCATCAAAGAAAATGCCATTGCGATCCTGTATCACGCCTAAACTGGGCGCCCCCTGACGCCCGGTACGTACAGAACGAAGAAAGCTATCCTCTACCGTCAGCAAAGGCAGTTTTCGCCGCTTGGCAATTAACCGACCGCGCCTTGATGACTTCTTGCGCCCCCAAACAGCGATCATATCGCCCTTGGCGCGCGGCCAACCAAAGCGGATTTTATACCCATGGGCCTGTAGAATTTGTCTGGGCCTGCGCGAAAACAAAAGCCCCAAGCTGTACACATACAACCCAGAGCTTTCTATTTTCTTCTTTGCCTTAACTAAGGCCATCGATGTTACAAATCTTCGATGGTATTGACCAAACGATCCCCAGTGCCCAGCACACCCAAGAACGTCGAAATAACCTTGGTGAATTGCGAATAGGGTGCCTCGGTTACAAACATGATGTCATTGTCGCGAATCTCAAAATCCTGTGCCAAGAATAGACCATCAGGCTGAACGATATTTAGCACATAGAGCACACGGCGTGATTGCACAAAATTGGAAACACCGGTCAGCTGAGAGACAATCTCTGGCTTTTCATCTCGCAATACAAAAATGCCAGTGGAATCCCCTGAATACGAATTAACGCCACGGCTTTGCGCGATGGCCTCAAGGGCATTGATCTTGGGCTTAGAGAAGCTGCGCAGCCCTGTGTTACCGACCTGCCCCATCACAGTATAGGATCGCACATCCTGCGAGATAATGATCCGATCATTGGGGCGCACATGCACGTCATTGCGTGGATTGGTATAGAGATCCTGCAACCAAACACTGCCGGTTTGCGACCCGCGTTGTAGCGTGACCTTGGTCAGGTCTTCTTGCCCCGTGGCAATGCTGGAACCGCGGCTGGCCTGTGCCAATATGCCCGTCAGATGACGGGTGGAATTATCGATCTGATAGACGCCCTGCCCCATGGTGCCCAATACCGTCACGGATGCGCCGGTGCCTTCGGCACGGGCCAGTTGCACCTGCGGATCAGGGGTTTGTGCTGCGAGGCTGGCCTCGATAGATCTGCGCAATTCTTCTGTGGTCTTACCAGAGGCAGGGATGCGCCCAGCATAAGGTACAAAAATATGACCTGTTTGATCCACCTGAATGTGGTTGATCACTGATGGCAAACCTGCGCTGCCTAAAATCCCGGCCTCTACATTCTCATAAACCGTTAGCACCAGAACATCGCCACTGCGCACTACATCTGTGTTCATCCCGCCTGATTGTAGAAATGTACTTGGGAAGCGCAGGGTCTCATCGACATTGGTGATATCTGCAACGCGTTGTGTAACCTGAACCAGTAATGTTTCACCGCCACGTTTGGACGATCCCGCCAAAAGCTGGCTTTTGCTTGGGCCCGCTGTTGGGAAAATAGTACAAGCGGCTATTCCAAATAACAGCCCCCCAAATGTCAATGTTTTAACAGCAGTGCCAATAAAATTTTTGCCGCGCATTAATCCGCCCTATCTTTTTTGCAAAGCTTTACCCAATTCTAGGTAGAATTCCACCAAAGAATGCAAAAATCATTTTATCAGTTTGATCTGTTGCATTGGCGCGGCAGGAGATTGCGAAATCAGGTCGTATGGGTCGCTGGATGACAGCACCAGATCGACCGCTTGGCGCGTAAGGCGCGCGCGGCTTTTGCGCGCATAAAAACCACCGGTTATCTGCGAGGTCACCAGTAAAAACCGCCGATAATCGCGATAGGCGTTTAAATCTGGCGTGTTTGGCTGCGCGAAAAAATCTGCGGTTGTTTGCTGGGATACCAATTCTGGCTTGGAATAAACACTGCGGCCCAGTGTTTTTACCGGCAGCCCACGCCACAGCGCCTGTTGTGCCGCGGTGGAATTTATGGTGATAACCGAGCGCGCGAAATCTAAGACAGCCGCCAATTTACCGCCGTGCAAAAAATGCACCCGTGCGGCCACACCGAATTCTGCGGCAATCTGGGCAACCACCCGATCGGGCCGTTCACGGTAGTCCTCTAGGGGATGTGCCTTAAAAACCAGATGATGGTGAGCAGGCGCCTTTTTCACAAAGCCTGAGATAACATCGTGAATGAATTCTGCATTGTCGCGATAATCGCTATGCTCGGCAATGGACGAGTCATGACCCAATTGCATCAAGGCCACATGGTATACATAGCCTTTGTTTGTAATTCTGCGCGTAGCGATCATCCGCTTTGCCCAGCGATAGGGCATTAGGATCAAACGCTTGCAATGCGCCCATAGCTCTTGACCAAGGGTAGCAGTCCGGTGCCCTCGATAATTCGGGTATTTGCGCCGACCAAGAAACAGGTTCAGATGATAGATCGCCCCATAAAGTGCATGGCGACGCAATTCGCCCCAGCGGGCCGGCGCCTCTGGCTGATCCTCATCAATACGGCCTAAACAGCTGCGCATTTCATCTATCGACATATTCATTAGCCGAGAATGCCCATTCACGCCACCGCGCTCATAGGTTGTCCAATAAGGGCGCATATAGCCCTCTTCGAAACAATGGATGGTAACGCCCGCGTCTTTCGCGATCTTGATCGCCTGTGCATGAAAAACCCTATGATCCCCATAGATCACCAGATCCGTTACCCCCCGAGCCAGGTAGTCCGATAGGTACTGCGCCCACTCATCCTGTGGCTGTTTAAAGGCGATATAGGTTTTATGATCGGGCCAAAACCGCGCATCCCCCTGATTGAATCCGATCTTTACGATCTCTGCACCAGAGCTTTGCAATATCCGCGATAGTTCATAGAAAAACGGGCCATGCGGCCCCTGAAGAAAGACAAACTTGCGCTTGGGGCGCGAAATTTCGCGAAGAGATGCCAATTCAATTCCTTGCAACGCCAGCGTGTGCTGGTAAACAGCACCGTCATACCGGTATTTTTTAAAAACTATGTTAAAAACTTATACCGAGTTCTATATCTGATAAGCAATATGGATAAAAGGACAGTTTCGGTGGCAATTTGCTGGCATTCGTACGGGTAAATAGCTACTAGTTTTCAGTGAAATTCAGAGGAATCGAAAATGTTTACGGGTATTGTCACCGACATCGGCGAAGTCATCGCACTAGAGCAAAATGGGGATATGCGCGCGCGTATTCAAACCCGCTATGATGCGGATGATATTGATCTCGGGGCATCTATTGCCTGTAACGGGGTCTGCCTGACGGTTATAGAAAAAGGCAAACTTGAAACCCACAGCTGGTTTGATGTGGAAATTTCATCGGAATCTCAGAGCATTACCAACATCGGCTCTGGCAACAAAGCTTGGAAAATCGGCACCAAGCTGAACCTAGAGCGCGCGCTAAAATTAGGCGACGAGCTGGGCGGGCATATGGTTTCGGGGCATGTGGATGGTCTGGCCGATCTGGTTCAGATGGATCAGGTGGGCGACAGCACAGTCGTGACCTTTGAAACCAGCGATAAATTATCGCAGTTTATTGCAGAGAAAGGTTCCGTAACGCTGGACGGCACATCCCTTACGGTCAATCAGGTTGATGGCAGTCGGTTTAACGTAAACCTGATCCCCCACACAAAAACCTGTACAATATGGGGGGATATGGCGCTTGGGGATAAAATAAATCTGGAGATTGACACGCTGGCGCGTTATGTGGCGCGTCTAGCGCAGGTGCGCGAGGCTAAACCACGCCCCGATAGCTTTAAGTCTGATGCGGACTTTATCGATATTGCCGGCCAAGCGAGTAAAACAACATGAATGTCGCCCTTAAGAGACAAATGAAATCCGCCGCGCGGCTCTATGCTGTACAGGCATTGTTCCAAATGGAAGCCTCGGATCAGACTATGGATGCGGTGCGCGAACAATTCGTCGAGCATCGCTTTGGTGCAACCTACGAGGGTGACCAATATGCGCAAGGCAATATCGCCCATTTCGAAACCGTGATCTACGAGGCAGTGAACCAGCAAGCGCTGATCGATCAAATGACAGATCGCGCCTTGGCAAAAAAATGGCCAATTGATCGCATCGATCCAACCATCCGCGCAATCTTTCGTGCGGCTGGGGCCGAACTGGTAAAACAGAACACCCCCCCCAAGGTCGCGATTAGTGAATATGTAGATGTGACCAAAGCGTTTTTTCCAGAGGGTCGCGAAGCCAATTTCGTAAACGCCGTATTGGATCATATGGCCCGCGAAGCAAACCCAGACGCCTTCGCCGAATAAAACTCTTCATTATTGGAATAACCCATGACCCGCACCCTGATCACATCCGCCCTGCCCTATATCAATGGTGTAAAACACCTCGGGAACCTAGTGGGCAGCCAGCTACCCTCTGATGTCTATGCGCGCTACTGCCGCGCTATTGGCCACGAGGTCATGTATATCTGTGCCACAGACGAGCACGGCACCCCCGCAGAATTAGCGGCGAAGAAAGCGGGCCAAGGTGTCGAGGAGTTCTGTACACAGATGCACGAGGTTCAAGCAGAATTGGCCCGTGGATTTCGACTATCATTCGATCATTTTGGCCGCTCTTCCAGCCCGCAAAACCACAAGCTTACGCAATATTTCGCAGGGCGGTTAGCCGAGAATGGTTTGATCGAAGAGGTCAGTGAAAAACAGGTCTATTCCAACACTGATGGCCGCTACTTACCTGATCGTTATATTGAAGGCGAATGCCCCAACTGTGGTTTTGCGGATGCGCGCGGAGATCAGTGCGAAAATTGTACCAAACAGCTAGACCCGACCGATTTGATCAACCCGCGCTCTGCAATTTCTGGATCTACTGATCTAGAGGTACGCGAGACCAAGCATCTGTATCTGCGCCAATCCAAACTGCGCGATACCTTAGACAAATGGATTTCAACACGCGAGGGCTGGCCAGTTCTAACCACATCGATTGCAAAAAAATGGTTGCATGATGGTGATGGATTACAGGATCGCGGCATCACGCGTGATTTGGATTGGGGGGTGCCCGTAAAGCGCGGCACCCAAGAGTGGGACGGCATGCAGGGCAAGGTCTTTTATGTCTGGTTTGACGCACCGATCGAATACATTGCCGCCACGGCAGAGTGGGCCGAGGCCAATGGTCACGAACCGGCCGAATGGCAGCGTTGGTGGTGCACCGACAAGGGCGCGGATGATGTGAATTACGTTCAATTCATGGGCAAAGACAACGTCCCCTTTCACACCCTATCTTTCCCTGCCACGATCATGGGCGCGGATGACAATTGGAAATTGGTGGATTATATCAAGTCCTTTAACTATCTAAATTACGATGGCGGGCAGTTCTCGACATCCAAGGGGCGCGGGGTGTTTATGAACCAAGCCCTGGATATCCTGCCCTCTGATTACTGGCGCTGGTGGTTGCTGTCGAATGTACCAGAAAGCTCGGATAGCGAATTCACATGGGAAAGTTTCCAATCTGGCGTGAACAAGGACTTGGCCGATGTTCTGGGGAATTTCGTGTCCCGCATCACCAAATTCTGCCGCTCTAAATTCGGCGAAGAAGTGCCCGCAGGGGGCGTGTATGGCGCGGCCGAGCAGGCAGTCATCGATCAGATCAATGCCCGCCTTGCCTCGTATAACGCCAATATGGCTGCGATGGAGGTACGTAAATCCGCTGCTGACTTGCGGGCCATTTGGGCCATTGGTAACGAATACCTACAGGCGGCGGCTCCTTGGTCATTGTTTAAGACAGATCCAGAGGCCTCGGCAGCGATTGTGCGCTTTGCCTTAAATCTGATCCCGCTTTATGCCGCCCTATCTCAGCCCTTTATCCCCGATGCCGCCCAGACTATGGGCGAGGCCATGAATGTGGATCTAAGCTGGCCACAGGATGCAGCAGAGGCCCTACAGACCTTAACCGCAGGGCATAGCTTTAGCGTACCAGAGGTGATGTTTGCTAAAATCAGCGATGATGCGCGGGATGAAATGGAGAGCCGCTTTGCAGGCGTATAGGGCGCCGGCACAGCCGCTGTGACCCATGTCAGACCTAGAGACTAAAAGGGCTGGTGCAGAGAGTGCACCAGCCCTAATTTTTTGCGCTGATCTCGTGCTTATTCAGCCCATTCCCAACCTTGGATAAACCCACCCAATACTGCGGTGACAGCCTCGTCGGATGCATCGCCACTGGCCTGCAACATCGCCACCAAACCCTTTTTCTTGGTTTCAACAACCAAGGCCACGGAAACCGGCAGGCCGGCATCTGTCAGTGCTTGGTCATAAATACGAGTGATCGCCATTTTGCGCAGGTCGGGCTTAAACACCTTGCCCACGGCTGTTTTGGGCAATTCTGGTAAGATTTCCATATATTTTGGCCGTGCGGCGCGCTCGTGCACATGGTCGCCAACATAGGTCATCAGCTCGTCGATCGTCACCTCGCCACCGTCTACCAATTCGACAAAGGCGCAAGGCAATTCTCCGGCTTTAATATCTGGTTGACCAATAGCTGCCGCAAAGGCAACAGCAGGATGGCCCGCCAAGGCTTCTTCGATGACCGCAGGATCAATGTTATGCCCCCCACGTATGATCAAGTCTTTCGCGCGCCCCGTGATCCATAGATAGCCCTCGGCATCAATGCGGCCCAAATCGCCGGTGCGCAAATGCGTGCCATTGGCAAAAAGGCCGGTGTTTTTATCCGCCTCAGTATAGGTCTGCCCAATGGCAACACCAGGATTAGAGACACAAATCTCCCCAACCTCATCAACGCCCATCTCGGCCAAAACCTTACCCTCGGCATCACAGTCATAAATGCGCACATCCGTATGGGGGAAAGGAAACCCGACAGAACCAATGCGTCGTTCGCCATCTGTGGGGTTACAGGAGACCAAACAGGTGGCCTCGGACATGCCGTAGCCTTCGATAATTTCCACACCCGTGGCCTTTTGGAAATTTTTAAACAGCTCCACAGGCAGTGGGGCAGATCCACAAAATGCGGCACTAAGACTAGAAACATCAGCATTGACGGGGCGTTGCATCAAGGCCGCCGCAGCCGTTGGCACAGTGACCAGAAAGGTCACTTTCCAGCGCTCGATCAGCTGCCACATATTGTCAAAAACACCATCACCGCGATAGCCCGCAGGGGTCGGCAAAATCATATGCGCACCAGATTTCAAACACCCCGCCCAGATAGGATAGGCCGCAAATACGTGGAACAATGGTAAAGGGCAAAGCACTACGTCTGTTTCCTTGTATAACAGGGTGCTGCCAATCCAGCCATTATACAACACACCCGATTGTTGGTGTTGTACGATTTTGGGGCGCCCTGTGGTGCCACCGGTGTGAAACAATGCACAGAATCGATCATCCGCACTTTCTTCGAAATCCAACGCATCGCCATTTTGCTCGGCCAGTGCCGAATGGAAATCGATAACCTTGGCAGAATGCTTTATTTCAAATTTAGGCCGGATCAGCGGTACGATCCACTTGAGAGGCGGTGTTAGATGCTCCAGCAGATCTACCTCTACAACCGTTTCTACCGAGGGGGCCTCGGCAGCAGCGGCATGGGCCAATTCTGCAACATTGGTTTTTGGGAAAGAACGCATGGTAACCAATACCTTAGCACCGGTTTCGCGGAGCAATGCGGAAATATGTTCCGGTTCTAATGTGGGATTGATCGGGGCAACCTTACCCGCGGTCATCCCCCCCATCAGGGTGACCAACGTCTCGGTCGTGGTCGGTAACAGATAGGCTACCACGTCGTTTTCACCAACCCCCAGCGCGCGGAACAGATTGGCTGCCTTGGTCACCTGCTGTGTCAACGATTTCCATGACAGGGTCTGGGCTTTATCCTTTGGGCCGGACTTCAGCTGAAAGCTAACAGCGCCACGTTCTGGGAAATTATTCTTTGTTTCCAACAGCTGCTGATAGGGTGTTTTTACTGATACGATCTCGGCAACCGATGTGCCCTCTTCGATTTTCTTTACATCTTGTGTATTTCTAAATTGATATGTCACGATAAGTCCTCCCAGTCTTCTCTCAAGGATGACGCAAGATTACGTTAACGTCAAAGAAAAAGGGCAGGATAGCCTGCCCTTAAAATCATTTTGACGCATCGTCGTATTATGTAGGAATACGCAAGACCTGACCTGGATAGATTTTATCAGGATGGGTTAGCATTGGCTTATTTGCCTCAAAAATCTCTTCGTACTTGGCGCCATTGCCCATGGTTTTTTCAGCAATTGCCCATAGGGTATCGCCTGATTCAACCGTATGGAAAACACCTTCCGAGTCATCCTCGGAATTGTCTTGAACACCAGCAATCCCCTTAACATTGCCAAGGGCAAGCATCAGCTTCTCTTTGATAGATTTAGATGCTGGTTTTCCAGTTAGAACGACTTCGTCGCCCTGAACCGCGATTTCGACGCCCTCTGCATCCAAGCCCAGATCGGCGATCTCGGTGTTCAATGCCTCGGTTGCTGTTGCTTCGTCGTCATCCTCGCCGAACAATTTCTTGCCAACGTTTTTCGCAAAATTTAATAGGCCCATTTACCCCTCCTGATTTGTTAGTCACAGGGGAAATGTAGGGCCCTATTCACCTATTGCAAGGTCTATACTGTATCTGACGTAAATTGTAATTTGGCTAAACGCGCATATAACCCACCGCGGGCAATCAAATCATTATGCGTGCCCTGCTCGATGATGCGCCCTTCGTCCAAAACCACAATACGATCGGCCTTTTTCACCGTGGCCAACCGGTGTGCGACGATAATGGTCGTACGCTCCTTGGCCAACGCATCTACGGCCAATTGCACCGCTTGTTCACTCTCGGCATCTAGGGCCGATGTGGCCTCATCCAACAACAGGATCGGCGCATCGCGCAAAATCGCCCGCGCAATTGCCAAGCGTTGCTTTTGCCCACCAGACAGCATCACCCCCTGCTCGCCCACATAGCTATCGTACCCATCTGGCAAGGCGATAAGGAAATCATGTGCCGCGGCGGCCTTGGCGGCGGCAATCACCTCTTCGTCTGTCGATGCTGGGCGACCAAATCGGATGTTTTCCATAGCCGAGGTCGCAAAAATTACCGGATCTTGGGGTACCATGGCCAAATGTTGGCGGAACTCTTCACGCGCCAAAGTGTTGATGGGTAGCCCATCGATACAGATTGTACCACTTTCTGCATCAAAGAACCGCATAAGCAGTTGAAATACTGTGGATTTACCAGCCCCGGAAGGGCCGACCAAGGCGAGGGTCTCACCAGATTTGACATTTAAATTCAGCTTATCCAGCGCGGTCACCTTGGGGCGCGCTGGATAGCGAAAGGTCACATCCTGAAACGTGATTTCGCCAACAACTGGGTGCTGCAATTGTTGCGGATTCTGGGGATCCAGCACCTCGTCTTCGGCATTCAATAACTCAACCAAACGCTCAGTTGCCCCAGCCGCACGTTGCATTTCGCCCCAGAACTCGGCAAAGGCCGAAACCGAGGCCCCCACAATTACCGCATAGATCACAAACTGTACCAAAACACCTGCTGTCATTGTACCTGCACGTACATCCCGTGCACCAATCCATAGCACCGCGACAATCCCTGTGAATATCAGGAAAATTACAATCGCCGTCATCACCGCGCGGATAGTGACCCGTGCGCGGGTTGCATCATAGGCCTGTTCTGTTAGCGCACCAAATCGCGCCCGCGATACGGCCTCATGCGTAAAGGCCTGAACCGTCTGCGCTGCCAAGAGGCTTTCGGATGCGTTGCCAGAGCTCTGGGCGATCTTGTCTTGGTTGATCTTGCTTAGGCTACGCACTCTGCGTGCCAAGGCGAAAATTGGAATCAGAATAAACGGTACCAAAAGTAAAACCAAAGCAGTTAGTTTTGCCGATGTGATAAACAAAAGGATCAATCCACCAAGGAACATCAGTAAATTGCGCAGGGCAAAAGACAAATATGATCCTATCACCGAAAGTATAAGCGTGGTGTCCGTGGTGATGCGGCTAAGCACCTCGCCAGTAAGCAGTTTTTCATAGAAAGCGGGGCTCATGCCGATCATTTTATCGTAAACCGCACGGCGAATGTCCGCGACCACCCGCTCACCCAACCGTGTGACCAGAGCATAGCGCACCGCAGATCCCACCGCCATCAAACCGGCGACAAAAATCGCCGACATGAAGTAGCGATCAAGTAGCGCAGGATCGCTCTCTTGTTGAAATCCATCAACAACGCGGCGGACCGCCAGCGGAAGTATCAGGGAAATCGCTGCCGTAAACGTCAACATAAACAGTGCCGAGGCCACGAGCCAGCGATAGGGCTTTAGAAACGGAATAAGACCTTTTAGGGCGCCAACCCGTTTGCCCTTTTGGCGGTCTTCTGCGATTGCGGCGGTAGATTCTGGTGTAGACATAGGGAATGAGTATTCACAACCGCGCCCCACCGCAAGCCAAAGCCGCAATTTTGCCCGATTTCAATAAAAGAGTGATATTTATCACTTTTACAGAATGTAAAATTAACATAAATTATTTGTAACGAATGTTTATAACCGATTCTGCGTCGGAAATTCTAAGTTGACTTTATAACCTACGAGATCTGCCAATGTATAGGAACATAGCCCCCCCGGCAATTGGACCGCAATTGCCCAAAGATTTGATACGCAACCCACAGGATCACCAAGGGGAACTGGAAGAGTTTTCACGTGACCTGAAAGAGTGGTGGCGCTTGCACAGCACCCGTCTGCGTCCCGATGGATACCACAACCGTATCGCCTATTATAAAATGCACACAATGGGTGGCGATGTTAATCTTCCCGAGAGCCTGATTAACTGGATGAAGGATGCGGATATCACGCGTGATCGTCGCTCTTGGAAGGCGGTTGAGAAATCAATTTTGACAGGCAAGCTGTTTAAATCCATCGCCTAATCACAGCACCTAAATCTTGGTGGAGCGTGCGTTATATTCCCAATTGCACGCATCTGTCACACGTCAGCCCTTTGTCGCCAAGTTGTATTTTACTTGGGTGTTTTTGCCGATTTATGCCAATGGAATCAACGCCCAAGCTCAGACATCAGCCCATTATCTTTAACATTTCTGGAGATAAATTCTCTGGAGCGGGCGACGGGAATCGAACCCGTGTCATCAGCTTGGAAGGCTGAGGTCTTACCATTACACAACGCCCGCTCTGAGAATTCACCTCATATTTCAATCCCCCTGCGCCGTCAAGAAGGTAGTTCATCTGAAATCAAAGTTTTAGTGCACCCAGCACGCGCAATCATGCCTCCCCTGCCACGGCATCGCCTTGGCGCCTAGCCGCATAAATTAATCAACCAATTTCCAGCCCAAAAGACCAACCACAATCATCAAGCCAACCGCTGTTACCTGCAGTATGGGTGCAAGATTGCTGATAGGCGGTTTACTTGTTTTTGTCGGGCGGGGGGCGCGGTTTCCAACGCTTGTGAAACCACAGCCATTGGCCCAAATTATTTCGTATTTGATTTTCAAGCGACAGGTTAAGCGCCTGCATCATCGCCTTCGGGGTGCTATGGGTGACCGGCGCTTCGAAGTGGACCTCGAAGTTCAGACCATCCGCCAGACGAATACCATAGGCCGGCACCAACAGTGCGTCATACTTCAATGCCATTTCTGCTACCGACAGCGCGGTCAAGGCAGGCTTGCCGAAAAAATCGATCTCTATACCAGATTGCATACGTTGATCATGCAACAGGGCCACAGGCCCACCACCGCGCAGATGGCGCACCAAATGCGCCAGCCCCTTGCGGCCCCGCTCGAACAGCGGGGTACCGATCTGTGAAATGGCCGACAGATAATGGGCGTTCATATGGCGATTGTTCAAGGGGCGATACAGGCCGCCCACCTGATACCCCTGCCCCGCTAAATAGCCGCGCACCGCATCATAATTCCCGATATGGCCAGAAACGATCAATACAGGGCGACCATCAGCAAGTGCCTGCATCAGCAACGCGTGGCCTGACCCGCTTATTTTTGGATCCCTTACAATTGATAGAAATTTCTGTGCTGAATACAATTCCATGATCGTGCGCCCAGCGTTATTTGGGGCCTGATCAACAACCTGTTCTATTTCTGCTGCAGACAGGTCAGGTAACACATGGCGCAGATTATCGCGCGTACGAGTCCGGTACCCTGCCATTGGCGCTACAACTTTTGACATGAAAACCCCCGCCAGAGGCACACGCAGGTGATAGGGCAACAGAAACAGCCCGCCCATAATTCCCCTTAGGGCGGCATTTTGGATCCAGTATTTTACAGACATGCCGGCCCCCTACCAAGCAGAGTACCCGCCATCCACATTTACAAATTGCCCGGTCATGTGATTAGCACCAGAGCTAGACAAAAACAGTGCGACATCCGCGATTTCGTCGGGCTGAGCCATACGCCCCTGCATGATCAATTCAGAAACCCGTTTTTGAAACTCTTCGGAATGCCCATTAAACACCGCACCAGGGGCTAGGGTGTTCACCGTGGCCTTATGGCGCCAAGAACTGGCCAACCACAGTGTCAGCCCATGTATCCCCGCCTTGGTCGCCTGATAGGCGCTAAAGTTTTTGAACGGCATACCCTCGTAGATATCGTGATGGGGGGCGCGCAATGCATACATCGAGGCAATGTTGATCAGTTTTAGATCCCATTTCCCCAGGACCTGTCGGTCAATCTCGCGGGCCAATAGAAACGGCCCCGTCAAGTTTACCGACAAGGCCTTGTTCCAGCTGTCCAGCGTAGTATTGGCCAGATCAGGAAATTCAGCCCCTGCCTTCATCAGCATCTCGCCAGTGATCGAGGCATTGTTAAAGAACACATTGGGCTTGTGCCCATCTGCCAGAATTTGCGACACCGTATCCCCAACAGCCGCCTCATCTGCCACATCCATCTCATAAAGGGCAAAATTCTCATTCTGGCCAAATTTTGCAGCCAAGCCATCATAACGCGCACCGGGCAATTCCGAGGCAATCACCCGCGCCCCAGCATCCAGCATACGCCGCACATAGGTAGAACCAAGAACCCCACCTGATCCAGTAAGGAATATGCTCTTGTCACTTAGATCGGTCATGCTTGGGCTCTCTTTTTCATCAGGAATTCTACATATTCAAAATCTTCTGGCGAGTCGATATCGAAACACCGCCCTGCGGGCATCAGATAGGGGATGACCCGTCCGTCAAACAGCGATGAGGCACGACGCAGATAGTCGGGGTCCAAAACATAGGTAGAGGCCGCATGTTCATAGACCACTGGGGCCTGCTGGCGGGCGACCACTTTGTTTGGCAGAGGTTTCGACACCTGAAGCGCGCCTGTAGCATCAGGCTCTACCAAATTGAAATAGGGGTTTTTACGTGCATCCGTACAAGACATCACCATATCGGGTGATTGGGTTTGATACAGGTTTATCGCATCTGTAATATCTTGGGGAATACGCAGGGGTGATGTGGCGTCCAGATCCACAAAAATATCCGCCACTTGGCCGGTTTTTTGCTCGACCGCCTCTAGCGCATGTTCCCAGACGTTCCATTTTGATGCTGTGTCCGATGCCAAATAGGCAGGGCGCAGCCCGATATCCAACGCCCCCTTAGATACTGCAAAATCCAAATAATCCTGCCCATCCGTTGAGACCACCACGCAGTCAATCTGCGGATGATCCAGCAGCTGATCAAGGCTCCATTGCAACAACGGTTTCCCGTTAATCTCGCGCATGTTTTTACCAGACAGCCCCTTAGACCCCGCCCGCACACCGATATGTCCAATAATCATGTTTTCGCTCCTAAAGTAGAGGTAAATTTGCGCTGTTCGTAGGCGGTACAGATCACTGCACAAGAGGCCATTTCCTTGGCAAAAACCGGCGCGATTGGGTTTTGTGCCTGTCCACTACGCACAAGTGTGATAAAATCTGCCATAGCATTTTGGAACATCTGCTGGCGATCAATGGATAGATCCAACTGCTGAGCGCCATTATCACGCTGGATTGTGTAGCGATCATTAGCAAAATCAAATGTGATATTCTGATCCTGCCCGAACAACACCATCCGCCGTGTGCTGATCGGATTTATGTAATCCATCGCCACAACCCCCTGCGCGGTATCAGAGGTCAACGATAGCTGGCTGGAAAAATCAACACCCGGATAAGCACCATGGCCAACGGCACTGACACCTTGCACTGTTAGTGGCCCTAAAACCACCTGTGCCATATCGATTTCGTGGCATAAATCCAGCAAAACGCCCCCGCCCTCTGGTTTGGCGGCATAGCTATCCTCAAAGCGCCAGTTCTGCCGCCATTGAGTGACATCATGGCCGATCTCAAAACAAAAGCGGTAGACCAGTGCATGATCTTGGGCCGCAAGATACTGAACCGCAGGGTGATAGCGCATCATATAGCCGACGAAACTGCGCCGCCCCAAATCCCCTAAGAGCGCCTCAATTTCCATCAAGTCCGAAGAGCGAAAGGCCACTGGTTTTTCGATATACACGGGGATGTCGTGACGTGCTGCTAGTTCTATCACCGGAATGCGCATCTGGGTTTCTGTACAGATAATCGCGGCTTCTACACCCTCGCCAAAAACCGCCTCGACCCCCGACAGCCCCGCCGCGCGCATCGAGATCAGCTGAACCTGCTCGCCCAGCACATCTAAATTATGTGCGTGGCGCTGGCCAATGGCCCCTGATCCAATTACCGCGATGCTCATTTGAATACATCCTTCATTTTCGCACCATGGCGTTGATATCCAGCGCGTACCAGCATGTCAGGCAAATGGGCTACAGCCTTGGCCCCGCCCCCTTCGTGGGCCTGAAAAAACGCCGCCGCTTTGGCAGACATGTGATCGCGATCTTTAAGCTCATACAGGCGTTCATATAGGCGTTCAGCCAGTTCATCAGCACTTGCCACCTGTGCCAAAACCCCTGCCTGTAGGGCCTCTTGCGCTGGATATTCAATTGACCAAGTCACTGGTCCCACGAACACAGGTTTGGCCAAGGCCAAGGGTTCAATGATGTTATGCGCGCCGCTATCCAAAAAACCACCCCCCACGATGGCAGCATGGCATAGATCCAAATAGAAATACATCTCGCCAAGGCTATCCCCAAGCAAAACATCGGTTTGCGATTGAACCGGTGTGATCATGTTTAGGTTTTCATCAAATAGATCACAGCGGCGTTCGACCCGTTGCCCCTGTTCAATCAGCAATTCATAACACTCTTCAAAGCGCTCGGGTGCCCGTGGCACGTAGATAAATAGTGGCAACGGATTACCGGCCTTTCGGGCGCGTGCCTGAATCTGCTCTATGGCCTGTAGATAGATTGCATCCTCGCCCACCACCACACTGGCCAATGTCACCACTGGGCGTGCGCCCAACACACCAAGGCGGGTTAAGGCCGCGCTGGCATCCAGCAGATGCGGCGCGATGGGTTGATCAAATCGGGTCTCGCCCATGATTTCAACATTGCTGGCCCCAAATGCACGAAACCGCGCCTCTTGGATTTCGGATTTAGCCAAAACCCCCGCATAGCCCGCAATCAAATCTCCGCGCGCGCCTAATATCCGCCCGCTGTCACGCTTGAAGCTGTGCTCGGGATACTGGGAATTACACAAGAACAGCGCCACACCTGCGCGGCGTGCGGAAAAGACCATCTGCGGCCATAACTCGACCTCCATCACCAACCCAAGGTTAGGCTTAAACGCCCTGAAAAACCGTGCATAACACCAATGATATTCCGCAGGCGCATAAACCACGGCCAAATCACCCGCCGTGATCGCGCCTTCGAACATCCGCATCGTTTCGCGCCGACCGGCTGGGGTAAAATTGCTGACCACCACGCGCTGACCTCGATCAAGGAAGGCCTGAATGATCGGCGCCGCAGAACGCAACTCGCCCAATGAAACAGCGTGAACCCACAAGTCGGCATTTAGATTCTGCCGATAAAAGCCAAACCTTTCACCCAAGAATTGCGTGTACAGGCGATCCTTTCGCCCTCGCAAAAACAGATAGATCAACGCGAATGGCAGGCCAAGCAGCCAGAACAGCTTGTAGGGCAGCATGGCACAGCGCAGACGCAAAGACGGGAAGTTTTTCTCAGACGGCATCGCGCGTAGCCCTAGGTGTTCTTGTCATAATCAACAAAGGTTTTCTGCATATCTGCTTCCCAAAACTTAGGTTGATTGATCACCTCTACAAAGCGTTTTGCGGTGCTGCCCGCACCAAAGCTTTGATCCCGCTCAAACCGCCGCCCCCAAGATTGTTTAAAAAAACCTGCGATGGTTTCATGATCATTTGCAGCTGCTGCAGTGATTGATTTGGCCTGTGAACGATTGGTCTGGCGCGATCCAATATCCAAACTGGCAATCCCCAGAAAGGGCGCCTCTCGCACGCCAGCACTAGAATTACCGATCAGGGCCTGCGCATTGCGCAACAGTTCTGAAAAATAGGCAAATCGCATAGAGGGTATACGTTTGAACCGCTGGGGTGATAACCCTTCTAGCACCGCAAAAATATCAACCGAGCCAGGGTCATTGTTTGGCGAAATGACCACAAAGTTTTTGCCGCTTTTGTCCAGATTGTCAAACAAATCCCTGGCCTGTGCGCCCATGGTTGCGGCCTCGGATGTGACAGGGTGGAACAGCACCACACCATATTCATCAAAGGGAATTTCATAGTGATCAAGGACGGTTTGAATATCCAGCCCCGTGGGCACCCCGTGGGTATCCAGCTCTGGCGAGCCAAGCACATAGATCGAGCTCTCGGGCTCGCCCAGAACCTGCACCCGCTCTTTGGCTTGGTCAGAACTGACGAAATGATAGGTGGCCAATTTAGTGTTACAATGGCGGAATACCTCGTCGATGGTTCCGGATACCTCGCCCCCCTCGATATGCGCAAAACGCACATAATTTGTGGCACAAACCAACGAACAGGCCAAAGCCTCGATCCGATCCCCATGCACCACGACCAAATCATGGGGGTTCTCTTTCAGAAAATCCGAAAACCCCAAAATAGTTTTAGACAGAATCAAATCTTGGGGGTCGCCTTCGACTTGGTTGGTAAATTCGATCAAGCCCACGCCAGAAACGCGAGAGACCTCGATCTTGGTCAGCCCATAGCGTTCCATCATGTGCATGCCCGTGATGAAAAACGACACATCATGCCCCGCATCCCGCGCCGCAATAGCCAGGGGCTCGATTTTACCGAAATCCGCGCGGGTTCCAGTGACGAATACAATACGCTTTCTCATTGATCTTCGAAATCCGACCAGCGCAATTGTTGATTAAAAGTCACCGCATGTTTCAATGTCTTGCCGACAACCTGATCAAATTCAAACCCCGCAATTTCGCCCGACCCCGGGCGGCGCGCCCAAATATCAGCCTCAGTGATTACCTGACCTGCCGGCAGATCACGATCCGCCACCACAGACCCACGAGCAAAGCGATACACGTCTTCCTCCGGGCCGGTACGTTTTTTTGCGTTGTGCAAGGCCGTGTGTATATCGCGCGATTTCTGCACCATCACCGCCAGTTCTGCGGGATCCATTGAGCAAATGATATCGGGGCCATCGCGTTCCATCGTATCGGTATAGTGGCGTTCCAAAATACAGGCCCCCAGCGCTACAGAGGCCAAGGCCATTTCAGGCCCAATCGAATGGTCAGAAAATCCGACAACCGCATTGGGGAAGGCATTTTGCAAATCAACCACCCCTTGCAAGGATACGATTTCAGGCGGCGAGGGGTAAAGATTGGTGCATTCCAGCAGCGCATATTCAATGCCCGCCGCATCCAGGATTTCAACCGATGCCCGCACAGTTTCGATGGTTTGCATCCCCGTAGACATGATCACAGGTTTGCCAAAACTGGCGATATGCCGGATCAGGGGCAGGTTATCCGCCTCGCCCGAGCCAATTTTAAACGCAGGCACATTAATGTCATTTAGAAAATCCGCCGCTGCACGCGAGAACGGAGTAGAGATATATATCATCCCCAGCTCTTCTACATAGGCCTTTAGTGCGATCTCGTCTTCCTGTGACAATGCACAACGCTCCATCACCTCCCAGATCGAAACATCCGCATTGGGTGGGAAAATTTGACGGGCTTCCTCGGTCATTTCATCAGAAACGATATGGGTCTGATGCTTGATCATCTCGCATCCAGATTCGGCGGCCAAGCGGGCCATTTCCTTGGCTACGGCCAGATCACCGCCATGGTTAATACCAATTTCAGCGATAACCAATGGGGGGTGTTGAGATGAAATTTCGCGCCCTGCAATTTTCATATTACTGCCTTTGTTTTTCTCTGTTTTAGCGGCGAAATCACCCATGCGCAATTCATGTTCGGTTTTTTGTCCATTTCCCAAGCGCAACGAATTGCGTTAGACATCGATAGAATTGTTAACCCCCTCAACCCCAAGGCGCTACCCATTGTTCGCATCGACTTTCTCTCCGCTGCTTGGCCTCTATTTAGCCCTATCGCACTGCATGGCCCCCGTGGCATCGCGCCACCTGCAAAAACGCCTAGCTAAGGGTAAAGAAGACCCAGATCGCCTACAGGAAAAACTGGGATTTGCCAGCCACATGCGCCCACAGGGGCGGCTGATTTGGATGCATGCGGTGGGGGTGGGCGAGGTGCTCGCTTTGCCTGCATTGATCACCCGAATGTCCCAGCTAGATCCCGCGGCGCATTTTTTGATCACCACCTCGGTTAGAAATGCCGCCACCGCGCTGGCGGATAATCTGCCGCCACGCAGTGTGCATCAGTATTTACCGCTGGATTGCATGCCATTTGTTACACGCTTTTTGGATCACTGGAAACCAGATCTATCGATCTGGGCCGAACGCGATATCTGGCCGGCGATGATCCATCAATGCCACAGGCGTGCCATTCCGCTGGCCATTGTAAACGGGCGGATGGATCAGAAATCCTTTGCCTCTAAGGCGCGCTTAAAATCACTGTTTCGTGCGGTTTATGCGCGTTTCGATCTCATTTCGGTACAAGATACGATCAGCCATACGAATTTTGAGACCCTAACCCCCAAGGGCACGGATATTCAGATTACAGGTTCGCTAAAGGCCAGCGCCCCTGCCCTACATCTTGATAAAGAGAAGCTTCACATATGGCGCAGACATCTCGGGGATCGGCCCGTTTGGGTGGCCGCTTCAACCCATCCAAACGAAGAGATGTTCTGTATTGAGGCCCACCAAGAGTACCGCAAGTTCGCGCCAGACGCTGCATTGATCATCGCCCCCAGAGATCCCGCCCGCGCGCACCATATCGCCGCCGATACCCACCTCAGCAACAGTCTGATCCAAGAGGCCCTACCCAGCCAAAGCGCTAGCATCTATATTGAAACCGAAATCGGTAATATGGGCCTGTGGTATGATCTGGCCGCTGCGGGGTTTATTGGCGGGTCAATCGCAGATATTGGCGGGCATAACCCCTATGAACCCGCACGCCTAGCATGTGCCATTATCCACGGCCCGAATACCTATAATTTTGCTGATGATTACGCTCGCTTTCATCAGGCCAAGGCTGCCATTGAAATCACCACCCCCAGTGCGTTGGCACAGGCTCTTCTGGCCCCAAAGCATCCAACCGATACCGCTCAAAAATTGGCCACAACCCCGCACCCTGAATTAGAAGGGCTGGCACGAAATTTGCTGGCATTGATTGCCCCTGAATAGGAAAATAGCGCTGGACACAGGCTACTGATTTGGCGCAGCATTCTGAAAAAATCAGCGAGCATTACATGGAAAGTTCAGCCCAGAATAAAACCTATGATGTGGTCATCGTTGGGGGTGCCATTATGGGCTCGTCGGTTGCATGGTTTCTGACCCATAACCCAGATTTCAATGGATCGATTTTGGTAATTGAATGCGATCCCACCTATGAATTCGCATCCACCAGCCACACAAACAGTTGCATGCGTCAACAATTCTCAACCCCCGTTAACGTAAAAATATCGCAATATTGTGCCGAGTTTATCCAGCAATTCCCAGAAATCGCACGCGATAGCCGTATCCCCAAACTTTCGGTGCAGAACTTTGGCTATCTGTATTTGGCCAACACACCAGAATTTGCCACGCATTTGCAAAACAATCAGATGATGCAGGCACAGCTGGGTGCTGGCACCCGTACATTAGACCAAGAGGCCCTGCGCCGCGCCTATCCCTTTATGAATGTCGAGGATATTATTTGCGCCAATTACAATAATCTGAATGAGGGTTACTTCGACGGCAACGCCCTGTTTCAATGGTGGAAACGTTTGGCAATTGCCGGTGGGGCGGAATATATTTGCAACAAGGTTGTGGGGATTACCACCGCCCCGGATCGCGCATCGGTTCAGCATATTGCCCTTAACAGTGGCGAAACGATCAGCTGTGGTACGCTGATAAATGCCGCAGGCCCACGTGCCGCGCAACTGGCGCAGATGGCAGGGCTAAATCTGCCGGTTGAACCGCACAAGCGCCACACCTATGTTTTTGCGGCTGAAAATCCGCTGGGGGAGGTTCTGCCCCTTACGATAGACCCGAATGGCATGCATGTGCGCTCGGATGGCGACTATTACATGGCCGGATGTACCCCTGACATCGATCCCGCCGTGGCCTATGATGATTTCGCCGAGGATCATGATCTGTGGATGGATAAGCTGTGGCCCAGCTTGGCCAACCGCATTCCGGAATTTGAACGGATCAAGGTGATGCACTCTTGGGTTGGGCATTACGCGGTGAATACATTTGATCGCAATGCTATTATTGGCGCCGATACCACTGTAAAAAATATGTTTTATATCAACGGATTTTCAGGCCATGGCCTGCAACAGGCCCCTGCAATGGGGCGCGCATTATCCGAGCTGATTACCTATGGTGGGTTTCAGACCCTAGACCTTGGCGCGCTGGGACCACAGCGCCTATTGGATGGCCGCGCAAAAAACGAAACAGCCCTAATTTAGTTGGTTTTGAATTCTTGTACGGCTTTGGGCGTAGACGCCCTGCCCCCGCAGGTTTTACCATCGAAACGTTTCGCCCCTTTGGGGGCAGCGGCTCTGGGTAGTGTTTGATACGGGGCAACAGGTTTGTATGCGCATTTTCCGCGCTGGGGGCCGTTTTTTGGTTTCCACAATCGCCTAAACTGCCTAGGCTCTGGCCAAGCAGTAACAGGACAGAGAATTATGGTAAAAGTTGCATTTTTAGGATTGGGTGTGATGGGGTATCCGATGGCTGGCCATTTGGCAGCCGCAGGGCACAAGGTCACGGTGTATAACCGCACGCCCTCCAAGGCAGAAGCGTGGGCCAAATCCCACTCAGGAAATGCCGCTGAAACCCCACAAAAGGCCGTACAGGACGCAGATTTTGTAATGGCCTGTGTGGGAAATGACGATGACCTGCGCGCCATTTGTTTGGGCGATGATGGAGCCTTTGCGGGTATGAAAGAGGGCAGCGTATTCGTAGATCACACCACTGTATCGGCCAAGGTAACTACAGAGCTATATGCAACCGCCGCTGATCAAGCCATTGCCTTTGTCGATGCGCCGGTATCCGGTGGCCAAGCAGGGGCAGAAAACGGCGCACTATCGGTAATGTGCGGCGGGACTCAATCCGCCTATGATCAGGCTGAACCGATTATCGCAGCCTATGCCAAAATATGCCGCCGCATTGGGGATAGCACTGCAGGTCAAGTGACCAAAATGTGTAACCAAATCGCCATTGCAGGCTTGGTTCAAGGTCTATCCGAGGCCTTGCATTTTGCCCAGAAAGCCGGCCTTGACGGGCGCGACGTAGTCGAGGTGATCAGCCAAGGTGCCGCGGGTAGTTGGCAAATGGAGAATCGATTTGCAACCATGCTCGAAGATCAATTTGATCACGGGTTTGCTGTGGATTGGATGCGCAAGGATCTAAATATCTGCCTTTCAACCGCTGATGATATCGGCGCCAGCCTGCCCGTTACCGCCCTAGTAGACCAATTTTACAAAGATGTGCAAAAAATGGGTGGTGGCCGCTGGGATACCTCATCTCTGCTAAAACGTCTGACCAGCGCGGGATAACACGGCAATGCCCCCTGATATCACCCTTGTGGTTGCGGCTGCGTCTTTTTTCCTGGCTGGCGCCATCAAGGGGTTAGTCGGCTTGGGCCTGCCCAGCGCGGCCATTGCCTTTATGTTAATTGCTATCGAGCCTCGCACCGCGATTGCCTTGGTGATTTTCCCAATGCTCGGCACAAATGTTTGGCAGAGCTACCGAGCCGGTGAATTTTTACGTACCGCAAGGCGTTATTGGGTGTTTGCTGTCATTTTGTTTTGCTGTGTTGGGGCTACTTCCTATCTCACCCGCGATATCCCGGATCGCGGTTTGATCGTTGTGTTGGGCATTGGGATATTGATTTTTGTTGTGGCCTCTTGGCGCGATTTGGTGCCGCCCATTCCGGCTCGGTATGATCGCCATGCACAGGTAGGCTTTTCATTGTTTGCTGGGCTGATCGGTGGGATGACTGCTGGTTGGGGGCCACCTATGGCGATGTATCTAACCAGCGCGCGCGTCAAGAAAGATGAATTCATTCGCGCCACAGGGTTTCTAATACTTGCAGGCAGTTTCCCACTGCTAATCAGCTATACCACGATTGGTTTCATGCAGGGTGATCTGGCGTTGGTGTCGATGGCCATGGTCATCCCTACTATACTAGGATTTAGCATTGGTGAAAAAATCCGCACCCGCCTATCGGCTGCACAATTTCACAATGCGATCCTGTGCCTGTTTGCACTGCTGGCGCTGAATATGTTCCGCCGCGCGATTTGGTATGTGTAAGAGATAGCTATTGCTTTAGTGCAAAGTGGTGCCCGGGGGCGGATTTGAACCACCGACACGAGGATTTTCAATCCACTGCTCTACCCCTGAGCTACCCGGGCACGGGTTCGACAATGTAGATCACTGTCTTGGGTTGGGGCGTTTTAGGATAGGCAACAGATGCTGGCAAGAGGGAATATGCAGGATTTCCCATTAATTCTGCATTTGCGATAAACTCCACCATATTCCAATATAATCAGCGCTCCCGATCGGGGGTTAATCGGTTATAATTTCTTGCATGACGCACAGAAATTTTGCGACTTCCTCGAGGCTGTTGTAATGGCACAAAGACACTCGAACACAGTCCAATAACCCCAGTGGATTAAGGATATTCCCGGAATAATGATCTGCTTTGCGCTCATGCGTACGAATACCACGCAGACGTAGGCGTTCGACCACATCTGCGCTTGGCAGGGACTTGATGCTAAAGGACACCAACCCTTTACGTTCTGGGTTATCCGCGCCGCCGATAATCTGTACCTGTTCATAATCCGACAGGCCCTTATGATTCCCCACCCCAAACAGCATAGCCTGCGTCAGCGCGCTCTCTTGAGCATGAATCACGTCGGATGCCGCATCGATTCTGGCGCGGCGGTCCCCAAACGGCACTACAGTACTGCCCAACCAATCAAAATAATCGACGACGTTGGAAAATGTTGCATAGGCGCCGGTATCTCTTGTGCCCATTTCCCAATTGTCCGCGGGGCCACCGACCAACGAATTATGTGGCAAACGTGCGATGCGATCCGATACCCACGCAATGCCATAACCATGGCGCGAGAAAACCTTGTAGGGCGAAATCACATAGGCATCGATACCATAGGCATCTACGTCAATGCCTCCGTGTGCGGCATGCTGAATGCCATCCACCACAATGAAACAGTCGGGAGAAATCTTACGAATTTCGCGTACAATTGCGGCAACATCCACCACCATGCCTGTAACTGGCGAGCACTGTAAAATCGTGGCCACCCGTGTATCCGTGGTAACATACGCGCGGTAATCTATATCTGTGACCAGCCCTGTTTCATTATCATGAGGCACACTCACGTAGTCCTTGCCAGCAATTGCGGCCCAGCGCTGAGCCGCGCTACGCGATGCGGGGTGCTCGAAACTGCTGCCCAGAACATTACCCTGTGGCGCTGCCGCCAAAATCGCCACGCTGAGGATCCGAAACAACAGCTCTGTGCCGCTTTCCCCGACAAAGACCTGCCCCCCGCTGGCATTGAAAAGCAAGCATGCGTCCTGTTTCGCCTTGGTAATCACCTCTGATAACTTTGACGATGCGTCATTCGCGCGGCCTTGGTTATCCGGCAGGCCTGCATAAAAGGCGCTGGTCTCGACCACGCTCTTTAGCGTCAGCGCACCGCCGGCGTTCTCAAAGAACACCCGCGCACCTTCGAATGGGCAACTGTCTATATGCGTGAAGCGGGCGCGTACCTCTGCTAGCAGCTCTGGTGTCATATTTTTGCCGCCAGCCCAGCCGATATCGTCACGCCGTTTTTCTCTAGCGAGGCCCGTAGGTTTTGGGCCAGGGATAGCGCCTGAGGGTGATCGCCATGAATGCAGATACTGTCGATAGGTGTGTTAATTTGGGTGCCATCAAATGCGGTGATACATTGGTGATCTAGCATCCGGTGCACCCCGTTGATCGCCTGTTCTTCATCATGGATCACCGCGTTGTCAGCGCTACGCGGTACCAAGGTGCCATCTGGCATATAGGCGCGATCCGCGAATACTTCGTTGATCACGGGAATATCCGCAGTCGCGCAGGCGCGGCTAAGGGCGGAATTGGGCATCACCATAATCGGCAAGCCGGTTTCCAGCCGTGCAAAGGCCTCGACAAACCCTGTGGCGATCTCTGGCTCGACCATAGCGATATTACTCAGCGCGCCATGCAGCTTTACATAGGCCATTTTGGCACCATTTGCTGCCGACAAAGCCTGAAATGCGCCAATTTGATACAAGATCATGCGGCCAATTTGTTCTGGGCTATCCCCGCGAATAACCCGTCGCCCAAACCCAGCCAGATCCTTAAATCCAGGATGTGCCCCCATGCGCACCGAATTTTTCAATGCCGCCTTTATGGTTTGATCCATCACATCAGGATCCCCCCCATGAAAACCGCAGGCGATATTTGCAGAGCTGACGATCTGTAATAGCGCCTCATCACAGCCGATCTTATATGCCCCAAAACTCTCGCCTAAATCGGCATTTAAATCCACAACACTCATACTCTTCGCCTTTGTTAGCCATAACCGAGGCTAGCAATCCCCCAATACCCTGTCTATTGTCTTTACTGAAACCAAGCATAAGAAGATGACTCACCAACCTCAGCAATCCCCCGAATTCCCCCGTCTTTACCCTATGGGAGATAGCGCCTTTGTGGTCGAGCTGGGCGATGCAGTTGATCCAGGTATAAATCAAGCGGTTCTGGGGCTGGAACTAACGTTGAACCACATGAGCATCCATGGCCTATCAGAAATAGTTCCAAGCTATCGATCACTAATGATCCTGTTTGACCCGTTGATATTACCCCTAGAGACACTAACGCAGAAAATACATCAGGCCCTATTACAGTCCCCTAATACTCCACTTCCCCGTGCGCGCCATTGGACAATCCCTGTGTGCTATGGCGCCGATCACGGCGAGGATATTACTGAGGTTTCAACCCTGTTAAACATCACCGTACCAGAAATTATTGCCGCCCATACCAACGCCGAGTACCGCGTTTACATGATCGGGTTTTCCCCGGGCTATGCCTATCTAGGGGGGCTGTCGCCGCGCCTGCATATACCGCGCCGCCAGACACCTCGGCCTGCGGTAAAACCGGGGGCCATTGGGATTGCAGGACAACAAGCCTGTGTTTTCACCAATGCTGCTCCAACGGGCTGGTATATTTTGGGGGCAACGCCCATTCCAGCATTTGAACCCGCTCGCGATCCTGCCTGCCTATTTCGGGCCGGCGATCAGCTGAGATTCGCCGAAATCTCGCCTGATCGCTATAACAATTTGGTACTGGATATTCAGAACGGACTAGATATCACCGCGGCCTTCGCAGCCCCCGCCCCCGCCAATCTAGGCCCCATATGAGAGAGATCAATGTCCTAAAAACAGGCCCTGCCAACAGCATTCAGGATCTGGGCCGATTTGGCCATCAGCGCCTTGGTATCACGCAATCAGGGCCGATGGATCTAGTGGCCTTTAGAACCGCACAAATCCTGCTGGATAATCCCGACAACGCCCCGATGATCGAGCTGGCAGGTATGGGCGGCGATTTCCGCCTAGGCCGCAATTCTTCACCGGTTCAATTCGCGTTAACAGGGGCTAAATTTGCAGCATCCCTTAATTCCACCGCCATAGACCTTAATCGCGTCTATATGCTTGGCATTGGCGATGTCCTGTCCATCGGTGCCGCGCAGATCGGTAACTATGGATATTTGGCCCTGCGCGGTGGGATTGATATTGAGCATGTATTGGGCAGCAGTGCCACCCACAGCCGCGCAGGGCTTGGTGGTCATCAGGGGCGTACCCTGCGAGCAGGCGATCAATTATCTGTAGGTTCAGCCCCAAAATTAGCGCCGGTGTTGATCCCCTCTGCATCGCGATCAACAGCTGGCATCGAAACCATCCATGTTATTCAGAACCCGCAATCAGAGATGTTTACGCCCGCCTCTTTGGATCGGTTTTACACCCAAGTCTATAGCGTGACCGCCAAGATGGATCGCATGGGGGTTTATCTTACTGGCCACCCGCTAAGCCACCGCGCAGGGCATGACATAATTTCCGATGGCAACCCAAATGGTGCGATCCAAATCCCAGGTTCTGGCCTGCCCATTGTGTTGTTAGCAGATCGCCAGCCCACAGGGGGGTATCCAAAAATCGCCACGATTATCACGGCTGATCTTGGGCGGTTTGCACAACTGCGCGGGGGTCAAAAGTTACGATTTCAACCGGTTTCCCATGCACAGGCTCTGGAAAAATTGCGCAGGGTTAATACAGCGCTAGAAAACACACCCAAGCTATTGGTATCCGCACCAGATAGAAAGGAAAGCCGCCTGCTGTCGTACAATCTGATTAGTGGTGCGATTTCCTCAGGGGACACAATGCCTTGGGAGGATTAGTCCCCCCGCGTCATTTTTGAAAACCTTGGTAGCATCGCAGAAAAATCTTGGCCTAATCCATCTTCGTTGTCGACAAATTGCGTATAAATATCACGAGCCAATGCACCCATTGGGGTTGGAGCATCCACACCTTCTGCCGCTTGTTGCGATAAACGCAGATCCTTCAACATCAACTCTGCGGCGAACCCCGGCTCGTATCCATTATCGGCAGGGCTTTCTGGCCCTACACCCGGTGCTGGGCAATAGGCATTCATCGACCAAGAATAGCCCGAAGAGGTTGAAACCACATCAAACATTTTCTGACGCTCAAGCCCCAGTTTATCCGCCAGCGCAAAGGCCTCGCAAGTAGCCACCATAGTGGCCCCCAAGATCATGTTGTTACAAATTTTTGCCGCCTGTCCTGCACCGCTGGCACCACAATGAACCGTTTTCTGGCCCATGATTTCGAACAATGGCAACGCGGTATCAAATGCGCCCTGATCCCCCCCGGCCATAAAGGTCAACGTGCCATTCGCAGCGCCGCCAATACCACCAGAAACCGGTGCATCAAGGGCCGAAATTCCGTGTGCGCGGGCCGATTTCGCCACATCCACCGCGGCCTCTACGTCAACGGTCGAGCAATCCAAATGCACAGAACCGTTTTGCATCTCCGGAAAAATTTCTGCGGCAACAGCACGCAATATCGCACCGTTGGGCAACATCGTGATCACCACGTCCGCGCCGCGCACCACCTCTGGCGCACTAGAGTGTGCCGCCACGCCCTGCGCGCTGGCCCCTGCCACATCATAGCCGCGAACTTCGTGCCCCGCACTGGCCAAATTTGCAGCCATCGGTGCACCCATGTTCCCCAGTCCAATAAATCCAACAATCATTATAATTCTCCACATCCCATTTGCACTCAGTGTGACAAGTGGTCTGTGCGCTGGCAATACAAGAGTGGTGAACGCTGTTGAAAATTATATGGGCAGTTCTGTGCCCTCCTTCAACTCTTCCATAACAAAACTGGCTGAAACGTCACCAATTTCAATTCTCTCTGTTAGGGTTTTATAAAACCTATCATAGGCGGCAATATCCGAAACCCGTACCCGCAAAATATAGTCTAGATCCCCCGTCATCCGATAGGCGCCGACCACTTCTGGCATATGACAGATAACACGGTGAAACTGATCCATCCACTCTTTGCCATGCGATGCCGCCCGGATCATTACCATAACCACAAGACTAAGGTTCAGCTGATCCGCATCCAGCAGAGCTACACGTTGCTGGATGAGCCCAACCTCTTCGTACTGTTTAATCCTACGCCAACAGGCATTGCGCGAAAGGGCAACTCGCTCGGATATTGTATCGATGCTAAGATTTGCATCTTTTTGCAATAACCGCAGAATTCCAAGGTCAATATCATCTAGTTTTACGCTCATACGGGATATTATCCCAATTATTTTCACTACACAATATATCTTTGGGATCACCTAACGCGGTATTTGCGCTAACCTGACCCAAAGGAGACCCAAATGGCACATAAAGTTACAGACCTGTTTACCGCGCACCCTGCTTCGGTGGATGAAACATATCTTCAGCACCTTGGATTTGCATTGCGGTTTTCTGGGTGGTTGATATTGGCGGGAATGGCGGCGCTGTTGCATGCGCTTTTGCCGTTTCTATTTGAAAAAACGGCCAGCAATATCATCAACACCCTGCATCATCGCATTCACAAGAGGTGATCAAATCAGCCGTCCCCCAAGACGCGTCAGCATATCCAGACACAGCTGCAACTGCTCTGCGCTGACAAATTCATCCGGCTTGTGCGCCTGTTCGATGCTGCCGGGGCCGCAGAGCACGCTGCTGATTTCTGCATTCGCAAACAGCCCCGCCTCGGTTCCAAAGGCCACAACATCTGTAGAATTGCCCCCCGTCAGCTCTTTGACCAGTGCAATCGCCTCGCTGTTGGGATCGGGCTCCAGTCCCTCGGTCTCAGTGCAAACTGTTTCCACAATATCGGCTTTGGCAGATTTTTCCCGCATTTCGGGGCGCAGAACCTCATCTACAAAACGGGCCATTTCACCGCGCAGATATATGCGATCCGATTTTTGCACTACGCGCATTTCCCATTCTACCGATGCATGATTGGGGATCACATTGTGCGCAACCCCCGAATGGCATGCACAGATAGAAGAGGTCGAATATGGCGGATCAAAACGGCACCCATCGGGCGCTAAATCGGGCAATTTGGCGCGTACCTCCATTAATTTTGCGATAAAGCGCGTGGCATATTCCAAGGCATTGACCCCTAGATCGGGCTGGCTGGAATGCCCCTCTACCCCATGAAATTCGGTGGTGTATTCGCACATGCCCTTGTGGCCCTCGATGATGCGCATCGACGTAGGCTCGCCCACAATACAGATGCTAGGCTTTAACCCCGAGGCGATCAGCTCGTTTATCAGCACCCGCGCGCCCAGACAGCCGACCTCTTCGTCATAGGTAAAGGCAAAATGCACGGGGCGTTTCAAATTCTGGGCGGCAAAAACCGGCGCCATTGCCAAACAGGCGGCAATAAACCCCTTCATATCGCAGGCCCCGCGCCCGTAATAGCGATCGCCATCAACACGCATCTGAAACGGATCGCTTGACCAATTCTGCCCCGCAACAGGCACCACATCCGTATGCCCCGATAGGATAATTCCGCCATCCACCTGAGGACCAAGGGTGGCAAAAATATTGGCCTTGCCTGCTACAGCCGAACTGATTTTTACATCTGCCCCTAGGTTTCTAAGATAGTTGGAAATCCAGTCGATACAGGCCATATTACTGTCCGAAGACACGGTCGGGAACCCGATCAAACGATCCAGAATATCTATGGTCTTTTGAAACCTATCCATGCGGCACCCCTAATTGCGGGCGAAAAAACCACCCCATTATATCCTTGGGATGGTGATAGAGTGTTTTCATCGGCTCAGCAATAAAACCATTAGAGAAACGACCCGCCAATAAAAAAGCCGCCCACAAAAGGGGCGGCTAAAAATTCGCTGAATACCGCTAGATTAGTTGGCAGCGGCATCCTTTGCGCCCTCGATCAGGGCCTCTTTTGCAGCATCAGTGGCGGCCTCTGTGGCCGTTTCGGTTGCCACGTCTGTTACCGCATCGGTCGCGGCATCCATCGCGGCGTCTTTAGCGCTGTCTACAACATTCTCTACAGCACTCTCAACGGCCTCTTCAGTCGCGGTCTCCATTTGGTCTTTAACCGCTTCTTTCACCATATCGTCAACCGCATCTGGGACCAAATCGCCTGCTTTTTCCGTCACGCTTTCCATGGCCTCTTTGGCGGTTTCTGTTGCGTTATCTCCCGCCGCCTTAAGCGCATCCTTGGCTTGCTCTTCAACGGTTTCTACTGCTGTTTCGACGGCCTCTTTCATCGATTCCGCGCCGGCTTCCATGGCCTCTTTAGCCTCTTCCACGACCTCTTCGACTGCGTCTGATGATGCATCCTTTGTCATCTCATCTGCATCTTTTTTCATGGTTTCCATAGTCTCGCTATGATCCATATCGCTTTGATCGCCAGTTCCGATAAAGAAATATGCGCCCAGCGCGATTGCGGCCAATAGTGCGGCGATTGGGATTGCTTTGTTCATTGTTTGCTCCAAATGTTACGGCATAAGTGTCGTTCCGCTTGCAGATGTGCCCTTGCGCACAGATTTACAAGCCCAATTAGATAAAGTTTTAATTTAGGAGGGAATCCGCATAACTTGGCCATTGCCCCCAGCCCCCGCACTCGGTACAACTTGCATAATGTGCCAATACTTTTAGGCTTGGCATACATCTAACTACAAAAGGATCAAGAACCATAGCTCGCAGACCACATCACGCGCCACCACAGCGCGACACGGGACCCCGCGCAAACGACCGCGTCGTGGCACCCGAAATCAGACTTATTGGCGCAGACGGCCAGAACGTTGGCGTTGTATCGCCAGACCGCGCGAATGCCATGGCCCGCGAGGCAGGGCTGGACTTGGTGGAAATTTCCCCAAATGCCAAACCCCCCGTTTGCAAAATTATGGATCTCGGCAAGTTCAAGTACGAACAGCAAAAACGAGAAGCCGAAGCCCGCAAAAAGCAAAAGATCATTGAGGTAAAAGAGGTGAAATTCCGCCCCAATACCGATACGCATGATTTCGATGTGAAAATGCGCAATGTCTACAAGTTCTTGGAAAATGGCGACAAGGTCAAAATCACCATGCGGTTCCGCGGCCGTGAAATGGCCCACCAAAACCTTGGGCTGCAATTATTAAAACGCGTCGAAGAAGCGGTGGTCGAGGCCGAGGCTGGTAAAATCGAGGCCCACCCCAAAACTGAGGGACGGCAAATGACCATGATGATCGGCCCGATCGCAAAAACCTGATTTTTTTTTAAACCGCCCCGATGGGGGCGGTTTTTTTTCTGCCTAGTCTTGTAAAAGCACGTGTTATGAAAATCCTCATTCTTGGTGGTTACGGTGTATTTGGCGGGCGCTTGGCAGAGCTGTTGTGCAATATACCTACGCTGGAAATTATTGTCGCTGGGCGCAACCTTGCCAAGGCCAAGGCCCAATGCCGCGCGCTACGCGGTGTGACACATTTCACGCCCTTAGCCTTGGATCGGGATGACATTCAACCGGCTCTGCTGGCCCACAGGCCTGATATCCTGATCGACGCCACGGGCCCATTCCAAGATTATGGCGAGAACCCTTATGCCGCCCTAAAGGCCTGTATAGAAACCCAAACCAACTATATAGATTTCGCCGATGGCGCTGATTTCGTCTTTGGTGTTTCCCAATTTGACCAAGCGGCCCAGCAGGCTGGTGTATTTTGCTTGTCTGGTGTTAGCTCTTTTCCGGTACTTACGGCAGCAGTTATGCGCGAGATTGCCCAAAAGATGGAGATAACCACGCTAACAGGGGGTATTGCGCCCTCTCCATATGCTGGTATCGGGCTAAATGTTATGCGCGCGGTGATCAGCTATGCAGGCGGGGAGGTAACCCTGCTGCGCAATGGCAAAGAAATAAAGGCGAAAGGGCTGGCAGAAAGCCAGTATCACACAATTTCCCCACCCGGCATTTTGCCCTTGCGTCGTATTCGGTTTTCGCTGGTCGATGTACCTGATTTACGAGTTATCCCCCCAGAACATCCCCAGTTGCGCACCATCTGGATTGGCGCAGGCCCTGTGCCGGAATCTCTACATATTGCGCTAAACTTGCTGGCTAAATTACGCGCGGCCCTGCGCCTGCCCCCCCTTACCCGCTTTGCCGGACTTTTTTACCGCGTGCTAAATCTGATGCGTTTTGGCGAGCATCGTGGCGGAATGTTTGTATCCGCCACGGGGATCCATCAGGGGAGGCCCCATCGCATTAGCTGGCATTTAGTTGGCGAGGGCGACGACGGCCCTTATATCCCCGCGATGGCCATTGAGATCGTTGTTCGAAAAACTTTGGCAGGATCGCCCCCCGCCGCGGGGGCAAGAGAAGCCGTGAACGCAGTGGAATTGGCAGATTACGATGCCCTATTTTCCAAACGTGCAATATCCACTGGGTTTCGCGAAACCACCAATTCACATGCGCCTCTGTATCGTCAAATATTGGAAGACAGCTACGATACCTTGCCAGAAAGCATACAAACACTGCATGATCTCGACGACCGAATGGAATTCAAAGGCCAAGTTGAAATCACATCGCCCCACAAGCGCCTGAACAGAATGATTGCACGGCTGTTTCGTTTCCCGACCCAAAGCGGAGAAATGCCCGCCACCGTTCGATTTCAGCGCAATGTAGATGGTTCTGAGCGCTGGTCTCGTGATTTCAATGGCCATAAGTTCCACTCGGTTCAATCCAAAGGGTGCGGGAAATCCAAACACCTGATTGAAGAACGCTTTGGGCCCATCACCGTAGCCCTTGCGCTGGTTATCAAAGATCAGAAACTACACCTGATCGCACGCCATTGGAATATTCTGGGCATTCCAATGCCCCGCTTTTGCATGCCCAACGGCAAGGCAGTGGAGTATCAACACAACAAAAAGTTTCATTTTGATGTGGAAATTCGCCTGCCGTTTATCGGACGATTGGTGCATTATAAGGGATGGCTTGGCCCTGAATAATACGCCAATAAATTCCTGTATTGTCCATGAGATTTTGCTTTCATTGGCCTCAAAACACCCCTAGATTGTGCTCATGATAAATTCCTTTAATGGCCTAAGCACGACGGCTCGGGCCTCAATTCTGATGATTATTGGCGTCCTATTCTTCTCATTCATGGATGGAATAGCCAAAGGACTTTCTACCAATTTTCACACCCTTGAGATCATTTGGGCGCGCTACTTCTTTCAGTTCCTATTCTCTTGCCTTATTTTGTTACCCAACCTCACCCAATTGATGCGTACAAAATACCCAAAACTGCAGCTGATCCGATCGCTGTTTCTATTTGGCGGCACTATGGGGTTCTTTTTCGCTATTGCCTATATGCCTCTGGCGGATGCCACAGCCATCTTTGAGGTGGCCCCTCTGATCATCACCACGCTAGCTTTTGTGGTTTTGAAGGAGCGCGTCGATTTGCGGCGCTGGATTGCAGTGATAGTTGGGCTTTTGGGGGCGCTGATTATCATTCGCCCAGGTAGCAGCGCCTTTAACATCTATAGCCTCTTACCGTTTTTCGCGGCCTTTTGCTTTGCCTGTTATACCGTATCAACACGCTTCTTAGGCCAAGAGGAAAATCCATGGACCAGCTTTTTGTACACGGGGCTGATCGGCACAATTCTAGCGACACTAATGGTACCCAGCGTGTGGCAAACACCCGATCTGTTCCAATGGTTACACTTAGCGGCGGTTGGGGCATTTGGAATGATAGGGCACTTTTTCTTGATCCGTGCACTATTCATAGGCGAGGCATCATTTTTGGCACCATTCGCCTATATCAGCCTTGCGTTCAACGCGCTGTGGGGCGTGCTGTTTTACAACGAAGTTCCCGATATTTACGTTTTAATCGGATCCGCAATTATTGTAGGTGCAGGGATCATTATTTGGCGCATTGAGACCAAACAAAAGAAGAAAATCATCGTCCCCGCACCGCAATTTTAACCAACATATTCTGTTATGAGCCAGAGCCGGCCAATTTGCGTGCGGCAAAAACGGGGCCTGCGTTATATCCTTGGACAATTAGGGCATAATCGCCGGTTTTAGGCAGATCAAAACTGACAGTAGAGTTTGATTTACCATCCCAGTTGCCAACCCGCGTAAAGCTTTTGACCGTATTCACATAGGAAATCGTGCGACCCGCATTCTCGCCGCGCTTGATCTTAACTGTTTCCATCGGCGAATATTCCACCAAATTCAGAACAGCGCGCCCCAATTCACCGGCATTACTGGCCAGCGAGACCTTGATGGTGTTTCCCTTTTGCGTCCAGCTGACATCTGCCGCCTCGTGCTGGTTTCTCAGGGCTTTCACCGCCTGATTAATCCGCGAAACACTACGGCCAGATCCGCCCGCTACCTCAGCAACACCATTGAAAATCATCTGCGGTGTTACACGACGAGAACGTTTGATGATCTGCGCATTGTAGCGTGCCTGACGCTCACCAAATTTTGCGATAGCAAATTGGTCTTTCCAGCCAAGATAATCCCAGTAATCCACATGCATGCTTAAGGCGATCACATCATCATGTTTGGACAATTTACGCAGTATTTCATCTGCTGGTGGGCAAGAAGAACACCCCTGAGATGTAAAGAGTTCTACCACAATCATGGTGTCGTCGGCCTGGGCCGCGGTTGCGGTTGCCAAAACAGCCGCTGATGCTAGTGTTTTAAAAAAATTCATGCTGTGTCCCACTTCGTCTATCGTTGACCTACCCTAGAAATCTATACGATAAAAAGCGAATAAAGAAAACGCGAGCACAGCGTTACAAAAACCAAACCCACCGCCCGGTACGGGCAAAATAATCCTCGGCTTCACGATCAAATGCCTCGCGCAGCTTACGTTCTTCTGGGGTGATATAATTTTTACCCAAGAAAAAAAACAGCCAAACCGCTGGCAAAAGCGCCTGAACAGATCCCAATAAAACACCCGTGCCGAGAACCAGTAACACCATGCCCAGATACATAGGGTTGCGCGAAATAGTGAACGGGCCGCCCACCATCAGGGTGCTCGGTTTTTGGCGCGGTACAATTGTGGTTTTGTACCTGCGAAACCAGATACCGGGCCATATCAGAAGAACCAGCGAAAGAGTAATCAGCCCATAGGCCAACAGTGGCATATCAAGCAATACAACAGGATAGAGCAAATGCAGCACCACCGCGCAAAAGCTGGCGAAAATGGTCCAAAACGGTGGGATGTTGAAATGTTTTAGGGTCATCGTTTCAAAAAGCACCAATAACTGGTGCTTTTCAAGGGGTAATAAATGAACGCACAAAGATTAGATGTAATCCAATTCATCTTCTTCGTCCTCATTATGCTCGACTTCGTCATCCTCTTCCGCCGCAGCGTCTGGTGCCAATAACAAAGCAGTAAAGTTTAGAGGTTCTGCATTATCTGGGCTATCGGATTCTGGCCCCTCCTCTTCTGGCTCTTCTGGTGGGCGACACCGCCAATAGCTATACTTGCTGTACCCCCAGCGCGAGCCGCCGGCACTGCGAAAATTTGGCTCGGCATTATCTGGGCTATCTGATTCTGGGTCGTCCTCTTCTGGCGAACGGCACCGCCCATAGCTATATTTGCTGTACCCCCAGCGCGATCCGCCAACACTGCGGAAACCTGGCTCGGCGTTGTTTGGGCTGTCTGATTCTGGATCGTCCTCTTCTGGCTCTTCTGGTGGGCGGCACCGCCCATAGCTATACTTGCTGTAGCCCCAGCGCGATCCACCGCCGCTGCGATAGCTTGGCTCGTCATCCTCTTCTTCTTCGTTTTCTTCTTCGCGTTCGCGCCTGTATCTGCGCCCATAGGATTGATAAGAGCTGCGATCCTGCTCTTCTTCCTCACGCCAGCGTTTCCGCCCTCTTCCACCTCTAGAACCATAACCGAAACGGCCACCGCGCATAATTATTCTCCTTGTAATAAAATAAATTCACATATTTGGGCCGCACCAAAAAGAATTGGATGTTCAAAATAATTTAAGAATCAATTTTGGCAGGCTTGCGCCTCAATTTAGACACATTTAAGACATATTTCAAGGCGCCAAAGTGTTAGTGTGGTGATTTTACTCACTAAAAAGCCGATTTTAGCAACCTAGATGCAGTCATAATTTCAACATTTCCACCCCAGATTTAGCTGAATTTAGCCAAATCACGCAAAACATAGTGCAGCACACTGCCCTGCTCGAGGTGTTCAACTTCGACTTCTGTATCGATCCGAGAGCACAGCTCGATATCGATGTTTCCCCAGTGGAATAGGTGATAGTACAGAGGGTAATTGATTGCGGCTTCAGCGTTCCCTCTTGCCCAGAAATAGTCGCGATCTCCTCGCCCGTTAGGCCAAGAGAATTGCGCGTATCCCCCTTAGGGAATTCAAATGAAGCAACACCCATACCCACCAAATTCGCGCGATGATCCCGCGCCATATCGCTCGCCCCCAAATATCGCGCAGGAACACATCCTTGCCATTGTCATTTTGGCCCATGGGATCGCAGGTAAGATTGATATCCAAGGTGCCCGCAATTGCATCAGCCACAACACGGCCGTGGCGTGCAACTTCTCTACATCCTTAAGAACCAAATCGGTGCCGATTGTTCCCTCGGTCATCTCACCGGCAGCTCAAATCCAAAGACCTTAGGGATCGGCCTCGATACCCCTACTCCCCCCCAGCCTTGCACAAAGACGCAGTTCACCATTGTCGTATGGCTATCGGTGCCCACCAATTTACTAGGATAGGCAATTTCACGCGGGTTATTCCCGCCTGTGCGACTCATGTGCCAAAGGCCTTGATATCCTCGGAGGAAATTGTCCTACCACCGTCCTCGAAGCGCACTATGTTTTCCAATATCACCCGTAGCACCGCCGGCGGTTTTGAGAAATCCTCTAATCCCGCCGCCTGAGCAGCAGGGATCGGGTAAAATCTAGCGCCCTCTCGCCAACCTGAAGCGTTCTGCGGGTTCTATTTGTGTCTTGTCTGACAGTCACAGTCATGTTGGATCGACAATATTAAAAGGGTTATATTGCGCCTTCTATAAGCGATACCCCCTTCTCAGGCAAGAAATCCGCCTTGGGAATACATAGATGCGGGCCTCAGGCAAAGCACTGTCGTCAGGCTTCCTTTAGGGTGCGGATTAGGCTATGCCCAGCCCATGAGCCTATTGATGAAAATTGAAAGCCTAACCTGTAGACGTGCAAGTACGCCTATTTTACAGGGTGTAAATTTAGAACTGCATTCAGGTATGATCACCGTTCTGCGCGGGCCAAATGGATCGGGCAAAACAACCCTGTTGCGCCATTTGGCAGGGTTGGGCTCTGATACCCAGGGCCTAGACACCGAGGAGATTGTTTTCAGCGGTCATTTAGATGCCATCAAAGCCACACTAACCGTGGGGGAGAACCTTCGGTTTTGGGCGGGGGTTTATTCTAAGGCGCTTGATCCGGCGATCATCGAGAATTTTGAACTGTCTGACCTAATCGAGCGCCCAGCTGGGCGTCTATCGGCAGGGCAAAAGCGACGCTTGGGTCTGGCCCGTGTTGTTCTCTCGGGGGCAAAGGTCTGGCTATTGGATGAACCGACCGTTTCACTGGATACGGCCAGCACGGATCGATTGGTTGCCCTGATCGCGGATCACTCTGCCCGCGGGGGGGCCTGTATCCTATCCACCCATATTGATCTTGCCCTACCACAGGCACAAATCCTTGATATCACCCAGTTTAAGGCAAGCTCGCAAGAGGCCGATCCCTTCTTGAGTGGGGATTTCACATGATCCCGATTATTTTGCGCGATGTTCAATTGGCCCTACGATCCGGTGGGGGATTTGGCCTAACGTTGGCGTTTTTTTTGGTGCTGGTGATGTTTGTCCCCTTTGGGATTGGTGCGAACCTAGAACTCTTGGCGCGGATCGCGCCGGGCATGCTGTGGATCGGGGCATTGTTGTCCTGCATCCTGTCTCTGGATCGGATTTTCCAACTCGATTGGGAGGATGGCACCCTCGAGGCTCTGGCGACCTCGCCCATTCCGCTGTCGGGGATTGTGTTATCCAAGGCCACCGCCCATTGGATCACCACCGGCCTGCCCCTAACGATGATATCCTTGCCGTTGGGGTATCTGTTAAATCTGCCGCCTGCACAATATGGGCTGGTTTTGCTCTCTTTGCTCTGTGGCACGCCAGCACTATCATTTATCGGGGCCTTTGGGGCGGCCCTGACTGTGGGGGTAAAGCGGGGGGGCTTGTTATTATCGTTGCTGGTGATGCCGCTTTATATCCCCACGCTGATCCTTGGGGCACAATCGGTGGCGGTGGGCACAGCAGAGCCTGGAATCATGCTGGCACTTTTGGCGGCATTATCACTATGCTGTGTGGTCTTCATACCCGCGGTTAGCGCACTGGCACTGCGCGCGAATTTGCGATAAATTCGCCGCATTGACCCAACGGTCCCTTCATTCTATGCCACGACTAACAAAACAGGAAACCTTGCCCAATGTCTTTATGGGAATACGCAAATCCAGCCAAGTTTATGGCGCTTAGCACGCGGGTATTGCCAGCCCTTGCCTGTGCCAGCGCAGTGCTGTTGCTGAGCGGGCTGATCTGGGGCTTTTTCTTTACCCCAGATGATTACAAGCAAGGCTCTACAGTCAAAATCATATTCCTGCATGTGCCCACTGCCTTGATGGCGATTAATGCATGGCTGATGATGCTGGTGGCGTCTTTGATTTGGCTGGTGCGCCGCCACCATGTATCCGCCCTAGCGGCCAAGGCGGCGGCGCCAATAGGCATCACCATGACCTTGATCGCACTGGCCACCGGTGCAATTTGGGGCAAGCCTATGTGGGGAACCTATTGGGCATGGGATCCCCGCCTGACCTCTTTTATGATTTTACTGGTGTTTTATCTTGGTTATATGGCGCTGTGGCGCGCGATCGAGGATACGGATTTGGCTGCAGACCTGACCTCAATCCTTTGCATGGTTGGGTCTGTCTTTGCCTTGCTGTCACGCTATGCAGTGAATTTCTGGTCTCAGGGCCTGCACCAAGGAGCCTCACTCTCGCTGGATAAAGAGCAACATGTCGACAACGCGTTCTACTTTCCGCTGGTTATTTGCATGCTCGGGATGGGTCTGTTGTTTATCACCCTAGTTTTGATCCGTACACGTACAGAGATCCGCTTACGCCGCCTATCTGCGTTACAAAAAAGGACTAGCCAATGATTGATCTTGGGAAATATAGCGAAACTGTACTGGTTTCTTATGCAGTTTCTATCTTGCTGTTGGCGCTATTGATCTGGATCACATTTGCACAATCCAAATCCGCCAAGAAGGCCCTGTTGGCCGAAGAAGCCCGCAACGCGAAGGCCAACGAGAATGCCTAAAATCAATCCTCTATACCTGTTACCGCCGGTTATATTCATCGGCCTTGCTGTGATGATGTTCGTGGGCTTGCAACGCGAAAACCCGAATGATCTGCCCAGTCAAATGATCGGACGCCCGGCACCGACGCTAACCACAACGCCACTTGCCGGCCATGCCATGCTCACGCAGGATGATTTGCAAAAATCAGAGGTGAAGATTGTAAACTTCTGGGCCAGCTGGTGTGCGCCTTGCCGTGTGGAACATCCCAATATTCAAGCCCTCGCCGATATGGGTATAGCGATATACGGGATCAATTATAAAGACAAAGCAGAGCAGGCCAATCAATTCCTGAATTCACTGGGCAACCCCTATGCCAAGATTGGCGCAGATGCAGGGCGAACGGGGCTGGACTGGGGATTATACGGAGTTCCAGAAACCTTTGTTATCGGCCCCGATGGTCGAGTTTTGTATCGTCACGCGGGCCCCGTTACGACCCGCGTGATGAATGACACAATTCTGCCGCTGCTGGCGAATTAATACTCTATCGCATCCATGGCCAAAACGGCGCGCGCTGCCTCGGCGCCCTTTTTGACAAAATGTTTGGTATAAAATTCGATGTGATCTGGCGTCTCCTGGAATTCATGCGGCGTCAGGGATACGGAATAAACAGGCACGCCTGTATCCATTCCTGCGCGCACCAGCCCATCAACCACCGCCTGTGCCACAAATTCGTGGCGGTAAATACCGCCATTCACCACCAGCGCGGCACAGACAATACCGTCGTATTTTCCGGTCTCTGCCAGTTTTTTGGCCACCAACGGCATTTCCAGCGCTCCTGGCACATGGATTTCTTTTACATCGCAACGGCGCTCGGCCTTTTGCATTTCCTCTTCAAACCCTATCTGAGTTTGATCCACAATCGGTGCATGCCAACGGGCCTTTACGAATGCTATTTTAAGGGGTTTTGTCATATTTGGGTCTCCTTCTTACAGACAAAACCCAGAGCGAAAGACAGACGGATTGCGCCATCTGCCCATTCTCTACCATCCAGACTATCACTGTCGGCCAAGGGATTTCACCTTGTCTGCTGACCCCTCACAATGAGGGCGCTCGCGGGCTATCACCGCCGGTGGGGAATTACACCCCGCCCTGAGAATGCGCCGAATATAGCTTGAAAAAATATGTGGTGAAAGCGGAATTTAGGATTGCCGTCGCGTAAAAAACTAGATTTTAAGCCTCTTGTTTTGTCGAACTAACACTGGCAACTTGATTAGACCTATTGGTTCAAAGGTTTTTTGATGTTGCTCCGTTTGAGTATTGCCCTATCGACGATCATCACCGCGATCTTCCTGTCGCTATTTTATCTGCACTACTTTAGGAAGCGTGACTGTTTCAATGCACAAGGGCGTTGTTTCGATCATGAGCATGGGGTGATTTATCATGAACAATCAGGATTGTTCTGGCTATCCGGTGCGATCCTTGTAGCAATTATCACCTTGGTGCTTATCAAGCGATTGCGCCGAAAAAAATTCCACTAACCGCTGAGCCCTGATCATTCTGTATTCAAACAGCCCATTGCCCCCCAGCCCCATTTGCGATACCCAAAACCAAAGTAATGAGGTGCCCCATGTCAGATCAAACCATCACAATTACCCGCCCAGATGATTGGCATTTGCACCTGCGCGACGGCGATATGCTGCGTGGTATTTTGCCCGAAACGGCCCGCCATTTTGGCCGCGCGATCATCATGCCAAACTTGATCCCCCCCGTGGTCAGCGCCGATGATGCCCGCGCCTACCGCGATCGCATTTTAGCGGCGCGCCCAGAGGGATCTGGATTTACGCCGCTGATGACCCTGTACCTAACAGATAGAACCGATCCCAGCGATGTGCGCGCCGCGTTTGCGGACGGTGTTGTGAATGCGGTAAAGTACTACCCCGCAGGTGCCACCACCAATTCCGACAGCGGTGTGACCGATATCAAGAACGTAATGCCCGTGCTGGAAACCATGGCCGAGATAGGGCTAACCCTATGTATTCACGGCGAATCCACCGATCACAGCGTTGATATTTTTGACCGAGAGGCGGCCTTTATCGACACCACCCTTGACCCCCTGCGCCGTGCCCTACCAGAGCTGAACATCACATCCGAGCATATCACCACCAAAAACATGGTGGATTACGTGTTGTCGCAGGATAAAAACCACGGCGCCACCATCACCACCCATCACCTGATGATCAATCGCAACGATATGCTGGTTGGCGGGATCCGCCCGCATTACTACTGCCTGCCGATCGTGAAACGCGAAGAACACCGCCAAGCCTTGCGCGCCGTGGCCACATCTGGAGATTCTCGTTTTTTCCTTGGCACAGATAGCGCCCCCCATGCTGATCCCACCAAAGAGGCCGCCTGCGGCTGCGCGGGATGTTTCACCGCCACCAATACCATATCCTGCCTTGCACAGGTATTCGAAGACGAAGGCGCGCTGGATAAGCTAGAGGGCTTTGCATCTCTGCACGGGCCTGCGCATTACGGTCTGCCCGCCAACAGCGATACCATCACTCTAACCCGCCAAGATACGCCCGTGGACTATCCCGAGACTATCGCAACCGATGCTGGGAGTGTTACTGTATTTAACCCTCTGGTGCCTTTGCACTGGCGGGTGGGCTAGTTATCCACAACTTACCCCCAATTTTATCCAGATAGATTTTTCTGCCACATTATGGCATCCTTGCTCCAGCAATCAGAAATGGGTCATCCTATGAACGAAATTTCTCCAGTGAATGCAGCCCTACCGGCCGAAGCAACCAAAGCAACTGCCCTGCCCCATAACATCGAGGCAGAACAGGCATTGCTGGGGGCATTGCTGGTGAACAATGATGTGTTTGATAAAATCACCAGCATCGTCAAGGATATCCATTTCTTCGACCCTGTACACCAGCGCCTGTTTGAAACGATCTCGATCCGAATTCAGAAAAATGCGCTGGCCTCACCCGTAACCATCAAGGCGTTTTTCGAGGATGATGAAGGTCTGGCTGAATTGGGCGGCCCTGCCTATCTGGCGCGCCTTGCGGGGGCCTCGGTTTCGGTCTTTGCGGCCAAAGACTATGCGCAGATGATTTACGATATGGCGATCCGCCGTGATCTGATTGCAATTGGTGATGAAATTTCAGATAAGGCGGGATCGGTTGATCTGTCCTCTGAACCATCAGAGCAAATCGTCGAGGCCGAACAGCGCCTCTATGCTCTATCCGAGCAAGGCCAAGTCGAAAGCGGATTTCAAAGTTTCCTAAAGGCTGTGACGGATGCGGTGAATGTGGCCAACACAGCCTATCAACGCGATGGTGGCATGGCGGGGATTTCAACAGGCCTTGATGATATGGATAAAAAGCTGGGTGGCCTGCACCGCTCTGATTTGCTCATTCTTGCGGGGCGCCCCTCGATGGGCAAAACATCTCTGGCCACTAATATCGCCTTTAATATCGCCAAGGCCTATAAGCTGGGCCGCCTGCCCGATGGGTCAGATGGCGCGGTAGATGGCGGCGTGGTCGGGTTTTACTCGCTAGAGATGTCCGCAGAACAGCTGGCGGGGCGTATCCTATCGGAGGCCTCCGAAGTGCCCTCGAACCAAATCCGCTCTGGTGACATGACCGAGGATGAGTTTCGCCGTTTTGTACAGGCCGCGAAGGATTTGGAAAATTGCCCGCTGTTTATCGATGACACGCCCGCCCTGCCGATAAGCCAGCTGGCAGCACGTGCGCGACGCCTCAAACGCACCCATGGTTTAGATGTGTTGATTATCGACTATCTGCAACTGGTACGCCCAGCATCGGCCAAAGACAGCCGCGTAAATGAAGTATCCGAAATCACCCAAGGCATGAAGGCCATCGCCAAGGAATTGGATATTCCCGTGATTGCCCTATCTCAGCTGTCGCGTGCAGTAGAAAGCCGCGAAGACAAACGCCCGCAATTATCAGACCTGCGCGAATCCGGTTCGATCGAGCAGGACGCGGATGTGGTGATGTTCGTGTTCCGCGAGGAATACTATAAGGAGCGTGAGAAACCAGGTGACCACGAGGCCGAAAAGATGGTGGGCTGGCAGGAAGAGATGGAGGCCCTACACGGCAAGGCCGAGGTAATCATTGGTAAGCAACGCCACGGCCCCATCGGCACAGTTGATCTATCATTCGAAGGGCGCTTCACCCGCTTTGGTAATCTGGTACAGAAATGGCAACAGGGCCAAGACGACCAAGGTTTTTAATCCCTTGGCCCGTTCGACTATTTCAAATTAATCGGCAATCCACTGGGCACCACAACCGGTGCGCCCAGCCGAGAAATCTGGCTGATCGGATCGGTAAGCGTATGTAAAAAGGCCTCGATGCTGTTCACATCCGTATCACTCAGCTCTGTTGTGCCCAGCTCGTTGGCCATGGCAATGGCATTGGAATCCCACAGATGCTCCATAACGCGCCAATCCCCTGCCCCCTCTAGATCCACCATACGGGCCTCGTTTGGCTGATAATTGCGAAAGGCGGTTACGGGATCAAGGTGGTGACGTATAATCCCCTGAAGAGTGGAATACGCGCCCGTATGCCCATAGGGCGCCGTCAGGGCAATGTTGCGTAAACTGGGGGTTAAAAAGCGATAGTTATCAATCTCTTGCCTCGTAATCCCCCCACGGCCTAAATCCGCCTGAAGGGTCATGCCCTGCCCTTTACCCGGGCCAAACTGTGGCATGGCAATGGCATGGAATTTATGGTCTGTCTGATAGGCACCACTGTGACAGTCCGAGCACCCCGCTTCGCCATAAAACAGCTGAAATCCGCGATACTCGGCCTCGTTAAAGACCGCCTCGCCTTGAATATAGTGATCAAAGGGGCTGTTATCTGCGCGAAATTCAAACTCAATATAGGCCCCAATAGCATTGGCTATATCTACATAGGACAAATCACGCATCTCGCCATTTACCTTAGCGAAGCCATCAGCATATTCTTTGATGCCCTGCACGCGGTCTGCCAAGATTTGCAGCGCCGCAAGTTTAGACTCAGGGGTGCCGGGCCGCAGCGCACGAGAGATCTCGTTCTCATCATCGTGTCCGGCCATTTCATCCTCTGCCAATACCGGCAAAAAGGCCTGTGCAGCGGCGATGCCCTGAACGCCCGCAGGCATCGCAGCACCAAGGGGGTGGTTAAATCCGCTTACACTGGTTTCATCGATAGACAGACGTCCATCATGGAACACAACGCTAAATTCCGGATCGGCTAGATTGTAAAGTGCGGGCGCATTGCGCGGGATGCGCTGCTTGGGGATATTTCCATCCAGAACACGGCGTTGCATCCCAACACCCACCGCCCCATCACCAAAGCCCAGCGATAGACCATCTGAGCTACCGGTACCAAGCCCATGGCAGGTGGCACAAGAAATCTCTTTGCTGCCGCTGAGAATCGGGTCAAAGAACAAATTACGCCCAAGCGAGACCTGAACCTCGGCGATATCGACCTGAGGCTGGGGGGCAGACTCGGGGCTATTTTCCACCTTAGGCGCGAAATAACTAAAGCCAAGCAGGTAAATGAATGTAGCGCCAAGCAATAGGCCAAAACCAAAGCGTTTGAAAAAATCGGGCATCAATAACTCGCAAAAATTTGTTCCCGCCCCGCATAGCAAAAATCGCAACCGGGTTCAAATCATTGCACAGCATCGATGTTATTTTTTCGGCTTTACCCCACGCCCAGCAGACTTGCGGTAGCGCCCCTCTAGGTGCTTGTTCAGCTTGGTCACTTTTTTCTCTTTTTTATCGGCATAGGGATTTTTATCCGACTGACTGCGCATGAACACCCGAATCGGCGTGCCGGGCATGTCGAAATCTTCGCGCATACCATTCACCAAATAACGCGAATAGCTGGTGGGCAAAAGATCAGGATGAGAGCACATGATCACGAAGCTGGGCGGACGGGTTTTCACCTGTGTCATATAGCGCAATCGAATGCGTCGCCCACCCGGTGCGGGCGGTGGATGCGCATCCAGCATATCAATCAGCCAGCGGTTCAGGGCGCTGGTGGATATCCGGCGGTTCCATATTTTATGGGCCTGAAGGATCGCGGCATGTAATCGATCCATACCCCGCCCCGTTTTGGCAGAGATGGTAACCAAAGGCGCTCCGCGCAATTGTGGCAACAGGCGGGTGAACTTCTCGCGGATGTCTTTCAGCTTTTCTTGCTTCTCGTTTTCGATATCCCATTTATTGACCGCTACGACTACCGCGCGCCCCTCGCGCTCGGCCAGATCAGCAATGCGCAAATCCTGTTGCTCGAACGGGATCTCTGCATCCAGCAGGATCACAACGACCTCAGAGAATTTAACCGCCCGCAATCCATCAGACACCGATAGCTTCTCTAGTTTTTCCTGCACTTTGGCCTTTTTACGCATACCTGCGGTATCCCACAAACGCATAGGAACCCCATCCCATTCGTGGTTGATGGAAATACTGTCACGCGTAATCCCCGCCTCTGGGCCGGTTAACATGCGGTCTTCGCCCAGAATCTGGTTGATCAGTGTGGATTTACCCGCATTCGGGCGCCCAACCACCGATAATTGCAGCGGTCGGCTTTTGCTAAAGGTGATCTCTTCGCCGTCATCATCATCGTCCAACGCCTCGATGACCACGTCCGTTTCCGGTTCGATCTGACGGCTTTCAAATTCTTTTGAAATCGGCATCAAGACCTCTTGTAGGTCAATCATACCCTCGCCGTGTTCGCCAGACAGACGAATAGGTTCACCCAAGCCCAGACTAAAGGCATCGTAATAGCCTGTCTCACCGGCATTGCCCTCTGCCTTGTTGGCCACCAAAATAACGCGCGCCGATTTCTTGCGCAAAATTTCCGCAAACACACGATCCGCAGGTAAAACCCCAGAACGCGCATCAATCATAAACAAACACACATCGGCCATATCAACCGCGCGCTCGGTCAACATACGCATGCGCCCCTGTAGGGATTCATCCGTGGCCTCTTCTAATCCAGCGGTATCAATGATGGTGAATTTGATCGGCCCCAGCTTGGCATCACCCTCGCGCAGGTCGCGCGTAACCCCCGGCTGATCATCCACCAGCGCCAAACGGCGCCCGACAAGACGATTAAACAGGGTTGATTTTCCCACATTGGGACGTCCAACAATTGCAAGTGTGAAGCTCATGGATCCGCGACCTTTGATATAAGTCGCCCCCCATAACGGATAAAAACCCTATTGAAAAGCGATCAGTTGCCCTTTGGTCGATATCACATACATCCGACCAGCCGCCACCACAACCTGTGATGCGGCACCGCCGGGCAACTCTATGGTCGAAACCAATTGCCCATTTGCTGGATCAAACCCGCGAATGACGCCATCGCTACCGGCAACATATAGAATACCCCCCGCCAAAACAGGGCCGTAGTGGCCATAATTGCCCTTGAATCTCTTAACGGATTTAAACAATGGTAAATCGACATCCCAAACCTGCGCACCGTTCGCCGCATTCAGGCGCTTTAACTTCAGCTCGTCAGTCACCACAAACAATGAATTCCCCGCAGGCCATACCGGCCCCACGGCGCCTTCTTTCACTGTCCAGTTGCGTGTGCCCGCGGTGCGGTCGATGGATACCAGCCGCCCAGAATAGGTCCCCGCATAAAGCGTGTTTCCCTGTACCACCGGATCACCAGAAACGGCAACTATACTGCTTTTGGAATGGCCGACGCGCCGCCCTGATATGGCCTGATTCCACTGCCCAGCACCGGTATTTAGATCCAGCGAGACAACCTCGCCACTGCTATAGGCAATGATGGCGGAACGATCCGCAATGGCAGGGGTGCCCGTGCCTAGAACCGCCGCGCCGCTGGCACCCGAGCTCTGTTGCCACAGGATGCGCCCATTGCGCAGAGCCAACCCGTAAGCCTTGTTATCGCGCGCAACGGCCACAACCACATTGCCACTCATCACGGGCGCAGACCCGATAGAGGCCGATACCCGTTGACGCCAGCGAATATCCCCAGATTTGGCCTCTAACAACAAAACCTCGCCGTCGGCGGTGGTTACAGCCAAATTATCGCCAGCTATGGCCAATCCACCGCCAGATGCGGCTAGCCGTTCGCGCCCTTTGCTGCTGATTTCGATCGATACCGATTGCTTCCACAATATTTGACCACCCAAGGACACCGCCGTGACGGTATCGCTGGAATCCATTGTAAAAATCCGCCCACCCGAGACAATCGGATCAGCGCTGATCCGTTGGCCATTGCGATTGCCCGCGCCGATATCCACGGCCCAGATTTTCTGTAATTGGCGCCCCAAGCTTGGGTGATGCAAGGCATGCTGGGCATTGCCGTTACGATGTGTCCATTGGTTATTGGTGGTGGCCGCGGGCAAGACCAATGCGGGCGGCTGATCCATGATTTCAATCGCCTGTGGATCCTGACCATCACGCAATCCCAGGCGCTCACCTGCTAAAATTTCTTCTTTTTCGCCACAGGCGGCCAAAAGGCCCAGCCCCAGACCAAGCAGAGTGAGAAATTTTAGATGCATGATATATCCTTTTATCAATCTCAACCGGGGCGCGATCTTATTGGTCGTGTTCCGTTGTGGGTACAAGACTGGCACGCGATGGTAACTCCCCCCCCAGCGCCACGATCATCTGTTGCACACGATTCTGTTGATTCGCGGTAATCAATGGCTCATCAAGCAGATTGACCAATGCCGCAATCCCTTCGTCCTGACGTCCCGCATCCAATAATGCAATCGCCTTTTGCTCGAGTGCTAGATTGCGAAAGGGCGCCTCAGGTGCGGCCAATAAATCCAGCGCAGCTAGGCGCTCTTCGGCCGAGATATCAGATCCACGGATCATTAACGCCTTCAGGCTAGAGATTTGGGCATAAATCGGATCATCGCCTGATGCTAAACGATCATAAATTTCTAGGGCCGCCGCCTCGTCATCCTGCTCCAGTAGAACCGCCGCCTGCAACAAAGACGCAAGCGTTGCTTCGCCCCCTTTGTGTGAAACGATCTCGGCCAACCCAGCACTACGGGCCTCTGGTGTTTCCAGATCCAGTGCCGCAACCAACCCATCGCCGCGCTGTTGCGCCACGGTTTGTTTACGCGATTTATCCCATTCTAAATAACCAGCGCCGCCCACAATTAATGCGATCACAGCTCCCGCGATCCAGCCATATTTTTTATACAGTGCAAACAGCTGATCTTTGCGAACTTCTTCGCTGACTTCGTCGATAAAACTCTCGGTATTGCTCACAGCGGTCTCCGTTGGTGTAATTGCAGTAGTACCTAGCGCGAATAGTTACGTAGTACCAGCCAGTTCAACCTTTTTTTGTGCTGTAGGTATGCTCAACGGCAGGAAACGACCGATCGCGCACCTCTTGCGCATAGCGCTGAATGCCATCGATCATCATATCCTCCATGTTGCCATAGCGTTTTACAAATGTCGGCACGCGTGGGAACAGACCGATCATATCTTCGAACACCAATATCTGGCCGTCGCAATTTACAGATGCTCCAATGCCAATTGTCGGGATCGAAACGTTGCGAGTGATTTTCTCGCCCAGCTCTGCGGCCACGCCCTCTACCACCACAGCAAAGGCCCCCGCCGCCTCTACGGCCTTGGCATCAGCAATAACATCTTCCCAAAACTCTTCGTCGCGCACGGCCTTGAAGCCACCGGCCACATTCATCTGTTGTGGCATCAAGCCCACATGAGCCATCACCGGAATACCGCGCGCAGACAAATGGCGGATGGTTTCGGCCATTTCACGCCCGCCCTCTAGCTTTACCGCCGTACAGCCGGTCTCTTTAATAAGACGCGCGGCATTGCGAAACGCCACTTCTGGGCTTTCTTCAAAACTACCAAAGGGCATATCAACCACCACAAGCGCCTTACTCGCGCCACGCATCACTGCCTGACCGTGCATGATCATATGTTCCATTGTCACGCCTAATGTGCTGTCCATGCCGTGGATCACCATGCCCAGACTATCGCCGACCAGAATGCAATCGGCCTCGGCATCTACCAAGTGCGCAACATGGGCCGTGTAGGCCGTAAGGCATACCAAAGGTGCGCCGCCCTTTTGCGCCCGAAACCGCGGCACAGTCATTTTTATACGGGGCTTTTTACCCACATCTTTGGTTTGGTCTGCTTGATTTAACACCGTGGATTGGCTGGACATAGCGCCCCCCTTAACAAAATGAAGTTAACATCGCGCAGCGATGGTTTCACCTAGGCTAATCCGTTGTGTGAGAAATTGCGAGACAGAATTAAGAAAACCTAAATAGTGAATTGAAAGTTTGTTCGGTATTGTCCGCTCCAACTGGTCACTTGCCTATCTAAAAAGACAGGCGTAAACATTCCGTAACATTTACCAAAGCCACTGAATTTTTCCAATCGGAGCTCATAATGCGTATTTCATCCATTCTAATCGCGCTAGTTGTTTGCGCTGGCTTAGCCATGTTCATTCTGGGTCGCGGCCAAAGTGCCGAGGCGCAAAACACCACACCAATCGCCGAAGCTGATGAAAAAGTGGTATCGGTGGTTGCCATGAAATCCTCTGCACAAGAGGTGACCAGCGGGATCGTATTACGTGGCCAAACAGCCGCATTCAAAACCGTAAACGTCAAGGCGGAAACATCAGGTGCCGTGATTTCCACCCCGATCCGCAAGGGTACATTGGTGGAAAAGGGTGAATTGCTCTGTGAGTTGGAGATCGGCACAAAGGCCGCCGCCTTGGCCGAAGCCAAGGCCAAATTACTTGAGGCCGAGGCCAACAATGCCGCCAGCGCTAATCTGGTGAAGAAAGGCTTTGCCTCGGAAACCACCGCCATCGCCCGCGAAGCCGCCCTAGAGGCCGCCATCGCTGGTGTCGATCGTGCCCAAAGTGATCTGGAAAACACCCAAATTGTAGCCCCCTTCAATGGATTGCTGGAATCCGATACCGCTGAGCTGGGGGATTTCATGCAACCAGGCACACCCTGTGCCACCGTTTTGGCCCTAAACCCCATAAAATTGGTGGGCTATGCAACAGAGCAACAAGTGAACCGCATTTCTGTAGGTTCACAGGCTGGTGCACGTTTGATCGATGGTACTGAATTGGTTGGGCAGGTCACCTTTTTGTCTCGCTCTGCTGATCCGACCACACGCACGTTCTTGGTGGAAATCACCGTACCAAACGAAAAGTTGGAAATTCGCGATGGCGCAACTGCTGATATCTTGATTTCATTGGCGGGGATCACGGGCCACCTGTTGCCCCAATCCGCCATGACCCTAAATGGCGAGGGCCTGATTGGGGTGCGCGTTGCCGATCAAGACCGCGCCAAGTTCATGCCGATCAATGTTATCCGTGACACCCGCGAGGGTATCTGGGTAACCGGCCTTGGCGATACAGTCGATGTGATCGTTTTGGGCCAAGAATACGTCACCGACGGCTCCAAAATCAAGGTAACCTACAAGGATAAAACACAATGACTGGTCTAATTGATTGGGCGACGACCCGCGCCCGAATGATCATTGTTTTCATCTTGATGTCGCTGACCGCAGGTACAGCGGCCTATTTTGGCCTACCCAAAGAAGGCGAACCGGATATTGATATCCCCGCCCTCTTTGTCTCGGTACCCTTCCCCGGGATTTCCGCCGAAGACAGCGAGAAGCTGTTGGTAAAACCCCTTGAAAACAAGCTAAAAGAGCTGGATGGGTTGAAAACCATGTCCGCCACTGCGGCCGAAGGCTACGGCGGGATTGCATTGGAATTCGAATTTGGCTGGGATAAAACAGCCACCATCGCGGATGTACGCGACAAGGCCAACCAAGCTGCCGCTGAATTCCCAGATGGGGCTGATCAATATACTATTAACGAAATCAACTTCTCGGAATTTCCTATTTTAGTGGTCTCGCTCTCTGGTCAATTGCCAGAGCGTACAATGAATCGAGTGGCCAAAGATTTGCAGGATAAAATCGAGGCCATGCCCGAGGTGCTAGAAGCAGGTCTGGCTGGTCAGCGCGAAGAAATGCTAGAGGTGCTGATCGATCCTTTGAAACTAGAGGCCTATAACGTTACCGCGGGTGAGTTGATCAATGTAGTGACCAATAACAACCTGCTAATTGCTGCAGGTGAAATCGAGAGCGACGCCGGTGCTTTCGCAATCAAAATCCCGTCGTCGTTTTCCGAACCACAGGATGTCTATAACCTGCCTGTTAAGGTTAATGGCGACCGTGTGATCACCCTATTGGATTTGGCCGAAATTCGCCTTACCTTCGAGGATCGTTTAGGGACTGCACGCTTCAATGGCGAGACAACGGTCGCGATTCAAGTGGTCAAGCGCAAGGGCGTGAACCTGATTGGCACCGTGGAGCTGGTCAAAGAGATGGTCGATGCGACCACCGCAGAATGGCCCGATGAGCTAAAAAATGCCATCACCATCAATTATTCATCCGATCAATCCCGCCAAGTTGGCGATATGGTTAGCCAACTAGAGGGTTCGGTTCTGACAGCCATTGCATTGGTGATGATTGTTGTTCTGGCGGCTCTTGGGGTGCGCTCGGCATTGTTGGTGGGCTTTGCGATTCCCACATCTTTCCTGCTGGCCTTTGCTATTATGGGGGCCACGGGGATTACCATTTCTAACATGGTGATGTTTGGCCTGATCTTGGCTGTGGGTATGCTGGTGGATGGTGCTATTGTTGTCGTGGAATACGCCGATAAGCGCATCTCCGAAGGCGTTGGCCCCATGCAGGCCTACGGTGCCGCTGCTAAGCGCATGTTCTGGCCAATTGTATCTTCTACGGCAACCACGCTTTGTGCCTTCTTGCCAATGCTGTTTTGGCCCGGGGTCCCGGGCGAATTTATGGGCATGTTACCGGTTACACTGATTTACGTTCTGGGGGCATCGCTGCTGGTGGCACTGATATATCTGCCGGTTGTTGGCGGTGTTGCAGGGCGCTTGACCCGCTTTATGGAAAATACCGCAGAACGCTTGCGTGCGCGCGCCATATGGCAACGAGTGATTCTGGTTGTGGTGTCTATCGCCCTGATTTATTTCGGTGGGATGATGCTGATGAAGGGCGCGGTTCTTTTGGGAACAGTGCTGTTTATCCTAGGATGCTTGTTGATGTCGGTTTCGGCCAGCTCTCTGCGCAAAGCCTATATTCAGAACTTTGAATCCGCCCCAAATTTCTACTCGCGATTTATCCAATTCATCGTTGGGAAATGGTACATGCCAATTGTTGTGGTTCTGGCCACTGTCGGGTTTGTATTTGGCACTTTCACCACCTTTGGCTCCAATAATCATGGCGTCGAATTTTTCGTAACCACAGAGCCTGAGAATGCCATCATCTACGTGCGTGCGCGCGGTAATCTATCCTTGGCAGAAAAAGATGCCTTGGTGCGCGATGTAGAGCGCCGCATCGAGGGTATCGATGGATTGCAAAGCGCCTTTGCCTTTGCAGGTGATGGTGGGTTGAATAACAACACCGGCGGTGCCAGTGCCCCGCTGGATACCATCGGGCAAATCCAAATTGAAACCACCCCTTGGGAAGAGCGCCAAGGCACGCCCTCGGGTTTTGATATTTTGGCCGAGGTTGAAGAGCGCATCAAAGATGTTCCAGGTGTTCAGGTTGAAATCCTAGAGTTGGCCCAAGGCCCCGCCTCGGGCAAGCCCCTGACATTGCGTGTTTTAGGAGATAATTTCGAAGATTTGAAAACCGCTGCGGGGATTGTGCGCGCCCACTACGAGGCTATCGATGGCCCGGTTAAAATCGAAGACACCCGCCCCCTACCTGGGATTGATTGGAAAATTGATGTCGATGTGGAAAAGGCGGGCCGCTATAACGCTGATGTGGCGCAAGTCGGGGCAATGGTACAGCTGGTAACCCGCGGGCTTAAGCTCGGTAATATGACAACAGATACCTCGGATGAGGATATCGATATCCGCGTACGCCTGCCTGAAAAGGATCGCCTGTTATCCACCTTGGAAACCCTACGCATTCGTACCAGTTCAGGTTTGATCCCTATTTCCAATTTCATCACCCTTACCCCTGTTGAAAAACTGGGCCAGATCGATCGCGTGGATTCCGTGCGCTATTTCGATATAAAGGCTGATGTGGCCGAGGGGGTAAATGCCATTGCCAAAATCGCCGAGATCACCGAATGGCTAGAGGCTGAGCAACGCCTGCCCGCGGGAATCGAATGGAAATGGCAGGGTGATCAAGAAGATCAGGCAGAAAGCCAAGCCTTTTTGGGGCAGGCCTTTTCTGGCGCACTCGCGTTGATGTTCGTTATCCTGCTGGCCCAGTTTAACTCGTTTTATAACTCGGTTCTGGTGCTCTTGGCGGTGGTTCTATCCACCACCGGCGTGTTGATCGGGATGATGATAATGGCACAGCCGTTTTCTGTGATCATGACAGGTACGGGGATTGTGGCCCTGGCGGGGATTGTGGTGAACAATAACATTGTACTGATCGATACCTATCAGGAATATTCCCGCCGGATGCCCCAGATTGAGGCGATTTACAAAACCGCACAGGCACGTATTCGTCCGGTTATCCTAACCACTCTTACTACCATGGCAGGTCTTACGCCAATGATGCTGGGTATTTCGATCAACTTTGCGGATGGTGGCTATACCATCGATCAGCCAACTGCTCTGTGGTGGAAACAGCTGGCCACTGCGGTGGTCTTTGGTTTGGGGGTTGCCACTGTGCTAACCTTGGTTCTAACCCCCTCTCTCTTGGCCCTACGCATCTGGGTCATGGTGGGGTTGGGCCGCATCTTTGGATTTACACCCAAGGCCTAGACATAAAAAAACCTTTGGCGGGATCACCGCCAAAGGATCTGAACCGCTTAGGTTATTTTTGGGCCTAGGCCTCTTCCATCTCTTCCTCGGCGGCCTGTGTATGCCACATATGCGCATACCGCCCTCCTAAATCCAGTAACTCTTCATGGCTACCTGCCTCGCTGATCTGCCCCTGCTCCAGCACCACGATCTTATCTGCATCCACTACCGTTGACAGACGATGGGCAATGGTGATTACAGAGCGCCCGGCGCCCATATCGCGTAGAGAGTCCTGAATGTCACGCTCGGTTTCGGTATCCAGCGCCGATGTTGCCTCGTCTAATACCAAGATCGGCGGATCCTTTAACAGGGTCCGGGCAATGCCAACCCGCTGTTTCTCGCCCCCAGATAGCTTCAGCCCACGCTCGCCCACCGTCGTGTCATAACCATCAGGTAAAGACATAATAAAATCGTGAATTTTAGCGGCCTTGGCAGCGGAAACCACCTGTTCATGCGTGGCACCATCACGCCCATAGGCGATATTGTAACCAACCGTATCGTTGAACAAAACCGTATCTTGCGGCACAATCCCCAGCGCATTATGCACAGAGCGCTGCGTTACATCGCGCAGGTCTTGGCCATCGATTTTAACCGCGCCCCCCCCGACATCATAGAACCGGAACAACAAACGCCCAATGGTGGATTTCCCAGACCCAGACGGCCCCACAACGGCAACGGTTTCCCCCTTGCCAACACGTAAATTCAATCCGGTTAAAATCGCACGATCTGTGGTGTATCCAAAATCAACCGCCTCAAAGCTGATCTCGCCGCCCTGTATCACCAAATCGGGCGCATTGGGTGCATCAATCACTTCGGCCGGTTGGCCCAGCAAATCAAACATCTCACCCATATCCACCAAGGCTTGGCGAATTTCGCGGTACACCGTGCCTAGAAAATTCAACGGCATGGTGATTTGAATCATATAGGCATTCACCAGTACAAAATCCCCGACTGTCAGGGTACCGGCCTGTACCTCGATAGCGGCCATAACCATCACACCAACCAAGCCGGCCGTGATCAAAACCGCCTGCCCAAAATTTAGAAACGCCAGCGAATAGCTGGTGGTCAGGGCCGCATCTTGGTATTGACGCATGCTGTCGTCATAGCGCAAGGCCTCGCGTTCCTCGGCTGCAAAATATTTCACAGTTTCGAAATTCAACAGGCTATCGATGGCCTTTTGATTTGCATCGGTATCGCGGTCGTTCATGATTTTGCGCACCTTTACCCGCCATTCGGTCACCGCAAAGGTAAACCAAATGTACAAACCAATGGTCACGACAACCACCGCCAAATACCGCACATCCAAAACGAAATACAAAATACCCGCGATGAAGATCAATTCTAGGATCAACGGCCCGATAGAGAACAGCATAAAGCGTAATAGAAACTCTACCCCCTTTACCCCGCGCTCGATAATCCGGCTAAGACCACCGGTTTTACGCGTGATATGATACCGCAGAGATAGGTTGTGCATATGACGAAAGGTCTCCAACGCCAGCTGGCGCAGGGCGCGCTGGCCCACCACTGCAAAAATAACATCCCGCAACTGATTGAACCCCACCGACAACAACCGCATCACACCGTAGGCTAATGTCAAGCCAACAGCCCCCGCGGTCAGCATATAAACTGTTTGATCAGTACCGCCCTCTGGCGCCAGCGCATCTACCGCGCCCTTGTAGAAGAATGGCAACAGCACCCCAACCACCTTGGCCAGCACCAGCGCAATCAAGGCCAGCACAACGCGCATTTTTATATCCAGCCGTTTCTTCGGCCACAGATATGGAATAACGCTTTTGATTACGCGCTTTGCTTGGCGGCGGTTAACGGGTTCGGTAGATGTAATGATTGATGCCATATGGGTTTCTCCTCAGAGAGGAAAACATAGTCCTGCGGTTCATAATTGACCAGTTAATTTTCCGGCAAATCAAATACCTGCCCAGGGAAAATCATATCAGGATCTTTGATGATATCCTTGTTAGCCTCGTATATCTGTACAAAGCGTGCACCGGACCCATATTTTTGCTCTGCTAAATGCCATAGGGTAAATCCGGGCTGAATGGTAACCGCCCCCTCTAATGCCGCCACATCAACACGCTGAAACGGACTTTCGACGCGCTCGACCACCGCGCCGGTTTCATCGATCGAATCCACCCGCAGGGTATAAATCCCCTCGTCGATATTTGGGATTTCAAAACTCCAGCGCCCGTCATCGATTGCGCCAAGGCTGACGGGGTGATTGTCCACATAGACGCGCACGGATTGATCCGAGGCCCCGCGTCCCGCCAAAATCACATGACCTGCATCGGAATAATTAATCGTATCAAGCGAGAGGTCTGCGATAATAGCGCGATTGGGCGTTACATTATCTTGTACCACCTCTGCTATCTCGGCCTCGGCCACGACAATTTTTGGGGCCTGAGGCTCTGCATTGCTGTTTGGGGCTTGTGGGATCACCAGCACCTGCTCCCCAGAGGTAACCCCCCCCTGTTCCAGTTGCATCTGCATTGCACTGTCCCCTTCTGGTAGGTCCAACATAAATACAAATGCCCCGTGCGAATCCGTTTGGGTTTGGCCAAGAGCTGTGCCGTTGCCCAGCAATGTTACGGATGAATTCGGCGCGGCCTTGCCCGCAAATAACGCGCTATTGTCTTCATCTACGCGCAGCAGATCAAAGCTGGGCTGGGGCGGATTAATGCTTGCGCTTTCTTCTGATGTTGGTGTTTCGATTGGGCCTGTTGGGGTATCTGTTGTGACAAGGTTCGCATCCCCTGCCGGCGCCGCATCTTGGGCTGATGACGCCGTGCTTGCGCCGGCTGGCGCGATGTTATCTCGATTGCCAGCGGCGCGTTTATCACCGCGTTGATCTGTGGTCGTAGCCACGCTCACAGCACTTGTTTGACCCGCATCGGACACTTGGCGCGCATCTGCTGGGATGCGCGATTTGGCAGACACCATCTCGGGCGGGTCATAGGGCCACAATAACCCAATCACAGAGGCAACCCCCGCAATACAGGCAAGTGTTATCACCATTTTCTTATGCGGATCCTGTTCTTGGTCTGCCCGTTCGAAACCCATCGATAATCTTCCCCTTGGCCCAGCTCTATCTTAGGTGTAAGGATTTATTATGATTTCACAAAGCAAAAAATCCATTTGTGTCTATTGCGCCCATCGCGACGGCACGCGACCTGAATACCTACAAGCCGCCGTCGCAACCGGTGAGTTAATCGCAAAACGTGGGCATCGATTGGTCTATGGCGCGGGTGACATTGGGTTAATGGGTGCCGTTGCACAGGGCGCGCAGGACTGCGGCGGGGATACCTTTGGCGTGATCCCACAACACCTGATGCGTGGCGAGGTCGCGAAACGTGATCTTTCGACGCTGGTGGTTACCGAAAACATGCACGAGCGTAAAAAGATCATGGTCATGAATGCAGATGCATTTGTTCTGTTGCCCGGTGGATTGGGATCGCTGGACGAATTTTTCGAATTGATCACATGGCGCCAATTAGGCCTGCATCAAAAGCCCTGTTTCATAATAAATACCGCGGGTTATTGGGATCATCTGATCGCACTGATCAATCACCAAATCGCCGAGGGATTCGTACCAGAGGGGAATACCCAATACTTTCGCGTGCTTGAAACAGTTTCTGACCTTGATTTTGCCCTTGCAGATCACTTTTCTTGACGCAGCGCTTCCCAAGAATAGATCCCCAACCCAAGCCAGATCAGCCCAAAGGCCAGCAAATGTTCCCCGCCAAAGGGTTCCATAAAGATCAGTGTTGCTAGAATAAACTGCAAGGTCGGGTTTACATATTGCACCAAACCAACGGTTGCCAAGCGCAGGCGCTTCATCGCATAGGCCATCAATACCAAGGGGCCGCCGGTTAGCACCCCCGAGAACATCAGCAACAGGGTATTCCAGCCTGTTCCAAACCAGCCGCCCTGTGCATCTACGACACCGCGCCAGCCCAAAAAATGTACCCCAAGTAGCCAAATCAGCGCCAAGGGAAACAACAAGAGCACCTCCCAAAAAACCGATTGTTTCGGGCCCAAGCTCAGGGGCTTCTTAACCAAACCATATAGACCAAACGTCAGCGCCAGCATCACCGACACCCATGGCAACTGCCCCTGTCCGATACTTAGAATTACAACGGCTAAACCAGCCAGAATAACCGCCGCCCATTGCATCCTACTGAGTTCTTCGCGCAGAAACAGTGCCCCCAAGACCACCGCCACCAAAGGGAACATGTAATACCCAAGGCTGGTCTGGGCCACAGCCCCAATTTGCACCGCATAAATAAACAGAAACCAATTCACGCTGATCAATACTGAGGCCGCCATAACCACCCAAATCTGACGCAGGGGCACCGCTACTATGCGGCCCTCGATTCGCAACAATATCCCAATAAAACAAGCCGCCCATAGCGTGCGATGGCTAAGAACCTCTAGGGGTGGGATGTGGTCAATGGCGCGGTAATACAGGGCCGAAAGCCCCCAAATACAGCAGGCCAAGCCCATGGCGCATACCGCCTTTACGTCTTCCTTCATCGGGGTTTCCATTCGCCATTTGGGCAAAAATAAACCCCGCTGACGGATCAGCGGGGTCTTTTGCTAATGCAACCTAAATCCGAAAATTTAGTCCTCCCGTTGCTCAGCGGTGTCTCAGGATTACAACATCCATTCAATCTACTTGAGAGTCAACCATTTTTTGAACAAAATGGCCAATTCTGGTCAGGATTTAAGCAGAAGTTAAACGCGCAGCTACATTTTCCCAGTTAACCAAGTTCTCTAGGAAGTTAGATAGGTAAACGGGGCGCTTATTCCGGAAATCGATGTAGTAGGAATGCTCCCAAACATCACAGCCCAACAAGGCAGTTTGACCGAAGCACAATGGATTCACACCATTTTCAGTCTTGGTGACAGCCAAGCTGCCATCAGCGTTCTTAACCAACCAGCACCAGCCAGAGCCGAACTGACCAGCACCCGCAGCGGCGAAGGCATCTTTAAATGCTGCTACAGAACCAAAGCTTTCGACCAATGCCGCCTCTAACTCGCTGGGCATTTGACGACCAGAGGGGCCCATCATTTCCCAGAATTGGTTGTGGTTCCACAATTGTGAAATGTTGTTAAAGATACCGTTTTGCGCAACGGCGCTGGCATCATATGTGCCGGTGATGATCTCTTCTAGTGATTTATCGGCCCATTCGGTGCCTTCGATCAATTTGTTGCCATTGGTTACATAGGCAGCGTGGTGCAGATCATGGTGGAATTCCATGGTTTCAGCGGACATGCCGCCCGCGGCCAGCGCATCATGTGCATAGGGTAGATCAGGAAGTTCAAAAGCCATTGGGGCCTCCATAGTTTGGTGATTTCGCCGAACTCTAAAACAAAGGGCTGGCGGTGGAAAGCTTAAACAGGGATTGCCGCAACTGCAACGCGGCGCCCTTCGGATAACAAAACATTAAATGTACGACAGGCACTGGGGCTGGACATAATCTCATAGGGCACCTCGGCGTGATCCAGTGCATCGCGCAATGCCCGCGACAGGGGCACCAGATTGGGCCCCATACCAATCAGCAAAACGTCAACATGCGCCTGTGATTGAATCAAAGGCTCAAAATCCTCTAGCCCTTGCCAAGCGCGCACCCCAGAAGGGGTGACAAACACTGGCCCCGACAGAACTTTTTCATCCACACGGAAAAATCCAGGCCCATAGGCATCTATGGGCAACTGATTGGAAAATGTGATTTCGTTCACTTGCATAACGTGGTTTTACCCAGCTTTGCCATTGCGCGCAATTCTATTCACCAAAACCCCAAATAGGCAGGCCAGCGATCGCGCTGCTGGCGATCAAAATAAAGGCAACGCGGCGGTATTGGGCCTCTTTGGCAGGGTTAAATATCCACGTTCCCATCATGCCTGCAATTGCATAGGGCACAGATAAGACAGCCCCAATCAGCAAGGGTAACGCCAGCAGCAAGCCCTTTAGGGCGAAGATAAGGATGCTCAGAATATCAATCAAAAATAGATAAAGGATCATATTGCCGCGGATCACCTGTGGTGCACGCGGGCTGGACATATAGGACAGGATTACCGGTGGCCCTGGCAGGGCTGCAATCCCACCCAAAAATCCGCCAGCCCAACCAACCACCACAGTCAGAACATCACTCAGCGGGTTACGATAGCGCCAGCCACTACCCAGCAGGGCCAGCATGCCCAGCGCAAGGATTGAGACCAACCAACGAAACACCAACGGGTCCAACAGCAAAAGCAAATATATCCCCACCGGCAGGCCGAGTATCGCGCCAACCCCCAACAGCCCCACGTCCCGTGGCTCGCCATCGCGCCACGCGCGGGGCAACAGCACCAAAGGCCCAAATATATCAAAAGCCATTAACATCAGAATACAGTGAACTGGTTCCGCAACCCCCGCAGCAATTGGCATAAATACCATCGAGGTGCCAAAGCCAGCAAACCCGCGCACCAGCCCAGCTAGAAAAACCGCTAAAACCAAAATCCATAAGCCATCATAACTGATGGCTTGCCAGAGCATCAGGCGTCAATACCGGCGAATTGCGTACCCGCCTTGCCGTCATTGGTTTTGTCCCAATCGCGCTTTACATCAAGACGCAATAGAATGGCTGATGCTACGAATACAGATGAATAGGTCCCCACAATCACGCCCCAAATCATCGCAAAGACAAAACCGCGAATAACATCGCCACCCAGCACAAACAGGCTGATCAGGGCAATGAGCGTGGTGATTGAGGTCATCACGGTTCGGCTTAGGGTTTCGTTGATTGATTGGTTCAGAACGTCTTTCAACAGCTTCTTTTTATACTTGCGCAAGTTTTCCCGCACGCGGTCAAATACCACCACCGTATCATTCAAGGAGTAGCCAACAATCGTTAGCAAAGCCGCGATAATAGCTAGATCAAATTTGATCTGTAGCAGGCTGAATATCCCAATGGTCAGCACGATATCATGCACCAAGGCCGCCACGGCTCCCACCGAAAACTGCCATTCAAAACGCAACCAAATATAGAATAACACCGCAGATACCGCCGCCAACACCGCGATTACGGCACTTTTAACCAGCTCGCCAGATACCTCGGGGCCAATGCTCTCGGTTTGTGGGAATGTCATATTTGGATCGATCCCAAGCAATGCATCCTTTACCGCCTTAACTGTATCCACAGACGCCGCTTCTTCGCCCTCTTGGGTTTCAAAACGGATCTGCGTGGCATTCAAATCATCGCGCAGGGGATCTTTAATTTCGATTACCGAAATATCGCCCAGCTCTAATGTCTCTAATACCGCGCGATAGGCCGCCACATCGACCACCTGTGTAGAATCCGTACGGATGGTTGTACCACCCCGGAAATCAATGCCGTAATTCAACCCCATAGTAAAAAACAGAATAATCGAGGCAATCATTGCCAAAATCGATGCCCCAAAGGTCGCTTTGGTGATTTTGAAAAAATCAACGCTTGTTTCAGCGGGAACCAGTTTCAATCGCATGTCTTTGCTCCTAAACTTCTATGGTTTTTGGGTTTTTGCTGCGCATCCAGATGGATATCAACAGGCGGGTCACCCAAATTGCGGTAAAGACCGAGGTGATAATCCCCAAGCCCAATGTGATAGAGAAGCCCCTAACAGGACCAGACCCAAAGGCCAGTAGAATAAAGGCCGCGATCAACGTGGTGATATTGGCATCAATAATCGCACTAAAGGCACGCTCGTAGCCCAACTCGATGGCGCGCACAGGACTCTTGGCTTTCTTCAGCTCTTCGCGAATACGCTCAAACACCAATACATTGGCATCCACCGCCATACCGATTGTCAAAACAATCCCCGCAATCCCCGGCAGGGTCAGCGTCGCACCGATGATGCTCAGCAATGCAAAAATCAAAGCCACGTTTACAATCAACGCGATATTCGCAAACAATCCAAACAGACCATAGCTCAGCACCATAAACACCAGCACCGCAATAAACGCCACGATACAGGCCCGCTTGCCCGCATCAATACTGTCTTGGCCCAAATCTGGCCCAACGGTTTGTTCCTGTAAATAGATCAGCTCTGCGGGCAAAGCACCTGCGCGCAGCTGAATAGACAAGAGTGTCGTGCTTTCTACAGTGAAATTACCAGTGATAATGCCAGAACCGCCTGGGATATGGCTTTGAATTGTAGGGGCGGATACAACTTCGTTGTCCAACACAATAGCAAAGGGCCTACCGATATTATTGGCAGTATATTCGCCAAAAATACGCCCCCCTGTTGGATTCAAACGAAAACTTACCGCTGGGCTGTTGTTTTGATCGAACGAAGGCTGTGCATCAACCAAATGCTCGCCAGATATCACAGGTGTTTTCTTTAAAGCGTAGTAAACCCCAGGTTCATCAATAGAGGGAGCCAAGAACTGACGAGACGTAACCCGCGTCGCCGCATCCTGCGTGCGCCCCTCGACCGCATGAAACGTCAGCTTCGCAGTTTTACCAATGATTTCTTTCAATTCCTCGGCAGATCCAACACCGGGCACTTGGATCAAAATACGATCTTCGCCTTGGCGTTGAATGGTCGGTTCACGTGTGCCCGCCTCGTCTACACGGCGGCGAATGATTTCCAAGGATTGATCCATAGTACGGGTATTTGTGGCGAGCCGCTCTGCCTCGGATAATTGCACAATCACCGTATCGCCTGCGCTGGATACATCAATGTCATTGGCACCCGCACCAGACAGGCTAACAACTGGGGTTGCCAATCCGCGCACAACCTCTACGGCGCGTGCGATGTTTTCTGGATTTGAAATCCGAACACGCAATTCTGAATCCGGCCCATCGGCGCGGCGGATCGTACCGATGGTCTCGCGCTCTTCGCGCAGCGCATCACGCACCACAGGCCAGTAGCTGTCCATGCGGGCGGTATAAACCTGTTCCACCTGAACCTCGGCCAACAAATGCGCACCCCCGCGCAAATCCAAGCCCAAATTCACCAGACTAGCTGGCAAGAAGCTGGGCCAATCAGCGGCCTTTACGGTTAGTTCTTCTGAACTTTGGCCGGCCTCTATGGCGGCGCGGGCATCATTCACCTGCTCTACACGGGAATAAAACCCATTTGGCAAGGCAAACAAAAACCCAAGGAGCACAACGCCCCAGATCAACAGCTTCTTCGACAGTGAAAATTGCAACATAGAAATGGGCCTATTCAGAAAACGATATTATTTAGCGGGCTCGGTCTTGTTCAGCACATGTGTAATTGTACTTTGGATCAGCTTAACCTTGGTGCCAGCTGCGATTTCCACCTCGATCTCGTTTTCACCCTCGGCGCCAACCTTGACAACCTTGGCAACGATTCCACCGGCGGTCACAACCTTGTCGCCCTTACGCAGTGCCTTTACCATCGCCTGATGTTCTTTGATCTTCTTTTGTTGTGGGCGGATCATCAAGAAATACATGATCGCGAAAATCATAACAAACGGAATAACTCCGCCAATGCCACTTCCGAAACCGCCACCAGCGGCCTGTGCGTATGCAGGTGATGCAAACATAATATATCCCTTATTTTACTATGGGCCTTGGCCCCAAGAATCTTAACTGAAAGATACCTATAGGCCATAGAGCACAGTTGCAAGACATGACAGATCACGCATTATTCAACCAGCTACACGCTTTGGCATAAATCCCCCTTAACCTCTGGGGCAATTTGGTGCATAACCGCGCCAAACACATTCATCTCAAGGTAAGATCATGCACGATATCCGCGCCATTCGCGAAAACCCCGCCGAATTTGATGCCGCATTGGCCCGCCGAGGTGTTGCGCCTATTTCGTCCCAGATTTTGGCCATCGATACCGCACGGCGCGAAAAAATCACCCGCGCAGAGGCCGCGTTGGCAGAACGCAACGCCGCGTCTAAAAACGTCGGTGCTGCCAAGGCCTCGGGGAACGATGCTGAGTTCGAACGCCTACGCGCGCTGGTCAGCCAGAAAAAGGCCGAGATCGCCACATTGGACGAAGAGGCCAAGGCCGAGGACGCCAAACTGAATGATCTATTACTTACCATCCCTAACCTGCCCTACGCCGATGTGCCTGATGGCACCGATGAAAACGACAATGTAGAGGTTCACAAGCATGGCACGCCGCCAACGCTTGATTTTGATGCAGTAGAACATTTTGATATCCCGGCAGTGCGCCGTGGCATGGATTTTGAAACAGCGGCTAAATTATCAGGATCTCGCTTTGTCATCCTATCGGGTGCCGTGGCGCGTATTCACCGCGCGTTGGCGCAATTCATGCTGGATACACATACAGGTGAAAATGGCCTAACAGAGATCAACGCCCCCGTTCTGGTACGCGACGAGGCCATGATGGGCACCGGGCAGTTGCCGAAATTTTCCGAAGACAGCTACCAAACCACCAATGGCTGGTGGCTGATCCCGACATCCGAGGTCAGCCTGACAAACATCGTGTCGAGCCACACCCTAGACGAAGACAGCCTGCCGCGCCGCTACACGGCACATTCGCTGTGCTTTAGATCAGAAGCTGGCAGTGCGGGGCGTGATACATCAGGTATGTTACGCCAGCACCAATTCGAAAAGGTCGAAATGGTATCCGTAACCAAACCCGAGGAGTCAGACGCAGAGCTGGCCCGCATGACCAAATGTGCTGAGGGTATTTTGGAGAAACTGGGGTTGGCCTATCGCACGGTTACCCTATGCACGGGTGACATGGGATTTGGGGCGCGTCGCACCAATGATATCGAGGTTTGGTTGCCCGGTCAAAACACCTACCGCGAGATCAGCTCTTGTTCCACATGTGGCGATTTTCAGGCACGGCGCATGAATGCGCGTTTTAAACGCGCCGGCGAAAAGAAACCAGAATTCTTGCATACGCTGAATGGATCAGGATTGGCCGTTGGGCGCTGTTTGATCGCAGTTTTGGAAAATGGCCAACAGGCCGATGGGTCTGTGAAATTGCCAGAGGTACTGCACAGCTATCTAGGTGGAAAGACAACAATCCAGCCAGATGGTACCCTAGCCTAATTATCAGGCCTAATACCCCAGCCCAAAATCAGCATAATAAAAAGGCCCCTGAAATCGGGGCCTTTTCTTTTAGTGATAAATATTATTTTTGGGTGATACGGCCATCGGTATAGGCGGCGTAATCACCTGATGCGGCCATATATTCCGCAACCACATCTGCCAAATCAGGGCCAAAATCATAGGCATTGGCGGCTGTTGTAAACATCTTATAGCCATCGCCGCCACCGCGCACATAGTTGTTGGACACCACCCCATAGGTCGCCTCAGGATCAATCGCCACAAAGCCACCATCCTGTGCAACCATCACATCTGATACGCGGCCTTCATTTGGTGCCACAGACATATCCCACGTGAACTTCAAACCAGCAACCTGCGGGAAGCGCCCCTTCACCTCTTCAACTTGCGATACGCCATTTTCCAGCGCATCAATCACCGTTTGCCCTGATACTTCAAAGGTAGAAAGCGTGTTTTGGAAAGGCAGCACGGTCAAAACTTCGCCCATGGTAACCGGGCCCGTGTCCATAGAGGCCCGCACACCGCCCGAATTTTGGATCGCTATGGAAATGCCCTGATCCTTAACCCGCGCCAACATCGCATCAGCAATCAAGTTGCCCATAGCACATTCCTGCACACGGCACACGGCGCGGTCCCCCTCGATGTCCGCCGCCGAAGATGCCACAACCCGTTCGCGGATTTCTTGCAATGGTTTTGCCAATTCCCCGATGCGGGCCTTGGTCGCGGCATCCTCAACAACAGCGGCATCAATCACAATCGGTTCACCCACTGCGGTCTTGATCTTGCCTTCATCATCAAAGGTTACGTTTAATTCACCCAAGAACTTACCATAGGCGTAGGCCTGAACCACAGCTGTATCGCCTACCATTGTTGGATAGGCACCCTTAGCGCGTTCGTTTGTATTGGACAGCAATGTATTGGAATGCCCCCCCACGATCACATCCACACCGGTAACTTCGGCGGCGACCTTTAGGTCCACATCATATCCAGAGTGCGATAAAACGACGATTTTGTTCACGCCCATGGCGCTCAAGCGATCGACCTCGCCCTGCACCGCCGCTACCGGATCACTAAAGGTTACGTTCTTACCTGGGCTGGCCAGCTCGTCTGTATCCTCTGGCGTCAAGCCGATCATCCCGATCTTCTCGCCACCGCGTTCGATCACCGTAGACTTAAGCAATTTTTCCGCCAGCAATGGCTCTTGTGTTACGTCCGCATTCGACATCAAAACAGGAAAATTCACCGCATCCATGAATCCGCGTAGAACTTCTGGGCCATCATCGAATTCATGATTGCCCACGGTCATGCCATCATAGCCCATCTTGTTCATCATCTCGGCGGCGACTTTACCCTTGTAATAGGTGTAAAATAGCGTGCCTTGGAATTGGTCACCCCCATCCACAAGGATGGAATTATTTGACCGCGCCCGCGCATCGGCCACCGCATTCACCAATCGCGCAGACCCGCCAAAGCATTTGCCCTCTTGGTTGTCTTCTTCGTTACACCCGCTGTCGTATTTGCTGATCGGTTCAAAGCGTGCGTGAAAATCATTGGTGTGTAGCACTGTCAGAGTGTAGTCGGCCATCGCCGCATGGGCAGAAACAGCCAAAACAGCCGCAGAGGATAAAAGTTTAATAGACATCTATGTCTCCCTTATTTTGGGCTTTGGCAGAGTGCAGGCCCATCAAATGAACATGGTAAACAGGTTATATAACAATACTATGACATCGCTCTCCGATTCCCCAAAGCGTTAATATTTGGCCCTAGGATAAACCCTGCGTTGCTTTGTGCACCTGCGAGTCCCATGCGCAACGCCCATCGGTTTTTTATGCTAGGTGTCTTTTCACGAGCTCTAAACTGGTCTAGCACATATTAAAACAGTCGGGCGAGCGGATGAAAATCTTACTTACAAATGATGATGGTCTGGATGCACCGGGCCTTTGCGCACTTTATGATATCGCGCTTGGCCTTACGGATGAAGCTGAGATTTTTACGGTCGCCCCTGCCGCCGAACAATCGGGCATGGGCCACGCCATCAGCTATAAACAAACCATCCAGATGGAACGGCGCGGCCCCAACCGCTGGGCGGTGCATGGTACCCCTGCTGATACAGTGCTGCTGGGGATTTACAATGCCATGCCCACGATGCCTGACTTGGTGCTATCAGGTGTAAACAAGGGCAATAACGCCGCGCAAAACACCCTTTACTCTGGTACAGTTGGCGCCAGCCTCGAGGCCGCCCTGCAAGGGATCCCCGCCATCGCCCTATCACAGTTTTATGGCCCTCAGTTGGCGGATATTGATACCTTTGATGCCGCCCGCGCACATGGGTTACAGACCATAAAAACCCTGCTGGATGCAGATATATGGCGCCACGAGGATCGCCCCATCCATTACAACGTAAATTTCCCTCCCTGTAGCGGTGCCGATGTTCTGGGGCATGAATTCACCACCCAAGGGTTTCGCCGCGGCGCCCCTTTTCACAGCGAGGCCGGCGCAGATGGCTATCACATCATCGGCCGCCCCCAACACGAAAGTACCGGCGCAGGCAGTGATGTTCAGGCCAATATGAATAACCAAATCGCCATCACCCCCTGCGGTGTAGATTTAACCAACCAATCCACGCTATCGCGGCTGCGTCAGCTATGAACACACCTGTAGAAACATTGATGCAATACATCCTGATGCTGAAAAACAACGGCGTGTCGGATACCCGCGTGCTACAGGCAATGGAGCTGATCCCCCGCGAGCCCTTCACCACGCCAGCCTTCCTAAGCCGTGCCTACGAGGACACGGCCCTGCCCATTGCCTCTGGCCAAACTCTCAGCCAACCCTCGGTGGTTGCCAAAATGACCCAAGCCTTGGATGTTGGCCCCCGCCACAAGGTGCTGGAAATCGGCACCGGCACTGGATTTCAGGCCGCGGTTCTTAGCCAATTGGCCAGGCGTGTCTACACTATAGAACGATTTGCCGATTTGGCACGCAACGCAAATCAGACCCTTCTGGATCTGGAATTGGTCAACGTAACCGTCATTACCGGTGATGGTAGCCACGGCCTACCTACGCAATCGCCCTTCGATCGCATCATTTTGACCGCCGCCGCCGAGGACCCCCCCGCAAACCTCTTGGCTCAGCTGAAAGAGGGCGGTATTATGGTACTGCCCGTAGGGCAATCCAGCACTGTTCAAACCCTGATAAAAATCACAAAAACCGACACAGGGCTGGAATACGAAGAATTAGAGGATGTGCGATTTGTGCCGCTTTTGGCTGGCCTCGCATAGCGAACACAGGAATGATCCAGTAAAAAATCTGGACAACAAGAACAGTAGGAACAGGCTTATGTCATTGAAAGTACAAAATTTTCCAAAAATGGTGTTGCTGTCTGGCTTCGTCGGGTTTGGGCTTAGCGCCTGTGACCCTGACTTTACGCTAAATGACATTGGTGATCTGGTGGATCGCCCCCCCGCAATCGAAGGTTCAGGCGCAGATCAACGCCCCGCCGCCGATGCGAATGGGGTGATCACCTATCCGGATTATCAGGTCGCAGTGGCGCTGCGCGACGAAACAGTGTCTGATGTAGCCACCAGAGTGGGGATTTCCGCCGATACATTGGCCCGCCATAATGGCCTAAAAGCAGATGCCCCCCTCCGCAAGGGCGAGATCCTCGCTATTCCCGATGGTGCTAGCCTGAGTTCTGGCTCATTTGAGGATATCGCCTCTAGCGCGCTGGATTCTGCTGATGATACATCCCCCAACGTCCAGTCAGGCCAAGCCCCCGTGCGCCATACGGTACGCAGTGGCGAAACCGCCTTTACCATCGCGCGCCTCTACGGGGTTTCGGTAACCTCTTTGGCCTCTTGGAATGGTTTAGATCGCGAGTTATCCGTGCGCACAGGTCAGCGCCTGCTGATACCCACAGGTGCAACTCCCCCACAATCCCAACCCCCAAAGCCTGGCACCGGTACCGTGGCTCCGACACCGCCAAGCGCGTCAAAACCCCTACCCAAGGCCACACCTAAACCCGCCACCCCAGCTCCGGCACCAAAAACCAGCAAGTTGTCCAAACCGGTAAACGGCAAAGTTCTGCGCGGGTTTTCCAATAAGTCAGGCGGCAACGAAGGTATCGATTATGCCGCCGCGACCGGCACGGCCGTTACGGCGGCGGGCGATGGGACAGTGGCGCTTATTTCAGGCTCTGTTGGGGATACCACCATCGTGCTGATCCGACATGCGAACAATATCTACACGGTCTATTCCAACGTCACCAATGTGACCTTGACCAAGGGTAAAAAGGTTAAACGCGGCGAGCCGATTGGCATTGTGGCCGGCGGCAATCCACCATTTGTGCATTTCGAAGTACGCAAAGGCACCCAAGCGGTCGATCCCGCACCCTATCTATAGGCACTATCGATCACCACACCGCTAGGCCCCGATAATCGGCCAGGGCGCCTAGCGGGTTAAATCCACCCCAGCCTTCTCTTTCAGTGTTTTCAACACTATTTCTGACTGCACCTGCGAAACCTGCGGATGGGGCAACAGCTGTTCATGAATGAACCGTGCAAAGCTTTCCAAATCGCGTACCCGAATATCCAGAACATAATCCGCATCCCCAGATACCGAGAATGCCGCACGCACCTCAGAGCAACTTTCGATGAAGCGGCTGAAATCGCTATCGCGCTCTTGGCTATGGCTGCGCAAATTCACCCGCGTCATTGCTCGAAACCCAAAGCCCAGTTTCCCCGCATCGACCCGCGCCCCATAGCCCAGTATCAGGCCCGCCGCCTCTAGGGCTGCACGCCTGCGCGAGGATTGCGATGCAGATAAGCCAACCTGCCCCCCAAGGGTCGCATTGGTCATCGCACCATCCCCCTGCAATGCGGTTAAAATCGCTACATCATACCCATCCAAAACCATTTCACGCACCAAAAGCTTAAATATTGCACATTTTGTGTGATTTTACGATAATCCATACATAGAATGCAACATCTGTGCAGGGGCGTGACCCTATAGTGGTGAAAACAATCAGAAAGGATTCCCCATGGGCCCGTTTCCACATAATGCTCCAAAGGCAACAATAAGCGCAGAAAACCCAGCCGGCACCGACGGCTTTGAGTTTGTAGAATTTGCCCATACAGAGCCAGAAAAGCTGGACGCAACCTTTCGCCAAATGGGATTTGCGCCCGTAGCCAAGCACAAGAGCAAGGACATCACCCTCTACCGTCAGGGCGACATCAACTATTTGCTCAACGCCGAGCCCGATAGCCAAGGCGCACAATTCGCGACCGAACACGGCCCCTGCGCCCCCGCCATGGCGTGGCGCGTGGTTGATGCACAGGTGGCGCTGAAACGCGCGTTAGACCTTGGGGCCACAGAATACACAGGCACCGGCAAATCATTGGATGTACCCGCCGTAATCGGCATTGGCGGCTCTTTGTTGTATTTCGTGGATACATACGGCGAGGATGGCTCTTGCTATGATACACAGTATGATTGGATCGGCGAAGCCAACCCAAACCCCACCGGATTTGGGTTTTATTATCTGGATCACCTGACGCATAATGTAATCCGTGGCAACATGGACACATGGTATAAATTCTACTCAGAAACCTTTAATTTCAAAGAGATCAAATTCTTTGACATCCAAGGGAAACATACAGGCCTGTTGTCACGTGCCCTTACATCACCTGATGGTAAAATTCGCATTCCGATCAACGAATCTACTGATGATAAGTCCCAGATCGAGGAATACCTAAAGCGCTATAATGGCGAGGGCATTCAGCACATCGCAGTAGCATCCGAGGATATCTATAGCGCTACAGATCGGATCGCAAATGCGGGCATGCGCTTTATGCCAAAGCCCCCCGCCACCTACTACGAGATGTCTCACGAACGGGTAACTGGCCACACAGAACCCCTTGATCAGATGGAAAAACACGGCATTCTGATTGATGGCGAGGGTGTCTTGGGCGGCGGCGAAACCCGCATTCTGCTACAGATATTCTCTAAAACCGTTATCGGGCCAATCTTTTTCGAATTCATTCAGCGCAAGGGCGATGATGGGTTTGGCGAGGGCAATTTCCGCGCCCTATTTGAATCTATCGAGGCAGATCAAATCCGCCGCGGTGTACTAGAAGCAGAGCCCGCGGAATAAACGGCAGAATAAGCACCGGGGCCGTTCACAGGGCCCCGTAGCCTATAGCTTTATCCCCTTGCGCCCCGCAAGATCGGTAAAATACTGCCATGCAACCCGCCCAGATCGCGATCCGCGGGTTGCCTGCCACTCGATGGCCTCGGCGCGCAAATCCGCATCCGAAATCGATACATTGAAATGATCGCAATAGCCGCGGATGATGCCCAAATAGGTATCCTGATCACAGGCATGGAACCCCAACCACAGACCAAAGCGATCGGACAAAGAAACCTTCTCTTCTACTGCCTCAGATGGGTTTACCGCCGATCCGCGCTCGTTCTCGATCATATCGCGGGCCATCAAATGACGGCGATTAGAGGTGGCATAAAACAGCACATTTTCTGGGCGCCCCTCTACCCCACCATCCAAAACCGCCTTCAGCGATTTATAGGCCGTATCATCATGATCAAAGCTTAGATCATCACAAAACAACAAAAAACGCTCTGAAGAGGTGCGTAAAATATTCAAGAGCACCCCAATACTGTTCAGGTCTTCGCGCTGTATCTCGATCAGCTTAACCCCAGAAACAGCGGCGTGAACGGCCTTTACCAGCGATGATTTCCCCATGCCGCGCGCGCCCCATAGCAGGGCATTATTTGCCGGCAATCCAGCGGCAAATTGTGTGGTGTTTTTCAAGAGGGTATCGCGCGACCGCGTCACCCCCAACAACAGATCAAGGGGCACATGCGATACCCGTGGCACAGCAATCAGGGCCTCGGGTGCGGTTTGCCACAGATAGGCATCACAGGCGGTGAAGTCAGGGGCGGCCAAGGGGGCCGGGGCCAAGCGCTCCAGCGCCGATGCGATGCGCTCTAGGTGCTCGCTCATTCTTCGCTCTCGAACTCATCATCATAATACCCATCAGCGCGCAATCGCGCCTCGCGTCGCTTGCCAACGAAGCTGACCAACTGAATCGAAACCTCGTACAAAAGATATACAACGCTAAACAGGATCAGCTGGGTAATCACATCAGGGGGTGTAACGATTGCGGCCAATATCAGAATGCCAACTACAGCGTATTTACGCATATCCTTTAGGCCCTGCGCCGATACAATGTCCGCCATCCCCAGCAGGGTCAGCAGTACCGGCAACTGGAAACATAGGCCAAAGGCAAAGATGAATTTCAATGTGATATCCAGACTTTCCTTCACCGATCCCAAGAAGACCGTCTCTAATTTCTGGCTGGCAGCAGGATCAGCAATCTCGCCCACGTCCCCATTGCTCAACAAATCCGTAATCGCGGGTAATACATCGCCAAAACCAATGAAAAACCGCATTGCCAACGGGGTAACCACATAATGCGCAAAGGATGCGCCAATGATAAACAAGATAGGCGAGGCAATGATAAAGGGCAGGAAAGCCCCTTTTTCGTTCTGATACAGGCCCGGCGCCACAAAGCGCCACATCTGATGGGCAATCACAGGGAATGCCACAGCCAAGCCACCCAAAATAGAGATCCGGAAAAGCGTGAAAAACTTCTCTTGCGGGGCGGTAAAGATCAGCCGCGCATCTTGGCCGTTTTCCTCTAGGATACGGCGGATGGGGTCAAACAGAAACTCCAGCAAGGGTTCTGCCACCACAAACACCAATAACATCGCCACCACAAAGGCCGCGACAGAGCGGATCAAACGGGTGCGCAGCTCTGCCAGATGCTCGATCAACGGTGCCGAGCTTTGCTCGATCGCCAGTTCTTCATCAATCTCACTCATTAGGGTGCTTTCTTGGCCGCAGGTCTCTTGGCGGTTTTCTGTGCGGCAGGTTTTTTCGCCGGTGCTTTTTTGGCGGCGGGTTTCTTGGGTGCGGCCTTGTCGGCTGGTTTCTTCACCGCAGATGCCTTAGCCGCAGGCGCGCTAGTCTCTGCCTTTGGCGTGCCTGTTTCGATTTTGGCGCTGAAATCCGTAGCCCCCGGGGCAATATCATCCAGCCCCAGATCATCCAGCTGCATATCCTTAACATTGCTCACATCTTGGATAGATTTCTTCAGCTCGTTCACACCGGATTCATCCGCCGCATCATGCATCGCATTTTGAAAATCGCGTGCCATACCGCGGGCTTTGCCAACGAAATTTCCCACCTTGCGAAACATCATCGGCAAATCTTTGGGGCCCACAACGATCAGCGCCACAACGCCGACCACGACCATTTCAGACCATCCAATATCTAACATAAGTATACGAACCTAGGAATTGGTCTTATCAGAATCAGGTGTCACATCTTTGGCAGCGTCGGCGGCATCATCAATCGAGGCGGTCAGCTCTTCTTTGCCCTCGTTCACACCTTTTTTGAACGCGGTGATACCTTTGCCTACTTCGCCCATCAGGTTGGTGATCTTGCCACGCCCGAACAATACCAAAACGACCACGGCAATCACAAGCATACCCATTGGGCCAACATTCTGAATAAAAAGGGGCGTTACAATCATAAGGGTTCTCCATAATTCAGCGCAGCAAAAGGCCGCGATTACTTTCACTGCATACAATTAGATACTTTTAGCCAAAGTTCAAATCCTAAAAACGGCTCTGCCCTCATTCCCCACGCTTATTTGTCAGAAAAAAGCCGCGCCCACAGATATCGGAGCTGAACCAGAACAACAAAACGCATAGGAAACTTGGTGCCCATACGCAAACAGGCCATCATCGGGTTTGGCCAGCGATGTACCAGTTGTGCGCCTATTGACGATGGGCGTTGGCGAATGATCGCCTTCAGTGGTTTGCGGTCATGGTACTGCGTAAATGATTTTGACCAATCGCGCAGTACGACCCGCCTTGCCCATTTGGGGGGTGGTACCACGACACCCGCCGGCACGCGGCGCATATCTGCCCCAAGCAACTGTTGTGCCAACCCCAGACACACCCCGATCCAGTTGCGCAGTGTCGCATCCCCTTGTAGACACAATTCCCAGTTAAAATCTGCGGGTAGGTTTTCAACAAAGGCCGCAATATCAACCAACCAAACCGCCCGCCAGAACCCGTGGCGTAGCCCATGCAGGCAAGCCAAGCGCAGCAAATGCTCGGCCCCCATCACCGGCACCTGTGCGCCCGCAATTTCCATATGCCCCGCATGAGCAAAAACCGCATTTAAATCCGGCAGATGAAATTTATCCAAATTCTCGTGCAGATCAACCTTGCTCATATGCGCTGGATACTGCCAATCCAACGTTACCACGATGTTATTGCGATCAAAGGGGAAATCAGGATTGTCCCGTGCAAAGGATTGCGGCACCAAAACATCCAAAACAGCCGCCATCTGCGCGGGGCGCACCAGAATATCGATATCGCCATACCCCCGACAAGCCGCGTCACCATAGTAGCGCGACAGGCTCGCCCCTTTAAACAACAGATGTTCGATGCCAGCCTCACGTAACATCTGGGAAACCTCTGCAATAGCATGGCCCGAAACCGCATTGTTCAGCACCGCAGATTTAAATCCCTGTTGCATCTGTGCATACTGTGCCAGATCCTTGCGCGCCTGACAGCGCTGATACAACATCCCCCCACCGCCAACAGAGGCAAGGTTTGGATAAATCTTCGAAAGGGTAGCATCTGGTAGATCACAAACCGCTGGATCAGAGCGCCACGCCCCCATAAGCGCCTGTGCCGCCAAAGCGCCTAACTTTTGCCCATTAGCCACTTTGGTCGATTTGGGCATCAAGCAATTCCAGAATTCGTGCCGCATCTTTGGCGGCATCACTACGTTGGGTGCAAATTACTGGGGCCAGATCCGTATGGGCCTGAAGGGCATTCATGGTCTCTGCTGGACGCAAACGCCCACCAACACAATTGTCCAGCATTCCCATAATAGCCTCGCCCTGATCCATGACCCGCGGCGCCCATTCAGCCCCCTGTTCATAGGCGCACAACACCACCAATCCTGGCCGAGCAGATACCGCACGCTCTGCGCCAAACTCTGCGATATCCAAATCTACCTGTGGCGCTGTGGGGTTTGCGCGCATAGACAAGGGTTTGTACCACGGGGTAACAGTCCCCTCTTGATCAAGAATGGCATATTCATCGGATAGATACCGCGCGCCAGCGCGCAGCAACTCGCTGACAAGGGTGCTCTTGCCGGCCAAGCTACGCCCTGGCAAAACAATCGCGTGCCCGCGCCATTCCACTGCACCTGCATGAATAAAAATCCCCGCGCTGGACATAAACCCAATGCTTAACGATACCCATGCCTGAAAGCGATCCAGCGCCTCTTCCATGCGAAAGCTGCGGCCCTGAAGGGTATGATTCTGATACACCAGATTGTAATGACGTGTGCGGGTCTTTGGGTCTTTGCCCCCCTTTACGAAGGACATGATTGTTTCAAATTCTGTGCCATCATAGGGTTTCGCAGCCGTTGGCATCAGCGCCCGCAACTGATCAAACATCTCTGGATCATTGGCCCGCACCCCCAGACGCACACCATGGGATTGCACCCCAAACCCGTCGTGCCATTCCAAATCATTTAGGTTGTCAAAACAGGGCGTATGCCAGCGCTCGAGTAAATGATACCGTGTGGTGTCGATCGGTTTTAGGGTCTGATTTTCCATAGCACACTCTAACTAGGTTTACGCGCAGAGGTAAAAGAGCCACATCGCTGTGCCAAAATATCAATGCAGAACATTGGAAATCAAACACACAGATCTATCGAGCAAACGGTTTGTGTTCCAGCCGCGCAAAATTGATCACAGATCAATCACGCCCCCCCCCCTGGAAACGATGTACATACGCCACCCAAACAAATGCTGTCAGGATCACAACAATCCGCAACAGATGCACAGCCAAAGACGCCATCCCCAATACAGCTCATGGCCTGTGCCGCTGCGGGTACAGCCATGCTTAGAACACTGGGCGCTGCGATGGCCGCCACACGTGCGCCACCGATCAACTGGCCAAAGACTTCGCGCCGAGTTGGCCCCGCAGATATAAATTCCTGTTGCAACAAACCAGCCTGACCGATTTGGCCCAAGGCCACCTCTACGCTGGCCATATCTTGGGCAAGGCTCTGTTCCAAGATTGCATCCACATCATGGGCCCCATCGCATAAATCCCAAACCGACCCGGCCACAGCATTCAGGCAGGTTGCCGAATGGTTGTCCAGATCATAGATCATGGTTTCATCTTTCAACTTTTTTACGATAACACCTTCGGTGCGGTGCGCTGGATAAATGCTCATTGGAAATCCCCTTTTACCATGGAGGAATAGATAGCATTTTAGAAAAAATTTCAAGCGATCTAGACGCGACAGCGCCAAAAAACACCAATTATCGCAAGCCAAGGTAAAATGAGTTGGTTAAATACCCCGGATTTTGCTGCTGTTTGCAGGTTTTTGCACCTGTGTTCCAGGAAACTTAGTGCTGTGCGCGCTCATAAACAATCCATCCAAATCATAATGTAGGCCAAATAGATTTGCTTTCTCATTCACATCTTTTTTAAGGGTGCGCTTGGCCTGACGGCGCGCCCAAAAACCGGCCATCCCACCTTGACCTGCATAGGTCTTATTTATTCTTTTGATTTTCTCCAGATTTTCGGCATGAAATTTTTGAAAATCTTCTTCGGTATTTATCCCAAACATTAAACCCCCGTATAAGCAAATTGTAACAATATATTTTAGGCACGAACCCAGATTAATGGCGAATAGATATATGTAATTGTCAAAATTCGCAAATAATTAGCTAGAAATTGCACGATTATCTTAATGAACGGTTAATATTCAACCTAAGGGGCAGGACACGCAAAAACAAAACATCTATCGCGACGTACAGACAGCCATAATGGCGTCCCCGGCTTGGGTAAAAACACCCCGGGTACCAATACATGCATCAGCACATCCTCGTAATCCATCGCAAATTCGACCAACGAGTTATGCCCAACGAATCGCGCACGCTCGACCACACCGCGCGCAGGGCTGCCCTCTTGCTGAGTGGGATTCGGGCCACGCCCAGCGCGATCAAAATCGATTTTTAGGTGCTGCGGGCGGATCACAATTTCTACTTCTGTGCCATTCTCCATGCCCGGGGTCAAAAACGCCCCAAAGGGCGTATTGGTTAGCGCCCCATCAACACGCCCTGAGATGACATTAACATCCGAGAAAAATTCCGCCGCCTTGCGATCCACTGGTGCGTGATAAATATTATACGGCGCACCCACCTGCACAATGCGACCTCGACGCATTAGCGCGATCTGATCTGCCATGCGCATGGCCTCTTCGGGCTCGTGGGTCACCAACAGCACCGCTGTGCCCTCTTCGCGGAGCATATCCAACGTGCTGTCGCGCACCGCATCACGCAGGCGGTTATCCAAGCCAGAAAACGGCTCGTCCATCAACAAAACCTTGGGGCTGGGAGCCAATGCACGGGCAAGCGCCACACGCTGTTGCTCGCCACCCGACAGCTGATGCGGATAGGCGGATGCAAATTTCTGCATGCCGACGCGCTCTAACATCCGGCGCACTCGCGCGGCCTTGACGTTCTTGTCCCCTGTCAGACCAAAGCCCACATTCTGGGCCACATCCAAATGCGGGAACAATGCGAAATCCTGAAACATCAGGCCGATACCGCGCTTTTCCGGGGGAAGATGATGCGTGGCGTCGGAAACACAGCCCCCCGCCACATAAACCGCGCCCGCGTCTTGCTGATCGACCCCGGCCGCTATGCGCAATGTTGTAGACTTTCCGCATCCTGACGGCCCCAGCAGACATGTAACCTCACCCGCGTTCAAAGTCAGGCTTAGTTCATCAACCACGCGCCGCCGATCAAAGCTGCGCGAAATTTGCCGAAGCTCTAGTTGTGTTTCAGGATCCGCCACGCGTACCTATCCAAGTAAATCAATCAGGTTTGCGTCGCCATAACAGCCTATGCGCAAAATGCCAAGCATTCTGCGCACTGTTCCCTAGGCCCGAGATGATCTACCTTGTTGCATAGCACCTATGATACAAGCGGCAAACCCGATCGCCAGCACATAAATGCAAATGCTGAGCAACTGGTCATATTTGTGAGCACCGCTGATTATCTCGGATACAAATTCAACCCCGCGATACATATAGGCCATAGCCCCGACGATCGCCGCGGCCCACGCCACCAAATAGGACCAAAGAGGCAAACGATAGCCCATAAAAGACACCGCCATCACTGGCGTCAAGAACATGCTGGCAGTTCCAGTTACAGCCACCGCATCAAACAGGGTCTTGTTTGGGAACAATGTTAGCAATAGCCCCCCCAGCATAAAGGCCACCATAACCCAGCGCCCATTTTTAACACTACGCCCTAGCGCCCCAACCTCATCCACCACCAAGCGCGCAGCGGATGCCAAGGCGCTGTCTAATGTAGAAACAGCCGAAACCAAGAGCGATGCCATCAGCAGGAAATATACGCCACTGCCAAACATCCCCTGCCATGTACCCAAAATCTGGTTTTCATATTCCGCCCCAATCAGCCCAGCCTGAATCCCAAACAGACCAAAGCCCATGATGCAAATCACAGATAGTACAAACGCCCAAACGAAGCTCTGCTTGGTGCGCGCAGGTGAGGCGATGAATCCTCGGTCCATCATCACCGGATCATGGGCGGGATAGGACAAGACCTGCAACAAGGCCACCACCACCAATACCCAGCCGGGGCGCGCCCCCTGATCGTGCACACCCTGTGCGGAGAAAACGGCGCTAAAGGAAAAATCAGCACTGCTAATCATAACGCCAAGTGCCACGGCGAAGACCCCCAAGAAAACCACCATCTGTAAGACATCGGTTTTAAGGCTGGCCAACAACCCTCCCCGGGCCGAATACAGCAGGCCAATCAGGGCCAAGGCAATGATTGATACGGTCTTTGCGACCGCGACCTCTGGAAAAGCCGCTGAAAAAATAAGCCCCACAACAATAAGGTTTGCAAAAACCTCTGACAACAAACGCAATCCGACTACCAGATTATAGGTTATATGCCCGGTCACACCGAAACGCGCGCCCAGCCATTCCTGTACCGATCCGGCATTGTCCTGCCGCAGTCGTGCAACAATATAACCGCCAGTCAAAAAGCTTAGATAATAGGCCGTATAGGCCAAGGTACCGGCAAATCCGTAAAAGTACCCCAAAATGGCGGAATTCATCAGCGAGCGTGCGAAAATCCATGTGGTAACCTGACTAAGAACCAGCGTTAGAAGCGCTGGTTCGTGGCCCAAAGACGCCCCTGAGAAGAACCCCTCGACGCTAGCCTGCCCACGCGACAGGGCCAAGCTTCCCAAGCTAATAAGCGCAACAAAACCAACCAAGGCCCATGGGCTTGCTAATATTTCCATTTGATATCCCCTTACTTTTGCAAGGGTTTAACAAGAAACCAGCAAAATCAAACTAACAGTTTTGTGAGGCCCGCTAAACTTCAAGAATACAGCTCTCTTTTACAGATAGGGATAGGCGTGCAGATGGGCCAAAACTTTCGCAATTATAGGCGAGATCGGGGAAAAGAGTTAATACCTCTGTGCGGGCCGCATCATCTAAACCAGCCACCGACATATCTCCAGGCTGGAAACTCTCTGTGATCAACCCATCAGATGTGATCAATTGGTGCTGATCAAACAAAATGTGAATGTATTCCACCTGATCTACCTGCCAATCAACCTGTATACTGGTCTCGTTCAACAAACCCTTGGCAGGAGCCAACACTTGCATCTGCGCAAAGGCCAATTGCGTCATCGTATTCTCGATCATAATTCGATGCTGAGGCGAAACCAACATATCGCGGCGCGGCATTCCCGGGCCAAAGCTGTGTGCAGAAATGCGAACGGGGCGTAGATTGGGTTGTGCACGCAATCGCGAGCCTTCCAGTTTTTTATGCCCGATCCAGCGAATTTTCTGAAGGCCATTGTCCACAGTTTGAACAAAGTCTCCCACGTTCAGTGCCTCTACAGGTATCCCACCGCGGGGTGTATCGATCAAGGTTCCGGGTGTAAAACAAACCACATCAAAGGACATATCAGTAATGCCGATGATCCCCGCGCTGTCATCCACAGGCCCGTTGCTCATAGTGATGATCAGGCTGGCAACTGGCCCAGCGAAAGAGACGAATACAGAATCATCTTCGCCGGATCCGTTAAACGCCGTCTCAGCGTTACCTGAGGCATTGACCGTATAAGTGTTCCCCGAAACCGAGGTATTTTGATAAGTTCCATCGACACTGGTGAATATAACCGCCACTGGGTTTCCGGCCAGATCAAAGGCCTGAATGTTGACCTCATCCGACCAACCGCCAGGGTTGCCATCCAAATCCATAATTTCGAAGGTTAGATTTTCGACATCCTCACCGAAACTTACATCCATTCCTTCTGGCACACCATCCTGCGCGCCTTGGCTATAAACAAAACCGCTGGTGTTGAAGGTGCCGTTTGTGTCCGCGAAAAAAGTCATATCCGTCGTGGATACCGTAACCGTTGCGTCATGACCGCTTGCGGCATCCGTTACGGTGTTTGTCCCACCAGTTTCAAAAACTGTCCAATCCAATATCGCAACCATAGGGCTCTCCTTGTTCTCAATACATTTGGGCCATTTCTAATATAGGCACACCTGCATATCATTTAAGAATGCTAGCAAAATATCTTGCATTTTAATGTTCATCCATCATTAGCTATTTTCCTAAACAATCAGGCGCAACTAAGGTGCAAATGAGTCGATTATGGCTCAATTGAAAATTCAGGAGCCAAAATGCCCGTTTTCCTAATACCGCGTGAAATCGCGCAAAACCACGCTCAGGCGCTAGACGCCCTGCAGAACAGCGATGCCCTACAGCTACGTGACCCCGCGGATTTCCATATGACCCCGATGTATACCCCCGCCGATATGAAGGAATTTGGAATTAAGGATCAACTTTCGTGGTTCGCCGTGGTCAAAGATGCAAAAAAATGGACAGATGCCCTACCTGAAACGGAAAACGCGCGGCGCAATTACCGCGCCCTGAATAATCCCAAGGCTTTGGCGCGGATCGATCCATGGTATCAGGCCGCCCAAGACTAGCAACGCCGCTGTGCATTGGCGCTATCTATATCGTCGCCGAGATATACCCGCCATCCAGCAGAACATTTTGTCCGACAATAAAGCCCGCATGCTGGCTACATAAAAACGCACAAGTGTTGCCAAACTCCTCAACAGTACCATAGCGACCCGCTGGTATTGTCTCGCAGCGCGCGGCCTTGGCCTCGGCGACTGAAATATCAGCCTTCTCCGCGGCCGCCACATCCAATGATTCTGATCGGTTGGTGCTGTGCAGCCCGGGCAACAGATTATTTATGGTCACTCCGTGCTTGGCCACATCTCGACTGGTACCCGCAACATATCCTGTAAGCCCCGCGCGGGCAGAATTGCTTAGCCCAAGGATAGAACTAGGGCCCTTTACGAACTGGCTGGTGATATTCACCACACGGCCCCATTTGTTCTCTATCATACCGGGCAACAGTGCCTTCATCAGCATAATCGGGGTTAGCATATTGCTGTCAATCGCGCTTATAAAATCCGTGCGTTCCCAATCCGACCAATGCCCAGGGGGCGGCCCACCGGCATTGGTAACCAAAATATCCACCTGCCCCGCAGCATCCAAAACCGCGGTGCGTCCATCATCCGTGGTGACATCCCCTGCCACCGCAGTGACTGAAACGCCATGTTGTTCCAGAGCCTGACGCGCCTGTTCCAGCGGCCCTGAACTGCGCGCACAGATCACCAAATCAACTCCGGCCTTTGCCAGGGCCTGTGCACAACCAAACCCCAACCCCTGAGACGAGGCCGATACCAACGCCCGCTTGCCGGCAATTCCTAAATCCATTGCAATCTTCCCATATTATAGCTGCCAATCACGCCACAATACCCTTAATCACACCGTGCTGCATAGGTGCAATTGCACCGACGCCCGAATTCCCGGCGCGCCAAGGTTTTTCATGCCTCCATACGCTATTGCCTCCGCCTTGCTTGCGCTTTATCCCTTCGCGCCCTATAGAACCCACATGTTAGATACAGAGCAAAATTCCCCCGTCCTGCCACCCGAGATTGATCGGCGCCGCACCTTCGCGATTATCAGCCACCCCGATGCCGGTAAAACCACATTGACGGAAAAATTCTTGCTCTATGGTGGTGCCATTCAGATGGCCGGCCAGGTGCGCGCCAAGGGCCAGGCCCGCAACACGCGTTCAGATTTTATGCAGATGGAAAAAGATCGTGGAATTTCCGTATCGGCCTCCGCCATGTCCTTTGAGTTTCGCAATTTTTGGTTCAACCTTGTTGATACTCCGGGTCACTCGGATTTTTCCGAAGATACCTATCGCACACTGACCGCTGTTGATGCTGCGGTTATGGTCATTGACGGTGCCAAAGGGATCGAAAGCCAGACCCGCAAGCTGTTCGAGGTGTGCCGAATGCGCGACATGCCAATCCTGACCTTTTGTAACAAAATGGATCGCGAAAGCCGCGATACATTTGAAATAATTGACGAAATCCAAGAAAACCTTGCCATTGATGTCTGCCCCGCCAGTTGGCCCATTGGTGTTGGTCGCGATTTTCTGGGTTGCTATGATCTGTTAAATGACCGCCTAGAATTGATGGATCGCGCTGATCGAAATGTGGTGGGTGAAAGTGTTGAAATCAACGGGCTAGATGATCCGAAACTGGCCGAACATGTGCCTGCTGAATTGCTGGAGCAATTCCTAGAAGAGGTCGAAATGGCCCGCGAATTGATGCCTAGTTTTGACCACCAAGCCTTTCTTGACGGCACACTTACCCCGATCTGGTTTGGATCTGCGATCAATTCTTTCGGGGTTCAGGAACTGATGGATGGTATCGGTAATTTTGGCCCCAAGCCACAGGTTCGACCAGCCGATACGCGCCCAATTGCGCCAGACGAACCCAAAGTCACAGGATTTGTATTCAAAGTTCAGGCCAATATGGATCCAAAACACCGCGACCGCATCGCTTTTGTGCGCCTGTGTTCTGGTCACTTTAGACGCGGCATGAAACTGACCCATGTAAGGACCAAAAAACCCATGGCAATCGCTTCGCCCATGCTGTTTTTGGCCAGTGATCGGGAACTGGCCGAGGAAGCATGGGCCGGTGATATCATTGGCATTCCAAACCATGGGCAATTGCGTATCGGTGATGCCCTAACCGAGGGCGAACAGCTGCGCTTTGCGGGCATCCCTTCCTTTGCCCCTGAGTTATTACAGTCGGTGCGTTCGACTGATCCAATGAAGGCCAAACATCTGGACAAGGCCCTAAATCAATTCGCCGAAGAGGGGGCCGCCAAATTGTTTAAACCAGTCATCGGCGCTGGCTGGGTGATCGGCGTTGTCGGCGCCCTTCAGTTCGAGGTACTGGCCTCGCGCATCGAATTGGAATATGGCATCCCCGTGCGCTTTGAACCTTCCCAATTCACTTCGGCACGCTGGCTGACCGGCCCACAGGAAGATGTGGATAAATTCATCGATATTAACAAGGGTCATATGGCGCTGGATCATGATGGTGATCCGGTATTCATGACCCGCCTGCAATGGGATATAGACCGCGTAGAGCGCGACTACCCCGCCCTATCCCTAAGCGCCACCAAGGAAATCCTGAGTTAAATCGATTTTTTTCCGACGGGAATGACGACGACATACGTTTCAAACATATGAAACATTTATTGAAAACCGCCCTGTGCGTAATCCTTAATATACTGGCCCTCGGAACCGCGGTGCTGGCAGATGTAACAAAGCATAGTGATATCCCCTATGGTGCAGATCCATTGCACCGTATGGATATCTATGTACCCAAGCAGGCGCGCGGGGCTCCGGTCATTGCGATGGTGCACGGAGGTGGCTGGCATATCGGTGATAAATCCAATGCCGGTGTGGTCGATAACAAACGAGATTACTGGACAAAGCGCGGTTATATTTTTGTCTCGATCAATTATCGCAAGATGCCCCAATCTGATCCCTATACTCAGGCCACGGATGTGGCGCGATCTTTTGCATATATTCAGAAAAATATAACGAAATATGGTGGTTCAGCGGGTAAATTGATCGCTATGGGCCATTCCGCGGGGGCCCACTTGGTGGCCTTGGTTCATACAGACATCGGGATGCGAAATCGCTTTGGTGTTAAAAAATGGTCTGGATCGGTTTTGCTGGATTCCGCAGCCTTTAATCTGCCCAATCTCATGCGAAATGATCCCCCAAAAATATATTTAAAAGCATTCGGCAACTCCCCAGCATTTTGGAAAAAAGCATCACCGGCCCATGCCCTAAAATCGGCACCATCGCCGATGTTAATCGTGTGTTCTACCATGCGCAAAATCGCCTGTAGTGACGGCAATTCATTCGCTAAACTGGCCCAAAAGCGCGGTGGTGCTGCGCAGGTTCTGCCGCTCAATAAATCCCACAGCGCGATAAACAAGACCCTTGGGAAATCACCAAGATACACCCAACAGGTCCATAATTGGATCAAGCAAACGCTCAAAAATTAGCTAATTTTTCTAGGTTTTCCCACTGCAAGGTTAGAATTCTTCAAACCCTTCTCTCTATTTCGTAGATCAGGAGGTCCCCATGTTCATATCCCTGTTGATCACATTTCTTCTTTGCGCCGCTGGTTCGGCCTATGTTTGGCACAGTGCAGGTGCGCCCAATCCCTCGTGGCGGGCGCATTATCCCCCGATAAATCAACGCCCACGCAGCGGCCCCGTACCGCGTATGGCACGCTACCGCGCAAACCTTCACCAATCGACCATCAAACTCATGCCCGCCCTTCAGGCTAGTCCACATCCTGGACGTGCAAAGAGAAACAATCAGGCCAATCTTCTGGCCCTAAAGATCCAATTCGCGCAACAGCCGGAGATTTTGTTTCTGAACGCCCTGTGTATTGGCAACCTGCGGCGCAAGGACCCCGATCCGGAAATGCGCGCGTTGTTTTTCGACATCTGGACAAAGCAGCGCCGCTATATGTTGAAAAATATCGATACTCGCTGGCTCCTTTCCGCACTCATTACGTTCGAGTTTGTCTCGGACAATCCCCGTCAACAACAGGCCGCCACTACCTCATTCGCCTTTTTCTCGATGATGCGCCTATACGAATCTGAGCGCATGGTGCATGGTGCCTCACCCACCAAACAGTTGCGCAGAAATTTCCGCGTCCAAAAGGTGACCATGGGCTTTAACAGCAATTCTATGCTGCGCGGTGATGCCGATGAAAATCTGATAAAGCTGATGATCCGGCTCGCCGACAGCGATCCTGTAACAGGCCCCATGATTGGCGAACTACTGGCACGCATGCACTGTGATCAAGGTAATATCTTCGCCCGCATCCGCAACGCCCGCGCCAAGAGACCTGATTCTGAGCGCAATATGTGATTTATCGGCGCCAAAACTGCACTGATTTCACGAATTCAGGTAATTTATCCCCACTCAGTTTGACTCTTGAAGATTTACCCCTCATTAACACCTCAGTTGAAGTGCCCCAATTCGGGGGCATGGCCGCGCTGTTTGCGGCAAAAGTCGTAAACGTAAGGCAAAAATGACAAAATTCTCTGATCTAAAACTCAGCCCAAAGGTGATGAAAGCCATCGCCGATGTGGGCTATGATACCCCAACCCCAATTCAAGCAGAGGCCATTCCCTATGCATTGGAAGGTCGGGATGTCTTGGGCATCGCCCAAACAGGCACCGGAAAAACCGCAGGATTTACGCTGCCGATGATCCACAAATTGGCCCGTGGCCGCGCCCGCGCACGAATGCCGCGCAGTCTTGTTTTGGCACCGACCCGCGAATTGGCCGCACAGGTGGCCGAAAACTTCGAACTCTATGCGAAATACGTAAAATTGGACATGGCTCTGTTGATTGGGGGTGTTTCGTTCAAAGATCAAGACAAGCTGATCGACCGCGGTGTTGATGTGCTAATTGCTACACCTGGCCGCCTGTTAGATCATTTCGAACGCGGCAAGCTGTTGCTGACCGGTATTGAAATCATGGTGGTGGATGAGGCGGATCGCATGTTGGACATGGGTTTTATCCCCGATATCGAACGGATATTTAAGCTCACGCCCTTTACCCGCCAGACCTTGTTTTTCAGCGCCACAATGGCCCCCGAAATCACACGGATCACTCAAGAATTCCTATCAAACCCGCAGCGCGTAGAGGTGGCTCGCCAGGCGACAACCTCTGAAAACATCGACCAAAAGGTCTGCTGTTTTACTGCATCCCACCGCAAGGCAGAAGCCAAGGAAAAACGCACCCTCTTGCGCAAGATCATCACCGATGAGGGTGAACGCCTGACCAACGGGATCATCTTCTGCAATCGCAAAATCGATGTGGACATTGTGCTAAAATCCCTGAAAAAACACGGTTATTCCGCCGGCGCTATTCACGGGGATCTAGATCAGAAATACCGTATGCAGGTTCTAGATGGGTTCAAGAATAACGAGATTCAGCTACTGGTGGCATCCGATGTGGCGGCCCGCGGGCTGGACATCCCAAACGTCTCACACGTGTTCAACTACGATGTACCGATCCATTCGGAGGATTATGTCCACCGGATTGGCCGTACAGGCCGCGCCGGGCGCAGCGGCTGGGCCTTTATGCTCTGCCTGCCACACGAACAAAAGAATCTGGATAAAATCGAAGAGTTGGTGAAACATCCAATTCCACGCCTAGAGGCTCCAGAGCTCCCTAAACCCGCCCGTAAAGAGCCGCGCAAGGCCAAGGAGCAACCCAAAGAGCAATCCCCAGTTGGACAGGAACCAGCGGCTGAGAAACCACACGCATCTGATCGACCGAAGGCGACGCCGAAATCTGCGCCAAAATCCACAACTAAACCCGCGCCAAAGCGTGGCAACGACAACCGTGTCAGAGGTCTGGGCCAACATGTTCCCGCCTTTTTGATGCGCAACATTCGTGGTGAAAACCCAGACCCAATTCCGCAGAGCGAAGGCTTAGCGCCAGACACCCAAGATTAAAAAAACCCTACACCATAATCGGTGTAGGGTTTTTCATTTCATAGGTGTGCTTGTGCGGTTGGCTGCTAACTTTCCAATCGGTTGATCAAAATTCGAGATACAGGTTTTTTTCCAACCTCATCGCGGCAAATCCGCGAAACGGTGCGTGCTACCAAATGTTCGACTTCTTCATCATCCAACAGGCGTTTTGCCTTTTGCGAAACAAGGACCCGTTCGATCTGCTCCTCGATCTGTGTTACCAGAGGCTCTTCTGCTTCGGATAACTCCGGCAGGCCAACCACCTCGGCCCAGACCCCTAACACATCGGCATCTTCCATCACCAAGGACACTGCCACAAACCCGCGGGTGGCCATTCGAATGCGCTCTAGAACCACACCGTCATAGGCCCCAATCAGCTGTTTCCCATCTAGATAAATGCGGCCAGTTTCGATGGTGTCCACCACCTTGGCACCCTTTTCATCAATCTCAACAACACTGCCATTGGGGGCAACAATTGCCTGCATGCCATTGCTGATCGCCAGTTGCGCATGTTCTTTCAAATGTCGGTACTCGCCGTGCATCGGGATCAGCGTTGTAGGCTGTAGCAACGCATGAACCCGTTGCAAATCGGGGCGGTTGGCGTGGCCCGACACGTGGTATATCTCGGCGCTATCATCGATCACCTTCACCCCCTGCATGGCCAAAGAATTGATAATGCGCCCCACAGGCACCTCATTCCCAGGAATGGTCTTGGACGAGAACAGAAACGTATCGTTCTCCTTCATCGTTAGCCCGAGATACTTACCTCGCGCCAACTGAGCCGAGGCCGCTCGGCCCTCGCCCTGTGATCCGGTCACGATCAGCATTAAATTCTCGCGTGGCACCGATGCTACGTCCTCAAGGTCAATGCGCGGCGGAAAATCCGTAAGCACCCCAGATTGCGTGGCATAACCCAGCATACGCTGCATAGAGCGCCCCAGCACACAAACGGAACGCCCCGCCGCAACACCCGCCTCGGCCAATGTCTTTAGCCGCGCGACGTTAGAGGCAAAAGTAGTGGCCACCACCATGCCCGACGCCTCGGAAATCATCTTGGCGATCGGTGCTTGAAGGGTGGATTCGGATCGTCCCTCTTTGTTTGAAAACACATTGGTGCTGTCGCAAACCAATACATCAACGCCCTTTTTACCCAAGGCCTTGAACATATCTGGGTCAAAGGCCTCGCCCACAATCGGATCAGCGTCCAATTTCAAATCACCCGTGTGTACCACGCGCAAGCCGCCGACCTCGATCACCAAACCAGATGCCTCAGGTATGGAATGGGGAACTGGCAGGATCCCCACAGAAAATGGGCCAACCTTCTGCATTTCCGGATAGGGCGGCAGAATTTCGATCGCGCTAGCATCTAAACCGCGATCTTCCATTTTGGCGCGGGCTACGGCCGCGGTGAATTTGCGGCAATAAATCGGCGCATTCAGGCGTGGAAACAACAAACCAATTGCCCCGATATGATCCTCATGGGCATGGGTGATGAAAATACCATCCAGCTGATCGGCACGTTGTTGAATAAATTGCGTATCCGCCATGATCAAATCAACGCCAGGGGTGCCATCCATAGACGGGAAGGTTACCCCCACATCCGCCAGAATATAGCGTTCCTGCCCCGATGGCCCATAGCCATAGAGATACATGTTCATTCCAATTTCGCCTGCACCACCGAGGGGCAGGTAAATCAATTTGTTTTTCGATGTCATCATCAGTTCCGATTTGCTTGGTCGATCAGATACAGCCCATGCAAAGTTAATTCTAGGTCTATCTGATCAATAACGCGGGTTCCGCGTTCATAAAGTGTAGAAAGCCCGCCTGTGGCGATTACCTTCATCGGGCGGGGGTGTTCGGCGCGGATTTGGGTGCATATGCCATCGACCAATCCAACATAACCCCAAAATACCCCAGATTGCATGCAAGCCAGCGTATTGGTGCCAATTACCTTCTCGGGTTGGGCCACATCGATATGGGGTAATGCGGCCGCACGCTCGTGCAAGGCCTGCATAGATAGGTTAACACCCGGTGCTATTACGCCGCCAATATAAGCGCCATCATGATCAACCACATCAAATGTGGTTGCAGTGCCAAAATCCACCACAATTAAATCGCCGCCATAGCGATTATAGGCACCAATGGTATTTACCAACCGATCAGGCCCCACTGTGGTGCCCTCGTCCACGCGCACATCTATCCCCAAAACACACCCAGCACGTCCCACCACAACTGGGCGACAATCAAAATAGCGATCCGTTAACACCCGCAGGTTAAACACCACGCGCGGCACTGTCGAGCTGATGACTGCACGCGTGATCTTGGCGTTTATACCCGCCAATTCTATCAGCTGATTTAGCCAGACAAAATATTCATCAGCCGTGCGCCCCACGTTGGTTTCACAGCGCCATTGGGCAATGAATTCAGTGCCGTCATGCAATGCAAAAACCGAATTGGTATTCCCTACATCTATTGCCAGTAACATTTGCCTAACTTTCGAAAAATATATCCGCCGCCGTGATGGCATGGCGTGTTCCGTTTGCTTCTATTACAACCGCACCTTCGTCGTCTATGGTGTGAAATATTCCCGTGATCTCACGGCGGGGCATGCGCGCGGTGATCACCTGTCCAATACGCGCCGCGTGGGCCAGCCACGCGGTGCGGGTGGGCCCAAACCCATGGGTTGCAAAGTTGGCTTCGCGCTGTGCAAATTTGGCGGCCAATACCTCTAGAAAATCCTCTGGCCCCACCACCGCGCCTAAATCGATTGGTGTAGCGCTGCCTGCCTCTAGCGCGCTGATATCGGGGCTATGGGCCAAGTTAACCCCAACACCAATGCACAAATGACTTGGCCCGTTGCCACAGGTTTCTAACAAAATACCTGCAAGCTTGCGCCCATCACACAGCACATCATTGGGCCATTTCAGGGTGAAACGATCGGGCGTGCCCGTCACCTCAACCAAGGCATCATAAAGCGCCAACGCGGTCACAAAACTATGTAACGCCACTTGGGTTAGCGTGCCGTTGATCGGCTTCAGAAGCGTTGCCGAAAAATTTCCCCGCGCAGAATTCCAAACCCGTCCGCGCCGGCCAACTCCCGCGCTCTGTGCCCATGCCATGATCCACAGCGGCGCACCACACTGATCCGCACGCCTCTTGGCCTCGGCATTGGTACTGTCAATTTCATCCAAGACCACACGGTCAAACCCCTGGGGCCACTGGCTCATTTTAACAGGCTAGCGGCCGCATCTGCGGCGATTGGCTGAACGCCGAACAGGTTGACCACCCCGACGACCATAATCAGTGCCGCCCCATATAGGGCCATCTTGTGCATCACGGGCATTACGCCGTCTAGCGCGTCAACCTCGTCGCCAAAATAGATATGGCGAATAATTCGCAGATAATAGAATGCGCCAATTACCGAAGCGATAACACCAGCAATGGCCAGCCAAGCCAACCCAGCATCCACAGCGGCCTGCAACACATACAGTTTGCCGAAAAAACCCGCCAGTGGCGGAATACCTGCCAGCGAAAACATCAAGGCGCTAATGGCAGCAGCGCGTGCCGGTTCCACCTTGGAATACATGCCCAATGATTTAATATCCGTAATTGGGCGTCCCTCGCGTTCCATGTTCAAAATAAACGCAAAAACCCCGATGTTCATGGTGACATAAATCGCCATATAAATTAGTAGCGCCGCCACCCCATCCTCAGTTCCAGAGGCCAACCCCACCAAGGCAAAGCCCATATGTGCAATAGATGAAAACGCCATCAGGCGTTTGATATTGCTCTGACCAATCGCGGCAATCGACCCCAAGAACATAGAAACAACCGCCAGAAACGCCACGATCTGTTGCCAATCAGCTACCGCACCACCAAAGGCATCATGCACCACCCGTGCAAACAGCGCGGCCGCCGCCATTTTTGGCGCCGTTGCGAAAAACCCAGTAACCGGCGTGGGTGAGCCTTCGTAAACATCTGGTGTCCACATATGAAACGGCGCGGCCGATATCTTGAATGCCATGCCAACACTTAGGAATACCAACCCAAACAGCAGGCCAAACCCCAGGTCACCCTCGTGGATCGTGGAGGCTATACCCGCAAAATTTGTGGTACCCGCAAAGCCATAGACCAAGGAAGCCCCATATAACAGAATCCCGGAAGATAGCGCTCCCAAGACAAAATATTTCAGCCCTGCCTCGGTAGAGCGCACCGAGTCTCGGCGAAATGAAGCCACCACATACAGCGAGAGCGATTGCAATTCCAACCCCATATAAAGCGCCATCAGATCCCCCGCAGAGACCATCAACATCATCCCTAGAACCGCCAAGGCGATCAAAATTGGGAATTCAAATTTCAACAGGTTATGTTTTTCCAGATACTGGCGCGATAGCAACAGCATAACCGCCGAGGCCCAGAGCATCACCACCTTGGCAAAGCGTCCAAACTCATCATTTACAAAGGCACCGTTAAACGCAACATCACTGCCCGCAGGGGCAAGCCCGATCCATGCCCCCAGCAGGAATAAAACCCCCGCGGTGGCCCAAAACATCAATCCAGCCAAGCGATCCTTGCCGCCGTATACCGCAAACATCAATGCCGCCATGGCAAAAACAGCCAGAAAAATTTCTGGCAAAATGATGTTAATATCTCCGCTGTTCATGGCTGGATATCCTTTAATGTGCTGCTGGCGCTTGGGGGGCGGTATCTGATACCAGCCCCTGCGCTGTGTTTACGTTTTCCAACAGTGCGCTGGTGCTGGGGCCGATCAGATCGAGGATCAATGCAGGGTAAACACCCAACAGAATGGTCATCACAATCAGGGGCGCCATCAGCATCTTCTCGCGGGTATCCATATCTAATATACCCTTCAGGCTGCCTTTTATCAGATCACCAAATATCACGCGACGATACAGCCATAGCGCATAACCCGCCGAGAAGATCACCCCTGTAGTGGCCACAAAGGCAACCCAGGTGTTGGCCTGAAACACCGCTGTTAAGGTTAAAAACTCGCCCACAAACCCAGATGTGCCTGGCAGGCCCACATTCGCCATGGTAAACAACATGAACACCGCCGCATAGACGGGCATGCGGATAACCAAGCCTCCATAGGCGTCTATCTCGCGGGTATGCATGCGATCATAAATCACCCCAACCGCTAGGAACAACGCCGCTGAAATAAACCCATGGCTCAACATCTGGTAAATTGCACCATCCAACCCCTGCTGATTCAGCGCAAAAATACCCATGGTTACGAACCCCATGTGCGCCACCGATGAATAGGCAATCAGCTTTTTCATATCTTCCTGCACCAAGGCCACAAGCGATGTGTAAACAATGGCGATGGCAGATAGCCATAATAGGAAATTCGCCATGACTTCTGCCCCGACAGGAAACATTGGCAAACTAAAGCGCAAAAAGCCATAGCCACCCATTTTCAACAGAATCGCGGCCAAGACCACAGACCCCGCAGTTGGCGCCTGAACATGAGCATCAGGCAACCACGTGTGTACAGGCCACATCGGCATCTTCACCGCAAAGCTGGCAAAAAACGCAAGGAATAACAGGGTTTGAATTCCCCCCACAACGCTAACGCCCAAGATGACCATATCCTTGGAGGCAAACTGATGTTGCATCAAGGCCGCGATATCCGTGGTGCCCGCATCAAACCACATATAGATCATCGCCACCAGCATCAGAACCGATCCTAGCAGCGTATAAAGGAAGAATTTAAACGCCGCATAAACGCGATCCTTGCCCCCCCAAATGCCCACAATCAGGAACATCGGAATAAGGCCGGCCTCGAAAATCACATAGAACAGGATCAGATCCAGCGCACAGAATACACCCAGCATTAGGGTTTCCAGCACAAGGAACATGATCATATATTCCTTTACACGGTGGGTCACCGACCAACAGGCGCCGATGACGATGGGCATCAAGAATGTGGTTAGCATCACAAATAGGATCGATATTCCATCTACACCTACCTTATATTTCAGTCCCGCAATCCAATCGTATTCCTCTACAAATTGAAAAGAGGTGTCCAGCGGGTCAAAATTGATCAAAACCGGCATGCTAATCAAAAAGGTCGCCAATGTGGCAACCAGCGCCAAAACCTTAGCGTTGCGCTGCGCTGCGGCGTCTTCACCTCGTAAAACAACCATCAGAATTAAGGCTGCCAATGAAGGTAAAAAAATCACCAGTGAGAGAACATTATCCATCAGTGCGCTCCCCCACCCAATGCAAACCATGTAACAATCACAACAACCCCAATCACCATGACAAAGGCATAGTGGAACAAATAGCCCGACTGTATTGCCTGATATTTACGCGTAAGGAAGGGGATCACCCCCATCGCCAAACCGTTGATGCCGCCATCAATCACTGCGCCATCGCCCTTTTTCCACAGGATATGCCCTAACCATTTGGTGGGGCGCACGAACAAAATGCCGTAGAGTTCGTCAAAATACCATTTGTTCAGGAAAAACGCATAGAGGCCGCTATGGCTTTTTGCAAGATTGTCTGGATTTTCAGGCGACCAGATATAAAACCAAAGCGCCATAATCAGACCAAAGGCCATCGCAACAAAGGGGGATACCTTTACCCAATTTGCAACACTATGCGCATCATGCACCACATGATTGGTATCGTGATTGGCATACAGAGATGTACCAAAAAACTCTTCCCAGTGGTGGCCAAAGAAATCTTCGTACCAGAACATGCCAGCAAAAATCGCCCCCAGCGCCAAAACACCCAAAGGTATTAACATCACCATCGGGCTCTCATGCGCATGATCGTGAGTATTCGCATCCCCACGCGGGGCACCGTAGAAGGTCATAAATATCAAACGCCACGAATAAAAACTGGTCATCGCCGCCGCGACCACCAGCATCACAAATCCATATAGCCCCACACCACCTGCGGCATAAGAACTCTCAATAATCGCATCCTTTGATAGAAATCCAGCAAAGCCAACATGCGTTAGCGGTATACCAACACCCGTAATGGCCAAGGTGCCAATCATCATCGCCGCAAAGGTCATTGGAATTTTTTTGCGCAGGCCACCGTAATTGCGCATGTCCTGCTCGTGATGCATGGCGTGGATCACCGACCCCGCCCCCAGGAACAACATCGCCTTGAAAAACGCGTGCGTAAACAAATGGAACATCGCCGCGCCATAGGCGCCAACACCCGCCGCCACAAACATGTAGCCCAGCTGGGAACAAGTAGAATAGGCGATCACCCGTTTGATATCATTTTGTACCAATCCAACGGTGGCTGCGAAAAATGCTGTGGTTGCGCCAATGATCACAATAAAGCTGGGCGTAAAGACCGCATATTCCAGTAATGGCGACAGACGGCAGACCATAAACACACCGGCCGTAACCATGGTGGCCGCATGGATCAGCGCCGACACTGGGGTCGGGCCTTCCATCGCATCAGGCAACCATGTGTGCAGCCCCAATTGCGCGGACTTGCCCATCGCACCGATGAACAACAGCATGGTGATAACCTCTAGCGCATTCAGCTCCCAACTCAGGAAATGCAGGGTGGTCTTGCTGAGTTCCTTCGCATTATGCGGGTCAAGTACTTCGGAAAAATTGATGCTATCCGTCAAGTAAAACAGCGCAAAGATCCCCAACGCAAAGCCGAAATCCCCAACGCGGTTGACAATAAAGGCCTTCATCGCCGCGGCACCTGCGGATGGCTTGCGATAGTAAAATCCGATCAACAAATAGGATGCAACGCCCACACCCTCCCAGCCAAAGAACATCTGCAACAGATTATCTGCCGTAACCAACATCAGCATCGCAAAGGTAAAGAACGATAGATATGCGAAAAAGCGCGGCTTATAGCTCTCGCCGTCTTTCCATTGTGGATCATGAGACATGTAGCCCCAAGAATACAAGTGCACCAAGGACGACACAGAGGTCACCACAATCAACATTATTGCGGTTAAACGATCCAACCGAATGGCCCAATCAGCAGACAGCGTCCCACTTTCTACCCAGCGGAACAAGGTGATAACCTCGGTCTCGCCATGAAAGCTGAAAAACACTACCCAAGACAGCGCGGCCGATAGGAACAACAGGCCCGTGGCGATGATCATCGAGACCTTCTCGCCAAACAATGGATGCCCGAAGCCACATAAAAACGCACCCAGTAGCGGAGCAAAAAGCAGGATCGTTTCCATCTGCCTAGCCTTTCATCACGTTAATATCTTCTACCGCAATGGTGCCACGCACCCGGAAGAAGCACACCAAAATCGCCAGCCCAATCGCCGCCTCGGCTGCCGCAACCGTAAGAATAAACAGAGCAAATACCTGCCCTGTCAAATCATTCAAATGTGTGGAAAATGCCACCATATTGATATTAACCGCCAAGAGCATCAGCTCGATCGACATCAAAATCACAATCACGTTTTTGCGGTTTAGAAAAATCCCAAAAATGCCAATAACAAACAGCAATGCCCCGACGACTAGATAATGTTCAACTGATATCATTGGTCGCGCCCCTGCTTTTCAATCATAATAATTTCTGTTTGCATGTTTGTCATATTTTACCAAGGTTGATGATTATCGAGCCAGTCCTGATACAATCGCTCGGGGACCTTGTGATCAAATTTGTAGCGAATCTTTTCAAGGGCCGTGAATTCATCCCAGTTGTATCCGACATAGACTTCTAAACGCTGCGTGTTAGGCTTGCAGGCCCAGCTGGGCTTGGACATGCCCAACAATGATCCCGTAGCCGTCATAAAAATCGTCACCACAATCGGAAGCGAAAACAGCATCTTTCCCTTTAGATCAAATTTCATAGCCCCTGCCCTGATTTCACGTTCACCACGGCCATCGTTTCTGATGGATCACGGTGCATTTGTTCGACAATATTTTGGCGTTTAACATCACCGCGATGGCGCAATGTCAAAACAATCGCCCCGATCATCGCAACCAACAAAATCATCCCAGAAATCTGAAACAGGTAGATATAATCGGTATAGATAATTTGCCCCAAGGCCACGGTATTATGCGCATCCGCCAGCGCAGGCGTTGGTGATTGCAGCAGGCTACCCGCCTCGCTGGCCACCACCCAGTGCCCATACAGCAAAGATAGTTCCGACAACAGAACCGCGCCAATCAGCAAGCCAATCAACATATAATTCTGCATACCAGACTTTAGCTCTGCAAAATCAACATCCAGCATCATCACCACAAACAAGAATAGCACCGCCACCGCGCCAACATAAACAATGGCCAACAGCATGGCCAAATATTCGGCACCCATCAGAACAAACATCGCCGAGGCGCTGAAAAATGTCAGGATCAACCACAAGACTGAATGCACAGGATTGCGCGACAGCACCACCAACAGTGCCGAGGCAACCGCCGTAAGTGCAAACACATAAAAGGCAATCAATGTTATGCCCATTTCTATCCCCTTCTTAGCCGCCCGATCGGGCACGTCTGCACAGTACCCGCAAACAATCCTCAAATATCCGCCCCATAGGGGGCCACGCATCAGCGATACGGCGCATCTAATTCCAGATTGCGCGCGATCTCCGCCTCCCAACGATCGCCGTTTTCCAACAGCTTCGCCTTGTCATAAAACAGCTCTTCGCGTGTCTCGGTGGCGAACTCGAAATTCGGCCCCTCAACAATCGCATCCACAGGACAGGCCTCTTGGCAAAACCCGCAATAAATGCACTTGGTCATATCAATGTCATACCGCGTGGTGCGGCGTGATCCATCCTCGCGCGGCTCTGCATCAATCACAATCGCTTGGGCCGGGCAAATCGCTTCGCACAGCTTACAGGCAATACAGCGCTCTTCGCCATTTTCATAACGACGCAACGCATGCTCGCCACGAAACCGCGGGCTTAGCGGCCCCTTCTCATGGGGATAATTCAGCGTGGCCTTGGGGCGGAAAAAATATTTCAAGCCCAATTTCATGCCCAGCACAAAATCAGCCAAAAGAAAATATTTTCCCGCACGCGTGTAATCAAATGCCATAACCGTCCCTATCCGTTCCATCCTAGATGCGCCTGTTTTACGCCACTGGCTCCACCACGCGCACACATCGGCCCCACAATCATCCGATCAAAACTTGAACCGATATGTGGTAGCGTGACCATCCCTATAACATTTCCTCGTATTGCGCGATGAGCGCCGCTGGCAAAATTGTGACAAAGGGCTCCTTCATCTCAAATCTTTGGATCACCTGATCCCAATACTCGCGCTTATGCGCCAGATGAACAGAGCGTGTCGCCGCGATGGCGCAATGCTCGATTTTGATCTCGCGGCAGGCATCGGCGCGAATAACACCATACCCAGCAAAGGCAATATCCATGCGCCGCGCGCCCAAGGGTAGCTCGCCCAAAAACTTGCGCAATTCCGAGTGGAAATCCAAGGCCCAAGTGGCGTTTTCAGAGAGAAACTTACGGTAGGGTGCCCGCCCATCCTTGGCCACCTCAAAACTGGCCTTCTGGAAAATCTTCACATACCACTCAACCAATTCCGGATCATTCTTGAACAGATGTTCGAGGTTGCGAGACGAGGTCAAAACCTGTGTTGATGCGGATACCACGCATAGATTGCGCTGTTTCTCCACACAGGTTTCTGTCTTGATCTTTAGCTTCGATAGATCGCCTTGCAAATCGGCAAAAGCAGGCACCGCCATTCCAATCGCCAAGACACATAAAGCAATAGTATTTCTTAAAACCACAGTCGATTATCCTCCAGTAACCCAGCGCGCGTATGTCCCGCCAAATGCACCGTACTGTGCAAAAAACGAAACAACAACAACCCAGAGCAATGACATGGGTAAGAATACCTTCCAACCCAGCCGCATTAGTTGATCATAGCGATAGCGCGGGGTGATCGCCTTTACCATCGCAAATAAGAAGAAAAAGAAGCCCATCTTAGCAACGAACCAAATGGCCCCATCCGGCAGTCCAGGCACAGGTGACAACCAGCCACCAAAAAACAATAGCGTGGTCAGGGCACACATCAGCCAAATGGCAATATATTCACCGGCCATAAACAACAAAAACGGGGTGGACGAGTATTCCACCTGATAGCCAGCCACCAATTCTGACTCTGCCTCAGGCAAATCAAATGGTGGGCGATTGGTCTCAGCAAGGGCCGAAATAAAGAACAAAAACACCATCGGAAAATGCGGTAGCCAGTACCAACTAAAGAAACCCCAATCGCCATCCTGCGCCAACACAATATCAACAAAGCTAAGCGACCCCGTGGTGATGATAATCCCCACAATGATAAACCCGATAGAGACCTCATAGGAAATCATCTGTGCCGCAGAACGCAAGGCCCCCAAAAACGGGTATTTGGAGTTAGACGCCCAGCCCCCCATGATCACACCATAAACCTCTAGGCTAGATACCGCAAAAACAAACAAAACCGCCACATTCAAATCAGACAATATCCAAGTTTCGTCAAAGGGAATAACCGCCCATGCCACCACAGCCAAAATAAAGGATGCCAAAGGCGCCAAGAAAAACACCGTGCGATCCGCCCCCGCAGGTACCACAACCTCTTTCACCACATACTTCAACGCATCCGCAATGGTCTGCAAAATCCCCCAAGGCCCCACAACATTTGGCCCACGACGCATTTGCACCGCCCCCCAAACCTTACGATCCCCATAAACCAGCACCAGCAGGCTGATCATCACAAACCCCAAAACCATCAAGCATTGCGCCAAAATGATCAGGAACATCCCCAGTGTTGTGTCAAAAAACCCCATGCCTACCCCTACTCTGCCGCTATGGCGCCTGTGGCGCGTTCTTTGGCATTGCGCGATAGCTCTGCCATCACTTCGGATGCCCGCGCAATTGGATTTGTCAGATAATGATCTGTTACAGCCGATTGGAAGTCACCGCTGCTTAATTCACCCGCCTTGGCGGTAAATTCTGCATTCTCGGCCACCTGATCAATCTCTGCCAAATGCGGGAATTCTGCAAACATCTGACTGCGCAGGGCCGCCAAACTGTCATAGGGCAATACCGCCCCCAGATCCGCCGATAGCGCACGCAAAATCGCCCAGTTCTCCTTGGCATCTCCAGGTGCAAATGAGGCGCGCGCACTGATCTGCGGTCGACCTTCTGTATTCACAAATAGGCCACTTTCCTCGGTATAGGCAGCGGCAGGCAGGATTACATCGGCGCGGTGCGCGCCCCGATCTCCATGGCTACCTTGATAAATCACAAAGGGATTATCAGCGATTTCCACCTCATCCGCGCCCAAATTGAACACCACCTCGGCGCCTTTTAGCGCCGCGTTTATGCCGCCCTTGGTCGTAAAACCGATATCCATGCCCCCCACACGCGCCGCGGCCGTGTGTAAAACCAATAGCTTTGAGGCGCTATTGGCGGCCAACCTCTGTGCCTCGGCCAATACCGCCTCGCCGTCTTCGGCCAACAACGCCCCCTGCCCAATAATCACTAGGGTTTTCATTTTCTTGGTTTCTGCGGTGATCTTCTTTTTAGCCAGTGCGCTTAGTGCTGCGCGATCTGTGCCCACATGGAAGTATTCATATTTCAAATCAACCTTTTCACCAACCAATGCAATCTGCGCGCCACGCAAATACGCCTTGCGAATTCGGGCATTTAGCACCGGCGCCTCTAGGCGGGGGTTAATGCCGACCAGCTGGATCATCTCAGCCTCGTCAATATCCTCGATATTGGCGGTGCCCACATAATCGCCGCGCCCGCCGATGGGTAATTTTGCATCATCCACCCGGCATTCCACCGCACCGCCCAGCCCAGTGACCAGCTGCTTCAACGCATACATCGCCTCAACCGAGACCAGATCACCGGCCAATCCCGCAACCTTCTTACCCTTTGCCGCCTTGGCAATAGCCCCAAAGGCCTCGCCCCAGCTGGCTGGCTTTAACTTACCCTTCACGCGCACATAGGGGCGATCCAGCCGCTGGCGACGCAACCCATCCCAAACAAAGCGGGACTTGTCCGACAACCATTCTTCATTCACACCATCATGATTTCGCGGCAAAATGCGCATCACCTCACGCCCTTTGGTGTCAACGCGGATGTTTGACCCAAGCGCATCCATTACATCGATGGTTTCGGTTTTCTTCAATTCCCACGGCCGCGCCGTAAAGGCATAGGGTTTTGACGTCAGCGCGCCAACGGGGCACAGATCGATGATATTACCCTGTAACTCGCTGTCTAAGGTTTGATTAAGATAGGAAGTAATTTCGGCGTCTTCGCCGCGCCCTGTCTGGCCCATCTGGGTGATACCCGCCACCTCGGTGGTGAAGCGCACGCAGCGCGTACAGGAAATGCACCGCGTCATAGTGGTGGCCACCAGTGGCCCTAAATTCAGATCTTCTGATGCACGTTTTGGCTCTCGAAAGCGGGAAAAATCCACGCCATATGCCATGGCCTGATCTTGTAAATCACATTCTCCACCCTGATCGCAAATAGGGCAATCCAATGGATGATTGATCAGCAAAAATTCCATTACACCCTCGCGGGCCTTTTTTACCATGGGGGATGTGGTCTTGACCTCGGGCAATTCCCCATTTGGCCCCCCGCGCAAATCACGAACCTGCATGGCACAAGACGCTGCTGGCTTTGGCGGGCCACCAACCACCTCGACCAAGCACATCCGACAGTTCCCCGCAATCGTCAAACGCTCGTGATAGCAAAAACGTGGCACCTCGATACCGGCTACTTCACAGGCTTGAAGCAGCGTCATCGCTCCTTCTACTTCGACTTCTTCACCGTCGATGATGATTTTGCGCAGATCAGACATGAGCCTAATTCATCCTTAGTAATACGCCAACTTGGCTTTTCTTTGCTATCTCCGCTTCGCCAAACTGGCACAGCGCATTTGGGGTCTCAGTATCCAATCCCTTGGACTGTAGGTATTTCACAACGCGGGCCCGCAACACCGCCTTCTCGTCTTTGTCCTCAATAAAGGCGCGGGTCTCGGACATAGAATACCCTGCATCACGGGCATGGCCTACCAATTTCCACGCAAAGGAGGCCCCGCGCAGCTTATGCGCCTCGATAGTGTTGCAATTTTTACGCACCCCGTGCGCTACACCAATTTGAAACAGCCCCCGATCAACCTCGGGCACATCCCACAGGCTGGCTGGGCGAGCAACACTTGCCGTACCAAGCGCCAAAATCAGGGCAGAAATAGTTACAATGCGCATTAGATATCTCCTTTAGATCATGCATTGGGGGGGCATAGAATTTCTGCACCCCTTTGCACTAAAATAAAGGCACAGTGGTACTGTTATGCAATAACAACCACGCTCGCGATTTGTTACAATATCCACCATCACACTACTGCCGCCGGTTTGCACTGGTTTTTGCGGGTCTCGGCAGACATCCCCAGATAATCCCAGCCAAAGGCCTGATCACTGGCTCCATGTGCGTTCAAATGCGCCAACTTGGCCAACCCCTCGTCTAATGTGGGTTGATGGCCAATGGGTACCCACCACATCACAAAATGCATCCCCTGCATGAGCTCCATCCATTCGGCGCGGCGATCATAAATCTGCTTGTGCACGGTGTTAAAAACGAAATTCTCTAGACTTGTGGCATCTTCCCAGACGGTCATATTCGACACAAATTGCGGATCCCCGCCGATGGCAGTTTCCAAATTCCCCGCATTCGGCTCGCTTGAACCTTCCATAATCCACACAAATCCTGGCATGCGTTTACCCAGCCCATTAATGCGATCAATGTTATTTACAAAATCTGCCACGCGCGGATCATCAACAGGGGCGATAAGGCGCGCCACATTCAATTCCGCAAGATGATGACCGGTTGGTTGCATTAGGTTAACGCCCCGATCATAGCAATCAGCGCAAGCCCGCAAATACAAAACATGCCAAGGGCAAATATCATTGTGCGCGGGCCCATGTTCTTATGCCCGATACCCTTGATGTGCACATAGGCCATAATCAAGCGGCTTACCAAAAACACAGAGGCCAATAGGTTTACCCAAAGGGGGCTACCACCAGCCAAAATCGCGGCAACGGTTGCACCCACAAAGGGGCCGCTAACCTCCATCGCATTCATATAGGCGCGGCTCCAGCGATAAGATTTCGAACTGTAATCCGCAGGTGGCATAGCACCGGATTCGACACCTTCGTTGGTTTTTATATTTGCTGACAGCGGATTCAAAATCATCACAATTAGAACAAAGGCCCCAAGGGCAAAAATCGCATGATTATATTGTGCAAAATGTTCCATTTTCTACTCCGCCGCAACCGAGCTGACCCGCCCGGTGCGCTTATGTTTAATACGATCCTCTATTTCATTGCGGAAATGACGTACCAAGCCTTGGATCGGCCATGCCGCCGCATCGCCCAGCGCACAAATCGTGTGGCCCTCGACCTGCTTGGTCACATCCAACAGCATATCAATTTCCTCAACCTCGGCCTCGCCGGTGACCAGACGTTCCATCACACGCATCATCCACCCCGTACCCTCGCGGCACGGCGTGCACTGACCGCAACTCTCGTGTTTATAAAATTTGGACAAGCGCCATATCGCCTTGATCACATCGGTGGATTGATCCATCACAATCACCGCCGCCGTGCCCAGACCCGATCTCTGCTCGCGCAGCCAGTCAAAATCCATGATCGCATCATTGCAAATATTCTGCGGTAACATCGGTACAGATGACCCACCGGGGATCACTGCCTTTAGGTTATCCCAGCCGCCGCGTACCCCGCCGCAGTGGCGATCCAGCAATTCGCGCAAAGGAATAGACATCTCTTCTTCGACCACACAGGGGCTGTTCACATGACCCGAAATCGCAAACAGCTTGGTGCCGGCATTGTTCTCGCGGCCAAAGGATTTAAACCAATCGCCCCCGCGGCGCAAAATTGTGGGCACCACAGCAATGGATTCCACATTGTTTACAGTGGTCGGGCATCCATACAGCCCGGCCCCCGCAGGGAATGGCGGCTTCATACGCGGCATGCCCTTTTTACCCTCTAGGCTCTCCAATAGCGCGGTTTCCTCGCCGCAAATATAGGCACCAGCCCCATGATGCAGATACAGATCAAAATCCCAGCCAGACTTGGCAGCATTTTTACCCAATAGCCCCGCATCATAGCATTCATCGATCGCCGCCTGTAGCGCCTCACGTTCGCGGATAAATTCACCTCGAATATAGATGTAACAAGCATTGGCATTCATGGCGAAACTGGCGATCAGCGCCCCCTCGATTAGGGTATGGGGATCATGGCGCATGATCTCGCGGTCCTTGCAGGTGCCTGGCTCAGACTCGTCTGCATTGATCACCAAATAGGCAGGCCGCCCATCAGATTCCTTGGGCATGAATGACCATTTCAATCCCGTGGGAAAACCAGCCCCCCCGCGCCCGCGCAGGCCAGAGCCCTTCATCTCGTCAACAATCCAGTCGCGGCCCTTTTTGATCAGCTTGGCCGTGCCATCCCAATGGCCGCGCGCCCTAGCGCCCTTTAGGCTGCGATCATGCATGCCGTATAGATTGGTAAAGATGCGGTCTTGGTCTTTTAACATCTTGTCACTTCCCTGATCATTGGCGCGCGCGCCAAACTTGAAACAATACAATCAGCGCCCATGCAAAGGCCGCCAGCGCGGCGAAATCGAATAGAAAAGCATAGCGTACTGCCCATCCCATTTGGCCACCGAGCCATTGCAAGACCATCCAAAGTATCATTGTAACCAGCATAACAATGCTGGCTATACGCGCTTGTTTAGATTGCGCCGGTGTGGATGGCTTCAAAATTGCTCTCCTTATACCTTCGGGCCAATGGCCCGAAGGGTTGTTAACGGGCTATCGCCTATTTTTTCTTACGCTTGGAAAATTCGGTCTCGCCGCCTTTGGCCAAAACCTTTGCCTGCTTCACCCACTCGTCGCGGACGATGCGCCCCTTAAACGATAGCTTGTCATCCACGGTGGCGATATCTGCCTTTTTCCAATTGGCGATCTGGGCGAATTGGTACACACCAATATCGTGACAGGTCGCCTCTAGCTTTGGGCCTACACCGGAGATCAGCTTTAGGTCATCCACCTGATCGGGGCGCTCCGTGTACAACACCGGTGGTTTCTCTGCGGCGGGCTTTTTGGCTGCCGGTTTCTTGGCTGCCGGTTTCTTGGCGGCAGGCTTTTTAGCAGCCGGTTTCTTCGCCGCAGGCTTTGGCGCCTCTTCTGGCACATCGGCAAATTTAGCAGGTGCGGCCTTTGGTGCCGGCGCCGGTTCTGGCTTTGGTGTAGGAATTGGGGCTGGCTCTGGCGCGGGTTCTGGTGCCGGCTCGGGCTTTGGCCTTGGCGCGGGCTTCGGGGCGGGCGCGGGTTTTGCAGTCTCGGCACTGGCGGCCGAGGCAGCCATTGCCGCACCAGATGCACCGGCGGCGGCAGCGCCTGCACCAGCCTGCGAAGATCCACACCATGCCCAGATCATAAATACTGTCGCTAGGAAAAATACGGCCAATCCCCAAAATAGCGATTGCGCATTGGTTAAATTCGTCAACCACATCAAAAGCAACGCCGTTAAAATACCTAATACAGCGCCCATAAGGCCGCATTTAACAGAACAACTCATTTCATCTTTATTCGCCATATTTTACTCCCCTAAGTGTTGCACGGGCTCAAATTGCCCATTTTCTATATAATCTCTATAAACTGCTTTGCTTGATTTACCCAATCATCTCTTTCGACCCGACCCTTAAACCTCAACTGGGCGTCCACCACTGCAATGTCAGATCCGCCCCAAGAGGCGATCTGCGCAAATTGATAAACGCCAATATCATTTAATGTTTGCTCTAGTTTTGGGCCAATGCCAGATATTTTCTTTAAATCATCCACATGATCGGGGCGGCTGTTAAAAAGCTGTGGCCCAGCATTTTGCGTATCGTTGTCTTGGTGCACTGTGGCGGATGCATGACCTTCTGTTGGCGCGCCATCGCTTGCTGTTTTAGCGGTTAAGCTTTCCCTTTTGGCTGATTGATCATTTTGAAAATCCCCGCCCGCATTACAAAACAATCTGCGCAGAACCCAGACCAAAATTAGCGTGGTGATCACCGCAATTAAAACACACAAAAGCATATGCACTGAGCGCAGCATGAAACAGGCCCCCAGCAACGCGCCACACAGGATCGCCATCCCCCAACACAGGGCTGTACATAGGGTCTGGGATTTTTCGCCGTTGGCCATTTCGTGCTACGCCTTTGTTTTACGGGTGATGGGCTTTAACACTGGAACCTCGTCGCCCTGAATACGCTTAATAGTATCGCCATATACAGTGGCACGTTCTGCGGATGCGTTCTGCCCATGCTTATCAGACACCATTTCCGTCAACGTGCTCAACCCTGTCACTGGTTCAGCGGCAAAGCGGCCATTCTGCGGGCCAGGAGTTGGGATCTCGCCACGTGCAAATGCCGCTAATATTTCGCGAAAGCTCTCCTCGGTTAGATCCTCATAGAAATCTTTGCCAATCTGAACCATCGGCGCATTTGAACAGGCCCCCAGACATTCAACCTCTTCCCAGCTGAACTGCCCATCAGCCGAAATTTGATGCGCCACTGGGGCGATCTCATCTTTGCAAACACTGATCAAATCTTCTGCACCGCAGATCATACAGGATGTGGTGCCACAAACCTGTACATGCGCCACAGCTCCCACAGGCTGTAACTGAAACATGAAATAAAACGTTGCAACCTCAAGCACACGAATAAATGCCATATCCAGCATCTCGCCTACGGTTTCGATTGCAGGGCGCGATAACCAGCCCTCTTGTTCTTGGGCGCGCCACAATAGCGGTATCACCGCACTGGCCTGACGGCCTTCGGGGTATTTGGCGATTTGGCCCTCGGCCCATTCCTTGTTAGCCGTGGTAAATGCGAAATCAACAGGCTGGTCTTTATGTAAACGACGAATTGACATTAGGTTAACCGCACCTTCCACGACAGAGTATCGACCATATTTCCAAGCTCCAAGGTGCTTTTGAAACCATCAGTTTCAACGCAGAAGGCATGGTGCCCACTAGATAGAGAATAAACGCGGTGTTTATTCCGGTGACAAGCGCTACCAGCAAATAGGTTGTCTTCGGGCCTAGGCCTCTGCAAATGAGGATTGCAGTCACATAGGCTATAAGCCCCCAAAGGACAGGCGCGGCGAGATCCACCTTCGCTTCTATATCGATCGGTTTGATCACAAACTGATCCATCGGCACGATCGTTAACTCTTTTGTCTCCGCCAACCATTATCACCGATCAATCTCCCCGAAAACCACATCCATCGTGCCAATAACTGCGGCAACATCTGCCAACTGATGGCCCTTACAAATATGATCCATCGCCTGCAAATGCAGATAACCCGGTGCGCGGATTTTAGTTTTGTAGGGTTTGTTTGATCCGTCCGATACCAAATAAACCCCGAATTCCCCTTTGGGGGCCTCGACGGCCACATAAACCTCGCCCGCGGGCACCCTGAAACCTTCGGTGTACAGCTTGAAATGGTGGATCAATGCTTCCATTGATGTTTTCATTTCATGGCGCTTTGGCGGCGATGCCTTGCCGCGCGACATCACATCACCGGTCGCGCTCTCTAACTTTTGGATCGCTTGTTGGATGATTTTCAAACTCTCGCGCATTTCCTGCATGCGGCACAGATAGCGATCATAACAATCGCCATTTTTACCGACCGGAATATCAAACTCAAATTCGTCATAGCACTCATAGGGCTGCGCACGGCGTAAATCCCACGCCATGCCAGAGCCGCGCACCATCACCCCAGAAAAGCCCCAGTCCAGCGCCTCTTGTTCTGTCACAATGGCAATGTCCACGTTGCGCTGTTTGAAAATACGGTTCTCGGTTAGCAAACCATCGATATCCGCTAGCACATCTGGGAATTCCATCGACCACGCCATGATATCATCCAGCAAATCCTGCGGCAGATCTTGGTGCACACCACCAGGGCGGAAATAATTGGCGTGCAGGCGCGCACCACAAGCACGCTCGTAAAACACCATCAGCTTTTCGCGCTCTTCAAATCCCCACAACGGCGGGGTTAGCGCCCCCACATCCATCGCCTGAGTGGTTACATTCAAGATGTGGTTCAAGATACGCCCGATTTCAGAGTAAAGCACACGGATCAAGGAGCCACGACGCGGCACATCAATGCCGGCCAATTTCTCAATCGCTAGACACCAAGCATGTTCTTGGTTCATCGGGGCCACGTAATCAAGACGGTCGAAATACGGCAGGTTCTGCAGATAGGTTCTGCTCTCCATCAACTTTTCAGTACCGCGGTGCAACAGGCCAATATGCGGATCACAGCGCTCGACGATCTCGCCGTCCAGCTCTAGCACAAGACGCAAAACACCGTGCGCCGCAGGGTGCTGAGGCCCAAAGTTGATGTTGAAATTGCGAATACGTTGCTCGCCTGTTTGGGCGTCGTTGAATGTGCCATCCATCATTTCGCAGACTCCTCTTGGCTTGGCCAAGTTACAAAGGTCAGCATCCAAAGAAGCATCGCCCAACCAAGCACAGGAATGATCAGCAACAGCATCCAGAACTTTGAAACCCCACTGCGCAGCGTTAAAAATACCAACGGCAGTCCGAACAAGACAAACATCATTGCAAAGGGAATGATTTGGGACGCTAATGACCCGTATTGGGCAATACCAGACACCATCACTTCGCCTCCGCCTTATCATCACCGGGCAGGATATATTCCGCACCCTCCCACGGCGACATGAAATCAAATTGTCGGTATTCCTGCACCAAATTCACGGGTTCATAAACCACACGTTTCTCGACCTCGTCATAGCGCAATTCGGTATAGCCCGTGGTCGGGAAATCCTTGCGCAATGGATAGCCGCGAAACCCGTAATCGGTCAGAATACGGCGCAGATCTGGATGATCAGAAAACAACACGCCATACATATCAAAAACCTCGCGCTCGAACCAATTGGCCGATGGATGCACCGCGGTGATTGAGGGCACCATGCCATCCTCGGCCACATGCACCTTTAGGCGAATACGCAAATTCGTGTACATAGATAGAAAATGATAGACCACCTCAAAGCGGTCCGCGCGGGCGGGATAATCAACGGCCGTGATATCAACAAGGGTAGAGAAGCGAAACACCACCCCTTTTTTCAACACTTCAACCACATCAGCAATATGCGCCAACTTGACCTGCACCAACAATTCACCCTGTGGCGTGATCTCATATCCAGAAACAGCCTTGGGGCATTTCAACTCAACCTGCGCGCCTAATTCTTTCAATTCTTCTGACATCAAATTACCTAACAATGGTGCCGGTGCGGCGAATTTTGCGTTGTAGTTGCAACAGACCATAGAGCAAGGCCTCGGCCGATGGGGGGCATCCAGGCACATAAACATCCACAGGCACCACACGATCACAGCCGCGCACCACACTATAGGAATAATGGTAATACCCGCCACCATTGGCACAGGATCCCATAGAAATCACATAGCGTGGCTCTGGCATCTGGTCATAAACCTTGCGCAGGGCCGGTGCCATTTTATTGGTCAATGTGCCCGCCACAATCATCAAATCCGACTGGCGTGGGGATGCGCGCGGTGCAATGCCGAAACGTTCGATATCATAGCGCGGCATCGCCGCATGCATCATTTCAACCGCGCAACACGCCAACCCAAAGGTCATCCAGTGCAATGATCCTGTGCGCGCCCAATTGATAATATCTTCTGTGCTGGTTAACAGGAACCCTTTGTCCTGCAACTGGCTGTTCAGCGCTGATGTCACAACCTCTTTATCAACACCTGCGGTATTGGGGGATGTCGCTACTCCCATTCCAAGGCTCCTTTTTTCCACTCATAAGCAAAGCCAATACTCAAAACAGCCAAGAAGATCATCATAGACCAAAACCCCAGCTCGCCTTGGTGCTGAAATGCCGTGGCCCAGGGGAATAGAAATGCCACCTCTAGATCAAAAATAATGAATAAAATAGATACCAGATAAAACCGAATATCAAACTTCATCCGCGCATCATCAAATGCATTAAACCCACATTCATAGGCAGATGTTTTTTCCGCATCAGGGTTGCGTACGGCCAAAACCAATGCCGCCAAAATCAGCACCAGACCCAGTCCAGCTGCAACCCCCAAGAAAACAAGAATAGGCAAGTAATTTAAGAGCAAGTCTTGCAAAGGTATCCCCTTTAGCGTTGGCAACTAAGAATTCTTCTCCATGCTTAACTGTCACATGCTTCAAGGTCAACAAACTCGAACGTGAAAACGGATGCACTCTAACCCTAGATACAAATCCACCACGCCCTAGGGGATTACCGCCGCCAACTCTTCGCGTATGATCTGCGCCACCACACGGTAATCCTCAGGCGCAATCGTTAACGGCAGGCGAATGTCCATCAGCCCAGCCAGCACGCTGTCTGTGCGCGGCAAATCCTGTGCTTCTGTATAGCGCCAACTGTCATGGCGCGAGGTAAATCCAACAGGCCGATCCGCCCCAAACCATTTAATCTGCACACCGCGCGCCATACAACTTGCCAAAAACGCCTCGATCGGCGCCGCCGCCAAGTCATCTAGGCAGAATTGAAAGGATGACGCCACAAACCCCTCTTTGGCTGGGCGATCAATCAATCGTAGCCCCTCTACCTGTGCCAAGGCATCCTCTAATACACGATAACGCGCATTCCACGCCGCCGCCTGCGCAGGCAATTGCGCCAGCTGTGGGCGTAGAATCGCCGCGCGCAGATTATCCATCCGCCCTGAACAATTGGGCGTATCAAGGCGAACATCGTCAAATGCCTCTGCCGGCGCCCCAGCCCCGTGGCTTTCATACAGCATATAAGAGCCAGACAACATGGTTGCCCGTGCCATCGCATCTGCGTCATCCGTGATCAGCAATCCCCCCTCGCCCGAATTCACATGCTTAAAGGTCTGGGTGGAATAACACCCAATAATCCCGTGGCGTCCGCTGGGCACCCCATTCCAATCCGCCCCCATAGTATGGGCGCAATCCTCAATCACCTGCACACCAGCCCCATCGCAGATTTGCATTAACGCATCCATATCCACGATATGTCCCCGCATATGGCTCAACATCAAAACCTTGGCGCCACTGGATAGAATCTTGGCGTTCAAATCGTCTAAATCCATCACCAAATCGCCTGTCACCTCGACAAACACAGGGCGCGCACCCACAGATGCAATAGCCCCCGGTACAGGGGCCAAAGTGAAAGCATTGGTCAAAACCGCATCCCCATGTTCAACACCCAACGCACGCAACGCCGCGCCCAGCGCATAGCCCCCCGATGCCACCGCAAGGCAATATTTAGCCCCCGTAAATGCCGCGAATTCTTGCTCTAACAACACCGTTTCGGCCACCTCGCCCGCAACGGTGTTATACCGATGTAGCCGCCCGTGGCGCATCACACGCACGGCCGCTTCAATACCGGCCTCGGGGATTGGCTCTTGCTGGGTGAAATCACCCTTAAATTTCACGCCCATCTTCACACCTTTTCTAAGTCATCAAAAATCGGGCCAAGCATGGCCTCTAAATCTGTGTAATGATCCAGAACCGCCGCAGGTTTCATATCGGCCACCCCCGCGCCCAAAGGGCCAAACCCCACCAGAATACAGGGTAGGCCAGCATTTTGCGCCGCCTTGCGATCGGTAATGGTATCACCGATCAACACACCACAACCGCGTGTGCCCCCCATGGCATCAATGGTGGCCCATAAATGCTCTGGGTCAGGTTTGCGCACAGGCAAGCTATCCGCCCCAAGCATTGCAGAAAAATAATCACGGATGCCCAGCCGCACCAGCAGATCCTCGGCCAAGCCCGCCGGCTTGTTGGTGCACACCCCCAAGGCATACCCCTGCTTCAACAGCCCCTGCAAGCAGGCCTCGACCCCATCATAAAGCCGCGTATGCACATCCAAATCCCGCGCATAATGAGCCAATAGGTTTGGAAATTCGCGCGAGATTGCGCTGGTATCCGATACTCCCAATCGCTCGAATCCCAATCCCAGCATCGCTCGCCCACCGGCAAAAGCGGTTAGCGCATCCGCCACAGGATCCAGCGGTGTGCCCAAGCCCAGATCCGCAAAACAGGCATTGGCCGAGGCAATTAAATCCGCACTGGTATCGGCCAATGTCCCATCCAGATCAAAAACCACCGATTTCATTTTATTCCCCTATGCTGGTACTTGGCCGTAAAACTGATAAAAAATTCATGCCACAAAACCGTAACGGATTGAAAGCTTTCTTGAGCACCTTATGTCTTTTGTTAAGTCTACTTTAAGTTTAAAAGAATGCTTCGGCCACCAACGACAAAAACAAGGCACTATAATATGACAAAAGCAGTGGTAATTCTCGCAGCAGGCAAAGGCACGCGTATGCAATCAGATCTGCCAAAGGTTCTGCACCCGCTGGCAGGCGCGCCGATGTTGGCACATTCGATCTTTTGCGCCCAAGCAATCAACGCCCAAAAGACCATCATCGTTGCTGGCCACGGTTCCGATCAAGTCACCGCCGCCGCTAAAAAATATGATGAAGATGCCCAGATTGTCCTACAAACAGCCCAAAATGGCACCGGCCATGCCGTTGATCAGGCGCGCGATGCGCTGAGCGGTTTCGATGGCGATGTCTATGTTCTGTATGGGGATACGCCCTTTATCACCCCAGAAATCCTGGATCAAATGGCCCAAAAGCGCACAGATGGCGCCAGCGTGGTTGTGCTGGGCTTTGATGTGCCTGCCCCGTCAAACTATGGGCGATTGGTGATCAAAGACGGCGCACTTGATGCCATTGTCGAGGCCAAAGATGCCACACCAGAGCAACAAGAAATTCGCCTGTGTAACTCGGGCGTCATTTGCGCACCGCGTGACCTGCTGTTTGATCTGATCTCTGAAATCACCAATGATAACGCCAGCGGCGAATATTACCTCACCGATGTTGTCAGCCTTGCGCGGGCGCGGGGCCTGAGCTGTGCGGCGGTGGAATGTACCGCCCAAGACGCCATGGGCGTTAACTCGCGCCGTGAACTGGCCATAGCGGAGGCGCATTTTCAAGACAAAGCCCGCGCATCCGCGATGGACAATGGCGCAACCCTGCTAGATCCAAAAACCGTGTGGTTTTCCTATGATACACATGTGGGCCGCGATGTAGTGATCGAGCAGAATGTGGTCTTTGGGCCTGGTGTTACGGTGGAAACAGATGCGCATATTCGCGCCTTTAGTCATATCGAAGGGGCGCATATCTCGCAACATGTGGTGGTTGGCCCCTATGCCCGCCTGCGCCCCGGTGCTGAGCTGGCAGATGGTGCGCGCGTTGGGAACTTCGTCGAGATTAAAAACGCCGCCATCGGCGAAGGTGCTAAGGTCAATCACCTGTCCTATATTGGTGATGCAAGCATCGGCGATGCGGCCAATATCGGCGCGGGGACGATCACCTGTAACTATGACGGCTATTTCAAGCACCACACAGAAATCGGTGCGCGTGCCTTTATCGGATCGAACACCATGCTTGTGGCCCCTGTACGCGTTGGCGATGATGCGCTTACGGGGTCTGGTTCGGTTATCACACGGGATGTGGCCGATGGCGATCTGGCGCTGGCGAGGGCTACGCAGGCGAATAAAACTGGTCTGGCCCTGAAACTTATGTCAAAACTCAAAGCTGCAAAAGCAGCGCTGAAAAAGGATTAAACCATGTGTGGAATCGTAGGTGTACTTGGAAATCACGAAGCGGCCCCCATTTTGGTGGATGCCCTGCGGCGACTGGAATACCGCGGCTATGACAGCGCGGGCATTGCCACCATTGATGATGGCAAATTGGGACGACGGCGCGCGCTGGGTAAGCTGGTAAATCTGTCAGATATGCTGGTGCATGACCCGATCAAGGGCAAGGCTGGCATTGGGCATACCCGCTGGGCAACCCACGGCGCGCCCACGGTGGCCAATGCCCACCCACACCGTGCAGGCCGTGTGGCCGTTGTTCACAATGGCATCATCGAGAACTTCAAGTCCCTGCGCGAAGAGCTGCTGAACAACGGCGCTGAATTTCGCACAGAAACCGATACCGAAACCATCGTACAACTGTGTATGAGCTTTATGGATGGTGGCGCGCCCCCCAAAGAGGCCGCGGAAAAAACCATCGCCATGTTGGATGGCGCCTTTGCGCTTTGTTTCCTATTTGACGGCGAAGAGGATCTGTTGATTGCCGCACGCAAGGGATCTCCCTTGGCTATTGGCCATGGAGAGGGCGAAATGTTTGTTGGATCTGATGCCATCGCGCTGGCCCCCATGACCAATAAAATCACTTATCTAGAAGAGGGTGACTGGGCCGTGATTACCCGCAACAGCGTAGACGTTTATGACACAAATGGCGCCCTAGCCAATCGCGAGATGCGCGAGCTTAATCTTTCGACCCAATCCGCCGACAAGGGTGCGCACAAACACTACATGTCCAAAGAAATCGCCGAGCAACCCTCGGTGATATCAGGCACCCTTTCACACTACCTAAGCCAAAATCGCAATGCGATCGACGTGGCAAACCTGAACATCGATTTCGCAAAGACCACCCGCATCACCATGGTGGCCTGCGGCACGGCATACCTTGCCTGTAACGTGGCTAAATACTGGTTCGAGCAAATCGCGCGCATCCCAGTCGAGCTAGATGTGGCATCGGAATTTCGCTACCGCGCACCGCCAATGGATGCAAATGGTGTGGCAATATTCGTTAGCCAATCCGGCGAAACCGCCGATACATTGGCCGCCCTGCGCTATTGTAAATCCCAAGGCGTTAAAACGATGGGTATCGTCAATGTCGAAGAAAGCACAATCGAGCGCGAGGCCGATGCTGCCCTGCAAATCTATGCCGGTGCTGAGATCGGCGTGGCCTCGACCAAGGCCTTTACTTGCCAGTTGATGGTGCTGTTTGCCCTGATGATCAAGGCCGCACGCGAGAACCAACAACTCACCCCAGCCCAAGAGGCAGAGCTGTGCCGCGCCATGCAGACCCTGCCCGGCCTGATGAATCAATCCCTTGCTCTGGAAACTGAGATCAAGACTACCGCACTGGAATTATCCAAGGCCGATGATGCCCTATTCTTGGGCCGTGGGGCCATGTTCCCGCTGGCCTTAGAAGGTGCCCTAAAGCTCAAAGAGATCAGCTATATCCACGCCGAGGGCTATGCCAGCGGCGAGCTGAAGCATGGGCCAATTGCCTTGGTTGATGAAACCATGCCCGTCATCGTTTTCGCCCCCAAGGATGATCTGTTCGATAAAACAGTGTCAAATATGCAAGAGGTGATGGCGCGCGGGGGCAAGGTGTTGCTGATTACCGATGCCGCTGGCGCCCAAGAGGCCGAAAACGGCACCTGGAAAACAATTATCATGCCAGATGTGCTGGACGCGCTGGCCCCTATTCTATATGCCTTGCCAGCCCAGCTGTTGGCATATCACACCGCGGTGCACAAAGGCACCGATGTAGACCAGCCGCGTAACCTTGCAAAATCGGTAACCGTCGAATGATCACCCTGAACACCGCCCTTGAGCAACTGAGTGCACTAGCCAACCCCGCCCGCGCCCAAAAACAGGCCAAGCAGAATAAAATCGAGCGCCCCTATTTGGGCGTGACCAATCCTGAAATCGATGTGTTATACAAGCAATGGCGCGCGGATGTTGACGGGGCGGATCGCCTAACCTTGGCCGCCGGCCTATGGGACAGCAATATTTTCGAGGCCCGTATCGCGGCGGCTAAATTGCTAACGCAGGCGCGTATTTCCCCCGATGCGGCGGTTTGGGATACGCTGATTTCTTGGATCGATGATCTGGATGGCTGGGCCATCGGCGAACAGGTCATGGGCGCTCTTGCCCGCCGCTTTATGGCCGTACCCGATCGGTTTGAAATCTTGGAAAACTGGGCCGAGGTCGACAGCCCCTGGCACCGTGCCGCGACCCTGATGATTACCCAGCCTTTGACCAAGCTGAACAACCCAAAGCAAGCGGAACAGGCACAACGGGATGCGATTCTTGGCATGGCTGGCCAATTGGTGGGCGATCACAATACATTCGTGCAACGTGCATTAGCCGATTGGCTACGCACGCTGGGGAAACATGCCCCCAATCAAACGCAGGCATTTTTAGATGAGTTTTCTGCGCAGATGAACCCGCTGACCCTAGCCGAGGCGAACAAACATCTGTGAGCGCCCTTGCGCCTATTCACGGCACCCCCTAGGTTCGCCTCATGAGCACTATTCCCCAATTGATAGACCCCTATGCCCGCACCATTGATTATTTGCGGGTTTCGGTCACCGATCGATGCGATTTTCGCTGTGTATACTGTATGTCTGAAAACATGCAATTTCTGCCCAAGAAAGAATTGCTAACCCTAGAAGAGCTGGATCGCCTGTGCTCGGCCTTTATTTCCCAAGGCGTGAAAAAACTGCGTATCACGGGTGGCGAGCCTCTGGTGCGGCGCGGCATCATGGAGTTCTTTCGCGCTATGTCTCGCCACCTAGAATCTGGTGCGTTGTCTGAACTGACCCTAACCACCAATGGGTCGCAATTGCGCCGCTTTGCCCATGATTTATTCGCAGCAGGCGTACGGCGCGTAAATATCTCACTGGACACGCTAGACGAAGAAAAATTCGCCTCTCTTACCCGCTGGGGTCGCTTGGCGCAGGTGCTGGATGGCATCGATGCGGCACAAGAGGCAGGCCTGCGCGTTAAAATCAACGCCGTCGCCCTTCGCGGCGGTAATGACGACGAGCTGGAAAAGCTGGTGGAATGGTGCGCCTCGCGCGATATGGACATCACCTTTATCGAGGTAATGCCTATGGGTGATATCGGCAATGAGGATCGCCTTGATCAATACTGGCCCCTAACCGATCTGCGTGCCCAATTAGCCAAAACATGGACATTGGAGAATAGCGCCGAGCGCACGGGCGGCCCTGCGCGCTATGTTCGACTGGCAGAAACCGGCCAGAAGATCGGCTTTATCACCCCCCTAACCCATAATTTCTGCGAAAGCTGTAACCGCGTGCGCCTAACCTGTACCGGCGAATTATATCAATGCCTTGGCCAGGAAGAACAAATCGATTTGCGCCGCGTCTTGCGCGCCAATGAAACCGACGCCCCTGTGATAGAGGCCATCCATGCCGCCATTGCCAAAAAGCCCAAGGGTCACGATTTTGATTATTCCCGCCAAAAAGTCGAGGGCGAAATGCCCCGCCACATGAGCCATACAGGCGGCTAATTCGGATCAGCGCGCAAAAATCGCCGCCGAGCAGGTGGCACTGATGCCACTTCTAAACCAGTGAACACATGCAGGGTATTCATCTGCCGATCAATCACCGCATGATCGCTGACCCAGCCCCCCATCGTTAAATAGCTGCGCAGCAAAGGCGGCAGGTCGCGCTGTGCCACCGCAGGCTCTAGCTGTTGGGGTAATTGGGCAGGGTTAAGATGAAAAACCTCCGGTGCCTTGATCCCTAGACGCCATTGATCAGGCGCTAGATAGCGCCGCTGTAACAGCGCAAAACTCTGGGCATATTTCCCGACATCAATCCCATCAAAAGACGAACACCCAAATAAAATCCCGATGTTTTCTCGATCAACGATCCCGCCAATATGCGCCCAAGCAAGGCGCAAAATAGTCGGATCCCCCATCCCCTCTGCCACACAAAACCGCCCTATCTCTAGCATCGGCTGCTTAAACCGCCATAGGTTCTCCAGCCCGTAAAACTGGGCGGCATAGGCCCCATCAAGGGCCGCGCCAGTGCTAAAAACCTTGTAGCGGAATGTGCAAACCAGCTGATCAGAACGCTGGTCTTCTATCAGGATATGCTGGCACTCTTGGTCAAACTCATCGGGCTGATGATCGGTGGGAAAGCAATCGCCACGCAAGAGGCGCGCGCGGTCGATATCCACAGAACATTGGCTTTGTCGCAGGCGATAGCTGGGTGTATCAGTGTGGGCCATAGGCGCAACCTAAAACAGATTTCAGTCCATATCTGAAAATAGTTTGACCCTTTTCTAAAATAGATCAAGCCCAAAACCCGCCTAGCCGTCAATCAGGCTGCCTGGATCCAAATTGCCAAGGCTGCTGAGAACTTGGCGTAGGAATGTTGGGCCCTTGATTGGTTGCTCGGTTACGCGGCGACTTAGGGTGATAACCCGCCCATCCTCGATACCAAAGCGCTCGACGTTTTCAACAATACCCTCGCCATCAAAGGACACCGCCACCATCTCGCGCTCGACCACCTTAGGCTCAAAAAACGCATAGGAACGCACCCGCGAGCGGATGTAATACCAATCCCCATCCACCAACAGTCCTGTTGAATTTGGCGCCCCTAAAATATCTTCGATCGAGGCGCGATTGTCGACGCCAACCACCACCTGATCCAGCGTATCCTGATCCGGCAAATACCCATGATCGCGAAAGGTCGCGCTACAGGCAGCAAGAGAGGCACAGAGAAGCAGGCTCATGGTTACACGACAAGCAGTTTTTGACATTCTTTGTTTTCGCCCCTAACACATTCTAAGGTGTCACATACCCTGTGGAACCGCTACAATCAAACAACTTGTGCGCCGACGCAATCAGAAATCAAGGGATTTCACCAAATGAGCAAGAATCCGAAGCCCCCTGCGGCCCAAACTGACAGCGTGATCATATTGGCCGAGCTGTCGCAGAATCGCCCCCGCCGTTTTGCCCTGCGCCTAGATGACGCGCAGACCGCGCAAATTCAGAATGACCTCACCCTTAGACGACTATCAAAGGTCACCCTAGAAGGCGAGATCACCTCCGAGGGGCGCACCGATTGGGCCCTAACGGCCAGCGTGGGCGCATCCGTGGTGCAGGCCTGTGTCATCAGCAACGACGATATCAAAACCCGCTTAGATATTGGGATTAGCCGCCGCTATCTTCATGATTTCGAGGCCTATGACGCGGAGTTCACTACCGAGGAAGAGCTGAACGCAGAAATTGAGCCTCTGCCCGCCGAGATTGACCTGATTGATCTGATCCGCGAGTCGATTTCCCTTAACATTGATGACTTTCCGCGAATCAATGGAACCAGCTTAGAAACCAGCCTTTCGGCCCCCAAAGGCGTGACGCCACTGACTGATGAGGCCGTAAAACCCTTTGCTGCACTGGCCAGTTTGAAAGATAAGTTGAAAAGTTAGACAATACCCACCGATTAGGGCTTGCGATTATGCTAAATCTTTGTATTTTCGCGGCTCTTGTATTCCTGTGGTAATCGGGTACGCGCTGTACTCAAATTCCGCTTTTCCAAAGGCAAAATGCCTTAACTTCGAGGTTGTGACATGGCTGTCCCCAAAAGTAAAATTACCCGCTCTCGTCGGAACAATCGTCGTTCACATGACGCATTGGTTGCTGGCAATCCAAATGAATGCCCAAACTGTGGCGAGCTGAAGCGCCCGCATCACGTTTGTGGCGCATGTGGTCACTATGATGACCGCGAAGTCGTGGCACAGGCCGACGACATTGATCTGGACGACGACGCTGCCTAAAGCTAGGAGCTGATCCGTCATGCGCGATTCCGCCAAATCGATCAGCTCTTCGTCACCTGATATGTCCCGCGACATAGTCATTTCTGTCGACGCCATGGGCGGCGACCAAGGCCCTGGCGCTGTCGTCAGCGGCCTTTTTATGTCTGCCAAGAAAAACCCCCGCATTCGGTTTATCCTAAATGGCGATCAGGCGGTATTGTCCCCCTTGGTGACCAAACGCGGCCTGTCTGACATCTGTGAGATCCGCCACGCAGAAGAAGTCATCACCATGGATGACAAACCCAGCCATGCCATGCGCAATGGCAAAAACACATCTATGTGGCATACCGTAGATGCTGTGCGTGATAAACAGGCCCATGCGGCCGTGTCCTGCGGCAATACGGGGGCCTTGATGGCCATATCCATGTTGCGCCTTCGTAAGGCACCAGGCGTCTACCGCCCCGCCATTGCGATCCTATGGCCTTCGAAAAATCCCAGCGGATTTAACGTGATGTTGGATGTGGGTGCAGATATCCGCGCCGATGCCCCTGATCTTCTGAAATACGCACTTATGGGCGCATCCTATGCCCGTAACGGATTCAACATCAAAAAACCCCGCGTCGGCTTGCTTAACGTTGGCACAGAAGAACACAAAGGCCGCCCCGAATTACACGAGGCAAACGACCTGATCAGCGAAACCTTCGACACCACCGATTTTGAATACGTCGGCTTTATCGAAGGTAATGATATCCCATCGGACAAGATCGACGTGATCGTAACCGATGGCTTCACAGGCAACATAGCGCTGAAAACAGGCGAAGGCACCGTGAACTTGATCGCCGGCGCCATGCGCGATAGCTTCAAGGCAACACTCTTGTCCCGCCTCAGCGCCCTCTTTGCCATGACATCCCTAAAACGTCTGTCGCGTCGCATTGATCCGCGGCGTAAAAATGGTGGCGTATTTCTGGGCCTAAATGGCACGGTCGTTAAATCTCATGGTGCTGCCGATGCTACGGGGATTTCCGCGGCCATCAAGCTGGCGTTTCAGCTGGCAGAAATGAACTTCGATGAAAAACTCGCCGCAAGGGTTGCATCCGCCACCTCTGATGGTGAAACTATAAAAAAGTAAAAATAGGTAAAAGCGATGATCAGAGCAGTCCCAGTTGGTGCAGGCCACTACCTTCCTGAAAATATCGTCACCAATGACGAACTCGCAAAAACCGTAGACACCAGTGATGAATGGATCCGCGCGCGCACCGGCATTGGCCAACGTCACATCGCCGCTGATGACCAGCTTACATCTGACCTTGGGATCGCCGCCGCTCAGGATGCGCTGAAGAACGCGGGGCTAACAGCCGCCGATATCGACGCCATCGTTCTGGCCACATCCACACCAGACCAAACATTCCCCTCGACCGCCACCAAAATCCAAGCGGGCCTAGGCATGAAACATGGATTTGCCTTTGATGTTCAGGCGGTTTGCGCAGGCTTTGCCTATGCCTTGGTCACGGCCAACTCTCTGATCACATCAGGTCAAGCCAAACGCATTCTTGTGATAGGGGCTGAAACATTTTCACGTATCCTAGATTGGGAAGACCGTACAACATCCGTGTTGTTTGGTGACGGCGCAGGGGCGTTGATCCTAGAGGCCCAGACAGGCACAGGCGCCTCGGATGATCGTGGCATCCTTGCCTGCGAGTTGCAATCCGATGGCACCTATAACGATCTGCTGTATGTAGATGGGGGCGTCTCGTCCACCCAGACCTCGGGGAAATTGCGTATGCAAGGCCAAGAGGTTTTTAAACATGCGGTAGCAAAATTGGCCGCCAGCGGGCATGCCGCACTTGATCGTGCGGGCATTGCCGCATCAGATGTGGACTGGGTGGTGCCCCATCAGGCCAACCTGCGCATCATCAAAAGCACGGTCAAAAAAATGGGCCTAAGCATGGATAAGGTGATTCTGACCGTCCAAGACCACGGCAACACATCCGCTGCATCGATTCCCTTGGCCATTTCTGTAGGCGCAAAACAGGGTAAATTCAATCAAGGCGATTTGATTCTAACCGAGGCCATCGGCGGTGGCCTTGCTTGGGGCGCTGTGGTTTTCCGCTGGTAGGGCTATTTTCGCCAAAAATCAACGCGGTAAACGTTGACACAAAGGTGACTAAGCCAATATTATATTCCTGAAACAGGGGAGATGATGAATGGCTGGCGAAACTTTAACCAGAATGGACTTGGCAGAGGCTGTGTTTGAACAGGTGGGTCTGTCGCGTAACGAATCCGCGGATCTGGTCGAAAGCGTATTGCAACATATCTCTGACTCTCTGGTGCGTGGCGAGAACGTCAAAATCTCGTCCTTTGGCACATTCAATATTCGCGATAAAAACTCGCGCGTTGGGCGCAATCCCAAAACAGGCGAAGAAGTGGTCATTAACCCCCGTCGCGTTCTGTCCTTCAGACCATCCCTTACTATGAAAGACAGGGTCGCAGCCGGCAACAAAAAGTAGGCCTCAATGGCAAGAAAAACTGCACAGGCATTCCGCACCATTACCGAAGTATCCGATTGGTTGGATACGCCATCCCATGTTCTTCGGTTCTGGGAAAGTAAATTTTCACAGATAAAGCCAGTGAAACGCGCTGGCGGGCGGCGCTATTACCGCCCAGAGGACCTGCGCCTAATTGGCGGCATAAAGGCCCTATTGCATGACCAAGGTAAAACTATCGCCTCTGTACAGGATCTGATCAAGACCGAAGGCATACCCGAGATCGAGACCCACTCGCCGGAACCGCTCTTCCCAGAAAAGGGTCGTCGCGCCAAAAAACGCGCAGCTGCGAAAACACACGACACCCCAAATACCGACACATCGAACACCCTCAATACTGAACTGAAATCAGAGACCAATACCGTGACCCCCCCAGAAATGCCCCCCGAGACACCCCCTAGCGAAATCCACGGCTCGGCCATGGGCTTTTCTACACCAAACCCAGCCCCTGTGGCCGATCAGGACCCCGCCCAAGAGAACGATGCAGAGACTCAACAATCAGCTGATATCCCTAATGCGATCCCGTTTAAGTTATCGGGTGAAGATTCGGCGCGCGAGCTAATCACCAGCCATGTTTCCAAATCAAAATCCCCACCCGAGGATATGCCAAGCACCGAAAGCGAGGGCGCATCCGCCCTCACCGCGCTGAATATCCACGGCGCTACATTGGGCGAAAACATCGACGAGGTTGAAGAGCTATATTTCCAATTGCAACGTTTGAAAAATCGCATGAAGCGACGCCTAGATCAGGTTTAATTTGCATTCGCTCTTGCAACTGTTTCCAACACCGATTAACCAGCACTCAGTCGGGCTATAGCGCAGTCTGGTAGCGCGTTCGTCTGGGGGACGAGAGGTCGCAGGTTCGAACCCTGCTAGCCCGACCAAGACCATTAGGTCACATACTCAGGGGGATAGATGTCACAATCTGGGGTACTACCAAGCCAAAAAATAAACGCGATGTTACACAGCGGCGAAATCGCTGTAGACCACCCCGTTCTAGATGGCCAGATTCAACCCGCTAGCCTTGATTTACGCCTTGGCACCAAGGCATATCGCGTACGGGCATCTTTCTTACCAGGGGCGGGAAATACGGTCAAAGATCGATTGGCGGATTTCCAGATGCACGAGGTCGATTTGACCAATGGTGCGGTTCTAGAAAAGGGCTGTGTTTATGTGGTGCCATTGATGGAATCCCTAAACCTAGAGCGCAACACCAATGCCGTCGCCAATGCCAAAAGCTCAACTGGCCGTCTGGATCTACTAACCCGCTGTATCGTCGACAATGGTATTGAATTTGACCGTATCGAGGCGGGCTATACTGGCCCTCTATTCGCTGAAATCTCTCCACGCAGTTTTTCGGTACTGGTGCGTCCCGGTATGCGCCTTAATCAAATCCGCTTTCGCCAAGGGCAATCTGTCCTAAAAGATGCCGAGCTTGCGGCGCTACACGCCGATATTGGTCTTGTGGATGGCACGGCCCAGATCGACGATGGCCTTGGGTTTTCGGTGGATCTAAGCCTAGAAAACAATCTGGTCGGTTACCGCGCCAAACCTCATACAGGCGTGATAGATCTGGATAATATCGACCACTATGAGGTCGATGAGTTCTGGGAACCCGTCTATGCGCAAAATACCCGCATCATCCTTGATCCGGGCGCATTTTACATTCTTGTCAGCCGCGAGGCAGTGCACATCCCCCCTAACTGTGCGGCGGAAATGGCGCCCTATCTAGCGATGGTTGGCGAATTTCGGGTGCACTACGCAGGTTTCTTTGATCCCGGATTTGGCAATGCAGGGGCTGGCGGCACAGGATCACGCGGGGTGCTAGAGGTACGCTGTCACGAGGCACCATTTGTGCTGGAACATGGTCAATCCGTTGGGCGGCTGGTCTATGAACGTATGGCAGAAGTGCCAGATATCCTTTACGGCGCTGATCTGAAATCCAACTATCAGGGCCAAGGGTTGAAGCTGTCGAAGCATTTCAAGGCGCCTTAGTGCTTGCGCGGTTTTCTGCAACTTTTCGCAAACCCATTATCCAAAAATAGACACTGTACGCTCCCAGTCCTAAAATAGGATTTTAGGAGCTTTTCATGCGCTTTTTGATTTCCATTTTAACATTTTTATTCATTGCAAATCCAGTATTCGCTGAACGGTTTCAAGGACGTATTATTGAAATCGTTGATGGACGCGCGGATCCATCAAAACCAGCACCTGTTGTAATCGCACTTCATCCATTCTTGGGAACAGCCGCCAGTATGCGCAAAAGCACAGGCTTTGACATATTGGCAAAACGAAATGGTATTGTTGCCGTTTTTGCAACAGGCCTAAAACGCAAATGGAACGATGGCCGCAATTCACGGCCTGCACCGGATGATGTGAAATATCTTAGTAATCTGATTGGCAATTTGGTTTTGACGAGGAATGTGGATCCGAAGCGCGTCTTTTTGGCGGGGCATTCAAATGGCGGTGGCATGGCCATGCGCATGGCCTGTGACAGGCCAGATTTGATCGCCGGCATTTCCGTTGCTGCCACGAAACTGGCTGCAAACTACACCTGCGCAAATGGCAAATCCGTTCCCGCCATTTTCTTTTACGGAACCGAAGATACGATTTCACCCCATGCAGGACGCCCTGCTGGCAGATTGGGTGAAACGATATCAGCCACAGCCACAATTGCGAATTGGGCAAAACGCAACAAATGCGGTAATGCACATGCACCCCAAGTTGTAGATCGCCATAACGACGGCACAAAGGCGGAAATCTATCAATATTCCAGATGTCGCAAGGCACTTACTTATGTTGAAATAGAAGGCCACGGACACGGGTGGCCGGGTGGAGCTGGTCAAGGAACGCGCCTGCAAGGTCCTGCCAGCAAAGAGATCAACGCCACCTCTATGACTTGGCGCTTTTTCAACGGACGATAGCGCGTATCAATTGATTGGGTATTTGGCCTTTATATCTTCGGAAGTTTTTTTTGGCGAATGAAAGACCGCTTTAACCAGCTATTTAACGACCAAACATTCGCAACATGCGGGTTAAGCGTGACGCGATTTTTGCATTTTTTCGGGATTGTTCCCGTGTGATTTTGGCATGTTCAGGGGATTGGTTTCGGGCCTGTCTGTCGCCCCACCATGTAATCACTTGACGAATGCCTTGGTACAAAAACCGCCACAAAACAACGCGCATTATATTTGTGATAAACCTATTCACTCAAACATATCTTCTTGGTCATCCTCTGGATCGGGCACATCGCCGCGATCCGCATCCGGCAAAACACCCGGGATAGCCCCTGGTGCGGGGCGATTGTCCAACAATCCCGCATCGCGCAATTCCTTCACCCCCGGTAAATCCTTGGCACTCTCCATTCCAAAATGATCTAGGAAATGCTGGGTCACAATAAAGGTCACAGGCCGCCCGGGCGTCATGCGCCGCCGCCCCAGCTTAATCCACTCTAACTCCAGTAGCATGTCGATGGTGCCGCTGGATACAGATACACCGCGGATTTCCTCGATTTCGGATCGGGTTGTGGGCTGATGATACGCAATGATCGCCAGTGTCTCAATGGCTGCTCGCGATAGCTTGCGGGTCTCGACACTTTCTTTCTGCATTAAAAACCCCAGATCAGCACTGGTGCGAAACGCATAGCCCTCGCCCGCACGCATCAATTGCACACCACGCCCCTCATAGCGCCGCTTAACATGTGCTAGGGCCTCGCTGACATCACAACCATGGGGAAGACGCGCCTCGATTTGACGGCGCGTCATCGGTGTGGCGCTGGCAAACAGGATCGCCTCTACCATGCGCTCCTGTTCGGCCATGGGCGGCGCGTCAAACAGGCTCTCGGTGGTGTTTTCTTCACTCATGCTAAATCTCTTTACGTCTAACTTGGATCGGGGCGAATGTATCAGATTGGCGCAAATCCAATTTACCCTCTTTGACCAATTCCAACATGGCCGCAAAGGTGGATGCGGTGGCCGATCTACGCAGCTTGGCATCATTTGCCACCCCTTCGGGCAGAAATTGCTGTAGCTCGCCCCACTCGATCGCATGGCCAATCAGCCCCTTCATACGCTCCAGCGCTTGCTCCATGGTAAACACGCTATCGCGTTCCTCTAGGTGCAGGGGTTTAAAATCACCCTTGGTAGAAATGCGCGCATAGGCCTGCATCAAATCCAGAATGGTAGAGCTGTAGCGCACGGTTTTCTTAATGCTGTAATCTTCAGGGATGCCACGGGCGAAAAAATCTCGACCCAGCTGATCACGCGCCATCAGCTTGGCCGCCGCGCGCCGCATGGCCTCTAGGCGCTCCAATTGAAACGCCAAATGCGCGGCCAATTCCTCGCCTGATGGGCCATCTTCTGTCGGGTCTTGGGGTAAAAGCAGGCGTGATTTAATAAAGGCCAGCCAAGCGGCCATCACCAAATAATCCGCCGCCAATTCCAAGCGCACCCGTTTGGCCTCCTCGACAAAGGCCAAATATTGCTGTGCCAGATGTAAAACCGAAATGCGGCGCATATCCACCTTTTGGGTGCGCGCCAGTGTTAACAGAACGTCCAGCGGGCCTTCATAGCCCTCAACATCCACCACCAAGGCCTCGGCGGCCAGCCGATCAGATACGCTTAGTTCAAGACTTTGTTGTGATTCCATAATCACCGCATATTGCGCTAATTGCGCGCCTACAGCAAGCTTGCGAAAGTGGCATCAGCCGCTTCTATGTCAAATGCTTCGGGGGTTTTGCGCAACTCAAGTGCCGCCGCCGCGCGCCGTTTGGCCCCGCCGGAAAGGCGCGGTAAATTCGATGCAACCTCTTGCATCTCATCCATGTCTCCATTGCAATGCAGCATCATATCAACCCCCACGAACAGGGATTTCTGAACCCGATCTGCCAAACTACCCGAAAGGGCCTTCATCGAAAGATCATCACTCATCAGCAATCCCTTGAACCCAATTTTGCGCCGAATGATAGACATCATCGGATCAGATAGGGTGGCGCAGTTTTCCGGATCAATATCCGAATAGGTGATATGCGCCGTCATCGCCATAGGCAGATCTTTCAGGCGGCGAAAAGCCTCGAAATCGGTGCTGTCCAATTCGGCCATCGGGGTGTTGACCACCGGCAATTCCAAATGGCTATCTAAATTCGCGCGCCCGTGGCCCGGAATATGTTTGATAATCGGTAGAACACCGCCAGCCAACAACCCATCAGCCGCCGCGCGGCCCATATCGGCCACACTGTCCACATCATGCCCATAACAGCGGTTTAGGATGATTTCATGAGACGCATCGGTGGCAATATCCAGCATCGGCGCACAGTTCACATCAATACCAAGATCACGCAATTCATGGGCAATAATGCGGTAGCGCAATTCCATAGCTTGGCGGGCATTTTCTGGTGCGACTTGCGCCATCTGATCCAGCGGTGCCGGCCATTCCCGCCACTGTGGCGCGCGCAGGCGTTGTACCCGCCCGCCCTCTTGATCGATCAAAATCGGGGCATCATGACCCACGGTATCGCGCAATTCACGGGTTAAGGCGCGAACCTGATCCGGTGTTTCGATATTGCGAGCAAAAAGGATAAAGCCCCAAGGCGTCACATCCTTGAAAAATGCGGCCTCTTCGCTGGTTAAACTGGTGCCAGACAGGCCAAAAATCCCTGCGCGCATGATGCTACCTCGCGGTTGTGGTGATGCAATCTGTACCGCGCGCCTTTAGGGCCGAACAGAACCGCTTGGCGTCCTTGCTGGTATCAAACCCTCGAATGCGCAGACGATAAAATGTTTTGTCGCTGTTAGAAATTTTTTGAATAACGGATTGGCGATTGCCCATCAAATCATGATGTTTGATCGAAAACTTCGCCCATTCAGATTCGGCCACCGTGGTGTTATCAAAGGCCCCGATCTGTACCAAAGGCGTGCCCTTGGCAATCGCCGCATTGGTGGTTTTCTTCCCGGCCAGTGTTTTCTTCTCGGCTGGGGCTTTCAATTTGGTCAAACCGGCCGGTCGGCGCGGGGGCCGCTTGCTCTTAACAACAGATGGCAGAACCTCAGCACTCTCGGCCTTTTTCTCTTGATCCGTTTCCCAACGTGCCACATCGGCCTCTTCTTTGCTTAGTACGCGCTCTGATACAGGTGCGTTGGCGACTGCGGCGGTCGGCACGGGGCTAGGCACAGTAGCAGAGACCAAAGTCTGGGGTGACGATGTAGCATCCCCTGCCACAGGGGCAACCACTTGGCTGGCCTCTTGGGTCAGGCCAGCGATATCCTCGGGTTGAAAGGGGCGCGGTTTAGGGGCCAACACCACCTGCATTGCGGTCTCGCCTGCGCCGCCATTTGCTTGGATACGATTAACGGCCAGCCCTTGGTGATTGGCCTGATCGCCACCGGGATCAACGGGTGCGATACGCGCAGGCCCCAAGGCGGCCTTGATCACAGGCACCTGATTAGGGTCCAGCTGGCTGAGGGTAATCCCCCAATAGATCACGGCCGCGAATAGCCCGATCGACGCCGTAGCGGCGCAAAGGTTCAAAAATCTACTCATGTGCTCTCCGGGGCATGTTAGCCCGATCCCCCGCTTATGCGAGTGTTATTTAAGCATTATTTTAAGCAATCAGCGCATTTCGTCAATTGGTGTTACACCTAAAATGCCCAAGCCCGCCGCAACTGTGGCTTTTACAGCAGAAATCAGGGCCAATTTATCGCCCGTTGCGACCAAATTCTCCTCTTGCAAGAAGCGCACGGCCTGTTCTTCCTTGCCCAAATTCCACAGGCTGTGAAATTCCGAGGCCAGCTCGTATAGATAAAAGGCAATGCGGTGCGGTTCGTTATGCTTCGCTGCCAATTCCAAAAGACGTGGCCATTCAGCCAATTTCTTCACCAAATTTAATTCACCCACATGTTGCAAGGTGCTGAGACCCTGATCCGCGGGGGAGATTTTTAAATCCGCTGCCTTGCGCAACACAGAATTAATCCGCGCATGGGCATATTGCACATAAAAAACAGGGTTATCCTTGGATTGCTCTGTCACCTTGTCGAAATCGAAATCAAGAGGGGCGTCATTTTTACGCGTCAGCATGACAAAACGTGTCACATCAGGGCCAACCTGTTCTACCAGATCAGCCAAGGTAACAAATGTCCCCGCGCGTTTTGACATTTTAAACGGCTCGCCATTTTTATACAGCTTCACCAGCTGTGTTAGCTTGATATCTAAGGGCACGCGTCCATCAGACAGCGCCGAAACCGCCGCCTTCATCCGCTTTACATAGCCACCGTGATCAGCCCCCAGAATATCAATCAACAGATCAAACCCGCGCTCGATCTTATTGTTGTGATAGGCAATATCGGGGGCAAAATATGTCCATGCGCCATCAGATTTTTTAACCGGACGATCTACATCATCACCGTGCAAGGTGGATTTAAATAGAGTTTGCTCGCGCGGCTCCCAATCATCGGGCTTTTTGCCCTTGGGTGGTTCTAGTACGCCTTCGTAAATCAGCCCCTTAGCATCTAAATTATCCAAGGCACCCTCTATCGCGCCTGTACCGTATAGAGATTTCTCTGAGAAGAAATGATCCATCTTAATACCCAAAGACCCAAGATCCTTGCGCACCAAATCCATCATCGCGTCGGTGGCAAAAACACGAACGTCCGCCAACCAAACCGCCTCGGGTTGATCCACATAAGCATCCCCCACCTTGGCCTTTAGCGCATCACCCACCGCGATCAAATAATCGCCGGGATACGTACCATCCTCAAAGGCCACCTCTTGGCCATGGGCCTCTAGATAGCGCAGATAAACAGAGCGTGCCAAAACATCGACCTGTGCACCACCATCGTTTATGTAATATTCCCGCGTGACATCATAGCCGGCAAAATCCAGCAGGCTGGCCAGCGCATCGCCAAATACCGCACCCCGCGTATGGCCCACATGCAAAGGGCCCGTGGGGTTGGCAGACACATATTCCACATTCACCCGCTTGTTTGCCCCCATATCCGAGCGTCCGAAATCAGCCCCCTTGGACAATGCCTCGGGAATAATCGCCAGCCATGCTGTTGTTTCCAAACGCAGGTTCAGAAATCCAGGCCCAGCCACATCGGCGCTGATAATCCGCGTATCACCTTGCAACAATTGTGCCAATTTTTCAGCAATCATACGAGGGTTGACCTTGGCTGGCTTTGCCAAAACCATCGCCGCATTCGTAGCCATATCCCCATGCAAAGGATCGCGTGGCGGCTCGACGCTAACGTTTGAAAAATCCAACTCAGCGGGCAAATCCCCTGCGGTTTGCATTTGGGTTAGCGCGTCCAGCACCAGCGTACGAATATCAGCAAAAAGGTTCATCGTTTTTCCAAGGATAATTTAGCGCGCATTTACCACAGGCCTGCCGCCTTCACCAGCCCTTTTGCCTATTTATCAAATCCCTTGCCAGCCAAAGCCGAACGCCCGAATAGCTGTTCAAAGCGCCCTAATGCATAACCATCCGTCATGCCCGATAGATAATCCGATACCCTGCGTGCGCGGGCCTGTTGATCCAGCCCCGCCATGTCCCAATGTTTGGGCAGCGCGTCATTATCCTGCATGAAGCGGGCAAATAATTCTCCCACCACATGCGCACAGTCTTTACGCATTTCCACGACGGGTGGTGAACGGTACATGTTATCGAACAGAAAAGCGCGGATCACCTTTAGGTCTTGCCACATTGTGGATGAAAATTGAACTACCGGCGCTCCAATGGCGCGGATATCTTGGGCAGAGCGCGCGCCAGATTTCTCAATACGCGCCTTACTTTCACGGATCACATCATCCACCATCACCCCAAAAACACGCCGCAGGGCCTCGTGGCGTCGCCGTGAGGGATCAAGGCCCGGATGCAGGGCATCCACCTGAGCAAAGCAAGCCCCAACAATGGGCAGATCCAGTAGCTCCTCAACGCAAAAGCTACCCGCACGCAAGCCATCATCCAGATCGTGGTTATTATAGGCAATGTCATCAGCAATCGCCGCGACCTGTGCTTCGGCACTGGCGTGGGTGTGTAACTCTAGGTCAAACTCTGCGCTGAATTCCGACAGCGCATAAGGCAGATCGCCCAGCACTGGCCCGTTGTGCTTGGCAATGCCCTCTAGCGTTTCCCATGTCAGGTTCATGCCATCAAAACCTGCATAGTGGCGCTCTAGGTTTGTGACAATTTTCAATGCCTGCGCATTGTGATCAAACCCGCCGTAAGGGGCCATTGCTGCGGCTAATGCATCCTCGCCCGTATGCCCAAAAGGCGTATGCCCCAGATCATGGGCCAGTGCGATTGCCTCGGTCAGCTCTATGTTCAGGCCAAACACCTTGGCCAATGTACGAGCCACCTGACCGACCTCAATGGTATGGGTCAGACGGGTGCGAAAATGATCGCCCTCGTGGGCTACAAATACTTGGGTCTTGTGTTTCAATCGCCGAAAGGCGGCGGAATGGATAATCCGGTCGCGGTCGCGCTGAAAAGGGCTACGGTGGGCGCTTTCGACCTCGGGAAATTGCCGCCCGCGCGTATTCGTTGGGTCGCATGCTATAATGCTACACATTTGTGATCGCCTTTGTCTTGTAGCCGTTCTTTGGTCGGCTTATATTACCCCTGTACAGCAAATAAGAGAGCCGTGAAAGATGGACCTTACCCTGCCCCCGCAAGTAACCGAACGTGCCTTTGCCCAATTGGCACAGATCAACGCAAACACCGCTGAACCACAGGCCCTACGCGTGGCGGTCGAGGGCGGGGGATGTTCTGGATTTCAATATGAGATTACGCTTGAAGAGCAGGCAGATGCGGACGACATGGTTCTAGAACAGGACGGGCAACGAGTGCTGATTGATCAGGTATCGTTGCCGTTTTTGGCCGATGCGGTGATCGATTTTACCGCCGAGTTGATCGGCGCGCGCTTTGTCATCGAAAACCCCAATGCCACCAGCAGCTGCGGCTGTGGGACGAGCTTCTCTATCTAGGCGTGTTGGGCCTGTTGCAGCGTTATCTTGCGGCCCAAGTTTAACATTTCCATGCTAAAGGCGCGCTGATTGTCCTGTTCTAGCTGAACTGGGAAATCTTGGGGATCTAGGCGTGAATAGCCAAAACGCTCCATCAGCGCCGGATCGATTTGAGCGTTAATTGATTCTACCCAAGGGGCGGTTAAGCGATGCTTCCATCCCTCGTCAGCATAAAACTCCTGTAGCTGGTCCAAGGGCTTGCCGTTACTTTTGGTCGATTGTTCGATGGGTTGTAGTTGTGCTTCTGGCAGGTCAAAACCGCGCAGCACCTCTGTCATCTGTGCGGCGGGATCTTGGATAAAATCCTCGAAGCGCAGGAACTGTATCGGCAGATCATGGCGCGCCGCGTGGTCGGCGAAATCCAGATAAGCGCTAAGCTTCTGATTCCAAAGCCCCAAAACCGATCCCAGAACAATGCCGCAATTGTCGCGCCGTTCAGTCAACCAAGGCCGAGAAATAAATGCACCAAAATCGCCCGTGCGCTCGGCCTTCATGTGGTAGGGTTTACGGGCCATAGACAGGGCCCAAGAATAGGGATTGCGCAGGGCAAACAACACAGACACCCGCTGGTCGGCGAAATCTGCTGACCAGCGCGGGCTAGCGTGCTTCCATGCGGCGATAGGATTGGTCTCATGGGCCACGTTATCGCGCAGGGCATCTACATAGATCTTGCGATACTCGCGCCGGTAATACAGGTTAATCCCTGCGCTTAACTTCGCCCATTCGACATTGCCCATAGTATCCGAAGCGCCCCCGGAATTCAGGGTCACCCCTTCGGCCCCTTGAAGCATCTGGATCATCGCCCGTGTGCCGGTATTTCGTTCGCCGAATAATTTGATTTTTTGTTCCATGGGCTCACCCTAGAAGTTGAAAGTTAACGCATTCCTAACTTGCGCAGGCTTGACGGGGGGGTATAGATTGCGCCCATATGAAAGGCCCCAAACATGAAAATCGCCAGCTTTAATATCAATGGGATCAAAGCCCGCCTGCCCGCATTATTGGACTGGTTGCGCGACAGCGCCCCAGATGTGGCGATGCTTCAGGAAATCAAATCCATAGATGAAAATTTCCCACGCGAAGAAATTGAGGCGCTCGGATATCATATCGAAACCCATGGACAGAAGAGCTTTAACGGGGTGGCATTGCTGTCTAAGTTCCCGCTAGAGGACATCACACGTGGCCTGCCCGGTGACGACAGCGATGAGCAGGCACGCTATATCGAGGCCACCGTAATTGGCGATAAAAACGCCGTGCGTATTGGCAATCTGTACCTGCCCAATGGCAACCCGGTGCCAGGGCCAAAATATGACTACAAGCTGGCATGGATGGAGCGGCTATATAAACAGGCACAAAGTCTGTTAGCGGCCGAAGAGCCTTTCTTGTTGGCGGGGGATTATAATATTATCCCGCAGGCCGAAGATTGCTGGGATACCAAGCCTTGGGAAAATGATGCCGCCTATTTACCCGCAAGCCGTGCGGCCTATCGCCGGATCGTAAACCTTGGCCTGACGGATGCCTTTCGGGCGCGCGATACATCGGCAATGAATTACACCTTCTGGGATTATCAGGCGGGCGCTTGGCCAAAAAACAATGGCATTCGCATTGATCATTTCCTGCTGTCACCCAGCTGTGCTGATATGTTGCGTGATTGCCAAACAGACCGCGAGGTGCGCGGCAAGGATAAGCCATCCGATCACATCCCTGTTTGGGTCGAGTTGGATATCTGATTTACAAGGCTTTGCGCTCTAGGGACGCTGCCACCGCAAATTCTGTGTAACTTTGAAACAAATGCCCCTGCCCTATACTCAGGCCGTCAACCAGCCGCCAATCAAAGCCCCGCGCTGAAGATTTGGCGTACAAAAGCGCCATCGCTAAACAACAGCCCATGGAAACGGGCTGTGATAATTGGGTAAGGCGCGTAGGTTTCTGGCCCATGGCGGCCCTGCTACAATGGTCGTGTCACATCGTGATTATATATCCAGTCGGTGCGCCGTCGTAACAGGCCAGGCGCAAGGGTGCTGGTGATTTTCAGGCCAACAGTGGCGGTACGCCGCGCCAATGGATTGGATATATGGAACAGCCGCCCATTGGATTTTGCGGCGCGCTGGAGCGCGCTACAGCGCGGCTTGCGCAACATTTCGTAGCGCTGCAGGGCACTGGGAATTTCCGTTGTCTGGTCCAAGCTATCGGCCAAGACCCACGCATCCTCGATGCCCATACAAGCACCCTGCGCCATATAGGGCAACATTGGGTGGGCGGCATCCCCAACCACCACCAGATTACCGCGCGACCACGAATTCAGCGGCGGGTGATCAAACAGGCCCCATAACTTTGGCGCTGTTACCTGATCAAGGGCGGCGCGCACATCTGCGCTGAACCCTAGGAAATGCGCGCGCATATTTGCTCCGCTGTCGGGTATATCCCAGCCCTCGGCTGTCCATGATTTACGCCGTTCGACCGCCACGATGTTCAATAGTGTCTGATCCCGTAGCCCATAAAAGACCACATGCCGCCCAAGCCCCATATACACATTGGTATCACGCCAAACTTCGGCGCCCTGTGGCATGGGAACCAATGCCCGCCAAGCCACCTGACCGGTGAAAGCGGGTTCTATGCCATCAAGAAAGGCCATGCGCGTGGGCGAGCGCACCCCATCCGCCGCCACCACCAGATCAAAATCATGTGCGACGCCGTTAATCCGAATACTGCCCGCGCCGCCATCTGCCAATGCGGGTTGACCCATATTCAGGGTCACACCTGCCGCGCGTGCTTGTTCAGCCAGCAAGGCAATGAAATCGGCGCGGTGCACTTGATAATAGGGATGATCGGGCTGGGTGTTCAGGGGGGTTCTCGAGAGTAACATCCCCCGCGCCCCGCGTAGATTTACGGCCTGGGGTGTACCGCAGGGGATTGCGTCCTTCAAATCGATACCCAGATCCGTTAGGACACGCAGCGCATTGGCGCTGATTTGGATGCCCGCGCCAACTTCTGCGAAATCCTCAGCCTGTTCGAAAATTTCTACATCGGCACCACGCCGCGTCAATGCGATGGCGCTGGTCAGCCCCGCAATTCCCGCCCCAATGATGCCAATTCTCATCTGCGTTAACGCCACTTTCAATCTCCTAACCAAAAACACCGGACCCAAGGGCCCGGCGCTGTTTCAAAATTGGAATTTCGATTGCATTGCGAATTTCCAGTTAATCGTCGCGGTGGACCTTTTCTTTGCGCTCGTGGCGCTCTTGGGCCTCGAGCGAAAGAGTGGCGATCGGACGTGCATCCAATCGCTTTAGTGAAATAGGTTCACCGGATGCTTCGCACCAGCCGTAGGTGCCATCATCCAAACGGCGCAAGGCGCTATCGATTTTTGCCACCAGTTTGCGCTGGCGATCCCGTGTGCGCAATTCTAGGGCACGATCGGTTTCCTCTGAGGCACGATCTGCAACATCTGGAATGTTTCGTGTACCTTCTTGCATGCCTTCGATGGTTTCGCGCCCCTCTGCCAGCAATGATGCGCGCCAATCTTTAAGTTTCGTTCGGAAATATTCTTGCTGACGATCGTTCATAAATTCTTCGTCTTCGGAAGGACGGTAAGCTGTATCAAGCACTGTAGTCACCCTTGTAATTCCTAGTTCAATTCAAAACATCCTTCCCAAAAGTCGAGAAAATTGTTTATCACGCATCACCTATCTTGATTTGACCCGATTGTCACCTAAAACTTAGGTGAGTTTCACGCATATTTTGACCCAGTTGGTTAATTTCTCTAAGGTTTTTCCGAATCACAAAACACGTTTGAGGTGAGTACATGACATTGGTTATTCGCGCTGTAGATGCAGGAATGGCGCCCGATTGGAGGCGATTATGGCGACACTATCTAGAATTTTACAACACTGAGAAACCGCCAGAGATCTATGATGCGGCATGGGCGCGAATCATTGCGCCAGACAGCGGTATGCACAGCGCATTGGCCTTTCACGATGATCAGGCGGTTGGGCTCGTCAACTATCTATATCACGATACTTTTTGGTCAGTAGAGCCACGGATTTATCTGAATGATTTGTTCGTAGACCCCAATGTTCGTGGCACCGGCGCCGGGCGCGCGCTCATTGAATATGTAGAGGCAGAATGCCGTAAAGAGGGGGCAGAATGCCTCTATTGGTTGACCGCAGAAGATAACATGACCGCGCGACGATTATATGATAAGGTTTCTAGGTTAACGCCCTTTATAAAGTATGAGATTCGATGAAATCCATTGTCGCGTGCATAAGTTTAGTGAGCCTATTGATCGGCTGTGCCCCTATTGGGGCACCAATCAGCAAGACATCACAGGTGCACGCGCCCTTGATTGCCCATGAGTTTGCCAATCCCAGCCATTCTACGGCCATTCGCAGATCTAATCTGGATATCGCCAGCGAATTTTTGGACTATAGCTTTGGGTTGGAAACCGGTGCGACCATAAACCAGTTCAGCCGTTTTAACGGGCGTATTGTTGTCGCCTTTACACAATCTGCGCCCTTGGATTTACAGCGCGATTTGAACAAATTGGTAAAGCGCCTACAAAATGAGGCTGGATTGAATATTGTGGTGGGGGCCACGGGCGGGCCGGCCAATATATACATCAACCGCATCACCCCCAGACAGCTAAGCTCTGCCCTTCCTGGTGCCGCATGTTTTGTTGTGCCAAATGTGCGCAACCTGCAAGAATTGCGCACAGGGCGCAAAACTGCTGCCACCGATTGGACGCAATTGGATGGGCGCAGTGTGGCCAGTATTTTCCTGCCCAACAATCATTCCCCCCAAGAAGGGCGTGATTGTCTGCATGAGGAATTGGCGCAGGTTCTAGGGCCAGTGAATGACCTGTTTCGCGTGGCGGATACCATTTTTAACGATGACAACATGCATGTGGTTTTGACCAATTACGATATGCTGTTGTTACGCCTGACCTATGATAGCCAGTTGCGCAATGGCATGTCGCGCGGGGATGTGGCTGCACGCTTGCCAGAGATGCTACGCCGCCTAAACCCCACCGGCGAGGGATATGGCACCCGCCCCGTCCCCAAGGCCAATGATGCATGGAAGAAGGCCATATTCTCGGCTCTTGGCAAGAGCGGCAACGCCAGCGCACGTATGCGCCACATTAACCGCGCAGTTAGCATTGCCCAGAACCAAGGCTATCGAGATAATTTGCTGGCATTTTCCTATTTCTCGCGCGGGCATTTGCAGGCGAAGTCCAACCCAGAGGCCGCGGTGGCGGATTTCACACGCGCCTATGGCATCTATTCGCGCGCCTACGGCAGCGAGAGCATCCAAGCCGCGCAGGCGGCGGTTCAGCTGGCCTCTTATACCTTTACAGGCGGGGATGTTACGGGGGCCTTGGCGTTGATAGAGCCCAGCATTTTGGCAGCGCGCCGCGCCCAAGATGCCACATTGCTGTTCCGGCTACTGGCGCTAAAGGCCGCGATTAAGAAACACCAGAACGAAACCATTGTGGCCAACCAGCTGTACCGCGAGGCGCATTCATGGGCCTATTATGCGCTGGGTACGCGGCCCTTGGTCGCACAGATATTTGATCGCATTAACTCTCTCGCCCCGCCCAAGGGGTGATCTTGGGGGTTGAGAAACCCATTCACCACTTCCATATATAGGTTATGTTGAAATTTTCACCGATTCTGCTGGCGTTGATTTACGGGGTGGTGGTCTACATCATGTCTGCGGGGCGTTTACACCGCGAATTGGATCAGAAATCATCCCCTCTAGATGATACAGAGTTAGAGGCGCTGTCGCGCAAGATGGCGCGTGCGTTGGATCTGGATCAAATCGCCGTCAATATTTACGAGATTGATCCGGTAAACGGGCTGGCCGCACCAGATGGGCGGATTTTTCTAACCCGCGGATTTATCAACAAGTACAAGATGGGCGAGATCAGCGCGCCCGAATTGGCCAGCGTGATTGCGCATGAGCTGGGGCATGTGGCGCTGGGGCATACACGGCGGCGCTGGTTGGATTTTTCGGGGCAGAATGCCATTCGCGTAACACTTTCTATGGTGCTCTCGCGGTTCTTGGGTGGTTTTGGGGTGATGATCGCCAATTGGGTGGCCTCGGGAATCGCCGCGCGGGTATCGCGGGGGGACGAGTTTGAGGCCGATGAATATGCCGCCGCCCTGCTAACGCGCGCGGGCATTGGCACGGCCGGGCAAATTTCGCTGTTTCGCAAATTTGAGGCCCAAAGCGGTGGCAGTCAGCCCACCTTTGCATGGCTGATGAGTCACCCGAAGATGGCAGATCGCATTGCCGCAATTGAGGCCCTAGAGGACAAGTGGCACGCCCCTAGCCCGCAATAAATTTGGCCAGCCGTGGCAGGCGGGCGTTTTTCAGCATCTTGCGATTGTTAATCGACTGACCAGAGCGGCGGATCGCCTCTTTACGGGTTTTTTCTACCGCCGATAGCACCGCCTCGCGGTTGGCATGGGCCAATTCTAGCAGAAAATCATCGGGTGCGCGGCGGATCAGCCCCTGTTTGCTTAGGATATCTGTTGGGAAATCTTTTAGGTTTGCGGTTAGCAGTTCATCGGCCTTGCCCGTGATCGCGGCCTGTAGAACGTGGATATCATTATCATCAGGCAAATGCAGGTTTGGGTCGATCTTATCGACCTGTACCAATGACTCGCGCCATTTCGAGCTAAGCAACGCAATTTCGATTGTGGCCTCGGCCTCGACGTGATTGCGTACAGATGTGTGGCGCCATTCATCAAGGATCCGTTCAGACCACAGCGGCATAAACAGCCCCTGTGACGCCACATCCAACAGAATAGAGCGCAGGACAGAGGGGTATAGAACACAAGTATCAAGTAAAACGCGCATGGGGGTACCTTTCAGTTGCCCCCGCTTATCCTGCATTTAGGCAAAAGAAAAGCGCCCAAGCGGGAGGATGCTTGGGCGCTTAAACCTGTGAACAACGGGAGGAATTGTTTCTTAGGCTGTCTTTAGTGGCTTCAACGACAATGTTGATTTCACAAACTCTTTGAATACTGTTGTTAGGCGACGGATTTCTGCGGCGCGCAGAGCGGCTGCTTCGCGTTGGATTTCCACCATGTCGATTGGGTTATCCAGATCAAATTCGGGTGTATGTGCCATGTTAGTCTCCTATATTTCGTATACTCAACATAGAGTTGAAGACCAACATTTACATCCGATAATCCCGCCTTGGCGCTACGGCGTTAAACGCATAGCTTGTTACAAAACCTATGCAAAAATTTCACAACTTAGTGATAATCTACCTGTGCTGCGGGATCAGCGGCGGTGGACAACCATGTCAGCATATACGCCCCCACCGAGCGAAAGCACACCAACCGCGCGGTGGTTTCAGAGGTAAACCAAAAGGCCACTGCCACCTGCCCCAGCCGCGTGCGGCGCACTACATTTAGGCCCAGCGCATCGGGTGATAAATCCACAGGGGTACCCTTGGACAAAACATCGCGGATCGCGTTCCCAGACAGGTCAAACACCGCGCGCGCATCTGATACATTTACCGCCAGTGCATGGTGATCGGCCAGATCACCTGTGATCTGGGCCGTGATTTCATCGGCCTGCGCGTAGGGTGCAAATATCATCAGCTCGTCTGGGGACATCCACGCACAGCTCTGGGCATCCGCGTGCACGATCTGCCCCATTTCTGGGGGCGCTGTTCCTGTGGCCGTTTTTACCGCAGCATTAAGGGTTGGGCTGGCAAGATCACCACGCAGGGTGATCATACCCAACAGGCCTGCATCGCGGATCTCAATCGCCCCATCAAAGCCCGCGCCCTGTAGCACCGTTACACTAGACATTTTGCAAAGCTCCTTCTGGATCATAAAACACAGGGTCACAGATGGTGGCGCGGATCATCTTGCCATCCAACGTGGGGAAATCGATCTGCTCGCCCATGCGTTCTGGGCCATTTTGCACCAACCCCATGGCGATACCATGCCCCAATGTGGGGGAATAATAGGTCGAGGTAACCCGCCCGATCATGTTTTTCACACCGTTTTCGCGAATGGTGCCATCCACAGCATAGGCGCCATCGGGGATGATTTCGCCATCATTTACCGGGCGCAGGCCCACCAGACGCCAGCGATCAGGATCCTGCATATGGGGCCGCAGTTGCGCCCGCTTGCCCAAGAAATCTTCTTTCTTTTTCGATATCGCCCATGACAGGCCCAGATCCTGCGGAATAACCGTGCCATCGGTTTCATCGCCAATCATAATAAAGCCCTTTTCGGCGCGCATCACATGCAGGCATTCAGTGCCGTAGGGTTGCAGGCCGAATTCAGCGCCCGCCTCGATGCACATATCCCAAAAGGCCTGACCATCGCTGGCCGGCACGGCGATTTCATAGGACAGCTCGCCCGAGAAAGATATCCTAAAGGCGCGCGCCTTGATGCCGCCAATTTCCCCATCAAGGAAACCCATAAAGGGCAGGTTTTCACCTGATACATCCATACCGCCCAGTTTTTCCAACAGGTGGCGGGCTTTGGGGCCGACCACGGCGATCTGGGCGTATTGCTCGGTGACATTGGCGGTATAGACCTGCCAATCCCACCATTCGGTTTGCAGCCATTCCTCCATCCATGCATGAATGCGATCAGAGCCGCCGGATGTGGTGTGGCATAGGAAGGTATCAGAATCGAGGCGCGCAACTACCCCGTCGTCAGACAGAAATCCGTTCTCGGTGCACATCAACCCATAGCGGCATTTGCCGACCTTGAGCGTCGACATCATGTTGGTGTACATCATATCCATAAAGCGCCCAGCATCGGGGCCTTTGACGATGATTTTCCCCAGTGTCGATGCATCCAGCAGGCCAATGTTCTTGCGGGTGTTCAAGATTTCGCGGGTTACGGCCTCGCTGACGCTTTCATCTGTGCGTTGATAGCAGTAGGGGCGGCGCCAATCGGCAACGGGCTCGAAAAATCCGCCATTGTCTGCGATCCAGTTATGTATCGGGCTTTGGCGCACCGGTTTAAACAACTCGCCGCGTGCATCGCCAGCAATCGAGCCCATCGAGATCGGGTGATAGGGCGGGCGAAATGTTGTGGTGCCCACATCCGGGATTTCGGCATTTAGGCTATCGGCAAGGATCGCCAGCCCGTTGATGTTGGACAGCTTGCCTTGGTCTGTGGCCATGCCAAGTGTGGTATAGCGTTTGGTGTGCTCAACACTTTCGTATCCTTCGCGCGCAGCAAGGCGGACATCCGAAACCTTTACATCATTTTGATAATCAAGGAAGGTTTTCATCTGTTTCTTCGGGCCCATGCCTTGGGGCATTTGCCAGATCGGCTCGATCGGATGTTCTGGTGTGCTTGTCGCCATATCCTTGAGGGCTGGGCCTGCTTTAAAGCCCGCCTCTTTGGTCGCAAGAGTGCCTATGTCAAAACCATCTTTCAGCACCGAGGCCGCATCTAGGTGGCCATTGGCACTGCCCGCTACATGCACAAACCCTGTGCCATCCGCCCCCAATGGTGGGCGCATAGGATCGGGGCGGAACATCGCCTGTGTGGCATCCCAATGCAATTTGCCGCCGCAATGCGACCACAGATGCACAATTGGTGACCACCCCCCCGACATAGCCAGCACATCGCAGGGAATTGTTTCCAGCACTGCGCCCTCGCCAGCCTGCGCACAGATCGTGACAGCTTTCAGATATTTATTACCCTTGGCCGCCGCAATGGCACGCCCTGTGTGCACCGGAATGCCCAGCGCGCGCACCTGCTGGGGCAAATCGCCCGCGGCGGATGCACGGGCATCGATCACCGCCGCCACCGTAAGGCCCGCCGCGTGCTGGGCAAGCGCTGTGCGATAACCATCATCGTTGTTGGTAGCCAGAACCAAACGATCCCCGCAGGACGTCGCATAGTTAATCAGATAATCCCGCACCGCACTGGCCAGCATAACACCCGGTATATCATTGCCCGCAAAAGACAGCGGGCGTTCAACCGCACCTGTTGCGCTGATAATCCGCTTGGCTCGAATGCGCCACAAACGGTGGCGGGGGCCAGCGGCTTTAGGGGCGTGATCCGTTAGGCGCTCATAACCCGTGGCCCAACCGTGATCATAGACACCTGCGCCCATGGTGCGGTTTTTCAACGTAACATTGGGCATACCGTCCAATTCGGCCAGTGTGGTATTGATCCAATCCTGCGCGGCTGCGCCATTAATCTCGGCACCATCCACAGGCGCCCGCCCGCCCCAATGAGCAGTTTGTTCCAGCAACAGCACCCGCGCACCCGCGCGCCCCGCCCGCAGAGCGGCGGCCAATCCCGCGATGCCGCCACCGATAATCAACATATCGACAGTGGCATAGAAATATTCATAGCGATCCGCATCTGGGGTTTTGGGCGCCGCTCCTAGGCCCGCCGCACGCCGGATCACAGGCTCGAACAGATGCTTCCACGCAAAACGCGGGAACAGGAATGTTTTATAGTAGAACCCTGCAGGGAAGACCCGCGAGAGGATGCGGTTAAAGCCCATGATGTCAAAGTGTACACTCGGCCAAGCGTTCTGCGATGTAGCGCTCAGATCCGTGAACAGCTCTGTGGTCGTGGTACGCTGGTTTGGTTCGAAACTAGCGCCCTGCCCTAGCCCAACCAACGCATTTGGTTCCTCTGGGCCGCTGGCCAATATGCCGCGCGGGCGATGGTATTTAAAACTGCGCCCAATCAGAGTCTGATTGTTGGCCAACAGCGCCGATGCCAGCGTATCGCCCGCATAGCCCATCAGACGTGTGCCGTTCCAATTGAATTCAAGCGCGGATTTGCGATCTATCAGGCGACCGCCCTGTGGCAAACGGGTGCTCATTTCTCAAATCCCTCCCACTCGGGGCGCAGTTTTTTAATTTTAGTGATCAACGGTTTGGGCGGGGTTAATGTCTGTGCGGAATAGGTGCCAAACACCTGTAGCGTGGTTGTGCAACGCGCCGCATGAAACCACTTGCCGCAACCATAGACATGACGCCAGCGCTCGAAATGCACCCCTTTGGGATTTTTGCGCATGAACAGGTAATCCTCGAAATCAGCGTCCGAGGCACCAGCACCGTGGCGGGTGATATGGGCCTGACCGCCTGCATGCAGGTCTGTTTCATCGACCATTTGGCCGCAATTTGGGCATGTTAGATGTAGCATAAGAAGCCCCCAAGAATTTTGGAATTGGTGCAAGTGGGTCTATCGGTCAATGCGCAACCCCCGCGGCGACGCTTTCATCGATAAAACGCCCCTCTTGAAAGCGGTTCAGGCCGAATTCTGCGGCCAGCCCTTGGGTTTCGCCTGTGCTCATTAATTCGGCCATGGCCCAGCCAGAGCCAGGGATGGCCTTGAAACCACCCGTGCCCCAGCCACAGTTGATGAAACAGCCCCCCAGCGGGGTTTTCGAAATGATCGGCGAGCGATCCCCGGTGACATCGACAATGCCGCCCCAGTGGCGCAGCATTTTCAGGCGCGACACCATCGGGAAGGTCTCGATCAGCGCGCGCACGGTTTCCTCTAGGTGATGGAAAGAGCCGCGCTGCGTATAGCTGTTGAACCCATCGGTGCCGCCGCCAATCACCATCTCGCCTTTGTCAGACTGGCTCATATAACCGTGCACCGTATTGGCCATAACCACAACATCCATGCAAGGCTTCACAGGCTCTGAGACCAACGCCTGTAGGGATACCGATTCCAACGGCAGGCGAAAGCCACCCATATCGGCCAGATGCCCAGAATTGCCAGCGACCACAATGCCCAGCTTTTTGGTTTTCATAACGCCCTTGGTGGTCTCGATGCCGGTGACCTGTCCGCCGGATTGCGTAATTCCCGTGACCTCGCATTGCTGGATCACATCCATGCCCATATCCGAACAAGCACGCGCATAACCCCAAGCCACCGCATCATGGCGTGCGGTGCCCCCGCGCGGTTGCCACAGCGCGCCCAACACGGGAAAGCGTGGGCCTGATAGCTCGATAATAGGGCAGAGCTGCTTAACACGCTGGGGGGAAATGAATTTCGTTTCCACACCTTGTAGAGCATTGGCATGGGCCGTACGCTGATAGCCGCGCACCTCGTGTTCTGTTTGGGCCAACATCATCACGCCGCGGGGGCTAAACATGACGTTATAATTCAGATCTTGGGACATCGTCTCATAGAGGCTACGGGCCTTTTCATAAATCGCCGCCGATGGATCCTGTAGGTAATTTGAGCGGATAATAGTGGTGTTGCGGCCTGTATTGCCCCCGCCCAGCCAACCTTTTTCCACAATCGCGACATTAGTGATGCCATAGTTTTTGCCCAAATAGTAAGCCGTGGCCAACCCATGACCACCTGCGCCTATTATAATGGCGTCATATTCGGGCTTGGGCTCTGGCTTAGCCCAGGCACGTTCCCAACCGCGGTGATAGTTGACAGCGTTTTTGGCGATCGCAAAAGCTGAGTAACGTTTCATAGATGTGCCCTTTAGCCAAAACCTATCTCAGTGTTTCAAAGCTAGGCGATTCTGCCTGCACAGCCAACGACAAATGCCGAGGCGTTCGCGACATCCCGCCTTCCAAATCTTACAAATATCCAAATTCGGTGAGTGAGGCCGGGTCGGAAATTGGATATTTTAAAGATTTGGAAAGATTAATCGTTCATTTTGGTCAAGCGGTACAGGCGGGGACGCCGATGGCCGTAGATTTGGAAGCGCCTTGTTACACCTAAGTGTGACAGGGTGTTTTTCGTTTTATCCTACCCAATGCGTTACAAACTCGCTAGGAACGATTGGAGTAAAGGATCGGCGATGATTTGGTTTATTGGTATAGCGGCAACATTGGCCGCAGCATGGATTATTGCGCGCCCGTTGTTAGGCGCTGCAGCGGATCAGGGTACGGGGGCCGACGATCCTGATCTACAGGTTTACAAGGCGCAAATGCGCGAGCTGGACAGTGATCTTGCGCGCGGGATTATCAACCAAGACGATGCCGAGACCACCCGCTTAGAAATTGCGCGCCGCATTTTGGCCGCTGACAAGCGTGCGGGCGCTCAACGCAGAGATCCGTCTGTACACGCCCATGGACTAACAGCGGGTTTTATATTTGTAATATGTCTGGTTGGGGTTTTGGGGATTTACGCGCAACTGGGGCGCGCGGATTTGCCAGACCGCCCCTTGGCCCTACGACTATCAGAAGCACAGGCCCTACGTGCCCAGCGCCCTAGCCAAGAGGTGATTGAGGCTCAAGTTGTGAAATCCCAAATTGATGCCGATCCTGATTATTTAGCTTTGGTTGAGAAATTGCGCGGTGCCGCGACTGAGCGCCCCGAAGATTTACAGGGGCAGCGGCTGTTGGCATTGCACGAGGCACGGCTGGGCAATTATAGTGCTGCGCGCGTGGCTCAACAGCAGGTACTGGCCTTGCTTGGGTCTGGAGCAACTGCGCAGGATTATTCTGATGCCGCAGAGTATATGATCATGGCAACCAATGGTTATGTATCACCTCAGGCCGAAGAAATGCTGGGGCAGGTTCTGCGGTTAGACAGCGTTGATGGGCGTGCGCGCTATTACTCTGGGTTGGCCATGGCGCAAAACGGGCGCCCCGATGTCGGGTATCGGTTGTGGTTGGGGTTGTTAAACGAAGGCCCTGCGGATGCGCCTTGGATTGCGCCCATTCAGGCGCGCATTGCCGATATGGCACGTGCGGCGGGTGTTGCCCCGCCCACCGCCGAAATGCCCGGGCCAAGTGCTGCGGATATTGAGGCCGCGGGTCAAATGAGTGCTGAGGATCGCCAAGAGATGGTGCGTGGTATGGTGGGTGGATTGGCCGCGCGTCTTGCATCACAGGGGGGCAGTGTTGATGAATGGGCCCGCCTGATCCGCGCCTTGGGCGTATTGGGCGAAACCACCCGCGCCAATGAAATTTGGCAAGAGGCGCAAGATGTTTTTGCCGAGGATACCCAAGCCTTGGCAAAACTACTGGCCGCAGCACAATCCGCAGAGGTGGCACGATGAGCATTTATGAAGATATCGCAGAATTCGCCAGCGCATTACCGCGTGGGAAATCACTGGTTGGGTTAGATCTGGGCACCAAGACCATTGGCGTGGCGGTATCGGATCGGTTGTGGTCTATTGCGACGCCCCGTGAAACCATCAAGCGTAAAAAATTCGGCCTTGATGCAACCGCGCTAGAGGTGATCCTTGCGCAGGCTGATGCGGGTGGCATTCTGTTGGGCCTACCGATGAATATGGATGGCACCGAGGGTGCCCGGTGCCAATCTACCCGCGCCTTTGCGCGCAATTTAGCCGCGCGCATTGACTTGCCCATCGGATATTGGGACGAACGCCTATCGACCGTGGCCGCCGAGCGTGCCCTGATCGAGGCGGATATGAGCCGCGCCAAACGCGCCGAGACCATTGATCATGTGGCGGCAGGGTATATTTTGCAGGGAGCCTTGGATCGATTAGGGCATCTGGCGTCATGAGCGATGATATTTGGGCACGCGCAGAAATTGAAAGCCCCTGTGTGAAAGTATGCGTTATGCACCGCGAGAGCGATCTATGCATGGGCTGTTATCGCAACCGTCAGGAATTGGCATTATGGGGCAGTATGAGCAGCGAAGAGCGTAAAGCGATTATGGCAGAATTGCCCGGCCGCGCGCATCTGGTAAAGGGCCAGAGACGCAAACGCGGCCCCAGACCCTAGGCGCGGGATCTAGGCGATCTTGCGTTGTCGCTCTTGGGCGATTTGCACCTGTTCATATGCGGCGCGCAGCGTATCGACCCCTGCGCCCTCTAAATGCGCGTGATCAGACAGGTATCGTTTCCAGTGCCGCGCACCGGTTTCACCGGCGAACAACCCCAGCATATGTCGCGTAATTTGATTCAGACGGCCACCAGCCCCGAGATGGGCTTCGATATAAGGCAGGAATTCCTCGATCACTTGGCCTGCTGATTTGGGCGGTTGTGCATCCCCAAACAGCGCATCGGCCTGTGCCAAGACCTGCATCGGGCGGTGATATGCCGCGCGCCCGATCATCACGCCATCTAGGCCCTGATCAAGGTGCGCTTGCGCATCTGCCAGCGTTTCTATACCGCCATTGATTGCGATTTCCAGATCGGGAAACTCGGTTTTCATCCGGTGCACCAACGGATAATCCAGCGGCGGCACATCGCGGTTTTGTTTGGGGCTTAGGCCCTGTAGCCAAGCCTTGCGCGCGTGGATTGCAAAGGATTTCACCCCTGCTCCAGAAACGATCTTCAGAAAATCAGGCAAGACATCATCGGGGTTTTGATCATCAACACCAATGCGGCACTTGACCGTAACTTCGATATCCCCAGCCGCCGAGATCATCGCCGATACGCATTCTGCCACCAGTTCTGGTTCTTGCATCAGCACGGCGCCAAAGCGCCCCGATTGCACCCGATCCGATGGGCAGCCCACATTCAGGTTAACCTCGTCATAGCCCGCATCAACCCCCATGCGTGTGGCCTCGGCCAACTCGGCAGGGTTGGAACCACCGATTTGCAGCGCTACGGGATGTTCGCCGGTATTAAAAGCCAGCAGGCGCGCACCATCCCCATGCACCAAGGCCGGGGCTGTGACCATTTCCGTATACAAAAGAGTATTGCGCGAGATCACACGGTGCAGAGCACGGCAATGAGTATCCGTCCAATCCATCATCGGGGCGACGGAAAGGCGTCGGTTGATTTTATCGCATGCATGTTTGGTCATGAGCGGTGTTTACTGTGGCGGCGCGGGATTGTCACGCGGTGAGTGCGCCGCAAAGCCCCCCGCCATGGGCGGAGGGGAGATGATCAACGCAGTCGTGCCTCGGATTCTGCATCAAAGAACATAGCATGTTCAGCCTCAAAGACCACATCCACGGTGGTGTTGGGGGCAATGGGATCATCCCCCTTGGTCTCTACGGTGATGCGCTCGCCCGTTGGGGTGGTTAGGTAATCATAGGCGACCCCGCCCAACCGTTCGCGCAGGTTCACCACGATGCCAGATTTTGCCTCGGTGACCGCCAGATGTTGTGGGCGCAGACCCACGGTAATGGCAGCGCCATTCGCCGGTAGGGACACATCAGTTTTGATCAGCGTATCGTTTAGCGCGGGCACACGCACGCCGCCCTGATCCACCACACCATTTAAGAAGTTCATGGAAGGCGAACCGATAAAGCCAGCCACAAATTTATTGTCCGGGTTTTGGTAGAGCTCCATTGGGCTACCGACCTGTTCGATATTCCCAGCACGCAGAACCACGATTTTGTCCGCTAGGGTCATGGCCTCGACCTGATCATGGGTCACATAGATCATGGTGGTGCCCAGTTCTTTGTGCAGGCGGGCGATTTCCACACGCATATCTACGCGCAATTCCGCATCAAGATTAGACAGTGGTTCATCGAACAAGAATACATCGGGGCCGCGCACAATGGCGCGCCCGATTGCCACACGTTGGCGTTGGCCACCAGACAGGGCCTTGGGTTTACGATCTAGGTAGGGGCCGAGCTGCAGTATTTCGCTGGCTTTGGCCACTTTTTCGTCGATTTCTGCCTTGGGAACACCATTCATTTTCAGGCCGAACCCGACGTTTTGTTCCACCGTCATATGCGGGTAAAGCGCATAGGTTTGGAACACCATCGCCACGCCGCGCTCTGCGGGGTCGGCGTTGGTAACATCGCGCGCGCCGATGTGGATCTGGCCATCGCTCGTATCCTCTAGGCCTGCGATCATACGCAGCAGTGTTGATTTACCACAGCCCGATGGGCCAACAAAGACGCAAAATTCCCCGTCTTCGATTTGTAGGTCAACGCCATGGATGACCTGGGTTTTGCCGTAGCGTTTGATCGCCCCTTTGAGTGTTACTCCTGACATTATTGGTCCTTTCCCAATTGCGCCTTGTGATGCGCGGTGTTCATGATGGAAACTGCCATGATGTGGCCTCGTCTCCGATTAATTTTGCGGTTTTCAGCAAGGGCTGGCGAAACTGTTTCAAGGCTTCGGTATCGAAACGTGTTGTGGCGCTGGCGATTGATATCGCGCCCACGATACGCCCATTGGTCGACAGGATGGGGGCCGCAATTGAATTGATGCCCTGTTCGTGTTCTTCGTGATCAAAGGCGATGCCTGATTTCCGAATTTTGGCCAGCTCTTCTGACAGGTCATCAGCACTACCCTTGGTTGTGGTTGTGAATTTGTAGAAGGATTGCTGCTGCAGGACGATCTGAAGGCGCTTGGGTGCCAGGAAGGCCAGCATAGCCTTGCCAACACCTGTGCAATAGGCCGGTGCCACATGCCCCACCTGTGCCAAAGTTTCGAATCGGTCAGTGGCGCGCAGCTTGTCTACGAACAGAACCTGCCCATTATCAAGCTGTGCAAGGTGCACAGCCTCGCCCACTTCTGTGGCCAGCTGTTCTAGGAAGGGGCGCGCGATGGGGGCAAGGGATGCGTTTTTCCATGCGGCATGGGCCAGCCGCATTAGGCGAATGCCCAGAGAATAGGCGCCGGTATCCGTATCTAGGCTAAGCATTTGTTGATTGGTCAGGGTTTGAAGGAATCTGAACAAGGTCGCCTTTGGGTATGGGCTGTCTTGGAGCAATTCAGAGAACTTTACCGGTCGCCCATAGGCAGCAACTTGGTCAAGCACCTCCAGTGCTTTGCCCACCGTTCCGTCAGCTTTGACAGGTTTATCCATGTGTTCCTCCCTGGGGATTCGGGTCAGAATCCCAACAACCCCGTTGACATTTGTAGCGAGTCACGTCAGAGTTTTCAATACTTGATACTAAGTTTCAATATATGAAACCAATAGTCAACAGGGACCCTAGGGAGGAAACTATGTTCCAATACTCAAAAACTCTGCTGGCCGCGCTGGCCGCAGCCACAACCTTGGCGGGCAATGCCAGTGCCGACAACTTGACGGGTGATCTAAAGATCTTCTTGGATACGTCCAACCCAGCACCCCGCGCCACAATGGAAGCCATGATCGCGCGCTTCCAGGCCAAGAACCCCGAGATGAACATCGAAACAACGGTGATTGATCGCGAAGCTTATAAAACCCAGATCCGCAACTTTCTGACGGCCAATGCACCGGATGTTGCCACATGGTATGCGGCCAACCGCATGACACCTTATGTGAATGCGGGCCTGTTCGAGGATGTATCTGATCTATGGGCAGAGCCAGAGATAGCAGAAAACCTTGCATCAACCAAGGGTGCCATGACCATCGATGGCAAGCAGTGGGGTGTGCCATACACCTACTATCAATGGGGCGTTTACTACCGCGCCGATATCTACAAGGAGCTGGGCCTAAGTGAGCCTGCGAATTTTGATGAGATGGTTTCCAACTGTGAGGCTGTTATCGCCTCTGGTCGTAAATGTTACACAATTGGTACCAAGTGGTTGTGGACGGCATCTGGCTGGTTTGATTATTTGAACATGCGCACGCATGGGTTTGATTTCCATATGCAATTGGCGCGTGGCGAGATTGCGTGGACAGATGACCGTGTGCGCGAAACATTTGCCAACTGGCAGCGTTTGGTTGATTTAGGCGCCTTTGTTGATGACCACCAGAACAAAGACTGGCAGCAATCTCTACCGTTCTTGGTATCCGGTGATGCGGCGGCGATCCTAAAGGGCAACTTTGCCGTGGCCCCCTTGCGCGAAGCAGGTCTTACCGATGATCAGCTGGACTTTCACCAGTTCCCAGCCATCACACCGGGCATTGAATTGGCAGAAGATGCGCCAACAGACACGTTCCACATCCCAACGAATGCACAAAACAAAGACAACGCCCGTGCGTTCCTGCGCTTTGTGGTATCTGCGGAAGAGCAAACCGAGATCAACAACGGCAAGAACCTAGGGCAGTTGCCTGTGAACGCAAAATCAAGCGTTGACGACGACAAGTTCCTGCAAAAAGGTTTCGAGATGCTGTCTACCAATAGCCCCGGTGGTGTAGCACAGTTCTTTGACCGTGATTACCCGGCAGAAATGGCCAAGGCGGCCATGGAAGGCATGCAAGAGTTCATGGTTTTCCCAGACAACTTGGATGATATCCTAGAGCGTCTGGAAGCCGTGCGCCAAGATAGCAAGTAATCCATAATCTGTGACGCGCAGCCCGCCTGCGCGTCACGCGACGATCTGTCGCCAATGACAAGCGCCCATGGGGTGCTTTTCCCTGACGACTGGCATCAATTGCCACGAAAGCGAGGCCCCTAATGTACAGCTGGTATAAAAGAAACCAAATCGCCGCCACACCGTGGCTGTTTTTGATCCCTGCATTGATCATGTTTGCGATGTATGTGATCTATCCGATTTTGCAGAGCTTTAATCTATCTCTCTACAAATGGGATGGGCTTGGAGATGCCGAATATGTAGGGCTGGCCAACTACGAAAAATTGCTGCTGCGTGACCGCGCCTTTGAAATTTCCATGTGGAACAATGCCAAATGGCTGGCGTTTTATTTGCTGGCGATCCCTGGTGGGCTGTTTATTGCGCTGTTCCTTAATCAAACGGTGCGGGGCATTCGCCTGTATAAATCGCTGTTCTTCTTTCCCTTTGTGATTTCGCAAATCGTTGTGGGGCTGGTGTTCACGTGGTTTTATGACCCGACATTCGGCCTGTTCAATGCTATAATTGGCGTGGTGGGATTGGGCCCTGTGAATGTTTTGGGTGATCCTCAGCTGGCGACATATGGTATTATTGCCGCAGGCCTGTGGCCGCAAACCGCCTACTGCATGATCCTGTATCTAACGGGACTGAATGCGGTAGACCCCGAACAAATCGAAGCCGCGCGCCTTGATGGGGCTAAGGGGATGCGAATGCTGTGGCATGTGATCCTACCCCAGTTACGCCCTGCTACATTCATTGCCTTTGTGGTGACGATTATCGGTGCCCTGCGCTCGTTTGATTTGATTTCGATCATGACCAATGGCGGGCCATTTGGATCCACGCGGGTGCTCAGCTTTTATATGTTCGAAAAATCCTTGTCTGAATATGGGTTCAAAATGGGATATGGCGCGGCCATTGCGGTGGTGCTGTTCCTGTTGATGCTGATCTTTATCGGCTATTTCCTATGGCGGATGTACCAAGACGAAAAAGGAGGTCACTGATATGTTTCCTGCACCTATTGAAAAAGCATCGCGCGGCGCGCGCATTACCTATCAAACCATGTTGCCGTTTGTCTTGGTTTTATGGTTGGCCCCCCTGATCGCAGTGGCGCTGTTTTCAGTACGCCCTGCGGCGGATTTCACCGCCGGCAACTATTGGGGGCTGCCGTCATCTTGGGAATTCATTGCCAACTATGGGCAGGTGTTCACCTCGTCTATGCCGCGCTATATCCTGAATTCTTTTATGATTACCATACCCACGGTAATCGGCGCCGTTGCGCTTAGTGCGATGGCGGGGTTTGCCTTGGGGGTTTACCGCTTTCGCGGAAATTTGATTTTGTTCTTCCTGTTTATTGCCGGTAATTTTGTGCCTTTTCAGATCTTGATGATCCCAGTGCGCGATCTGACCTTGGATATGGGGCTATACAATACCAAAACAGGGCTGGTTCTGTTTCACGTGGCCTTCCAAACGGGGTTCTGCACGCTGTTTATGCGCAATTTCATCCGCGCCCTGCCCTTTGATCTGATCGAGGCGGCGCGCGTAGAGGGCATTGCAGAATGGCGGATATTCTGGTTTGTGGTTCTACCCCTGATGAAGCCCGCGCTAGCGGCGCTGGCGGTACTGATTTTCACCTTTATCTGGAACGATTATTTCTGGGCGGTGGTCTTAACCCAAGGTGAGGCGGCCCAACCTGTGACCGCAGGGATCACCAGCTTTAACGCCCAATTTCGCGCCATGTATCATTTGATGTCGGCTGGTTCCATTATTGCGGCCCTACCCCCTGTTGCTATGTTTTTTCTAATGCAGAAGCACTTCATCGCGGGCCTGACATTGGGTGCCGTAAAATGATCCAAACATGGCGCTTGGATTCGCCTGACCAGACATTGGTATTTGCGACCCAAGATCAATGCCTACCGCGTGTTCTCTATTGGGGGAAATCACTACCCCTGACCGAGGATCTTGTGGCCCTTGTAATCAGCGGCGAAATGGATGTAACCGGCGGAATGCTGGATGCCAATCCGGATATTTCGCTGTGCCCAGCGCAGGATCAGAATTTTCCCGGTCATTTAGGTATGGAGATTTTTGGTGCCGACGGTGCACCCGTTACCCCGCGCCTGCGCCTGCAAGAGGTGGATGTATCCGCCGATCAGCTGGTGTTCCACTGTGCCGACACGAATGCGGGCATCCGCTATAGCGCACACTTCTGCATCGATGCCACCACGGGAATCATCACCACCAAGGCTCGCCTGCACTGCCAATCCCCGATGCGCCTGAATTGGCTGGCGGCCCCCGTATTGCCCGCCCCCCAAAACAGCATCGAGATGGTTGATTTCGCGGGGCGCTGGTGTGGTGAATTCCAGACCAATACCATCCCTTGGTCGTCGGGCATGCGATATCGCGAGAACCGCACTGGGCGCACTGGGCACGAGCATTTTCCTGGCCTATACCTGCCCTGCACAGGGGCGCAGAACACAACCGGTTCGGTATATGCGCTGCATTATGGTTGGTCAGGCGGGCACGCCATGGTGGCAGAGGAATTACCAGACGGCCGTAGGCAGGTGCAATTTGGCCATGCCAAGGGGTCCCACAGGGATGCACGCCAAGAGTTTGAAACAGCACCTCTGTATGCCATTTATTCCCCGCATGGGACAAATGGCTGTAGCATCGGATTTCAGCGCCACCTGCGCGACCAGATTGTAAAATTTCCCAATTCTGCCGCCCCGCGCCCTGTGCATTACAATTGCTGGGAGGCGGTCTATTTCGATCATAAGATCGACGAACTAAAGGATATCGCAACCCGCGCCCATGATCTGGGGGCAGAGCGGTTTGTTTTGGATGACGGCTGGTTTGGCCTGCGCGATGACGACACCAGCTCTTTGGGGGATTGGGACATTGATCCGCGCAAATACCCCGATGGGTTGGCCCCGCTAGTGGATCATGTCACAGGCCTTGGAATGGGATTTGGAATTTGGTTCGAGCCTGAAATGATCAACCCAGACAGCGCTACATACCGCGCCCACCCCGATTGGATATTGGGTGCGCCAGATCAAATATTGGGCCGCCAGCAGATGGTACTGGATCTGCGCATTGGCGCGGTTCAGGACTATTTGTTTGAGAAAATTTCCAACATTCTGTCCGCCTATGCGGTTGAGTATGTGAAGTGGGATCATAACCGCGTATTGCCGGTATCGGATGCGGCGCAGACCGAGGCGCTATATGTGCTGCTGGCGCGGCTGAACACTGCCTTTCCTTTGGTAGAGTTTGAAAGCTGTGCATCGGGCGGGGGGCGTATTGACTTTGGCATCCTGCATCACACCCACCGCGTCTGGTTATCTGACAGCAACGATGCGCTAGAGCGTTTGCAAATTCAGCACAATGCGGCCCTGTTTTTGCCCAGCATTGTCACCGGCAGCCATGTGGGCCCGCGCAATTGTCATACCTCTGGTCGGGTGATTGATATGGGCATGCGGGCATGGGTTGCCGCCCAGCGCCACATGGGGTTTGAAATGGATCCCCGCGAACTGACGGATGACGAGGCCGATACATTGCGCACAGTCACCACATGGTGGAAAAGCAATCGCCATTGGATGGGGGATGCGGATATTCTGCGTCTGAATTCCGCTGATCCAGCCGTTGTGGCCGAGCAGCAATTGTCCGCAGATGCCGGCCGCTTTGTGGTCTTTGCGGGTAAGGTTGCGACCAGCAGGCAGATCCTGCCGCGCCCCTTGCCTCTTACCCGCCTAGATCCGGATGCCATCTATCGCATCCAGCTGGTCAACCGCGCCGATCCCCCCACCCTGTCGCGCGCAGAGCAAGCCATCAAAACACAGCCACTTGATCTAAGTGGCGCATATTTAATGAACCATGGTCTGACCCTGCCGTGGACTTTCCCTACAACAATATGGGTTGTCGAAGGAAAACGGCTATGAGCAAAGAACGGCGCAACCGCGCGTGGTATGGGAAACACGACAAAGATGGGTTTATTCACCGCAGTTGGATGAAGAATCAGGGCTTCCCTGATCATGCCTTTGATGGTCGCCCGATCATTGGGATTTGCAACACATGGTCAGAATTAACCCCGTGTAATTCAGGCCTGCGGGATCTGGCCGAGGGCGTAAAACGTGGCGTCTGGGAGGCCGGGGGGTTCCCAGTAGAGTTTCCAGTAATGAGTTTGGGTGAAACCCAGATGAAGCCCACGGCGATGCTATTTCGCAATCTGTTGGCGATGGATGTCGAGGAATCGATCCGCGCCTATGGCATAGATGGCGTCGTGTTGCTGGGGGGCTGTGACAAGACTACGCCTGGGCAATTGATGGGGGCGGCCAGTGTTGATTTACCAACGATCGTTGTGTCATCGGGGCCAATGCTCAATGGTAAATGGCAGGGCAAGGACATCGGATCAGGCACAGATGTATGGAAATTCTCCGAAGATGTGCGCGCAGGAGATATGACCCTAAAGGATTTCATGGCCGCCGAGAGCGGCATGAGCAGATCCAAGGGCACCTGTATGACCATGGGCACAGCATCAACAATGGCATCCCTGTGCGAGGCCATGGGGGTATGCCTGCCCACCAATGCCGCCCTGCCGGCGGTAGACAGCCGCCGCATGGCGCTGGCCCATGTAACCGGCAAGCGGATTGTAGAAATGGTGGACGAGGATCTGAAGCTGTCAAAAATTCTGACGCGCAGCGCCTTTGAAAATGCTATTTTAGCAAATGGTGCGGTTGGGGGATCTACCAATTCTGTGGTGCACCTATTGGCCCTTGCGGGGCGCGTTGGGGTGGATCTAACGTTGGATGATTTCGACCTTGGCTCTGATATTCCATTACTGGTGAATTGCATGCCCTCGGGAAAATACCTGATGGAGGATTTCTGCTATGCTGGCGGTATGCCTGTTATTCTAAAAGAGCTGGGCGAGAGATTGCGCAGTGCCACCACCTGTTTGGGCGGGGATATTACCGCCTATGCCGAGGGGGCGGAATGTTTTAACCGCGATGTGATCCATGCCTTTGATACCCCGCTGAAACCGGCGGCAGGGATCAAGGTTCTGCGCGGCAATTTGGCCCCGCGCGGCGCGATTGTAAAACCGTCTGCCGCCAGCGAACACCTGCTGGAACACGAGGGCGAGGCCTATGTTTTTGAAAACATCGAACAATTAAAGGCCACCATTGATGACCCTGATCTGCCGGTAACCAAAGACAGCATTCTGGTGCTAAAGGGCTGTGGACCCAAGGGATATCCGGGCATGGCCGAGGTTGGCAACATGCCGATCCCGCGTAAATTGGTGCGCGAGGGTGTGCGCGATATGGTACGTATTTCTGATGCGCGCATGTCTGGTACCGCCTTTGGCACCGTGATCTTGCATGTTTCCCCCGAGGCCAATGCGGGGGGTAATCTGGCCTTGGTACAGACCGGTGATCGCATTCGCTTTTCTGCCAAAGACGGGGTGTTGGATGTGTTGATTTCTGATACAGAATTGGAACAGCGCCGCGCCAATTGGGCGCCTGATGCGCCCCATTACACCCGCGGGTATGCCAAAATGTATATCGATCATGTGATGCAGGCCGACCAAGGGGCCGATCTAGATTTCCTTGTGGGCAAAGACACACGCCCCGTAACACGAGAGAGCCACTGATGAGCCAGACCGCAACATTTCACGACCTAAAGGGCAAAAGCGTATTTATCACGGGGGGCGGCTCGGGCATTGGCGCATCCCTAACCGAGGGCTTTATCGAACAAGGGGCGAATGTGGCCTTTGTTCAACGGTCGGATTCCACAGCGTTTTGCAATGAAATGGAGAGCAAACACGGGGTGCGCCCCCTGTTTATACCCTGTGATATTACCGATATCGCGGCCCTGCGCGGTGCAATTGATACCGCCAGTGCGGCCCATGGGGCCGTGCAGGTTCTGGTGAACAACGCCGCCAATGATCAGCGCCACAGCACCGCCGAGGTTGACGAGGAATTCTGGGACTGGTCACAGGCGATTAACCTAAAGGCATATTTCTTCGCCTGTCAGGCGGTGATCGAGGGCATGAAATCCAAGGGCGGCGGCGCCATCGTGAATTTCTCCTCCATCAGTTATATGATGGGCAATGCAGGTTATCCCGCCTATACCACCGCAAATGCGGGGATTAATGGTATGTCGCGTTCATTAGCGCGAGAATTTGGGCCAGATAATATTCGGGTGAATGCATTGGCGCCGGGCTGGGTTCTAACACAAAAGCAATTGGATCAATGGGCCGAACCCTCCGCATTGGCGGCGCATCTGGAACGCCAATGCCTGAAAGAACACCTAGCGCCGCGCGATATTGTGGATGGGGTATTGTTTTTAGCCTCTAACACCAGCCGCATGATGACCGGCCAGACGATGGTTGTGGATGGTGGCGTGGTGACCACTGGTTAAGGGCCACGCGCCCATTAGAAGAATTGGACAAGACTATGGATAGAAACATTATCGCAATTTTGCGCGGCGTGCGCCCAGACGAGGTGGTTGAACTGGCGGGGGCCTTAATCGAGGCAGGCATCACCAAGATCGAGGTGCCGCTGAACTCGCCAGATCCGTTTGACAGCATCGCGCGCTTGGTCACAACCTACGGCGAGCGTGCATTGATTGGGGCGGGCACCGTGCTCTCGATCAGCGATGTGGCCCGCCTGAAAGAGATCGGCGCCAAGTTGGTGGTATCCCCAGACACCAACATCGAGGTGATCAAGGCCACTAAGGCCGCAAACATGCTCTCTTATCCTGGGGTTATGACCCCTACGGATTGTTTTTCCGCCCTTCGCGCAGGGGCTGATGGGCTAAAGTTTTTCCCAGGCTCTTTAATCGGGCCAGCGGGTCTGGCGGCCATTCGCGCGGTGCTGCCCAAGGGTACTGAAACCTTGGCCGTGGGCGGCGCAGATGCCAGCAATTTCGCCCAGTGGCAGGCCGCAGGGGCAGATGGTTTTGGCATTGGATCGGCCATTTACAAGCCCGGTATAAACCGCGCAGAGATCGCCGCCCGCGCCGCAGAAATCGTGACCGCCTATGATGCGGCATATGATCTGTGATCGCGCCCTATGACCCGCGCAACGCCTCTTTGGGCGAGGGGCCGCTGTGGCATCCAGAACGCGCACAACTGTTCTGGTTTGATATCAATAACAACACCCTGCTAAGCCGCACCCAAGACGGACCAGCGCAGTGGCAATTTGACCGCCCTGTTTCTGCGGCGGGCTGGGTCAGCCATGATGAGTTATTGATTGCCAGCGCCACCGATCTGTTTGTGTTCAATGTTGAAACCACAGCCCAAAGAACCCTCTGTGGGCTAGAGGTCGATAATTCCGCCACACGTTCCAATGATGGGCGCGCCGATCCATGGGGGGGCTTTTGGATTGGCACCATGGGCCGGCAGGCCGAGGCGCAGGCGGGGGCGATTTATCGATACCACCGCGGTGTGCTGACGCGGCTGTACTCGGATATCACCATATCCAATGCGATCTGTTTTTCACCTGATAAATCTTCGGCCTATTTCGCCGATACACCGAGGCGCCAAATTATGCGCGTCTCGTTGGATAGCGATGGTTGGCCCATGGGCGCGCCAGAGGTGTTTGTCGACCTATCTGAACAGGGGTATAATCCAGATGGGGCAGTGGTGGATAGCACGGGCCATCTGTGGAACGCCCAGTGGGGCGCGGGGCGCGTAGCGCGCTATGCGCCCGATGGGGCCTTTGTTTCGGCTGTGGAAATTCCCGCCGCACAGGCCACTTGCCCTGCTTTTGGCGGTGCGGATTACAAAACCCTATTTGTGACCTCTGCATCGGAGGGTATGGTTAATCCATCCCCCGAACAGGGCCAAGTGTTCAGCACCCAAACCGCCATCACAGGCCAACGTGAACACGCCGTAATATTATAAGTGAAGTCAGATGAAAAGAACTCTAGGAACCTGCTACTACCCCGAACATTGGCCCGAGGATCAATGGGGCGAAGATGCGCGCCGCATGGTCGAGGCAGGCCTGACATGGGTGCGCATTGGTGAATTTGCGTGGTCGCGGCTGGAGCCGGTGCGCGGCGCGTATGATTTTGCATGGTTAGACCGCGCGATTGCGGTTCTGGGGGGCGCTGGCCTGCGCGTGGTGCTGGGCACGCCTACGGCCACGCCACCGCGCTGGATGCTAGACCGCCACCCAGACATGTTGGCGCTGGATGAACAGGGACGCGCGCGCAAATTTGGGTCGCGGCGGCATTATTGTTTTAGTCACGAGGGGTATCGCGCCGAGTGCGCCCTGATCGTTGAGCAGCTGGCAGAACGCTATGGCAAGAACCCCCATGTGGCGGCATGGCAGACCGACAATGAATACGGGTGCCACGACACCGCCCTTTCCTACAGTGACGCGGCGCGCATAGGATTTCAGGTTTGGCTACGTGACCGGTTCTCGGGCGATATTGCAGCACTGAACACCGCATGGGGCAATGTGTTTTGGTCTATGGAATATGATGATTTTGCCCAGATCGATCTGCCAAATCTAACGGTTACCGAGGCCAACCCCGCCCATTGCTTGGCATTTCGCCGCTATACATCCGATGCGGTGGTCAGCTTTAACCGGTTACAGGTTGATATCCTGCGCGCCCATACGGATAGGCCGCTGACCCATAATTATATGGGGCGGATCACCGATTTTGACCATTTCGCGGTGGGGGATGATTTGGATATCGCCAGCTGGGATAGCTATCCGCTGGGCTTTTTGGAAGACCGCGTTGGCGCCGATGCCGCCCGTCAGCGTATCTATGCTCAGACGGGCGATCCTGACTTTCAGGCCTTTCACCATGATTTATACCGCGCGGTTGGGCGCGGGCGCTGGTGGGTGATGGAACAACAGCCCGGGCCTGTAAACTGGGCACCCTATAACCCAGAGCCCCTGCCCGGCATGGTACGCCTATGGACATGGGAGGCCTTTGCCCATGGGGCCGAGGCGGTGTGTTATTTCCGCTGGCGCCAAGCACCAATGGCCCAAGAGCAACTGCATGCGGGCATGTTGCGTCCAGACAGCAAGGATGCCCCCGCTATCATCGAGGCCCGCGAGGTGGCGCGCGAATTGGCCGATGCGGGTGATGTTGCACCAGCGCAGGCCCCCGTGGGCTTGATCTTTGACTACGATGCAGATGCGGCTTGGCAGGTACAGCCCCACGGGGCAACACTTAGCTATTTCGGGCTGGTATTTGAACAATACCGCGCCTTGCGCTCCTTGGGCCTATCGGTGGATATTCTACCGCCAACGGTTCGTGATTTCACGGGCTACGCTGTGGTTCTGGCCCCAGGGATGATGCATATGCCCCAAGATTTAAAGAACGCATTGGCCCAGAGTGAGGCCCATGTGGTGCTGGGCCCGCGCAGTGGCGCGCGCGATGCCCATATGAATATTCCCCTGCCCTTGCCACCGGATTACCCCGACTTGGATGTGACTGTGGCACGTATTGAAAGCCTTCGCCCCGATATGCCCCGTGATTTGGCCGATGGTGGTCGGATTATCAATTACCGCGAGATTATTGAGGGCACTGCAGATGTGGTTCTGCGCTGTGCAAAAGGATCAGCCATTGCCATGCACGCGGGTACGGGCACCTATGTGGCGGCTTGGCTGGATTTAGAGGGATGGCAGAATATCCTGCGCCCCCTGATACAGAACGCAGGAATCGAGACGATCGACCTGCCCGATGGGGTGCGTATCCGCGATACGGGGGCCGAGCGATTCTGGTTTAATTTCACCCAAGAGCCCCATCAGATCGGCGCGCATCATTTGGCGCCGATCTCGGTTTTACGCCAGCCGCGTTAGCGTGGTGCCATGCGAATGGCGCCATCTAGGCGAATGACCTCGCCGTTCAGCATGGGGTTGCCCACGATATGCGCGGCCAAATCTGCATATTCTGATGGTTTGCCAAGGCGTGATGGGCACGGCACCTGCGCACCCAAGGAATCTTGCACCTCTTGGGGCATCGCCGCCAGCATTGGTGTTAAAAATATGCCCGGCGCGATGGCACAAACGCGAATGCCCTTATCGGCCAGATCGCGTGCCATTGGCAGGGTCATGCCGACAATGCCCCCCTTGGAGGCCGCATAGGCCACTTGTCCTACCTGCCCGTCATAGGCGGCAACAGAGGCGGTATTGATGATCACACCGCGGCTGTTATCTGGCCCAAAGGTATCGGCCTCGACCATACGCGTGGCGGCCTGACTGGCGCAATTAAACGAGCCGATTAAGTTGACACCAATCACCGAGGCGAACAATTCTGGGTCATGAGGTGCACCGCGCGATACGGTTTTGGCCGCAGGGGCGATGCCTGCACAATTCACCAGCACCCGTGCAACGCCCAGCTCTGCCTCTACACGGTCAAGCCCCGCGGTCACGCTTGCGGGATCGGTCACATTAACCTTACAGAATATACCGCCGATTTTGGCGCTGTGTTCGGCGCCCGCTGCCTCGTTCAGATCAAACAGCGCCACCTTCATACCCTGTGCGGCCAGCGTTTCCGCGGTTGCGGCGCCAAGGCCAGATGCCCCGCCAGTTACGATGGCTACTTTGTCTTTCCAATCAGTCATGGTGTTTTTCCTTCTTCGAATTTTCTGATTTTTTGCAACACTGCGCGCAGACTGTCGATCTCTGTCGCGCTTAATACTTGGGTTAGCTGCTCTTCTTGCATTTGAATGGCACACAGAGCCTCTTGGTGGGCGGCAATGCCCTTGGCTGTGGCGATCAGCGCCTGAATACGCCGATCTCCGGGCACAGCCACGCGATTAAGTAGGGCGCGCTGTTCCAGGGCATCAATGGTACTGACCAAGCCAGAGCGCTCTACCCCCAGATGGCGGGCAAGGGTGCTTTGGGTGATATTGGGGATTTCAACCGCCAGCGCCAGTGCGGAAAATTCACGCGGGGCCAGACCGATGTTGGCAAGACATCTGCGAATTTGCGATTCTGCGATGGTATTGGCGCGTTTCAGGTTATAGCCGATCATCGCGTCAAGCGCGCTGTTTTGCTCTGCGGTCATCCAAATGGGCCTCTATAACGTTAACTGGGTCAACTGTTACAGAGGTTAACAATATTTGTCCAGCCTTGGACAGTATTGAGCGTTAGCCGCGCAGGGCCGCCCCAAAGGTTTCGAATAAGGGGCGCGACACACTATCAAATCCTGCGCGCCACTCTGGATGCCACTGTACCGCCATGGCAAAGCTGGGCGCATCAGCGATGCGGATTGCCTCTGGGGTGCCGTCGGGGGCGGTGCCTTCGATTATAACACCTTCGCCTGCCTGTTTGATACCTTGACCATGTAGAGAATTCGTGCGTACCACATTTGTGCCGAAGATTTTGGCAAATTCACCGTCTTCGATCAGCGAGACGTTATGGCGCAGTGCAAATTTTTCCTCTAGCGTACCTTCGGGGGGCATGCGGTGATTCATCCGCCCAGGCAGGTCGCGAATTTCTGGATAAAGTGATCCGCCAAAGGCCACGTTAAATTCCTGAAAGCCGCGACAAATTCCCAAGATCGGGATGCCCCGTGCAACACAGGCGCGGATCAATGGCAAGGCCAGCGCATCGCGGTTTCTATCAAATTTTCCATGGGCGGGGGTTTCGGCCTCGTTATATTCCGAGGGGTGAACATTAGGGCGCGCGCCCGTCAACAAGATCCCATCAAAGGTGGCGCAGATATCATCCACGTCATTCACCTGAGGTAGGGCAGGAAAGATCATGGGCATAGCCCCTGAAACCTCGGCCAAGGCCTCTAGGTTATTGAGGCCAGACATTTGTACCGGGTAGGAATCGTCGATCAGTTCGGCATTGCCAATTACACCAACTAGGGGACGGGGCATATCAGACTCACTTTGTAGTTCATCGCCACTGTTGCAGATCGTGCATCGAATGAAAACCACACCCTGGGGAAAAAGCGACATAAAACCCGCCTCGAAGGGCGGGCTTTGGAGCGCCTAGGCGCTGAGCTTTAGCTCCAGTCGGCGCGCGTGCAACACAGGTTCGGTATAACCCGAGGGCTGTTGTGTGCCCTTAAATACCAGATCGCAGGCCGCCTGAAACGCCAAGCCTGTGAAATCTGGGGCCATGTTAACATAACTGGGGTCGCCCTGATTTTGCCTGTCGACCACCGCTGCCATTTGGCGCAGGATATCCATTACCTGTTCCTTGCTGACCACACCGTGGTGCAACCAATTTGCGATGTGTTGTGACGAAATACGACAGGTCGCACGATCCTCCATCAGGCCGATATTGTTGATATCAGGCACCTTAGAACACCCAACCCCCGCATCAACCCAGCGCACAACATAGCCCAAGATCCCTTGGGCGTTATTTTCGACCTCGCGGGTGATTTCATCCGCAGACCAGTTCTGGCCCTGTGCCAGTGGGATTTGCAAAATTGTATCAACCGAGGCACGCGGGCCATTTTGGCGTAATTTTTCCTGTACCGCAGGCACATTCACCGCATGATAATGCATCACATGTAATGTGGCGGCAGTGGGCGATGGCACCCATGCACAATTTGCACCGGCCTCTACGTGGCCAATTTTTTGCTCTAACATATCGGCCATGTTGTCTGGGATGGCCCACATTCCTTTGCCGATTTGGGCACGTCCCTGAAGCCCACAGGCCAGCCCAACATCCACGTTGTAATCCTCGTATGCGGCGATCCATGGTTGGGCCTTGATATCGGCCTTGGGCAAGAACACCCCAGCCTCCATGCTGGTGTGAATTTCATCGCCCGTGCGATCCAAGAATCCGGTGTTGATGAAGGCCACGCGGGATTTAGCTGCGCGGATGCATTCGCGCAGGTTAACGCTGGTGCGGCGCTCTTCGTCCATGATGCCGATTTTCACGGTATTTTGCGCCAAGCCCAGCGCCTGTTCTACATGGTCAAATATTTCACAAGCAAAGGCCACCTCTTCTGGGCCATGCATCTTGGGTTTTACCACATACATCGAGCCGGTGACTGAATTGCCGCCCTCGCGTTGTAGATCATGTAGGGCGATCAATGTGGTGATCATCGCATCCATCAACCCCTCAAAGGCCTCGTTACCCTCTTTGTCTAGAATGGCCGGGTTGGTCATCAAATGTCCCACATTGCGCACCAGCATCATGGCGCGACCCTTAAGAGTTTTGGCGCCGCCCTCAGGGGTGGTTATCTGTAGATCCGGGTTCAGGGCGCGGGTAAAAGTTTGGCCGCCCTTGGACACGGTTTCGGTTAGGGTGCCCTGCATCAGGCCCAACCAATTGGAATAGGCCAGCGTTTTATCAGCGCCATCTACGGCCGCGACAGAATCTTCGCAATCCATAATGGTGGTCAGCGCGGATTCCAGCACCACATCCGAGATTCCAGCCGGATCTTGTGTACCGATAGGGCTATCGGCATCGATTTTAATTTGCACATGCAAGTTGTTGTTGAGCAGGAATACAGCACTTGGGGCGGTATCGCCGCCTTGGAAGCCCGCATATTGCAGGGGGTCCGCTAGGCCAGTTTCGCCCTGTGCGCCCGTTACGCGCAGCATGTTTTTAGTACAGGCAATATCCGTGATGTCGCCCCAAGAGCCAATGGCCAGTGGGAATGTTCTATCCAAGAAGCTCTTGGCCCATGCGATCACCTCTGCGCCGCGCACCGTGTCATAGCCGCCTGCGGTAGGCTTGCTGCCCATAGCATCGGTACCATACAGCGCATCATACAAAGAGCCCCAGCGCGCATTGGCTGCATTCAGCGCATAGCGGGCGTTCATAATGGGCACCACCAATTGTGGGCCGCAAATGGTGCCTATCTCGGGATCTACACCAGCGGTATCCACTGTGAAATCTGGCCCCTGAGGCACCAAGTAGCCGATTTCCTGCAAGAAGGATTTATAGGCGCTAGCGTCTAATTCAGTGCCGCGTTGTTCTATATGATAGGCGTCAATCTGGCCCTTGAGGTCTTGACGCTTTTGCAACAAGGCGCGGTTTTTGGCGCTAAACCCATTAATCAAAGAGGACAGTTCAGACCAGAAATGATCCGCCGCGACCCCCGTGCCTGCCAAGGCCCGAGATTCGACAAAGGTCGCAAGTTCAGCATCAACAGAGATATCTGCGCGGGTTACGTGGGTCATTCTATCCTCCTTAGTTGATATTGGTAATATTTACTTACCAATTATGACGCAAGAGCTTATTGTGCAAAATGCACGAAAAGTGGCGGATTTCGCATGTTCTTGCAATTTAGGCTTGTAACTCTGCGCTAAAACCCGTTCGTAGTCTTGAGGATACAGGAGACACCCATGCGCCCAAGCACCCCCCCGACCATTCGCCTAGTGGATTATCAGCAACCTGCGTTCTGGATCGAAAAGGTTAATCTAAAGTTTGCATTGCACCCCACCGCGACCAAGGTGACCAGCGAGATCACTTTTCACGCCAATGCAGATCGCGGCGACGGCCCCCATGATCTACGCCTTGATGGGCGGGACCTGAAACTGATTCATGCATCAATCGATGGGCGCGATTTAGCAGACGACGAGGTCTTGTGCGATGCCGAGGGCCTATCGGTGCCCGCAGATTTGGTACCCCAAGAGGGATTTACATGGCGCTGTACGGTAGAAATCAACCCAGAGGGCAATACAGCTCTTGAGGGCTTGTATATGTCTAATGGTATGTATTGCACCCAGTGCGAGGCGCAGGGCTTTCGCAAGATCACCTATTATCTAGACCGCCCGGATGTGATGGCACGTTTTAATGTAAAAATTGAGGGAGAGGCCCCTGTACTCTTATCCAACGGGAATAAAATCAACCACGGGAGTTGGCAGGATCCTTGGCCCAAGCCTGCCTATCTGTTTGCGCTGGTAGCTGGTGAATTAGAGGTGGTTGAGGATCAATTCACCACCCGTTCCGGGCGCGATGTCGTCTTGCAAATTTTTGTACGCAAAGGGGACGAGGATAAATGCGATTATGCCATGGACGCATTGAAACGGTCCATGCGCTGGGACGAAGAACATTACGGCCGCGAATATGATCTGGATCTGTTTATGATTGTGGCGGTGGATGATTTCAATATGGGCGCAATGGAAAATAAGGGTCTGAATATCTTCAACTCGCGCCTTGTTCTGGCCACACCAGAAACCGCAACTGATGCCAATTACAAGGCGATCGAGGCGGTGATTGCCCATGAGTATTTTCACAATTGGACTGGCAATCGCATTACCTGTCGCGATTGGTTTCAGCTGTGCCTGAAAGAGGGGCTGACGGTTTTCCGCGATCAAAAGTTCAGCGGTGATATGCGCAGCCATTCAGTGCAGCGCATCGAGGATGTTCTAACCCTACGTGCGCGTCAATTCCCCGAGGATGCCGGCCCCCTATCTCATCCTGTGCGCCCCGAAGAATATATCGAGATCAACAATTTCTATACGGCCACCGTTTATGAAAAAGGGGCCGAGGTTATCGGCATGCTAAAGCGGCTGGTGGGGGATGAAACCTATCGTGCCGCATGTGATTTGTATTTTGAACGCCATGATGGGCAGGCCTGTACCATCGAGGATTGGATCCGAGTATTTGAAGATGTCAGCGGGCAGGACTTGACGCAATTTAAGCTCTGGTATCAACAAAACGGAACTCCTGTCGTATCTGTAGACGAAGATTTTTCCCAAGGCACCTATCGCCTGACCCTGCGCCAAGATGCAGATGCATCGGGGCATCGCATCGACAAGGCCGCGCAGGTGATCCCCGTGATGACCGGTTTTCTGGATACGGATGGTAGCGAGCCCCTGCCAGAGCAATGTTTGATCTTGGATGCAGCAGAAAAAACCTTTGTATTTGAAGGATTGACCGCGAAACCCGTGGTCTCATTGCTGCGCGGATTTTCTGCGCCTGTAATTTTAGATCATACGATGGATTCCGATCAGCGCATGTTCTTGTTCAAACATGACAGCGACACATTTAACAAATGGGAGGCAGGGCGCGGAATTGCGCTGGATCTTTTGTGCGATATGGCCCGCGGGCAACTGGTGAAAGGTGCTAATTTTGCCGATGCCTTGCGCACTATTGCTCTGGACGGCGCACTGGACCCCAATTTTCGCGCCTTGATGCTGACATTGCCCAGCGAGGATGCCATTGCAGTGCATATGGGGCATCTAGGGGCTGTGCCAGACCCAGAGGCGATCCACCGCGCGCGTCATGATCTGAAAAAGACAATCGCCAAACAGCTGGCCTCTGACCTGCCAGAGCTGTTCGCGGCCATGCGCGTGCGGGGGCCCTATAGCCCCGATGCCGATGCGGCGGGGCGACGGGCCCTGCGTTTGGCTGCGCTTGGGCTATTATCTTTGCTGGATGACTGCGCAGCGGCGCAGGATCTGTACTGGGGTGCTGATAATATGACAGAACAATTTGCCGCCCTGTCTATCTTGATCAGCGCAGGCAAAGGCGCGGATGCGATCGATGCCTTTTATAAACAGTGGAAAGACGAGGGGCTGGTGTTGGACAAGTGGTTCGCAATTCAAGCGGGCACCACGCCACCAGAGGCCGCATTAGACGTGGTGCGCGCCCTTGGCGAACATGGCGATTTCAACTGGAAAAACCCCAACCGCTTTCGCAGCTTGATCGGCGGATTCGCCACCGCACCGGCCAGCTTCCACCGCGCCGATGGGCGGGGGTATGAGTTTGTGGCCGATTGGCTGATCAAGCTGGATGCGCTAAACCCGCAAACCACCGCGCGCATGTGTGGCGTTTTTGGCACTTGGAAACGCTATGACAAGAAGCGGCAGACCTTGATTTCTACGCAGCTGCGCCGCATTCAGAAAACCCCTACACTCTCAAAGGATACGGGCGAGATTATCGGTAAGCTGCTGGCAGGGTAGCCCCCCTTTGCAGGGGTGCTTCCACTAAAATCTTTGCTCAGAATCGCCTTTTGCAGTATATTTAGATTCTGCAAAAGGGGATTATCATGACCCAATACGCCGCCTTTTATACGATGCTAACTAATTTTGCGGCCCTATTCGATACCGAATTACGCATAGGCGGGGATCACGCCGCCAGCGTTTTGCGCGATATTGGCGGGCGCTCGCATACGCCTCTGCCCCCGTCGAAACATCCGCTGGATGATACATGTTTGATCGCCCTAGATCATAACCCGCATCCTCTGGCGGTGATCGTATCACAGGCGCTGCCGCTGATTGATTGGCATTCGTCTGGATTAGATGATGGGCATGTACCAACAGAGATCGCGCGCCGCGTTGCGACGACCGAGCTGGTTGGGCCAGACGGGATGATTTACCACAAAGATCTGCGCATCGGGCTTTTTGTGCAATCGGCGCATACTAAGTACCCCGAGCGTCAGCATAGCGCAGAGGAATGTTTCATCATGCTAGGGGGGGCTGGCCATTGGCAAAATCACCCCTATTCTCCCCCGACCCCACAGGGGCAAAGCGGTGCTGGCGACATTGTCTTTCATCCGCCCAATACGGCTCATCGATCTATCACACAAGATTATCCGATGATTGCGCTATGGCGTTGGACAGGGGATATCAGCTATGCGCGGTATACGCTGGCAGGATAGGCGTGCTCATTTGGGTCTAGTTTTCGCGCTTTCGCTCTTGCGATGGGGGGCCGGCTTGCCTAAAACCATCCCCATCATTTGCGAGAGAGAACCATGCTTGATCTAGTATACGAAGAACCCAAACCCAAGGTAATTTCCGGCGCCACTGGCGACTGGGAATTGGTGATCGGATTGGAAGTCCACGCACAGGTTTCCTCGAATGCCAAGTTGTTTTCAGGGGCCAGCACACAGTTTGGCAATGAACCGAATTCCAACGTTTCGATGGTGGATGCGGCCATGCCCGGTATGTTGCCAGTGATCAACGAATTCTGTGTGGAACAGGCCGTGCGCACGGGGCTGGGCCTTAAGGCTGCGATCAACCTGTATTCTGCCTTTGATCGTAAGAACTATTTCTACCCTGATTTGCCGCAGGGCTATCAGATCAGCCAGTTGTACCACCCCATCGTGGGTGAGGGCGAAATTCTGGTGGATATGGAGCCAGGTATTGCGCGCAAGGTACGCGTAGAGCGTATTCACCTAGAGCAGGATGCGGGTAAATCGGTACATGACATGGATCCGAACATGTCCTTTGTTGATCTAAACCGTACGGGCGTGGCCCTGATGGAAATTGTATCCAAGCCAGATATTCGCGGCCCCGAAGAGGCCGCCGCCTATGTGACCAAGCTGCGCCAAATTTTGCGTTATTTGGGCACCTGCGATGGCAATATGCAAAACGGCAGTATGCGCGCGGATGTCAATGTATCTGTATGCCGCCCGGGACAATATGAAAAGTACCAAGAGACCCAGGACTTTTCTCATTTGGGCACGCGCTGTGAATTGAAGAATATGAATTCCATGCGGTTTATCCAGCTGGCCATCGATTATGAAGCCCGCCGCCAGATTGCCATCCTAGAGGATGGTGGCAGTGTTGATCAAGAAACCCGCCTGTATGATGCAGACAAAAACGAAACTCGATCTATGCGATCCAAGGAAGAGGCGCAGGATTATCGTTACTTCCCCTGCCCTGATTTGCTACCCCTGCAATTAGAGCAATCCTGGGTCGATGAAATTGGTGCTGGCCTGCCTGAGCTGCCCGATGCCAAGAAGGCGCGTTTTGTGAACGATTATGGCATGACCGAATATGACGCATCGGTTTTAACAGCCGATGTTGTGGATGCTGCCTATTTCGAGGAAGTTGCACAGGGCCGTGACGGTAAAATCGCCGCCAACTGGGTGATTAACGAATTATTTGGCCGCCTGAACAAAGCTGATTTATCCATCCCAGACAGCCCTGTTTCTGCTGCCCAGCTGGGGGGGGTTTTAGATCTATTGGCTCAGGATGTAATTTCGGGCAAGGGCGCTAAGGATGTGTTCGAGATTGTTTGGAACGAGGGTGGTGACCCTGCCGAGATTGTCGAAAGCCGCGGCATGAAGCAGGTAACGGACACAGGCGCTATTGAAGCAGCCGTCGATCAGATTATGGCCGACAACCCCGCACAGGTGGAAAAAGCCAAGCAAAACCCGAAACTGGCGGGCTGGTTTGTAGGGCAGGTTATGAAGGCCACCGGCGGCAAGGCTAACCCCAAGGCTGTGAACCAAATCATCGCACAAAAGCTGGGCGAATAAGCGCCCCAGCCAAGGCCGCTGGCCTTGGCACACTTTTAGACTGAGCCGTATTTTCGCACCCTATGGGATATTCAATGCCTGCAAGGCGGTATAGTCATAGGTCTGGGCAAATTGCTCGATGACCTTCTTGGGCGCATTGGTATGGAATTCTAATTGCACATGCCCAGAGACAAATCCCGAATACCGCGGCGGATTAAGGTTTAGCTGTTTGGCGCGCGCCTTTAGCGTTTTTGAAACACTGGCGTCCAGAAATTGGCTATCGCGCCCATAAAAAGGAATATTGCCGAGCTTGAACATCAAGTTATCTGGAGTTTGGCGGAATTTTCTCATCAAACGCACCGCCCCCGTTTCGCGGTGAGCTCTGGTGAAAAACACCATTTCAACATAAATCGTATGCCCCTGTTCGTTGTAATAATATGCATAGCCGCGCTGATTGAATTTCACTTTGTTATCCTCTTGGGACAACAAGAAACGGCGTAATAGCGGCAAATCCTCCCATGGCATATCTGGCTTGGCCACGGTGCCCTTCCAGGCGTTTTTGGCATCGAAATAGGCCGATGCATCACCGGATAGATCACCCGATGTTAGGCGGGTCCAACCCTCTGGTGCGGGGGCGTGGTATAGTTGGGGTTTGTTTGGGTGATCAGGTTGCAACAGGTTCATGACCCGCTTGGTCAGGGAGAGGGGCGGCTGAGGCACGGGCTCTAGAAGACCCTTTTCTTTACGCGTGGTAGCCAGATTTACATTGGCCTGTTCGCTGAGCTCTCTTGAAACGCCGGCAAGGGTAAAGCTGGCGTTGGCATCGGAATTATTCAGATCAAACAACGGCACCAAGATCGGATCTGCTAGCATTGCAAATCGTATGCCAATATATTCCATTTCCTTGGTTTTTCCGATTGTTTCCAATTGGGCACGCCGCCCTGGGAAATCGATGCCCGTGAATTTAGTGCCGACCACGCGCATCATTGTAATCAACAACAAAACAACAACCACCAGCTTTAATAGCAAAAACAAGCCCTGCCCGTTGCCCTTTTTCTTGCCCGGGGCATTGGCCAGCGCAGGGTCGATGCCACCACCACCACGCGGCACGGTTACACGTTTTGTTTTTTCCAGCCGCTGAAGGCGTTTTTGAAAATCTTCTTGTCCGGGCATATGCGTCACTTATATTGGTTTCAATCTATCCATAGCACAGGTGCATCGGATTTCCAGAATTGATCGGATGATTTACGTTTCGCTGTTGTAATCACAGCATGCTACCCAATATATATGTTTAATCCGATTTATAAACAAACCTCCGCGTTGGTATATTATGACAAAATTTACGTATAAGGTTATCCCTGCCCCAACATCGGGGAAATCTGGCAAAGGCATCAAGGGTGCGGAGGCGAAATTTGCCCATGCACTGGCCGAGTTGATGAACGAACTCGCGGCCGAGGGCTGGGAATATCAACGCGCGGAGAGCCTACCATCGGTCGAGCGGCGCGGTGTGGCGCGCAAGCGTATCGAGACCTATCAGAATGTATTGGTATTTCGCAAAGAGGCTGATCAAGCCGAACCCGCGCCCCAAAAAGAGGTCAGCGAAGGGTTCAATCCCTTCAAGCGTAAAAGCCCCGCAACCGAGGCCAAGCCCGCCCCTGTTTTGCTGACCACGCCAATTGCTGAAAAAGAACCCGATACCAGCGACGCTGAGGAGGATGCCGACACCAACATGGCAAAAGAGATCGAGGATTTCATCACCGAGACCGACAGCGAAACGCCGGAAAAATCAGATGCGGATCGCGCCTAGGCGCCATCCACATCCAATGCTAAGGCATGCAACCCTTGGTCAAAAGCAAAGTCCAAGGCCTTGTTTACCGCACGTTGGCGTGCCACCCGCGATAAATCACTAAAATATTCGGCGCGAATTTTCACATTCACATGGGTGGTTTCACCCTCGCGGTAGCCCCCATGCCCGCGGTGCGATTCGCTGTCATCCACCACCTCTAGCTCGGTTGGATCAAAGGTCTGTTGTAGCGCGGTTTCGATAGCGGTAAGCATTGTGTAAATTCCTTGTAATCGGGTCTTGGCATTGGCTGGAATTAGGTTAGTATTCTTTGCCTGACTCGGGCAAGTACAAAGGATAGTACAATGGCAAATCGTCCACCATTGGATTTTGATTTCGATATTTCTGTTTCGGCAGACAAGAAAAAGCGCGCCCGCACACGGCGTGGCATGTCCGGCGCATCTGAAACATCACAAATGGTTTGCCAGCATCCCGATTGCCAAGAGCCGGGAAAATACCGCGCGCCTCTGAACCCCGATAACCTAGAAGAGTTTCGCTGGTTTTGTCTGACGCACATCCGCCAGTTCAACCAAAAATGGAACTTTTTCGAGAACCATTCCGAGGAAGACCTGCAAAAACAATTCGCCGCGGATCGCGTATGGGAGCGCCCAACAGAACCTCTGGGCAAGCAATCTGCAGAACAGCGCGCATGGGCACGTTTAGGGATCGAGGACCCGCATCAGGTATTGGGCGAAAATGCCACCCAGAATCCTGGCAAGGGCGATGGACTGGGCGGGGCAAAGCGTCTGCCTGCTGACGAGCGCAAGGCAATCGATATCCTAGAGGCCAAGGACACGTGGACCAAGGCAGAGTTGCGCAAGAAATACAAAGCCCTGATCAAGGAGTTGCACCCCGACCTAAATGGCGGCGATCGCAGCCAAGAAGAGTTCCTGCAAAAGGTTGTTTGGGCTTGGGATCAGGTGAAGAACAGCTCTAGTTTCAAGGACAAATAGCCCCATCCCCCCGCGCCCCCCCTTGCGCTGGTTCGTAAAAATATGCACAACAAGCCAACTGATATCGGATCAGGGGTATAGTTTAGGATTAATCACATGGCTGATGGCACATTGGAAATCGGTGAACCCACCGTAGAATATAGCGCGCGCGAGTTGTTTGGCATCGACAGCGATATGAAGGTTATGGGATTCGCCAATGCATCCCCCCGTGTGCCCGAGGCCGATAGCACCTATCGCTTTGACCATGATACCACATTGGCCATTTTGGCGGGATTTCAACACAATCGCCGCGTGATGATACAGGGCTATCACGGTACTGGTAAATCCACCCACATCGAACAGGTGGCCTCGCGGCTGAATTGGCCCTGTGTGCGCGTGAACCTAGACAGCCACATCAGCCGGATTGACCTGATCGGCAAAGATGCCATCAAATTGCAAGACGGCAAACAGGTAACCCAGTTCCAAGAGGGCATTTTGCCTTGGGCCTTGCGCAATCCTACGGCCATTGTCTTTGACGAATATGATGCGGGCCGCGCGGATGTGATGTTTGTGATCCAGCGTGTCCTAGAGGTTGATGGCAAGCTGACACTGTTGGATCAGAACCAGGTGATCACCCCGCACCCTAGTTTCCGCCTATTTGCCACTGCCAATACCGTGGGCTTGGGCGATACAACGGGTCTGTACCACGGCACCCAACAAATCAACCAAGGCCAAATGGATCGCTGGTCTATTGTGACCACTCTGAACTATTTGGACCATGCGGATGAAACCAAAATCGTCTGCGCTAAAAACCCCACCAATGACCCCGAGGTGATCGGTAAAATGGTGACGGTGGCAGAGCTGACGCGCAATGCGTTTATGAACGGTGATATTTCGACTCTAATGTCTCCACGTACCGTGATTGCATGGGCGCAAAATGCTCAAATTTTCGCTGATGTGGGCTTTGCTTTCCGCCTGACATTCCTAAATAAATGTGACGAGCTGGAACGCGAAACAGTGGCCGAGTTCTATCAGCGCTTGTTCGACGAAGAATTACCAGAAAGTGCCGCCAGCCTGAGCTTGGGATAATGAGCAAGCCAAGCGATAACCCGGCCGATCAATTTAAAAAAGCCCTCAGCGAGGCCACCCGCGCATTGGCAAATCAGGCCGACCTAGAGGTCGCCTATTCCATTGATCCCCCTGGCCTGACCAATGAGATCGCGCGCCTGCCACAAGTATCGCGCCGCATGACCCGCGCCGAGGTCATGCTGGCCCGTGGCACCGCCGATGCCTATGCCTTGCGCACACGATTTCATGACGCGGATGTCCACAACCGCTACATGCCAAATGGCGTAGAGGCCCGCGAGATTTACGAGGTCATGGCCACCGCCCGTTGCGAGGCCGTAGGTGCACGCGCCATGCCCGGAACAGCTGGTAATATCGAGGCCAAGCTAGAGGCCGAGGCGCTGGCGCTGGGATATGATCAGGTAAGCTCATATAAAGAAGTGCCAATGGCTACGGCCCTGTCATATTATCTGCGCCAAATTGCAACTGGGCGTGACATGCCCCCTGCGGTGAACCATGCACTAGAGCAGTGGAAAACCACAATCGAAGAGCGCTCGGGCAATACATTTGAAAACATTGCCGACAAAATGACAGATCAGGCGGATTTTGCCCGTTTTGCGCGCCAGCTGATTGATGATTTGGGGTACGGCGATCAATTGGGCGAAGACCCCGATGAGATCCCCCCCGAGGACGACAGCACCGAGGCCGAAAGCGAAGAACAAGAGCAAGACGAACCCGATGCCGATGCCGGGGATTCGGACAGCGATGAACAAGAACAACAGGAACAGGCCGCCGAGGGTGAAGAGGCGCTGGATCAACAACAGGCCCAGATGTCTGCTGATGAGGACCAAGAGCTATCGGATGCGCAAGAGGTAGATGCCCCAGATGGCGAGCCGCCTGTGGATCAGCCAAATCCAGTATCGGATGCCGATCCAAACTACAGTGTGTTCACCACCGAGTTCGACGAGGAAATCGCCGCCGAGGATTTAGCCGAGGCCGCCGAGCTGGAACGCCTGCGCACCTATTTAGATCAACAGCTAGAACCCCTAAAAGGGGCGGTATCGCGTCTGGCCAATAAGCTACAGCGCCGCCTACAGGCCCAGCAGAACCGCTCTTGGTCTTTTGATATGGAAGAGGGCATTTTGGATGCGGGCCGCCTTGCGCGCGTGATCAGCAACCCTACAACCCCCTTATCGTTTAAGGTAGAGCAAGATACAGAATTTCGCGATACGGTCGTGACCATACTGTTGGATAATTCAGGATCAATGCGCGGCCGTCCAATTTCAATTGCAGCAATCTGCGCCGATGTTTTGGCCCGCACCCTAGAACGTTGTCAGGTGAAATGCGAAATTTTGGGCTTTACCACCCGCGCATGGAAGGGCGGGCAAAGTCGCGAGTCATGGCTACAGCAGGGCCGTGCCGAGGCGCCGGGTCGGTTGAATGATCTGCGCCATATCATCTATAAATCCGCAGATGCGCCATGGCGCCGTGCGCGGCCTAATCTGGGCCTGATGATGAAAGAGGGGCTGTTGAAGGAAAACATCGACGGCGAAGCGCTGGAATGGGCACACAAACGCCTAATGGCGCGCCCAGAGGCGCGGCGCATTTTGATGGTGATTTCTGATGGGGCACCGGTGGACGATTCGACCCTGTCGATCAATTCCGCCAGCTATTTGGAAAAGCATCTGCGCGATGTGATCGCCATGATCGAGAAACGCCGCGCGGTTGAATTATCCGCCATCGGGATCGGCCATGATGTAACGCGCTATTACGAGCGCGCGGTCACCATTACTGATGCAGAACAATTGGCAGGGGCAATAACCGAGCAATTGGCCGCACTTTTTGACAATGACCCCCGCGCAAACAGACGCAAGGCAGGCTAATGTTTCAATCCTTTGATAGCACTACCAGCCCTGATACCTGTGCTGTGCGTGTGCAGGCCTTGCGCCGTGCTATGAAGGCGATCGCTGTGGATGGTTTTTTGGTACCACGCGCGGATATCCATCAGGGCGAATATGTGCCCGCGCGCGATGCTCGGCTGGGCTGGATCAGCTCTTTCACCGGATCGGCGGGGTTTGCGGCTGTTTTAGATACTCGTGCTGCGCTGTTTGTCGATGGCCGCTATGGAATCCAAGCCCGCCAACAGGTTGATTTGGATATTTATGAGATTTGGAAGCACCCTGAACAAAAGCTATCCGAATTCATTCTCGATGGCATGGCGCAGGGTGCAAAGCTGGCCTATGATCCGTGGTTACACACTATTGGCGCGATTGAGGCCCTGCGCAAAGAACTGGCAGGGCGAGTTGAATTGGTGCCTGTTGAGAACCTGATTGATAAGGTGTGGCAGGATCAGCCCCCTGCCCCGCAAGGTTTGATGCAAGTACACCCGTTAGAATTTGCAGGCCTAGACCATGTGCAGAAAATCAAGGATATCGCCGCGGCACTAACCAGCGCCGGGCAGGATCACATGATTATGACCCAGCCCGATAATGTCGCTTGGCTGACCAATACCAGAGGATCTGATTTGGGGCAGACGCCAGTTACCCTGTGCTTGGCCGTCTTACATTCTGATGCGCGACTGGATTTGTATATTGATGAGGCGAAACTGACGCCCGCGATGCATGCGCATCTTGGGGATCGGGTTTCCATCCATGCGATAGGCGCATTTGCCCGCGATGTTCAGCGCCTAGCGGGTGTGGTGCGCATTGACCGCGCGGTGGCCCCGCAGGCCTTGGCTGATCTGCCCAATGCGGTATTTGCACCTGATGCGGTAACTCTGGCCAAGGCGCGGAAAAACCCCAGTGAATTACAAGGCGCACGCGCCGCGCATCTGCGCGATGGGGCGGCAATGGCAACCTTTTTGTACTGGGTTTCGCAAAATGGCGAAACGGGTCTGAATGAAATTCAAATCGCGCGCAAGTTGGAAGAGTTTCGCACGGCTACGGGCCAATTGCGCAACATCAGCTTTGACACCATCTGTGGGTCTGGGCCAAATGGCGCAATTGTCCATTACCGCGTAAACGAGGACAGCAACCGCCAGCTGAACAGCGGCGAGATATTACTGGTGGACAGTGGCGCACAGTACCAAGACGGCACCACAGATATCACCCGCACCTTGGCAATTGGGCCCCCGCCCGCAGAGGCTGTACGGGCCAATACATTGGTTTTACAGGGGATGATTGCCATATCGCGCCTGCGTTTCCCACGCGGGTTGGCGGGGCGCGACATCGATGCGATCGCGCGCCAAGCCTTGTGGAATGCGGGGCTGGATTATGATCATGGCACGGGGCATGGCGTTGGCTCGTTCCTATCTGTACACGAGGGCCCGCAAGGAATTTCGCGCCGCGCAGAGGTGGAGCTGGCCGAGGGGATGATTCTGTCTAATGAACCCGGGTATTACAAGGAGGGTGCCTTTGGCATTCGCATTGAAAACCTAGTTTATGTAACACAGGCCCCTGAAATTACCGGGGCAGATGCCCGTGATATGCTGTCCTTCGTAACCCTTACGCTGGCCCCAATTGATCGAGCATTGATTGATGTCTCATTGCTTACATCTGTCGAACGCCACTGGTTGGATACCTATCACGCGCAGGTCTTGGCTCAGATCGCCCCCTTGGTCAGCCCCGAGGTTCACCGCTGGCTGACACAGGCCTGTGCCCCGCTTTAGCTATGTTCTTCGATTGCGGTGGCGTTTAGGGCGGCGTTGTAAGTTTTAAGCGCATCCACATGATAGACCGCGCCCAATAACACCGGTGCATCGCTCTCGCCGCCCAGTTGTACAACAGGCAGTGCCTTGTGATAGCCCGTTTCAAACAAAGGCATGGCCTGTTCTAGTGTGGCACTGCCATCCAGATACAGCCCCTTGGCGACCATCTTCCACAGCTTTTTACGGCGATTAACCTTCAGCATCTCTGCGGGGCGCATGACATCCGTAATGGGATGTTTTGATAGGATATACCCCGTGTCACCATCGGCCAGATGCACGCCGCGCCGCTCTAGCTGGCTGATGAAAAACGAACGGTGTACAAAGCGCCCCGTGATGGCGCTGGCAACACTTACGGCGACCATAACAGCCAGCCCCGCCTGCCAATCCTCGGTCAATTCAAACACGATCAATGTGGTGGAAAGAGGCGCGCCCAAAACCGCCGCTGCCACAGCCCCCATCCCCGCCAATGCATAGAGCGTTTCATCACCATTTACGCTGGGAAACAGTGCCACTGCCACCCAACCAAAGGCCAATCCCGTAAGCGCCCCCAGCATCAGGGCAGGCGAAAATATTCCCCCACCCATGCGCCCCGCCAGCGTGATTACCACCGCCAGCGCCTTGATGAAGGCAAAAAGCACAGCCCCGCCAAGCGCTAGATTACCCGTTAGCGCATGGGATGTGGTTTCATAGCCAACTCCAATAATATGTGGGAAAAAAATTGCAATCACCCCAAGTAAGGCCCCCGCGATGGTGGGGCGCGCCCATTGTGGTAGGCCGGTTTTGGCCTGAACTTTGTCTGCAAAATCCTCGGCCCAGAACACCGATTTTATCAACGAGACCGCCACCAGCGCAGATATAATCCCCAATAGCAGATGCGCAGGCAACTCCAGATAGAAATCCGCCACATGGCCCGGCAGGGTAAATTCGGTAACATTGCCAAAGTACAACCGCGAGATCACCGCCCCTGAAACCGAGGCGATCATAATCGGGGCCAACGCATGGATCGCATAGTGGCGCAAGACCACCTCCATGGCGAATACCGCCCCAGCAAGGGGCGCATTAAACGAGGCCGCCACCGCAGAGGCCGCCGCACAGCCCATCAAATCGCGCGCGGTGATCGCGTCGGCCTTCATTAGGCGAGAGATTTTAGAGGAAATCACCGCACCCAGATGTACCACCGGCCCCTCGCGCCCAGCCGAGCCACCCGTTGATAGCGTAATCAGCGAGGCCAATACCGAGGCCAACCCAGCGCGCCCTTCTACACGGCCATCATGCAGCGCCGCACCTTCGATCACATGAGCCACACTGCGCGTGCGCCCATCATGGGTAAAATATTGTAGAATCACCCCCACCAACGCCCCGCCCAAAATGGGCAAACACAGGATAATATGCCACGGCAGATCGCGCGCTGTAGAGGCCAACAGCAAATCATCGGCACCGTAAAACAGCGATTGCAGCTCAGAAATTGCCACGCGAAACCCAATTGTCGCAAAACCTGCAGCAATTCCAATCAACAACGCAATCACCCAAAAGCGCACCTGTACAAGGCTACAACGGTGTAAATCCTGAAGGGTGGCTTGCAGCGTTTTATTGGGCGAAGAAGTGGGCATTTCTATCCAAGCTTATCCATTTACTTTGGTAGTATCTTAGCTAATCTAGCATGCGAATTGGAGGGTGGTATGAGCAAGAATGCAAGTGCAATTAATGAAATTCAGGCATTTTTGGGGGAAAGACTGAACACCAGCGCCGCTGTACGCGCCCTGCATGGGCAAAACGAGGCCCATTACCCCGAAATGCCCCCCGAGGCGGTCGCATTCCCCAATTCCACCGCCGAGGTGTCTGAGATTGTGAAAATATGTGCGAAACATCGCTGCCCTATCATTCCTTGGGGCACGGGCACATCCCTAGAGGGGCACGCCCTACCGGTGCAAGGCGGGATTACTGTCAGCCTGCAAAACATGTCCGCTGTACTAGAGGTTCTGCCTGAGGATCTATTGGCCGTTGTGCAACCCGGTCTTACCCGCGAGGCACTAAACAAGGATCTGCGTGCAACGGGTTTATTTTTTCCGGTGGATCCGGGTGCCAACGCATCCCTTGGCGGGATGGCCGCTACCCGCGCATCGGGCACCACCGCTGTGCGCTATGGCACGATGAAGGAGAATATTCGCGCCCTAGAGGTGGTTTTGGCCGATGGGCGCATCATACGCACCGGATCACGCGCCAAGAAATCCTCGACAGGATATGATTTGACCAAGCTGTTTGTCGGATCAGAGGGCACATTGGGGATCATCACCGAAATGACCCTAGAACTACAGGGCCAACCAGAGGCGATCGCCGCCGCTGTTTGCGATTTTGACGATATAGAAAGTGCGATCAACACCGTGATCATGGCGGTGCAGATGGGGGTGCCTATTGCGCGAATGGAGTTGGTAGATGGGCTATCAATCAAGGCGATCAATGCCTATTCCAAGCTGAGCTACCCCGAAAAACCGCACCTGTTTATGGAATTTCATGGGTCAGAGGTGGCGGTAAAGGATCAATCAGAAACCATGCGCGAAATCAGTGCCGATTTCCAGGGGGGCGATTTCCAATGGTCGACCCGCAGCGAAGAGCGCAATGCCCTGTGGGCGGCGCGCCATAATGCATATTACGCAATGAAGGCCCTTTATCCAAACAAGCGCGGTATGGCCACCGATGTCTGTGTACCTATTTCCAAGCTGGCACAGGCCATCACCGAAACTATTGCCGATTTGGATGCGCATGGTGTTTCTGGGATGATCATTGGCCACGCGGGGGATGGGAATTACCACAGCACCCTGTTTGTCGATCCAGATCAGCCCGACGAGTTGGCGTTGCACCTAAAGCTGGCGCATCGTATGGCAGAACGCGGTCTGGCATTAGGCGGAACCGTCAGCGGCGAGCATGGTATCGGTGTGGGCAAGCAAAAATTTATGGCCGCAGAGCATGGCGATGCCGTATCCGTAATGGCAGATATCAAACGCAGCTTTGACCCCGATAACATCATGAACCCCGGGAAACTGGTGCCAATGAACTAGGGGCTCATTAGGGCGCGTGCGGCGGCGCGCGCCTCTGGGGTGATGCTATCACCGGCCAGCATACGGGCCACCTCATCTACGCGATCTTGGTCTTCCATTTTAATCACGCGTGAATGGGTAATGCCCTCGATCACGGATTTAGAAACCTGCCAGTGATGCGCACCCTTGGCGGCCACCTGTGGCGAGTGGGTCACCACTAGAACTTGGGCGTTTTTGGCAATTTCAGACAGGCGACTGCCCACCGCATCGGCGGTAGCACCGCCAACACCGCGGTCGATCTCATCAAAGATCAATGTCAGCCCCTGCGCATTGCGCGTCAGGCAAACCTTCAGCGCCAGTAAGAAGCGCGACAGTTCCCCCCCAGATGCGATCTTGTTTATCGCACCCGCGGGGGCGCCGGGGTTGGTGGCGACCATAAAGGTGACATCATCCACCCCATCTTGGCCCGCGTCGGCATCGCTAACCTGTACCACAAATTCTGCGCGATCTAGTTTCAGCGGGGCCAGTTCACCGTCCATGGCACGAGCCAGCTCTTGGCCGGCTTTTTGGCGCGCGAGGGTTAGAATCTTGGCCTCTTGGTCATATTCCGCCTCGGCCTCGACCAGTGCCTGATGCAAGCGGGCAATTTCATCGCCGCCAGTTTCAATAGCGCGCAGCTTCTGTGCCAGATCCGCGCCGAATCCAGCCAAATCCGCGGGTAGTATATTGTGTTTGCGGGCCAATGCGCGAATAGCAAATAGGCGCTCTTCGGTGGCCTCTAGTTCTAGGGGATCAAAGGTCAGGGCCCGCAGGCAATCCTCTACACCGCGCTGTGCCTCGCCCAGCTCGTTTAGCGCGCGCGATAACGCATCACTGGGCGCATCAAGGCGCCCATCGGCGGCATCCAACGCGCCCTCTAACCACCGCTGAGCATCGGTAATCTGTGCCTCGGCCCCCTGCCCGCCTAATGCATCAAAGGCACGCGCCACATCTGCGCGGATTTTTTCCGCCCCTTGCATCAAACGCCGCTTGGCATCCAGCGCCTCTTCTTCGTTTGGCTCTGGGGCCAATTTCTCTAGCTCGTCCAGTGCATGTGCTAGGAAATCTTGGTCTTTTTCGGCCTCTGCTAGGGTGGCCTGCGCCTGTTGCAGCTGTTTTGCCAATGCCGCACGTTTGCGCCAAATCGCACGGATGTCGCCTAGATCTATACCCGCGAAAGTATCCAACAACTGTCGGTGCCCCCGCGGATTTAACAGCCCACGATCGTCGTGCTGGCCATGTAATTCCACCAATGTCTCCGACAACCTGCGTAGAATTTCGCCAGAACAGCGCCGGTCGTTGATATAGCATGTTTTGCGCCCATCGCGCGCATTGGTGCGCCGTAGGATCAGCGCGCCATCGTCCTCTAGCCCAGCCTCGGACAGTATCGCATGGGCTGGATGATCAGCCCCCAGATCAAAGCTGGCTGTTACGATCCCTTGTTTGGCGCCTGTGCGCACCAGATCTGCGCGCCCGCGCCAGCCTAAAACAAACCCAAGGCTATCCAAAAGAATAGATTTACCGGCACCGGTTTCGCCTGTCAGCACATTCAGCCCCGCCTGGAAATCCAATTCCAGCCGATCGATCAGCAACATGTCCTGTATGTAAAGTTCGCGCAGCATTGGCGCCTAGAGCCACTTGCCTTGGATCACGCGCCGCCAGATGGTGGCTAACCATCGTGTGGCACGGGTATCGCCTGCCTCGGTGGACAAGCCACGTTCGGTCAACAGCACATGACTGTCGTTAAACCAAGTAGTGTTCTGGAAATTGTGCCCCAAAATGGCACCCGCGGTTTGCGCCTCGGCCTCAAAGCCTAGGGATAGATAGGCCTCGACCAATCTGTGCAGGGCCTCGGGGGTGTGGCTGGTGGTTTGGAAATCCTCGACCACCACGCGAAAGCGATTGATCGCCGCGCCAAAATGGCCGCGCTTTAGGTAGTATCGGCCGATTTCCATCTCCTTACCTGCCAAATGATCCAATGCCAGATCGAATTTCAACAACGACGAGGTGGCGTAATCACTATCTGGATAACGTTCGATCACCGTGCGCAGGGATTGAAGTGCCTGAAATGTAACGCCCTGATCGCGGCTTACATTGTCGATTTGGTCATAATAGCTGAGCGCAATCAGATACTGTGCATAGGCGGCATCCTTGGATGCCGGATAAAAGTCCAGATAGCGCTGTGCATCGGTACGGCTGAATTCATATGCACCATCCTCGTGATGTGCAAATGCGCTCATAATCAAGGCCCGTTGCGCCCATTCGGAATAGGGATATAGGCGTTCCACCTCGCCGAAATATACAGCGGCCGTATCGGCATTATTATCCGCCAGCTCTTTTTCAGCCGCTTGGAAAATTTCTTGTGGGCCTTGGGTTTGCAACTGTTCCAGAGGGGTCAATTTAGTTGATCCAGAACAAGCAGACAGCGCGATAGAGGCCGCGAGCAAAGGCCAAATAAGTTTGCCCGATTTCATGTCCATTAAGTCACGTCCCTGTTCTAGGCCATATTGGCGCTTGGCGTTCCTAGCATATTTTCGGGAAAGGAAAAACGGATTCAAGCAGGAAAAGCAGATTTTGTTGCAATCACAGCAATTCATCGCCGATTAGACCCTAGGCGACGAAATCCAATAGGGTGATATCAGCACCCGGCAGATCATGGCTTTGGTCTGGGGTGCATTCGATCATCTCGTAGGCATCCGGCTGATCGAACAATGCGCGCAGTACCAAATTGGTAGCGCGGTGCCCCGCACGTTTACCGCGGTATTGGCCTAGAATCGGTGCACCCGCCAAGTAAAGATCACCCAAAGCATCCAGCATTTTATGGCGCACACATTCGTCGACACGGCGGAAACCATCTGGGTTCAGCACCTTATCCTGATCCACGACGATAGCGTTTTCTAAGCTACCCCCAAGGCCTAGGCCCATGGATTGCAGCGCCTCGACCTCGTGACGCGAGCAAAATGTGCGGCAATTAGAGAGTTCACGCACAAACGATCCATTGGCCATGTTTAGGGATTTAGCCTGACGGCCAATAGCACTTTGGGCAAAATCGATTTCAAAGTCGATGTTCAGATTGTCATTGGGCGACAAAGAGACCTCGAAATCCTCGGTTTTCACAGTGACTTCCTTGAGGATGCGAATAGCGCGCACAGGTTGATCCAACGTTTGCAGACCAACGCGCAGGATTTCGGCAACGAAGGGCGCAGAGCTGCCATCCATGATCGGCACTTCAGGGCCAGAGACCTCGATCAATGCATTGTGGATACCAGTCCCCGCTAAAGCGGCCATCAGATGCTCGATTGTCGACAGCTCAACTCCTGCATCATTACAAACTCGGGTGCACATCTTGGTGTCATTCACCGCATCATAACGCGCAGGGATCAGATTATCGCGATCCGTTACATCGGTGCGGCGAAACCACAGGCCATAGTTGGCAGAGGCAGGCAAAACGCGCAGGTCAATCGCCGCACCAGAATGCAGGCCAGTACCCGTAAAGAAAATTGATTTTTTCAGCGTCGTTTGCATGGTTTTTCCAAAAATATTTACACAACTGCCCCATTGTATAGTGTATCGAGGGCTTCTGGCTCAACTCACGCTTTGTGACTCTCTGTAACAGATTTCCTACATGACGTGGCGTTGAAACACTAGAACAGCGGAAATCCCCCTATTTATGGCTAAAATAAGGCAGCTCTTTCAGTTAAATCGGGGGATTAATGCGCGAGACAAGCACATGGGGTTCATCGGAACAGCGATGGTGGAGTGAACGAGACCTTGGACAAACCCACCGACAGTGGCGGCATATCAGCCCTCACCGATACTTGGGTCCAAGCTATGTTTCACTGCTCAGATTGGATGGAAAGGGGCGTTCTTGACGGGAAAAATGGACGACAGAGCGCCTTGTACGGGTGAACAGCTGGTCGATCTATAAGGGTAATGCGCATAAAAAAAGGCGCGACCAAGCGCGCCTTTTTTAACATTTTAGATACTTTAGTTCGCTTGGCGACGTAGAAATGCTGGAACCTCGACCTGTTCGTCTTGAGGGTCCATCTCATCATAATCGGTGCTGAACTGGGGTTCTTCGTTCAAAGCGGGTGCACTGCGGTGCTGGGCCATGAAAGAGGGCTGTTCAGCGGCTGCTGGTGCGCCTGTCATGCGTGAAATTAGCCCACCCAAAACGCCTTTTTTTTCCGGAGCCATTTGTTGACGCAAATCCGCATCGCTGACGCGGGGTTCTGCGGCGGGTCTGGCCTCGGTTTTGGGCTGCTTTTGAACAGCAGCATTTAGGCGCGCCATTGTTTCTAGGCTGGGTGTTGCAACATTTTCCTCAACAGGGGCATAGTCCTGTGCGATAGGGGCTGGCTCTGCGGGAGCTTGATATGCTGGCGCAGGTAGGCCATCCTCTTGCAGCGGGTCTTCGATCACGGCGTGAGGCTGTGCTTCGAATTCCGGCATATCAAAGCTAGATTGCGCCACTGTGTCGTGAAACTGCGGCGGCAGTTCTGCCTCCATCGTGGGGCGTGGTTGCTGTGCTACAGGCGCAGAGGGTGCAGGTGCCGCGGCGGCAGGGGCCGGTGCTGGCTCTTCTACCTTCAGCTCTTCTACCTTTAAGGGTAGAGGTGATTTTAGGGTACGGCGCGGTACGGGAACCTCGTCTACACGTTCGACGGCATCGATGCCAGTAGCCACAACAGAGACGCGCATATTGCCATCCAGCGTATCGTCCAGCGCAGAACCAACCAAGATATTGGCATTTGGGTCTACCTTGTCGCGGATACGGTTTGCAGCCTCATCAACTTCGAACAATGTTAGATCATCACCACCGGTGATGTTGATCAGCACGCCGCGCGCACCATCAAGAGAGATTTCATCCAACAGCGGGTTGTTGATCGCCTGTTCAGCAGCTTGGATAGCGCGGTCTTCGCCTGCGGCTTCGCCGGTACCCATCATAGCTTTGCCCATCTCGTCCATGACAACGCGAATGTCGGCAAAATCCAGATTAATGATACCTGGGCGAACCATCAAATCGGTCACGCCTTTAACGCCTTGGTACAACACGTCATCCGCAAGACTAAAGGCCTCGGTGAACGTAGTCTTCTCGTTGGCGATGCGGAATAGGTTTTGGTTAGGGATGATGATCAGCGTATCCACAACCTTTTGCAGGGCCTCGACCCCATCATCGGCTTGGCGTGCGCGTTTGGCACCCTCGAACTGGAACGGCTTGGTTACAACGCCTACGGTTAGAATGCCCAACTCGCGTGCGGCCTGTGCGATGATCGGCGCAGCACCAGTACCTGTGCCACCACCCATACCAGCGGTAATAAAGCACATGTGGCTACCCGCCAGATGGTCAACGATCGTTTCAATGCTTTCTTCGGCGGCAATGGCGCCAACCTGTGGGCGCGCACCAGCACCCAGACCTTCGGTGGATTTTTCACCCAACTGAATCTTCACAGGGGCCTTAGAAAGCTGCAGCGCCTGCGCATCTGTGTTGGCCACCAAAAAATCGACACCTGCTAGGTTTTTGTCGATCATGTTGTTTACTGCGTTACATCCTGCGCCGCCTACACCGAATACGGTGATTTTTGGACACAAATCTGCCACTTCTGGCATTTGGAGATTCAGAGTCATGGGTCTGTCCGCCTGTTTCTATCTGCTGCTCTATCGCTTTTTGCGACTTATTATCCACCCAGTGTAGCAAACCGATTCGCGCTCGTCACGGAAAATCGTATCATTTACGGGGTTTAGAGTGATTTATTTTGACACTGGCGGATTTTGGCTGATCTGGCCTGCACGCGCCCTATGAAACGAATTGTGCGCGGTGCTTTTTACAGTACCCAACCAAGGCCTCGCGAAACACGCGTTGCTTTTGCGATTTCCACGCATCTGGATGGCCAACCACCCAGATGTCTAGATATTTCTGCGGCGGCAACACAGGCACCTGTACCAAGCCCTGAGTTGAACGGCCTAAAAACAATGGCAGACGCGCTACGCCAGTACCTGCGCGGGCCGCGCCTATAATAGCCACCATATCATTCAAACGCAGTCGAACCTGATTGTTTGGATAATAGGGGTGAATACCAACTGGCACATTAGGGTATTCGTCATAGACAATCCAATCCACCATCTCCTTGGGATTCCGCGCGATCCGGTGCGCCAACTGCGGGCTGGCAAAGCCAGCATTTTCTTGGCGCAACAGACGCAGACCTTTTAGGGTATCACCGGGGTTGTTGCTGATGCGGATGGCCAAATCAGCCTCTAGACGTGTCAGATCAAGCAATTCATTGGTTGCTAGAACCCGCAATTCAATCTGGGGATACTGGTTGATAAAACCATCTATTACTGGTGCCAGAAAATTGGCGATCAGAAGTTGAGGCGCGGTGATTGTCAATGGGCCAGAAAGTGCGGCATCTGCGCCTTGAATCTTGCGCCGCATACTGTGTTCAATTTCTTCCATTTCACCGGCATCTTTGGCGATTTTCAGTGCGGCATCGGTGGGACTGTAACCTTCGGGTAGCCGCTCGAACAATAAAACCCCCAGTATATCCTCTGCGCGTTTGATGCGGCGCGCGACAGTTGTGTAGTTCACTCCCAATGCAGCCCCTGCACCAGCAAGCGACTGGTGCCGCACCAGCATCATTACGGTTTTCAGATCATCCCACGACACATCCATCCATGCATTTTTGCACATGATCAATGCAAATGCACGCGTTTATGCACCCAAAAATCCACTTTATACCGGCTGTGCAATTGAAAGGAACCTGCAATGATTTATGCCTATGCCAATCTCACTATCACCAACCCAGAGGCCCTTAAACAGTATCAAGAGGTCTCGGTACCCGCCCTTGCGAAACACGGAGGTCTGATTGTGTCCGCAACGCGCGAGTTTACAGTGTTGGACGGCGATCCAGATATCCCTGTGGTGGCCGCATTGCTGTCCTTCCCGAACAAGCAATCAGCCGAAAACTGGGCTACGGATGAAGCCTTGTCAGATGTTCACGCCCTGCGCCGCAGTGCCGGCGCATCAAATATAATTCTACTGGGTTGATAGATAAAAAACCTTCGCGTTTTGCGCGAAGGTTTGAATTTACTTAGGGTGCCTTCGATCCCGCGGGCCGTTTGCCCTCGGCCAGATCAAGAGCAATGCTGTCACCCAAATCGCAATTTCTAGCAGAAATGTCCAATGCGCCATAAAAGACAGAATAAAATGGCTATGTGTGGGCTGCACGGTTACCAGCTGGTATAGTGTTCCAACCCATGGCCAGAGCCACATGATACCGCCCGCGATGGAATCCAGCAAGATATGCAGGAAAACACCGCACATAAATAACAAGCCAAGACGCAACACTTTGCGTGAAATCATCGCAAGTGTTGGCACCCCTATGATGCCGACCATCACCCAAAACCAAGGAGCATGCACCCAATAACGGTGGTGGTGAAATGCGCGTTCATCAACCCAGTAGAACCAAGCCAAGTCAAAGTCTGGGAAAATCGCTCCCAGCACTACCACCCCCATCGCAAGGCTCGCATTCGCACCGAGCACTCGCCCCAGAACATACCCCGATGGTAAATGTGCAGTGATCATGCTCGCCTTACTCTTAGTACAAGGGCTAAGTTACCAGTTTTCTTTTACCCATTGCAGGGCACGTTTCATTGGCTTGGCACCAAGGCGTTGTGCCGGCAGATCGAAATCCCAGCATTCGTCTTGGGGGTGGGCCGCATAGAGCGAGAGCCCAACGGGGGCCGCGTAATCTGGCCCTGTGGCCGCCTGTGGCAGGCCATGCACACGTAGCGGGCGGCCAAGGCGCACTTGTTGGCCCAGAATTCGGCTGGCCAGCCCTTCCATTCCGGGGATTTGGCTACCACCACCTGTGAGCACAATGCGCTGACTGGGCAGGGTATCAAACCGTGCCGCCTGTAATTTATGGTGCACTTCCTCTAGGATTTCTTCGACCCGCGGGCGTATAATGCCGATGATCTCGGATCGGGTGAATTGGCGTCTATCATGATCCCAATCCCCGGTTTTACCATCTACATCGATCATATCGCGGTCATCCATAGAGGTAGCCATAACCCCGCCATGGATGGTTTTGATCCGCTCGGCGGTGGCCTTGGGCACCTGTAATCCCAGAGACAAATCCGAGGTCACGTGATCACCGCCAATACGCACGCTGTCACCATAGATCATATGTTTACGCAAGAAGACCGATACAGAGGTAGACCCCCCGCCAATGTCAATACAGGCCGCGCCCAATTCTTGCTCGTCCTCGACCAGTGCCGAGATGGCGCTAGCATAGGCCGAAGAGACCACCCCTGCCAGTTCCAGATCACACCGCTTGACGCAGACCATCAGGTTCTGCAACACGCGGGTATCGATTGTCAGCAGGTGCATATCCACCGATAGCAAATGGCCGATTTGACCACGCGGGTCGGTTAGGCTGGGGTTTTGGTCCAGCGCGAAATTCACAGGCATCGCGTGGATTGCCTCGCGGCCCTCGCCGAAATAGGGCGTATCACAAGAGGCCAGAACCTTGCCAATATCCAAATCCGTAACGGTACCGGTTTCCACCTCTACCTGCCCTGCCAGACCATAGGATTGCGGCCGCGCGCCAGAGAAGCTGGCGATCACATGATCCACACGTACATTCGCCATTTTCTGCGCACCCTGAACAGCGGTGCGCACCGCACGTTCGGTCTCTTCCATGGTGGCGATCTCGCCCAGCTTCACCCCGCGTGACTGTGTTTTGGCAACCCCGATTACCCGGAATGAGCCATGATTGGCCACCGCGCCCATGCCCTCGGCGGCATTCATTTGCACCGATGGGTCGAACTGCAGGATCATACAAACGATTTTCGAAGTTCCTACATCTAAAACCGCAACAACACCGCGTTGTAGGGCGGCGCGGCGTTTTAGGCGCATGGCACGTTGGGCTTCATAGAGGCTGGTCATATCATTCAACTTTCATCATTCGGGTATCGCACTGGCGCGAAACAGCTCTGTGGCCACATCACTTAGGCGTAAAATAGGGCGTTCAGAGTTGCGCATATCCACCAGACGCACATCTCGGTTCAAAATTTTCTGTGCACCATGCAGGGCAATTACCCGCTCTAATGCAGCCACGGCGTTTTGCTCGGGTAATTGAATAATCTGCCCCTTGTCCATCATCACATCCCAGCGCCGCGCACCCATTCGGCGCAATCCGCGGACGCGGGGTAATATTGGCTTGGCCGCATCAAAAAGGGCCAGCGCCTCGGGGATATTTTCTTCGGCTTCTAGCCCCGCGATCAACGGTAAATCCCGTCGATCAAGGCGCGAGGTAATGATGCCTGTGCGCACACCATCCGCATCTAGCAGATCCAACTCGCGGCCCTTGCGCAACATGATAACAGGAATGCGTTCGGTAATTTTCACCTCTAGCAGGTTGCTTGAATGGGAATAAAGCTCTGCACGATAAACCCCGTCTAGCTGTTCGATCTTGTCCTGTAGCAGCTCAAGGTTCACCTGAAACGAGCTGATCGGGAATTTCAGCCCCAAAGCGTTGCGAATATCTTGTGCCAAATCTTCGGACGCACCAGATATCTTCATCAACTCGATTTGAAATTCGGGACGAGTTTGAATATTTTCTCGGGCATCTGCAAGACTGGTCGCCACGCGATTGCGCAGCTCATCATTGCTTAGCGCCAATAACGCCACGCCCAGAATTGCAACCATAGGCACGCCGGTACAAACCAACCCGCGCACCATTGGTGTAAGCCACAGACGCTGCATTTTATATTTCGCGCGGCTGGGGGCCGGGTCGACCTTAGGGGGTAATTTCTGCGGGGCAGCTTGGCCAAACAAACGCTCGACCTTGGCCGCGGATACGGCCCCTAGTGGGGCCACATTGGGTTGTGCCTCTTTGCGCGCATGTAGGGTCTCCATCACGGATGGGCCTTCTAGGGGGGGCTGACTGCGATCTATCGGTTGCATGATGCATCCTCGACCAACCAGCGAACCAGTGCACCGAAATTCATTCCCGCCACATCCGCCTGTTCTGGCGAAAGCGAGGTTGGAGTCATGCCCGGCTGAGTATTGGTTTCCAGCAGGATCAGCCCATCGAGGCCACGGGTTTCATCCCAGCGGAAATCAGTACGCGATAGCCCCCGACAGCCCAGCGCATTATGTGCCCGCAAGGCGTAATCTTCGCAGGCCTGATAAATTTCTTCAGGGATATCGGCTGGCACCACATGGGATGAACCGCCATTGGCGTATTTGGCATTAAAATCATACCAGCCATCGGTGATAATATCAGTAACCCCCAAAGCACGGTTGCCCAGCACAGATGTGGTTAGCTCGCGTCCAGGAATAAACTGCTCTACCATCACCGTATCGGGCATATCAGCCGAAATTTCTGCCAAGGGCGCATCGCCTTCGTTCACGATATACACCCCAACAGAAGAGCCTTCGTTATAGGGCTTCACCACATAGGGCGCGGGCATGGGGTGGTGATCCAGAACCTTGGATTTATCTATCAGGATGCTGTTGGCGACGGGCAAATCAGCGCCGCGATATGCGGATTTGGTGCGCTCTTTGTCCATAGCAAGGCTTGATGCAAAAATTCCCGAGTGAGTATAGGGTATTTGCAACCATTCCAGCAGGCCCTGCACGGCGCCATCCTCGCCCCAGCGACCATGAAGCGCGTTAAACACCACATCTGGGGTGGACGACAGAATATCAAACGCAAGGCTTTCGCCTGCGTCAATTTCCGTGACCACGTAACCCTCGCCGCGCAATGCAGATGCGACTTCGCGCCCTGTGCTTAGCGAAACGTCTCGTTCCGCCGAAGGACCACCCATCAACACTGTTACACGGATAATTGCCTTGCTCGACATGCCCGCCTCTGATCCCTACCCTTTTGGGCTTGGGTTTTATTATTTTAGGGGTTCTCCGACCCGCATTATCTCCCACTGTAACGTGATGCCTGCGGTGTTGAAAACCTTTTTTCGCACCATCTCGCCTAAATTTTCTAAATCTGCGGCAGTTGCGCCACCCGCATTGATCATAAAATTGGAATGCATCTCGCTCATTTGCGCACCACCAAGCGTGGCACCGCGCATGCCCGCATCGTCGATCACCTTCCATGCCTTTAGATCATGCACATCGTCATCGCGCCCAGTGGACGAAAATCCGGCCGGATTACGAAAGGTGGATCCGCAGGATCTGTCTTTGGTGGGTTGCGTTTTCTCGCGTTTGTCCAACGCATCGGCCATTTTGGCCTCAATACCAGCAGGGTCGCCCGCCGTACCGCATAGGGTAACATCAGTGATCACCATGCCCTCTGGGATTTGCGTAGAGCGGTATTCAAAATGCATGTCATCGCGCCCTAGGGTTACCCTATGCCCATCGCGGGTGATGGCGGTGGCGGATTCAAAAACATCGGCCAAATAGGTACCATAACACCCTGCGTTCATCTTGGCCGCCCCGCCAATGGCACCAGGAATGGTGCGTAGAAACGCCAGGTCAATCCCCGCTGTTGCCGCGCGGCGCGCTACATGTGCATCCAGCGCCCCGGCCCCCGCCCGCACGCGGTTACCCTCCAGCAACTCGATGCCATTAAACCCGCGCCCAAGGCGGATAACAACACCCCGAATACCGCCATCGCGGATGATCAGGTTTGAACATACGCCAATGGGTAATACGGGTATATTATGCGGTAATGCCGCCAAAAACGCCGCCAGATCATCTGCATCCGCAGGCTGGAACAAATACTGCGCAGGGCCGCCGACGCGCAACCACGACAGATCGGCCATGGGGCGGTCGGGGGTTAGCGTGCCGCGGATTTCAATTTCGTCTATACGAACCATCGCACTGTGTTCCTGTGTAGATCTGTTATGTCGCCCCTAAGGGGCCTTAGGTATTTTCCCACCATCGCCCTATTTCCCCTTGGTGCGAATGGGCGGGCCAGTATAAGGGCGCCCTGTTAGTTTGCTCCAGAAAAACTTGGTCAGGAAATAAACGGGCCAGCGCAAGACAGAACCAGCCCCCAATAGGGCCGCCAACATCCAAACCAAGCCATAGCTATATCCGATTAGCGGAATTAGGATCAGCGCCGTGGGGATCAGCACATAGAGTGCAAAAAATCGATGGTAGCGCGTGGATGTCATAGCCACGATCGCCGATGTCACAATCCATATGCCGACAATCAGCGCGGTGTAATTCATGACTTTATCGCCCGCTCAAGGGCATTGGCCCATGCAGAAATCGTACCAGCACCAAGGCAGACCAGCAGATCACCAGGCTTGCACTCGCGTTTGAAAAATTCGTGGAAATCCGCCTCATTGGCCACTGCCAAGGCGGCGCGGTGCCCATGGGTCGTAAGCCCCGCCACCAAATCATCGCGCTCGGCCCCTTTTATCGGGTCTTCGCCTGCGGCATAGACATCAGAAATACCCACAATATCCGCATCATTAAAACAGCTACAGAAATCAGAAAACAGGCTTTCTAGGCGCGAATAGCGATGCGGCTGGTGCACCGCAATCACCCGCCCTGTGGTTGCTTGGCGCGCGGCACTGAGCACCGCCTCGATTTCCACAGGGTGGTGGGCGTAGTCGTCTATCACCGTGACACCATCGATCACCCCCACCTTGGTAAAGCGGCGGTTAACGCCCTTGAATGTACCAAGGGCCTTGCGAATTTCATCGCCCTTCATCCCCAGATGCCGCGCCACCGCCACCGCGGCCAGCGCGTTGGATACATTGTGATCGCCAGGCATGGGCAACACAACATTGTCGATGCGTAGATCTTCGTCGCGCAGGGCAATATCAAACAGGGCCGATCCGTTTTCATAGCGCAGGTTTTCCGCCGCCACATCGGCCTGTGGGTTGAACCCGTATGTTTTCACGCGGCGGTCATTGATCCGCCCAACCAGGTTTTGCACCTCGCCATGATCCGTATTGCAAATGGCCAACCCATAGAACGGGATGTTACAGACAAATTGGTAAAAGGCATCCCGCAGGTTATCAAAGGTGCCATAGTGTTCCATATGCTCGGGATCGATATTGGTAACCACGGCAATGGTGGCGGGTAATTTATTGAATGTGCCGTCGCTTTCATCCGCCTCGACCACCATCCACTCACCCGCGCCCATACGGGCATTGGAGCCATAGGCATGGATGATGCCACCATTAATCACGGTGGGGTCAATGCCGCCGCCATCCAGCAGGGTGGCAACCATTGTGGTGGTGGTGGTTTTGCCGTGTGTTCCCGCAATGGCCACGTTGGATTTCAGACGCATCAGCTCTGCCAGCATCTCTGCGCGGCGCACAACAGGCAGGCCCCGAGCGCGGGCCGCATCTAGCTCTGGGTTGCCCGGCTTGATAGCAGATGAGATCACAACCACCGCCGCGTCGTGGATATTTTCGGCCCGTTGCGGGTATGAAATTTGCGCGCCCATCCCTGCCAATCGTTCGGTAATTTTAGAGGCGCGCAGATCTGACCCAGAAATGGAATAGCCGTGGTTTATCAGCACCTCGGCAATGCCAGACATGCCAATACCACCGATCCCGACGAAATGAATAGTGCCAAGCTGAGTCGGAAGTTTGGTTGCTGCGTTCACGGGGTCATCCTTGTTCTATTGAGGCCTCTACCAGTGCGGCCAATTCCTCGGCGGCCTGTGGTTTTCCCTGAGATAGGGCGGCCAGTGCCATTTGAGAAGCACCTTTTTCATTTTCCAGCACCATTTTGATGCTCTCGGCCAATTTTTGCGCGCTTAGCTGGGATTCAGGCATTAGAATTGCGGCATTTGCATCCACCAGACCACGGGCGTTAGCGCTTTGGTGATCTGCGGTTGCGGCAGCAAAGGGGATCAGAATTGAGGGGCGTCCGATTACAGATATATCCGCCACCGACGATGCACCAGAGCGCGAGATCACCAATTGCGCCTCGGCCATCAGGTCAGGGATATCTGTGAAAAATTCCTGCACATCGGCGTTAACCCCCGCATTTGCAAAGAGCGATTGTACCTCTGCTAGATCAGCGGCGCGCGCTTGGCACGATACCCGCAGGTTTTGGCGCATGGTATCTGTTAGGAGCGCCACCGCCTGTGCGGCCGTGGTGGACACAATACTAGACCCTTGGGAGCCACCGATTATCAGCAGGTTCATCGGCCAATCACCCGGGGGGATATACCCCGCCGCCGCTTTGGCCAGCACCGCCGCGCGCACAGGATTGCCCACATGCATCCCCCCCACATCCGCAGGCAATGTGGTTGGCCATGTACCGCAAGCCACCGCATCAACGCGTGTCGCGAACAATTTGTTCACCCGCCCCAGTATGCCGTTCTGTTCGTGTATGATACGTGGCACCTTGCACAGCCCCGCGGCAATCATTGCAGGCAAGGCAGGATAACCGCCAAACCCCACAACCACCTCTGGGCGATCCACGCGCATAGAGCGCCATGCCCCAAGAACACCACGCAGAATTTGAAAGGGTGTTAGCAATTTTGCCTTGAGGCCACCGCGCGCAAATGTAGATGCATTTACAATCTCGATCTGCACCGCATCAGGGAAACCGGCCGTATAGCGCGCACCGCGCGGGTCGGTGGACAGTTTGACCCGCCAGCCGCGCTTTAACATTTCTTCGGCCAAGGATTGGGCTGGGAACATATGCCCCCCAGTTCCGCCAGCGGCGATGGTTAGTAATTTATCACTCATGTGCCAATTTATCTCGATTTAAAATATCACTGATATCGCCCTGTGCACGGGTACGTGTAAATGCCAGTAGCATGCCCAAGGCAATCCCACCCGCAACAAGAGATGACCCACCATAACTAACAAACGGTAGGGTCATGCCCTTGGCTGGTAACAAGCGTACCGCAACACCCATATTAATCATGGCCTGCATACCAAACAGCACCGCAAGGCCTGTGCCCGCAAGGCGAATGAAAATATCGCGTTCAGACATCAGGCGCATTAGCGATCGAACCGTTACGGCCATAAACAACCCAATGATGATCAGCACCAGAACCAGCCCGTATTCCTCGGCCGCAACCGCAATAATGAAGTCCGTATGCGCATCAGGCAGAGACCATTTTACCGAGCCTTCGCCAACGCCAACGCCAAAAAAACCACCCTCTTGGATCGCATTTGTGGCATAGCCCAGCTGCGTGCGTGGATCAACATCAGGGTTTAAGAACCCATCAATACGGCGGGCGAAATGTTCGGATGAATTATAGGCAAAGAACCCCGCCGCCACCACACAGCCACCGAGCGCGAACAGCAACAACATCGGTGCACCGGCAATGAAATACATCAACCCCCATGCGGCAAGTGTAAGAGAGGCCTGACCAAAATCAGGCTGTAGTGCCAGCAAGGTGACCACCGCCAAACACACGACAAAGGACATGCGTTTCCCAGGGGGGCCGCCGACTTCGTAACTGGCGGCCATAAGCCATGCCGAAAACACCACAAAGCAGGGCTTTAGAAATTCTGATGGTTGCACAGATGCAAAGCCTAATGAATACCAGCGCACTGCACCCTTGCCAAAATCAGTCCCCAAAAACGGCAACATGCAAATCGCAACAAACCCCGCCAAGAAGCCCAAAACGCCCAAACGGCGCACAGTGCGGGGTGACATCATAGAGGTGATGATCATGGCAATCAGCGCCACCACCCCAAAGAACAGCTGTTTATACACATAATAAAACGGCGCCAAACCATTGCGCTGTGCCAAGGGAACCGACGCTGCAAGCCCAAGCAGGATACCAATAAAAAACAAGGCAATTACAAATGTAAGGGTCCACCGATCAATCGTACGCCACCAACGCGGAAGGATAGGTTCCCCCGGTTGAGCCGCGACTGTTCCAAATACCATATCAGTCATGGAAATATCCGCCTGTCTACTGCTGTGCCGCCTCGTTTTCGGGTTCGGCTTATTATTATTTTGTCCAACTATGGCATATTCGTTTTGGTTTTTCTAGTCACTGAGATGCGGGATTATATTACCCTGCACCCTCGGCCAAAAATGGCGCAACCGCAGCGACAAAGGCATCGCCGCGCAACTCGAAGTTTTTATATTGATCAAAGCTGGCACAGGCAGGTGCCAACAGAACCACATCCCCTACATCCGCATCCTCTATGGCCTGTTGTACCGCCGCCTCGATGGTGCCTGAAATTTGGTGTGGGGTATCGGGCAATTGTTTGGCAAACTCCTCTGCCGCCGCGCCGATCAGATAGGCCGATTTCACATCCCCCAGCACGGGGGCCAGATCTGCTATGCCGCCCTCTTTGGGTTGGCCCCCGATAATCAGGCGGATGTTTTTAAACGCGCCGATCGATTTTGCCGCTGCATCCACATTGGTGGCCTTGCTGTCATTCACAAAGGTAATCCCGCGCGCAGCCCCCAAAACTTGACAGCGGTGCGGCAACCCAGGGAAGCTGTGCAATGCGCTCTCGATCACCTTGGGTGACAGGCCAAGGGATCGGCAGACGGCATAGGCCGCACAGGCGTTTTGGTGATTATGTGCCCCCGGTAGGCCCTGAATGTCACGCAGGTCAATCGAGGCCATTTGCCGATCTTTGCGCCATTCGGCCAAGAACCCCTTGCGCGCAAATACAGACCAGCCGGCGCCGCGCAGTTTTTGCGTGGTAGAAATTGCAATCACCGGATCGCCAGAAACCACCTCTTGGCGCATTTCATTAGCTAGGGCGCGACCCTCTATTTCATCCACGCCGATAATCGCACGCTCTGGGCCACCCTCGATAAACAGACGCCGCTTGGCAGCATAGTAACCGCCCATACCGCCATGGCGATCCAGATGATCCGGCGACAGGTTCATGAACACCCCAATATCCGGGGTCAAAGACCGCGCGACATCAGTTTGATAGGAAGACAGCTCCATCACCACCACCTCGCCATCTGTGGCGGGGTTCAAATCTAATACACCGCGGCCAATATTGCCGCCCATTTGCACAGGCTTGCCCGCCGCGCGTAGAATATGTGTGATCAGCGCAGTCGTGGTTGATTTACCATTTGATCCAGTGACGCAGACCACCTGTGGCTGATTGTCAAACATATCCCAGTCGCGTGTGGCATAAGAGCGGAAAAACAAGCCAATGTCATTATCCACCACCACATTCATTGCCCATGCCTTGGCCACGATAGGGTGTGGTCGCGGGTACAGGTGTGGGATACCGGGCGAAAGGATCAGCGATACCACATCGACCCATGGTCTGTCTTTCGACAGGTCTTGCACATCCAGCCCCAAATCATGTGCGGCCGCGCGGGCGGGCTCATTATCATCCCAGACCACGGGCGATGCGCCCCCCGCCTGCAACGCGAGAGCCGCCGAAAGGCCAGAACGCCCCAGCCCCAAAACCGCGACCCGTTTGTCCTTATATCCGCGAACAGGGATCATTAGCGCAACTTCAATGTAGCGAGACCAATCAAGGCCAAGATCAAAGCAATAATCCAAAAGCGGATAACGATCTGGCTTTCGTGCCAGCCCTTTTTCTCGAAATGGTGGTGAATAGGCGCCATCAAAAACACCCGCTTGCCGGTTTTCTTGAAATAGAGCACCTGAATGATCACAGAGAGGGCCTCGACCACGAACAGGCCACCAACAATCGCCAGCACCAATTCATGCTTGGTAGAGACCGCAATCGCACCCAGCGCCCCCCCCAATGCCAAAGACCCCGTATCACCCATAAACACCGCGGCAGGGGGTGCATTATACCACAAGAACCCAAGCCCCGCACCGATTAGCGCCGAGGTAAAGACCAACAACTCACCCGTGCCATCCACATAGTGCACATCCAAATACTGGGTAAAATCCGTACGCCCAACCACATAAGCAATCACCCCAAGTGTGCCCCCCGCAATGATCACCGGCATAATTGCCAGCCCATCTAGACCATCCGTCAGGTTCACCGCGTTGGCCGAACCCACAATCACAATGACCGCAAAGGGCAGGTAGACATAGGAGAGGTTAATCAACGTATCCTTGAACACCGGCAGGGCCAGATGGTATTTTAAATCTGGAGTATGCAATGAGGATGCGAAATAGGCCGCTATCAGCGAAATCACCAGCCCAAGACCAAGGCGCGCCTTGGAGGAGAACCCCTTAACGCTATGCTGGGTGACCTTCATGTAATCATCGATAAATCCGATCGCCCCAAAGCCCACCGTAACCAGAAGAACAATCCAAACAAAGCCATTATCCACCCGCGCCCATAACAGCGTGGATAGCAACAGCGTGCCCAAGATCAACACGCCGCCCATGGTGGGGGTACCTGCTTTGGCGATGATATGGCTTTCTGGGCCATCTTCGCGAATAGGTTGGCCCTTTTTTTGCATTTTGCGCAGACGACGTATAAGCGGCGCCCCAAACATAAAGCTAAGGATCAGGGCCGTAAACAGCGCCCCACCGGCCCGAAAGGTGATATAGCGGAACAGGTTGAAAATATCCCCGCCATCGGAAAGTTCGCTGAGAAAGTAGAGCATATTCGATCCTTTGCTTATGCCGCGCCTAATTTTTGGATCGCGCTGACCACCGTGGACACACGGGTATAGTTTGATCCCTTAACCATAATAACGTCGCCCGCTGATAACAGGTTTTCGATCCGGTGCACCAGCTCATCTGCCTGCGCCACCCATACCCCGCGCTTTGCCGCTGGTAGCGCGGCATGTAGGGATTGCATCATCGGCCCAACCAGATGGAATTGATCCACCTGTGCCACGCTGGGCAGGGCTGCTAGCTCCGCATGCAAGGCCAATTCATCCGCGCCCAGCTCGCCCATTTCTCCAAGAATGGCGATACGCCGCCCCTTGGCATGCGCGCTGGCCAATACATCCAGTGCCGCCCCCATGGATTTGGGGTTGGCGTTATAGCTCTCGTCTATCAATTCACAGGATGCACCCGCGCCCAGATCGATGATATGGCGCGCACCGCGCCCTGCGGGGGCTGTCCAGTTTGCAAGGGCTGTAATGGTTTTTTCTAGGTCTGCACCAATGGCCCCTGCGGCGGCCAAAACGGCCAAGCCATTGGTTGCGAAATGGGCACCAGCCGCCTGAATTTCAAATTGTGTCTTTTGGCCCATAACTTCCACAGCACAGCGGGTTATGCTGCCCGCGGTCTGAATATCCAACGCGCGGAATTCACAGGTTGCGCCTTGACCGAAGGTCACCAATAAATGGCTGTCGCCAAGATCGCGGCGCACTACATCAAATGTTTCAATGTCACCATTTACAATTGCAGTACCTGTTGGCTTTAAGCCTTCGAATATTTCCGCCTTGGCTTGGGCTATTTCGGAAATATCATTAAAGGCCTCCATGTGCACGGGCGCCACGGTGGTGATAATCGCCACATCTAATTGTGCCATTCTTGACAGGGGGCGAATTTCACCCGCGTGGTTCATGCCAATTTCTATCACTGCGAAATCTGCATTCTGGGGCATGCGCGCCAATGTCAGTGGCACGCCCCAATGATTGTTAAAGCTACGATCTGCCGCATGCACCACGCCCTGCGTTGCAAGGGCTGTGCGGAGCATTTCTTTGGTGCTGGTTTTGCCCACAGACCCTGTAACGCCAATCACCTGCGCTTGTGTGCGTGCCCGCGCGAATCGCGCCATATCCTCAAGACCTGCCAAAACGTCATTGACCAGCAAAAGGGGTGCATCCACAGGCAGCCCCGCTGGAATATGCGAAACCAATGCCGCCGCCGCCCCCTTGGCCAATGCATCGGCCACGAAATCATGGCCATCGCGCTGGTCGGTTAAGGCAACGAACATATCCCCCGCTTGGATAGAGCGCGTATCAATAGACAGCCCCGTCGCCTCCCAGTCACAGGGGGTGGTACCGCCGGTTGCGCTGATCGCATCTTTTGATGTCCACAAGCTCATGCGCCCAATCCGTCAAGTGCTGCAACGGCAACGCTGGCCTGTTCTGCGTCGTTAAATTCAAAAATATCGTCACCAACAATCTGGCCTGTCTCGTGTCCCTTGCCCGCGATTAACAGCGCATCCCCGGGCTGTAGCGCATCAACGCCAGCCAATATCGCCTGTGCCCGATCGCCAATTTCCGTGGCCTCAGGACAGCCCTGCAATACCGCCCAGCGGATTTTCTCGGGGTCTTCGCTGCGCGGATTATCATCCGTTACAAACACCACATCGGCGTTTTGCGCCGCCGCCAATCCCATTTTTGGGCGTTTGTCTGTATCACGATCACCGCCCGCGCCGATGATCACCAACAGGCGCCCCAAAACATGAGGACGCATGGCACGTAGCGCCGTTTCCACCGCATCGGGCGTATGGGCGTAATCGACAAAAACCGTGGCGCCATTTTGGCGTGTCGCCGCCAATTGCATGCGCCCCTGTACGGTTTTTAATTCCGGCAGTGTCTGGAATACTTCCCTTGCCTGTGCGCCAGACCCGATGGCCAGTGCCGCCGCTTGTAGAACATTCATCGCCTGAAATCCGCCGATCAACTCTAGGCGCATACTATGCACCACATCACGCCACGAAAACCGCAGATCTTGGCCCGTACTATCAAAGCGCGCATTCAATAGCGTTAAATCGCAATTCTCATGTCCCACGGTAATCACATCTTGGCCACGCGACAGCGCGATATCGCGCATATCCACCCCGCGCGGGTCGTCCATATTCAGAACTGCCGTGCCCTCAGGGGGCAGAACCCGCCCAAACAGGCCAGATTTGGCTGCGAAATATTCCTCGAAGGTTTTGTGATAATCCAAATGATCTTGGGTAAAATTGGTGAATGCCGCGGCCGTTAGATAAACCCCATCAAGGCGGCGCTGCTCTAACCCGTGGCTAGAGGCCTCCATCGCGGCGTGGGTGACACCATCGCCCTGTAGCCCATGCAAAAGCCTGTGTAGCGTCACCGGCTCTGGCGTGGTGTGGGACATCGGGGCTGATACCGCGCCCTCGACACCTGCAGTGCCAAAATTAACCGCGCTTTTGCCCAATAGTTCCCATATTTGTCGGGTGAAACTAGCCACAGATGTTTTACCATTGGTGCCGGTTACGGCCGTAATGGTCGCCGGTTGCGCCGCAAAAAACCGTGCAGCTGCAAGCGCCAGCGCACGGCGCGGATCCTCCACCACCACAACAGGCACATCGATCTGTGCAATCTCGCGACGCGCGATTTCCCAACCCGCGGGATCGGTTAAAACTGCCCCCGCCCCCATGCGCAGAGCAAATTTTACAAACTCACCACCATGCATATCTACACCTGCAAGGGCTACGAATAAATCATTCTCGGCGGTTTGGCGGCTGTCAACGGAAATACCAGATATGGTCACATCCTGCAGGGCGCCCTGATTTGGCGCAAGCCCCAGTGCAGACAGGGTTTTTGGGTCAGGGTTCGCGGACATCGGCGCCTCTATTGGTTGCTGGTCTGCGTGTAGGTGATTGGCTGTTTAGGTGCAAGTGGACGCAGACCCAAAATCGGGGCAACCCTGGCAATGATTTCTGCGGCCACGGGCACGGCTGTCCAACCTGCGGTGCGCCGATCCTCGCCCACCGCATTTATCTCTGGCTCGTCCAGCGCCACCACAAGGGTGTATTTGGGATTGCTGGCAGGGAAGACAGAGGCGAATGTGGCGATCACCTTTTTCTTATCATAGCCGCCTTGTGCGTTGGGTTTTTCGGCGGTGCCAGTTTTACCAGCCACCTCGTACCCAGGAACTTCGCCCATTGTGGCGGTGCCGTTTTCGTCGTTTACCACACGGCGCAGCATATTGACCAGTTGCTGAGAGGTGCGCTCACTCATCACGCGCGCGCCCTTTGCCTCAGTGACATCAAGGCGCTGTAGCGTGGGTTTCACCGCATAGCCACCGTTGGCCATGCTGGCATAGGCCGTGGCTAGATGTAGAGGTGTGGCCGATAGGCCGTGCCCATAAGAAATAGTGATGGTTGAAATATCCGACCAACGCTTGGGCAAAAGAGGTTTGGTTTGCGATGCTTCGATCAGCTCTACTGGTACTTCCTCGAAAAAACCAAGTGATTTCAACATGTCTTTCTGTGCCGAAGTGCCTGCCGCCAGCGCCATGCGCGCGGTGCCGACATTGGATGATTTCATAATCACATCCTGTACTGACAATTCAGGCCCATAGTTTTTATAATCGCGGATCGGGAATTTGCCCCATTTCATCGGGCTTTTGGTTTCGATCATGGTGTTTGGATTGGCCAGACCTTTTTCCAGCGATGTGGCCACAGTGAAGATTTTGAACGTTGAGCCCAGCTCATAAACCCCTTGGGCGGCGCGATTGAACAGCGGGCTGTCAGATGCATCGCCTGTTGTGGCGGGGCGCGGGCGTTCATTTGGATCAAAATCAGGCAGGGAAACCATCGATAAGATTTCACCAGTGTGCACATCCATCAGGATCGCGGCAGCACCCTTTGCATTCATATAGATCATGCCATCCTCCAGCACCTCTCTGGTGGCAGATTGCGCGCTTAGATCCAGAGACAACTGTAGCGGAGACCCTTCAAGTGCAGGATCGCGCAACATATCATCGAAGTATTTCTCGACGCCTGCCACACCCAGTACCTCGGCGGCACGCACTCCCTCCTCGCCAAATCGGGTGCCGCCCAAAATATGTGCAGCCAGTTTACCATTGGGATACAGGCGCATTTCGCGGTTCCCAAACAACAGGCCCGGTTCGCCTAAATCATGCACCAATTGACGTTGTTCGGGGCTGATGCGCTTTTTTAACCAAATGAACTTGCGCTTGCCGGATGTGAAATCCCGTGTCAGGCGATCCAGATCCAGATCGGGGAAAATTTCCACCAAATCTTTGGCCGCCTTGACACCATCGACCATCAACGGCGGCTGTGCATAAAGCGCCTGTGTCGTTAAATTGGTGGCCAGTACATTGCCGTTGCGGTCGGTGATGTCCGCACGCTGGTTGATGATTTTTGAGGTCGACGCAAAATAGGCGGTCTCGGCAGGGGCAGAATTGGCCAACATGCCCATTTTAGCCCCAATCGCACCAAAGCCGACCACAAAGGCCAAACCTAGGATCAATAGGCGGTTCTCGGCGCGCAGGCGGTGCTTGACCGCGATGGCTTGGTTGCGCTTGGCACGGGCGCGGGCCTCAATCATATCTGGGTTCTCACCCTGTTCGCGGGTATGAATAACCTGTGCTAAGGGGCGAAGGGGTTCGCGTCTCATGGGAAATCTTTCCCCTCTTCGGCCACGGGGGTGACCGATTTAACCGACACTGGTAAATTGGGAATGCCCAGCGCTGCGGGCGGCAGGGGAATATCCTCTAGCTCTGCAAAATGCTGGGCGGCCAAAGGCACAAGGCCCAAGCTATCGAAATTCATTTCCACCAAATCGCGCAAACGATCTGGGCGATTTAAATAGGCCCATTCCGCGTTTAACACCGAAAGTGCCTCGCGTTCTTGGGCGATCTGTTGGTGCAGATTGTCCACGCGACGCGAGCTGGCCTGTGTGGTGTAATTTTCGGTATAGGCCCAATAGGCCACGAAAACCACCAAGCCTAAACAGCTAAGATACAGAAAAACACGCATTACGAAATCCTTCCTAAATCAAATTTTGGTAAACCAATTTTGCTGGTGTCAAAATCACCTGCTGGCGTATCCAGTCGGCGCGCCATGCGCAGCTTTGCGCTACGGGCACGCGGATTATGGTCCAGCTCATCTTTGCTTGGGCCGATGGCCTTGCGCCCCATTAATTGGAAACGCGGCGCATCATGTGTGACCTCTGGTTGATAACGGTTGCCCTTGGGCAAATTACCACTGCGCGCCTGCAAGAACCGCTTTACGATACGATCTTCGATAGAGTGAAAGGTCACCACAGCCAGAACACCACCGGGGGCTAGAACGGCCTCGGCGGCACGCAGGCCCGCCACCAATTGGCCTAGCTCGTCATTGACCGCAATACGCAATGCCTGAAAGGTACGCGTCGCCACGTGGGCCTGATTGGGCTTGGCTCGCGGCAAGGAATTTTCAAGTACCTCGACCAACTGAAAGGTGGTTTCGATGGGGGCAAGGGCACGAGCCTTTACGATATTGCGGGCAATGCGACGCGAGGCTCGATCTTCACCGTACAAGTATATCAAATCCGCCAGATCACCCTCGTCTGCGGAATTTACAATATCAGCAGCACTCATCCCCGCCTGCGCCATGCGCATATCAAGAGGCCCATCCTTCATGAAAGAAAACCCGCGCGCGGCCTGATCTATCTGCATCGAGGACACCCCGATATCCAAGACCACACCATCCAGCAGCGCAGCGCCGGCATCACGTGCCAGTTCATCCAGCCGCCCAAATGTACCATGAATAAGATGTAGGTGGTTTTCGTATTCACCGGCCCATTTTTCTGCTCGCACAAAAACCTCAGGGTCACGATCAATGGCATATACATCAGATGCGCCCGCATCCAACAACGCACGCGTATAACCACCAGCACCGAATGTGCCATCCAGCCAACGGCCAGAAATAGGGGCGGCGTTTTCCAAAATAGGCGCCAGCAATACAGGTATATGGGGCGCAGAGGGTGCAATTATCTGGGCCATTGCCATCCCCTAGCCTATCGGCGCTTCATCAAGAAGCGCCAATGGATCAAAATCATCATCATAGTCATCCAGCCACGCATCAGATGCGGCGATAGATTGCTCATAGGTTTCGGGTTTCCAAATTTGGAAGGTATCAACAGAGGCAATGAACAGGGCCTCGCCTTTTAAATCTAGTTTATCTTTTAGCTTGGGCGGTAAAACAATGCGCCCGGTTTCATCAACGCTCATTTGCAAGGATTGCCCAGAGAACATGCGCTCCAACATTCGGCGTTCGCGCCCGCCACGTTTCATGGCGGCAATGCGCGCATCGACCTCTTCCATAGATGTCATTGTGTAGCCTTCGATGAACTGGCGGCGGTGATCGCCATATACCAAGACCATCTCGGCGGCCAGGCCCTCGGTCCAATCGGGATCACCCGATTGCAAAACACGTCGAAAGGCGGCGGGAATAGATACCCGACCCTTGGCGTCCACTTTTTGGACGAACTCACCTCTGAACCTACGTGCCACTTGGGCGACCTCTTTTGTTGCGGGGAGACCCCCTGTAAACGAAACGGCGGATCGAACTGCTGCCACTGCTCGATCCGCCGTCCTTGTCCCGAATGGGCCGTCTGGTTGATGGGGATACCACCCGAGGGTGTCTGCTCGTATCTCCTCCAGATCTTACTTTTTAGATGGGGGGTGCCTGTATGAAACCTGTTCAGGTGTCCTTGGATCTGCGCCCAATTGATACGCCCGTCCTCATCGTATAATCAGTTGTACATGGTACTGATTGGGAAACAAAGGAATTTTTTGGGATTTTATGGATTTCTTTGGAAAATTGACAAATTTCAGCCCCAAAAGCCGCTGATTTTGGCCATATTCTTGGAATTTGTAGCGGAACAGATAAATTGAACCACAAGATATAGTGGGTAAAATTCTTTGTATTTTCACCCATGATTTCCCACTAAAATAGCCACATTAGCCAGAACATTTTGAGAACAAAGTGAATTTTTTGGCTTTTCAATCCCAAAGCGTCGGGAATTGTTGATCAATTCCCCTAGCCCTACGCTGCCTTTTCCCATAGCGTAAAAAAAAACGTGGAAAACACATGCAACGTCGCACATTTTTAAAACGTCTCGGCTTGGGCACTGTTGGCTCGGCATTGGGCGCGCTGGGCTATGCCAGATATAAGCAGAGCTTTAATGGCTATTATACCGGTCCCGTGTCCGATCACTATGATGGGGTGCGGTTTTTCAACCCCAATGGGGTAGAGCCTGGAAATCTTTTGGATTTACTTAAATGGCAATTCAATACCCCGCGTGCCAAATGGCCAGAGACCTTCGATAGCCCCTACCCACAGGCCAAACCACCTGCCCAGAGCGATGCCATACGTGTAACCATGATCGGCCATGCCTCTATGCTGATACAGGTGGCGGGGGTTAATATCCTGTGCGATCCGGTCTATTCAGAACGGGTTAGCCCTGTGGGTTGGGCTGGCCCCAAGCGGCATAACCCCGTAGGTATTCAATTTGACGATTTACCGAATATCGATCTGATTCTGATTTCCCACAACCATTATGATCATCTGGATAATCTAACACTAGAAAAACTGGTAGCGCGGGATAATCCAAAGATCATCACCCCTTTGGGGAATGATACCATCATCCACCGCCGCACGCCCAGCGCCGATATCGCCGTTGGTGACTGGGGGGATATGATCGCGCATGCTGGGCTAAAAATTCATATCGAACCCTGTCATCATTGGTCGGCACGCGGGCGCAATGATCGGCGCATGGCGCTATGGGCTGCCTTTGTGATCGAGGCGGGGGGCCAGCGGATTTATCACATCGGTGACACCGGTTTCCACAGCGGCATTAACTACGGCGCCGCAGCGGAAAAATTCGGCGGGTTTGACTTGGCTATCCTACCCGTTGGGGCCTATGAGCCGCGCTGGTTTATGAAGGGCCAGCACCAGAACCCCGCCGAGGCTGTGCAGGGAATGATCCTATGTAACGCAGAATATGCAATTGGACATCATTGGGGCACATTTCAGCTGACCAACGAGGCAGTGGATGCCCCGCCCAAGGCACTTGGCGAGGCCCTAGCACGGGATACAATTCCTGCGGATCGTTTTGTGGCCATGGCGCCTGGCCAGGTTTGGATACGCTAGCCTGCTGTGCGCTGGGCCCGCCGCATACGCTGACCGGTCTGATAAATATGCGGATGGCCTATAAGCCGGATTTTGTTCAGGCCGAAGCCGTCAGCGACCATTCATCTAGGCGCATCGTTACCGATACGCTCTTGCAACCACCCGAACCTGCTGGGGATACAGCACCCCCGCCCTTGCGGGCACGCGGTTCCTACTTGGTTTTGCTCTCGGCGGGGCTTGCCATGCCGGTGATGTTACCATCCCCGCGGTGGGCTCTTACCCCACCGTTTCACCTTTTCCGTGCAGGCACGGTAGTTTGTTTTCTGTGGCGCTATCCCTTGAGTTACCTCAGGCGGGCATTACCCGCCGCCGTTGCTATAAAGAGTCCGGACTTTCCTCGGGCGGGTTACCCCGCACGCGGCCGCCCAGCCATCCGCCACGCTGATTTAGGCCGTGATGGGGCGCGCGTCAATCGCCTTGGCAGGATAATCGCGCGCAAGGGCCGCCATTACCGCGCAATCCTGTGCGCACAGCGGCCCACGAAGCATTGGCAAAAAACGCATTCGAAAGGCCGCCAAAACAGCATCGAAGGTGGCGCCCTCACATGTATAGCCAAATGTACGGGCATCGCGCAGGAACTGATCAGCGCTGCAGGCGCCAATTTGCAAGACATCTTTTGGCCAAATCGATAAGCCGCCCAGCGCCAAGCGTCGCCAATCAAATTTTGCACCGGGGTCAAATTTACGCGTAGGCGCCATATCCGAATGACCAATTACCCGATCCTCGGTGATGGCCGGATGGCGGGCCATGATCTGGCGCATCAACCGTTCCAGTGCCTGTATCTGTGCATTTGGGAAAGGAAGAGCGAGCGCTTCGGTCGTGGCATTGGCCAGCTCGATCCCGATGGAATGGGAATTCACATCCATCACATCCCCCCAACGCCCCGCGCCCGCATGCCATGCGCGCATTTCCTCATCAACCAATTGGTGCACAGCACCAGTTTCGGATATCACATAATGGGCAGAAACCTCGGCATTGGGATCGCATAGCCGATCAATAGCGGCATCGCAGGATTTCATCGCCGTGTAATGTAGAACCAGCAAATCAGGCCCGCGATCGTGTTTGCGCGGGCCAAAATTCGGTGATTTTTTCGTGGTGTTAATCCAGCTCATCCGGCTAGATTAACGATTGGGAACCCAAGCACAAGCAAAGCCATCCCCATCTCGGTCCAGCAACAGCGTATCCTTGCGTGGGCCGCCCGCATCCAAGAATGCAATTTGTGCAATCTCGGGGAGGCTATATTGGCCACAATGCCCGCCGTTTTTGTATTTGTTAGCGCTGCGCGCATATTTTGGTGTGCCAACCAAATGCGACTGGCTGCGCCCATAGGCCAGCAAATCGATGCCGCTATCGCGTTTTTGGATCGGGGTTGCCACGGCATTGGCCTCTGGAACCTTGTTTTGTGCGCGACGCTTGGTGCGCTTTTTCTCCTCGACCAATGGCTCCGCCACGGCCAATTCATTCAGCACCACCTTTTTCTGGGCAGGGTCTGTTTGATCGGCGTTGGCCCCATTGGCTACGGCATCTAGATATTCGGATCCATTGCTCAGATCATCAGGTACTGAACTAGGCTGGGCATTGCTGGATTCTGCGCGGGGTTGGGCCGCAGGCACGCTGGTGTATTCGGGCCTTTGCCCACCAGCATAGACCGTGGCGGGATCAGGATTGATGCTGTCGAAATAGCGCGAGCCGACCTCTTCGCTAGAACAACCTACCAATATACCAAGCATTGCCAAAAGCGGTGCATATCTTACCACCATTTTGCAGCCTTTCCTGTGAATTCAGCAGATTTTTCCAGAACCGATGCGATGTTCAGCATCTCGCCTTCTTCCCATGGGCGCCCAATCAACTGTAGCCCCAGTGGCAGCCCCTGAGCATCCAGCCCTGTTGGGACAGATACACCCGGCAGGCCCGCCAAATTCACAGTTACAGTAAATACATCGTTCAGATACATCTTGATCGGATCCGCATCTTTCATTTCCCCAAGACCAAAGGCCGCAGAGGGGGTCGCGGGTGTTAGGATCGCATCAACACCGCTGGCGTAGACATCATCGAAATCTTTCTTGATCAAGGTGCGCACGCGCTGGGCACGCCGGTAATACGCATCATAGAATCCAGCAGACAACACATAGGCCCCGATCATCACGCGGCGTTTGACCTCTGGGCCAAGGCCCTCGGCGCGGGTGCGGGCATACATATCGTCAATGCCCTCGCCCTTGGCCAATGTGGCGCGGTGGCCATAACGCACGCCATCATAACGGGCCAAATTGGAAGAGGCCTCTGCAGGGGCCAAAACATAATAGGCCGGCAGGGCATATTTTGTATGCGGCAAAGACACATCAACAATCTCGGCCCCCGCATCACGCAACATATCCGCGCCATCATTCCACAGCTTTTCAATCTCGGCAGGTGTACCATCAAGGCGATATTCGCGTGGTATGCCGATTTTCTTGCCCTTGATATCCCCGGTCAGAGCGGCCTCGAAATTCGGCACATCGAAATTAGCGCTGGTGCTATCCTTGGCATCGTGGCCAGAAATCGCGTTTAAGAAAATGGCGCCGTCGCGCACCGATTTGGTCATCGGGCCAGCCTGATCAAGGGACGATGCAAAGGCCACTACACCCCAGCGCGAGACCCGTCCATAGGTGGGCTTCACCCCAACAGTACCAGTAAAGGCCGCAGGCTGGCGAATTGAGCCACCGGTATCCGTACCCGTGGCCGCAAGGCATAGATCACCCGCAACCGCCGCGGCCGATCCACCAGATGATCCACCCGCGGTCAACGGCGCATCAGAACCCTTGCGCCGCCAAGGGTTGACAGCCGCACCATACACGGATGTTTCGTTAGACGAGCCCATGGCGAATTCATCCATGTTTAACTTGCCCAGCATCACAGCACCCGCATCCCACAGCTTGGTGGTTACGGTGCTTTCGTATTCGGGCTTAAACCCGCTTAAGATTTTAGAAGCCGCTTGGCTGGTTACGCCCTTGGTGCAGAACAAATCCTTAATGCCCAGCGGGATGCCACACATATCAGGTGCATCGCCCGATGCCAGACGCGCATCGGCAGCTGCTGCCTGTTCTAGGGCGATTTCTGGTGTTTTCGCACAATAAGCATTCAGCGCATCCCCCGCGGCCACCGCATCCACACAATCCTGTGTCAGCTCTACTGCGGTAATTTCCTTGGCGCGTAGTTTTTCGCGCGCCTCTGTAATGGTCAGTTTCGAAAGTTCAGACATTTTATTCCACCACCTTAGGCACAGCAAAAAATCCCTCGCGGGCCTCGGGTGCGTTTTTCAATATTTTTTCAGGCTGATTGCCGTCGGTCACAACATCAGCGCGACGGTACAAGGACATGGGGCTGACGGATGTCATGGGCTCTACGCCGTCTACATCGACCTCATTCAGCTGTTCCATAAATCCCAAAATTCCGGACAGTTCGGTTGCCAGCACATCCAGGTCTTCTTCGGGCACGGCAATACGTGCCAGATGGGCGGCGCGGCGGGCGGTTTCTTTATCAATCGACATTACAGGAGCCTTGCATTTAACATGATCCCCCATCTAGCGCGCCCTCGGCAGACGTGCAAGCCACCTGTGGCCCTCCTTAGCGGCGATTTTTGAAAAAACCGCGCAGTAATTGGGCACATTCGCGCGCATTTATTCCCTCGTAGACCTCGGGCTTGTGGTGGCACTGTGCATGGTCAAACACCCGCGCGCCCTGCTCTACCCCACCAGATTTTGGATCAGATGCCCCGTAATACAGGCGCGCAACACGTGCATGGGCAATGGCCGCCGCACACATGGGGCACGGCTCTAGGGTTACATAGAGGTCAGCGCCGGTGATACGCTCTACGCCTAAATGCGAACAGGCCGCACGAATGGCCAGAATTTCTGCGTGTGCTGTTGGGTCATTTAGCTCGCGCGTGCGATTGCTGGCCGTCGCGATCACCTGACCCTCCAGCGTGATCACCGCGCCTACAGGCACCTCGCCGCGTGCACCAGCGGCACGGGCCTGTTCTATTGCAAGGGGCATAAATGTCTTAAAATCGCTCATTTCTCTTGAATACGCGAAATTACGGCCCTTGCAAGCCCTGCCCAGATCACCCATAGGGGGGATATGTCAAATGAACCTGAACGCATTGCAAAATTTCTGGCCCGCGCGGGCGTAGCCTCTCGTCGCGAAGTCGAGCGTATGATCGCCGCTGGGCGTATCCACCTAAACGGCGAGGTACTGACCACCCCTGCGGTCAAGGTGACCGACGCCGACAAGATAGACGTGGATAAGAAGCCTGCACCGGTCAAACAGCAGGCGCGGTTTTGGCGCTATTACAAGCCCGTGGGCTTGGTCACCACCGAGCGTGATGAAAAGGGCCGCAAGACCATTTTTGAAGACCTGCCCGAGGATATGCCGCGGGTGATGTCTGTGGGGCGCTTGGATATCAATTCCGAGGGTTTGCTATTGCTGACCAATGATGGTGAGCTGAAGCGAAAATTAGAGCTACCCTCTACGGGGTGGTTACGCAAATATCGTGTGCGGGTGAACGGCAATCCGACGGATGAAATGCTTGAGCCCCTGCGCCGGGGTGCGGTAATTGACCGCGAGGCATTTAAGCCCATGCAAATTACACTGGATCGCCAGCAGGGGTCAAATGCATGGCTAACGGTGGGCCTGCGCGAGGGGAAATATCGTGAAATTCGCCGCGCGATGGATTTTGTGGGCCTGCGGGTTAACCGCCTGATCCGTGTATCCTACGGGCCATTTCAACTAGAGGATTTGACCCCCAGCCAAGCGGTGGAGATCCGCGCGAAAACACTGCGTGATCAGCTGGGCATTGATACGGTTACCCCGCATAAACCCGAGGAAACCACAGAGAGACCCGCCAGGGCGAATTTCAAAAAGACGCCGCGCCCAAATGCTGGGCGGCCTAACTCTGGGCGGACTAATACTACAAAGCCCAATTCTGGGCGACCAAATGCAGGGCGGCCAAAGCGGCGCTAAGGCTCGGTAGCGACCTAAGGATCGATGATTTTTAACTCGCCCGCCATTTGGCGACCATCGCGCCCGTCGATCAATTCGTATTCAATCGGCATCTCATCCACTAATTGAACAATTCCTGCCGCTTGTAGTGCTGAAATATGTACAAAAATATCGGCCCCACCGCCCTCGGGCTGGATGAATCCATAGCCCTTATCTGCGTTGAACCACTTCACCTTACCCTTTGCCATGTTCGTGTCCTTCGTCATTGGTATTTCACAACGAAACCAGAAGCGGTGGGAACAAATTGATCGAATGCCCAGCCCCGCTGATTCGTCTACTTTGTTATTTCAGTGTAATATGAAACCCGAATTTCAGCAATTTTCCCAGAAAACCCGTTGCGCGAAACGGCCTGTCTGCGTATTTGAAAGAGAGTATTTTTAAACCAAGAGGCGAAAATGGCTGATTTACTTACCTTTGAAAACCTAGGAAATTTAGCAGTATTGTTTTTCCTACAAGCCGTTCTCGGCTTTGATAACCTGTTGTATATTTCGATTGAATCGCAACGTGCACCGGCACACCTGCAACAGAAAGTGCGCTTTTGGGGCATTATTATCGCTGTGGCCCTGCGCGTGGTTCTGTTGTTTGTCATGATCAAACTGATCGATGCGCTGAAGGAACCGTTTCACATCTTTGAATGGACAGGTGTTCTGGAGGGCGGGATAAATTTTGCCACCGTGATCTTTATCATTGGGGGTGTTTTCATCATGTACACCGCCTTTAAGGAAATCGCACATATGCTGTCGATAGAGGATCTTGCCCATAACACAGGGGCTAAATCAGGAAAATCTGCGATGCAGGTTATCGTATTGATTGTAACAATGAACTTGATTTTCAGCTTTGATTCAATTCTGTCTGCATTGGCAATTACCGATGTGTTCCCGGTCTTGGCCATTGCGATCCTAGCCTCTGGTGCGGCCATGTTGATATTGGCAGATGGCGTAACCGAGTTCCTAAAGAAGAACCGCATGTACGAAGTTTTGGGTCTGTTCATCCTGTTAATCGTTGGTGTGGTTTTATTGGGCGAGGCTGGTCCTGCGGCGGCTCATGCCATGCATAATGACGCCCTACAAATTCGCATCTTTGGGCACGAGTTGCTGCCCATGTCTAAAACCACCTTCTACTTCTCGGTGATCGTATTGGTTGTCGTGGAAATCGTGCAAACGGGTTATCAAAAAAAGCTGGCGCATGAGCGAAAAACCCAGCAAAACCATGGCTCTTAAACAAGCGTAGATTTGCACAGTTGCAAAAAACCTAAAACCCCCGTCTAGTAACGGGGGTTTTTCGCTATATATTAAGAGACGAACACTGGTCCTGCGGGGAAGAATGAAAGCATCGACGTTAAATTGGCTATCCTATGCGGTCTTACTTGCGATCGTGATCACTGTATCAATGAATACATTGGGGACGGGATAGATGGCCCGCGAATTTGGAGGCAAGCACAGCCCCGATGGTGCACCCAATAATGCCCGCCCAACCCCGATAAACAAGTTTCGCGGCAAGAAGGCCCATAATTCCTATATCCGCGTGAAAATGCTGTTCTTTGCGCCCCTGCCTATGCTGTTTGCCGCTATTGGCGAGCTGCGCGCAGGCCAGATAAATGGGATGTTGGCAGAGCTAGGCGCCTTTGCCACACTCATTCTTTCTGCGTGGTTGTTGCGCGATGGTATCCGCGCCAGCGAAGCCTATGATGCGCGCAAAGTGGCACGCAAGCCCGCCATTCCGCGCAAACTGTTCGCCGCCATCCTTGCTGGCATTGGCATTGGTATTGCTGCGTTTGCCGGCTGGGAAATTGGGGCGATACAATCTATTGCATTGGCCCTGTTAACCGGCGGCTTACATATGGCCAGTTTCGGATTAGATCCCCTGAAATCCAAGGGCCTAGAGGGCCAGAGCGCCTTTGAAGCCGAACGTGTGGCCAAGGCCGTGGCCAAAGCCGAGGCCATATTGACCGAGATGCTGATCGCCTCCAAGCGGTTTCGCGACCGTGCCTTAGAGGGCCGCGTTGAAACATTGGCCAGCGAAATTCGCGACATGTTCCGCGCCATCGAGGAAGACCCGCGCGATCTAACCGCTGCGCGAAAATTCTTGGGCGTGTATCTAAAGGGCGCGCGCGACGCGACCCTGAAATTTGCCGAGATCTACAGCAAACAGCGCAGCACCGATGCGCGTAACGATTACGAAACCCTGCTGGTTGATTTAGAAACCAGCTTTGCCAATCAAAAGCAACAGATGCTTTTGGACAATAGAACCGACCTGAACGTAGAAATCGAAGTTCTGCGCGACCGGCTGAAACAAGAGGGCCTGCGGGCCGCAGAATAAGGAACCTGCCATGAGTGAAGATATTCGCAAGAAAGCCGAGACAACCCTAAAAGAGGTCGAGGCGGTCACCGCAGCGATCCTGCCAGAACCCAAGGGCGAGCTGATTGTAATCGAAGAAGCAAAACCCAACATGCAAAAAGCAATCAACGCCCGCATGAAGGAAATCGACCTGGCCAACACCCAGTCTATCATCGAGTTCGGATCCAAATCCCAACAAGAGCTGCAAGCCATTTCCCAAGAGATGCTGGCAGGTGTGCGCAACAAGGATGTGGGCCCCGCTGGCGAAAGCCTGCGCAATATGGTCAGCTCAATCCGCGGCTTTTCTGTGGATGAATTGAACCCCAACCGCAAGCTTAGCTGGTGGGAGCGCCTGATTGGACGTGCCGCCCCGATGGCTAAATTCATGGCAAAATTTGAAACCGTTCAGGGCCAGATTGACAACATCACCGATGAATTGCTGGATCACGAGCATGTATTGCTGAAAGATATCAAGTCCCTCGACAAGCTTTACGGCAAAACATTGGCTTTCTATGACGAGCTGGCATTGTACATCGCCGCTGGCGAGAAGAAGATCGCAGAACTAGATGCCAAGACCATCCCCGCCAAGGAGCGCCAGGTAGAAAAGGCCAGCAAGGATAAAGGCGTGGTCATGGCGCAGGAATTGCGCGATCTACGCGCCGCGCGTGACGATCTGGAACGCCGGGTTCATGATCTAAAACTGACACGTCAGGTCACCATGCAATCCCTGCCGTCAATCCGCTTGGTTCAGGAAAACGATAAATCACTGGTGACCAAAATCAATTCTACCCTAGTGAACACCGTACCCCTATGGGAAACACAGTTAGCACAGGCCGTAACCATCCACCGTTCGTCAGAAGCCGCCAAGGTGGTCAAGGATGCCACAGACCTGACCAATGATTTGCTGGAAAGCAATGCCGCCAACCTAAAAGAAGCAAACAAAGCCGTGCGCGAGCAAATGGAGCGCGGTGTGTTTGATATGGACAGCATCCGCAAGGCCAACCAATACCTGCTGGATACCATCGAGGAAAGCCTAAGCATTGCAGATGAAGGCAAGGCGCGCCGCGCCGCCGCCGAAACCGAACTAGAAGGTCTGGAAGACAAGCTAAAAGAGGCCCTAAAAGCCGCCAAAGCAAAAGGCACCGGCACCGGCGACACCATCGGCACCGCCACAGGCGAATAACCCCAAAGAAAGGCACAAACACATGGGCATTTTAGATTTCTTATTGGGTGAGTTGATTGATGTCATCCACCACACGGATGATACCAACGACACTATGGTCTGGCGTTTTGAGCGCGAAGGCCATGAGATCAAATACGGAGCCAAGCTGACCGTGCGCGAAGGTCAGGCTGCGGTTTTCGTGCACGAGGGGCAAATTGCCGATGTGTTTTCGCCGGGGTTGTACATGTTGGAAACCAACAACATGCCCATCCTGACCAGCCTGAACTATTGGGACCACGGATTCAAAAGCCCGTTTAAATCCGAGATTTACTATGTAAACACCACCCGCTTTCAGGATTTGAAATGGGGCACCAAAAACCCGATCATGTGCCGTGATCCTGAATTTGGCCCCGTGCGCATTCGCGCCTTTGGAACCTATTCTGTACGTATCTCTGATCCTGCCAAATTCCTAAGCGAGATTGTGGGTACAGATGGGGAAACCACGACCGACGAGATATCCTATCAAATCCGCAATGTAATCGTATCCAGCTTCTCAGCCGCTATCGCCAGCTGTGGCATTCCTGTGCTGGATATGGCCGCCAATGCCCCTGAATTGGGCAAGCTCTTGGCCACACGCATCGCCCCTGATCTGGCGGAATACGGTATCGAATTGCCCAGCCTGTTTATTGAAAACATATCCCTACCACCAGCGGTCGAGGCGGCATTGGACAAGCGCACATCCATCGGCATCGTGGGCGATCTATCAACCTATACCAATTTTTCTGCCGCCGAGAGCATGACAACAGCCGCAGCCAACCCTGCGGGCGGGGGCGGCATGGGGGCTGGCCTTGGGGCGGGCATGGGCATGGCCATGGCGGATCGTATGATGCGCGGCGGTTCTGTGGCACCCGCACCGCAAATGCCACCACCACCCCCCGTGGTAGACAAGGTCTGGCACGTGGCCAAGGACGGCGCATCATCGGGGCCGTTTTCGCGCGCCGAATTGGGCCGTATGGCCGCCAGCGGCGAGTTATCCCGCGACAGCTATGTTTGGAGCGCGGGCCAAGATGGCTGGAAAACCGCTGATGAGGTGATCGAACTGGCGCAGCTATTTTCCATCATGCCACCGCCAGTACCAACGGCCAAGTAGGCCAGAAACAGAGGTGATATGACCAGACGTACAGCGCTTAAATGGCTACATTGGCTCGCTGGGGCTTTCATTTTGTATTTTGTACTGGTTGAGCCAGATGAAAATACCGCCGATCCCGGGGGGGCATTATCTACACATGCAGGTGTAGGGATGTTGTTGGGTGTTGTGACGTTTATCTGGTTTGTCTCTTATATGAAAAACGGCCCTGTGGGGCGTGCTGGCCCTAAATTGCCCGCATGGGCAAAGCAGGTGCATTTTTGGATGCACCGTGTTCTTTACATCGCCCTTCCTATTATGGTTCTTTCTGGCGCATTAACTGGTATGATGGCCCCCTATGCCATTGATGCCTTTGGTGTTGTGCCGCTGAGCCTTGGGATTGATATCCGCTGGTTGCATTCACTGTTGGAAGAGCTGCACGAGCTGGCCTTTGATGGGCTGTTGATTATCATTGTTGTGCATATACTGTTTCATCTGTGGCGCCAGTTTGTGCTGCGCGATAATGCCTTGCGTATCATCCTGCCGATCAAACTACACAAATACCTAAAGTAATCCGGTGACCGAACAAAACGAACAGCAATTTCCCTGCGATTCCTGTGGATCGGCCCAGCGATATGCGCCTGGAACCTTTGGCTTGGTCTGTGACCATTGTGGGGATAACCAGGAAATAGTCCCTAATCATTCATGGCGTGGGCAGGCGATGCGTGAACTAGACCTTCGCGCAACCCTGCGCGATGGGCTGGGCGAATATCAAACGACAGAAGTGCAGACCTATGGCTGTAAAAACTGCGGTGCTTCGGTGGAATTTGATCCCCATACTCATGCTGCGGAATGTCCATTTTGCGCCACCCCAGTGGTCGGTGAAACCGCCCCCCAAAGCCAGATAAAACCCCAAGGTTTACTGCCCTTTGGTATCAGTGAAGAGGTCGCGCACAAGAGCATGAATAATTGGTTGGGGGGCCTATGGTTCGCTCCAAATGGCTTAAACGAGTATGCTCGCAAGGGCCGTAGGTTAGATGGGATTTATGTGCCCTATTGGACTTATGACGCGGATACCGCAACTGGCTATACTGGCCAGCGTGGCACGGTCTATTATGTAACCGAATCCTACACAAGGCGCGTTGATGGCCGTATCACCACGGGCACGCGTCGCGTGCAAAAGATCCGCTGGGATACCGTACGCGGGCGCGTTACGCGCTTTTTCGATGATGTGTTGGTCTTGGCATCGAAGAGCCTGCCCAAGAAATTCACCGATGGATTGGAACCATGGGATTTAGGCGCATTAGAGCCGTATCAGCCCGAATACCTCGCTGGTTTTCGCGCCGAGAGCTATACTGTTAGCCTAGAGGATGGTTACCGCGAGGCGCAGGTGATTATGGATCGGACGGTCACCAGAGATATAAAATTCGACATTGGGGGCGACCGTCAGAAAATCTTGTCTGCAAACACCGAATATAAATCCACAAGCTTTAAACATGTTTTACTGCCGGTTTGGATGGCGGCCTATAAATACCGCGGCAAGAGCTATCGTTTTGTGATCAATGGGCGCACGGGGCGCATTCAGGGCCAGCGCCCCTACTCTATTTGGAAGATCACCTTTGCGGTTTTGGTGTTTTCCATAGTGGCTGTAGGGTCTGGGTATCTAATTGCGCTGGCACAAAACAGCGGCCATATATAAATCTTAACCAACTAGGTATTCGATGTTTCCATTTCGCGATCATAATCCATCCCGTCGGCCCGCCTATGTGACATGGGCCTTAATGGCTGTAAATATTTTGGTGTTTCTAACCTATGTGCCAATTTTAGATCAACCACGCGAATTGGGAGCCTTTTTCGCAACATGGGCCTTGGTTCCCGCCGAATTCAGCGCAGGTATCGATTACCATACTGTGCTTACCTCTATGTTTCTGCACGGCGGCCTGATGCATATCGCGGGCAATATGCTGTTCCTGTGGATATTTGGCGACAATGTCGAAGATGCCATGGGGCATATCACATTTTTAATTTTCTATCTGCTAGCGGGTTTTGGGGCTGCGATGGCGCAGGTGCTGGTGGGGCCGCATTCGCCGGTTCCCATGGTTGGGGCGTCTGGGGCTATTGCAGGCGTCATGGGGGCCTATCTGTTGCTATACCCACGCGCCAAGGTGGATGTGCTGATCATCTTTGTTGTGTTTTTCAAGGTCTTTACCTTACCGGCCTATGTGGTGTTGGCGGTTTGGATGGGCATGCAGTTTTTTGGCGAATTGTCTGGCGGGGCGGGCATTGCCTATTGGGCGCACATCGGGGGCTTTATGGCCGGTGGGGTGCTGGCCATACCGGTGTTCTTACGTCTGGGGGGCGCACGGTTTTGGAAGGATGCGGATTACCACCCGCCCCACAAGCCCACATTTGAAAGCCGCACAACCAATATTCCCATAATCAAGCGCCGCCGCTAAGGAATTATTGCCAGAACTTGAGTACAGGTCTGTACCTTTGCGAATTCACCATCAAGGTTGGCCAAGGACATGGAATGTACCGCCTCTGCGCTGTGGCTGATACCATCGGGGCCTATAATGCCAAAGGCCCAGACCGCATCCGAGACGTAATAGGCATCATAGCCCATATTACCTGCCATGCGCGTGGTGGTTTCCACACAATGATTGGCCGTCGCCCCGCAAATTACCAGCGCAGGATCACCCAACGTCGCCAACTCATCCGCAAGATTGGTATCCACAAAGGCGGAATTCTGTTCTTTAACGATCACTGTTTCGCCTACCTTTGGCGTGGCAAATTCCTGAACCGCTACCCCAGAAGCACTGGGATGAAACGGCGAGTTTTCGTGCAATGAATGGTGGTGAACATGAATAATCGGCAGCTCGCGCATACGAAAATGCGCCAACAGATGGGCGATATTCACCTCTGCCTCGGGGCAGGAACGCCCATCTCCGGCCTCGGCCCGATCCGCAAAACCCTGCTGTACGTCAATAACGATTAGCGCGAAATCAGCCATTCAAGCACCATTTCATCACGGCCTTTTGCGCATGCAGCCGGTTTTCAGCCTCGTCAAAGACAACCGATTGCGGGCCATCCATCACCTCGGATGTTACCTCTTCTTCGCGGTGCGCGGGCAGGCAATGCATGAACAGCGCCTGCTCGCCCGCTGCCTTCATCAGCTGTGCGTTCACCTGATATGGGCGCAACTGATTGTGACGTGCGGCGCGTGCGCTGGTGGCATCATGCATCGACATCCACGTATCTGCCACGATCAGATCGGCGCCCTCTACAGCCCGCGTGGCATCTGGCTCTATTTCGACCTTGGATCCCATATCGCGGGCGTATTTGATAAACTCTGCCTCTGGGCGCAGGGTCTCTGGCCCAGAGAAGGTCATATCAAATCCAAATTGCCCCGCCGCATGCAGAAACGAGGCGCAGACATTGTTGCCATCGCCCATCCAAACCACCTTTTTGCCTTTGATCGAGCCCTTCTTTTCCTCGAAGGTCAGCAAATCGGCCATGATCTGGCAGGGGTGGGTGCGATCGGTTAGGCCGTTGATCACCGGCACATCCGCATATTCTGCCATTTCCAGCAGGGTGCTTTCATCAAATGTGCGGATCATAATCATATCCACATAGCGTGACAGTACGCGCGCAGTATCGGCAATGCTCTCGCCGTGGCCTAACTGCATATCATTGCCAGATAGCACCATGCTCTGGCCACCCATCTGGCGCACGCCCATATCAAAAGAGACCCGGGTTCGCGTGGATGGTTTTTCAAAAATCAGCGCAACCATGTGCCCATCAAGGGGGCGCTCTGCATCCAGCGTGCCCTTGGGCAGGCCTGCGCGGGCGGCCTTGGTTTTATGGGCCTGTTTTAGCATGGCCCGAAGATCATCTGCAGGTGTTTTGTGAATATCTAGAAAATGGTTCATAACTTTGCCTCGATCAATTGGGCGGTTTTTTCCAGACACGCCAGCGCCTGTTTGATTTCATCGGAGGTAATATTCAACGCAGGCAACAGGCGGATCACATTCCCCCCCCCCGGCACGGTAAGCAACGAGGCCTCGTAGCCCGCATTCACCACATCCATATTGGGCACGACGCATTCGACACCCAGCATCAAGCCAACACCGCGCACAGATTTAAAGACATCCGGATGGCTGGCCACCAGCCCCTCTAGCCCTTGGCGCATTTCGCCGGCGCGCGCGGTGACCTCTTGTAGGAACGCAGGCGTATTAACCACATCCAGAACAGCCGATCCCACGGCTGTGGCCAGCGGATTGCCGCCATATGTAGAACCATGGGTACCTGCCACCATGCCCGATGCGGCGCGCTCTGTGGCCAAACAGGCCCCCAAGGGGAACCCGCCACCGATCCCTTTGGCTACGGCCATGATATCTGGTGTGATCCCTGCCCATTCATGGGCAAATAATTTACCGCTGCGCCCCATGCCACACTGGATTTCATCCAATATCAGTAGAATACCCTGCGCATCGCACAATTCACGCAGACCTCGCAGGAAGGCATCCTCGGCGGGCACAATGCCGCCCTCGCCCTGCACGGGTTCTACGATAATCGCCGCGGTGGTTTCATCCACCGCCGCCTCTACTGCATCTAAATCAGCGAAATCAACATGGGTGAACCCCGGCAATAGCGGCCCAAATCCCGCGGTCAGCTTTTCTGCACCAGCGGCAGAAATCATCCCCAGTGAGCGCCCATGAAATGCCCCGTTGAAGGCGATCATATTCACGCGCTCTGGCGCGCCGTTTTCATGATGAAACTTGCGCGCCATTTTCACAGCGCATTCCATGCTCTCGGTGCCAGAATTGGTAAAAAATACCGTATCCGCAAAGGTGGCATCCACCAAGCGATCCGCCAGCGCGGTTTGGTTGGGCACATTGTAGAGGTTCGAGGTATGCCACAGGGTATCCGCCTGAGATTTCAACGCATCTGCCAGAACTGGATTGGCATGGCCCAGAATATTCACGGCAATCCCTGCCCCCATATCCAAATAACGTCGGTTGTCGCTATCCATCAGCCAGCTGCCTTCGCCTTTGACGAAGGATAGCGGTGCACGGGCATAGGTCGGCAACACAGAAGAAATCACGGGAATACTCCATTTATTAAATTAGAAGCGCAGTCTTTGACCCATCTTTGACGCTAAGTCAATTCTTGCTTGTGTGTGGGCGTATTTGTCGCCAATCTGTGGCCAAAGGACCCCCGATGAACAAAACCACAGAAACCCTTCTGCCAGCTGGACTGATCTTGCTGGCCTCTGCCTTTGTGGCGGGGACAACGCTCTTGGCCAAATCCATTGGCCAAGGACACCTTGGCCCTGCCCTGCCCCCCCTGATGATCAGCTTTGGGCGGTTTCTGTTTGCCTTCTTAATTCTGCTATGTGCGGCCGCCGTCCTGCGGCCCAAAATCAGCAACCCCAATCTGAAGCTCCATCTGGCGCGCTGTTGCTCTGGCTGGGCGGGGGTCAGCCTGATGTTTGCCGCCGCCGCCATGATCCCACTGTCTGATGCCACGGCAATCAGCTTTTTAAACCCTGTGTTTGCCATGCTGTTTGCCATCCCGTTCTTGGGTGAACGGGTCGGTAAATTCCGCTGGCTGGCGGCAACAATCACCATTTTTGGGGCAATCGTTCTATTGCGCCCCAGTTCCGCCAGCCTGCAGGTGGGAGGCCTTGTGGCATTGGGGGCAGCATTTATTCTGGGGATAGAGTTGATTATTATCAAAACCCTTACCCGCGCCGAGCGGCCCCTGCAGATTTTAATCCTAAACAATGGTATCAGCCTATGTATATCGGGATGTGTGGCCATGCTGATCTGGCAAGCGCCAACCACCCCGCAATGGTTGGGTTTGGCGGGTATCGGCGCGTTGATGCTTTGCGCACAGGTATGCTATGTGAATGCCATGCGCATGGGCGAGGTCAGCTTTGTAGCGCCCTTTGCCTATTCCACCCTGATATTCGCCGCCCTCTATGACTATCTGTTTTTCAATCAAATCCCCGACCGCATCAGCCTAATTGGCGCCGCGATAATACTATCGGGGGCATTGCTACTAGCCGAGCGCGAAGCACGTGCAGCCAAGCGCGCAAAGTTGATGTAAAAAATCACACCACACTCAAAAACCGCTGGTCACATATACACGGATAGTTTATTAAGTTGGCCTAGCCAAAGAACTGGCAATAATCGGAGAAATACATGGCCTGGACAGATGATCGCGTAGAAGTCTTGAAAAAGATGTGGGGCGAGGGCAAATCAGCCAGTCAAATCGCCAAGGAATTGGGCGGGGTTACCCGCAACGCTGTCATCGGCAAGGTTCACCGCCTTGGCCTGTCTAACCGCGCGACAACAACCACCGCAAAACCTGCCCCGAAAAAGGAACCCGCCAAGGCCAAGCCCAAATCGGCGCCCCAAGATACCGCACCAAAGGCCAGCGAGACCCGCGTGACCATGCCAAAAGCCACCAATATCCCTCCGCGCAAACCAATCATAAAGGCTGGTCAACCCCTACCGCCACAGCCCTCAGCCAATGAGGTAAGCAAGGAGGCGCTGGCCAAGGTTGCAAAGGTCGAGAAAAAAGCCAAGAAGCTGCGCCTGATGGAACTAACCGAGAAGACCTGCAAGTGGCCCGTGGGGGATCCCGCAACCGAAGATTTCTGGTTCTGTGGCCTGTCTGTGGAAACCGGTAAACCCTATTGCGAGGCCCATAACGCCGTGGCCTTTCAGCCGATGTCGGCGCGCCGCGACCGCCGTAGATAAAAGTGGCCGCGCGGCATGTCCCCGCGCGGGCCAACATTTTAATGTGAATAGACAAATGACCTTAATATCGCCAAGTTTATGTTTTATAATTAGTTTTTGATAGAGACTATCAGATGCCTTCATGCCTCGTTATCGCCTTTGCGATACCATGGCCGCCACACAAAACCCGATCCACCCCGTGGCACGAATTAGGCACAAGAAGGGAAAATATGATAAAGTATACCCTGAAATGTGAAAACGGGCACCAATTCGACAGCTGGTTTGATGGCTTGTCTGCCTATGAGCGCCTAGAGCGTGCAAAACTGTTGGGTTGCACCGTCTGCGGTAGCACTGGTGTTACGCGTGCCATCATGGCGCCTCAGGTATCCCCCGCTCGATCCAAGGCCGAAGCCCCCCTTACCGCCCCTGCCTCGCCCGAGGAAGAGATGATTTCAAAGATGCGTAAAACCGTTGAGGAAAACTCCGAGAACGTGGGCAGTAAATTCGCCGCCGAGGCACGCAAGATCCACGAAGGCACCGCCCCTGAACGGGCCATTCATGGCGAGGCCAAACTGGACGACGCCAAGAAGCTGATCAAGGACGGCATTCCCGTCCTGCCATTGCCATGGGCCAATAAGAAAACCAACTAGTGCCTGCGGCGCACCAATGCTCGGCCTCTGTGGCTCTTACCCATTTCCTACGCGCAGATGGCCTTGCTCTTTGCCCATAGTTTCTGTAACCCCAAGCTGGTAAGAAAACAGGAATTTTAGGCGTATGTCTCGGATAGTAATGAAATTTGGCGGCACATCAGTTGCTGATCTGGATAAGATCGCCAATGCCGCAAACAAAGTTGCCCAAGAAGTAGAAAATGGAAACCAAGTGGTGGTGATCGTTTCTGCTATGTCTGGCAAAACCAACGAATTGGTCGGCTGGGTGCGTGAGACAAAACCCGATTACGATCAGGCAGAATATGATGCGGTGGTCTCGTCTGGCGAAAATGTCACCTCTGGGTTGATGGCATTGCGCCTTCAGCAAATGGGCATCAAGGCGCGCTCTTGGCAGGGCTGGCAGGTGCCAGTGAAATGCACAGGCCATCACGAGGCTGCGCGCATTGATGATATCCCCCCCGAGAACATGAATGCCGCATTTGACGCCGGTTATGCGGTGAATGTTGTTGCTGGGTTTCAGGGGGTGATGGATGACAATCGCATCGCCACATTGGGGCGCGGTGGTTCCGATACCACCGCCGTGGCCTTTGCCGCGGCGCTAAAGGCGGATCGCTGTGATATCTATACCGATGTTGATGGCATCTATACCACCGATCCGCGCATCGTGCCAAACGCGCGCAAGCTGCATAGAATTTCCTACGAAGAGATGCTGGAATTGGCATCACAAGGGGCCAAGGTCTTGCAAACCCGTTCGGTAGAGCTGGCCCGCAGTTACCACGTGCCGTTGCGCGTCTTGTCCAGCTTCGAGGATGACATTTCAGACAAAGTTGGCACCGTTGTGTGCCGGGAAAAGGATATCATGGAAAATATCAAAGCCGTTAAAGGTGTTGCTTATTCACGCGATGAGGCCAAGGTAACCTTGGTCTCTGTTGCGGATCGACCAGGTGTTGCCGCCGCAATTTTTGGCCCACTAGCCGATGCAGGTGTAAACGTGGATATGATCGTTCAGAATATTTCCGAAGAGGGGCGTACCGATATGACGTTCTCTTGCCCTGTTGATCAGGTTCTGCGCGCAGAAAAGGCCCTAAAGGCCGCCCATGAGGCAGACGACATAAACTACAAAGAAATCATCGTAGATGATATCGTGGCCAAGGTCACCATTGTCGGGAACGGCATGCGCAGCCACGCCGGCGTTGCATCCAAAATGTTCAAGGTTCTGGCCGATGAAGGGGTGAACATCCGTGTCATCACCACCTCAGAGATCAAAGTTTCTGTTCTGGTGGATAGAAAATATATGGAATTGGCTGTTCGTGCGTTGCATGATGCGTTTGAATTGGAAACAGCATAGAGCCCAACATGGCCAAAAAACCTGGGATAAACTCCCGTGATCTTCTTAATCGCCTACGCGAAACTCTGGCTGTTGATGGCGATGGCCAAGAGCGGCTAGATCAAATCGTGCAGATGGTTGCCAGCTCTATGGACACCGAGGTGTGCTCTATTTACCTGCGCCGTGACCGCGAGACGCTAGAACTGTGCGCGACCCAAGGGTTGAACGCAGAGGCCGTACATAAAACCCGCATGCGTGTTGGCGAGGGGCTGGTTGGCGAGGTTGCCAAAACCGCGCAACCAATCAATGCCAAGGATGCCCCACAAGTGAAGGGCTTTCGCTATATGCCCGAAACTGGCGAGGATCTGTATCACTCGATGCTGGCCGTGCCCATTCAGCGCCTTGGCGAGGTTTTGGGCGTATTGGTTGTGCAGAACAAATCCCAACGCAAATTCGACGATGATCTGGTCTATGCCCTAGAAGTGGTCGCCATGGTCTTGGCAGAGATGAAAGAGTTGGGTGCCTTTGTGGGCACCGGCGAGGCAATGACTGCCCCCCACCAGCGCCCCTATATGATCACAGGCACCCGTGCCCAAGAGGGTACGGCAGAGGGTCAGGTGGTTCTACATGACGCCAAAATCGTCGTGTCAAATCTGGTATCCGACGATCCAGAGGCCGAGAAAAAACGCCTGCAGGGGGCCATGGATCAATTGCGCCTGTCCGTTGATGATCTGCTGACAGCCAATAAAATGGGTATTGGCAGCGAACAAAACGACATCATGGAAACCTATCGGATGTTCGCCAATTCTAAGGGGTGGAACAACCGGCTAGAGGCCAGCATCGACAGCGGGCTAACCGCTGAGTTAGCCGTAGAGAAAGAGCAATCCGCCTCGCGCGCGCGCATGGAGCGCGTGCCCGATCCCTACCTGCGCGAGCGCCTGCATGATCTGGATGACCTGTCTAACCGGCTGCTACGTCTACTAACAGGTCAGGGGCGCTCTGCCACTGAATCCTTGCCCAAAAACGCAGTACTGGTGGCGCGCAATATCGGCACGGCTGAGCTGTTAGAATATGGCAAGAACCTGCGCGGTATCGTGCTAGAGGAAGGCTCGGTTGGGGCGCATGCGGCCATCATTGCGCGCGCATGGGCGATCCCCATGGTGATCAATGCCGCAAATATCACCCGAGAGGCCCTGAACGGCGATACAATTCTGGTGGATGGCGATCAAGCATTGGTGCATCTACGCCCAACAGACGAGGTCAAATCCGCCTTTCTAGATAAATTGGCCATGTTGACCAAGGCCCAAGAAAAATACTCGGCCATTCGTGACAAACCCGCCATCACCCGCGATGGCACGCGTCTAGACCTATACATGAATGCAGGCCTGTTGGTGGATCTGCCCAGCCTAAAGGGTTCTGGCGCACAAGGCGTTGGCCTGTTTCGAACAGAATTACAATTCTTGATGCGTAATGTGATGCCCAAGCGAGACGAGCTGGCCAAGATTTATGGCCATGTGATGGATAGCGCACAGGGCCTACCGGTGACCTTTCGCACCCTGGATATCGGATCAGATAAGGTTGCGACCTATATGAACCCGCTTGATGAACCCAACCCTGCTATGGGTTGGCGCGCCATCCGGCTGGGGCTGGATAAACAGGGTGTTATGAAGATGCAACTTCAGGCGCTGATCCGCGGTGCCAATGGGCGACCTTTGCGGGTTATGTTCCCCTTTGTTGCACAGTTTAATGAATTCCGTGATGCACGAGCCTTGCTGTTAAAAGTGCTAAAGAGCGAAACCGCATTGGGGCATGAGCCGCCATCCAAGCTGGAAATCGGTGCGATGCTGGAAACCCCCAGCCTTGCCTTTGCGCCGGATCAATTTTTTGAAATGTGTGATTTTATATCCATAGGTGGCAATGATCTAAAGCAGTTCTTCTATGCCGCGGATCGCGAAAACGAGCGCGTGCGCCGACGCTATGATACACTCAACGTCAGCTACCTGACCTTTATCGAGCAAATCGCGGCACGCTGTGCGGCCTTTGACACGCCAGTTAGCTTTTGTGGCGAGGATGCTGGTAGGCCGCTCGAGGCCTTATGCTTTGCTGCGATGGGACTGCGACAGCTATCGATGCGCCCAGCCTCTATCGGGCCGGTTAAGGATATTTTGCTACAGACAGATCTGGATGATGCCCGCGCGGTGATCAACAAATCCCGCGCCTCAGGGGCACAATCTGTGCGCGCCGATTTGGTAAAATGGCTAAACGCCTAAAATTTCATTTCAAACTGTAGTCAACAAAAAAGGGCCCAAGGGCCCTTGATGTGTTCCTACTGGGTGAATTCCTCTATTGGAATTCACCGCCCGATACCTGGCCTTGTTCGATGTTCACACCGCGGCCACGAAGTTCCGCCAATATCTCGATGGAATTTGGTGGCACCGCGCTGATGTAGACCAATTCTAGGCTGGCCAAATCACGAAGCGGATCAAGGCTATCAAGTTGCGTATTGCTCAAATCCAGCTCGCGTAGGTAGCGCAGACCAGAAATTTTATCCAGATTGCGGACCTTGGTTCCGGCAATCTTCAAGACCTCTAGATTCTCTAAACGGCGGATCGGCGTAAGATCGGAAATCTGTGTTCCCGATATATCTAGAAACTCCATATCAAGGTTGGTGCTGAGATCCGGCAAAGTCACAATTTCAGTGCGCGCGACTTCTAGGCGGCGCAACTTATCCAAACGTGACAGATAGGACAGATCCAATATCTTGGTATCGTTCAGGAGAATTTCCTGCAATTCAAACATCGTGCCAAAGGGTGTAAGATCATAAACATTGCTGTTTGAAGCATCCAGATAGCTTAGGTTCACCAGATCAGCCAAGGGCGCGATATTGGCAACATCCGTACCGGAAAAATCCACATGCTCTAAAGCGCCCAAATTCGCCAGTGGCGCAATGTCAGACGCCTTGGAATTGGCGATTTCCAAGAACTTCAAACCGGTCAAATTGGAAACGGGCGCAATGCTGTCTACTTGGCTACCATTTAGGTTAAGTGTACGAATGTTACGCATGCCACTCAGCGCTTGTATATCGCTGACCTTTTCGCCAACGATCAATGTACTCAGGCGGCGCAAATCTTTGATTTCATCGGGCACAAATGCCAGACCAACGCTGGACAGGTTCATCGTTTCACAGCGATCTAGGCGACATTCCTCGATGATTGTCCAAACCTCAAGCAAGGCCATACGATCAGCAGATGAAATCAAGCGCTCCTGCGAGGTTACATTTGATGGCCCATCATCAACCACCCGTGGTTGGGAGGGCGCTACGGCAGCCACCTGCGGCTCGGGCTTTGCCACGGGCGCGGGGGTCACCGGCTGTGCCACTACCGGTTTCGCCTTGGGCTCAACAGGGCGCGAGGGCTGGGCCGGCTGCACCTGATCTACGGGTTGTGCCACGGGCTGGCTTACCGGCGCAGGCGTGATTTTTTGCGTGGCAACCACTACGTCACCATCGGCTTGTGGCCAAAATTTGAACACAGCAACGCAAACCGCCACATACCCTGCAATCATAACCAATAAACGAACCGGCATAACAACTCCTCTAAACTTGTTCCTATGACACCGCAATTAGGCCGATTGTTCAATGAAAAAACATCAACATGGTCAATTTTCGGGCGGTTTTTTTACACCCCATGCCCAGAGGCAACAGATTTTACCGATTTTATCGCCCCAGACACCCCAGAGAACCCCGCCTCATCCAATGCTAGGCACAGCAATCTATCAGGATTCGTGGGTGGCGGGAATTCTAATTCCCGCGCAGGCACAAAGCCAAAGCGTTGATAATAGGGGTAATCTCCAACCAGAATCACCCGTTTCCACCCCAACTCCTTCGCCATTTGCAAAGAGGCGCGCATTAAGCCGCCGCCCAATCCCTCGCTCTGATGCGCGGGGTGAACCGCGATTGGCCCCAACAACAATGCAGGGGCATTTTTGTCACCAATTACAATGGGCCAATAGCGAATCGCCGCAATTACGCCACTTTCTGCTGCGCGCGCCACCATACTTAGATCTGACACGGGCGATACCCCTTCGCGCAGACGATAAGAGCTGAGCGCCTCGCGACCCGGTGCAAAGGACAGATCGTACAGGTTTTCAACCTGCCACCAATCCTCTGCTTGCTCTTGCGAAATCTCTATCATTGTCCATGCCACATTGTCTCTGGTTTCGCCGATAACATGGCGATAAACCTTGGGCAACACAACAGAAAGACCAAGATGTTCTATAAACCCGAAAATGGCCATGGCCTGCCCCATGACCCCTTTAAGGCCATAGTCGCCCCACGCCCGATTGCATGGGTATCAACGCGTGATGCGCAGGGGCGCGATAACCTTGCGCCCTATTCCTTTTTCAATGGCATCAGTGACACGCCCCCGATTGTCGGGTTTTCTTCTGGGGCCGCAAAGTTGGACGGCACCGCCCCCAAAGACAGCGCCAGAAATATCCACGAAACCGGCGTGTTTTGCATCTCGATTGTGCCCGAGCACCTTCAAGATGCCATGAACATCTCTTCGGGAAACTATCCCGCAGATCAGGATGAATTTGCCCTTGCAGGGTTGGAAAAATCACAGGCACAGACAATTGATGCCGCCTATGTGACCGATGCACCCGCAACGCTGGAATGCCGGCTGTTTCAGGCGGTTCCCTTGCCGGGGGGCTATGAGTGGATCATGGGCATGGTCACGGCTGTGCATATCCAAGATCGCTATCTGGTTGATGGCCTGCTGGATGTGACGCTGTACCGCCCCTTGGCGCGCCTTGGCTATCGCGACTATGCCGCAGTGGGCGAGATATTTCAGCTTACCCGCCCCAGCACATGAGCGAAGCCTTTGATATATATGACCTATCCCCAATGATTGCCGGGGATATTGGCATCTGCCCCCTGCCCCGTGCGCCTGCGGATTTCGCCGCTATTTCGCGCTGGCAGGCGGACATAGCGGTCACGTTAACCACAGAGGTGGAATACCCCTTTGCAGATTTTCCAGACCATCTAGCGGCGGTATCGGGCCATTGGCTGCCTTGCCCAATACCTGACTTCGGCACCCCCGAACAGGATGTTTCTGATCTGGTTTCTCGGCTGGATCACGCTTTGCGGGCGGGCCAGCGGGTGCTGATCCATTGTCTGGGTGGGCGGGGACGCTCGGGGATGTTGGCACTGCGCCTGTTGGTGACTCAAGGCCAAGAACCGCAATCGGCTTTGGCTGATGTGCGCCGCGCACGTGCGCACGCGGTTGAAACCGATGCTCAGTATTTATGGGCTACATCCGCGCAAAATTGATCAACTTGGGGTGAAGCCCCTTTCCTCGCCCTGCACCACGGCATAACATGCGAAAAACTATCTAATGGGGACAATTATGGACACAGTAATCGGCATTATCGGCGGCAGCGGCGTATACGAAATCGATGGATTGGAGGATGCTCAGTGGATTTCCGTCGAGGGCCCCTTTGGGGCCCCATCAGATGATCTACTGGTGGGCAAGCTGAACGGTGTGAAAATGGTGTTTCTACCCCGCCATGGGCGTGGCCATGTGCAAACCCCTAGCACCGTAAATTACCGCGCCAATATCGACGCCCTGAAACGTGCAGGTGTCACGGATGTCATCTCTGTCTCTGCCTGTGGATCTTTTCGAGAAGAAATGGCGCCCGGTGACTTTGTGATCGTGGATCAGTTTATCGATCGCACATTTGACCGCGAGAAATCATTCTTCGGACCTGGCTGTGTAGCACATGTAAGCGTGGCCCACCCTACCTGTCCGCGCCTCAGCCAGCATTGCTATGATGCGGCGCTGTCTGCGGGCATTACCGCCCATATGGGTGGCACCTATTTGGCCATGGAGGGCCCGCAATTCTCGACCCTAGCCGAGAGCAAAATGTACCGCGAACATTGGGGGGCAGATGTGATTGGTATGACCAATATGCCCGAGGCTAAATTGGCCCGTGAGGCAGAGCTGTGCTACGCATCCGTCGCCATGATCACGGATTATGACAGCTGGCACCCAGATCACGGCGAGGTAGATGTAACCCAGATCATCGCTACATTGATGGGCAATGCCAGCAAGGCGAAATCCATTATCGCCCAATTGCCCGAACGGCTGGGTGAGGCCCGTTCAGATTGCCCCCATGGCTGTGACAAGGCGCTGGAATTTGCTATCATCACCCAACCAGAGGCCAGAGACCCTGCTATGGTGGCCAAACTAGATGCAATCGCTGGGCGTGTTCTCGGATGATCAGGCACCTTATTATGGGCCTTGCGCTGGGCCTTGTGCTGGGCTGTACGCCACGCGGCGAGATTGTTTTGTATCCTCAGGTCTCGCAAAATGATACCTCGGTATCGCTCCAGCAGATTTTCATCGCCACTACGCGACAAAAAGAGGGAGCACATGAATTTAATGCGCTACGCACCTCACAGGTGTCCTTGGCGCGCTATGATATTTCTGTGCCTCCCACTCATACGCTAGGACGCGTAGAATGGCCCCAGGATGATACCCCAGACCCCAGCCAACATTTTCTGACTCGTGATATTCAGACCTATGAAACCCGAGGCGATTTTCGTACGGCGGTTCGATCTAGTATCAGTACCGAGGATGCGGTGGTCTTTGTGCATGGTTATAACAATACCTTCGCCGAGGGCCTGTATCGGTTTGCCCAGATCGCACAGGATGTGAATATTACCGGCCAGAAGTTTCACTATGCATGGCCCTCTTCCGGGGATGCACGCGGCTATATCCATGATCGCGATTCCGTGCTGTTTGCACGTGATGGCTTCGAGCAATTCTTGGACGATATCGCCGCCGCCAACCCAAATGGCGTGTATCTGGTGGCCCATTCCATCGGATCAGCCCTAACGATGGAGACCCTGCGTCAGGCCTCTATCAAGGGCAATACCAAGCTGTTATCGGCCATTCGCGGGGTGATCTTCATCTCGCCCGATATCGATGTGAATGTGTTCTTGATGCAAATGCGCCGCATCACCCCAGCCCCAGAGCAATTCCTGATCTTTGCATCGCAGCGCGATATCGCCCTGCGCCTATCGTCGTTTATTACAGGATCGGGCAAACGATTGGGGCTGATCGATAATCCAGAAAAACTGCGCAATGTGAATGTGGATTTGATAGATATCACCAGCTTTACCGACAGCACCGATATCCTCAACCATTCGGTGGCGGCCACCTCGCCGACATTGCTGGCAATCCTGTCAAACCCCGATCACATGCGCGATCTGCTGGATACTCAGAAAACCGCGCGCCGCGGCAGCAATGTGGTGTCGCGTATTGTGCAAACCGCCAATGACGCCACCCAAATTATCCTAAACCCCTAGAGGCCCCCATGACTGTTGATCTGCGCGATTTCATTCGCACCATCCCTGATTTCCCCCACGAAGGCATCATGTTTCGCGATGTGACCACTCTGTTTAATGACCCCGTTGGTCTGCGCGAAACAGTGGACCAAATGGCCGCCGCCCTTGGGGATCAAAAGTTCGACAAAATCGCCGGCCTAGAGGCGCGCGGCTTCATGCTAGGGGCTGCCTTGGCCTATAAGCTGGGGATTGGGTTTACCATGATCCGCAAGGCAGGTAAATTACCCGGGTCAACCATCAGCGAGGATTACGCATTGGAATACGGGCAGGCCACGGTGGAAATCCACGACGATGCGCTGGATGCTGGCGACAAGGTTTTACTGTTTGATGATCTGATCGCCACGGGCGGCACTGCCGAGGCTGGAATAAAGCTGATTGAACGCCTGGGCGCCGAGGTCACATTGGCGGCGTTTATCATTGATCTACCGGATTTAGGTGGGCGGGCAAAGATAGAAAAAATGGGTGTGAAAACCCATGTTCTATGCGCCTTTGATGGGCTGTAGAGATTTTTTAGAAAAGTAACGACAAATTTTTGACTTGGTTAACCAGTTGGAAATATTTGTACGGCAATACTCTATTAGGTTCCGATGGAACCGCTGCTTGCCCTACGCCTCACCTTACCCTTGGTGGGGCGTAATTACTTTTGGGCTAGTCTTCCTTGGCCACCACCGCATCTGGGTTCATAATGTTTTGGGGATCTAGCGCCGCCTTTATAGCGCGCATAGCCGCCAATTTTGCCCCGTCGCCATAGCGCAACAGTGCCCGTGCCTTTAGCCGCCCGACCCCATGTTCGGCAGAGATAGAGCCCCCCAGCGCAGCAACTTTGTCATGGATCGCCGCACTGAAGGCCGCGCGCTGATCCGCGAAATCCGATTTATGCGCGCCCCAAGGGGGGAAGATATTGTAATGTAGATTACCATCCCCCAGATGCCCAAAACAGTTTATCCGCACATCACCAATTCGCGCCAAAACGGCAGGCATGGTTTCGATGAATTCTGGAATACGTGAAATCGGAATAGACACATCGTGGCTGGCAATTGCGCCAATGGCGCGATTGGCCTCGGGGATGGTTTCGCGCAATTCCCACAGGGCATCGGCCTGTGCGATAGACTGGGCAATCACCGCATCCTGCACCGAGCCACGCTCTATTTCTGTGGTTAGGGCCTGCATCATGCGCGCCTCTACATTTGATCCAGTGCCACTGGCCGCCTGAACCAGCACCGCCCATTCCGGCACCTGTGCAAAAGGCTGGCGGATATGAGGCATTTGCTCGGCTACAAATTCAAACCCTGCGCGCCCGATCAACTCGAATGCCGAAATCACCCCATCCAATTGCGTATTCAAACGCCCCAAAATGTCGATCGCCACCGCGGGATTTTCTAACGCCAGCAGGGCGGTGCTGACCTCGCGTGGTTTTGGGAATAGCTTCAGGCTGGCGGCGGTAATCACCCCAAGGCTGCCCTCGGATCCAATCAACAGGTTGCGCAGGTCATAGCCAGTGTTATCCTTGCGCAATCGGCGCAGCCCGTGATGAATTGACCCATCGGGCAACACCGCCTCAACCCCCAGACACAAGTCGCGTGCATTCCCATAGCGCAACACCTGAACACCCCCGGCATTGGTGGCCAAATTTCCGCCAATACGGCAGGATCCCTCGGCGGCCAGTGATAGGGGAAACAAGCGATCATGGGCATCTGCATAGCCTTGTGCATCGGCCAGAATAACCCCCGCCTCGACCACCATCACGCTTTCATCTGGATAGATCCCCCGCAGCGCATTCATCCGCTCGAGCGACAGGATAATACAGGGGCGATCGCCATCATAAACCTGACCACCAACCAAGCCAGTACCACCGCCATAGGGCACCACGCCAACGCTCAGTTCATTGCAAAACCGAACAATCGCAGAGACCTCGTCCACAGTACGCGGGCGTAACAGGGGCCGCGGCGCGCTGATATAATGCCCGCGTGGTTCGCCCAAATAGGCCTCGGTGGCCATGCTGACCATATCGGCGCCAAAGGCTGCAATAAATTGGTCAAGCAGAGCGGTCATCCCCTAGCCCCCGATCACGCCAGCATCGGTTTTTCCGCGCCGATCCATACGAATATTTGCATAGAGCACATGTGTGCGCCACCGCCCCGCAATTTGCAGATAGCTTTGCGCAACGCCTTCGTATTTAAAGCCCGACTTCTCCAACAACCCGCGCGATGGTTTATTTTCAGGTAGCGTCGCAGCTTCGATCCGACTGAGATCAAGTTTTGAAAATGCATAGGCAACAATGGCGTTGATAGCCTCGCTCATATATCCCATACGCGCATAATCTTGACCGATCCAATAGCCCAGCGTTGCCGCCTGTGCCGGGCCGCGGCGGATATTATCCAACGTAATCGCCCCCAGCAAATGCTTGCTGTCACGTTCGACAATAAACAACGGCAGGCCATCCCCCTCATCGAACGTTTTCTTTGCCCAAAAAACGCGATTTTGAAATGCGCTTTTGCTGAAATGATCAGGCGCCCAGACTGGCTCCCATCCTCGCAGAAACTCTGCGGAATTTTGGCGCAAATGCACCCATTGCGCATGATCTTTGGCCACAGGCAGGCGCAAGATACAGCGCGGGCTTTGCAGCTCAAGCCTTGTACCGCGCCCAAACATTATGCCGCCAAGGCCCGTGCCAATTGCCCCACTTCGGGGGCATTGTCCACCGGCCCGTATAGCGCAAGTGCCGGCGCGCCCGCGCATAGCGACTGCCCAAAGGCTCGCACATCGGACGCATTCACCGCATCAATTTTGGCGATCACCTCATCCAATGCCGGTACGCGGCCAAATATTGCCACCATCCGCGCCAGGCGCTCACATCTGTTCGAAGCACTTTCCAATCCCATCAACATGCCAGCCTTCATCTGGGCCCGCGCACGGGCAACCTCGTCTTCGCTCATATCCGACGCTGCCCGTTTCAGCTCGTCTATCGTAAGATTGGCAAGCCCAGCAATATCATCACCACTGGTGCCGGAGTAAATCGTCATCATACCACTATCGCGAAAGGCGCCAGCACTGGCATAGATTGAATAGCACAGGCCGCGTTTTTCACGAGCCTCTTGGAACAGGCGCGATGACATGCCCCCACCTAATGCGCCGGCATAAATCTGAGCGGTATAGATCTGATCATCAAGATAATTGGCTGATTCCAATGTGAGCGCGAAATGGGCCTGCTCAAGATCCTTGGCCACGCGGCGCTCACCGCCAACAAAGCGTGCATCATTTGCCATTAGCAATGGCTGGCGTTTTAAATTGCCAAACATTTGGCTGGCCATATCGACCAACACATCATGATCGATTGCACCTGCAGCGGCAAACACCATGTTTTCTGGATTGTAGTGCTGATCCACAAAGGCCTGTAAATCGTCGCGCCCAAAGGCCCGCACACGTTCCGCAGGGCCCAAAATAGGGCGCCCCATGGGCTGATCGGGATAGGCGGCCTCTTGCAACCAATCAAAAATGATATCATCGGGCGTATCAAGAGATTGCCCAATCTCCTGTAGGATTACGCCGCGCTCGATCTCTAGCTCTTTGGGGTCGAATATAGAATTCAACACAATATCCGAAATAACATCGACACCTAGCGCCACATCCTCTTCGAGGACACGCACGTAATAGGCCGTCATTTCACGGCTGGTATAGGCGTTGATATAGCCACCAACGTTTTCTATCGCCTCGGCGATTTCCAGGGAATTGCGTTTTTTTGTGCCCTTAAAGGCCATGTGTTCTAGAAAATGCGCAATGCCGTTTTGTTGAACCTGTTCATTGCGGCATCCAGCGTTAACCCAGACGCCAAGAGACGCTGATTTCAGGCCGGGCATATATTCGCTAACGATACGAAAGCCATTTTCTAATGTGGTGATACGTAAGAATTCGCTCATGATTTGATTCCAGCGCGGATCACAGATTGTACCGCACCCAAATCACCAGCCACGCGGGTAACGCGCTCGTCTCTGTCAAACAGATCGGCCATATGCGCAGGCAGCTCTGGGTGCACACCGCAGGCGTCTTTTACCGCGGCGGGGAATTTGGCGGGGTGGGCCGTGGCCAACGTGATCATTGGGGTCGCGGATTTTGGCTGCTGATTAGCCACCTTTACGCCAACGGCGGAATGCGGGCACAATACCTCGCCCGTTTGGGTCAATGCGGATTTGATGGTGGCAGAGGTCTCGGTCTCGGTACACTTGCCAGAATCAAACTCGGCACGCAACAAATCCACTGCCCCTTGGGACAATGTGAACGTGCCGTCATCTTTCAGCGCATCAAACAATTGTGCAATAGCCGCGCCTTCGCGATCATAGAGATCAAACACCAAACGCTCGAAATTAGAGCTAACCTGAATATCCATTGACGGGCTGATAGAGGGTGTAACCCCCGTCTTGGCATGTTCGCCAGATTGCAAAGTGCGGTGCAGGATGTCATTTTGATTGGTAGCAATGACCAGACGATCGATGGGAAGCCCCATGCGTTTGGCCACATAGCCCGCAAAAATATCGCCAAAGTTGCCGGTGGGCACAGTAAAAGAAACCGCGCGGTGCGGTGCACCTAGGCTGACAGCAGATGTGAAATAATAGACCACCTGCGCCAGAACCCGCGCCCAGTTGATGGAATTGACGCCAGCCAATTTCACGCCATCGCGGAATTCGAAATCATTGAACATCTCTTTCAGGAGCGCCTGACAGGTATCAAAATCGCCATCAACAGCCAGCGCATGCACGTTATCCTCGGTGGGGGTGGTCATCTGGCGGCGTTGCACCTCGGACACCCGCCCATGGGGGTACATGATGAATACATCCACCGCATCTAAACCTTTGAAGGCCTCCATTGCAGCGGATCCAGTATCACCCGATGTGGCCCCCACAATCGTGACCCGTTCGCCGCGCCGCTTTAGTGCTGCCTCGAACATCTGCCCGATCAGCTGCATCGCCACATCCTTGAAGGCCAAGGTGGGGCCATGGAACAGCTCTAGTAAATAGTGGTTATCGTCTAATTGCACGAGCGGGCATTTGGCAGCATGGGCAAAGCTGGCGTAGGCGCGTTTTAGGATTGCACGGAATTCATCATCCCCAAAGGTATCGCCAATAAAGGGCTTCATCACCGCAAAGGCTATCTCCTCGTAGGACTGGCCGGCAAAGCCTGCGATTTCATCGGCGCTAAGTGTAGGCCAAGTTGAGGGAACATACAGTCCACCATCACGGGCAAGCCCTGTAAGCATGGCCTCCTCGAAGCTAAGTTCGGGCGCTTGGCCGCGTGTAGAGATATATTTCATACTGTCCTCTTAGACGGTTTTTCTTCGGATACGCCACAGCAGGTAGAGTGTCATCCCAAGCCATACCAAGGCAAGGGAAAACCACGTAATCGCGTATTCTAAATGATCGTTTTTAAAGCTGGCCTGCACCGGACGAAAGGCAGTGGCATCATAGGGGCGCCACGTGCCATCGATCTGGATTTCGGCCTGTTCTACCACCACCATAAAGGGGGTTGTATTCATATTCTGCGCTATGGGTGCAAGAAAGCGAGAGAAATAGATGTTCTTTTCCAGATCTGGATCCGGGGTAAAGGCATCATCGTGATCTTGGGGGGTCAGCACATGCCCTGTGCCGCGGATTGGGCCACTAGGGCGCGCATCCTCTTTGGCACTTGCAGGGATAATCCCCAGATCCAGAAGCATGGATTTACCCGAAGACTGAAATTCAGCCACCACGTGATAGCCTAGGTTTTGACCTGCCTGAGGGGCGTAAACATGGGCCTCGCGCCCTGTTAGCACCCCATCGAAGGCCACGCGCACATAGTTGCGATCAAGGATGCTATCTGTGCGTTTGTATTGTGATACTAGGGATACCGGATCGGCCCCCATTTGTGTGGTAACACGCTCAATGATCCCCTGTTTCCATTCTAAGCGCCCCAGTTGCCAGAACCCCAGCCACAGCAAAATGACGATGCCGCCAAGGCCAAAAATCAAGGGCGCGATCATGCGTTTGCTCATCTGGGGATCCATGGGGTTGTTTGGCGATGAAGTAACGCAAATTGCCGCCAAGGCCAAGCCTTAACGCGCATATGTGGTATCGCGCGCCGAATTGGCAGAATACCAAGGTGGATGTGCAGGTTTGTTGGAATTTTGAACCAGACTTTCGGGAAATCTACCTGCCCAATCGACGCGATTGCCCCCATGGGGTCGGCGCGCGCAGGTGTAACACCCCCATAAGAAAGGGCGCTGAGTTCCCCCAGCGCCCGATAAAACCCAAATGGTTTCGGCCCTAGCCGCCCCAGATGTATACGGCGAAGAACAGGAACAACCATACCACATCAACGAAGTGCCAGTACCATGCGGCTGCTTCAAATCCAACGTGGCGTTCTTGTGTAAAGTGGCCTTTCAGCGCACGCATCAAGCAGATAGCCAAGAAGATTGTGCCCACCAGAACGTGGAACCCGTGAAAGCCAGTGGCCATAAAGAAGTTCGCACCATAGATATTATCGCGGAACGAGAAGGCCGCGTGGCCATATTCATATACTTGGAACACGGTGAAAATCGCACCCAATGCAATTGCACCAACCAAGCCCCAAACCAGACCCTTGCGATCATTGTCATGGGCCAGCGCATGGTGCGCCCAAGTGGCCATACAGCCAGAGCATAACAAGATCAGCGTGTTGATCAACGGCAGGTGCCATGGATCGAATGTTTCGATACCTACAGGTGGCCAGACGCCGTCTACCGCGGGACTATCTGGGCCCATTGGGAAAATCGCGTGTTTAAAGAATGACCAGAACCAAGCAACGAAGAACATCACCTCTGACATGATGAACATGATCACGCCGTAGCGCAGGCCAATAACAACCACCGGTGTGTGATCGCCGACATGAGATTCCTTAACCACTTCGCTCCACCAGCCGAACATAGTGTAAAGCACCATCAACAGCCCGATGATGAACATCCATGGTGACAATGGGATGCCGCCAAATGTTACGGATTCGCTACCGCGTCCCAGGTGATGTGACGCCAAAACAGCGCCAACCAGCATAACAAATGCGCTGATCGCACCAAAAAATGGCCAACTGCTGGGTGTTAGAATGTGATAATCGTGGTCTTTTTCATGTGCCATGGTCGACAAATCCCCTGTCTGTTATTGTCTCTTTACTTGGGTTTTAGGGTCAGTTTCAAGGCTTGCTTGTTCACTGGGTAAATCTGTCACATGGAATGTATATGACAGGGTTATGCTTTTCAGGTTGCCGGCCTCTGCATCATGAATCATTTCTGGATCGACAAAAAAGGTCACGGGCATTTGCACGGTTTCACCGGGCTGTAGCACCTGCATCTCAAAGCAGAAGCAATCTATTTTAGTGAAATAGCTGCCTGCGGAATAAGGAAACACATTAAAGCTGGCGGTACCAGCAATCGGTTGGTCGGTGGGGTTATGCGCCTCATAAAAAGCCAGACCGGTCTCGCCAATCTTTAGCGTCATTTTCCGAACCACGGGTTTGAACTCCCATGGCATATTGGAATCAAGTGATCCATCGAAGCGCACAGAGATTTCGCGATCTAGCACCTTATCACTGTTGGTGGCGGCCACCTGTGTTACACCGCCAAAACCTGTGACTCGGCAAAACCAGTCGTAAAAGGGCACCGCCGCAAAGGACAGCCCCAACATCACAACGACTAGCCCCATAAAGGATAGGGCGGTTTTTTTGTGTTGGGCTTCGCTCATTGGGTGACCTCTAGCGCCGGACGGCGCACATGGTCAAAGGCCTCCATGTTGTGGCCTTTGGTCATTTTAACGATGGTAATGCCAAACACGATGACCACAAATCCCACGAGCACAAGGCCCAGCATTTTGTTGTTCTTCGCGCGGCGCGCATGAATTTCTTCGTCAGTCATCAGATCACCACTGGCCAATTTTCAAGGCCGATTGAAAGATTGCGCATTACTTCTTCAACCAGCAATGCCGCGAAGAGTATAAACAGATAGAACAGCGAGAACTTGAACACCCTGCGTTCGGCGATATATTTATCGGCCTCGGCGGTTTCTTCCGCACGGGTATACAAACCATATGCCCCGCGCAGGAACATCACGCTTAGAATAAGCGAAGCCAGAAAATAAACAGGCCCCCCAATAGAGGTAAACCCTAGCCCGATACAAAAGGGCGTTAGCAGAACCGTGTAGACCATGATGTGCTTGCGCGTTGTGCGCCGCCCGTGGGTCACGGTTAGCATGGGAACACCCGCCTTGGTGTAATCATCGTTCATAAACAAAGCCAGCGCCCAGAAATGTGGTGGCGTCCACATGAAGATCAGCATGAACATACCCCACGCCTCGATAGATACGCCCCCCGTTGCCGCCGCCCAGCCGACCATGGGCGGGAAGGCCCCAGCAGCGCCACCGATCACGATGTTCTGCGGGGTAGAGCGTTTCAACCACATGGAATAAATCACGGCATAAAAGAAGATCGTAAAGGCCAGAAAAGCCGCCGCGAACCAATTCGCCGCCAGCCCCAGCATCGCCACCGATAGAACAGACATCCATAGCCCAACCAGCATCGCATTATGGGCGGTAACCTTGCCTGCCGGTACAGGGCGCGATTGCGTTCGTTTCATGATGGCATCGATATCTGCATCCCACCACATATTCAGCGCACCAGACGCCCCCGCGCCCAGCCCTATGAATAAAATGGCGCAAAAGCCAAGGAACGGGTGCACAGATACCGGTGCGACAATTAACCCAACAGCAGCGGTAAAAACCACAAGCGACATCACCCGAGGCTTCAGCAATGAAACCACGTCACCAAAATCCGACGCGGTATGCGTCGCGGATGCGCTTGTATCGGTCATAACAATCCCAAAGGTTGGCAGGTTATTCGCCTGCCGTGGTGGATTACTTAATTGGTGGCGGTTTCGGCGGCCAATACTTTGGCCATGTTTGCCTCGGCATATTCAACGCTGCGCGGGATGCCGGCGTACTCTTTGATCGCGCCATCCAGCCATGCATCGTATGCCTCTTGGCTTACAACCTTAACCGTGATCGGCATGTAAGAGTGATCCTTGCCGCACAATTCTGAACACTGGCCGAAATACACGCCCTCTTTTTCGGCATTGAACCACAACTCGGCCAAACGACCCGGTACTGCATCCTGCTTTACGCCGAATGCCGGGATTGTCCACGAGTGGATCACATCAGATGCAGTAACCTGTACAACAACTGTTTTACCTACAGGCACGACAACAGCGGTGTCGGTTGCCAACAGATATTCGTCATCCGCATAGCCGTTTTCGGCTAATTGGTCACGCTCTAGCATAAAGCTATCGAACCCAAACTCATGGTCCACATATTCATGTGTCCAATACCATTGGTTGCCGATAGCCTTGATTGTGATGTCAGCTTCTGGAATTTCCAGCTGTTTGAACAACAAGTTCAGGCTGGGTGGCATAATCGCCAGAAGGATCAGCACGGGGATCATTGTCCAGGCTTTTTCCAAGGTCGAGTTATGCGAGAATGTAGCGGGCACAGGGTTGCGTTTGGCGCTAAAGCGCACAGCACAGTAAACCAGCAACACTGTCACAAACAAACAAATGATGCCGATGATCCACAACAAGAAGTTATCCAGCCACTGAATATCGCGGGCAACTTCGGTAACCGGTGTTTGAAAATCAATGCCCTTGTCGATAGGCTTGCCGATTGTTTCCAAGCTTTGTTGCGCAAATGCGCTTCCTGCGAGTGTGAAACCAACCAAAGCGGCGGCTGAAGTTTTCAAAACTTTTGCAATTGCCATGCGATACATCCTATTTTTAGGGTTTTGCGTCCCTGCGCAGAATCCCCAGTTGTCTCTTCTCACTGCTAAAACCATAATATACCCAAAAGAACAAGCTTTCCATTTGCGGCATTGCGCCGCTTGTGACAAAAATTAGCAAAATTCGCCCATTTGATCAAAGGACACCGCCATGAGCAATGCCTCCGCCCCATTTCGCCCGTTTGAAAACAATTTCGACGAGGCCGCCGCCTTGGGGATCTTGCGTGATACTATTGACGGGGCTGATGACGGCGAGCTGTTCTGCGAGCGCAAGCGATCCGAGGGATTGGTTTTGGATGATGGGCGGGTGAAAACCGCGAGCTATAATGCCTCCGAGGGCTTTGGCCTGCGCGCAGTGCGCGGCGAAACCGCAGGCTATTCCCATTCCACCCAGATGAACGAGGCCGCGCTAAAGCGCGCCGCCGAAACCGCCCGGCTAGCGGTTGGATCTGGGGGGGGCACATTGGCCGACGCCCCCGTACCAACGAACCAACGCCTCTATAGTGATGCGGATCCGATTTCCGATGCAGAGTTTTCGGTGAAACTAGATGTTCTAAAGGAAATAGACGATTTTGCCCGCAGCCTTGATGCCCGTGTGGTGCAGGTTAGCGCCAGCATGGCCGCATCCCTACAAGAGGTAGAGATATTGCGCCCCGAGGGCACACGCCTACGCGATGTGCGCCCGATGACGCGCGTGAATATATCGGTGATAGTCGAACAGGATGGCCGCCGCGAGAGCGGAACAGCCGGCGGCGGTGGTCGCCATAGCCTCTCTCAGCTGATCACCCCCGAGGCCTGGAAGCCCAAGGTGCACGAGGCCCTGCGTATTGCGCTGGTGAACCTAGAGGCAGTGCCCGCGCCCGCAGGTCAGTTTGATGTGGTGCTTGGCCCAGGATGGCCGGGTATTTTACTACACGAGGCCATTGGTCATGGGTTAGAGGGCGATTTCAACCGCAAAGGAACATCGGCCTTTGCGGGGTTAATGGGGCAACGGATCGCGGCCAAGGGCGTTACAGTGCTAGATGATGGCACCATCCCTGATCGGCGTGGCTCGATCAGCTTTGATGACGAGGGCACGCAATCGGGCAAAAACACCCTGATCGACGATGGGATTTTGGTTGGCTATATGCAGGATCGCCAAAACGCCCGTCTGATGGATGTGGCCCCCACGGGCAACGGGCGACGCGAAAGCTATGCCCACGCGCCGATGCCGCGTATGACCAACACCTATATGCTGGGCGGTGATGCCAATCCACAGGATATCGTGGCGGATCTAAAGGATGGTATTTACGCTGTGGGTTTTGGTGGTGGTCAGGTCGATATCACCAATGGCAAATTTGTCTTTAGCTGTACCGAGGCATACCGCGTGAAAAACGGCAAAGTTGGCGCGCCAGTCAAGGGCGCAACCCTGATCGGCGATGGGGCAACCGCGCTGAAACATATTCGCGCCATCGGCAATGATATGGCGCTAGACCCAGGGATGGGAAATTGCGGCAAGGCCGGCCAATGGGTGCCAGTGGGTGTTGGGCAGCCTAGCCTAATGATTGGTGGGCTAACGGTGGGTGGATCACAGACCTAGAGCCCATATTTCTATATTTTACTAGGGTAACTCTGCTAGTGTACTTTGCCCCTCCCATCTACATAACAGTCACCAAGGGAGGCTATTATGAACCGACGGCAGATTTTATCCCGCATGGGGGCGGCATTGGCTGTTCCTGCATTGCCCCCATCTGCAATGGAAGGTAGCAGCTTAGCCACCAGCGCCACCCTGCCCGACTAGGCGCTTTTTTTTGGGATCACTTACACAAGTGTATAAAAGGGTAACTCGCCCTCTGCGCCTTGATTTCTTCGGCTGGTATTCAGCCTGATCCGGCCGAGGTCAATATTTCGCATATAATGTCCATAGGTATGATGAGGCCCCCATGTGGCCCCGATCGGCACCATTCGCGGCGTCGCGCGGTAGGGTGATACCAAAAACCACAGCAAAGTTAGGAAACCCTGCCAGCGGATTTAGACCCTGTTAACCATGTGCGCGCAGACTGTGATGATGATCGATACACCACCGAAGATTCCCAGCCATCGGCTGCCCCACAGCCAGAGCGAACAGGTTGACTGGCTGCGCCTATGTCGTAGCCACCGTGTGGGGCCGGCGACATTTGTCAGTTTGTTGGATGATTACGATAGCTGTGGTGGGGCATTGGCGGCCCTGCCCGAGGTTGCACGCATATCGGGTGTAAAATCCTATCATCCCTATGACAGCCATAGCGCCGAGCGCGAATTAGATCTGGGGTATAGCCTTGGGTATCGCCCACTGTTTTTAGGCGCATCGGATTATCCCGCATTATTGGCACAGGCCAGTGATGCCCCTGCATTTTTATGGGCCCGGGGGGACATAGCATTGGCCGCGCGCCCCTGTGTTTCCGTAATTGGTGCACGCAATGCCTCTAGCTTGGGGTTACGCATGGCGTCGCGCGTGGCCTACGCCTTGGGCGAAATTGGTTATGTGGTCGTCTCGGGGTTGGCGCGTGGGATTGATACGGTGGCACATCAAAAATCTATTGCCACAGGCACCATCGCCGTACAGGCCGGTGGGCTTGACGTTGTTTACCCCAAAGAAAACGCTGACCTTCAAGAGCAAATCGGCACCGAGGGTCTGTGCCTATCCGAGCATCCGATCGGCTTGGTACCGCAGGCACGACATTTTCCGCAGCGCAACCGGATTGTTGCAGGGCTAAGCCTAGGGGTGGTGGTGATAGAGGCGGCAGCGCGATCTGGCAGCCTGATCACCGCGCGTGCCGCCATGGATCAGGGGCGCGAGGTTTTGGCCGTACCCGGTAGTCCAATTGATCCGCGTGCATCTGGGTGTAATATTTTGATCCGGGATGGCGCGACATTGGTGCGCGATGGCGCCGATATCGACCGCGCCCTTGGCCAGCCCTGCGGTCAGCCGCGCCGATCAAGCGCTTTGGCGGATGTTAGCGATCAGAAAAGTGAGCCCGCCTCCTCCGAGCAAATACCCAGCAGTGAGGCGATTGATGCCCAAATTCTGGATCTGTTATCGGCCAACGCTACACCAGAGGATCTGGTTATTCGCGACATGGGCTTTCCCGCCGCGGTTGTTTCGCGCCAGTTGACTGCATTGGAAATGAGCGGAAAAATTCAACGCCAAGCTGGGGGAATTTTAGCGCTCGTTAATTGAAAATTCCCCCTCCTATATAAAGGAGTGTTGACATTACCCCCCGATACGCCACATCTTCCGCGCCCAAGGAACCAAAGAATTTCAGTGAAAGAAACATATGCCAGTTGTCGTCGTAGAGAGCCCCGCAAAGGCCAAAACCATCAATAAATACTTGGGCGATGACTTTACTGTTCTGGCCTCCTATGGCCATGTTCGTGATCTACCACCCAAGGATGGATCGGTAGATACCGACAATGAATTCGAGATGAAATGGGAGGTGGCCAGTGATTCTAAAAAGCACATCAAGGCCATCGCTGATGCCCTAAAGGAAGATAACGCCCTGATCCTTGCGACCGACCCCGACCGTGAGGGAGAGGCGATTTCTTGGCATCTAGAGGAGGCCCTGCGCAAGCGCCGCGTGGTTAAGAAAGACACGCCCGTCAGCCGCGTAGTGTTCAACGCCATCACCAAAGCAGCCGTGACCGAGGCCATGAAAAACCCACGCCAAGTGGATATGGAGCTGGTCGAGGCCTATTTGGCGCGCCGCGCATTAGACTATTTGGTTGGGTTTAACCTCTCGCCCGTGTTGTGGCGCAAATTGCCCGGTGCAAAATCTGCCGGCCGTGTGCAATCGGTATGCCTGCGCCTGATCGTAGAGCGCGAGATGGAAATCGAAGCTTTCAAACCGCGCGAATATTGGTCGGTTAAGGCGCTTTTGAAAACCCCACGCGGGCAAGAGTTTGAAACCAGCCTACGCGTGCTGGGCGGCAAGAAGCTGGAAAAATTCGATATCGAAAACGAGGCCGCCGCCGAATTGGCAGTCAGTGCTGTGAATGCGCGCGATCTATCGGTGCAAAAGGTCGAGGCGAAACCTGCCACCCGAAACCCCTCCGCACCCTTTATGACATCTACCCTCCAACAAGAGGCCTCGCGCAAGTTTGGGTTTGGTGCACGCCAAACCATGTCAACCGCTCAGCGTCTCTATGAGGCCGGGCATATTACATATATGCGGACGGATGGAATCGATATGGCCCCAGAGGCCGTCACCGAGGCGCGCGATGCAATCAAATCCCGCTATGGCGCTGATTTTGCCAGCGAAAAGCCCCGCGTTTACAAAAACAAAGCCAAGAACGCCCAAGAGGCCCACGAGTGTATTCGCCCCACAGTTATGGCAAATTCCGCCGCTGATCTGCCAAAACTAGAGGCCGATCAACGCAAGCTGTACGATCTGATCTGGAAGCGCACAATCGCCAGCCAAATGGCCAGCGCCAAGATGGAGCGCACCACCATTGATATCGGATCTGATGACGGCCAAGTTGGTCTGCGCGCCACCGGTCAGGTGGTTGTTTTCGAAGGGTTCCTAAAGGTTTATGAAGAAGGTCGTGATGATCGGGACGACAGTGTTGTCGATGACAATGACAAGCGTCTACCACAGCTAACCGAGGGCGATAAAACCGCGAAGTCAGCAGTGAACCAACATCAGCATTTCACCCAAGCCCCACCACGCTATACCGAGGCAACCTTGGTCAAGCGCATGGAAGAATTGGGCATCGGGCGCCCCTCAACCTATGCCTCAATCGTAACCACCATCCAGACCCGCGAATATGTGCGCAAAGAAGGCAGTCGCCTAATTGCAGAGGACAAGGGGCGCCTTGTTATTGCCTTTCTAGAGAATTATTTCCGCCAATATGTCGGGTATGATTATACCGCTAGCCTAGAGGAAGAACTGGATCAGGTTTCTGCTGGTAAGATGGATTACAAGGTTGTGTTGTCGCGGTTCTGGCGTGATTTTTCTGCCGCCGTGGGCGAGACTGCGGATCTACGTATTACCGAGGTTTTGGAAAAAATTAACGAGGTGTTAGAGCCACATATTTTCCCAGCTAATGAGGATGGATCTGATCCGCGGGTATGCAAAACCTGTGGAGATGGGCGACTATCCATGCGCACCGCGCGTTCTGGAGGCGCCTTTATTGGCTGTTCGAATTACCCAGATTGCCGCTATACCCGCCCACTATCGGGCGAGTTAGAGGGCGGCGATATCGCAGGGCCAGACGGGAAAGAGCTGGGTGTAGATGGTGATGGCGAGTTGATTACCCTGCGCACAGGGCGATTTGGCCCCTATGTTCAGCGCGGTCAGGCAACCGAAGAAATGCCTAAACCGCCGCGCGCATCGATCACCAAAGGTTCTGACCTATCTGCCGTAGATCTAGAGCGTGCGCTCTTGTTGCTCTCCCTGCCGCGCCATGTGGGGGATCACCCTGAAGGCGGCACCATTACCGCCGCCATTGGCCGATTTGGCCCCTATGTAATGTGGCAAAAACCGCTTGAAGAGGGTAAGAAAACCGCCCAGAAAATTTACGCCAATATGAAAGACCCCGAAGAGGTCTTCATCATCGGCATGAACCGTGCGGTAGAGTTGATCACCGAGAAGGCCAATAAAACCGGCCGTGGTGCAGCCGCAACGCCGCTAAAGGAATTGGGCGAACATCCAGAAGAGGGTGGTGCGATTAATGTGATGGATGGGCGATATGGGCCTTATGTGAAATTCGCAAAGATCAATGCCACACTGCCCAAGGATGTGGAGCCAGCGGATGTGACGTTGGAAATGGCGCTAGAGCTGATTGCGGCGAAATCCGCCAAAAAGAAGCCCCGTAAGAAGGCGGCCCCGAAGAAGGCGGCGGCGAAGAAGCCAGCTGCCAAGAAACCTGCGGCAAAAAAGAAGCCCGCAGCGAAGACAAAAACCGCCCCAAGCGCAGAATAATAGAACTGGCGCGCGTTATTTTAGCGCGCGCCCTTCGACCACATGGCCGTATAGCGTGGTCAGAATGCTGGCAGAGATCAAAATACCGATCCACTGGAACCCTGCAAAAATCAGAACACCGATCACATTGTTGGGGGCGGCTAGGGATGAAATCAGGCTGATTGCCGTCATCAAAAACACCTGAATGCAGGCAACACCGATCAAATGCGTCTCTAGGGGTTTGGTCTGCGCAAAACTCTGTGGCAGGGGCATGGTGCTATCCAGTGCGCAGGCCGGCAGAGCCAAACCAAAGCGTAATAGAAAATAATAAAACGCCAGTAGCGTGATAATCGTACTGAGCATCCCCAAACCAATAATCGCCAGAACAAGCGAAGCGACTAATGAGACCCCCATGGCGATCAGAAGCACACACAATACCACCACAACCGAGCGCCACATATAGCTAAGCACGCGTTTCGCATTCCACACAGGTAATAGGGATTGTGGGATTTCACCCTGTAGGATGTAGCGGTGCCAAGAGACCGTCAGCCACGAAAACGCAAAGAAGAACAGCGCCCCGTTTAGAATGCTGGATTGGATCAACCCCTCGGGCAGCTGAATGGGATCGCCAGCGCTGATATCTATCCCCGTTAAATCCACAGACGGGGGAAGCAAGCCGCCGGTAAACATCACGTTTATAGCCGAGCTTGCGAAAATTGTTAGGATAAACAACCCCCCCGTTAGGCGCAGCGCATCCGAAAGGTTTTCTGAAATAATCAGCAGCGATTTTTTAACGATTTGCCATGCCACGTTCATTGGGTTTGCCTTGTTGATTTTTGGCAAACCTAGCCAATCATTGCATCGGCATCAAGCGGCCAAGCGTTGCTCGAGCATTTCTAGAACCTTTGCACAGCGGTTTTGCCATTTGGCACCAAGAGAGAGTGCAACCCGCAGGTTCTCGGCCTCAGTTGCCAGATCGAGATCCCCCGACACCTGCGCCACAGAAGTTAAGAATTGAGCGCAATAGCTTAGGCGGTGGGGATCAGATTCGGGCATAGCCTCGCGCATAATCCCTTGAATATTGTGCAAATCCTCGGCCAGGGATGCCTCGTCTGGATGCACGGTATCACCTACAACACGGGGGCGAAATGATTTGGGCCCTTGTTCTGGTGGCAGAACTGATAGAACCGTTTGCTGAAAGCTAGAGAGATCATAAAATGGTTTTTGCAGATACAAAGAGGCCCCTGCCCCTAGGGCATGTTGTTGCCCTGCGGGGTTCATTTCGCCGCTCATGGCGATAACCGGCGGACCACCTGTGGCATTGGAAATCTCGCGGATGAATTCCGCACCCGAACCATCTGGCAGGCCCAGATCAACCAGCACCGCATCGGGGCGATAAATACGAATATGTTTGCGCGCAGAGTGCAAACAATCGGCACGGCGCAGGCGCGCGCCAGATCGAATGGCCATTAGGCGCACCGCATCAGAGAAATATCGACTGTCTTCGACCAATAAAATCGTCAGCCCCAACAAGGGGCGATCAATTTGGCGTGTGGGCCGAATTTTTTGGGCGTCTGTGATTGCGTCTTCCATATTAATCTCCTTTGCACCATAAAGGCGCACAAGTTCCTAATAGCTCGCTAACGCGGCTCATAAAAATCCACTTTGGTTCAAATTTTCTACTTGAGAGGTCCTTCGTATGTCCATTACTGCAATATTTGTAGTTTTCGCAGTGGTTTGGTTTCTGTTGCTGTTACTGAATCTGCAGGGGAATCGGCCATCACAGGCCGAGAGCGGCGATGTAGTTGAGGGCACCCCCAGTTCTGCACCTGCGGAATTCCACCCCAAGCGCGTGGCATTTCGGACCACGATCTATTCTGTACTGGTCACCATTGTTCTGGTTTATGTGATCAAATCGGGCTGGATTACGCTGGATATGTTCGATTTTTACAACATTATCGAAAAGTAGGTCTTTTCTTTTGGGCCAAAGGCGCGTAATCGCGCGGTAATCTAGCAAAGGAAAATCGTTATGGCCGCACTTTCAGAAGGCGACATTGTTGTATTGGTATCTGGCTCTCCACGTTTTGTTGTGGAAAGCATTCAAAGCACAAAGGTAAGCTGTGTGTGGTGCAACGAAGGTATCATTCACCGTGATACATTCGATATGAGCATCCTGCGTAAATGGGAAGCATCCGATACCGCACCCGGTGGTGGTGGACGCGGTGGTGATCGCGGCGGCTTTAAGGGCGGTGATCGCGGTGGTGATCGTGGTGGCTTTAAGGGCGGCGACCGTGGTGGACGCGGCGGTGATCGTGGCGGTTTCAAGGGCGGCAATGATCGTGGCCCCAAGCGTGACTTTGATAAAAAAGACAAACCGTTTTTCCGCAAGGATTAATTCAGGCACAGATTTCAGATTTAAAGGCGCGCCATGGGGTGCGCCTTTTTCGTTAGCGGGGTATGTTTGATCCATTTAGGCGATGGAATATGTGGGTAAATGTTGCAACCCCCAGCACCGGGATCAGCAGATTGATCAGCGGGATCGACAGCGGCACCGCCATAAGAAATCCTGCGATGAATATTTGCAGGCCATGCTTGCGCCGCAGGGCCAGCGCATCAGCCGCGGGTATAAAGCGTAGCGCGACCAGCTGAAAATACTCTCGCCCCAGCAAGAACCCGTTTACCGCCCAGAATAGCACCGGCCCCAGCACCGTAAACAACAGATACACCACCAGCGCCAACAGGTTTATCAGCACCAATAGGCCAAAAAATCGCAGGGCCTCGGCCATACTGACCCTCAAACTGGCCCGAGGGGAATCTGGCAGATGCGGATAGTGTTTCTGTTCCACCGCATCGGCGATCTGGTCAAGAAATAGCCCCGTAAACAGGCTGGCAACCGGCACCATCAGAAAAATTGAACCGACCAGCATAGACAGCAACAAAACCCCAGACAGCACCGCGCCAAGCCACTCGATCTCGCCGATCCACGGCAGAGAAATGCTATCGGGCAGGAGAAATTGTACCCCCAGAGTAAGAGCCGCCAAGAGCGCAATTGTCAAACCCACGCCGGTCAAAAGAACGCGCAGAAATCGTCTGTCCGCGATTTGCAACAGGGCCTTGGTGAAATCCGTTAAAATCATAATTCTGGGTCGTTGGCGGCGCGCACCAATTGGGTCAGATCGCCCAGTCTTTCAATCTGCTGGCCATGCGCATCAAAATTGCGGGGCGACAGCCATGTTTGATATGCGGATTGTAGGGCGGGCCATTCCGCATCGATACAGGCAAACCATGCGGTATCGCGGTTGCGCCCCTTTACCACCGATGCTTGGCGGAAAAGCCCCTCATAGGAAAACCCCAGACGCTGTGCTGCGCGTCGCGATGGGATATTGGCCGCATCACATTTCCATTCAAAGCGACGATAGCCGGACTCAAACGCCCATTTCATCATCAGATAGATCGCCTCTGTTGCCCCAACCTTACGCTGAAGGGCTGGTGTGAAATTCACATGCCCCACCTGGATAGATCCGGCGCTTAGCTTAATGCGCATAAAGGCGGCGACCCCTGCGGGGAGCTGGGTAGATAAATCACGAATGGCATAGAAATAGGGATCCTCTGCGGCGGTCTCTTTGATCCAGCGATGGTAACCTGCCAGCGAGGGGAAGGGCCCATAGGGCAGATAAAACCAATGCTGGGGGTCGCTGGAATTAGCGCTGTGTAAATCTGCGCCGTGTTGATCGGCGCACAGGCGTTCCAATTGGACATATTGCCCCGTAAGTGTCTGGGCATCTGGCGCGGGAGGTGGCGTCCAATTTGCAAGAGGGTGATCAGTCATGGGTCTATCCAGTGTTTACCCCATAGGTAACCATGCAAAATCTAACGTCAAGCTTGGCCGTTGTAAATTACGGCCAAGCATAGCGCTAACCTAGAACGGGTCGCTGGTAGAAACTTCTGGCCCGGGGATATTGCGGAACCACCAGTTTGGCGCCCACATATGCGGGGTAGAGGCCACCGGCACAGGCACAATTGCGGTCTGAGCAAAGGCATTTATGACCATGATTGTGTGGTGCATACAGTTGCTTTGTAGGAAATCATAGCCAACGGTTTTCACATGTTCCGCCATGCGCCTACCCGCATTAGGGTTGGGATTGCCACATGTTAGGGGTTTGTACTTATGATACTTGTACCCAGAGCTGAAGCGGGCAAACATTTGCTCCTTGGTTCCAACCTTGGTGAATACACCGTTATCATCCCCGGGCTTAACGCCCACCTTGCCAAACAGCTCGGTTGCGCCAAACAGCCACTGATTGCTGGCGATTTTAATGCCCCATCCCACATGCCCGAAATTAAACGGGACCTCTGGTTTTAAAAACACCACGGCGTTGGCCGCGCAGGCGTTCCCACAGCTGGGGTCTGGCACATCCCATTCACCCCACATATGCGTGCCGCTATTCTTACAGCGGTGCGGGCGGGCGAAGTAATGGCCATTGATGGTGTTTGGATGCGAGAAGCAAGCCTTCTCCCAATCATGCCCCCACGGGATATCCCACAATATCGCGGAATACTGGCGCTTGCCGCCATTGCAAGCATCGGCCTTGACCGGCCCCCAGTGCATGGCGCCCTGCGCGCCCATTTCGCCGCCCTGCGCAGCCATTTCACCCTCGGGTTCTGCGGCGACGGCGGCTGCAAAATCGCGGGCCTCTTGATCAATTCGCCCCGCAATCGGGTCGGCCAATTCCGCCACATCGCACAATTGTTGCCAGACCTCGCTGCCCTCTTCTTTTATGCTGGTATCAGCCGCCGCTGACATGGTGCTGATTTGATCCGCATCAAAGGGGCCTAGATCGGCCTCGCCATCTGTTAAAAAGTACTTCCTAGTCATAAAATTACTCCCATTTACATTAATAATGGTAATAATATTAATAAATCGATCCAATCATTAAGTATAGAAAGTCACATCATTGCGGGATTTACGTCACCTAGAGGATAAATTTGGCCGCATCGGTCATATCAAGATTAGGGAAAACTACCCGCTCCAGATCTGATGTTGAATGCCCAAATAGCCCCTGCATGGCCGAGGCCGCCAACCCGCGCACATCTGCGGTTGGCATCAAATCACGTTGTTGGTACAGCTGATGATCCGCCAGTCCAGGCCAGCGGCCCAGCACCTGTTTCCCGCGCACCGCCCCCCCAGCATAGAGCAACGCCCCCCCGGTGCCATGATCTGTGCCTTGGGTACCGTTTTGGCGCACGGTTCGACCAAACTCGGTCATACACAACACCGCCGTTTTACCCCATATTGGTCCAAGATCGGTTTTTAGGGTGCGTAGGGCGGTGCTTAGCTGTTGTAGCGCGTTGCGCATAGAATTTGGCTGATTGCGATGGGTATCCCAGCCGCCGATAGAAAAGGCCGCGATGCGGGTATCTTGGTGCATTTGCTCGGCGGTAAAGCGGGCCAGCGCCTGTGCACGATCTGCATTGCGCGCGGCCTTTAGGTTATCGGCCATCTGCGCCATCATATCCTCGCCTTCTGCGACTTCCCCGCCCAATGTTTCGGCGCTGAGGGTGATGGCGGTTTGGGCCGATGCATGAAACAGCGGGTCATTTTCATACATGCGCTCGAGGAAATTCTGCCCCTGTACAGACAAAGGCAGGCTACGCCCCGGAGACCAGCTGGAATGCGGAGCATCACCGCTCAGCAATATCAGATCGTCCTGCCCCACCGCAAAGGCGGTTTCGGCGTGGACATTGGGCAACAGCGTCAGCATACGATTTAGCCAGCCCGTTGTACCCGTTGCGGCCTGTTTCTGCGCGATGCTGGCATATCCTGCCTCTAGTAAATCTTGGCCATCAAAATGGCTGCGCTTATCGCGGTAAGGGGTCGAGACCGCATGCGCAAAACCCAGCTCGCCCATGCGCCACATAGGCATCAAATCACCCAGTGCAGGGTGCAAGGCAAACATGCCGTTTAAATCATGCGCACCAGTTGCCATATCCGTACGGTAGGTAGCGAAATTTTGATCCCCAACTGGGCGCACCACATCCAGCCCATCCATGCCCCCGCGCAGGATAATCACCACCAGCCGGTTGTTCGATGGGGTTGCGGCATAGGTAACGGGTGTGATCAACGGGTTGGCGGCAGCAGAGCATCCCAACGCCATTGTGTTCAAGAGAAAGCGGCGGCGTGAACTTGACATGGGTTATCTCCGGTTGAATTCTGGTGAGGCAAGGATCAGCGCCAACGCCTCTTGACGGTTGGCGGCATTGCTGGCCGCAAAACGGGTTTGTTTGCTGGCCAGATCACCCAAGGCTTGGGTCAGGAACAGGCGTGGGTCAAGCGATTGGCTACGCCCTGTTGCGCGGGTGATTTGCATGGCCCATTGCAACCGGCCCGCCAGATTTGATGGGGTGATCCATGCACTGGCATCCTCGGGCCAGCCATCTGGGCCTGCGGGGCGAAACATCACCTGCCCCATCAGGCGCATGGGCAGGGTGATATCACGTCGAAAATGCCTAGAGCTGTAATTTTCTGCCTCGGTTGATGTAATTCCAAGGGCGCGCAGGCCCGATACTACATATTCGAATGGGGTGCGAACCTTGGCACCAATCGCCGAGAAGCTGTGTTTGTTTGTCAACATTGCCCCGTAAACTTGCATCAAATCGCCGCCACTGACACGGTAGGTGCTGGCCATATGCGCCAGCAAATCCTGTGGTGGGTTATCCGAGAAGAAATGCACCGCCAATTTACGCGTGATATGCGTGGCAGTATCCGCGCGCCGCGCCAGATCATCCAAAAACTCATGAATATGCGCCAGTTGCGGGCGGTCGCCGCCGTAGGTTTTGCCGAGAATCTGCTCGGTTCCCGGCTCTGCCCACTGGCGCTGGTATATCATGCCTTGGCGTCCGGTACGCAGGCCAGTTAGCAATTCGGCCAGTTGGCGTACATCCGTTTGGGTGTAGGCGCCATTCACCCCTAGCGTATGTAATTCCAATAATTCACGCGCAAGGTTTTCATTCAGCCCGCGATCGCGACGCCTGCCTGCGATACTGTTGGGGCCGATCGAGGCGCTTTGGTCAAGGTAATCCAACATAGCCGGATGCAGGGTGGCCTGTGTAAGCAATGTAGTGAAATTACTGGCAATATGGGGACGAATGGCCTCTTCCACAAAAGGGATAACCAAGAGGCTAAGGCGTGCATTTTTCGCCGATACGGTAAAATGATTCAGCCAAAAATGCACCAAGCGCTCTCGGAACTGATTGGGGGAATACATCGCCCGAAAAAACACATGCCGCAGAGCATCCTCTTGGATTTTTCGCATATCCTTGCGGGCCTGTTGTCGTTGCTGTCCTGCCTGTGCATCGCCTGATTTTTCTGCCTTTGTCAGGCGCGCAAATTCGCTAAACTGTGCCACCGCCGCATCAAAGCCAAAGGTGGGGTAGGCCTGCGTGATTGTATCCGCGGCGTGTAGCTGTGCAATCAGGTTCTCTGGGGTAGCGGTGGGTTGGTGTTGCCCAAGGCCAAAACCATAGCGAAAGGCCGATATCGTTTCTGGTGAATGTGCCACTTTGACCTCCCTATATATCCTCTATACGTGTCGCAAATATATTTCTGTCGTTTTAATATGCAAAAAGCAACGCGGCTGTACGCCAAAGCGTGTATATAAAACTCAGATGATGGGTGGAGATGTCAGCACAAGAGCCAGATCATGGCCGGCATAGAGGATACCGCGGGGGCCGCGGTATCCATAATTTTTAATCTTCTTGCGGGATGACCCGTAGGCCCAGCTCGCGCAATTGTTCGTTGGTTGGGTCGGATGGCCCGTTCAACATCAGATCCTCGGCACGTTGGTTCATCGGGAACATGATCACTTGGCGAATATTATCTTCGTTTGCAAGCAACATCACGATGCGATCGATCCCCGCCGCGCAGCCACCGTGGGGTGGCGCACCGTAGGTAAAGGCGTTGACCATACCACCAAAGCGCTTGTTCACCTCTTCGTTCGGATAGCCTGCCAATTCAAAGGCTTTGTACATGATTTCTGGCTTGTGGTTACGGATCGCGCCAGAGATCAGCTCGTAGCCATTACAGGCCAAATCATATTGGTAGCCAAGGATGGTTTCAGGATCTTCTGCATCCAAGGCCTCGATGCCCCCTTGGGGCATAGAAAATGGATTGTGGCTGAAATCAACGCGGCCGGTTTCTTCGTCGCGTTCATACATTGGGAAATCAACAATCCATGCGAATTCAAAGCTGTCTTTGTTGGTCAGCTCCAGCTCTTCGCCGATCACGGTGCGCGCACGCCCTGCAACGGATTCAAATGCAGCAGGTTTACCACCAAGGAAAAATGCGGCATCGCCGACCTCTAGGCCCAACTGCTGGCGGATCGCCTCGGTGCGCTCGGGGCCGATGTTCTTGGCCAATGGGCCCGCGGCTTCTAGGCCCTCGCCTTGGTCACGCCAGAAGATATACCCCATGCCCGGTAGGCCCTCACCTTGGGCGAATTTGTTCATACGGTCACAGAATTTGCGCGACCCGCCCTTGGGGGCTGGAATGGCGCGAATTTCGGTGCCTTCGTTTTCCAAAAGGGATGCAAAAATTTTGAACCCAGAGCCAGCAAAGTGCTCGGACACCACCTGCATCTTAATCGGGTTACGTAAGTCAGGCTTGTCTGTGCCATACCACAATGCCGCATCTTTATACGAAATTTGCGGCCAGTCTTGGGATACGGGTCGCCCGTTGCCGAATTCTTCGAACAGGCCCTTTAGCACGGGTTCGATCGTATCAAAGACATCTTGTTGTTCCACAAAAGACATTTCCAAATCCAGCTGATAAAAATCAGTGGGCGAGCGATCTGCGCGCGGGTCCTCGTCGCGGAAACACGGGGCGATCTGGAAGTATTTATCAAAACCCGCAACCATGATCATTTGCTTAAACTGCTGTGGTGCCTGTGGCAGGGCATAGAATTTACCCGGATGTTGGCGCGATGGCACCAAGAAGTCGCGCGCGCCTTCGGGCGAGCTGGCGGTAATGATCGGGGTTTGGAATTCATTAAACCCCTGATCGCCCATGCGGTTGCGGATGGATTTCACCACATTAGAGCGCAGGATGATATTGTTGTGCAATGTTTCGCGGCGCAGATCCAAGAAACGGTATTTCAGGCGGGTTTCCTCTGGGAAATCCGGCTCGTCAAAGACCTGAAGCGGCAGTTCGGCAGAGGCGCCCAGAACCTCCATATCACGGATAAAAATCTCGATCTCACCTGTAGGCAATTTCGGGTTTACCAATTCGGGGGCACGGGCCTTTACCTCGCCATCAATGCGAATACACCATTCCGAGCGCACCGTTTCCAATTCAGCAAAGGCTGCGCTGTCTGGGTCTGCTAAAACCTGTGTAATGCCATAGTGATCACGCAAATCGATGAACAAAATGCCCCCGTGATCGCGCACGCGGTGCACCCAACCAGATAAGCGAACGGTTTCGCCCACGTTTGCGGCGGTCAGTTCCGAACATTTATGACTGCGATATCCTTGCATTTTGGGTGCCCCATATGGATTAATTTTCAGTGTTCGATACACTCGTTTCATCACCAATTGTCAAGAGCGCGATAGTGCATGGGCCCATGGGGGCATACATTGGCGCGATAATCACGGGGCAATCTCTTTAAAATTGGAAACCGCACCCTAGATAATACCCATAGCAACACAAACGGAGCCACAGATGCTAGCCCCCGGTGATTTGATGTTCGTCGGATTTGATTCCGACAATAACGATGCGGCCATGTTGGCCACCACCCATATCGCCGCAGGCGAGGTTATCTATTTTACCGATAACGAATGGGATGGCACCGAATTTGTAGGGAATGAGCAATTGATGGAATGGGTCGTTCCGGCGGGGGGTATTCCTGCAGGAACTGTGATCACCATCGATATGGCCACTAGCCCCGGATCCGCCACCATAGATGCGGGCGGCACGTTTAACTATCTGGGCGGTGGTGGCAGTTTGGCTGGCTCTAACGAGATGTTGTGGATCGTGCAGGGCACGGTGGATGGAAATGGCGATTTGATTCCAGATAATTTCGTCGGTGTGATCGGCAACGAGGACAATAATAACCACATCCAGTCACCAGATCTTTCGGGCACAGGCCTAACCGAAAGCACGGGTGCCGTGATTATCGACGGTGACAATGATTACATGGAATTCACAGGTGATGTGGATTTACCTGATCCTGTTACCCCAGCAGAGCTGATCGCAGCGATCTCTGATACCGATAACTGGTCGTTGGGCAATGGTGGTGGCAATAACAATCCCAATGGTTCGGGTTTTGACGTTAATCTACCTACGGTTATTTGCTTTACCAAGGGCACCCTGATCCGTACCCCTCATGGGAACCGCAAGATCGAAGATTTATGTGTAGGGGATCAGGTCATCACCCATGATAATGGCGTACAGCATATCCGCTGGATCGGCCGGCGCTTGCTAAAGGGGAAGTTCCTGCATCAGCACCCGCATTTAACACCAATCACCCTGCGCAAGCACGCCTTGGGCGAAAACTGCCCCAGCCGCGACATCACCGTATCTCCCCAGCACCGTATGCTCATGCGCGGCGTACAGGCTCAGCTATTGTTTGGTACGGGCGAGGTGTTGGCCGCCGCTAAGGGGTTGGTGAATGGCCAGAGCATTGTCCAAGAGCCTGCAGCGGATGTGGAGTACATTCATATTCTATTTGATCAGCACGAGCTACTATATGCCAATGGCTGTGTATCAGAGAGTTTTTTTCCCGCTGATCATGCGCTATTCAGCATGGAAGCTGCAGCGCGCAGCGAGATATTAGAGCTGTTCCCTGAATTGCGGGTAGCGCCAGATGGCTTTGGCCCTGCGGCGCGCCTTTGCCTGCGCCCCTTTGAGGCTTCGCTGATCTCGCCCAACACCTAAAGGCGCGCATAGGCGGATTTCAACAGCGCCTCTTGGTATTCCGAGGCGGCGGTACTGTCATACACCACGCCACCACCTACGTTTAACTGCACACTCTTATCCTCAAACAATTTCAGAGTGCGAATTGCCACATTAAAACACATGCGCCCATCTGGGGCGATCCACCCGATAGAACCGCAATAGGCATCGCGCGCCTGATCCTCTAGGTCGCGGATCACCTGCATGGCCCGGATTTTTGGCGCCCCCGTGATAGACCCACAGGGGAACAGCGCCTTGAACAGATCATCGAGGGATAGTGCTTGTTTCAGCCGCGCCCGCACCAGCGAGGTCATCTGATGCACCGTGGCATATGTTTCCACAGTGAACAATTCGGGCACATTCACCGATCCCAGCTCAGCCACCCGCGATATATCATTCCGCAACAGGTCAACAATCATCAAATTCTCGGCGCGGTTTTTGGTGTCACGTGCCAAAAACGCCTTGTTGGCGGCGTCTTCATCGGCGGTGGCTCCGCGTGGCATAGTGCCCTTCATCGGGCGGGTTTCAATCATTCTGTTTTGATCCACCTGAAAAAACAATTCAGGCGAACGCGACAGTAAAATCGGCCCCTGCCCCAAGTTGACCAAGGCCCCATACCCCACCGCCTGTTTAGCCCATAATTTGGCATAAAGCCCTAGCGGTGTTCCAGAATAGTGCGCCTGCATCGGAAATGTCAGGTTGGTCTGGTAAAAATCGCCCGCGCGAATATAACCTGCGACCTGATCGAAGGCGGATGCGTATTCGGCCTCTGACCATGTGGGTTTTGGTGCGCTTAGCTCCGCGCCGGCGGCCAGTGATTGGCCCTGTGCCAGCATAGCCTCTGCGGCCAGAGGGTCGGGTGCGTCAAACACGCCAAAACACATAAGCGGCGCGCGGCGCCTTGCTGGCATCAGCGCGTGAAGCTTCTCTTCTAATGCATAACCCAACTCATAGCTGGTAAAACCTGCCAGCCATTTGCCCTGTGCGCGCGCACGTTCCAATGCGCCAAAGGCTGTTGATACATCCTCTATATCCCATGCACAGATCAATTCAGATGGGGCGCAGAAGGCCTGCGCCCGCTGATCTGGGCCATGTTCAATAAGAATGTAGGGGTCGTTCACAGAAATGCCCTTGGTTGTCTGTTCTGTTATTTAATCCCGAACACCCCGAAGCGCCACATTAAATTATAGAATATATTTTAGCGCGTTGTGCATTTTCCAGAGCCCTTAAATGCATTTAAGTACCCCAGTGGTATGGCCGATACGATCGCTTTGTTATTCTTTTTCAGCCAAGTTAATCGATACTGAAAATTGGCGTATTGGCGTGATGAACTGTTCGCGCCCTTAAGGCCGAAAACAACAGTCATACGTTTGTCATTGACCGCATCAACAACACCGGTGTTTGCGATTTTTCCATTCGCAGATGCAGATGGATGCAGGACTTTGATATTATCGTCATCTAAATTATAATCCACGACAATTCGGGTCGGAATGTAACCACCAGAGCGATCTAGTTTTGTAATCTTACAATCCAGAATTTTTGCAGAGGCGGCAACTGGGCCAAGGGTAACGATCGCGGCCAATAGGGCCGTCGTAATTGTTTGTTTCAAAATTTTTCCCTTAAAGTAATATTTATTTTTCTCTATTCTTCTATAGATGGCACTTCAGAAGTCAATGATTTAAGGCCGCGAAATCTGAACATTGTATTGACGCGACGCAGCTCCCCAAAATTCAGCCGCAGATTTCCAAATTTCATCGGTATCCGATCCAAAATCAATTCTACCGCCCAAAACTCCGCTAATTTTCGGGATATACCCCAAACCCCCCTTGCGCCAACCCACTCAAATCATTACACGCAGGACAATTTGGAAAATCCGCGCGATTCCGTCCCCGCGCCCGTCTAAGGAAGCTGCCCTATGCCCAAAAGAACCGATATATCTTCCATCATGATCATCGGCGCAGGGCCCATTATTATCGGGCAAGCCTGTGAATTTGATTATTCAGGGGCACAGGCCTGTAAAGCGCTGCGCGAAGAAGGTTATCGTGTGATTTTGGTGAATTCCAACCCTGCCACGATCATGACCGATCCTGATATGGCAGATGCCACCTACGTAGAACCCATCACCCCCGAAGTCGTTGCCAAGATCATCGCGCACGAGCGCCCCGATGCTCTACTGCCGACCATGGGCGGACAAACCGGCCTAAATACAGCATTGGCGCTGGACGAAGATGGCACCCTTGAAAAATACAATGTTGAATTGATCGGCGCGGATCGCAAGGCGATTGAGATGGCCGAGGATCGCAAACTATTCCGCGAAGCCATGGATCGCTTGGGGATCGAAAACCCCCGCGCCACCATCGCCGAGAGTATGGAAGATGCGATGGCTGCGATCGACGACATCGGCTTGCCCGCGATTATTCGCCCTGCCTTTACCATGGGTGGTACCGGTGGTGGTATTGCCTACAACCGCGAAGATTACATTCACTTTTGCACCACGGGTTTGGATGCATCCCCCGTTAATCAAATATTGATCGACGAAAGCTTGCTAGGCTGGAAAGAATACGAGATGGAGGTTGTGCGCGACAAAGCGGACAATGCCATTATCGTTTGTTCTATTGAAAACGTAGACCCCATGGGGGTGCACACTGGCGACAGTATCACTGTGGCCCCTGCCCTAACCCTGACCGACAAAGAATATCAGATGATGCGGACACATTCGATCAATGTGTTGCGCGAGATCGGTGTTGAAACTGGTGGTTCAAACGTTCAGTGGTCGGTTAATCCCAAAAACGGCCGTATGGTGGTGATCGAGATGAACCCGCGGGTGTCGCGCTCATCTGCTTTGGCATCCAAGGCCACGGGTTTCCCGATTGCCAAAATCGCGGCGAAACTGGCCGTTGGCTATACGTTGGACGAGCTGGACAATGATATCACCGGTGTCACGCCTGCGTCCTTCGAGCCCAGTATTGATTATGTGGTCACCAAGATACCGCGTTTTGCTTTTGAAAAATTTGCTGGGGCTGAGCCGATCCTTGGCACCGCAATGAAATCTGTGGGCGAGGCCATGGCCATTGGGCGCACTATTCATGAATCTCTGCAAAAGGCGCTGGCCTCGTTGGAAACTGGACTATCTGGGTTTGACGAGATCGAAATCGCAGGTGCCCCAGACAAATCAGCGGTGATCAAGGCTATTTCTGTACAAACGCCCGACCGTATGGTTCTGATCGCACAGGCGATGCGCCATGGGCTTACCAATGATGAGATCATCGCCGCCACATCCTTTGACCCATGGTTCCTAAACCGCATTCGCGAAATCGTGGATATGGAGGCAGAAATCCGCGAAAATGGTCTACCCGGCACGGCCAAGGCGCTGCGCCGCGTGAAAATGATGGGCTTTAGTGATGCGCGTCTGGCCACCCTTACCGGTGCGACCGAGCGTGAAATCCGCATTGCGCGCAATGCGCTTGGTGTAACGGCTGTGTTCAAACGCATTGATACCTGTGCGGCCGAATTCGAGGCGCAAACACCCTATATGTATTCGACCTACGAGGCGGATTCGATGGGGGATGTGGAATGCGAGGCGCGCCCATCTGATCGCAAGAAGGTGGTTATTCTGGGCGGTGGCCCAAATCGTATCGGTCAGGGGATCGAATTTGATTATTGTTGTGTACATGCCTGCTATGCGCTGACGGCGGCAGGTTATGAAACCATTATGGTCAACTGTAACCCAGAAACCGTTTCCACCGATTACGATACATCCGATCGTTTGTATTTCGAGCCGCTCAGCATGGAAGCGGTGATGGAAATCCTGCGTGTAGAGCAGGAAAACGGTACATTGCACGGTGTGATCGTACAATTTGGTGGCCAGACCCCTCTGAAATTGGCCAATGATCTAGAGGCCGAGGGTATCCCAATTTTGGGCACCTCGCCAGATGCCATCGATTTGGCCGAGGATCGCGAACGTTTCCAGCAAATGTTGGAAAGCCTTGACCTGAAACAGCCCTATAACGGAATCGCTCATAACGACGAAGAGTGTTTCACCATTGCCAAGGACGTGGGATATCCGCTGGTCATTCGCCCCTCTTATGTTTTGGGTGGCCGTGCTATGGAGATCATCCGCACAGACGCGCAGTTGGAACGCTATGTCACCGAAGCTGTAAAAGTATCTGGCGACAGCCCCGTTTTGCTCGACAGCTATTTGGTGGGTGCGATCGAGGTGGATGTTGATGCGCTGTGTGATGGCGAGGACGTTCATGTGGCTGGTATCATGCAACATATCGAAGAGGCTGGTGTGCATTCGGGCGATAGCGCCTGTTCCTTGCCGCCATATTCCTTGTCAGATGAATTGATCGAAGAAATGACCCGTCAATCCAAGGCCATGGCTCTTAAGCTGAATGTTGTTGGCCTGATGAACGTGCAATTTGCCATCAAGAATGACGAGATTTTTATCCTAGAGGTCAATCCTCGTGCATCGCGCACCGTACCCTTTGTGGCAAAGGCAATCAATTCCCCCATCGCGGCCATCGCGGCGCGTATCATGGCGGGCGAGAAGTTGGCTGATTTTGATTTGAAATCACCCCACCCAGATCATTTCGCGGTGAAAGAGGCGGTTCTACCATTTAACCGCTTCCCGGGTGTTGATCCATTGCTGGGGCCAGAGATGCGCTCTACCGGCGAGGTTATGGGGCTCGATACCACGTTTGAACGTGCGTTTTTGAAATCTCAACTGGGTGCAGGCACGCCGCTACCAGAGCAAGGCACCGTATTCATCTCGATCAAAGACAGCGATAAAACATCGCTGATTCTAGAGGCGGCAGAAATCCTAACCGAGCTAGGGTTCACCATTTTGGCCACGGGTGGCACCGCCAAGTGGTTGTCGGAGAATGCTGTGGCGAATACGCTGGTGAGCAAAGTATTCGAGGGTCGCCCCAATATCGTGGATACGCTAAAGGACGGCGCGGTTGATCTGATTTTCAACACCACCGAAGGCACCCAGAGCCTAGAGGACAGCCGCGAAATTCGCGCGGTCGCCCTGTCTGGTAAAATTGCCTACTACACCACCGCCGCCGCATCCAATGCCGCCGCCAAGGCGATCCGCAACATGCGCGAAGGCGAGATTGAAGTAAAGGCGCTGCAAAATTATTAGGGCAGGAAGCTGCCCTAAACCAAAACGCGACATTGCATTATTTCAGGCCGCCGGCTAACGTCGGTGGTAACCAAGGAGTTGCGATGCGTCTGATCTTTTGTATTGTTTTGTCTGCCGTGCTGGCGGGATGTAATGTGCCGATAATTCCTGGAATTTAGCGCGCCAATGCTCTTGTGCCTTCTGGGATATTTCTTCAGCTGTTTTTGGCCCACTCTTTTTTCCAAACTTCGGGGAATCGCACCCTATCAAATCGCGCCACCGTAATTGGGTACACGGCACTGTCCGATCAACTGTGCATCGTTTTTTCGGGCCCGCAATCCCAGGGGGCTATTTTGCGAATTTACGCACAAAAATTTCCCACAACCGCTGTATTTCGACAAATTATTCCAAATCCCCAAAACTGCCAAAATGTCGCAGGCAAATTTGATATACCTATAACGTAGAACATGCATGGCACCTCTGCCTAAGCATAGATTTAATCGGAGTGAACATGACCGAATTTTCCAAAATCCTAATCGCCAACCGCGGCGAAATCGCAATTCGCATCATGCGTGCAGCCAATGAGATGGGAAAGAAAACCGTCGCGATCTATGCCGAAGAGGACAAGCTGGGACTGCACCGTTTTAAGGCCGATGAGGCCTATCGCATTGGCGAGAATATGGGGCCGGTTGCTGCCTATCTAAGTATAGAAGAGATCATTCGCGTGGCAAAAATGTCAGGGGCGGATGCCATTCACCCTGGTTATGGCTTGCTGTCAGAAAACCCCGAATTCGTCGATGCCTGTAGCGCTGCCGGCATCAAATTCATTGGCCCGAAGGCCGAGACAATGCGCAAATTGGGCGACAAGGCATCCGCGCGCCGCGTGGCAATGGAGGCCGGTGTGCCCGTGGTACCCGCAACCGAAGTCTTGCCCGATGATATGGATCAAGTGCGCAAAATGGCCGATGAGGTTGGTTATCCCTTTATGCTAAAGGCATCATGGGGTGGCGGGGGGCGCGGTATGCGCCCGATCATGAATGCCGACGAGTTAGAAGAAAAGGTTCTAGAGGGGCGGCGCGAAGCCGAGGCCGCCTTTGGCAATGGCGAGGGCTATCTAGAGCGCCTTGTTCAGCGCGCCCGCCATGTAGAGGTGCAGATTCTGGGCGACAGCCACGGCGATATTTACCACCTGTATGAGCGCGATTGTTCCGTACAGCGCCGCAACCAAAAGGTGGTCGAGCGTGCCCCCGCCCCTTATCTAAGCGATGCGCAACGCCAAGAGCTTTGCGCGCTGGGGCGCAAAATTTGTGCTCATGTGGGCTATGAATGCGCAGGGACTGTGGAATTCCTGATGGATATGGACACGGATGAGTTCTTCTTCATCGAGGTGAACCCCCGCGTGCAGGTAGAGCATACCGTAACCGAGGAAGTGACCGGCATCGACATCGTGCGCGCCCAAATCCGCATCGCCGAAGGCGCCACATTGGCCAAGGCTACAGGCGCCGCCAGCCAAGATGACATCCGCCTAAACGGCCACGCTCTGCAAACCCGCATCACCACAGAGGATCCGCAAAACAACTTTATCCCCGATTATGGCCGCATCAGCGCCTATCGCTCGGCCACGGGTCTGGGCGTGCGTCTGGATGGCGGCACCGCCTATTCTGGTGCAGTGATCACGCGGTTTTACGACAGCCTGCTAGTAAAAATCACCACCAAGGGGCCAAGCCCAAAAACCGCCATAGCCCGTATGGATCGCGCATTGCGCGAATTCCGCATCCGCGGCGTGTCTACCAACATCGCCTTTGTGATCAATCTGCTGAAGCACCCCACGTTTCTGGATAACACCTATCACACCAAATTCATCGACCAGACCCCCGATCTATTTGATTTCAAGCCCCGCCGCGATCGCGCTACCAAGATTTTGACCTACTTGTCAGATGTGATCATTAACGGGCACCCAGAGGTCGCAGACCCTGTGCGCCCCGCGCTTGCCCGCGCCGTGGTTCCACAGAACAAAACCCCCGATGTTCCGCGTGGTGCGCGCAATTTGCTGATCGAGCAAGGCCCGCAGGCCGTGGCCGATTGGATGGCGGATCAAAAGCAATTGTTGATCACCGACACCACCATGCGCGATGGGCATCAATCCCTGTTGGCCACGCGCATGCGCTCGATTGATATGGTGAATATCGCCGATACCTATGCGCATAACCTACCAGAGCTGTTCTCGGTGGAATGCTGGGGGGGGGCGACCTTTGATGTCGCCTATCGTTTCTTGCATGAATGCCCGTGGCAGCGGTTGCGCGATCTGCGCGAGCGGATGCCAAACCTGATGACCCAGATGTTGCTGCGCTCGTCTAATGGTGTGGGGTATACCAATTACCCCGATAATGTGGTGCAGGAATTTGTACGCCAATCTGCCGAGACGGGCATAGACGTGTTCCGCGTGTTTGATCCGTTGAACTGGGTTGAAAACATGCGCCTGTCGATGGATGCAGTTCTGGACAGTGGCAAGCTGTTAGAGGGCGTGATCTGCTACACTGGCGATATCTTGGATCCTGATCGTGCCAAATACGATCTGAAATACTATGTGGATATGGGCAAACAGCTAAAAGAGGCTGGTACCCATGTGTTAGGCCTAAAGGATATGGCGGGCCTGTTGAAACCCGCCGCCGCAACAGCCCTTGTCACCGCATTGAAAGAAGAGGTTGGCCTACCGATCCATTTCCACACCCATGACACCAGCGGCATGGCGGGGGCATCTATACTGGCGGCATCTGCGGCGGGTGTTGATGCGGTAGATGTGGCCATGGATGCTTTTTCTGGTGGTACATCCCAACCTTGCCTAGGATCCATGGTCGAGGCCCTGCGCAACACCGAACGCGACACCGGCATTGATATTGCCACCGTGCGCGATATCAATGATTACTGGGCCGCCATACGCGGGCACTATGCCGCATACGAAAGTGGCACATCATCGCCCGCATCCGAAGTTTATCTACACGAAATGCCCGGCGGGCAGTTTACCAACCTAAAGGCACAGGCCCGCTCCATGGGGCTGGAAAGCCGTTGGTTAGAAATTGCCAAGACCTATGCCGATGTGAACCACGCCTTTGGCGATGTGATCAAGGTAACGCCCATTGCAAAAACCGTGGGAGATATGGCCCTTAGCATGGTATCGGCGGGTCTCACAATCGAGGACGTTCTGAACCCCAACAAAGAGGTGGCATTCCCGGAATCAGTCGAGACCTTCTTTAAGGGCGAAGTTGGCCAGCCCTATGGTGGTTTCCCCGAGGCACTACAGAAGAAGGTTTTGCGTGGCCGCACCCCGCTTGAGGTACGCCCGGGTTCAGTATTACCCGCGGCGGATCTAGAGGCCGAGCGGGCCAAGCTGGCCGAGATGCTAGACGTGGAGCATGTGGATAACGAAGATCTGAACGGCTATCTAATGTACCCAAAGGTCTTTACCGATTATCAAGCCCACCACAAGATAAACGGCCCTGTACGTACCCTGCCCACGGAAAACTTCTTATATGGGATGCAACCGGGCGAAGGTATTTCTTGTGAAATCGACCCGGGTAAGACGCTGGAAATTCAGCTGATTGCTGTGGGTAAGACTGACGAAGATGGCCAAGCACGGGTGTTTTTCGAACTAAACGGCCAGCCACGCACCATCCGCGTCACCGATTCCAATAAGGCCGCCACCACCATAAAGCGCGCCCAAGCAGAGGCCGGCAATACCGCCCATGTCGGTGCGCCAATGCCCGGCGCTATTTCATCTGTGGTCGTCAGTGTGGGCCAAGAGGTCGCCGAGGGTGATTTATTGTTCACCATCGAGGCCATGAAAATGGAAACAGGCATCAGTGCCGAACAGGGTGGCGTGATCAAGGCCATCCACTCGGCCACCGGGACACAGGTAGATGCCAAGGATCTGATCGTGGAATTCGAAGCCTAACATCGCAGATTAACAAACAAGCCTAGCGCCCCGCAATGCGGGGCGTTATTCATTTGGGGCTAGCCTACGATTCGCCAAGGACTCCTATATGACCGCCTCTAAAACCATCGACATCCTCTGCATCGGTTCCGTGTTGTGGGACATTATCGGTCGCGCACCACAGGTGATGAATGTGGGCACTGACGTGGGTGGACGCATCACTCGCATCCCCGGTGGCGTTGCCATGAATATTGCCATGACCGCCCAGCGCTTTGGCCTGCGCCCCGCCCTGCTTACGGCTATTGGTGATGATGCCGAGGGGGCAGATTTGTTGCGAGCCTGTACTGATATGGGAATGATCACCGATCATGTGCACCGCTCTGAAGGCATGCCAACCGATCGGTATATGGCCATCGAGGGTAGCAACGGGCTGGTTGCCGCCATTGCCGATGCCCATACCCTAGAGGCAGCCGATAGCGATATCCTGCGCCCGCTGTCTGATGGGCGCTTGGGCAGTGAAGCCGCGCCCTATGATGGGGTGATTGCGCTAGATGGCAACTTGACTACATCGCTGCTGAGCGAGATCGCCAACAGTCCCCTATTTGCCCGCGCCGATATGCGCCTGGCCCCCGCCAGCCCCGGCAAGGCCCAGCGATTGCTGCCCCTGTTAAAACACGCAGGCGCAACCCTTTATGTGAACCTAGAAGAGGCCGGATTGCTATGTGATACGCCCTTTGATACCGCCTTTGACGCCGCCGCCGCCTTGGTGGCACGCGGTGCTCACCGTGTGCTGGTGACCAACGGCGCTAGGGCCGCCAGCCTTGCCAGTGCCGCAAATCATATCACTGCTACCCCACCTCAGGTGGCCCAGCGCCGCGTGACGGGTGCAGGTGATACATTCATGGCCGCCCATATCGCCGCAGAAATAAATAACATACCGGCCCAAGAGGCCCTAGAACAGGCCCTTGCCACCGCCGCTAAATACGTATCCGGAGAAGACGAATAATGATCCAGTTGAATTTCAGCGCCGAAGTGCGCGCAGCCAAAGAGGCTGGTCAGCCAATTGTGGCATTGGAATCCACCATCATCACTCATGGCATGCCCTTCCCACAGAATGTAGAAACCGCGCGCCGTGTCGAGCAGTGCGTGCGCGATAATGGCGCCGTGCCGGCCACAATTGCGGTGCTGAATGGTGAGTTGTGCATTGGCCTATCTGCGGATCAGCTAAACAGCCTTGGACAGGCCAAAGACGTGGCCAAGCTATCGCGCGCCGATCTGCCTGTGTGTATTGCTACCGGCAAAACGGGGGCGACCACAGTTGCCGCCACCATGATCAGCGCGCATCTGGCGGGTATCTCTGTTTTTGCAACCGGAGGCATTGGCGGGGTTCATCAAGGGGCCGAGCAAAGTTTTGATATTTCTGCGGATTTGCAAGAGCTGGCCCAAACGCCTGTAACCGTTGTGGCCGCCGGCCCCAAGGCCATTTTGGACATCCCCAAGACCCTAGAGGTGCTGGAAACATTGGGGGTGCCCGTTATTGCGGTGGGCCAAGATCAGGTGCCCGCCTTTTGGTCGCGCCACTCTGGGATTGATGCGCCCCTGCGCCTAGACAGCGCCACAGATATTGCCCGCGCCGCACAGACCCGTGCGGCAATGGGCCTGTCTGGTGGTCAGCTGATTGCAAATCCAATTCCAGAGGCCGATGAAATTGCATCAGAGGTGCTGCGCCCGATCATTGCCCGCGCTCTAGAAGAGGCCAACGCCCAAGGGATCGAGGCCAAAAAGGTCACCCCCTTCTTGCTGGGACGAATTTTCGAGCTGACCGAGGGTAAATCGCTAGAGGCGAATATCGCATTGGTTCTAAATAATGCGCGCCTTGCTAGTGAAATCGCCGTAGCGTTTAGCGCAGGCTAACGCGAGGCACGTGCCAGCACCGCCACCGCCAGCATGCCGACCAAAATCACCACAATCGAGGCGGCCGATGCGCCATTGATATCCTCAAGCGAGGCGGCGTTGTAGATTTGGGTCGCCAGTGTTTCAAACCCAAAGGGGCGCAACAACAACGTCGCCGGCAGTTCTTTTATGCTGTCTACAAACACCAGCAAGACCGCAATCAGCAACGACCGGTGGATCAGCGGCAAATGCACCCGCCGCAACACCGCGGCAGGTGTTTTCCCCAAAGAGCGAGCCGCCCAGCCTATATTGGGTGAATAGCGCCCCATGGCACTGTCAACAGATCCATAGGCCAGCGCAAAGAAACGCACGAAATAGGCAAAAATTACCGCCCCCGCTGAGCCGGTGATCAGCAGCCCAATTTCAACATTCCACAGGGTTTGAAATATATCCGCGATTCGGTGATCCAATGCCGCCATGGGAATAAGGATCCCCACCGCCAAAACCGCCCCAGGGGCCGCATATCCGATGGTGGAAATTGGCGCCAGCTTGCGCGCCAGATTAGAGCGCGACATACGCACCGCATACACCAGTATAACCGCCGCCCCCACCGTCAACAGGGCCGCAGACAACGAAACCCATAGGCTGGTGCTGATCGCCCCGCGAAATTCCCGACCTTGCCAGATTTCAGGCACATGTAATGCATGAGACAGCATGATTAGGCTGGGCATTATAAACCCAAGGATCACCGGCAAGGCACAGACTCCCATCACCAACAGCGCCGCGCCACCACGTAATTTTTCGCGGCTGGGGGGGATCATTTGCGTATGGCGCTGATGCACCTTCATTTTATTTCGGCTACGACGTTCCAGAAACAACAGCCCCGTTAACAGCGCTAGAATGACCCCAGAAATCTGCGCCGCCCCGCCAACGTTCGACGCCTCTAGCCACACGGTAAACACCCCCGTTGTCAGGGTCTGCACCGCGAAAAATTCCACCGCGCCAAAATCATTCAGCGTCTCCATCATCACCAAAGACACGCCAATGGCAATGGCGGGACGTGCCAGAGGCAGCGCCACGCGGAAAAACACCCCCCGCGGCCCCACGCCCAATGCGCGGGCGACCTCTAGCGTGCGGCTGGATTGATCCCGAAAGGCCGTGCGCGCCAACAAGTAAACATAAGGATACAGCGACAACGCAATTACCAAAACAGCCGCCCCGCGTGCGCGCACCTGTGGGAAATAGTAATCCCGAGAGGTTTGCCAGCCAAACCAGTCGCGCAATTGGGTCTGAACCGGCCCCGCATATTCCCAAAAATCCACAAAGGCATAGGCCCCGATATAGGCCGGCACCGCCAAAGGGAAAAACAGCGACCATTCCAGCGTTCTGCGCATGGGGAAATCTTTGGTCACAATAAACCACGCGGTACTGACCCCGATCAGCGCACTTAGCGCCCCAACCGCGCCCATCATAATCAGTGAATTGCCCAGATAACGCGGCAATGTCGTGGACAGCAGATGTGGCCAGATATTTTCGGTAGGGAAAAAGGCCAGATAGATCACCACCAATATGGGCAGGATAACCAGCCCCGCAACCAAGGCCGCTGCGATGGTCCATACGCTGGGGAAACGGCCAAATTTACGTGCCGTTGATATATTTGCATTATCAGCCATTGAAACGCGCTTAGCGCATGGATAATTCTATGTCTAGCAATCAGGGCATTGGACGGGAACATTTATCAATGGACATTCGAATTTATCTTGGGCCCTACCGCACCGCATCTCAGCACATTTATGACATTTTAGAGAAAAATGCAGACGTCTTTTCCGATCAGAATATCGTAATCGTACCCCCAGAGGCCCACCGCGATGCATTAGAATCCGCGCTAAAGGCCTTGGGCGATGGCCTACCCAAGGCCGACGCAGGGGCGCAATTTATCCGCGAGGCAACCCAAGGGTCAGCAGCCAAGCGTATCGTGTTGCTGGATCATCAGATTGGCGGTTCTGTTCTGCGCCCCGTTAGCCGTAGCCTGTTGTTCCCCCCCTGCGGGGCGGCTGTGGCGCGCTATTCCACATTATTGCCGCTGAACAGCTATCGTTTCTTCATGGCCACGCGAAATTTAACCACCCTGTTGCCCTCATGTTATGGTAGCGCCTTGGGCCATGCCAAGATCGAGGAATTCTCGACCTTTGTTGAAAATATCGAAATCCCCAAGGTGAAGTGGTCTGACCTGTTAAACCGTGTCACCAGACGCCAAAGAGAGGAACGCGGCCCCCGCCACCATGTGGTAACGTGGAAATACGAAGATTATCCGCGTATCTGGCGCGATGTTATTCAGGCCATAACCGGCATTGAAAATGCCCAAGACCTGCATGGGGACAGCCGCCCTGTCAATCAGGGGCTATCGCTATATGGGTGTCAATTGATGTATCAATACCTGCTAAAGCACAAACCAGCGCAGGCGGGAGATTTTGAAAAAATCAAACGCGCTTTTGTGCTAAAGTTTCCGAACACAGATGCCCCAAGGCGTGATGATTTTTGGACTGCAGAGGTGCAGGATCAGATGACCTTTGCCTACGAGGATGACTGGTATTACATCGAGCGCATGGATAATGTTGCCACCATCCAACCGCGCCCGAATTTCTTAGACTAGCGCAGGGCTACATGCCCAAGGCTTCTTTATACATATCTAGAACCGCTTCTTCTTCTGAAATCTCGGCTGGGTCTTTCTTACGCAAAGCAATCAAAGAGCGCAGGGCCTTAGTATCATAGCCGCGTGATTTTGCCTCGGCCATCACCTCTTTCATATGTTCCGCAATATCTTTTTTCTCGGCGTCCAGACGCTCGTAGCGCTCTACAAATGCGCGCAGTTCATCCGCAGTAACGCGGTAGCTGGATTGGCCTGTTTCTTCGTTCATTTTATGCTCCTTTGGCTTGTCTGCGTGATTACTGTAGGGGGGGCGCGCGCGCAAGTGTTGCTTGTGCTGGGGGGGGGATTTCGCTATTCATCGCACAAAATGAAAGTAGGCCTATGGATATACTTGTACTTGCCGGCGTTGGCGTCACCCTATTAGGGCTGGCGGGATTAATCTATTGTATCGCCAAGGCCTTTAAGGCCCGCCAAGCGGGGCTAGAGGGCGAAGAGCTTAGCACGCATCTACAAAGCCTTGTTGCGATTAATGTCGGGTCATTTGCCCTGTCGGCACTGGGATTGGCCTTGGTGATTGTGGGTATACTACTCTAGGGATTTTATCCAGTTTAGCATCTCTGCAGTAGCCGTGGCGGTTTGGTTCGGGCTCATGATATCGCCTGCAATTACATGAGCGTTTACGTCATCTGCCTCGGTTAGGGTTGGGTTGATCAAGGTTACAGCCCCTCCCCACTTCTGGGCAACCTGACGTGTTGCGGCCGCATCTACCACCCTGTCGTCATCTGAAAAGTAGAACAACGCGGGGATTTCTGTGCGCGCGACATCTATGCCCTCGACATGGTCAATCAGGCGCATCATCGGCACGATAGATTCTGTGGGGTAGCTGGTTGTCCAGTATTGCCCATGCAAGGTGTTGCTAGGCTCCCAAGAGCGCGTTTCGCCGCCCAGCATCGGCCCCCAGAGGTTAAACAGGGGCAACTTACCCAAAAACGCCATGGAATTATGCACCGCAAAGTTTGGCGAGACAAAGATCATGCCTGCGACCTGTTCGGTTAGGCTGGGATCATCCAGTAATGTGGTGGCCAATGTGCCCCCCGTAGAGGCTGAAATCACGATCACCCGCTGACCGATCAATTGGCCAATCTGCAAGGCCTGTGCCAAATCCACCGCCCAGTCCTGAACATGGGTTTGCGCCATGGCATCCCCCGCGCGACCATGGCCCGTAAGGCGCGGGAAATAGACATTTGCGCCAAGGGCCGCGCCCAGATTATCGGGCACGGGGCGGATTTCTTGTAGGCTGGCGGAAAACCCATGCAGGTACACGATGGATAGCGCGGTTTTCGCCCCCTCTTCGCCGGCCCAGAGGATCTGCTTGTGTTGATTGGGTTTGATATCGGTAAACCGGGCTTCTGATTTGGCCAGATCTGTGGTGATTTGAGAAATATCGCGGGGGGGCGTTTGATCCTTGGTTGCCTCGGTTAGATTAAAGCGCTGTCGCGGCCCGAGAACCAAAACCAGTGCCGCTCCTAACAGAACCATAATAACCAGTCCCACGAAACCTTTGATGACGCGCATATACCCCCCTTTGGGGGCTAGGCCATCAGGATCGAGTGAATTGATTTACGGATCAATTGCAGACACCGTGCATCAGAGAACCTGTGATCCGCCCCTTTGACGAAATTCAGGCGAATATCATCCCCACTTGCGTGTTCAAGCAAGCGTAACGCCACGTCCATGTGCACATCCGCATCCGCGGTGCCATGCAACAGGCGCACTGGAAATGGCAGCTCAAGATCTTCGCGCAGAACCAAATGGTTGCGCCCATCTGTGATTAGCTTTTTGGTAATTGGATAGGGTTCATCGTATTCTGATGGCTGATAGATCACGCCATCTTTCATCAATTTAGCCTGAAGGATCGAGCTCATGCCATTCCACATGCTGTCTTCGGTGAAATCAGGTGCGGCGGCAATACCCACAAGGCCCGCCACTTGATCGGGTATGCGCTTGGCCAATAAAAGAGAAATCCATCCGCCCATAGACGAGCCGACCAATATCTGCGGGCCAGTGGTTAGGGTGGTGACCGCCGCCTGTGCGTCCTCGGCCCATTCGCCGATAGAGCCATCGCGAAATTCGCCCGAGGATTGCCCGTGGCCCGAATAATCAAAGCGCAGGAATGCGCGACCGGTTTCCTCGGCCCATTCCTGTAGGTACAGCGCCTTGCTGCCCTGCATATCGGATTTAAAGCCGCCAAGGAAAACAACCCCTGGGCCTGCCTCTGTGCCGGTGGTTTGGTGATAGGCGATTTCGCGGCCTTGGGGGGTGGTGAAATGTTGCGGGTTGCTCATGGTATCCTCGGGAAATTATGCCTCAGTCCTAGACTAGTTTTTGGGGGGCGTCATCTACAGGTGGCACGTTTGGGGCGGAATACGCTGGAATTTGCCAATGCGCGGATTTTGGCGATCATGGGATTGGATATTTTAAAGATTTGGATGTGGGAGGGGAGTTGGGGGTCAAAAATTGCTTGAACCTGTAGTGAAATCGGGCCAAATGGGCGCACAACTTTAACCGAGCGTTTCGTAGGCGCTAAATGAAAGGATGATCCATGTCAGAGATCACAATCACCCTACCCGATGGAAATTCACGTAAATACGCCGCAGGTGTAACGGGTATGGATGTGGCCAAGGACATTTCCACCTCGTTGGCCAAAAAGGCCATCAGCTGTAGTGTAAACGGCGAGCACCGTGATCTATCGCGCGAGATTGAGGCCGATGCCGCATTTGCCATTCACACAATGCAAGACGATGCACAGGCACTTGAGCTGATCCGTCACGATTGTGCTCATATCATGGCGCGCGCGGTTCAAGAGCTGTGGCCAGATGTGAAGGTGACCATTGGCCCCGTTATCAAGAACGGCTGGTACTATGATTTCGATCGCGAAGAGCCCTTTTCCACCGAGGATTTGGTGGTGATCGAGAAGAAAATGCGCGAAATTATCAACAAAAAGGATCCCGTGCGCCGCGAGGTTTGGGACCGCGCACGCGCCCTCCAATTCTATCGGGACAATAACGAGCCTTATAAGGTCGAGCTGATCGAAAGCATACCTGGCGATGAGGATCTGTCGATGTATTGGCATGGCGACTGGCAAGATTTGTGCCGTGGGCCACATTTGGTACATACCGCTCAGGTTCCTGGTGATGGATTTAAATTGATGTCTGTGGCCGGTGCATATTGGCGCGGCGACAGCGACAATGCGATGTTACAGCGCATCTATGGCGTCGCCTTTAAGAACAAGAATGATCTAAAGGCCCATTTAAATATGCTCGAAGAGGCCGCCAAGCGCGACCACCGCAAACTGGGCCGCGAGATGGACCTGTTTCACATGCAAGAAGAGGCCCCAGGGCAGGTGTTCTGGCACCCCAATGGCTGGCGTATTTACACAACATTACAGGACTATATGCGCCGTATGCAAACCAAGGGTGGCTATGTTGAGGTGAACACACCTCAGGTGGTGGATCGCAAGCTGTGGGAGGCCTCTGGCCACTGGGAAAAATACCAAGAGAACATGTTCATCGTAGAGGTGGACGAAGAGCATGCCCGCGAAAAGGCCGTAAATGCCCTAAAGCCGATGAACTGTCCCTGCCATGTGCAGATATTCAACCACGGTCTGAAATCCTATCGCGACCTGCCGTTGCGCATGGCCGAATTCGGATCTTGTAACCGCTATGAGCCCTCTGGCGCATTGCATGGTATCATGCGGGTGCGCGGCTTCACCCAAGATGACGGGCATATTTTCTGTACCGAAGATCAAATCGAGTCGGAGACAAAGACCTATATCAATTTCCTGTCTGAGGTTTACCGCGATCTGGGGTTCGAGGAATTCAAGATCAAGTTCTCTGATCGCCCCGAAAAGCGATCTGGGTCAGACGAGGTCTGGGATAAGGCAGAGGCGGCATTGCTGTCGGCCACCCGTGCTGCGGGGATCGAGCCAGAAATGAACCATGGCGAAGGCGCGTTCTACGGGCCCAAGCTAGAGTTTGTATTGACCGATGCCATTGGTCGCGATTGGCAATGCGGCACCCATCAGGTTGATTTTGTTTTACCCGAGCGTCTTGATGCATCCTATGTCGGCCAAGATGGCAACAAGCATCGCCCCGTTATGTTACACCGTGCAACGCTGGGATCATTCGAGCGTTTTATTGGTATTATGATCGAAAGCCATGCCGGCAAGTTGCCCTTCTGGTTGGCCCCACGCCAAGTGGTGGTGGCATCAATTGTGACGGATGCCAATGATTTCTGCTTGGATGTGGTCGAGGCGCTAAATGCCGCCGGCATTCGCGCCGAGGCCGATATCCGCAACGAGAAGATCAACTATAAGGTTCGCGAACACAGCTTGGGCAAGGTTCCGGTTATTCTGGCCGTGGGTAAAAAAGAGGTTGAGGATCGTACAGTAACCGTGCGGCGTCTGGGCGAAAAGAAAACAGTTGTAATGTCTCTAGATGAAATCACCGCAGAGTTGTTTCAGGCTGCGTTGCCGCCAGATATGCTCCGCAATTAACATCTAGTTTACTTGATTGCGCCATAATCCCCTGTTATCATTGAAAAATACTTTAGCGGGGGGTTAGATATGCCAAGATACTCATTTGCGATTTATGACATAAGCGATTTTACCGGCGCTATTTCCAGTGCCACAGATACAACGGGGGCCGCTGTATCGGGAACCTCTACGACATTCACCAACAGCGGTCCTGCCCAGATATTCATCGACGACGACGACCTGATTTTCAATGATGCCTTTAACGAACCGGGTGGATTCGACCAGATACTCGATTCGGATCTTACGATTGGGAGCAACACCTTTAATGCCGGCCAAGGGGTAGAGCTGGAGTATTCGTTCGAATCTGATCAGGGTATTGTGTTCTTTGTCGTGCGAATTGGGAATGATCCACCAAGCAGTAACTCTGGTCAGAACTATGGTATTATCACCAGCGAACCATTGGTTGATGGCGCCACCTATACCTTTAACAACAACTCTGCACAGGATGGATCACAAACCCCCTATAATGTGGTCTGTTTCACACGAGGAACAAAAATTTTAACGCCCGAGGGTTCCAAGAATATCGAGGATTTGGTGGTCGGAGATCAGGTCAGCACACTAGAGGGCGAGGCCCCGCAAATTCGTTGGATCGGATCGCGGAAATTTAGCCTAGAACAGCTGTTGGACCATCCGCATTTGTGGCCAGTATCCATTGGGCGCAACAGCCTAGGTGCGGCAATGCCTGACCGCGACCTGCTGGTATCACCACAACATCGCATTTATGTCAAAGATTGGCGCGCGGATCTGTTGTATGGCTCCAGCGAGGTTTTGGTGCCGGCTGTTGGCCTGTTGGATGGCGTTAGCACTACACAGCCTGTACCGCAGGAAGAGGTCACCTACTATCACATGCTGTTTGATCGCCACGAGGTGGTTTTTGCCAATGGCCAACCCTGCGAGAGCTTCTTCCCTGGCGAGCAAGCCCTGCGGGCCATTGACCAGTCATCGCGCGACGAACTGTTAGAGATATTCCCTGATCTTGCAGGATTGGAAAAGCTATTCCCTAAAACCAAATACCCCTGTCTGGGGTTACGCGAATTTAAAGCCCTGCGCGACCGCGCTGATCTATAGATCAGCTCTCCACATCTATGCGGGGCTTTAGCAACAGGGTATCGATTTCGCGTAGCGCCTCTTGGTACTGATCCAGCGGGATATTGCAATTGACCGATATGCGCACCGCATTTGGGATTGGCATATTGTTCAGGGCAAACTCATCTGCCGCGCGCACCGCGATTTTTCGCCGCTCGCAGGCCGATGCAAAAGATGATCCGCGCCACCCCCGCGTCAGTGGCACCCAAATAAACGGCACATCTTTGCGCCACGAAATATCGTGATGGCCCAGCATATTCACCGTGGTTTCCACCCGTTCCGACACGCGCGAAAGGATACGGTTGCGAATGGCCTGTGCATCCCCAGAGGCCAGCAATTCGTGGGCGATATCAATCACCGCACGCGAGGTGCCAAAACTGTTGGTTTGCACAATTCGGCTGGCGCGATGCCGCATGCCCTCGGGGCATAGCAAATACCCAAACCGAAGGCCCGCTGCCACGACCTTGGAAAAAGAAGACAGGTACCAAGCGCGTTCTGGGCACAGACGCGAAAAACCGGGCGTGCGCGCCTCTCCAATACCCCAACAGTCATCCTCGATAATCTGTAAATCGTAATCTCGGGCAATTTCGGCGATCTCGACCCGTCGCTGATAGGGCATTTCACCTGTGGTAGGGTTCAACACATTTACAGAGGTAAACAAGGCCCGCGGCCGATCCCGTTTGCAAACACGAATCAGGTCTTCTGGAATGATCCCATGCTCATCCGTTAATACACCCGAGATAGCGGCATTATGGGCCTGAAGCGCATAACGAATTCCCGGATAAGTGAGGGCATCCAGCGCAATAGGGCCAGAACCCTCGGTTAATATAGCGCTACAGGCAATGTTGATCGCGTTTTGCCCACCATTGGTTAACACGATATTCTCGGGTTTCGCCTGTACATGCGAATACTGCATCCAGTCGCACAGATGTCTATAAATATCGTGGCGCGCCTTGCGTTCCGGATAGTCCATATAGCCTGAGGCTTGTTCGGCGGCGCGGATCATGGCGGCGCGCAGCTCTGTGCTTTGGCCAACATTTGTGGTGCTGGTATTGCGCAGGTTGATAAGGCCGCCCTCCTCTACCTCGAACATAATCGGTCGGAAATCCTCAGTGGTTTTCTGCGTCGCCACAAAGGTGCCACGCCCCACCGCCGCCTCTAGTATGCCCTCGGAAACGCCCAGCTGATAGGCCCGCGCGATTGTACCAGGCGTCACCTCTAACTGCCACGCCAGATCCCGCACCGGTGGCAATCGATCCCCCACTGCAAGTGTATTCTCTGCGATATCTACCCGCAGGGCCTCTAACACGGCCTTGTATTTCGGGCCGCTGGTAAAATCAGGGGAGGGGCGCCAAATTGTACCCATTACAATAATCTCCTATCAATACATATCGAATCTTTGTATCTATTAATTACCAATACTATCAATATTGTACCAACACAATAAGAAAGTTAGAAAGATGACCTATACCCCCTCAAGAGCTTCTGAATTCGCCCTGAACTTGTCTGCACGCACGGATTTGCCAGTGGCATCCACTGTCGCCATCAAATTCGCGCATACAGTGGCGATCTGGGGGGATCGCACGAAGATGCGCCGCGCAGTTGGCCGGCTATCCGACGCACATCTGCGTGATATCGGCATCACCCCCACTCAGGCCCAAATCGAGGCGCAAAAACCCTTCTGGAAGGCCTAACCCCCAAACGGGGCCTATGGTGTGGCAGATGTCCATGGAGCCCTGTGCGCCCGCTGCCTGTGGCGGGCGCAAAATTATCTGTATTCCCAAGAAAAACACGCAATCAAGCCTTGGGGCCATGCCCCCCGCGTGATAAGACCCTGAAAAGCTAAGCAGGAGCATCAGGGGATGGGCTTGATTTACAAAATTCTACGCGCACCCGAATGGGAGGCCCTGCAATCACAGGGCCAAAGCGCAGGTGCGCCGATTGATATCGTGGATGGCTACATCCATTTTTCTACCGCAGAGACTGTTGCCCAAACCGTGGCCAAGTATTTTGAGGGTATGGAGGGTTTGATGATCCTTGCGCTAGAGGATGCGCCACTGGGCAACGCGCTGAAATACGAAGTGGCACGCGGGGGGGCATTGTTTCCGCATCTTTATGGGCCTTTGCGCATGGCGGATGTTTTATGGGCCAAACCCTTACCACTGGTAGAGGGCACGCATCATTTCCCACAGGGGGTGTTATGAAGTTTTCAGAACGCATCGCATTGGCGGCATTGCACAAAACAGACCCAGAAACAGCACATGGCTTGGCAATCAAGGCGCTAGCTATGGGGCTAGGCCCACGCCACGGCCCCTTTAGCACCGCGCGCATAAAAACCAGCGTCGGCGGGTTGGAATTGCCCAATCCCGTGGGATTGGCGGCGGGGTTTGACAAAAACGCCGAGGTTGTACCCGCGCTACTAAAGGCAGGGTTTGGCTTCGTAGAGGTGGGCGCCGCAACCCCCAAGGCCCAAAACGGCAATCGCAAACCGCGCCTGTTTCGCCTGACGGAGGATCGCGCTGCGATCAATCGGTTCGGGTTCAACAACGAGGGCATGGATGTGATTGCCGCACGACTGGCCAATCGGCCAAATTCTGGAGTGGTGGGTATCAATCTAGGGGCCAACAAAGACAGTTCGCACCGTGCAATTGATTTTGTCCAAGTCCTAGAAACCTGTGGCCCACATGTGGATTTTGCCACGGTGAACGTCTCCTCGCCCAATACCGAAAAACTGCGCGACCTTCAGGGCGAAAAGGCCCTGACCGCGCTACTAGAAGGTGTAATGAAAACCAGCGCAGGCCTAGAACGCCCCGTGCCGATTTTTCTTAAGATTGCGCCTGATCTAACGCTGGAAGAGATCGCCCAAATCGCCCAAGTGGCCCGCCATGCGCGACTTGATGCAATCATCGCCACCAACACAACGTTAGACCGTGATGGGCTAACCAGCGAGCATCGCATTCAAAAGGGTGGCCTTTCTGGCGCCCCGTTGTTTTCCAAATCAACACAGGTCTTGGCGCGCCTATCTGCCGAACTAGAAGGGCATGTCCCCCTAATCGGGGTGGGCGGCATTGCCAGCGCAGAGGATGCATTTGAGAAAATTCGCGCCGGTGCCAGCGCGGTTCAGCTATACACGGCCATGGTGTTTCAGGGGGTATCGCTGGCCAACGACATCGCCAAGGGGTTGGATCGGCTTTTGGAGCAACACGGGTACAATCATATATCTCAAGCCGTTGGTTCCGGCACAGAGGAGTTCCTATGACCACAATCTGGCATAATCCACGTTGTTCTAAATCGCGCCAAACATTGGCATTGATCGAAGATCGGGCACCCGAAATCCGCCGCTATCTAGATGACAACCCCAGTGCCGACGAGCTGCGCAGCGTGATTGATATGCTGGGGGGCAAGGCTATAGACATCATTCGCCACAAAGATGCGCGCTTCAAAGAATTGGGTCTCACGCTGACCAGCGATTCCGATCAGCTAATTGCCGCAATGGTCGAACACCCTATTCTAATCGAACGCCCGATTGTCATTTCAAACGGACAGGCCCGTATTGGCCGCCCCCCTGAGGCCGTGTTCGAAATTTTCAGCTAAGGTCGCGTTCTATGTTGGGGTAACACCACAGCAGGGTGATGCCGCGCAGGATGAACAGGATATTGATGCTGAACCACAGGCCATGGTTGCCCCACATGGGGATTGTGATCCATAGGCTGATCAAGAAACCGCAAAACGATATACACATCATATCGCGCATTTCGCGCGTGCGTGTGGCACCAATAAAGACCCCATCCATCATCCATGCCAGCACCCCCGTCAGCGGCGCCAGCACCATCCATGGCAGATAGCGCAGAGCTACATCTTGCACGGCTAGGGATGTGGTCATTTCTTGGATCAACAGCCCCCCAAGCACCGCAAACCCCAGCGCTGATAACGAAACGGATATGCCCCCCCACATCCCCGTTAACCAAACCGCGCGCCGCAGGCCCAACCTGTTTCGTGCACCAACCGCCTGTCCCACCAGCGTCTCGGCCGCCAACGCAAACCCATCCAACGCATAGGCCGTAACATGCAAAAATTGTAGCAGTATCTGGTTCGCCGCCAGTATTTCATTGCTAAAGCTAGATCCCAGAAACGAGAACAGAACAAAACCGCCGGTCAATAGCATAGAGCGCAACATAATATCGCGATTAACAAGGGCCATGCGGCGTAGTTTTACCCCATCAAACACCCGCGCCCAATTGCGCCACAGCCCAGATTTAAATCCATCACGGACCAACCACAGACCAAACAGCAGTCCAAAATATTCTGCCGCAAGTGTAGCCAGCGCTACCCCAGATACCCCCCAAGACAGCCCCAATACGAACCAGCAATCGAGGAGAATATTCAACCCATTGACGCTGATTTGCAAAAGCAACAACGCCCCTGTGCGCCCCTGCCCCACCAGCCAGCCAGAAATCCCATAAACCGCAATTGCCGCAGGTGCGCCCAGCACACGAATCTCCAGATAGCCCTGCGCCAACATCTCGACCTCTGGCGAGGCGGGTGATAATGCAAAAACCGCATAAAATAGGGGCCATTGCACCGCGATACACAGACCGCCAGCCGCCAGCCCAATCATCAGCGCACGTGTTAGCAAAAGTGTGGTTTCCCCCGCGTCCCCCTGCCCCACCGCCTGTGCCGTAAGCCCCGTTGTGCCCATGCGTAAAAATCCGAACATCCAAAAAATCGATGTAATGATCACCGCCCCCATGGCCACTGCGCCAATGGCAACAGGATCGCCCAGTTGGCCGATCACATAGGTATCAACCAGCCCCAGTACCGGCACTGTTGCATTAGACAAGACCACCGGCAGAGCGATGGCCAGCACGCGCATATTGCTAAGAGGAAGAGAAGAGGTATCGGCCATAACTAGTGCCATAAAATCTAATAGCGCCAATTGCACCGAAATTATTGCACGGATTCAATTTGCCCGACCAGTGATCCCCCTATGTCACGCAACGCTTCTGACCTTTTATCACTGGTATATTTTTGGGCAGAGTAGTTACTGTGACTTGAATTCTATCCCTTTGGGGCTAGAATGCCCGCAAAGGATACTGTGAATGACTGAAAAAAAACTCTCGCTTAGTGAAATGTGTGAGCTGTTCGAGGTAACGCCCCGCACTCTACGTTATTACGAATATATCGAACTGCTGGTGCCAGAAAAACAAGGGCGCAAGCGGTTCTATGGGGGACCCGAGAAGGCGCGACTGCGGTTGATCAAACGGGGGCGGCGCTTTGGGTTTACACTTGAGGAAATTCGCCAATGGCTGGAAATGTATGACCGCGAGGATCAGAACCAAGCCCAGCTGGAAAAATGGATCGATATGTCCACACGTCAGATTGTAGAGTTAGAGGATCGCAAGGCAGAAATCGATGCGGCAATCGAAGACATGCACCGCCTGAATAGAGAAGCCCGAAACGAGCTGGAAGTCCTGAAAAATGCGTAGTACCGCAGATTACCGACTCTATTGTTTTGGTGAATCTGGCAATGCCTACAAAGCCGCTTTAATGTTAGAGCTATGCTCCTTGGACTGGCAGGCCGAGTTTGTTGATTTTTTCAACGGCGAGGCCCGCAGTGCGGATTTTTTAAAAATCAACCCCATGGGCGAGGTTCCGGTGCTGGTGCATGGCGATGTCACCATGACCCAATCAGGGGTTATACAGGACTACATCACCGACCAAACAGGCCAGTTCGCCCCCCAAGACGAGATCGAGGCGCGCGAGGTGCTACGCTGGGTACTCTGGGATAATCACAAGCTGTCTTCACAGGCAGGGGTGGCGCGGTTCTTGAATAATTTTCTACCCAAAGACAAGCGCCCCGTTGGCGCCTATGATTTCTTACAGGGGCGGTTGCGCGCGGCCTATACCGTGTTAAACGGGCATTTAGCGGATCGCGAATGGGTCGCGGCCTCGGGCCCGACAGCGGCAGATTTTTCTTGCTGTGGGTATTTATATTACCCAGAGGAATTCGGCTTTAAACGTTCGGATTGGCCGCATATTGATCGCTGGCTTAAGCGCATATCGCAGCTAGATGGATGGAAACATCCCTATGACCTGATGCAGCCTGCATTTAAATAAGCTTGTTTAACCGCCGTTTTTGCCCCAAAATGAGGGCATAGATAGAATGACCCAAAACTGGGCGTATAGGCAATGACAGCAATTAAGGAATTTGACCGATTAGAGGCGCTTGGGCTCTGGAAAGAGGGGCCCGATGCACAGCGCCGCGAGGTTGTTGTATCCTTTGGTGATGCCACCTTGGTTCTATCTGATATCCATAATCGCCCCCTGACCCATTGGTCACTAGCGGCCATTCAGCGAGTAGAGAGCAGTAAATCCGGCACCCTCTTTAGCGTTGATGCCGAGGCGCTAGAAACCCTAGAAATAGAAGACCCGTTGATGGTGTCCGCCATCGGCAAGGTGCGCATGGCGATTGAGATGTCGCGCCCCCATCCCGGCAGGTTGCGCTGGTTGATCGGATTGCTGGTTGTACTGGCCTTTGGCGCATTTTGCTTCTTTTGGTTACCTGGTGGGATTGCACGCTATGCGGCTAATATCTTACCCGAGGCCAAGGCTGTGCAAATTGGCGACGAGTTGCTGAGTTATATTGAAAAAAATACTGGAGCAACCTGCTCTAACCCCGCGGGTCAGCGCGCACTGCGCCGATTTGAGGATCGGGTTCTACAAGACCCAAGCCAGCGGGTACATATCGCCAAAATGGGCAGCCGTCCCAGCGTGCATTTACCGGGCGGGAATATTGTATTGAACCATACATTACTGTCTCAGCAAGACAGCCCTGAGGTTTTGGCCGGCTTTTCTCTAATGGAATATGCTGCAGCAATGCAGAACGCATCGGTCATAGAGTTATTCACCAGCATTGGCATAGGCGAGACGCTGAATTTTCTAGGCAATGGCACCATCAGCAGCCCCGCCCTAGAGCGATTTGCGGATCAGCGTCTGTTTGGCGCTCTATCACGCCCGAAGTCAGAGAAACTACAGGGTCTGTTTCAACAGGCAAATATCTGGCCAGATGCCTTTGCCGCTCAGGCCAATTTTGCGGGATTAAGCAGCGAGGGGATCACCCCGCAACAGATCCTAACTGATAGTGACTGGGTGGCCTTGGTCGAAATCTGTAGCTCCTAGAGCGGTATTAATTTCCCACCCGACAGGGACAGCTGGCGGTCCATACGCGCGGCAAGCTCATGATTATGGGTGGCAATAACCGCGGCCAATCCGGTTTCGCGCACCAGCTTCACCAAGGTCACAAACACCCTCTCGGCGGTTTCTGGATCCAGATTTCCCGTTGGTTCGTCCGCAATCAGCAATTTTGGCGCATTGGCCATGGCACGGCAAAAGGCCACGCGCTGTTGCTCGCCACCTGACATTTCGGCGGGGCGATGATGGCCGCGGGCCTCTAGGCCGACGCTGGCCAGTAATTCTGTCGCGCGGGCCTCGGCTGTGGCCTTGGATCGGCCATTGGCCATCTGGGGCAACATCAGATTTTCCAGGGCGCTGAATTCGGGTAGCAAGTGGTGGAATTGATAGACAAACCCGATGTCATTGCGCCGCGTGGCCGTGCGCCTGCGATCGGATTGCTGGCTGGTGTCCACACCGCTAATGTACACACGACCACTATCGGCATTGTCCAAAAGGCCTGCAATATGCAGCAGCGTGGATTTCCCAGCCCCAGAGGGCGCAACAAGGCCGACAATCTCGCCCGCGTTTACACACAGATCGGCAGCGTCCAGCACCTGTACACGCCTTCCAGCGCCAGAGGTATAGGCCTTGGATATCGTCTCTAGGCGAAGAATCTCATTCATAGCGCAAGGCCTCTACAGGGTTCATGCGGGCCGCACGGCGCGCAGGGAAGTAGGTGATACCAAAGGACAGGCCCAGTGATAGGCTGACTGCCTTGGTCACATCTTGCCAACGCAACTCGGCAGGTAGGTCAGATAACATGCGCACTGATGGATCCCAAACGCCGCCGCCAGCGATATAATTGATCAGCCCAAAAATCGGATCTATATAGATTACAAACAGGCATCCCATAGTCACCCCAATTATCGTGCCCAAAACCCCAATCGCCGACCCGCACATGAAAAACACCCGCAAGACCGACGCTTCGGTTAGGCCCATAGTACGCAGGATCCCGATGTCGCGCCCCTTGTTCTTAACCAGCATAATCAGGCCAGACACAATATTCATCGTCGCGATAAGCACCAAAACCCCAAGGATGACAAACATAATGTTATCCTCCATCTGTAGAGCACGCAGAAACCCACCATTGGCATCAAACCATGTCCAGATCAGCGCCCTATCAGGGGCCGAGGCCAGCAACATCGGCGCTAGGTCATTGACCAATTCGGGGGTATCTACCATGATTTCAAACTCGTCAATCCGACCCTCTTGGTTGAAATAGGATTGCGCCTCACCGCGGGGCATATAGACCCGTGTGCTGTCGATATCATAGCGCCCCACCTGAAACACATAGGCCACATCATAGGCAATAACCCGGGGCGCGGTGCCAAAGGCCGTTTGCACCCCATCGGGGGATGTTAGCGTAATGGCGTCTCCCACCCTCAGGCTTAGCTCGCGCGCAACACCAGAGCCAATTGCGACTCCGTTTCCAATATCATCCAGTGCACCCCATGATTGTTCGGGTTCGGAAATCAGCGGCAAGGTTTTCAAATCAGCCAGAGTTTCGCCAAATACCTGCACCCCAAGGTTACGGCCATTCGCGCTGGCCAGCACCTGTCCTTTGACAATACCCGCAACACGGCTAACGCCCGGCGTTTCACGCAGTTCTGCCAAGGCCTGCTCGAAATCACCAAACCCGGTGCGCATCACACCGTCAGCATCGGTGCGTGGCCCAGTATACAGCGTAGCATGGGCATTGGCGCCAAGGATTGTACCCACAAATTCGGTGCGAAACCCAGAGCGCACCGCCAGGGTGGCGATTAGGGCAAATACAGCCAAAGCAATGCCAATAAGAGAAATCCATGTCATCACAGAAACGCCGCCCTCGGCGCGCTTCGAGCGCAGGTAGCGCCAAGCAATCATACGTTCGAATTGGCTAAACGGTTTGGCACCTGTCATGTAAATTTCTGCTTTTTATTACGGCGTCTAAAGATGCGGCCCAGCCCAGCCAGCCCCGCATAACCCGTGATATAGCCCCCAAACAACAACAGCAACCCATCAAGATTCAGAGGGATCGCGGGGGCGAAATTTTTCCAAGCACCTTTGATAACCTGTGGATCACCAAAGGCGCGAATATTGGCCAAACGCCCAAGGGGGGATGCATCCTTCAGGGTATTATAGCTGGTAGTCAGGCTTTCTTGGCGTTCAATGGTGCGGCGCATATCGGCCTGTCGCCCCTCCAGAAATGCGCTGCCCTGTAGGGCATTTAGCGCCTGATCGCGGGTCTTATCGGCCTGTGCGGCGGTGGCATCAAAGTCAGCGACAATCACCGACAGCTCATCCACCGCGCCGCCCAAGCGTTGCACATACTGTTGTGAATATTCTGGGAACTGTGAAAGGGTTAGCCCCAATCCCACGCTCCCAGCAATTTTCACAAGATTTGGCATTACAGTCCTTGGTAGATTTTTGCCAGTTTTTCAAGCGCCAGTTCCGCTGTCAACTCTTCGCTTTCGCCGGTTTTGCGGCAGGTTAATTCTACCACACCGTTTTTCAGACCCCGCGGCCCGACAGTGATGCGCCACGGCAGGCCGATCAGCTCCATGGTAGAAAATTTAGCACCGGCGCGCTCTTTGCGATCATCATACAGCGGATCTAGGCCCAGCAGGGTGGCGGATTTATACAAAGCCTCACAGGCCGCGTCGGTATCATCGTCACCCTGCTTTAGATTTACAATTCCCACGCCAAATGGGGTAACGGCCTCTGGCCAAATGATCCCATTTTCATCGTGGCTAGCCTCGATAATCGCCCCCAACATGCGCGATACGCCAATGCCATGACTGCCCATGTGCACGGGGACTTCGCGGCCCTGATCATTAACGACCTTGGCGTTCATCGCATCGGAATATTTAGTGCCAAAATAGAAAATCTGCCCCACCTCGATACCACGCGATTGGCCTTGGCGTTCGCTCGGAATCTGTGCGAACAGCTCTGGATCATGTGTTTCATCGGTACGGGCGTAGGGTGTTGTCCATTCGCGCGCGATTTCTGCGCATTGATCCCAGCTATCGTAATCCACGGCCCTGTCCCCAAGATGCAGATCAAGAATCGCCTTATCGTAGAACACCTCGGATTCACCAGTATCAGCCAGCACCAAAAACTCGTGCGTGTCCTCGCCACCAATGGGGCCAGAATCTGCGCGCATTGGCAGGGCCTTCATTCCCATACGTTCGTAGGTGCGCAGATAGCTAACCATATGGCGATTATAGGCATGTAGCGCGCTGTCTTTATCCACATCAAAATTATAGCCATCCTTCATGAAAAACTCACGCCCCCGCATGACCCCAAACCGTGGGCGCACTTCGTCGCGGAATTTCCATTGGATGTGATACAACGTCATGGGCAGATCCTTATAGGATTGCACATTGTCGCGGAAAATATCGGTGATCAGCTCTTCGTTGGTGGGGCCGTACAGCATATCGCGGCCATGGCGATCAGAAATACGCAGCATCTCTTTGCCATAGTCATCATAGCGACCGGATTCGCGCCACAGGTCCGCAGATTGCAAGGTCGGCATCAACATCGGAATGTGGCCTGCGCGAACCTGTTCTTCGTGCACGATATTTTCCAATTTGCGTAGAACCTTAAATCCGGTGGGTAGCCACGAATAAATACCACTGGCCGATTGCCGGATCATGCCCGCGCGGATCATCAAGCGGTGGCTGGCGATTTGCGCATCGCTTGGGTTGTCCTTCATTGTAGGCATAAAATATTTGCTGAGGCGCATCGCGGTATTCCTTAACTGAGATTTCGGATTTTCTAGTCTATTGAGGATGGCGGCGCAACCGAGCTTGTATAGGAAATATTGGCCTCTTTGCGCAGTGTTTTGGCCAATCCATTAAGGCGCTTTTGCACCACTTCGCCAATAATCGGGCGGCTGTCTGGTGGCAGGCACAGGGTGATTGTATCATCTGTCACGTGGAAAGCGCCCATGTGATATGCATCAGCGCCACTCATCATCGCCCCCAAACGCATGGCGCGCCCCACCATCTGAGCGATCTTCAAATCCTCGGCCGAGATCAAATTCAACAACGCGCGATCTAGGGAAGCGCTGTCTCTAACCTTGTAACGTTTCATCAGGGCCCATGCCAAGAACACCCGCCCTGCGTGATCGATCCCCCCCAAATTGGCCAGCGTGGCAGCATCAAAGCTGATGTTAGCGCGGTAATCCGGATGTGAGCGCCAGTTCACATCATGCATCAAACAAGCCGCATGAATAAGGCGTAGCCGCTCTTGCCCGTGATCCTGAAACAACGGGCGCAACCAAGTGAACAATCGATCCCCAAAACCATGGAAGCGCGCTTGGGCGCGTTCAGTGGCACGCGCCGCCTCAATCAATGGATCAAGCGCACGTATATTTTGGCTCATGCTGTTATACAAAATGCCTTCCCGTAGGCCATAGCTGGATATGGACAATTGCGCGGGTTGGATTTTTTCCAGCAGGGCAATCAGCGTTTGTGCCGCCATAGGTAACAACGACAGACGACGATCCGAGGCAACCCCATAGGCACGCAGTGCCTCGAGATCCAGCCCGATGATATGCACAAGTGTCGGCAATAGATCCGCAGGCGTTACCTGATAATCCTGTAGGACGCGCAAAGGATAGGCATTGCGTCGCATGTGAATGTTTGCCATCGCACGCCATGAACCGCCAACCAAGTACAACAGTTGCGGTGTGGTATCGAACCCCGCTACCAGCGTATCCAGCTGGGTGGCGATGTGGCGGGCCTGCTGATCTGAATCCAAATGCAGCCCCAGCACCGCCAATGGGCCCAGTCTGGAAGAGCGTGACCGCGTAATTTCGCCCTGTTGAAAACTGGCCAACTCCATAGAAGAGCCGCCAATATCACAAACCATACCTGTGGCATTCGGAGTGCTTAGAAAGATGCCTTGAGCGGATAGCTCGGCTTCTTCTTCGCCGCTAATCACCTCTAGAACGATACCCGTTTCGCGCAAAACCTCCGCGCAGAAATCTGCGCCATCGGTGGCACGGCGCACCGCCTCGGTGGCCACCGCGCGCATATGCGTCAGGTTCATCGGTTTCGCAATGGCAACAAAGCGCTTCAGCGCCAGCAAGGCGCGTGCGCGCCCTTCTGGGTGCAAGATGCCCGTCTGCGCCAGCTCTAGCCCCAGACCACACATGACTTTTTCATTATAAAAATATGCAGGTGCGCGATTGGCGCCATCAAACACGACAAAGCGTACAGAATTCGAGCCAACATCGATGACACCCATACGATCCAATTGTGCGGCGGAATCAGTCATTGCCATGAGCCAATTCTGGTACATCTTTCGCACCAACCTTACCCCGCCCGGACAGCGAGGGATTTTCCATAAAGAAACGGTGACAATCAAAACCGTTTTCATCAGATTGGCGCACATAGGATCCATCGGCCTGCATGACCCAGGAATTTTTCACATCGGCCATATTCGCCGCCATGATCTGGCTAATGATTTGGGCATGTACGGTCTTATTGGTGATACGCACCAAGGTTTCGACCCGCCCGTGCAGATTGCGCCCCATCCAGTCGGCCGAAGACATAAAGACCAAGGCCCCTTTATTTGGCATTTCCGTGCCATTGGCAAAACACACAATGCGTGAATGTTCCAAGAAGCGTCCGACAATTGATTTTACGCGAATATTCTCCGAAAGGCCCTGAACGCCTGGTCGCAAACCGCATATGCCACGAACCACCAGATCGATTTTCACCCCCGCTTGGGATGCGCGGTACAGTGCATCAATCACATCTGTTTCGATTAGCGAGTTCATCTTGGCCCAGATTTGTGCAGGGCGCCCCTCTTTGGCCGCCTTGGTTTCTGCATTGATATGCGCGATCAGATCATCGAATAATTGCGCCGGTGCGATGGACAATTTATTCAATTTACCCACCTGTGCATAGCCCGACAGGTAGTTAAACAACTTGGTCGCATCTTGGCCCAATGATTTGCTACGGGTGAAATACGACAGATCCGAATAAATATTTGCCGTTACTGGGTGATAGTTTCCGGTGCCAAAATGGGTATAGGTATGTAATTCACCATGTTCGCGGCGTACCACCGTGGATACCTTGGCGTGAGTTTTTAGATCAATAAACCCATAAACCACGTGCACGCCTGCCTTTTCCAATTGCCGCGACAGGCGAATGTTGGCGGCCTCGTCAAAGCGTGCCTTTAGCTCGACCACGGCGGTGACGGATTTGCCAGATTCTGCGGCACGGCATAGTGCATCGACAATTGGTGATTGATGCGATGTGCGATACAGCGTTTGCTTGATCGCCAGAACATCTTTGTCGCGTGCGGCCTGTTGCAGGAACCCGACCACCACATCAAAACTTTCGTAGGGGTGATGCAGCAGCATATCTTTCTGTCGAATTGCCGCGAAGATATCGCCCTTAAAATCTTGGATACGTTCGGGCACACGCGGGGAATATTTGCTCCAGACCATATCTTTGGGGCCAAGGGCGCAAATTTCCGATAGATCTTGTAGGCCAGAAATCCCGTCGATGGTAAACACCTCGCTGGCATCCATATCAAGGGAATCGATGATCAGGCGCTGAAGTTTCTCTGGGGCGTTGGCCGAAATTTTTAGGCGCACCGCAACGCCGCGCTGGCGTTTTTTTAGTGCGCTTTCAAACTCGTGCACCAGATCCTCGGCCTCGTCTACGATTTCTAGATCGCTGTCACGCAACACGCGAAAAATACAGTGTCCAACCAATTTACAATCGGGAAACAGAACATCCAGCGCCCCCAATAGCATCTCTTCAAGTGGCAAGAGGCGCAACGCGCCTTTGGCGCTTTTTAGAGATATAAACCGATCTACTTGGCTGGGAATAGGTAATAGCACCTGAAAGGGCTTGCCATCGCCCATGCGCTGTAATTGTAGCGCAATGGTCAACCCCCCAGATGGAATAAAGGGAAAGGGGTGCGCTGGATCCACCGCCAAGGGACTGAGAATCGGGAATATTTGATCCAGAAAGAACTGGCGCAAATGATCGGTGTCTTCTGCGGTCAGCTCTTCTACTTTTAGAATATTAATATTCTCGCCAGCCAATTCGCGTCTTAGGTCTGCCCATATCACCTGTTGGTGTTCCATCAAGTCGCTGGCATCCTTATCGATTAGCGCCAGTTGCTCGCTAAGCAACATGCCATCAGCGGTATTCTGTCTAACATCTGCGCGGATCAATTCACGCAAGCCCGCCACACGCACGGTAAAAAATTCATCAAGATTGCTGGAGGAAATAGACAGCATCCGCACCCGTTCCAGCAGAGGCCACGATTTATCCTGTGCCAGATCCAACACCCGCCAGTTAAAGGCCAGCCAAGTGAGCTCTCGGTTGGCAAACCTTTGGGCGGAATTTGGATCTAGGTCAGGCACCTTTGTGGGGTTTGGGATCGCCTGATTAAGAAAATCAGCGGGGTTATTTTTTTCTTGAGCCAGTGTCTTAATCATGAAAAGTCTCTACGGGTTTTAACTGATCTAATGCGCGGCGGGCGATGCCCAATGTAATGGGTTTACGATGAACCAAGGCCTGGCGATCCAGCTCTGACACCAAATGCGAAACCGTCTCGAACGATCGCTCCATACGCAACATCAAGAAATCCATCACCTTGGGGTCAAGTTTGATCTGGCGATCCGAAAACTGCTTTAGCATCACCGCGCACAACAGGCTGTCATCAGGCAACGCCAGCTCGGTTAGGCTGCTGCCTTGAAGGCGGCTCAGCAAATCTGGTAGAGTAATCCCCCACTGCCCGGGTATCCCAACACCAGTAAACAAAAGGGTCTGCCCCTGCTCCATCATCATATTGTGCAGATGGAATGCCGCCTCTTGCAGGGCGCTGATGCCGGCTATTTGGTGCATGTTTTCCACGCAAAGGGGGGCCGTGATCTGTGCGCCCAAATTCACATCTAACAGCGCCATTGCATCAATAACCCGCGCGCCCGTCAGCTCTGCCCAAATATTGGATAGGTGGGTTTTCCCCGATCCCTTCGGCCCCGATAGAACCAATTTCCCCATGGGCCAAGATTGCCAATTCTCGAGAACCGAAACAGCGGTGGCATTGGCACCAGTTACAAAAAAATCCTGCCGCCCAAAGGCCGTTTCAAGCGGCAAGTCAAAGATCAGTTGTTCAGCCATCACGCTCTTGGTCATCGGGGTTTGGATCACTTTCCAAAATGGGTTCAGAATCATCCCCATTATTCAACCCAATTAGCCCGTTGTACAGGCGGCTGTTCAAATATTGGCGAATACCAAATCGTGAAAACACCCCAATGCCCGCAGCCACAGGTACCGCAACCAACATGCCCGTGAACCCCATCAAGCTGCCAAATGCAGAAAGAGCGAACATCAACCACACCGGATGCAATCCAACAGACCCGCCAACCAGTTTCGGCGTTAGGAAATTACCCTCGACCACCTGCCCAATGACAAAAATAATCGCGACGACAACGATCCACTCTGGTGTGCCCCAGAATTGAAACAACGCCAGCCCCAGCGACAGCCCTCCCCCAATCAGCGACCCCACATAAGGAATAAAGGTCAACATACCCGCAATCAATCCTACGATCAGGCCAAATTGCAACCCCACCGCCATCAAGGTAATTGCATAAAACCCCCCGAGGATCGCGCAAACGGTCAGCTGTCCGCGTACAAATCCGGCCATCACCCCATCCAGCTCTCGTGCCAATGCGCGTAATGTCTCGCGGTGGTCGCGTGGCAACCAACCATCTATCGTGGCAACCATTCGATCCCAATCAAGAAGCATGTAAAACGCGACGACGGGGGCCACCACGATAAAGATGATGGCATCGACGACGCTAAAGGCCGAGGCCAAAACCGCATTGGCCAAATCGCCACTGCGCGCGGTTACAAGATTTACGAAACTATCAAACGCTCCGCGCACCGAGGATTGTTCGTCTAGCAATGCTGGGAACTTGGCAATCAAGAATTCCTTGGCCGAGCTGAAATATTCGGGCAATGCTGCAATTAGGGCCACCAATTGTTCAATCATTTGCGAGAGCACGTATGCCAATACAGGCAAGGCAACAAAAATACTGACCAAGGTGATAATAGTGGTCGCGGCAACGCGCGAGAATTTCATAGCCTCTAGACGATCCGCAACCGGATCTAGAAAGTAGGCAATGGCCATACCGGTGACAAACGGCAATAAAATCCCGCCCAGCAACCACAGCAGAAACACCGCAACCGTCAACCCAATAGCCCAATATCGAAACTGTGTTGATACGCTTAATGCCATAATGCCTCGCTTTCTGGTTTACTATCTAACTTGGAAGGATAGGATTGCAAGAAAAGAGCGATTTTAAGAGGGTTATCATGGCAAAAAAGCGCGTATGTGTGGAATTCGGTATGGGAACATCCCTGCGCCGCGAAGATTATACCGAGGCTGCCATTCGTGCGCTGAAAGATGCGCTGTGGCATAATTCGTTAAATATCGCGCCTGCCTTTGGGTTTGACCAATCGGCCATGCTGGTGGATGTGGAAATTGCAGTGCAAAAACCCGATGCTGTTGATCTGGATCGGCTCTCTGCAATTTTACCCTATGGGCAGCCAAGTTTCGTGGTGAAAAAGGGTGGGCTGGATATCCCAAAACCCCATGGCGGTACGACCCTGATGGCCAACGCCGCGGTGATTGTATCATTTGACATGGAGCCTGCCACATGAAACGTATTATTCTTGAAATGGGTATGGGCAATGATTTGTATGGCCAAGATTACACCAAGGCCGCAATCCGCGCAGTCGAGGATGCCTTTCGCCATTCAACCCTAAGCATGTTTTCAACACTTGGTTTAGATCCCAGTCTGATGGAGGTACGCGTTAGCGTGGGCGCCCAAAACCCGGATGCGGTGGATGTGGATGCCGTGGCCGCCACCTTGCCGCGCGGGCGGGCCAGCGTGCGTGCAGTGCTGGGCGGGCAAGATGTCGAAAACCCCAGCGGTGATGGCCCACATGTGATCGTCAGTGCGGCAATCGAGGCCTATTACCCGATTGAGGCCACTGCGTGGAAATTATCCAACAGCTAACAAAAAAGGCGGTACATTGCTGTACCGCCTTTGAATTTCGGTGCGGATGGAACCCGCGCGAAACTTATACCAATGATAGGTCTGTCGCAGAAGACTTGCCATTGCGGCCTGTTTCCAGCTCAAAAGTTACCTTTTGGTTGTCTTCTAGGCCTTGTAGGCCAGCTGCTTGTACCGCTGTGATGTGTACAAACACATCTGCACCACCATCGTCAGGTGCGATAAAGCCGTAGCCTTTAGTTCCGTTAAACCATTTTACAGTGCCGTTAGCCATCTGTATTCTCCTAATAAATTGCCATCCACAACATGTGATAGCTTGGTGTCGTCCAGTCTAGTTTGAAAAATCGTCGGACTAGAATAGGCGTCAGAGAATTCAGTGAAAGAACACTTCACATCCCCCACCTAGGTGGGGGAAATGCATATTGCAAGGTTTCTTTGCAAAACCTTTCGTCATTCACACAAATTGTTCACGGATCAGGCGCTCTTCCAATCCATGGCCGGGATCAAACAGAATGCGGTGATGCACCTCTGGGGCACGGTAGATGTCAACCGCGCTGATCCGCTTGGCATCGCGGCTATCCGCCGAGGCTGTCACGGGGCGTTTGTCCGCCTCAAGCACCTCAAATCGTACGCGTGCGCCCATTGGCAACAGGGCCCCCCGCCAGCGCCGCGGCCGAAAGGCGGACATGGCCGTTAGTGCCAAGATATCCGCCGTGATCGGCAAAATGGGGCCATGTGCAGAATAGTTATAGGCGGTAGACCCTGCCGGCGTAGACAGCAATGCGCCATCACAGGTCAGATTAGCGAGCCTCTCGCGGCCATCAACTATGATGCGCAATTTGGCCGCCTGAGGACCAGCACGGATCAAAGAAACCTCGTTGATCGCCAAGGCCTCGAATTTCTCACCACTCTCGCAATGCGCTTCCATACGCAGAGGATGGATTACCGTATCTTCTGCCACCTTCAGGCGATCCATCAAGCCATCAACGGCATATTCATTCATCAAAAAGCCAACGGTGCCACGATTCATCCCATACACGGGGCAATCAATATCTTGGGTGCCATGTAGCGCCTCAAGCATAAATCCATCCCCGCCCAATGCAACAATCACATCGGCCTGTTCCACAGGAACATCGCCGTAGCGATCGATCAAGGGAGCCATGGCCTCTTGGGCCAGAGGGCTTTTGCTGGCCATAAAGGCGATTTTCTTTGGCATTTGTCACCCCCGCTATAACCGCTCCTGCTTTGAATGCGCAGATTCTCCGCTTTCGGACGGCAATTGTCGTATTGACACTTTCATATTTGCAAGCATTCGCATAGGACAGTGCGCAATTCCACCAGTTATTTCGGAGCCACAAATGACAAACACCGTAAAAGACGCAGGTTTTTTCACCGAAGAGCTTTCTTCTCGTGATCCAGAACTGTTTGCATCCATCACAAACGAGCTGGGCCGTCAGCGCGATGAGATCGAGCTAATCGCATCGGAAAACATCGTATCCAAGGCAGTGATGCAGGCCCAAGGATCAGTGATGACCAACAAATACGCCGAAGGCTACCCCGGGCGTCGTTATTACGGCGGTTGTCAGCATGTTGACGTGGCCGAAAACCTAGCCATTGATCGTGCCAAACAATTGTTCGGCTGTGAGTATGCCAATGTACAGCCGAATTCAGGCTCACAAGCGAACCAAGGCGTTTTCACCGCGCTATTGCAACCGGGCGATACCATCTTGGGCATGTCACTGGATGCCGGCGGCCACCTGACCCACGGCGCAAAACCCAACCAATCTGGTAAATGGTTCAACGCGATTCAATACGGTGTACGCCGGCAAGACAGCCAACTGGACTATGTTCAGGTTCAGGAACTGGCCACAGAGCACAAGCCCAAGATGATCATCGCCGGTGGCTCTGCTATCCCCCGCCAAGTAGATTTTGCCAAGATGCGCGAAATTGCCGATAGCGTTGGCGCCTATCTAATGGTTGATATGGCGCATTTCGCAGGCCTTGTGGCCGCAGGCGAGCACCCCAGCCCCTTCCCGCATGCCCATGTGGCCACCACGACCACGCATAAAACCCTGCGCGGCCCGCGTGGTGGTATGATTGTAACCAATGATGAAACCATCGCCAAGAAGGTGAATTCGGCGATTTTCCCAGGCATTCAGGGCGGCCCCTTGATGCATGTAATTGCGGGCAAGGCCGTGGCCTTTGGCGAAGCATTGCGCCCAGAATTCAAAACCTACCAAAAGCAAGTGCGCCTGAATGCTACCGCCCTGGCGGATCAGCTGATGAAGGGGGGCCTAGATATCGTAACAGGCGGTACCGACACCCATGTAATGCTGGTAGATTTGCGCCCCAAGGGTGTGAAGGGTAACGCCACTGAAAAGGCACTGGGCCGCGCCCATATCACCACCAATAAAAACGGTATTCCCTTTGATCCAGAAAAGCCGATGGTGACCTCTGGTATTCGTCTGGGCACGCCTGCGGGCACCACACGCGGATTTGGCGAGGTGGAATTCCGCGAAGTGGCCGATCTGATTGTCGAGGTTGTGGACGGTCTGGCCGCCAATGGCGAAGATGGTAACGCCGAGGTGGAATCGGCGGTAAAGGCCAAAGTGGCCGCGCTCTGCGCACGTTTCCCTCTGTACGACGATCTATAAATACACGCTCCCTTGGATTGCTAAACAACCCTAGGGGCCGCATACTGGTGGGCGCGCCTTGCGCCCGCCGCATTGTTTGGGCGTTGCCCGTGCATCACATACATGCCATGCTCTGTTCCATAACTGTTGGGCGAGCGAATGGAAAATTCTGTGGATCGGTTTCTGGATGCCCTAGAGGGCGCGCCCGCAGACAGCTGCAAATTCATCGCAATCGATGTGGAAACCGCCAATCAATACGCCCATAGCATCTGCCAAATTGGTATCGCAGTGGTTAGCGCAGCAGGCGAAATCCACACCGCCGGCTATGACATAAATCCAGAACAAACCTTCGATCCCCGAAATATCCAGATTCACGGCATTGATACCAAAAGAGTTGCCAAGGCTCAGACCTTCGCACCCGTATTGCAACACCTGCGCCCGTTATTGGAAAAACACCCGCTGATACAACACAGCTCTTTCGATCAAACCGCCATTGATGCCGCTTGTCGACGCCACGCCATACCAATCCTAGCCGCCCATTGGTATGACAGCGTCACCATTGCCCGTAACGCTTGGCCAGAATTGCGCGGCAACGGTGGCCATGGGCTGGGGCACCTAAAAACATTCTTGAATTTGGATTTCAAACACCATGATGCCGAGGAGGACGCCCGCGCCGCCGCAGAAGTGGTCTTGCGCGCCCAAGATCATACCGCACAGGGGTTTCATATTCTAGCACAGAAAAAGCGGGGAAAAAGCGGCGCAGATAGGCCGCAGGTGCCGGGCGACCCCAATGGTGCATTGTTTGGCCATGTGGCCTGTTTCACAGGCGCGCTAACGCACCCCCACCCTATCGCCACAGATCGCGCCACCGCCGCAGGAATTACAGTGCAGAAGAACCTGTCAAAACAGGTTACAATGCTGGTTGTAGGTGGCCAAGATTTGCTGATCCGCGCAGGCCTTAGCAAAACCACGCAGCAAATCCAAGCAGAGGCCTGGATCGCAGAGGGCGGCTCAGTGCGTATCCTCCACGAGCAGGCATTCTGGGATTTGCTGAAGGCCAAAACAGGCGCGTAACTCTGCCACATTCCCCCGCGCGGAAAAGCGCCGATCAATCGCCCCCTGGTTGCGGCGCAAGCTCAGCTGCGCTAGGCAGAGGTATGCACAGACTAGTGATCTTGGTCGGACTATTAGCAAGCGGCTGTTCGATAGAACGCGCCGCGCCCAACTATGTCGCCCCCACCAGCGCTTTAGATGCGGATGCTCCATGGCCTCGCCTAAGCCCCAGCAACAGCTTGGCCAATTCAGACAGTACCGTCACAACACCACAGGCCCAATTGGCCGCGCGCATTGCCCGCCTGCGGGCGCGAGCAGGCGCACTCTCTGCTGCGCAGTTTTGATGCTTCGCCACCTTGGCGCGTAATTTCGTTGTTCTTGGCCGCGCTCTGCGCTAGTACCGCGCCAAACAAATTAGGAATCGCGTAATGGCAAAATCACTTCGATTGGGGATTGCAGGTCTGGGCACCGTGGGTGTGGGGCTAATTAAAATCATTCAAGACAATGCTGATATGTTGACGATGCGCACAGGGACCTCAATTTCGATCAGCGCCGTTTCTGCGCGCTCGGCCGGCAAAGATCGCGGTGTTGATATTGCGGCCTATGCTTGGGAAGATGATCCCGTGGCCCTTGCCACACGCGATGATGTGGATGTTTTCGTAGAATTGATCGGCGGAGACGCTGGCCCCGCATTGGCCGCAACCGAGGCCGCAATAGCTGCCGGAAAACATGTGGTTACCGCCAACAAAGCAATGCTGGCCCTACACGGGCAAGCACTGGCGCTGGCGGCAGAAGATGCTGGCGTGAACCTGCGCTTCGAGGCTGCGGTTGCGGGCGGCATTCCCATCATCAAATCCCTAACCGAAGGTCTGGCTGGCAATAACATCACCCGCATAATGGGCGTGATGAACGGCACCTGTAACTATATCCTAACCCGCATGGAAACTGCAGGCTTGTCATACGACGAAGTCTTCGAAGAGGCCAATCAGCTGGGCTATCTGGAGGCCGATCCAAATCTGGATGTCGGTGGAATTGATGCCGCGCATAAATTGGTGCTGTTGTCGGCTATTGCCTTTGGCACTCAGGTGGATTTTGACGGTGCGGTTCTAGAGGGCATCGGGCGCATCACCATCGAGGACATCCGCGCCGCGGGCGAGATGGGGTATCGGATCAAATTGCTGGGTGTTACCCAGATGACCGATACAGGCCTGTCACAAACCATGCGCCCCTGTTTGGTACCTCAGTCGTCGCCTTTGGCACAATTAGATGGTGGTACAAATATGATCGTGGTCGAGGGCGACAGCGTAGGCCAAGTGGTTCTGCGCGGTGCAGGCGCCGGCGAAGGCCCAACCGCCAGCGCCGTAATCGGTGATGTAATGGATATCGCACGTGGCATAAATATACCCGTGTTTGGCCAACCCGCCAACACCCTGAAATCCGCGCCCGCAGTGCAAACCGCAGTCGAAAGCCCCTTTTATATTCGCCTGAACCTGCGCGACGAGGCCGGCGCCATGGCACAGGTTTCCACCGCATTGGCCGATGCCGGCGTATCCATTGACCGCATGCGTCAAGACGGACAGCAAGACGCAACAGCCCCAGTGCTAATCGAAACCCACCCGACCAGCCGCCAGACCCTGAATGCCGCTATCAAAGCGATAGAGGTCACAGGCGTGGCCATTCATTCCCCCGTGGTGCTGCGGATCGAAAACCTTTAAACCCTCTTCACAACCGCCCCTCCATAGGAGAAACCCATGTCACAAACTGATCAATTCGAAGACCGCCTATTGTCCCTTGGCCTAGCCCGTGTATCCGAAGCCGCAGCGATTGCCTCGGCCAAACTGGTGGGGCGCGGTGATGAAAAAGCCGCCGATCAGGCAGCGGTAAATGCCATGCGTGAACAGCTGAATATGCTAGATATTCAGGGCGTTGTTGTGATTGGCGAGGGCGAGCGCGACGAAGCCCCTATGCTGTATATCGGCGAAGAGGTAGGCACCGGCAAGGGGCCGGGTGTGGACATTGCGCTGGACCCGCTAGAGGGCACGACCCTTACAGCCAAGGACATGCCAAATGCGCTTACGGTTATTGCTATGGGCCCACGGGGTTCTATGCTACATGCCCCAGATGTTTACATGGACAAACTGGCCATCGGCCCGGGCTTCGAACAAGGGTTGCTTGACTTAAACATGACCCCAACTCAACGCGTGGAAACGCTGGCTAAAGCCAAGGGCGTGGACAGCAATCAAATCACGGTTTGTGTTCTGGAGCGCCCGCGCCATGCAGCAATGATCGAAGAATTGCGCGCGACGGGTTGTGCGATACGTTTGATTTCTGATGGTGATGTGGCGGGTATTATGCACTGTGCCGAGGCCCACAAAACCGGTATTGATATGTATATGGGCGAAGGTGGCGCCCCCGAGGGTGTCTTGGCCGCAGCTGCATTGAAATGCATGGGTGGCCAAATCTCGGCGCGCCTATTGTTTCGCAATGACGACGAGCGCGCCCGCGCCCACAAGGCCGGTATTACCGATTTAAACCGTGTGTATACCCGCGATGAATTGGTGACACAGGATGTGATTTTTGCCGCCACTGGGGTAACCGAGGGCAATATCGTATCTGCAGCGCGCCGCGATGGTGACTACATGGAAACGGAAACGATCTTGATGCGCTCGCGCACTGGCTCTGTTCGACGTATTCAATACCGCCAGAACAACAACTAGCACGCCCCACCGCACCCGCGGTTGAAGGCTGGTTTTGGCTGTTGTGCGCGGTAATTCATGCTATGGCTATGGGAAACCAAGGGCATAGCATGACACAAGAAACCTCTGAGGCATTTTTAAACGTTTCTCGCTCGGTTACCGGGCGCAAATGGCTGGGGCTGGATACAGCAACCGACCGCCAGGCTCAGCTGATCACCCAGCAAACCGACTTGCCCGATGCCTTGGCACGTGTTCTGGCCCGCCTTGGAGTTAGCGTGCTGGAGGCCCTGCCCTACCTATCACCAAGCCTGCGCGACTTGATGCCAGATCCATCTAGCCTACGTGATATGGACAAGGCCGCAGAGCGCATTCAACTCGCCGTTGATCAGGGCCAGCGGATTGCCATATTTGCCGACTACGATGTGGACGGTGCCACATCAGCGGCGCTGTTGCACGATTGGTTGGGCCAGCTGGGGATTACGCCCATAATTTATGTACCTGATCGCATTGACGAGGGCTATGGCCCAAATGATGCAGCCATGCAGAAGCTGGCCCAAAGTGCAGATTTGATCATCTGCGTAGATTGCGGAACCCTGTCCCATGGGCCAATAGCGGCAGTGGCGGGCACGGATGTAGTGGTGCTGGATCACCACGTAGGCGGCGAAACCCTGCCAGATGCAGTGGCCGTTGTGAACCCCAACCGCCAAGACGAGAGCGGTGATCTAGCCTATCTATGCGCGGCAGGGGTAGTTTTTCTAACCTTGGCGGCCATCAACCGTCTGCGCCGAACGGCTGGTCAAGTCACGCCTGACCTGATGCAAATGTTGGATCTGGTCGCTCTTGGCACCGTGGCCGATGTTGCACCTCTAGTTGAATTTAACCGCGCACTGGTGCGCCAAGGTCTGAAAATTATGGCAGGGCGCCGGCGTATCGGCTTGGTTGCCCTATCGGATGCGGCGCGCATGAATTCCACACCCAAGGCCTATCATCTGGGCTATCTGCTGGGCCCGCGGATCAATGCAGGGGGACGTGTTGGCATTGCCGATTTAGGCGTGCGCTTGCTAACCTGTGCTGACCCAGAGGAAGCATCTGCAATCGCGGAGAAGCTAAACCAGTTGAACGAAGAGCGCCGAGAGATCGAAGCACAGGTACAATTGCAAGCCATGGATCAGGCCGAGGCACGCGGATTGGATGCGCCTCTGGTCTGGGCGGCTGGCGAGGGCTGGCATCCAGGTGTAGTGGGTATCGTCGCCTCGCGCCTAAAGGAGACCGCCAATCGCCCCGCCATTGTCATCGGGCTGGATGGCCCTGAGGGCAAAGGATCAGGGAGATCCGTAAGTGGCATCGATCTGGGCGCGGCGATTGCCACAGCCACCCGCGAGGGCGTGTTACTAAAGGGCGGCGGACATAAGATGGCAGCAGGTTTAACCGTGGATAGCGAGAGCCTTGAAACCGCCATGTCACGTATTTCTGAGTTGCTGGCAAAACAAGGTGCAGACCAAATAGGGGTCAAGGATCTACGTCTTGATGGTGCCATTGCCCCGCGCGCCGCAACCGTGGATATCATCGAACATTTGGAACAGGCGGGGCCTTATGGTGCCGGTGCGTCTGCGCCGCGGTTCGCCTTGCCATTTCTAAGGGTTTCTTTTGCTAAGAAGGTCGGGCAGAATCATCTCAGCGTGACATTCGTTGACGATTCAGGTGCCCGTATTAGCGCAATAGCGTTTGGCGCATTTGACAGCGAAATCGGCCCGGCCTTGCAGAATCACGCGGGTAAATCATTTCATATTGCGGGAAGATTAGAGGTAGACGACTGGAACGGGCGCAATCGCGCCAAGCTTCGGATCGAAGATGTGGCCTTTGCAGAATAAAATTTTAAATCTTTTCATTTTTCGTCTTGCGCGCCCTTAAGAGTTCGCCTAAATACCGCTTCACCAACTAAGTGCTCCCTTCGTCTATCGGTTAGGACGCCAGGTTTTCAACCTGGAAAGAGGGGTTCAATTCCCCTAGGGAGTACCAGTTGGTGTTATCTCAAGCATCAAAATATACGTGCCCCAAATATTCGTGCCCCTTGGGGATGGCGGCGGTGTTTGCCCTGTGTGTATCCTGTTTCACACACAGAAACAGCGCAGGTTATACCCCGCGCTGCTTAAATATATAACTTGTTTTTCGGCTATGCCTTTAGGCTGTTAATCCGCTCAATCGCACCGCGCGTTGAAGCGCGCAGGCCCGATAAATCGGCCCCATCTTCCAGCAATGGTTGAACCTCTAGGGCCAGTACCTTACCCAGCTCCACACCCCACTGATCGAAAGAGTTCACCCCCCAAATCACGCCTTGGGTGAAGACCTTGTGCTCATAAAGCGCAATCAAGCGTCCTAAGGCATAGGGCGTTGCGGCGCGTTGCAAAATCGTGGTGCTGGGGCGGTTGCCCGGAAAGGTGCGATGCGCCACCAGATCCTCTACCTGTGCTGGTTCCATCCCCTTGGCCAGTAATTCTGCGCGTACCTCCGCGCTGGTTTTGCCAAAGGCTAAGGCCTGTGATTGCGCCAGACAATTTGCCGTTAGCAGGGCATGCTGGTCTGTTAGGTCTGAATTGGATTGTGCTGACAGGATGAAATCCACAGGGATGATATCCGTGCCTTGGTGTAGCATCTGAAAATATGAGTGCTGTGAATTGGTGCCCGGTGTCCCCCAGATCACTGGTGCCGTGCCATGGGGTACATCTTGGCCGCCCTTGGTCACGCGCTTGCCGTTGCTTTCCATATCCATTTGCTGAACATAGGCTGGGAAGAATTCCAGCCGTTGGTCATAGGGCAATAATGCCACCGTAGCACACGCCATAATATTGCGCCGCCAGATACCGATTAGCCCCAGCAGAACCGGCAAATTCTGAGCCAATGGTGCAGTTTTAAAATGTACATCCATCGCCCGAAATCCGCGCAACATTTCATTAAAGTTGTCCGCCCCAACTGATAGTGCAATCGACAGGCCGATGGATGAGCACATAGAATAGCGCCCCCCCACCCAATCCCAAAATCCAAACACCCGCGCCGCAGGGATGCCAAAATCGGCGGTAGCCTTTAAATTGGTGGACAATGCCGCCAGATTTTGATCCGCATCTTTGGCCGATAAGTTGGTTTGCAACCAGCGTTTTGCGGCCCGCGCGTTGGTAATGGTTTCGATGGTGGTAAAGGTTTTTGAGGCAACCAAAATTAACGTGGTGTCTGGGTTAAGCCCTGTGATTACATCGGATAGATGCGCACCATCTACGTTGGATACAAAATGCACATTCGGGCCATCACCGCGAAATTCCGACAATGCCCGCACTGCCATTACCGGCCCCAAATCCGACCCGCCGATGCCGATATTGATCACATCAGTAAATTTTTTCCCCGCCGCATTGGATACCTGCCCGCTGCGCACCGCATCGGCAAATTCCAGAAAGCGCGCTTTTTCAGGATCCACCAAATCGGCCACTGCACCGCCGTCAACCATCAGCGCATCTTCAGCGATGGCCCGCAACCCGACATGCATCACGGCACGGTCCTCGGTGGTATTCAAATGGTCACCATTGAACATAGCGGCAATCGCGTCCTCTAGCCCAGAGGCGCGCGCTAAAGCAATGAGGTTTTCCAAGGCGAGCGTATCGATACGTTCACACGAAAAATCCAGTGTTAGATCATCAAGCGCGGCAGTATACCCTACATCACGCGTGCCGGTATCAAATAGATCGCGCAGATGTTGATCAGACAGTCGCGCCCAATCAGATTTCAGGTCATTCCAGATTTTTGATTGTTGTGTCACCACATTCCCCTTTGGATACCAGTCAGCATAACCAAACTATATTCACGAAGTGATCGAAAGGTTAACCATAAATTCAACAAAATTGACAGATCACTGTTAGCGCTAACGGGGATAACGGGTTCCACCAGAAAGTAAATGCCTTATACCCGCTTGCGCAGCTCATACTTTTGTATTTTTCCGGTGGCCGTCTTTGGCAATTCGCCGAAAACAATATGTTTCGGGCGTTTGAATCCGGCCAAATGTCTGCGACAGAAGGTGATTATTTCTTCGGCATCCGCTGATTTATTTTCCTTCAGCTCTATAAATGCACAAGGGACTTCGCCCCATTTTTCATCCGGCTTTGCGACCACTGCCGCAAATGCAACCGCCGCATGGCGATGCAACACACCCTCAATCTCGACAGAGGAAATATTCTCGCCGCCAGAGATGATAATATCCTTCAGGCGATCTTTGACCTCGATATACCCATTCTCGTGCATCACCGCCAAATCGCCAGAGGCAAACCAGCCGTTGGCGAAGGCATCCGCCGTGGCATCCGGGTTTTTCAAATACCCTGCCATGATCGAATTTCCCCGCAGGAATATCTGGCCCATGCTGACCCCATCGGCCGGCACATCCTCGCCCAAATCATCCAGCACCCGGACGCCATCCGCATGTACCATTGCCGCGCCTTGCCGCGCTTTTAGGCTGGATTTTTGATTAGGCTCTAATGCATCCCAATTCGAATTCCACGAAGACATGACTGTATGGCCAAAGGTCTCAGTTAACCCGTAGACTTGGGTCACATTGAACCCCAAATCCTCGATGCCCTGCAAAACCGCCGCAGGGGGCGGCGCACCTGCGGTCATTACCTCTATTTTGTGGTCAAACTTCACCTTTTCAGGCGCATTTAGTAACATCCCCAAGATAATTGGGGCACCACCAAAATGGCTGATTTTATACTGATCAATGGCGGCGAAAATCCCCGCCGGCGTAATGGCGCGCGTACAGATCATGGTACCAGCCAAGGCCGCCATGGCCCATGCATGGCACCAGCCGTTGCAATGAAACAGCGGCACCGTATATAGGTATTTCGGATGCCGCGGCAGACCCCAATCAGAAATCACCCCTGTCGCCGTTAAATAGGCCCCACGGTGGGTCGACACCACGCCCTTGGGGCGCCCTGATGTGCCGGACGTATAGTTCAGCGATATCGCGTCCAGCTCGCTGTTTGGCATCTGCCAATCGGCATTTGGGTCGCCCGCCTGTACGAAAGCCTCGTAGTCCGTATCGCCCAGCGCGCTGGGGGGCTGATCGCCCTGCTCATCAAGGATATCAATCACCAAAATATCATGATCAAGGGCGGCCAACGCATCACGCGCATTTGGCGCCAATGCACCGTCCACGATAAATACCTTGGCTTCGCCATGCTCCAGAATATAGCGGATGGTTTCGCTATCTAGGCGCGTGTTAATCGTGTTTAGCACCGCACCAGACATGGGCACAGCAAAATGCGCTTCGATCATTTCAGGGGTATTGGCGGCCAAGATCGCTACTGTATCCCCCCGCCCGATTCCATGTTTACCAAGCGCCGAAGCCAAGCGACGACAGCGGGTGTAAACCTCGCCCCAGCTGTAGCGCCTTGTGCCATAGATCAGCGCGTCGTGATCGGGATACATCAGCGCCGTGCGCTTAATGAATGACACAGGGCTTAGGGCAACGTGGTTGGCAGCCGTGGGGGTAAATTGGTATTTGTCCTGCGTCATTTTAGTTCCTTATGGCGGATCCATTATCCAACAGGCTGGCGATGCGAGCATGTGTTTGCGGTGTTTGCGCCAAGTTTAAGAATGCCTTGCGCTCGCGGTCAAACATTTCTTGCTCCGAGACCTCTAGCACATCATCGCCGCCACTGTTAACCACGATTTCTGCCACCTGCATGGCGGTCGTTTTATCATGTGGGAAAAACAGCCCATCTTGGATGCCTTTGTCCATGAAATCCGACATTTTTTGCAACAACCCCGCACTTGGCAATATGAATTTAGGCTCCTCTGGTACGGTGTAATCAGCCTGTAGCTGTTCGATCAAGAGCACCGCTTGATCCAATAGCTTGTCTCGGTTGCTCATCTCGCCATCACGTTTAGGCAAATAATATTGCAGGCGTGCGGCTTGTTCGGGGCTGTTGGCGATCTTGGCATAGCCAATTTGCATCCATGTGTTCCATGCGGCTTGTTCCCAATCGCCAGTCGCAAGGTGCCAGCGGCGTAGCGTCTCTTTGACACCGCCCCCACCGGGCACCACGCCGACGCCGGCCTCTACCAACCCAAAAACAGTATTGGTATGCGCCAACACTTGATCACAGTGCAACATAACCTCGCATCCGCCACCGATCGTCAAACCAGATGGCGCACAGATCACAGGAACCGGCGCATACTTAAGCGCGCGTACCGCCTGCTGGAAATCATTCAAGAATCCATCCATCGCGGTCCAGTCTTGGGCCTCGATAAATATGCGGAATTGGTTCAGATCAACACCCGCCGAGAAATGCTGGGCGTCATTGTGTACGATTATGCCGCGCCCATGATTGCGCGCCGCCTCGGCCACTACCTGCATCGAGGCACCCGTCAGGGCATTGGCCTTCGAATGAAATTCGATCAGGCGCAGATCATCCCCATAGATGTAAAGACTGGCGGCCTCGTTGGTGAAGATCGGCGTCAGACATTGCTTGGTAATATGAAACCGCGTGGTGCCCGCAGGCAAGGTTACCGGGGCATAAACCCCATCGCGGGGCAAGAGCACCGCGAGCTGGTCGCCCTTGGGTGTATAAAACGGCCCATTTTTCACCGAAGAGGCAATCGCGTCAGGCACCTCAATGCCCGCCTCACGGATCAATTCCGCCACAACCTCGGCTCCCAGCGCATCGATCATCTCGAAGGGGCCGCGCACCCAGTTAAAGCCCAGTTTCATCGCGTCATCGATATCTTGGGGGCTGTGGGTTACATCAGGGATTAAAGAGGCCGCATACCCAAGAACCCGTGCGAGGAACCGGCGACAGAACTGTGTATCGGCATCGGCCGCGCCGCTGATCATCATTGGCAGGGTATCCTTGCCGATCAATTGCGCATCAGCCGCCGCCTGTGCCTTGGGTGGCAAATCAGTTAGACAGGGGCGCGGGGTACCGGTGGCCAAATCTACCGAATTCAGCCCGCCATCGCGGTAAAAACCGCCCTTGCCTTTGTTTCCGCTATAACCATCGGCCACCATATCCTTGATCAGCCCCATTACGGGGTTTTGATCCACGCCAACCCCGTGAAACGCATCACCGCTGGGCAGGATATCCCCCAATGTGTTCACAACATCGGCCATCAGATCCACACCGATCAGGTCATACAGACCAAACACACCGGTTTTCGGGATGCCCATTGGCCGCCCCATCAGCGCATCTGCCACCTCTGGTCGCAGGCCAAGATTTGCGGCCTCGTCCATGCCCACCTGTAACGCAAAAACCCCAACGCGGTTCCCCAGAAATCCGGGGGTGTCATTACATTGCACAACGCCCTTGCCCATCACCCGATCATTGAAATCCGCTAGCCGATCCATGACCGCCGCATCCGTATCCGCACCACGCACCAATTCCAGCAGGCGCATATAGCGTACGGGATTGAAATAATGGGTGATAGCAAAACGCGCACGAAATTCCTTTGGCATCTCTGCCACCAATAGCGAGATCGGAATGGTCGAGGTATTGGATGTCACCACGCAATCATCCCTAATCACATCGTTCAGGCGGCGATACAGATCGCGCTTTACTTCTAAACGCTCTACCACGGCTTCGACGATCCAGTCACAGTCGCCAAGGCGGTGAAAATCGTCCTCGATATTACCGGCAGTAATTAAGTCAATACGCGATTTATGCACCAAGGCGGGCGGATCAGATTTTAACAGCCGCTGCTTCGCGCCCTCGGTCACGGCATTTGGGCTGTCTTTGCCTGCTAGATCCAGCAAGAGCACCTCTTGGCCGGCATTAGCGATTTGTGCGGCAATGCCACTGCCCATGGTGCCTGCACCAATCACGGCTATTTTAGAAAAACTCTGCATTACTTTTGCGCCTCGAAAAATGTGCGCAACGCGCGGTTAACTTCTACGGGATGTTCATTTGGCAACATATGCCCCGCATTTGGAATGACTGTGGGGGTTTCATCCCCAATGGCTTTGGCCATCTGCAGGCCAAATTTTAGCGGTGTCATTTTATCTCTCTGCCCCAAAATAGCCTGCGCAGGGCAGGATAGCGCCGCGGCGGCATCAGCGCCTGTGGAATATGCAGCACAGGCCGATAGATCCGCAAATAGAGCACCCGTTTCGTTGGCCTCCATTAACTGTCTGCCATAATACAGGTGGCTCTGACCGGGCATGGTGTGATCATGCGCATGCCCCACTGGCCCATGCCCCCAATCCACCATAGCGTTTATCGCCGCAGGCTCTTTATCCCGCGCCAATCCCAACAACATATCATTTACAGGGATCGCCAGAGCACAGCCCACCAAGGACAACCCCCGCACCCGATCGCCACTGCGCCGCGCCATTTCCAATGCAATCAACCCGCCCTGAGAGTGCCCAACCACATGGGCAGACTTCACACCCAGCTGATCCATCAAGGCGACGTGCCAATCGGCCATATCCTCGATCGAGGTCAACGGCGCACCGCCAGACAACCCATGCGCGGGCATATCCGGCACCAGAACATCCCACCCTCGGTTGGCGAAATAGCGCCCCTGTAACATATAGCCCAAGTGGCTCTGGCCAGAGCCGTGGACAAACATGATAACATCGCCGCTTGCGTTAAACTCGCGCCCGCCTGTTGATGCAAAAACCTCTGCGGTATTCAGCGTGGTCTTCATGTGCTTTCTCCAACCTTGCTGGCCTTTTTCAGGGCTTGGGTAAAATCGGCCTTAAGATCATCAAAATCTTCTAGCCCCACCGAAATACGGATCATATCATCGCTTAGGCCTGCCGCTTGCATGGCCTCGGGGGTGATATGGCTGTGGGTGGTGCTGCCTGGGTGGATCACCAACGTTTTGGCATCGCCAACATTGGCCAGATGCGATGCAACGGATACGCTCTCGATAAAGGCACGCCCCGCATCGCGCCCCCCCTTAATGCCACAACCAATGATCGAGCCAGCCCCCTTAGGCATCAGCCGTTTTGCAACCTCGTGATCCGGATGGTCTGGCAAAGAGGGATGCTTGATCCAAGAAATGGCTTCGTGACCTTGGAGGAATTCCAGCATCTTTTGGGTATTGGTCATATGGCGCTCCATACGCAGACCCAGTGTTTCTATACCTTGGATCAAATGGAAGGCATTGGTTGGGCTCAGGCTGGGGCCGATGTTATACATTCCCTCGGTACGCACGCGGGTGATAAAGGCGGCGGGGCCGAATTCTTCGTATAGATTAACCCCCTGAAAACCGAAATGCGGCTCGGTCAGGGTGGGGAAGCGATCGTTTTGCCCCCAATCAAAATTACCGCCATCAATCACCACACCGCCTAGCGCCACGCCGTGACCACCAATCCATTTGGTAAGGGAATGAATGACAATATTCGCGCCCTGCTCTAGGGGTTTCATCAGCCACGGGGTATTAAACGTGGCATCGATCACCAACGGTACACCCGCATCCGCGGCAATCTTCCCAACCGCGGGCACATCCATCACATCCATTCCTGGATTGCCTATCACTTCGCCAAACACCATTTTTGTGTTCGGCTGAATGGCCTCTGCGATGGCCTCTGGATCATTTGGGGCCACAAAGGTTGTGGTGATGCCATAGCGGCTAAGGGTGTGCTGAAACAGGTTGATATTTGCGCCGTACATTTGACTGCTGGAAACGATATGATCCCCTTGGGAACACAGTGCCAGCACTGTAAGAAAAAGGGCCGACATGCCACTGGACGTAGCCACCGCACCAATGCCCCCCTCTAGCGCGCAAAGCCGCTGTTCTAGTACCGCAACCGTGGGGTTGGAAATACGGCTGTAAATATGCCCGCCAACCTCTAGGTTAAACAGCGCGGCGGCATGCTCGCTATCTTGGAACACATAAGAGGTGGTCTGGTGAATTGGAACCGCACGCGAACCATGGCGGCTGTCGGGGCTGTGGCCCGCATGTAGGCTCAGGGTATCAAATTTGAAATCACCGGTCATGTCTCTCTCCCAAAAGTTCGGCTGCATTGCACAAGTGTTGCGTGATTGCCCACTTTGTCAACCAGAACGCCGCGCGCTATATTTGAACATTTTGCCGCATCACTGGGTGATCGTTCTATTTCGGCGCTTTCAGCATTTCCTGCACGAATTTTTCCCATGTTAGCGCCTTAGCAAGGGTTTTTGCCCCCTCTGCGCGCGCCTTCAGTGTGTTCATTTCCAAGCCTGCAAGAATTTCCGCCAGTGCATCCACCTGACCCATTGGAAATAACCACCCCGTCTGACCAGGGTGCACCACATCGCGAAGACCTGCCAGGTCGCTGGCGATCACGGGTTTGGCAAAATGATACGCCAGCGGCACCACGCCTGATCCCGTAACCGAGGTATAGGGTAGAACCACCGCATCTGTACGGGCGAAATAGTTTGACGCATCCTTGTCCGAAACATAACCCGCATCAAGTGTGACCTGAGAAGCTAACCCCAGCTGTTGGATCAATGATTTGGTTTCCTCTAAACCATCCCAAAATTCCCCCGCAATGGTCAGAGAGATATCCTTGCGCCCCGATTGAGCCAACGCACGTAGGGCAATCGGCAAGCCCTTATAGGGGCGCACCAGCCCGAAAAACAGTACATCTATGGCATGGGTTTTGGCAACCGGCGCATCGGGTTCAGGGAAATCATCGAAAATTGGATGCGGAAACACCACTGCCGGTTTACCGGGATAATGCTGGGCCAATAAATCCGCCAGACCACCGCCATGGGTCATGAAAAAATCTGCCTGCGCCAGCGCTCGTTTGCTAAGGGCTGATTTCCACCAGACCTCTTCGTGATCAAAGGCATTGTGAACAATCCCACAAGTCTGAATACCGGCGCGTCGTATGGGTGCCAGAATACTGGCCAAGGCAGGGGCCAGAAAAAACGTCCATGTGGGGAACACCACCAAATCTGGGCGCCACGCACAGATTTCGCGGGCCGCTTTGCGCCATGTTAACGGGTTTACCCCATCGATGATCTCGCGCTGATCGATATCTTGTGGCGCGTCTAGATCACACGCGCGCTCGGCCTCGCCGGGGTAAAGGGCCTTGGGGTATTGGCGGGCATAGCTCCAGACCCGGACCTCTTCGCTATTTTGCATCGCGCGCGCAACGGCCAAGCTGTGGCGTGCAATACCACTGCGCACGGGGGGCAGCGGTGCGATCATGGCAATGCGTTGGCGGGTCTTAGTCATGTTTAGGTCCTTTGCGCGTTAATATCCCAAATGGATAAAGCCCCATACGCATGGTCAGTACCGCGCAATTTTGCAACAAGACCTCGGCCTCTAGGCGCATCCTTTGCCAAAGCCCTGCGCGGGGCGCGATATCCGAATACCCTGCCCAATCACAAAGCGATCCCGCCAATGCACAGACCTCTTGGCTGGTCTGTTCAGGCACCGATTTGCGCCAGATCTCGGCGCGTTCGGGCACAAAGCCCTGCGCCACTTCTTTGGCCTCATCAAATCTTGGGTTCAAAACCTCTGGGTCAAAATCTAGACCTAAGAACGCACAGATATCTCCGAGTACAGCCTCTGGTGCTTGCACCAGATCCTCATAGCGGATCTTCATCACCCGCCGCTGTGGCAGTACCTGTACCGCGCGGCGCAATGCGCGATTGATCAATACCCAACGCGCCAAGCATTGGCGCTGTGTTGCAACACGGCGAAATCCGGGTTTGTTCATCACCGACAGGATTGTCGGCATCGGGTGGCGGGTAATCACGATCATTTTGATGTTTGGGTTTTTACGCAGAATTGCCAAGGCAAAGGGGCTGTGCCATGGGGTTTTCTCGCCGATGACCGCCCGATCAGACAGGCTATTTAGTATCTGCCCATATGCAGCACCGATCGAGGGTGCAGAGGCGTAGCTTTGGGTGATCTGATCTTTGGCCTGTGCAAACACCCCGCGCGCAGGGTATTCCTGATCTGACAAAAACCGCGCCACCATTTTGGCCTGACGTGATTTCGGGACAAATGACAAAAAGCGGCGCTGGCCATAGACCTGATTAAAATACTGCATTTCTGGGGCGATGAATATATCGCGGTGGCGATCCAGCGCCTGCGCCAGAACGGTGGTACCCGATCGGGTACAGCCAGCAATGATAACCTGTTGGCTCATGATCTCTGACCCTTTGTTTTGAATAGCCCCAGCCCTAATAATATCAGCCCGCTCATAAATAACCCCGACAGCCGATTCAGCGCAGTTGCCAAAAATGCCGCGCCCCCCGATACCGCGATCGCACTGGCCAACGTGGCGGCGATAGCCTCGCTTAGCCCAAGCCCCGCGGGAATGATCGTGGCGGCCGAACCAATGGTGGTGGCTACCGATAGGGTCGCTAGTGGCGCGAACCCCAGAACCTGCCCCAAAATCGCAAAGGCGCAATAGAGACGCAACAGATTGATAGATACGATCAAAACCCGCACCGCCAGCATCTGCCATAGCGCCGATGCACCAAATCTGGCCCGCAGTAGCGCAGCGCAAATTCCAATACCAAAGCTACTACCACCCAGAACAATCCAGCCTCCTTGAAAGGCGCCGCCCACCAGCCCCAGCCCGCCAACAAACACCGCAATACATAGCGTTAGAACCGCCCCAATGCCTACCAATATACCGCTATCAGCGGCGCTGGCACCGCCATGTTTCAACGCGCCCGCGCGCACCAATGCCCCACCGGGCAAGGGCAATATCTCGGCCAAATTCGCGCTGGCCACCACGCCCAGCGCCCGTGATGCGCCCAGCGTTACCCCCCCTGCCCGCGCCGTAATTCGAAAGGCCAAGGCCCCTGCAAGACTGGCCAAAAACCCCAGCACCATAAACACCGGCACCTGCGGCCACAGGCGCAAGTCGCCCCATGCCAAACCAAGGTTCTGCAACGCCCAGAACAGGCCCGCAAAAAACAATACCCCCCCAAGGCCGAGGAAGGCGTATTTATAGCGCTGAGCAAAGGCTTTTAGCTGTTTTAGCGCGCTCATGCTTATCTGATCCCCCAGAACAAATGATAAATCTCCGTTTCAGGAGGTGGAGGCAAAGCATCGGGCACAACGCCTGCCCATCGCAGGCGCATCTGATGCGGGTGGCTGGTTTCAACCCGATGTATGCCCGCAGATAACGCGACCTGCATCCCCTGCTCGATGCGTTGACCATCGATAAAAACGGGCGTTTGGCTGTCTAAAATATAAGGCCCAGCGTGATAGATTGTGACCTCATGCAGACCCTTGGCCATCTGTAGCCGCTTGCCCAGTACATAGATATCCCCCCAAAAAGGCAGAAAATTTTGGCGTAGGGTCTGTGCATCTTTGGGGAAAAATCCACAGCAATTGGCAATGCGTGCATCTCCTTCTAGGGCGGCCTGTAGATAGCGGGTGTTGTCGATCAAAAACAGCGGTGTTTCCTGTTCTAGGGCTTTTTGAAAAATCGGCTGTCCGGCCTTGCGGTAATTTTCCATCCCCCAGCTGGACATGAAGACACCAACCTTGGGAAACGAGGTGATCATCCCGTTGCGGTCAATATAGGGCACGGGCTCTGTAAACAGCTGATGCACCGCCGCGATTGTTTGGCGCTGTGCGGATTGGGTCTCTTGGCTGGTGAGCACCGCCTGTGTGATCCCGCCAAGCGCCATCAAACCGGTAACCCCGCCAAGGGCAAATCTGCGGCCATCCAATCGCCGTAGCCCCACCGCGGCCGCCACCATCATCGGGGGTGTGATAAAGGGCATGAAATAGGGATAGGCATTCCCGTAAAACAAAACAGATCCCAAGGGCAGGCAGAGGGTTAACAGCACCCATTTTTCACGGCCAGCCCCCGTGCCAGCACGCAGTGCCGCCAGCGCTGCTAGCAATGGCACGATGCTATAGATCAACCAGACCTTCAAATAGGGTTTTGCAGGTAAAAATCCCGCCCCGAATATTGTGCGCCCAGATGCGTTCTTCAAAACCTTTTGCGTGGCCTCTGCACCGCTTATGTTACTCGGTATATTCAGCTGTGATTTATGCCACAGGAACATCGCCAACAGCATGAAAACAGCGGCCACACCAGCCAGCACAATACGCAAAACCGCATCACGGCTGGTGCCCCGCCAAATCAGGGCCCCTACGAAGGCGGGTATAAACAACAGGGATTTAATGGTGATCATCACCGAAAGCGCTGCCGCAAATCCCGCCACCAACAAAGGCCGCGCCCGCAAGGGGTGACAAAACAGCAAATATAGCGCCCCCATCAGCAAAAAGGCCGCAAAGGGATCCGCGCGAAAGCTGGCCCCATGGCCGATCACAAACCCCGAGGTCACATAGGCTAGCCCCCCCAGTATTGCATAGGGTTTGGGGGCAAAAATACTGGCGATGCGATAGATAAAGTAGAGCGTCCCCATCAAACACCCAAAGGCCACAATACGCCCCGCAATCACCATGCCAATTTCAGAAAATGGTAAATGAGTGAGCCAAGAAAACAGATGCGCATGAAAGGTTTGCAGAGGTTTTTCGACCTGTCCGCGCGCCATATCAAATGGGATAGACAGAAAGTGAAACTCGTCCCAATTGATATTATGCCAAAAGCACAATCCCAAAATCAAAACAGCAAACAGCGCCACCAGCCCCATCGCGCCCTTGGTCATATAGACCATAGGCGGGTTTGGATCTGTTTGCGCCACAGGTTCTGCCATCTGGGTTAGGATTTGGCGGCTTTTGTCGCCGCGGCTTTTTTGCGCGCTGTAATGGGTTTCGCCATTGTTTCATTTTGGGGTGCCTCGCGCAGCAATTGACGTGCGCGCACATCCTCTAGCAGGCTGCGATTTGCAGAAATCAAATCAGCCAAGATCCCCGCGGTGACCATGATGCTGGCCATGGCCAACAAAGCACCAGATAAGACCAAGGATTGAATATGCCCATCGCCAGATCCGGTCATATACAAAATCAAGAACCGCAAAACACCAAACAATCCAGGCAGAGCGAACAGCGCCGTTAGACCTAGGAAAAACCGCAATGGCTTGTAGATGATGAAAATGCGCACAATGGTTTTGGCAGAACGGCTGACATATTCGCCAATGCCCTTAAACAACCGCGATTTGCGCGTAACGACATTCACCCCAATTGGCACAGAAATCATTGGGATTTGCTTGCGTCCGGCCTGAATAATGGTCTCTAGGGTATAGGTGTAGGTGTTGATCACGCATAGGCGCGCCGCCGCATCGCGTGAATAGGCGCGAAAGCCGCTGGGGGCATCGGGGATATCTGTTCCGCTAGCTTGGCGCACCACCCAGCTGCCCAGCTTTTGCAGGGCTTTCTTTAGGGGTGACCAGCTTTCGATGGTATCGATGGGCCGCGCGCCAACCACGATCTGGGCGCGGCGCTCTATAATTGGGGTGACCAGTTTGGGGATATCAGCGCCGCAATACTGGTTGTCTGCATCTGTGTTCACAATAACATCCGCACCTTGGCGAATACATTCTTCAACCCCCGCCATAAAGGCCCGCGCCAAACCAACATGGCTGCTCATACGCAGCACATGATCAGCGCCCGCATTCTTGGCCACCTCTACCGTGCGATCGGTGGAACCATCATCAATCACCAATATTTCCACCTTGGAAATCCCGGGGATTTCGCGTGGAATATCAGCCAAGGCCTCGGCAAGGGTTTCTTCCTCGTTCAGTGCGGGGATTTGTACAATCAGTTTAATAACGCCACCTCTATAATAAACCTGTTCTTCACCTGTCGCGGTAATCGCACATTATGTCAACAGTAAGACCGGCTAGCGTCTAACAATGCTGGGCATCTGGCGCATAAAGTCATCCTTGTCACGCACGGTTAGAACAATGCGGCGCAATCCATCAATACCCGTAGCCTGCGCGATGCGTGAAACCAATTCGCAGGCCGCGCCATAATGGCGCCCATAGGCCCGATCCGCCACCATTGCATTCCAATCACGAAAGGTATCGGCGCGCAAAACCCGCGCTAAATCGGCCTCGTTGTGCCGTTGAAAGGAACAGTGCCGCCCTGATAGGAATTCGGATAACCCCTCGTCAAACCATGCTGGGAATCGCTGGCGGTACAGATCCTGAAACCCCATCAGCGCATGCAAATCAACATGAATACGCTCGTGATTTAGCACCGATGGCGTAAAGCCCTTGGGCGAAATCAAAACACGATGATACCCCAGCGTAAGCCCCAGCGGCATTCTACCAAAGATTTCCTCACAGTTGGATTTCAGACAGATGATATAGGTCGGGCGCGCAGAAATTTCGGTGAAAAATTGCAACGAGTTGTACTCGGCCTTTTTAATCGCCTCGGTAATTTGACCACTGCGTTCCGGGCTGTCGGTATAAATACGCGGGGCGATTTCCTGCATACCAAAGAAGCTGGGGGTAAGGGCACGGTGCCACCCCGCCTGTGTCAAATAAACCGTTATCATAAACAGAAGGGTCGAGGTCGACAGAGCGCGGGAAATCTTCTTCAACATAGATTTAAGCATTAAATCAACCAATACATTTATTGATAGCGTATAGCGCAACCTAACCGAATCAAACCGGATGTCAAAAGCGGAAAACACCCCAAATAGGATCAAAGAAATTGCAATAAATATGAGGGGCATTAAAGTCAGTATAAATAATATCGAATACTAAATGGGGGAATACTTTGGACATAAAAACCTATTCGATCAACCCGCTGGTCGCGATAATTGACGATTTCATCACAGAAGATATCGCGCAGCACATCATTAATCTGGGCAAAGATGATCTGACGCCCACCACCGTGACCACACCAGATGCAGCAAATATGATTGATTCACGCTGCAAAAGCCTGTCTACCCAGATGGTGCAATGGGAAGACCCGATCCTGACCAAGGTCACCACCGACATCGCCGATATTGTGCGCCTGCCCCCTGAAAACGCAGAACCCTGCAAATTATTGCACTACCAAGGCGAACAGGACTTCGTGCCCCATTCAGATGCATTTCACAAAAATAAGGGCGGGATAGAGCAAATGACCCGCGGTGGTCAGCGCCTGTTTTCCAGTATGATTTACCTGAATGATTGCGATGGCGGGCAAACTACATTTCCGGCTCTAAAGATGCAGGTCATGCCAAAAATGGGCCGCTTATTGATCTTTGCCAATACAATGATCGGGTCAATTGACCACCACCCACATGGGATTCATGGCGCTCTTTCCGTCAACAGCGGTGAAAAATGGGCGATTCATTTCGGCTGGAGACAACTTGCGTACCATAAACCGCGTGTTTATCCCGAGAATTCGGGTGAAATGGTCGATATTTAACTTGGTTGTACTAGGTCTCTTCTGATATTTATAAATAATTAGTTAACAATGAAGAAGGAGGGGACAATGAAATACATCGCACCAACAGCGGCATTGGTTATGAGTGCTACACAGGCCGTGGGAGGCACCTTGACAGATCCAGCAGTGGAAGAAATCATCGAGCCAGCAACCCAGGCCGGATCATCCGCCAACTGGATTATTCCAGTATTGATGATTGGCGCTGTGGCCGCGCTGGCCAGCAGATCGGGGAATGACCCCGAGCAAGAACCAGAAGAGAGCTGCATGTACATCAGCATTGGCTGCGAATGAGAAACCTCCAAAGGCGCCCTAGCGGCGCCTTTGGTATAGCCTAGCCATCAATGCGGATGGTTTTGTTCTGCGGGTCATAGGGGCTGTCTTCTACAATCTCACAGGCGTAACGATCACCCAAGATATTCACAGATAGCTTCTGTCCGACGGTGGATAACTCAGGGCTTACATACCCCATACCAATAGATTTTTCGAAGGCCACGGAGTAGCCGCCAGAGGTCAAGCGCCCCACCTTTACATCCCCATCATAAAGCGCCTCGCGCCCCCAAGGATCCGCATCATCCGGCCCATCAATCAGCACCGTTACGCATTTCGCCCGAACGCCAGTTTTTTCCATCGCCTCCTTGCCATGGAACTCTTTGCTTAGGTCGATAAAGCGCGGCAGATCGGCCTCGACAGGTGTTGCATCGCGGCCTAACTCCGTACCAAAAGCACGATAGGATTTCTCTTGGCGTAGCCAATTTTGCGCCCGTGCGCCGACCAGTTTCATTCCTTGATCGGCCCCTGCCTCCATCAACAAATCATATAGGTAATTCTGCATTTCAATCGGGTGATGCAATTCCCAGCCCAATTCGCCCGTGTAGGCCACACGGATCGCATTTACGGGACACATGCCCAGTTCTATCTGTTTGGCAGACAACCATGGGAAACGTTTATTGGAGAGGGCTGTTGCGGGGTCCGCATCGCGGATCACCTTATTTAGAACCGCACGGGATTTTGGGCCCGCAATAGCAAATACGCCCCACTGCGTGGTCACATCTTGGATTTCTATATACCCAAACTCTTCCATCTTATCCGCTGCCGCCTTGCGCAGATAATCGGCATCATAGGCTGTCCATGCACCTGCCGAGACCAAATAATAATCATTCTCGCCATTGCGCACAATCGTGTATTCTGTGCGTGTGGTGCCATGATCTGTCAGCGCATATGTCAGGTTGATACGGCCAATCTTGGGCAATTTATTACAGGTGAACCAATCTAAGAACTGTGTCGCCCCCGGCCCCTTTACAACATGTTTGGTAAAGGCCGTGGCATCAACTAGCCCTACCCCGTTACGGATCGCGCGCGCTTCTTCTACCGCATAGGGCCACCATGTGCCACGGCGAAAAGAGCGCCCATCATGATCAAAATTCTCATCCGCATCCTTGGGGCCGAAATAATTCGGCCGATCCCAGCCATTTACACGGCCAAATTGCGCGCCCGCCGCCTTTTGGCGATCATATGCGGGCGATGTGCGCAGGCCAGCACAGGCAGGGCGCTCTTCATCGGGGTGATGCAAGATGTAGACATGATCGTAGCACTCCTCGTTTTTGCGCGCCGCATATTCGGTGGTCATCCAAGAGCCATAGCGCTTGGGGTCAAGGCTGGCCATATCGATCTCGGCCTCGCCCTCTACCATCATTTGCGCCAAATAATTACCCACACCACCAGCAGCGGTAATGCCAAAACTGAAACCCTCGGCCAGCCACATATTGCGTAGGCCAGGGGCTGGGCCAACCAGCGGATTACCGTCGGGTGTGTAACAAATCGGGCCATTGAAATCATCTTTTAGCCCACTTTGCTCACTAGAGGGCATGCGGTGTATCATCGCCATATACTGTTCTTCGATGCGATCCAACGCCAGTGGGAACAGATCAGCGCGGAAACTATCGGGCACACCATATTCAAACCGTGCTGGGGCATTTTTCTCGTAAACACCCAAGATCCATCCCCCTCGCTCCTCGCGCATATAGGATTGGGCATCGGCATCGCGAATAACGGGGTGCTCGGGGTTGCCATCGGCGCGCCACTGCTTCAACGCTGGGTCAACGTCCGTGACAATAAACTGGTGTTCCACAGGGATTGCTGGGATTTTTATGCCCAGCAGATTTGCGGTACGTTGTGCATGATTGCCAGTGGCTGTTACCACATGCTCGGCGAACACCTCTACCTGTTCATCCGAGGCTACCAAATTGCCGCCCCGCTCGACCATTTTGGTCAGGGTTACCTTCCACTCGTGGCCCATCCATTCATAACCATCCACCTGCCATTTACGCTCGATGATTACGCCGCGTTGGCGCGCACCTTTGGCCATGGCCATGGTAACATCGGCAGGATTTATATACCCATCTCCTGGATGATAAATCGCACCTTCCAAATCGGTGGTATTGATCAATGGCCAGCGCTCCTTGATCTGGGCTGGCGATAGGCGGTGATATTCAATGCCTACGGTTTCAGCCGTAGAGCCATAGAGCATATATTCATCCATGCGGTCCTTGGTCTGGGCCATGCGCAAATTACCCACCACAGAAAAGCCGGCGTTCAATCCGGTTTCTGCCTCAAGGGATTTGTAAAACTCTACCGAATAATCATGCAAATGCGTGGTGGCATAACCCATGTTAAACAACGGCAACAACCCCGCCGCATGCCATGTGGAGCCAGACGTCAGCTCGTCGCGCTCGACCAACATCACATCTTTCCAGCCATATTTCGCCAAATGATAGGCAATGCCCGCGCCAACGGCACCGCCCCCTACAACCAAAGCTTTTACATGGGTTTTAATCTGGGTTGCCATTGTCGAATCTCCGCATTCTGTCCCCACCAGAATTGCAGAAATCACTTGATGCGCGCTAGGGGGGCCGACCCTTTCTTTCAAAAAACGACAAGTTTACCGCTTGGCTCTGGCACATCCGCACAATGCGCCCTAACAATGGGGCAACAAACAGGAGATTTCGATGACCACCGCTAATCCATTATTGTCCGATTGGAATACCCCCTTTGAAATGCCCCCCTTTGATCTGATTAAGGATGCGCATTTTGCCCCCGCATTCGAGCAAGCCTTTGCCGAAACCCGTGCACATATTGCCGCAATCGCCCAAAACAGCGATGCCCCGACCTATGAAAATACCATCGACGCGCTAGAAGACCCAAATTCATTAATGGACCGCGTGGCGGGTGTCTTTTCTAATATTTCTGGCGCAGATACCAACCCCACACTCGAAGACCTGCAGCGGGATCTATCGCCCAAATGGGCCGCGTTGAATTCCGAAATTACCATGAACGAGGCCCTCTTTGCCCGCATAGAAACCCTGTATAATGCCCGCGCCACACTGGACCTTAGCGCCGAACAAACCCGCGTGCTGGAATTGTATTACCAAGATTTTGTGCGCGCGGGTGCCAAACTGCGCGGCGCGGATCGTGCACGGCTCAAAGCTATCATGCAACGCCTTGCGGAACTGGGCACCGCCTTTACCCAGAACCTGCTGGCGGACGAGCGGGATTGGTTCATGCAGCTGGCAAAATCCGATCTGGATGGATGCCCAGACTTTCTATGTGATGCCGCTGCCGAGGCCGCAAAAGAGCGCCAAATCGAGGGCTATGTAATCACCCTATCACGCAGTTTGATCGTGCCGTTTTTGCAATTCTCTCCGCGGCGAGATTTACGCCAACGCGCCTTTACCGCATGGGGAATGCGCGGGGAAAACGGCGGCGATACAGATAATCGTGCCCATGTCAGCGAAACATTGGCCCTGCGCCACGAGCGCGCCCAGTTGCTGGGCTTTGAAACTTTCGCAGATTTCAAACTACAGCCAGAAATGGCCGGCACACCTGATCGTGTGCGCGATCTGCTGATGGCCGTTTGGCACCCTGCCAAGGCCGCGGCGGATGCGGATGCGGCGGTGCTGACGGAGATGATGGCGCAGGACGGCATTGAGGGGGATTTAGCCCCGTGGGATTGGCGCTATTATGCCGAGAAACGGCGCAGTGCCGAACATGATCTGGATGAGGCAGAGCTGAAACCCTATTTTCAGCTGGATCAAATGATTGCCGCACAGTTTGATTGCGCAACTCGCCTGTTTGGGCTGGAATTCCGCGAACTTGATATGCCCCTGTACCACAAAGATGCCCGCGCATGGGAGGTCACCCGCAATGGCCGCCACATGGCCGTTTTTATCGGGGATTATTTCGCCCGCGCCTCCAAACGATCCGGCGCATGGTGTTCGCGCTTTCGCGGGCAATCAGCGTTGGGTGGAGAACAGCGCCCCATCACGGTTAATGTTTGTAATTTTGCCAAGGCCCCCTCTGGTCAGCCCAGCCTTTTAACATTTGATGATGCACGGACACTGTTTCATGAGTTTGGGCACGCCCTGCATTCCATGCTGTCGGATGTAACCTATGGCTATATTTCGGGCACCTCTGTGGCGCGCGATTTCGTAGAATTGCCCAGCCAGTTATACGAACACTGGCTGTCTGTTCCCGAGGTTTTAGAGAAATTTGCCCGCCACGCCGAAACAGATCAACCTATCCCCGCTGAATTATTGTCGCGTCTGTTGGCGGCCGAGAATTTCGATCAAGGCTTTGCAACGGTAGAATATTGCGCCAGTGCCTTGGTGGATTTGGCATTTCATACCGAAACACCCCCCGCAGATCCTCTGCAAAAACAGGCCGAGGTTCTGGATCGAATAGGCATGCCAGCTGCCATTACCATGCGTCATGCAACACCACATTTCGCTCATGTATTTTCCGGTGATGGTTACTCATCCGGCTATTACAGCTATATGTGGTCAGAGGTGATGGATGCGGATGCCTTTGCCGCATTTCAAGAAACCGGCGACGCATTTGATCCGGATATGGCGGCATCTCTAGAGCGCAACATCTACAGCGCAGGTGGCTCTCAACCAGCAGATGTTTTGTACAAAAACTTCCGCGGTTCTCTGCCCAAGGTTGACGCGCTGTTGGCGGGGCGCGGGCTGGCTTAGTTGCGCAGCTCGTCCTTGCCCACGCCCCAAATCGCACCCTTGCGTACCCAGCCTTTGGTGCGGCCAATACTCACTTTGCACCATTCCACATCACAGGCGTCCAGCTTGGCGATCACCCCTTGCTCGACCTCGGCCAAAATATCCGCCGCCTCATAAGCGCGGCGGCGCAATTTGGTTTTCTCGGCTTGGAACAACACCATGCGCACCCCAGACAGCAGGCGAAAATGCATCCAGCCACCCTGGCCATCCACATCCTGTACACGGCGCCAGTGCTGATACTCGCCAGTCACCATCAGCGGCGTGTTCTTGTGCTTAAACACCCAATCAATGCGATGGGATTTAGACGGCCCGCGCCGCGCAAACCCCTCCGATGCTTTCATAGAGACGAACCGCGGAATGGCCAGATTGGTCACAGGGCCACGCGCCTGTTTGATCGGCGTTTCTGCAGGTTTATCGGTGGAATTTTCCTGTGCGATTGCAGGGCCGCCCAAACTTAGCGCCCAAATAAAGGTTACGATCGTAAGTGTTTTCAACATGATTTTGCCCTTGGGTTTCTGTGACCCTTTGGGGCAAATTGCCAGAAATGGGGCGATAAATCCAGCCCCAAGAACGCGGTACTAGTTACCCGCACCACATACAGGGCATTCGGGGTTGCGGTGTAGCTTCACTTTGCGTGTTTCTGCGTAAAGCGCATCAAATATCAGCATCTCGCCACGCATCAGTTTCCCCGCACCTGTAATCTGTTTAATCGCCTCGGTGGCCATGATCGATCCAATAATCCCGGGCAAGGCCCCCATAACCCCCGCTTCGGCACAGCTAGGCGCCAAGCCATCTGCGGGGGCTGTGGGAAAAATACATGCATAACAGGGATTATCCCCATCTCCTTCAAACAGGCTGACCTGACCTTCCCATTGCGTAATCGCCCCCGAGATCAGTGGCACGCCTGCGGCCACACATTGGGCATTCACCAAGGCACGCGTTTCAAAATTATCGCACCCATCCAAAACCAGATCGAAATCAGCAATCATTTGCGCGGCGTTCTCGCCAGAGATGCGCCTATTATAAGGCAAGACATCAACAAAGGGATTTAATGCGCTCAGTTTTTTTTGGGCGGCGAAAACCTTGGGCATATTCAGCTGATCCTCATCAAACAGAACTTGGCGCTGTAAGTTTGAATTGCTAACCACATCATCATCAACCACACCAATGGTGCCCACACCCGCCGCGGCCAAATAGGATAGAACAGGGCTGCCCAGCCCACCAGCCCCGATCACCAAAACCCGAGCCCGGCGCAAGCGGGCCTGCCCTTGGCCCCCAATTTCGCGCAATATTATATGGCGCGAATACCGGTCAATTTCCGTGTCCCCCATGTGATCGCTTGGCTCCGTTATCACTTGTTGATTTTCCCGAATGGCACGGGTTTTGCGGCGAATAAAACGCACATAGGCAATGACCAGCAAAAATAGAACCCACAGAACCATCGCCTCGGAGGACACCACCCCCTGCATGTGATCCATAAACCCCTGCATCACTCGCGCCCCGTAGACCCAAATCCACCAGAGCCGCGCGCCGTATCAGAAAGGGTATTTACCTGATTTACGGGCATCTGCGATACGGTGGCAACCACCAGCTGTGCAATGCGATCACCGTGGCCGATGGGAAATGGATCAGCGCCATGATTGATCAACAAAATCCCCAGTGGGCCGCGATAATCACTGTCAATTGTTCCTGGTGCATTCAGGATTGTAACACCATGCTTATAGGCCAATCCAGAGCGTGGTCGTACCTGTATTTCAAAGCCGGTCGGGATTTCCAGTCGTAGACCCGAGGGAATCAACAGTCGTTGACCAACACCTAACACAACACCTTCTGCCCGCTGATCAGGCCCAAAATTGGCCCGCACATCCATGCCCGCTGCGCCCGCGCTTTCGTAGGTAGGCAGAGCAATCGCAGGATCAGCGCCCGCGTCATACATTACATTAATCATTGTGCACGCCTGTTAGGCTCTTGGCAATTTCCCTTGCCAGCCGCTGAGCCACCGCCTGTTTACTGGCGCGCGGCCAATCTGTGACACCCGAAGAGGTGATCAGCGTTACGTCATTTTCGGCGCCACCCATTATGCCTGTTTCGGGGGATACGTCATTGGCAAGAATCCAATCACAGCCCTTGCGGGTGCGCTTTTTTGTGGCATTTGCGATCACATCATTGGTTTCGGCGGCGAACCCAATCACCAAGTCTGGGCGCCCCGTAACCCGCTGTGAAACCTGCGCCAAGATATCGGGGTTTTCCACCAGATCAAAGGTGGGGATATCGCCCTTGGCGGTTTTCTTGATCTTGCTGTTTCCGGCGTTACGCACATGCCAATCAGCCACTGCTGCGGCAAATATTGCTGCATCAACTGGCAGGGTATCCTCCACCGCTTGGCGCATTTCGCGAGCAGTTTCCACGGCGATAACCCTGCATCCCTCTGGCAGGGCCGCGCGGGCGGGGCCGGTCACAAAGGTAACCTGCGCGCCCAGCGCTACCAAGGCATTGGCAATCGCCGTTCCCTGTGATCCGGATGATCTGTTCGCGATATAGCGCACGGGATCAATGGGTTCGTGGGTGGGGCCAGAGGTAATCAAAATATGGCGCCCCGCCAAAGGCCCATTTTGCAAAACATTCGTCGCCGCTTCCACAATGCCCACGGGCTCTGACATGCGCCCAAATCCGAATTCACCACAGGCCATATCGCCCTCTTCTGGGCCACAAATATATACACCGTCTTGGCGCAGAATTTCCAAATTTCGCTGGGTTGCGGGGTGCTCCCACATGCGCACGTTCATCGCTGGTGCAATCAACACCGGCGTATCAGTGGCCAAGAGCAATGTGGTGGCCAAATCCCCCGCAATGCCCTGTGCCATCTTTGCCATCAAATCGCCCGTCGCCGGCGCCACTACCACCAAATCCGCCGATCGGGATAATTCGATATGCCCCATCTCGGCCTCGTCCGTCAGATTAAACAGATCGGTATAAACCTTGTTGCCCGCCAGCGCAGATGCGGACAGCGGCGTTACAAACTCCTGCGCAGATTTGGTAAGCACGGGCGTTACAGATGCGCCTGCACGCTGGAAATCGCGGATCAGTTCCAGTGATTTATAGGCGGCAATCCCCCCGCCAATGATCAATAAAATACGCCGGCCCGCCAGTTTCATCACAAATCCCTCGTTTAGAATATATCTAAACCCCAGCTGGCAACTGTGCAAGCAGACAAAAGGCTTCGCATCACGCCAGAACAGCGCTAAGAATAGCCCAAACCAAAGGATGCCCCATGTCATCAGACTTTCCAAAACTTACGCTGGTGCTTGGCGGTGCCAATTCAGGCAAATCAGCCTATGCCGAGGCCCTGTGCATTGCGGCAGGTTTGCAAAAAACCTATATAGCGACGGCGCAATCCTTTGATGATGAAATGGCCGCTAAAATCAAACACCACCAAATCACACGCGGCGATGGATGGCACACACGGGAATGCCCGCTGGATTTCGCCACCCAGCTAGGCGCAGGCATTACTTTGGTAGATTGCCTGACCATGTGGATCAGCAATCACCTAATGGCGCAGACCACGCCAGATGCTGATGCGGCCATCGCATCCCTTGATGCCCATCACGCCCCCGTAGTCTGTGTCTCTAACGAAACGGGCCTTGGGGTGGTGCCCGATAATGCACTGGCGCGGCGGTTTCGCACCCTGCAGGGGCGCATAAACCAACAGATGGCCGCGCGCGCAGATTTGGTGATCTTTGTAGCCGCTGGCCTGCCAATGGTTCTAAAGGGCACGTTGCCTAAGGGTATGCCATGACCAATTGGTGGTGGGTACGCCATGGGCCAACGCATCACGCGGGCCTTGTGGGATGGTCTGATATTGCGGCCGATCTATCGGATAGCGATGCGATTGCGCGTCTTGATGCGCATCTGCCTGATGATGCGCTTGTGGTGTCGTCGGATTTGATCCGCTGTGTCGCCACCGCGGACCGCCTATCTGGAACGCGTGAACGTCTGCCCCATACATCTGATCTGCGCGAATTACACTTTGGAGATTGGGAATTGAAAGGCTTTGGCGAGGTGGCGGCCCAAGACCCCGAAATCTCGCGCGCTTATTGGGAAGATCCCGGCGATATCGCCCCCCCCAATGGTGAGAGCTGGAATGAAGCGGCGGCGCGTATTGCCCGCGCGGTGGCCCGTATTACCGCCGCACATCAGGGACGCAATATCGTGGCCGTAGCCCATTTCGGGGCGATCCTGACCCAGATACAGCGCGCCACCAACATCCCGGCTAAATCAGCGCTGGGATTCAAAATCGACAACCTGTCCGTGACACGGCTAGAACATCTGGGCCAAGACGATTGGCGTGTTCATGGGGTAAATCACGTTTTGTGATGGGCATCCGCACAAGTTGCTGATTGCGAAAAATTCCGTTTTCGCGCAAATCTACGCTCATGACTTATGAACTTGCTATTGGCGACAGAACCTATTCCAGTTGGTCCCTTCGGGGCTGGTTACTGTTTGCCGCATTCGATCTGCCCGTGAATGTCCGGGCGGCGCGTATGTATTCCGATGAATTCAAAACTCTGCTGATGGATTTTCAGCCCTCTCGTCTGGTTCCCGCCGCGCGCCTTGATGGCACGGTGGTCTGGGATACGCTGGCCATTGCCGAAGAATTGGCGCAGCGCCACCCAGATGCTGGTCTGTGGCCCAGCAATCCACGCGCACGAGCAATGGCACGCGCCATGTCTGCAGAGATGCACTCAGGCTTCGCCGACTTGCGCACAGATTGCACCATGAACCTGCGCCGTCACTATCCGAGCTTTGCCCCCAGTGACGCGGTGCTGGCCAATTGCGCCCGCATCACCGATCTATGGGCCAGCGCGCGCTCCGAATTTGGGGCTGACGGTCCATGGTTGTTTGGAAAATACTCGATTGCCGATGTGTTCTATGCCCCCGCCGCCACCCGCTTTGCCACCTATGATTTGCCAACAGATGAGATCGGCTCAGCCTATATCGATGCACATCTAAACGAGCCAAATTTCCGCCGCTGGCGCGCAATGGGGCTGGCGGAAAACTATGTCCAACCCGGCTATGACATTGACCTGCCCGAAGGCGAGTGGACAGGCCCAGCGCCCCTAAGCGCGCAGGCAGTTGACGACGGTTCAGATGTCGAAAACACCCACTGCCCCTATTCCGGCGATCCGGTCACACATTTCTTCAAGATCGAGGGCCGCGTTTTTGGCACATGCAATGCGTTTTGCCGCGATAAGACAGTAGCGGATCCCGCGGCTTGGGATCAATTCATGGCAATATATAAAGGCTAGTGATAGATGTCGCGGGGTAACCCGCGGCATTTTCAGCGTCCGAGAAGAGATGTGCGGAGCCAAGTAATTTAGTTTTTCTGAATTCCTGCGCAAACTTAACCAAAAATAAACCATACTGCTCCTAGCTGTTAACCAAAGTTAACGCGAGGGAATATAATCACACGGGCCTACACAGTTGCCTTTCAGGGGTTAGAGGGCCGCCTAATCGAGGTGCAATGCGCCCTGTCCCCCGGCATGCCCGGCTTTCAAATCGTTGGCCTACCAGATAAGGCCGTTTCAGAGGCCCGCGAGAGGGTTCGATCCGCAATTTGCGCCATGGGTCTGGCCATGCCCAGCAAGAAAATCACCGTTAATTTGTCTCCTGCGGATCTGCCTAAGATCGGTTCGCACTTTGATCTGCCCATTGCACTGGCGCTGTTGGCCGCTATGGAGGTTGTCCCCGCAGAGGCAATTGCCCGCCAGATTGCCTTGGGAGAGCTGTCGTTAGATGGTAGATTATCCCCGATTGTTGGCGCACTACCTGCGGCCATGGCCGCCGCCGAGGCGGATTTTGACCTGATTTGCCCCTTTGCCTGTGGCCCCGAGGCCGCATGGGTTGGTGCCGTACAGGTGACCGCCCCCAGAACCCTGCTGGAGGTAATGAATCATTTCAACGGTCGCGCGCCCCTACCCGCCGCACAACCCGGCGAAGTATCCGCCCCGCCCGAACATCGAAACCTTCAAGACGTAAAGGGCCAAGAGCGCGCCAAACGCGCAATGGAAATCGCCGCCGCTGGGCGCCATCACCTATTTATGGTCGGTGCACCAGGATCGGGGAAATCCATGATGGCCGCCCGCATGCCCAGCCTGATGCCCGACTTAGACCCAAGTGAGGCCTTAGAAACATCGATGATCCATTCCTTGGCGGGCATGCTATCCGAGGGCGGCATTTCCAAAACACGCCCCTACCGCGCGCCCCATCACACGGCCTCGATGGCGGCAATTGTTGGGGGCGGGCGCGGCGCTAAGCCGGGGGAAATTTCGTTGGCTCACAATGGCGTTTTGTTTATGGACGAGTTCCCCGAATATGCGCGCAGCGTCCTTGAAACCCTACGCCAACCTATCGAAACCCGACAGGTCAATGTATCGCGGGCTAATGCGCATGTCTCTTATCCCTGTGCCTTTATGCTGATTGCGGCGGCCAATCCGTGCAAATGCGGCCACCTGACGGATGCGGGGCGTGCCTGCTCGCGCGCACCAATTTGCGGCGAGGATTATTTGGGGCGTATATCCGGCCCGATGATTGATCGGTTTGATTTACGCGTTGATGTGCCGCCGGTATTTTTATCTGACCTGATAGATGCGCCCGCCGGTGAAACCAGCACGGCAATCGCCGCGCGCGTGAAATCCGCATGGGCACACCAAGCCGCGCGATTCACTGCCGTACCAAATGTCCGTCTGAATTCCGAGGCCGAGGGCAAATTGTTGGATGAAATTGCCACACCAGATCGCGAGGGCATGGCGCTGTTAAGCGCGGCGGCGGATCGCTTTGGGCTTAGTGCGCGGGGCTATCACCGCGTTCTGCGAGTGGCACGAACAATTGCGGATCTAGAGGGTGCATGCGATGTTGGCCAGCCGCATGTGGCAGAGGCGCTAAGCTATCGCCTAGCCTCCTAGGTGTTTGCAGCAAAAACTGGCCACATCTGCCACGGCCTGATCTGCCTCGGGGACTATGCCGCGCAGAATTTGAAACACATGGAAGTTGTTCTCAAAAATCTGCAACTCAACATCGCACCCTTGCGCGCGTAGCGCATCAGACATCAACTGGCTGTCCCCAAGCAGAATTTCGCCGCGCGAGGCCTGCATTAAAATTGGTGGTGCACCAGCAAAATCCGCAAACAGAGGCGAAATTTTCGCCGAATCCGCCGCAACATCCGGCGCATACATCGCCTTCATATCGTCAAATCGGGATAGCGCCAGAACGCAATCGGATTTCTGATTTTCCATCATCGTTCTAGATGATTTTGATAGATCAGTCACCGCGCCAAAGGTGAATGCACAAGCTGGCATCTGTGTGCCGATTTCCGCTAGGCGCGACAGCAACAAAAGAGCTAAATTCCCGCCAGCGCTATCACCACCAAGCACAATATCATTGGGTGACACCCCTTGATTTAGCAGGGCCAGATAACAGGTCGTGACATCCTCGATCGCGGTGGGAAATGGATTCTCTGGAGCCAATCCATAATTGGGTAAAACCGCCTGTGCACCGATTTTTTGCGCTATATCTGCGGCCAGATGGCGATGGGTGCGCGCACTGCCAAAGATGAACCCACCGCCGTGAATATAGAGCAAGACACGCGTCGTATCATTGGCCGGCTTAGCCCATTCCACGTGCACTGTACGGCCCATATGCGTAAGCCTGTCTGCATGATACTGCACGCCCTTGGGATTGCGCGCATTGCACTTGGTCACCAGATCAAGATAGCGGCGCAAAACCGTCTCATTGCGGATATGCTTCAGAGCGGCCTTGAAAAACACCCGCGAAACACCAGAAAATAGCGCCAAGCGAATTGACATCAAGGGCGCTTGGCCTCGATGGCCTGCCAAATCATTTCCGTCACATTGATATTGTCAAAGCGTTCCAGTTCTTGAATGCCGGTGGGCGAGGTCAGGTTGATTTCCGTCAGGTTGCCACCGATCACATCAATCCCAACAAACACCTGCCCCTTCTCGCGCAACAGTGGCCCAATGGCTGCACAAATCTCTAGGTCACGGGCAGTCAGCTCTACAGGCTCTGGGCGCCCCCCAACATGCATGTTAGAGCGGGTTTCGCCTTTGGCGGGTACACGATTAATTGCCCCAACAGGCTTCCCATCCACCAAAATCACCCGTTTATCACCATTGGATACATCAGGGAGAAACTTTTGCGCAATAAGTGGCTCGTTGTTAATCCCTACAAACAACTCGTGCAACGAATTCAAATTGCGATCATCTGGCCCAAGGCGGAACACACCCGCCCCACCGTTGCCATAAAGGGGCTTAAGAATGATATCCCCGTGCTCTTCCTTGAAGGCCTTTAGAACATCTAAATCCCGAGCAATTGTCGTGGGCGGTGTTAAATCCGGGAATTGCAAAACCAACAGCTTCTCAGGATAATTTCTGACCCAGCGCGGATCATTTACCACCAGTGTGTCCGGATGTACCATATCCAAGATATGCGTTGTAGTAATGTAGCCCATGTCAAATGGCGGATCTTGGCGTAACCACACGACATCAAAATCAGACAAGTTTACCTTGGTCAACGCGCCCTTGGTAAAATGATTACCCCGTTCACGGCGTACCTCAATCGGCCATCCGGTTGCACTCACAATACCATTCTCAAATGCAATTTTATCTGGGGTATAGTAAAACAGGCTGTGCCCACGGGCTTGGGCTTCCTCCATAATGCGAAATGTGCTGTCAGCGGCAATATCGATTGGCTCAATAGGATCCATCTGGATCGCAACAGAAAGGTTCATTTGGGGTCACTCCATCAGATTGTTCCCTGATACATGACCCATGCCCAAAGGCGATGCAAGGGCTGGGCCTAAAATGCGTTTGGGATAACCTTAATGTGACCAAGGCCATCAACCAGCGCGGCATCAAAGCGCATGTTGGTCTCAAGAGGGCGCTTGATCGATACCAAAAACTCCAAGGCAGCGGCGCGGATCCGTGCGATCTGGCGCGGCGTTATCCGTTCCACCGCGCGCTCAAAGGTCTTACTGCTTTTAACCTCGACAAAATAATAGTGATCGTTGTGCTCTGCGATTAAATCGATCTCGCCGCATCTGGTTTTAAACCGCTCGGATACCACCGAGAAACCAGAGGCGCGGTATTTTTGTGCAACGGATTGCTCCGCGGCCAAACCTGTATAATACCCAGTGGCACCTGTCATTTCTGATCCTTTATCAGCAGCGCTATTTCATAGGCTTGTTTGCGCGGAATATTAAAATGCGTACTGGCCGCAGCCGCCGCATCCTTTACGCGAGATGTTTGCAGCAGCTCAATTAAGAATTCATGAATATCTTCTTCCTTCACCACCTTTTCCAGAGGTGGTCCAAGCACCAAGACCACCTCACCTTTGATACTCTCTCGGCCTGCGACAATCTCTTCAACCTCTACCAGAGATCCCCTTATCACTTCCTCGAATTTTTTCGTAAGTTCGCGACAAAGAGAAACAGAACGCTCAGCCCCGAATACCGTGATCATGTCAGACAGGCACGCACGCACGCGTTTTGGAGATTCGTAGTAAACCAATGTAGAATCTAACGGCGCGATTTTTTCCAGCATCGCCTTTCTGTGGCCAGTTTTATTTGGCAAAAACCCCCCAAAGAAGAACCGATCCGTCGGTTGCCCCGCCATACACAGGGCGGTTAGCACAGCGCTGGCCCCTGGCGCCGCTTGGATTTTATACCCCGCTTCGCGCGCGCCAAGCGCTAAACCAAATCCGGGATCTGCAATCAAAGGCGTACCCGCATCCGATGCATAGGCTACGGTTTTTCCCTGCTCTAGGGCCGCCAGTAGCTTGGGTCGCTGAGCATCCCCATTGTGATCGTGATAAGGCACAATACGCCGCCCCTGCAGCGCAATTCCATGGATATCCATCAATCGGCGCAGGTTGCGGGTATCCTCCGCCGCCAACACATCCGCCTGTGCCAAAATGTGAAGCGCACGTAGCGTAATATCATCCGCCGTCCCAATTGGGGTCGCCACAATATACAATCCTGCTGGTAGTTTTTTATCACCCATAAGAAGAATTCTGCCTTATTCTCACAGACCCGTTGAATTACGGGTCTGTGTACCTTAACTTTTGGCACAGGTATTGTTCAATACGCATTCTTTGGGAGAGATTTAAATGTTTGGGAAAAAACCACTAGATTTTGCGCGCCGCAGCACAGTCGCGCTTCTGTTCGCCGGCGGGTTATCCGCATGTGTACCAAGCACGGGCACCACCACCTCTTCGAACGGTGACGGCCCAAGGGTTAACCCCAAAGCCACCGTAAAGGTCGCCCTGTTAGTTCCAAGCGGGTCAGGCAATGCCAACCACGATTCATTGGCCGACAATCTAACCAAAGCGGCGGAAATGGCGCTAAAGGACCACCCAGAAGCCAAAATCCGCCTAAAGGTTTATAGCACAGGCGGTAATGCCCAACAGGCCGCATCGGCCGCTCGCGCCGCACTAAGTGATGGATCCAAGGTGATCATCGGTCCATTGTTTGCCGAGGCAGCAAACGCCGTTGGCCAAGTTGCCGCCACCAAGGGCATCAACGTTCTCAGCTTTTCCAACAACACAGACGTGGCCGGCGGCAATGTTTTCGTGATGGGCAACACATTCCAAAACACCGCCAATCGCATTGTCAGCCATGCCTCGGCACAGGGCTTTAAATCCATTGCCGTCATTGCCCCCCAAAATGCCGCGGGGCAACTGGCCAGCTCTGCGGTGCGCTCTGCGGTGTCCCGTTCTGGTGCGCGCTTTGCAGGTGCCCACAGCTATCCATTTTCTCCGGAGGGTATTTCCAGCTCGATGCCCGGCATTATGTCTAAAATTTCGGGTTCTGGCGCTACTGCGGTTGTCCTAACCGCCGATAGTGCCTCTGGGTTACCAATTATCAGTTCGATGATGCCCACAAGCACTGATGATCTGGAACAATCTGTCAAGGTTCTGGGGCTAGCACGCTGGGATATTCCCTCGACCACCCTATCTGCGCCAGGGTTGCGCGGCGGCTGGTTCACCATACCAGATCGCGCGGCCATCACTGCCTTTAACAGCCGCTTTAGCCAAACATATGGCACCACCGCCCATCCGCTGGCAGGGATTGCATATGATGGTGTTTCGGCAGTAGCAGAACTATTGACCGAGAAAAACCCAGGCGCTGTACAGCGTAGCCAGCTGACCCGCACCAAAGGGTTCTTTGGCGCGTCAGGGGCCTTTCGCTTGATCAAAGATGGCTCTACACAACGTGCCCTTTCTGTGGCAGAAGCAGGAATAGGCTCATTCAAGGTTATCTCGAATGCGCCAACTTCTTTTGGCGGTTCAGGGTTATGATTTAATGGATCAATCACAGGTTTTGTTTGAAACGGGCGCGCTCATTGGTGCGCCCGAATTGCTTTTCGATGCACAGGAGTTTTATGCCAATGTGCGATCTGTGTTCGACCAAGAAGGTAAATCCGCCGTCAAAGCGCAGGTGGCAAAAATTCTAAGCCAAGCCAATACCAATGGGCGCGCGTTTATTGAACAAAAACTTACAGAAGATCCCTATGATGCACGCCGCGCCATCCATTCCTATTCCTATCTGACCGATTGTCTGGTCGCCGCTGCCTATGATGTGGTGGCAACCTATCTGCACCCCAACCCAACGCCCACCAAAAATGAAACCCTTAGCATCGTCTGTGTCGGCGGGTATGGGCGCGGGGAAATGGCGCCTTTCTCGGATGTAGATCTGCTGTTCCTAACCCCCAACAAGATAAGCCCATGGGCCGAGAGCACGATCGAAAGCATGCTATATATCCTGTGGGATATGAAGTTAAAGATCGGCCATTCCACCCGATCCGAGATTGACTGCGTGCGCTTAGGCAAGGCCGATCAAACGATCAAAACCGCCCTAATGGAATGTCGCTATCTGTGCGGGAACGAGCCCCTGTACGATAGCCTGCAAAAACGCATGTGGCATGATCTGTTCAAGGCCAAAGCCAGCGACTATGTGGACGAAAAACTAGAAGAGCGCGCCGCGCGCCATGCCCGACAAGGCGGCCAACGCTATGTGGTGGAACCCAATGTCAAAGAAGGCAAAGGCGGGTTGCGCGATTTGCAATCTCTGTTCTGGATCACCAAATACGTGGCCGGCGCTAAGACGCACTCTGAAATGATCGCACAGGGCTATTTCACACAGGATGAATATGATGCCTTTGAGCAGGCCCATGAATTCCTATGGACGACACGTTGCCACCTGCATCTGGCTGCCGGGCGCGCCACAGAACAGCTGACATTTGACCAACAGGTGGATGTGGCCCAACGTCTGGGGTATAAATCAGACGAAGGCATGCGCGCAGTCGAGCATTTCATGCAAGATTATTTTCGCCACGCCACCCATGTGGGCGAGTTGACCCGCGTCTTTATAACCGCCCTAGAGGCACAACACCTAAAAGAAACACCATCGCTGGGTAACCGGCTGCGCAACATGGTTTGGCGCCGCAATGCAGGCAACGATGGCCTGTCTGCGGACTACGCGCTGGAACAAGGCCGAATTAATCTGGCTAACCCAGACACCTACCTAGACGATCCTGTGAATATCTTGCGCCTATTCGAGGCCGGTCTGCGCACAGGCTATTTGATCCACCAAGACGCCATGCGCGTGATCACCGCGAATTTGGATTTGATCGATGATACCGTACGTGCCAGCCCAGAGGCGCGGCGTATTTTCATGTCCTTGATGCTGGATTATGGCAACCCGGAACGCGCGCTGCGCCGAATGAACGAGTTGGGCGTATTGGGTGCCTTTATCCCTGAATTCAAGCGTATCATCGCGCTGATGCAGTTCAATATCTACCATCATTACACGGTGGACGAACACACAATTCAGTGCATTTCAGTACTCGCACGTATCGAAGAAGGCGAGCTGGAAGAAGAGCTACCGATTGTATCGAAAATACTAGACCAAGGCGTGAATCGCCGCGTGCTCTATGTGGCCTTGCTGTTGCATGATATCGGCAAAGGGCTGCCTGAGGATCATTCGATTGCTGGCGCGCGGCTGGCGGGCGAGATCTGCCCCGCATTGGGCATGAATGAGGCAGAAACCGAAATCGTGGTCTGGCTGGTGGAAAGCCATCTGATCATGTCAGATTTCGCCCAAAAACGAGACCTGTCCGACCCGCGCACCGTATCCAATTTCGCCGCCGTTGTGAAATCAACCTCACGGCTGAAATTGCTAACCGTGCTGACCGCCTGTGATATCATGGGGGTTGGGCCGGGCACATTGAACAATTGGCGCGCCCAGCTGATCCGCGAGCTGTATCTGGCAACACGCGATATCATCAAGGGCGGCCTAGATACCCAAGGTAAGCATAACCCAGTGCATGATGCCCATAAGGCATTGGCGACGGCGCTGCCCGATTGGGACAAGGGCGCGATCGACACCGAATTGGCCCGTCACTATGATCATTATTGGCAAGGGCTGGACACCACTGCCCATGTGGGATTTGCGGAAATGTTGCGCGAAAATACCAACAACCGCTTGATCACCAAATTTGAGCAAGACCCCGATCGCGATGCCACCCGCGCCATGTTCGCCATGCAAGATCACCCCGGGATCGTTTCGCGTATTGCAGGTGCACTCGCACTCGCCAATGCCAATGTTGTGGATGCACGCAGCTATACCTCGTCTGATGGGTTTGCCACGTTGCTGTTTTGGATCCAAGACGACAAAGGGCACCAATTTTCGACCCAAAAATTCAAACGCTTGCGAGAAACCATCGAAAAGATCCTGCATGGTGATGTAATCGCCAGCACCCTCTTAAAGGACCGCAACAAGCTGAAAAAGCGCGAGCGCGATTTTCAGGTTCCTACCGAGATTGTATTCGATAATCAGGGGTCCGAATATTACACTATTATCGAGGTCGACACCCGTGACCGCCCCAGTCTGCTATACGATCTGACACGCACACTCACAGATTCCAACATCCAAATCGATAGCGCGGTAATTGCCACATATGGGGTACAGGCAGTGGATGTTTTCTATGTCAAAGATATCGTTGGGCTAAAAATTCACTCGCGAGACAAGCAAAAGAAAATTGCCAAGCGATTGGAAGATGCCATTCAGCGCGGCGCGAAGGCGGCGATGGCATGAAACGCGGCATAAATCTGATCGGCGCATTTGTTACGGTGGGCGGCTGGACATTGCTCAGCCGCGTTGTGGGATTGGTGCGCGATTTGATGTTGGCGGCCTATCTGGGCACCGGTGTTGTGGCCGAGGCCTTTCAGGCGGCATTTGCCCTACCAAATCTATTTCGCCGTTTTTTTGCCGAGGGGGCCTTTAACCTAGCCTTTGTACCGCTCTATGCGAAAAAACTAGAAAATGCTGATGATCCGGATCGCTTTGCCTCTGATGCTCTGTCCGTGCTGGCAGGTATGTTGATCATGCTGACACTGGTCGCACAGCTGTTCATGCCTTATTTGGTATACGCACAAGCCAGCGGATTTGCGGGCACTGCGCGGTTTGATCTGGCGGTTGCGCTGTCTCGGATCATCTTTCCGTATGTTCTGTTTATCTCGCTGGCGGCTGTGTTCAGCGGGATGTTGAATGCCCATGGTCGCTTTGCCGCCGCCGCCGCCGCGCCGGTGTTGCTGAACGTGATTTTGATCGGCGCGATGATTTTGGCCAGTTACGCGGGCTGGGATATGGGCAAAACACTGGCGATTGCGGTGGCCATTGCGGGGATTGCTCAGATGGGGCTTGTCTGGGGGGCCATTCGAAAATTGGGCATTCGCATCAAATTCCACCTGCCCAAACTCACGCCTGATTTGAAACGCCTGTTTGTGATTGCTGTGCCTACCCTGCTGACAGGGGGGGTTATACAGATAAACCTGTTGGTGGGGCGGAATGTCGCCAGCCATTCCGAAGGCGCCTTTGCTTGGCTATATTATGCGGATCGGTTGTATCAGTTGCCCCTAGGGGTTGTGGGCATTGCCATTGGCATTGTGCTGTTACCCGAACTGGCGCGCAAACTGGCCGCCAAGGATTCTGTTGCAGGACAAGCGGCGTTTAACCGCGCCCTAGAGTTCTCCTGTATGCTGACTCTGCCTGCGGCCGTAGCATTGGCGCTGGTGCCAATTCCCTTGATCTCGGTTTTGTTTGAACGGGGCGCATTCGATGCCGCCGATTCGCGTGCCACTGCAGCGGCTCTGTCGATTTATGCGTTGGGCTTGCCTGCATTTGTGATACAAAAGGTGCTACAGCCCCTGTATTTCGCGCGCGAAGACACCCGCACCCCGTTTCGCTATGCCTTGGTAGCCATGGTCGTGAATTTCGTGCTGGCGGTGGGCTTGTCGCTCTATTGGGGTTATTTGGCCGCGGCCATCGGTACCACGCTCTCGGCATGGGTGATGTTGGTGTTATTATGGCGCGGCACGCGCCGGATGGGGCTGGCTGGCGCCCTTGATGCGCGCATTCGTGCGCGCCTGCCTAGAATTCTGATCTCTAGCATTGCAATGGGCGGCGTTATTTTCGCAGTACAATATTTGCTGTGGGATGCGCTGAATGCGGATGGTATCCGTTATATCGCATTGTTAGGGCTGATTTGTGCAGGTGCTGTTAGCTATGGCGCGGTATTGCTGTTATCCGGTGGCATTCAAAAATCAGACCTGCGCGGATTTATCCGCCGATCCTAGGCGTGCTGGGCACCCGTGGTGATCCAATGCCAGCTAGAGGCGCACATCTCGTCTAGGCCCATTTCCGCCTCAAATCCCAACAACGCTGCGGCGCGGGTGATATCGGCACGCATCTCGGCAATATCACCTGCACGCCGCGGGGCTATCTCATAGGGCAAATCCCAGCCACAGGCTCGCCCATAGGCGGCCAGAACCTCGCGGACAGAATAGCCCCGCCCTGTTCCCAAATTCACCGTGTGCCCGCGCCCAGTGTGCAACAGGCTGTTCAGAGACAAAACATGGCCTCGCGCCAGATCATCCACATGGATGTAGTCGCGAATGCCCGTGCCATCAGGGGTGTCGTAGTCATCGCCAAACACCTGTAGGTGCGGTAGCTCACGGCTGGCGACCTTGGCGATATACGGCATCAGGTTATTGGGAATATCATTGGGATCTTCGCCAATAATCCCCGAGGCATGGGCCCCTACAGGATTAAAGTAGCGTAAAATACCCGCACAGAATTTGGCATTAACGGATGAGATTTGATTTAGTATCTGCTCACCTGTCAATTTGGTATGAGCATAAGGGTTAGAAAAGCTGGTGGGTGCATCTTCTTGGAACGGCAAATCGGCCCCTCCGCCATAGACCGTGGCCGAGGATGAAAACACAATCGTCCCCACATCATTAGCCTGCATCGCAGATAAAACATTGCTTAGCCCCGTTACATTCACGTCGAAATACCGCAGCGGCTGCGACACGGATTCCCCCACGGCTTTTAGCCCAGCAAAATGTACCACTGCGTCGAATTTTTCTGCATGGAACAGCGCCTCTAGGCCCGCGCGATCCAAAATATCCAATTTGCGAAAATCTGTTGGGCGATTGGTGATCTGTGCCAAACGGCCGGCGACAGAGGCCTTGGCATTGGACAGGTTATCAATCACCACCACATCATAGCCCGCCCGAACCAAAGCCACATAGGTGTGTGACCCGATGTATCCCAATCCACCCGTCAACAATATCCGACCCGTCATGCAGCTCTCCTTCAGCCAAATATGCGCCAATTATAACGCCCGTCAGTTCTTTGTTGGGTTTAACTGGATTCTCTAAATTTAAAACCCATTTCTGAAACTAGCGAATCGCCACAACAGTTTGCTACAACTATAGGCAACTAAATCCACGGGTTTCGCTAGTATTCACAGGTGTTATCCCGAAATTAATCAACAACCGCACAAGTAGGTTGAATTTCAGTACCGCAATGTTTAGTTTAGCGGTATCCTCTACTGAGGCAATTTTAATTCTAGGAGCACTATTATGAGCCTATCAAAACTTACTGTGGCAACATTTGCTGCTGCCGCTTTCGCAACTGCCTCATTCGCAGGTACTCTAACTGAGCCAGATGTTATGACAGTAGAAGAGCCAGAAGCAGCTTCTTCGTCTGCTGGTTCTGCAGCATGGTTGATCCCACTTCTGCTAATTGCAGCTATCGCAGCTGCTTCTTCTGATGACACATCAGCAACAAGTGAATCAGAACGCTAAGAATTTTACACCAACACAGTTGGTACTACAGTTTAAAAAAGCGAGGATTAGCCTCGCTTTTTTTATGTCCAAATTTTGATAACTAGCGCGCTCTAATCCGCGTAAGTAATGCGCGCCACCGCGCCGCGGCCTTGGGCTCTAACAATATCGCCAAACTAAACCCTGTTGCGAAACCCGTTAGTTCCGCCGCCAGATCATTGTTACCCCCAAAGGCCAACATATAAAGCAACTGAATAACAATCAAAAATCCTATCAGGCGAAAGGCCATATAGCCATTGTCTCCGCGATCACGCATCAAAACAAATTGGAGCCACGTAAAGGCCCCGATCAGCCCATAGACCGCAGGATACCCCCCCAACAACAGGGTATTCCCTGTGGTAAACAGCGCCTGCGCCAAGGCGCCGAATAACCCGCTTAGCAAAAACATCGCCAGCACCGCCAAGGGATGGCAAATCTCGCCCACATATTTCCCCATTGCCAATGTAAACACGCATACAAACAGCGCATGTATGGCCCCCGTGTGGATGAAAATATAGGTAACAAAGCGAATAATATGCTCGATAGGATAGCTGGCATTCTGGATCATCCAATCAAAAATCGCCCCCACAAAACCAAATGCCCGGCTGTATTCCAGCCGCCAACCTATGGCCTCGCGCCCGCCAATAAATCCCGCCTCGCCCAATTGAAAGATCACCTCTATCCCCGCCATCAACACCACCAGAACCACAATAACCGCAGGCACCGAATTAAAAGGTGATGCATTTGCATTTGGATCAAACATTCAGATGGTCTCCATTGGTTGACGTTCATTGGGTGTTTTGTGATAACCCACCCAACAGCATCTAATCCAAACGGAGCACAATTGCCATGACAGAAGCGCAGATCACCCCGCGCGTATTTTCAGGAATCCAACCATCGGGAAACCTGACCCTTGGGAATTACCTAGGCGCGCTACGCCGGTTTGGTAAAATGCAAGATGACGGTATTGAAACCATCTACTGCGTGGTAGACATGCACGCCATAACGGTATGGCAGGATCCAGCCGCCCTGCGCAACCAGACCCGCGAACTGGCGGCGGCCTATATCGCCTGTGGACTAGATCCCCAAAAGTCCATTCTGTTTAACCAGAGTCAGGTGCCCGCACATGCCGAATTGGCTTGGATCTTGAACTGTGTGGTGCGTATTGGCTGGATGAGTCGCATGACCCAGTTCAAGGACAAGGCCGGTAAAAACGCCGAGAAAATGTCCCTAGGGCTCTATGTGTACCCTGCGTTGATGGCGGCGGATATCTTGACCTATAAGGCCACACATGTGCCCGTTGGTGAGGATCAGAAACAGCATGTTGAGCTAACCCGTGATGTGGCCGCTAAATTCAACCATGATTACGGTGTCGATTTCTTCCCGATCCCCGATCCCGTAATCGAGGGCACCGGCACGCGTGTGATGTCCCTGCGCGACGGTAACAAGAAAATGTCGAAATCCGATCCGTCAGACAAAAGCAGGATCAATTTGATTGATGATGCGGATACAATTGCCGCCAAAATTCGCAAGGCCAAGACCGATCCAGATGCCCTGCCATCCGAGGCCGCTGGCCTTGCGGATCGCCCAGAGGCCCGTAATTTGGTAAATATCTATGCAGGCCTTGCTGACATTTCTGTAGACGATGTTTTACGTGAATTTGGTGGCCAACAGTTTGGCGCATTCAAGCCCGCCCTTGCGGATTTGGCTGTGAACCATATGGCCCCGATCAGCTCTGAAATCGCGCGCCTATTGGCACAGCCAGACGAGATCGACCGCATTTTGGCCAATGGCGCAGAACGTGCCGATGCAATCGCTGCTCCTATTTTGGCAGAGGCCAAACAAATCGTCGGATTTATTAAATAAAGCTCGGGTGTAATGGCGGGCCCCCTTGGGGCCCTAGCCTGCCTTGGGCAGTCGAATTTCAAAGATCGTGCCCATGTCATCACTTTGGATTAGTTCCAGTGTACCATTGTGATTTTGAATCAACTCGGCCGAAATGGCCAAGCCCAGACCCGATCCACCAACCCGCGCACTGCCCTCAAAGGGTTTGAACATATTCTCACGCGCGCGTGGCGGCATACCCGGCCCATTATCGCTGATCCGCATTACAAAGCTCTGCCCATCCTCGCTGGCATCTAGTGTAATCAGCCCTGACGTTCCACGGGCTGTCAGAACCTGACGCGCATTGCGGGTTAAATTCGACACCACCCGAAATACTTGATCCTTATCCGCCCAGCAGCTAAGCGTCGGATCAGCCGCAATGTCTATTTGCACATCCCCATCCCCAATCGCCAGACGCTCTGCCTCGGCCACATCCTCGAACATCTCTAGGATCGGGAATTTAGACAGCTCAGGCGTGGGCTCTTCGGCTTTGCCAAAAGACAGGGTGCGCTCGCACAGGTTTACCGCCCGCGACAGGCTGTTCACCAGCTTTGGCGCAATGCGTTGAATGCGGGGATCATCACTAATCTCCATGCGATCCGCCAACAATTGTGTGGTGGTCAGAATATTGCGTAGATCATGGCTGATCTTTGAGACAGCCCCCCCCAAGGCAACCAGCCGTTTGCGTTCCAGCAAGGATTGGTTCAGCTGTGTTTCCATTTCCGCCAAGGCCTGCTCGGCTTGATACAGCTCAGTTACGGGAGCCTTGGGTTGAATGATTTTCTTGGCATCTTCGGGCGCAGATTGGAAATTTTGGATTTGGGTCACCACACGGCTGATTGGTGCGCCGATTAATTTGCGCGTGGCTACAAACAACATCAATCCAATGGCCAAAGATAGCCCCAAAGACAGCCAATAAATCCGCCAACCATACCCCACCATAGCATTTCGCAGAGGCCCCTCGGCCATGGTGGCCTCGATCAACGTGCCGCCCCCTTTGACCGGTGCGCCAACGACACGGATGACACGATCTGATCCATTAATCAGTGTATCAAAGGCATCGCGGATCAAAGTCCACGCGCCGTTTTGGCGCAAATCTACCGTCATATCCACCGCAGCAGGCATTGGGCTCGCCAACACCAATTCGCGCATTTCATTGCGGTTTAGCACAATATTCAGCACCTCAGCATTGTCCAATAGCTCTTCTTGTAACTCTAATGAGATCATCGCATCCGGTGCCGCCAATAACGTCAGCGAAGCGATCTGCGATCTTTCAAGCCGCTCGCGCAAATAATCCTCGCGAAAGCGTGCAACCGAGGGCACAAAAATCATTACCTCTGCCACCATCACAAATATGATAGTCAGCAACAAAAAGCGCCCCGAAAGTGTTCTTAGAAACATATACCTGCCTTGCTTGGGGTGTTCAGAACCTTTGAACCAAACCCACTACGTTTTTTACGACCTTACTATCAAATAGGCGAGGGGTAAAATAGGCCCCTGCGGCGCGTTTATTCACCTCGCCAAGAGTGGGATAGGGGCTGATCATCGCGGCCACCGCCCCCATTTTCAACCTATTTGCCAAGGCCAAGGCCCATATCTGGATCAGCTCGCCCGCTTGTTCACCAACAATAGATGCGCCCACAGGGCGCCCCTTGACCACCATCACCTTTACAAATCCCTTGGTCAGGTGGGATGCGCGGGCGCGGTCATTATCGGCGTAGTCTGCGCGCACAACGCTTAGCGCCTCTCCATATTTTTCTCGGGCCTGCGCCTCTGTTAACCCTACCTGCGCCAATTCAGGGTCGGTATAGGTTACCCACGGCACATGATCCATGCGTTGTTTGCTGGGCAGACCGAAAAGCGCCGATTTGATGATCACCCCCGCATGATACCCCGCCACATGGGTGAATTGTAACCCCGCCGCCACATCACCAATGGCATATACACGTTTATTTGTGGTCTTTAACGATGCATTCACTTTGATGCCCCCGCGCGTCGGTTCTATGCCCGCCGCCTCTAGGTTCAGGCGATCAACATTGGGTTTTCGCCCCACGGCCATCAAGAGATGCGATCCGCTATAGCTGGGCCCATCTTTGGTGTTCAGGGTAATCCCGTGCCTGTCTTGGGCAACATCGGTGACCAAGGCCCCCTCGACAATATCAATACCCTCAGCGCGCAGCGATTCTATAACTACGGCTGCTAATTCTGGATCATCATTGCCCAGCGCCTTTGCGCCCTCTAGCACCGTTACCTTGCACCCAAGGCGGGCATGGGCCTGTGCCATTTCCATGCCGATCGGCCCGGCACCGATAATGATCAGATGTTCTGGGCGCTCTTGTAACTCAAACACATTTTCATTGGTCAGGTAATCCACATCAGCTAGCCCAGGAATGGGCGGCACAAAGGGCGCAGACCCTGTAGAGATCACAAACCGGCGCGCGGTAATGATCGTATCCCCCGCCTGCACCTCGCGCGGTGAAATGAAGGTGCCGAACTCAGAAATCACATTCACCCCCAGCCCCTCGAAACGCTCGACACTGTCGTGGGGTTCTATCCCCTTGATCACAGATGCCACATGGGCCTTGGCGGCGGCGTAATCCACCACCGGCACCTGTGGGGTTACCCCCATTGCGGCGCCCTTGGTCTGGCTATGGGCGGCCTTGCCCGCGGCCAACAGCGCCTTGGACGGCACACAGCCATAATTCAGGCAATCACCGCCCATTTTGTGGCCCTCTAGCAGAACCACATCGGCCCCCATCTGCACAGCACCCGCCGCTACAGACAGGCCACCCGAACCCGCCCCAATTACACAAAGATCCGTTTTGATACGTTTCATGGTGCTGTTTCCTTTTTAAATTTTGAAATCAAGATCGGTAATGCGGCCAATGCCGCCAACCCTAGAATTGGCCCCAAAATATGAGGTTCGAATATAATACCAAGATTTGGCGTTTCTCCGCGGGCAAATATTTCACCTAGGCCCGCCCCAACAGAGGTATAGACCACCGCCCCCGGCATGATCCCGAAAAACGTGGTCCATGCAAAACGGCGTAGAGATACCCCAACAAACGCTGGTGCAAGGTTGGCCACGAAAAACGGCACCGCAGGTACAAGGCGCATCAGTAACAGATAGCTCACCTCGTTCTGACGAATTTCCTTTTCCATCTTATCCAAAAAGCCGCTTTTCTGGCTATCGCCCAGCTTTGCGGCGAAACTATCCCCCAATCCCGTCTTGGCGGCGATGAAAATCGCACAGGCCCCGATGCTGGCCCCAAGTATATTAAACAGGGCACCCGGAAATATCCCGAATAGAAATCCACCCGTTAGGGTCAGAATTGTGGCACCCGGCAGGGAAAATGCCACCGCCACCACATAGAGCGCCACAAAGACCAAGGCGGCGATCACATAGTTATTGTCGCGCCATTGGCTCAGGGCCTCTTGGTTAGCGGCAAGATTTTCAAAACTGACGATATCACGTAGGAAAAACGCACCCAATCCAGCCCCCAACGCAATAACCCCTAGGGGAATCATTTTGCGAATATTCATAGCAATCTACCTTTGTTGTCCTGTGTTGCATCTTTAATGCGCGATTGGTCTTTTTGACGCTAGCCCCATCACGCGGGGTTGATCTTGGGTGATCAATTGTTTCAATTCTCCCAAGTTTTAGGTCACCATCAGCGGTTTTGGCATTTTTTTTCAATTTCCTGTAATAAAACTGATGCAATGCGAATTGACTTAGCCCCAGCATCGGCCTAAAGAGCAACTCTCGAACACCACGGGCTTCGAATCCTTTGTGGTTTGGCCCAAGACGATCAGGAGATCGAAATGAAACGTACATATCAACCAAGTAACTTGGTTCGCAAACGCCGCCACGGCTTTCGCTCACGCATGGCTACCAAAAATGGCCGCAAGATCTTGAACCGTCGCCGGACACAAGGTCGTAAGAGCCTGTCAGCATAGGCTGACGTTTTTTGCGTTTTTGCACATGAAACCGCCAGAGGCAAAATCAGACCCCACTTTGGGCGCTGGTGATCCTCCGCTGGCGGTTTTTCCACGTCTGGAAACCCTGAAAGTGCGTGCGGATTTTCTAAGTGCTTCGCGCGCGGCGCGCCGTGGCACATCAGGCCTATTGCTACAGGCACGGTTTCGCGATGACGGAAATCCACACATTCGCGTGGGTTACACCTGCTCTAAAAAAATTGGCAATGCGGTGGCGCGCAATCGCGCCAAAAGACGCCTGCGCGAAATCGCCCGCGCAGTTCTGCCCAAACACGCCAAACCGGGCTGGGATTATGTGTTGGTGGGCAAACCCCGCGCCACGATTGATCGTGCCTACGATGCCTTGCTAGGCGATCTGCGCTATGCATTAAAAAAAATCCATTCCCCCTCCAAGGATTGAATTCTACCCTGAGCAAGTCTATCCTATGACTAAAAAGATAGACATATGCCAGACAGCGCCCCCCACATCGAAATCCCAGACGTTCCGAATGATGCCAAATTCACGGATGCCGCCGCCGCGGTAGAACGCATCATCGATATTTATCAGCATTCCCAGGGCTTCTTGCGCGCAGCGTTTCTAAATGTACTGGGAGGCACAGGTGCAGAGCAGAAATACCGCGCCTTCTATCCCGAAATTCGGGTGCGTGTGACCAGCTATGCCGCCGTCGACACCCGCCTATCGTTTGGTTATGTGGCCGAGCCGGGCAAATACGCCGCCACCATCACCCGCCCAGAGCTGTTCCGGGGTTATCTGACCCAACAATTACAATTGATTATCGACAATCACAATGTTCCGATCGAAGTAGGCATTTCAAAAATGCCAATGCCGGTACATTTCGCCATGAAATCCAGCGATGTAATCACCACCACCGAAGATGCTCCAACCCTGCCCCTGCGCGATATGTTCGATGTGCCACAGCTCGATGAGATCGATGATGCGATTATGAATTTTGGTGCCATGGGCACATCTGACGAGGATCGCCACCTTGCGCCTTTCACGGCCCTGCGCGTGGATTATTCTCTGGCCCGCCTAGAGCATTACACAGCCACCTCGCCAGAACATTTCCAAAACCATGTTCTGTTCACCAACTATCAGTTCTATATCGAAGAGTTTGTGAAATATGCCAAAGCCGCCATCGCAGACCCTGCATCGGGTTATGTGGCGCTGGTGGAACCCGGCAATGTGATACACGATGCCGATGGAACCAATGATGCGGATGCCAAATCTCCACAAATGCCTGCCTACCACCTAGCGCGCGCCGATGGATCGGGGATTACCATGGTGAATATCGGGGTTGGGCCTAGCAACGCCAAAACCATCACCGACCACATCGCCGTTCTTCGTCCCCATGCGTGGATTATGGTCGGCCACTGTGCTGGCCTGCGCAATTCACAAAAGCTTGGGGATTACATTCTAGCCCATGCCTATGTGCGCGAGGATCACGTCTTGGATGATGATCTGCCCACATGGGTGCCAGTCCCCGCTTTGGCTGAAATTCAGGTGGCCCTAGAAGAGGCCGTAGAAGAAGTCACAGCCCTGAAGGGCTATAACCGCAAGAAGGTTATGCGCACTGGTACTGTCGCCACCATTGACAATCGCAATTGGGAATTGCGCGAGCAGTCTGGCCCCGTGCACCGGCTATCACAATCGCGAGCCGTGGCGCTGGATATGGAAAGCGCGACAATCGCCGCCAATGGCTTTCGCTTTCGTGTGCCCTACGGGACATTGCTGTGCGTTTCAGACAAACCCCTACATGGAGAGCTAAAGTTACCGGGCATGGCCTCGGCCTTTTACAAGCAGCAGGTCTCTCAGCATCTGCATATCGGGATCAAGGCCATGGAGCGCATCCGCGATATGCCAATGGAGCGCCTGCATTCGCGCAAATTGCGCAGCTTTGATGAAACGGCATTTTTGTAATGTCGCCACTTGCATGGGTGTTTTCGATGATCGTGCGGTTCTATCGCATGGTTGTCAGCCCCCTATTGGGCGGTAACTGCCGCTTTCAGCCCACCTGCTCGTCCTATGCCCTAGAAGCGCTAAAGAAACACGGCGGCATCAAGGGCGGCTGGCTGGCCCTGCGCCGCATTTCAAAATGCCACCCATGGGGCGGGTCTGGTGTGGACAATGTGCCGGATTAAAAGAAATCCCCCGCGCTATGCTTGGCGTGCGGCGATTCTCTCGCGCCATACGGTATAGATCCCCGTTACAATCACAATTGTTGCCCCCAACAGCGTCCATAGATCTGGTCGTTCACTAAAGATAAAGAACCCAACCACCAACGAGAAAATCAGCCGCGAATAGCGAAAAGGTGTCACAATCGCCGCCTCTCCGATACGCGTGGATAATACCAGCCCAAAATACCCGATCACCCCAAAAGAAACCCCACCGGCGATAAACGCCCACTGTACCCCCGAGGGCGCTTGGAATGTGGTCTCGCCAAACATCACCATGCCACCACCAACCACAGCCACCGCATAAAACGCCTGAAAGGACAAAACCGCCGAAGGCACATCCGCAGGCAACCACCGCGTTATCAAATCGCGCATAGAAACGAACAGAACCGCGATCAAAACAAACACTATATCGGCATTAAACACCGCAAATCCAGGCCGAATGATAATAAGGACCCCCGTAAATCCGATCAAGATCGCCGCCCAGCGCCGCCAGCCAACCGCCTCGCCCAGAAACAGGGCCGCACCCATAGTAATCACCAAAGGCGTCACCTGAAACACCGCCGCAACCGTAGACAGAGGCAAGATGCTAATCGCATACACAAAGGATACCCCCGAGGCTGCCTCTGATAGAAACCGCAGGATCATCCCCCGATTCCAATACCGACCGGTGGCCAGCCGGTGCCCCTTAGCCAGGGCAATCGCCACGAAAATGGTGCCCCCGCCCAGCCCAAGCATCAACAATATTTGCCCCGTGGACAAATCCGCGGACATTTTCTTCACAAACAAATCTTCCATAGTAAAGCCAGCCATGGCCACTAACATCAATAAGATGCCCTTGATATTATTCATCACAAAACTTTCAGAAGGGTATTGCCCGTATCAAGACAGGGAACCAAGCGACTTCGCAACCCCAAAATCATTCTAACCAAAACTATCGCATGTTTCACCGCTATAGGGCCAGCGCACGCCCTTAGGCCGACAGAATTCTCCCCCTAGCCCCCCCCGCAGATCCCCGCTATAAGGCCCCCGCGCGAAGGAGCCAGCTATGCTAGACCAACAATCAGAAATTCACGCCCTTTTCGAAGGCGCCCCCAGCACCACAGAATTCAAAAAACTGCGCAAGCGGATCATTCGCCAAACCCGCGAAGCGGTCGAGCAATATGGCATGATCGAACGCGGCGCCAAATGGCTGGTCTGCCTATCGGGGGGCAAAGACAGCTATACATTGCTAGCCGCCCTAACCGAGCTACAGTGGCGCGGCCTGCTGCCCGTGGAAATTCTGGCCTGCAATTTGGATCAGGGCCAACCCAATTTCCCAGCCACGGTTTTGCCTGAATTTCTAGAAAAAATGGGCGTGCCTAATCGGGTAGAATTCGAGGACACCTATTCCATCGTCAAAGACAAAGTGCCAACAGGGCGCACATATTGCGCCATGTGTAGCCGCCTGCGCCGCGGCAACCTCTACCGCATTGCCCGCGAAGAGGGATGCTCGGCAGTGGTTTTGGGCCACCACCGCGATGATATCTTAGAAACCTTTTTCATGAACCTATTCCATGGCGGGCGGCTGGCCACCATGCCGCCCAAACTGGTCAATGACGAGGGCGATCTATTCGTGTATCGCCCGCTGGCCCATGTGGCCGAGGCCGATTGTGAGAAATTTGCCAATGCCATGAATTATCCCATTATCCCCTGCGATCTGTGCGGTTCCCAAGATGGGCTACAACGTCAACAGGTGAAACAAATGATCGATCAATGGGAACAAAACAGCCCCGGCCGACGCCAAGTGCTGTTCAAATCCTTAACAAATGCGCGTCCCAGCCACCTGTTGGATGAAAAACTGTTCGATTTCGCAGGGCTTACGCGCCCCAATCCCAAAACCCCATAGCCGATCAATCTCTTGACCTTTGGGCCAAGAGTCTATTGAAGCTATCTAACCTCAAAATTCCAGTTATTCGGGCCTAGAAATGCAAGACGATAGTAACAAGAATATGATCCTTGCCACCGTGCTAAGCATGTTGGTTCTGTTGGTGTGGTTTATTATTTTCCCACCAGAGCAACCCCAACCTGTACAACAAACACAGGTGGTGAATGCAGATGGATCCGTGCAACCCCCACAAAACAGCACAGGTTCGCTGGCCCCCAGCATTACCACCACCGCCACGCAAACCCGCGACGGTGCCTTGGCCAGCAGTGCACGTCTACCCATTAAAACAGACCGCCTAGAGGGGTCGTTGTCGTTGACGGGTGCACGCATCGATGATCTGCGCTTGATCGATTACAATCGCAAACAAAACGACGATAGCGAAAAGGTCACCCTCTTGTCCCCTGCGGGCGGGCCGGCGGCCTATTATATCCTGCACGGCTTTATTCCCGCGGGATCCCTGACCTATGATGATGTCCCCGGCGCCAGCACCCCATGGGCGATCGAGGCAGGCAACACCCTAACCCAAAACACCCCCGTAACATTGAAATGGGAAAATGCTTCTGGCCTGATTTTCCGCCGCACCTTGTCGATCGATGACAACTATATGTTCAACGTTCAGCAAACCGTCGAAAACACCGGCCCCGGCGATGTGATCCTGCAACCCTACGGCATGATCGTACAGCGCGGCCCAATTGCCCGCGCCGCCTATGGCCGCAAAGAAAGCTCGACCGGCGGTGTATACATCCTACACGAGGGTATCATCCTAAATGATGGTGAGGCCCGCGAAGAAATCGACTACAAAGATATGCCAGACGAGGACTACTCTGATCGCGAACGCGCCAACCTGCGCATTATCCCCGCCGACCAAAACGGCTGGATCGGCTTTACAGGTAAATACTGGATGACCACGCTGATTCCGGATGCGGTCAACGGCTTTGATGCGGTATCGAAATACACCGAAGGCGCGGATCGCTACCAAGCAGAGGCCCGCCAAAAGCCGATCACAGTGGCCGCAGGCTCCTCCACCACCGTGACATCGCGCCTATTTGCTGGCGCCAAGGAATACCAAACCATCAAGGACTATGGAAATGAGGCCGGTATTGCCGATTTCATCGATAGCATTGACTGGGGCTGGTTCTTCTTCCTAACCAAGCCGATGTTCGCCGTACTGCATTGGCTGAATGGCATCATTGGCAACATGGGTTGGGCAATTATCGCCCTGACCGTGCTGATCAAGGCCATCCTATTCCCGCTCGCCTATAAATCATTTGTCTCTATGGCCCGCATGAAAGAATTGCAGCCAGAAATGGAGAAACTGAAGGAAAAACACGGCGATGATCGTGCAGCCATGCAACAAGAGGTGATGAAGCTGTACCGCACCAAGAAGGTGAACCCTGCGGCGGGTTGTCTGCCGATCTTGCTGCAAATCCCGATCTTCTTCTCGCTGTACAAAGTGATCTTCGTAACTCTGGAATTGCGCCATGCGCCATTTATTGGCTGGCTAACAGACCTGTCAGTGCCTGATCCAACCTCTATCCTGAACCTCTTTGGCCTATTGCCATGGGGTGTTCCGGGGCCAGAAAACTTCTTTGCTATTTTCTCTATTGGTGTTTGGCCGATCATCATGGGCATAACCATGTGGCTACAACAAAAGCTGAACCCAGCCCCCACGGATAAAACACAGGCACAGATTTTCGCATGGATGCCCTTTATCTTTATGTTCATGCTGGGCGGCTTTGCCTCTGGTCTGGTGATTTACTGGGTGGCCAACAATACGCTGACCTTTATTCAGCAATACACCATCATGCGCTCACAGGGTGTGAAACCAGACATTCTAGGCAACATCTTTAAGCGCCTGAAAAAAGAAGAGGCAAAATAATGGGAACCGTCACCAACCTGTGGCGGCATCCGATCAAGGGGGTCGGATGCGAACCCCTAACAACCAGCCTGATGATCCATGGGCAATGCATGCCAATGGATCGTCACTGGGCCCTAGCCCACAGCGCCAGCAAGGCCGATTTTGATAATCCGCAATGGGCCCGCTGTTTGAATTTTGCGCGCGGTGCACGTACCTATTCGTTGATGGCCGTCACCGCATCCCTGGATGAAACCAGCGGTGAAATCACCCTTAACCACCCAGATCAACCCAGCATCACCCTAGATCCAGAACAGGACGAACCCGCCCTGATCCAATGGGTGCGCGCCATTTCTGACCCAGACCGCGTGATGCCAGAGCGCCTTTACAAGGCTGATCGCGGCCTAACCGACAGCCGAGAACAGACGGTCTCGATCCTCAGCAATTCCAGCCTAAGCGCCCTTGGACAGTCCATGGGAATGGATCTCGATCAACGCCGCTTTCGCGGGAATATCTGGCTAGATGGTCTGGCCCCATGGCAAGAGTTTGATCTGGTCGGTCAGGTTCTGCGCATCGGTAGCGCTGAATTTGATATCATCGACCCAATCGAACGCTGTATGGCCACCACGGTGAACCCCGATTCCGGCACATCAGATGCCCCCACCCTAGCAACACTAGAGCGCGACCATGGCCATAGAAATTTCGGCATCTTTGGTGTGGTGCGAAAAACCGGCACCATAACTCTTGGCGATACAGCACAGGTCATCTCATGAAAATCGACTATACATTGGCCCCCGATCCTGAAAAACCGGAAATCGAGGCCGCGCGTTTGCTCTTTGCACAAGAAACTGATTTCTTAAAGGGCGTGGTGGCCATGGATGGCATGCCCCCCGCTGATCGCCTAGAGGTTTGCTTTGCGGGACGCTCGAATGTAGGTAAATCCAGCCTGATCAATGCCCTAACCGGGCGTAAATCTCTGGCCCGTACATCCAATACGCCCGGCCGTACCCAAGAGATCAATTTCTTCACCCTACACGACAGCCATTATCTGGTGGATGTGCCCGGCTATGGTTTTGCCAATGCCCCCCTGCCCGTTGTCAAAAAATGGCAAGCCCTGCTAAAGGCCTATCTCTCGGGGCGCGCCTCTTTGCGCCGCGTGTTCCTGTTGATCGACAGCCGCCACGGCCCCAAGGCGGTGGACGAGGAGATCATGGCACTGCTGGGTAAATCGGCTGTGACCTTTCAGGTGGTTTTGACCAAATCAGACAAGCCCAAGAAGGGCGAGCTGGACAAAATCATCACCAAAACCAAAGAGGTGGTTTCAAAATACCCCGCCGCCTATCCGGAATTCATCTTGACCAGTTCAGAAAAAGGCGATGGCATAGCCACCCTGCGCAATACCATCCGCACACTGGTTTAAACCTTTGAAATTCGCACCAATCACGCTATCCAAGTAGAAAACAACAAATGGCCGCGCAAATGGAGAAATCACAAGCAATGAAACGCGACTCTATCGCCACCGCTCGCATGCTGTCTGAGGCCCTGCCTCATATTCAGCGCCACGATGGATCGATCATCGTGATCAAATTGGGCGGGCATGCCATGTCATCCCCCGATGCTATGGCTAGTTTTGCGCGTGATATTGTGATGATGCACCAGTGTAATCTAAAGCCAGTGATCGTGCACGGCGGCGGGCCCATGATTAATGCCATGCTGGAAAAGCTGGAAATCCCAACAGAATTCAAAGACGGCAAGCGGATATCAACCCCGGAAACGGTAGAGGTGGTTGAAATGGTGCTGTCTGGTACCGTGAATAAAACCATCGTTCAGGCTATCAATGATCAGGGCGGGCGCGCGGTGGGCCTATCGGGCAAGGATGCTAAGCTGTTAGTCTGTGATCAGGCCGAAGGCGGGTTGGGACTGGTAGGTGCCCCCAAGAAGGTTAACGCAGGTGTTATAACGGCCATGCTGGATGGCGGGTTCATCCCGGTGATAGCCCCCTTAGGCGCGGGGGAACAGGGTCAGACCTTTAACGTAAATGGTGATACCGCCGCAGGGGCAATCGCGGGCGGATTGGATGCAGATCGCCTGTTGTTGCTAACGGATGTAGCGGGTGTAAAGGATGGCGAAGGCGATGTTTTGACCAACCTCTCGGCTGAGCAGGTACATGCAATGACCCAAAGCGGAGTCATTTCAGGCGGCATGATCCCCAAAACCCAAACCGCCCTAGATGCCATAAGCAACGGCGTTCGCGCAGTTGTGATTTTGGATGGGCGCGCGGATAATGCATGTTTGTTGGAATTGTTTACAGACCACGGCGCAGGATCAATGATCCGCGCCTAAAGGCGGGATAATGAACGACGCAACACTACGACTGGCGATTTTCTTGGGGCTATTGGCCCTGTTGATTGCGGCGGAATATATGGTGCCACAACGCGCGCGCGCACTACCGCGCACATCACGCTGGCGCACCAATATTTCCGTAGCCTTCTTGAATGTTGTCACCCTGTGGATCATGGGCGCACTTCTGCCTGTGATGGCAGTGGGGGCCGCGCTTGATGCTGGGGCGCATGGTTTTGGTCTGCTAAACCACCTCTCTTTGCCCTATGCTGTGGAATTTATGATCGCACTCATCGCGCTGGATTTCTCGATCTGGGCGCAACATCTGATCACCCATAAAATCCCACTGTTGTGGCGCCTGCACCGCGTGCACCATGCGGATCGCGATATGGATGTGACCACGGCTGTGCGCTTCCATCCCGTAGAAATCGCGCTATCGATGGCCTTGAAAATCGGGCTGATTTATGCGCTGGGTCCTGCCGCCTTGGCGGTGCTAACATTCGAGGCATTGTTGAACGGTTTGGCCATGTTCAACCACGCCAATATCAAATTGCCGCCTCGGGTTGATGCGATTCTGCGCCTGTTTATCGTGACCCCAGATATGCATCTGGTGCATCATTCAACAGACCGCGCAGAACACGACAGCAATTATGGCTTTGGGCTGTCGATCTGGGATCGGCTATTTGGCACCTATACCGCCAGACCGCGCAATGGGGTGCGCGATATGCGCATTGGCCTGCACTGGCAGGATGACCGGCCCAGCCGCCTGAAATGGGTGCTTGGCCTGCCCTTTCATAAAAAATGACCCTGTCGCAGATAAACACCGTGGCCCTGGCGCAGGGGCTGGTGATCAACGGGGCCTTCCATCCCGAAATTTCAGATAACATCGCGGCAAAAACCCTTATTTTACTGGGGCCATCTCAAGGGTTCTGGGATATTTTTAGCACCTCGCCAGAATATAATGACCGCAAAGATAACCCTCTGGATCGCTGGTCTATGCGCATCATTACCGCCATAGCACAGGAATTTAACGCCACACCACAATTCCCCTTCGGAGGGCCACCCTATGCGCCCTTTCTAAGTTGGGCCATAGAAAGCCAACGGGCCTGGCCTTCGCCCATTGGTATGTTGGTGCACGACAATCAGGGGCTAATGGTTTCTTATCGCGGTGCCCTGTTGCTGGATCACCCCCTGCCCCTGCCTACACCACCCAGCGCCAGCCCCTGTGGCACCTGCGACGCCCAGCCCTGCACCAGCGCCTGCCCTGTGGATGCCTTTGCGCAGGGCGGCTATGACGTGGCGCGGTGTCGAACATACCTGCACAGCCCCGAGGGCCAAACCTGTCTCGAGGGTGGGTGCCTTGCGCGTAGGGCCTGCCCGATCTCCAAACCCAAGTCTCGCCCCAAGGGTCACAATCTGTTACATATGATCCCATTCAAGGAGAACACATGAAAAAATTGATACTGACCAGACATGCCAAATCAGATTGGAACAACCTGAACGCTTCGGATCACGAGCGCACCCTGAATCCCGCTGGACGATCCGCCTGTGGGATTATAGCGCGCTGGCTAATTGACCAAGCGACCCTGCCCAAGCAGGTTCTATGCTCGGATGCCACCAGATGCGTAGAGACATGGTCTTATCTTGAGGCAGATCTGAATACAGATATCGAGGCGAATTATCTTCGCAACCTCTATAATGCCAGCGCCGATCAGATCAGCGCACAACTAAAATCTGCCTCTGGAGATTGCGTCATGCTATTGGCCCATAATCCAGGCATCGCCGAGGCCGCCAGCCAACTGTGTAAAACCCCGCCAAACCACCATAAATTCGCCAGCTACCCAGCGGCAGCGACTGTAATACTGGAATTCGAGATCGCCAATTGGGCCGATTTGACACCCCATAGCGGCACCGTATTAGGCTTTACCGTACCCAAAGATCATATGGCCTAGCACCGCGCCACAAATCGGGCTATGACCATAGAATACTAATTCACAGGGGCCCCATGCCACAATCGATCTTGATCACAGGCTGTTCGTCTGGCATCGGCTATGATGCCGCACATACATTGCACAAACAGGGTTGGCAGGTCTTTGCCACCTGCCGACAACAGGTTGATTGCGACCGCCTGCGCACCGAGGGGCTAAACAGCTTGGTATTAGATTATGCTGATGAGGCCTCGATCAAACAGGCCCTTGCACAGGTGTTGGATCAAACTGGCGGCACGCTCGATGCACTGTATAACAACGGTGCCTTTGCGCAGCCTGGGCTGGTTCAGGATTACCCCCGAGATGCATTGCGTGCAATATTCGAGGTAAACCTGTTTGGCTATTTTGACCTGATAAACCAAGTCCTGCCCGTGATGTTCAAACAAGGCCATGGGCGGATCATAAACTGTTCGTCGGTGCTAGGGCTTGGGGCATTGCGCGCCCGCGGCGCCTATAATTCCACCAAGTTCGCCATGGAGGGCCTGACCGATACCCTGCGCCTAGAGCTTAGGAAAACCCCCATCCACATTTGCCTGATAGAACCCGGGCCCATCACCACCGATATCCGCACCAAGGCCCAACCGCATTTTGAAAAATGGATCGATTGGGAAAAATCACAGGGACGCCTTTTCTACGAAAAACAATTGATACCGCGCCTCTACGCCACCAACACCACCCCAGATTTCGGCGAATTGCCCGCCAGCGCCGTGACCAAAAAGCTGATCCATGCGTTGACGTCCAATCGACCAAAGCCGCGCTACTATGTCACCGTGCCAACCTATATGGTAGGGATTATGAAACGATTGCTCAGCACCCGCGCGCTTGATCGCGTACTGGGGCGGATGTAACCTAAACCAAAGGCCACCTGATGTTTGACCCTCTCTATATTCTTGTTTTGCTTGCGCTTTTGGCCGTTGTGGTGGTGCTCACCATCGGGCTGTTAGGCTTTATGACTGGTGGCGAGTTTAACCGCAAATATGCCAATAAGCTGATGCGCTTGCGCATCGTCATGCAGGCGGTTGCGGTGGTTCTGATTCTAATCTTTATCGCACTACGGGGTGGCAGTTGATGGTTCGCCTAGACAAAATATATACCCGCAAGGGCGACAGCGGCAAAACCGCATTGGGAAATGGCGCGCGTGTTGCCAAACATGATCCACGGGTCAATGCTTATGGCACCGTCGATGAAACCAATTCTTGCGTCGGCCTTGCCCGCCTACACGCCACGGGCGATATGGATGTAGCATTGGCACGCATCCAAAATGACCTATTTGATCTGGGCGCAGACCTCTGCCGCCCCGATATGGCCCGCGACAAGGATGCCGAGTACCAACCGTTGCGCGCAAATGACGCACAGGTCGCACGCCTAGAGGCCGAAATCGACGAGATGAACACCGAACTGGCCCCCCTAAGCAGTTTTATCCTACCCGGAGGCACCCCAGTGGCGGCACATTTGCACCTATGTCGCACTGTTTCGCGCCGTGCGGAACGTTTGGCGGTAGAATTAGCGGAATCCGAGGATATAAACCCCGCGGTTATTCAATATTTGAACCGTTTATCCGATTGGTTTTTCGTTGCCAGCCGCTGGGCGAACGAAAAAGGCGCCTCAGACGTGTTGTGGGTGCCCGGTGCGAACCGTTAATGAACACTATCGCACTTACGCGACGTTTTCCGACAGTTGACTGGTTATTTTGCACTTTTCTGTGCGAAACACATTGTTTAAACCAATCACAGTATGTTCCGCCCAAAACCTTGGGCTCTTAGAGGAGAAACGCAGTGAAGGTTATTGTACCCGTCAAACGCGTGATCGATTATAACGTAAAGGTACGTGTAAAAGCGGACGGAAGCGGTGTTGATCTCGCCAATGTAAAAATGTCTATGAACCCATTCGACGAAATAGCCGTCGAAGAGGCGATTCGCCTGAAAGAGGCTGGAAAAGTAGAAGAGATCGTTGCGGTTTCTATCGGTGTTAAGCAATCCCAGGAAACATTGCGCACCGCCTTGGCCATGGGTGCAGATCGCGCGATCCTGATCGTCGCATCCGAGGATGTGCACAACGATATCGAACCTCTGGCCGTTGCAAAATTGCTAAAGGCTGTGATCGACGAGGAAAAACCAGAATTGGTTCTTTGCGGTAAACAAGCCATCGACAACGATATGAACGCCACCGGCCAAATGCTATCTGCATTGCTGGGCTGGTCACAGGCCACATATGCATCCGAGGTTGCCCTTGAGAGCGATAGCGCCACAGTCACACGCGAAGTGGACGGCGGCTTGCAAACCATCAAGGTGAAGTTGCCTGCGATCATCTCTGTTGATCTACGCCTGAACGAGCCGCGCTACGCATCTCTTCCCAATATCATGAAGGCCAAGAAAAAGCCGCTGGACGAGAAAACCGCCGCTGATCTAGGTGTCGATGTAACACCACGCCTTGAAATTGTGAAAACATCAGAGCCAGCCGAACGCGCTGCAGGTGTGATCGTATCCGACGTGGCCGAATTGGTTGCCAAACTTAAAGACGAAGCAGGGGTGATATAATGGCTGTTCTTCTACTTGCCGAAGTTAACGGCGCTGACATTTCTGTTGACCAAACCGCCAAGGCCCTAACAGCCGTTGCATCACTGGGTGATGTAACCGTGCTATGCGCCTCTGCTGGCTGTGGTGATGCGGCGGCCACGGCGGCCACGCTTGATGGTGTTGCGCGCGTAATCTGTGCCGACGATGCGGCCTATGGCAATGGCCTAGCCGAGCCTGTGGCTGATTTGATCGCATCGCTTGCGGGCGACTATGATCACATTGTGGCCCCGGCTACCTCTTCTGCCAAAAACATCCTTCCCCGCGTTGCGGCATTGCTGGATGTGATGGTGATTTCTGATGTCACCGCCGTAGTTGATGGCGATACATTCGAGCGCCCAATCTATGCAGGCAACGCGATCCAAACCGTTAAATCATCCGATGCAAAGAAGGTTGTTTCTATCCGTACCGCAGGATTTGATGGTGCTGGCGAAACAGGTTCTGCTGCTGTGGAAAATATTGCCGCTGTTGCAAACCCTGGCCTATCGGAATGGGTTGAGGACAAGGTGCAAGAATCAGATCGCCCAGACCTGACCAGCGCAAAGGTGGTGGTATCTGGCGGTCGTGGTGTTGGATCTGAGGAAGACTTCAAGATCATCGAGGCCTTGGCAGACAAGCTAAATGCAGCGGTTGGTGCATCGCGCGCAGCTGTGGATTCTGGCTATGCCCCCAATGATTGGCAAGTTGGACAAACAGGTAAGGTGGTTGCACCCGATCTCTATATCGCCTGTGGTATCTCTGGTGCAATTCAGCACCTTGCAGGTATGAAAGATTCCAAAGTAATCGTGGCTATCAACAAAGACGAAGAAGCCCCGATTTTCCAAGTGGCTGATTATGGTTTGGTTGCAGACCTGTTCGACGCGGTTCCCGCCCTAACAGACGCACTATAAGCCCCTGAAATACCAAAAGGCCCTCGCATTTGCGGGGGCCTTTTTTGTGGCCTACGGGCCGCGTATGACAATGACGCTATTTCTTGCTTGGCTTCAACTTTAGTGTCTCTTCGCGCAAAAATGCCATCATACCCTTGGAATCTTTCTCAAAGGGCTTTAACGCCTCTGGATCAATCAATTCCCCGATCACAGGGCTTTGGTTTTTGTTAAATGCTGCGCGGATTTCATACAAAAGTAGACTTTGGCGCAATGTGTCGCCCAGCTTGTTCGCTATGTGAAACAGCCGTGTGTTAGACCCTGTAAAATAGATCGGTAGAACCCGCGCGCCGGATTGACGGATCATTTTTGAGGTGAAGGTCGCCCATTCACGCTCTTCCGGCTCGCCAAAAAATGTCGGCGATGTAGAAACAGTGCCCGCAGGGAACAGGGCGATGCAATGCTGATCCTTTAGCGCCTGAACCGCCGCTTGGCGCATCTTGATGTTTTTTCGAACGCTGTCTTCCTCATGTGGGAAACTCACCGGCAGCAAATATTTCTCTACCCGTGTGACCCCCACCAACAATGCACGGGTCAGGATCTGGTAATCATCACGCACATGGCTGATCAAATGTGCCATCACGATGCCATCAATCAACCCATGGGGATGATTGGAAACAATCACCAACGGCCCCTCTGCGGGAATACGCGCAATATCCTCTTTGGACGTGGTCAACTTGATGTTCATCTCTTCCAATACAGAGACCCAGAAATCAGGATCCTTGTTTGGATTGCGCTCCCATTTGCGCATTTTGTACAGCAGATAATAGCGCGCGGTTAGCGCTTCGACGATCGAAATAAACCAGCGTTTGTAAAATTGTGGAAAGGAGTTCGCATAAGTAAGATCAGATCGATCATATAGCTTGTTCGGATCAAAATCCTTTGGGTTTTGGTTTTGCTCTACCATTACTTTCCCTCACCAAAGTAGCCTTCAACCAACTCTTTAATCGCAATCCCCAGCTGCTCTGCTTGGGCACCCGATGTTTCCACCTCTATATCACAGCCCTTTGAGGCCGCCAACATCATCAGCCCCATAATACTGTCACCGGAGACATCCAGCCCATCCTTGATCACAATAGCCTGTGCATCATGCTCTTCAACTGTGGCTACAAATTTTGCTGAGGCGCGGGCATGCAGGCCCTTTTCGTTGATTATAGTCAGGGTTTGTTTCACTGAAACCTCTATTCTCTATATTCCAGCGGTGCCCTGGCAACAATTAATGTACTTGCGCCCCGCGTCCATGCTTGCCTGTAAGGCTTTCTCAACGCTCAGACCTCGCGATTTCGCCAGCTTTATCAACATCGGAAGGTTGGCGCCATATAAAATGCGTCGCTGGCTGGGCATACAGGCCTTCATGGACAGATTAGAGGGCGAACCACCGAACATATCGGTCACAACGATCACGCCATCCCCTTGGTCGACCTCGTTGGCGATTCTGCAGATCTCTTCTTGCTTAGAGCTTCGGTCGCATTCCGCCGCGATTGGCACAGCAACGATGCCACGCTGGGGGCCCATTACGTGCTCAATTGCCGCTAAATATTCCTGCGCCAATCGGCCATGTCCGACTATCACAATACCTATCAAAGCAAACCTACTCCTGCATCTTTAGCTATGTCTGCACGGCGCTCTAGTTCACGATGACGCACCGAAATTTGCCACCCCAGGTCAGACAGCTGTGTTGCTAATTCTTGTGTAACACAAACGGAACGATGCCGACCACCCGTACAGCCCAGACCGATTGTGAAATGTGCCTTACCCTCTTCGCGATAAGCTGGCAATAACATCTGCGCCATTTCCAACAATTTATTGAAAAATGGTAAATACCGCGTGTCTTCCTGGACATAGGCACGAACCAACGAATCCATGCCTGTTAGATCGCGCAAATCAGGGCTCCAGTACGGGTTGCGCAGAAACCGGCAATCCAAAACCATATCAACACCGCGCGGCACACCGCGTTTGTAAGAAAAGGAATGCACATTCACCGCCAAACCCTTGCTCAGCACACCACCAAACAGCTTGCCCACCTCTTCTTTCAAATCATGTGGGCTCATTTCTGATGTATCCAAATGCACATTGGCGCGCCTCTTTAGGCGCTGTAACAAATCTTTCTCGCGGGTAATGCCGTCGCTCGGGGCGCCATCGGGGGCCGATGGATGTCTGCGACGCGTCTCGCTATAGCGGCGCAGCAAAACCTCTTCGCCACAATCAATATAGAACAAGGATACCTCTACATCTTCGCGCGCGGATAGGGTTTCTAACAGCTCCAGCACCCCGCGGACACTAAAATCGCGGGTGCGCATATCCACCGATAAAACCAAACCACGTTGTAATATCGGCCCCTTAACCAATCGGGGCATCAATGAAATCGGTAAATTCTCGATGGTTTCAAACCCCAAATCCTCGAAACTGTTCACCGCAGTACTGCGCCCCGCCCCCGAGGGGCCGGTGATCAAAACAACAGTAGAGGGTTGGGTATTCATTCTGAAGCCTGTTACTATCCCTGTGGAGTGCCGCCTATCGCTAGCTGTTTTATTACATAGTGTAAGTGTGGGATATTTTTAGCGTGAATCAAGCGAACTCTCAATTGTTTGAACACTGCGTGATGCTTTTTGGGTAGCCGCTCAGGTTCTTCCTGATCCAAATCCACCACCAATTGCAATGGCCGAGGCCCAGACAATCTAGCATCTATCAATCCCACGCCGCGTACCTCGATCTTGGCGATTGCGGTTTGAGGGGGCGAGATCATTATGTCCGTGCCGTGCGAATCTATCTCGACCATATCGTCGCAAATCAGCCCCGCACCGACGCCCATACAGGCCAGCGCCAAATGAGATTTTCCCTGCCCCGAGGCACCAGAAATTAAAACCCCAAAGTTTCCAAAACAAATACCACTAGCGTGCATATGCCCGCGCGTCAGGATCATAGGAACGCAGGCAGGCCAACCACAAAGCGCGCGCCTAAAACCTCGCTCTGTCCGCCCTCTTGGCCACTGCGGATATTCTCTGCCCATATCGTACCGCCATGGGCCTCGATAATCTGCTTGGATATCGCCAAACCCAGCCCCGAATGCGTGCCAAAATCATCTGTCGGCCGCTGGGAATAAAAACGGCGAAAAATATCCTCAAGGCTGTCCTCGGGAATGCCCGGTCCGGTATCCTCGACCACCGCTAAAATGCGATTGCCCCGCACCCGCGCCCATACACGAATGGCATCATTTTCCACACAGAACGACGCCGCATTGGTCACCAGATTCACAAATACCTGCGCCAGCCGCTCTTCCAACCCTTCAAACATGATCGGTCGGGTCGGGCCCTCCCAGAATAGATCAACGCCGTTTTTATTGGCCTCGATGCGGTGAAATTCTACGATGTTACTTAGCATCTTACCCAAATCAAAGGCCTCGGTCTCTTCTTTCACCAATTCCGCATCCAGACGTGATGCATTGGATATATCAGAAACCAAGCGATCGAGGCGCTGAACATCCATTTCCAGAATATCCAACAGCTTGCGTCGCCCAGTGTCATCGCGCGCAACACGCAATGTTTCGACCGCCGATCGCATCGAAGCCAGCGGGTTTTTAATCTCATGGGCCACATCCGCGGCAAAGCTCTCGTTGGTTTCTATGCGGCTATAGAGCGCCTGTGTCATATCCCCCATGGCCGCCGCCAAACGCCCAACCACATCATGACGTCCCGCCAAATCAGGGATCAGCACCTTGCGCGCATCCTCTTGGCCCAGCTCTGCGGTTTTGCCGATTTCGGCGGCACGCGCCAGATCATTCAGCGGATCAGTGATAGAGCGCGCCAACACCACCGCAAAACAAAAGGACACAAACAATGACAACCCGAAGAAGGCAAAAATCCCGCGGGTACGCGCCGACAAAATACTGCTCAGCAACCCACGCGGCGTGGTCAGCACAATATAGCCCACCTCTTGCCCATCAAAAGAGATGCTGCGCGCAACGCCCAACACCGTGTCATCACCGCGCAACACCGCCGATTGCACCTTTTGATTGCCCTGCGATAGCAATGTTAGCAAAACTGTGTTGAATTCCTCTGGTTCCATCACATCATCAATCGGCAGACGATCACCCTGCATCACCTCGATCAGCATCCTCAACAGTTCAGGCGTACCAGACATGGCCCCCTCAGCCTCCGAAACCTGTGATGCATTCTGAAATGGTCGCGCCGCCTTCTCTCCGATTTTATCAAGAACGTCCGAATACAATACCAGTCCCGCGCTTGAATTTTGTGGCAACCCCTCCATAGCCTGTAGCAAGCTGGTGTTCATATCCGCCGCACGGGCCTCGGGCATCACCCTTAGGGCGTATTCGATCACACTTTTTTGCAAATCCGCCTGTTGCTCGATATAGCCGCGCAGCAGGTTCAAGGTCTTGTTTTGTGGTTGGGTAATAAACAAAACCCCAATCAGAAACAGACCCGTAGCGATAAAACTGGTTAGGAAAATTCTACGCACCAGATTAAAGCTGCGAAATATTCGGAAAGCGCCGCTATGATTGTTGTCCCCTGCCGAGACGATAAGATCGGGATTCCCAACCCATCCATCTATGGATTGCAACTCTTTTTCATTCTCGGCCAACAGATTTCCAGTCGTGCAGGTTAACTCTCGGTGTATCGGTATCCGATACCATATAATGTCTCTATTGCACTAAAATCTTCGTCAGCAGAGCGCATTTTCTTGCGCAGGCGCTTAATGTGGCTGTCAATAGTACGATCATCAACATAAACCTGATCATTATACGCCAAATCCATCAACTGATCGCGGCTTTTTACAAACCCAGGGCGCACAGCCAATGCATGCAGCAGCAAAAACTCTGTAACCGTTAGATTGACCGGCTTGCCACACCAAGTAACAGAATGGCGCATTGGATCCATTGTCAGACGTCCACGCTCAATCAATTCATCATCAGGGGCGCGAGCGGTATCCTCAATATCATCAGCGGCACCGCGGCGTAGCAACGCTTTTATGCGCTCAACCAGTAGGCGCTGAGAGAACGGTTTTTTGATATAATCGTCTGCCCCCATTCGCAGCCCCAACACCTCGTCAATCTCGTCGTCCTTTGAGGTTAGAAAAATGACGGGAATTTGCGATATCTGGCGCACCCGCGTTAGCAGATCCATCCCATCCATGCGCGGCATCTTTATGTCAAACACCGCTAAATCAGGCAATGCGCCATTGGAAATCGCGGTCCAGGCCTCTAGACCGTCATTGTATTTTTCTACATCAAATCCTTCTGCCTCTAATGTCATAGAGACCGAGGTCAGGATATTTTGATCGTCATCAACCAGTGCAATTTTCGCCATTATTCCGCAAAACTTTCTATATTCACCCAATTTCGCCCCATAGAAGGAACGAATTATCTACCACCTCTCCTTAAAGGAGATTAAGAAATAATGATATTCCCTATTTATTTAAAAACACTACCCTATGGCCCGCCCAAATCAAGTACCGAGTTGGTTTGTGTAACTGTTCTGTAACGTTTCTACCGGTAGATGGGGCAATACGCCCTATTTATAGCTGTCGACTCACTAGAAACCATTGGGTATAGCTCGATTACCAAAGCAAGACGAAAGCATCATGAAGGAGCACATAATGGATTTCGGTCGTTTTAACCCCGCGGAAAAACTCGAGAAAATGGGAATTACTGGGCTAAAAGCAGTCCATTATAACCTACTTGAGCCGCAAATTATTCAAGAATCCCTTAAAAGAGGCGAGAGCGATCTCGGACAAGGGGGCGCATTATTGGTTGAAACTGGCGAATATTCAGGCCGTTCCCCCAAAGATAAGTTCGTGGTTAACGAACCATCGGTTCAAGATAGCGTATGGTGGGAAAACAACCCCCCCCTTGAAATGGATGCGTTCGAACAACTGAAAACAGATATGTTTGCACATATGTCTGGCCGCGAATATTTTGTGCAAGACCTTTTCGCAGGGTCAGACCCAGAACACCGCCTAAACACCCGCATGATCACAGAGCTGGCATGGCATAACCTGTTTATTCGCCACATGTTGCGCCGCCCAGAACAGGCCGAGCTTGAAACATTCGCCCCCGAATTCACAGTCGTAAATTGCCCATCATTCAAGGCAGACCCTGAAAAACATGGCTGTCGTTCCGAAGTCGTGATCGCCATTTCCTTCGAACAAAAGCTGATCCTGATTTGCGGCACCGAATATGCCGGTGAAAACAAAAAATCGATCTTCTCGATCATGAATTACCTATTGCCCGCCAAAGGCGTGATGCCAATGCATTGCTCTGCCAACCACGAAATTGGCAACCCAGACGAAACGGCCGTGTTCTTTGGCCTATCTGGCACTGGTAAAACCACCCTTTCTGCCGATCCCAATCGCACGCTATTAGGCGATGACGAGCACGGCTGGTCAGACAACACCACCTTCAATTTCGAAGGCGGCTGTTATGCCAAAACCATTTCTCTATCTGCCGAGGCCGAGCCTGAAATTTTCGCAACCACATCCAAGTTTGGCACCGTGATCGAAAATATGGTCTACGACCCCTACACCAAAGAATTGGATTTTGAAGACGATAGCATCACCGCCAACATGCGCTGTGCATATCCCCTCGATTACATCTCTAACGCATCCGAAACAGCCATTGGCGGCACGCCTAAAAACATCATCATGCTGACCTGTGATGCTTTTGGTGTTTTACCCCCAATTTCGCGCCTAACACCAGCACAGGCCATGTACCACTTCTTGTCTGGCTTCACATCCAAGGTGGCAGGTACAGAGCGTGGCGTTACAGAACCACAATCGACATTCTCGACCTGCTTTGGAGCCCCGTTCATGGCCCGCCGACCAGAGGTATATGGCGCGCTACTGCGGGATAAAATCGCATCCAATGGCGCCACCTGCTGGTTGGTAAACACCGGCTGGACAGGCGGAGCATATGGCACTGGATCGCGCATGCCCATCAAGGCAACCCGCGCCCTCTTAACGGCGGCGCTGAATGGATCTTTGAACAGTGTTGATTTCCGCAAGGATGCGAATTTCGGGTTCGAGGTTCCAACAGCCGTCGCCGGGGTTGATTCCCAACTGTTGAACCCGCGTGCGACATGGGCCAGTGGCGATGCCTATGATGCCGCTGCCGCGCGCTTGGTTGCCATGTTCTCGGATAATTTCGAGCAATACGAACAACACGTTAGCGCAGATGTTTTGGATCAGGCCATCAAAGCCTGCTAAAACAACCTCAGAATCTCCTAAAACCCGCCCCGAGCGGGTTTTATTTTGCCCAAATTTTCCCTAATCTAGCTCAATGTATAAATTTCTTGTTCTATGCGCCCTGCCCCTATCTGCCTGCGCGGCCGATGAAACCATTTCTGGCTATGTAGATGCAGATGCCATATGGGTCTTGCGGCAAATGGATCAGCAACCCGTGCACGCCCAAATCACCCTTCAGTTCCCAGCCAAGGGTCAAGCGCGCGGGCAAGCCCCCTGCAACAGCTATCACGCCCAGCAAACAGCGCCTCTGCCGTGGTTTCAGCTGGGCCCCATCGCTGCAACCAAACGCGCATGCCCAGACCTGCCCTTAGAAACCCGCTATTTTTCCGCCCTTAGCCGCGCCACGATGGCCGAAAGCACCGGCAACACGCTGATACTATCCGATGATGATGGGCTGGAATTGATCTACCAGCGTCGCTAAATTCGTGATTTGATGCGTGACAAACCAGCTAGAAAGGCTAGTGTCAGCCTATGACAAAACGCCTAACTCTCCGAGACATAGCCGAAGCCGCCGGCGTCAGCGAAATGACCGCATCACGTGCATTACGCAATGCTGGTGATGTATCTGATCGCACCCGCAAGCGTGTAAAAGAGGCAGCAGACCAGCTGGGCTATGTACGCAACAAAATCGCCGGCTCTTTAGCCTCGAGCAAAGTCGATCTGGTCGGCGTGGTTATACCCAGCGTCAAAAGCTATGTATTCTCCGAAGTTCTAGATGGTATTTCCAGCGTCCTTGCGGACACCAATCTGCGGCCGGTTTTTGGGCTGACCAATTACGATCTAAAAACCGAAGAAGATGTCATTAACGAAATGCTGTCATGGCGCCCCAGCGGCCTGATCATCGCTGGCCTAGAACACACCGATACCGCAGCGCGCATGTTGCACGCAACGGATACGCCCGTGATCGAGATCATGGATACCGATGGTACCGCCATCGATGCATGCGTGGGTATTTCGCACTATCAAGCCGGCTATGATATGGCCGATACAATCCTGCAAAAGGGTTACCGTAACATCGGCTTTATTGGTACGAAAATGGAGAGCGACTTTCGCGCCACCAAGCGGTTAAACGGCTTTCGTGATCGCCTAGAACAAGATGAAATCTCCCTGATCGATCAAAAACTATATTCATCCGGTTCCTCAATTGAAAACGGCAAGCGCTACACCGACGCCCTCATACGGCAAAACCCCAATATGGACTGCATCTATTGCTCGAATGATGTCAGCGCCGTTGGCGCATTAATGTATTGCATCGAGAACAAGCTATCAGTACCCGATGATCTGGCATTGGTCGGATTTAACAACCTTAACCTGCTGGATGGCCTGCCCGTTAATCTGGCCACGATGGATTCCATGCGCTTCGAAATCGGCCGACGGGCGGCGCAAATTGTGATTGATCGCAACGCCACCCCTCCCTTATCCCCCCCTAGGGTGCAACAACTATCCCCCAAGATCATCACCGGCAACAGCCTGTAATCAAACAGAAAACGCCAATGTTCTGCTAATACGGGTCAGGCTTTGGCCGCTCTCCTGAGCCCATTGGTTAAACGCGGCTTGTATTTTCGCCTGTGCGCGCTTTGATGTGGCAGGCCCATCAATCACCCCCGCAGACGTCAGCGCATGCACCACGTCACTGCTTAGGATAAAGGTGTCTTTGCCCATAAATCGCAGAGCATATTGCCCAGTCACCCCACCCAAACGCGCACCTCGGGCCTTCATCATCTGCCACAGGCCCACCAAATCCTCACTGGGCCAATCCGCAATACACCGCGCGGCCGATCCGTGCGTATGCGCCAAATCAGATAGAAAAATCGCATTGTCACGTACCGACAAAATCTTGGTGGCATGGCGGATGATATCAGTGTTTTTCAGATGCCGATCCAAATCCTCGTCGTTCATCATCGCATTGCGCCCGAGATCGAATTGATGAAAGGCCGCCTCAAAACCCTGCCATTTGTTTTCCACCACCGACCAATTGAACCCCGCCTGAAAAACCCGTTTGCTGAATTCTGACAAGATCCGATCATCCGTCAGCGCAGAAATATCCTGCGCGGGGGGGCTATCCGCTAATAGCGCCTCTAACGCGCCGTTCTTGTTGTCATTCGCGCGGGCCGCGATACTGGCGAAACTGCTTATTGGCATGACACAGTATCCTTCTCTAATCGTTTCATCAATCGATCGCGCGCGGCCGGCAGCGGCCTATTCCCCAGCGCTGGCGCAAGCGCAGTCTCTAGGAAATGTCCCGTGGTCTTTAGCGCATTCAACACCTCTATGCGATTATCTTCGGCAAAACTGTTGCGCAGAAAATCCGGTAACGGCAGTAGTCGATCCGCCCATTCAGCCCCGCCAGCGCGGCTAACCGCACGCCCAGTACGGGGGCTAACATAGATCAAGTCCTGGGTCACGCCACTGGCGGCACATGCACTTAAATCCAACCCATGACCCAGATCTTCGAGCACGGATAATTCCCACAACGCATAGGCATCCGCCCATGCACCCGTACCATCAATTCGATCCATCAAATCAATGGTTCGGGCATATAACCCCGCCAATTCCATACGCTCTGGGAAGGCAAAGCAGGCCAATGCGCATGTAGCCGTCAGCCCCGCCAACCGCAGGCGATCCTGCAGAGCATTTGCCCGCGATTTCAGGGGCTCTACTCGGTATGATCCCAAATGTTCTTCTAGGCGGGCGCGCCATTCCACCGCCACCTGTGTGCCGGGCTGTAATATCGGGGCCATCTTGCGCGAGGCACCTGCGCGCACAACGCCTGCATGACGCCCACGATCAGGGGTAAATACATCAATAATTGCAGAGGTTTCCCCGTGTTTACGCACGGATAATATCACCCCTTCACCAGACCAGTCCATACCGCATGCTAACTGCTAAGGCCCTCGTCGCCAAGCAAATGTCGCCCTGCGCGGTCTTCGACCTCGATCACCCATATATCAGGGTCAAATTGGCGCTGTTTGCGCACCATCTCATCTATATCGCGATCACTGCCTTGTGCAAGGGTGACCCAAATGCGCGCACCATCCAGATCAAACGAGCGTTGGAATAATTCCGCATTCCCATCTAGCGTATTCAACTTTATCAATATCGCCCCAGCGGTGGCATCGCCGCGCGCGGTAATAAAGACGGGGATATTAAGCATGCCCAACCGGCGCCGATAGGCCCCAACCCAAAAATCGCTGGTAACCTTGGGGGTCATTTGGTGTCTTTGAAATCCAGACCCATCTCGCTATAGCGCTCGGCCTCGTTTTCCCAATTCGGGCGCACCTTCACCTGTAGGAACAAATGTACTTCGCGCTCCATCATCTCCTTCAGCTCTTTGCGTGATGCCATGGACACACCTTTGATGGTTTCGCCCTTGGGGCCAAGGGCAATGCCCTTGTGGCCTTCGCGCGCCACATAGATCACCTGATCAATGCGCACGGATCCATCCTTGCGTTCTTCCCATTTTTCGGTTTCGACCGTCAGGGTATAGGGCAATTCTTGGTGCAGGCGCAGCATCAGCTTTTCTCGGGTCATCTCGGCCGCAATCATGCGCATGGGCACATCGGCAATTTGATCCTCTGGGTATAGATACGGCCCATCGGGTAGGTTGGCCGCCAAGAAATCCAACAGCACAGGTACGCCGTAGCCCTTTTCCGCAGAGATCATAAAGGTCTCCTCGAAATCTAATCGCTTATTCAACTCTTCGGTCAAAGCTAACAACTCTTGGGATTTCACCTTGTCGATTTTATTGATCGCCAGCACAAGGCGCTGTTTGGGGGCGTCACGTTGCTCTAGGCCCTCCAGGATCATCTCGACGCCTTTGGTAATACCGCGGTGTGCCTCTACCAGCAATACCACCGCATCGGCATCCGCCGCACCCGTCCAAGCGGCGGCCACCATGGCGCGATCTAGCTTGCGACGCGTGCGAAACAGGCCAGGAGTATCCACAAAAACGATCTGCGCATTATCCTGCATGGCAATGCCGCGAATACGCGCACGCGTGGTCTGTACCTTGTGGGTTACAATGGACACCTTGGCCCCCACCATCCGGTTCATCAGGGTGGATTTACCGGCATTCGGCTCACCGATCAGTGCTACAAAGCCGCATTTGGTGTTGCTCATGATGTCGTTTCCAATTCTTTTAATAGGAGTGCCGCCGCCTCTTGGCTGGCCGCGCGTTTCGAGGGCGCGCTTGCCTGTGCCGATTGCCCTGTTTCTAGGCGAACTTCAATACTAAATACAGGCGCGTGGTCAGGGCCGCTGCGGGCCACCTCGATATATTGGGGTGGGGGCAGCTTGCGCGCCTGTGCCCATTCTTGCAATGTGGTTTTGGCATCGCGCGCATCATCGGCGGCATTCGCCACCCGGGCGCCCCACAGGCGTAGGATCATTGCGCGCGCCGCATCAAACCCGCCATCCAGATAAACGGCGGCAATCACGGCCTCCATGGCATCCCCCAAAATCGCCTGCTTGCGCCGACCACCAGAGAGCATCTCGCTACGCCCCAGCTTTAGCACCTCGCCCAGCCCAATCTCTTGGGCGACCTCAGCACAGGCCTCCTTGCGTACCAAGGAATTAAACCGCGGGGCCAATTGCCCCTCTTGGGCCTCGCTATCATGATCGATCAATGCGTTGGCAATCACCAAACCCAGAACCCGGTCTCCCAAAAACTCTAGGCGCTGATTATCCTCGCGCGTGGCCGAGGATAATGACGAATGCGTCATGGATTTGATCAGCAAATCAGGATCTGCAAACCGATACCCCAAACGGGTGCTAAAATGATCTAGGTCCTTGGAAAGTTTCACTTCAATGCCTTAAAGAATCGATCCTTGCGCCATGTCCAAAAATACATAATCCGCGCACCAGCGGAGGAAAATATCACCCGATCCGCCCGCCCGATTAGATTTTCAAATGGCACAAAGCCCACGCCATTGGCGCTAACGGGAATGCGGCTATCGCCTGAGTTATCGCGATTATCCCCAACAAAGAAATATTTGCCATCAGGCACGGTATAGGCGGGGGTGTTATCGGCGAAACTGTCACCAATATTCAAAACGGCATGCTCAACACCACCGGGCAATGTCTCTATGGCCAATTGTTTTTCACAATCAGCGCCCTCGCCCACCACGCGGTTGGAACAACGCGGCGTGTGGCGCATGGGGCCTTGCTGTGCCATGGCCTCGACAAATACGCCTTGATCCTCTTGGGGGGCGGCTACATCATTGATGTATAAAATACCCTCGCGCATTTGCACGCGATCCCCTGGCAACCCCACCAAGCGCTTGATGAAATCCACATTGGTGACAGGGTGCTTAAATACGATGATATCGCCGCGCTCGGGTTCTTCGCCGAAGATGCGCCCCGAAATTGGACAGATAGACCACGGACAAGAATGGCGCGAATAGCCATAGGCCATTTTATTGACGAACATAAAATCGCCAATCAACAGCGTGTTCTTCATAGAGCCAGAGGGAATCCAAAACGGCTGAAAAAACAATGTGCGCACAACACCGGCAATCAATAATGCATAAACGATGGTCTTGATATTCTCGCCGAGCGTGTCTTCTTTTTTGGCAGTGGCCATGGGAATTCCTTAGATTTGCTTGGGGTTTTCTTACGCACAGCTTTGGCTAAGTCAACCGATCATTCACTATGAGGCAAAGCCTCGATCACCACAAAGGCCTGCGCCCAGGGGTGATCATCGGTCAGGGTTACATGCACCACGGCGCGATGCCCATCCGGGGTCATCTCATCCATCTTCTTGGCCGCCCAGCCTGATAGGTGCATCGTCGGTTGCCCCGAGGCCAAATTGGAAACAGCCATGTCTTTCCATGATATCCCCATCGCCAGCCCCGTGCCCAGCGCCTTGGAACAGGCCTCTTTGGCAGCCCAGCGTTTGGCATAGGTGCTGGCGACATCTCGGCGGCGCTCGGCTTTGGTCTGTTCAATTTCGGTGAATACGCGGTTTTTAAAACGATCGCCAAAACGATCCAGCGTTTTCTGAATGCGCTCTATATTTGCCAAATCCGTGCCAATGCCCAAAATCATTTACGTGCCGTATCCATGGCCGCGCGCATCTGGCGCATGGCCGCCTCTAGGCCAATAAAGACGCTCTCGCCGATCAAGAAATGCCCGATGTTCAGCTCTGCTACCTGTGGGATGGCAGCAATGGGGCCAACACAGTCATAGGTTAGCCCATGGCCCGCATGCACCTCTAGCCCTAGATGCGCCGCTACGCCGGCCATATCGCGCAGGCGCTCCAGCTCTGCGTCGCGCGCATCGAAATCGCCCTCTGCATGGGCATCGCAATAGGCACCCGTATGCAGCTCGATCACCGGCGCACCAATGCGCGCTGCTGCCTCGATTTGCCCTCGATCAGCGGCAATGAATATGGATACACGACACCCCGCCGCGCGCAAGGGGGTAATGAATTCAGTCAGGCGCGCCTCATCTCCCAGAACATCTAATCCGCCCTCGGTGGTACGCTCCTCGCGCTTTTCTGGCACGATACACACCGCATGCGGGCGGTGGCGCAGGGCAATGGCCTGCATTTCATCCGTCGCCGCCATTTCAAAATTCAGCGGTACCTGCAAAACCTGCATCAACATGTCTATATCACCGTCGCGAATATGGCGGCGATCCTCTCGCAGATGTGCGGTGATGCCATCTGCGCCCGCGGCCTGTGCCAAAAGTGCCGCGCGCACAGGATCAGGAACCATTCCACCACGCGCATTGCGTAGGGTTGCCACGTGATCAATATTCACACCCAATCGTAATTTATTGCCGTGCTCTATCATCTCTTTAATCCTTCGCTTTGCATCGCTGGGGGCCGCGCCCTATTCTACTGTATCAGTTTTTTTGGCTAGGCGCTCTTTCAGCCGGCGGTACAGATATTTTTTACGCCGCTGTTGATAGGCCGCCACCAAGGGCTTGGTGGTGAAGTACATTACCAATGCAGTGATAAACCCAGGAATAAGGCCACCGATAAAATAGGGCACCATAAAATCGTGAAACAGATCCACAAACCCATCCCAGCGGCTGGGCCCATAGCCAAATATCGATTTTACATTGGCCCAAGAAGATTCCGCAAAATCCACCAACCCATCGCGTGCCTTGCGCCATGCATTGCGCTCGGTTGAATTTCCGGTCATCCATTGGCCCAATGAATAGCTGATCGCGCCAATAAACGGGAAGGTGATCGGATTGCCGAAAAACGTGCCAATCAAGGACGACAATACATTGCCGCGCAAAACATAGGCCAGCCCTGCTGCCAAGAAAAAATGCAATCCAAACAGCGGCGAGAAACACACGAATGCCCCGCAAGAGAACCCAAGCGCAATGCGATGGGGTGTATCAGGTAGGCGCTTGACGCGGTGTCCAACATAATTCAAAACCCGTCGCCACCCCGCCTTTGGGTAAAAACCTTCTTTGAACCATTGCCAAAGGGTTACTGGATTACGTCTTTTGAACACTCAATACATCTTTCTTACTGCGCGTTTGACACTGAGCTTCGCCGCGATTGCACCACACCGGCCACATCCGAATCTGCCTCAACAGCCGTGATCACATTGGCCAAATGTTTCACATCCCGCACCTCTATATCAATGGCAATCCGGAAATAATCCTGCTTGCGATCCGAAAAATGCATGTCGGCGATATTGGCCTCTTGTTCCGAGATCAAGATGCAAATGCGACCCAGAACCCCCGTATAATTGGCCATCGTCACCTCTAATGTAACGATATGTACGGTTTCTGTACGCCCCTGTGTCCAATTTAGGTCAATCCAGCGTTCGGTCTGATCTTCGTAATCTACCAATTTCTCACAATGAATTGAATGTACTTCCACGCCGGTACCACGGGTGGTAATCCCCACAATCCGTTCGCCAGGCAAGGGCTGACAGCAATTCGCCCCCTGTACATACTGCCCCGCACTAAGGCCGACAATTTTCGCCAATGGCGTATCTGCCTGATCCGCTTGATCCTGTAGCAATGCAGGGTATAGCGCACGCACCAGATCCACACCTGTGATCTCGGCACTGCCGATTTGGGCCAATAACTCGTCGCGATCCTTTAGGCCCATTTTCCTCGCCGCGGTTTCCAGCGCCTTGGGGGAGGCACTTTTGCCTACATGCTCTAATGCAACCCGCGCCAATTCTTGGCCCAGCTTGCGATATCCCACCTGATGATCCTCGCGCAGGGCCTTACGAATGGCCGATTTGGCGCGCCCGGTTTTTACGATATCAATCCATGTGGCCTGCGGGCGCTGTGCCACCGCAGTTTGGATCTCTACAGATTGCCCATTGCGCAGGCGCGTCCAGAGGGGCACGCGGCTACCATCAACCTTGGCCCCCACACAGGCAGACCCGATGCGGGTATGGATCGCAAAGGCAAAGTCAATCGGTGTTGCACCGCGGGGTAATTTAATCACATCCCCCTTAGGGGTGAAACAGAACACCTGATCCGAGAACATTTCTAGCTTTACATTTTCTAGGAATTCTTCGTGATCTTCATCATCAACATTGCCAAAACCATCCGTTAGCTTGGACAACCATTCCAGCGGATCAACAGAGAAGCGGTTGTGCGTGCGTTTGCCATCCTTGTAGGCCCAATGCGCGGCCACGCCGACCTCGGCCACCTCGTGCATTTCTTTGGTGCGGATTTGGATCTCCACCAACTTACCATCACGCCCGGCCACCGAGGTATGGATCGAACGGTAACCATTGGATTTGGGGGCGGATATATAATCCTTGAACCGGCCGGGCACACAGGTCCAGCGCTGATGCACTGCCCCTAAGGCCGCATAGGCATCCTGCTCTGTCTCGGTGATAATGCGAAATCCGTAAATATCTGAGAGGCGAGAGAAGCTCTGCTGCTTTTCCTCCATTTTACGCCAGATAGAATAGGGTTTCTTCTCGCGGCCCGTGATTGTGGCCTCGATGTTATTGGCATCAACCAAGATATGAATATCTTTGATAATACGCGGGATCAGATCATCACTTTTGTCACGCATGGTGATAAAGCGGCGCATGATAGAGCTGCGCGCCTCTGGATTCAGCACCTTAAAGCACAGATCCTCCAGCTCGTCGCGCATCCACTGCATACCCATACGCCCCGCTAGCGGGGCGAACACATCCATAGTCTCGTGGGATTTCTGCACCTGCTTGTGCTCGGGCATATGTTTGATGGTGCGCATATTGTGCAACCGATCGCCCAGCTTTACCAAAATAACCCGCAGGTCCTTGGACATTGCCAGCAATAGCTTTCGGAAATTCTCGGCCTGTTTGGTTTGCTTGGATGATAGCTCTAGGTTGGTAAGTTTGGTCACCCCGTCTACCAATTGCGAAATCTCTTCGCCAAATTCGGCGGCCAACATTTGGTGGGTTAGTTTGGTGTCCTCGACGGTGTCATGCAACAGAGCGGTCACAATGGTAGCATCATCCAGCTTCTGTTCGGCCATAATATCGGCCACGGCCACCGGGTGGGTAAAATAGGGCTCGCCTGAATGGCGCTTCTGACCCTCGTGCATCTTCATACCATAGGCATAGGCGCGACGAATCAAATCAGCATTGGTTTTCGGGTTATATTCTCTGACGTGATCGACCAGCGTCTCAACATCGATCATTCGGCAAGCTCCTTTGGGGAGGGAGACCTCCCCAGAATCACCTTATTTTACTTCTTGCGCTTCCATCAGCGCACGCAACAGGTTCTCATCGTTCATATCGTCGCCTGGCTTGTCATCACCCGCTCCCATCAACAATGCCATTTCGTCTTCTTCTGGCTCATCAACTTCGATTTGGGTTTGGTGGCTCTGAATCGCGGCCTCTAACAATTGATCCGCGGTCAATGTCTCGTCGGCGATCTCACGCAAGGCCACGACAGGGTTCTTGTCATTATCGCGGGGAATAGTGATTTCTGAACCAGATGCAATTTCGCGCGCACGATGTGCCGCCAGCAAAACCAAATCAAAACGATTCGGTACTTTATCAACGCAATCTTCAACGGTCACACGTGCCATTCTAACATTCTCCAGCCAAATGCGGTTACAAGACCAGCCGTTTACGCATTTTTACAGCGATTTGCAAGCCTAAGACGACGCATCATACAGAGATATCTCATCTCTGTCCATCTGCGGTAAATTGGCCAACATTTCCAATGTGCTGAACCCCAGCACAGGATGGCGCCAATGCGGCGCGATATCCGCCATAGGCCGCAGCACAAAGGCACGATCCTGTAGCCGCGGATGAGGCAGCAACAGATGCTCCGGCGTGCGCTGCATCTGCTGATCCAACGGCAGATCAATCCAGCCCTGTAGCGTCTCTAAATCTGGCGCAATTTCGCCATGATGGGCGATCAAATCCAGATCAATACTACGTTGCCCCCACCTGAGGCTACGCACCCGCCCCAGCTGTTTCTCTATATTATGCAGTGTTTCTAGTATTTGATTGGCCGACCGCATGGTCTCGCACAAAACAGCACAGTTAATAAAATCAGGCCCAGCCCCCTTTGGGAACGCTGGGGTGCGGTAGAATTCACTAATTTTTAAGGCCTTTAGATCATTCCTTGACAGAAGGTCAATTGAGGCTACGATTTGAGAATGAGCTTTGCGCATATCTTTTGAAGTATTCGATCCGATGGCGATTATAGTGGTGTTCGAAATACTACGTGTCATTTTATCTTGCACATTCCAATCGGGTGCGTATTTTGCACATGCTTTTGAGATGGGTCTAACACGCAACGGACTTAACTGTCGATTAAGCAATTAAAGAGAAAAAAGGAAAAAGAATGTTTTATCGAGACGAGCGTCTTGCGCTCTTTATTGATGGGTCAAATTTATATGCCGCCGCCAAAGCATTGGGCTTTGATATCGACTATAAACTGCTCCGTACCGAATTTATGCGCCGTGGGAAGATGCTCCGCGCATTCTATTACACCGCTCTACTAGAAAGCGAAGAGTATTCGCCCATACGCCCACTGGTTGACTGGCTCAACTATAATGGGTTCACCATGGTGACCAAGACCGCCAAGGAATACACCGATTCCATGGGCCGACGTAAGGTTAAAGGAAACATGGATATCGAATTGGCCGTGAATGCGATGGAATTAGCCCCGCATGTCGACCATATCGTGCTGTTCTCTGGCGATGGCGATTTCCGCCCCCTCGTTGAATCTCTACAGCGCCAAGGCGTGCGCGTTTCTGTGGTGTCCACCATTCGCTCCCAGCCACCAATGATTTCAGACGATCTGCGTCGCCAAGCCGATAATTTCATCGAACTAGACGAATTACGTGACGTGGTTGGCCGCCCCCCCCGCCCCGAGGGCGATGCACCGGGTTTTGCCCCCGCAGAGGTGGGCGAACACGCCGAAGATTAAAAGATAAAGCCCTACGGGGCTTTTTTCTTGCCTTATCGGCGCATCTGCTTGCGCGCCGATTGAATTGCGGTTTAAAACCGCATCATGACAAAACAACCTCTCTCTTTATATTTGGCCGCACCGCGTGGATTTTGTGCCGGCGTTGATCGTGCCATTAAAATCGTTGAAATGGCGCTAGAAAAATGGGGGGCACCCGTCTATGTCCGCCACGAAATCGTGCATAACAAATTCGTGGTTGATGGGCTGCGCGACAAAGGGGCGGTGTTCGTCGAAGAACTGTCTGAATGCCCCGATGACCGACCCGTGATTTTTTCCGCCCATGGTGTGCCAAAATCCGTGCCAAATGCCGCGCAGGCGCGCAATATGGTCTATGTTGATGCCACCTGCCCCTTGGTATCCAAGGTGCACATAGAGGCTGAACGGCACTCCGCCAATGGCCTACAAATGGTGATGATCGGCCATGACGGCCACCCCGAAACCATCGGCACCATGGGGCAATTGCCCGAGGGCGAAGTCCTGCTGGTAGAAACAGCAGACGACGTGGCCAAATTGGCCCCTCGCAATCCAGATCAGCTGGCCTATATCACCCAAACAACCCTCAGCGTAGACGATACGACCGAAATCGTAGCGGCCCTACAGGCGCGCTTCCCCAATATCGTTGGCCCCCACAAAGAGGATATCTGCTACGCCACGACCAACCGCCAACAGGCTGTCAAAGATGTGGCCCCAAATGTGGATGCATTGCTGGTGATTGGTGCGCCAAATTCGTCTAATTCCAAACGTTTGGTCGAGGTCGGGCGCAAATCGGGCTGTGCCTATTCGCAATTGGTACAACGCGCGGCTGATATCGACTGGCGCGCCTTGGATGGCATTAAATCCATCGGCATCACCGCTGGCGCATCCGCCCCAGAGGTTTTGATCGCCGAGGTGATATCCGCCTTTACAGACCGCTATGATGTCACCAGTCATGTGGTCGAAAGCGCCGTCGAGAACATCGAATTCAAAGTACCGCGCATCCTGCGCCAACCCGCCTAAGGATCCCATCATGGCCGAGTTATTTGCATATACCGATGGCGCCTGTTCTGGCAATCCCGGCCCCGGAGGTTGGGGGGTATTGTTATTTGCAAAACAGGGCGAAACGGTTCTAAAATCACGCGAGCTATCTGGCGGTGCGCCAGACACAACCAACAACCAGATGGAACTGATGGCCGCCATCACCGCCTTGGAAACATTGGAAAAACCCAGCGCCCTGACCTTGGTCACCGATAGCAATTATGTGAAAGACGGCATCACCAAATGGATTTTCGGCTGGAAAAAGAACGGCTGGAAAACCGCCGCCAAAAAGCCCGTGAAAAACGCAGACCTCTGGAAGCGTCTGGATGAGGCCACCAAACGCCACGACATCACTTGGAAATGGATCAAGGGCCACGCAGGCCATGCCGAAAACGAGCGCGCCGACGAACTGGCCCGCGCTGGCATGGCGCCCTTTAAACCCGCGAAATAGCTATTTATCTTTGCGAAACAGCACGCGGTACAGGATTATCAGCACTGCCGAGCCAAATAACGCGGCCACAAACAGGCTGGCCACCGTAGAGGCCCCCGCCATCAAAACCATCAGCCCACGCAAGCTAATCATGCCCAAAATCGTCCCGATCACCCCAATAGCAATCGCCACGAAGGGCGAAACCTTCAACTTTAGCAAATACGCCACCAGCATTCCTGCCGCGGCCCCAACGATTATTGTCAATAAAATAGGCATCAGCCCTCCTTATATCCTATAAATAGGAACTAATCGCATGGATTTTAAGAACCAAGCAGGGTTTTCTCTGCAATTTCAAAGCCGCGCTGAAAATCAGAGGCCGCCATTGGCCCCTTGCCCGCGCGTTGCAGAGTAACCAAGCGCACCGCCCCAGATCCGCAGGCCACTGTCAATGAATCATCCAGCACCTGCCCCGCAGGCCCGGAGGCATCCACAACCTCGCTCATCAACACCTTGATCCGCGCATCCCCAATGGCAAACCACGCCCCAGGAAAGGGCGACAACCCGCGAATATGCGCATCCACCTGATCCGCAGATCGCATCCAGTCTATCTGGGCCTCTGCCTTTTGGATTTTTTTGGCATAGGTCACGCCATCCTCGGGCTGTGGCACAGGTACCAAGCCCGCCAATTGCCCCAGCGCATCACAAATCATTTGCGCGCCCATACCCGATAATCGATCATGCAGCGCCTGTGTCGTATCAAGGCGCGTAATATCCGTGGTGGCACGCAACAAAACCGGCCCCGTATCTAGGCCCGCCTCCATTTGCATTATGCAAATACCAGTCTGCGCATCCCCTGCCATAATCGCACGGTGAATAGGTGCCGCCCCGCGCCAACGCGGCAACAGCGAGGCATGTATATTCAAGCAACCCGCGCGCGGCGCATCCAAAATCACCTGTGGCAATAACAGACCATAGGCCACCACCACGGCCACATCTGCCTTTAAGGCTTGAAACTCTGCCACATCGGCCGGATCCTTAAAATTTAGGGGCGTGCGCACCAGCAACCCAAGTGCATCCGCACGGGCATGTACGGGGGTTGGGCGCTCTTTCTTGCCCCGCCCAGCGCGGCGCGGCGGCTGGCAATAAACAGCGGCAATGTCATGCCCCGCATCCACCAATGCATCCAATACAGACACAGAAAAATCAGGCGTGCCCATAAAGATAACCCGCATTATTCTGATCCTTTTTTGGCAATCTTGGCGGCCTTGGCCAGCAGCATCTTGCGCTTCACAGGGCTTAGATGATCAAAATACATCTTGCCATTCAGATGATCAATTTGATGCTGTACGGATGTGGCCCATATACCGATCAAATCCTTTTCTACCACCGCACCACTTTCATCGCGATAAGCTACGGTTACGGCGCGCGGTCGGCTGATCTTGGCCCAAACACCAGGCAGGTTTGGGCTGCCTTCCTCATGTTCGCGCAACTGCGCCGACGCATGTAGTATCACAGGGTTTGCCATCATCAGCGGCCCGCTGAAATCATCCTGACAATCAACCACCGCAAGGCGTTGCATCACCCCAATTTGATTGGCACCAAGCCCAACACCGGGCATGGCATACATGGTGTCAAACATATCTTTCCATGCGTCTTTCACCGCATCGGTGATCTCTGTTACATCTGCACAGACGCTGCGCAATCGCTTGTCGGGATAGGGTATAAACCGCTTGATCGCCATCAACCACGCGCCACTTCTTTTTTGTATTTCACCATCTTTTTGGTCATCATAGAGCGCTTGATCCGTGACAGGTGATCAATAAACAAAACCCCGTTCAGATGATCCAACTCGTGTTGCGCACAGGTGGCCCACAACCCATCATATTGCTCTTCACGGGGTGTGCCATCGATATCCAAAAACTTGATGCGTACCTCTTTGGGGCGCTCGATATCTTCGAAGAGATCCGGCAAAGACAGACAACCCTCGTTGTGGGTATTCAACTCTTCCGACACCCATGTGATTTCTGGGTTGATCAAAACCGTCGGCTCATCGCGCACTTCTTTATCGCCGCAATCCATAACAAACAGGCGGTTCAAGGTACCGATTTGCGGCGCGGCCAAGCCAACACCTGGGGCGTCATACATGGTTTCCAGCATCGAATCTGCCAATTGGCGCAACTCTTTGCTGACGGTTTCAACAGGATCACAGGTTTTCTTCAAACGTGGATCTGGGTGCAGGATAATCGGTAAAATGCTCATGCCTTGCCATAGGCCAATCCGCGTCTGGGTTCAAGTTGCCTAGCACCTTTTCATTCCCTTTCGAAACGGGCACAGTGGGCGAATGAAATTCGACAACACATTCTACGATCAAATGCAGGGCTTCTATGCAGAAGTGGGCCCAGAAGCCCCCCCTAGCCCCGAACTGCTGCTGTTCAACACTGCCCTAGCAGATGAATTGGGGCTTGATCTTAGAGATCAAAACAAGGCGGCGCTGTTCTCCGGTGCTGAAATCCCCGCCGGGGCGGCCCCACTGGCACAGGTCTATGCGGGGCATCAATTCGGCGGGTTCTCGGCGCAATTGGGCGATGGGCGCGCGATTCTGTTGGGCGAGATCACCAGCCCCAGCGGTGCGCGCATGGATATCCAGCTAAAAGGCTCTGGCCAGACGCCATTTTCGCGCAATGGCGACGGCAAGGCCGCCCTTGGGCCAGTGCTGCGCGAATATATCATGGGCGAGGCCATGCATGCATTGAATATACCCACGACCCGCGCCCTGGCCGCCACCACAACTGGCGCGCGGGTACAACGCGAGACCGGCCTGCCCGGCGCGGTGCTAACCCGCATCGCCAGCAGCCATATCCGCGTTGGTACCTTTCAATTCTTTGCGGCGCGCGGCCAAAATGATCAGGTAAAGCAACTGGCCGATTATGCAATTGCGCGCCATTTTCCCGACATCAGCACCAGCGACACCCCCTATTTGGATTTCCTGCGTGCGGTGGCGGATCGACAGGCAGCATTGATCGCCAAATGGATCGCCGTTGGGTTTATCCACGGGGTGATGAATACCGACAACATGGCCATTTCTGGCGAGACCATCGATTACGGCCCCTGCGCTTTTATGGATACTTATGACCTAAAAACCGTGTTCAGCTCGATCGATCGGCAGGGACGTTATGCCTATGGTAACCAACCCTTGATCGCGCGCTGGAATTTGGCCCGACTGGCCGAGACCCTGCTCCCGTTGCTTAGCAATGATGACGACACGGCCATCCAACTGGCCACAACAATCATCGATGATTTTGCCCCCACCTACGAGGCCGCTTGGCTCGCTGAAATGCGTAAAAAATTCGGGTTGATCTCAGCGGACGGCGGGGATGCAGATCTTGCCAATGATTTTCTAAACCTGCTGGCACAGCATAAATTAGATTTCACCACAGCATTTCGCGCCCTTACATCTAGTAGCGAACACCCAAACCTGTTTCAGGATATAGATGCATTTGCGAATTGGAAGGCCCGCTACCGCGCGCGATGCGCCGGCGAACATAAGACAAAATCCCGCGCCTTAATGCGCGCCAATAATCCCATCTATATCCCGCGCAATCATCTGGTGGAACAGGCCCTTGATGCCGCCCAATCAGAGGGTGATCTTGGCCCCGTCAAGTCCCTGCTGACACGCCTGAAATCGCCATTTGACGATACCATGGTCGATACCAAATACGCACAGCCCCCCGCCACCGTTAACAGCGGTTATAAAACCTTTTGTGGGACATGATTTCGCCCTTGCACCGCCCTCACCTTGCGCTAGTCTCGACCCAAAGGAGTCCCCCATGAATTTCGACACACGAATTGATCGAGTAAATACCCAATGTGCCAAATGGGACTTAATGGAAAAGCTGTACCAAGTTTCCCCATCCGAGGGCACCGCGATGTGGGTGGCAGATATGGACTTCCAACCGCCTCAACAGGTGCTGGATGCGCTGGATGCCATGCGCCAACACGGTGTATTTGGCTATTATGGTGACGACAGAAATTATCGCCACGCTATCGCGGACTGGATGTATCGTCGCCATCAATGGGATCTGAACCCCGAACATATCTTTTCAACTCATGGCTTGGTGAATGCGGTGGCTCTATGCCTTCAGGCCTTTACCAAACCTGGTGATGGGATCATCCTATTCACACCTGTTTATCACGCCTTCGCCAAAATCATTAACGCCAGCCAGCGCCAGTTGGTCAGCTGTGAATTGGCCAATAACAATGGCCGCTATGAGATGGATTTTGACGCCTATGAGGCGCAGATGACCGGCAACGAGAAGGTAATGGTTCTTTGCTCGCCCCACAATCCAGGCGGACGGGTTTGGTCGGTGGCCGAGCTGGAACAGGCGGCGGAATTTGCCCAGCGTCATGATCTGCTTATTTTATCCGATGATATCCACCATGACCTAACATTTGGGGCCAAATACACCCCCATGCCAGTGGCCGTCCCCGAGATTCGAGACCGCTTGGTCATGCTGACCGCCGCCTCCAAAACCTTTAATCTTGCGGCGGGGCATTGTGGCAATGTATCCATCAGCAATCCAGACTTGCACAAAACCTTCGCGGCAACCATCGCTGCAAACGGAATTTCGGTAAATAATTTCGGCATTGAAATCACCCAAGCCGCTTATACCTTTGGCGATGCATGGCTGACAGAACTCCTTAAATACCTAGATGAAAATCGCAAGTTGTTCGACCAAGCGATCACAGAAATACCCGCCCTGTCGTCGATGGAGCTAGAGGCCACCTACCTAGCATGGGTTGATTTCAGCAAAACCGGCATGAGCGCCTCGGAATACCAACAGCGTGTGCAAAAACAGGCCCGTATTGCCGCCAATCACGGCGCAACATTTGGTCAGGGCGGCCAAAACCACCTTCGGTTTAACTTCGCCCTGCCCCGCGCACAGTTGATCGAGGCATTGGCCCGCCTAAAAACCGCCTTTGCCGATTTACAATAACCCGCCAAGCGTTGTATTGCGTAACGTCATTGGGCATATACGGCCCACCAAACAAGAGTAAGTAGATGCAGAATTATCTAGACTTTGAAAAACCGCTATCCGAAATCGAAGGCAAGGCCGCAGAGCTGCGCGCCATGGCCGCCAATTCCGAGGACGCACTGGATGTAGAAAAAGAAGCATCAGCCCTAGATGCCAAGGCCAAAACAATGCTGGCGGATCTGTACAAGGATCTGAACCCATGGCGTAAATGCCAGGTCGCACGCCATGCAAACCGCCCCCATTGTCAGGATTATATCAACGCATTGTTCACCGAATACACCCCCCTACAGGGTGATCGAAACTTTGCAGATGATTTCGCGATCATGGGTGGATTGGCGCGGTTTAACGACCAACCCGTTATGGTAATTGGCCACGAAAAAGGCACAGATACCGCCAGCCGCATCAAGCGGAATTTCGGCATGGCCCGCCCAGAGGGCTACCGCAAGGCAATCCGCCTGATGGAAATGGCCGATAAGTTTGGCCTGCCGATCATCACCTTGGTGGATACCCCTGGTGCATACCCCGGCAAAGGTGCCGAGGAACGCGGCCAATCCGAGGCCATCGCCCGCTCCACGGAAAAATGTCTACAGGTTGGCGTGCCTTTGATTTCGATTATCACTGGCGAGGGCGGATCAGGCGGCGCAGTTGCCTTTGCCACCAGCGACAAATTGTTGATGCTGGAACATTCGGTTTATTCCGTGATCTCGCCCGAGGGCTGTGCATCTATCCTATGGAAAGACGCCGAAAAAATGCGCGAAGCCGCCGAGGCCCTGCGCCTAACGGCCCAAGACCTAGAGAAACTGGGTGTCGCAGATATGGTTCTGCCAGAACCCGTGGGTGGCGCCCAGCGCGACCACGCCGCCACATTTGAAACCGTGCGCAGCGCCATAGAAAAAGCGCTTGGCGAACTGTCAAAGAAAAAGCCAGCGAACCTGATTAAATCGCGCCGGCAAAAATTCTTGGATATGGGATCACTGTCCCTGTAATTGGCTGGTGGGCCAGATCGGCCCACCCCCATTATCTCTGATACTGACTGAAAATCTCTAGGGCGGGCTTGGGCTTCGCGCGCTTGTCATATAGGCCAGAATGTTTATGGATTGATCCATCATCATCCAAAAGCTTGAAATAATAGGCCCGTTTAATCGGCAAGCGCCCAATCACATCCAAATAGGCCCGCAATCTTTGGGACTGATAGGCAGGGTCTTTTGGCTCTAGCTCGGGTGTTGGCCCGCCAAATTCGGTTACCCACACCTCCCGTCCGCGGCTAAGCGCCGTAAGCCACTGCACCGCCGCTGGCCACAAATCCTCGGTATCATATAGATGGATATCCACGGCATCAAAATCGGCGTGCGCCAGCACATGGCGCACATCCGCCTGCGCCCGCGCATTTCGCCCAGCCTCTTTCCGGCAGAATTTATGCACCTGCGCGGAAATTTCCAAATTTGGAATATGCACTTCTACACCCTCCACACAGGCCGCCTGTGCATATGCGGCACGCCCTGTGATCCCGCCCAATACAATGGGTAGTTCGGGGCGTTCTGCGCGCACCACAGAGCTAAAGCGTTGGTGCAAATTCAAAAAATCTGCACTGGTTCCCACAAATTGATTGTCCCATTCATTGCCAAACTGAATGGCCTCAATATGGTCGCCAACCGCAGCCAGTAACCCCGTTAGATAGTCCTCAAATGGCGCATCTTCTCGGATCAAACAGGAATGCGCATTGCGCCGAGCACAGGCCGCATTGGGCCCATTGCTTTGTACAGTCAGCAAGACCTTTATTCCGGCGCCGTTTAGATGTGTGATGCGCTGTACAAGTGGGGAGAAATCAGGATCCATGCCGCGTCTGCGCCAATTTTCAACAATACGGATATGCTCGATATCCAGATTTCCTAAGGCACGAATGGTAAAATCTCGATGGGCGGCCTGTGATACGGGTGGAAACCCCATGCCGATAATCGGATTGGCACCCCCCGTAACAACAGAAGCCATGCCAACCACAATAGCGCAGGATAGATAACGGATCAGCTTTTTCATATATACCTTCCCTCAACAAGCGCATCAGCTGCGATGGCCCGATAGGTTCTTTAATATCTATGGCCCGCCGCATGGCTGAGCGCAACTCAGGCTATAGCCTAGAAAGAGTTAGCATTGCCTAACCCCGGCGCTTAAACCCTGCTTCATCCAGCAGTCTATTGGACTTGTCTTCGATTTTCTCTTCCATCACCTTCACAAATTCGCTCAGCTCCAGCCCCTCTGGCATGGTGTCGAAATACTCAAATATCACCGTACCCGGCTTGCGCAGCATAGATCGCTTCGGCCAGAAATACCCTACATTGGTGGCGGCCAATACACAGGGACGCTCCATGCGTTGTGCCAAAACCCCCGCACCCACCTTATACGGGCGATGATCGCCAGGGGCGACGCGGGTGCCCTGTGGATAGATCACCAATTGGTTTCCGCCATCCGATGCGCCCTTTTTCGCGCCCTGCATCATCTGTGATACCGCCTTAGATTTCTGACCACGCTTTACGGGGGCTGCGCCGATACGCATGGCATAAAATCCCAATATTGGCGCATACTTCAGTTCTTGTTTCATCACAAAATTAGCCCGTGGCAGGTAGTACATGTGCAACATCACATCAAAAAAGCTCTGATGTTTTGATGCCACGACCACATTGCCGCTGGGGATTTCACCGCGCTGTTCCACATGTAACCCACATATTACCCGCGCTAAAAAAATAACCGAGGCACAGTAGAATTTCAAAACCCAATAGGTGGCGTTTTTGGAAAATGCCGCAGGGATCGCGCCCAATAGGCCCACAACGATCATCCATAGATACATCACCACAATAAAAACAAACGAGCGCATATACTGTAAAAAAATCATCAATTCATCCTTGCCAAGGTGCGGTTCGCCGCAATCCGTGTTGCCCAAAACGCCAAAATGGCCGCTATCAACGGGATCAGCAAGGGGATAAACCATTGCATCCCAGAAAATCCAAGCCCGGTTAGAAACGCCCCCTCTGCCGCCGCCGAGGGCAACAAAAATATCGCCACCATCCCACAAACAGAACCAAACAGCGCACCGAAAAACCCCCGCAGTGTAAAGCGCCGCACAAAGGCCTTGGCGATGTATTTGTCCTTCGCCCCGACCAATCGCAATACCTGAATCACCTGCGTATTCGCCGCCAGGGCCGCCTGCGCCGCCAGTGTAATCATTGCCGCCAAAGCGCCACCGATCAAACAGATCGACAAAACCGCCAGCATGCGCAACCGCGCCGCGGCATCCACCAACGGGCGACGCCAGCGTGTGTGATCATCTAAAACCGCGCCCGGGGCCTCTGCCGCTAAGCGAAATCTCAAACCCTCCATATCAGGGCCCACACTTTCCTCAACCACCTCGATTAGACGCGGAATTGGCAAATTGTCCAAGGGCAGATCGGGCCCAAACCATGGCTCAAGCAAGGCATGTTGTTCATCGGCGCGCATCAATCGTGCCGAGGCTATTCCCTTTGTGGTTTCCAATATTTCCATGACCCGCTCTGATTGAATTTCCAGCTGGGCCTCTGGGGCGGAAATGCGCACGGTCGATGTCCGCGATAGCTCCGCCGACCAGCGATCGGCCAAACGCCCCGTTGCCATGGAGAGCGCCAGCGCAAAAACCACCAAAAAGCTCATCACAGCAGCCGTGAAGCTGGTTAGCCGCGCGGTAAATCCCGCCGGTGGCACCACACGGTCGGCCTGTTTATCACCGGCCAAAATCATCTGAATCCCGTTGACTATACCCATTATAAATCCGCCCCGGCCAAATGAACCCGCTTGCCTTGAATACGTAATACGCGCGCGGCGACATGCGGGCGCGCCGCGCGGATCAAATTCATATCATGGGTTGCTACCAAAATCGTCTTGCCCATTTTGTTCAGCTCTATCAGCAGGGTCAGCAAGCGCTGAGCCATATTCCAATCCAAATTTCCCGTGGGTTCGTCGGCCAAGATCACCTCTGGCGATAGAATCACCGCACGGGCCAGCGCCGCGCGCTGACGTTCGCCACCAGACAGCTCTGGTGGCAGTTGATCAATATTTTCTTCCAGCTCAACCCATTTTAACAGCTCACGTAGATTACGCTGATCATCCAATCCATCACGCCCAGCAACAAAGCTGGGCAACAGCACATTTTCCCCAACTGATAGATGGTTCAAGAATTGACAATCCTGATGCACGACGCCGATGCGGCGGCGTACCAAGGCCACATCATCGCGATTCATCGCGCGGACATCGCGACCAAACACCTTTATCGTACCCGAATCTGGCATTAATGCCTGATAGCACATCTTCATCAACGTGGTTTTGCCAGTGCCCGAAGGCCCTGTAAGAAAATGAAAGGTGCCCTGCGCCAGATGCAGATCCACATCTCGGAAAATCTCACCGCCACCATAGCTAAAACCAGCTTTTTTAAGCTCTATCACGCGGTTCTCCGTATTTTTGTCACGATTCTATGTTTCGTGTGACCTTAGTGTAAAATAATCTAGTTATGCTAGATAATTGGGCTATTATAGCGCTAAATAAAGCTGGTAAGAAATTATCGGATAAAACGAAATCGACTAAGGGAATGAAATGCGGATTATTTGCCCCAACTGTGCCTCTCAATACGAAGTAGCGGATACCGCGATCCCTGAAACGGGTCGCGATGTTCAATGCGCAAAATGCTCCCAGATATGGTTCCAAGAACCACCAATGTTACTGGCACCATCTGCCGAAACCTCGGCCCCAATCCCCGCCGCTGATCCAACACCAGAGCCACAGCCCAGCGCAGCATCACCGTTTGAGCGCCAAGAGTCCGCCCCCCCCACGCCCTCACAGGGCGCAGAAATCTATACAGAACAACACAGCGAATCCGCCTCTGTTTCCGATGTATTCGAGGACTTGAAACGCCAACAGGCCCTGCGCGAACAAGAAGAAGAGGCCCGTCGCGCCGCCCAAGAGGAAGCCCGCATTGCGGCCCAAGAAGAGGCCGACCGCCTAGAAGCACAGCGCATTGCCGCCGAACAAGCCGAGGCAGAAGAAGCCGCTCGCCAACAGGCAGAACAAGCCGCGCAACAGTTAGCCGCGGAAGAAGAAGCGGCACGCATACAAGCGGAACAACAGCCGGCGCAAGATGCCCCGACAGAGCACACACTGGATCTTCCTGAAATCGCAGACCCAGAGGGCGCAGCACCCGAAGACCCAGCGCCTGAGGAACCAGTCGCACAACCTGCATCCGCCCCAATGCCCGAGGCAGCACCTGCGGTATTTCGTTCGTTGCGCGCAACGCGTCGCGCCCCCGCTCCGGAAGCCGCAGTCGAAGTCGCCCCCGAGCCAGAGGAGCCAACCCCGACAGAGGAACAGCCCCAAGCCACCGAAGAACAGAGTGACGAATTCACAGATACAGCCGGCGATGAAACCACCCCCGATCCACAAAGTGGTATCACCCCAGAAGTGAAGGCAATTTTGCAAGAAGAGGCCGAGTATTCTTCAAACGCCCGAATTGAAGAACCCTCGTTCACACCACCAGAGGTCGTTGAACAGCCCGCCGTGGCCGCAACAGAGGCCGCCGAAATCGAGGATGTCCCACGGGTCAAATACATAGATCCCGCACCAATAGACCCTGCCCCTGCCCCAGAAACACCTGCGGCGGATGAAGAGATCGCAAGCGAAACCAAGGCCAGCCCATTTGATGGCGGTATTCGCCGGCTGAGGATTTCGCATCCCGACGCGAATATAGATGCGGACAAGCCCGAAATCACGCCTCCAATGCTCAGCAATCGCAAGGAAATGGATCCCATTCCCGATGTTAGCGAGCTGAAACAGCAAATCGAGAACATCGAGGCCCTAGAGGCCGACCCAGATGTCAAACTGGCCACCGCCAAGAGCTTGCGCGATGTGCTAAACGCCCAAGAGGACGACCCAAAGGCAGAGCAAAGCGATACCCCCAAAGAATCAGCGCCCAAGGGTTTTGCGCGGTTCAAAGATGCGGCCCTGCCCATCAGGAAACCAGCCCCCAGCACCGACTTGTCCACCGCAATCCCCGCGGCCCCCAAAAGCGGCAAGGCCGTGTTCACAGATATCGACGAGATCAATTCCAGCATCGAAATTTCCCCCGATGAAGACGAACCAGAGGTAGATTTCGACGAGCTGGAGGAACCCGCAAAGCGCGGGCCGTTTAACACAGGGTTTATCACCGCTGTGGCCCTGTGTGTGGTGACATTACTGATGTATATCATCGGCCCAATGTTGGCCAATTCTGTTCCGCAGACAGCCGATTTCGTATCCGCCTTTAATGGCAAAATCGATAGCGGACGGATGGTATTACAGGATATGTATTACCAAGGCGGTACACCTGGACTTTCAAATCTATTTGAAAACTTCAAAGGCCAATTCAGCGGCGGTTGATCTCAAATAGGATCCGCCCAAGGGGGCGGATTTCCTAAAATCTATCCAGCAAACGCTTTAGGTAATCCAATTCGTACTCTGGGCGGGTTTGATCCTGTGATCTGTTGCGCAGATCCTCAAACAGCTCTTGGTATTTTTTGCGCCGCCCAGTGGCATCCAAGCCATCGTTACGGGCATTCTCATCGGTGCGTCGCCCGGTGCGAGATTGGTCCTGTGGCCGCCCCAGCGGATCAAAACTGCGGCCTTGCCCTTGGCCGGCCTGATCACGGGTCTCGCCGTTGTTCCCTTGGTTTTGAGCCTGACGTTGCTGATCGCGCAGCGCCCGAAGCCCCTGTCGGATCGAATCCAGCACCTCGGATTGGTCGCCCAGCGCCTCACCTAGATTTCCCTCTTCGATGTTTTCCTCGGCGCGACGTGCCTGCTCTTGAGCATTACCCAAGGCATCTCGGGTGCCCTCACCGGTCTCACCGCCGCCCTGTCCCAACGCGCCCAATTGGCGTTCTAGCATTTCGCGCAGCGCTTGTTGACGTCCAGCCAGATCAGACGATTCATCACCACCCGTTCCAGATTGCCCCGCCTGACCTTGGCCCTGTCGCCCGCTCTGGCCCTGAGCGCCCTGTTGTTGGCCCTGCTCCCCCCCCTGTTCGCCGCTTTGCTGACCGCCCTGCTGTTGGCCACCAGATTGTTGACCCTGTTCCTCACCCTCGCCGGTGCCGTCTTGGGGTTGGCCCTCGTCGAATTGTTCTTGCAACTCGCGGAATGTGTCATCAGCCAGCTCTTGTTGCTCTCGCAACAGATCCTGCATCTCTTCTTCTTGGCGCTGTTGTTCGCCGCCCCCGCCACCCTCTTGGCGCACCACCTGCATATTCTCCATCATGGCCTGCAATTCACGCAACAACTCTTGCGCCTCGTCCATGCGCCCCTGTTCCATCAATTCTTGGATGCGGTCCATCATTTCTTGCAGCTGATCTTGGGAGAGTGTTTCGCCCTCCCCCCCCGATGGTGCGGCATCGCCATCGGGCCCTTGGTCGGCCAAATGGTTCATGTAGTTCTGCGTAGCGGCGCGCAACTCTTGCATCAGCTCGGCGATTTCTTCATCTGTCGCACCATTTTCCATCGCCTCGTTCAGCCGCTCTTGGGCGCGGCGCAACCTATCGGCGGCATCGGCCAAATCGCCATCCTCGATCAAAAGAGCCGCGTTCCACAACAGCTCGGCGACCTCATCCAGCACCTCGTCACTTAGACCACCCTGCTCGGCACCATATTCCAGCCGCCGCAATGCGGTTCTGGTCATCAAATAGGCCTTGTCCTGTGGGAAAACGCCGTCGGGGCGATGACTCATTGCGCGTAAAAGAAACTCTGCGCGTGTGGCATTCAAACGGTTCCACAGGAGCTGCCTGCGCACATCAACCAGCGCAGCAGACAGCGGATCAAAGAACCGCTTCTTGGCCAGTTCGGTGCGCAACGGGGATATTTCTCCCAGATTTCCTGCCGCATCCTCGGCACTTAGCCCCAGCACCACCGGCAGCCCCGCCCAGACATGTTGTGCAAAATCCTCTTCGATCATACCCTCGAAATCATCGGTTCCACCTGAAAACGGCAGAGGCAGATCGCCGCTAAGGGCCGCACGTGGTTCTGGATCTAGGGCCAGCCCAAACTTGCGCGGTACCGCATCCAGATCCAATTCTATATGTAGGCCACCCCCGACAACACCGTAATCATCGCGCGCACGAAACGGCAGGCGCATCGCACCCTGAAGGCTGCGGGTCATCTCGCCCGTGACCTCGATGCTGGGCGCGCGATCCGCGCGCATAGAGATCACCCATTCGCGCGTCTGCCCACCATCAGGAGAGATGCGCATGATCCCAGAACGCGCAACATTAAATGTGACCTCGGCCAGCTCGCCAGCCTCTTGGGGAATTGCGGCATTCCCCGCCACGCTGATATCCTCTGATAATTTCACAGACCCCGCAGGCCCATAGGCGCGCACCAAGATTTGGCTACCCACGGCCAAGGGCACCGATTTGTTAACCTCGACCTCGTTCAAATAAATGCTGGGCAGGTGGGTATACAGCGGTGGCTTGGCCCAGATTTCATAACTAGAGCCGGCGGCGGTGGCCTGAATCGTGGTCTCTGCGGTGCTGGCACGGCCAACGCGGTACTCATTAGGGGCGAAAACCGCTGCCGAAACCGCCGCCAACAACGCAATCAGGCGCATCCCATAGGGGTCACGCCCCGATAACCTGTGCTGAACACCGCGAATTTGGGCCTGATTGGCCCGTGCAGCCATGCGCTCTAGGTGCAGTTGCCACAGTGCCTCGGTGTCCTCATTATCCCCACCAATGCCCAATTGATCATGCAGGCTACGCACCGGCGCACCGGGCATACCAGAATCAAGGCGGGCATAGACCTCGTCCTGTTCTGGGAAGCGGTACGCCAACTGCCCCCGCCAAACAGCCCAGACCACCGCGCAAGAAAATACCCCAATTAAGGCCCACGCAAGCCCCAAAGGCAATACCCCCAGCCCGCCCCAGCGCAACACCGCAAACCCAGCAAAACAAAGGGCGATCAACTGCCAATAGGCGCTAAGAAAGCGCTCTATCACCAAGACACATCCCGTAACCGCAACCTTGGCGCGCAGTGCATTCATGGCGCGTTTTACCGTGGCGGATGTATCTGGCAGAGGCATCTATTTCCTTTCAGCGTGGTCCTGTATTCCTACAGCCACTCTGGTAGTGTATCGCGATTTATCATCTCGTCAATTGTAGGACGTGCGCGAATAACGGCGAATTGATCATCCTTCACCATGACCTCGGGGATCAAAGGGCGCGAATTATATTCAGATGCCATCACCGCCCCATAAGCACCGGCAGAGCGAAAGGCGATCATTTCGCCGTCCTGCACCGCAGGCATATCGCGCTGTTTGGCAAATGTGTCACCAGATTCGCACACTGGCCCCACGATATCTACGGGTGCAGGTTCCACGCCAAGGGCTGGTTCGATCACCGGAATAATATCGTGATGGGCCTCGTACATGGCAGGGCGGATCAAATCATTCATCGCCGCATCCACAATCAAGAAATCGCGGCCCTCGCCCTCTTTGTTATAGATGACCGAGGTGACCAAAATCCCAGAATTCCCCGCAATCAAGCGCCCGGGTTCGATTTCAATCTCGCACTCCAAATCGCCCAATGTTTCCCGTATCACCTGTCCATAATCCATCGGCAAGGGTGGCGCCTCGTTTGAACGCGCATAGGGAATACCCAGCCCGCCACCCAAATCAAGACGGCGAATGTTATGCCCATCGGCGCGCAATTCAGCCGTAAGCTCCGCCACCTTTTGATAGGCCAAACGGTAGGGTTCCAGATCTGTTAGCTGACTACCGATATGCACATCAATACCCACAACCTCGATGCCCTCCATGGCCGCCGCTTCGGCGTAAACGGCACGGGCCTTGGCGATCGGAATGCCGAATTTGTTTTCCGATTTACCGGTGGCAATCTTTGCATGTGTCTTGGCATCTACATCGGGATTAACGCGCACGGTAATCGGGGCAACTACGCCCAAATCCAGCGCAACCTCGTTTAACAGCCGCATCTCCGGCTCGCTCTCGACGTTGAACTGACGAATGCCACCGGTTAACGCCACGCGCATTTCCTCGCGGGTTTTGCCCACACCAGAAAACACAATTTTATCCCCCGAAACACCCGCCGCCTTGGCGCGCAAATATTCCCCCATGGACACCACATCCATGCCCGCGCCCATTGCGGCCAGTGTTTTCAACACTGCCATGTTCGAGTTGGCCTTCATCGCATAACAGATTAAATGGTCCATCCCCGCCAGCGCCTCTTCAAACACCTTGAAATGGCGCTGAAATGTGGCGGTAGAATAGACATAAAACGGGGTGCCGACCGATGCCGCGATTTCGCTGATCGCCACATCTTCTGCATGCAGAGCGCCGTTTTTATATAAGAAGTGATCCATGATATTTACCTAAAACTGCGGGATCGGAAAAACAAATACAGTGGCAAGCCACACCCCACCCCAATCCCAAAGGTGGCAAAAATACAAAGCGGCGCTAGCCAATAATCATGACGCACATATACCTCGGCGATGATCCATATGCACAGGGTGATACCGGCAAAAATCTCGACGCGCGCCAATGCGCCACCAAGGATAGGCGCATCGCCAAAATATACCGACATACCCGCGCCACACAGCGCCAGCACCAGATAGATCACTCGCAGAACAGACATGGTGCCCCCGCATCGCCCACAGGCACTGGATCACCCTTGATCCCACAGCCCATCAGCACCAAACAGATCACCAAGGCCCGCATTACGCCAAAATCTCTTTCCAACGCGCCACCTGTGTACGCACCTGTGCAGGGGCCGTACCACCGTAACTAACGCGGCTTGCCACCGAATTATGCACACCCAGCACCCCAAAAACCGTATCGGTAATGGCGCCGTTTACGGATTGCATATCCGCCAAGCTTAGATCAGGTAGATCGCATCCCTTCTGCTCGGCCATGGCCACCAAGGCGCCGGTCACGTGATGCGCATCGCGAAAGGGCATGCCCAATTCACGCACCAGCCAATCAGCCAAATCCGTAGCCGTGGAAAATCCGGTGGCCGCCGCCGCCTCTAATTCGGCCGTGTTCGGTGTCATATCCGCCACCATTCCCGCCATAGCGGCCAGCGCCAACATCAGACTATCCGCCGCATCAAACACCTGCTCCTTGTCTTCTTGCATATCCTTGGAATAGGTCAGCGGCAGGCCCTTCATTACGGTCAGCAACCCAACCATAGAACCGGTAATCCGCCCGACTTTGGCGCGGATCAATTCCGCCGCATCGGGGTTTTTCTTTTGCGGCATAATGGATGATCCGGTGCTGAAACGATCCGATAGGGTCACAAAACGGAACTGCGCGCTGGACCAAATCACCAACTCTTCGGCAAGGCGCGACATATGTGTGGCACAGATAGAAGAACAGGATAGAAACTCCAGTGCAAAATCGCGATCCGCAACCGCATCCAATGAATTGGCCGCAGGGCGATCAAACCCAAGTGCCGCCGCAGTTGCATCGCGATCAATCGGAAATCCGGTACCCGCCAAAGCCGCCGCCCCTAAGGGGCTTTCGTTCATCCGCGTACGCGCATCCTGAAAACGGGATTTATCGCGCGCCAACATTTCCACATAGGCCATCATGTGATGCCCCCATGTGACCGGCTGTGCCACCTGTAAATGCGTAAACCCTGGCATTACCATATCCGCACCAGCATCCGCCTGATCCACCAAGGCGCGAATCAGCGCATCAATTCCCAAGATCGCCGCATCCATTTGGTCACGCACCCATAATTTAAAATCGGTCGCCACTTGATCGTTGCGCGAACGCCCAGTGTGCAAACGGCCCGCTGGCTCCCCCACAATCACCTTTAGGCGCGCCTCGACATTCATATGAATATCTTCCAGAGCTTTGGAATATTCAAAAGACCCATTCTCGATTTCTGACAAGACCGTGAGCAACCCTTCCTTAATGGCCGCGGCATCGTTATCAGTGATGATACCTTGTTTGGCGAGCATCGCGCTGTGGGCGATAGATCCGGCAATATCTTGGGCCGCCATACGTTGATCAAAGCTGATCGACTCGTTGATGGCCTCCATGATTGCGTCTGGGCCACTGGCGAACCGCCCGCCCCACATTGCGTTTGATGAATTCTTGTCAGACATGCCTATACCATTTGAAAGGGTCAAAATGACCAAATTAAAACTTCTCTTTCTTACGCTCTACACTGCCCTGCTTTTGGGTGCAAATCCTGTATTAGCACAACAGGCCGATATAGAGGCCCTACGTGAAATACGTGCCGGCGATATGCGCAAACTGGTAATCCACGACACGCCCCGCGCGGTGATCGATACGCCGTTTCTGGATATAGACGATAGCAATATCACGCTGTCGGAAATGAATGGCAAGATCACCCTGTTGAATTTCTGGGCCACATGGTGCGCACCCTGCCGCGCCGAGATGCCGGCACTGGATGCGCTAAATGCCACCCTAGGCGGCGAAAATTTCGAGGTCGTCACCGTCGCCACCGGTCGAAATCCCCTTAAAATGATCGATGTGTTCTTTAAGAAAGCCGGGGTAGAAACGCTGCCACGTTACCGAGATCCCCGTATGCAATTTTCGCGGGCATCAGGGGTACTGGGCCTGCCAGTGACCCTGATACTGGATGAGCAGGGGCGTGAAATCGCCCGCATGCAGGGCGAAGCTGATTGGAATTCCCCGGATGCACATCGCCTGTTACAGGGGGTTATTGAGCAATTCGGCACAGAGACGCCAAAACTCTGATTTTGGTTAACCCGTCACATTTTAGACGTAAACTTGTTTTCAAATGCGTCAATGATGATATGAATTAGGGAAAACCAGCCGTTAGTTGGGCCAAAATGATGATGAAAACAACCAAAGTCGCCGCGCTTTTTGCAATCCTTATCAGCCTAGGGCTGGCCCAACCAACCTTTGCCCTCGAGGGCGAGCGCCCTGAAACCCTTTCTGAAATTCAGAGAAAAACCCTAAAGCTGGTGAACAAAGAGCGCCGCAAGCGTGGGCTGAGCGCACTTACCCGCTCTAGCAATCTAAACCGCGCGGCAATGGCCTATGCCAAAGAGCTGACCAGACGCGGCTATGGGCTGCACTCCACATTCAATTCTCACGTCGGCCTAAATGGATCCAACGTCACCAGCCGCACGCGCGCCGCCGGTATTAACGCCTGTGTATCCCTAGAAAACCTTGCGTGGGGCCAGAAAGATACCGACGAGGTCTTCAGGGATTGGATGACCTCTGCGGGGCACAAGAAAAATATCCTGTATCCCAAAATCACCCATTTTGGCATGGCCCATTACGGGCGCACATGGGTGATGATGGGGTCAAAAAATTGCAAAAGACGCGCCCCATGGCGCCGCCTAATAAAAACATCCGCTGCGCGCTAGCCCACTATTATAACAGGGGATTTGCTCGCTGGATGCCACCGAAAGTAAAATTCCAACAATAGCGCATGCGGATCATAATCGGCCGGAATATAGCGCAACCTTGGCCAAATGTATTCGGGTAGATTGCATAAAAGTGCCCTAGATAGGTCATCTCTTCCTTGAATTTCGCGTCTTGATCTCTTTCATGATCCCGCTCTTATTTGCTTTGGATGTGTGCGCTGGCATCAAAGACAAAAGGCCCTCGGGATGTGGGCGCAGATGGGCCGCGCCGATGGCGCGACCCCTTAACTAACCGGAAGGTTATTTTTTCCAATACCAAGCTTGTGGCATAAACACATTGGCCGGGCTTGGGAACTGGCCTGTACTCTTCATACCCTCAAGGATATTCATCAGGCCATTTTTGCGCACGCCATAGGTCGATGCGTTTTGGGCGATTCCAAAGGCCTCGAATTGATCTGCGGCAATGTCAGCCAATTGATGATACCGACGGATTTGTTCTGCAGGATCAGCTGTGGCATAGACAGTTTCCCAAATCCGGTAGCGTTCCATCACATGCTCGGGGGGCTTGATGCCGTCCTGACCATTGGTTTGGTACCATGCAGTCCATAGTGGGGCGTGACGAGAGCTGCTATCAATCGGCAATAGCGCTGAGGGCAATTGACCAGGTAGCCAAGTAGCGTTCCCACTGTCGGCGGTCATATCATGATCACCTTGACGCGACCGTTGACGATGAACCGAACGATCTACCACGTTAAGGTCAATTTGGATGCCTAGCACCTCTTCCCATTGTGGCTTAACAATAGTCATCATGTCGATGATGTGTGGATGCCCATTGCGAATATCAATCAGAAACTTCGCTGGGCGCCCATCGGACATTAGACGAATGCCATTCTCATCACGATCCTTAAGGCCAAGGCTGTCTAGCAATTCATTAGCGCGATCGGGATCATAGTCTAGGTACTGAGTAGAAATTCGCTCATGATGTAGCGGGCTATCTTTGAAGGGGCCCGTTTGCCATGGAATACCTACACCCAACAGTGCTGTATCGATCACCTCTTGCCGATCTGTACCAATTGAAAGTGCTACGCGGAAATCACGTTGATTGAACAACGCATTAACCACAGGGTCCTTATGGTTTAGGTTGGGCTGAATCCAGTTATAGCTCCCACCTGCCGCAGTGACTTCGTACAATTGATAGTCCCCAGCTTCGCGGTTTTCGGCCAGCACGGGGCGGTTGCCCGGCGCATCGATTCGGCGATATTGAAAATCAAAATCCCCAGCAATTGCGGCGATCAGCATTGCCTCGGCATCCTGATAAATGGTTGCTTCCATTTTCCCGATATATGGGAGTTGGTTACCTGCTTCGTCGACTTGCCAGAAGTAAGGGTTGCGTTCGAACAACACGCTTGTCGTCCCACCACGTAAAGGGCTCGTCAATATCCAAGGATCAAGTGCTGGGCGTTCTGGGTTGATCCAGCGGACCTCGTCACGAACATCCCCGCACTTCTGATACATCAACTCCTGCCATGACTCGAGGCCGGCTTCGGCAACCACCGTATCAATATTGTCGTTATAGCTTGGGTGGAATTGGCTGCAGTAGTGCTTGGAGTAGTGGTTCAGCCGCGCGCCCTCTTCGCGGGCCATTTGGCCAAGGAACCCGCCATTGGGATGTTCGAAGCGGATAATGAAGGTATATTTGTCGACTATTTCTAGACTTAGGGGTTTGCCGCCAGACTTGTACCGAGTAGAAATTTCTTCCCAATCTGGATTTAGAAGCAAGTCGTTTATACTAAACGCAATATCTTCCGAGGTAAAATCATGACCGTCAGACCATTTCATACCTTCGCGCATATTGAACGTGAATTCACGGGCATCTTCAGAAACAGTGTATTCTCGTATGACGTTTGGAACCAAATCAGAAAGATTATGATGCCAACGCACCAAACCATTTGTTCCGACCGCCTGTCGAAGAGTACCCTCATCTGATACGCCACGCATGCCGAACCGTATGGTGCCGCCATATGTTCCTAGCTCGCCATAGTTGATCACCTCGGGCTGTAGAGATGCGCGCTCTTCTACTGGTGGTAACGTCTTCGCCGCAACCAATGCCGCCAGCTCTGGCGCTTCGCCAGTCGCTTGCGACATAGCGCTGTTTGGCATTGACGCCGTAAGTGCGACTAATACTAGCCCACTTTTGATTTTATTCCTCATTCGTTTCTCCCTTAATATCTATTGTCGGCTCGCCTAAGCGAGCTAGACCTCCCAATTGGCCGACAAAGAGTTGCTTTTAACTCACTTGGGTTAAATTCCGACTTTAAGGCCGCGGTTACGGCGCAAAGCCGTCCCCAAGTACAGCATGCAATCCGATTTTGGTTTTTACAAGATAAAAATGCAACTTAGCTATCGACATAGTATTTTTACGCGTTATTATAAAAGGTTAACTACCAGAGTTTTTCGTAATTTTGCTTTTTGATTCATTTAAAGCCAAATTGGAGGACGAGAGATTTTGGGGGATTTTTACGCGTGATAACGCAATAAGGGAGGCGAAATGTACGCATATATCTTGCGAAGGATAGCTTGGTCGATCCCGTTTTTGTTTGCCGCCTCGTTTCTAGCGTTTACCATTATTCAATCACCGCCAGGCGATTATGTGGAGAGCTATGCAGCCAAGCTTGAGGCTGATGGCAGACAGGTTGATGAGGCTCGCCTGCGGTCCTTGAGGGATAGATTTGGGCTCGATGAGCCGTTTCTGGCGCAGTATTGGAAATGGATTAGCGGAATTGCCAAAGGTGATTTTGGACTATCCTTCCAGTGGCAACAGCCAGTGTCCGAATTAATTGGGGACAGGATGATACTGTCCGTCATTCTTGCGACATCTACCCTTTTATTCACATGGGCAATCGCGCTCCCGATAGGAATTTACTCTGCAGTAAAGCAATATAGTTGGGGGGACTACTTCTTTAGCATTATCGGCTTTATTGGGTTGGCCACTCCGAATTTTCTAGTGGCTCTTATTTTAATGTATGTAGGTGTTGTTCACTTTGGCACAAACGTAACGGGGCTGTTTTCCGCTGAATACGTCAATGCCAGTTGGTCTTGGGATAAATTCGTAGACCTAGTGAAGCATTTGATTATCCCCGTTGTGATCATCGGCACATCAGCAACAGCCAGCCTAATCCGTATTATGCGGGCCAATCTGCTGGACGAGCTGTACAAACCATATGTCACCACCGCACGCGCCAAAGGCCTAAGCGAATTTAAAACAATCATGAAATATCCGGTAAGAATTGCTCTGAACCCATTTGCGTCAACAATTGCATGGGTGTTCCCGCAAATCATATCCGGTTCGACCGTCGTGGCTGTCGTATTGTCGTTGCCAACTGTTGATCCGCTGATGCTCGACGCACTCCTCACCCAAGATATGTATCTCGCTGGTGCTTTCATCCTGCTTCTAAGCGTCATGTCCATCATCGGGATGATCGTGTCAGACATTGTTCTGGCGATGATCGACCCTCGTATTCGGTATCGTTAATATGTCCAACACTGTAGATCACATTGACCCACGTCTTCCTAAAGACATCGCAGAGGCGTCTCAATGGCAACTAATGTGGCGCAAATTCAAGAAGCACAAACTGGCGTTAATCAGTTTGTACTTCGTCGGCTTTCTTTATGTAATTGCGGCATTTGCAGAATTCTTTCAGCCATTTGACCCGGAGGTCACATCTAGAAGAGACGTCTTCCATCCACCACAGGCAATTAAATTCCTTGACCGAACCGAAGATGGCACGCGTTTTCGCCCCCATGTGCTGGGCACGACACTGTCGCGTGATCCTGAAACTCTGGCGACCTCTTATGAAATTAATGCAGATGAAAAAATCTACATTTCCATTTTGGGAAAAACAAAACCCTACAAATTAGCAGGATTCATTCCAATGTCGCGGCGCATCATCGCGCCAACAAAGCAAGGCGAACGGTTTTACCTGTTCGGTGGCGACAGACTAGGCCGTGACATGCTAAGTAGAACGATAGCGGGCACGCGGATTTCAATGTCTATTGGTCTGGTTGGCGTGGCAATGAGCCTGTTCTTGGGAACGCTTATCGGCGGAATGGCTGGATACCTAGGCGGCTGGATAGATTCCGTCTCAACGCGTGCGATCGAATTGATCCTCTCAATGCCTACGATCCCAATCTGGCTAGGATTAAGTGCAACAATCCCAGCCGATATTGACCCGTTGATGCGGTATTTTGCGATCACTGTGATCCTGTCATTGATTGGTTGGACAGAACTGGCACGCGTGGTTCGGGGGCGCTTTTTAGCGCTTCGTACCGAAGATTTCGTAACCGCGGCCAGGCTTGATGGCGCCAGACCACGCAGGGTCGTGTTCCGACATATTATGCCATCGTTGATGAGCCACATCATCGCATCGGTCTCGCTCGCGATCCCTGCAATGATCCTTGCGGAAACGTCTCTTTCATTCCTCGGACTAGGCCTGTTACCACCGTCGATCTCTTGGGGCGTGCTCTTGAAAGAGGCTCAGAACATCCGGTCAATTGCACAAGCACCTTGGCTGTTTACACCCGGAGTATTCGTCCTGTTTGCGGTTCTAGCACTGAATTTCCTCGGTGATGGGCTTCGTGATGCGGCGGACCCTTACGCACAAGATTTAGGATAGGAAAAGCAAAGCATGACACAGCAACAGGCGTCAGCAAATCGCCCCATCCTCGAAGTCAAGAACCTTGTCACCGCGTTTGATACACGCCACGGTACGTTCACAGCCGTCGACGATGTATCGCTGGAACTTGTTCCTGGTGAAACCCTTTGCTTGGTCGGCGAAAGCGGATCCGGCAAAAGTGTTCTTTCTCGCTCGATCTTACAGCTGGTCGACCGCCCCGGTCGGATCGTGTCAGGTGAAATCTTGCTACACGAGGCCCATCCTGACCCCAAGCAAGACACCACAACCGAATTGGATCTGGCAAAGCTTGAACCGCGCTCTGGTATAATTCGCAATATTCGCGGACGTGATATCGGGATGATTTTTCAAGAACCGATGAGTTCGCTGTCGCCGGTGCACACCATCGGCAGCCAGATTTCAGAAAGCCTGAAACTTCATGAAGGTTTGAACAAAAAACAGGCCCGCGAACGCGTGATTGAAATGCTGCGCCGCGTAGAGATTCCCAACCCCGAACGTGCAATCGACCAGTACCCATTCGAGTTTTCAGGCGGAATGCGTCAACGGGCAATGATCGCAATGGCGCTTGTGTGCAATCCCAAGGTACTCATTGCCGACGAGCCGACAACAGCCCTAGATGTTACGATTCAGGCCGAAATCCTTGATCTGTTAGAAGAGCTAAAAACCCAGAACAATATGGCAATTCTATTCATCACCCACGATATGGGTGTTGTTGCGGAAATCGCGGACAAAGTAGCGGTTATGCGATACGGCAAGCTGGTCGAGAATGGAAATGTGAAAGACGTCTTCGCTAATCCCCAGCACGATTATACAAAATCTCTGCTGCAGGCGGCCCACCAAACCCAATTGCCCTCCACCGAACGCTTAGCGATGAGAGAAGAGCGCCCCCTCGGTGATCCAATCTTAGAAGCCAAATCATTGCGCAAGGAATTTTATGGTAAAACGGGTCTTCTTGGCATGAAGAAGACCACGTTGGTGGCCGTAGATGACGCTAACTTCACTTTGCGAGAGGGCGAGAGCCTTGGTATCGTTGGTGAAAGCGGCTCTGGAAAAACCACTTTGGCACGTTGCATTCAAAGGGTTCTATCGGTCAATTCGGGCGAACTTCACTATACCGATCGCAGCGGCGCTTCTACTGAAATCACCCAATTGGATGACAAACAGCTTCAACCGACATGGCGCGATATGCGCACCGTGTTTCAAGATCCCTTTGCCTCACTCAACCCAAGAATGACTGTTTCCCAAATTATTGGTGAATGCCTTTTGCTAAACGGCATGCACTCAAAGGCAGACAGGCGCGCTCGAATACTGGAATTACTAGATCTCGTCGGCCTGCCTTCTTCGGCTATGGAACGCTTCCCCCATGCCTTCTCTGGTGGGCAACGCCAACGCATCAGTATTGCGCGTGCCATTGCACCCAACCCACGCATTGTGATCGCAGACGAGGCCACCTCGGCGCTTGATGTTAGCATTCGTATTCAGATTATGGATTTGTTGCTTGATCTTCAGAAACAACTGAACCTCAGCTATATATTCATTAGCCACGATGTCGGCTTGGTTCGCTTCTTCTGTGATCGGGTTCTAGTGATGTACAAGGGCCAAATCGTCGAATCTGGTGATAGCGAACAGGTCTGCACCAAACCAAACCATGAATATACCCAAGCTCTACTATCCGCCGTTCCAATCGCCGATCCCACCCAGAGGGGGCAACAAAAAAGAGTCCGCTATCAGCAATGATCAGCAGACGATGGGCGTGCCCCTTGCCACAGGACATGCAAACCGCATAGCCTGACCAAGTCGTATAGCAAATCTTTCACTTATCTAGGCCACTATGGTTTAAAACTGGCAACACTTAATCATGCATAAACCGCAACGCACACAGGCAAAGCAATCTACCCCTAATCACACAGATATCGTTGGTATTCTTGGGGCCAGAACCCAAAACCTACCCCATGTTTTACGCCTACTTTCGGAAAATCACCTGCGAAATGGCGGTGATCCAGATAGTCTTTTGGACAGTCTGGATAGTTGGCTTGAAACAGGAAAAGGCACCTCTGAACTTTTCTTTCGCCCCAATCGAATTTTGATGCACGATACCACCTGCACACCTGCACTTGCCGATATAGCGGGGTTGCGCGATGCACTGGCAGAGGCGGGTCAGGATCCCAACCTGCTGACACCATCACTGCCGGTAGAGGTTTCCGTAGACCATTCTCTTGCCGTGGATACCTATGCACGGAAAACTGCGTTCGAAACGAACAGCAGAAACGAAATCGCCAGAAACAAAGAACGCTATGCGTTTATGAAATGGGCCTCGCAAAACATGGCTGGTGTTCGGGTAAATCCACCCGGAACGGGGATTATGCACACGATAAATCTTGAACAATTGGCAACTGTTATCGTGGTGCAACAGGATGGTTTGATGCATCCGGATATGCTTTTGGGTACGGACAGCCATACCCCGATGATAAATGGGATCGGTGTTTTGGGCTGGGGTATTGGTGGGCTTGAAGCCGAAAGTGTTATGTTTGGCCAGTCCGTCTCTTTGGCACTTCCCCAAGTTGTTGGCGTAGAGCTTACGGGAACCTTGCCCGCGGGAACGATGCCCACAGATTTGGCCTTGGTCGTGACGCAAACCCTTCGAGAGGTTGATGTTACGGGATGTTTTGTAGAGTTCTTTGGTCAGGGCGTTAGCTCCTTGTCCGCTGACGCACGTGCAGTGATTGCAAATATGGCTCCAGAGTACGGCGCTTCCACAGGTTTCTTTCCTGTGGACAAAACCACGACCGATTATTTGCACCGTACCGGTCGGGATCCGAAGACTGTTCAAATGATAGAACCGCTGTTTCGGAAAATGGATCTTTGGTTTAATCCAACGCACCGGCCGAAATTCAATCGAACAGTCAAAATCGAGCTTGATCAGATTGGCACAAATATTGCCGGCCCTCGCAGACCCCAAGACCGGCGGCAGCCAAAGGATGCCACCCATGGGGTAGAACAAGCGATTGGCCGAGAATTGGCAACAGAGGTCGTCAAAGACGGATCGGTTCCCGATGGTGCAATCGGTGTCGCCGCTATCACCAGTTGTACGAATACATCTGACCCGCGAATGCTCATTGCGGCAGGATTGCTTGCGCGCAAGGCGCGCCGCTACGGTCTGACTCCCCCCGCTTGGGTTAAAACCTCTCTCGCACCGGGCTCTCCCTCAGCGCGGTCTTTTCTGCAACGTGCGGGTTTGATGCCTGACCTTGCTTCCGTTGGATTTGATATTGTCGGATTTGGGTGCACAACCTGTATTGGAAATTCTGGCCCCCTACCACCCGTGGTAGAACAAGCCCTGGCCGATGGTAAGGCGATCAGCGCAGTTCTTTCGGGGAACCGAAATTTTCCAGGACGAGTGCACCCTAAACTGGATCTGGGCTACATTATGTCACCGCCCTTGGTTGTGGCCTATGCGATCAAGGGTGATTTGCATGGCAATATTTTACAAGATCCTATCGGTGCTGACACGAACGGCAGAGACATTTTCCTTTCTGATCTATGGCCCACAGAAGACGAAATAGAAGAGGCTCTCAAAATTGGCTTCAGAACCGAAGATGTACCACGTGATTTCGAGCAATCTTGGAAAAACAAACAATGGCAGGACATAAAATCTGCCACCGCAGCCCAGTTTCCATGGGATCCAACCTCGCGTTATCTACGGCGACCCAAGTTTGCTTCGCTAAACGAGAAATCGCGCTTGGGGCACTATAGTGCCGCACCTTTGATGGTATTAGGCGATGATATGACCACCGATCATATTTCGCCCGCTGGATGGGTCGATCCGACAGACGAGGCCGGTCAATGGCTGATAGAACGCGGTGGAGACCCAAGTGATTTGAATGTTTACGCGGCCTATCGCGGAAATTGGGAGGTGATGCTGCGCGGTCTGTTTACAAATCGTTTGGCTACAAACTACCTTTCGGATGGATTGGCCCCGTCTCATACGGTCTTGGAAGACGGCAAATCACGCCCTGTCTTCGAGGCCGCTGCTATACTTGAAACTGCCGCCCAACCTACCGTCATTCTCGCAGGAGCCCGCTATGGTATGGGATCAAGTCGCGACTGGGCCGCCAAAGGCACTGCTTTGCTAGGGGTGCGCGCTATTATTGCCAACAGCTTTGAGCGCATACACCGAAGCAATCTGATCGGTATGGGGGTATTGCCCTTGCAAATCACCGACGACTTTATCGCACACAAAGCAGGGCTAACCGCTTTTGATCGGGTTGAGGTGTCAATTGACGAGAAATCTCTTTGCCCTGGGCTAACCACAGAATTCATTCTGCGGCACAAGGACGGGGAAACAACACGCGTGAGCGCTCAGGTAGCGGTGGAAACATGGCAAGAGGTTGAAATCTTGCGATGCGGTGGGATTTTGCCCTCAATTCTACAACGTATGGATACACGCAAGCAATCCCATTCAAAATGACTATATCTTTCCAGCGATTTTGATAATATCAGCTAAAATTCAACAAATTCAGGAAACTGGAGTTATCTCATCGCTGGCGGCACCGCAAAACAGAAGATTTATGACCACTTCATGGATCAACTTAGATCCAATGAGCTGAAGGTTGGTGAGCGCCTGCCCACAGAAAAGCAAATCGCCCAAACCTTCAAGGTTAGTAGATCCACCGTTCAAGCGGTGATGACACGATTGGCGCTTGAAGGCGCTGTTCGTCGACAAGCGGGCCAAGGGACATTTGCTTCCCGTCTTGATGATGACATGATGGTGCGCGTCGATTTGGATATTCATAATATTCAGTCATTCGAGAGCGAAATGGCCGTATCGGGCGATCACGTTACATATAAACTGATTTCATTTTCACGTGGCAAGGTTCCCGCCATGGTAGCTGGAAAACTTGGTATCGAAAATGGCACCGAGGTGAATACCCTAGAACGACTGCGTTTGGTTTCAGGCGATTGTATCGGTTCCGAGGTAAGGTATTTCTCGCCTGAAATAATCCTAAACGTGTCTGCGCATGATCTGGAAACGCAAGGCGGGCATGACCTGATCGAACAAGGCCTCGGCCTGAAAATCAAACGGATTGATGCGGCGCTACGGGCTGTTAAGGCCTCTGAGGATCAAGCCGACCAGATGGGCATTTCTGTTGGTGCGCCATTATTGGTGCGTTCTCACACATTATATTCTGAAGATGACAAGATCATTCTGCATGGCGAATCCTACTATGTAGAGCCGTTTTCTTTCCGATATACAGCCACTGTCAGAAGCACCTAAAACCCGTATATTTCCTTCGAAGTACCGTAGGTGATGTTTCTAAATTCAGCTTCACTGCGGCACCATTCCCTGATGTAGCCAAGCGATTTTGCATCGTCAATTTCCATGAATGGTTCGATCTCAGACAAAGGACGCGCCGCGCGTTCGGACGATTTTCCCGTATGTGGCCAATCACTGCCCCATACAATTCTGTCCTTAGCTGCATCAAATAATGCCGGAATGAACGGCTCCATAGCCACTGGCGTATCCGCATAATCCGTGGCCCGAACCGACCCAGAAACCTTTAGCACTACATTAGGTAGCACGAGCACCTCTTGAAGCCCGTCTAAAGTACTGGAAAAATTTGGATCACCAATTTTCAAGCCTGCAAAATGATCCAGAATGGTCAGTCGGCCAAGCCCCCTTATTGTGTCTTTCAACTCAACAATCACATCTGCTGGTAAAAATATCTGCAAGGCCATGTCCGTGCCCGATAACCGATCCGCCAGCTGCTCTAGCTGCCTTCGCGCAGTATCAATCCCTGTTTGCCCGCTGGTTTTTAAATTCGCACGCACACCACGCACACCAGAATGCCACAGCGAGCTGACGAATTCAGGGGCTGTTCGTTCCGGGTCTATCACCGCAATCGCACGTGCTACATCCTGGCCTAATATCTCCACAGCTTGAACAGTGGCTTGATTGTCGGCGCCATATGGGCTGGGCTGCACAATAACCACCTTGTCTGCCCCGATTCGCAGCATGTGATTTCGTAGATTTTCAGCCGTTGCCTCACCAGGTGTATAATTTCTTTTGGTGGCATATGGGAACTTTTTTGGTTCAAAAACATGAACATGAGCGTCGATAATACCCAAAGGAGTAGTCATTTGATATTTCCACCATACATTTTGATTGCATCTTTAGTTTAATTGCTTTTATCATAGCAAAAATGCAAATCGAAAGTGCAATATGTTCTTTTCACCACCAACAGAGCTTACAGCAGAAGTATTCGCCCAAGTCCCAAAAGAGCTTGCACCTAGTGGCTGTTCAGATTGGGGGGATGTTCAGCACCCAGGAAAAAAATTCCGAGCGTTTCTCGAAGGCCCCTCCTTTGATCGAGATGGCAACCTATTTTGTGTAGACATCTGTCATGGTCGCATATTGCGATGTGATCCCTCGGGCGAGTTTTCCGTCGCCGCGGATTACGACGGAGAGCCAAATGGCCTAAAATTTCACAAGGATGGGCGCATATTTATTGCCGACCATGCGCATGGTATCATGGTGATGGACCCCGTATCCGGCAAGGTAGAGCCATTCCTTACGCGCCCTAGACTCGAGCGTTTTCACGGTGTGAACGATCTGCATTTCGCTTCGAACGGGGATTTGTATTTCACCGATCAAGGTCAAAGCGGACTGCAATCAGCGCATGGTCGTTTATTTTGTCAACGCCATTCCGGTGAACTGGAATGCCTTATCGATAACATCCCCAGCCCAAACGGCTTGGTCTTGAACGAAGATGAAAGCCAGCTCTACCTCGCCGTTACGCGCATGAATGCTGTTTGGCGGGTCAGGTTTCTCCCCGGTAGCCGGACCGTCGTCAAATCGGGAACGTTTATTCAGCTTTCTGGTGGATTGGCGGGCCCTGACGGTTTGGCGCTGGGAGCAGGAGGAGAGCTTGTTATTGGGCACATGGGTTTAGGAACTGTTTGGGTGATGTCGCGGCTTGGCGAGCCCTTATATCGCATTCGATCGCCAAAGGGGATTTTAACCGCGAATTGCGCCTTTGGTGGGCCTGACAATCGGCACCTCTATATTACGGAGGCCGAGAGTTCTTCTATCCTGAGGGTGGAATTGCCGATTACAGGTCAGAAAATGTTTGCCCATGCCTGAGAAAGTGCACCCACACCAGCCGCTTTTAGGAGGAAAAGATGCTAAAGAAATTTGATGGTTTGCTCAGCGTTATCGAAACTTGGTTTATGGTTTCATTGTTTTTGCTGGGCCTCGCTTTAGCAACGCTACAAGTTGTTCTGCGTTATGTGTTTAATACCGGAATCCACTGGCTTGAAGCAGGGCTTGTTACTGCGCTTATATGGGCGATGTTGTTTGGCGCCGTTCGCGCGGTTCGGGATGGATTTCACCCAAGAGTTGACCTTGTCCCCAGCCTAGCGTCACCCAAAGTTAGGGCCGTTTTGAATTTTATTGGCATCGGTTCTGCATTCGCACTCTCGACCTATGTTCTGATCGATGCTGTGTTTTATGCCAAATTTATAAACATGATAAATGTGCTGCATCCGGAACTAGAAATAAAAATGGTCTATCCGTTTCTAATTGTTCCAATCATGGCCGCACTGATGACCCTTCGCTACGCACTGGTTCTCTATACGCTTTGCTTCAATCCCTCTGCGACATCTCCTGACGGACAATATCGTGATCACATCGGCGCTAAGCCTACAAAAGGAGTAGTCGAATGACCGTTCTCGCCCTCGTCGTCATATTTTTTGCACTCATCATCGTAGGCGCACCTATCGCGGTTGCACTCGGCGGTTCGGCATTGATTGCATCCTTCCTCTTTTCGCCAATTCCTGATGGGATTACCGGACAAAAATTCTTTGCAAACCTGAACCACTTTACCTTGATGGCCATTCCGTTCTTCTTCTTGGCCGCCGGTCTGATGGAACGGGGGGGCTTGGTGCAACGATTGGTTGGTTTTGCTCAGGCGCTGGTAGGCCATCTACGTGCTGGCTTGGGGATGACAACGGTTCTTACTTGTATCTTCTTTGCCGCGATTTCTGGGTCCAGCCCAGCAACCGTCGCAGCTGTCGGAAACATCCTCTACCCTTCACTAAAGAAGGAAGGATACTCAGATAACTATTCAATAGGGGCCTTGGCTACATCTGGATCCATCGGCATTCTGATACCACCTTCGATCCCGTTGATCCTCTACGGATTTGTAACCGAAACGTCTATCCCAGACCTCTTTTTGGCGGGGATCATTCCTGGAATCCTATATGGTACATTGTTGCTGTTTACAGCGCGTTTTCTTGCCGTGAAGGAGGGGATAAAAGTACGCCCCAAGGCAAGCCGCAAAGAAGTCAAAACCGCATTTAGATCAAGCCTACCTGCTCTTTCATTGCCATTGTTTATCGTGGTTGGCATCTATGGCTTTCCCGAGTTCAACCTATTTGGGTTTTACTATGATGGTGGCGCGATATTTACCCCCACCGAAGCCGCGGCCATTTCTGCGGTATTGGCCATGGGTATCGGATTTTTCATCTACAAAGAACTATCCCTAAAGGAACTCCTGACCGTTACTGCAGAAACAGGCCCGCGCGTTGGCATGATTTTCTGGATCACCGCAAATGCATTGTTGTTTGGGTTCTTCTTAACCAAGATCGGCGTTCCCGCTGCAATGGCACAGTTTGTACTGGATATGAATGTATCACCGATCGTATTTTTGCTCTGTGTTAATGTGCTGCTGGTGATCGTAGGGTTCTTCTTAGAAGGTGTGCCCACCATATTGATCTTTTCGCCATTGTTGGTGCCGGCCGCCGAAAGCCTAGGCATCGATCCCGTGCACTTTGCGATCATCATGGTCGTCAATATTGAGCTCGGATTGATCACGCCACCAGTGGGCATCAACCTATTTGTCGCAAGCTCGATTTCGGGCCTGCCTGTCATGTCAGTCTTCAAGGCCACATTACCTTGGATGATTGCCACAATCGTCACGCTTATGATCGTGACGTTTTTCCCACCGCTGTCCCTGTTTTTGCCAAATTTAGGGCAGTGACGGCCTTTGAAAACCGAAACACACATTATCTGAGGAGGAGAAGATATGTTTCTTAACAAAATACAAGCTGCGACCGCAGTCCTAGCGCTAGCTTTGACCGCAACGGCCGCATCGGCAGAGATCAAAATGATCATGTCTAACGACAACAATAACAAGGGGTTGAAGGGGCAAACCTTTGACTATCTCGTTGCCAATTTAGAAGAGCGCCTAGGCGATAAAATTGACGTCGAGATGCATCACGGCGGAACCCTGTTCGACCAACAAAGCCAAATTCAAGGTTTGCAATTGGGCGGTGCGCATATCATTTCGCCAACCGCTGGTATCTATAGCTCGGTGAACCCCAAGGTTGCCGCCCTACAGTTGCCATTCTTGCTAAACACTCCCGAGAAAATCCAAGCGGCCGTCGCAGACCCAATAGTACGCGATGCAATCATGCCTGGACTGAACAACCAAAACATCGAAGTGGTGGCCGTTTGGATGAACGGACCGCGGGATCTTGGCTACAAAGGGAAAGACCCCATTCTGTTACCTACCGATGCCAAGGGGCTAAAGGTACGTGTTCAATCCGCACCGATCTTCGTTAAAACATGGGAAGCAATCGAGGCCAACCCAGTAGGTATTAACTGGTCAGAGGCACCAACAGCGTTGCAACAAGGCGTTATTGATGCAGGTGAGGTTACTCCTAACTCTTGGCGTGGCTCTTCTACCTATCAATTCGTTGATCACATCACGATGACAGACCATCAGTATTCTTTCTACTTGGTGGGTGCTAACAAACAGTGGTGGGATAGTATTCCAGCATCAGAGAAAGCAGAAATCAACGCAGCCTTAGCTGATGCAACCAAGTGGAATATGTCAAAAAACACCGAAATTAACGGTGCAGCTGCCGAATTTATGGCCGGCGAGGGTGTTGGCATTCACTACCTATCCGATGAACAGCGCGCCGCATGGGCCGAAGCAATGAAGCCAGTATGGCAAGAGCTTGGTAATGGTCTGGTAGGCGACGATGTAATGAATCGTCTAAAAGAAATCGCTGGCGTAAACTAAACGTCAACTCATACATCGGCAGGGAGGCTATTGCCCCTGCCGATGTATTACTTTCAAAAACACCTAGTATCACCTTTGAACATCCCTTAGCCCGCTTCTGCCGCGCCCAATGCTTAGGTGACTCTGTCCCGAACAGAAAAATGTCGATTGCCCCAGTATTTGACATCTCTACGATCGGCTCAAAATCCATTCCTTCCCCATAGAACAGATAGTATCCTATCAAAGCCCCAGAGACGGCTCATTTCGTTCTGTGAAAAGTAGATCTCCCCCCTAGCGCAAAGAGTGAGTGGCGACAAACGCACTGTCAGGGCCATATGAAACTGTCATTGGCCCAGTCATGGGAACTCCACACAAGATAAGCTGGGCGTTTCTGCTAAGGAGAGCATCTGGCTCTGCCACGGTTTGATGTAATTCCATGAGTTCATCGATACCGCGTATACTTTGAATCCAATGGTTTTTTGCTTCCATTGTTCGAGTATTTTTTAACCCGGTTGTTCTTTCACAGGCACCGTTAGATCGCACTATGAATTCAAGTAACGGGGCGCTGGGGGCATAAAAAA
>NZ_BSNN01000003.1 GCF_030160015.1 Amylibacter marinus
TGAAAAAAAGAGCGGCTTGTGAAAGACTGAAATCAAAGTTCACTGCCGCGTGATTGAATGACACAGGAGAATGCGCCGATCGCGGGCGAATAAGGGGTGAATATGGAGCAGCCGCACGTGCAGAGCTAAGAGAATCGCAGAAATAGAGAGTAAGACCCCTCATCATCACCTACGAGCGGATGATTGAAAAAGAGCACGGGTATTTATAATGATCAGATCAATGCATTAACCCCTTGCCAGATTGGATGGTGGTGTGTATTCGAGGCCAGTTCGCTATGCGAATGCCTATGAGGTGCGATTCGTCGTGTCCTTTGGGTTCGAAGAGGGTAGTCGGAATGAGCCGGTTATCTTCCTATCAACTCGAAATATGAAAGTGCATAAATATGCAAAGTCAAAATATTCGTATTCGGCTGAAAGCTTTCGATTACCGCGTGTTGGATGCGTCCACCGAGGAAATCGTTAATACAGCCAAACGGACTGGCGCCCAAGTACGCGGCCCAATCCCGTTGCCAAACAAAATCGAGAAATTCACCGTTTTGCGTTCACCTCACGTGAACAAGAAATCGCGCGAGCAGTTCGAGATCCGCACACACAAGCGTTTGCTTGATATCATTGACCCAACTCCACAAACAGTAGACGCGCTGATGAAGCTCGACCTAGCTGCTGGTGTGGATGTTGAGATCAAGCTTTAAGGGAGTATTGAGATATGCGCTCTGGAGTAATAGCAAAGAAAATGGGCATGACCCGGTTGTTCATGGAAGACGGCAAGCAGATCCCTGTGACCGTTTTGCAAATGGAAAACCTACAGGTTGTATCCCAGCGTACCAACGAGACAGACGGTTATACCGCTGTTCAGCTTGGTGCAGGAACTGCCAAGGTGAAACGCCAATCCGCAGCAATGCGCGGCCATTTTGCCAAAGCAAAAGTAGAACCAAAACGCAAGATCGCGGAATTCCGCGTTTCAGCTGAGAACCTGATCGAAGTCGGCGAAGAAATCGTTGCCACTCACTTCCTTGATGGTCAAAAAGTTGACGTTTCTGGCACATCAATTGGTAAAGGTTTTGCCGGTGCGATGAAGCGTCACAACTTTGGTGGTTTGCGTGCGACACACGGTGTATCTATTTCGCACCGTTCACACGGTTCTACAGGTCAGTGTCAAGAACCTGGTCGCGTTTTCAAGGGTAAGAAAATGGCCGGTCATATGGGTGCTGCAAGCGTAACAACCCAAAACCTTGAAGTTGTTAAAACAGATGTTGAACGTGGTTTGATCATGATCAAAGGCGCCGTTCCTGGCTCCAAAGGTGGTTGGGTCACAGTTAAAGATGCAGTTAAGAAGAAGGCCCCAGAAGGCCTACCTTTCCCTGCTGCTCTGCGCTCAGCTATTGTTGAAGCACCTCAAGTAGAAGAAGCTGCGGCGGATGCTGCACCTGAAGGAGGGGCTGAATAATGAAAGCCAAGGTAATCAAACTAGACGCACAAGCGGCTGGCGGCATCGAATTGTCTGACGACGTATTCGGCCTAGAACCACGCGCGGACATTTTGCACCGCGTTGTACGTTACCAATTGGCAAAACGCCAAGCGGGCACGCACAAGGTTAAGACACGTTCAGAGGTAAGCTATTCTACCAAGAAGATTTACCGCCAAAAAGGCACCGGTGGCGCACGTCACGGTGCACGCTCGGCGCCTATTTTCCGCGGTGGTGGTGTTTACAAAGGGCCAAAGGTTCGTTCACACGCACATGACCTAACGAAGAAGTTCCGCAAATTGGGCCTGAAGCATGCATTGTCAGCGAAGGCGACAGCAGGCGAATTGGTTGTGATCGATAATGCCGAAATTACATCAGCAAAAACTGGTGAATTGGCGAAGACAGTTGCGAACCTAGGTTGGAAAAAAGCGCTGGTGATCGACGGTGCAGAAGTGAACGAGAATTTCTTGTTGGCTTCTCGCAATATCGAAGGCGTGAACATTCTGCCAAGCCAAGGTGCAAACGTTTACGACATCCTTAAATCGACTACTTTGGTTCTGACCAAAGCAGGCGTTGAAGCATTGGAGGCACGTTTGAAATGAGCGATACAGCCAAACTATATGATGTGATCCGCAAGCCGATCATCACCGAGAAAGCAACAATGGCGTCTGAACATAACGCTGTGGTTTTCGAGGTGGATATCGCTGCGAACAAGCCAATGATCAAAGAAGCAGTGGAAACGCTGTTTGGTGTGAAGGTTAAGGCCGTAAACACATCGATCACCAAAGGTAAGGTCAAGCGTTTCCGCGGTCAGCTGGGCAAACGTAAAGACATCAAGAAAGCATATGTAACGTTGGAAGAGGGTAACACCATCGACGTTTCAACTGGTCTTTAAGTAGAGCAGATTGTGAATGAAGGGCCTCCGCATCTGCGGGGGCCTTTTTCGTTTGGGATTCGATTTCATACTGACAAGAAGTGTCAGTAGTGTTTGGTTAAGTTGTCCTCACGTGAAGAGGAAAGCAACATGATACACCACAGCAAAGAACTTGAAATCAACGCATCCGTCGAAACGGTCTGGGCAACACTGGCGCGCTTTATGCACATCGACGAATTCGCCCCGTACGTCACTTCGGTTGATGCGCTGTCGGTCAATCACGATGGCCTTGGCGCAAAGCGGCGGTGCCATTTCGATAACGGCACATCGCTGGTCGAACAAGTGATCGCTTGGAGTTCAAACCACAGCTATCGCGTGCACCTGTCGGAAATGGATGCGATGCCACTAATCGCATCCGAAGCGGAAATCAAAATCCAAGCATTGGACGCGGGGCGCACATTGGTGACATGGAGCATGGATTACAGCGTTAAATACGGCGCGTTGGGCTGGCTGTTGGGCCAAACATTGATGAAGATGATGATGGGCAAAGTGCTGGTCGCAAACCTAAAGGGTTTGGCCGCCAGCATCACGTAAGCACACCGCAATTCACACCACATGCGGAATCAAGGCCGTAGGACGCCGCGCATCGCCTGCCCGTTCGGGTGGGTAGGCGATTTGGTTGGTGTGCTGCATATCAGTATTGTCAAAGTATTTGGCAGGTATAAAGTGGTTATCATGACTGTTAGATCGCCATCCCACGGGCAGGCGATGCGCGGCTCGTTATTTTGTTGATTTGAAAAATGGCACAGGTTACAAGCGGGCCATCACAAGGATAAGAACATGTTTTTCATAAACGCCTAATTTTCAAATTTATAACTTTGCTGGATCGCTTGTGGTTCGGCCGATGATATTTGAAATTAGGATGACTTATGCAACATACACCTTGGAAGAAAAGCCGTAGTTATGGCGATAACTATGGCGGTGCCACGCGGCACCGTGAAGAAGATAACATACACGCCCGTTACCACAGTTTTGACCGCCCCAGCGCATATGATGATTTACCGATCATGCGGGTTGATAATCCGTCGCGCGATTGGTTTCATCCTTTGGATGCGGATCAAGTCAGGTATGCCCTAAAGGCTCTGCCAAACCATGATAATGATGTTACCCATGTGTGGTTGCGCCGTGGGCAGCACCCCGATTGGGGTGTCGCTACGGGCATTTGGGGATCGGGCGTATCGTTGATCACACTTTACGCGGCACCTCGCAATTTGATCCGTGATCATGGGGCGCAAAAGCCACAGCAAAGTTGTCAGCGTATTTATCAACGATATGGCGCGAAATTGCGCAGGGTTGGCAACAGATGGCAGGCAGTTTGGACATTACCTGAATTGCGCAGGTTTTATCTGTACGAGGGGCTTTATGATTGTGCGGCCGATCATTCAGCCTATGTCTGGCGCGATGGGCGTTGCAATACGCAAAAGGCACGCGATCAGCGCATGGAGGATTGGTTGTATCGGCGAAAAGTATTGGCGCATTCTGTGTATCGAGACTTGTTCGAATAACACCAGCGCTTGGACCTCGGGGAGGGGGCATCGCGCCCTCCCCATGGGGGAGGGCCGGGCGCGGGCCGCTGGCGCGAAGTGAATGGTTATATTCCTTATAAAAACCACCCCCACCACTTGCCACCCACCCCCATCCCTGATACTCCCCACCAATCGACTGGCTACGGATTCGTTCTGTGGCCACTTTTGATATGAATTCGCGCACCTACGGGGGCGTATAAACGCGGACCTACGGGGCCGCACAAACCTTTCGGGGCCACGCGCCCTGAGCTAAAAACGGAAGACAGAAAGAATGGCACTTAAGTCGTATAAACCAACGACGCCAGGCCAACGTGGGTTGGTTCTGATTGACCGTTCCGAGCTTTGGAAAGGTCGCCCAGTTAAAGCGCTCACTGAAGGTGTGCGCAAAAACGGCGGCCGGAACAATACCGGACGGATCACAATGCGTCGCAAAGGCGGTGGGGCACGTCGCCTATACCGTATCGTTGACTTCAAGCGGAACAAAATGGACGTTCCAGCGGTTGTTGAGCGCATCGAATATGACCCTAACCGGACAGCATTCATTGCCCTGATTAAATACGAAGATGGCCAACAGGCCTATATCATTGCGCCACAGCGTCTTGCTGTTGGTGATACTGTTGTTTCTTCTGCTAAGGCAGATGTGAAGCCAGGTAACGCAATGCCCTTCACAGGATTGCCGATTGGTACAATCATCCACAACATCGAGCTAAAGCAAGGCAAAGGCGGTCAGATCGCTCGTGCTGCGGGTACATATGCCCAGTTCGTTGGTCGTGACGGTGGTTATGCACAGATTCGCTTGTCCTCAGGCGAGCTTCGCTTGGTACGTCAGGAATGTATGGCAACAGTTGGTGCCGTATCTAATCCAGACAACAGCAACCAAAACTTTGGTAAAGCGGGTCGTAACCGCCACAAGGGCATCCGCCCATCTGTACGTGGTGTTGTAATGAACCCCGTTGATCACCCACACGGTGGTGGTGAAGGTCGTACATCAGGTGGTCGTCACCCGGTTACACCTTGGGGTAAACCTACCAAAGGTGCGCGTACACGTAACAAGAACAAAGCGTCTAGCAAGCTGATCATCCGCTCGCGTCACGCTAAGAAGAAGGGTCGTTAATCGATGTCTCGTTCAGTATGGAAAGGCCCTTTCGTCGATGCTTATGTGCTTAAGAAAGCAGAAAAAGTTCGCGAATCTGGTCGTAACAATGAAGTAATCAAAATCTGGTCTCGTCGTTCGACGATTCTGCCACAATTTGTGGGTCTAACTTTCGGTGTATATAATGGCCGCAAGCACATCCCCGTAAACGTTTCAGAAGAAATGATTGGCCAGAAGTTCGGTGAATACAGCCCGACCCGTACCTATTACGGTCACGCGGCTGATAAAAAAGCGAAGCGGAAATAAGCCATGAGTAAGTCAAAAAACACTCGTCGCGTTGCAGATAACGAAGCTATGGCCGTTAACAAAATGCTCCGCACCAGCCCACAGAAGCTGAACCTTGTAGCGCAACTAATTCGTGGCAAGTCAGTGGACAAAGCGCTGTCTGATCTAACTTTTTCAAAGCGCCGCATTGCTGCGGATGTGAAGAAAACATTGCAGTCCGCAATTGCGAATGCTGAAAACAACCACGGTTTGGATGTTGATGAGCTGATCGTTGCAGAAGCTTATGTAGGCAAAAACCTGACAATGAAACGCGGTCGTCCACGTGCACGTGGCCGTTACGGCAAGATCTTGAAGCCGTTTGCACAGCTGACAATCTTGGTTCGTCAACCAGCCGCTAAAGAGGAGCAATCGTAATGGGTCAGAAGATCAATCCAGTTGGCTTCCGTATGCAAGTCAACCGCACATGGGATAGCCGCTGGTACGCCGAAGGCGAAAACTACGGTAACCTGTTGCTAGAAGACCTGAAAATCCGTGAGTTCATCAAGAAAGAGTGTGCCCAAGCGGGTGTTGCTCGGGTTATTGTTGAGCGCCCACATAAGAAATGCCGCGTGACTATTCACTCTGCGCGTCCTGGTGTGATCATCGGTAAAAAAGGTGCAGATATCGAAACATTGCGCAGAAAAGTTGCTGCACTGACCGATTCTGAATTGCACCTAAACATCGTAGAAGTTCGCAAGCCAGAGATGGATGCGCAATTGGTTGCTGAGTCTGTTGCTCAACAGCTAGAGCGTCGTGTTTCTTTCCGTCGTGCTATGAAACGTGCCGTACAGAACGCCATGCGCATGGGTGCCTTGGGCATTCGTATTAACGTTGCTGGTCGTTTGGGCGGTGCAGAGATTGCGCGTACTGAATGGTACCGCGAAGGTCGCGTTCCGTTGCACACATTGCGTGCAGATATCGATTATGCACGTGCCGAAGGCATGACCGCATATGGTATCATCGGAATTAAAGTGTGGATCTTTAAGGGCGAGATCATGGAACATGATCCAGCTGCACGTGATCGTCGTGTTGAAGAGCTACAAAACAGCGGTGGGCCACGCCCACAGGGCGGCAATCGTCCGCCACGCCGCTAAGCGAGAGGGAGAGATATAATGCTTTCACCAAAGCGCACAAAATTCCGCAAACAGCACAAAGGCCGCATCAAGGGTCTTGCTAAAGGCGGTTCTGATTTGAACTTCGGCTCATTCGGTCTAAAGGCAACCACACCAGAGCGTGTGACCGCCCGCCAAATCGAAGCAGCGCGTCGTGCAATGACACGTCACATGAAACGTCAAGGCCGTGTTTGGATCCGCATCTTCCCAGATGTTCCGGTAACAAACAAACCTACCGAAGTACGGATGGGTAAAGGTAAAGGTTCTGTTGAATATTGGGCATGCAAGGTTAAACCTGGTCGCGTAATGTTTGAAATCGACGGTGTTTCAGAAGCTGTTGCAGTAGAGGCATTGCGCCTTGCCGCGATGAAGCTGCCTGTGAAAACACGCGTTGTACGCCGCGAAGATTGGTAATTGATTTGGCCTTTCGGGGCCAAATTTACCGCTAAAAACAAAAACCCCCGACCGCAAGGCCGGGGGTTTCTTTTTGTCTAGGGTGGTGCGCCTATACCTTTAGAGCGGTTTCAGCGCGGTTCCATTTTAGGGGCTGGAACACCTCGTCTACGGGTGTTTCGGCCAAGTGGTTCACATAGTTGGACATGGTTTTCTGTGCCATCCCCAAAATCACATCAAGAACCGCACGGTGCCCATATCCTGCATCGAAAAATGCCGCCAACTGTGCATCTTCTACAAAGCCGCGCTGGCGCACCATTTGCACGGTAAAGCTGCGCAATGCTTCTAGTTTTGCTGTGGGCAGGGCGGTTTCGTTGCGCAACGCCTCTGAGATCTCGTCGGAAACTTTCATCATTTTGGCAATGCCTGTGTGGGCGGGCACGCAGTAATGGCAGGTATTTTCTACGTTGATGGCCTGCCAGACCACGGTCATCTCTTCGGCATCAAAATCCGTTTCGGTGAACAACCGGTGCAGGACTTGATACCCTTCAAAGGCCTGTGGGCTCTCGGATAACACCTTGTGTAGGCCGGGCAAGCGCCCAAATGCTTTCTGCGAGTTTTCTAATAGCGGCTTAGAGCCCTCTGGGGCTGTTTTCAGATCGTGAGATGGGAAGGTCATGTTCTGCTCCTATGAATAACATTTAGGGCAGGTTTAGTCTTTCTTGAGTGATCGCTCAAGTATATTATTGAATGATCATTCAAGAAAGCGATTCCATGCCCCGTAAGCCAAGCTATGACCGCAACAAACTGATCGAACAGGCCCGCGATTTGTTTTGGACGCGCGGCTGGGCCGGCACCTCGCTAAAGGATCTAGAGGCGGCGCTGAAGATGAAGCCCGGTAGTTTTTATGCCGCCTTTGGTTCCAAGGAGAACCTGTTTGATCTGGCGCTACAAAAATATGCATCCGATGGGCGCATGCGCCTACAGCTGTTGTCAGATCATCACGGGCCATTGGGCGCGCTACAACGTCTCCCGCTATTGGTGATCAGTTCTGATGATGCGCCAGCCAAGGCCTGTATGCTGTCAAAAACGCTGTTGGAACTTCAGGCGCACGGGCATCCCTTGGCGGAGAGGGCCAGCGATCTTTTGTTAGAAATGGAGGCCCAGTTCTGCGCCCTATTTGAACAGGCGCAAACGCAGCAACTGATCAGCACAGCGCGCAAACCCCAAGATTTAGCACGGCGGTTTCAATCTGATTTGTTGGGTCTACGGATATCGGCAGAACGCAATGGAATCAATGCCACATTGATCGCAGAAGAGCTTGTGCGAGGGTTGGCGAGCCTATAGATTCCATAGTTCGCCCAGTATGGCGAAATTCAAAAAGGAGTTACGCTATGAAACGCGTTGATATCGTGAAATGGGTGGCGACGATTGTACAGCTGATTGGTTATGGGCTAACGGGGCTGAATGTGGTGCCGTGGAATGTGCTGGCGTTTGTAGTTGGCATCGCTCTGTGGTTCGCGGTAGGCGTGATGTGGAAGGACCGTGCGATCATGGTTGTCCATTTGGGCGCGTTTATTTCATTGGTTGGCGGATATCTTAATAGCTAGTCTTGGCATCGGCCATGTGGTTGCGCTAGAAGACGCCATGTCTGATATTTCTACGCTATTCGCGACTCGCCTGTACCGCGCCGCATTAAATGACTTGGCCGCCCAAGTTGACCCCCAAGAGCTGGTGGGTACCTGTTGGTCATTGGCCGAGGATGACGAGGCCGGCCAGCAGTGGTGCGAAGAGAACGACTACCCAGGCTACACCAGCTATGCTTCGTTAGATGATTTGCCATGGCGGTTTCCTATTTTCAAGGATTTGGTCACGGCACTTGATCTGCATGTTGCGGAATTTGCCCGCGATCTGGAATTTGATCTGGGGGATAAATCGCTGGTTCTGAATGCGCTTTGGGTGAATATATTGCCCGAGGGTGGCACGCATTCCTCTCATATCCACCCGCATTCTGTTATCAGCGGCACCACCTATGTCTCGATGCCAGAGGGTACCAGCGCGATTAAATTCGAAGACCCACGCCTGCCTATGATGATGGCGGCACCTACGCGGATTGCTGATGCGCGCGAAGAGCTGCGCAGCTTTTTCTATGCCAAGCCCAGCGTTGGCGAGGTTTTGCTGTGGGAAAGCTGGTTGCGCCACGAAGTGCCGATGAATATGGCCGAAGAAGAACGGATTTCCGTGAGCTTTAACTACGGCTGGGAATAGGGATTTGAAGGATTTGCGGGCTGTCCGCATAGAAACCCATACAAATTCCTCTTATGCTCTTGCCTCAAACGGGAATCCCCTCTAAAGGAACCTTTCTAATGTACTCCACTGGATTCGGGGTGACCTATGCGCGTGCGCAAGTGCCGCAAAGATTGGGCCTACCAGTGATGTTGAAAGGAAATGGCAATGAACGCCAACGAACTACGCGATAAAACGCCTGATCAGCTGAAAGAAGAGCTGTCAGCATTGAAGAAAGAGCAATTCAACCTGCGCTTTCAAAAGGCCACTGGCCAAGCAGAAGATACATCTCGCATGAAGGCTGCGCGCCGTGATGCGGCACGTGTATTAACTGTACTAAACGAAAAGGCCGCGCAAGCGGCTGCTGAATAGGAGCTAAGAGCATGCCAAAACGTATTTTGCAAGGCACTGTAACTGGTGACAAGAACGAACAAACTGTTTCAGTTTCTGTTCAACGTGCTTTCCAGCACCCTGTTCTGAAAAAGACCATCCGCAAGTCCAAAACATACCGGGCCCACGATGCGACAAACCAATTCAAAATCGGCGACAAAGTACGCATTGAAGAATGCGCGCCTATTTCGAAAACGAAACGCTGGACTGTTCTGGCCGATTAGGTCTGAATAGCACAGTTTAACGAAACCCTGGGGCGTAAATTGGATTGTCCCCAAAGGTCGAAAGGTAACCCACATGATCCAGATGCAAACAAATCTGGATGTAGCTGACAACAGCGGCGCTCGCCGTGTTCAGTGCATCAAGGTTTTGGGTGGCTCTAAGCGGAAGTACGCTTCTGTTGGGGACATCATCGTGGTTTCTGTTAAGGAAGCAATTCCACAGGGACGCGTAAAGAAAGGCGACGTGCGTAAAGCAGTAGTCGTTCGTACAGCGAAAGAAGTTCGTCGCGAAGATGGCACAGCCATCCGTTTTGACGGCAACGCCGCTGTTATCCTGAACAACGCCGGTGAGCCCATGGGCACACGTATTTTTGGACCAGTTGTTCGTGAGCTTCGTGCGAAGAATTTCATGAAGATCATTTCTTTGGCTCCGGAGGTTCTGTAAAATGGCTGCGAAGTTGAAAAAGGGTGACAAGGTCATCGTTCTTACCGGCAAAGATAAGGGCAAAGAGGGCGAAATCGCTTCTATTGCGCCATCTACTGGTAAAGCGGTTGTAACCGGTGTGAACACTGCTGTGCGTCACGTTAAACAATCACAAGCCTCTCAGGGCGGTCGCGTACCAACAGATATGCCGATCGAATTGTCAAACCTTGCTTTGATTGACCCCAAAGAGGGCGGCGCAACACGCGTTGGTTTCCGTATGGAAGGCGACAAGAAGGTTCGTTTCGCTAAGAAATCAGGAGCGTTGATCGATGGCTGATTATACTCCACGCCTTAAGGCACATTACGCAGAAGTAGTTCGCGGTGCCCTGAAAGAAGAGTTCGGTTACAAAAACGACATGATGATCCCTAAGATCGAAAAGATCACATTGAACATGGGTGTCGGTGAAACTGTAAACGATTCAAAGAAGATCCGTTCAGCATTTGCTGATATGGCTTCTATCGCTGGCCAACAGCCTGTGATTACCAAAGCAAAGAAATCTATTGCTGGTTTCCGTGTACGTGAAGAAATGCCTCTGGGCTGTAAGGTTACGTTGCGCGGCGATCAAATGTACGATTTCCTAGATCGTTTGATCACTGTTGCTATGCCTCGTATTCGCGATTTCCGCGGTATTTCTGGCAAATCTTTCGATGGTCGTGGCAACTATGCCATGGGTTTGAAAGAGCACATCGTATTCCCTGAAATCGATTATGATAAAATCGATGAGATGTGGGGAATGGACATCGCTATCAGCACCACCGCTAAAACGGATGCTGAAGCTAAGAGCCTGTTGAAGCAATTCAACATGCCTTTCAACAGCTGATCGCGCAAGGAGATACCAAATGGCTAAAGCTGCAATGGTTCAACGTCAGGTCAAGCGCGAAGCGCTGGTCAAAAAGTACGCTGCAAAGCGCGCTGCGTTGAAAGAAATCGCAAATAACCAAGATCTGCCCATGGAAGAGCGCTTTAAGGCGCGTCTGAAATTGGCTGAGCTTCCTCGGAACTCTTCTCCGACTCGCCTACACAATCGTTGTAAGGTTACCGGTCGTCCAAAGGGTTACTATCGTAAATTGAAAATGTCTCGGATTGCGTTGCGCCAGTTGGCGTCTGACGGCCATATCCCTGGCATGGTCAAGTCAAGCTGGTAAGGAGTAGTATATTATGAACGATCCTATCGGTGATATGCTCACACGTATTCGCAACGCACATTTGCGTGGCAAATCTACTGTGAAAACACCTTCTTCTAAACTGCGCGGTTGGGTGCTCGACGTTCTACAGAACGAAGGCTATATCCGTGGTTACGAAGCCGCCACATCTGCTGAAGGCCACCCAGAGTTGGAGATTTCTTTGAAATACTTCGATGGTGAGCCTGTAATCAAAGAATTGAAGCGCGTGTCAAAACCTGGCCGCCGCGTATATTCAGGTAGCCAAGAAATCCCGACTGTACGTCAGGGTTTGGGTATCGCAGTTGTTTCCACACCTCAGGGTGTCATGTCTGATGCACAAGCACGTGCTGCCAATATTGGCGGCGAAGTGTTGTGCACAGTATTCTAAGGGGGGCCTGATGTCTCGTATTGGTAAAAAACCAGTCGAACTGCCCAGCGGCGTTACCGCCACTGTGTCTGGCCAGACTGTAGAAGTAAAAGGCCCAAAAGGTGTTCGCACCTTTACTGCAACAGATGATGTTTCTATATCTGTTGAAGAAAATTCCGTAAAAGTTGAGCCGCGCGGCAAATCAAAGCGCGCGCGTCAGCAATGGGGCATGTCACGTACACAAGTCGCTAACTGCGTTTTGGGTGTGACAGAGGGCTTTAAGAAAGAGTTGGAAATCAACGGTGTTGGTTATCGTGCGAAAATGAACGGCAAGGTGTTGAACCTAACATTGGGCCTGTCGCATGACGTAAACATTGAGTTCCCTGAAGGGATCACAGTGACTGCACCAAAAACAACTGAAATCATCGTCGAAGGTATTGACCAACAACAAGTTGGCGAAGTTGCTGCGAAAATTCGCGAGTGGCGTAAACCCGAGCCTTACAAAGGCAAAGGGATCAAATACAAAGACGAATACATCTTCCGCAAGGAAGGGAAGTCTAAGTAGGAGCGCTGAGATATGGCACAGACAAGAAGAAGCTTGTTCCTTAAGCGTCGTATGCGCAACCGGAACAAAATCAAGAAACTGGGCAAGGGACGTGCGCGTCTTTCTGTTCACCGTTCGTCCAAAAACATCAGCGTTCAGTTGATCGATGACACAAACGGCGTAACATTGGCAGCGGCTTCCTCTATGGAAAAAGCTCTTGGTGTTGTGGGTAAAAACAACATTGATGCATCAACAAAAGTGGGCGCAGCAATTGCTGAGCGTGCGAAAAAAGCTGGTGTTGAAGAGTGTTACTTTGATCGTGGTGGTTTCATCTACCATGGTAAAATCAAAGCTCTTGCAGATGCAGCCCGCGAAGGCGGTCTGAAATTCTAATATTGCAGGTGGGCGTCAGACGCCCACCTCGATGATCCGGGGGCCTGTGCCCACTAGGATTGATACAATCGGGCTTTGCCCATATTCAGGAGGCCATTATGGCACGAGAAAATAACCGTCGGGGTCGCGATCGCGACGAAACGCCGGAATTCCAGGATCGCCTAGTAGCGATCAACCGCGTATCAAAAACCGTAAAAGGTGGTAAGCGTTTCGGTTTTGCAGCACTTGTTGTTGTTGGCGACCAAAAGGGCCGCGTAGGTTTCGGTAAAGGTAAAGCGAAAGAAGTACCTGAAGCGATCCGCAAGGCAACCGAGCAAGCCAAGCGTCAAATGATCCGCGTTCCTCTACGTGAAGGCCGTACATTGCATCACGATGTAAATGGTCGTCATGGTGCTGGTAAAGTTGTGATGCGTACTGCACCACAAGGTACCGGTATCATCGCCGGTGGTCCAATGCGTGCGATTTTTGAAATGCTGGGCGTTCAAGACGTTGTTGCGAAATCTATCGGTTCTCAAAACCCGTACAACATGATCCGCGCAACAATTGATGGCCTGAAGAAAGAATCTTCTCCGCGCAACGTTGCACAGCGTCGTGGTAAGAAGGTTTCTGACATTCTGCCCAAAGAAAACGCGGAGGCTTAAACCATGGCTAAGAAAACTATTGTTGTTAAGCAAGTTGGTTCGCCAATCCGTCGTCCAAAAGATCAACGTCAAACGTTGGTTGGCTTGGGCCTAAACAAAATGCACAAAACACGCGAACTAGAAGATACACCTTCTGTACGCGGTATGGTGCGCAAGGTTTCCCACATGGTGGAAATCATCGAAGAGAAGGGCTAACGATTTATTCTGGATACCTTTTTGCGTAGCGAAAATCAAACACACTTAGTTTGAATTTCGCTTCGTTTAAACCAGAAAAATATCGATAGATTTTTCGTCGAGTTAAGAATTAGAACGCCTCGCTGGAAACAGCGGGGCGTTTTTATCTTGGGGTGGCGCTACACGCTGCAATATCGTTATGGCTGTTTTAGATAGGTTGTGTATTGTGGGTTCGTGGCGGAATAAACGACATCGGCCAGCTTGGCATTAGCATATGCATTGACGTTGGAGATATGGCCATCAAACCCGCCAACTTTGGTCAGCTGTGTGCCATTGCGCCAAACAAGCATTAGGCCGTGCTCTTCTTCCCAGTCGCATTTAGCCACCATGACAACATAATAATCTGTGTCAGCGTCGCGTCCTTTTTCAACCGATATGGAGCCAGCCTTCACATACTTCCAAATATCTTCGGGAATAGCTGGAATCCCCATTTCTTCATCAAGCCAATCCTCACCACCCACGGCCTGATGAAAATCACGATAGTAGGCATACACATGATGCGAGTCTGCCATGCGGTCTTCTTGGGTTAGTTTCTGAAAGGATGCCAATGCGGCGTCGGGGCCTTTCCCTGTTTCGCTTAGATCCTCCATGATTGGAATATCCACGCCGTCAAAGTATCCGGTAGTTATGTTCATGATCGTGCTCGGGCTTTATGATTTGAATGTAGTTCATATAGAAATCTAGGTGAACTAAACACGGGGTCAAGGCCAAGCGCGGGCATCGTTGGCCCATTAGCGGCATTCTGCGCCCCTCGGCGAGCATATCCCCGTTGAGCCCACCGCATTTTCGGTTTAGGACTGGGCAAACGCAAAAACGAGCTTGCCCATGATCCGCCACATCGTCTTTTTCAATGCCAAAGACCCCAAAGACATCGAAACGATTTTCCAGGGGCTTTCTACGTTGTCTGAAATCCCACATTGTGATGCGTTTGAGGTGGGCCGCAATATGCGCACCGACCGCATCAGCGAAGAGGGCCCCGATTTTGTGGTTTACGCCGAATTCGCAGACCAAGAACAGCTGGATGCCTATAAGGCCCATCCGATCTACGCCGAATCAATTAGAATTGTGCGTCCGCTGCGCGACATGCGCATAGCCGCGGATTTTCTATCCGATAGCTAATTTCTAAGGGCTTGAAACCTCGTGCGTCCCAGCGTATACGCGCCCAGTGATCATTTGATCACAGAATCACATTATGAAACCCCGTGTTTGCCCCCTTTGTCGTAATCGGGGGGTAGTTCCGGAAAGGAGATACGACATGAAACTAAACGAATTGCGCGATAACGCAGGTGCCACCAAAAAACGTAAACGCATTGGTCGCGGTCCAGGTTCTGGTACCGGTAAAATGGGTGGCCGTGGTATCAAGGGTCAAAAATCACGCTCAGGTGTATCCATCAACGGCTACGAAGGCGGTCAAATGCCACTGTACATGCGTTTGCCAAAGCGTGGATTTAACAACATCAATGCAAAAACACATGCTGTTGTTAACCTAGGCCTACTACAGAAATTTATCGACGCTAAGAAAATCGACGCCAAGAAGCCGATCACAGAAGAGGTTCTGGTTGAGAGCGGTTTGGTTCGTCGTGTGAAGGACGGCGTACGTATTTTGGCCAAAGGCGAATTGAAGGCCAAGGTTGAATTGACTGTTACCGGTGCTTCTAAGTCTGCCGTAGCAGCTGTTGAGAAGGCCGGTGGTACACTTACGGTCACATCTACGGCAAAAGCCGCTGAATAACACTTGTGGGCGCTGTCGCTAGCGCCTACAAATACCACAGTTTTTAGCGCCGCGGTCTGGAAACAGATTTCGCGGCGTTTCTATTGAAAGGGTTTCACCATGGCATCAGCCGCAGAGCAAATGGCGTCAAACATCTCTTGGGGTGCATTTGGCAAAGCCAAAGAGCTTCAAAGTCGCATATTATTCGCATTGGGTATGTTGATCGTTTACCGCCTAGGTACATTTGTACCTGTGCCGGGGATTGACGCAGGTGCTTTGCGTGAGTTTGTTGACGCAGCACAGCAGGGTGCGGGCGGCATTCTAAATATGTTTACCGGTGGGGCCATTGGCCGTATGGCCGTGTTTGCCTTGGGTATTATGCCATATATTTCAGCCTCGATTATCGTCCAGCTGATGACAGCTATGGTTCCAGCACTGGAACAGCTGAAAAAAGAAGGCGACCAAGGCCGCAAGAAAATCAACCAATACACCCGTTATGGTACGGTGGTTTTGGCAACATTTCAGGCCTATGGCCTGTCCGCTGGTCTACAGGCGGCCGATTTGGCCACGAACCCTGGCTTTATGACATTCCAATTGCCAGCGATTGTTACGTTGGTTGGCGGTACAATGTTGCTGATGTGGATCGGTGAACAAATTACTGCACGCGGTATCGGGAACGGCATTTCATTGATTATTTTCGTAGGCATCGTGGCAGAGTTACCTGCCGCATTGGTACAGTTTTTTGAGCTGGGACGTTCTGGTACCATTGGTGGTGCGGTTGTTCTGGGTGTTATGGTGATGGTTGTCGTTGTGATCGCATTTGTTGTATTCATGGAGCGCGCCTTGCGTAAAATCCATATTCAGTACCCCAAACGCCAAGTAGGTATGAAGGTTTATGGCGGCGAGAGCAGTCATCTGCCGATCAAATTGAACCCAGCTGGTGTTATTCCTCCGATCTTTGCCTCTGCATTGCTATTGTTGCCGACCACGATCAGCACTTTTTCTGGTAGCCAGAATTCGGGAATCATGAACACCATTTTGGCCTATTTCGGCCCGGGACAGCCTCTGTATCTTTTGTTCTTTGTTTTGATGATTGTGTTCTTTAGCTATTTCTACACTGCGAATGTTTCGTTCAAGACAGACGAAGCGGCGGAAAACCTGAAAAAGCAAAACGGCTTCGTACCTGGCATTCGTCCTGGTAAAAACACCGAAGAGTATTTGGATTACGTTGTCGCCCGTATTTTGGTATTGGGATCGGCCTATCTTTGCGCCGTATGCCTATTGCCAGAGATTCTGCGCAATCAGTTTGCAATACCTTTCTACTTTGGTGGGACATCTTTGCTCATTGTGGTTTCGGTTACGATGGATACAATTCAGCAGGTGCAATCGCATCTATTGGCGCACCAGTATGAAGGCTTGATCGAGCGTTCGAAGCTAACTGGTAAAAACCGCGCCAAGGCACGTAAGCGTAAGCCACGTCGCTAGTTGAAATAAATCTTTGGGAGAAGCGTAATGAACATCATTTTAATTGGACCACCCGGCGCGGGTAAGGGAACGCAGGCCGCGACACTGGTCAGTGAACGGAAAATGGTCCAGCTCTCGACTGGGGATATGTTGCGTGCGGCGCGCACATCGGGCACCGAAATGGGCAACATGGTTGCCGGTGTCATGGATCGTGGCGAATTGGTTACGGATGAAATCGTAATCGGTCTGATCGAAGAACAGCTAACCACTGTGAAAGCAGAGGGAGGGTTTATTTTTGATGGATTCCCGCGCACATTGGCTCAAGCTGATGCATTGGGCGATCTGCTAGACCGCGTTGGTGAAAAATTGGATACGGTTATCCAGCTGGAAGTTAACGATGAAATTTTGGTGGACCGTATTGTTGGTCGCGCGAAAGAGGCGGTTGCGGCCGGCAAAGAGGCGCGTGCAGACGACAACGAAGAATCTCTGAAAATTCGTTTGATGGCCTATTATAAAGATACATCACCATTGCTTGGCTATTACTATGCAAAGGACCTGCTACAACAGGTCGATGGTCTTGGAACAATCGATGCTGTTGGTGCAGATATTGCCAAGGCATTGGACAGCGCCGGCTAGTTTTACGCCCGCCCTGCGGAAAATAATTGAACACTGTGTAGAAATATGCAGTGTTTTTTTATGCCGAGACCAATGTTATTGGGAGACATTTCAGGAAGACATTTGAAGGTACCGATATGCGTGACAATGAATTTGGGGCCCGATTAAAACGAATAGAAACTCAACACTCTGACAAAGAGGATGTGTTTGAAGGTGCGGATCGCCAAAAAAGACGCCCAAGAAAGAAAAGTGGTATTGGCGAGCTGCGAGAGCGGGTGATGCCTTGGGTCTATGGTTTCATAGGGATGCTGATCGTGGGTATTTTGGTTTTGGAGATTGATTACAGCAAGAGCACCACCCCCCCAAAGGCAAACAAAGAGCAGTATCCGATTGTGCAGCGTGTTGCCAAGTCTTTGGTAGCCTTGCCCAAATCCACGTCCAATGCTGTAAAAGAACAGACAGGGCCGCGCATTCAAGCAAGAACCGGCTATAGGTATTCAAAATTTCACAGCGCAACCACAAACCATGATCCCGTGGAAATCGCGCGGATTTGGACAGGCTTCAAATCTTCTAATGCTGATACCCCGATTGATGCAATTAAACCATTTCAGGTGAATGACACCTGCCAACCTCGAAGACCTGATGCGGGGGAAAAGGTTATCAACGTTATACTGGAAACCGGTGGCGCGGGGGCCCCAGTTCAGCGGTTGAACCATTCTGATGTTATCAGGGCAATCACTAAAGGGGTTGATCACGCTCTAGATGAAAACAAGCCGTGGGATAAAGCACCTCTGTTCAGTCCTAAAATGGCGGTGATTGATGTGTCCATCACCGATAGATCTGCACCTCTGTATTTGGTGCTGCAAAATACCTATGGGGCTAAGGTCTGGAATATTCATGCTGCCGAGGGTGTGAATATAGCACATATCGTTATGATTGGGCATGCGGCGGCTGGGATAACGGGAAATATTGGCAAGGCGACTTTTGAAACGCTGCGCGGATCTGATCAAGGCCACGGATTAGAGTTCCATCACTTTTCTGAAAATTTGTCCAAGTATGATTGCATGACAACCCCTGTGCGCCGTCCGGATGATACATGGTCGGCTTGGTCTGGGTCAAAAACGGGCAATACGCTAGATGGCAACCTACTGTATGGGTATTCCAAGGCGCATGATGCCTATGCCCATTGGTATCGCAATGCTCTTGGGGTTAGCCCTGAATTGAATATGGTTAGCGCAAGCCTGGCCCACCACGCGTTGATTGGAGAGGTGCCAAAGGAACCTTTGGCTCCCCCCGCTAATACGCAGGCCACATGGCATATTCCGGTTTCGGAGTTGATCTATAAGGGCACAGATAACTCACGAGCGTCGCGTATCGAATCTCTACATAATGATTTGATAAATGCCGCTTCGGCTGGGGATATCCTGAGCCTTACACCGAGGCCGATCGATCTTGGCCAACCGCCCTTGGAGTCTTTGGCGGAGGTCGAGGGTGGACTTCCTACCTTGTTTGGGGTGCCGATTATGAGCGATTCTGTTGCGGACAAGGTGGATCCGAAGCAGATCAATTACTCTCGCCGAATCACAATATCGGCTACGTTGCCTCTAGAGACATTTTTAACCAATGAAGAACGCCGCCCCGATGCCGAGGTCGAAGAGCTGTATGTTAAAATGCGAGCACCTCGGTATATGATGCGATTTTGTGCTGATACCGTCATTGCAATCGCGCGCAAATGCGGGTTGGTAAAAACCCATGTTCGAAAAGCTGCGAAAGGGTATCGTATCCGCGCAACATTTGGCTATGTTCCCAATTATTTCATAGGACGCATCAGCCGATACTCGGGCGATGGGTTTCTTCGCGCCTTTTTGCCGGATACCAATCTAAATAACACTTATGAGACTCCTGAGAAGCGACAGGCTTTTTTGAAACGCATTGCGCGGGTCTGTGAGCAGCTGCGCGCAGAGTTTGGAAATTGTGTGATTGGGGTCGCTAATTTCGATCTTGCACGGCCGTCTGGGTATTCTGGATCCGCAGCCAAGGCCAATGCCGCAGGTTGGGTGGAAATCCATTCTGTAGATAATCCCTTTGAAGAGCGCCTGCTAGCCGCGCGCGCCATGGAGATTTTCGAACAGAAGTGATGGAAATAGGCACCGTGGGTGGATTGGTGAATAGGCGTTTAACTTCTTGACGATTTCCTGATTTTGTCTTAAAGCACACTCTTCTAGCAAGAGTCCGTGGGCTCTTGGGTGGGTGCGATTCGTATCTGCACATAATTGTTGGAAAATATTTAGTGAGCCCAGCCAAATATTGCTGGGCTTCGTTGTGAAAACAGGTTCCGGGGTTACGGAATCGCAACCAAAGGATAAACGACTTGGCACGTATTGCTGGCGTTAACTTGCCGACCCATAAACGGGTCCTCATCGCCCTAACTTATATCACCGGTATTGGACCAACCTCTGCAGAGAAAATCTGTGAAGGCGTAAATATCGACCGCACCCGTCGCATTAATGAATTGTCTGATGCAGAGATCCTGTCCATCCGCGAATTCATCGACGAAAACTTCGAAGTAGAAGGCGATCTGCGCCGCGAAGTGTCCATGAACATCAAACGTTTGATGGATCTTGGTTGCTACCGTGGTTTGCGTCACCGTCGTGGTTTGCCCGTTCGTGGCCAACGTACATCTACCAACGCACGTACACGCAAGGGCCCTGCAAAGGCCATTGCTGGCAAGAAGAAGTAAGGGAGGCTTGATCAATGGCACGTGAAGCACGTCTTAAGAAGAAAGCACGCAAGAACATCTCTGCAGGTGTTGCGCATATTAACTCTTCTTTCAACAACACAAAAATTCTGATCGCTGATGCGCAGGGCAATGCAATTTCATGGTCCTCTGCTGGTACGATGGGTTTCAAGGGTTCTCGTAAATCTACCCCATATGCGGCCCAAATGGCGGCAGAAGATGCGGGCAAGAAGGCACAAGAGCACGGTTTGAAAACCTTGGAAGTAGAAGTTCAAGGCCCAGGTTCTGGTCGCGAAAGTGCGCTACGCGCATTGGCTGCAATCGGTCTAAATGTTACATCAATTCGCGATGTAACGCCAATGGCTCATAACGGTTGTCGCCCACCAAAGCGTCGCCGCGTATAAATTTTTTGGGTGGGCTTTGGCCCACCCGTCCCGACATTTCAACCTCGAGCGTTCACTGGTTCGGATCCATACCAGTGAACAAGAATGGAGGCCCATATGATCCATAAGAATTGGCAAGAGCTGATAAAGCCAACACAACTAGACATTAAGCCTGGCGCGGACCCATTGCGCATGGCAACTGTTACTGCAGAACCTCTGGAGCGTGGCTTTGGCCTGACCATGGGGAATGCCCTACGCCGTGTATTGCTATCTTCGCTACAAGGTGCAGCAATTACGTCTGTTCAAATCGATAATGTTTTGCACGAATTTTCATCCGTTGCGGGTGTGCGCGAAGACGTAACCGATATGGTTCTAAACCTAAAAGGTGTTGCGATTTCTATGGAAGTTGAAGGCCCAAAGCGGGTTTCGATTTCTGCCAAGGGTCCATCTGTTGTAACAGCGGGCGACATTGCGGAAACTGCTGGCATTGAGGTGCTGAATAAAGATCACGTGATCTGTCACTTGGATGATGGCGCGAACCTATTCATGGAACTGACCGTTGACACGGGCAAGGGCTATGTGGCTGGTGATAAAAATCGCCCAGAAGATGCGCCAATTGGTCTGATCCCAATCGATGCTTTGTACTCACCTGTAACCAAAGTATCCTATGATGTTCAGCCAACGCGCGAAGGTCAGGTTTTGGATTATGACAAACTGACCATGAAGATCGAAACAGATGGTTCTGTTTCGCCCGAAGATGCCTTGGCATTTGCTGCGCGCATCTTGCAAGATCAGCTGACAGTATTTGTGAACTTCGACGAGCCAGAAGCGGCCCAGCGTCAAGACGACGAAGACGAGTTAGAATTCAACCCGTTGTTGTTGAAGAAAGTCGACGAGTTGGAATTGTCTGTTCGTTCTGCAAACTGCCTGAAAAACGACAACATCGTTTACATTGGCGATTTGATCCAAAAGACCGAAGCAGAAATGCTGCGCACGCCAAACTTTGGCCGCAAATCTTTGAACGAAATCAAAGAGGTTCTGACAGTTATGGGTCTGCACCTTGGTATGGATATCGTTGATTGGCCACCAGAAAACATCGAAGAGCTCGCTAAGAAGTTCGAAGATCAATTCTAAGAATTCGGGTGCGTCCCCATGGGGCGCACCCACAAAATGCCGGCACTGGTCGGGAAATTGGAACGGTTTTTCATTCAGAAAATCTTTCCTCGAGCAATGATGCTCCAAGGAGTGTGAGACCCAACGCAGGCTCGCCAGACAAAGTAAAACGAAGACATAAGGATATATATTATGCGCCACGCAAAAGGCTACCGTCGCCTAAATCGTACACACGAACACCGCAAAGCGTTGTTCTCGAACATGGCTGGATCGTTGATCGAGCACGAACAAATTAAAACAACTTTGCCAAAGGCAAAGGAACTACGCCCAATCATTGAGAAAATGATCACATTGGCGAAACGTGGCGATTTGCACGCTCGTCGTCAAGCTGCTGCAAAATTGAAGCAAGAAGCCTATGTTGCAAAACTTTTCGAGGTTTTGGGCCCACGTTACAAAGACCGCCAAGGTGGTTATGTACGCGTTCTTAAGGCAGGCTTTCGTTATGGTGACATGGCGCCTATGGCTATCATTGAATTCGTTGACCGCGATGTAGATGCCAAGGGCAAGGCCGATAAGGCACGTGTTGCTGCGGAAGAAGCAGAAGAAGCATAGGTCAGTCGATTCGTCAGCCCGCAAATACCGCGCGCTGGCTGAATTTAGATCATAAATTTTCAACGATCGGGTGTTGCTACGCCCGATCGTTTTCGTTTGTATTGATACGTATTGCTTGTTGGGGATATTAGTGTTTGAAATTGAAGGCAAAACTCTAGTGCGGATAGTATCCCCAGCCCAAAGTTAGGCAGGGGATCACTATCGAACTAGCCTTAAAATGTAGTGTTAGTTTTCGAATTTCTGTTTATAGTTGACTAAGTGTTACCGTGAGAGTCTAAAAGTGCATGTCTAAAAATATAGGTCTTGATAATGAGTTCGCAAAGTTAGGAGCAATTGCGCCATTGGGATATGGTGTGGGTCTTCACATCCGTTTTGCCTCGCCACTCATCTCATTGTACACATGGTCCAAAGAATGGCAGGATCATTATACAGGTAATGTTTATGGTCTTCGCGATCCAATGATTGCGTGGGCATTTGCGAAAAAAGGCGCTTGTAGATGGAGCGAATGTCCATTGCCAGATCCTTTTGGAATTATTTCTCAAGCCGGGGAATTTGGCCTAACGTTTGGCGCTACAATATCCTGCGGACCCCTGTCTTCTAGGACAATAGTTGGAATTTCGCGTGACGATCGTGAATTCACTGATGACGAGCTAAATGCAGCGCTTGATGTGGTCGAGTTCTTGCATGAGAAAGCGGAACCTCCGGAGAGCTTGACTAAAGCTCAGAAAGAGGCCCTGCAACTGGTCGCTGCGGGGTATCGCTATGCCGAGGCTGCTCAAAAATTGGGAATTTCCGAAAGCGCGTTGAAGCTTCGATTGTCTTCTGCGCGTAATCGCTTGTTGGCAAGAACTACCGGCGAGGCCATTCAGAGGGCGAAAGACTACAAATTAATGTAGGGGTTGCTCGGAAGCAGTAATAACACTTGTTTTGGGACGCTCCTGCCGAATGCAAATGGAGTGTAAAAATGCAATCAACAACCTTATCTTTCAACAATATCCATAACCATGGTGATTTGTTCACCAATCTTTTGCGGGCGCGCCGTGAAAGTTTTATAGTCGAGCGCAATTGGGATTTGCCTGAAACTGATGGAATGGAATTTGATCAATATGACACTCCCGAAAGCCGCTGGATCGCTATTCACGATGGCGGTCAAATTTTAGGGGGCTTTCGCCTAACGCCTACCACAGCAAAATGTGGGATGTACTCTTATATGATCCGCGATGCACAGCGCGGGCTTCTTGATACAATACCGCAGAATATCTTGTACAAAGAGGCGCCAATTGCGCCGCATGTTTTTGAGTTTTCAAGATTTTTCAAGGCTAGCCACCTATCCGGACGCGCAAGAAGCACAGTGCAAATTCAACTGCTAAAGGCCTTGATGGGAACACGTGATACTTTGGGTGTACATGCCGCGCTGGGTATTGGATCTCCAAATTGGGAGCGATGGATGAAGCGTATTAATCTACCAATTGAGCATCTAGGCCCAATTGTAGACATTGAGGGTAGCAAAAACCGCTGTATGATCACCCACTTGCCTGGCTCTTATCACTAGGTAGAATTTTTAAATCACGTGCTTCAATTGCGCGCGCGCCATGGCTGTGAAATAAGAGGCCATGGCAGATTTATTTGACACGGTTGGAGCAGTCGATCAGGGGGTACGCCCCCTTGCGGATCGGTGCCGTCCCAAAACAATATCAGAGGTCATCGGGCAGTCCGCGCTGGTTGGGGACGAGGGAGCGTTGACCTCTATGCTGGCCAGTGGCTCGGTATCCTCAATTATTTTCTGGGGCCCGCCCGGGGTGGGAAAAACAACCATCGCGCGGCTGTTGGCCAATGAGGTTGATCTGCATTTTGTACAAATCAGCGCAATTTTCTCTGGTGTTGCGGATTTGAAGAAGGTTTTTGAATCTGCGCGGTTGCGCCGCCAAAACGGCAAGGGCACCTTGCTGTTTGTTGATGAAATCCATCGCTTTAATAAATCCCAGCAGGATAGCTTTCTTCCGTTTATGGAGGATGGCACGATTGTTTTGGTGGGGGCGACAACCGAAAACCCATCCTTCGAGCTGAACGCCGCTTTGATGTCTCGCGCTCAGGTGATGGTTTTGGAACGCCTGTCCTTGACCGAGCTTGAGCTGATCGCACAGAGGGCCGAGCAAGAGCTGGGCAACCCTTTGCCGCTGGATGCAGAGGCGCGTGAACAGTTGCTGGAAATGGCGGATGGGGATGGGCGAGCATTGTTGAACTTGGCAGAACAAGTTCTGTCTTGGGGGGCGGAAAAGTTAAACGCCAAACAGCTTTCGCAGCGCTTGTCAAAACGCGCCGCAGTTTATGATAAATCCGGAGAATCACACTATAATTTGATTTCTGCGCTACATAAATCGGTGCGCGGGTCTGATCCTGATGCCGCGCTGTATTGGTTTGCACGGATGCTAGAGGGCGGCGAAGACCCGCGATTTTTAGCGCGGCGCATAACCCGTATGGCTGTCGAAGACATTGGCTTAGCCGATCCACAGGCACAGGATGTGTGCCTGCAATCATGGCAAACATACGAACGCCTCGGTTCACCCGAGGGCGAGTTGGCGCTGGCGCAGGCCCTGATCTATTTGGCGCTGGCACCAAAATCCAATGCCGCCTATGTGGCCTATAAGGGTGCGCGCGCCGCGGCCAAAAAAACGGGCTCAGAGCCGCCCCCCAAACACATCCGAAATGCCCCAACACAAATGATGAAGGATCAGGGCTATGGCGCAGGATATGCCTATGACCATGATGCCGAGGATGGGTTTTCTGGTCAGAACTATTTCCCCGATGGTATGGCGCGGGGGGTCTATTATCTACCGGTCGAGCGCGGGAATGAACGAGAACTAAAAAAACGGGTCGAATTTTTCTCGAACCTGCGGGCCAAGCGTAACAGATCTGCTAAACCCAATATGGATGAATAGGCGAAGGTATGAGTATATTTTTCGTAGCAATTGGCGGCGCATTGGGGGCGGTGGTGCGCTTTGTGGTGGCGCTTTGGGTTGGGTTCCCTTATGGAACGCTCTGCGTGAATGTAATTGGCTCGTTCTTAATGGGGGTGGCATTTGTGTGGTTTAGCAATCGCGGGGCGTCACAAGGCGGTCTGTTTGTGATGACGGGATTTTTGGGTGGGTTTACCACCTTTAGCGCCTTCTCACTAGATGTTGTGAAACTGATGGAAAATGGGAAAACCTTGATTGCAGGGCAGTATGTTCTGATGTCGGTTTTAGGATCGCTTTTGGCTATTGGGCTGGGGGTGTTTGTAACAAGGATGATACTGCAATGAGCAGAGTACAGATGATCGCGGTCAGCGCGGATGCAAATGACCAGCGGCTAGATCGCTGGCTGCGCCGAATGTTCCCTGATGTGGGACAGGGGCGCATCGAAAAGATGTGCCGCAAGGGGGAATTGCGTGTGGATGGCGGGCGCGTAAAGGCCTCCACCAGATTGCAATCTGGTCAAACGGTTCGTGTGCCGCCAATGCCTGACCCCAGCGATACCCCGCGCGGCGCGCCCGTTGCCCGTATTTCTGCCGAAGATGAAAAGATGATCCAGAACTGTGTGATTTACAAAGACGATCATATCATTGCCTTGAACAAGCCGCCAGGATTGGCGGTGCAGGGCGGGTCAGGTCAAACCCGGCATGTAGATGGCCTGGCCGAGGCGCTAAAGTTTGAATTGGACAGCAAGCCAAAATTGATCCATCGCTTGGATAAAGACACATCGGGTGTTTTGGTCTTGGCGCGTACAGGGCAGGCTGCGGCAGGTCTGGCGCGTGCTTTTCAGTCGCGCGAAACTCGCAAAATTTATTGGGCTGCGGTTGCCGGTAGCCCCAAGCCCAATATGGGAACCATCAAATATGGTCTGGTCAAGGCCGGTGGCCACGGGCCCAATGGGGCGGGTGAAAAAATGCATTGTATCCACCCCAATGATGTTCAGGATACCGAGGGCGCGAAACACGCCACCACAGATTACTTTGTATTAGAAGAGGTCGGAAAGAGGGCCTCTTGGGTTACCTTGGTACCAATCACGGGGCGTACCCACCAGTTACGCGCACATATCGCAGAACTGGGCCACCCCATCGTTGGGGATGGCAAGTACGGTACAAATGCACAAGTGAATGATGGCGATGGATGGGGGTCACAGTTGGGCGGTGAGATAAGCCGCAAAATGCATCTACATGCTCGCTCTCTAAGTTTCGTTCACCCGATCACCAAGGCAGAGCTATCGCTTACCGCACCTTTGCCTGAACATATGAAAAATACGTGGGATACCTTTGGTTGGCAGGTGAAATATGCGCCCAAGGATCCATTTGAGGAGTTTATGTGACCCCATCATTGAAAAAGAGGTTCTGGGAAAAGGCCGTGGTCGTCCCCGTGGGGGATAGATTCACTGTTCAGTTGGATGGACGCGATCTACGAACCCCGGCAAAGGCACCGTTGCTGTTGCCCAGCCAATTAGTTGCACAAATGGTTGCTGATGAATGGATGGCACAGGAGGAGAAGGTTAATCCTGAAACCATGCCGGCCACACGCATGGCGAATTCGGCGATCGACAAGGTTTCTGTGAATTTCGATGCGGTTGTATCGATGTTGGCCGAATATGGTGGCAGTGATCTGTTGTGTTACCGCGCAACCCATCCTGCGGAGCTGATCGCCAAGCAGGAGAATGCCTGGGATCCAGTGCTAGATTGGGCCCGCGCGCGGTTCCAAATTCAGCTGCAAACTACCTCTGGGATTATGCCGGTGGCCCAGCCGGAAAACACCCAAGGGATTTTCAGAAATGCATTATCTGAGTACGATAGTTTTGCGTTATCGGCGGTGCATGATTTGATCGTTTTGTCTGGATCATTGGTTTTGGGACTGGCGGTTTCATCGAATCAAATTTCTACAGAAAGCGGATGGGCTTTGTCTCGGGTCGATGAGGATTGGCAAGCAGAGCAATGGGGCGAGGACGAAGAGGCAAAACAGGCCTCTGAAATCAAGCGAGTTGCGTTTCATTTTGCCAAGAATTTTTTAGATTCAACCTATGGGGCATAACGCAGAGTGATTTTGGGTAAAGTTTACTTACCTATTTGGGGCTTTCTGAGAAAAACGGTGTGAGTGCGAGAAAAATGGGCACGTTGCACATTTTGGTATCACAAAACTAGGTCACTGTATTTGACCTAATGGAAAAATTTCATTGTTTCACGGGGTTAGGGCCAGAATTAGTCTTGACCGATGCCCTATATTCAACTCAGTATTAGGGTCAAGTTCGGGCCCATGGGTCCAACTTGTACAATCTGATCAAAAAGATCAGAGAAAACGCCCCTCTGCCGGGGCTTCACAGGATGAGGAAAAATATGAAAAAATCTGCTTTCTTGGGAACATTGACAGCGGCGACTTTCGCAGCTGGCTTTGCTACTGCTGGTACACTGGAAGATGTTAAGGCCGCTGATGAGCTGAAATGTGGTGTTGCCACTGGTCTGGCTGGTTTTGCTGCTGCGGATGCTGCTGGTGTTTGGCAAGGTTTTGACGTTGCAGTTTGTCGCGCGGTTGCTGCGGCTGTTCTGGGCGATGGCACCAAAGTTAAGTTTGTACCAACAACTGGTAAAACACGCTTTACTGCTTTGGCTTCTGGTGAAATCGACATGTTGGCGCGTAACACCACATGGACATTCAGCCGCGATGTTGACCTAAAGTTTGAATTTGTTGGCGTAAACTACTACGATGGTCAAGGCTTTATGGTTCCAAAAGCATTGGGCGTAAGTTCTGCTAAAGAACTAGATGGTGCAACGGTATGTATCCAAACTGGTACGACAACAGAGCTAAACTTGGCGGATTTCTTCCGTTCAAACAACATCTCTTATGAGCCTGTGCCAATCGAAACAAACGCCGAAGCACAAGCTCAGTATTTGGCTGGTGCATGTGACGTTTACACAACTGACGCGTCGGGCTTGGCATCTACACGTGCCACATTCGAAAACCCTGCGGATCACGCGGTTCTACCAGAAATCATTTCAAAAGAGCCGTTGGGCCCACTTGTTCGCCACGGCGACAACCAATGGGGTGACATCGTACGCTGGACATTGAACGCATTGATCACAGCCGAAGAGCTAGGTGTAACATCAGCAAATGTTGGAAAAACCGGCATGGAAGCTGGCAAAAACCCAGAAGTTAACCGCCTGTTGGGCACCGAAGGTGACCTAGGCGCGATGCTTGGTCTGGACAAAGACTGGGCCGCTCGTGCGATCGCCGTTGGCGGAAACTACGGTGAAATCTTCGAGAAAAACATCGGTGAGAAAACTGCGATTGGTATCGCACGTGGCTTGAATGCCAGCTGGACAGACGGTGGTCTGATCTACTCAGCTCCTTTCCGTTGATTTAAAAGTTGGGCGCGACTGCAATGTCGCGCCCTTCTTCTATGAAAAATTTCATTTTTAGGATCCAATTTTTCAAGGCCACCTAATCGGGGCAATGAGGTTTTGCATCTAATGAGGGGAACACGCCAGTATGTCGGCATTACCAGACCCACATAATCAGGGCTTTAGGCTAAGCCAGCTGATTTATGACACCCGCTATCGATCGATGACCATTCAGATTGTTGCCATGTTTGGCATCTTATCTTTCATTGGTTGGTTGATTGGAAATACCAACGCGAATCTCGCAGCACTTGGCAAACCAATTGAATTTGGTTTTTTAGGGGATCAAGCTGGGTACGATATTAACCAACGCCTGTTAGATTATGACAGCCAAGATTCGCACCTTCGGGCTGCATTTTTGGGGCTGCTCAATACGTTATTGCTCGCCTTGCTGGGCTGTATTACCGCCACTATCCTAGGTGTTATTATCGGTGTTCTACGTTTATCTAAGAACTGGATCGTTGCGAGATTGATGACAGTTTATATCGAAGCCTTCCGTAATATTCCGGTATTGTTGTGGATTTTGATTGTTTTCGGGATCATGATCGAGGTTATGCCTGCCCCAAGGGATTTCAGATCTGGTGAGGCATCGATGATGTTGTTCGATACCATGGCTGTAACAAATCGCGGTATCTATATCCCCGAGCCTTTGTTTTCTGGTGGGTTCTCTGATTTCTCATTGTTTGGCGATTCCGCTTTGCGCTTTGATGTCAGCACCAATTTGCTGATTTTCTTGGCGGTTTTATTTGGCGGAATTTACGGCGCGCGTAAGTTGAAGAAACGCGCCGATACGATCCAAAATGAAACAGGTGTGCGACCAACAACATGGTGGCAACAACTGTTAGTGATCTTCTTGCCGACGATTTTGGTATTGTGGGCGATGGGTTTTCATCTTGGTTACCCAGCGCTAAAGGGTTTTAATTTCGCTGGTGGAACCTATTTGCGGAACTCTTTGATTGCTTTGTGGATAGCATTGTCGCTTTATACTGCGGCGTTCATTGCCGAAAGTGTTCGTGCGGGTATCCAAGCGATTTCCAAGGGCCAGTCTGAGGCGGCGCATGCATTGGGTATATCACCTGGTCGCACAATGAATTTGGTAATCCTGCCACAGGCATTGCGTATTATCATTCCGCCGATGATTTCACAGTGGTTGAACCTTACCAAAAACACATCCCTTGCGATTGCTGTTGGCTATATGGATTTGACGGGAACCCTAATGGGGATCACGCTTAATCAAACAGGCCGAGAGATGGAAACATTGCTGATTGGTATGGCGATCTATCTTGGTCTCTCTTTGCTGATCTCTGCGGCGATGAATTGGTACAATAATTCTGTTAAATTGGTGGAGCGTTAATATGCCTGATTTTTCTTATGTTCGCTCTGAAATGTTGCCCGAAAAGGCCCCGCCCAAAAGCGAGGTTGGCATCTATGGCTGGTTGCGTACGAACCTGTTTAGTAGCGTTACGAATTCGATATTAACCGTGGTTGCCCTGTACTTTGTGGTGTCCTTGCTTAGGGGTGTTTTACCTTGGGCGTTTTCACCAACATGGGGCGCTGAATCTCTATCCGATTGCCGTGGTATTCTGCATGAACTGGGCCGCGAGGGCCATTTCGCGGGTGCCTGTTGGGGTGTAATTCGCGAACGTTGGACACAACTGCTGTTTGGTTTCTATCCAATTGAGGCGTTGTGGCGACCACTGGTTGCCTTCATCCTGTTGGGTGTTGCAATGGCGCCTGTCTTGTTTACCTCGGTCCCCAAGAAGCTATTGTGGTTTTCAGCAGTATTCCCGTTCCTGTGCTTCTGGCTCATCTGGGGAGGTTCTATCTGGTTCCCGTTGGCGATTTTCGCAGGCCTACTACTAGCGGGCGTCGCATTTATCCTGGTGACGAGGTATTCTGGATCAACGTTGGTTGGCGTGATCGCAACTATGTTGGTTCCGGTTCTATGGTGGATTTTCTTCACTGATCCGGTATCAAGCGCTGTGCATTTTGTTCTGCCCATTAGTCTAGAGCAGGTTGAATCACAAAATATCGGCGGTTTCTTGTTGGCTGTTCTCATTGGTTTAACAGGGGTTACCCTGTCTCTGCCTCTGGGTGTCATCCTCGCACTTGGGCGTCAGTCTGACTTGCCATTGCTGAAATACAGCTGCGTTGCCTTCATCGAATTTATTCGGGGCGTTCCTTTGATCACCTTGCTGTTTGTGGCATCTACCTTGCTGAACTACTTCATGCCTCCAGGCACAAATTTCGATTTGGTGCTGCGTGTTATGATCATGGTGACCTTGTTTGCCAGTGCCTATATGGCCGAGGTTATCCGCGGTGGTTTAGCGGCATTGCCCACTGGGCAATACGAGGCGGCTGACAGTTTGGGATTGAATTATTGGACCGCGCAACGGTTGATTATTATGCCGCAAGCGTTGAAAATATCGATCCCAGGTATCGTATCAACATTCATTGGCCTGTTCAAAGACACCACATTGGTGGGGATCGTGGGGTTGTTCGATCCGATCCTGTTGTCCACGAATATTCGGGCCGACCAAGCGTGGAATGGCGTTCTGTGGGAGCTTTACGGCTTTATCGGACTTGTCTTCTTCATCTTCTGTTTCTCTATGTCGCGATACTCAATGTATCTAGAGCGTAAGCTCGCGACAGGTCATCGCTAAAGGAGCGTCTTATGACTACAGCACAAAAACAATTGCAGGTCAGCGACGAGGTCGCGATCCAGATTAATAAAATGAACAAATGGTATGGCGCATTCCACGTTTTGCGCGATATCGATCTTACGGTTTACCGAGGAGAGCGGATTGTTATTGCGGGGCCTTCTGGTTCGGGTAAATCAACCTTGATCCGCTGTATCAATGCACTAGAAGAGCACCAAGAAGGGTCGATCGAAGTGGATGGCACATTGTTGTCATCTGATTTGAAGAACATCGATACCATCCGTTCAGAGGTGGGGATGTGTTTCCAACACTTTAACCTATTCCCACACCTGACCATCTTGGAAAACTGTATGTTGGCACCTGTTTGGGTTCGTAAGATCCCCCAAAAAGAAGCCCGCGAAACCGCGATGCATTTCCTTGAGAAGGTGAAAATTCCTGATCAGGCGGATAAATACCCTGGGCAGTTGTCTGGTGGCCAACAGCAACGTGTGGCGATTGCACGCTCATTATGCATGAAGCCACGCATCATGTTGTTTGACGAGCCGACATCCGCGCTTGATCCTGAAATGATCAAAGAAGTTCTGGATACCATGGTGGAATTGGCCGAAGAGGGTATGACCATGATTTGTGTGACCCATGAAATGGGCTTTGCACGTAAGGTTGCAAACCGTGTGATCTTTATGGATGCGGGACAAATTGTTGAGCAGAACGAGCCAGGCGAGTTTTTCGATAACCCGCAATCAGAGCGTACAAAGCTGTTCTTGTCTCAAATTTTGGGCCACTAAGAACGGCACAATCAAAACAAATCATAAAAGCCTCGGTTCTGCCGGGGCTTTTTTGTGGGCCGGAAAAAAGCAACTCATTCCTGCCGTTTCACTGGACGATGATGCCTGTGCTGGTTACATATCCCTATGGCTGATTTAATTGATGATCCTGATATGGATGACGAAAACCCTGGCGGTGCTACGCTAAACGAAACCCTGCGTCGTGCGATTGGGGATCGCTATCTAACCTATGCCCTGTCGACAATCATGCATCGCGCATTGCCCGATGCGCGTGATGGGTTGAAACCTGTGCATCGGCGTATCCTTTACGCTATGTATCGCTTGCGGTTGGCATCAAACGGCAAGTTTCTAAAATCGGCCAAAATTTCAGGCGATACAATGGGGGATTTTCACCCTCACGGCGATGCAGCAATTTATGATGCTATGGCCCGTTTGGCCCAAGATTTTTCGGTGCGCTATCCCATGGTGGATGGGCAGGGGAATTTTGGCAATATTGATGGCGATAACCCCGCCGCCGCGCGCTATACTGAGGCGCGCATGACCGCTGTTGCCGAGGCCATGCTAGAAGGCATGGAAGAAGATGCGGTTGAATTTCAGGACAACTATGATGGTCGCTTGACCGAGCCCTCGGTTCTGCCAGCCAGCATCCCAAATCTATTGGCCAACGGCTCGTCTGGTATCGCCGTGGGCATGGCAACCAATATTCCGCCCCACAATGTGGGCGAATTGCTGGATGCCTGTATCCACTTGATCAAGGCCCCAAACGCGCGAGATGAAACCTTGTTGGATATCGTGCCGGGGCCGGATTTCCCAACTGGTGGTGTATTGATCGAGCCGCGCGAAAATCTGCTTCAGGCATATTCTACGGGCCGCGGGCCGATGCGTCTGCGGGCGCGCTGGGAGATCGAGGAACTGCCGCGGGGTCTATGGCAGGTGGTCGTTAGCGAAATCCCCTATCAGGTGCAGAAATCCAAGCTGATCGAAAAAATCGCCGAACTGATTCAGCTGAAGAAAATCCCAATCCTTGCTGATGTGCGGGATGAAAGTGCGGATGACATCCGATTGGTACTGGAACCGCGTGCCAAAACTGTTGACCCCACCGTCTTGATGGAAACGCTGTTTCGTCTGTGCGATTTGGAGGTACGCTTTAACCTTAATCTCAATACATTGATCGATGGGCGAACCCCCAAGGTGTGCTCGATGAAAGAGGTTTTGCGGGCCTTTGTGGATCACCGTCGCGATGTTCTGATCCGCCGTTCCAACCACCGCAAGGATAAAATCGATCGCCGCCTAGAAGTGCTAGAAGGTTATATTGTTGCGTTTTTGAACCTTGATCGGGTGATCGAAATCATTCGATACGAGGATGAACCCAAGCAGGTGCTGATGGCGGAATTTACCCTGTCGGATGTTCAGGCAGAGGCGATTCTAAATATGCGCCTGCGAAATTTGCGCCGTCTGGAAGAGCAAGAGCTGCGCAACGAGCTGGATGCCTTGCAAAAAGAACGCGCAGAGTTGCAGGATTTATTAGCCGACGAGGGGGTGCAGTGGGGCAAAATCACCGAACAACTGCGCGATACCCGCAAGAAATTCGGCAAAGAGTCCGAGCACGGCGCGCGGCGCACAGATTTGGCCGAGGCGCCAGAATTTGAAGAGGTGCCCGTAGAGGCGATGATCGAGAAGGAGCCTATTACGGTGGTCTGTTCGGCCATGGGATGGGTGCGCGCCATGAAGGGTCATATCGATCTGAACCAAGAATTAAAGTATAAAGATGGCGATGGGCCACGGTTCACCTTCCATGCGCATACGACGGATAAGTTGATTATGTTTGGTGGCAACGGGCGATTCTATACCATTGCCTGCAATGATCTGCCCGGTGGGCGCGGCATGGGGGAACCTATTCGCCTGATTGTGGATCTGCCAAATGATGCGGATATGATTGCGCTGTTTATCCACGACGAGACCCGCAAGATGATTGTGGCCTCGACCGCCGGTGATGGTTTTGTGGTTGCAGAAAAAGACGTGGTCGCCCAAACCCGCACCGGCAAGCAGGTGTTGAATGTGAAAGATGCGGTAAAGGCGCTGACATGCGATTTTATCAAAGGCGATCATGTGGCCTGTGTTGGGGAAAACCGCAAAGTTCTGATTTTCCCCGTGGCGGAATTACCCGAAATGGGCCGCGGCAAAGGGGTGCGTCTGCAAAAATATAAAGATGGCGGCCTGAACGATATAATGACGTTTGATCTGGATCAGGGGTTGCGTTGGTTGGATCCTGCGGGGCGTCAGCGCGTAGAGGTTATGCTGAATGACTGGATTGGCAAACGCGCGGGCACAGGGCGTATGGCACCGCGTGGCTTCCCGAGAGATAATAAATTTACATAGTTCAAAAACTATCGCACTGTGTTGCGATAATTTGGAGATTTGAATGCAAGATATAGAGAATAATCAATTCAAGGTCGCCTATAATGGTCGCAAGGGGCCGCTGTTTAAGATCGGCCTGATGACGGGCTTGTTCACCTTGTTAACGCTGGGCATCTATCGGTTTTGGGCCCGTACGCGGGTGCGTAAATATATGTGGTCTGCGATTGCACCCAACGAGCACTCGTTGGAATACACGGGCACCGGGCTGGAAAAATTCCTTGGGTTTTTGATCGCCGTGGCGGTTTTGGCGGTGTATCTGGGGATTTTTCAGCTGTTGTTGGCCTTCTTTGGCTATTCGTTGTTCACACAGGCTGAAACCCCTGGGGCCGTTTTGGTACAGCAGTTGATTTTCTATCTTGCGATCTTGGTCACGTTGCCCTTGATTTACTACGCGCAGTATCGTGCGCGGCGCTATGTTCTATCGCGCACACGCTGGCAGGGCATCCGCTTTGGGGCCGAGGCCGCGGCATGGGGTTATGTGAAGCTGGCGCTGAAAAACCTGTTTGTCACGGTGATTACACTGGGGATTTTACTGCCACGCCAGACGTTTAACCTAGAGAAATACCGCATTGATCGGTCTTGGTACGGTAATGCGCAATTCGCCCAAGAGGGCACATGGAAGATGCTGCTGCCCGCAATGAAGCAAACCTATATCGGCATGGCGATTACCCTGCTTGGGGTCATCTTGATTGGTTTCGGGGGCTACAATACCTATACGAGTGGAAGCTTTGGCGACGAGAGTGGCGAGGGTATTGGCAGTATGGTTTTTGGCTTTACTGTAATCAGCCTCGGATATTCTTGGTGGCTGGTTGGCTTTCAGATTTATCAGGTCGCCTCTTGGCGCATTTTAGCAAACCATAAAACATTGGGCCAGGCGGTTACCTTTGAATCCAAGGTCGATACTGCGGATGTTATTCTGGCGAAGGTTTTTGGTGGGATGCTGGCGGGTTTTGTGGCCTTGATTGTTGCCGCGATTTTCGGTGGCATTCTCGGCTTTGCATTGTATGGAATTTTCAACTCTTTGGATGAAGCCGTGGGGCCGCAATCTGGCGAATTGCGCGTCGCTTTAGGCACTTTACTTGGCTATATCATTTTCTTTGTTGCCTTTGGGGCCATTGCCTTGGTTTCTATTGCACAGCCGATCCTGCGCAATTTTGCATCCACACTGACAATCCAAAACGCCGATCAATTAGCCAAGATAGGCCAACGCGAAGGTGATGATTTCGTCGAGGCCGAAGGATTTGCCGATGCCTTGGATGTTGGGGCGGCTATTTAATGTCTACGTTTGAAACATCGGGCAAGTTTTTTGACGGGGAATCCGCGAAATCAAATGCCGTAGCGGTGAGTATCTCGCCCAATGGCGTGTTGATCACTGGTGAGGGCATCGACGTAAACTGGCCGATGGATCAAATCCGCAACCTTGCGGATCAGGCGCGCGATAAGGGCATGGTGATCGAAACGCTTGACCACACCACCGCGCGGTTGGTTCTATTGGATGATGCGGCGGGCGCTTATATGCGCCAGCATAATGCAAAGCTGGGCAAACGGCATGTTTCCTCCATAATGAAAAAACGCGTGGCGTTTTGGGGGGTAGGAGCGATGGCCTCGGTGTATTTGATAATGTTCATCATTATACCGGCCATGGCCAATACGCTTGCGGGATATATTCCTGTCGAGCGCGAAGTGGCAATGGGCAAGGTGGCCTTGGGGCAGATCGAATGGTTGATAGGAAAGACCAGTGATCAGGATGATTTGATTTGTCAGGGCGCACAGGGCCAAAAGGCGCTGGACAAAATGGTGGCGCGTCTAACGCCACATATGGATGTACCATATCCGCTGGATGTAAAGGTCTATCGCTCGCCAATGATAAATGCATTTGCGGTGCCTGGTGGGCATGTGGTGCTGTTTGATGGCTTATTGGCCGCGGCCAACACCCCAGAAGAGGTTGCAGGTGTTTTGGGGCACGAGTTTGGCCATGTGGCGCACCGCGACCCAACCAGACTGTCGCTGCGCACCGCCGGTTCGGCAGGGATACTGGGGCTGGTATTCGGGGATTTTTCAGGTGGCTTTGCAGCACTTGCCTTGGCCGAGACACTGATATCGGCCTCTTATGCACAGGATGCCGAAACGAATGCTGATGCCTTTAGTCATGATTTGTTCGAGCGCGCCCAGCTACCCAGCGCGCGATTTGCTGATTTTTTCTCTAACTTGCGCGAAGATTTTGGTGACCAAAATGGTCTGATGTCGCATATTGCCAGCCATCCTGATCTAGAGGGTCGTCAGCAGGCGGCTATGAAGGCGGATGTGATTGGTGACCGGACATTTGAACCTGTTCTAACCTCGCTGGAATGGGCCGCTCTTAAGCGAATATGCACAGATGGCTAGGGGTGCAGAAACGGTGCAAAAAAGAAACTTTGTTGCCAAAGAAAAATCTGGAAATTTCCAAAAACGCTTGATCTTTGGCGTGAATCAATTTACGCGCACACGCGTAACCAACGCAGTGCCTATCGGCCCTGCATAATACGGAGGCCGATATGGCAAAAGAAAAGTTTGAGCGTACAAAACCGCATTGCAACATCGGCACAATTGGCCACGTTGACCACGGTAAGACAACA
>NZ_BSNN01000004.1 GCF_030160015.1 Amylibacter marinus
TGCTCTTGGTATGCGCCCACCAGCGCCAGAAACCTTATTGGAGAAACCGCAAATTTGTGGAACTGAAATTGGGGGCTAGACACGCCAGCCACATCCATCCCATCATGCAAATGAACCTCTATCTCGCGCAGTATCTTTAGTGCGTCCTCATCCGAATGCCGTTTTCGTGCCATGTCTCACTACTCCAGTTTCTAATAAACAATGGCACAGTTTTAGGGGGACGAGACACCAGCGATGCAGGCGTTACCAATGGATTTGACATCCTAGACAGTGAACTTTTGATCCATTTAGTTTCCAGAAACCCTCCATTATTCAAATACTCAAATTTGTTCCAAAGACGCTGACGTCAGACAGTTAGCACCCACATCCAAACAGATGCTTGCATGCTTTTCTAAAGACTTCTCAAACAGCTTAGGTCCAAAGAAAAATAAGACGCCTAAAATGGCTATGCCAAATAATGATTTAATTCTTAATGACATTTTCAATTCCGCCTATTTAACATAACTACCACCAACAAATTTATACCCAATACGCCTTACCAATCTATGTGAGGTGCCCCTAGATTTGTAGACGCTTTCTTTGGTAATTTTGGAAGCAAAGGAAGCTACAAATGTCAGGGCGTATAGGCTATACAGAAGAGTTCAAACGGGACGCAGTTGCGCAAGTTAAGGATCGCGGATATTCGGTTCAGGATGTTGCCAACAGGTTGGGTATCAGCACCAAATCGCTTTATGATTGGAACATTTTGTGTGCGGGATGAAAACTGGTTCTACTGACATTTGAGACTGTTTCGAATTAGTCTGACAGCACCAACTGGAATTGGTCATTAGTATTTCTGCCCCATCCGCAAGATGTCGGGCCATGGCGCTTGTTTGCTTGTTTTCAATGCGGCCTGGCCCCACCAGATAATTTTTGACACGCCGTTTTGTTTGGCCTGATTAACCATCATGTTTATTTCTTGGGCGTTGGGTGGGCTGACAATATCACGCAGTTCTTTCGAAACGTTCGCCTTTAAAAAGCTGGCCTCGTACATGTCTGTGTATGAAAACCCCTGTAGCACCATTAGCTTGGGTTTATTTGGAATCGCGCTGTTTAGCCAAGTTAGATATTCAACAACAGCCTTGTCAGGGGTGGTGTCGTTCCCGTTGCTGAGCGGGGTCGCCACACGTGAAACGACAATCGGTATGGGATAAACATCAAAACCTACAATGTCAGCATAGGCTGAAAATGCAATGACGTCGTCCAAGTAGCGGGATCGTTTTCGTGATGATCTAAATGCGGGCCTATCCGTTATAATGGGGCCGTGAACCATAAGAACCGGAATTTTCGGGGCAACGGATTTTGCATGGTTATAGAACCTTCGTACACTGTCTATGCTGATTCCGTGAAACGCGGCTTCGTCGTAATTGGTTATGCCAGATATGTTTTCAATTCCTGCACAGGCGATAATTTCTGCAAGGGGGCTGTCTGTCGTTGACCCTTCTTTTATTGATTTGGGATTTGGGTATACGATCTCTGCTGGGATGATCAATTTCATGCTCGTATTTCGCAGAGCCTTAAACGCGCTTGAATCTGCGCGACAGGGGGCTGAAAAATCCTTCTCAAATCCAAATGTCTTGGGACGCGGAACCTCTTGATATTGAAACGTCGGAAAAAACTCGGTGATTCCGTTTTGGGTCAGGGTTCTAAAGAGCTGGTCGTAATTCCGCTTGGATGCAAGATCCCGAGGAACGCCGGCAACACCAAAATCCAGCGGTTTGGATAAGGCAGATGTGTTCGGGACAGTTACGAATGCCGCTATAATTAGTGCAAGTTGTCTGGATGGAAATTGATGCCACAATTGGAGTAGTCGTTTTATCATTAAATTTCCCTAATCTATTTAGCATGAACAGTGGCTAGCACTGTTTTACCTATTTGCAGGATTTACGGTTAATGTATCCGATCAAAGTCTTCGATCGCCTCGAGGCGTAAATCAAGGGCATATCCACTAATAAGCAATTGGTCATCCAGCACAAAAAGGGCCAAGCCAGGTATCGTAGCGCCTGCGCGATGGCAGACCTACCTCCCGGTGCATGCTTGGGCAAAATCACCCCCCAAGGCTACGAGCAATAAGGCATTGAGTTGCCTCTGCCATGTAGCCTTGGGAAGTGAATAGCGCTTTACTTGATCTTGGCGTGCTCTGATTTCAGGGCCAGCCATAAGCAATAACACATCACTAAGACCACGATCGTGAACGGAATGCCCGTAGAGACCGCAGCACCTTGCAGCGCGCTTAGTCCGCCACCCAATAGGAGTGCGATTGCAACCAAGCCCTCAAGCGTACACCAAAAGACACGTTGAATAACGGGTGCATCCATTTTACCGCCCGCAGTGATCGTATCAATCACCAAGGATCCGCTGTCAGATGATGTCACAAAGAAGATGACGATCAAAACCAGCGAGATTGGCGCAATGATATTGTAAAGCGGTAGTTCCTTGAGGAAACCGAACAATGCGCCTTCGGGTTTGTACGCGTCGATCACCGTTGCTTTGACGCCTTCGGCGCCACCTGCGTTCAACATATCGATGGCTGCGCCGCCGAAGGTTGACATCCACAAGGCACAAACCGCAGTTGGGGCCAATAGCGCACATATCACGAATTCACGTACTGTACGACCCTTGGAGATACGCGCGATAAACATGCCGACGAAAGGTGACCAAGCAATCCACCACGCCCAGTAGAACGTTGTCCAACCGTGGAAGTAGCTGGTATCTGTGCGTCCAAATGGGTTCGAAAGCGCCGGTAACATCACGATGTAATCGACCATCACACCGAAGTAGCGCGTGATTGCTGTCCATACACCTGTGACCAAGATTACGAAGATAAACAAAGCGACGGCCATGATCATATTGATTTCAGACAGGCGCTTCACGCCTGCGTCCATACCCAACAAAACAGAGCCAAGTGCGATCACCGTAATGCCGATGATCAACAACACGGTAACGGTTGGTGATGGGGCGATGCCGAAAACCTCGTTCAGGCCAGCGGCGACCTGTTGAGCGCCAAGACCAAGTGATGTGGTCAGGCCGAACAGAGTGGCAAAAACCGCCAACGTATCGATGCTGTGGCCCCACCAGCCCCAAATACGTTCCCCCAAAATCGGGTAGAATGCAGAGCGCAGGGTCAGTGGCAGATCAAGGTTGTAGCAAAAAATTGCCAAGCTAAGACCGACGGCGGCGTAGATTGACCAGCCTTCTAGTCCCCAATGGTGGATTGTTCCCACGACCCCGATGTATTCGTTACCAGGCACAGAGGCGTCAATACCCAATGGGCTGGCGTTTCCACCCTCGGAGAAATTGTAGTAGACGGGTTCAAGGACGCCGAAAAACAACAGCCCAATACCAATACCGGCGGCGAACATCATCGCGATCCAACCTGCATAGGAATAGTCAGGGCTGGCGTCTTTGCCGCCGATACGCACTTTGCCGACGGGCAAAACTATCAGCGCCAAGCAAAATAGAGTAATTGCATCGACCGACAAAACCAAGAACCAGTCAAATGTACTGGTGAGCCATGGACGCAACCAGCCGAATAGTTCTGCCGATGCCTCTTGGTTTGCCAATGACAACATCACAAAGCCAACCACCAACACGCTAGAGATTAAAAATACAGGGTTGTGGATATCCAAACCAAAGGGTCGGACGTTATCTTGGCCCAGCTCGAATTCTGTCTCGAAGTCGTAAATCCTGGGGTCAGGATCCAACATTTTCTTCTTTTTTTCAGTCATTAGGGTCCTCCTATGTTGTGGGGATCCGTCAGATGGTTATCGCCGGACAAATTCCCCAGCTTTGCAAAAACGACCTCATAAAATTCTCTTTGGGTCATTGTTGTGCAAAGTTCCCTATACAAAGGTTAGCATCGAACCGGGGACTTGACGTCGGAAAAACGCAGGTTTCTAGAGTTTTTACGTCAAACAGCGTCGTTTCAAAGGGTATTTGGGATGAAAACAGGCGCGATCAGGTCGTTTTTGGCGGATCCGGTGGGGATGTTGAATTAGCTAGGCGCGGGTTAGCGTGTGGCGCTACTTGCGTTTTAGAGGTGGGGTATGTTGGACTGGGTCTGCTTAAATTCGACCGATGCCCTTGTGCTATTCAAATGGTTTGCTGCGCTGGAGTTGGGAAAAGTTTGAGAGTTTACCGTCCCAAATGATATCTGAGTGGAGCCTTTAGGCGCGGCGTAAAACCCGCCCAGTTGATAACTGAAACGGGTTCAAATGCATCTGGCGGCACCACAACAGATCCCCAACTGCTACGGTTGATCCTTTTGAGGTGCCGATCAAATCGCCGTCAGTGTCCCAACGATCCAAGGCCTTTTACGACCTTTACCCATTGGTCTATTTTGTCCGCTTGTGCGCCCGTAGTCGGCGAGAAATGAGTGACCTTCGTTGGTTTTATACCGATGAAACCAAGTATCTGCCCTTTGATCTGGCGAAATAGCGCACGATGATACAGCAAGCGAAAGAATATTTCCGGAGTGTCGGACGTGACAAAAACACGTGCTGTTCGATCCGTAAGGAGCGGCGTTGGCATGCCACGCTTTATGCGTCGTGTATCAAATGCCCAACCGGGCAGCAAAGTGCGATCAAACAGCCCTTTTAACTTTGCGGGCAAACCGCCCCACCACATGGGTGTCATCATCACAAAATGTTCGCACCATTCTAGATCATTCTGGAATTGCTTCAGGCAAGGTTCGAGGGGTTTGTGTTCTTGATACCCGCCAAACCCAAAATCGGAGTCAAAAGAAATTTCTGAGATATGCGTAACCCGCACCTCATGCCCCGCCTCTTGGGCTGATGATACATAGGCCGCGGCCAGAGAGGCAGAAACAGAATTGGTGGCCGGGTGACCATTAAGGACAAAGATTCGCTTGTGTGACATGGGTGTTCTCCTAAGACACTAATTTGACCATGGTCATATTTCACAAAATGACCATGGTCAATAAATATTTTGACCACAGTCAAAAACTCTGTATCCTTGGGGGATGAAACGACCGATACAGAAGCGCTCTCTTGCAACGCGCGCAAAGCTTATTGCATCTGCGCAGAAGATCCTTACCTCGAAGGACTTTGGTGCGCTGCGCGTAGAAGAGGTGGTTCTGAACGCCGGCGTTGCGAAGGGGACTTTCTTTGCGCATTTTCCGGATAAGGATGCCTTGATGGAACGTGTTGTTTCTGATGAAATCAATGCGCATCTTGATCGGATCGAAAAACAGCCGCCCCCAACAAATCTGGATTCACTGCTTCGCCAATTCATGCCTCTGTTGCAATTCATGACCAGTGAGCGATATGTTTTTGATCTTATCCTGCGCCATTCCGGCGCTGCGGCCAAAGAAGAGATTGGCCCAATTGCCCAAACATTTGGTCGTCAAATCGGTGTATTGACGAAATGGATATCTGTTGGCCCGTTTCGCAAGGATGTCCCCGCGTTGATATTAGCAGAAGGTGTGCAGGCATTCGCGATACAGAGCATGGCCCTAGATTTTTGCGCGATCAACAGTGAAATGCCGATGCACGCCCGGCTGAGATCCTATCTTGAGCCATGGTTGCGCCCTGACACCCTGTCCTAATTGGCAATATCGCGACTAGTGGCCCGTTGCTTTGGTGTACGTCGGGGCCTTGGAGCATTCACAAGGGACGCAGGAGGCATGCCTGTGGGGTAGCTATGTCGAAAGGCACCCGGATCTCTGAAGGGCATGGATGGCAGATGCGTGGGTTCTGGCCTAGTTCGGCCAATCAGTTTTTCCCGATGACCACTTTCCCGCCAGCAGGGGCGGGAAAGTTAAAATTTGCGCCCTGATTAGTGGCCCAGCCCGCCCATTTGATTGGGTAGGAACAAGGCCAAGGTGGGAATGCCCAACAACAACAACAGACGTATGATGTCAGCCACCCAAAATGGTGTAACGCCACGAAAGATGGTGCCCGTTGATACATCCGGCACCACACCCTTTAGAATGAATACATTCAAACCAACAGGCGGCGTAATCAGCGATATTTCCGTAACAACAACAACGATAATCCCAAACCAAACTGGATCATACCCCAGATCACGCACCAGTGGGAAAAAGATCGGCACAGTCAGGAGCAACATCGAGAGGCTCTCGAAGATGCATCCCAAGGCGATATAGATCAATACAATGAACAGCATCACCAACCAAGGTTGTACAGAGTATTGCGTAACCATCGCCAAGAGCGCCTCGGGAAGGCCTGCGATATTCACAAAGTTGGAAAATATCCACGCCCCGATCAGCACGGAAAACAGCGATGATGTGGTTACAGTGGTTTCTTGGAGTACTTCTTTGATCGCTGCAAAGTTAAGCGCACCACGCGAAAGGGCGATAATAAAGGCCCCTGCCGCCCCCATACCTGCGGCCTCGGTTGGTGAAAACGCCAAATTAATTGGCCAAAAGTTTAGCACCCCGTAGAGGCCGCCGATCACCAAGAAGAACAAAACCAGCACCGCCCAGACACCGCGCAGGGCCTTCATGCGGCCCGCCCAACCAATCCGAGGCCCTGCAGGGCCCGCGGCGGGATTGCGCATCACCGTATAACGCACAGCCAGCAGATAACCAAAAATTCCCAACAATCCGGGGATAATTCCTGCCATGAACAGCTTGCCGATAGAGGTTTCCGTGAGCAGACCATAGATCACCAAAATCACCGATGGTGGGATCAAAATGCCCAATGTCCCCCCAGCGGCAATCGATGCGGTAGACAGACTGTCTGCGTAATTATATTTCCGCATTTCGGGCATCGCTACCTTGGACATCGTAGCCGCAGTGGCCAATGACGACCCGCAAATCGCGGCAAATCCACCACAGGCCACGATGGTGGCCATGGCCAAACCGCCACGCATGTGCCCCAGAAAGGCATTGGATACCGCGTATAGTTCGCGGCTAATGCCGCCTTTGTTTACGAACAGCCCCATCAGGATAAACAAGGGCACCACCGACAGACCATAATCCTGCGAGGTATCGATAATCAGGCGGGACACCATAGAAATCGCACCGCGAAAGCTGGTTTCGTACATATAGCCGATCATTCCGACCAACCCCATGGCAAAGGCGATGGGCATACGCAACAGCACCAACCCGAGAACACAGGTAAATCCGATCAAAGCTTCAAGCATCATTTTGCTCCAGTATTTGGGGGGCGAACATTTCCAGCAGGCCGCGAATAATCAACACGCCTGCAGTGGCAAATGTCATAATGGCAATGAACCATCCGATATAGAATTGGGGGATATTCATATACTCGGTCACATCCCCATACGAGCGCGCGCGTTCCGCCAGCACCGAAACCCGCTGTGCAGGCCACAACAGTATGCCCCCACAGGCCAGATTGATCACCGCCGCCTTAATCCGCATCACCACCGGATGTGAGAACAGGCCATCCAGTAGATCGACAGCGATATGCTGGCCGCTACCTGACACTGATGGTAAAATGGAAAAGACCATAATAGCCATCGACATACGCGTGAGTTCGGTTGCCGCCTCGATGGGGGCATTGAACATCGATCGCAGAAGAACATCTGCGAAGGTCAAGCACATCAGAAAGAACAGCGAGGCAGAAGCCAGATAGATCGGCACGATTTGTAGGCTAATGATTTTATGTAACAGGTTTTTCATATCATCCCCGAGTGAAAAAGGCGGCGTGCTGATTGCACGCCGCCTTACATCGATTATTTTGCAGTTTCGGCTTTCATCATGTCATAAGCCGCTTGCGCATCTACGCCTTTGGCAGACAACTCTCCCAGTACCTTCTCAGTGACCGCAGCGGCTATTGGTTTATAGGCAGCAATATCGGCATCTGATGCCATGGTGATTGTATTGCCTGCCTCAACAGAGGCGTCGCGACCAATGGCATCAACCATATCCCATTTTTGACCCAGCATGCGTGATGCCGGTTCACCGAATACCTTTTCCTCGAGTGCCTTTTGGATATCGGCTGGAAGGCTGTCGAACTTCTCTTGGCTCATCAAAAATGCGAATGATCCGCGGTAGTAGCCACCGGGCATTTCCAAAACATTTGCCGCTACTTCGGTCAACTTAAAGCCTTTGCGGCTTTCCATTGGCATAGCAACCGCATCTGCCGCGCCGGAGGCCAGCGTTTCGTAGACCTTTGGGGCTGGTACGCGAATACCGACCAAGCCAAGAGCCGCACCAACATCACCAGAAACACCACCACCAAGACGGGTTTTTAGGCCATCTAGGTCAGCCAGTGTTTTGATATCTTTGTTGGAATGAATTTGACCCGGCCCATGTGTGGTCAGACCCATAAGTTTCACGCCCTTATGTTCGTCCAATTGCGCCAAGAATTTTTCGTGTACGCGCCAGTAAGCAACAGATGCCGCCTCTGCGTTACCCTCAAATCCGGGCAGTTCAGCCAACTTTGTGCCTGTGAAACGACCAGGTTGATACCCATGGAAGATGATTGTCATATCGGCAGCGCCATCCATGACCAAATCCATCTGCGCAGGGGGTGGTGCCAATCCCAATTTCAATTCTGTTTTCACCTTACCGTCTGTGGCCTGTGAAATCATTTCAGATAGGCCCGGCCACATTTCAGCGTTGATGCCGTGGGTTGGTGGGGCCCAGCTGGAAATGGTTAGGGTGATTTCCTCGGCCATCGCGGAAATGCTGGTGCCCAGCACGATGGCTGCGGCGGTTGTTAGTTTTAAAAAATGTTTCATGGTTACTCCTCCAGTTTACATGACTCTTCTGTTATTTGAATTTTACTTAACATGTGCAGGGATTTTGAGTTTAATCAAGCCCCCTACCAAGATATCTGTCGCAAGCTTCGCATATTCGGCACGCGACAGGCCTTTAGATGGTTGATGCCAAAGGTAAAACCAGTTCAGCATACCAAACATAGACATCGTAACAGCGCGCAAATCTGCCTCTCCTGTTTCGAATAGTTCCGGGGCAACCGCGCGAATAGAATCGCCAAAAATCGCCACGATCTGGCGTTGCATATCAGCCAGTTCTTTCTGACTTTCAGCCGGTAGATAGCGCATAGCCTCTAGCTGCAGGCGGTGTTCTGCATCCGCACCGCGATACACCTCTAGCAATGCACCCGCCAATGTACCTAGGTTGGTTTCGGGATCTTTGTCAGAAATATCTTGGGCCTGAATTGTGGTTAGCAATTCATCTAAATGATGGTGCAGTATATCGTACAGCAGCGTTTCTTTGTTGGTGTAGTAGTGATAAATCGAGGCCTTGGATATGCCACAGGCCTTGGCCAGCTGGCTCATTGCAGCGCGATCATATCCGGTATCGGCAAAGAACGCCGCCGCGGTTTTTAAAATAGCGCGGCGCTTATCGCTGTGGTCTTTTGCGAGACTTCTTGCCATTTTTATTCCTTAGGTCGGTTATCGATGACACGCACGGCTTTACCTTGCGAGCGCGCGACGGTTTCGGGCGCGCCTAGGGCAACCTTGGCCGTGATGCCAACCGATGCTTTGATTTTATGCGCTAATTCCGTAGCACCTGCGGATGCGGCCTCGGGGCCGGCAGTTGGGGTTGCCTCTACATTTACGGTGAGGCTATCCATTCGGCCCGCACGTTCCAGAACAATTTGGAAATGTGGTGCGAGGGATGGGATTGTCATTAGCTGTTCTTCGATTTGGGTGGGAAATACATTCACACCGCGCAGAATAATCATATCGTCAGAGCGGCCGGTGATTTTTTCCATCCGGCGCATAGAACGTGCTGTGCCTGGCAGAATACGTGTCAAATCCCGTGTGCGATACCGGATAATTGGGAATGCCTCTTTGGTCAGCGACGTGAACACCAGCTCTCCCAATTCTCCATCGGGCAGAACCTCGCCTGTGTTCGGGTCGATAATTTCTGGATAGAAGTGATCTTCCCATATGTGCAACCCGTCTTTTGTTTCGACGCATTCCATTGAAACACCCGGCCCAATAATTTCGGACAGACCGTAGATATCAACAGCATGCATATCAAAGGCTTGCTCGATTTCTTGACGCATTGCGTTTGTCCACGGCTCGGCGCCAAAGATTCCAACATTCAGGCTGGATTTGCGGGGGTCTATGCCCTGGGTATGGAACTCATCAAGGACCGACAACATGTATGAGGGGGTTACTGTCATCCCCGTTGGTTTGAAATCCTCGATCAGGCGCACTTGACGTTGTGTCATGCCACCAGAAATTGGCACAACTGTCAGGCCCATGGCCTCGGCCCCGCCATGCACCCCCAAACCGCCAGTAAACAGGCCATAGCCATATGCATTATGCAAGATATCGCCGCGGCGCAGACCAGCAGCACGTAGCGAACGCCCGACCACCTGTTCCCACATGCGCAAATCGTTTTGGGTATATCCAACAACCGTTGGCTGACCTGTAGTACCCGATGATGCGTGAATGCGATTTATCTGATCGCGCGGCACTGCGAACATTCCAAAGGGGTAGTTATTCCGCAGGTCTTGTTTGACGGTAAATGGGAATTTGGACAAATCTGCCAAATCCGTCAGATCATCTGGGTGTACACCAGCGGCATCAAACGCCTCTTTATAGTGTTTGACGTTGTTATAGGCATGCGCCAGTGATTTTTTCATACGGTGTAGTTGAAGATCTGAAATTTCATCCCGTGATGCGGTTTCGATCGCTTCTAGGTCACCTGATTTTGGAGAAAGGTCTTTCATATCAATAGCCTATATACTTTCTAGCATCATAGCGATGCCCTGCCCAACGCCGATGCACATGGTGCACATGGCGCGTTTCATTTGCTGGTTATTCATTTCTATTGCCGCAGTAAGGGCAAGGCGTGTCCCCGACATACCAAGCGGATGCCCCAGGGCGATTGCCCCCCCGTTAGGGTTCACGTGACCCGCATCATCAGGCAACCCCAGCTCACGCATTACGGCCAAACCTTGGGCTGCAAAGGCCTCGTTCAGTTCGATCAAATCGATTTCACCAATTGACACCCCCAATCGTGCCATCAGCTTTTGGCTGGCTGGAGCGGGGCCTATACCCATAATCCGTGGCGAAACACCCGCGACTGCGCTACCCGAAATGCGTGCGATCGGTGTAAGGCCATGGGATTTGACAGCCTGTGCTGACGCCACCAGAACGGCGGCCGCACCATCATTCACGCCACTGGCATTACCCGCCGTGACCGAGCCATCCTCGCGAAATGGGGTTGGCAATGCGGCAAGTTTATCCAGGGGGGATAACCGCGGGTGTTCATCGGTGTCAAAAATAATTGGATCTTTGCGGCGTTGCGGCACGGAAACTGGTGTAATCTCTTGGGCCATCCGCCCAGAGGCTATAGCCGCCGCGGCGCGCATCTGCGAGCGATGCGCAAAGGCGTCTTGGTCTGCGCGAGATATATTAAAATCCGCCGCGACATTTTCTGCGGTCTCGGGCATGCTGTCTGTGCCAAATTGCTTGTGCAATGCCTTGTTCACAAAACGCCAACCGATGGTCGTGTCATAGATTTCTGCGCGGCGCGAAAAGGCCGCATCAGCCTTAGGCATTACCAATGGCGCTCGGCTCATGCTTTCTACACCACCCGCCATGATCAGGTCAGCTTCGCCTGCACGAATAGCGCGCGCCGCCATGCCGATGGCATCAAGACCAGACCCACACAAGCGATTCACCGTGACCCCGCCGATGGCAACTGGCAAACCGGCCAACAGCACGGACATGCGCGCCACATCCCGATTATCCTCGCCGGCCTGATTAGCACAGCCAATGATCGCATCTTCAATTGCAGCAGGATCCAGACTGGGCACCTTTGCCACAACATCCTGCATGACGCCCGCCAACAGATCATCGGGTCGCACGGATGACAAGGCACCGCCATAGCGGCCAATTGGTGTGCGCAGTCCCTCGCATAGGTATGCCTCGGTCATATTCCATCCTCCGGAAAATTGGTTCCACGAATTTGGCGGGAATTACCGCGAAACAGGGCAACGATGTCGCCGTTTTGGTTGGCAACCGTAACGTCGTAGATGCCGCTACGCCCTTGCGCCAAGACCTCTTGTGCGGTGGCGGTTAGGGTATCGCCCAACATTCCAGCAGCCATGAAATTGATGGAGCACTGCTGGGCAACCACGCGGGTGTTATACGAATTGCATGCAAAGGCAAAAATCGTATCGGCCAAGTGAAAGATTGTACCACCATGGCAGATATCCAACCCATTTACATGATGCTTTTCTACGGTGATGTGCCCGATCGCCTTGCCTGGAGCAACGCTATCGAGTGAAATACCGATGAATTTCGATGCGCCGTCCGCGGCCCACATTGCCTCGGCAGATTTATCGGCGCGCTCTTGGGGGGTCATGATTGCGTTCCCTTGAATTCTGGTGCGCGTTTTTCCAAGAATGCCGAGACACCTTCTTTGTAATCGGGTGAACAACCGCATTTCGCCTGCAAATCGGCCTCTAGCTCCAATTGCTCCTCAAAGGAATTTCCATCAGCCTCGTGAATAGCATGTTTGGTCATTGCCAAGCCAAATGTTGGTGCGGCGGCCAGTTTTTTAGCCAATGCACGCGCATCCTCTAACAGCTTCTCGGCTGGGGCTACCTGCCAGATCAGGCCCCAATCGAGGGCTTGCTCTGCGCTGATCGGTTGACCTGTCATCGCCCATGCCTTGGCGCGCGCAGGGCCAATCAATTTGGTCAAGGACCACGTGCCACCGGCATCCGGCACCAGCCCGACATTTACGAAAGACTGCACAAACTTGGCCTTATCGCTGGCGATCACAATATCGCAGGCGATCGCGATATTTGCGCCCGCACCGGCCGCCACCCCGTTCACAGCACAGATCACAGGCTTCTCGACCCCTCGAATCAATCGAACAAGGGGGTTATAAAATGTTCGCAATGTCTTCCCCAAATCTGGTGGGCCGCTCATCTTGCGGGGGTCGCGCCCATCTAGATCCTGACCGGCACAGAAGCCGCGACCTGCCCCTGTTAAGAGGATGGCCCGAATCTTGGGGTTTTCGGCGGCATCCCTTAGGGCCTGAGCCAAAGCTAGATGCATCTCATCATTAAAAGAATTCAGTTTGTCTGGACGATTAAGGGTGATTTCAACCCAGTCCGCGTGCCCCGAAACAAGGATAGTTTGCTCGCTCAATGAAGCCTCCCACAGCAGTGATGAGAAAATACTTGCATAAACCGACCGGTCGGTCAATAATAAATGCAAGCTTGAGGAAGATTTCCAAATGACCGAACCCGTTACCCTTATTGTACAAGGCGACATCGCTATTGTCCGTTTGGACAATCCGCCCGTCAACGCGACATCAACGAAGCTGCGTGCTGGACTGCTGGATGCAGTTGAGAAAATAGGCGAGATGAATGTGCGCGTGGCTATATTATATTGCGTAGGAAAAACATTTGTTGCGGGTGGCGACATGTCGGAATTTAATGCCCCGCCCGTTGAACCCCATCTGCCCGATGTGGTGCAGGCAATCGAAGACAGCCCCGTCCCGTTTATCGCGGCATTGCACGGCACTGTTCTAGGGGGTGGTTTCGAGATTGCTATGGGTTGTGCCTTTCGGGTTGCCCTGGGCAAGACGCGATTCGGCCTGCCCGAGGTGCATGTTGGATTGGTTCCCGGTGCTGGTGGTACGCAACGCCTACCACGGCTGATCGGCTTGGGCCCTGCGCTTGGCATGATCACATCGGGTGGCCTAAAAACCGCCGAAGAGATGTTAGCGCTGGGTGGGATTGATCAGATTAGCACTGCCGAAGGGCCCTTAGCGGCGGGATTGGAATTCGCATCCGACCTACCATCACGCCCCACAGCCATTAGTCAGCGCCCCTGCCCGACCATCGATGCCAAGGAACTGGAAGCGATGCGCAGCACGCTTGAAAAGCGCGCCAAGGGCCAACAATCTCCATTGCACTGTTTAGAGATTACGCTCAGGGCTGAACGCGAGCCTTTTGCGGTGGGTCAGCCCGCAGAGCGTGCCTTGCATCTAAATCTGCGCGACAGCGCCGAAAGCCGCGCATTACGCCACGTATTTTTTGCGGAACGCGCAGTATCGCGCCCTGCACTTTTGCAAGATGCAACCCCAATGGACATTCATAAAGTTGCCGTTGTCGGCGGCGGATTGATGGGTGCGGGCATAGCCTTTGCCTGCTTAAATGCAGGGTTTTCAGTTATCTTACTGGAGCAAACGAATGAAGCGACCAAGGCTGGTGTTACACGCATAGACAAATTAATTTCTGGAGGTGTAGAGCGCGGTAAAGTAAGTGCTGATCGCGCCCAAAAAATGAGAGATGCGCTATCAGCTAGCACAGATTATGCAAAGGCCGCGCCGGCAGATCTTGCTATTGAGGCCGTATTTGAAGATCTGGCCGTGAAACAGGCTGTTTTTCACAAGCTCGCACAGCACATGCGCACCGATGCGATCTTGGCCACCAATACATCCTATCTTGATCCTGAGCTTATTATGGCGGGTATTGAAAATCCTTCTCGGTGCATTGGCCTGCATTTCTTTAGCCCTGCGCATATTATGAAATTGTTGGAAATTGTGCACCTACCTGAGACCAGCGCCACCACCCTTGCTACAGGGTTCGATCTTGGGAAACGGTTGCGCAAAGTTGCGGCGTTATCAGGTGTTTGCGATGGGTTTATTGGTAATCGTATATTGGCAGCCTATCGTCGGGAAGCTGATTATCTATTGATGGATGGGGCCAAGCCTTCAGAGATCGATGTTGCAATGCGTGCGTTTGGAATGCCCATGGGCCCCTATGAGTTACAAGATCTGACGGGGTTACAAATCGCATGGGCCAACCGCAAACGACAGGCCCCAAACCGCCCGCCCTCGGAACGATATGTTTCTATTGGCGACAAGCTGTGCGAGGCCGGACGCACAGGTCAGCGTGCAGGCGCTGGTTGGTACCGATACGAGGATGGCGCCAGGACGCCCATACCCGACCCATATGTGGAAGATTTGCTAACTAGCCAAGGCGCAGGGACAGCCCGTTTCAGCGCCGAAGACATCGTTAATCGCATTCTTGCTGCCATCATAAACGAGGGCGCGCGTATCGTTGAGGAAGGCATCGCAGAGAGACCGTTAGACGTCGATATGGTGATGATCCATGGGTATGGGTTTCCGCGCTGGCGCGGTGGGCCAATGGCCTATGCCCGTGAAAAAGGGATCGATCAGATCCGCGAACATATGGCCGATGTGGCCGCACAAAGCCCGAATTCTTGGATCATATCCAAGATGCTGGCCTGATATTACAACAAAGGAATTACGACATGGGATTGATGCAACTGAACAGTTTTGCAGGCGGAAAATGGATTGCGCCATCGGGCCAAACACGCCTGATCAAATCGGCCATTACTGGTGAAACAATCGCGCAGGCGGGGTCGGATGCGTTGGATTTTCAAGACATGTTGGATTTTGCCAGAAATACCGGTGGCCCAGCGTTGCGAGAGATGACGTTTCATGGGCGTGCGCGCCTGCTCAAGGCCTTGGCACTACATTTAAACAACCATCGCGATGAGTTATACCAGCTGTCGTATCAAACCGGCGCTACGCTGGCCGATAGCAAAATCGACATCGATGGTGGCATTGGCACAATGCTGGTTTTTGCCTCTAAGGGGCGACGTGAAATGCCTGATGACCGTGTTTATAGCGATGGTAACACCGAGGTTTTATCTCGAAATGGCACTTTTCTTGGGCAACATGTTTGCACGCCTCTACACGGGGCGGCGGTACATATTAATGCCTTTAATTTCCCCGTTTGGGGCATGTTAGAAAAATTGGCGCCCACGCTTTTGGCCGGTGTACCAGCCATTATAAAACCTGCGACCGATACCTCTTATGTAACCGAGGCCTGTGTAAGGATCATGGTAGAAAGTGGCATTTTCCCCGAGGGTTCATTTCAGCTGATCATGGGGGGCACTGGTGATTTGTTGGATCGTTTGGGATGCCAAGACGTCGTCAGCTTTACTGGATCGGCGCACACGGCATTGAGCCTACGGTCAAATCCGAATATTTTGCGTAACTCGATACGTTTCGTTGCGGAACAAGACAGCCTAAATGCATCCGTTTTAGGCCCTGATGTAACGCCCGATGCACCCGAATTCGATCTATTCGTCAAAGAGGCCGTGCGTGAGATTACCACCAAGGCAGGTCAAAAATGCACCGCCATTCGCCGCATCATGGCCCCTGCCAACTTGGTCGATCCGATCATTGCCGCAATTTCCGCAAAGCTGGATAAAAACACGATTGGTGATCCAGCGAATAGTGCCACCCGCATGGGGGCCCTAGCCTCTGCGGCACAAGCGGCGGATGTTTTGGAAAAGGCTGCAATTATCGAAACCGAGGCAACCCGTGTTTACGGTGATCCAAATGCCTGTGATGTGGTTGGCGAAGGATTAGAAGGCGGGGCATTTGTTGCGCCAATGTTGTTCCATTGTGCAGATCCAGATAGCGCAGAGCAGGTGCATGCGACCGAGGCCTTTGGGCCGGTGGCGACCGTCATGCCTTATCGCGATTTGGCCCACGCTGGCGAATTGTTAAACCGCGGTGGCGGGTCATTGGTTGCATCCGTCATCACGCATGACCCAAGTGTCGCGCGCAAGATGGTAGAGACATCGGCCGCGTTTCATGGCCGCCTATATTTCAACAACCGCGATTCTATGGGGGAATCCACTGGGCATGGTTCGCCGTTACCTCACATGGTGCATGGCGGCCCTGGACGAGCAGGCGGTGGCGAAGAAATGGGTGGGGTGCGCGGCGTTATGCATTACATGCAACGTACCGCAATCCAAGGTAGCCCCGATATTCTATCAGCTGTTGGGGGAACTTGGATAAAGGGAGCCACGCGCAAAACCGAAGCTGCACATCCCTTTACCCGCAACTTTGATCAGCTATCCATTGGTGAATCCATTATGGCAGGGCCGCGTACGATTACGCTTGAGGACATTGAGCATTTCGCACATTTTACCGGCGATACATTCTATGCACATATGGATGAAGACGCCGCCGCGGCGAACCCGTTTTTCCCTGGTCGCGTTGCGCATGGCTATCTATTGTTGTCCTTTGCTGCTGGAATGTTTGTGGAGCCAAATCCAGGCCCGGTATTGGCCAACACCGGCCTAGAGGGCCTATCATTTCAAAAGCCTGTTTCTGCGGGGGATGCCATCAGCGTAACCTTAACCGTTCAAAAGAAAACCAAACGCACCGATACATATGGCGAAGTACGCTGGAATGTTTTATTGTCAAACCAAGATGATGAACAGGTAGCAGAATATACGCTTTTGACTATGAACGAATACGCGCCTATCACTGAGGAATGAGCAAACAGCACCAAATGATTACACCTCTTGTACGCGACCTGCATGATGCAGGTCGTTTGCGTGTGTGGTCATTGATTATTACAATCTTGGGCGATGTTGCACATCCCCATGGTGGCACAATGTCTATGTCGGATTTGCTGACATTAACGGATCATATGGACATCGACCAAGGCGCCATTCGCACAGCTCTCTCGCGCCTATCAAAGGAAGAGTGGGTGATCGCCAAAAAAACCGGGCGCACATCTGCCTATGCGTTTTCTCATGGCGGACGCGCGGCATTTGAATCTGCCTCTGCACAGGTCTATGCACCGCGGTATGCACCAGAGTCTGATGCTTGGGTCATAGCTGTTCTTCCCCCCCAACGCGCCAAAGATCGTCAGGCCATGCAGAAGACGCTGGCAGAAACCAATGCTCTGCAATCACAATCAGGCGTTGCCTTATGGCCTGCTACACTTGCGCCAAAAATGGGTTATTTGGAACAGCTGGGATGCCTGAGCTTTGTTGGTGATTTAGATAGGGTGCCAAGCTGGGCTAAGGCCGAATTCCCCCCTCCAGAGGCAGAACTACTGGCAAAGAGATTTATCGCAAAATACCAAGAGATAGGAAATTCGGACACCCCCTTGCCCGCGCTGGATGCGATGGTTGCACGGATATTGATCCTACATGATTGGCGCCGTATGGTTTTACGCTATCCGGCGGTACCGGCGGCCCTGCAACCAGATGTGTGGACAATGACCGCAGCACATGCCTTGGTTGTTAAGGTTTACAAGGGTCTATTGTCTCAATCGGAGAGCGGGCCGATTTCATTGAAGGCACGGGCAATTTTGGACGCACGGTTTTAGCCTGATCACCTAGCTATCTAGGTACATGAAAACGCCTGTTGCAGTCGCACAAATACGCTCTTTCCCCTGCATACGAAAGTCTGTTCGTGTTGTTACCGTTTTACGTCCGTTTGCAATGATTTGGATGGTTACTTCGATCGTGCCATCCTGCATCGGGCGCAGGAAATTGGTATGCATATCAACTGTCACGCAGTGCCGCATACGCCCGTTTACCGCACAAATAGTCATGAAGGATGCGGTATCGGCAACTGCCATCATCGCCTGTCCGGACATAAGCAATTCGCTGCCGTGAATGTTACGTAGCAATTCGGGTGTGGCGACCCAATGGAACAGCGCACCACCAGTATCAAAGGACTGCATATTGATCTGCAGGCGGTTGATCCAATCTGCGCAAACCTCATCTTTGATCTGTTGTATCTGTGGGATGGTCAGGTGCTGTGACATTTTTCGGCCTTCGATATATTACGATTATTTCTTGATTTCATATTTTTTGTAATATAAAAAGACCCTGCAATCAAGAGGGAATCAATCATGTACTCACAGGGACTGATCGGCGCGGACAGCAGCTCTGAGGAAACGCCTGAATTTTTGGCCGAGTTTCAAAAACGCATCGACCGAGAAGAGAAAATAGAGCCCAACGATCCAATGCCCTCTGGGTATCGCAAAACGCTGGTGCGCCAAATTGGCCAACATGCGCATTCCGAAATCGTTGGTATGCTGCCCGAGGGCAATTGGATCACCCGCGCGCCCACTCTGCGCCGCAAGATCGCCTTGCTGGCCAAGGTGCAAGATGAGGGAGGGCATGGTCTGTACCTTTATTCCGCAGCAGAAACATTGGGCGTTTCGCGCAAACAGATGACCGAGGAATTGCTGTCAGGGAAGGCAAAGTATTCGTCGATCTTCAATTATCCCACCCCGACATGGGCCGATATGGGTGCTATTGGTTGGTTGGTTGATGGCGCGGCGATCATGAATCAAATCCCCCTATGTCGCTGTTCCTACGGCCCCTATGCCCGCGCTATGGTGCGCGTGTGCAAAGAGGAAAGCTTCCATCAACGTCAGGGCTACGAGATTATGATTTCCCTTGCACATGGTTCGCCAGAGCAAAAGGAAATGGCTCAAGATGCGCTAAACCGCTGGTGGTGGCCATCGATAATGATGTTTGGCCCGCATGATAGCGACAGCACCAATTCCGACCAATCTATGGCATGGAAAATCAAGCGTTTTAGCAATGATGAGCTGCGCCAGAAATTCATTGATGCAACCATCCCTCAGGCGGAATACTTGGGCCTAACGGTGCCTGATCCAGATTTAAAATGGAATCCTGAGAAAAACGACGGCAAGGGTGGCTATGATTTCGGTGCCATCGACTGGGATGAATTTTGGACCGTAGTCAAAGGTGGCGGCAAGATGAATGTTGACCGCATCACCGCCCGCCAAAAGGCATGGGATGATGGCGAGTGGGTGCGCGACGCCGCCCTAGCCCATGCCAAGAAACAAACAGCAAAAAAGGCCAGCGCAACACTGGCCGCGGAGTAAGAACATGTCAGATCAAAACGAAATACCTCTGTGGGAAGTTTTCATTCGTCCGCGCAACGGTCTATCGCATCGCCACTGTGGGTCATTGCATGCGGTTGATGCGACAATGGCGCTGAATGCAGCGCGTGATGTTTACACGCGACGTGGAGAAGGCCAATCCATTTGGATCGTACCATCCGCCGATATCACCGCATCCGATCCACAAGAAAAAGATGCAAATTTTGAGCCATCCGAGAGCAAAATTTATCGCCACCCCACGTTCTATGAAGTTCCAGAAGAAGTGGGCCATATGTAATGGGCAACGATGTGTTATTTGAAACTCTGCTGCGTTTAGCGGATAATCATCTTATCCTTGGGCACCGCTTGTCCGAATGGTGCGGGCATGCGCCAATGCTAGAAGAAGACTTAGCCATGCCCAATATAGCATTGGATTTGATTGGTCAGTCGCGTGCGTTGTATGCCTATGCCGCAGAGATTGAAAATCAAGGTAGAAGCGAAGACGATCTTGCATTTCTGCGCCTTGAAAAAGACTATCACAACATTCTAATGGTCGAGCGTCCCAATGGTGATTTCGGGCACACAATGTTGCGACAGTTTCTGTTCTCGTCGTTCATGGTTCTGTTTTGGGAGCGCGCGCAAAATAGCACCGATAAGGTGCTGTCTGGCATTGCTGGAAAGGCGTTTAAGGAATCGCAATACCATGTACGCCATACCGCTGAGTGGATCATCCGCCTAGGCGATGGCACCGAAGAGAGCCACAAGCGAATGACAGCAGCCACTGCGGCACTTGCCCCATATATTGGCGAGCTGTTTGAGGCAGATGCCGTGGATCAGAGTGCAATTTCTGCTGGTATTATTCCACGTGCAAGCGATCTGCGCGGTGCATGGGAAACACAGGTTCGTTCAGTTTATGCCGAGGCGACATTAGAACCCATTCTAGATCATCAGGCCCAAACCGGCGGGCGTATTGGTCAACATACCGAAGATATGGGGTTCTTGCTGGCGCAATTGCAATATGTACAGCGCACCTACCCGAACATGACATGGTAACGAGCGAGCAACAGTCCGCATGGGATGCCGCCGCGGCGGTTCTAGACCCCGAGGTTCCTGCCGTTACGGTAGCGGATTTGGGTATCCTAAGGTCTGTTGAAATGACCGGCGGTCGATCAGTATTGGCAAAGGTAACCCCGACCTATTCCGGATGCCCTGCGGTATCCGCGATAGAAATAGCCATTGATGTTGCCCTGCGCGAGGCAGGGTTTGATCCGACAATAGAGCGGGTAATGTCCCCCCCATGGACCACCGATTGGGTGACCACCGAGGGTCGTGAAAAGCTACGCGCCTATGGCATAGCCCCCCCCGTTCAGGCATCAAATTCGCTACGCGCCTTGTTTGGCGATACGGTGGTCGCCTGCCCGCGTTGCGCATCTACCGACACCACGCGTGTTTCTGAATTTGGGTCAACGGCCTGCAAAGCACTGTATAAATGCGATGCCTGCCATGAACCCTTTGACTATTTTAAGTGTATTTAGGAGGCATCTATGGCTGCTGCACGTTTTAACGAATTAACTCTGAACTCTGTCGTCGCGGAAACCGCCGATGCGGTTATACTCAGCTTCGACATCCCTGCCGAATTGCGCGATGAATATGCCTTTACACCGGGTCAATATTTGACACTGCGCGATACGATCGATGGGCAGGATGTGCGTCGGTCTTATTCTATTTGTTCCCCACTGGGTTCGGATACCCTATCCGTTGGCGTAAAACGCATTGATGGGGGCGTATTTTCCAGCCATGCCATGGCGTTGAATGCGGGAAAATCCTTACAGGTCATGACTCCCCAAGGTCGGTTTTTAGCCCCGATCGGCGGAGAGCATGATTATCTTTTGTTGGCGGCCGGTTCTGGGATCACACCAATGGTATCTATTGCGCGTTCCGTTTTAGAAAACGAACCCAACAGCACCGTAACATTGTGCTATGCAAACCGTTCAACGGAGAGCGTTATGTTTCGCACCGCCTTCGATGATCTAAAAGACCAATATCTAACCCGTTTCATGCTGACCCATGTGATGGATCAAGAAATTCAGGACATCGAATTGTTCAATGGCCGCCTTGATGGCGAAAAGTTGGATACAATGGCAACACGCGGATTGATCACCCCCAAGGCATATGACGCGATTTATATTTGTGGCCCCCAACCGATGATCGAGGGTGCCTCTGTAGCACTTGAATCCATGGGGGTAGACAAGGATAAAATCAAATTCGAATTGTTCACCCCAAATGGCGGGACCCCAATTGCCAGCGCAAATGCATCTCAGGTTGATCCAAATGCTGATGCCCTAAAGATCAGCGTAACAGTTGATGGATCAACCCGCAGTTTCCCGCTTCGCCCCGGTGAGAAAACGGTAGAGGCCGCCGCCAAGGCAGGTGTCGAATTCCCCTATTCTTGTGACAATGGGATGTGCGCTACCTGCCGCTGTAAGGTGGTTAGGGGGGATGTAGAAATGGTACAAAACTTCAGCCTTGAACCATGGGAGATGGAGGCAGGGTTTGTTTTGGCCTGCCAAGTACAACCTAAATCAGATGATGTGCTGTTGGATTTCGACGCCCTATAGGAAGAGTATTTGGCCTTTGCTATACCCTATAGCAAAGGCTGCGTAGGGCTGGTGGTCAACCATCTATTTGGGTGAAGTCACAATCCAACCTAGGTCTGAAATCGCTGTGATACCAGCCGAAGCGCGGCCTCGAAGCGCTGGGTATCCTGAGCCACGCGCGCGGCCAACTGCGCGCCCTCCAGCAAAGGAAGCAGGGCAGCGGCTTCGGCTTCTGGATCTAGAACATGCTGGATTGATCCATCTTCTTTACCTTGCCTAAATTTCTGTGAAATCCACTCGATCATCATTGATCTAAAACTGTTCATTTCGGCAATGGTTTGCGCAGACAGGCTCTCTATGCTGGTTGAAAAAGACACGCAGAGGCACAGGCTTTGCCCGCCTTCAAGTGCCCCATGATACCTTGAGATCAATGCACTTAGGCATGCGGCACCTGTGGCATGTTCTAGGTCGATTTCCGCGCAGGCCGCCTTTAGATCGGTATGGTATCGCTGCATGAGGGCCACGGCCAATGTTGCCTTGTTGGCAAAATGGTGGTGGATGCTGGCCTTGGTGATCTTCACCTCTGCGGCTAGATCCGCATAGCTGAAACCATCAAAGCCACGCGTTCTTGCCGCGTGCTCTGCTGAGTTTAGAAGGTTGGTTTTGGTGTCGGTGACCATTTACTAAGCCTATTTTAGATACCCAATGTGTCTAGAACATTTTCCGCAGCTTCTAAAGCGCCTTCAATATATCCCCCAAAATTTGCGGCAACTTCTGTGCCTGAAAAATGCAGTGCCCCATTCCACAGCTCTGTCATGGCACGGGGCAACCCATAGGTTGGATGCGCATACATTGGGGTCTTATCTGCCTGCGTAGCCGTATAGGGATCAAAGGCCCAATCCTTGATATACAGCTGACGTGGATCAGCGGCCTGTGGCCCAAACAGGCGGGCCAGTTGTGCGCGCAACTCTTGGCGCAGTTTTCGATCATCAGCGCGCCCGTCAGGTGAGACACCGACAAAGCCAAACAACGCATATGGGCCACCTGTTTTCGGCGAGGCGTCATGAATTTCGGCGGCCGGGCCTTTATGACTCATCGCATCACCCGATAGCCCTTCTTCGCGCCAGAAGGGCCTGTCATAAATTGCCATGGCCTTAGCCTGACCGGCCATCCACGTCGGGATAGCCTGCATCATTTGCATGGTTTGGTTCGGCAGTGCCGGTGTGAAATTAATCAGAGCGGCAATGCGTGGCGGTAAAGACAGCACCACCTGATCGCCGCTAACTTTCTGGCCATTTGAGAGTGTTGCGATACACATATCATCTGATTTCGTGATCTCCGTCACGTTAGCGTTAAAGAGTTTGCGGTGATCTGGAATGCGTTCTGCCAGCGCCGTGATCAATGCTCCAAACCCACCTACAAGCCGCCACGAACCTTCCATGGATGAAAATCCCCGACCACGATGAACCTGCCCCCGCTCATCCTCAAAGACCAGCGCACCATCGCAATACTGGTCAAATTTTTGCAATCCCAAACGATCAATCATTGTATCAATGCGTGGTTGCCCCGGCCAAAACCATGCAGGGCCCATATCGAAATAGCCATCCTGTTGATGCTGCGTCAAAATCCGCCCACCAAGGCGTAGGCGCGCCTCTAGCAGGATGTAATCCCTACCTTGGCTCTCGAGCGCTTCGGCCAGAGCAAGTCCGGACAGCCCCCCCCCGATGATGAGTGTTCTCATATTCTAGAACCCTTCCGACGCTGGGCGCAAATCTAGTTCATGCGTCCAAGTTGATGTAGGCTGATGAGAAAGTTGCCAGTATGTTTCGGCGATATGGTCTGGGTTCATCATCTTGATCGGGTCCAAGCCGTGTAAATCGCGCGAATTTTGTGTATCGATGATGCCATCGAGAATAGCGTGGCAAACGTGCACACCCATAGGCTGATATTCACGCGCAAGCGATTGTGTCAGACCCCGCAATGCAAATTTAGCGCTGGCAAAGGCTGAGAAACGAGCACCGCCGCGTAGGGAGGCTGTAGCCCCGGAAACAATGAAGGTTCCGCCACCGGCCTCGACCATGGGATGCATCGTGGATTTGGCAAGCAATACGGCGGATTGCACCATTGATGCCCAGGTTTGGCGATAATCCATGAGCGATGTATCTTTGAATGGGGCGATCACGAGTTCCGAGGTATTATGGATGACAACTCTTGGCGGGCCATGCTCGGCAATAATCTGGGTAATCACCGATTTAACAGCGCCTTCATCGGTTAAATCCAGTGTGTGAAAGTGCCCCACAGGTTTGTTGGGGCGTGTTCGCCCCAACCCCACCGGATTAAACCCGCCGCGTTCAAACCGTGCCAGCAACGATTGCCCGAGACCAGCCCCAGCGCCCGCGACAAGGATCATTGGGTTTTGCTTATCCATTAAACCACCGGTGGTTTCGCAAATGGCAGATGGCCAGTTTTCATCCAAATCTTTGCACCCTCTGGGCCCGCAGTAGCGGATAGGGTCGCCCCTTCGGGCAAACGAAGCCATGCGCCCCTATTAAGGGTTTCGCCACCCTCTGAAACCGCGCCAGAGATAACCAGCATTTCAATGCCGCCTGCATCACTGTTTTCAAGTTTTGCACCGGCCTCCAGATGGCTAAAGGTTACGGTTTCGCGTGCGTCGCGATGTAATAGAGCGGTGGCTACACCGTTTACCGGTGCGCACAACTCATCAGACATGGTTTTGTGGAACTGGATGCGATCCTCCATATCGAACTGCCAAAGTTTTACGAAAATCGTGCACCCTTGTTCAGAGCTTGGAGTATGAGCCGTTGTTGGGGGATTGCGAACATAGCTGCCTTCGGGAAAATCGCCATGTTCGTCCTGAAATACACCGTCTAGCACGATAAATTCTTCGCCACCTGTATGGGTATGTTCCGAGAATTTACTGCCTGGTGCATAGCGTACGATCGTAGTCGCGCGTGCAACCTCCCCCCCGATCCTATCCAGCATACGCCGATCCACACCTGGCATCGGCGACGCGGCCCATTCGAGGTGTTCCGAGTGAACCACCACGCGTTGCGAAAAGTCTGCGTTTAATTCCATTGTATCGTCCTTTCAAGTGAAGCAGATCGGAAAATTAGCCAGAGATGCTTGGGCGGGCGGCAACCTTGGCGCGCCACGCTGTCAGGTTGGAGAGTTGTTCGGGCACTTCGACCTTGGCAAAATCTGCAAAAGCAAGACCAGCAAAGGCTGTGATATCCGCCACGGAGAACGCATCCCCTGCAAGGTATTCTTGGTTGGCCAAGACAGTATCAAGGTAGGCCATTGTCTGCGCGGCAACATCTTTCTGTTTATTGCCCCATTCTGCACATTGATCAATCTCTAGTTTTGGGCCTAGGCCTTCTGTCGCATGATGGAAATAGGCACCAACCGCGTTAAGAAGCCCATTTTCTGCGCGCAGGTTCATCATCGCGATTTGCGCGCGCTGCTTTGGTGATGTGCCAGTAAGTGACGGCCCCTCGAAATGGCCATCAATAAATTCTGTGATTGCGTTGCACTGTGAAATATGGGTGCCATCCGCCAATTCTAGGCACGGCACAGTCGCATCGGGGTTCATCGATTTAAATGCATCCTCGCGGTGCTCTCCGCCCATAACATCAACGGGCACGAAAGACACCTCGTCTGTTGCGCCTTTCTCTGCAAGGGCAATGCGGATGCGTGCTGGATTTGGAAATCCCTCTGTGTCGTAAATTTTCATGCTTTCTCTCCATAAGTTGAAATATCAACCTACTAGTTGGTAGGCAAATTCATCAAGCCAAATCTGACGCTCTGCGTTCACATGGTTGTGAACCGGTTCCCATTCTCATCCCAGTAGGCATTGTCAGGTTTCGCTTTGTAGAAGTGAGCGATCGGGGTGGGACAAATGGCCGGCGGCTATTTGGCAAGCATCACGCTCTGGTGCCGCTCTTTCTATTGAGACGACTATTCGCAACTGTAACTGATCAGAGAATGTTTCAGCGCTAATGCCATGCACCAGCAGTGTTTGGGTATCAGGGTGGCTTTCCGTTTCATCAATAGCATTTTTCCCCGCTCTACACAGGCCGGGACGACAATAGTGGCGATGCGCAAGTTGCCACTTATGCGCCCTGCTTGTTTATACTGGTGCTGGCGCAATTAGATCGTGGCCTCAATAACCTGTTCGGTCTTGGCCACCATACCAGCCCCAACCGTGATATATTGCAGACGATAGGGCTGCGTGGAGAGATCACCATCGGGTTCGATGCATAGGCGTTTCAATTGATGGCTAACGGCAGGTTGGGCTAGGATTTTGGTATCCGCCGCTGCGGATAGACTGCCTTTATTAACCACAGTTATAAAAGCGAGCCATGCCTCTACATTGGAAATACACTAGTATTCAGAAACTTACATTTGCCATTAGCTTTGTCGCCTCATTTTTCATAACCTCGCCAAAAGCGCGCTCTGGGAGACATTTGTTGTTCGCCTTTGTTCATCTCAAATGCCCCTGCCGCTAGTGCGTCGTACAATGAATGGAGCAAGCATGAGCAAAGTGACAAACCAGATGGATCAATTCGATTACATTGTGATTGGCGCAGGGTCTGCGGGGTGCCTATTGGCAAATCGGCTAAGCGCCGACCCCAGCAACCATGTCTTATTGCTTGAGGCAGGGAAACCTGACACTTATGCTTGGATTCATGTGCCGGTTGGCTATCTCTATTGCATCGGAAATCCCCGTACCGATTGGATGTATAACACCCAGCCCGACGCTGGCCTGAATGGACGTAGCTTGCGCTATCCTCGTGGGAAAACGTTGGGGGGGTGTTCGTCGATCAACGGGATGATTTATATGCGTGGCCAAGCACGTGATTACAACAATTGGGCCAAGTTGACAGGAGAAGAGGACTGGAGTTGGCATCAGTCTATCAAGGATTTCAAGGCCCATGAAAACCACTATCGCCTGGATAATGGTGCCGATCCCAAAACCGGAGATAACAGCATATTTTCCGACCATCACGGCCATGGTGGTGAATGGCGCGTAGAAAAACAGCGCCTACGCTGGGATGTTTTGGACAGCTTTTCCGATGCCGCAAACCAAATTGGCATCGAAAAAACCGACGACTTTAACTGCGGCGACAACGCAGGTGTGGGATATTTTGACGTCAACCAACGCTCTGGTTGGCGTTGGAATACATCCAAGGCATTTCTACGCCCAGCCAAGGGCCGGAAAAACCTAACAATCTGGACAGAGGCGATGGTCGAGCGGCTGGATATTACAGCAGATGCCCAGGGTCGTGCACAGTGCGTTGGGGCCGTTGTGAACCACCAAGGCACATCCAAAACCCTGCGCACGACCAAGGAAACCATCCTATCCGCAGGGGCGATTAACTCGCCACAGATTTTGCAACTGTCTGGTGTTGGCCCGCGTGAACTCTTGTCTGGCTTGGGGATCGAAACCATCGTCGACAGCCCCTATGTGGGCCAGAACCTGCAAGATCATTTGCAAATCCGCGCGGTGTACAAGGTAAAGGGCACGCGCACGATGAACACGCTGGTCAACTCAATGCTGGGAAAAGTGAAGATCGGGCTGGAATACATGTTAAAACGTTCTGGGCCGATGTCGATGGCGCCCAGCCAACTGGGGGCATTTACACGCTCTGATCCTTCACAGCCATATGCAAATCTTGAATATCACGTACAACCCCTTAGCCTAGAGGCCTTTGGCGAAGACTTACACAATTTCCCTGCCATAACCGTATCGGTATGTAATTTGAATCCCAGCAGTCGCGGGTCGGTTCAGATCGCATCCAGTGATTACCGCGATGCGCCCAAAATTTCGCCCAATTATTTGGATACCGAAGAAGACCGCAAAATCGCCGCGGACAGCCTGCGCCAAGTGCGAAAAATCATGTCGCAATCGTCTATGGCCCGCTATGAACCAGAAGAGTTCAAACCCGGACTAGAATATCAAACTGATGAAGAGCTTGCCAAACTAGCAGGGGATATTGCCAATACGATTTTCCATCCGGTCGGAACCGTGAAAATGGGACGCACCGATGATCCCACCGCAGTTTTAGATCCCCATTTACGTGTCAAAGGTGTTGGGCAGTTACGGGTTGTTGATGCATCTGTTATGCCCGAGATCACCTCGGGCAACACCAACTCTCCCACCATTATGATCGCAGAAAAAGCTGCGCGCTGGATTTTAGCGGGCGAGGACCATGGCGCAGGGTAACAGGGCGAACACAACAAATGAAATATCCCACGCCGGCAACAAACTGATCATGACGATCCCATTGCTACCACAGGCGCGGACCATTGGCGATGTGCGGGGCGACAAGGCATTGATGGCGGCAATTGCGTTGATCTGCGAGCGTGCAATTCAGAAATAGCTTGACGGAAATATTACTGTGACTATTCAGGAAACGGCCTATACGGCGGATGCGATGGCAGGTGTATCTGTCCCAAATCTAATCATGTCTTCGCCACTGATTGTGGGTAGCGCGGATATCGAGAGAATTCTATCGGCATTAGAGGCTAGCCTGATCGCGACAGGAGGATCCCATGGAGAATAATTTCGTAGCGCTAACCGGCACCAAAGGTGGTCCCGCCATTCGCCCGGGATCTAGCATGCCCACCTCTAACCTGTTGTGCCTTGATGGCCAACAGATTGTAGTGGATTGCGGTTTAGGCGTGACCCGCGGCTTGGTCGACCAAGGTATGCAGCTAAGGGATCTGGATACGATTTTCATCACGCATTTGCATTCTGATCACTATCTAGAGCTAGGGGGATTACTGCACACAGCATGGACCGCCGGCCTAAAAACTCCAGTCCAAATCTGGGGGCCCGCGGGGCTGGAACAATATTGGCAGAACTTTGTGGCGTCCATGCAATTTGATATTGATACACGCATTGATGACGAAGGGCGCCCCGATTTGGGTGATCTGGTTACGTTTCATGTGCTAGGCACCGATCGCATTGTTCTAAAGGGCGGCATCAGTGTATCCACCCTGCGCAATGCACATCCACCATTGCTAGATAGCTTTGCACTGGCATTTCGATCCACGCAAAAAACAGTGGTGTTTTCTGGGGACACTGCCCCGATCGCCGAGATGGTCGATTTTGCCAAGGGCGCCGACATTTTGATTCACGAGGCGATGTTAAAGGCCGCGCTTCCTGCGCTGATGGCGCGCGTTGGGAATGGCAGTGAAAAATTAATGGCGCACTTGTTACGCTCACATACCTGTGCCCATGATGCCGCCAAAATCGCAGAATCCGCTGGCGTCAAGCAATTGGCGCTGTCGCATCTTGTCCCTTCGGATGATCCAGATTACACCAAGAAAGATTGGGAAAATGCCGTAAAGGATCATTGGGATGGGCCGCTGCATATAGGATTTGACGGTATCAGAATATTTTTTTGATCCATCGTTTAGCCTGAAATCAAAGCCAGTAACGGTGTCTTGGACGCCTAATATATGGCCAAGGTATTTCTGGTCTTGACGCAGCCTAGATAAACTTTCACATATTCCGCAGATGGTTTCCAGCCGTCGAACATACGGCTGGAATGAAAAGGGAATACGGTGAGGAAGAGCGAAAACGCGCCTAATCCGTAACTGCCCCCGCAACTGTAAGCGGTGAGTGCTCCCGAGTGATACCACTGAGCCAAATTGGCTTGGGAAGGTTCGGGAAAACGCTGATCCGTAAGTCAGGAGACCTGCCATCTGAGATGTAATCAACTAGGGCGGGGCGTCCTGGAAAGAGGCTTTGATGGCACGTCATATTGCGTGTTTACATGATCTGCACCTTCTGTACGCACCGACCGTCATGCGGAGCAGGCTATGCCAAATTTCCCCGATCATGAATTGATGATCTGCACGACCTGTCGCGGTGTGCAATCTGCCTGTGAACTACGGGATAAATTGGTGCGCCACCTGCCCAGCGCCTTCGCAATTCAAATGGTTGAGTGCATGGCAGGATGCGGGTTCCCCACGACCGTTGGCTTTCAGGCGGCGGGCAAGGCGGGCTATTTGTTTGGCGCAATAGAAACGGACACCGAAATCGCAGCCCTTGCAGAATTTGCACGGCAATATCATCAAAGCGACGATGGCTGGACGAAGGCCGGGGAAAGACCCCGCCCGCTATTCAAAAAGACCTTGGCGCGTTTGCCTGCACTGCACAAGGAACACAGATGATGGGCGATACATCTCTGCTGATCGCCCAAGGTCTGGGCCATACTGCCCCCAACGGCAGCCCCTTGATACAGGACGTATCCTTTGAACTAGAACCGGGTGCGGTGTTGGCTATAGCTGGGCCTAATGGCGCGGGTAAAACCACATTACTAAACCTGCTTTGCGGTGTAGAACCCGTGAAGCGGGGGGATATTTTATTGGCGGGGCGCAGCCTAAGTTCATATTCGTCCATGCAACGCGCCCGACAAATTGCAACCGTCAGCCAGCATGAATCGCCCGATGGGCGTTTATTGTTGCGGGATTATGTCGCCTTGGGTCAAATTCCAATTCTGGCGGATCAATCCCACCAAGATCATCAGCGCGATCTGGATCGGGTGCTGGCGTTAACGGGGCTATTACCCTTGGCAAATAACTCGATGGCGCGCCTTTCGGGCGGCGAACGACAGCGCGCGCATATTGCCCGCGCCCTGACACAGAAACCCAGCCTGCTGTTTCTGGACGAGCCAACCAATCACCTAGATCCTGATGCAAAGGGGCGCGTTCTATCCTTGGTTGCGGATCTAGGCATTACGTCTGTGATGGTTTTGCATGATCTGGTGATGATCCCCACATTTGCCACTCATATCGCATTGTTGAAGGCATCACGTCTGATGGCCTTTGGGCCAGTTGATCAGGTTCTAACCCCGCAAAACGTGCGGGATGTTTTTGGCGTAGATTACCTGTGCCTATCGCATAAGAACCGGATCATTCCCGCACTCGACATTCGAAAATCCAACATTTCAACTCAAAAGGAAATTCTATGAAACAAACCCTATTATGTGCTGTCTTTGCAGCCACTCTATCCTCAGGCGCACTGGCCGATGAAGTGGTTGTTGATAACTGCGGCACGCCTCTAGACTTTGATCGCACGCCAGAGAAAATTGTGGTGCACGATATGAACATGACCGATATGGCCTTTGCATTGGGCCTACAGGATCGCATTGTTGGCCTTACTGGTATCACGGGGTGGTATAAAACCAGCCCCGATTTTGATGCGCTGCGCGGGGACATTCCAGAGCTGGCGGCGAAATATCCGACCGTTGAAAACCTGGTGGCGGCCGAGGCCGATATGTTCTTCGCCGGTTGGTATTATGGCATGAAACCGGGCGGGGATGTTACCCCAGATACCCTGGCCCCCTTTGGCATCAAGACGATGATCCTAACCGAAAGCTGCGTGCATTTGGATAAGAACCGCCCAGAGGCCAGCATGGATCTGCTGTTCAATGATATTCTACGCCTTGGCAAAGTGATGCAGGTAGAAGGCAAGGCAGAGGCGCTGGTCGCCACATGGAAACAAGAACTGGCCGCCATCGAGGCCACCACCGCCAATCTTGAAAAACCGCGGGTTTTTTTATTGGATGGGCCTGCTGATGCGCCCTTTACGGCGGGGAAATTCGCAATACCCGATGCGATGATTGCCGCCGCGGGTGGTATCAATGTAACCCATGATATGGAAACCAGCTGGGGGCGTAGCTCATGGGAGGCTGTGGCCGCCGCCAACCCCGAGTTTCTGGTACTACTGGACTATCAGACAGGGAATGGTGCCGCAGATACCTTCAAGTTCCTGCAAAATCATCCTGTGATGTCCCAAATTGATGCGGTGAAAAATGCCCGCTGGATTGGCTTGCGTTACGAAGAGCTGACACCTGGGCCCGCAAATATCAAGGCCATTTCAAAAATGGCGCAGGCTATGCACGATAAGCAAAGCTAAATGCGGCGTCTGAATCTCACCATGCTATTGGCGGCGATCATTCTGATCGCCCTCTTGGCCCTATCTACGATCTACGGCGCGACCCAGATACCATTAGCTGATGCCCTAGACGCGGTTTTTCTTGGGCTTTCGCAGGGTGAGATGTCGCCCGTGCATCGGATTGTCTATGATCTGAGATTGCCACGTGCGTTGTTTGCCGCGGTGATCGGCGCTGGTTTGGGCGTGGTTGGGGTGGTTTTGCAAACCGCCACCCGAAATGATCTGGCCGATCCCTTTTTGTTTGGCCTGTCATCTGGGGCGGCGGCTGGGGCAGTTTTTGTAATTACCGTCACCGGTGACATATTGGGGTTTTGGACATTACCACTGGCGGCATTTTGCGGGGGATTGGTCGCCTCGGGCATTGTGCTGGCGCTGGTACATGGGCTGCGCAGTGGCACCCCAGAAAAGCTGATACTGGCGGGGCTGGCTGTATCATTTCTGTTTTCAGCCATCACCAATTATTTGATTTTTTCCGGAGACAACCGCGCGGCACATACTGTGATTTTTTGGATGTTGGGTGGGCTTGGGCTGGCGCGTTGGGAAACATTTCCCTTGGTATCCGCAGGGCTTATTCTGATCTTGGGCTTCGCGCTCTATCGCAATCGCTGGCTTGATGCCCTGTTAACCGGTGATTTGACCGCATCAACCCTTGGTATACCCGTGCGCGGGCTGAGATTTCGGTTATTCTTTGTGGCGGCGCTGGCATCGGCGGTGTTTGTTTCTGTGGCAGGGGTTATTGGGTTTGTCGGGTTGATGGTACCCCACATTGCCCGTGGTATTGTGGGGCCATTGCATCGTCATTTAATTCCTGCCTCGGCTATGTGTGGCGCTATTTTATTAACCACTTCAGATATCCTTAGCCGATTACTATTGGCACCACAGGAACTGCCTGTTGGTATCGTCACCACATCAATCGGCGCGGTTTTTGTATTCATCCTGTTGTTCAAAACGGCTAGGGCGTCCTAGTTCACGCCTTTAGCGCTTTGGGGTTGCCTATGGCCATGCTGTGATCAGACGCCGAGGGCCTTCAATCTTCGATGCGGGATTTTATGCACTCGCCAGAATATTTCAAAGATATCGCAAACATCCCCGCGCCCTTTGCACAGGTGATCCAATTTGCCTTTGACGAGGGGAAACGCTTCTCTTGGGCTAGGTTCCATGGAATCCCAACCGCAGATACCCTAAAGACCCTATTTACCAAGGATCTAAAGTCAGAGGCCATCACCCCCAAGAGCGCCTATTGGAATCCGCCTTCCAACCTAGAGGATATGCTGGCCACCAAAATTATCAGCGAAGAGACCGGTGATGGAGGCACTGATATTTCGGCAATTTTGTACACCTTAGATCTGGCCGAGCGGTCGTTCTTTTTGGGCAAAACGCAACACCAGAAAACTGCTTTTCGCTTGGATGTATCCCAATTGCCCTAAGAAACCTCTGAGAACCTGTATCGCGCAATTTCAGCCGGGGGAGGCGTTTTTTGCAACAGCGACAAGGGTTTCAATGAAGCGATTAAAATTCGCTGGTACGAGCCTAGGGCACCTAGGGTGTGGCGGAAGTTATTTACCCGATCCTTTTAGATGGGCATTGGTCTGTGTCGCCGCGCCGCGCATGGCATTGGCAAACAGGGTTACATCGATGCTTGTGGCGATAAAACGTGCCCCAATCTCTGCGCATTCCGATTGCAGTTTTGCATCCGTGGTCAAAATACCTGCCGCGGTGCCCGCCGCTATAATCTTGCGCATACAAGTTATTATGGTCGCATGTACCTCTGGGGCGCCGGGGTTGCCAATATGGCCCATATCCGCCGCCAGATCCGCAGGCCCGATAAAAACCCCGTCTATCCCATCAACCGCCAAAATATCATCAAGGGCCGCAACCCCTGCACGGGTTTCAATTTGAACCAGCAAGCAAAGTTCCGCGTGAGCAGTGTTGAGATAATCAGGAATTGCGGTAAAGCGAGAAGAGCGGCCAAGTGCCGAACCAACACCCCGTGTACCATGGGGCGGATAACTGATTGCCCGCACCAGTTGACGTGCCTGTTCTGCGCTCTCGACCATCGGGACCAACACCGTCTGCGCCCCTGCCTCTAGGTATTGTTTGATCATCCACGTTTCGCCAATCGGGGGGCGCACTACCGCATGGCTAGGCAGGCCGTCTAATATCTGCAAATGCGTGACAATACTACGCAGATCATTAGGCGCATGTTCAGCATCAACAACAACCCAGTCGAAGCCAGCCGATCCGCTGATTTCCGCGAGATAGGGTTCGGCTAGCCCGAGCCAACAACCTGTCTGCATTTCGCCTGCATGAATTGCTGCCTTAAAGGGGTTTTTGGGGATTTGCATGATGTTCTTACCTGTTGTGCCACGTTCAGAGTGTTAATTGCTCACCCCTCCAGAGGCCTGGGTTTGATATTGTCGGGTGTCATTCTTTGACAAAGGTACTGGTTAAATATCTCGATGTCCATATTTTTATTAACATGTTAATCAAGTTGCACATTCATCAAACGAATGCAGTAACTTATGCAAGGCGGCAAAACTGGTAGAAAAACAATGCCAGAAAAATGCATTATCCGCACTGTCTAGCATGGTGAGAGTTGACAAGTTATGGGTTTGATAGTTAATTAGACAACAATTAACATGTTAAGGATTATGCATGCCACATTTTCATATTGAATACTCTGCCAACCTAGAGCCAAACGTGGATATCGGCGCATTATGCGAAGCAATTCGCGCAGCGGCCGCGGAAATCGAAACATTCCCAACCGCAGGCATTCGTGTCCGCGCAACATGCTGTGATCATGTGGCCATCGCAGATGGGGCAGCTAAGCACGGGTTTATCGATCTGTCAGTTCGCCTGCGCGAAGGTCGCCCCCAAGACATTAAAGAAGAAGCGATGACCCGCATCTTTGCCACCCTAAAAAATTTCATGGCACCCGCAATGCAATCCCAATCCATCGCATTGTCCGCAGAAATGCGCGACATCAACGCCGCCCTTTCCCCGAAATTTGGAAACATTCGGGATCATATGGAGGATAACCTATGAGCGTTCTTGACGACAATATTGGCAAGCTAGACCGCTTCTTAGATCGCTTTCGTAAAACCGGCATCCTAAACCGCGTTGCGGGCAAGGATACCTTTGGCGCGGGTGGGGTATTTCAAACCACATCGCCAGTAGACAAATCCACCATCTGCGATGTGGCCCATGGCACCGCACAGGATATAAATGCCGCCGCAGATGCGGCCCATGAAGCCTTTGCAATGTGGCGCGATATGCCTGCATTAGAACGCCGCAACATATTGTTGCGCATTGCAGATGGCATCGAGGCACGCGCCGAGGAAATTGCGCTTTGTGAATGTTGGGATACTGGACAAGCTTTGAAATTCATGTCCAAGGCCGCCTTGAGGGGTGCTGAAAATTTTCGTTATTTCGCAGACCAAGTGATTCAGGCGCGTGATGGCCAGCACCTAAAATCCCCCACGTTGATGAATGTTACTTCCCGTACACCGATTGGGCCAGTAGGGGTAATCACCCCGTGGAACACGCCCTTTATGCTCTCTACTTGGAAAATCGCACCGGCACTAGCGGCTGGATGTACCGTGGTGCACAAACCCGCCGAGGCATCGCCCCTAAGCGCGCGCCTACTGGTGGAAATCGCCGAAGAAGCAGGCCTGCCGCCGGGTGTTTTAAACACCGTAAACGGATTTGGTGAAGATGCGGGCAAGGCGCTCTGCGAGAACCCAAAGATAAAGGCCATTGCCTTTGTTGGTGAATCCCGCACCGGTAGTTTGATCACCAAGCAGGGGGCAGACACCCTAAAGCGCAACCACCTAGAGCTGGGCGGAAAAAACCCTGTCATTGTCTTTGAGGATGCGGATCTAGAGCGCGCGTTAGATGCCGTGATATTTATGATCTACTCGATTAATGGCGAGCGGTGCACATCATCCTCGCGCTTGTTGATACAAGATACCATTCGCGAAGATTTCGAGGCCAAGCTGATTGAGCGTGTCAACAACATTACCGTCGGGCACCCGCTAGATCCCAAAACCGAAATCGGCCCATTGGTTTCCCTAGAGCATTTTAACAAGGTGACCAGCTATTTTGATATCGCCAAAGAAGACGGCGCCAAGATTGCCGCTGGAGGCGTAACCCTTGGGGATGTTGGGTATTTTATACGCCCTACCCTATTTACGCAGGCCACTAACAAAATGCGCATCGCCCAAGAGGAAATTTTCGGCCCTGTGCTGACCTCGATCCCCTTTGGCAGCGAAGAAGAGGCGCTGGCAATGGCCAATGACACTCTTTATGGGCTAACCGGCTATGTCTGGACAAATGATCTGGCGCGCGCATTACGCGTTACTGAAAAGCTAGAGGCGGGGATGATCTGGGTGAACTCCGAGAACGTTCGCCACCTGCCCACACCATTTGGCGGGGTAAAGGCATCGGGCATTGGGCGCGATGGCGGTGATTGGTCGTTTGAGTTTTACATGGAGCAAAAGCATATTGGCTTTGCCACTGGGAATCACAAAATCACAAAATTAGGAGCCCCTTGATGCCTGTACCCGCACCAAACCTATACCCAGACTTTAACACAATCCGCCTTAGCCATGCCTGCCTAAATGTCAAAGATCTGGCCGCATCGAAAACGTTCTACTCGGAGATACTGGGCCTACAGGTTAGCGATGAGAGCGACAACCATGTCTATCTGCGCGCTATGGAAGAGCGTGGACATCACTGTGTGATCTTGCAAAAATCCGACCAACCCGGAACCGTAGAAGTCATGGGATTTAAGACATTCGACGAGCAAGATTTGGACCGCGCCGAGGCCTATTTCAAGGCCAAGGGCCGCCCAACAGAATGGGTAACCCGCCCCTACCAAGGCAGAACCCTATTAACATCAGACAACATGGGCATCCCGCTGGAATTTTATCACAAGATGGATCGCTTAGAGCCAATTCATCAGAAATATGCATTGTACCGTGGGGTAAAGCCGCTGCGCATTGATCACTTCAACTGTTTCTCCCATGATGTGGATGCCTCGGTGGACTTTTATTCCGACATCGGGTTCCGTGTGACGGAATACACCGAGGACAACGAGAGTAAAAAGCTATGGGCCGCGTGGATGCATCGCAAGGGCGGTGTGCATGATATGGCCTTTACCAATGGCACCGGGCCGCGCATGCATCACATCGCCTTCTGGGTGCCAACGCCGCTAAACATTATTGATCTGTTGGATTTAATGGCCACCAGCGGTTATGTGGATAACATCGAGCGCGGCCCCGGCCGCCATGGTATTTCCAATGCGTTTTTCCTGTATATCCTTGATCCAGATGGGCATCGCATTGAAATCTATTGCTCCGATTACCAGACCGTTGATCCCGATCTGGAACCGATCAAATGGGATTTAACAGACCCCCAACGTCAGACCCTTTGGGGGGCAGCCGCCCCCCACAGCTGGTTTACCCACGGAACAAAATTTGTGGGTGTAGAGACAAGACCGTCTGAGATAACCGCCAGCCCAATTATTGCCCCCTAGGGGTATTGCAATCATACTAGGCCATCGCGCGTACACTCTTGCCAGTAGCAACGGGTGTTCGCAGATAAAACCGCACAGGACACAAGGGTGTTAAAATGAACTGGGATGATTTTGCCGAATGGAGCAAGCACATTGCGGACTGGGGCGCAGAGTATCACAAAACTCTGCGAGATCGACCCGTGCGCGCCCAAACCAAACAGGGCGAGATCGCGGCGCAACTGCCCGCGCACCCCCCCCAGAATCCAGAGCAGATGGATGTAATTCTGAAGGATTTCGAAGATATCATCATGCCCGGTATGACCCATTGGCAACATCCCAGATTCTTCGCATATTTTCCCGCAAACGCCACCCCACCCTCGATGCTGGCCGAGCAATTGGTGAATACCGTCGCGGCCCAATGCATGCTGTGGCAAACATCACCGGCCGCAACCGAGGTGGAGGGCTTGGTTGTGGATTGGTTACGCCAAGCTCTGGGGCTGGCCGAGGGATTTAGCGGTGTGATTCAAGATAGCGCCTCTTCTGCGACATTATCCGCGATCCTAACAATGCGAGAGCGCGCAACCGGCTATACGGGAAATCGAGACGGCTTGAACGGCAAGGGTGCCTTGCGAATTTATTGTTCAGATCAGGTGCATTCATCCATTGATCGCGCCTGTTGGGTTGCGGGTATCGGACAGGAAAACCTGATTAAAATTCCCGCCTCAGGCCCACGTTACGGCATGGATGCTCAGGCGCTGGATGCCGCTATCAGGTCAGATATTGCTGCGGGGCACACACCTGCGGGTATTGTGGCCATAACCGGTGGCACCGGCGTGGGCGGATCAGATCAGCTTGCGCCTATTATCGAGGTGGCCAAGGCATTTGATTTGTATACGCATCTGGATGCCGCTTGGGCCGGATCTGCGATGATTTGTCCAGAATTTCACAATGCGTTTTGGAACGGTGTTGATGGCTTTGACAGCATCGTTTTCAACCCGCACAAATGGCTTGGGGCACAATTTGATTGCTCGATCCAGTTTCTGCGCGATGCGACCCCGCAACTAAACACCCTGAAGATCGAGCCGGAATATTTGAAAACCACTGGTGAGGACATAATCAATTACTCCGAATGGACAATCCCGCTGGGCCGTAGATTCCGCGCACTAAAGCTGTGGTTTCTGGTACGATCCTATGGGCTAGAGGGTCTAAGGGCGCGCATTCGCAATCACGTGGAATGGGCCCAAGAGCTTTGCGAAGCATTGCGCGCATTGGAGGGCTTCGAGATCACCACCGAGCCTATCCTAAGCCTCTTTTCCTTTCGTTGTACGGGGGATGACGATACCCAACAGCGCCTAGTAGATGCCATCAATGACGATGGGCGCATCTATCTAACACAGGGCTCTTTCCAGGGGCGCAAGGTGATCCGCGTTCAAGTCGGGCAATTCGAAACAACACAACAAGATGTGATGGCCGTTAAAACGGTTGTCCAAGAAATCTGGGAGACACTACAATGAAATTCGCGACCTACACCAGCAAGGGCAGCACCTATTATGGCGCAGTGACCGATGACGGGATGATCGCCCTGAACGATGCCTGTCCACAGTGGCCAACCCTGTTTGATGCCGTACAGGCAGATGGTTTGAACACCCTAGAACGCGCCGCCCAAGAGCTGCCGGTATCGCACAGCGTGTTTGAATACGATATGGTCTTGCCCAATGCGCAGCGCATCCTATGTGTTGGCGTTAATTTCCCCGATCGGAATGCAGAATACAAAGACGGCTCGGATCAACCTAAGTACATGTCGCTGTTCCCGCGGTTTGCATCTGGGTTCACTGGCCACAATCGCCCCCTGATCCGCCCACCAGAAAGCTCACAGCTGGATTATGAAGGCGAGGTTGCTGTTGTCATCGGCAAGGCAGGGCGCAGAATTTCACAAGAGGATGCCTATGATCACATCGCCGCTCTGACCCTGTGTAATGAAGGCACAATCCGCGATTGGGTGCGCCATGCAAAATTCAATGTAACACAGGGTAAAAATTGGGATAGATCTGGATCAATTGGCCCATGGTTGGTGCCCTTTACGGATGCCAGCCAGATCGATGATGCCCGGATCATTACCCGCGTAAATGGAGAGATCCGGCAGGACGATGTTTTGTCACGTATGATGCATCCAATCCGTCGCGAGATCGAGTATATTTCGACATTTATGACGCTTAGGCCCGGCGACATTATTGTAACCGGCACCCCCACGGGATCCGGCGCACGCCTAGACCCGCCACAATACCTAAAGCCTGGTGACGTGGTAGAAATCGAAGTCAACGGCATTGGCACTTTGCGCAACACCATCGAGGATGAGGCGGTATGACCCCCCAAGATCATGCCCAAGCCGCCGCAGACCTGTTGGCCGCCGAGAACAGCGGCCAGCAAATCGGCCTGCTAAGCAAGCGCTATCCCGAAATCGGCATGGATGATGCCTATGCCATTCAACAGGCCATTTACCGCGCAAAATTGGATCAGGGCCGCAAGGTGGTGGGATGGAAAATTGGCCTTACGTCCAAGGCGATGCAATATGCGCTGAACATCGACATCCCCGATAGCGGGATTTTGTTTGATAATATGGTTTTTGAAAATGGCGCTACGGTTCCAAAGGGGCGCTTTATCCAACCGCGGATAGAGACAGAAATCGCCTTTGTAATGAAAGACGCCATAGGCGGGGCGAATGTAACGCGTGCAGATGTAATTGCTGCCACCGATTATGTCGCCCCTTCGATTGAAATTCTGGACACCCGCATTGCGCGCATCGATGCAGAGACAGGCAAGGCCCGCACCGTTTTTGACACCATCAGCGACAATGCGGCCAATGCCGGTGTTGTTCTGGGCGCGGCGCGCCACAGAGTTGATGCATCAGACCTGCGCTGGGTTGGGGCGATCACGGCGCGCAATGGCACAGTCGAGGAAACGGGCCTAGGGGCCGGCGTTCTAAATGATCCAGTTGAAAGCGTCGTGTGGCTGGCGCAGCGCATGGCCCAATATGGCCAAAGCATCACCCCGGGGCAAATCATCCTATCAGGCAGTTTTATTCGACCAGTTGAATGCCCCTCGGGCACGCAAATCGAGGCCGATTTTGGGGCATTTGGATCTGTAGAAATTGCCTTCGCCTAAGCGGTTGATAGCTGGTCATGGGTGCCGCATCGAGGTCTGAAATACTGCGTAAATCCATCAGCTTCATTTTGTCACGTCGAAGGCCATTTCAATGCGGCATATGTTTTTGGCAGGATCGTTTCTAGTCACAAGGATTATCCGTCATGGCCCTAAATCTCCGCATCGCGCCCGCAGCAAACACCCCAAGAAATTGGGGAAATATGCAAGGCGGCACCCAATGTTAGAGAGTTTCTCAGCCGAATCTCTGGCACGTGCGCAATTTGCCTTTACGGTATCCTTTCACATTATCTTTCCGGCGTTTTCCATCGGATTAGCCAGCTTTCTGGCGGTTTTAAATGCCAGGTGGTTGCGTAGCCGCGACACCACCTATCTGACGCTTTTCAATTACTGGAAGAAGATTTTCGCTGTGGCCTTTGGCATGGGCGTCGTGTCGGGGATTGTTATGTCCTATCAATTCGGCACCAATTGGTCGGTCTTTTCGGACAAGGCGGGGCCAGTCATCGGGCCATTGATGGCCTACGAGGTGTTATCGGCGTTTTTCCTAGAGGCTGGATTTCTGGGTATCATGCTGTTTGGCCGTAGCCGCGTTGGCGAAAAACTGCATATGTTTGCAACCGCCATGGTAGCCTTCGGCACGCTGATGTCTGCCACATGGATCCTAAGCGTAAACAGCTGGATGCAGACGCCTGCTGGGTATTTCATTGCCGACAACGGTCAATTCCATCCCGAGGATTGGTGGCAAATCGTTTTCAATCCATCCTTCCCCTATCGTTTGGTGCATATGGTACTGGCAGCATTTTTGACCACCGCGCTGGTTGTAGGCGGCGTGGGCGGATTGCATCTGTTGCGCGATAGGGCCGATGCATCCGCGCGACGCATGTTTTCCATGGCCATGTGGATGCTGGTTCTGGTCACCCCATTGCAGATATTGGCAGGGGATGCCCATGGCCTGAATACGCTAGAATACCAGCCCGCCAAGGTCATGGCCATGGAGGGCCACTATGACAGCCACCCAAACGGTGCGCCCCTGATCCTGTTTGGCATCCCAAATCCCAGCGAGCGGCGGATCGACTATGCGCTGGAAATCCCCAAGCTCAGCTCATTAATCCTAAAGCATGATCTGAACGCGCCATTGGCCGGATTGGATACCATCCCAGAAGAAGACGAGCCGCCGGTGGCGATTGTGTTCTTCAGCTTTCGGGTAATGGTTGGGCTGGGCTTTGCGATGCTGGGCCTTGGGATATGGAGCCTGTTTGCCCGTATGCGCCGGCGGCTATTCGAGGCCCCCGCATTATGGCGCGCATCGATCCTAATGGCCCCAACTGGATTTATCGCCGTACTGGCAGGATGGATCACAACAGAGGTCGGGCGCCAACCCTTTACCGTCTATGGTGTGTTACGCACATCCGACAGCATCGCCCCCGTAGATGCCCCCGCGGTGGCGGCATCGTTGATTGCCTTTGTGATCGTGTACTTTGCGGTATTTGGCGCGGGTACGTTGTACATTCTACGCATGATGAACAAACCCGCCACCACCGCTAAGCTGGGGCTGACAGATGGGCCAATGCGCACCGCCTCTCGACCCGCCGCTACACAGAGACAGGAGCACGAGAATGGAATTTGATCTTGCATTTATTTGGGCAGGCTTGATTGCCTTTTCGGTTTTAACCTATGTGATATTGGATGGGTTTGATCTGGGCCTTGGGATACTATTCCCCCTTGGTAGATCCGAGCAAGATCGCGATTTGATGATGAACTCGGTTGCACCCGTGTGGGATGGAAACGAAACTTGGCTGGTGCTGGGGGGTGGGGGATTGTTTGCGGTTTTCCCTTTGGCCTATGCAGTGATTATGCCGGCGCTTTATATGCCGATCACGGTGATGTTGCTGGCATTGGTTTTTCGCGGTGTCTCTTTTGAATACCGCTGGAGGGTCAAGAATAAGCGTTTGTGGGACCTCGCCTTTTTCGCAGGATCCTTTATCGCTGCATTTTGTCAGGGGATTGCTCTTGGGGCGTTGGTACAGGGCATAGAGGTCGAAGCCCGGGCATATGTGGGCGGCTGGTTTGATTGGCTGACACCGTTTTCTATCCTGACTGGGCTGGCGGTGGTGGTTGGCTATGCATTGCTGGGAGCCAGTTGGCTGATATTAAAAACCGAAGGCACATTACGTAATCAAATGCGCGGGTACGCAGGGCGTTTGGGCACGGCAACGCTGGCACTGATCGGGGTGATCAGTATTCTAACCCCGTTCCAAGATCCGGTCTATTTTGAGCGCTGGTTCAACCTGCCGGGAAGCCTATGGACAATGATTGTGCCGCTGTTGATGCTGCTGCTCAGCTGGTTTTTCTTTCGCGGGTTGCAGGGCCCGCGCGATGCGCAGCCCTTCTTGGCGGCGCTGGGGTTCTTTGTGGTTAGCTTTGTTGGGATTGGCATCAGCTTTTATCCGATGATGGTGCCCCCGCACCTTACGATCTGGGATGTCGCCGCACCGCACAGTAGCCTTGCATTTGCACTTGTTGGGGCGTTGGTTTTGATCCCGATCATTCTGGGGTATACAGCCTATGCCTATTGGGTGTTTCGCGGCAAAATGGATCCAACAGAGGGGTATCACTGATGGCGGTTTCGGGGTCTGCGCGGCGGTTCTTATGGTTTATTGGCCTGTGGGGTGCTGGGGTGGCGGTGCTGGGCGTTGTAGCCTTTGCGATCCGTGCTGTGATTTTTTAGTGCATTAGGGCGTTTGTAGATCCTGTTTAAGGATCACCATTGTGTTGGTTTCGGCAACCGCGGGGATGCTTTGCAACTCATCACGTACGAAGACCGCCAGCGCATCTATATCGCGCACCCAAATGCGCAACATATAATCAATGTTCCCCGCCATCAGCATGCATTCGGTGATCTCTGGGCGCAGCTTGATGGCATCCAAAAATTGCCGGCTGGCATTGGGCCCCTGGCGCGCCAGACGCACAGAGATCAGCACGCTGATATTTAATCCAAGCGCCTTTGGATTGATCCGCGCGCCATAGCCCATGATGACCCCGCTATTCTCCAACCGCTTTACCCGCCGGCCACAGGGCGTAGGAGAGAGGCCAACCTTATCGGACAGCTCTAGAATTGATATGCGCCCGTCTGCGCGTATCACATCCAGTATCTTGTGATCTATTGCGTCAACCTCAATCATGCACACACTCTCTATTATATCGCCATTTCATAGTGACTTTTCGCCAAAAAACTATCACTAATGCAGATATTTAGCGAGAAACAGCCATAAATCAATGATATTTTCCCACCAAGGGAGATAAGAATGACAGCACCGATTTTCGCCAATTGGCTATCACAGACGAACGACGTTACGCAGATCTTTTTGGGCGCCAGCGAGGATCCTAACCTAATCAATCTGGCGGGCGGCCTGCCTGATCCCTCAGTCTGGCCTGTGGCGGAACTGGCGTCATTGGCCACAACGGCTATGATGGATCATCCTGATAAATCCCTGTCCTATTCCCCTATTCCCGGGCTGTCTGATCTGCGCGATACGGTTGCTCGGCGCTTTTCCAAAGATGGGCTAACCCTAACCCGCGACAATGTTATGATCGTGTCTGGTGGCATGCAGGCGCTAGACCTGATTGGCAAGGTACTGTTGGATCAAGACGATATTATTGCCGCTCAAAGCCCCGCCTACCTTGGCGCGATCGATGCTTGGCGCCCGCGCGGGCCCAAATATCGCGCACTGGACCTAGAGGCACAAGATTTTGATCCGGCACCGGCCCTTGGGGGCGCAAAGTTTGCCTACACGGTACCAAATTTTTCAAATCCAACGGGACGATTAGTGCTGCTGGCCCAGCGGCACGCGCTGGTACAGGCTGCCTATGAAACAGGTACCTATCTGGTAGAGGATGACCCCTATGGCACGCTCTACTACGAAGGCGATGTCCTGCCATCCATGCTCGAGATATCCGCATCCATGTATAAGGGACCCTATACAGGGCCGGTGATCTATCTAGGCACCCTGTCAAAACAGCTGGCTCCTGGGTTGCGCATCGGCTGGGTCATTGCCGCGCCCGAGGTTATTTCGGCCCTTGTCACAGGAAAACAAGGTGGCGATATGTGCACAGCCGGCCTAACCCAAGTGATCGCCAACACCGCGATCACCAGCGGATTAGTAGAGCGCATTCTACCCAAAATTCTAGAGCTGAACAAAACACGAAGAGATGCTCTATGCGCAGCTATGGACGCCTACTTATCAGATCTGTTTCAATGGCGTGTGCCACAGGGGGGGATGTTCGTCTGGGCCACTGCGCGCAATCCGCAACTGAATACCGATCGATTGCTTCGTGTGGCAATTGAGCATGGTGTATGCATCAGCCCCTCTTCCGCCTTTGACCCACTGGGGCTAAACCACAGCGCCATTCGCATAAACTTCACCTTAAACACTGCACAAGATTTGGCCGAAGGTATCCAAAGATTGGCAGCGGCCACGCGGGCAGTTCTCGACACGCAACCCTAATCACGCCGATTGTTCGGAAGAAGCCGCCCGACGATCGGTGCGAGAAGCACAACCAGAACAATGCGTAATATGTGGTGGGTCACCACGTAACTCAGATCGGCACCCGCGATAATGGCGATCACCACCATCTCTGCCTGCCCACCCGGTAGAAACGCCAAAAGCGCCTCGAGAGGTGGTGCCAATTCCAGCGCTAGGATAGCCGCATAAAATCCAAGTGAAACCACCCCCAATACCAGCGAATACACCAGCCCTGCGACCACGCTGATGCGCAATTCATGGCGGGTGATGCCAACATATTTCACCCCGACCGCGATACCGATAAAAAACTGCGCCGCTTGGATGATTTCGGCGGGAGGGCGCGCCTGTAACACTCCGGTCAATGACAGGCAAGTTGCCACAATCATCGGGCCCAGAATCGAGGCACCAAACAACCCGATGCGTTCAAAAAACTTCCAACCCACAAATCCAATTACAATCATTAGCACAATTTGCGCAGGGTCGGCGCTGGCAATGGGAAGTCCCGGTGCGACGCTAAGATCAAGTCCCCAGACCAACTGAATCATGAAGGGCGCACAGACTACTAAAATCAAAACGCGCGTTGCATGTATCAGGGACAAAGCCCGTGCATCCCCGCCTGCCTCTTCACCAAAAACCAACATATCCTGCAATCCACCGGGCATCGCACTGTACCAAGAGGTGGCTGGATCAAATCCAAACCCATAGCGCAACAGCGGATAGCCGATGACGGCGATAACCATCAAAAACAGTGGCACCAAAGCCAAAGAGCCAGCCATATGGGGAAGTTGTGAAACGATATCAGGCGTAATCGATGCGCCAACCGCGACCCCCAAAAATGTACGCATAAATATGCCCAGCTGATCGGTACCCCTAAGCGCACCCCCCGCAAGGGCCGCAATCAAGCAGGCGCACATCGGCCCCAACAAGAACGGCAACGGCAATCCCAAAAGCGTAAACCCTAGGCTGCCGAACAGCGCAATCCCCAGCGTATTGAACCGTTGAATAGTCTTGTTGGATATCTGGCGATTTCTCATGGTAGATCCCATCTGCCCTCTATTGGAGGCTCTGCGCACAGTGACTGCGATACACGATCAATAGCACCAACCCAATTTCCCTCACAAGCTGTACTGGCCTGCGGTGGGCAGGAAAATATTTCCGCTGATCGAGTGAACCCGGTCGCCTGCTCGCCTCTGACCCTACCCGTGGCCTGTTCGAAATACAGTGCGGCCATACATCTTCGACACTTGTGGTGGTCTCCGCCGGAAAATCGCTTGGCTCAAATTCTTGGATGCAAGTTAGCACAGGGCGAAATTATGCTAATCTAGTAACACGCTTAGGCTCATGTGGGCTGGAAATGAGCCAGCATGACCAACACACCAACCGTCACCACGCCCCCAAGTAGCATAGAGCGCATCGTCGTTTTCCTATATCGCGAGAACACCTCTATGCGGCTGTTATTTGGCACGCGTATATCAGAAGCAAATATCGCCAAGCAGTTTAACGTTTCGCGGCAACCAGTGCGCGAGGCGTATACCCATTTGGCGCTCGGATCGCTGTTGGCTCCGATGATGAAAGAGCGCGGATATCGCCCTGATTTGGCGCTCAATGTAACCGTTACATCATTGATTGCAGGGATCGATTTCGGACAATCCGATCTTGATCTTGTGGATGATCAATTTGATGCTGTCGATCCTTGGGATAATTCTGGATCTGGCCCTTCAATCTGGCGATCTTCGTGGCCTTGATGTTGGTGACTTTTGTGCCTGCGGTATCCCTTTGGTCGCCATCAGTACAGGCGGTGCTAGTCTTCACTCTAGCCGCCCGCGAAAACCCTAGCTCCATCGGGCTTTCACGGGTTTAATTTTTGCAACGACCGGCGGATGCGCGCGGCCCAAGCGATTTGGCTAATCAGCCCTATTTCAGCAAGCGCGCGAATTTCTTTCCGATATTAGACAGCGATAGCGTAAAATTACGCTTCCCAAGGCCCAAGCGGATCTGAAAATTATATACCCCCATAAGCCAATTGGCGTAAGGCACCTTCGTGGAAAAGCGCAAAGCCGCGCCACGTCGGCGGCCCTCTCGATCTTGGTAGTCACGTTCTTGTACGGTCTCTAAGAAACCCTCGATCGGTATTTTCTGAGCAATAATCTCGGCCATGGGCCGCATACGTCCGCCATCCTTAAGGCTCAACTCTCTCCAAATAGAGTGAGGTGCATTAAACCTGCGGCGATTAAAGTTTTGCTGCTCCCAGCCGCAAGACAGGGGATCAACTGTCTTTGCATCGGTGCGGCGCAGTATCAACGTCGTTTCGATCAGGGCATGCACCTCGAACATGGCATCCTCTTTCAACACATCGGCCATTTGGCCAATAGAGGCGATATGCACATCATCAATGATCAAAAACCCACCAGCGCGCAAATGCGGGATGAGATGGTAATATTCCATCTGTACAAATGGAAACCCATGCGGGCCATCCAGCAAAATCACATCATAGGGTCGAAACGATTTATATGCTGGTAGGGTCTGTTGGGTTGGGCCAAAAATCAGCTCGATGCGATCCATCTTGGTCAGCGCGGTATTTTGAAAAAACTGTACACTAGACCCTGCCCCGGAATCGCGATCATCCAAGGCAAAGACCGTATGGTGTTGCGCAATATTTGAAAAAAGAATGGTAGATTTCCCACATCCCGTTTCAACGGTATTCTCGCAGTTCTTTGGCAAAACTCTCTCTATACGTGCCAAAACAGCATCCGCGAACGCACCCTGCTCATGTTGACCGGTCCCGTCTTGCTCTACAATTTGATCACTTACTAGCATATTTTCGCCCCGCGGTGCTTTGGTTGCCGATGGAAAACTTGCTTTTCGATAGGCTTCATGTGATTGAATTAAACCTTTAGGGTAGCCAGAGCAATCCACCATTGCCCCGCAGACAAATTCAACCAAAGGTTATGATTGGCCATGCCAAAATTCATGATGATCACACCCTCCTCTATCTGGCCCAGTAACTCTGGCGGACGATTGCGCTCTAGCCTGATCGCCCAGGCACTAAGGAAACATGGGCCTGTGCGCATTCTAAGCCTGTCACAAGAAACACCACTAGAAACACCTAAAGGGATAGAAGAGGTGGTGATCCGTCCAGATTGCGGCTCTTATATTTGGCGGCTTCTGTCGCAACAAACCCCTTTGGCCCCGGTGGTGGCACCCATGAGCATCGCGCGGATCAACCGCCACATAGAAGAATTCACCCCTGATGTGATCTTTTTCGAAGAAACCATCACAACTGGATTCATTGATCAGCTGCGCATGGGCGGTGCGAAGACCGTTCTGAATTCTCAAAACGTTGATTTTCAGCTTTTGCGTGAACGAGGGGTCAGCGATAGCAAAACGTTAGAGGCCGCAAAGGCACAAGAGATCGCGGCGATCAACAACACCGATATGCTGATTTCTTGCTCTGATCGGGACGCCAAGATTTTCGAAAACCTGACGGGGAAATCAGCCAATGTATTGGAAAACCCCATCCCCGATCAGCGCGCTTTTGATATTCCCATCACCCCAGAGCGCTACCGCAAGAGCGGTTTTCTGTTTGTGGGCATGATGAGTTATTCGCCAAACGCCCGCGCCGCAGAGGTGATCGGCAACAGTATCCTACCCAAGCTAGCACCCGATGTCCGCGCATCGCTGGTGGGGCGCCACGCGAATACATTGCCCAAAAACCTACAGGAAAATGCGCGTATTGATATCCACAGCGATGTCCCCAGCATTCTGGACTACCTTGCCGATTTTGGCCAAACCCTGATGCCCATCGCATCAGGTGGTGGTACGCGCCTAAAGGTTTTAGAGGCCATGGCCGCAGGGGTTTGCCTCGTTGCCAGCGCCAAAGCAGTAGAGGGCATTGACCTGATCCCAAACACCCACTTTGCCCTTGCTGAAACACCCGCAGAGTTCGCACGCGCATTTCAGGCCAACATCGAAAATCCCCACGAAAGCGCCCAGCGCGCCATCACCGCGCGACAATTCGTATTCGACACCTACAGCGAGCAAATTTTCGAACAGCGCCTTAAGGTCTGCATCGACGCCATATTAGATCAAAGGGCACCAGCATGACGAAAACAGCATTGATTATTGGCGTCAGCGGACAAGACGGCGCATATTTAGCCCAGTTTTTATTGACCAAGGGCTATACAGTTTGGGGCAGCTCACGCGATGCCGAAGGTGCGCGATTTGGCAATCTGGATCGTTTGGGTATCAAGGACCGGATCAACCTCATCTCTATTTCCCCCGAGGATTTCCGCTCGGTTCTGGTAGGTTTGGATCAATCCAGCGCCCAAGAGGTATACTTTTTAGCCGGGCAAACCTCGGTCGGCCTGTCATTTCAAACCCCCGCTGAAACCATGCTGTCAAACTCTCAGGGCATGTTGAATTTACTAGAGGCCATCCGATTTCAAAACAGATCCTTGCGGGTGTTCCATGCGGGATCCAGCGAAACATTTGGCGATGTTGGCGCGGAACCCGCCGCCGAAACCACCCTGCCCCATCCACGTAGCCCCTATGCGGTATCTAAATCAGCGGCAACCATGCTAACGGCGAATTACCGCGAGGCCTATGGGCTGTTTGCCTGTTCCGGTATTCTGTTTAACCACGAAAGCCCCCTGCGCCCGCAACGCTTCGTTACCCAAAAAATCATCCAAGGCGCACATGCAATTGCCAAGGGGAGGCAGGATCGCCTAACGCTCGGGCGGCTGGATATCGCGCGAGATTGGGGGTGGGCGCCAGAATATGTCGAAGCCATGTGGCTGATGTTGCAATGCGATACACCGCAAGATTTCATAATCGCCACTGGCGAAACCAATAGTTTGCAATCTTTTGTGGAACTGGCGTTTGCCGCTCATGATTTGGATTGGCGCGACTATGTGGAAACCTCAGACAGTTTCAGCCGCCCCAGTGACATCGCCCATTCCGCCGCAAACCCCAGCGCAATTAAGGCGGCCTTGGGGTGGCAGGCCACAAGCAAGATGCCCGATGTGGTGCGCAAAATGACCGCCGCCTGCACCTAGCGCCAGCGCAAGGCCCTGCCAGACTTGGGTTGATTGGCTGAAATTCATCATTCCCCCTTGCCAAAATCCAATGGGTACATATCACTGTATTATCTGGAGGATGGTTTTGGAAAAAACGCAATCAAACGGCGGCCCCTTGGGGGTTGCACTGATAGGTGCAGGCATGGTGGCTGGCACGCATATGGCGGCGATATTGGATGCCGCGAAGTCGGTGAAACTCTGCGGGGTTTATGCGCGTAACAGCGCAAAAGCCGCCAATTTAATCGCCCAGCACCCTGCCGCCAGTCACGCGAAGGTCTATGAGGATCTATCCGAAATCGCCACCGACCCCGATGTGGATATCGCGATTGTTGTAACCCCGCCCAATGCCCGCGCACAAATCATCGCCCCCCTTGCCAAGGCGGGAAAACACATCCTGTTGGAAAAGCCCATTGCGCGCACTGTGCCCGAGGCTCAGGAAGTAGTGGAAATCTGTGCGGCGGCCGAAGTGTCCTTGGGGATTGTGTTTCAGCACCGCTTTCGTGCCGCATCTCAGCAGGCCTTGAAACTGGTGGCTGGGGGCACATTGGGGCACCTTGGTATGGTACAGGTGAACGTGCCCTATTGGCGGGATCAGGGCTACTACGACGCGCTGGGCCGTGGGACATATGCCCGCGATGGTGGCGGTGTCATGATATCGCAGGCCATACACACCATGGATTTGATGTTGGCTCTTACTGGGCCGGTAGAGCGCGTTCAGGCCATGACCGCCACCACCCGTTTTCATACCATGGAATCAGAGGATTTCGTATCGGCCGGCGTGACATTTACCAACGGTGCGGTGGGCGCGATCACGGCCAGCACCGCGGCCTTCCCCGGTGGGGCCGAGGCGATCACATTGCAGTATGAGAATGCCAGCCTGCATCTAGAGGCAGGGGTTCTGACGCTGAACTGGCGCGATGGACGCATTGAGACCTATGGCGCCGTGGCCAGCACAGGCGGCGGCGCTGATCCCATGGCCTTTACCCATGCGTGGCATCAATCCGTGATCGAAGATTTTGCCGACACCATTCGCAGATCAACACCTGCGACCGTATCTGGCCAAACCGCCCTGGCGGTGCATAAATTGATCCAAGCAATTGAAACATCTGGAAAGACAGGCACAACGACAATGGTACCCCAATGAAGTTTGGCGCAATCGGCATAGACCATCTACATATCTACGGCATGTCCCAGCATCTGATAAATGCTGGCGGGAAATTCACCTCTTGGTGGAGCAAAGGAACCCCAAACCCGCTGGCGGGATTTCTAAAGAGGTTTCCTGATGTCCCCCGCAAAGATCATGCTGGGGACGTATTGAATGACCCCGATATCGAAATGATCCTGATTGCCTGCATCCCCAAGGACCGCGCATCATGGGCCATTCGCGCCATGGAGGCAGGCAAAGATGTGATGGTGGATAAACCCGGTTGTACCACCCTAGCAGAGCTTGCACAGATCAAAGAGGTGGCGGCGCGCACCGGTCGCATTTGGAGCGTAAATTATTCTGAACGTTTCGAAGTGCCCTGTGTGACCAAGGCGGCGGCGCTGGTGGCAGAGGGCGCGATCGGGCGGGTGGTACAGACGCTGGGCATCGGCCCACATCGCCATAACCCGCATATGCGCGACCCATGGTTTTATCAGCCCGAGGCCTTTGGCGGTATTCTAACAGATATCGGCAGTCATCAAATTGATCAGTTTTTGTTTTTCACTGGCTCACAGGATGCCGAGATTAAGCACGCCTCAGTTGCCAACTATGCCAACCCTAAGACCCCCAACATGCAAGATTACGGCGAGCTATCAATCCAAAGCCCCAATGGGCATGGGTTTGTGCGAGTAGATTGGTATACCCCTGATGCTTTGCCCACTTGGGGGGATGGTCGCCTAACTATTCTGGGAACCGAGGGCTATATCGAATTGCGCAAATATTTTGAGGCTGGCGAGAAGCGCACCGATACGTTGCTGTTGGTGAATGGCACCAGCTGTCAGAAAATCGATGCGTCAAACGCAGGTCTGCCGTATTTTAGCAACCTGATCCAAGATGTAGCACAGCGTACCGAAACCGCGATGCCCCAAAAACATTGCTTCAAGGTGATGGAGCTGGCAATCAAGGCGCAAATATTGGCCGATGAAAATATCCGCGAGCAGGCCACATGATCAAGGTTGCAATCATTGGCGCAGGTATCGGCAGCGAGCACCTAGATGGATTTCGCGAGGTGGCGCATTTGTTCGACATCCGCTACCTGTGCGATCTGGATCAAGATCGCGCCGCCGCCTGCCTTGTGCCCGATGAGCAGATTATCATCACTGATGATTTGGATCGCATTTTGGCCGATGATGAAATCGATGTGATCGATGTCTGTCTGCCCCCACATCTGCATTTCCCGATCACCCAGCGCGCGCTACAGGCGGGTAAGCATGTTATCTGTGAAAAACCCTTGGTCGCCTCTTTGGCACAATGTGATCAGCTAATCGCATTAGCCCACAGCACCGACAAACGGATATTCCCTGTGTTTCAGTATCGTTTTGGCACGGCGGCCAAACAACTACAGGCCCTACTTGATCGCGGACTGGCGGGCACGCCATTGGTTGCAACGCTGGAAACACATTGGAACCGCGCAGCGGATTATTACGATGTCAGCTGGCGGGGCACATGGGCTGGTGAAAGCGGCGGGGCGGTGCTGGGTCATGCCATACATAACCACGATCTGCTGTGCCATTTCATGGGCGAAATCGATACCCTAACGGCCCTGCTGGACACCCGTGTAAATGACATAGAGGTCGAAGATTGCGGCGTGATCGCAATGCGTATGAAATCTGGCGCATTGGTCAGCAGCTCGATCACATTGGGCTGTGCCGAGGAAATATCGCGGTTGCGTATGGTGTTCAGCGATCTAACCGTAGAAAGCGACGGCACCGCCTATCGCCCCGCTGTATCTGGGTGGCGCTTTATCGCCCGCGACCCCGCCCATCAACCACTGGTGGATCAGACGATACGAGAAATCGAAAGTTCCTACATCAGCTATGCTGGGTTTTTCGATTCCATCGCTCAATCCCTTCTGGTGGGCGAGAGCCAAGGCGTTTCACTGGCTGATGGCCGTCGATCAATCGAGCTGGTCACAGCCATCTATCAATCCGCCCGCAGCGGGCGATCAGTCACCCTGCCCTTGGATCAGCGAGCCGAGCTATATCAGGGGTGGCTGCCGCAATAGGCCACCCTCTCCATTATCGCGCATGCGATTTACATAGGCGAATGTAACATTTGTAAAAATGAATTTATGTGAAATCTTTCCCTAGTAACCAACGATTATTTGCGCAATCATAGGTGCAACGAGAGGCTAGATCATGACGGTACATTCAAGCGAGGCGCAGGTATCTATGCAGACTATACCCGATCTATTCACGCGCACACGACAGCGCAGCATGGACCTGACCGCCCCGTTAAATCCAGAAGATATGATGCTACAATCCATGTCAGATGCCAGCCCCGTAAAATGGCATTTGGCCCATACCACCTGGTTTTTCGAAGAATTCATCCTGCGAAAGCGACTGTCAGATTATCAATCCCCAGACGATCGATTCGCATTTTTGTTCAACTCTTATTATGTACAGGCCGGCCCACGACATGCGCGGGATAAACGTGGCCTAATTTCGCGCCCAGACATCGGCGCAGTTCAGGATTACCGCGCATATGTAGGCGATGCCATCAGCGCCTTGCTGGCGCAGGAACGCGATGATCATCAACAGATTTCCGATCTTGTCGAGCTGGGCTGTCATCACGAAATGCAACACCAAGAATTGCTGGTAACCGACCTATTGCATGGGCTGTCTTATAACCCCTTGATGCCCGCCTATCGCACACCAGAGCCAACACCCATATCCCCTGCGCCCGACTTGCAATTCATCCCCCAAGAAGGGGGGTTGCAAAAAATCGGTTATGCAGGAAACGGGTTCAGTTACGATTGCGAAGGCCCGCGCCATAAAACATATGTGGCCCCCTATAAAATCGCCAACCGCCCCGTGACCAATGGCGAATGGATCGCCTTCATCGAGGATGGTGGCTATGGTTCCGCGCCCTTGTGGTTGATGGATGGGTTCGCCTGTGCCCAGCGCGAGGACTGGGCGCACCCGCTATATTGGTGGAAGCAAGACGATGCTTGGTGGACATATACCCTGCGCGGTGCACAGCCTGTGAACCTAGACGCCCCAGTAGTGCATGTTAGCTATTACGAGGCCGAGGCCTTTGCCCGCTGGGCAGGTGCGCGCCTGCCGACCGAGGCCGAGCATGAGCTGGCCTTTGGTCAAAGCCCGATCGAGGGTAATTTTCTAGATGATGGCCCGCTGTGCCCAACCGCGGGCCCTGGCCTGTGGGGGGATGTCTGGGAATGGACTGCCTCCCCCTTCACCCCCTACCCCGGATTTCGCCCGCCCGAGGGTGCGATTGGCGAATATAATGGCAAATTCATGGTGAACCAATTCGTCCTGCGTGGCGGTTCCTGTGCTACCCCCAAAGAGCAAATGCGCGCCAGCTATCGTACCTTCTTCTACCCACACCAGCGCTGGCAAATGCTGGGATTACGTCTAGCCAAGGACGCCTAACATGGACAAACCGATCGTTACCAATACCACCCTATTGCACGATGCCCTACAGGGCCTATCTCAAACACAAAAAACATTAGAGGCAAAGTATTTTTACGATGCCAAGGGCAGCGCCCTATTCGAAGAGATTACATCCCTGCCCGAATATTACCCAACACGTACCGAAATTGGTATTTTACGTGATCATGCAAATCAAATCGCATCAGAGCTACCGCCCGATGGGGTTTTTCTGGAATTGGGCAGCGGTGCTAGCATAAAAACCCGAATATTGCTGGATGCCATGGTCTCCTTGAGAACCTATTGTCCGCTGGATATTTCCAAGGATTTCCTAGAACAAAATGCCGAGCAACTGCGCACAGAGTACCCCCAGCTGAACGTGGTGCCCATTACTGCTGATTTCATGACCGATATCACCTTGCCAGAGGCGCTGGTTTCGCGCCCCAAGCTTGTGTTCTTTCCTGGGTCAACGATTGGCAACCTCAGCCGCGCCGAAGCGATCGATCTGCTAACGCGGTTGCGTTCTCTGCCTCATGTTTCGGGGCTGATTTTGGGGGCTGATATGGTGAAGCCCACTGATATTTTAATCCCAGCATATGCAGATGCCAGCGGTGTCACCGCCGCATTTAATCGCAATCTATTGGTGCGCCTAAACCGCGAAACAGGTGCCAATTTCATACCAGAGCAATTCCGCCACGAGGCGCGCTGGGATACGGATATGTCCTGTATTGAAATGCATCTTGTCAGCACAAAAGATCAGCAAGTAGAGTTAGGCGGGGCCGTCATCTCCTTTGATAAGGGAGAAAGCATCCACACCGAAAACAGCCATAAATACACCACAGAGTCGCTTGCAGAAATGGCCAGATCTTCTGGTTGGCAGATTGAACAAATGATCCAAGATCCGGCGGCCCTGTTCTCAGTGGTGGTGTTTAGCGCCGCCCCCTAGTCCACGCTGTTATTTTTTACTAGCCCGAATGCGGGCCTTCCGCATCAGGGGGCCAATGCGGAAATAGGCCCCCGCGGCGATCCGCGAACGCGAGCGCAAAACAGGCATGTTCCCATCGGGGTTATGGCCGCTTTCTCGAATTACAATATACAGACCACTGGCCACGATCACCGCCGCCCCGATCCATGTGAATTTCTCAAGGCTCTCGTTAAAAAACCATGCCCCATACAAAGAGGCCCATAGGATTTGTGAATACTGCATTGGCGCAACTACGGCAGCATCGCCGGCTTTATAGGCGCCGATCATCAAGCGCATCGCAACCACGGCCAGTACAGCCATCAGCGCCACGGCCCCCAAATCTAGTATCGGCATAGGCACATAGTACAGGGGCAAAACCGCACCCATCACCACGAAATTGCCCAACATCGGATACATCAACAAAACCAAATCTCGTTCGTCTCGGCCAATGCGGCGTACAATCACCGAGGCCAAGGCCCCAAAAAATGCACCAAACAATGCACTAAAATGTGCAAGCGTGAGCGCCGTTGTTCCCGGCTGCAGAACAATCAGCACCCCAACAAGCCCCGCCAAAACAGCCCCCCCCCGATGCAGCCCAACCTGTTCGCCCAAAATCGGCACCGACAACAGCGTGATCAACAGAGGCATCGAGAACAGCATCACATAAACCTGCGCCAACGGCAGTACCGAGAAGGCATAAAAAATGCACACACCACTGATCAAAACAGAGACGGTGCGCAGGGCTGTCCACCAAGGGTGACGCGGGCGTAGGTTTTGTGCGCTGGAATCTCCAATCAGCATGAATGACACCAAGGGGAAACCAAACAATACGCTGAAAAACACGATCTGTACGGGCGCGTAATTGGCCCCCAAATACTTGATCACCACATCGTGGGTGGCAAACACCCCAAACGCAAGCAGAGACAGCAAGGCACCTTTTGTATTTGAACCCATAGTATTTCCTAAAATCTTGGCCAAGGGGCGACTGCGCATTGTGGATGCAGGTTTTGGCGCAGAATAGGCCTATCGTGCAAACATTCAAGCCCCCAGCATCGCATCGCCCGCGGAAGTTGCTTTGCCTTTTAATTTAGGCGGTGCTATCTGTAGCTAAATCGAAAGAACCAGCGCGCGGGCGTATTTTGTAAAGGGCAAAACATGAATATTAAAGGTGCAGGCGGCAGTGATGGCGGTGTTGGTGGTTTTTTCATCGGGTTAACGATGATGATCGCGGGGGGCTATCTTTTCTTGCGCGCCATTACGGTGACCACACATTTCGGATTGGGGCGTGGACTCTATAGCCTTGGCACCTTCGAGATCACCTCTGGGATGGTCTTGATCCCCTTTATTTTCGGGGTCGGAATGATTTTTTTCAATTCCAAGAATTGGCTGGGCTGGGGCTTGGCCGGGGCCTCTTTGATCATGCTGGTGTTTGGGGTGATTGCCAGTATTGATTTCCGCTTTGCACGGATGAGCGCCTTTGATTTATTGATGATCATTGTGTTGTTGGTGGGCGGTATCGGATTGTTCCTGCGCTCGCTGCGCGCCTCATAAAAAAGGCCCGCGCGTCTGCACGGGCCTAAAATCAATTTGGTGCGAAGCTTAGTTCGGAATTTCGCCCTCGACACCCTCTACGTAGAAGTTCATCCCCGCAAGCGTGCCGTCATCGGCGGTTTCACCCTCGGCCAACCACGCAGTGCCATCTTGCTTGTTCAATGGGCCAGTAAAACTGTGCATTGTTCCGGCCTCCAGGGCCTCTTTGATCGCTGTAGCTGATGCCTGAACATCGGCTGGAATCTTGTCAGAGAATTCACCGATTTCTACCATTCCAGGCTTGATGCCATCCCAAGTGTCGGTGCTGACCCATGTGCCGTCCATAACCGCCTTTGTGCGGGCAATGTAGTAGGGCGCCCAGTCATCGATAATAGAGGATAGACGGGCATTCGGCCCGAACTGTTTCATATCAGAAGCTTGGCCAAATGCATAAATTCCTTTTTCTTCGGCGATGGTCATGGCCGCAGGGGAATCTGTGTGTTGCATAATGATATCAGCGCCTTGATCAATCAGTGCGGATGCGGCATCCGCCTCTTTGCCTGGATCAAACCATGTATAAACCCATACGATTTTCATTTTCACATCGGGATTTACCTTTTTCGCCGCCAGATAGGCCGAATTAATCCCACGGATAACCTCTGGAATTGGGAAAGACGCGATATAGCCGATTGTATTTGTTTCTGTCATATGGCCCGCGATATGGCCGATAACTGTGCGGCCCTCGTAGAAACGTGCAGAATATGTGGAAACATTCTCGGCACGTTTATAACCGGTGGCATGTTCAAATTTCACATTCGGGAATTTGGCCGCCACATTGATCGTTGGGTCCATATACCCAAAGGATGTAGTAAAAATCAGATCCGCCCCGTCCAGCGCCATCTGGGTCATCACGCGCTCACTATCGGCACCCTCGGGTACGGATTCTACAAATACGGTTTCGACCTTATCGCCAAAGGCCTTCTCTACCGCCTGGCGGCCTTGGTCATGTTCGTATGACCAACCAAAATCCCCAACAGGGCCTACATATACAAAACCAACCTTGGTTTTATCTTCGGCATGGGCCATTCCACCCAAGCCAATGGCCAGCGCAGCACCAGCCAACAAAGTATTTAGCAGCTTCATTTTAGTCTCCCAATTTGGGGTTCTATGCCCCGTTTGAATTCACCCCTAGTTAGAGGCATGAAAAATCCGACCAAGCGAGGCAGGTGCATTAAGCGAGGCCCGCGCCCTATCTGCAGACATAATAACCAGAACAACAATCGTCACAAGGTAGGGCGCCATAGAAAGGTAGGAAACGGGAATATCTACACCAATCGCTTGGAGATTCAGCTGTAAAATAGTCACTCCGCCAAATAAATAGGCACCCAAAATAATCCGCCATGGCTTCCAGCTGGCGAACACCACAATCGCCAAGGCAATCCAACCAGCCCCCGCAGTCATGCCCTCGGTCCATTGGGGTACGCGGATCAGCGACAGGTAGGCCCCACCCAGCCCCGCACAGGCCCCGCCAAACAGAATAGCCGCGACACGAATACGCACCACCTTGTAACCCAGCGCATGGGCGGCATCGTGGTTTTCACCCACAGCACGTAGAACCAGCCCCGCGCGCGTAAATTTCAGAAACGCCCAAACACCCGCCACCAGTGTAATTGAAAAATAAACCATCAGATCATGATGGAAAACCGTGGGCCCAAGAACAGGAAGCTCTGACAGTCCAAAGAATTCCATCTTTGGTGATGCAGGGGGTTTTATCCCCGTATAGCCATGCCCCAACAGCGCCGCTAACCCCAGCCCAAACAGCGTAAGCGCCAGCCCAGAGGCCACCTGATTGGACAAAAGATATTGCGTTAGAATAGCAAACAGAAACGACAGCGCGCCACCCGCCAAGGCGCCCGCGACAAATCCGACAAATGCGCTTTGTGTATTCACAGCGGCAATAAATCCAACCACAGCGCCAATGATCATCATACCCTCGACACCGAGGTTCAGCACACCAGCCTTCTCAACCACCAGTTCACCAATGGCCGCTAATAGGATCGGCGTGGCCGCCACGATCAAGCTGGCGATTAGCGCAACTGCTGAAATATCCATTAACGAACCCTCCGCTGAAGTAGCTGTATGCGATACATCACCAAGACATCCACCGCCAATAAGAAAAACAACAGCATGCCTTGGAACACCTGAATAGAGGCCTTGGGCAGGCTAAGTTGCGATTGGATGATATCACCGCCCACATATGTCACCGCCAGCAACAGCCCCGCCAAAAAAATACCGACGGGATGTAATCGCCCCAAAAAGGCAACGATGATCGCCGTAAACCCATACCCCAGAGGGAAGGTGGTAGACAGCTTGCCTGCTGGCCCCGTCACCTCGAACAGCCCAGCCATACCGGCCAATGCGCCAGATAGCCCAAGGCAGATCATTATCATCCGATTGGGGCTAATCCCCGCAAAACGCGCGGCACGCGGTGCTTGGCCCGCAAGGCGAATATTAAATCCAAATATGTGGCGCGTCAGCATAACATAGCAACCCACCACCAACCCCAGCATCACCAAAACACCAATATGAATGCCAGTACCGGCCCAAATCTCGGGGTTATGCGCGGCAGAGAAGCTTTGGAATGCGCGGCTCTCAGGAAAGTTAAACCCATCGGGATTGCGCAAAGGCCCCGTAACCATCCCCGACAGAAAGTTAACAGCCACATAGACCAGCATCAAAGACACCAAAATCTCATTCGCATTAAACCGTATTTTCAAAAATGCAGGGATCAGCCCCCACAGCATCCCCCCCAAAGCCCCTGCAAGCACCATCGCAGGATATAAAAGCCAGCTGTCAGATGGATAGGCCGCCAACCCCACGGCACCACCACAAATGGCCCCCATGATAAATTGGCCCTCGGCGCCGATATTCCAAATACCGGCCCGAAATCCAAATGACAGCCCCAATGCAATGATAATCAGCGGCGCCGCTTTTATTAAAATTTGACCGCGATAATAAAAGGCGTGCTCGCCAAACAGCGGATCCCAGAAAATCATACGGATCGCGGCGAAGGGATCCTTGCCCAGCGCCACAAACAACGCCCCCCCAACCAACATCGTCAAAAGCACCGCGATCAGCGGCGTTAGCGCGATCATCGATTTCGAAGGCTGATTGCGCGGAATTAATTTTATCATGCGATTTCTGCGCCCCCCATCAAAAGACCAATTTCTTCGACCGTGATACCCTCGGCGTCGCGCGGGGGGCTAAGGCGGCCCTCGGATAATACCGCAAAGCTGTGGGACACCTCCATCAACTCGTCCAAATCTTGGCTGATCACCAAAACCCCAGCGCCCGCCATGGCTAATTCTAACAACGATTGGCGTATGGCGGCGGCGGCGGCGGCATCCACGCCCCATGTGGGCTGGTTAACCACAAAAACCCTGGGGTTTTGCATCACCTCGCGCCCCACAACGAATTTTTGTAAGTTTCCGCCTGATAGAGATTTCGCACTGTTTTCTGCCGAGGGGGTTCGCACATCAAATCTTTTGATCACACCCTGCGCGAATATTTGCGCACGAGCAAAATCAATAAACCCGCGCCGCCCTAAGTTTTGGCGATGATAGGCGGATAACAGTACATTTTCAGTCAAGGTCATATCAGGAGCGGCGGCGTGGCCAAGGCGCTCTTCTGGAGCACTCAACAGACCTCTTTGGCGGCGCTTTGCGGGGCCTAATTGACCAACAAACCCACCCTCTATCTGAACGGATGCGGGCGGGGTGCGGATCTCGCCAGAGAGGGCCAGCATCAATTCATCCTGACCATTTCCTGCAACGCCAGCAATGCCCATGATCTCGCCTGCGCGCAGGGTGAAATTGATATCAACCAGCGATGTGCCAAACGGGTCGGCTGATTTTACCGAAAGATTCTGTACCCGTAATAAAGGTTGGCCAAACTCGGGCTTGATCTTTTGCGGTGTGGTTAGCTTGGTTCCCACCATCATTTCCGCCATGGATTTTGCGGTTTCTGCGCTGGGGGTACAGGTCGCCACCACCTTGCCGCCACGTAAAACGGTGGCGCGCTGGCACAGCTGTTTTATTTCTTCGAGTTTATGCGAAATATAAAGAATTGAGGTGCCCTCGTCGCGCAGGCGCCGCAGGGTTTCGAACAGGGTTTGCACCTCTTGGGGGGTCAGCACCGATGTTGGTTCGTCCATAATAAACAATTTAGGCTCTTGGAGCAAACAGCGGATGATCTCGACGCGCTGACGTTCACCCACAGACAGATCCCCCACCAAGCGTTCCGGATCTAGGGTCAGGCCGTATTTGACAGATACCTCGCGAATTTGATCCGATAGAATTGCGGGTTTGGGCGGTTTCTCCATGCCCAGCGCGATATTCTCCGCAACACTTAGAGCCTCGAACAGGGAAAAATGCTGAAACACCATGGCCACCCCGGCCTTACGCGCCGCGCGCGGTTCCCTGGGGGCGAATGGTTTATCCTGAAAGGTGATGGTGCCACTGTCGGGTTTAACCAAACCATAGATCATTTTGACCAAAGTTGATTTTCCAGCGCCGTTTTCACCTAATAGCGCGTGAATCTCTGCGTGATCGATATCAAAGCTAACCGCGTCATTTGCAATAACGCCAGGATAGGTCTTCGTCAGGTTTTGCAGCGAGATCAAGCTCATATTTTTTTGCGCTCCCCAGCCCAGTTTCCAGCCCTAATTGACAGTAGCTGACCCGCTACGCCAATAGCAATTGATTTCGGAGACTTGCCTAAATTTGGGGCGCCAATAGGACAACAGATAGCGCCTATTTCTTCAGGCCGATGCCCAAGGTCGGCCAATCGTTTTTGGAATCTTCGCCATTTTGTTTTTGATCCAATCAGCCCAGCCCATGCATGCGGATGCTGTAACAGCTGATGGCACAGATCAAAATCAAAGGCGTGTGAATAGGTTAGGATCAGGTGAAACGCATTCTTTGGGGCATACCGCACCACATGGGCAGGATTTGCAGAAACCAGCGTTTGCACAGGGCAATGCGCGGGGAACCTATCTGGGGCGGTATCGACCCATGTAATGTCAAAATCCAGCCCCTGCATCACATCCACGATCGCGCGCCCCACATGCCCTGCACCGTAAATCCACAGGGGCTGCAAAGGTGCAACCACTGGTTCAAATAGCCAGCCGTCTATCAGCAGCGTTTCATTGATACCTTGGCCATTGCGCAGGCCAGCAATCTTACGCGCCACTGCCAAAGACTGCGTACTTGCGCGGATACCGCGGGCAAAAAACAGACCTGCCTGTGGTAGCGTCTCGCGGGTGTAGCGCTCGATCACCAAGGTAACGCGCCCGCCGCAACATTGACCCAATGCAGGGCCAAGCGGGACGGTAATACATTGCGCCTGATCGCCGCCACGTATCTTTTCGGCCAGCGCCAGCGCCTGAAGTTCCAATGCCCCGCCGCCAATGGTGCCAAACGGCCCATCAGATGTTAAGAGCATAGAGGTCCCCGTTCCCCGTGGTACAGAGCCTTGGTGCGCGGCAATCACAATGCGCGCAACAGGCCCCTGACCCACATGGCGTTCCAGCTGGGCGCGGTCAAACCCCATCATCCTTGCCCCCGCAGAGCGCAATAGCGCATCAGCAGGTTTTCCGCAGTGGCCGGTGCCTGTAGGGTGGCATATTGCCCATTGGGCATAGAGATCGCATGGCTAAGTGCCAAAAAGGCCGAGATCCCCAACATGAACGGCGGCTCTCCCACCGCCTTGGACCGATAGATCGTGTCTTCTGTATTTTCGTTATCAAACAGATCAACATTGAAGATGCGGGGCCTATCCGAACAGGCGGGGATTTTATAGGTGCTAGGCGCATGGGTGCGTAGCCGGCCCGTATCGTCCCAGACCAGCTCTTCTGTCGTTAGCCACCCCGCGCCTTGCACATACCCGCCCTCGATCTGGCCGATATCCAGTGCGGGATTAAGCGAACGCCCCACATCATGCAGAATATCCGTGCGCAGAATACGGTTCTCGCCGCTAAGGGTATCCACCACCACCTCGCTGACCGCCGCCCCATAGGCAAAATAGAAAAACGCTCGCCCCTGCCCAGACATACGATCCCACTGAATTTTAGGTGTGGCGTAAAACCCTGTGGCCGAGAGCGAAATGCGGTGCTGATAGGCAAGGCTGATCAGCTGTGCAAAGGGTATCCTATCCGCGCCGATCTGCACATGATCCTTGCTAAACTCTATGCCCTCGGGGGGCACATTAAAATGCAGAGCCGCAAATTCAGTTAGGCGCTTGCGCAAAGTTAGGCAGGCATTTTGCACCGCCATTCCGTTTAAATCAGACCCAGAGGAGGCCGCGGTTGCCGATGTATTGGGTACCTTGGCCGTATCGGTTGCGGTAATCTTAATGCGCGAATACGCCACCCCCAAAGTGCGCGCGGCAATCGAGGCCACCTTGGTAAACAGCCCCTGCCCCATTTCCGTGCCGCCATGATTTAGGTGCACAGAGCCATCGGAATAGATATGCACCAATGCCCCCGCTTGATTCAGATGCGTAAGAGTAAAGCTGATGCCAAACTTCACGGGCGTTAGGGCGATACCGCGACGCAAAATAGCATTGGGGTTATCGCGGTGTTCGGCACAGATTTCCGCATAGCGCGTGTCATAGTCCGCGCTGATGCGCAACTGTTCGACCAGGGGCGCAATGACGCTATCCTCAATGGTCATATGATAGGGCGTGACATCCCCATTTTTGTAAAAATTTTTGCGCCGTACATTCAGAGGGTCAAGGCTTAAATCATGGGCGATTTCATCTATAACCCGCTCGATTGCCAGCACGCCCTGCGGGCCGCCAAACCCGCGAAAGGCCGTGGCGCTTTGGGTATTGGTTTTCAAACGGTGCGAGGTGATCCGCACATCTGGCAGGTTATAGGCATTATCCGAATGCAGCATCGCACGATCTGCTACCGGCAGGGATAGATCCTGTGCCCAACCAGCGCGGCAATAGTGGATCATTTCCAAGCCCAAGATGCGCCCATCTGGATCAAAGCCAACCGTGTATTTGATACGAAAGTCATGACGCTTTCCCGTGATCATCATATCATCGTCGCGATCATAGCGCATTTTACAGGCGCGCCCTGTGTGGATGGCCGCAACCGCACAGGCACAGGCCAAAGCATTCGCTTGGCTTTCCTTACCACCAAATCCCCCCCCCATGCGTCGCGTTTCCACCCGCACCGCATTAAAGGGCAACCCAAGGGTTTCGGCCACTTTGTGCTGAACCTCGCTTGGGTGCTGAGTAGAGGAATGGATCAGAACATCACCATTGTCTTGGGGCAATGCGGCGGCGGCCTGCCCTTCAAGATAGAAATGTTCTTGGCCCCCCATATCAATCACACCAGTCAGCCGCCTTGGGGCTGTTTTGAGCGCCTGCTTTGCATTCCCCTTGTTGAATATGATCGGGTCTTCGAACTGTGAATGTGCCGCCAAGGCCTGATCAATGCTCAAGATCGGGGGGTGCGCATCGATTTCAACCTTTGCTAGGCGCGCGGCGCGGCGCGCGTTGGTATGGGTGTCGGCGATGACCAAGAACATCGGCTGACCGATATAGTGCACACGATCAATTGCTAACAGCGGCTCGTCGTGCGCCGAAGGGGAAACATCATTGCTGTGCTTCAAATTTTTGGCGCAGAGCACCGCCACCACGCCCCGAGCCGCGCGGACCTGAGCGAGATCAATGTTTATAAGCGTGCCACAGGCCACATCCGATAGGCCAAATGCCAGATGCAAGGCCCCCGCGGGCATGGGAATGTCATCGGTATAGCGCGCGCGCCCCGTTACATGCAGGGTGGCTGCATCATGTTCTGGGGCGCTCATGGGGTGACCTCTAAAATATCTAGCGCGGGGGCCTTGTCGGCAAGATAGGCCCGTAGCAGCATATTTTGTGCCGCCAGCATGCGATACGCCGCAGAGCCGCGCGCGTCAGATAACGGGGTGAAATCATCCGCCAAAGCTGTCATTGCGCGGTCTATTGCGCGGCGATCGTAGGCCATACCTATTAATACAGCTTCTGCCCCATGCGCACTCTGTGGTATCCCCGCCATCCCGCCAAAGGCCAGTCGCGCCTCTGTCACCATGCCGTCTGTGGTCTGGATATTAATACACCCGCAAACTGTCGAAATATCCTGATCGAAGCGTTTTGATAACTTGTAGCACTTTAGCGTATCTGATGTGGTCGGCACTATGATGCTGTGCAAAAATTCCCCGGGCTGAATGTCTTGAGAGCCATAAGAGATGAAAAAATCCTCGACCGCAATTTCACGGATCTGTTGCCCCCTTTGCAGCCGCAGGCGCGCGCCCAGCGCAATGAGCGCGGGCGGCAAATCCCCAATCGGCGATCCATTGGCGATGTTCCCCCCAATGGTTGCCACATTGCGCAATTGCGCCGAGGCAAAGCGGCGCAGAAATTCCGACATCTGTGGCAGGTCTTTGTGCAGGCTATCGCGCATCTGTGCTATGGTGACCATCGCACCAAATGTAATCGCCTCCGGCGATCGCTCTATGCGTTTTAGGTCGGGTATTTGATGTAAGAAACACGGGCGGTTTAACTCTTGCAGACCTTTGGTCACCCATAGTCCCACATCACTGCCACCGGCAATTAATGTGGCATCTGGATTATCCACAAACCAAGCCGCGAATTCATTCAAATCATGGGGTGCCTGCACCGAGCGCAACGGGGAATATTCTGCCCCGCGATCTGCCTCTATCCACATAGGGTGCGCACGGCCCTCAGCAGCCTTAGCGGCCTTAATGATCGGGGCATAGCCTGTGCAACGGCAAAGATTTCCCGCAAGAGCCGTATCATAGTCGCGGTCTTTATTACCCAGCGCTGCGGCCAGCGACGCCACAATACCGGGGGTGCAAAACCCACATTGAGAGCCATGTTTTTCAACCAGTGCCGATTGTATTGGATGCATATCAGAGCCATTCGCCAGCCCCTCGACAGTGCGGATCGATTTACCCTGCAATTGCGGCATGAACAAAATACAGGCGTTAACCGGCATTAGGGAATCACCATGAGACAAAACCACACTACAGGCGCCACAATCCCCCTCGTTACAGCCCTCTTTGGTGCCCGTAAGCTGGCGCTCCTCGCGCAGCCAATCCAGCAGAGTTTGGGTAGGATCACTAACATCAACCCGCGTGGTTTCCCCATTCAGAAGAAACTCTATTTCCATGGATAATATCCGCCACCTTCTGTTATTTAACCCCTAAAATACCCGATGCGGCGTAAAGCAAATTAGGGCGATTTAACCCCAGCTAACCACAGATGCGACGCCGGTGCAAATCTACTAGGCATTCCCAATGACATGATAGGGTGTCCCAAAGGTGAATTCCTCTAGGTTTTCACCGCCCGTATCCTGTTGGCTGATCCGATCGATCACGCAAAACATCCCCGACCCTGACAGCGGCGTTAAAACCCCGTGCCATATATTTCGATGATAGCTCACCCCCTGAAAGGCCGCCGTCATGAAGGCGCGCGGTAGCGCCGGACGCCCCCCCTCATCTGGTGCAACTATCACCAAGAACCCCGCATCACACATCGGCACAAACGCCTGCGATCCAAGAGGGTGGCGTTCCATCATTGTAAGCACATAGGGAAGTGTTTGCAGTTCGGACTGAAACAAGCTGATACCAGTAGAGCCATTCAAGATATCTGGTTGCGACAGGTTATGATGACGGGTGCATCTGCCCTGATTAATCGGAACTGCATCGCCCAATCCAATGGCAAGCACATCGCCAAAGGGCGCAAATGCATCCTGCGTCAGCGGCTCGATATCGATAGTTATCATGCCAGCGCCAATGCTGGGTGGCGGTTTACATCTTTGTACAAAAGATACCTAAATGGCTCTGTGCTAGTTGCCACACAGGCCTGAGGGCAAAAGGCACGCAACCACATAAAATCCCCCGGCTCCACATCAATCCAGTCCTGATTCAGCAAATACCGCGCGCGCCCCTGCAAGACGTATAGCCCGTGTTCCATAACATGGGTTTCCTCGAATGGAATGCATCCCCCCTGTTGAAAAGACACGATGTTCACATGCATATCGTGGCGCATATCATCGGGATCGACAAATCGCGTGGTCGCCCATAGGCCTGCACAATCGGGCATGTCTTGGGCGGGTGTCTGTGCATCCGATGTGGTGAAAAATTCCGGTTTGGCGATCCCAGAAACGGGCAGGTAGCGTTTTCTAATCCAATGGAATGTTACCGGCATGGTGGTGGTGTTTTCCACCTGCCACTGCGCCTCAGGAGGAATATATACATAGCCCCCCACACCGATCTGATGGCGCTGACCTGAATATATAATCGTTAGGGTGCCTTGGGTGACAAATATCCCGGCCTGTGCGTTTGGATCTGGTTCGGGTGCGGGGCTGCCACCATTTGGCGCAACCTCGACGATATATTGGGCAAATGTCTCCGCAAAGCCGCTCATGGGGCGCGCCATAATCCATGCGCGCGACTTGTGCCAATGTGGTAGGTAACTTGTGACAATATCGCTAAAGCATTCCGCAGGAATAAACGCATAGCTTTCGCTAAAACGCGCCCGCCTGCGCAGCGGGGTTGTTTGCGGTGCTAACCCTCCCGTTGGTGTATGGTATCCCATCACAGAATCTCCTGCAGTCGCAATAGCGCAATGCGCTCTACCTGTGCACAAGCGGTCGCAAACTCGGTCTCTCTGGCATTCAAAATCCGCGCCTTAAAATTTGCCATGATCTGATCCTTGTTCAGGCCCTTAACCGCAAGAATGAACGGGAACCCATGCTGGCCTGTATATTGCTGATTAAGGTGGGTGAATTCCGCCCGCTCTTCCTCTGTTAGCATATCTAACCCTGCACTGGCTTGCTCCTTGGTGCTGTCCTCGGTCAGCGATTTTGCCGCGGCCAAGCGTCCCGCCAAATCTGGATGTGCCTTCAGCACATCTAGGCGGGTCTCCTCAGATGCTGCGCGAAATTGCCTACACATCGCGCTATGCAACCCCTCCACGCTATCCTGTGCGCGGCCTAATTCGTCCTGCCATGTCTGGGTGGCAACCCACGGGGAATGTTCGAAAATCCCTCCAAAGGTTTGCACAAACAGCGCCATCGGCATAGTGCTGGGTCGATATCCAATTAAGGGGGCGGGATGGTTTTTACGCCAATGATCTGCGATATCAATGCGCTTGGCGCACCAAACATCCGCCTTTGATTTCACATATTCTATAAACCGTACCAGCGATTGTATTCGCCCCGGTCGCCCGATCAGGCGGCAATGCAACCCCACCGACATCATTTTTGGCGCGCCCTCCTGCCCCTCGGCATAAAGAACATCAAAGCTGTCCTTGAGATAGGTGAAGAACTGATCCCCAGAGTTGAAACCCTGAGGCGTGGCAAAGCGCATGTCGTTGCAATCCAGCGTATAGGGAACCACCAATTGATTTTGGCTACGGGTTTGATGCCAATAAGGCAGATCATCGGCATAGCTGTCGGAAATGTAATCAAAACTCCCATCAGCGGTGATTAAATCAAGGGTGTTTTGAGAACACCGCCCCGTATACCACCCCTGCGGCGGCGCGCCAGTAACTAGCCTATGAAGGCGTTTGGCCTGTCGGATATGATCGGTTTCCGCCTGCGGTGTGAAATCTTTGTATTCGATCCATTTTAGCCCATGGCTGGCAATTTCCCAATCTGCGGCCTGCATTGCCGCCACCTGCTCGGGCGCACGCGCAAGGGCGGTGGCGACGCCAAAAACTGTTACTGGAATATCAAATTTAGTAAACAGCCGATGCAGACGCCAAAACCCTGAACGCGCCCCATACTCATAGATGCTTTCCATATTCCAATGGCGCTGACCCCGCCATGATTGCGCCCCGACAATTTCAGACAAGAAGGCCTCGGATCCTTGATCACCGTGCAGGATGTTGTTTTCCCCGCCTTCCTCGTAATTTAGCACAAATTGTAATGCGATTTTCGCCCCCCCCGGCCAATGCACAACAGGGGGGTCATCGCCGTATCCGCGCATATCTCTGGGGTATCGTGTCATCTACAACCTTACCTTAACTTCGCTTAATTATTAGATTTTTGAACCCGCCCGTAAAGAAAAATTCTGCTTGGGCTTTCTTTTTGGGACGCGCGGGTGCATTGTAAATAACGCAGAAGAGGAAAAATATGAGCCAAGGCTATCTAACAACCCATGTTTTAAATACATCCACCGGGCAACCTGCGGCGGGTGTTAAAATTCAGCTTTTTCGTGTTTCGGGAAACAGTCACCGTAAAATCGAAGAAATGGTCACCAATGATGACGGGCGGACCGATGAGCCGCTGCTTCCACCCAGTAAATTTAGGCCAGGCACCTATGAGCTGGTGTTCTATGCAGGTGATTATCTGCGCAGCTTGGGTACGCTACAGGCGGAACCTCTGTTTCTAGATCAGGTGCCCGTGCGGTTTGGCATGCCAACTCCTACTCATTATCACGTGCCGCTATTGTTATCGCCCTTCGGCTACAGCACCTATCGAGGCAGCTAAGGTGTTTGATCTAGCGGTTGTGATGGCGTGGATGGAACTGGCGGCGCGTTGGGTTCATGTTATTACGGCTATCGCATGGATCGGGTCATCCTTTTACTTCATCGCATTGGATCTTGGGCTGCGTAAGCGCGAGGGCCTGCCCCATGGTGTCCACGGCGAAGAATGGCAGGTGCATGGCGGCGGTTTTTACCATATTCAAAAATACCTTGTGGCCCCTGATGCCCTGCCGGAACATCTGACATGGTTCAAATGGGAAAGCTATGCCACATGGATGTCGGGTTTCGCGCTGATGATCCTGCTGTATTACGCAGGTGCTGATCTATATTTGATCGATCCGCGTGTGGCCGATATCTCGACACCGCTTGCGATTTTGATTTCAATTGGATCGATGGCCGGTGTTTGGCTCGTTTATAACTGGATTTGCAATTCAGGCTTCGGGGCGGATAATCGCCGCTTGATGGTTTTTCTATATCTGGCTTTGGTGGCGCTTGCTTGGGGGTTCACACAGGTGTTTTCTGGACGGGCGGCGCTGTTGCATTTGGGCGCAGTTACCGCAACCATCATGGCGGCAAATGTGTTTATGGTAATCATTCCCAATCAGAAAATTGTGGTGGCCGATTTGATAGCGGGGCGCAAACCTGATCCAAAGTATGGCAAAATTGCCAAACAGCGCTCTACCCACAACAACTATCTTACCTTACCTGTGCTGTTTTTGATGCTGTCAAACCACTACCCACTTGCCTTTGCCAGCGAATATAATTGGATCATCGCTAGTCTTGTTTTTCTAATCGGGGTTTGCATCCGCCATTATTTCAACAGCCTTCATGCCCGCAATGGAAACCCCCACTGGACATGGGCCGCGGCGGGAATATTGTTTTTCATCCTGATTTGGCTATCCCTTTTGCCCGCGCAATTACGCGAAACCACCCAGCTGACAAAAACGCAACAAAAGTACATGAGCGCCACCGGGTTTCAACAAGTACATGATATCGTTTTGGGGCGCTGTTCCATGTGTCATGCCACCGAACCTGTCTACGAGGGTGTTTTATGGGCACCCAAGGGTGTGGTTCTGGACAACCCTACCGAAATCGCTGGGCATGCCCGCGCAATTTATTTACAGGCTGGCATCAGCCACGCGATGCCCCCCGCCAACCTTAGTTTTATGGAACCAGCCGAGAGGCTAGTCATTGCGAATTGGTTTCGCAGTGTCGGGTATTTCTAGATCTGGCGGATTGACAGCCCATCACTTTGGGCAGATACAAAACACAGCCCCACCCTCAAAGGATCTGAAATGTTTTCTATCGCATTGCTCATTGCGCCTATTTTTGGGCTAATGGTCTTGGGGCTGGTTTTGCGCCGCGGAATTTTTGAGAGCGGTACATTCTGGGGCACAGCAGACAAATTGGTGTATTGGGTTCTGATGCCATCGCTTTTGTTTTACAAAACCTCCACCACCAGTTTTGATATGAATTTGGTGGTTGGCATGGGCATGGCCTTGCTGGGGGCGTTCTTTTGTGCGGCGGTCTTTGGTGTAATTGCGGGGCGCTTGATTGGCCTAAATGGCGCCAGCATCAGCTCGGTTTTACAAGGCAGTGCGCGCCATAATACGTTCCTTGCACTTGCGGTAGCAGAGAGCCTATTTGGCACCGAGGGTTTGGCCATTGCGGCCCTAGGTTCGGCCATGTTAATCCCTGTTACCAACCTAACGGTCGTGCCGCTGATAATAACCCTAACACCTAAGCGCCGCACAGGAGGGCTGATCACGGCGATTCTTGCGGATTTGGCGCGCAATCCCCTGCTTGTATCGATCTTTCTTGGGGTATCTTGCAATTTGGTGATCGGGCAACAGATCCCTGTTGTGCACGAGATGACCCGATTGCTGGGGGGGGCCACATTGCCATTGGTGCTATTGGTGGTGAGTGCCAGCCTGCGTGGTTTCGAGGGGCCGATAAAGGTTTCTGCGGTTGTTACCGCGGGCATCGGAAAGTTTATACTCTTCCCACTTTTGGCCTTTGGTATTGCCCGAGGCGTGGGGCTGAGTGATATGCAAACCATAATCGCGGTTATATTTGCCGCCGCCCCCAGCGCATCATCATCTTATACTCTGGCGCGCCAGCTGGGCGGGGATGCCCCCCTTAGTGCTAGTATAGTGGCCATTCATACCGGTCTGGCCTTTGTGACCCTGCCGATCACGGTGGCGCTGGCACAATACGTGCTAGGACATTAGGCGTGCCACGCGCTTCTGAACGTTTTCGACAATCACCGCCTCTTCTTGATTGACCAGTTGCCCCTCGGAAACCACCGGGCGCCCTTCTACCAATAAATCGCGAACATTAAACGGGCCATTTAGAACCAAGGCCGCCACCGGATCCCATGCCCCCGCCGCCGCCATTCCAGAAACATCCCAGATTGCGATGTCCGCACGTTTGTTGGGCTGTAATGACCCCAGATCATGCCGGTTCAGCACGGCTGCCCCACCCAGCGTTGCTATTTCCAGAGCTTCGCGTGCGGCCATAGCATCGGCGCCATTTTTCACCCGCTGTAATAGCATTGCCTGTCGCGCTTCGGACAGCAAGTGCCCCGCATCAGAGCTAGCAGACCCATCGACCCCCAAGCCAACCTTTACCCCTGCATCGCGCATTTCACGTACCGGTGCGATTCCGGAACCCAGACGACAATTCGAGCAAGGACAATGGGCGACACCGGTTTTACTACGAGAGAAAAGGTCAATTTCATCGGGGTTTAGCTTCACGCAATGGGCATGCCAAACATGATCACCCGTCCATCCTAGGCGCTCTGCGTATTCACCCGGCAAACAGCCGAAGTTTTCTAGCGAATATGCAATATCTTCGTCATTTTCAGCCAAGTGGGTATGCAACATCACCCCCTTATCGGCCGCCATATCCGCCGCATCGCGCATCAAACCTTCGGAAACCGTAAAGGGCGAACAGGGTGCCAGCGCCACCTGTACCATCGCCCCCACATTCGGGTCGTGCAGTTCATCTATTACCCGCAGGAAATCCGCCACAATTGCAGGCTCTTGTTCGACCAAGGCATCAGGCGGCAGTCCGCCATTGCTTTCGCCCACCGACATGGCACCGCGCGTGGCATGAAACCGTACACCTATAGATTTAGCCCCCTCGATCGCATGTTCTAGGCGCACATCATTTGGAAAAATATACTGGTGATCAGAACTCAAACTGCATCCAGAAAGCGCCAGCTCTCCGAGCCCCAATTGGGCAGATATGAACATATCCGCGCCCTCCATCCGTTGGAAAATTGGATAGAGCGTTTTAAGCCAGCCAAACAACAATGCATCCTGCCCCGCAGGAACACCGCGCACCAAGGATTGGAACAGATGGTGATGAGTGTTCACTAACCCCGGCGTCACAACACAGCCCTTGGCATTGATCACCTCGGCGCCTTGGGTGGGTAAGTTATGTCCAAGGGCAGAGATGACCCCGCCTGTGATAGCGATATCTGCGCCTTTCAATTCTTGGCGTTGCGCATCCATTGTCACGATGACATCGGCGTTTTGTATAATCGTTGTCGGTTGGGGCATTAAGGCACCTATTGGTTGGATGAATGCACATGCCTAAGGGGCACTATTTTATGCAGCCCGATCAGCATATTTTTTCAACAGTTCTGCGTCAACCATACGCTTACCCCAGATGTGCCAAGGGCCGCATCCGCGGCCCAATCACCTAGCGCAGAGCGCGTGGAATTTTCCAGCCCGCCTCTTTGTAAAATCTCGCAGCACCGGGGTGTAGTGCGACGTTTTCTGCCGCAAAGGCTGCATCAGGTGTGAGTGACCCTAGGTAGGGCGCATCCTCTGTTAGCTTTGGCAGGTTATCCCAGAATGCCTTGGTGATCTCGTAAACCGCCTCTTCAGACAGGTCCATGCGGGCAACCACGCCCACTGTGGTGCCCATAGCATAGACATCTTCAGAATTGATCACCTTATCACCATATGCAGCGGCAGGGATCACATCACGCGTGCGCCCGATTTCGCCAAAGGCGCGATTGAGAGGGTCACTTTCGACAGAGGCCTCAGCGCGGGTTAGGCCCAAAATGCGCACATTTGCCGTTTCGGCGAGCTTTTCCACCTGTGCAAAGGGGGGGATACCAGCGCTAATGTGCACTTCGAATTCACGGTTTTGAAACCCTTGCAGGGCGGCGCCCCATGTGCTGTCGACGACCTCGTAATCGCTACCAGCATCCAAGCCGGTTGCCGCAAAAATCCATGCCCGAGAGGCATTAAATGCCTCGCTGCCCAACGGCCCCATAAAAACCTTTTGCCCGCGAATATCATCCAGACGTGCCATGCCGGTATCAGCGTGTACCACGGTGTGAATGGCCCCCGCTGGGAACCAGTAAACCAAACCAAGATTTTGCGATAATGCGGGCGCGCTGTCCAAATCTTGATACATGGCAGTGCCGTTTTTCATGTGCTCCATGTTCAGTGGCGTGGTCAGGATCATATCCAAACGCCCCAGCGCGGCATCAACCATATCTTTGGTTGGCGATCCGGTGGCATCCACTAAAACCTCGAATTTATTTTGATTAATATTTGCACTAGAGGCCATGCTGGTCATCACCAAATAGGCCGAAGAGCCAGGTGTAATCGTCGCCATTTTCACCTGCTCTTGTGCAAATCCTGCGGTTGCGATGCCGGAGGCAACTGCGCCGATCATCAAGGCTGTTGAAATTTTTCTCATAAGGTTCCCCCAAGCGTGTGTTTTAAGGCAGAGCGGTTTGCCCGCTCTCCTCCGGAATTGGCCGAGCGTGCCAGTCATTCCCGATGTTTTCGCCCGCAGAACAGCATGTGCATGCATGTGCGTCAATATTAACATCTTAGCCAAGGCGCCTAAAAGCCACGAATGTGGCCCAAGGGCTGCAATTCGGCGCGATGTTCTTTGAAAATTAGGGGTGATCACCGGCAGTGGGAGATTGGCGCATCTGGGGCGGCCCCGGATCAGGTCTTGGGGATGGCTACGCACCATCCCCGAGAATTGCTATGGTTCTAAGCGCACGGCGCCTTGGCTAGCGTTGCCCACATGGGCTGCATAAACGCGCAATGCGCGGCTAACATTGCGTTTGCGCGGCTTTTCTGGGGCCCAAGCGGCATCGCCCTTGGCTTCCATTTCTGCGCGGCGCTCTGCCAGCTGTTCGTCTGATAGGGCCACATCGATTTTACGATTAGGTATGTCGATTTCGATGATATCGCCTTCTTTGATCAGGCCAATGTTGCCACCCTCGGCGGCCTCGGGAGAGACGTGTCCGATCGACAATCCAGATGTGCCGCCAGAAAAGCGCCCATCAGTAATCAATGCACAGGCCTTACCCAAGCGCATGGATTTTAGATAGGATGTCGGGTACAGCATTTCCTGCATTCCGGGGCCGCCTCTGGGGCCTTCGTAGCGGATGATCACCACATCCCCCGCCTTAACCTCTTTGCCAAGAATGCGATTTACCGCCTCGTCTTGGCTTTCGCAGACAATCGCTGGCCCCGAGAATTTCAGGATGCTGTCATCAACGCCTGCGGTTTTCACCACACAACCCTCTTGGGCGATGTTGCCAAACAGCACAGCCAATCCGCCGTCCTGAGAAAATGCATTTTCTTTGCTGCGGATCACGCCGCTTTCACGGTCTACGTCCAGCTCTTTATACAGGCGAGATTGGCTAAATGCCTGTGTGGTGCGCACACCACCGGGGGCGGCAAGGAATAGATCATGAGCGGCTGGGTCATTCGATATTTTCACATCCCATTTTGCAATCGCTTGCGCCATGGTTGGTTCGTGGATTGTAGCTACGGATGTATCCATGAGACCTGCGCGATCCATTTCACCAAGCAGGCCGAAAATACCACCCGCGCGGTGCACATCTTCCATGTGGACATTGGCAATTGCTGGCGCAACCTTGCACAGGCACGGTGTAGTGCGTGACAGCCGATCTATATCATCAACGGTAAAGTCCACACCCGCCTCATTGGCAATGGCCAAGAGATGCAAGATGGTATTCGTAGAGCCACCCATGGCGATATCCAGCGTCATCGCGTTTTCAAACGCGGCCTTGCTGGCGATGCCCCGTGCAGACACGGCCGTGTTGCCGTTTTCATAGTAATCCTTGGTCAGGCTCACGATCAGGCGGCCCGCCTCGCGAAATAGGGCCTCGCGTTTTGAATGGGTCGCCAATGTGGAACCGTTCCCCGGCAAGGCAAGGCCCAGCGCCTCGGCCAAGCAATTCATAGAGTTCGCCGTAAACATACCAGAACACGACCCGCATGTTGGACAGGCGGCTTCTTCGATCGCCTGAACCTCGGCATCGGATACATCTGGGTTGGCCGCATCAATCATCGCATCTACCAGATCGACCTTGCGCAGATCACCATCGATATCAACCTTGCCGGCCTCCATCGGGCCACCGGATACAAAGACCACGGGGATGTCTAGGCGCATCGCCGCCATCAACATGCCCGGCGTGATTTTATCGCAATTGGAAATACACACCATCGCATCAGCACAGTGTGCATTGACCATGTATTCTACGCTGTCTGCGATCACTTCGCGTGACGGTAGCGAATACAACATGCCGTCGTGGCCCATGGCGATACCGTCATCCACCGCGATGGTATTAAATTCTTTGGCAACACCGCCTGCGGCCTCGATTTCACCCGCAACCAATTGCCCCAGATCCTTTAGGTGGACGTGTCCAGGCACAAATTGGGTAAAAGAGTTCACCACAGCGATAATCGGTTTGCCAAAGTCTTCGTCGGTCATACCTGTGGCGCGCCAAAGACCGCGTGCGCCTGCCATGTTACGGCCATGAGTGGTTGTTCTGGAACGATATGGGATCATTGGAGTTACCTGCCTAAATGTTACGCCAACGGTATTGCCAAAATCAGTACCGATTTACCAGCATATTTTAGCGCCCGCCCAATTTCTTGAACATCCCACGAATTGCATTGCCAATGCGTGTGCCGCCCGCCTCTACCGAATCCCAAGTCTCACCCATGTCATCCAGAACAGGATCGATGCGCCGGCGTTTAAACCGCTGAGCCAATCGGAACAGCCCAAGCATGATCAGCGAAATGAAGATGAAGAACAGCGTATTAAACAACGGGAAAAAAGTGGCATCCGGATCATCGACTGCATCTAGGCGCGTTGCATTTGGATAAATAGACCACGGCGAAAACCGCCATCCATAATGTTTGATCGACACCCATTTCGGGGCCTCTGCAGTTGATTGCAGGTTTTCGGCATGGGCACTTACGTCAGAGCTGTTGGTCTTGAAATAGGGGGGCCAGTTAAACCACCCCGTATCTTCATTACGAAATACCATCACACTGCCATCGGGGTAGACGGTGTTAATCAGGCGCACATCGCGTGTGGTTGCCACGGCATTTCCGCTGTCTTGTTGTGCATAGAACAGGCGATTCCAACCATTGAAATCAGATCGAATGACTTCTGTACCTGTTACGCGCACCACATCCCGCTGCGGCAGGGTGTAATGAAACAACAGCCCAACCGCCGAAAAGATGCTGATAATAAAGATCCATTTTACAATACGCATTTCGATCACTTTCTTTGCTTGGCATATATATCGGTTCGATCGGCGAAAGATTCAACTTTCATTAACTAAAAGCTGACAATTTTATTCTAAACAAGGAGACACCACATGGGTACTATCGCTGCTTTTGATCAACCAAAATCCAAAGATCCACATTTCGCGCTAACTTCTCGTCAAGAATTGACACGCAACGAACGCCACCGCGTTTTGCAGGTCACTTTGCCTGTCGGTGCCAAGCTGCCAAGCGAATGCCATGTCCATGTATCCAAACGAATCGTGGTTTTGGCTGGTTGCGCGGCAATCCACAGCAATACCCAAAGCACCACCATATTCGAAGGCCACGACAGTGAAATCCCCTTTGGCACAGAACATCGCATTGAAAATCTTGGAAAAATACCCCTATCCTATCTAGAAATCCGCATGGGTACCTATTTGGATGACGATGACATACTATCACAATAGTGCATTTGTTAACGGTATTTGTTGCACCTGCTCACTGTTTGTGTCAGGCAAGAGGCCTAGATCCCTTTAGCTTAGGTAGGTGCACTCATGCAAAAGACAACGAACCTTGAGTCGTTACTCAAAGACCCAACTCTCTTGGCGCGCCAAGCTTTCATCGCCGGCGAATGGAAAGATGCCTCGGATGCGGGGACATTTGATGTTACCAATCCAGCGCGCGGAGACGTGATTGTCAGCCTGCCTGATATGAATGTCGGGGCTGCGAAATTTGCCATTGAACAGGCCGAAATCGCCCAGAAAGAATGGGTAAAATGGACAGGCAAAGAACGTGCCGCCGTTTTGCGCCGGATCTCAGAATTGATGATCGAGAACGCCGAGGATTTAGGTGCGATTCTGACAGCCGAAATGGGCAAACCTCTACAAGAGGCCATCAGCGAAATTAAATACTCTGCCAGCTTCTTTGAATGGTTTGGTGAAGAGGCTAAGCGTATCTATGGTGAAACCATCCCTGGCCACATGCGTGACAAGCGAATTACCGTTATAAAACAACCTGTTGGAGTGGTTACATCAATCACACCATGGAATTTCCCATCAGCGATGATCGCCCGCAAGCTTGCCCCCGCGCTGGCGGCGGGGTGTTCATTTGTCGGTCGCCCAGCAAATCAAACACCGCTGTCGGCATTGGCGATCGCCATTATCGCCGAGCGCGCAGGGCTACCCAAGGGTCTATTAACGATCATCCCATCATCCAAGGCACGCAAAATTGGCGCCGAGTTCTGCTCTAACCCTGCGGTACGCAAGCTAACCTTCACGGGATCAACCGAGGTTGGCAGAATTTTAATGAAGCAGTGCTCGGATCAGATCATGAAATTGTCGCTAGAGCTGGGCGGGAATGCCCCGTTCATCGTCTTTGACGACGCTGATCTTGACGATGCTGTTGAGGGTGCAATCGCATCCAAATACCGTAACAATGGTCAGACCTGTGTTTGTTCTAACCGAATCTATGTACAATCTGGCATCTACGACGCATTTGCACAAAAGTTGTCTAAACGCGTATCCGAAATGGCCGTCGGTGATGGATTGGAACAGGGTACCTTGAACGGCCCATTGATTGATATGAACAGCTTGGACAAAGTTGAAGAACATATCACCGATGCGCTCGCCAAGGGGGCCAAGGTAACCGCAGGCGGCAATCGCCATGCCTTGGGAGGGTCGTTTTTCGAGCCCACGGTTTTAACAGATGTGAAATCTGATATGTTGGTCGCCACAGAGGAAACATTTGGCCCGCTTGCGCCTCTGTTTAAGTTTGAAACCGAAGAAGAGGTTCTTGCCGCGGCTAATGATACGATTTTTGGTCTTGCATCATATTTCTATTCCAATGATCTGAACCGCGTGATCCGGATGCAAGAAGGTCTGGAATATGGAATTGTCGGTGTGAACACCGGTCTCATCTCTACCGAGGTGGCACCATTTGGCGGGGTCAAACAATCGGGCCTGGGCCGCGAGGGATCGCATCACGGGATCGAAGATTTCCTAGAACTGAAATACATCTGTACATCCGTAAAATAGAAAAGCGCCCTACGGGGCGTTTTTATTTTTATTTCCAAGGATTGACGCCACAGCCACGTCTAATACCATTATGTTGATGGAAACCAGTGACGAAATTTTGGCAGAGCGTGCCCAATCCGGCGATGCAGAGGCCTTTGGCGAATTGGTGTCGCGCCACTATGATATGGTTTTTCGACTGGGATACCGGATGTTTGGTAACAAATCGGGGGCCGAGGATTTGGCCCAAGATGTCTGTGCCTCGTTGGCGGGAAAAATCATGTCCTTTCGCGCAGAGGCCAAATTCTCTACGTGGCTATACCGCGTGGCCATGAATGCGGCCAAAGACATGTTGCGAAAACAGCATCGCCAAACAAAGAACAACGAGGTCTGGGGCGATATCCAGGATCTAAATCGCGCCACAGACCAGCAAACAGCGGAACAGCTGGCATGGCTGAGCCAAGCGATGACCACACTGCCGACCGAGCAGCAACAGACCTTGGTCTTAATCCTAAGCGAAGAAATGACCCATGCTCAGGCCGCCGAAATCCTAGGCGTATCCGAGGGCACCATTTCTTGGCGCATCAGTGATGCAAAAAAGCGCCTGCGCGAATTGGCCATATCAGAGGAGCGCCTATCATGAGCGACGAACTCGACAACCTTAAAGCCGCCCTAGATGCAATCGATCCGCAACCAGATGCGGACAAAAAAGCCGCGGCCATTGCCTTGGCGAAAAAAAATTTCGCCGCACACCAAGGAATTCAGAATTCGGCGCGTCCTACTCATAAGCCAACGCAAAGTGCGTCTGGCATTTGGACAGGAGTTTGGAACATGATGAATTCACCGAAAACGCGTACAGCCCTTTATGCCACATCTTTTTTGGTGGTTGGCGGGCTTGGGTTTCTGATCACTCAGGACATGAGCTTGCGAAATTACACCGATGCAATCGATCGCATAACAGTCGATAAAGCGGCCGAGTTCGACACCGCCGCCCCCCGGCAAAAGCCCATGCCCCGCGCAGAAAGGTCAGAAGTCACGGTCACGCCACAGCCCACTGCCCCCGTCGTACTGGGTAAACGCGAAACGCCAAAAGAGCAGCCCCTGATGGATAAGTCCCGCACACAAAGCGAAAGTTTCGGGCAAGCGCCAACCTTACAAGCGCTAAATGATACAAACGGTCAACCGGCCCAGAGCGCCCGCAAAATAAAGAAGCCATCCCAGTTGGCCGAGAGTATAGCCCCCTTACCCGAAGTCAAAAACCGCGACACATTTCCAGAGGCCACGCCAAACCCATTGAAGGTTACGCAGGCAGACCCGGTTTCGACATTTTCAATTGATGTCGATACCGCCAGCTATGCCTTTGTTCGCACAGCCCTTAGCAATGGGGATTTACCACCGGCCTCGGCGGTACGTATTGAGGAGATGATCAATTATTTCCCCTATGACTATGCTGCTCCGGATTTAGCCGAGGCACCTTTCTCGACTGAGCTATCGGTTTTCGAGACCCCATGGAATCCCAACACACAGCTGCTGCACATCGGCCTTCAAGGGGCAAAACCCGCGGTTGACGCGCGCCCGCCGCTAAATCTGGTCTTCTTGATTGATACCTCTGGTTCGATGAATGCACCGGATAAGTTACCGCTGTTAAAGAAATCCTTCCGCCTGTTATTGGGTACATTGCGCCCGGAGGACAGCGTCGCGATTGTGACCTATGCGGGCAGTGCTGGCACGGTATTGGATCCAACCCCTGCTAGTGAAAAGGCAAAAATTTTGGCCAGCCTAGAGCGGTTATCATCTGGTGGGTCAACCGCAGGGCAGGCAGGGTTACAGCAGGCCTATTCCCTGGCAGAATCTATGGCCGCAGACGGGGCCATTGGGCGTGTTATTTTAGCAACGGATGGGGATTTCAATGTGGGTATTTCTAACCCAGACGCCCTGAAAACATTTGTAGAACAAAAGCGCGACACAGGCATTTATTTGTCGGTTCTGGGCTTTGGAAACGGCAATTATCGCGATGACATGATGCAGAGCCTCGCCCAAAACGGCAACGGCACCGCCGCCTATATCGACACCCTAGCCGAGGCCCAAAAGGTGTTGGTAGAGCAAGCAGGGGGCGCATTATTCCCCATTGCGAATGATGTGAAAATTCAGGTGGAGTTTAACCCCGAAAAAGTCGCCGAGTACCGTCTGATTGGCTATGAAACCCGCGCGTTAAACCGCGAAGATTTTAACAACGATAAGGTAGATGCAGGCGAAATTGGCGCGGGACACACGGTTACAGCCATCTATGAAATCACCCCTGTCGGCTCGCCTGCTGTGAAGAATGATCCCCTACGCTATGCGGCCAAAACACAAGGCGTATCCGACAGCGACGAGTTGGGATTTTTCAAACTGCGTTATAAAGATCCTGGGTCGAAGGTCAGCAAATTGATCACCACACCTATTCAAATGAACACAAGCGCCCCCACCAGCGAGGCCCTGTTTGGTGCATCGATTGCGGGAATGGGCCAGTTGCTGACCCAAGATAAGTATCTTGGCGATTGGGATTGGCAAAAAAATATTGCCCTTGCGTTATCTGGTAAGGGGGCTGATCCATTTGGGTATCGTGCCGAGGCTATTCAGCTGATGCGTCTTGCGGATGCGTTGAAATAGGTTTCGGTCATGCAAAAGGCGCCACTCTTGGGGAACAAGTAGGTGGCGCCTTGGTTCGCTAGGCGAACAGATGCCCGTGCCAACGGGGGAGAGATAGACACGGGCGCAGGGGCCGCGCAGGGGAGGCGCTGACCCAAGGGGATTACACCTCGATCGGGGCATCCTTGGCGACCTTGGCGGTTTTCTTCGCCTCGATGGTTTTTGTTGGGTTGGCGATCTCAATGCGCCGCGGTTTTAGGGCCTCGGGAACTTCGCGCACCAATTCTATGTGCAAAAGGCCATTTTCAACATTCGCACCCGTTGCACGAACATGATCCGCCAGTTGAAAGCGTTTCTCAAAGGCGCGCGCGGCGATACCACGGTGCAGGTATGTTACCTTGTCGTCTTCGCTCTGGGCCTTCTTTGCTGCGATAACCAGTTGCGCATCGCGCATCTCGATCGTCAGCTCGTCTTCGCTGAACCCTGCAACGGCCACCGAAATGCGGTAGGCATCATCGCTGGATTTTTCGATGTTATATGGGGGGTAGGTATTTGCGCCAGTCTCGGCAGACAGGGCAGTATCAACCAGATTTACAAGGCGATCAAAGCCAACGGTTGAACGGAATAAGGGTGTAAAATCATAAGTACGCATATCATATCCTTCAAAAGCGATACGTTTATTTGCGGCCTTCCATCATGGACAGACCATCGTGTTGCGGACCCCTATTGGGCATCCGGTAGTTATCATATGTGTAGGATTAGTTTTTTTGCAAGACTGTTTGCACGCAATATTTTCACAAAGAAGTTACCAGCAATTCTGAAACGCCTAGCGCCCCAGCTGATCTGCCAAGCTCTGCCCTGGTTTGCGGCTGCGGAAAATCCCGCGCGATTTCTCCAGTTGTGCAATCAATTCATCCAGAGGATCCTCAAGAGACACGCCCAATGAAACATGGCGCCCCTGCATCTCGGCCTTGGCTGATACAACAGATGCGATTTTCGCGATCCCCCCTTCGATCACGAATATCGGCGAGCCAGAGGCCCCGAAATCCACTGAACAGCTGGAAATAATCACGCGCGGCTTTCGGTTCAGCACCTTACAGCTCTCTTCGATCGAGGGCGCCTCGGCACGGTTTTTAGCATAGGAAACCACGGTTAAGGTTTGCCCCACCTTTGGCTGGCGTTCATACCCAAAGGGTTTTAGGCCATTTACTGTCATTGGGCGCTGTAATTCGATGATTGCCAAATCCGCAGAAACGCTACGATCATCAATGGTTTCCTGAATACGATAATCCGCATGCACCACCACGCGCCGAGCGCGACCATAGGAAGAGGCCCGCCCATCACGCCAACCGGCCAAAAATTCTATCGTGTCTGGTTTGTATTGCTGGCCCGTGGCCGAATCCACCACGCAATGCGCGGCCGTAAGCACCCTATCCGGTGCTATCAGCGCCCCCGAGCAAAAGCCAGTATTGCCGATATTCAACCGCCCAACAGCTGCCCATTGCTTCGCCTGATCGGCACTGTGCAAGGCGCGCAGGTTAGGATCGGCAAACCCCGCCGAACCCATTAACACCAGTGCAGAAATGATCGAAAAAACACGCATGTTTATTTCTGCGCCATTTATGATTCGATGACAAGCAAACACCGCTATTTCTGCACGTTTTTCGCAAGATAGCGCCTAAATCAATCGGTGCACAATTTGGGCGGCTTGGGCCCGCCCGTTGCCCAATCCAACAATTCCACCGTATGAACCACCGGCACGGTGGTGCCAGACCCGATTTGCATCATGCAACCGATGTTTCCTGCGGCAATCACATCCGCATCAGTCTCAGATATGGTCTTGATTTTTCTCTCTTTTAGCTGGGCTGAAATTTCAGGTTGCAACAGATTATAGGTACCTGCAGATCCGCAGCATAAATGCGCATCCTTGGGTTCTAGCACCGTAAACCCCGCGTCCCTTAATAGGTTTTTGGGGGTGGCGGTAATTTTCTGCCCGTGTTGCAATGAACAGGCACTGTGATAGGCCACCCGTAGATCTGGTTCTATGCTGGGCGACAGGTCTAGCGTTGCCAAGACCTCGGATATATCCATGGCCAGTTTGGATACCTGAGCAGCATCTGCGGCAAGATCTGTTTCGCGCATCATATGGGCATAATCCTTTACGGTGGTGCCACAACCGCTGGTGTTTATTACAATCGCATCCAGCCCCTTGCCGCGGTACTCAGCCATCCATGCCTTTACATTTCGCGCTGTAAAATCGTGACTCTGGCTAGTTTTTCCCATGTGATGGGTCAGTGCTCCACAGCACCCCGCACCTTTGGCAACCACCACTTCACACCCAAAGCGGCGTAATAAACGAAGTGTTGCATCGTTGATGTCCGTATTTAGCGCCTTTTGCGCGCAGCCCGTCATCAAGGCCACGCGGCGTAGGGTTTTACCCTGCGCAGGGAAAACCTGCGCCTGATCATTCAGGCTGGGCGGGGGCAGTTTTCGCGGCGCGAACTCGATCATATTTTTGATCTTTGTAGGCAGTATCCGCGCAAGGGGTCTGGCCATCTGGGCCCCGCGCATGGCCAGCCGAAACCGCCTATCGTAAGGCAGTGTATGGGCCAGAGCATTGCGGATGATACGATCCATCAAGGGGCGCTTATAGCTTTGCTCAATGTAGTCCCGCGCATGATCAATCAGATGCATATAATGCACGCCAGAAGGGCAGGTAGTCATGCAAGCCAGGCAGGATAGGCATCGATCAATATGCTCCACCGTCTTTGAATCTGGCACCCGCTCGTTTTCCAACATATCTTTGATCAGATAAATTCGGCCACGTGGGCTATCCAATTCATCGCCCAACACCTGATAGGTAGGACATGTGGCAGTGCAAAACCCACAATGCACACAGGATCTAAGAATTTGATTGGAGCGTTGAAGACCACTATCTTTCAACTGTTCTTCGGTAAAATTTGTTTGCATCAGCCTAAAATCCCTGCATTTAGTATGCCCCTAGGGTCAAATTTTCCGCGCAGGCCAGCCGATAGGCGCGCTACCGCGTTGCTGGTTGGCGGTACTGCGGCAAAGCCTGATCCACGTATCAAACTCGCATGACCTGCAATCCCTTCTAGTGATTTACGCAGGTCAAAATCGCGCGAGAGGCACAACCAAATCAGACCACCCCCCCAATCTAACATAGAATCGTATCTTATCTCTGCGGCCGATAGCCGGTTCATCACCTCTGGGGCATCGCTGGGCTTTATGTGCAGGCGCCAAATATTGCCCCGCTTTTCACACAGGGGTGTAACATCGCGGATTCCCCGCCAGATTTCAGCATGTGCATCAGGCGCAGTCTCGACACTGATCTCGTGCTCGTGGAATAAATCCTTCAAGACGCCGAGGCGATGGGCCACCGATGCCTCGAGGCCCTCGATTCGCAAATGCACAGTATGATCGAAATAGGTGGCACCAGAAATTTCATTGGCCGACCCAATTGCGCGGGCCATCACAGCCGAGGCCTGACCCACAGAGAGCTGATGCAGGCACAGGGTTGCGCTGGCTTCTGGAATCGGCAACACGCGAAACGACAGCTCTGTTAATACACCCAGAGTGCCATAGCTGCCCGCCATCAGCTTTACCAAGTCATAGCCGGTTACGTTTTTCATCACCCTGCCGCCGTTCTTGATGATATTGCCACGCCCATCCACCAGCGATACACCCAGCAGGCTGTCTCGGCAGGCCCCCGCAGACAGCCGCCGTGGCCCCGATACATTACAGGCAACCACCCCGCCCAAGGTTGGGTTCCCACCGGATCCCAATATCTGACGATGATCCATTGGCTCAAAGGCAAATTGCTGGTTTTCAGAACGCAGAACAGCCTGCAATTCAGCCATCGGCGTGCCTGCTTGTGCCACCAGCGTTAGGGCCTCAGGTTCATAGAGGGTTATTCCAGACAGATTTGCAGTACCAAGAGGTGCCCCCAAGCAACATTCGCCAAGAGCTTGGCGCGTGCCGCCACCCAAAATCCGCAACGGCCCATTGGCCGAAGCGATCGTATCAGAAAGCTCGCGAACAGTTGCAGGGGTCATCGCGCGCGCCTTGTTTGTGTGGCGGCAAGCGGGAAAACCTTGGCCGCATTTAACAGCCATTTGGGATCAAACACATCCTTGACCCAAAGCTGGGCCTCGATATCTTCTTGGCTATATTGATCAAACATCAGGTTGCGCTTCTCGACTCCGACGCCATGTTCGCCCGTCAGACATCCACCCACCTCGACACAGAGACGCAAGATTTCGGCCCCCATGGCCTCACAGCGTTCCAGATCGCCCTTTTTGTTTGCGTCAAACAAAATCAGCGGATGCATATTGCCATCACCAGCATGGAATACATTCCCCACCCGCAGGCCGTATTCCTCGGATAGTTCTGCGGTGCGGCGCAGGACATAAGGTAGCTTGGATACCGGAATTGTGCCATCAAGGCACATGTAGTCACTGATCTGACCAATCGCGCCAAAGGCAGATTTACGCCCTAGCCAGATTTTCGCGCTTTCTTCTTCGGATTTGCTCTGTCGAATTTCAATTGGATTATGCCTCTGGGCGATGTTGATGATTTTTTCCAGCTGCTCTTCTATTTCTACCTCTGCGCCCTCAACCTCGATAATCAGCAATGCATTCGCATCAGGATAGCCCGCATCAGAGAAATTTTCGCTGGTTTCGATACAAAGCCGATCCATAAATTCAATGGCAACGGGCAGAACCCCTGCCCTGATGATTTCGGCAACACAGGCCCCAGCCACCTCGTTTTCGTCAAAGGCAACCAAAACAGGGCGCGCGGAAACAGGTTTGTGTAGAATTCGAAGAGTTGCCTCGGTCACCACGCCCAACTGACCCTCGGATCCACAGATCACCCCCAGAAGATCCAACCCATTGGCATCCATATAAGGCCCACCAATTTCAACGACCTCGCCGTCCATCATCACAATGGTTACCCCCAGAAGATTGTTAGTGGTGACCCCGTATTTCAAGCAATGCGCCCCACCAGAGTTCATGCCGATATTACCTGCAATCGCACAGGCCAATTGGCTGCTTGGGTCTGGCGCATAGAAAAAGCCCTGTTCCTGGACCGCACCAGTAACAGACAGATTGGTACGCCCAGACTGTACACGCACAAATCGATTTTTATAGTCGGTCTCCAAGACATCGTTCAGTTTCGCCACCCCCAGAACCACTGAATCCGCGGTGGGCAACGCCCCCCCCGCCAGCGATGTGCCAGATCCGCGCGGAACCACAGGCACATTATGCGCGTGGCAAATTTTCAGAACATCCGAAACCTGCTGGGTGGTTTCGGGCAGCACCGCAATCATGGGAGGGCAGCGATAGGCGGTTAGTGCATCACATTCATAGGCTCGGGTTTCGCTAATATGGTGGATCACCGCATGCGGGGGCAGCACCTCTTTCAACAGGGCGACGATTTTGGTTTTGTTATCCAAAACGGCCTGATCGGGAATTGGCATTTCCATTGGGGACTCCGGTGCGATTTATCAATTGGTAAAATAACTTTACCAATTGATAAATCAAGTTCTTTATTGCCAATTCCCTATGATGTGCTCAAATTCCTGCGTCGTCCCTCGATCCACCAGCCTAAAATCGCAAATCCTGCGGCCATGATTAAATAGAACCATGCAGGGAAAACCGGTGCCTGACGCACGGCCAAGGTTACATAAGATTGGCGATCCACCAGCCCCAACCACTGTTCACCCGCAGCAACACGCCCCGCGCGCACGATGCGCAAATCGGGGGATGGAACCTCTTCTAGGCCAATCTCCCCGCCACCAGTTACCCGACGCAATGGTTTTAGCATGACACCATCCGCCAGCGTTTGTTCAAATTCCCGCGGCAAGGTTGGCCCAAGGGCAATTACCGCCTCTTGATCCCCATCATACAACCGATAGAGACCATTTTCCGTACCCTCGAATTGCGCAATCCATTGCCCTGGGCTATGTTCTTGCATCTCTAAGGCGCGCAACGAGCCATCCGGGTTTTGAACCTGAAGGTCACGCGGGCTGTCCAAAACAGACCTGCGGGTAATTGTTATCTGATTGCCGTCACTGCGGGCTGACAGGCGCTCTTCTTCTAGGTCTGGTTCCTTCATTGCCCAATGTGCCAATCGGCGTAACAGCTCTAGTTGCGGGCCGCCGCCCTCGAATCCGCGCGACCACAGCCATGCGTGATCAGACAACAAAAGTGCGACCCGTCCTTCTTCGATACGATCAAGCAGTAATAACGGCTTGCCCTCAGCACCTGTCATCACCACATCTCCGCGTAGCGGCTCTGCCTCGATCAGGCGAAACCAGCGGCCCCAGCTGGGGGTATCATCATCTGTAATTTTTGGCGGAGCAAAGCGTTCTAAATCTTGGGTTACGGGGTGGCGTTGCCCCAATGAACTGATCATCGGATGGAAGCCCCGTTCAATCACCCGTGCCGTTGGGCGTGCGGGGATAATCTCGGCCAAATCGGTACGGAACAAACTTTCTGCTCCGGCGAAGCTCTCGCCAGATGCTACCAAAACTGCACCACCGTTTTTCACATACTGCACCACGTTGCGCAGATATTGTGCCGACAACATGCCCCGCCGCTTATAGCGATCAAAAATAATCAAATCGAACTCTTCGATTTTTTCCAGAAACAATTGTCGCACTGGGAAGGCAATCAACGACAGCTCGCTAACCGGCACGCCATCTAGTTTTTCGGGTGGGCGTAGAATGGTGAAATGCACCAAATCCACGGCGCTGTCGGATTTCAATAGATTGCGCCATGTGCGTTCTCCGCTATGGGGTTCACCCGATACCAATAGCACCCGTAAACGATCTCGCACGCCATTGATGGAGAGTACCGCGGAATTGTTGCGGTGGGTCACCTCGCCCTCTTCGGGATGTACGTTGAATTGGATCACATTTACCCCGCCATGCGCCAGCTTGATCGGCAATTCCAGCTCTCGGTTGGTGGGTAGCGGGAATGTGCCATAATTCTCGCCATCGATGTCAATGGACAGAACCGCCTCGCCGCGCTGTGTACTGGGCACAGCACCCTGCTCGTCAATGCGCAATCGAAGTTTGATTTCTTCGTCCACAATGGCAAAGCTGGGCGCGTTGATCAGCACCAATCGTTTATCCCAATCTGCCGCGCGCCCCGTGCGCAGCACATGAACAGGCGCGGGAAATTCACCCAAAACATCCGCATCATGAATGCGCCCATCGGTTATGATTATCGCGCCCCCAATTCGCGCCTGCGCCACCTCGGCAGCCGCCTTGCTAAGCGCCCCTAAAACAAACGAGCCATCATCACGAGCACTGAGATCATTCTCAACCACAACCTCTCGGATTTCAAACCCATCGAGGGTGCCGATCTCTTGGGCAAGGCGCGCCAGTGCGGCCTCGATCTGTGCCGGACGATCCGAAACAGACTGACTGGCAGTTTTATCCGCTACTACAAAAATGATGTTGCTTAGCGGGTCTCGATCCTCTTGGTTTGTCATCGGGGTAAGCAGGGCCAACAGAATGAACGCCGCAGATAGTATCCGTAGCGGCCAACCCTTTACGCCTCTTAGGGCCCCGATACAGACCACCAGCGCAAATAGGGCCGCCAGGGCCCAAACCCAGGGCCATGGAATCAAAGGTTCAAATGAAAACGAAAATCCCATTACTGCCCCAATCGATTCAGCAACGCAGGAATATGAACCTGATCGCTCTTGTAATTTCCAGTCATCGCATACATCAGCAGGTTCACCCCAAATCGCTGGGCATATTCGCGCTGAAGGTCGCCATTCGCCCCGCGCCCCACAGGGAACATATATCGCCCGCGCTCATCTATAGCCCATGCGGCGGCCCAATCGTTGCCCCCGATCAGCACAGGCGTCACCCCATCGTTCAGGTTGCGAAACGGCATGCCCTCGGTTTTCTGTTGTGCATCTGATGTGGCCTCTACCCACAGGGGCGCATTGGCATAGCGGCCAGGGAAACTCTGCATCAGATAGAAGCTGCGGGTAAGCACATGATCATCGGCAATCACCTCTAGCGGGGGAATATCAAGCCGTTGGGCTATCTGCTGAAGACGACGGCCCAACTTGGTGCCGCCCCCGCTCAGCGAGGCGATCTGCGCATCGCGGGTATCAAACAGGATCATCCCGCCAGATCGCAAAAATTGGTTAACCTTGGACACCGCGTCATCAGATAATAATGCGTGGCCCTCGGACATCGGCCAATACAAGAAGGGGAACAGCGATAAATCGTCCTGATCCAAATCGACACCAACAGGGGGGATCGGCTCAATGGCGGTGCGCCGTGTCAGCTCTGCCGATAGGCCGCGCAGACCCGCCATTGATGTTTCATCCACACGGGCATCCCCGGTAATCACATAGGCCAGCACGGTATTGTTTGCCGCCAGAATAGATGCGGCGTCGTCATCCTGCGCCTGAGCGGGATCAATCATACCCGCACCCAGCATCAGCACGACCGCGGCCTTGGCCAATCCACGACCAGAGGCCAGCATCGTTCCCAATATATCCGCCACCAGTAACAGAAGCGCCGCGATCAGGATAATCGATTTCAGCTCTCGCTCGTTTGAACGCTCTAGCGGGGAAATCCGCGTACCGCTCTTCCAGCTCATGGCTTGGGGCGGGGTATCTGCGTCTATGACATTCAGCGCCACGCGGCGATCCTTCACACCGTAAATACCGGGGGGCTGTGTGGCGCTAAGGGGGGCGCTGGCCAGCAATGCGCCCTCGACCCCGGCGATATTATCGGCATCAGTTATTTCGCCAAATCCATCCAACACGCGCAGAGGTTTCCAGACCACCCCCTGCAGTTGCTCGCTGGTGTTGTTACTGCGGCGGGTAACCACCGATAGGCGCTCTAGCATCTTTACGAAAAGACCAGACAGCGGCAGGCTAGACCATTCAGCATTGGCCGTAACGTGGAACAGGATCACCCGCCCATCGCCCAAATCCGAGGCAGTGATCAAGGGGGTTCCATCCTGAAGGCTGGCCAGAACCTTGTCTGATAGATCGGGGTCTGGCTGGGCGATAACCTGCGCCTTTACCAAAACTTCTTCGGGGATTTCTAGCCCATAAAACGGGGTGCCATCGGCGAATTCACGCAGCTGCTTGGGCGCCCCCCAAGACATCGCTCCCCCCACATCACGCCCACCGGCGCGCAGACGCACAGGCAATAACGGGTCGTTTTTTCGCTGGCCTAAGCCGCTGGAAATCAAGCGCGGCCCAGCAAAGCGCACCAACAGCCCGCCTTCTTTCACCCAGCTAGAAACCGCCTCCGTTTCGGCCTCGGACAAGCGGCCTATATCTGCAAAAATCAAAATATCTGGCGTAGCCAACAATGCGTTGCGCAGATCTGTTTCAATCAATGTTGCGCTGTTTTCCAGCGCCTTGCGCACGTAGTGCAGGCTGGCCAGTAGATCACCAGCCTCTTGGCTTTGCTGTCCCGCCAGCAGGGCCACCTTGCGGCTGCGCAATGTTTCATCGGTCAGGACAACCGCCCCCGCAGAGCGAACCCCGCGTAGGCGCGCATGGGATACTCGATTGCGCAACTCGGTCGGCAGTTCGAAATTTACATCCGTTTGCGCCTCTAAAATCTCAACATCCTGACTGGCCAACACCCGCGTTATACCCGTGGGATCAGGGCCAAGTAAATCGATCGAAGCCTGAAAAGGATCGGCCTCAAAGGGGCGGTAAACTACCGCCTCCATCGTGCCGTCCACAAAGGCCAGCGGCCCCAGCCCCAAAACTGGCTGATTGCCCTGTATCACCGTAATTTCTGTATCCAACCCCTCTTGAAACAGCGCTCGATCGGCATGGGCCAATCCATCTGAAATCCAAAAAAGCTGTTGAATATCCACCTCCCTCAGCGCTGTTGCCCAAGATTGGTAATCAGGCGCCCATGCGTTTGGTAGAAGGTTATGCAGGCTTTGCGTCAGATCGGCACCGCTTTGAAATAGCAATTTTTCGGTAGGGGTATCCGTTAGCTTTATCAATGCCACGGGGCGGTCATCTTGCTGGGCTTGGCGAACCAAATCTTCGGCCATGTTCAGGCGCGCCTGCCAATCTTGGGCGCTGGCCCATGTGGCATCCATGGCGATTACCATCGGCCCATCACCCTGACTACGTGCCTGTGGGTTCAGAACAGGGCCCGCAAAGGCCAGAATTACTGCCGCAACGGCAACGAGGCGTATTAGCAACAACCACCATGGCGTGCGATCCGGTGTATTCTCTTTGTCCAACAGCCCAAGCAATAAAACAACAGCAGGGAATTTACGCACAATCGGCGCAGGGGGTGTGGCCCGCAACAGCCAATATAAAACCGGCAAAACCGCCAGCGCCCAAAGAAGAAGCGGATTCAAGAAACCAATATTCGCGATCCCAAACATTATGCGGCCCACTCTAGCGCTGAATATAACCACAACAAACCAGATTGCGCAGAGCTGTCAGTTTGATGTTGAGAATAGCGCCACCCTGTTGCGCGCGCCAAGTTCTTCAGCGCATCTGTGCGCTGTTCCAATCGATCTAGGTATTCCAGACGAAGGGCATCTGCCCGGCGCGATTCAAAAGACAGGCCCCCCTTTACGCTCTCGAAAATAGTACGGCCCTGATAGGGAAAGGCCACCTCGTAGGGATCCAGTACTTGGCACAGAACCCCTTGAACATCCTGATCGGCAATTTTGGATACCGCAGTAATCGTTTCATCCCAGTCCCCTAAAAAGTCTGAGAGAAAAACCGCGCGACTGCCCTGCTTTAGGGGCTTTGGCGGGGGCAATTGGTATTCATCTAGCGCCTGAGCAGAGCTTAGCGACATCGCCATATGGGCGATCTGCGTCTCTCCGGTTTTTGGTGGCCCCGCATCCTCTAGCACCGCAAAACGCTCGCCAGCCTTTGACAACAACATCGCAACAGCCAAGGCCAAAACCTGCGCGCGTTGGAGTTTTGATGTGGCAGGGTTTCCATCCGAGAAACGCATAGAGGCACCACTGTCGATCCAGAAATGCACCGCTTGTGCGCTGTGCCATTCGGTTTGACGTACGAAATACGCATCCCCACGCGCCGAGCGGCGCCAATCTATATCCCGTAAGCTGTCTGTATTGCCTGCGGGGCGGTATTGCCAAAACTCCTCGCCCTGGCCAGAGCGCCTACGCCCATGCACCCCAAGGTTCAGAGTGGCCGCCAGATGCCGTGCGCGTGCAATCAAGGCAGGCATCGCGGATGCGGCCTGCTCCGAGCGGTTTCTAAGGGCGCGCGGCGTTATTTGGGCGGTTTCGCTCAAGCGGCTGCCTCGGTTCCAACAATCGATTGTGCCAGATCACGGATAATCTCGGTAAGATCAATACCCTGTGCGCGCGCGCCAAAGCCCAGCGCCATTCGGTGCACCAAGACAGGCTCGGCCAAGGCCACAACATCATCCAAAGATGGGGCTAGATTCCCTTGTACCAAGGCACGGGCACGGCAGGCCAACATCAATGCCTGAGCAGCGCGCGGTCCGGGGCCCCAACTGACCATCTCGCGGATGTTCTCTGGCGCAGAGGGATCATCTGGGCGCGCAGCGCGCACCAAATCCAAAATCGCCTCGACCACCGCATCGCCTACCGGCATTTTACGCACGACATCCTGTGCATCCATCAGCTCCTCGCTGTTCAGCACCTCGCGGGCCACCACATCATCCAGCCCCGTTGTGGCCGCCAAAATCTCTTTTTCGGTATCTCGGTCAGGCATGCCTACATTGATCTGCAACAAAAAACGATCTAATTGGGCCTCTGGCAGGGGATAGGTCCCCTCTTGCTCAATGGGGTTCTGGGTTGCCAACACATGGAAGGGCGCAGGGAGATCATGATCAGCACCAGCAATGGTCACGCGGTGCTCTTGCATCGCCTGTAACAGCGCAGATTGGGTGCGGGGGCTGGCGCGGTTTATTTCGTCGGCCATCAGCAATTGGTTGAAAACAGGGCCTTTCACAAATCTGAAATCGCGCGATCCGTCCTTGGCTGTTTCTAGAACTTCGGAGCCGAGGATATCCGCAGGCATCAAATCAGGCGTGAACTGAACCCGCCCAGTTTCCAGCCCCATCACCACGCCCAAGGTTTCCACCAGCCGCGTTTTCGCCAAACCGGGTGCACCAACCAGCAATCCATGTCCGCCACTTAACAGAGAAATCATTGTCAGCTCTACCACGCGGTCCTGCCCGATAACACGGGTTGCGATCATGGCTTTTGCCTTGGTCAATTTTTCGCCCAATGCATCTATTTCTAGTGCTAATTTTCTGCTCATGACAAATCCTCTTAAGGAACCTAAACTAATGCCACCATTAAACGCATTTTGAGCAGAGAAGACAAATGACAAATCCGCCATCGGTTAAAAAACCCGCACTGCCCGATATGCAGGGTATTGAGAGCGCACTTAAGAAGAGCAAATCAAAAGGTGCACCCCCCGTTCACCTGTGGAATCCCCCCTTTTGTGGCGATCTGGATATGCGCATCGCACGGGACGGCACGTGGTATTACCTAGGCAGCCCCATTGGCCGCAAACCGCTGGTTCGTTTATTCTCATCTATTTTGCGTAAAGATGGCGATAAATATTTTCTGGTAACACCTGTGGAGAAAATAGGCATCACAGTAGATGATGCACCCTTTGTGGCGACTGATTTTACCGTCAAGGGGCAGGGTCAGGAGCAGACCATCAGCTTTGAGACCCATGTCGGTGATCACTGCACCGCTGGGGATCAGAACCCTATTCGCGTCAGTCTTGATCCAGGTACAGACACCCCATCGCCCTATGTATTGATCCGCAGCAATCTAGAGGCCCTGATTGATCGCAAGAGCTTTTATCGATTGGTTGATCTTGGGGTACACCATCACCAAGACGGCGAAGACTGGTTTGGCCTATGGTCGGCGGGGCAGTTTTTCCCGATTTGCAAGAGTGGCGATATCGCCTAGGCATTCCCGCGATCAAATTGGCGTAGCAGTGACAAAATGCACTGTGTCGACCCAGCAGATATCCTAGTGTCAGAAATGTAAGCAATAGCTCCTTATTCAAAGGTCCGCAGTCCTCCCCTGCGGGCCTTTGTTATTTAGAGGTGTTATGCCATGGCCCGTTTACCGCCTGCCCCAGATCATCAATGCGCTCGAAGGTATGGGCGCCAAAGTAATCCCGCAGACCTTGAATCATATTGGCCGTCGAATTTCCGGTGCGGCGCATATTATGGTACCCAAGGGCGGCAAACAGGGCCGGCACCTGTTGACCATGCATAACCCCTGCCCCAACCAGCCTTTGCAAATCTGGGGTCGTAGCCATTAGGCGATCACGGAAAATGGGGGCCAATGCCAGATTGGAATGGCCACCCGCATCAAATACACCCGAGATTTCATCCAAGAAAACCGAACGAATGATGCACCCTGCCCGCCAGACCCGCGCAATCGCGGCCAAATCCAAATCCCAGCTAAATGCATCAGAGGCGCGCTTTAGCACCTCGAACCCTTGGACATAGGCGCAAACCTTAGCGGCGATCATGGCATTTTCCAAAATATCAATCGCCTCTTGGCGCGACCCTAGGGCCGCACCCATTGCCACGGGCGATGCACCAAAGGCCGCCTGCATTTCTGTGCGCCCCTCTTTGTTGGCAGAAATATTGCGCGCCTCTACCGCTGCCATCATCAGGCTGGCGGGTGCGCCAAGGTGCAGGGCCTCGATCACCGACCAGCGGCCCGTACCCTTTTGGCCGGCCTTATCCAAGATCAAATCCAAAATCGGCTGACTGGTTTTGGGATCAATGGCCGCCGCCACCTCGGCGGCAATTTCAATCAAATAGGAATTCAAGGGGCCCTTCATCCAAGATTTAAACACCGCAGCAATTTCTGTGGCATCCATGCCCAGCCCATCGCGCATGATGCCATAGGTTTCTGCGATCTGTTGCATATCGGCGTATTCGATGCCGTTGTGGATCATCTTGATAAAATGGCCAGAGCCGCCGGGGCCGAACCAATTACAACAGGCCTCACCCTCAAATTTAGCAGATGCATCGCGCAAGGGGCCCTGCACGCGCGCCCAGCTGTCTTTTGACCCGCCAGCCATGATTGATGGGCCTATGCGCGCGCCCTTTGCGCCACCAGAAATTCCCATGCCCAAAAATTGCAGGCCCGCGGCCTCTACCCGTGCGACGCGCTCTTGGGTTTTTAGATAATTTGAATTACCCAAATCCGCGATTAAATCCCCCTGGCTAAGCAAGGGTATCAACATATCAATCACCGTATCCAAAGGCCCACCTGCGGGGACCAATACCAGAATCGAACGCGGCTGAGGCAGGCTGTTGATCAAGGCCTGCGCATCTTCACAAACAATCAAATCACCCGCTAGATCAGCCCCAGCATCGGCCACCGCCTGAGCCTTGGATATATCTCGATCTAACAGTGAAACTGCATGCCCATTTTCGGCTAAATTCTGGGCAAAAGATGCCCCCATTACGCCAACGCCGATCAATCCTAAATGTGTCATGTGCTGTCCTTGGGTTTGCGCGGCGCTATCGCCATGCTGGTTACAGGGTTACTTGGGGATGAATGTCATGGTCTCTTTGCATTTTCGAAAATGCCCCGCAGGGAAGGTGCGGTTGTGGAAAACACAATGAACACCGGCGCCCAGCATGCCAAAGCTGACCAAAGATTGGGCAATATTTTGCACCCCATCGCTCCCTGCACAGGCCAAAGGCACCATGGCGCCAGTAAACACAATCGGACAGGTGGGATTGGGTATCATCTGGGCAACAGCGTCCGATGTGTGCTGAAGCGTATCGGTACCGTGGAGCACCAGAACACCATCGTGACCGGCCTGCGCCTGTTCTACTGCCTCGGCGATTTTTGCGCGATCCCGGTCATCAAAGGTCAAAGAATCTTTAGCAAAAACATCTATGCCAGTCAGGGTCAAATGTTCTTGGTAAATCCCATCCAGCAATTTATCCAATTGGTTTCCCTGACACTCTACCATTCCTGTTTTTGGGTTGTATCTTTTGCCAATGGTGCCACCGGTCATCACAACTGCTATTTTCATGTCTATCCCTAATGTGCCTCGGCCCAATTGGCCCCAGTACCCGCATCAACCACCAAGGGCACATCCAGTTTCACCACAGGTTCACAGGCATTTTCCATGACCCCACGCACCACCTCGGTGGTTTCTGCTACGGCTTCTTTGGGCACCTCGAATATCAATTCATCATGGACTTGCAATAACATTTTCGCGGGCAAATGCGCAATTGCCGCAGGCATGCGCACCATTGCGCGCCGTATAACATCGGCCGCAGTGCCCTGAATTGGGGCATTAATGGCGGCCCGTTTGGAGAAGCCCGCCTGCGGGCCTTTGGCATCGATATTCGCCGTGTGGATTTTACGCCCAAACAGGGTTTCTACGTATTTGTGCTGTTTGGCAAATTCCACTGTTTTATCCATATAGGTACGGATACCGGGGAACCGCTCGAAATAGGTGTCGATAAAGCTCTGTGCCTCTTTTCGTGGAATGCGCAGATTCCGCGCAAGGCCAAAGCCGCTGATGCCATAAATCACCCCAAAGTTAATCGCCTTGGCTTGGCGGCGGATCATCGGATCCATCCCCTCGATTGGCACGTCAAACATTTGGCTGGCGGTAAGGGCGTGGATATCTTGGCCCTCATAAAAGGCCTGCTTTAGGGCGTCAATTTCAGCGATATGTGCTAGAATGCGTAGCTCAATTTGGCTGTAATCCAGTGATAATAAAACATTCCCCGCATCGGCCACAAAGGCCTCGCGGATTTGGCGCCCCGCATCAGAGCGCACAGGGATATTTTGAAGATTTGGATCCGTAGAGGCCAGACGGCCAGTGGATGCCCCAGATATCACATAAGAGGTGTGCACCCGCCCTGTGTCTGGATTGATATGTGTTTGCAACGCATCGGTGTAGGTGCTTTTAAGTTTGGACATTTGGCGCCAATCCAGCACACGAGCGGGCAAATCATTGCCCTCGGCGGCCAGATCCTCCAGAATGTCCACACCCGTGGAATAGGCGCCGGTTTTACCCTTTTTCCCACCGGGCAATTCCAGCTTGTCAAACAAGATTTCACCTAGCTGTTTAGGGGATCCGACATTAAACTCTTGACCGGCCAACTCGTGGATTTCTGTTTCCAACCCTGCCATTTTTTGGGCGAAATTATTCGACATGCGCGACAGGTGATCGCGATCCACCTTGATGCCATTCATTTCCATGTTAGCCAAAACTGGGATCAACGGACGCTCTAACGTTTCATATACTTGGGTAACGCCGGCCGCGTGCAGCTGTGGCTTGAATTTTTGCCACAGGCGCAGGGTGATATCCGCATCCTCAGCGGCATATTTCACCGCATCGACAATGGGCACACGATCAAAGGTAATAGCAGATTTACCAGTGCCCAGCAGGGTTTTGATGCTGATCGGCTTGTGATCCAAATATCGTTCGGCCAATGCATCCATGCCATGATTGTGCAATCCGCCATGTTGGGCATAAGACAATAGCATTGTGTCATCCACGGGCGCGATTGCCACATCATAACGTGCCATAATCTTGGTATCATATTTGATGTTCTGGCCGATTTTCATGATGGATGGATCTTGTAAAACAGGGCGTAATATTTCCAAGGCCTGTTCTAGCGGGATCTGCCCCTCGGCCAGATTATCACCACCGAATAAATCGCCCTCGCCATCTTTGTGTGTTAGTGGAATATAACAGGCCTCGCCTGGCTCAACTGACAGGCAGATACCGACCAAATCCACAACCATTTCATTCAGACCAGTGGTTTCGGTATCAAATGCCACATAGCCGCGGGCGTAGATTTTATCGACCCAAGATTTCAACGCACCCAGATCGCGTACACATTCATATTTATCTGGATCAAAGGGCACATCTGGCATCGCGCCCGCTGCGACAACAGCAGAGGGCGCATCAGGTATTGCAGGTGCATCGACGCCCAGCTTACTGGCAATCCGCGCTGACATAGTGCGAAATTCCATTTCAGTCAGGAATTTCAGCACAGTATCCGCATCTGGGGCCTTTACCTCGTAATCTGAGAAATCAAACTCTAGCGGTGTATCCTGTTTTAGGGTTACCAGATCACGGCTGATGCGGATTTGATCGGCCTTTTCAATCAGCGTTTGGCGGCGCTTGGGCTGTTTTATCTCCTCGGCTCGGCTAAGCAAGCTGTCTAGATCTCCGTAGTCGTTGATCAAAAGAGCCGCCGTTTTAATCCCGATACCCGGTGCGCCGGGCACGTTATCGACACTGTCCCCCGCAAGGGATTGCACATCGATCACCCGCTCTGGGCCAACGCCGAATTTTTCCTCGACCTGCTCGCGGCCGATGCGTTTGTTTTTCATGGCGTCATACATTTCGACACCATCACCAACCAATTGCATCAAGTCCTTATCCGAGGACACGATTGTTACGCGCGCGCCGGCATCGCGGGCCTGTACCGCAAGGGTTGCGATGATGTCATCGGCCTCAAACCCCGTCTTTTCGATCTGGGCCAGACCAAAGGCGCGGGTTGCATCACGTGTCAACGGGAACTGTGGCACCAGATCCTCGGGCGCTGGTGGGCGATTGGCCTTATATTCTGGGTAGATATCCGAGCGGAAGGTCTTACCCTTGGCATCAAAAACCACAACCAAATGCGTTGGCGCGTCGGATCCTTTTTGATCCTCGACCATCTTGTACAGCATATTGCAAAACCCGCTGACCGCCCCTACGGGTAGACCATCAGATTTACGCGTTAGCGGCGGTAGAGCGTGATAGGCACGAAAAATAAATCCAGAGCCATCGATCAAGTGAATGTGGTGGCCCCTGCCAATCGAATTCTCGGACATATTCTCACCTTTGTAAATTCTGGATATTTAGGCCGACCATAAAGACCTTTTACGCCATCGTCTGCACCATATTTTGTGCAACACCTCTTTTTGCCCAAAACACAGCCCATCTAAAACTTACAGCCAATTTAGAACACGATGCGCCAATCCGAACCGATGGCCTGATCGAGGCACTGGTCTATTCAGGTACGGGGCAACAATTGGTTATTGTGCGGTGGCGCTGTCTTCGAGGATGAATTTGCAATCACAATAAGGGCATTCAACGCTGGTTTCACCCGCCGCAATTTGCAGCCAAACCCGTGGGTGTCCGCCAATACCGCCATCACAGGCGATGCGATTTTTGGTAACGTTTACCACTTGTTTTGGCTGTTTAGTCATGATTTCCCCTAGCGTTCATAGGTATTTTTAGCGCGGCACATCAGTCCTCGCAATGACTAAGATGCAACCATGCGCCCCGCTGAAGCGCCCGCCAAAATATGAAAATGCAAATGCGGCACTTCCTGCAGCCCATGTTCACCGCTATTGGAGCAAAGACGATACCCCGCCCCCGTATCTGGCGTAACGCCTATGTTTTGGCAAACCTGTGCAATCGTGCGCGTGTAATCCAGAATTTCGGCATCACTGGCGGTGGCAATAAAATGATCATAGCAAACATATGCCCCCTTAGGGATCACCAGAATATGTTCGGGTTTTTGCGGTGTAACATCACGAAATGCTAGGCTGTGATCCGTTTCCAATACCGTGGTATTGGGGATTTCCCCGCGCAATATTTTCGCAAATATATTCTGATCGTCGTAGGTATAGGCCATTTACGCCTCCTGTTTTGAATACTCGAGAGATTGCAGGATCTTATCTGAAACTCCTGTGTTTCGTTCTAGAAAACCTGCCAGCATTTGTTGGTTTTCCTCGTAGGGCTTGTTGTGGCTGATCTCGTAGAAATGAGAATAGTGGGCCGCATGGATATCGGCCACATCTTTGGTCAATGTCATTTTTACCGCCTGGCAGATCATCCCAGCATCTGGCGCATCAGGATCGGCCAAGACCCCCGTGCGCTGGGCGTGTCCTTTGCAGAATTCATCCGAGAACGGGATCGAAACATGCAATGTGCGCACTGTGCATTCATCCGAATAGAAATCATCCACAATGAATTTTGAAGAGGGATCAATGCAGATAAACAGATGATCAACGGTGCTATCTTCAAACAACAGGCGCATCACGGCGCGGCGATGGCGAGAACGTTTTTCAACGCTTTGCTCAATGCCGCCCAGATCAGGCAATTGCAGGCCACCGTCATTAAACAGATACTGAAACCCCTTGGCATTTGTGTGATCTAGGATTTGCTGCAAGACCCGTTGGCCATGGTGCCAATCCTTGCACAAAATGATCGACAGTTTCTTCTCGCGGCCCACGGTTTGTCCGTTTTCCCAGAATCGGCGCGCAAAGCGATTTCCGTTGCGTCCGCTCTGCACCAAGAAATTATAAACGGTATCCCCGTTGCTGTTCAGCGAAACGTCGGCGTTCGGATCTCGATAATAATCCGTTAGCATTTCGCGAAGACGATCAGTGGTATTGGTGATCTTTCGCGCAAACAGGCGATCTTGGCCAACCAAATAATCAAAATGATCCTGATGAAAGGTCACCGGCAATCCGTAATCCGAGAATTTCAGATAGGTGGGTGGGCTATTCACCAGCTGTTGTTGGGGAATCAGGTTTGCAACCAGCGTCTGAAAAAAGCATTCATCAGGAATCCAAGTTGTTTTGAAAAACCGCACAACGGATGGGTTTTTCTTGGTGTAATCTAGAACACTCTCTACAGTTTTGCGCCGTAGGCACCACCATTGAGACCCAATTTTCATATCCAAATCAGCCGGCAAGCGCCGCGCCAGCCCAAACAGGCGCTGTAGCCTTAGTGATGTATAAAACAGCCGCTTTGATTTACGCTCGTTAAAAAAATGACGGTACTGAAGCCGATCCAAAACGATCCCGGTTTTGATCCAGCCAGAGTTTACGAAATCATGGTGCTCGACGTAATCTTTACTGTCCTGATCCAAGAAATCCGAGATATAATTTGCAGGTTTGATCGGAGCGCAATCCCCAGACAATAGATAAAAATGCGACGCCTTTGGGAAGGCTTTCTCGGCCATTTTCAGGGCGTTCAGGCTGGCCTGTACCAAAGACCATTCGCCCCAGCCACATTTTATGCGCGGTACCAAAATAACATTGGGATTCTCTCCAAAACGACGCTGAAGCTTGGCGAACTCGGAATCACTGCCGTTGCGGTCAAAATGCACCGCTGCAAAACACCCCTGCTCTAGATAGGCATCTAGCCAATTACAGACATTGTCAGCATTTTGATGACACAGGATAATATATGCGACATTCGCCATTTCGATCACTCAGTTGATTATCACTGTTCTAAATCTCAAATCCAAAAAACAAAATAACTTTTACATTTTTTTTGCAATATTGGTGCATTTGATTATGGGCTAGTCCTTTGTGATGAAAGACGGCATAATAGGCGAATAACTGAATATTTATTGAAGAGTGCTAATATGGGTTTCCCGGGGACATGGGTCACAGATTCCAAAAGCGTCGCATATCGCGTGGTGCCAAAATGCGCCTGTTCGACCATTGGTCAAATTATGTATTACTCAGATCACGGGTCATATTTTGATGGGGATATCCACGATGCCGAAACAGGTATCATGAAATGGAGCCAAGAGCATAACCGCGCAGCCATTAGCGAAACTGTGCGCAATCATAACACCTATACCTTCACCTGTGTACGCAATCCATACACCCGCATTTTGTCGTCCTTTTTCGATAAAATTTGCGGAATTCAGCGCAATGGAAAATATTACCGCGGTAATTTAGTGCCCAAACTGGTGGCGCAATATGGTATCGAGGTGGAGGGCGAGTTTGACCAGATCAAGTCTTTCCGCCGTTTTTTGCTATTTGCACGCGATACCATTCGATTTCGCCGCCCCATGGATCCAGATATCCACTGGTCGGCCATGTCGGGTCACGCCGCCACGCTGGTTGTTAATGGTGGGCGTTATGATGCGATAGTCAGCACAGAAAATTTCAAGGAGGGCATGAAAGATGTGATGAAGCATGTGGATTCTAAACATGCTTTGGATATCGACACCATGCCACGCTTTAACGAAAGCGAGGGCCACGGCCCCAAGCGCGCCCATCCTGTCGAAGATTATTTCGACGATCTGTCTATGCATTTGGTCTATGAGATTTTCAAGCGCGATTTCGCACTGTTCAATTACGATTGGCAAGACCCCAGCCGCAAAGAGCCGCTGGGCGAGATTGATCTAGACAAAGTGCACAAAATGTTGGGCGACTAAAGCGCAAATCCCAATTGTTCTGGTGGATCATAAGGCTCGATCAGCTCGGGCCCGTCGTCGGCCGATTTAATTGGGCGTACCTTATGAAACCGCATGCGGTGCTCAAATCCCATTCCGAGTTTGGCAATCTCGCCAGCCTGCCGCGCCTCGCGGCGCAACCATGGCTGTAACTCTTGGCCCGATAGCATAACCGGGGTGCGCGCATGGATGTGGGCGATATCGGACAGTGCCGCACGGGTTAGCACGGTACAGCTATGCAACCCATCGCCGCGGGTTGAATAAAGCCCGGCAAAATAGAACTGTGGTTCGTTCGATTTCGGGGCGATGAACCACGGCTGTTTTGCCCCACTTTGGCCTGTCCACTCATAATACCCCTGCACCGGAATGGCGCAGCGATGATGCCGCCAAGACTGTGCAAATACCTTTTTCTTGTGGGCGGTTTCTATGCGGGCATTAAAGGTCGTAGGCTTCCAATCAGACCAGTCGTTTTGATATCCATTTGGCACCATCCACCACCGAGCGGTCGATAGAACCAACGCATCATTGATCAAGGCGACCATGGGCAATTGCTGGGTTGGGCGGATATTATAACCTGTGTCAGCTGGCGGTGCGGTATCATCCACATTTATTGCAGGCCCTAGAAAGCCCCGCATAATGGCCATCATCTCGGCCCATGTCATTTCCCCAGCTATCAGCGCACCACACATGGCCACAGCCTAGGCAGGGTACAGCGCCCTGTCCAGCCGCATTAGATCGAAACAATCTCGGCCAAGTTTTGATCCGAGCGCGCGCCAAGCTTGCTAATGATATGCCCTGCTGCGGCGCAGCCCATTTTACCACAGCCTTCCATATCCTGCCCCTGCACCAACCCCGCCAGGAAGCCTGCGGCAAACAAATCCCCCGCACCGGTTGCATCGACGATATCCACAGGTGTCGCAGCAACGCGCACAATCTTGCCCTGATGTGCGATAACCGCGCCTTTGTCTCCTACGGTACATGCCACAGTTTCTGTACGTGTTGCCGCGATTTCGATGGATTGATCTAGCGTATCCGCAGGGTACATCGCTGCCATCTCGTGCTCGTTGCAAAACAACAGATCTACGTCTTCGCGGATAAGTTTTGCAAAGGCATCACGATGGCGATCCACACAGAACGGGTCAGAAAGGGTCACCGACACCTTGCCACCAGCTGCCTTGCAGGCGCCAATGGCCTTGGCAAATGCCGCATGGCTTTCGGGCCCATCAAAACGATAGCCCTCTAGGTACAGCCAATCCGCATCCGCCATCATCTGTGGATCGATATCATCCGCGGCCAGATGCTCGGTTACCCCCAGATAGGTGTTCATGGAACGCTCGCCATCAGGTGTAACCAAAACCATGCACCGCCCCGTCTCATCGGCCGCCTCTTTGGGCGCGCGCGGGGTGTTGTATACCGCACCGGTTGCGTTCATATCATGGTGGAAAATATCACCCAGCTGATCATCCTTTACCTTGCCCACATATGCGGTTTTCACCCCCATATTGGCCAAACCAGCGATTGTGTTGGCGCCTGAACCACCAGACATTTCGGTGCCTGCCCCCATCATGCCATATAGCGATGTTGCGCGCTGGGTATCTATCAGCTGCATAATGCCCTTGTCGATTTCGGCCTCAGATAGAAAATCTTCTGAACAGAAGGACAGAACATCGACAATCGCATTTCCGATGCCAACAACTTGATACGCTTTAGACATTTGTTTTTTCCTCAAAATGACAGAGATCTTCGATTATACAATTCGCGCACACGGGCTTGCGCGCTTTACATACATAGCGCCCGTGCAGGATCATCCAGTGATGGGCATGGTGCTGGTATTCTGCAGGGATATGATCCTCTATGGCACGCTCTACGGCCACCACGTCCTTGCCCTTAGCAACGCCCGTGCGATTGCCAAAGCGATAGATATGGGTATCAACGGCCTGAGCGGGTTGCTTGAACCACATATTCAGCACCACATTGGCCGTCTTGCGCCCTACACCAGGCAGGCTCTCTAGGGCCGCGCGCGACGAGGGCACAATACTGTTGTATTCATCCGCCAATATCTGGCTAAGGCGATAGACGTTTTTCGCCTTCTGACGGAACAGGCCAATGGTTTTAACATGCTCGGTAATACCCTCTACCCCCAAGGCCACCATTTTCTCTGGCGTATCAGCGATTTTAAAAAGCTCCTTGGTTGCCTTGTTCACACCGATATCCGTTGCCTGTGCAGATAGGGCCACCGCCACCACCAAGGTAAAGGCATTCACGTGATCCAGCTCGCCTTTTGGCTCGGGTTCGTGTTCGCGAAACCGATGGAAAATCTCAGATATAGAATGATAGTCGAGTTGCTTGGGCATAGGCGCTTTTTACACGCAACGCCCCCGTTGCCAAGTAGTGTTTGCGCAAGAAACGGGTGGTTCCGTACCCCACCCCGTGTAAAACTGACCCCATGACACATGATCCATACCACTATCGAATTGTCGCGCGCGCACTCGATTACATCGAGGCCAACCGCGCCACAAACCCCAGCCTAGCACAGGTGGCCGAGGCCGCCGGCCTATCCCCCACCCATTTCCAGCGGGTCTTCACCAAATGGACAGGCGTTAGCCCCAAGAAATACCAACAATATCTCACACTAGATGTGGCTAAAACCCTGCTGCGAGATGCGCATAACACATTGGAAACGGCCCATGCCAGCGGGTTGTCGGGCACGGGGCGATTGCACGATATGTTCCTAACATGGGAGGCCATGAGCCCCGGTGAATACGCCCGCAAGGGGGCGGGGCTAGAGATTAGATATGCTTGGTACGACAGCCCTTTTGGTGAAATGTTGATCGCGGCCACGGCCAAGGGTATTTGCGGCCTCGCCTTTAGCGCTGAGTGTGGCCGTGCCGAGGCCCTGCGTGATATTTGCGCGCGTTGGCCTGATGCCACATTCATCCAAGACCAACAGGGGCTGAACACATACCAAGAGGCCGTGCTAGGAAATGCCAACGCGCGATTACATTTGATCGGCGCGCCCTTTCAGATCAAGGTATGGGAGGCGCTCTTGAACATCCCCTCGGGTCAGGTAACGACCTATAGCGATATCGCGGCCGCAATAGACCACCCAAGGGCCGTGCGTGCGGTGGGAACAGCCGTCGGAAAAAACCCAATTTCTTGGTTGATTCCCTGCCACCGAGCCCTGCGAAAGGGTGGCGGATTGGGCGGATACCATTGGGGCTTGCCGGTGAAGCGTGCGTTACTTTTGCACGAGGCCGTCACGAATTAGTCACTTTTATCGCCAAAAATGGCAAAAACCCGCGCTTTGGGCAATTTCACGCGTTTATGAGTTGAAAACTTAACAATTTTACCCAAGTGATGGATGCAGGCAGATAAAACAGGATCATAAAATGGCCACAGTATTAAAAACAGTTTCAATCGCAACCCTCAGCGCCATTGCGCTGGTTGCATGTACCGAAGAACCAGACAAAGCACAGAAAGGCGCCGCCATTGGCGCAGGCATCGGGCTGATTTCTGGCATTCTTACAGATGACGACAGCAACGGTAAAATCAAGCGCACCCTTGCTGGTGCCGCCATTGGTGGCTTGATCGGCAACGAGCTTGACAAGCAAGAGGAAGAGCTGCGCAGCTCTCTGAATGGTACAGGTGTAGAAATCAACCGCGTTGGCGGGCAATTGGTTGTAACATTGCCCGAGGATATCACCTTTGATACCGACAGCACCGTATTACGCCCTAGCCTACAAAACGTGATGATCGAGCTATCGCAAAGCTTGAACAAATACCCAGATACAGTGATTGATTTGGTTGGTCATACGGACAATGTAGGCTCTACGGCCTATAATCAAAACCTTTCGACCCGCCGCGCACAGGCCGTTCAATCAGAGCTTATTTTCAACGGCGTGTCATCTGAGCGTATCCGTGCCTATGGCCGCAGCGAGCAAATGCCAATAGCATCCAATGATACATTCGAGGGTCGCGCCGCCAACCGCCGTGTAGAAATCATCATTACACCGCGCCAATAAAATAATCTGCATTGCGCGGCTTTCCCGCGCAATGCATTCTTGCCCACGACTCTCTTTGGTCATATTATCTGACCAAAGGAGACTGGAATGCCCTTTCAGAAAATTGAACAAGAGCGGATTGCCGATACGGTCATCGACCAGATCGAGGGCTTGATCCTGCGTGGTATTTTACGCCCAGGCGAACGGCTACCCTCCGAGCGCGACCTATCCGAACGCCTTGGGGTATCGCGACCCTCTTTGCGCGAAGCCATTTCCAATTTGCAAGAGAAAGGACTTTTGGAAAGCCGGGCCAGCGCAGGTATCTTTGTTGGCGATATATTTGGCAGCGCCTTTTCAGAGCCCCTAATCGAGTTGTTTTCAACCCATCAAGATGCGCTGTTTGACTACATCGCATTTCGCCGTGATCTGGAATCCATTGCTGCCGAACGCGCCGCCACTATGGGTACCCACACCGACATCATGGTGATCGAAGCTATCTTTGAAAAAATGCTGGCTCTGGATGGTACAAACAGCGCCGCACAGGATGCCGCATTAGACGCCGAATTTCACATGGCAATCATCGAAGCATCTCACAATATTTTCATGCTTCATATGATGCGCTCTATGTTCGAGGTCTTGAAGCGCGGCATCTACTATAACCGCGAGATTATGTTCGAGCGTCGCGCGACCCGAAGCACAATTCTAGGCCAGCACCGCGCCATTCTATCAGCCATAAAGGCACACGACCCAAAGGCCGCGCGCCAAGCGGTAGTGGATCACCTTAGCTTTGTTGAAACCTGTATGGTAGAGACAAGACGTGCCGAAGAAAACGAGACGACCGCAAAACTGCGCTACCAGAATGAGATCGCCAAGTAGGTCTAGAGCGCATCGCGCAGAGATGCGAAATGTTCATCCCAACCGCGGTCTAACCCCATCAATAGATCAAAATTATTGCTCGGGGCCAGCCCAGTGTGGCGCAATGTGATCAATGTTCCATCATTTGCTGCATCCAGCGTCCAGTAAACATGGGTCTCTAGATCAGGGGCAGGCTTTACCGAGAAACTATAGGCAAGCGAGGTATGGGGTGTCATTTCTGTAACCCGCCCCCAGCACAGCTTGTCTCCAGACTCATTCCCATACAGGGCGTAATCCTCGCCTTTCCTAAGCGCCTCTTTAGGCGCATGTAACCATTTGGCCATTTTTTCAGGCTCGGTCAAATATGCCCAAGCCACCTTTGGCGATACGGGAAGGTAAATTGTTTTGATCAAATCAGAAGTACTCATTTGTTTTCGTCCTTTATTACGTTGGCCAGTGCATTAAGTTTTTCATCCCAGAAATTGTCAAAAAATCCGAGCCAATCGGTGATCGCCCTGAAACCTTCGGGGTTTAAGCGGTTCAGCCTTTCACGCCCGCGGGGGGTGACAGAAATCAGGTTACCCCGTTCGAGCAAGATCATGTGTTTTTTTACGCCTGCTCTAGTCATATCAAACTTGCTGGCGACCTCTGCGATGGTCAGCTCTTCGCGAGCCAATAGGCCCAATATTTGCTGACGCGTTGGATCGCCCAAGGCCTTGAATGTTGCGATGTTGTCTTGCATTAGACCCTCATGATACTAATTGGTATCACTTAAATAAAACCAAATGGTATCATGAGTCAACATAAAAAAACCCGCGAGCCGTAGCCCGCGGGTTATAACTTCGGTATCTAAAAGACTTAGTGTAGCTTCTCGCCCACTTCATCGATTGCGGCATTGATCAAATCGCCGGCCTCTTTGGCCTTCATGTTTGATGCAATAACATCTTGCGCGGCCAAGATCGCAACATTCACTGCTGAATCTTTAACCTCTTTGATCGCGGATGCCTGTGCAGATGCAATCTGATCTTCGGCCGCCTGAAGACGACGCGCGATAGATGATTTTAGGTCAACCTTTGCCTGTGCAGCGGCGGCCTTGGCTTCGTCTTTGGCAGAGGCGACTATTTTATCAGCCTGTTCCTGCACTTCCTTTTGCTTGCGCTCGTATTCGGCCAAAATGCTCTGAGCTTCTTCACGCAAAGAGCGCGCCTCGTCCAGATCATTTTGAATACCAGTAGCGCGCTCATCCAGCATGCCACCCAATTTTCCGGGTACCTTTAGGTAAACCAGCAAAGCAATGAACAAAAGGAATGAGATCAGAACAACAAAATCTGTATTGTTCAGCGAAAAGAACGGGCCAGAAGCGGCCAATGCTGGGCTGGCTGTAAGGGCCAAGGTAGATGTCAGTAATACTCTCATCTTCTTATCCTTTCAGACGCGCAGTAACGGCGGCTTTGATCGATTTAGCATCAGCCGCATTTGGCATAACCGCGTTCACGATATCTGCTGTTGCTGTCTGTGCAACCTCTGCCACTGATTTGGCAGCGCTGTCGCGGATCGCTTGGATTGCTTTTTCAGATTCTGCTGCCTTGGCCGCAATTTCTGCATCAGCTTTTGCAATTGCCTTATCCAAATCTTTTTGGATATCGGCCTTTGCTTCGGCTACGATTTCAGATGCTTGTGAACGCGCATCAGCCAAAGCCTTGTTATAGGCGTCTTCGGCATCTTGTGCGGTGCGTTTCAGTTCCTCGGCCTTGTCTAAATCGCGCTGTATCGCGCCTTGGCGTTCGGCCAAAACTGTTGCGATACGTGGCAATGCAACGCGGCTTAGAATTAGATACAGGATAACCAGCGTAACCACCAACCAGAAAATCTGGTTTGGGAACGTTGAAAAATCCAGCTGTGGCATGCCTGGTGCGGATTCTGCACCGGGGGCTGCGCCATGGGATGTATCAGCCATTTTGCTCTCCGATTGGGGAAACGCGTGAGGTCACCCCCACGCGCATATCAGTTTGCGCCGATTGCTCGGCGCGCTCGTAGATTTGCTTAAACAGCAAACATCAGTAGCAATGCTACCAAGAACGAGAAGATGCCCAAAGCTTCGGCAAACGCGATGCCGATGAACAATGTTGCTGTTTGACCAGCAGCTGCAGATGGGTTGCGCAATGCGCCAGCCAGGAAGTTACCTGCAACAGTACCCACACCGATGCCAGCACCGCCCATACCAATACAAGCCAAGCCTGCACCAATGTATTGACCCAATTCTGCGATATTACCTTCCATGATGATTTCTCCTTTTGATGGAATGCGTAAGATAAGTGTTCAGACGTTAGTGGCTTGGATGCAGAGCATCGTTCAAATACACACACGTTAGAATAGTGAAAACATAGGCTTGGATACCGGCAACCAGCACCTCTAGCCCATAGACAGCTGTGATAGACAGGATCGGCAGTGCCGCCCATACGCCCAATGCACCAGCGAACCCTGCAAAAACCTTGATCACCGCGTGGCCGGCCATAACGTTACCCGCAAGACGGATAGAATGGCTAACAGGGCGCACGAAGTAAGATATCAGCTCGATCACGGCCAAAATCGGGCGCAACGCAAGGGGGGCAGATGACACCCAGAATAGGCCCAAGAACTTCATGCCATTTTTGTAAAAGCCCAAAACAGTCACTGCCACGAAAACTGCCATGGCCAGCATGGCCGTTACGGCGATGTGAGACGTGGTTGTGAAGGATGTCGGCAATAGGCCCAAAAAGTTTGAAACCAAGATGAAGATGAACAGCGTGAAGATATAGGGGAAGAACTTCAAACCCTCTTTACCAGCCACATCCTCGATCATTTTGTGGATGAAGCCATACATCATCTCAGCGACAGACTGGCTGCGCGATGGAACGATTGCGCGCTTGCGTGTACCAACAACCAACAGCAGAACAACAGCAAGGATCGCAAAACCCATCCACAATGTGGCGTTGGTAAAGCTGTACCATTCGATCGGCCCGCCGCCAAACAATGATTTAATTTCAAATTGATCCATCGGATGGATGTTGAAACCGTTACCTGCTTCTTCTGTAGCCACGTTGTCTATCCTCTTGCTCGACGATCAATCTTCATCGTCATACATTTCGTCTTTGCCGGCCTGCACCGCGGGGGCACCTGCGCTCATGTTCTTCTTTTGGATTTCATCCGCGGTGCGCATCATCGTGCGAACCCCCGCGACAAACCCAAGCATTACAAACAGGATCATTAGCCATGGACGCGTTCCAAAAAGGTGGTCCAGACCATATCCTATCCCGAAACCCAGCAGTAAACCCACCACCAGCTCGGTAACCATCCGCCACCCCTGCTGGGCGGCACTATAGTGGCTTTCATGCTTTGGCGCGGGCTTATCAGCCTCGCGTATGGCATTCAGCTTTGCCTCAAGAGCATCAAGTCGGTTTGGGTCGATTGGATCAGACATAAAACCCCCTATGAAACCCTGAGTGAACAGTTGCGCTGGTAATACGATTGCACGGGCACAGAGTCAACGACGCAGCCACGCAGCACACCACAAATAAGTATCTGAAAATAAACAATAAATCATATTTTAGATTCTGCTACATCTTGGCGCACCCGCGATTTTGGGTAATCGCGTGCCAAATCGATAGTTCAACCAAACGGTTGAGAATGCATTTGCCCGTGATAAATCAAAATTACCTCGCGCCATTCGATGCAATCAGGGATGACATCCGCGAATCCCATGTTTACAGTTTTAGAAAAGCGGAGTGCAAATTGGCCAAACCAAACAAAATGCAGGCAGCGTTCACCGAACTGACGCCTCTGTGCAAAGCCATGGGTATGCAGGTAACTGATGTTGGCGAGGTCGACGCAACCATCAGCATGCCCTATTCTGTCGAACTAATCGGCGACCCCGATACCGGAGTTGTTCATGGCGGTGCAGTATCGGTATTGCTTGATAGTGTTAGCGGCCTTGCGGTGATGATCCATCCGGATAATATCGGCAATACCGCAACAATTGATCTGCGCATCGATTACATGCGCCCAGCGCCCCCAGGCCAAACATTGGTCGCCCGCGCCGAGGTTTATCACACCACCCAGACCGTGGCCTTTACCCGTGCCACCACATGGGCAGACAACCCAGACAAGCCCATAGCGCAGGCCACCGGCGCATTTGTTTTCAAAAGAAAGGCTGACATATGAGACAGCCCCAAGAACCCGTCCAGCAAGTCAAGAAGCGTCGCGACAGCGTGCTGAACACATTTGTGCAATCGGTACCTTTTCTAAAATTTATGGGTATCAGTTTCGAGCGCCGCGGTGATGAGCTAACGGCGGTGCTAGAATATGACCCAAAGCTGATTGGCAATGCGGTGATAAATCGCCTACATGGGGGCGGCACGTCAGGATTTTTGGAGAGCACTGCCGTGATTACACTGGCATGGAAAACCATTTGGGACAGCATGGAGGCCGGCGAGCTTGATCTCGAGCACCTCAATCACAGCTCTCTACCCCCGTTACCAAAGACCATTAATTTCACCACCGATTATCTACGCCCAGGGTTGCCGCGCGATGCCTATGCCCGCGCTACAATCGTGCGTGCGGGGCGGCGCTATGCCTCTGTGCATATCGAAGCATGGCAGGACAATCGCGATATTTTATTCGCACAGGCCTCGGGGCATTTCTTAATGCAGGCTGTCAAACAGTAGTCAGCGATTTAAAAACCCATCAATACGGGCCAGAGCCGTTTCGATATTCTCGATAGAATTGGCATAGGACAGGCGGATGTACCCTTCGCCCAAAATCCCGAAATCTGGCCCCCCAATGGTGGCAACACCCGTTTGATTCAGCAAATCCCCCGCCAGATCTTTGGCCTTGCGGCCAGTTTCGGAAATATTTGGAAATGCATAGAATGCGCCCTTTGGCGTGGCGCAGGATATCTGGTCGATGGCATTCAGCCCATCCACCACCACATGGCGGCGGCGATCAAATTCTGCCACCATATCGCGCACGCAATCCTGTGGCCCCGCCAAAGCAGCCAATCCAGCCCATTGCGCAGGTGCATTTACACAAGACCATGCATTAACGGCAATTTTGCGCACATGGTTATATAGTTGATCAGGCCAGATCGAATAGCCCATCCGCCACCCCGTCATCGCATAGGTTTTAGACCACCCATCCAGCACAATCAGCCTATCCCGAATTTCGGGATATGATAACAGCGATACATGTGGCGCGCCGTCATAGGTCATCTGGCCATAGATTTCATCCGACAACACAGCGACATCTGGGTGGGCATCTAGCCCCGCAACCAAGGTATCGATCTCGGACTCTGGCGTAATTCCACCGCATGGATTGGCCGGAGAGTTCAGGATGATCAGGCTAGTTCTATCGTTAATCAACTCCAGCGTTTCATCCGCAGAAAAGGCAAAACCATTTTCCTCTTTGATCGGGATTGGCACGGGCGTCGCCCCTGTGAATTCAATCATTGACCGATAGATCGGAAACCCTGGGTCGGGGTACAGAATTTCAGCGCCCGGCTTCCCAAACATCATGATCGCCAGATACATGGTAACCTTGCCCCCAGGTACGATCAAAACATTATCAGGGCTGATTTCTTGACCCAACCGGCGCTGAACATCGCTGGCCACGCCGGCGCGCAGCTCGGGAATGCCGCGCGCGTCGGTATAGCCATGGGCGCCGTCTCGTAATGCACGCACGGCCGCCTCGACAATATGTTCGGGGGTTGGAAAATCGGGCTGGCCGATACCCAAATTAATCACATCGCGCCCCTCTGCGGCTAAGGCATTTGCCCGCGCCAAAACAGCAAAGGCATTCTCCTCGCCGATATGCGACAGGCCCTCAATAACCTTTAAACTCATGTGATGTCCTTAGTTTAGGCGCTGTGTAACGACAGGGCTGTGGTGAATTGGGAATTTAACAGACCGTGCGATAAAACACAGATCCCCTACGCCGCCGTGTAGTTTGGTGGCCATTTCGACATCTGAACCTGCATCGATCTGAACCTCTGGGCGCAACATGACATGGGTGAACTCGCCACTGCCATCGGGGTTTTCGCGCATTTCTGCGGTGGGGTTATCCACATACGACAAAACATTCACCCCCGCATCAAAGCACAAGTGCAAATACCACAGTTTGTGACAAGCCGCGACCGAGGCCAGCAGGGCCTCTTCGGGATTCCATCTGCTGGGCGTGCCCAAGAATGCCGGATCTGCCGATCCCAAGATATCGGGCTTGCCTTCTGCGCTGATAATATGATCGCGGCCATATCCACGGTAGGTTTTGGTGCCCGTACCGCGGTTGCCAACCCATTCAAGTTTAATCTGATAGCTGTGTGTTTTACTCATGGCTGAACTGTGCCGCTTCCCTCTTTATTTCGCAAGTGTAGAAACCTGTGTATCGATCGCATCCAGCAGATTCTGTTTCTGCCCATCTGGTAGAAATGATGCGATCACCGAATTTTTAGAAAGCTTTATGATATCAGCAGCCGTAAGACCCACGGCCTTGGCCACGGCGCGGTAGTTGTCGTTAATATAGCCGCCAAAGTAGCTGGGATCATCAGAATTAACCGTGGCCAACAAACCCGCATCCAAGGCTCTCTTTATCGGATGCTTGGTTAGATCGGATATGCCCTTTAGGCGCAGATTAGACAGCGGGCACATGGTCATCGGGGTCTGCTGTTGGGCAAGGCGGGCAATCAGCGCAGGGTCTTCAAAGGCGCGGTTGCCGTGATCCACCCGCGATACCCGCAAGTCATCCAATGCGGTTTTTATATAGGCGGCGGGGCCCTCTTCGCCAGCATGGGCCACAGTTTTAAACCCGTGGTCACGTGCGCTTGCAAACAGGCGCGAAAACAATTCAGGCGGGCGGCCTGCCTCCGATGAATCTAGCCCAACAGCATAGATATGCTCTTTGTGTTTACAGGCGCATTCCAGCGCCTCGTAGCCAGCCTCTTCGGGCAGATGCCGCAGAAAGCACATGATCAGTTTCGATGATATTTCCAGTTGGCGATGCGCCTCGGCAAGAGCAGAGGTAATCCCCCCCAGCACAGTTTCAAATGAAACGCCGCGCTCCATATGCGCCTGAGGGTCAAAGAATATCTCAACATGACGTACCGCGTCACCATGCACCTTTTCCAAATAAGCCCAAGTAAGATCATAAAAATCGCGCTCTTCGATCAGAACCGACATGCCCTGATAGTAAACATCCAAAAAATCCTGAAGATTGTTAAATTGATAGGCCGCCGCGACCTGATCCACCGTTTCATACGGCAGGGTAACCTTGTTCCGCTTGGCCAAATCCAACATCATCTTCGGCTCTAGCGTACCTTCGATATGCAAATGCAGCTCGGTTTTGGGCAACTGGTCAATCAGTTTCTCAATATCCATCCAACACTCCTTCGTTTTGCGCGCGGCGCAATACTTGACCACACTATAGGGATAACGCTATCCAACCTTATGGACCAAAATCTAGACCTTATTTTTGCTGCACTGTCTGATTCGACACGCCGCGAGATATTAGCGATGTTGCTAGAAGACGACATGGCGGTCACAGATGTGGCCCACCCATTCGAAATGTCACTGGCCGCGATTTCTAAACATCTGCATATTTTAACCCGCGCAGGCCTGATCGAGCAAGAGAAACGCGGCCGCGTAAAATGGTGCAAATTACAAACCGACGCCATGCGCGACACCATGTTATGGATGGAGAGCTTTGGCCAATTTGAGCTGGTTAATTTAGACAAGTTCGAGGATTTTTTACACGCAGAGAATTTAACGAAGGAAAACCGTTAAAATGCAACGCAACCCGTGCATAGTTAACGAAATACCGGCATTCATCGGGTATTCCACATTCAGAAATTTCCTTATTCGAATAGCGGATTGCCAACATTATGCGCCTAGGTTTCAGTGTAGTTTTTGTTTTAACCTTGGCATTAACCCAAGCGGGCATGGCCAGTGGGATTGTGGGCCTTGGCCAGCAGATGCCTAAATCTGCGCAATCAGATAATGCCGATCCGGAATGGACAACACTTGATCCAGCATTGTTAAGCACCGGCCCCACCATAAAGGTACCACGCAACATCCCAGACCCGCGCAACCTACCCCGCGCGCCCCTAACCCCAAGCGAGCGCGCCTATGCGCAAACCGCTTGGGCCTATTTTGAACAAAACACCCACCCCGATAGTGGCCTTGTGCCCTCGGTGCGCAACTTTAAATCCATGACCCTATGGGACGAGGGCGGGTATCTGCTAGCGTTGGTTTCCGCGTATAAACTGGGGCTGATCAGCCGAGAGCAGGCCGCAGATCGCCTGACCAAGGCTATCGGTAGCCTTGCGAATCTGCCGCTTTATGAGGGCGTATTGCCCAACAAGGCCTATAACATCGAGACCCTGGCCATGACGGACTACGCCAACAAGCCCAAACCAAAGGGCATTGGCTATTCAGCGCTGGACATCATGCGGATGATGTCTGGCCTGTTGGTCGCATCTGAACACTTCCCAGAATTGTTCCCGCTGATGTCTTTGGTTGTAGACCGTTGGGATTTATCCAAAACGGCCCATAATGGGCGTTTTTCGGGGGTCGCGATCCTGCACAAAACCCACAAAATCCGCGTGCAAGAAGGGCGTATTGGGTACGAGCAATATGCCGCTGTTACTGGTAAAATCCTTGGATTGGCCGTGGACGAGGCCTATAAATACGACCCTATTTTACGATGGCAACAATATTACGACATTCGCTTACCTGCCGATAAACGCACCAAAAAGACCCATGGGGTCTCGGCCGTCACCACTTCCGAACCATTCTTGCTAGAGGTTCTGGAATACGGCTGGCGACCTGAGAGTTTCGAGGTTGCATGGGCCGTGTTCCAAGCCCAACATGACAGATATAAAAGAACCGGTCAGCTGACCTCGCTGTCCGAGGATCACATAAAAGGCCCACCTTATTTCGCCTATAACGCGATACTGGTGGATTTCGAGCCATTTAGATCTGTCACCGCTAGCCGCAAGGACGTATCAAATAAACGCGGGATCTCCACCAAGGCATCCTTTGGTTGGTGGGCCGTTACCCGCCACCCCTATACCAATGAGCTGATAGATGCCGTTAGCGAGTTACAAACCGAGGATGGCTGGATGGCGGGCCTATTCGAGGAAAATATGGGCAAGAACGAGATTTACACTCTAAACACCAATGCGATGATCCTAGAAGCGCTACATTATAAGGCATTTGGCCCCTTATATCAGCGGCCTATGTAGGCAGGGAACCATCTTGGACATAGCGTAGAATTTGCGCAACCTGTTGGGATGTTTCCACCACGGCAAGCGCTGCGGCATCGACCTCTTTTAGCGCATGTTGATGCTCTGCTTGGTGCATGACAATCACCGATTTTCCCAATGCATAGGCCTGACCTGCATCAAATGCCGCATTCCACTGTTTGTATTTTTGGCCAAATCGCACAACCACAATATCTGCATCTCCAATCGCCTTGCGCGTGCGGATTGCATTCAGTTTTGCGCCTTTGTTATCATGCCAAAACTTATCCGCCTCGGCGCCCATGATCGCCACACCGCAATCATCCGATGAATCATGATCCGTCACAGGGGCGCTAAACTGCACATCAATATCCGCACAACCTTGCATGATTTCTTCTCGCCAATTGCTATGTATTTCACCAGCTAGGTAAACATTCAGTGTCATAACTTTCTCCTAAAAGTCGCCGTAATCACATTGCAGACAGGTTATTCCATTAGCCCGCCACATATCCACCACCTGTTGGCGATCATCCACGACAAATAGAATCTCTTTACCCTCTTTACGCAATAGGTTCAGGAAATCCAATTTAACCAAATCGTCGCGCCGCTGATCCTTATCTGCGCGCATCAAAAGGCGGTCAAACTCAATTTCATTCCACGCAAACCACTGCTCAGTCATCTGCCGATAGCGATCGGGGCGTCCGGATAGAATGATACATTCGTAATCCGGATGCACCCATAGCAACTGATACAGATCCACGATGGGCTTGTTCACTACATCATCGCCCATTGCCTCGAAAAACCTAAACCAATTCTGGCGATCACCCTCTACAAAGTGGCGGCGGTGCTCGATATCGGCCAATGTTCCGTCGATATCGAACAACACTGTTTTCACCCGCGTAGAACTCCGCCTGTGGCCTTCGTCACCTTATCGACCACCTTGTCTGCGATCGCTTCGATGTCTTTGTCCTTTAGGGTTTTGTCCTTGGGTTGGATCTTGATGGTTACGGCAATTGATTTTTTACCTTCGCCCATTTGGGCAACGGCTTTGGCCCCCTCGAAGACATCAAAAACAGAGGCCTCGACAATCAGGCCCTTATCCGCGCCTTTTGCGGCATTCAACAGGGTCAATGCCTCTACATCGCTATCCACAACAAATGCGAAATCGCGATCAACGGCCTGTAGGTCGCTGGTCTTTAATGCTGGGCGTGTGGCGGATTTGGCCCGCGGTAGGGGTGGATTTTCCAAATGGATTGCGAATCCGACGACCGGCCCCTTTACCCCCATTGCCTCAATCACCTTGGGGTGCAACTCGCCGAAGGCACAGAGCACATTTTTAGGCCCCAAGCACAGCTTGCCCGAACGGCCAGGATGCCACCATTCCTTGGCTGGACGTGTGACCATCAGCTTTTCTGGTGCCCCAATGGCCGACAAGACCGCTTCGGCATCTGCCTTGGCATCAAATGTATCCACCATACGGCGGGCGCCGTGCGGATCGCGCGCATTGGTGTGCCCGATTAACAAACCTGCGGCCAACAATTCGCCATCCTTGGGCTCTCCGCCATGGAAGACAGTGCCAACCTCGAACAGCGCCATGTCCATAATGCCGCGCGCTTGGTTACGGGCCGCAGCTTTCAAAAGACCTGCGAATAGACTGGGGCGCATATGGCTCATATCTGATGAAATTGGGTTGCTGATGCGTACCGCATCACTGCCACCGCCGAATAACTCGGCCGATGCGGAATCGATGAACGAGTATGTCACACATTCATTATACCCCAGCGCCGCCATCGCACGGCGCGCAGTGGATTCGCGTTTCTGCATTGGTGATAGGATCGGTGTGGGGATACCATCGCTTAACTTTGGCAGGGGCACGCCCTGTAGATTGGCCAGCGATGCTATGCGCGCCACCTCTTCTACCAGATCAGCCGATCCCTGAACATCGGGGCGCCAGCTGGGTGGGAATGCCTGATCGCCATCGATTTTAAACCCTAGATCAGTCAGGTATTTCACTTGATTTTCAGCAGATATCTCCATACCCACCAATGATTTCACACGGTCTGTATCTAATTTGTAGCTGCGGGTTGTGTTGGGTACGTTGCCCGTTACCACCATTTCAGATGCCTCACCGCCTGCGTGATCCAAAATCATCCGAACGGCATGATCCAAGCCTTTGGGCGTAAATTCTGGATCGATGCCGCGCTCGAAGCGATAGCGCGCATCGGAATTGATCTTTAGTTTGCGCCCAGCAATGGCGATGTCAATGCGATCCCAGAAGGCGCTTTCGACAAAGACATTTACCGTTTCATCAGAACAGCCGGTGTCCAAGCCACCCATAATGCCCGCGATACTTTGAGCACCTCGGTCATCAGAAATAGCAATCATGCCAGCATCTAATGTATACTCGCCGTCATCAAGGGCGGTCAGCTTTTCGCCCCCCTTGGCGCGGTGCACCCGTAGACTACCCACCAATTTATCCGCATCAAAAACGTGAAGCGGGCGGTTTTGATCATAGGCAAAGAAGTTGGTCACATCGACCAAGAATGAAATCGGGCGCAGGCCAATTGCCTTTAGCCACGTTTGTAGCCATGCGGGGCTTGGCCCGTTTTTCACGCCCTTGACCAAACGCCCAGTGAATACCGGACATCCATCGCGGGTATCCGCATCAATGACGACATCGATATCGGATTTAAACGTGCCAGTTACCGGTTCAATTTCACAAGGCTTCATCACACCCAGCCCACGTGCGGCCAAATCACGGGCAATGCCACGCACACCCAATGCATCTGGGCGATTCGGGGTAATGGCGATTTCGATCATCGGATCAATTGCATCTGGGCGATGCTCTGCCAGATAATCCACGAATTTCGACCCAACCTTTGGCGCGCCAGACAGCTCAATAATACCATCGTGCTCGTCCGACAGTTCCATCTCTTTTTCCGAGGCCATCATACCGTAGGATTCAACACCGCGAATTTTGCCAACACCGATGGTGATATCCAATCCGGGCACATAAACGCCAGGCTTGGCCACAACCACATGGATGCCCTCGCGGGCATTCGGTGCGCCACAAATGATCTGCAACTCACCCTCGTCGGTATCCACCTTGCAGACGCGCAACTTGTCCGCATCGGGGTGTTTTTCTGCGTGCTTCACATAACCAATAGTAAAAGCCGCCAGCGTATCCAGCGGGTTTACCACCTCTTCGACCTCTAGCCCCATATCCGTTAGCGCATACAGGATGTCTTCAAGAGGTGCATCAGTTTCTAAGTGGCGTTTCAGCCAAGATAGTGTGAATTTCATTGTTACACTCCCCCCTGCAAATTCGGCATATTCAGCGCAGAAAACCCATAATGGCGCAACCAACGCAGATCGCTATCAAAGAACGCCCGCAAATCAGGGATGCCGTATTTAAGCATCGCCAAACGATCGATCCCCATGCCAAAGGCAAAGCCTTGGTACTCATCAGGATCAACACCGCCCGCGGCCAGCACCTTGGGGTGCACCATGCCAGAGCCCAAAATTTCCATCCAGTCGTCGCCTTCGCCGATTTTTAGCTGGCCATTATCCCAAGTACAGCGAATGTCGACCTCGGCACTGGGTTCCGTAAACGGAAAATGCGAGGCGCGAAAACGCAACTCGATATTAGGGTTGTTAAAAAAGCTGCGGCAAAATTCCTCTAGCGTCCATTTCAGGTTCGCCATTGAAATGCCCTTGTCTAGGCACAGTCCCTCGTATTGGTGGAACATTGGTGTATGCGTCTGGTCATAATCGGCGCGGTACACACGACCGGGGCAAATAATGCGACACGGTGCGCCATGCTTTTCCATATAGTGGATTTGCGCCGCAGATGTTTGTGTGCGCAATACATGCGGAGCGCGTTCGTCTCCCTCTTCGCGGTGCATATAGAATGTATCATGCTCTTGGCGCGCAGGATGTTCGGCCGGAATATTCAGCGCATCAAAGTTGTAGTAATCGGTTTCGATCTGCGTGCCCTCGGCCACAGAAAACCCAAGCGATGCATAGATCGCGACGATCTCGTCGATCACTTGGCTAATCGGGTGGATAGATCCCACACGTTTCGGGCGGCCCGCAAGGGATACATCTATCCATTCGGATTGCAGGCGCTCGTTTAGGGCGGCATCGGCTAGGGCCGCCTTCTTGGCGGCTAGTGCTGAGTTAATCTCATCCTTCAGCGCGTTCAATGCAGGGCCAGCGGTTTTGCGCTCTTCCGGGGTCATTTTTCCCAGCTCTCGCATTTTCAATGAAACCTCACCTTTTTTACCCACGGCTGCAACGCGCAGCTCCTCCAGCGCGGTCTCGTCATTGGCACCTATTACGGCGGTGAGGTATTTGGATTTAAGTGCGTCTAAGCTGTCCATAATCATGTTCCTTTACTTGATCTTGGCCTATCACATGCCACGCTGAATGCAAGTGGCGCCGTTAACCGAAGATTCACCAATCCGCTGTTTCTTAAATGGCGAAAGGATTCTGTTATGGTAGAGTATACGGCCACCGCCGCTGGGGGTGTTCTAGAAGATAGCAATCGGCGTGATAAGCTATATGGCGGCGTCGCAGCGGATACATTTTCTGTTTCCCGCGATGGTAAAACAGACAGCGTCTATGGATTCGAGGATGGAATAGACAAGGTCGACCTAACCGATTTCAATGTGAACTGGTCTGAGGTGCAGGTGAAATTTGTCGGAGGCAGCGAGTTTATGATCACCATCCGCGGTGAACGTACACGTATTGAATTTGATCCCCCCCCTGGTGGCGGGCTAGTCAGCCTTGCCATGGTAGATGAGGATGATTTTATTTTTGCACCAGGCGCCGGAGATCCCGCCCCGAATATCCAGCTAGATGCCCCAGGGGCGACACTATTGCTGGGCTCGGATCAGAGCGATGTTTTTGTTATGCATTCTGATAATGTTCGCGACGTCATAAAACAATTTGACCCAGAAAAAGATCTGATCGATCTGTCGGGATTTGGCATCACCTTTGCCGATTTGGAGTACACAGATAAGAAACCAGGCAAAATCGTAATAAAGCTTGGATCCGAGGGATTGGTCGTGCGCGATATTTCTCTACAAATGACATCAGCCGATTTTACCGAAGATATGTTCATTTTCATATAAAAGCCCCGCGCATTTCTGCACGGGGCCTTAAAATTCTGATTAGCAATTTTTACAGGGCGCTTTTGGCCTGTGCAACGATGGCACCAAATGCTTCTGGCTCATGTACGGCCAGATCAGCCAAAACCTTACGGTCTACTTCGATGCCAGCCTTTGTTAGGCCATTGATGAATTTGCTATATGTCAACGCGTCATCGTTCAAACGAACAGCCGCGTTGATACGCTGGATCCACAACGCACGGAAATTACGCTTGCGATTCTTGCGGTCGCGTGTCGCGTATTGGTTTGCTTTGTCAACCGCTTGGGTTGCTGTGCGGAAATTGGTTGACCGCGCGCCGTAGTAACCTTTGGCGGCTTTGATGACTTTCTTGTGACGCTTGTGGGTCACTTTACCTGATGTAATGCGCATATCTCAGTTCCTCTTAGCGTGCGTAAGGCATGTATTTTTTAACGATCGTCGCATCAGCAGCAGACAGTACAGTTGTACCCCGTGCGTTGCGCAAGAACTTGTTCGAACGTTTGATCATGCCGTGGCGTTTGCCCGCCTGACCCGATTTAATTTTGCCAGAGGCCGTTACCTTAAAGCGCTTTTTAGCACCTGATTTGGTCTTCATCTTGGGCATTTCCATCTCCTTTGTTGAGTGGGTTAAGGCGCGACTCGGCATACCCTTACAGCCGGACGCGCTACTCGAGCGTGCCTTGTAGGCAGATCAGACCCGAAAGGCAAGCACATAAAGATGGTTAGTTCAATTTCCCGATCACGCGAAAAAGCGCATCGGGTACTTTATCAAACGTTATCTCGCCCTCGGTTTCCACATGAACCCAAGCAAGGCAGGCGATTCCTATAACAGCAACCGCCAAACCCGAAATAGGCGAGTTTTTATCAACCATCAAAGATAGCATTCGCAAAACGCCGAAAACAATAAAAGCGCAACCAACTAAAAGTGTAACGTCGTATAACAAATTGCGCCTCTCTAACTTTATTCGGCCTCGCCTTCAAAAATGCTCTTCTCGTCGACGGGGGCGACGCGGATAATATTGGTTGAGCCTGCCGTATTAAACGGTATTCCGGCCGTAACTACAATCTTATCTTCATTTGTGGCGAAATCATGACTACGCGCGGCACGCGCAGCAGAAACAACAGCATGCTTAAACCGACCAACCTCGCCAGTTTGAACGCAATGCAACCCCCAAACCAATCCCAAACGACGCGCAGTGCCGATTTTAGGTGTTAGGGCGATAATTGGCACTTTCGGGCGTTCGCGCGCGGCCAACAATGCAGTGGTACCAGAGGATGAGAAACAACAGATGGCCTTTACCTCGGTTGTTTCTGCGATCTCGCGCGCCGCGGCTGTGATCGCATCCGCAACTGTGTCGCGCGCGGTGCTGCGCGTCGCCTCTATGCCCGTGCGATATGTGGCGTCTGCCTCTACGGAAATAGCAACGGCATGCATGGTTTTCACGGCCTCAATCGGGTATTTCCCCGCAGCTGATTCCGCAGACAGCATAACCGCATCAGCCCCATCATAAATCGCGGTCGCAACATCGGAAACCTCGGCGCGGGTAGGCACAGGGCTTTCGATCATGCTCTCCATCATTTGGGTCGCCACGACCACAGGCTTACCTGCGCGGCGGCTAGCAGCAACCAAACGTTTTTGTATAGGCGGCACATCTTGCACTGGCAACTCTACCCCCAGATCGCCGCGGGCAACCATCACGCCATCGGCGACGGCCAATACATCATCAAATGCTTTTACGCATGCAGGTTTTTCGACCTTTACCATAATGGCCGCGCGGCCATCGGCAAGGGCACGCGCCTCTTCGACATCTTCTGGGCGCTGAACAAATGAAAGCGCCAGCCAGTCCACCCCAAGAGAACAGACAAATTCCAGATCTTTTTTATCTTTTTCTGTAAGCGCGGCCAAAGGCAAGATCAGCTCAGGTACATTTACACCCTTTTTATTGGATATCTCGCCACCAACCTTGACCTCGCATACCGCGTAATCAGGTCCAAACTCTTTAACCACGACACGCAACTTACCATCATTGATAAGAAGAGTCGCACCAACCTCTAGGGCCTCGAAAATCTCTTTATGTGGCAATTGAACGCGCGTCGCATCCCCTGGGGTGTCATCCAGATCAAATCTAAAATCCTGCCCTTCAACGATGGTTTCTTTACCGTTTGCAAATACACCACAGCGCAACTTTGGCCCCTGAAGGTCGGCCAGAATACAAATAGGGCGCCCAAGGTCACGTTCGATATCGCGGATCATTTGGTAACGATCCCGCATATCCGAATGCGCACCATGGCTCATATTTAGGCGGAAAACATCAACACCTTCTTCGTACAGCTGTTTGATGATGCCATAGGAGTCTGACGCTGGGCCCAAAGTGGCCACAACCTTTACGTTCCTCATTCTTCTCATGATAGTATCCCTTGCGCGAATTTATCGCGTCTACACGTCTTTTTAATACCTTGATCACCAAGGTCAAATTTTCAATTCTTAACTACCTAACGAATGTAACACGATTATGATAGCGCAAACGGTACAAAACCCAAAATATTCGCAAATTGGCGTCCGGCGCTGCAAAACCGCCTATAAATATAGCGCATTTGTGTAGATCGCACCGCTTGCGCTTCGCTTTCCGGCAGAGATATACTAACCAGAAATCCCCGACCTAAGGAGTGGCGCATGGATCACCAAACACAGATAGAGCTAGAGGCCGCCGCATTTCGCCGCCTACAGGCGCACCTGAAAGAACGCACCGATGTTCAGAATATCGACATGATGAACCTTGCAGGTTTTTGCCGAAACTGTCTATCGCGCTGGTATCAAGAGGCGGCCAATGAACAAGGTATCGAGATGACCAAAGAGGAAGGTCGCGCGCATTTCTATGGCATGCCATTTTCCCAATGGAAGGCCCAACACCAGTCTGATGCGAACAGCGATCAAATGGCCGCATTCGAAAAGAGCCACCCGAAATAATTGGGGCGGCTCTATGCCATTAGATCAGATTGCAACTTTGCGCATTTCATCTAGGTAGATTTCGCGCAAACGCAGGGCAACAGGGCCTGGCGCGCCATCCCCTAGGGTCTGACCGTCGATAGACACCACAGGCATCACAAATGCAGAGGCAGAGGTGGTAAAGGCTTCGTCCGCCGCCTTGGCCTCTTCAACGGTAAATGCCCGCTCTTCAATCTGCATCTGTGCTTCATTGGCAAAACGTAGAACTGCGGCGCGGGTAATGCCGTGCAGGATATCGTTGGATAGCTGACGCGTGATAATCACCCCGTCTTTTACGATATAGGCATTATTAGATGTGCCCTCGGTCACCGCACCATCCTCGACCAACCATGCATCATCTGCACCTGCGGCCTTGGCCATCATTTTGCCCATCGAAGGATAAAGCAATTGCACGGTCTTGATGTCGCGCCGCGCCCAACGCATGTCTGGGATAGAGATCACCGACGCACCTTTTGCCGCTGCGGGGCTGTTGGCAAGGCCCGGTTTGTTTTGGGTAAACAGCACAATCGTGCGCGGCGTTTCCTCTGGGTCTGGAAATGCGAAATCGCGATCAGCCGGAGCCCCGCGGGTGATTTGCAAATAGACCAAGCCCTCTTCAATATTATTTCTCGAGACCAGCTGACGGTGGATTTCCAACAATTCTTCTGTGGTAACAGGACTTGGCATATCCAATTCTGCCAACGAACGCGCCAGCCGCACAGCATGGCCATCAAAATCGACCAATTTTCCATCTAACACCGAGGTTACCTCGTAAACCCCATCGGCCATCAAAAACCCACGGTCAAATATGGATACCTTTGCTTGATCTTCGGGCAGGTATTCACCGTTTACGTATACTGTGCGTGTCATTGTTATCCCCAGAGGTCGGGCCGCGGGGGGTGCACCCCTTTGGCGTCATAAAATAATTTGCTGGCACGGTCTTCGCCTAACAATAGCGGCCCGTCAAGATCAACCAGCGCCGCACCCTGTGCAATTAGCACCGCAGGCGCCATTGCCAAAGAAGACCCGACCATACAGCCAACCATAACCTCAAACCCAAGTGCGCGGGCCGCCGAGCGCAGACGCAAAGCCTCGGTCAGGCCGCCGGTCTTGTCCAGCTTGATATTAATCATGTCATATTTTCCCACCAGATCAGGCAGACTGTCGCTGTCGTGACAGCTCTCATCAGCGCAAACAGGTAGAACACGTTCGATCTCGCGCAAGGCCTCATCAGCCCCTGCGGGCAAGGGCTGTTCCACCATCGCAACCCCAAGATCAACCAATACCGGCGCTAGGGTTTGATAGAGCTCTGGCGTCCAGCCCTCATTCGCATCAACAATAATTTTAGCATCCAGTGCCCCCGCACGCACCGCGCGAATACGCTCAACATCCTGTGCACCACCGCCCAGCTTGGTTTTTAACAGCGGGCGAAAGGCATTCTTCGCCGCCTGTGCATTCATCGCCTCGGGCGTATCCAGCGATAGGGTGTAGGCCGTGATTTCAGCACTTGGTTCACTAAGCCCTGCCAATTGCCATACGGGTTGCCCCGCCTCTTTCGCCTCTAGATCCCACAGGGCGCAATCAACGGCATTGCGCGCAGCGCCCGCAGGTAACAGCCCCCCCAAATCTACGCGGCTAAACGCGCGCGGCAAGGACTGGATTTCTGCCTGAACGGACGCCATGGTTTCACCGTAGCGCGCATAGGGCACGCATTCGCCCCGCCCCCGATGATCACCCCGCTCGATGGTCACCGTAAGAACATTTGCCTCTGTGCGAGAACCACGCGAAATTGTAAAAACCTGCGCCAGCTGAAAGGCGTCGTGTGTTACTGAAATTTTCATGTGATCGAGTTAGCAGTTTTCCAAGGCGTCAACCAGACGTGCGGCACCATGGCGGAATGGATCAACAGTTGGCAACCCCAATTCCGCCTCTACCTTGGCCAAATAGGCTGTGGCATCGGCATCAGAAAGGTGCTGGGTATTCACAGAAATCCCTACAACCTGAACACCTGGATTCACAACACGGGCCAAAACCAATGCTGTATCGCGCAGCTCTTCAAGGGTGGGCTGCTGATAATCAGGCAATCCTCGCATATGCTCGCGGGTGGGCTCATGGCACAGAATCAGCGCATCAGGCTGCCCCCCATGGATCAACGCCATAGTAACCCCGGAATAAGAGGCGTGATACAGGCTACCCTGCCCTTCGATCAAATCCCAATGATCCGCATCATTATCTGGTGTTAGGTATTCAACAGAGCCGGCCATGAAGTCCGCAATCACTGCATCCAGGGGCACACCATCGCCAGTGATCAAAATACCGGTTTGGCCGGTGGCGCGAAACGTAACCTTTGCGTTACGAGCGCGCATTTCTTTCTCCATCGCAAGGGCTGTATACATTTTACCCACAGAGCAATCGGTGCCAACGGCCAAGCATCGCTTACCACTACGCGGTTTTCCCGTAGCAATGGGATAGGCAACGGAGGGAATGCGCACATCATGTAGCGCACGGCCCTCTTTTTCTGCCTTCGCGACTAGATCCGCCTCGTCGCGCAATAGATTATGCAACCCCGAGGCGATATCCAACCCAGCTTCCAAGGCCTCGATGAGCACAGATTTCCATTCAGCACTGATAACACCGCCGCGGTTGGCCACGCCAATTACCAATGTCTTACAACCGGCTGCAACGGCCTCGGCTATTGATAGATCAGGCAGGCCCAGATCAGCCTTACAGCCATCCATGCGATATTGCCCCAAGCCCAATTCTGGGCGCCAATCTTTGATGCCCTGCGCAACCTTTGCTGCCAACGGATCGGGGGCATCCCCTAGAAACAATAGATATGGTGTATTAATCATGGCAGTCCTCGATTCAAAGTTCGCACGAAAAATGCCACGATGAAGATCGAAGTTTCTGCCTAGTTGCGCGCCAAATAGGTTAATTTTGCAAGATTATCCCAAACAGGCGGGATACTGCGCCAAATAGTTGCACTAACCCAGCAATGCGATGGGTGCATCTTCTGTTAGCACGAAATCAACGGGTTGCTGCGATACAACATTTGTCAGGCGTTTGTACTCGTATTTGATAAAATCGCCCTGTTGTTCAGCAAAAACAATCAAACATTGATACAGGTGCTTTGGCCCATCAAAAACATCCACACGCCCGCGCAAGGCTGGCGCCATATCAACAGGCAGCGAGAAACCACCCTGCCAAGTTTCGTGAATACGCAGAACCTCTTCGTTGGCATGAACACATAGCCGGCTGCTGTTTCGCAGCGCCTTGGTTTGCGCCTTTTCCAAACCGGCCCGCACCTCTGGGGATAGAAAACTGTCCATTGTACCCTCGATCAACTTCTTAATTCATTATCTAGCGGTATACTCGCATAAACAAGTAACAAAAGAATTACATCAAGTATTGTGGTCCTCTACCAAATCAATGCCCTTTACGGGGCGCAAAACATGCGGCGTATTCGGATCATACAGCGCGCTATCCACAAAATCTTGGCTGGCCGCAAGTGCTGGCCCCACCATAATAAGGGCAGTGCGGGTGATCTTCTCTGCCCGTACCTTTTTACGGATATCGCTTAGGGTTCCTCGGATAATTTTTTGATCTGGCCAGCCCACGCGGTAACCAACGACCACCGGACAATCCGCACCGTAATGCGGCACCAGCTGACGCTCTATCTCGCGCATGTTACGCACCGCCAAATGAATGGCCAGTGTTGCTCCGGTACGTCCAAAATTATCCAGTGTTTCGTGTTCTGGCATCGATGTAGACTGCATCGACATACGTGTCAGTACGATCGATTGCGCGACCTCGGGGATGGTCAATTCTTGGCCCATCGCCGCCGCCATCGCCGCATAGGCGGGCACACCGGGAATGATCTCATAGGGGATATTATCGGCCTTCAGGCGGCGAATTTGCTCTGCAATTGCCCCATAAAGAGAGGGATCACCAGAATGAACCCGCGCCACATCTTCGCCGCGCCCATGGGCGGCCAGTATGTCTGCGTGGGTGTCATCCAATGTCATCACTGCCGTGTCCTTCACCACCGCATCCTTTGGCGCACAGGCAACAACCGCCTCTGGCACCAAAGAGCCTGCATAAAGACACACAGGACAACGTTCGATCATACTCTTGGCCTTTAGGGTGATTAAATCCGGATCGCCCGGGCCTGCACCGATGAAATAAACGGTCATGACAAGTCTCCATCGATTTTACGTGCATATCCGCGCGGTGTATACATTCGCTCCCCGCGCCCCAGTTGCGCCAAGCGAGAATGCGAAGACCCGATTAAAACCACGGTCAACATATCGACTTCGTCCACCTCTAGCTCGGATAGTTTTCGATAACGGATGTGCTCTTCTGGTCGGCCTAATGAGCTGGCCAACATCACAGGCGTATCTGCAGGTCTGTGTTCTAGCAATATGTCCCGCGCCTCGGCCAGTAATGTGCGCCGCCTCTTTGAGACTGGATTATAAAAAGCAATGACGAAGTCGCCTTTGGCCGCCGCATGTAGGCGCTGTACGATGGTTTCGCGCGGCGTAAGCAAATCCGACAAGGAGATCGCACAGAAATCATGCCCCAAGGGGGCCCCAGCGCGCGCGGCCGCCCCCTGAAGAGCGGAAACACCAGGGGTGCATTTCACTTCGACACGCTTGGCCGCATCAGAAACGCCCAGCGCATCCGCGCCGCGATCCATCAATTCAAACACCAAGGCCCCCATGGCATAAATCCCTGCATCCCCCGAGCAGATCAGAGCCACGTTTTTACCCTTGCCCGCCTGCTCCAGCGCATATCGGCAACGTTCCTCTTCGCCGCCCAATGGGAAATCGCTGCGGATTTTACCCTTGGCCAAGGGGCCAAGCAGATCGATATATAACCCATAGCCAACCAGCTCTTCCGCCTCGGCCACCAGCGCCGATGCTTCGGGTGTTCTCCATGAGTGTTGGCCGGGGCCGATACCGATAATCGACAATTTCCCAACACTACGCCCCCTAAGTTCGATGATCGGCGATGCGCTCCGTGCCAAGGCACAGGTGGCATTGGTGGTTTTTTGCTTCTCGACAGTTAGCGACCCTTGGGCCAGAGCAATGGCTGATGCCTCGCTCACGCCATGGCACCCAACCTCGTCAAAAACCACATCAGATGGGTTTGCCAATTGTGGGGTTAGCGCCTCTAACTCTGCGGGTTCAAACACACGAAACGGCACGCCAAGGCGGCGCGCCACCTCGATAATCGCAGGCTCGTCTGCCTTTAATGTCAGCGACCCAACACAGGCAATTGCGCCCTGTGCAATATCCGCTTTTTTCAGGGTTTCTTGCACCAAATCCCACATCTCGTCAGCCCCACACCCACGTGCACATCCCAAGCCTAGCGCAAAGTGCTGCGGGTGATACACAAGGCTGTTCTCGCCGCCCTGGGCGGGATGCTCGCCCACAACCAAGCTAACCTTACCTTTCGGGTCATGGGGCAGATCAAAAATATTCTCGCCCCTGATTTGTGCCCCGTCGCCAGATAGCAAAGCCGCCATTACCGATTTGGCATCGCACGGATTTTGCAACGCATAGCCCAGCGGCGGCTCGTCCAACGCGGCCCCCATGGCCACATCCCCTGCAGTGGTCACAACCGCCTGCGCGGACAGGGCTTGGGCGATTTGGCGTGTCAAACGGTTTGCCCCGCGGTGCCCACCCAAGATAGGCACAACCGCAGATCCATCATCGGGTATCGACAGAACCGGCGGCTCGGTGGTTTTATCGGCGATCAAGGGCGCAACTGCGCGCACCAATATCCCCGTGGCACAGATGCCAATTATGGGGGTTTTCGCCGCAAACAACGTGCGCACGTAATCCAATGCGTTATCAAATTCGGCGTCCGCATTTGCAACGCGCCCCGCGCGCCCATGCAGAGGCGCGCCAAGAATATCCGCCACCTTGCGGGCGGTTTTGTAGCCTGATTCTGACAGGCAAATTACTACTGGGGTTACAGCCACGGATCATTTCCTTTGGTAACAAGAATCATAGAGAAATAGGGTGCCTTTTCGGGGGCATCCTCTAGGGGTAGAACAACCTGATTTGGCAGGCTGGCGCGTTCGATATAGTGCGCATATTGGGTCAGGCCTAATTCATCCAGCATCCGCTTGATTTTTGGCAAATGCCGGCCAACCTTCATTATTGCAAATGAATCTGATACCCCAATGCGCGCCACCAGTTCTTCTGTGGGCAAGGGGGCAGGAAGAATTGTCAAAACCTCGTTGCGCGAGGACAATGGCGCAGCCACCGCGGCCGCGCAGGCCGAAATAGAGGTCACACCTGGGATCACCTCTGTGGTGAATTCACCGCTAAGACGCGCGAACAAATACATAAAGGATCCATAGAAAAAAGGATCTCCCTCGCAAAGCACCACAACGTTTAACCCCTCGCTTAGATACTGTGCGATGGTGCTTGCGCCCTGATCATAGGCCGCCTGCGCCGGTGCACGTGCAACCGCCATTGGGATCTCAATCGACAGTTCGATACAATCCTCGGGTATAAATTCCTGAGCAATGCTGCGCGCAAAACTATCGCCACCGACCAATGCAGGGTATGCCACAACATCGGCCTCTTTGATCAGGCGCACGGTCTTTAGGGTGATTAGTTCTGGGTCGCCAGGGCCAAGCCCCAGCCCGTATAAAACACCACTCATCGTTTTATCAGACTAAGCTGTGTAACAGGCATCGCGGCGCGCCAGCCTGTAACAGCCCCCAGTGGTTCGGCGCGGCTGACCTGAATACGGGCCAGTTCGCCGCCATATTTCTGGAACAGTTGCAGCAGAATTTCCTCGCTTTCCAAGGTTACAGCATTGGCCACCAAACGCCCCAAGGGGCGCAACGCATCCCAGCAATGCTCAAACGTTTCCAGCGATAGCCCCCCGCCGATAAATATCGCGTCTGGGGCCTCTAGGCCCGTCAATGCCTCGGGCACGGTTCCATCCAGCAATTGCAGTTTGGGCACGCCCAAAGCCAGCGCATTGCTGGCCGCATAGGTGCGCCTGTCTGCCCGTGGCTCTATTCCAATAGCGCGTGCATAGCGCGCAGCGCGCATCCATTCCACGGCCACAGATCCACATCCACACCCCACATCCCACAGCAAGGCCCCGCGCATGGGCATCAGCTTGGCAACCGAAACCGCGCGCACCTCTTGTTTGGTCATCGTGCCGTCGCCTTGAAACAAATCATCCGCTAGGCCGGGCACACGGGGCAACAATGCGGCATCTGCCGCAGCAATACATTCAACGGCCAGCGTGTTAAACGCGGGCACAACGTGGTTCCAATCCTGTGCAAGCCCATCGAAGCGCGCCTCGTTTTCGCCCCCCATAGAAGCCAAAACGGTCATGCGCGATTTGCCAAATCCGCGTGCGCTAAGGAAACCTGCGATCTGAGCGGGGGTTTCAGCACCCGTGGTCAAAATCAGCAAACGTTGGCTTGGTTGGATAAAGGCAATCATCTGTTCGACAGGACGACCATGAACCGTAAGGGTTTCTAAATCTGCCATCGACCAGCCCATGCGCGCCGCCGCCAATTGAAAGGCACCGACCTGCGGGTGGTAGGTAATCTCAGATGGAGCAATCTCGCGCCCGATGCGTGCGCCCACCGAATACCACAAAGGATCACCAGTAGCCAAAACCACCACGCGCTTGCCCTTGTGCGATTTCAAAACGTCAATCAATGTATCAAAGGGGCTTGGCCATTCTAGGCGCTGTGCATTGATATGCACCAAGGATTGATGCCGTGCACCACCGACAATAACCTCAGCGGCCTCTACCACACTACGTGTGGCTGGTGTAAGGCCTGCCAACCCATCTTCGCCGATCCCGACAATGTGTAACCAGCTGCTCATGTAGACAGCTCTGGTAGGCCAGCCGCCAGCGCATTTAACGCAGCAGAGGCAATGGCAGAACCACCGCGTCGCCCACGCAGCGCAATAAATTCACAGCCCCGCGCATTGGCGGCAAGGGCGGCCTTGCTCTCGGCCGCACCAACAAACCCAACAGGGAAACCCAGAATACACGCAGGCTTTGGGAAGCCTTGGTCAATCAGTTCCAATAGGTGAAACAGTGCTGTTGGCGCATTACCAATCACCACAACCGACCCTGCGATATGAGGCTCCCATAGTTCAACTGCGGCGGCGGAACGGGTGTTTTCAATCGCCTGTGCACGGGCAGGCACCGTTTCATCATTCAATGTCACAATGACCGCATTGTCCGCAGGTAGATAGCGACGAATAATTCCCGCGCCCACCATTTCGCAATCACATAAGATCGGTGCCCCCCCGGCCAAGGCACGGCTACCAACGATGGCCGCGTCTGGGCTGTAGGCGATGCGATCTGCGACCTCGACCATCCCGCAGGCATGAATCAAGCGAATGGCAACGGCCTGCATTTCCGCAGAAAATCGATCCAGATTTGCCTCGGCACGTACGGTCGCAAAGCTGGCGGCGTAGATCGCCTTTGGGTCACGCTGATATCTGAGCTGGGTCATTATTTCTTACGCGCACTTTCGGGGCCCAAGGGATGCTTGGCATGGGGGTATTCGGGATGGGCATGATCGTGATGGTGATGGTGATGCGCGTGGTCATGGTCGTGGTGATGATGGTGGTGGCCGTGATCATGGTGGTGATGATCCATATCCAAGCGGCATTCACCAGTGCAAAAATCTGCACATAACGCGCAATCTTCCACATTAGATCCAGGTGCAGATGCGCCTTGGCCTTCGACATGGTGATGATGACTTTCTTGTACTGCGCCAACCTCGGATTCAAAGCCCAGTATCTGTGTTCGGTATTTACATGTGCCACATGTGGGTGGTGGGATTTCGCCCAACTGTTCGGTAATGCGTTCTACGAATGTTTCCAACACCTTGGGGTGGTCGCCTAGATATCCGGCCTTGATAAAGCTTAGGTCGGGGTATTTGTCCGCACATTTATCCGTAAAGCCATAAATCCTATCGATCAGAATGCCCGAAAACAGAAAATATGGGAAAACAATAACGCGCTTATAACCCAGCTTTGCCACATGATCGAGACAGGGTTCCACCAAGGGGAACGTGACCCCGGAATAGCCGACCTCGCACCAGCCGAACCCCATGCCTTCCCACAGCATACGCGCTATTTTAGAGACATTGGCGTTTGCATCCGGATCCGATGCGCCACGTCCAATAACCACCAATGCGGTCTCTTCCAACGGTAATTCACCATGCTCGGCATTGGCTGCGTCCACGGCCTCTTGCACGCGACCAGCGGCAGCGGAAATCATTTTGGCATCCACGCCCAACTCTCGGCCATAGCTAACGTCTATCCCATGTTCGGCGGCATATGAATTCAACACAGTCGGAATATCATTTTTGGCGTGCATCGCGGCGAATAACATCCCCGGTACTGCGATGATTTTTGAACATCCCGCTTCGCGCAAATTATCCAACCCGACGCGAATGACCGGATTAGCAAATTCTAAATACCCGTATTCGGTCATCCAATCCGCAGGCAACAGGGGGGGTAATTTTTCGGCCAATGTTGCGAATTCATCTACCGCAGACTGGCTACGTGACCCGTGCCCACAAATCATTACGCCTACTTTTTCAGACATTTCTATGCTTCCTGACTTTCGGTGGCTGGCTCTGATTCTTGGTCAGGTTTTTTGGATTTCTTACGTCCGGCCCATACGGCAACAGCGGCGGCTGCACCCAAGGCGGCGGCGGCGGCCCAATGGCTGTGGCCTGCCAGATCGCCCCAATGCCCCACATGCGCATAGCTAGGTGCGGCTGATAAACATAGAAAAATTCCGAAAAAACGCATAGACCTTCCCCTTATACAATACAAATGGAAAGGCATTCGCCCTGCTGACGATGTTGGCAAAGTCCCCTATTGGGTCGACCACTGCACAACGCACCTTTCCGGCCCAATTGGACTCGTCATCTGGGGGTTATAGGCCTTGGAAAATCTTGGTGCAACCATTTCCCGCCGCCCAGTTTCCAGAAACCGACATTTCAGAAATCCTAATCAATCAATTCCCGAGCTTTGAACAATTAGTATCTGGGGCCCTGGGCGCTGGCCCCAAGGCCTGATTTCTCTCCATAATGTTGAACCATCGCGGCCAGATCCTCTAGAGGGACATCGCCGCTTACGCATCCGCGCGCATTGGGCAAGAGCTGAAAAATGGAGCCATCAGAAAAAAAGCTGCCAGAGGTGACAGCGATAATGGCGATATTGGGATTTCGGAATGCTGCAACATCAGTGACGGCCAATATATTGGGATCAGAGCTGGTGATATTTATAACCAAGACATCAAATGCCGTTTCGCCCAGCATGGAAATTGCATCCTCTTGGCGTGGCACAAGATCGGCGTTCACGCCCTGACGGATCAGAAACCTTTGCCAGATCTCTCCGCGTCGGAGGTTGTTCTCAACGATAAGAACCCGCATTTTGTTCATCCTCTCACCCCCCAGTCGCATTTCCCCTAAAATACTATTAAAAAAGATTGTTAATAAAAAACTAATTTTCAAGTGCTTCCAAAACTATTTGCCCTTTGAGGTAATTTTCTGCATGAAGTTTCTAACCACTTTGGAGCGAAGAATGAGCTGTGTAATTACCGTATGCGAAACCTGTAGAACCGCTAACTGGGACGAAACCACCGATGAAAAACGATCCGGCGAGGTCTTGGCCGAATTGGTCGAACAACAGGCCGACGCGATGGAAGGCGTAGAGGTTCGGCGGCACAAATGCCTAATGGGGTGCGATTTCGCCTGTAATATTTCCCTGCAAGCGCCAGAAAAACTACACTATGTTCTTGGTAAGTTTGAGGCAAACGAGACCGATGCGCAGGGCATCGTTGAATTCGCACAGCTATACAACACCAGTGAAACAGGCCAAGTGCCCTATCGCGACTGGCCCGAAGAAATAAAGGGGCATTTCCGCGCGCGTTTACCCCATTTGGGCGATAGCTGATGTCTAAGGTTCGAGATCATGGTGGCGGTCTCGATGGCGCAATTGCGGCATATGGCGGTGATCGAGACAGTTGGATCGATCTATCAACGGGCATCAATCCCCTGCCCTATCCAATACCGGACATTCCGGCCCGTTACTGGACAGATTTGCCTGACGCAGATGCTCAGAACCGGCTCATCGACGCGGCGAGACGGTTTTGGCAGGTTCCTGATGGAGTGGGCATCTTACCCACCGCAGGTGTTTCACAGTTAATTGCCGCACTGCCACGCGTGATGCCTGCGGGCGCTGTGCGTATTGATGCCCCCACCTATAACGAACACGCAGCCGCCTTTCGCCATGCGGGGTGGCGTAGTGATCCCAACGCAAATGCACGGGTCATTGTGCACCCAAACAATCCCGATGGGGTGATGCACACTCCCAGCCTTGATGAAGTTAACGCGCATGATCTGTTCATCATTGACGAGAGCTTTTGCGATACCTGCCCAGAACATACACTGATGTCATATGCGGCGCACGAAGGGGTGATTGTTCTAAAAGGGTTGGGAAAGTTTTGGGGATTGGCTGGCCTGCGCCTAGGATTTGCTATGGCCCATCCAGCAATGATCGAACAGCTGTCAGAAATGATTGGGCCATGGGCTGTATCAGGGCCAGCGCAATTGGTAGGGGCAAGTGCCCTATCCGACCTTGTCTGGGCCAAACAAACGCGCAAGCGGCTAGCGCAGGATGCGCCGCGGCTGGATCAAATGATGATAGACGCCGGGAATTCCGTGATTGGGGGTACAAACCTGTTCCGCCTGTACCAAACACCCGACGCCACCAGAACAAACAGGTATTTAGCGCAAAATCGTATATGGTCTCGTTGTTTTCCCTATAGTAAGACTTGGGTACGTCTGGGAATTCCTGGCCAAGATCAAGACTGGCAACGCCTGAGCAACGCATTGGATATATCATGACAAGTTTGCAGATCCTCCTTTTTGCTATGATACTGGATTATTTCATTGGTGATCCAGATTCCATCTGGCGCCGCTATCCCCACCCTGCGGTGATTTTTGGCAAGGCTGTCTCGATCCTAGAACAGCGATTGAACCGCGGGAACTTTCTGATTGCAAAAGGGATCTTTTCCATTTCCGCCTTGGCCATCTTAGGCGGTATTGCTGGGTATATCCTCCATGTGTTACCAGATTTCGGTATTATAGAACTGATCTTAACCGCAGTATTGCTTGCGCATAATTCACTAATAAAACATGTGCGCGCCGTAGGAGAGGCCCTGAGCCAAGACATCGTTTCCGGCCGTCGCGCGGTGGCACGCATTGTTGGGCGCGATACGGAAAACCTAGACGAGAGCGGAGTCGCACGTGCAGCGGTTGAAAGCGCCGCTGAGAATTTTTCCGATGCGGTCGTGGCACCCATCTTTTGGTTCTTGGTTTTGGGACTACCGGGCCTCTTCATCTATAAAATCGTGAACACCGCCGACAGCATGATCGGGCATCGCACCGAACAATATGAAAAATTCGGCTTTGGTGCGGCCAAGCTTGATGACCTGTTGAATTGGATTCCCGCGCGGCTATGCGGAGCATTGTTTTGTGTCATTTACAGATCACGCGAAAGCTTTGATATCATGGTAACCGACGCCCCTCTACATGCGTCGCCCAATGCTGGCTGGTCAGAGGCCGCCATGGCGGCCATTTTGGATGTAGCATTATCGGGGCCGCGCACCTATTTTGGCGGGCAGGTTCTAGAAAATGCCTATCTAAATCCGCAGGGACGTAAAGAAATGGTCACCGCAGATATTTCCACCGCGCTGGGGGTGCTACAGCGCGCATGGCTTGCATTGGTCTCTTTCGTTGCCCTGCTCGTCTTTCTCGTTTGGCTGCTTTAAAGCTTGCGAATAGCGCCCGTAACGGCGGCAGCCCCCAACGCCGTTACAACCCAGCCAGAAATTTTAACAAACCAGCGTAGCCACCATGCATGCCACCCCCAAGGAGAGCGAGAGGTAGAGGGCGCCCATGCGTCTTCTTGCCCGAAATTCACAATCGGAATCAACAAATCCGCCGCATAAGCCATGGCGTTAAACGTTTCATAATCTTGCCCAGCGCCACCGATACGTGACCAGTAAAGCGCAGGATTATCAGAATGGCTTTGGGTGGCCGAAATCCAATCTGCGGAAATCAGTATTGGGGCCGAATTTGGCGCCATATCCCCCGAAATCCAAACTTTGTGAAAAAACATGGCAAAAAGCGCCACTAATATCCCACCCCACAGCACTGCCCTTACTGGGCGGTACCCATACCCAATCAGCCCCCGCAACAGACCATCCGATAGCACCATCAATGGCAAACGCCAGCGGCTATGTCCCGAGGCGCGCAACACCGCCCTATCCTCAGCTCGTTGCAATTTCTCTTTGCGCATTAAAACATCATTGGCATCATTTCGATGCCCTAGCTTGTTCAAAATACTGGCCAAATGCTCGAAGGGCTGGGCAGAAAAGCCGATATGTTGCGGCCTGCGTTCCAACCACTCTAGCCGATCAGCAAGTGCTGTGCTGCTTTGAGTTGACAGACCATCGTATTCAAACCCATCCAAGCGCAATGGATACCTGATGGTTTCACCAACCGGTTCATCATTTAGCCGACGCGCCACAGCGTTTGATAGATTCACCATTCCCTGAGAAATTTGGTTATCCCGTATATACAAAACCCCACCAATCGATCCGCGACTCAGGGAAATAGCTGTTGGGGCATTTTGTCGATGTCTGTCATTCACCATTTTCTGCGTATTTATGCTTGGCGCGGCAGAAAGGGCGCAATTACAACAATAGAAATCTCTAGAAACGCTGATTGATGACATTTCGATCGTGCCATCTACAGTCAGTTCCGAGCTTTTATCATCGAACGGATAGTCGCCTAGATAAACCGATCCGCCCACCCTTAGTGAGGTAGCAAATATACCAAACCCGCTATCGCTGGCAATTTTCGCACCACAAATTTGTAGATCACCGCTAATTTGCGCGTTTGGCATCGCAATCTCGTCACTGGATCTGAAATCAGCACGCAAATATACCGAGCCCTCAAACACGCAGTTGTCGGCATGCATGCCCGGCAAATGAGTCCCCGTAAAGAACACCCCCCGCATGCGCGCATTTACAAACGATGGAGCCTCGTCAAACCAACATCTGCCGAAAGATAGATCGACGGGACAGTCTGCCCCCTGTAGATCAAGCGTTCCAGTGATGCGCGCACCACGCAACAGTATTCCCTTTGAGTGTAACTTGGAGCTCTGATCACCACCGGATATCAAATGACGAATAAAATCGGCACGTACCGAAACATCTGCGTCGCCATCAGATGGCATTCCCGCCTCTGAAACGGTAACGCGACTCCCTATTCGGGCACCATCAAGCAACATTTGCTCGGCTCTAGAAAGTGGAGAAAAATCTTTTAGACTATGCATAACTGGTTTTTGACACGCCCAAGCCTACAGTGCAAGCAGGGGCAGCAGTCATTAGATTTCCAGTGTGATAGAATCAGTGCGATGCGCCCAAAGATTTTTCAGCGTTGTCCCAAACGTGTGCAGTGCATTCTCGGATTTGATTGATATCAGCGCTTCCGATCTTTCCCCCAAGCCATTCAGAGAATGATCCCCGAGAAGTAAGTCTCTCTTGTTCAAATCTTCTCGCTTCAAGCGAATACTTACCACCCGCTTATTATCAGAGACCTTCAAAACCTTTTCAACTGTTGCGGGCACCCAGACGGGCTTAGGAAGGCCTCCGGAGAGTTGCACCTGCACAGGTTGACCCTCGGCAATAGAGGGAAACTGTGCCAATGTTATACGGCTGGTCACTTCGAAATCGGTAGTCAAAGGGGCGATCTCTAGTACATAGGCCCCTGCTGCAACTTTACGACCAGATTCTTTGATGCGCATGCGCTGGACACGCCCAGATATCGACGCATAGATAAACTTGTCACGCAGAATATCCTCCATTCTAGTAAGTTCCGCTTGGGCAAGAACCATTTGGTCTGAAATCTCAGCTAACTCTGTGATGATCGCCTGCTGACGATCCATCTCAGATTGCTTCTGCTCAGCGATCAAATTCGCATAGTTCTGTTTAGCCTGCGTGGATTTTATCGAATTCTCTAGCACCTTTCTTAGCCCTGCCATCTCTTCGAATTCCTCGCGCAGGTCTGGAGAATTTTCCAAGGCACCCAACTTTTCACGCATCAAAGCATCTGTTTGGGTCAGACGAGAGAAGAGCGCTGCGACATCTTGTGCCGATTTAAGTTTCGATTGATCCAATGCTCTGGCCAGTTTGCGTTTCTCGAGCAAACTTTGGCAATCCGAAAGACCACGTTGCATTTCACTTACCTGTTGCAACCGCCCCATCACCGTTTTTAGCGACTGGTTCAAAACAAGAGTATCTTGCCCAATTTGCAATGCTCTTAAACATTGGGTTCGTAGCAGGTGTTTCGCCACTGTTTGACGAGCAGATCGTAATTCCTCCGCAACATCTTTGGTCTGCAAGGAAGCAAGTATTTGTCCTTCGCGGACAACTTCGCCTTCGGTTACAAGCACATCGTGAATAATGCCACCCCGCTTGTGCTGAACTGGGGTAGATTGTTCAATGGCCTGTAACACCCCTGGAACACGCAGCGTATGAGTAACCTGAATCGCTTGTAATGAGAGATACATTGCGGCAATTGAAACGAGCGCGGCAATAGAACCGATCCCCAACATAAAAACCGCAAAAATATGACGCTTTGCGATCGTTTTGAACCCCCTTGCCGATGCCACCTGCGGGCTGGCTTTTGGCTTGGCGACCTGGCTTTTTTCAACCACTTCTTTGGAGGAGCGTTTCAATTTAGCCCCCTGCAAGAAGTTTTTCATCAGAAGTAGATCGATCCTCGCTAAAGCGGACAGCACATTGGCGGTACCCCTCGCGCAGGGTTTGTTCGAAACCATCACTCTGAGATATTACACGATTGAAATCAGGATTGTTTTTTGCATCCATCTGCTCGGCCCCCAAAACGTCACCACGATCATGCATCGTGATAAACACTTCATGAGGCCCTAGGCGCACATCAAACAGAATTTCATCGTTGTTGCCCATCACTTGGTCACGCGGGGTAAAAAACAACATATCCTGAGCCGTCTGTTTGACGCGCTGCTTAAGTTCCTCGTCCATTCCTTGCGGGAACTGAGCTTCGAGCCAAAGAGTTAGGCGGAAGGCTTCTCGCTTGGTGGGCATAAACGATACCCTGACCCATCGTTGATGGTGGCGTTGCAGAACCTCTTCCATCGGGCCACGATCGGTTACCTCACCACGTTCTAATTTCACCAGTTCGTCGGCAACAGACATCAGATACTCATCGTCTGTAGCCAGAACAACAATTTTTCCCTCTGTTTTTGCCCGTAGAATCAACGCCATTAGAGCAGAGCGAGAAGCCTTATCGAGATAGGTTTCTGGCTGATCTAACACCAAGATATCGCTGTCCATCCAGAATGCGCGGGCGAGCGAAGTAATTTGCCCCTGAGCTGCATAATTTTGATCAATACTGTCGTTCAAAAAGTCTTTCTCTCTGAAAACATCTTCAAACGGATCAAGCTTGCGCAGTAACTCAATCGCGGGCAAGGGTGTTGCTGTTGGGTCAAAGCAGGTTACATTTTCTACGACTGTACCCTCTAGGGCAATTGGTGGAATCGCCGAGTAACTAAGCGAATTCATCCGGCCATGATTGCGCCCCCAATTGCGATCTTTGTAGGTGATCTTTCCTTCACTAAATTGCCCAGTCGCAATGGCCCGTAGAATTTCCGATTTTCCCGATCCAGAGGGCCCAATCAACGCAAGGCATAGACCCTGAAATAGATCAGCAGAAAATGGTGCAAAGCCTTTGTCCTCGAGATCAACAATCGATAGCAAGGCCATGGCGTTTTCGTCCGTCTTCGATTTGCTATCGAGGGCCTGCCCGTTTTCGATAAGGGACATGAAAGACAGATCAGGCTTAGCCGGTTTCAATGCTTGAACTTGGTAGAAGCGAACAAATACCGCTGTAATGTATTGATTTAGGAATACCACAGCCAGCATAGTCCCAAGCGTGATAGCACCTGATATCTGTAACCATGCTGCAACTGCAATCGTTGCGATCGCAGAAGAAAATTGGATAAAGTTCAACCACGTCGTTTGAGCCACAGATTGAAAATCAGGTTGCTCCTTTGACGCTATTTTTCCTTCGGCCGCTTGTTGCAGGTATGCTGGGCCTAGCCCCGCGGCATCTGCGATAATGGGATCCGCATCCTGACCTTTGATCGTGCCATGGGTATTGGCCTGATGTGGCTTACGCAATCTCCAAACCAGATACAGTGTCGCCGCAACGCTAAAAACAATCAACGAGATCAAGGGATGTAAGAACGCAAGTATCACGCCCCAGAACAAGGCAAAGCAACTGTCCTGATAGAGAACCAATCCACGTACATTTGTCAAATAGGTTTCTAACGCACGCATTCTAAGCAGATCGATCAAGCAAACCGAGACCGCCGTCCCAACACCCAATGCCGCCAGCGACCAAAGAGATGCCGCAGATTCAGACGGGATAAGCCGATCAACAATCAAAAGAGCTATTCCTGGGATACCCAGCGCCAATAAGCTGGAAAAGAAGCCCAGAGCTCCGCTGATTGCACGCACCCAGACAGGAGGCGCATCAGTTGCTTTGCGCATAAATTGTTCATTCTCTTGAAGATACTTTTCCCAAGACCGACGCCAATCTGGTACCGACAAAAGGCCACTTATTGACGGAGCTGCTTCTGATTTATTGTTCATTGTGCTCTCTCAAGTTTCTGTCCTTGCTCAACTCGCCTTTTTGACGCGCGCGTTCGACTACTGCGCATTTTTCTGGCTCTCTGACTTCAAGACTTCGTTGATATAATCCGACAGGGTTACGAACTCTGGCTCTTCATCGGGTATTGGTTTCACGGTCGTTTCGACAGCTACTGGCTCTGCAATAGGTTGCACATCCGCTGTTCCCCCTTGAAGCTCCTGAAGCAGTTGTGACACCAAATCCGTTTGCGGGTCGGTTTTAGCGCTAGGCAGACTGCTATCCACTGACACCACATTATCCGAGGGCGTTACCTCAGGGCGACCAAGCCTTTCCAGCAGGAGTTTTTCTAGCGGGCTCATTTCAACTTCTGCAACAGGTTGCGGAAGCGCCGTCGGTGTCACCGCCATCGACGGTAGCGTATTTTTAGAAGGCGCTAACCCACCCGAATTTTGCGCAGTTCGCGTCATCATCCAACGCAGACTGCTCAGCTCAGTTTGATACTCGTGTCGCAGATCCTGCAACGCTGTTTCTAAAACGTATATACGTTTTTGCATCTCTAAAACCTCGTGCGTAGAAACCGCAGACATCGGTTGCGCTGCTTGCGAAAACTGTCCGCCACTGCCAAGAGCCTGCGCGTTTGATACTGTATTCTCAGGGATCGGAACCAACTTATCTGCCGCGCTAAACCCGCTGGGGATTGGTAGGCTGCGCCCCTGCGCCTGCTCAGCAAAGCTTTGCCCAAAGTCATCTGTGGTCTGCTCTGCTATTGCACCTGACTGGGCAGTCGCTAGATCCGCAGCGTTATTTTGGCTTTGCAAATTCGCCAACTGAGTTTGCAGGGCCAAAATCTGCTCTTGAACGGGGTCAATGGCAGATGCGTTCAAACCGCTTGCGCTAGGCACTGGTAATCCTGTATTTTGAGCGAACGCTCCTTGCGCCTGAATGGGGTTTTGCACTTGGAATCCATTAATATTAGATGTAGCAGCAAAACTTGGCTGTTGAAAAGCGGCTCCCTGTACACCAAACTGTGGGTTCTGCCCGTAGGGAATTTGCTGGAATTGAGCATTTACCTGTTGTTGTCCAGCATTTGTTTGCTGAGAAAATGTCGTTACTGCCTGTTGCGGACCGGTATTCGGACTGTTCCACAAATCAGGTTGTGTTAACCCACCAGCAGTTTGCTGCAACCCTTGGGCGGGAACCGGCCACCCCCGTGGGAAAACCCGCGAGTTCTGCCCCTGTGCGACCCAACGTAGATATGTAACGACCGCTGAAAACCCAGAAAGAGAAATCGTTTGAACCGTTTCGACCTGTCGCTTTACAATCAAATCTGCACTGCTGGCAAGCAGAGTTTCCAATCTTGCGTCCAGAGGCTCAAGGATCGTCGGCGGAACGGGCAATTCACTCTTACGATCCGTTAGGAAGAAACTGTCCTCTGGGGTAATCCCTGGAAGGCGGATTTGAATTTGCCCCGCAGATGTAAGACCTATTTCGATACTTTCCTTTTTTGCCAAACAGGCGGTCGAACTTTCAGCACAAATCACCTCGAACACATCCTCATCTAATCTCGGACTAGAGCTAAACCTTGCATAGCCGTCCGGATCAAAACGAAAATATACTTTATCGACAAATCCTTCTTGAAATGTTGGCCAGCCAAATGAGCCGCGGATAGCCTGCTCTGCCTCTCTAGCGCCGATAGCAAACAGAACGGATGTATCCAAAATTTGGGTGGTATTGCTGATCCCCTGCTGCTGCGCCGATTGCCCAGAAACCGTATTGGGTAATGCCACGATCGGAAGGATAAGCACCATCAAAGCTTTCGTTAAGTTCTTCATTGTGTTTCCTCTAATTGTGCAGGGTGTCTATAGGCAGGTAACCAGTCTGCTTCTTGTGGCGGGTCGGGTAGATTTTTGCGAATCCGGATATCTCGATCGCGATACCGAGTGTACCAAACCTCTGAGCCGCCATTCCCAGGGGTTAGAATCTTACCTTGAACCTTGTGAAGCAAAGACGCCAAAAGAATGCCGTTGTTGTTTGCAGTTTGGATCTCAATATGTCCGTTACCACCCTCATATAGCCCTTCGTAGAATCCACGCTCAGGGTCGAACAATTCGATCACAGCATCATATAGAATATCCGTATAGTAACTCTCCCATAGAGACCAAAGGCCGAAGGCCGCCTTTGTAGCGATTGCAGCATGATCAGGAGAATAATCTCCACGCGGGGTTACGGTATTCCAAGGATACCCGTCAGAGAAAATGGTGTCATAGGTGAAATAGGGAGGGCCCTTCACATTGTGTTCTGAGCGAGCGGTCATGAACCCTTCGCGCTCAAAACGGTTATGTTGTACCTGATAAATTCGATCTGCAAATTCTGCGCGCCAGCCATCCGAATGCAGGTGATCTGAGGTCACATCATCATGCGGCATATCCCAATCTAGCTCTAATCCATCTAAGAGATAACTTTCTGTTACTACATAATTTTGCGAGTGAAAAACTCGCGGATCGCGCCCATCATATGGAACCCGCACGTCAAAGATGTTCGTCGTAAGAAATGGTTCGGCGCGATGTGCAAAATACGGCTTAAATCCCCAAAGCGCAAACCCCTTGGCCGCATACTCTTCATATCCCAAACGTCCCTCTTGGGTATAAATTGTTTCTTTGGTTTCCTTATCGACCGCGGCTCCCCACATGATGCCTTCTTCGTCGACAACGTGCGTGTAATCCCATTTCAGCAACATATTATCGATTGTGTTCGCCAAATAAGGATAGCGATTGCGGCAGATGCGCATCCAAACCATAAATCGGCCAATATCTAGGGCAGAGAACCCAATTTCACCTGGTTTATTTGTATAGTCTACCTGAGCGCCGGTTTTCGTATGATACACCTTGTTTGGCATTTCATTCCGGAACAACTTCAATCCCTTAATAGTAGTCAAAAGCTGGATCAAGCGTTTGTCGAATTCAGGTTTCTCAATTAGGCACAGCTCATAGGCCGCGACCAAACCGCTAACATATGATGCTGTATCCCAGAGTGTTGTGGAGGGGTAGCTACCCACAGAATTAGCCAATCCTGTTGTTTCTTGAGTGAACTTCTCGAAGTAGCCCCAAGCAACTTTGGCTGCCAGCATTTCACGCTCATTTAACATACCGCGTCGCGCTTTGTAGCGGCGCACAAACCCATTTGTTTCCGTATAACCAGGTTGAAAATCCGGCTCGTTTTCAGCAAGTTTTTCGAAGTAATCCTCTGGCATGTCACACATGCGTGGCGGCTTTACCGTTGCTTTGGCTCCAGTCTGAGTGCTTAGCGTTTGCGCAGGCAAAGAGCCCTTTAGCAGGTTTGGTAATTCGTGTTCTGCCGCATTCTTAAGATTTACCTGCGATGCAGCACTTTTATCTGCCTGAAACTCTGTACCGTCTGGCAGGTCAGACGATGAAACCAAAGAATATTCAGGGTTGTTCCGCAAGAACTCAGATGCAATCCCATCGGTTTCCGCGCGACGTAGCGCAGCGGCATGCGCCAATTCCTGCTGTTGGCGAAGCTCTGCAGAATTGTGTGAAATTGTTTCACTAACCTTACTGCCAAGCGTTACAAGAACAGCGCCAGCCACACCCAAGAAGCAAATAACAAAGGCTCCGATTGCAATTTTTTCAATGTGCTGGGTCATGAATTCTCACTTTTATCTACGTGCCTTGATTGTGAAGTCTTTAGAAATTTACTAACATTCGGAACGTAAAGAATGCTCTAATTAGATAAATACTTCTCTTGAAACTTATCGATAATTTGAATCAATTCTAATGATTGCTGTCGGCATTACTATTAACGGCAATGGACAACTGAAGACTGTTTTTCCCATCTGTATAACTGTAATAAATATCCTTGGTCAGAGCCTGAATCATCATCCATCCGAAACCACCTTCAGGCAGATCCTCTAGATCCAAAGTCAATGGATCCAATGGTTTCTTTTGAGGCACCCCAGGGAATTGATCACCCGAATCCTTGATGAAAATTTCTATTGATGCTTCGGTTTGCTGAAGCTCAAGTGCGATATCCTTGTCTGGTTGATACTTGTAGGCGTGCTCAACAACATTGTTGAGCGCCTCAGCCAAGACGATTTCACAGTTTTGGACTGCATCCTCGTCTGGCACAGTTTTCCGAAGCCAAACAGCGGCCTCGGCAACGGTAGATGTAATGCGGCTCTGCTCACTTTTGAATTCAGAGCGGAAAACAGGTGGGGAAATACGAAAATTCACGTGGATTAACCTGCCATATCTTGATCGCTGGCCAGCGCGCTAGCGGCATCCACCGCGATACTAAACACGCTGTCCATTCTCGTAAGTTTAAACACTTTATCTACGGTTGGCGTGAGACCACAAATTTCAAATGTTTTGTCGGCCCCCATATATTTCATATGTGCAACCACTGCACCTAGGCCAGACGAATCCATGAAATCGACCTGAGACATATCCAAGATCATATGCTCGGTTCCATCGTCGACCAATTCTTTCAATGCGGATTTAAATCGCACCGCAAGTGCGGCGTCCAAACGCGACTCCTGCAATGTCACCAACAGCTTTCCATCGTGGTTTGTCGTTTCAAAGTTCATTTCTCACTCCTTCAAGAGTTTACTTCTGTTTAAAAATTCGGGACGCTTGAACGCTGGCAAACGACCAAGTCCAACGGTCCAAGCCAACGAGCGCGTTTTGCCCAACATCCAGACAAACACCGCAGCACCAAGGATCGCTCCCCCAGTTTTAAGAGCAACAAATAAAGAGGGGCTTAATTTCTGATGCCAAAGTGCTATTTCCAACAGGTCAAGGAAAATGGGATGCACAAGATAGATACCAAAACTATAGGGCGCCATTGTCGAAATCACGGGCGGCCAGTTCGCATTCATCGCGGCCATGCATATCCCAAATAGCGCCACAGGCATCAAAAAATCCGCCCAATAAGCGGGGGTAAAATTATATTGCCAGTTCCCGTGCAAAATAACGCGATGTGAATAAACCAGTTTCACCGTAAACAGCAGCAAAGCTAGATAAATCGAGGCCCAGAACAGCTGCCGCAAGGCCTGCTCAGAGGGTCTAGATTTTAAAAAGCCATAAAAACTGGCAGCGACTATTCCGTATCCCGCATAGGTGAACAGCTTAACCCCGCGCACCAGATATTCGAACCCCATCATATCTTTTAGGGTGCTCCAAATCCAGACATCCACCTCTCGCTTACAAAACAAACAAACCAAAATAATTGCACCTAACGCAGGCCGATCAACCGCTACTCGATATAAGGGAAAAAACAAAACCAGCCCAAATAGTGTAGGCAGGAAATGCATGTGATACTGTACATTGCCTAGTAAAAAGTAGCTGGCCCAGCTACTGGGCTGGCTAAGCTCATGCCAAATCACGCCATCATAGGAAAAATGGCCCGCCTTGATGAGCCGGTAAAACGCGAAAAACACCACCCAAAAGGCAAATGGCACCAACAATCTGCGCGCCTGTTCCTTGATCGTTGCGCCATAGCCGCGCTCGCGATTATCAAGCGACATAACCAACAGGAACAAAGAAATAATCAAAAACAGCTCTGTGCGTGCGGTATAGATCACAGCGCGAAACAGAACCGGGCCAACACGCTCTGCGATCTCAAATTCAGGAAATGGCTGACCTGCAGTGTCAGAACTGGCATGCAAGCCAACCATCGAAACGCCCGCCATAAGCCGAAGACAATCCAGCCAAACCATTCTGGACGGTGCGTGTTTCATTTTGTTCATGTAGACCTCCGACTTTTGTCTGTGGTCGCACAAAATTCCTACCAAAACCTTTTTCTCTAAAATTTTTCACACCCTGCAAGTGTAAACACATCGTTAGACACTCTGGGGTAACTCTAACAGGGCAACGAAACCAAAGGATGTATCATGTATCGCCCAAGTATTATTTTTACGGCTATGGTGCTGGGTGCCACGCCATCCATGGCGCAGGTCCAAACCGAGCTGCCCATTGATGCCAGCAACTGCGCCATCGCCAAGGTGTTAAATCTTGCCCCCCCGAAGGGGTGCCTGACCGTTCCATTGGGGCAAACTAAGGGAATCGTCATTCGGTTAAATGGCAAATTGAAAAATAACGCCACCGCCCAAACCACCGAAACCATCATTGTAAAACCCCCATCAAAACAACCCAAAGTAGCGGTTCAAAAAGGTAGCGTAGACCATGTAGACCATAAGGCCGCCAAATCAGAGAACGGGTATTTCATTCATTTCGCCCTGAATTCCTTTGATCTGGAACCTGAATACAAAGAGCATCTAACCAGATTATCAACGGTGCTCAGCTCCAGTGCGCTGGGCAGTGCCTGTTTGCGAATCACCGGACATACTGACAGCTCTGGTGCACCCGAATACAATAAAAAACTCTCGCAAAAACGTGCGGTGATGGTGGCAACCTACCTTGCCGAGACGGGCAAAGTGGATCCTAAGCGTATACAAATCTCGGCCGCAGGAGAGGATGCGTTACTACCTGACATTCCACCAAGTGATGCACGCAATCGCCGTGTAGAATTTTTAACCAAGGACGCCACTGATGGATGCACCTAACCCTCTGATTTGGCTTAGGGCCCTTTTCCTGACGCTGACCTTAGCGGTATCTACCACTGCGGGGCTGGCCCAAGAGGCACGCCTTGCGTTGGTGATTGGCAACGCCCAATACCAATCTCTACCCCAATTAAAGAACCCGCAGTATGATGCGGAAACTATCTCTGAAACCTTGGCCAGTTTGGGGTTCACGGTCTTGCTGGCGACAAACGTCAATCAAAAAGAATTGAAAACTGCCCTACGCGCATTTGAATTGCGCAGCCAGAAATCTGATGTCACCGCGGTGTATTTTTCTGGCCACGGCGCAGCGATCAATGGGCAGAACGTTCTGTTTGGTGTTGATTTCAATCCCGCAGAAATAGCGTCAGATAACACGCTAACCAGTGTAAAAGATATTCAAGCGGCCCAATCAACAAATAGCAAAATCAATATGATCTTCTTCGATGCCTGTAGAGAGCCGATTACAATTGAATCCGCAAATCGCAGCATACGATTTGATCCCTTGGCGCCCAGAATTCCACCAATTGGCACAATAATCTCATTTGCATCCACAACTGGTGCAGCCGCCTTTGATGGGACAGGGGGGCATAGCCTTTTCACTGGTGCGCTGTTGGACAACCTGCGCACCGAAAACACAGACATCGAGGTTGTTTTGCGCGCTGTCCGGCGTGATGTGATTGTAAATTCAGATGGCACCCAGATTCCTCAAACGGCATCCGGGCTCGTATCAAATTTCTACATTAATCCCACCGAAGATGCCTACCTGAATGATGCGATCAACACTGGTGCTATACAAAGCTCGCTTCAGCAATCAGGGTTCAGAAGAAAACCGATTCTATCGGAAATATCGCATGGCTTTCAGGCACCGGTAGATGTACCGAAATCTCAGAAAATACGCGCTGAATTAATAGCCGAAATCTGCGAACGCCTGGCTGATCCTCTTCCGGCGGCCTGTCTGAAGGATGGACAACCTTAAAATGCACCCCGTAATCCGCGCTTTTCCGCTCATTTTTCTGTTTACACCTCGTTTTCCCCTAAACCCTCTTAAAAACAAGGGGTTTACGGCATTTTTTGCTTGGCCTTCCTGTGTTTTATCTACAATATCTGCTCATTAACGCCTATTTCCGTAATAGATTTAGAGTTCAACATAAAAGGAAGAGCAGCAATGACACAAAAACCTATGACAAAAACTCAACTTGTTTCAGCCCTTGCAGATGCATGTGGTTCAGACAAAGCAACCGCAAACCAAACTCTAGAAGCTTTGGCTGGTATTGTATCCAAAGAGGTAGCCGCCGGTGGCGCAGTAACTCTACCAGGTCTTGGAAAATTCCAATGCCGCGCACGCCCAGAGCGTATGGTTCGCAACCCTGCAACAGGTGAGCAGATTCAAAAACCAGCAGATCGCGTTGCTAAAGTAACAATTGCAAAAGCGTTGAAAGACGTAATCAATACCTAATCGGTATAAATATCTGAATACCAAGGCCGCCATTGGCGGCCTTTTTTATGAGCCTTTTGCTAACCAATCGGGCCTTGGTTTTCACCAACCTGTCCGCGGTGTAGCAACAAATGATCTAAAATCACGCAGGCCATCATTGCCTCACCTACCGGTACCGCTCGGATACCCACACAGGGGTCATGGCGCCCAACTGTGATGATTTCGGTGTTTTCACCTGATTTGGTGATTGTTTTCCGTGTGCTGAGAATCGATGAAGTTGGCTTAACCGCAAAACGGCAAACCAGATCCTGCCCTGTGGAAATTCCGCCTAGAATACCACCAGCGTGATTTGATGAAAACTCCGGCCCATCTGGCCCCATTGATATCTCATCGGCATTCTGTCGCCCTGTCAAACTGGCCGCGGCCATACCATCACCAATTTCCACGCCCTTTACGGCATTGATCGACATCATTGCGGTGGCAATATCCGTATCAATCTTTCCATAGACAGGAGCGCCTAATCCTGCAGGGACATTTCGTGCAACCACTTCGATAATCGCACCAACACTGTTGTGATCCTCTTTGCGTAGCCATGTTAGATACTCTTCCCATTCTTGTGCGGCCACGGAATCTGGGCACCAAAAATCATTTTGGTGGATGGCTTCGCTATCGAATCGAGAGCGATCAATTTTCCGATCACCCATTTGAACCATATATCCGCTGATCTCGATATTTGGGGCGATCTGTTTAATGGCCTCGCGCGCGACTCCACCGGCCGCTACACGCGCGGCAGTTTCGCGGGCAGAGGATCGCCCGCCGCCACGATAATCACGGATGCCGTATTTCTGCCAATAGGTAATATCCGCATGACCAGGGCGGAATTTATTCATTATGTCTGAATAATCCTTTGAGCGTTGATCGGTGTTTTCAATCATAAGTTGAATTGGCATGCCTGTGGTTTTCCCCTCAAAAACCCCAGACATAATCCGGACCAAATCCGCTTCGCGGCGCTGAGTGGTATTTTTATTTTGCCCCGGTTTGCGCTGATTCAACCAGACCTGGATCAGATCTGCATCCAAGGTTACATTTGGCGGGCAACCATCAACCGTGGCCCCTAAAGCGGGGCCATGGCTTTCGCCCCATGTGGTTACCGTGAACATTCGACCGAAAGAATTTGTGGACATAAACCATCTCCTTAGCTTGGCCTTGCATATCCTATGCATCCCTCAAACGAAAGCCATCGCTTGCGCATTTTTATATATACATTATTGTTAACCATACCTCGGGGAGGCCACGGCCTGAGACTTTTGAGAACCCGTTGAACCTGAACCGGATAGAACCGGCGTAGGGAAGGTATCGGTTGCACCGACCCGACTTACGCGTGTAGCCCATTGGAGAATATTATGACACCCAAATTACTTCTTGCTGCAGGCATTTCACTAACCTTTGCCAGCACCGCAATTGCGGACGATAAACCTGAACTTATCGTTTATACTTATGATAGTTTTGTATCTGATTGGGGCCCTGGGCCCGCTGTTGAAAAAGCATTCGAGGCGCAGTGCGACTGTGATTTAAAACTTGTAGCGGCCGGCGATGGCGCATCGCTTTTGACTCGCATTCAACTAGAGGGGATCCGCACAGACGCCGATCTAGTTCTTGGCCTAGATACAAATTTAACCGCCCGCGCCAAAAGTACGGATCTATTTGCCCCGCTCGTTGAGCGTCCCGCAGTTCTGGATGTGCCGATCACATGGCAAGACGACACATTTCTCCCCTATGATTGGGGCTACTTTGCCTTTGTTTACGACAATACCAAACTGGAAAATGCACCAACTAGTTTTGATGATCTAATAGCCAAGCCAGATGATTTCAAAATAGTGATCCAAGATCCAAGATCCTCATCACCTGGTCTGGGGTTGCTGATGTGGGTTAAGGCGGTCTATGGCAATCGCGCCCCAGAAATCTGGGAAGGTCTCGCCCCTAAAATCCTAACCGTTACTAAGGGTTGGTCAGAAGCCTATGGCATGTTCCTAGAGGGCGAGGCCGATATGGTTCTGTCCTATACCACATCACCCGCCTACCACCTGATCGCCGAAGATGATGCCAGCAAATCGGCGGCCGCATTTGACGAAGGCCATTACCTACAGATCGAGGTAGCGGGCAAATTGAAGTCATCCGATCAACCAGAGTTGGCCGATGCATTCTTGAAATTCATGACATCTGATGCCTTCCAAGATATCATCCCGACCACAAATTGGATGTATCCTGCCGTGTTCCCCAGCACTGGTTTGCCCAAGGGTTTTAACCAATTGATAACCCCAAGCAACAGCCTGATTGTTCCTGCAGAACAGGCCGACGCAATTCGAGACGAGGCACTCGCTGAATGGCTTACCGCGCTCAGCCAATAAGGCCAATCCACTTTGTTTTCGGGGGCAGCGCATTTGTGCTGCTCCTTTTTCTAACACTTGGCACAACCCTAGCTGTTTGGGCGCGCGCCGATGTTTCGTCAAACCTTACAGTCGCCGATTGGGCCGCAATAAAATTCTCGATCACACAGGCTTTTGTATCAGCAATTATTAGCATCGCAGTCGCAATCCCCACCGCGCGCGCCCTAGCACGACGTAAATTCATGGGGCGGTCCTTTATTCTAACACTCCTTGGCGCCCCATTTATTCTACCGTCCATCGTGGCTGTTCTGGGCCTGATAGCAGTGTGGGGGCGCGCCGGCTATATCAACAGCTTCCTAGAAGCAATTAGCCAAGACCGCATTGACATCTATGGGTTTGGCGGAGTTGTTTTGGCACATATTTTTTTCAACATCCCACTCGCAACACGCCTAATTTTACAGGGGTGGATGTCTATCCCAGCAGAACATTTTCGCGTTGCCGCCCAACTGGGCATGTCCACATCCGATATCTCCACCCGCCTAGAACGTCCGATGCTGCGCGCCGTTATTCCTGGGGCATTTTTGTTGATATTTCTGCTGTGTATTTCCAGCTTTGCGGTGGCCCTTGCCTTGGGGGGTGGCCCCATGGCCACGACAATCGAGCTGGCCATTTATAACGCACTGCGCTTTGAATTTGATCTCTCAAAAGCATCTCAATTAGCCCTTATACAGTTCGGAATTTGCGCCTTTATCGGCACAATCGCAATGTTCATCTCCCAACCCATGAAATTTTCTCAAGGGTTGGACAGAGCGCCGGAACGCTGGGACTCGAAGGCACTGCGGTATAGAATCTTTGACTTTTCTGTTCTGTTCTTAGTCTGCGGTTTTCTGTTTTTGCCGTTGCTAACGATTTTTTTGCGTGGCATCGGCCCCGCCTTCTCTTTGCCCTTTCAGGTATGGGGTGCGGCTGTGAATTCGGTTCTGGTGGCAGTTTTTTCGGCGTTGATAGCCGTGGGGATGGCACTGGCGATGTCGATGCTAATCATCAGGATCGCCCAGAAAAAACGACGTATCAGTCGCATAATGGAGGTAATCGGTTTCCTCACCCTTGCCACGTCGCCTTTTGTCATTGGCACTGGTTTATTTGTCATCACTTTCCCCTTTATTTCGCCCTTCTCTATCGCCTTGCCTGTAACCGCCTTGGTGAATGCGGCCATGGCCCTGCCATTTTGTCTTCGCGTTGTTTTGCCTGCTATGATCCGCGCCGAGGATCATTATGGCCGGCTTGCAGATAGCCTTGGCATGCAAACATGGGCGCGGTTTCGATTGGCCATCTGGCCACGGCTGCGCAGACCAACAGGATTCGCAGCGGGGCTGGCGGCCGCATTATCCATGGGAGATCTTGGCGTAATTACATTGTTCGCTCCGCCTGAATTAGAAACCCTGCCCTTGGTGATGTACCGCTTGATGTCAAACTATCAACTGTCCAGCGCCGCTGGCGTTGCGCTATTATTAATCCTGCTGAGCATTACGCTATTTTGGATTTTCGACCAAGGAGGCCGTGTTGAGCATAACATTCGATAACGTCAAAATCAGTCAGGGCAGCTTTACGCTGGAGGCAAATTTCACCATAGACCCTGGGCACAAGGTCGCCTTGCTTGGCCCCTCTGGTGGCGGGAAATCCACGCTTCTATCGGCAATTGCAGGCTTCAAATCCATTGATCACGGGCGGATCTTGTTCGGGGGGGCAGACATTACAGAAATGGCCCCCGCCGCACGTCCCGTCGCGCTATTGTTTCAGGATCACAACCTGTTCCCGCATCTTACAGCTGAACAAAATATCGCCCTTGGTATTCGCCCCAACCTGCGGCTCAATGCGCAGGAGTGGGAAACAGTGGCACAGGCAATTTCGCGCGTCGGATTAGACGGACTGGGGGCCAAAACCCCCGCAGAGTTATCCGGTGGTCAACAGCAACGCATTGCACTAGCGCGGTGTTTGTTACGGGAAAAACCATTGTTATGCCTAGACGAACCATTCGCCGCCCTTGGCCCTGCCCTTAAACATGAAATGCTTGATTTGGTTGGCGAAATCGTCGATGCCACCAACGCATCTATGCTAATGGTTACACACCAACCAGAGGATGCGATTTACATTGCTGATCAAACGGTACTGGTTGCGGATGGGGTCGCGATGGCGCCAATGAACACCCAGAATCTCATGGCTGATCCACCCGCTGTATTGGCCCAATATTTGGGCCGCTAATTAGCGCAGGGCCCGAATAGCCTCGATGTAATAGGAACGTCCCGTTAACCAAGCATCTGGGCCAAATGTCAATTTTGGCACCAACAATTCTATCACAAAGCCACTATCCAACGTCGAGACATAGCCTGTGAAGAGCTGCCCAGAGCCAGACTCAGCGCTTAAGATTGTTTGGCTATCGTTTTGGCTAAGAACGGCTGAACGTAACTTCAGGTTCTTTAGCTTTTTCTTAAATATCATTGTGTTATCGGCGTGGTCTGCATCATCGGATGTCTTCACAATCATCACAATAGAGCTACCCGTAACCTCTGGGCCATTGGTGATCACACGAACTTCTTTACCGTCTTTGGATGAATTATGCACACTAAAGGTTTCTGGAACCATGAAGCTTTGACCAGCAATAGTGATCTCTTTTTTGGCATCCAACCCACCCCAGCCCGGGGCGTCTAGTTCCAATGATCCAGCGGCGATTACCACCAAATCCTGGCTTTCTAGGGTGCTCCCGATAATCAAGTAGCCGGTATTCCCAGCAATCGCTACATAGGCCAAGGCCGTGGTTGAATTACCGTCAATGGGCAGATAGGTCATCTCGCCAAGGCGCTCACCAGCATAGTTCTTAGAGATTTTTGCGGAGACTGAATTCAACCCCGAAATTTCAGCATATAGATCCAGCCAGTCAATTGGATGAAAGTCATAATTCACATCAAAAGCGATAACTGAAACCTGAGCGGGGCCATCTGAAATTTTTAACAGGCGCCTCCCGTTCACCAGTAACGGGTTTTTAACCGAGGCATCGCCAGATACGGTTTTTACCTCTGCATCTTTTGGAACAGAGAATTCAACCCCTAGCTCGCTGTTCTCGATACGCTTGAACAGCACACTGTCATACGGATCGTTTTCGGCCATAGCTGCACCTGTAAAGCTTGTGATTGCCAATGACAGAGCCACTGCGAAGGTAGAAAATAATTTCACGTTCTTATCGCCCATACGTAATCTTTACTATGGGCGAATATTTTGAAACCTGTTCATTTCGCACCCTATCAAGCACCTTCGCTAAGTGCTCGATAGGTAACTTCACGCTGCGCAATTCTATCTTAAGGATTGCTGGGTGTTTACATAGTAATAGCGGCCAGAGAGCCATCCCAATGGGTCTTCATTAAGGGCGGGAAATATTGCAGACACAGAGTACGAACCAAAGGATTTAATCGTGCCGGTAAACTCCACCCCAGTCGAAGCCAACAGATGAAACGAGGTCTCAGTTTCAGAGTTGGATGCGGGTTTCCGCTTAAACCCAGCACTGTCTAATTCATCGATAAAGGACTGGGTGTTGTCTTGGTGCGAGCTATTCAGCCCAGATTTAATGGTGTAGATAAATCTGGAATCTTCAATCTTAGCCTTATTTGAAATCAACTTACCTGTACGTTTACCATTGGCGATATCGCGCGCCACAAAGGCATCATTAAAATACATAGATTTCCCATCCAATTGAACCAATTTCTTTGGCTCATATTGGCCCCAAACAGCACCCTTGGCGTTGAATGAAGATGCGATACCTTTAAGCAATGGCTCTGCATTCAGCGTAACCCCTTGAAGTAAATACCCTTTACCGCCAGCAAATGCGAGCAATGCTGGAACTTTTTGGTCAGGGTTAGAGGCGCGTGCAAACTTGGCATAACCAAAGCGTAATCCATCCTTGCCATTGAGCGTTTTTAGATCAGTGACCTTTAGCTTCGCAAAGCGTGCATAGGCAGATAGCCAATCCACATGGTGTATATCGCGTGGAATAGTGAAATCCGTAATTTTCACCTTCATGCTTTTCCATTGAATTAATGCGATCTGCTTACCATCTACCAAAAAGGCATTGTCGACCTGTTTGACTGGGCTCGTTTCACTTACTTGGGCATCGGCCGGTAGATTGAATTGTACATTGGTTCGCGTATCAGCAAATTGGACCATTTCAACACCCCCAGCAGTTTGCGCATGTATACCATGTACACCGAAACCTAATGCAATCGAAGCGCTCAACACGGCGGTTCTAGCTATTTTTTTTATTTTCATCGTCTAATCTCTTTCATAATTACCACAGAGGTGGCCAACTTATTGTGATTGATCCGCCAATACCCGCGCCCAGACCCAGCGCAGCAGCTACATTCCCGCCGATAGTAATACCACTCGAAGAGATTGAAAACTCTCCCGATGCAGATGCATTTGCCCCTACCGCGGCAGAAGCGTTGCCCTCTGCAGTAATCGACCAACCACCGGCCTCAAGGGTACCGCTAATTGCGCCCTCAGCCTCAATTATATTTGCGCCAATGCCTGCACTACCCTCAGCAGTTACCGAACCTTCAGCCCAATTGGCCTCTAACGCGGCAGAAACCTCTGCTTCCACCTCAAGGATGTCGATTTCACCGGTGCCATTGCCAGTCAATGCGCCATCAAGAGAACTATGCTCTACCTCGCCAGACAGCTCATATACGCTCGCTTCGCCATTTGCTCCAACTTCCAAGGTCGCTGTGCCTTCTTCTAAATTCACCATCGCAGAGCCATCGGCAGAGGTTTCCCAAGACCCCAGATCCCCCTCTAGAGAGGCAACGGTGTTCTCACCCTCGTATGAAGCAAGTTGAGTGCCCTCTGATTCAGAAGAGAAAAAATTGCAGTCCACGCCAAATTCTGATGAGCTGTTCGTGGCATCGGGGGTGCTTGGATTCCCAGATTGGCTGCCATATCCTGTTTGTGTTGCCGCACCAGAGAATGTGTCTCCGCTACCAAATACACCTGCAGAACAATCTGTACTGCTGGCAGCTACCTCAGTAGCGCTCGACTCAACCGGTGTCTCAGTGGATGCAGGAGAATCGTCTGTACAATCCGGAGCTGATGGATAAACGTTGGGAAACAGTAGCCTTTGATCTTCTGTGAACTCCTCACAAACCCTTTTATCGTGACCTTCGCTCCAATGAACCTCATCAAAGGTCCAGAAGTCGGCATTGGGCACCATAATCTGAGAAGGCGTGGCGGTAATGCCTAGAGAGCCTGCTATCCCACCACCGCCATCTCCTAACTCGAGTGTTTTGAAGGTAATGACATTACTTTTTCCCGAGTAAAGCTTGTGTTCGGCCTCATCTTTCATATCGCGTGTGAAATCCGAAAAATCGGGATTCGTAACGGCATCCATTTTTGTCCAAAAGTGCTCCTCTGCATCAAGGCTTTCTTGGCCATCTTGGCTAGAGCAAACGATCGGTGTGAGCGAATTCACCCCGACACTTCCGGTGACGTTCACGGGTGACCAGTAACTGCTTGAGCAAGAATTGCTGAGCGCTTCATTCCGCGCACTGGTTCGTTGAGCCCAAACTGCCTCTAGATGAGATTCAGAATACCGGTACAGATAGGCCGTGGGTGCAAAGAAAAATGAAAGGAATAAAACCAACCACACGGATTCATATGATACCATTGCTCGGTTATCTCGCGCAAAATTCTGCGCCTGCGTAATAAAATATTTAATCGGATCGTCCCCCTTATAATGGGAACTTTACATCATCTTAACTATATTGAATCAAGCCATAATATCGCCCTTAGCGTGCATTTGATCGCAACAATTATTCTTCAAGTAATTATATGTAATTTTTAAAATATAGACGGATTATTTATGAATTAGATGCAACACCCCCCTGAAAATACAAACGGCCCAAGCCTGCTGTCGCAGGAGGGCCGCTTTTACAATTCAAGGAGTTAGATTAGGGGTTGTTCGCTGCGGCCTCTGCCGCCGCCGCATCTGCCGCCGCTTGCGAATCAGCCGCAGATTGGTTGGCCGCATCCGCCGCTGCAGAAGCAGCATCCCCGCCACCCGCATTTGCCGCCGCATCCTGGCTGGCGTTAACAGCATCTGTTTGCTCGGTAGAGTTCCCAGAGGTATTCAACCCGTCCACACTGCTAGCGTCGCCCGCGTGGCTTGACGTTGGCTGTGATCCGCTGGGTTCGTCACCTGCACCACCAGTACCTTCGGCCGATGGGTAAACCTCGGGGAAAAGCAAGCGTTGGTTCTTGGTGAACTTCGACCAGACGATTTTGTCATGGCCTTCGCGCCAATGCACCTTGTCAAATGTCCAGAAATTGGAGTTCGGCACCAACAAATTAGATTCGGTATATGTTCCAGGAATACGGAAATTACTAATGATATCCCCATTGCCATCCCCCAGATCAAGCATCTTGGTGGTCAGGATAGATGTATCACCCTTAAAGGTCTTGTGCTCGGCTTCGTCCTTCATATCCCGGTTAAAGTCAGAAAATGGTGATTGAACGGCGGTATCCATCTTTTTCCAAAAATAATCATTTTGACTGGAGAAGTAGTTTTGGCCATCTTGGCTGCCGCAGACTGTGGCTGTGATCGCATGGCTTCCTAGCCCACCTGTAACAGGCAGAGGGTTAAACCAACTGCTGGAACAAGAGCTGTTAATCGAGTTATTGCGCGCGGCGGTGCGCTGTGCCCAGACCCCGTGCAAAAATGTTTCGGATGTGCGGTATAGATACGCAGTGGGTGCAAAAAAGAACGACAGGAACAGCATCAACCAAATCGCCTCGAATGAAACCATTCCTTTGGTATCATTAACGTAGTTTTTCAAAATCCGATTTTTCATATTGCCCTCACTTACCATTACTCGCTGGTTAAGAATAACGTTGCCTCTGGAATCGAAATTACATTGCACACAGAAGCATTTAGGAAACCAATACTATAAAATCACAATGAATTCATAAAAAAATCCAAAAACAGTGCAGATTATCACTGATACAAAAAAGGGGGCGCCAATCTGGCACCCCCAATTTCAAAAATGACTTAGGATCACTTATACTTAACTTTTCTCCAAAGAGACTTGTTGGTCAGGTACAGCAAAACCGACAGCAGCAACAGCATCCCCACAGACACAAAGCCCAGCTTTTGGCGCGCCATCATCTTAGGCTCGGCTGTCCACATCAAAAACGCGGCAACGTCCTCTGCTAGGTGATGGGGGTCTGTGCCATCATGGCCATCTGCAAATTCCAGCTCTTGGTCCGCCAATGGTGGTGCCATGGCAATCCAACCACCAGGAAAGGCCGTGTTTTCATAAAAAACCTGACCTGCTTGCTCTTTTTCCTTGCCGGTATAACCGGTCAGAATAGAGGCGATATATTCCGCGCCCCCCATACCCTTGGTGATTTGGTTGATACCCAAACCATATGGGCCATGGAACCCAGCGCGCGCCTTTGCCATCAAGGATAGATCTGGGATGTGGCTCTCGCTTGATGTGGGGAATTTATCCGAGGGCTTCGCCGTGCGGAAATCATCGATCTCGGGATCGAAAACATCATGCTCAGCGGCAAATGCCTTTACCTGATCGGCTGTAAGATGCGGCCCACCTTCATCACCAAGGGTGCGAAAAGCCACGAATTTCAAACCATGGCAGGCGGCGCAAACATCTTTGTAGATGATCAGGCCACGTTGCAACTGGTGCTGGTCAAATTTGCCAAATGGGGTCTCAAAAGAGAAATCCACATCTTCGATGTGACCCTCGCCACCGGCCGCGAATGCACCCGTTGCGACGGATACAGCAACCAAAGCACTAAAGGCTGTGTTCATGAATTTTTTCATTGCTATAGTCCTTATTTCGCTGGCTTAGATTTTGATGCATATTTCGCATCAAAGTCAGCTTCGATAGTTTCGGGCACGGGTTTGGTTTTCTCTGTCCAACCCAATACTGGCAAGATGACCAGAAAGTATGCGAACCAGTAGATCGCACCGATCAAAGAAATCAGCGGAACCAAGCCCTCGGCTGGGCGAGCGCCACACCACATCAACACCATGAAATCCAGTCCCAAAATCCAGAATGCAATTTTGAATTTTGGGCGGAAACGGCCAGAACGCACAGGTGACGTATCTGTCCAAGGCGCCAGCGCCATTACAGCAATCGAACCAAACATGGCCAACACGCCAAGGAATTTCGCATCCAAGAACAACACATCAAAGGTGATCGCACGCAGGATCGCATAGAACGGTAGGTAGTACCATTCAGGCACAATGTGCGCAGGCGTCGATAGCGGATTCGCTGGGATATAGTTGTCAGGGTGGCCAAGGTAGTTTGGCATATATCCAACAATCGCCATGAAGATAGTCATAATAACAGCCAGCGCGAACAAATCCTTGATCACAAAATATGGCCAGAACGGTACGGTATCTTTCTCGGCCTCAGCCTTAGATTTGCGTCTAACCTCAACACCAGATGGGTTGTTGTTACCTGTCGAGTGGAATGCCCAGATATGCACAGCAACCAAGCCAACAATCACAAATGGCAACAAGTAGTGCAAAGAGAAGAAGCGGTTCAGCGTGGCATTATCCACCGCCGGCCCACCCAGCAACCATTCTTGCAAAATCGGCCCAACACCCGGGATCGCGCCAAATAGGCCCGTGATAACCGTAGCACCCCAGAAGGACATCTGACCCCAAGGCAATACATAACCCAAGAAACCAGTGGCCATCATCATCAGGTAGATCAGCATACCAACAATCCACGTGATTTCACGTGGTGCTTTGTATGAACCATAGTACAGGCCACGGAAAATATGTGCATAAACCGCAATAAAGAACAAAGACGCCCCATTTGCATGCATATACCGGATAGCCCAGCCACCGTTTACATCCCGCATAATGTGCTCGACACTGGCAAAGGCCAGATCAACATGCGGCGTATAATGCATCGCCAAAACAACGCCGGTGATGATTTGCAACACCAAGCAGAACGTCAAAATGATACCCCAGATCCACATCCAATTCAGATTCTTGGGTGTTGGGATCATCAATGTATCATACACAAGGGATACAACAGGCAGACGTGTGTGTAGCCATTTTCCAAAGCCAGTTTTTGGCTCGTAGTGATCGTGTGGAATTCCAGCCATGATCTTTCCCCCTAGCCCAGTTTAATTGTGGTTGCGTTGATAAAGCTTGCAATAGGTACCGGCAAGTTTTCAGGTGCGGGGCCTTTGCGAATACGACCAGCGGTATCATAATGCGATCCGTGACACGGGCAGAACCAACCGCCAAAATCACCGGCATCTCCCAAGGGAACACAGCCAAGGTGCGTACATACACCCATCATCACCAGCCATTCGCCAGCTTCGTCAAGGGTGCGGTTTTCATCCAACGCGTCCGTGTCAGGCTTGTTGGCATTACGGTCACTCGTGTCGGGTAGCTCATCAATGCTTACATCGCGCGCGGCTGCAATTTCATCAGCAGAACGACGGCGAATAAACACGGGCTTGCCCAACCACTTTACGGTGATCTGTGTGCCTGGTGCGACACCCGAAATATCCACCTCGATCGAGGACAATGCCTGCACATCGGCACTTGGGTTCATTTGATTAATCAGCGGCCAAACGGCAGCGCCACCTACGACAGCACCTGTTGATGCGGTTGCGACATATAAAAAATCGCGACGGTTTCCATTCTCGGACACGAATGCGTCTCCCTTGCCTTGCCCCTACGTTGGGCTTAGTACCAAAATCAATCAGACGGAATCTGACTACTTCGCGCGGTTTACACGCAGAGGTGCCTTTCGTCTAGCGGCCTTTTGGCCGCAGTTAGCAATAGAGAGCCAAAAATGCGTCTAGCCGTATACCAACCAGACATTGCCCCGAACCTTGGCGCGATGATTCGACTATCAGCCTGTTTCGGAATTCCCCTCGATATTATCGAACCTTGCGGTTTTCCGTTGTCGCTAAAGGCCCTGCGTAGGTCCGCCATGGATTATGCTGATATCGCCGATATGACCCGCCACAATTCGTGGCAAAAATACCTCATCAATCGCCCCAAGGGACGCTTGGTTTTGCTGACAACCAAGGCAGATGATCTTTTATGGGATTTCAAATTCCACCCAGATGATACTATACTGATGGGGCGCGAAAGTGCAGGCGTGCCCGAGGATGTGCACAACACCTGTGATGCGCATGTAAAACTGCCAATGTTTGGGGCGGCTCGCTCCCTGAACGTGGCCATGACCGCCGGTATGGCGGTTAGCGAAGGATTACGGCAAACCAGATGAACCGCGCAGAATTCAACAGCTTTTGCAAATCTCTGCCCCAGACCACACATGTGGTGCAATGGGGCAATTCCGATGTGTGGAAAGTGGGGGGCAAACTCTTCGCGGTGTGCGGCTGGAATGGCGACGCAGACGCCTTTACCTTCAAGGTCAGCGATATCGCCTTTGAGGTTTTACAAGAATTGCCGGGCATCCGCCCCGCCCCCTACCTAGCGTCGCGCGGGATGAAATGGCTACAGCAATTTGATGAGGGCGGCTTGACCGATGAGGAGCTGAAAAACCACATCCAGTATTCCTACGACTTGGTGGTCGCCAAGCTCACCAAAAAATTGCGCGCAGAACTGGGGCTGGGCTAAAGCCGCTTGACGCGGATGCGCCCCAAGGCCGCCGCATCAATGACAATACCAGCATTGGTGCCGCGCCAGCGCAACTCTCGTCTCCAGCGCGATGCCAGATTAACCTGATCACCAGCTGCGTCGCGGTGCAGACTGGTACCCTCGGCCACGCGATCAAGACAATCCTCGCTACGCTGGTCGCGCGCCGATATCTTGATATTCTTGGCCAACGATACGGCGCTAACCGCCAGCGCCAGCGGGATAATTGGGAATGCCATAGGTACCTCCTAGGTTGGCGGATCTTGCATAAATGCGCTTAGTTCATCCAATTCTACACCAATTCCGCTGGTTTTAACAGCCTGCGCCGCCCTTAGGCGCACCCCCTCGTCTTTGTTCTGGCCTAATTTCCAAGTGCTGGTGACCTCTGTAATCTCCATCTTCACTGGCACAATCATCCGCGTCATCCGCTCTAGGGTATCTGGTTGCATCTTGCGGCTATGCCATACTGGCTTGGGGGCAAGGCGCTCTTCCATTACCTGCGATGTATCATCGATAACTTGCTGAAGATCCTCGGCGGGCAACAACGATAGGAGCCCAAGTAGATGCACCGAGACATAGTTCCACGTGGGCACTTGATCTGGGATCTCGTACCAATCTGGGCTGATATAGCCATCTGGCCCCGACACCGCCATCACCGCCTGTAGGGGCTGGGTTAGCAAGCGTGCAATTGGATTAGAGCGCATCAGATGGGCGCGCAGCTCCGTTCCCGCTTCATTCAGCACAAATGGAATATGCACGAGACAAGGCGGATGGTTCCCGCCGCCATTCACCCCCAACACCCCAAACCCACGCTTGCGGGCCAGTTCAATGTTCTTAGCCTTGGTCTGTTTGTGAAAGCTGGGGGCTTGATACATGGGGGATATCCTCTGCAATCGGCATTTCAGTTACCCCGTCACCCTTCTGCCATTTGGGATATTTGTCCATGATTACATTGTACCCATACCATTCCACGAAATCCTGGTACCACGCAATAACACGGCCAAAAGGTTGCGCCATAAACCACGGGCGATCCACATGTGCAAACTGGCGGATAAAGGGTGCAATGCCAATATCTGCAAAGCCGCGCTGATCGCCAGATAGATAGGGGGTTGCGCCTAATAACTGATCCAGTTCTGCGATAAAGATACAGGCCTTGTCCAAGGCTTGGTCTCTGGAAGTATCTTTGAACCGGTCTGGGTATTTATAACGATCCAGCCACGGTTTGAATTCAAGATCACAGCGCTGTACCAATGTACGCTCGGCCTCCGTTACGGGCCGATCACGATAAGCCCAGCACATGATATCAAAGCTCTCGTCGATCACCTGCCCATCAGGTAAAACCATGACCGGCACAGTGCCCTTGGGCGATGTTTCCAACAGCTCTGCTGGTTTATCGCGAAAAATCACCTCGCGCAGCGCTACGCGGTGCCCCATCTGTGAAAGCGCAATACGCGCGCGCATAGCATAGGGGCAGCGGCGAAAACTATATAAAACAGGTAAGGTCTGTGTCATGCGATCAGCTGCTTTTCACTATGTGATTTAATCAGTGCCGGTACAATCGCCCCCTTAGGTTGATCCACATCGAAAATCACCTCGGTAAAGCCTTCGGTGCGGCCCATGCGCGCATTTTCCATCAAAACCTGATGCTTGAGCCCAATCTGCCCCTGTAGGTGACGCGAAACCGCATCGGCCCCAGCACTGCGCAGGCGCGCAGCGCGGGCCTTTATCTCGCCCCGGTCCAATTGGGGCATACGCGCGGCAGGTGTACCTGTGCGTGGTGAAAATGGGAAAACATGTAACCACGTCAATCCACAATCATCGATCAACTTCAAGGAATTTTCAAACATCTCGTCAGTTTCGGTTGGAAATCCCGCAATTATATCTGCGCCATATACGATATCAGGGCGGGCCTTTCGCATATCGGTGCAAAATTTAATGGCATCCTCGCGCGAATGGCGCCGCTTCATACGCTTTAGGATCATGTTATCACCCGCCTGCAGTGACAGATGAAGATGCGGCATCAGGCGGTGTTCAGATGCGATCGCATCAATCAACGCGGGATCGGCCTCGATACTGTCGATAGAGCTGATCCGCAATCTAGGCAGATCTGGCACCAGCTTTAAAATACGTTGAACCAAATCGCCCAGCTTTGGTTGACGTGGCAGGTCTGCACCCCAGCTGGTGATGTCGACGCCCGTAAGTACAACCTCGTTAAACCCAGAATTCACCAAACGTTTAATCTGATCTACGACCACCCCCGCCGCAACGGATCGCGAATTACCACGGCCATAGGGAATAATACAAAAGGTACAGCGATGATCACACCCGTTTTGCACCTGAACATAGGCGCGACTACGTGTGCCAAAGCCATCTATCAGATGCCCCGCTGTTTCTTGCACGGACATAATGTCGTCCACCTGAACCTTTTCTTGATCCCCCAGAAACATGCCGTTTTGGTTCAAGCCCTGCCATGTATCCAATTGCATCTTCTCGGTATTGCCGACCACACGATCAACCTCGTCCATCTGTGCAAAGGTTTCAGGCTCTATCTGCGCGGCACAACCTGTCACCACCACCTGTGCCTCTGGATTATCGCGGTGCAGCTTTCTTATCTCTTGTTTAGATTTGCGCACCGCCTCGGCGGTAACAGCGCAGGTATTGACCACGATCATGTTATTCAGGCCCGCCTGTGCCGCCAGGTCCTTCATTGCCTCGGTCTCATAGGCGTTTAATCGGCATCCCTGTGTCGAAAAAATCGGTGGTTTCATAGCGATGCCTCTAGGAATTCGGGCGCAAGCACGCCGCTAAAGACCAGCTGAGTCGCACCCGTCATCCACACGCCATCTGCGCGCCAATCGATATCCAGAACGCCGCCGTCTAGCTCTATGCGTACTTTGCGCTCGGTTAATCCTTTGCGATGTGCAACCACCGCAACGGCACATGCCCCAGATCCACAGGCCAAGGTAACACCTGCACCACGTTCAAACGTGCGCTGACGAATGGTACTGCGATCCAAGACTTGAATAAATTCTACGTTGGTTTTCTCTGGGAACAGGGGGTGGGATTCTATGGCCGCGCCCTGCGCCTCTAAATCCACCGATGCCAAATCATCCACCACAAAAACACAATGTGGATTGCCCATGCCCGCAGCCCCGGGCGAGCCATCAATGGGCAGGCTGATCAAATCCTCGTCTTGTGCCAGTGGCACATCTTGCCACGATAACTGTGGGTGTCCCATATTTACGCTAATCCGGCCATCAGCCCCCCGCAGTGCCTGCAACAACCCATTGCCAGAGCGCAGGGTGATTTCCTCCTGACCGGCCTCGTCCATCAACAGCTGTGCGATACAGCGGGTGGCATTGCCACAGGCATTGGACAGTGAGCCATCAGAATTCCAGAATACCATCGCCGCATCCGCATCCCCTGCGGAGGTCAGAACCACCAGTTGATCATATCCCACGCCAAAATGACGCTCGCCGATGGCGCGGGCCAGTTCGGGCGTTAGGGGCGATTCTTCTGCGCGTGCGTCAATGATCACGAAATCATTGCCAAGACCGTGCATTTTTAAAAATGGCAAGCCATTTGGGTATGTAAAACTCTGTTGCATGGGCCTGATATAGACCAGTGGGAACAATCATTCCAGTAACGTAAAAAAATATCCGATTTAGGCTTGACCCCAACCGCTGTCAGGCCTAAACCGCGCCACACAGTGTGGGCCGGTAGCTCAGTTGGTAGAGCAACTGACTTTTAATCAGTAGGTCTCGGGTTCGAGCCCCGACCGGCTCACCACTTTCCTTATAGCGAATATCAAAATTCAATTAGTTAGGGCAGTGGTGTTCATTTGGTAAACCCACATCCGCTCCTTTTCCACTTTTCTGCAATCCCCTTAGGGAATCTTCAAAAGATTCTTGGTGATTTCACTCACCTTTTCTGGATTACAAAGTGGCATGTTCTCCTCCTAAATGTTCAATTAGAGTGCCTATGAAAATAAATTTATGGGCATATTTTAGGAAAAAAAATGAACCTTTTAAAAACAACACTTATTTCGACATGTATGATCATCCCCAACGTTGCATCTGCACAAATAAATTGCGAGCCTCCTACCCAACTGATTTGCTGGGGTGGCTATCAATGTTTCTGCGATTCCATTCGCGAGATTGAAGTAAAGGGCGTGAACATTCTGATTCTCAGCAATCCTGATGTGCTAAAGCCTGTGAAAGTCGATGCCGAGCTACAGGAAGCGATTAAAAAGGCCCAAAGCCGTCGCAAATAATTTGCCATCACATAAGCAAATGCCCTTGTAGCATAAGTCCTTGGCTGGCCCCTAGGGGATCCAGCCAAGGAATGATTCGAACTAGCGGCCCTTAAAGTTCGCTTTGCGTTTTTCAATAAAGGCTTGCATGCCTTCTTTCTGATCTTCTGTTGCAAACAACGAATGGAAAACGCGACGCTCAAACAATAGTCCCTCGCCAAGGCTGACCTCGTCGGCGCGATTTACCGCGTCGCGCGCAAGTGCCGCCACGGGCTTTGAATATCCTGCTATTGTTTGCGCAGCCTCTAGGGCCGTTGATACCACGCTATCATCACTTACGACACGGGCGACCAAGCCGCTACGCTCGGCCTCTGCCGCATCCATCATGCGTCCCGTTAGATGCATATCCATTGATTTTGCACGACCGATTAGTTTGGTCATGCGCTGTGATCCACCCATGCCTGCGATCACACCCAACTTTATCTCTGGTTGGCCAAACTTAGCGCCTTCGCCTGCGATAATGAAATCACACATCATGGCCAATTCACACCCGCCGCCCAACGCAAATCCGTTAACGGCGGCGATCTTGGGGGTACGCAAATTCACAAAGGCATCCCATTCCGAGAAAAAGTCCTCAGCGGCCATATCCATATAGCTCTTTTCGGCCATCACCTTGATATCCGCACCAGCGGCAAAGGCGCGTTCGTTACCGGTAATAACAAAACAGCCGATCTCTGGATCGCGATCTAAGGGGGTCAATTCTTCGACGATGCGCCTGCCGGTTTCTGGGCTTAAGGCATTTAGTTGCTCTGGGCGATTCAAGCGCAGCAAAACCACCGCGCCTTGGCGTTCTACTTCAATTATATCGGACATCGTAGTCTCCTAATTTTCTGGACTAAACTGAAAGTCGCCGCCCTGTGCGGGGGCATGGATTGCGGCCGTTAATGTTGCGGGCACACTATCCAATGTGGCATATTTCCACCGTGGATTGCGGTCTTTGTCAATCACAGCTGCGCGTACGCCCTCAATGAACTCTCCATCATTTAACGCCATGCGACAGGTACGGTATTCAAGACGCAGCGCATCCACCAAGGTATTGCGCCCCTGTGCGGTACGAATAGCATCAAAGGTTACCATCAAAGACAAAGGCGCCCCATTTTGTAGCGCCTTGTACGCAGCTTCGGCCAAGGCGCTATCGCTAGATTGGCAGGCCTTCATGATTTGCGCAACGCTGGCGTGGCCGAACAGATCGCGTAATTCAGACCAGTTGCTCTGCAAATCCGATGGCCCTGGATCTGTGACATATTTTTCAATCACAGCAACATCACCCGTGGTGGAAAGTTCTTCTATTAGCGCGGGCAGCTGATCCGATGGTACGAAATAATCGGCCAGCCCCGCATAGAGACAATCCGCGCCCGACAGCCGCGCACCGGTTAACCCAGCATAAAGTCCCAGATCATGAGGTACCTGTGCCAACAAATGGGTTCCGCCCACATCAGGCAATAGCCCAATAGCGCATTCCGGCATTGCCAGCATCGTGCGCTCGGTGACAATGCGGTGCGATCCATGGGCGGTAATTCCAACTCCTCCGCCCATGACGATTTTGTCCATAATGGCAACATAGGGTTTTGAATAGGTATCGATCGTGGCGTTCAAACGATACTCGTCCAGCCAGAAATCAAAGGCCTTTTCAGACTCGCCAGCCAAGGCATTGTTGTAGATGCTCTTGATATCTCCGCCCGCACAAAAAGCCTTTTCGCCCACACTGTCGACAATCACCAAATCGACATCGTCTGCCTTAGCCCAGCGCCTCAAGGCATCCTCTAGTAAGATGCACATCTCATGGCCAAGCGCGTTCAACGCCTCGGGGCGGTTTAGCGTTGCAATGCCCGCGCGCCCGCGCGTTTCTGTTAGCATATGGCTCATGAGCGGTCTCTTTCCATCAGCACTGCGCGGCTGATAATCATCCGCATGATTTGATTGGTTCCTTCAAGGATCTGATGCACACGCATATCGCGTACCAGCTTTTCAATACCGTAATCCTCTAGATAGCCATAGCCCCCCAACATCTGCAGGGCATCATTGGCTACGTCAAAACAATGATCCGTGACAAACAATTTGGCCATAGCGCAATGCTTGGTAGCATCAGGCGCTTTGTTGTCCAACTTCCAAGCAGCTTGGCGCAAGAATACCCGCGCGGCCTGTAGCTTGGTTTCCATCTCAGCCAGTTTAAATTGCAATGCTTGGAATTGATCAAGGCTTTGGCCAAATGCCTGTCTTTCGCCCATGTATTTGGTGGCGATGGACATGGCCTGTGATGCCGCACCCAAAGAACAAGAGGCAATATTTAGCCGCCCTCCATCCAAGCCCTCCATCGCATAGTTAAATCCACGCCCCTCTTCACCCAACAAGTGGTCGGCTGGCACCTGACAGGCATCCATTTGAACCTGAGCGGTCGGCTGGGACTTCCATCCCATCTTATGCTCGGCTGCGCCAAAGGATAGGCCATCTGCGCCATCGGGAACCGCCAGTGTTGAAATACCTTTGGGGCCTTGGTCGCCCGTGCGTGACATCACCAAATACAAATCCGCATAGCCGCCGCCCGAGATAAAGGCCTTGTTGCCAGTTAGGGCAAAACCATCATCGGTTTTCTCTGCCTTGGTGCGCAGTGCTGCCGCATCAGATCCCGATCCAGGTTCGGTCAGGCAATATGCTGCATAAGCCTGTAGCGAGGTCAGGCGCTCTAGCCAAGCATCCTTGAAGGATGCGGTGGCATATTTGGCCACCATATTTGTGCACATATTGTGGATGGAAATAAAGGCCGCAACACTAGGGCATGCCATGGACAGACCTTCGAAAATCAGCGTGGCATCTAGGCGCGATAGGCCCGTACCGCCCAGCTCTTCTGGGACATAGATCGCCCCAAATCCCAGCTCGCCAGCGGCCGCCAGCACTTCGCGCGGGATTTCCCCCGCCTTGTCCCAAGCATAGGCATGCGGAGCGATTTGTTCCTGACCAAACGCATAGGCGGTTTCAAAATACAGGTTCTGTTCTTCACTCAAATCAAAATACATGTTTTCTCCGATGCTACACTATGCGCGTTCAATTGCGATGGCGGTACCTTCGCCGCCACCAATGCAAATTGCGGCAACGCCGCGTTTCAGTCCGCGCTTTTCCAGGGCATTCAACAACGTAACGATAATGCGTGTACCAGATGCGCCAATCGGGTGGCCCAGCGCACAGGCGCCACCATTGACGTTAACAATATCGCGCGACAAACCCATTTCCTGCATAAAGGCCATTGGCACCACGGCAAAAGCCTCGTTGACCTCCCACAAGTCAACATCCTCGACATCCCAGCCGATTTTTTTCAGCAATTTTTGCGCAGCAGGCACAGGTGCCGTGGTGAACCATTCTGGTTCTTGCGCATGGCTAGCATGGCCCACAATTGTTGCGCGCACAGCAAGGTTTTTCTGTTCTGCAACGGTGGCACTGGTTACCACGACCGCCGCCGCACCATCCGAGATAGACGAGGAATTTGCCGCCGTAACGGTACCATCCTTGGCAAAGGCCGGGCGCAAGGTCGGAATTTTCTCTGGGCGGGCCTTGGCTGGCTGCTCGTCCGCATCTACCAGCGTTTCACCCTTGCGAGTGCGCACCGCAAAGGGGGTGATTTCCCCAGCAAATGCGTCGTTTTTCTGAGCCTCTAGCGCATTTGAAAGCGAGCGTAGGGCGAATTCATCCTGATCCTCGCGGGTGAACTGGTATTTTGCCGCTGTGCGTTCTGCGAAATGCCCCATCAGGGCACCAGCCTCATAGGCGTCTTCCAGACCATCCAAGAACATATGATCCTTCATCTCAACATGCCCCAGACGCGCACCGCTGCGGGTTTTCACAGAAAGGTAGGGCGCTTGGGTCATGTTTTCCATGCCTCCTGCCACCATCACGTCTTGAGATCCGGCGATGATTTGATCATGGGCGGTCATCACTGTTTTCATGCCAGACCCACAGACCTTGTTCACCGTGGTACAGGGGGTGGCCAATGGCAACCCCGCCCCCAATGCCGCCTGCCGAGCAGGGGCTTGGCCTAATCCGGCCGGCAACACACAGCCCATCAGCACCTCGCCAATATCCTCGGCTTGGACACCTGCATTTTCTAGCGCGCCCTTAATCGCCGCTGCACCCAATTTCGGGGAATCTACTGATGCGAAATCACCCTGAAATCCCCCCATCGGAGTTCGCGCCGCGCCTACAATTACAATCGGATTTGTCATTTAGTTTTCTCCAAGAATTCTGTGATACGTGTTTGTGCTTCTTCGGTTTCCCAACAATCGGCTAGGGCCTCGGTGGTTATGCGCATATCCTCTGCATCATCTTGCGCCGAGAGTTGGCGCAATAGCGCCTTGGCCTGTGCCACGGCATTTGGTGCGGTTTGCAGCATGGGCGCGATTTCTTGTTCCAACGCCCCCTCCATATCGCCGCGGGCGACAATTTTGCTGACCAATCCGATATCCTGCGCCATGGATGTATTCATTACCTTTCCAGTAAAGAATACCCGCCGCGCTGCTGCCATGCCTATGCGTCGCAGGACGAACGGGCCAATGGTTGCCGGAATTAGCCCCAGCTTAGTTTCCGTTAGGGCGAATTTCAAATCTGGCTCGGCCAAGACAACATCGCAGACCGACATCATTCCCAGCCCACCGCCAAATGCATTCCCTTGAACACAGCCGATTAGGGGCTTGGGCAACTGGTCAAGGCTGGCCAACATGCCCGCCAATACCTGCGCCTGTTCCATTTTTCCTGCGCGATCCGAAGCCAATTGTTCGCGCATCCAGTTCAAATCTGCCCCCGCACAAAAGCTACGCCCCTGGGCCGCCAAAACCACCACACGCACCGCTTCATCTTGTGCCAGATTTATGGCGGCGTGGGTCAAATCTTGCATCATTTCGCTGGATAATGCGTTATGCTTCTCACTGCGTGCCAAGGTGATTTTCCCAACACCGCGTTGATCAGTGGTTACCTCGATCATCGACATTTCACTGCTCCTTTTCACTGGCTATTGCGGTCGCTATAAATTGCTCTGCTTGGATTAATGCATCGCGATCAAGACCTGTGTCCCACCCCTTGTCGCTAAGCATATCAAACAGAGATAGGGTAGACAGGTTGCCCTTTGCACCAGGTGCGTATGGGCACCCGCCCAATCCCCCAATGGCGCTGTCAAAGACGCGCAATCCATAATCCAGCGAGGCCTCTACATTGACCAGCGCATTGCCATCTGTGTCATGATAGTGGCCCGCCAATAGCGCGCCATCGATATCACGCGCCACCACATCCAACAGTCTGCGGATATCGTCGCTGCCGCCTTTGCCAATTGTATCGCCCAGCGAAATTTCATGGCACCCCATATCCAGCATCTGAAGCGCCACATCGCGCACCGCATCTGGCTGAATGGTGCCCTCATATGGGCAGGCCACCACACAAGAGACATACCCCCGCAGGCCAATGCCCGCGCTCAATGCCGCCTCAGACACCGGCCTAAACCGCGCAAGGCTTTCCTTGATCGAGCAGTTGATGTTTTTCTGACTAAAACTTTCTGATGCGGCGCCAAAAATTGCCGCGCTATCCGCCCGCGCCTCTAGGGCCGCGGTTAATCCACGCATGTTGGGGGTAAGAACCGAATAGGTTACATCATCTACACGCGAAATACCCGCCATTACCTCGGCGGCATCGGCCATCTGTGGCACCCACTTCGGGGAAACAAAACTGGTGGCCTCGATCTGGCGTAAACCAGATCGTGACAGCAAATCAATCAACGCGATTTTTTGCGCGGCTGGCACAAGATTGCTCTCGTTTTGCAACCCATCTCTGGGGCCGACCTCGAAAATGGTAACGGTGTCGCTCATTCCTCGGCCTCGCTTAATACCAAGAGATCGGCACCATCATCCACCGCAGAGCCTGCCGTGCAGAACACCTCGTTGATCACGCCATCAAACGGAGCCTTGATCACATGTTCCATTTTCATCGCCTCGACCACGACCAAGGGCGTATCTTGGGTAACCTCTTGTCCGGCCTTAACCAGAACCGAGGTAATTGTTCCCGTCATTGGTGCGCGAATTTGGCCAGAACCCTGACCATCATCGCCCGCCTGCATTAGGGCGTCAAAGGCGGTGAAATCATATTGGCATCCAGCGGTTTTAACTGTGATAGATGAGCCATGCCTTGCCCATAGAGTTTGGTGCTTTTGCCCATCCTCATTTGCGGTCATTTGGTTGTCCACCGATTGGATCTGATCCAATATGATCGTTTCATCAGACGTTAGCACAGTGATCTGACCGTTTTCTTCAAACTGCAACTTAAGAGCGATAATCTCGTCCTCGTGCATTAACTGAAATGTTTGCACCCCTTGGCCCCACTGACGCCAACCCAACGTTGGGCTGGTCAGATCAATACCCGATAGATGCACACAGGCCGTAAGCAAGGCCAGAGCACTGGGCGGGCGATAGCTAACCAGCTGTGCCAAATCACGATCAATTAGACCCGTATCCAACTGCGCCGCACCAAACTTTTCTGAGCCATTTAGAGCGGTCAGAAAATCCACATTTGTTTTAGGACCCAAGCACAGGGTACCCTTTAGGCCTGCATCTAGCTGGGCAATTGCTTGGGCTCGGGTTGGCGCATGGGTGACCAGCTTGGCGATCATAGGATCGTAGTAGGGGCTGACCAAATCACCTGCTTCTACCCCCGTTTCCACACGGCATCCTGTACCAAATTGCAGTACATTCAATGGGCCAGGAGTTGGCTTAAACTGATCCCGTGGATCCTCGGCATAGATACGTGCTTCTAATGCATGGCCGGAAATTTCCAGTTGATCCTGAGCCTTGGGCATTGGCGCACCACTGGCCACCATCAGCTGCCACTCGACCAAATCTTGGCCCGTGATTTCCTCGGTTACCGGGTGTTCTACCTGTAGGCGGGTGTTCATTTCCATGAACCAGAACCCATCCTTGCGCAGCGGCCCAGATCCATCAACGATAAATTCGATCGTGCCCGCGCCTACATAGTCAATTTGGCGTGCAGCATTTATGGCCGCTGTTGTCATCGCATCGCGTACATCCAGCGGCATATCGGGCGCCGGGGCCTCTTCGATCACTTTTTGGTGGCGGCGCTGAAGCGAACAATCCCGCTCGAACAAATGCACCACATTGCCATGGGTATCGCCAAAAACCTGTACCTCGATGTGACGCGGGGCGGTTATGAATTTTTCAATCAATACATGGCTGTCACCAAAGCTGGCCTGCCCTTCGCTAGCGGCTGAAGCCAAAGCGGCGGCGAAATCCGCAGGTTTCTCGACCAAGCGCATGCCCTTGCCCCCGCCCCCAGCGCGGGCCTTGATCATCACAGGATACCCAATCTTTTCGGCCTCTTGCGCCAGAAAGGATGCCTCTTGTTCTGCGCCGTGATACCCGGGCACAACGGGAACGCCTGCTTGTTCCATCAGGCGCTTTGCCTCATCCTTTAGGCCCATCTTGCGAATGGATTCGGGGCTTGGGCCCACAAAGACCAAACCCGCATCGGCTACGGCCTGAGCGAAATCTGGGTTCTCGGACAAAAACCCATACCCGGGGTGAATCGCCTGAGCGCCGGTATCCAATGCCGCCTGTATAATACGGGCCCCCAACAAATAGCTGTCACTGGCGGCTGAACCACCAATATGAACCGCCTGATCCGCCATACGCACATGTCTGCTCTGGGCATCAGCATCAGAATATACCGCAACGGTATTGATCCGCATTTTCTGCGCTGTTTCAAAGATGCGGCAGGCAATTTCACCGCGGTTCGCCACCAAAATTTTCGTAAACATAGCCATCCCCTACATCCGAAACACGCCAAAGGCGGTGTCTGAAATTGATTGATTCAATGCAGCGCGCAAGGACAGCGCAACAACATCACGTGTTTTTCTAGGGTCAATAATCCCATCATCCCAAAGGCGTGCCGAGGCATAAACCGGGGTTGATTGTTCTTCAAATTGATCCAGTATCGGCTGTTTCAGGGCCACTTCTTGTGCATCGCTAAACGTGCCACCCTTGGCCTCGATCGCCGTTCTGGTCACGGTCGCCATCACGCCTGCCGCCTGTTCACCCCCCATCACCGAAATTTTGGAATTGGGCCACATCCACATAAACCTAGGGCTAAAGGCGCGCCCACACATCCCGTAGTTGCCCGCGCCATAAGACCCGCCGACCACCACCGTGACCTTTGGTACATTGGCACAAGAAACAGCGGCCACCAGTTTCGCCCCATCCTTGGCGATACCACCTGCCTCGTATTTTTGGCCAACCATAAAGCCCGTGATATTTTGCAGGAACAACAGCGGGGTTTTGCGCTTGCAACATAACTGAATGAAATGCGCTCCTTTTTGGCTGCTTTCGGAAAACAGCACGCCGTTGTTGGCGATAATTCCAACCCGCATTCCATCAATATAGGCAAATCCGCAAATCAGGGTGGTGCCAAACCGCGCTTTGAACTCTTCGAATTCTGATCCATCCACAATACGGGCGATGATTTCGCGCACATCAAATGGGGTTTTTGCATCCTTGGGAACTACGCCCAACAGTTCATCGCGATCGTAGGCTGGCTCGACCGCAGGGCGGCGCCCCTCGATCTCCGCGACCGGTTCGAGATTGCCAACGATTTCGCGGGCCAGCGCCAACGCATGACCATCATCTTCGGCCAAATAATCGGCCACACCAGATAGGCGCGTGTGGGTATCACCGCCACCCAATGTTTCGGCGTCAACCACCGCACCGGTTGCCTCTTTCACAAGGGGCGGGCCCGCTAGGAAAATGGTACCCTGTTCCTTTACAATGATTGTCTGATCAGACATCGCCGGTACATAAGCCCCCCCTGCGGTACAAGACCCCATCACCACGGCGATTTGCGTAATGCCTTTGGCGCTCATGCGGGCCTGATTGAAGAAAATGCGGCCAAAATGCTCTTTGTCAGGGAATACTTCATCTTGATTAGGCAGGTTCGCACCGCCACTATCAACCAGGTATATGCAGGGCAGGTTATTCTCTTCGGCGATCTCTTGGGCACGCAGATGCTTTTTCACAGTTAGGGGGAAATAGGTCCCGCCCTTCACAGTGGCATCGTTGCACAGGATCATACACATGCGCCCCATCACTTGACCAATACCAGCGATCACACCAGCAGAGGGTAGATCTGTATCATAGACGCCCTCGGCGGCAAAAAGCCCAACCTCTAGGAACTCGGATCCTGCATCCAACAGCCCCGCTACACGGTCGCGCGGTAACAATTTTCCCCGTGCTACATGGCGATCTCGGGAGGATTGCCGCCCCCCCAAGGAAATGCGCTGGGCAATTTGCGAAATCGCATCCAGATGTTTTTGGTTAGCCGCAGTGTTTTCATGGAACTCCTGCGATTGGGGTGAAATTTTCGAAATTAATTTCGCCATCTCAATTCTCCGCCTCTGCGCATGCGCGCTGTTTCAAGATTTTTCGTATTATTTTGCCTGTAATGGTCATAGGCAGATCCTCTACAAAGCTGACTTCTCTGGGATACTCGTGCGCCGCTAGGCGTGAGCGCACCCAGTCTTTCAATTCCTGCTCCAAATTGGAGTTGGCTTTGAAATCAGGATGAATTTTCACATATGCCTTCACGATCTCGCCGCGGCTTTCATCTGGCTTGCCCACCACGGCCGCCATCAAAACCGCAGGATGACCAAGTAGGCAATTTTCTATCATGCTAGGGCCGATACGATAGCCAGCCGAGCTGATCACATCATCATCGCGACCAAGGAAGTAGACAAAGCCATCGCGCAATACGCCGCGATCTCCGGTCAACATCCAATCTGATGAGTATTTATCGGATGTCGCTATTGGGTTTTTCCAATATTTCAGCATCATAGATGGGCTATCGCGGTGAACGGCGATTTCGCCCTCTTCCATGGTTTCATTCCCATCCGCATCCAGCACTGAAACCCGATGGCCAATCACCGCCCTGCCTGTAGAGCCAGCGGGTGTTTCATAAATATCCCCACATGCGCTAACCGTCATGTTGCATTCGGTTTGCCCATAAAATTCGTTGATTTCTAGCCCTAGCGCCGTGCGTCCCCATGCCAACAGCTCTTCGCCCAGCGGCTCACCACCAGAGGCAACCGAGCGCAGCCCCTTGATCTGTGTCTGTTCCGATTTCAACACTTTCAGAACCGTAGGTGGGAAAAATACGTTGCGCACCGCATTTTCCTCGATCAACTGTTTGCAGGCCTGGGCATCAAATTTCGCCATACGTTTGGCAACGACAGATATCCCATGATGCAGAGCAGGCATCAAAACATCTAACAGACCCCCGATCCATGCCCAATCCGCGGGTGTCCAGAAACGATCCGATGCTTGGGGGAGAAAGTTATGGCTCATCTCAACACCAGGTAAATGGCCCAACAGAACACGCTGCGCCAACAACGCGCCTTTGGGGTCACCCGTTGTTCCCGAGGTATAAATCAACAATGCAGGGTCTTCGGCGCTGGTCTGTTCAGGTACAAAATTACGCAACGCTGGGCGATCCGCCATTGTCTCTGGGATTATCACATGCGCTAGATCGGGCAACTGTCTGCGAATACCAAGGATATTTTGCGCAAAATCTGGTTCGCTGACCACCACTTTTGCGGCGGAGTCGCTCAACCTCATTTTCAATGCCTCTGCGCGAAATAGGCCAAATAGGGGCATTGAAATCGCGCCGAGCTTCCAGATGGCGATATGCGCCGCAGCAGTCCATGCAGATTGGCTGCGCAAGACACCCACGGGATCACCAAAGCCGATGCCCTTGGCCCGCAATTCCATGGCCAAGGTATCCGACATTTTTTTTAACTGCGCAAAGGTGATGCGAGACCCACACTCTAGATCAATGATCGCCACCCGCTCAGGATCCGTCGCCGCCCATTTATCACAGACATCAACACCCATGTTATAGGCATGCGGAATGTCCCAGCGAAAATCAGCGTGCAAGTGATCAAGAGAGGTAGGCTGTCCCAGCATCTTAGGGAGCTGTTTCATTAAACAGTTCACGCCCAATCAACATGCGTCGAATTTCAGATGTGCCAGCGCCAATCTCATAGAGCTTGGCGTCGCGCAACAGTCGCCCTGTTGCATAGTCGTTGATGTAACCATTTCCACCAAGACATTGGATGGAATCCAGCGCCACCTGCGTGGCCTTCTCGGCGGCGTACAATATGCACCCTGCGCTATCTTTGCGCGATGTTTCGCCGCGATCACAGCCCTGCGCCACCGCATAAACATAGGCCCTGCATGCATTCATGGTGGTATACATATCGGCCAGTTTACCCTGCATCAGTTGAAATGTTCCGATCGGCTTTCCGAATTGCTCGCGCTCGTGCACATAGGGAACCACGATATCCAATGCCGCGGCCATAATGCCAATTGGCCCCGCCGCCAGCGTTACGCGTTCGTAATCCAGACCTGACATCAAGACGTTTACGCCCTTGCCTTCCTCAGCCAGAATATTTTCAAACGGCACAAAACAATCCTGGAAAACCAGCTCACAGGTATTAGATCCGCGCATGCCCAGCTTGTCTAACTTTTGCGCTGTAGAGAAACCCTCCATGCCGCGTTCAATCAAAAAGGCGGTGATTCCCTTGGGGCCAGCATCCGGATCAGTTTTTGCATAGACAATTAGCGTGCTTGCATCTGGGCCATTGGTGATCCACATTTTATTGCCATTCAGAACGAACCCGTCGTTTTTCTTGTCTGCGCGCAACTTCATCGAAACCACATCGGACCCGGCACCTGGCTCGGACATTGCTAATGATCCAACATGTTCGCCCGAAATTAGCTTTGGCAGGTATTTTTGCTTTTGCTCTGGGGTGCCCCAGCGGTTGATCTGATTAACACATAGGTTGGAATGCGCGCCATAAGACAGTCCAACAGACGCGCTGGCGCGGCTGATTTCCTCGATCGCGATACAATGAGCCAAGTAGCCCATATCCACGCCACCGTCTTCTTCTGGGACAGTAATCCCATGCAGGCCCAATGCGCCCATCTTTTCCCATAGATCCATGGGGAACTCATTGCTGGCGTCAATTTCGGCGGCGCGTGGTGCGATTTCATCTGCCGCAAATCTGCGCACAGTTTCACGCAACGCGTCAATGTCGTCACCTAGGTTAAAATTCATCGTTGCATCAAACATCACTGTCTCCTTGGTGGATATACCCAACACTGCGTAGGGTCATTGCCACATAAAAATCTTCGATTTGCGCCTGTGTCAGGCGACCTTTGGCGCGGTACCATGTATTTACCCCGATCAAGGAGCCTAGCACCGACATGGCGGCTACATGAGCATCTTCGACATCAAAAATACCGCTCTCTTCTCCATCACGGATAATCTTTCGCACCACATCTTCGTAGGCGCGTCTTTTGCCCTCAATCAGGCGATGGCTGCGTGGCTCTAGCGAGCGCAATTCCATAAATGAGATAAAGACGTCATCGCCGCGCACGATGTTATAGCCGATGTGATAGCGCACGAACTGTTCCAGTTGTTCTGCGGGATTTAGATCAGATGCATCCAAGGCATCCCAGCTGCCCTGTAGGCCATCCATATGATCTGACATTAGACGCACTAGGATTTGCTGTTTGTTCGCAAAGTGATTGTAGATAGCCCCCACATTCACTCCGACCGCGCCAGCAATCATACGCATCGAAACAGCAGAATATCCGCGCTGAGCGATCAGCGGTAACGCCTCTCTCAGGATGCGTTCCGCTGTCCTTCTTCCATCTGATCCCTTGATGCGCGCCATGGTTACCCATTAATTAAATGAACGTTCGTTCTTTTAAATAGATCGAAAGAATTGCAGAGTCAACCCTTTCGTCTACAGGTTATATGCGCTTAAAAATCTCTTAGATCTGCAATCACTAGGCCATCGTTCGGCAAACTGCCTTTGGCACATAGTGTAATATCTGCACGCAGCTTCAAAACTGCTTGTGCGGATTGAGCAAATTCGGATGATTCTTCTGTGTCCGTCTCTAGGCACAGGGTCAGGTGATCATTGCGACCATCGTGACGCACTTCGGCCCGGGCCTTCGCGACCTCGGGGTGACGCGCGACAAATTGGGCAATTTGTTCCGGGCGTACAAACATACCCTTCACCTTGGTTGCCTGATCTGCGCGCCCCTTCCAACCGGAAATCCTCATGTTGGTACGACCACAGGCACTAACGCCAGATACGACCGAGGACAAATCACCAGTGGCAAATCGCAGAAGCGGATAATCAGGATTCAAACTGGTCACCAGAACTTCGCCTATCTCGCCATCCGCGACGGGAATACCCGTTCCCGGCATTACGATTTCGACAATAACGCCTTCGTCTACAACCAATCCATCATCTGCAATGGTTTCATAGGCCACATTGCCCAAATCCGCCGTCGCATAGGCCTGAAGGCATTTGATCCCTCGATCACTATAGGTTTTGCGCAGCTGCGGAAACAGTGGGCCACCGCTGACGGCTGCCTTGGTGATCTTAGACAGATCAAGCCCTAGCTCGTCGCCCTTCGACAATATCGAATTCAGGTAATCGGGGGTTCCCACATAGGTGGTTACCCCCAAGTCGGCCGCTGCCCTTGCCTGAAGCTCTGTCTGCCCAGGGCCCGCAGGAAAGACCGTAGCACCTACCGCACTAGCGGCATTTTCAAACATCATGCCAGCTGGGGTAAAGTGATAGGAAAATGTATTTTGCACCACATCACCTGCGCCAATATCAAGCGCAGACAGAAACCGCGCGAACCGCCACCAATCTGTGTTCCGCTGACCCATTTCATAAATCGGGCCAGGGGATTGAAACACTTGGTGTATGCTGTCCATACCAACCGCCTCATATCCCCCAAAGGGGGGAATGGACTGTTGCGCATGAACTAACGCAGATTTGCGTAGAACCGGTAATTCAGCCAGTGCCTCGCGCGAGTTAATCGATGCAGGATCAAAGCCTTGGAGCGTATCACCATAACCGCGCGAGTTTTTTTGGGCATTAGCCACTTGGCGCGGCAGATCTTGCGCCAGATCTTGAGCACGTTGGTCCTCAGATCTGGTTTCTAAATCACTGTAATAACGCCCCATTAGCTGAGCCACCTTTTGCGACGACGATAGGATCTAACATCCCTAAACGATTTGCGGCCGTCGTCTGACATACCTAGATAAAACTCTTTTACGTCGGGATTTTCGCGCAACTCGTCGGCAGGGCCATCCATAACCACGCGCCCGGATTCCAAAATATAGCCATAATGCGCAAAACGCAGCGCCACATTGGTATTTTGCTCCGCCAGTAGAAACGAAACACCCTCGCGTTCGTTCAAATCCTTAACGATCCCAAATATCTCTTCGACCAACTGCGGTGCCAGTCCCATGCTAGGCTCGTCCAGCAGCACTGTCTCTGGTCGGGACATCAATGCACGCCCGATGGCACACATTTGTTGTTCACCACCCGAGGTATAGCCTGCTTGGCTTTTGCGTCGTTCGCGCAAGCGCGGGAAATATTCATAGACCATTTCCAAATCTTTAGCGATTTCACCGCGTCCAGCGCCACGTGTATAGGCACCAGTCATCAGATTCTCTTCAATGGTCAGGTGCTCGAAACAATGACGGCCCTCCATCACCTGAATCACGCCTTTTTTCACCAAGGCGGAAGGATTTAGATCGGCAACAGGTGCATTGCGATAGCTGATGCTTCCCTTGGTCACCTCGCCACGCTCTGAGTGTAGAAGGTTTGAAATAGCTTTCAGGGTTGTGGTTTTCCCCGCGCCATTGCCGCCCAATAGGGCCGTAATGCCGCCTTTGGGTACAGAAAGGCTTACACCTTTAAGCACAAGAATAACGTGATTATAAATCACCTCGATATTGTTCACTTCGAGCAGTGTCTCGGTGGGTTCGGTCGTGTCCAGCACAGTATCCTACTCCTTTATCAGAGGTCTTGGCCACTATGGCCAAGACCGGTTATTATTAGTTACAGCTCTCTGAGATGTTGTTCTCTGCGGCAAAGGCGGAGCTGTCTTCCATGATCAGCTTGCCGATAACCTCCATATCAGAGGGGCCATAATCACTGATCAATGACCATGTCTTGTCAGTGGCATTCCATTGCTGAACTGCACCTAGACCAGGGCCACCGTGATTTTCACAGGTAACGGTGAATTCAGGGCCGAAACCAGGCATGCCTAATGCCGCCATTTTCGCCTCTGTCATTTCAAGCGCTTCCATTCCATCACGCATCTGTGCAGGGTTAATTTCTGCAACGCCGTGAAGGGCCTGTGCTGTTTTGGCCGCTTCTACAGCCAACATAGCCGCGTACATTCCGCGGTTATACAAAACTGTACCCAGCTGATCGCCAGCACCTGCGGCAGTACCCGCATCGACTACGTACTTGCGCAAATCATCGAACACTGGGAAATCGTCGCCCACTGCGTGCATCGCCAAAGCTTTGTAGCCATTTGCGCCTTCGCCTGCGGGGACAACATCCACCTCAGAACCTGACCACCAAACGCCGATGAAATTATCCATAGGGAAGCGAATGTTCGCAGCTTCTTGAATCGCGACTTGGTTCATCACGCCCCAGCCCCACATCAACACGTAGTCAGGCTTTTCACGACGGATTTGCAGCCACTGTGATTTTTGCTCCTGGCCAGGATGATCAACCGCTAGCAAGCTTAGATCATAGCCATGCTTTTTAGCCAGCTCTTCCAAGGTGCGAATTGGCTCTTTGCCGTAGGCAGAGTTGTGGTACAGCAACGCAATCTTCTTACCTTTAATGTCACCACCATTTTCATCCAAGATGTGGTTCACGGCCAATGATGCACCGTTCCAATAGTTGGCAGGGTAGTTAAAGATGTTAGAGAACACTTTGCCGTTTGCGGCAGATGTACGACCATAGCCCATAGAGTGTACGGGAATTCCATCGGCAGTTGCCTTTGGGATCAACTGATAAGTGATACCCGTAGACAGCGGCTGATAGACCAATGCGCCTTCACCTTTGGTGCTTTCATAGCATTCCACACCTTTTTCGGTGTTATAGCCAGTTTCGCATTTTACCACACGCGCAGGAACCCCCCCGATTCCTCCGTCACGGGCATTTACCAATGTGAAGTAATCCTCATACCCATCAGCGAAGGGGATACCATTCGCCGCATAGGGGCCAGTACGATAGCTAAGCGATGGAAAAACGAGATCCGCCATCACGGGTGCTGCGGCCATAGTTACCGCCACGGCTGCAGCGGCTAGTTTGGTTATTCTCATGTCTTTATCCTCCCTGATTTTGACATATCTTATTGCGCGACTTGCGCTGTTTGTTCTTATTAGTGTGGGAACGGCCACAGTCTGAGCTTCTCTTTGGCAATCCGCCAAAGCATCGCCAGCCCATGAGGCTCCACAATTAGGAACACCACGATCAGACCTCCGACGATGACAAACTCGAAATGTGCTGCGATATCCGTAGGAAAGCCAAACTGCCCTACCATGATATTTTTCAGCAGTACCGGCATCAGCACCATAAATGCAGCCCCAGCGAACGAGCCAAAAATAGATCCTAGCCCGCCGATGATAATCATAAACAAGACCAAGAAGGATTTGTTAATCCCAAAGGCCTCGCCCACCTCGGCCGCACCCAAATACACCGCAAACAACAGCGCCCCTGAAACCCCGATATAAAACGAGCTAACACCGAAGGCAGTAAGCTTGGTTTTCAGCGGGTTCACCCCGATGATCTCGGCAGCGATATCCATATCGCGAATGGCCATCCATTTGCGCCCATTCGCACCGCGAGTTAGGTTGCGCGCGGCCCAAGCCAGTACCACAACAAACACAAGGCAGAACAGATAGCTAATTGCGGGCACCGCATTGGCACCTGTGACCGCTTGGCCAAATAGGGTGCGCTCTGGTGCTGAAATTTGACCTGATGCTGAGTAGTTGTAGAACCATGGCACCTTGTTGAACAGCCAGACTAGGAAAAACTGGGCCGCCAGTGTGGCAACCGCCAGATAGAAGCCTTTAATCCGCAGACTTGGCAGACCAAACAACATCCCCACAAGGGCCGTGATACCACCAGACAATAGGATCACGAATACGATGTTTAGGTCTGGGAAGGCCGTCATAAGCTTGTAGGATGCATAAGCGCCCACAGCCATAAAACCACCCGTTCCTAGGCTGACCTGACCGCAATATCCTGTCAGGATATTCAATCCCAAGGCCGCGATCACATAGATCAGGAATGGTAAAACAACCGCATTTGCCCAGTAATCGTTTATGAAAAACGGTACCGCCAGAAAGGCTAGGGCCAAGGTTATAAAGTAGCCCCATCTATCCAATGCGATTGGAAACGTTTGTTGGTCCTTTGCATAGGTTGTCTTAAACTCACCTGCTTCGCGATAGAACATGATTATACCCTCTCAATGATTTTTTCGCCAAACAGGCCTTGGGGACGGAACACTAGGAACAACAGCGCCAGCATATAGGCAAACCAGTTCTCCGTAGCCCCCCCAAGAAAGGGCGCCCCGATTAGAAATTCAAACATCTTTTCACCGACCCCAATGATCAATCCACCAATGATTGCCCCAGGGATAGAAGTGAAGCCACCCAACATCAAAACCGGCAATGCCTTTAGGGCGATCAACGATAGCGAGAACTGTACCCCCGATTTCGAGCCCCACATGATCCCAGCAATCAATGCCACGAACCCAGCGATTGACCAGACAATCACCCAGATAGCCCGCAGGGATATACCTACCGATAGCGCCGCCTGATGATCATCGGCCACCGCACGCAGGGCGCGGCCTGTTTTGGTGTATTGCGAGAACACAACCAACGAAGCCACCAAGATGATCGCACAAACCGTGGCCCAGATGTCTAGGTTATCTAGGTAGAACCCATAGAAACCATCCCCACCTAAAGTAGCGGTTTTTTCCTCGAGCCAGAAATTACCACCCTGTGGAATGCCGATATCCAGCTTCTTGATTTCAGACCCCCACATTAGATCGCCAAAACCTTCCATGAAATAGGCCAGCCCAATGGTGGCCATAAACAGAATAATCGGCTCTTGGTTAACCAAATGCTTCAGGATAAATTTCTCGACCAAGAAGGCGAATAGGATCATCACCATAAGAGTGAAAATCAATGCCAGTATCGTGGGCATTTTCCACCCAAAATGATGCAGCTCTGTGCCGAATACAGCATTTATCAAATGCGCAAACGGGATCTGCCCTGACTGAAACCCAACCAAGGTTAGGGCCGCGAACAGGGCCATAACGCCCTGCGCATAATTGAAAATTCCAGAGGCCTTGAAAATCAAAACAAAACCCAAAGCAACCAGTGAATACATCACCCCAGCCATCAGCCCGTTTAGGAAGACCTCGACACCAAAATAAAATCCAGCGCTCATAACATCGCCCCGTATCTATAGTTATTTTTCAAGTTCTTAGTCATGCGCAACCCCCAAATAGGCATCAATTACATTCTGATTGGTGCGCACCTCTTCTGGGGTGCCATCACCAATTTTCTTGCCATAATCCATCACCACAACACGATCAGCGATATCCATCACCACCCCCATGTCATGTTCAATCAGGGCAATTGTCGTGCCAAATTCATCATTCACATCCAGAATAAATCTCGACATGTCTTCTTTTTCTTCAACATTCATTCCCGCCATTGGCTCATCCAGCAACAATAGCTTTGGCTCTGCGGCCAGTGCACGGGCAAGCTCTACTCGCTTTTGTAACCCATAAGGCAGGCGGCCAACCGGCGTTTTACGAATGGCCTGAATTTCGAGAAAGTCGATTATTTTTTCGACGACTTCGCGATTCTTCACCTCGTCGCGTTCAGAAGCACCCCACCAAACCATCTGGCGCAACAGGCCCGATTTCATATGGGTCAAACGGCCCGTCATGATGTTGTCCAAGGTAGACATTCCCTTAAACAAGGCAATGTTTTGGAATGTACGCGCGATACCCTGATGGGCAATCTGATGCGGACGCATGGCACGGCGTTTCGTGCCATGGAACATCACTTCGCCCTCTTGCGGGTGATAAAAGCCATTCATCACATTCAACATCGATGATTTACCGGCCCCATTTGGCCCAATGATCGCGCGAATTTCGCCCTGTCGGATATCAAAAGAGATGTCCTTAATGGCCACCACACCGCCAAACCGTAAGGTGATGTTTTTCATCTCCATTACCGCCGGCCCAATGGTGCGCCCATCGGCCGTTACATAGGATTGCGTGTTCATGCTGCCACCTGCTTGCGTTCAAATGTCTCTGTATTGCGAATTTCTAGGGTCGCAGATATTTTACCCTTACGGCCATCTTCGTAGGTGACCTCGGTTTCGGTGGAAACGGTTGTCGATCCATCATATATCGCGTTGATCAAATCGGCATATCTTTCCTCGATGACATTACGGCGTACCTTTAGGGTACGGGTTAACTCACCGTCATCTGCATCTAATTCCTTATGCAAAATGATAAACCGATGAATCTGACATCCCGACAGGAACGGATCAGTTGCAACCGACCTATTCGTCTCTTCAATATTGGCCTGAATCATCTGATAAACCTCAGGATGGGCCGCCAATTCTTGATAGGACGCATAGGCAATATTATTGCGCTCTGCCCAGCTACCCACCGCATTCAAATCGATATTAATGAAGGCCACACAGGTATCTTTGCCATTCCCAAGGACAACGGCCTCTAGAATATTTGCATAGAACTTCAGCTTGTTTTCGACAAATTTCGGGGCAAACATTGACCCGTCCTTCATCTTGCCAACATCCTTGGCGCGGTCGATTATGCGCAACTGGCCGCTTTCCGGTTCGATGAACCCAGCATCCCCAGTGGCAACCCAGCCTTCGGAATCTTTGGTCTCTTTGGTGCTTTTCTCATTATTATAATAGCACACAAACGAACCAGGCGAACGGTAGAACACCTCGCCGCTGTCGGTGATCTTCAACTCAACACCCGGTGACGGCGTACCAACGGTATCCGCGCGTACTTCACCATCTTTTTGTTGTGTAATAAACACACTAGCTTCAGTTTGACCATACAGCTGCTTCAGGTTGATCCCCAGCGAACGATAGAAATCGAACAGCTCCGGCCCAATCGCTTCACCCGCAGTATAACCCACCCGCATTCGGCTTAACCCAAGAGAATTTTTCAGCGGATCAATAACCAACAAACGACCAAGGCGGTATTTCAACCGATCTACAACGCCGACTGGTTTTCCATCCAGCAATTTTGGGCCAATATCCTTAGCATGACCCATAAAGGTGTGGAACGCCCAGCGCTTAAAGCGGCCCGCATCTTCCATGCGGATCTGCACCGAGGTTAGCAACCCTTCGAAATAACGCGGTGTAGCGAAGAAATAGCTGGGCCCAGATTCAACCAAACCCTCCTGCATTGTTTCCTCACTTTCGGGGCAACAAACGCAAAATCCAATATTATAGGCCTGAGCGACCGAGAAAATGAAATCCCCAACCCATGCCATAGGTAGGTATGCCAACACACTATCAGTGGAGCGCAGACCATCGAATTCCGCCGTAGCGCGACCCGTTTCCACAATGTTTTGATTGGATAGCACAACCCCTTTGGGGCGACCTGTTGTACCCGATGTATATAGCATAACGCAGGTATCTGAGGAGTTTTGCTCCTGAATGCGCTTCTTTAGCTCTGACAGCTTTTCAGATGCAGTAGCCTGCCCTTGCTTTTGCAGATCGTGAAAATCAAACAAGGCACTTCTATCGTATTTACGCATGCCGCGCGGATCAAGATAGATGATGGATTTCAGAGTTTTAATCTGATCCATAACGTCAACAACCTTATCGACCTGCTCTTGATCTTCGGCCACAACAAAGCGCGCCGAACAATGATCCAAGACGTAGGCCATCTCCTCGGCAACCGCGTCTTTATACACCGGCACCGGCACCGCGCCTATCATTTGGGCCGCAACGATCGCCCAATAGAAATAGGGGCGATTGCGCCCCACAATTGCTATGTGGTCGCCCTTTTCAGCGCCAATGGTTAAAAATCCTAGAGCCAGATTAGTGATTTCCTGTTCTGCCTCGGCCCATGTCCAGCTTTGCCAGATTCCGAATTCTTTCTCTCGATACGCGGGCGCATCGGCGAACAGTTGTGCATTTCGTGCCAATAGCTTTGGAATAGTATCCAGTGATTGGCCTTTGTTTTCTTTGGTCATGTATCCTCCCAAAACGTCAATCGACGCACCCAAAGCTACCGAATCTTGGGTTACATTATCGTTACCTTAGGGTCGGCCTTTTGCAGAAGTTTTTCTGAAATGTATCAAAATGTAACAAATGAAATAATTTTCATACCGCTGGTCAAGACCACTTTTTGGGTGCTAGCAATAAGACATGGAACGACAGAACCCTAATCCCAATACAGAAAAAATGACCCGCTCAGGGTTAAATCTGATCAAGCAGGCAATTTCGATCTACGACCAAGATCTGCGACTGGTTGTAGCCAATCGCCGATTCAAGGATCTGTTCGGCCTACCCGATCATCTGGTACAGCCCGGTGCCCTATTCAAGGACACGATCACCCATTTGACCGAAACCGGTGAATACGGTGTGATCGAGGACAAACAAAGGTTCATCGATCAACGCGTGGCACAGGCGAAAACCTTTCGGCCACATTACCTAGAACGCCAACGCGCCAACGGCAGCTACGTCTCTATCGAAGGCAGCCCCCTGCGGCAGGGCGGCTGGGTGGCTGTCTATACGGATATCTCGGAAACCAAGGCCCAAGAGAAACTGCTACAGGGCCATTCAAAAGACCTGTCAGAAAAGCTGTTGCGCCGCTCAGAGCAGTTGGCCCGTAGCAACCGCCAGCTTAGCGCTACGATCATGGCTTTGGAAGAGACGAAAAACGAGTTGATCGAGTCAGAATCGCTGTTGCAAACCACAAATGAAATGACCCCAGCGCATATTGCCCGTGTGGATCGAGAGGGCATTTACACCTACTCCAATCGTCGCCTAGATACGGTAATTTCCGGCAGGCCCAAGGAAATTATCGGCCTACATTTTGAACAAGCCTTGGGTAAAGAGGTCTATGCCCTGATTGCTCCGCGCCTGAACCAAGCCCTACAAGGACAAGCAGAAACGTTTCAGTTTTCGGTTAAAAAAACTGGTCAGCAAATCCGATTGGCAATCACACCCGATCGCGATGCCAAGGGCCGCGTGATCGGCGCATATCTTCTGTCGATGGATATCACCGACGAGGCCAATGCCCGTCGCGCCCTTACACATGCCAAGCGCCGCGAATTGGCGGCGCAGCTGACCAGCGGCCTTGCACATGATTTTTCCAATCTACTAACCATTATTATCGGCCAACAGGCCAAGCTGGAAAAACTAGCGCCCCAATCCAGTGAAATCCAAAACATCGTAGAAACAACCAAGGCTGCCGCACTACGCGGGGGCGCATTGCTACAAGGCCTGTCCCAAGTAGATACCACCCGTAGTCTGGCACCAGAGGTCATCTCCTTTGATGATCTTATGCAGGATTTTCGCCGCCTAGCGACGGCAGCGGTAGCACCCGACATTCGACTCGTGATCAAAAACAAAATTGGCAATGCAAAAATTATCCTCGATCACGGTTTCGTTCTTGATGCCCTATTAAATCTGGCCCTAAACGCGTCCGAGGCCATCACCGAGCAAGGCGTAATCATGGTGATTGCCCATCGCCCACACCAAGATTGGTTGGAGTTTCTGGTGCTGGATTCAGGGCCAGGATTTAGCGAAGCCGCACAAAAAAATGCCTTTGCGCCATTTTATACCACGAAGAAAGATCAGGCAGGGCGTGGTCTTGGGTTGATGACCGTTTTTGATTTCACCAAACTAAGCGGCGGGCATATCGACATCCAAAACCGCACAAGCCACGGCGCACGCGTCAGCATCCGCATCCCCTACACCCCAGCAAAGCACAGCAAACCCGGATTGGTACTACTGGTCGAAGACAACGATGAAATCCGCGCGACTGTACGCGAGTATCTGCGCAATATGGGCCATTCCGTGATCGAAGCAAACAGCGCCGAAGAGGCGGTCAATCTAGGGAAGATCCCAGACCTGACCCATGTAATTACCGATTTGATGCTGGCAGGCACCCTAACGGGACTTGATCTGGCGACAAGCATACGAAAATTGCGGTCCGATATTCCAATCATAACCATCACAGGGTTGCCATCCGAGGATCCCCTCCGTAGGGATGCCGCCAGCGACTTTCCCGTATTGCATAAACCCTTCAGTTATAGCGCCCTTGCGGCAATGCTTCAGAGACAAACCCATGGATAAAAAATTAATTTCAATCGTCGAAGATTCCGCCGATATACGACAGCTGCTCTGTGAGGAGCTGAACGACGCAGGATACCAAACCCGCAGCTATGGCCGCGCCACAGGGTTTGAGCGCGACCTGTCTATTCACAAACCCGATGTCTGCATAATTGATCTAGGCCTACCGGATAAGGACGGCCTAGCGTTGGTCAATCGATTGTCCGTAGAGGATGGCATCGCTACAATCATCATTTCTGGTCGTTCTCGGGTTCAGGATAAAATCGTCGGGCTAGAATTAGGGGCGGATGACTATATCACCAAGCCATTCGAAGCCGCCGAAGTGGTGGCGCGGGTGCGTGCGCTATTGCGGCGGAATCAGCATCCCCCCTCTTCGCCCAGCAAATCGGTGATCCGCTTTTCTGGATGGACTGCCGATTTTGATCAACACAAGCTAACCAACCCTGACGGCGAGGTCTTTGGTCTGTCTGCGGCGGAAATGCAGCTGTTGCATCTGTTCCTATCCTCGCCCAACCGTCTGATCTCGCGCGAGCATATGGCGGATCAGCTGGGCGTCAGTGTGGCCGATAGCTTCGAGAGAGCCATGGACGTGCGGGTGTCTCGCCTTAGAACCAAACTGCATGATGATCCCCAAAACCCCAAGATGATAAAAACCATCTATGGCGCCGGCTATATCTTTATCGGTGAAATATAGGGTCGATTATTGGTCACGAGCGTCGAATTTGAACACTCTTTTGCCCTACATCACAGTATGCTAGGGCAAATCTGTGAAAGAGACCCACATGAAAAATCAACAAAATATTCTGATCATTATGGTCGACCAACTGAATGGCACCTTCTTCCCCGATGGGCCAGCAGATTTCCTACATGCCCCGCACCTAAAGGCGCTGGCAAAAAAATCAACACGGTTTAAAAATGCCTATACGGCATCGCCTCTCTGCGCACCTGGGCGGGCGTCTTTCATGTCGGGGCTCCTGCCTTCACGCTCTCGAGTGTATGATAATGCCGCCGAATTTTGCTCGGATATCCCAACCTATGCACACCACCTGCGCGGGGCGGGATACCAGACCTGCTTGTCGGGCAAGATGCATTTTGTTGGCCCAGATCAAATGCATGGGTTCGAGGAACGCCTCACGACGGATATCTACCCCGCTGATTTTGGCTGGACACCAGATTATCGCAAACCCGGCGAGCGGATAGACTGGTGGTATCACAACATGGGGTCGGTCACCGGTGCAGGTGTTGCGGAAATTTCCAATCAGATGGAATATGATGACGAGGTCGCCTATCACGCTACGCGCAAAATTTATGACCTAGCACGGGGGCATGATAGCCGCCCATGGTGTCTAACGGTCAGCTTTACGCACCCCCATGACCCCTATGTGACTCGTAAAAAGTATTGGGATCTATACGAGGATTGCGAGCATTTGTTGCCAGAAGTGCCGGCGCTGGATTACGATGATCACGACAACCATTCTCAGCGAATTTTCGACGCCAATGATTGGCGTAGTTTCGACATTACCCCAGAGGATATCAAGCGTTCGCGCCGTGCCTATTTTGCCAACATCAGCTACCTAGACGACAAGGTAGGCGAAATTCTTGGCGCGCTGGAATCCACCCGCCAAGAAGCGACAATTCTATTTGTTTCTGACCATGGCGATATGTTGGGCGAACGGGGACTGTGGTTTAAGATGTCTTTCTTCGAGGGCTCGGCCCGTGTGCCGCTGATGATCTCATCCCCGCAGATGGACGCCGGTCTGGTCACAACACCTGTTTCCAACATCGATGTTACGCCCACCCTATGTGATTTGGCGGGAGTGTCGATGACGCAAATCATGCCATGGGTCCAAGGCGAGAGCTTAGTCCACCTAGGCCAAGGCGGCAGCCGTACATCCCCAGTGGCCATGGAATATGCTGCCGAGGCCTCTTATGCGCCGATGGTTTCTTTGCGCAGTGGTGCGTGGAAATACACGCGCTGTGCCTTGGATCCTGATCAGTTGTTCAATCTGGATGATGATCCGCACGAGCAGGTAAATCTAGCGACCTCGGCCAATCATCAAGGTATCTTGGTAAAATTGCGTGCAGAATCAGAGGCGCGCTGGGATTTATCCGCGTTTGACCAACAGGTTCGCGAAAGCCAAGCGCGCCGGTGGGTCGTCTACGAAGCCCTGCGCAATGGTGAATATTACCCATGGGATTACCAGCCCCTACAAAAAGCATCCGAGCGTTTTATGCGCAATCACATGAATTTGGATAACGTGGAAAACGATCAACGCTTCCCACGCGGCGAATGATTAACGCTGTTTGGTTTCCCAATCAGGATGCATCCAGGGCTGGTCATTGATCGGCGCTAGCATCCCCTGCCCCAAGATATGATCGGCGGCCTTCTCGCCGGTCATAATTGAGGGCGCATTTAGATTACCATTGGTCACCCGCGGGAAAATAGAGCTATCCGCCACCCGAAGCCCCTGCACCCCGATCACCCGGCATTCGGGATCAACCACGGCCATGGGGTCATCAACGGCGCCCATTTTACAACTGCCACAGGGGTGATAGGCGCTTTCCACATGTTCCTTAATAAAGGCATCCAACTGTTCGTCGGTTTCCACATCATGGCCGGGCTGGATCTCCCGCTCGGCATAGGGGGCGAAGGCCTCTTGCGCGAAAATCTCGCGCGTTAGGCGAATACAGGTTCTGAAATCCGCCCAATCCTGTGGATCGCTCATATAGTTAAACAGGATTTTGGGCGCCTCTGTAGGATCGCTCGAGCGCAGGGTGATTTCGCCGCGAGACGCACTGCGCATGGGGCCAACATGTGCTTGGAAACCATGACCCTCGGCCGCGGCTTTGCCATCATAGCGCACAGCAATTGGCAAGAAATGATACTGGATATCAGGGTAATCCACCCCTTTATCAGACCGGATGAAGGCCGCGGATTCAAACTGGTTTGAGGCACCCAGCCCAGCCTTGGTCAACAACCATTGCAATCCAATGCGGCCCTTGGAGAATAAATTCCAATACCGATACAAGGTGATGGGCTTTAGGCTCTTTATCTGGATATACAATTCCAGATGATCTTGCAGATTTTTCCCAACACCAGCGCGATCCGCCAACACTGGTATTCCGTGTTCTTTCAATTCGTTGGACGGCCCAATACCGGAAAGCATCAGCAATTTCGGTGAATTAATACTAGAGGCCGCGATGATCACCTCGCGCTTGGCATGGGCGATAACGGATGCGCCATTCCGGATCATTTCTACGCCGGTTGCGCGGGTACCATCAAAGGTAACTTTGGTCGCTAACCCTCTGACAAGGCTGCAGTTATCGCGTTTTAGGGCCGGATGCAGATAGGCATTGGCCGCAGACCAGCGCCGCCCCTTGTACACGGTTTGCTCCATCGGGCCAAAACCCTCTTGCTGATGCCCATTATAATCATCGGTTGTCACATAACCTGCCTGTTTGCCTGCCTGTACAAAGGCATGAAAAAGCGGGTTTTTCCGCGGGCCGCGCGTCACATGCAGGGGGCCAGAGGTTCCGCGCCAGCTGGCATCTCCCCCATGGCCGCCATCGTGCCAGTTCTCCATACGTTTGAAATAGGGCGCAACATCGGCATAACCCCAACCCTGTGCGCCGCTTTCGGCCCAGTGGTCAAAATCTTTGGCATGACCACGGACATAAACCATGCCGTTAATAGAGGACGATCCGCCAACCACCTTGCCCCGCGGCGTTGCCAATTTTCGCCCACCTAGGTGTGGTTCTGGTTCGCTCTCAAAGCCCCAATCATAGGTTTTCATGTTCATTGGATAAGAGAGGGCCGCAGGCATCTGAATAAAGGGGCCGATATCACTGCCACCATGTTCAATTACCAGCACCGAATATTTGCCGCTTTCAGACAGACGATAGGCCAAAGCACAGCCCGCCGATCCCGCACCCACGATTACATAATCTGCTTCCATTTTTCGATCCTTAGTAGGGCGAGTCTACTGACCCCATACCCACATAAACGGTTTTTAACTGGCTATAGTGTTCGATCGCGGCCTTTGAATTTTCACGCCCAATTCCCGATCCCTTTACGCCACCAAAAGGCGCCTCAACCGGGGCATCATTGTAGCTGTTAATATAGCACGTACCCGCATCCAACGCATCTATCACGCGGTGGGCCCGTGTAAAATCATTGGTGAAAACACCCGCGGCCAGCCCCAATTCTGTGTCATTTGCGCGCGCGATAACCTCTTCTTCTGTTTCGAATTCGAACACAGACATTACAGGGCCGAAAATCTCTTCCCGCGCGATGGTCATCGTATCTGTGACATCCGCAAAAATGGTGGGCTGAATGAAATAGCCCTCCCCCTCGATCACGTGACCGCCCGTAACCAATCTGGCGCCCTCATCGATCCCCTTAGCCACATAGCTCATTACGATATCGCGCTGACCCTTAGAGACCATGGGCCCAAACTGGGTTTCCTCATCCATTGGATCCCCAACTTTTATCGCCTCTGTACGCTCGGATAAGCGTTTTAAAAATGCCTCTTTGATGCCTTTTTGCACAAAGACCCGTGTGCCGTTGGAACACACCTGACCGGTTGAATACATATTGGCCAACAACGCACCCCCGATGGCATTTTCAACATCGGCATCATCAAAAATGATCAGTGGGGATTTGCCACCCAATTCCATGGTTGCGTGTTTCATGTTCGCCGCAGCCGCGGCATAGACCTTCTTGCCGGTTTCGGCAGATCCAGTCAGCGAGACCTTGTCTACGCGCGGATCGCTCACCAGTGCGCCACCCACATCCCCGTATCCCTGTACCACATTGTACAGACCAGCAGGGGCACCGGCTTCGATGAAAATTTCTGCTATTTTCAATGCGCATAGAGGCGTCATTTCGGAGGGCTTGAAAACCATCGAATTGCCACAGGCCAGCGCTGGCGCCCCCTTCCAACAGCTGATTTGTGTCGGGTAGTTCCATGCGCCTATCCCCACGCACACCCCCAGAGGGATACGTTTGGTGTAGGCCCAATTATCGCCCAGTGGGATATGCTCGCCAGTAACAGATGCGATAAGACCACCGAAATATTCCAAGGCATCCGCTGCTGATGTTGCATCCACATAGAGCGTTTCCTGCAATGGTTTGCCGGTATCATAGGTTTCTAGAACAGATAGCTCTTGATTGCGGGCGCGGATGATATCTGCTGCGCGGCGCAAAACACGCCCGCGCTCCACTGGCGCTGTTTTTGCCCATTGCTTCTGTGCCGCCTGTGCCGCACTTAGGGCCGCGTCGATGATTGCAGGAGTGGCGGAATATAGCTGTGCCACCTTTTCCCCTGTGGCAGGGTAAAAGCAATCTATCGGCTTGCCTGCGGTATCTTCAACATAGGCGCCATTGATGAAATGGCTGGCATTGGGTTGGCATTTTAATGTCATGGTCGCACCTGTTCTGTGGGTATCTGCACCCAATCCTCGATGGATTGGACATCTTATTTGCGGGCGGCGCATCTCGATACGCGCCCCTTGTGGGCAATTTGCGTCATTACATGCAGATAACGGAGCAGTTGATCAATGAGAATCGCTCCTAGGATGCAGACCTTTGCCTGTTGTCGGGGCAGTGATGGGCGCACAGTGTGCGCGCCATGCGATCGATGCCCCCGCACAGGCAGGGTTAGCCGTTATAGGGCTCTATACGATCCGCAGATATTGCATAGCCCACCTCGGCAAGATGGGTATAGATGGATGACACCCCAAACATCCCGATCACATTCACCGGCTCGTACAAACCTTTGGTTTCAAAAGGGGTCTCAGTGGTTACAAAGACCAACTGATTTGCCGGGGGGGGTGGCACATGCACGCATGCCCCTACATAGGGCACCAGAATAAAAGCCGTAACACCAGTGCCGCGATGCTCGATAGGCACCACAAACCCAGGCAAACGCACGGTCTGTCCTGTCCAATCGGTACGCACACCGCTGGATATCGGTTGTTCGCTACTTGGCAGAGATTTGTCATGATCAATCAAATTAAGCAAATCATTGGGAATTATGCTTTCGCCCTCGGGTAATAAATCATCCCAATCTAGATCAATAAATTCATCTGCATGTACTCTGCGCGTTACCAAGGCACTGGCGGCCATTCCCGCCAATAGCCATCGCCGCGCAAGACGCGGGCCTACCATTGGTAGACCTCCATTTCTTCCGCCACTATGGAATACCCCGTCTGGCCGAGGTCCGTGGATTGTAATTGCGTGCGCATTTGGCCGGTGACCCATACCGCATCCCACAATCGATCACTGGGCCAAGGGGTCTTGGCGCTGACAACCACCAATTGGTTTGCAGGGGGCGGCGGGGTGTGAATACAGGCCCCCATATAGGGCACCAGCATGAAATCCGTAACGCCCTGATCGGTTATCTCAAAGGGGATCACGAATCCGGGCATTTTAATATAGGCGCCATTCAGCTGTTCATTCAGCTTAACGCCATTTTCATCATAGATCGGATTCCATGTATCATTGGTCTCATCCAACTCGCCCTCACCAATAATATTGGAATAGGGAACACCCTCTGGGATCAACTCTTCCCATGTGATTTCGCGTGGTGTGGCCGATAGCGCAGCCCGAGGGGCCAACAAACCAGCGGACAGAAGCATCACGGTTTTTCTACGGTTTAGCATCAGTTCCACTTGGACTACCTCGTTTACGTTTTAACCATCATACCATCAGCAAGGGACATTTTATAAGCCCTTATCGCTGGGACCAAGCTCACAATTGCGCCAGCACCTATAACCGCCAGCATCACCCATACCTCTTGTAGGCTGGGGGCCTCAATCGGCAACCACAGCCCATAGGCGCTATCCACCATCGGCTGTGCGACAAATAATCCCGCGTATAAAAAAGCCAAGCCCAATACCGCCCCAAGCGCCGCAATCAGCGCCGCCTCTAGCACCAACATGCACAGGATCGTGGCAGGGCGCGCACCCATTGCGCGATATACCGCCATTTCGCGGCGCCGCTCATTTAGGCTAGAGAATATCGTGGCCATCATCCCGATCAACGCCGTAACCACCACCATTCCAGATACAGCCAATAGCGCCGTTTCCGCGATGCCTACAATTCCCCAAAGCTCTTGCAGCGCAACACCTGGCAAAATTGCCAATAACGGTTCCTGAGGGTATTCGTTGATCGCGCGTTGTAATTTAAACGTCTGGAGTGGGCTTTTCACACCCACAAGGGCCGCAGTAATAGCCTGTGGTCTTAGATCCATCTGGCGAATTCGATCCACTGGTGTGACTTGGCCCGGTATTTTGGCACCACGCTTCCAATCCACATGAATGGCCTCGATGGCCTCCATACTCACGATCACGGTACGATCCACTGGCGTACCGGTTTTCTCTAAGATTCCAGAGATGCGAAAGGGTTGATCCTTGTGTTCGGAAAACGAGGCCAAACCATGGGCCACCACAATCGGATCCCCAACCGCATAGCCCAAGGTCGCGGCCACATCAGCCCCGATCACCGTATCAAACAGATCATCTAGCACCAATCCATCACGCAAAGCCAAAGCGCGGCCTTGGCGGTATTTGTAGTGATCGAAGAACGCCTTGGTCGTGCCCATAACGCGAAACTGTCGGTGGCTATCCCCCAACGAGATCGGCACGATCCAGTCTACCTCGTGGCGTTGTGCGATGTCTTGGTAACTCTGCCATGTGACATTATTGGTCGCGTTACCGATGCGAAAAACCGAATACAACAATAGCTGAACAGAGCCAGAGCGCGCTCCAACAATCAAATCCGTGCCCGATATGGTATTGGCAAAGCTGGCCTTGGCACCTGTGCGCACCTTCTCAACCCCCAGAAACAGCGCAACAGACAGCGCTACCGCCAGAATCGTCATCCCAACGGTCAATGCCCGCGCCCAAAGAGAGGCAAGTGCCAGGCGCAAGTTCATACCATTTCTCTTTCTACCTCGGCGATATCCGCCATGTTTATCACCCGGTCAAAATGCGCCCCAAGACGTGGATCATGGCTAACCATTAACAGGGCAGTATTGTGGGTCTTAGCCTGTGAAAACAACACATTCAAAAAGGCCAATTGGCTATTTGCATCCAGCGCCGAGGTCGGCTCGTCTGCTATAATCAGTGGCGGTTGGCCGATCAATGCACGCGCAACCGCAACCCGCTGTTGCTGGCCTACGCTTAGCGCGCTAGCCTTAATGCTACCGATACCTTTTGGCAAACCCAGCGCGGTGCATAGATCTTGTGCCGCCACTATCGCATCCCCTGCCCGTTTGCGCCGCAAAGGTGCAAACCGCAAGGGAAGTAGGATGTTGTCTAGCACAGTCCCAAAGGGCAACAGGTTAAACTGCTGAAAAATCACCCCAATTTTTTCCGCACGAAATCTATCCCGCGCAGAGCCAGACAGATTGGAAACCGGCGTACCGGCTATGGAGAGCATGCCCTGATCCGCCGATAATGTCCCACATAACAGAGACAACAGGGTCGATTTACCAGAACCGCTTTCCCCCAATAATAAAACGGATTCGCCCGCCGCCACCCGAAGGTGCGCGACGCGCAGAGAAAACCCTGCCCGTCCCGGCCAACGAAAGGCGACATCACGCATATCTATTACTGGGTCATTCACCGTGCATCAGTGCTCCAATTTTAGCATCGGAGATGCACGCTCTACCTCATAGGCATGTGCACCCGCGCCATTGATAATCTGAACTTCGACTTCTTTGGCGTTTTCAAATACATTAAAATACGCAAAGTTGATGGAAGACAAGGCCTCTGGCGCATCACAGCTCAGCTCATATTCGGCATGAAATTCGCTGTGCCCTGCATCTGTTGTATGGCCTTCGTGATCATCGTGCTCTTCTTCGTGCTCATGGTCATCATGCTTGTCGTGCTCTTCATCATGGTCATCGTGACCATCATGCGCTTCTTCGTGCGCGTGCTCTTCTTCATGGTCGTCATGCTCTTCACCTTCCTCGTGCTCTACCTTTAGCCCCGCATGAGCCGCCGTTACGCTACATCCTGCCGCGGCTGGATATACAAAAAGAGCCAGAGGGTTTTCCAATATCTCTACAGCGTGATGAATGGCCTCTTTGTCGGCATCGCTGGTCGCCTCGTGCTCAAACCCGACGATATCCGCACCCGGCGCGGTCAGCTCCATCACAACGCTCTTGTCCTGTATTGCGATATTCAGCGCGCCAATGCCGTGCTCGTGGGCATCCAAATGCCGGGCCTCTTCGGCTAATACGGGGGCGGCAGCGATTGTGGCCAGCAAAGAAAGTGTTTTTTTCATTATATTTCCAATAGTTACGTTATAGGGGGTTAGGCCAAGCACATCCCGCATTGGCCGTGGATTTCAACAATGTGGCGATCAACGCGAAATGCGCTGTGGCCCGTTAGGGCCGCCAGTTTGGGCAACAGTGCGCTTCCATCATGCTCCTCGACAGATCCGCAATCTTCACAGATCGCCAAAACGGGTAGGTTTTCCCCGTGGTTACACCGACAGGGAACGAAGGCCTTGAGTGATTCTAGGCGATGCGCGCGCCCCTGATCAGTAAGCGCTGATAGTGTTCGATACACAGTTGGCGGAGCAATATCAGGCTCTGCCAACTGTAATTTCGCAAGAATTTGATAGGCGGTCATGGGTTTGTCACAAGCACCCAGTACACTTAATACATCCTGTTGTCGGTCTGCGGCACGTTTTCTCATTTTGCGATCCTGAAATAGTTAACAAATCGTTATTTTATAAAATAACAAATCTCAAGACCTAATGCCATTCCCCTAGCCCCCAGCGAGATTGCGCCAACACCTTTGCCACAGCCCCGCAACACCCCCCGCGAAAATGCCAGAAAATCGACAGATTAGCTCTGGTATTAAGCCTATTGTTTCATAATAATATCCCAGAGCTGTGGCTGGGATTTTATTACCCCCGGAACACAGGCAATTTGGGAGGCCTTGCGCAATGAAACAGTACCACGATCTTCTTCGCCATATTCTGGACAACGGTGAAGCCTCGAGCGATCGTACCGCAACAGGCACCCTTTCGTACTTTGGCACCCAAACACGCTATCCTCTGCGCGATGGCTTTCCTTTGGTTACGACCAAGCGGCTACATTTAAAATCAATCGTGCACGAGCTACTATGGTTTCTAAGTGGCGATACAAACATCAAATACCTGAAAGAAAACGGCGTATCGATTTGGGATGAATGGGCGGACGAGACTGGAAATTTGGGGCCAGTCTATGGTGCACAGTGGCGCAATTTCCCCAGCCTAGTTGCAACCGACAAGCAAAAGGACGATCACCCACTATACCACAGAGGATCAATTGATCAGATTTCCAACCTGATAGAGGCTATCAAAAAAACACCCGATAGCCGCCGGTTGATTGTATCCGCATGGAACCCCGCCGAAATTGAAAACATGGCCCTGCCCCCCTGTCACACCATGTGGCAGGTGCGGATCGTTGGCGGCAAAATGCACCTACAACTTTATCAGCGCTCTGCGGATATGTTTCTGGGTGTGCCCTTTAACATCGCCAGCTATGCATTGCTGTTGAAAATGCTCGCGCATGTTACAGGGTATGAGGCGGGTGATTTCATCCATACCATCGGTGATGCACATATCTATTCAAACCACGTTGATCAGGTTAACACCCAACTTCAACGCGAACATTTCCCTTTGCCCAGCTTGAAAATTCGCCGCACCGTTTCCTCAATCTTCGATTTCAAATTCGAGGATTTTGAATTCGAGAACTATCAGTTTCATCCCAGTATCAAAGCACCAGTGGCGGTTTAATCATGCTAACTCTTATCGTTGCACGCGCAAAAAATGGCGCCATAGGCCTAGACAACACAATTCCATGGCACGTTCCCGAGGATCTGGCCTTTTTCAAGACAGAAACGCTGGGTGGCGCAATTATCATGGGGCGCAACACATGGGATAGCCTGCCCTTCAAGCCCCTGAAAAACCGGCTGAACATAGTGGTTTCATCGAACCACAATATTGCCGAAAATGTTTGCAGCACCCCGACAGATGCGATCGACATGGCTTATTCACATGGGATTAGGCGCGTCTATGGGATCGGCGGCCAAGGCATCTATAGCGCAATGTTACCCCTTGCCCAGCGACTATTGATCACCGAGGTGGACACCACTATCGAAGGCGCTGATACCTTTTTCCCCGAATTTGATCAGAGAAATTGGAACCGCATCGGGTCATCTCTACTAGACAACAGCGATCCGGCCTGCCGTATTGATGAATACATGCGAAATCACACCCTAGATTGATTTACACACCCAACGCCAAGATTTCACTTACTGAGGTTGTGCAAGAACAGGTCTTTGCCCGCGCAATGGTCGCGGCGCTCATATATCAGCCGTCGCGCGGTTCGTTTATTCAACACGATTTGCCCTGCAAAACATATAGGTGTCCTAGGCTGCTCTTTTGGCCCATCCGATCAGAATAGGTGCCGCGATCAATGCCACGAGAACCCTGAACAGGTGATGTAAACCAACAAAGGCAGATTCGACATCCGCCGCCACAGCAATCAGCGACATTTCCGCCAACCCACCCGGCGCATAGGCCAGCATCAGTGCCGTGGTATCCAAATTCACGACACCGCTGACTAAGATCGCGGCTCCGCAGGCGAGGCTAATCTGCACCCCGACCACAACAATTGCCGACGCCAATGCGCCACTTAGCGTTGCCAATGTGATGCCTTGGAAACGGCTTCCAACGTGGACGCCAATGAAAATCTGCACAAGAATCGTCACAAAATCTGGCACCAAAAAATCTGTTATACCAGCTACATGTAAACAGCCGCTTATGAGCATTGGAACCAACACCAAAGAGGCGGGCAGGATCCGGTAGCGATGCGCGACCAATCCCAACACGAGGCAGACAGACATCCAAAACCAATCCTCTACAGATAGGCTGACTTGGTTAGCTATTTGCGTGCTTGTCCCATCATATTCGCCCATCCAGACCAACAAAAATGGCATGGCCAAAATCGTAAGCGCAATGCGTAGGGCATGTACAATCGACACCCGAGATTGATCGGCGCCGGCATCGCCGGCCAGCAATATCATCTCGGCTATTCCACCCGGTATCGCACATAAAACCGCCGAAGCACGCGAAAAACCCGAGATCCGGCGTAACGCTATATACCCCACCAGAAACATTGCCGCGAAAACGACAAACAAGCCCAACAATGACGCCCACCATTGCGTCACAGAGAGCAAAAGCTCCATTGTTATTGAGGCCCCAAGCATCATCCCAACCATGGTGCGAACGATCTGATGTGCCTTGGTAGGTAAATCGACAGGCAGCTTCAGAAAGGTCGCCGATGCCGTAGCCAGCATTGCACCGATCATCCACGCCAAGGGCAAGCTGCTAAGCGAAAGCAGCCACCCCACCAGCGAGGCCAAGGCAAGGGTACGAACCGCAGGCCATGACTGTACTATATACTGTTTCACAGAGTTTTTTTCTGGAAATGTGGGCCATTCTCGGCATAGTCAATATTCACAAAAATGCCCATCCTCATGTGTCAGCATTGAACGTGATCACTCGCAAAATCAGCGGTATCTTTCATCCCGCAATTCTGCAGTGTTCCTCTTCACATGTTTCCAAATGTCGCCTTCAAGTCCATGACATCCGCATTGGACAAAAGGCGTGTTTTCTGCCCGCGAAGCGCAACCAACAATTTCGCCGTTTCCTCCAGCTCTTCTGCTGCGCAACCTGCCGAGAATAGATCCTTACCAGATACAACTGGCCCATGATTGGCCAACAATACCGCTCCATAGGCGCCGTTTAGATCACGGATCAAATCCCCAGATTTTGGGTCGCCTGGCTTGACATAGGGCACCAATTTCACACGCCCTACCCGCATCACCACATAGGGTGTCAAAGGCGGCACGCAATCATCTGGATCAGTGTCTTCTAGACACGATAACGCCGTAGCCCAAGTTGAATGCAAATGCACCACCGCACCCGCCTCAGGGCGCGTGTCATAAAACGCCTGATGTAGGAATACCTCCTTGGTTGGGCGGTCTCCGCTAACGTGTTCGCCATTCAAATCCAGCTTGCTGATCTTGTCTGGATCTATGCCACCCAATGTTGCATTTGTTGGCGTCATCAAAATGCCATCTGGCAGGCGCGCAGATACATTACCCGCTGTACCAACCGAAAAACCACGTTGATACAACGAGGCACAAAGCGTGGACATTTGTTCCCGTAAATCTCTCTCAATACTCATGTTTCATCACCCATCATACTCAATGCCTTTACAAAGAAATCTACTGACCCAAAGTTTCCCGATTTAAGGGCAAGGGCCACTGGTCTGTCATCGCCCAACATCAGGATAGGTACACCAGGATCAATCTCCGCGCGGATTTCCAACGCAGGAGATTTCAACTTGTCTGCCACTGCTTGGGCCACTGCGCCCGATGTTTCACCACCTGCAACAACAATACGCCGATAATCGAGATCCAATAATGCACAAGCCGTTTCTGAAAATAATTTATCTAAACGTGCCGCCACCGCTTCTACACCAAATCGGTCTTGAATTTTTCGTACATCTTCGGGCGCACCAGAAGAATACACTAGGGGTGCATTTCCAGAATGTTTTTCAATAAACGCGACCAAATCTTGTGATCCAAGGCGGCCCTCCATTACATCCGGAACATCAATTGCAAAACTGGGATGCGATTGCATGTGTAGATCCACTTGGCCCCGCGTTGCACCCGAGCATGATCCGGCCAAAATGGCTGCCTTACCACTGACCCCACCTTTAGCAGGAACAGTGCCCTTGGCCTGGCCCGAGCGGATGAAATTCCGCGGCAAACCCAAGGCAATACCAGATCCGCCGGTAACCAATGGTGCGCCGTCTAATGCCGCGCCCAGCGTAACTAGATGCTCATCAAGTATCGCATCCGCGACAACAAAACGGGCACGCGATTCGGACAACGCCTTGTGCGTTTCAGCAGCACCTTTGATTATGCGTGGTAGCGGTAGGTGATCAACAGAACTGTCGGTTTGGTGCCCCAGCCACCGGCGGATGTTTGCATCCGTCATAGGTGTGAGAGGGTGATTTCGCATTCCAGATTCACTTAGCAAAACGTCCCCAACGAACAGATACCCTTGATAGATACTGCGTCCAGTCGCCGGGAATGCGGGGCAAACCACAATACCACTGGCATTTAATCTATCGGCCAAAGCATCGGCTACAGGGCCGATATTTCCCTTTGGCGTCGAATCAAATGTCGAGCAATATTTGAAAACAATTTGTGAGCACCCCTGCGCCAACAACCATTCAAGAGCGCGCAAACTATCCTCTACGGCTTGCTCCACTGGTGCAGATCGGGATTTCAACGAAATCACACCAGCTTCGATCTCTGCGGATACGGGTGCGGTAGGTACGCCTGAAAACTGAGCTGTCTTCAATCCGCCTTCGGCACCGATGCCCTTGGCCAGAGTACTTGCTATATCACTAGCACCAGTGAAGTCATCTGCAATAACGCCTATAAGCATGGATTAGTCCTTTCGCCCTGCGCCAACCCGCTGTCGCACTTCTTTTATAGCGGATTCGGGGCTGGTTAGTATGGGGGTATGGGTGCCTTCACGCGCTAATGGAGCGGCGGAGGCCATTGAGAATTGTGCAAACAATATTACATCCGCATTGGTAATCTGGGCCACAGTATCTGCAATCATCTGATCATGAGCTGCAACGTCACCTGCCTTTTTTGCCTCTAATGCGTTTTCACATAGAACGGATGTTAGCGTAGCATCCCGCCCTTTGGCCTTTGCGATCTCGGCAAACTCTGCCTCCATGCTAGGTGCGGCAGGTGGGAATGTGTAAATCATCGTAACATTATCCCCATACGAAAACGCATCATCAAACATGGCTTCGTTGGGTTTCATCACGGGAATATTTGTATCTAAATTAGCGCGGCTAATTGCATCGCCAAAAGAAGAGCAGGTGAAAAGAACGCCATCGGCATTCGCGGCTTCTGCGTAACGTGCAAGATCAACGATGCGCCGATTCATATCACTTGTTAGATCTGAGTGCTTTTGCCGATCCAGCGCCAAAGCTTCCTCTAAGATCGAGAATGTTTCAGCCTCCGCCCAGATTTCCTTGGCCGCCGTTTCAATCGGTTCGATCGCTACTTTGGTCGCATGGATCAGGGCAATGCGTGGGCGTTCAGTCACTTAGACCTCCTTGGGGTAGTATCGGGCGCCACCAGAAGGTGGCGCCACGCAAAGTGTGGGCATGGGAACCCACTGGGAGAAGATTTATGCGGCCATCGCTTCTTCAGCTACGGCATCGGCCACCAGCTGACCGAACTCATCAGTATTCAGCGTACCGCCAAGATCGCGAGTTCTGGTAGATGGATCATCAATTACACGATCCACAGCCTGTGCGATGGCATCACCAGCCTTCATCAAATCGGCCACGCCGCGTTGTTCACCCAACCAAGAAAGCATCATCGCCGCAGACAAGATCAATGACGTCGGATTTGCAACGTTTTGACCTGCGATATCAGGGGCGGAACCATGTTGCGCCTGAGCACAGCACAGCCCTGTTTCAGCATTGGCATTAATCGATCCCGCCAGTCCCAGTGACCCAGACAACTCAGATGCAAGATCAGACAGGATGTCACCGTAGAAATTGGTAGCAACAACCACATCATATGCTTCTGGTTTGCGAACCAATAGCGCTGCATAGGCATCAACGATCAGCTCTTCTGTTTCCACTTCTGGGAAATCCTTCGCGACCTCGCGGAAGCATTCCAAGAACAAACCATCGGTCATCAAGAACGAGTTCGCCTTATGGATCGCAGCTACTTTTTTCTCGCGTTGCATTGCCAATTTAAATGCCTCGCGACAGATGCGCATTGACCCATGGCGTGTGATCTTGCGAACAGACAGTGCCATATCGGGATCTGGCATCATCTCACCCACACCTTGATACATATTGCGATCAGGATAGAAACCCTCGGTCGCTTCGCGCATGATCACCAAATCCATTCCTGGCGCCTTGTTGGGAATAAATTCCCGGCTGCGGGCAGGTCGAACATTGGCGTACAGGTCTAGCCCGATGCGAAATCCAGCCGATACATTGCGACCACCCTCAACTAGCGGGGGGTAATCCATATGCGATTGGGTTCCCAAAATCACGCCATCGAACTCAGTTCTGGCACGATCCAGAACTTCTTCGCGCAAGGTAATACCATGATTTTTCAAGCTATCAAATCCGGATTCTTCTTCGTGGAACGAAATGCCCAGGTTGAACCTTTGGTTCGCAGCCTCGACTACTGCCAGTGTCGCTGACATAATTTCTGGCCCGATCCCATCACAGGGAAGTGTCATAATCTTCATTTTTATCTCCTTTATTCGGCCCGAAGGCCCTTGTCTCTAGTATTGGTTTAGTCACCAACAAATTCTTCTTCGTTGCGGGCGGCTTCCATTTTGTTTTTCATCCGGCGGCCCAGCATCATCGGCAAAACAAATCCGGTAATCGCAATGATCCACAAAATGATCGCCAGCGGGCTACCGACCAAAGTCAGCCAATCACCATCCGAAATCGTCATGGCGCGACGCAGGTTCACTTCCATTTGGTTGCCCAAAAGAATGCCTAGAATGACAGGAACCAATGACACGTCCAATTTGCGTAAGACCCAACCGGCCAATCCAAATCCAACCATCAACATCACATCAAATGATGAACCGGTGATGCTGTAAATGCCAACGAAAGAAATCATCGCAACAATCGGCATCAGGATCCGCGTTGGAACCATCAGCACCCGTGTAAAGATGCCCACCAATGGGATGTTCATCGCTAGTAGGATGAAGTTCGCAATGAACAACGCCGCGATAAGGCCCCAAACGATATCTGGGTTTTTGGTAAACAGAAGCGGGCCTGGTGTGATGTTCAACTGCAACAATACAGCCAACAAAACCGCCGTCGTTCCAGAACCCGGAACACCAAGTGCCAGCATAGGTACAAGCGCACCACCAGAGGCGGCATTGTTCCCAGCCTCAGGCGCCGCAACACCACGCGGATCACCCGTACCAAATGTTTTGCCATCACGATCGACGGTTTGCTTCTCTAGCGAATAGGCCAAGAATGAACCCAAAGACGCCCCAGCACCTGGCAAGACACCAGAGAAAAAGCCAAGGCCAGTACCGCGAGCCATGGATGGAATACAGCGTTTAATCATCCCAAAGTCAGGCATGATGCGACCAACTTTTGTCGCAGCAGAGCTGCCTGCGGCGCCGCCACGGTGATGCTCAAGGAAGATGAAAACCTCGCTCAACGCAAACAAACCAACAATCGCGATCAGAAAATCAATCCCGTCGTATAGGTGAATATGGTCAAAGGTAAAGCGTTGCGATCCAGTTTGACTGTCACTGCCAATCATCGCAATACCCAGCCCCAACGCCGCCGCAAATGCAGACTTGGCTTGGTTCGTGGATGAAATACCACCCAATGTCGCAAAGGCCACCGTAAACAAAACGAAATATTCTGCAGGTCCGAACAACAACGCAATTTTAACCAATTGCGGTGCCAAAACAACCAGGCCACATGTAGCAACAAATGCACCAACAAAAGATGCAACCCCAGACAAGGACAGGGCCTCGCCAGCTTTGCCTTGTTGTGCCATTGGATACCCATCAAGACAGGTCATCATTGCCGGTTCATCGCCAGGAATATTCAGCAGAATCGAACTGATCCGCCCCCCATACATGGCCCCGTAATACACACTGACCAACAGAATTAGAGATGGTGTTGGCCCAAGCCCCAATGAAAAAGCAATTGGGATAAGAATAGCTACGCCATTCGCTGGGCCAAGTCCGGGCAAAGCACCCATAAGTGTACCCAAAAAGCAGCCCATAATGGCCAAGAATAGGTTTTGCGGCGTCAAAGCAACGCTAAATCCATCCGCAAGAAGTGAAAGAGTCTCCATGATCCTCTCCTTAAAATCCTAGGGGACCTTCGGCCAAGTGCAGGCCAAGGATCAGGTGAAAAACGATATAGATGCCAGCAGACGTCAGAACACCGGTTAGCAACGACCACAAAGGCAGTGTTCCCAGTCTCCAAGTCAGATATGCTGTGGCAAATACGGTTGAAATCAAGAACCCAAATTCGGGCAACGCTACGCAATACGCAAACATAACGGCAGCAGCGAAGAAGATTTCTGCGAATTCTCGCATATGTGGCCAATCAGGTTCATCATCAGGGCGGATGATAAAGTACAACGAACACAGGCCAAGAATTGTGCCTACAATGTAGGGAAAGGCCCGCGGCCCAACAACATCGACCATAAAGCTATCTTTGATGGTGGACGCAGCCCAAATATAAAAAACTGCAAGTAGCAGCCCGAAACCACCAAATATGCGGTCGCTCATTTTCGCCTCCTGTTTTGTGGGAAAAATGGGTGCCGGCCAATCACATTGGCCGGCACGTTAGTGTATTATTTAATGATGCCAATTTCTTTAGAAAGCTTGGTCACATCTGCAATGCTGCCTGCTACGAACTTGTGCATGTCATCGCCAAAGTTGTTGAATGGCTCGATTGCAGCCGCTTCAAGCTCTGCTTGGAAACCTGGGTCCTGTGTCAGCGTCATGATTGCGCTTTTCCAGAATTCTTTGGCTTCGTCTGTTGCACCAGCTGGCATGTAAAGACCGCGCCAGTTTGCACCAACAACATCGTAACCTTCTTCTTTGGCTGTTGAGATGTCAGGGAAGTTCTTCAAGCGCTCAGGCGCCATGATGGTCAGGATGCGAATGTCACCTGATTCCAAGAAGCCCAACATTTCAGAGAAGTCACCCGAAAGCGCTTCAACCGCACCGGACAGAAGACCAGTCATAGCTTCGCCGCCACCGTCAAATGAGACGTATTTCATTTGCGTCACATCGGCCAAACCTGCTTCGCGTGCAACCAGCATCGGCTTGATGTGGTCAAAGCTACCAACAGAAGAACCACCAGCGATACCAACAGACTTAGGATCCGCTACAATGTCATCCATCATTTGCTTAAGAGATGTGTAAGGTGAATCCGCACGAACAGCGATCGCACCATACTCAGCGCCGAATGTCGCCAAGAAGTGAACGTCGTCCTGCTCAGCACCTTCATAGATACCTTGTGCGATACGTGCACTGGTACTCATTGATGCAGCTACGATTAGGTTGTTATCTTCATTACGCTCTTTGGTAACGTGTGCGAACGCAACGCCGCCACCGCCACCAGACATATTTGTCACCTGCATCGAATCTTCGATGACCTTCAGGTTAAATAGGTATTTTGCTGTTGTCCGGCAAATAAAGTCCCAACCGCCACCTGGATTAGATGGAGCGATACATTGTGGGTTTTCCGCTTTGAAGCCCTCAGCGGATGCGCCAGTCGTGCTGGCAATGGCGCTTGCTGCTACAAGCAGGCCGATACGTGAATATTTTTTGAACACAGATAGTTCCTCCCAGAAATTGTGATGTCAGGTAGGGTGATTCTTCGCCCCACACCATTAAATTGCACATTGAAACCCTAAAAGCCAATATAAATTTGGCTTTTTATATTACAAAAACCAAAAAACAGGTTTTTAAAGGCTGAGCCGAACAGCCCAAAATTCAGCAACGTATTGTTTATAAGTAGATTTTTTAACAGAATCGCTCTTGCATTGACGTTTAGATAACAATTGCTTTATCCGTCACACGTCAATAACGAAACGCGAATCCCACCCAATATCGGTTAAAAATCCAATATTTAGGTTTTTTAGACTATGAAAACCTAAATAACGGGATTACCCTAGGGTTTAAAACCAAAGATACAACCACGGCAATGCCAGAGCACCCCAGAGAGTTTGATGCGAAAAAGTGACCTATCCACAAAGATTTCTAATCGGCTTATCCAAGATATTCTATCAGGAGCACTAGCGTCCGGCCAACATATCAGCGCCCAACAGGTCGCCGATAGATATGGGGTATCACGCACCCCTGTCAGAGAGGCTCTCAACACGCTTGAGGCCAAGAGCGTTCTGACCCGCGAGGAAAACCGCGGGTATTTCGTAACTGACGAGATGCCCTTGGAAATCACGCAGGAGATGGCACTAAGCAACCGCGAAGAAGCAAATGATTATCAAATTTTCGCCAATGACTGGCTGACAAACCAAATCCCCGAGGAAGTGACCGAGCAATTTCTGCGCGATAAATATGATTGGACCAAGGCTAAGGTTGGTGATCTGTTAATTCGCGCCGCGCGCGAGGGCTGGGCAGAGCGCAAAGAAGGCTATGGGTGGCGATTGTTACCTGTTGCCAAAACGCCCGAAGCTTTTGACGAGATTTATCGTTTCAGACTGGCGATCGAACCCGCGGCATTGCTTGAACCCTCGTTTTCACTAAACAGAAAGGTGCTAGACGAACAGCGCCGGAACCAAGAGAACATGCTGGAAATGAGCATAAACACAGCGCCCGGCGAGGCGCTTTTGCACAGCGGCTCACAGTTTCATGAAGAAATCATCAAGCTCTCAGGCAACCCGTTCTTCCATGTGGCCTTGCAACGCGTAAATCGTATGCGCCGCTTGATGGAATATCGCGCTGAAATAAACCGCGAGCGTTTAATAGAGCAATGTACGGAACACTTAGAGATCCTAACACTGCTTGAGCGCGGCGAAATAGCCGACGCATCCTATCGTATGCGGCAACATCTCAGCGGGGCAATGAAACGTAAATCTCCACTGACATGGAACTGGGCAACCGACAATTCAAACCGCGTGGACAAAAGTAATGACACAGCCTAAAAACAGCTTTCCAAATATAAAAACCATGGCATTGGTCGCACATGATCAGAAAAAGGACGCGCTGGTTGAATGGGTTCAGGCGCACAAATCCATGCTCTCCACGCTAACACTTTATGGCACGGGCACAACAGGCGGCCGTATTGCCAACGAGACCGGCCTGAATATCGAATGCCTTAAAAGTGGCCCTCTAGGGGGTGACGCACAAATCGGCGCCATGATTGCAGAAAACAAATTGGACGCGTTGATATTTTTCACAGATCCGCTTTCTGCACTGCCCCACGATGTGGATGTGAAATCTCTGCTAAGGCTGGCCACCCTATACAACACAGTGTTGGCCATAAACGAAGCTAGCGCATCACTGATAGTTAGCTCTCTGGAGTAGGCGCCTAGGCTCATGCTGATCTATCAAATATGTTAAGCAGCAGAGATCAATGACCGAAGATTCTCTTATTCAATGCTTATAGTTTCCAACAAGAGTAGCCGCGGAAACAATGAAAGGTTGGGAGAGCTCCCCTAGCCCTGCCTCTCGTGATCTTAATCCACGTGACTGCTCTGATTGGGGCAACTAGGGGGTAAGTGCACGTAGCATCAACCGGGTACCAAGGTGACGTGCTGTAATTAAAGACGCAGGTTAGGCCTATGGGACTATCTAGACTTGGTCATCAATTTAATAGCTTGTAGCTAAAAACAAAACCACGCATCACCGTACCTTTAGATGTTCCGATTGAAACTGGAACAGACGAGTAAGGTCGCCTAGCATGTTCACAAGTTCAGTGGCGGAGACGAAGGGAGGCTCCACCATAAATCTAAACCCTTGGCAAATAGCGATATTCCGGAACGCATTTGCTGTGTTTGTCGCACTTGTGTGTCACACTAAGCTGGATGATGCAACCTTATCGTTACCAGTAGCGAGGGAGGGTCACTGGTTGGCCTGACCGAAGGGTTTTTATATTATCCAGCATATATATATTATGGCCTTTCTATTGGTTTATATATTATTTATTCTAATCAATCACTTACAGCATTTACTCATATATAGAGATACTGCATCACGATTGCTGATGATCTTGATTGTCCCAAAAGGCCTGTAAACGCTCTAGATAGCCAATTGGGCTTAATAGCTCGTCCATATCTACTTCGACCATCTGTCCTGTTGTACTGATCTGTTCCCCAGCTCCAAGCTGGTAGCTGACTTCTCCAACTGCACCGAATTCATCTTCAAATGCTTCTTGCATGGCACTTGTCAGATCATCGAGAAGAGCATGATGAACGATGGAGCTGTCATGAACTGGTAAGCAAGCGTTACCCTGAGAGGCAAACTTTAACATAACTGTCTCCGCCAACATGCTGTCTCTAAATTGCAGCCGCAGACCTATTCCGGTTCCGAAATGATGTTCGAACTCTGGAAAGCAGCTGACTACATATAGAAGAAATTCTTGCCACGCCATGCCCATAAAATCTTCTCTGAAGCCGTCTATAGGGCTAATCTTAATGGTGCTGTCTGCGTTTAACATTGCATTGAATGCCAGTTTAACAAGTTTGCGAGCGCTCTTATTGCTCCACTTAGAGTAGCAGTGTTCGTAAGGGTCCGAAGGGATTGCTTTTCCATCCATTGCATACAGCATAGCAGCGTGAAGGCCTGAGTAATCCACTTCAACAGTTGGCTTTCCATCGATCAGGATCAAAGGTCTTAGCTCTGAAGGAATGCTTATCCACCAACCACCATAAAACCGACCACCTTGTTCCCAATCATCATTATTGAAGACACGATGAACGGTCCTTGCAGCAAAGTCGAAAGATTGACTGGCTTCCTCCTTACGTTTTCCACTCACAGCAGCTTTGTGCGCGATCAGTTCGCTGTCTGGCAGCGCGATGTCAGCCCAGTGGTTTCGAAGCATCCTGTTGATTACCCGAAGTCGATCTCGTGCATCATTGGCAACTTGAATATCGCCATATTCGATCTTTTTCTTTTTTCCGTCCTTTAGGATTATCCCCTCAGAGGCACTGTGCCGACGCAGGAGGGCAACGGAAGCGCCTGCACCACGTAGGGCGCTCAAGAGCATTTCTGACGCTCTGTGACGCGCTACACGGCTCGTTTTTCCCGATGGATCGTGCCAATGGGGTGTCGTTATAATCACAAGGCCTTGGCTGATCAAAATGCTTAGCGCGTCCTGAAAGGTTCGAGCTGATATGAACGAAGCGCCATAGCGTGATTTACTCAATTTTTGTAAGGTAGTAGTGCCCGACGCGATCCCAACCTCCAAGTCAGGATTACTTTCATTGGCGCGATACAGGTCCAGCACAATTGCTTTTATTGCCGCTTCAAAGCTCGGCTGAGCATCGGACTTACGTTTTTTCAGACGCACCTCTGCCAATGTCATCTCTGTGCAAAGATCATCAAGATACTTCAGAAGCTCAGGTGCATCAGTGGTCCACTGTGGGTCAAATGGGCGTGCTGTCACGTGTAGTATCTATCTCCTTTGGCACATCACGATTGAAAACACGACTTGATGTGAATTACTGCAACTCATTTCTTGAGTGATGAAAACATGTTGCCCAAGTCAACGTTGGAGAAGCCACTTCTGGCTGCCCCCAAAGGACTGGCAGGAGATGACGAGTTTGCGGATGTGCCAGAGCTAGCAGAAGACCGTCTTAAGCCACCTTCTTCCCTCATTTCTTGCATCTGCTGATCATGAAGCTGCTGCATGATCCATAGATCATCTTCAAGCTCCCTTCGTTTCCAGCTATCAACAGGATGCCCAAGATAACTCTCAATTTTCTCAATCTCTTCTAGCCATGTGCCAATAGCTGACTCGCGATCCTCATGGCCTGCTATGCCAGAAGGCTCCAAACTATCGATACTTTCCGTTGCTGCTTCTTCAAACTGTTCGAGTATGCATTCTGGCAGGTCTTCTCGATACATGGGCAAGTTGTCAGCAAGCATGCCTAATTCTTCGATTTCCAGAACATAGTCTCTCTTCGACAGGTACTTAAACAGTTGAAGTCGAAGCCACCTGCCGAATGCCTGTGCATGCTGCAATTCACTATATTTCCCAAACATCAGGTCATCTATGAGGTTAGGCAGCTCTACTTCATTGATCCAAGAACTGACGGACAATCCACCTCCACGCAAAAAATGGATAAAATCAGACGCCTTAGATTCGGAAATTAAATCTCCAAGAAAAGGTGCTAAATCTTCGAGAGGCAGCCGCCCCTTCACTGCACCAGACTTAATCTGTAACAGGATTACGGTTGCGACCTGAATGGTCTTAGACGGTTTCCCATTGAAATATTCGGACGCGAATTTCCACAAGTCTGCTGCATTGTCGAATGTCGATATTGAACGAGATAGTCGATCCAGAATTTTAACATCATTCAACCTACGCGCCAGAAAGTCCTGTACCGAAGGATTTATGAAATTTACCGTTCCTCCTTGAAGTACAATAAATGATGATTTGATTTCTCGGAGTGTATCTTCGAAGCGGCTCTCTGGAATGGTTCCGTCACTCTCGATAGAAAAAGCCGATAGCGCTCTTTCAAAAAAATCGCGCAACTTTTCTACCTTTATGCCTCTCGCAACTCCACTACCTTCAATGAAGGTCTCATGTCTCGATAAGTACATGCAATACAGCATCACACGCGCCGCGCCGCTGATATGATTCTGGAAAGGCTTTTCCCAAACCTTCTCAGGGTTATCGAGTGCTTGTATAAACGTGCGTGGGTATTCTTCAGGGTCAGCATCTCTAAATCGAACATGGTCTGTCATCCACTGTACGATGCGCGGCATATAGTGCGGATGATCAACAATACGGGAGACGGTATCGCCCACTAAAAGCGCCCCGATAGCACTTTCTTCAAGACCTGAGTGATATAAATGGTTGTACAAAATTCGAGCTTTGATCTCTCTCGTATAAACGTCGAGATCAAGGATCATCTCTGTTAATTCCACCTGATCATCATCTAGTGATTCAGAAGCGGTTCGTGCCGTTTCTAGTATGTACTTACGTGTGGTTAAAATGAACCGCTTTGTAGTCCGCCCAGCGACGAGCCGCATAAAACCAGCGATTTTTGCGTCATCTTTCGCCAATGATCTCGCATCAAGTTTGATCTTGCCAAGGAAGTCGTCAAAAACAAAGACCTGCTTGTTTTCAGGATGGAACGCTTCATAGCCTTGCTCGATGCTACTTATCGCGACAAGTTCCCAACCGTCTTCGCAGTGTTCTGCCGCCAAAACTTGCGATAACGTTGTCTTTCCCACACCGGGCGGACCGGAAACTATCAAGCAATGTTGTTTCTTCAAAATTTTTGCAGCTGTCGGTAGGCTTGGATTGGCAACAAACACCTTAAGTATGCGCTCTATGCCTTCTTTAGTTGCTTCAGTGAAAACTGCTATGTCGTTAGTGAGTAATCGCTGAAGCACCGCCGCGCTTGAAAGCCAAAGCTTAATGTTACTCTTTTCGACATCACTATGCTTTCTTATCAGAGCGTTTAGCTCGGTCCTCCCGAGAATGTTCGATACCGCAACCGAAGGGTGGTTTAAGTGGTTTTTGAGCGAAGTTTTTCTATCTGGTGTCAACTTTTGAGACGTCAGAAAATAGTACGTACTGGGACTGAGCTTACGAATCTTCGGGGATTCTTTTTTCGCTGAGGTCTCCAAGTCAGCCCATGTACTGTTTTTGTAGTGTTTGGCCTGAAGAATTACATTGCCCGATGCACTGCTGTGTCGTGCATCAATGCCGCCATCCGCACCTTCCGAGAACGTTTCAAACCGTACTCGACATTCCGCACTCATAAGATCAGCTACGAGAGCTTCAAATTCGATGGGTGATAAATTACCAAAGTCATACTGGTCGGCCATGTAATTAGCTCTCGTGAAATTCAATTACTAGTCAACCAATTGGCGAACTCTCCAAAGGCCTACTACTACATTTCGCTTTACGCTCAAAGGCGCTGCGATAAAAAATGAAACATTTTTCCATGCCCATATACTCTACTAGTTGCGCTCAAATTTCCCCCAATGCCCTTCACAATTGGAACCTCTCTATGGTCTCTTTCAGTTGAGTAAGTGTGTATCTTTCCCGCATGTAGACTTGGAAGGTGACGCCCGCTTGTTCATGTCCAACTATGCACTTGGCCTTTTCTGGTGGGGCCTCAGCTTGGATCAATCTTGTGATCATCGTATGCCGGAAGCTGTGGAAGACGTGGCGGGGTGTTTTGATGCCCAACTTCGGGGTGAAGCTCTCATTGAACCACCGACCTAGGTTTCGACCATAGCCGTTTGACTTCGTAAACCGATAGTCGGGGAAGAGTTGTTTTCCACGTTGGCGTGACTGGTAGAAGTCAAGAAACCCTGCATCGATCAAGGCGCTATGGACTGGCACCTTGCGCTTACTGGCCTTGTTTTTCACTTCTTTCTGGTTCTCGCCCTCGTCGGAGATATTGAAGTGCCAAACACCATCTGTTTCCTGAACATCCTCAACTAAAAGTTGAGCAACCTCGTTGAGCCGCGCACCTGTAAACATGCCGATCAATGCGCCCCACTTATGGCTTTCACTTTTGACCAAGCCAGACCTGTTCGATGTCAGCTCAATGAACATGGTGTTCATAGCATCAGGCGTGAAAGGCAATCGTTCTTCCTTGGTGGCATTGGCGCGGCCAACTTTCATACCTTCAAACAGTTTTTCATGGATGTAGCCGTTCTTTTTGGCCCATCCGAAAAATGCAGCAAAAGCCTGCAAGTACCAGTTCAATGTCTCGACACTGATCTTGCTGAGACCATCAACTTTTGTCGCATCTCTTAGGCTTAAGTCACGTGTGGCAGGCAGGGTTTTCTGACGGGCTGGCAACTCCATCATCAGCTTCTTTGCCTCTTGCGCATCCCTTTGTGAGATTGAGGTAAGAACCCTGTCCTGTCCAAATATCTCAATCAAGTGATCTAAAGCGCGACGGTTCTTTTCTGCTGTCTTTCCTCGCCAAGTCTTGGCCCGTGCTTGTTCGTCCAGATAGTCTCGAATAGCATCGCCCAACGTGGTTTCGTTAGATGCTGCAATGGCTTTGCTAACTGCTCGCCCATCATTGCCAAACTCATAGCTATCCAAAGTTTTGTAGTGCGCAAGGACAGCTCGAAGATGATCTCGGTCAGCCTTCCGTATTTCCCGCAACAAGAATGTTTCGTTGTCGGTCCACTGCTCTTCTGTCAGCTTAGCAGCCTTTCGAAACCCAACAAGGTTAAGCATCTGATCAGAAACTTCCGTGTCACCATCGACAGCCTCATCATGGAAGTCGATCCCATTTTGAATGGCCGTGATCTGCATAGGCGACAAGCCACGCTTGTTCACACGATCAATATGCTTGTCTAACACAGATTGGAAAAACTTGCGGACCATTTCCCGCATTTCATCTTGTCTCAGCCCTGCCAATGCGCTGCTTTCCCTTAGCTTTTCGCCCGATACTGTAAGCAATCTTGCAAGCCGTCCAGCCCGTTCTGGGCAACGAGTTCGTAAAGATACTCTAAACGTGGCTCGTTTTGGTTGATGATCCGTTAACGGCAACGGCCATCTAAAGTAATAAATGCCGTGGCGTGAGGGACTTAGGTACGCGTCGAATTTCATGGCCTTGTGTTCCACCTATGTGGTGCACCGGACGCTATCAACTTGTAAGTCATTGATTTTAAAGTAAATGGCGGAGACGAAGGGATTCGAACCCTCGAGACAGCTACAAACCGCCTACTCCCTTAGCAGGGGAGCGCCTTCGACCACTCGGCCACGTCTCCACGGGCGTGTTTATTGAGAAGGCGCAGGTGTTACAAGAGGATTTATTAGATCGACAGCACAAATTCCGACTTTGAATAACCCTGTAGGTACAATAGGCCGCTTAAATCTGCAAAATTTAGCCGAATATTGCACTGTGCGGCCACCACTGGCTTTGCATGTAGGGCCACGCCGCTGCCTGCAAGGGTCAGCATCCCCAGATCATTCGCTCCATCCCCAACCGCGATCACATCCTTCGGTGAAATATCTAGGCGCGCGACGATATCCTTTAGCGCCTCAACCTTGGCCTCGCGCCCAAGAATCGGCATGCCGACCTCTCCTGTCAGCTTACCATCTGCATTCAGCAACGTGTTCGCGCGATTCTCATCAAATCCCAATCTCGCCGCGATTGCCTGTGTAAAATCTGTAAACCCGCCAGAAACCAGCGCACAATATGCGCCATTCGCCTTCATGGTGGCCAATAGCGCCGGACCGCCGGGCATAAGGGTTATGCGTGTCTCCAGAACTTGTTGGATCACATCTAGGTTCAGATCCTTCAGTAATCCTACCCGTTCGCGCAATGCGCCATCAAAGTCCATTTCACCGTTCATGGCGCGTGCAGTAATATCCGCGACCATTGCGCCAACCCCTGCAACATCGGCCAGTTCGTCGATGCATTCTTGCTGAATCATCGTGCTGTCCATATCAGCCAACAAAACCCTTTTTCGGCGCGTACTCTCTGCTTGGATCACCAGATCAATCTCTGATTCTTGTAAATCGCGCCATAGGGATTCGCATTCGGATTGATCACAGGCAATGTCGGCGGCGATTCCATCGGCCAGCCAATTGATATCAGCACTATTCAGATTTGCTGCGGCTCTTTGCACCAATTCATCGGTTAGCGGTTTACCGGAGGGATTTGCAATCAGTGTAGCAACGAACATTGGGTGTCCTATCAAAAATATCTGAACCTGTTTCTCCGCCCTTATGAGGAAATTTTGCAAAATTACCAGAACTAACACTTGCCCTGCGACCCTTTCTTGCCTATTTGCGGCAGTGGGACACCCTTCCCCAACGAAGGGCATTTTATCTGTGAGGATACACATATGACGACGACACAACCGGACATCCGTCCGAACAATCCCCAATTCTCTTCTGGCCCCTGCACCAAACCATCTACATGGACTTTGGATGCGCTATCTGATGCGGCACTGGGCCGTTCGCACCGCGCTGCCATTGGCAAAAATAAATTGCTAGAAGCCATCGAAACCACCCGCGAGGTTTTGAACATTCCAACAGATTACAAAATCGGCATCCTGCCCGCATCTGATACCGGTGCAGTCGAAGCCGCCATGTGGTCATTATTGGGCGCACGTGGTGTAGATATGTGTTCATGGGAAAGCTTTGGCGCCGGCTGGGTCACGGATGTGGTCAAACAGCTGAAACTGGAAAATGTAACACACCACAGCGCCGATTACGGCCACCTACCTGATCTGAGTGCCGTGAATTTCGACAACGATGTTGTCTTCACATGGAATGGCACCACATCAGGCGTAAAGGTTCCCAACGGCGACTTCATCCCATCTGATCGCGCTGGTCTAACCATCTGTGATGCAACCTCTGCGGCATTTGCCCAGGACTTGGCATGGGATAAATTGGATGTAACCACATTCAGCTGGCAGAAAGTACTGGGCGGCGAAGCGGCCCATGGCATGATCATCCTGTCCCCGCGCGCGGTTGAGCGCCTGGAAACCTATACACCGGCATGGCCATTGCCAAAAATTTTCCGCCTAACCAAAGGTGGCAAATTGATCGAGGGTATCTTTAAGGGGGCCACGATCAACACGCCATCTATGCTGGCGGTCGAGGACTACCTGTTTGCGCTGAACTGGGCCAAGGGCTTGGGCGGCAACGCTGGCCTGATCGCCAAGGCAGATGCCAACATGAACGTGTTGGCCGATTTTGTGGCCGCCAATGACTGGATCGATTTTCTGGCAGAGGTGCCCGAAACCCGCTCAAACACATCCGTATGTTTGAAGATTTCCGACCCGCGTGTTGCGGCACTGGATGCGGACGGCCAAGCCGCATTTGCCAAGGGGCTGGCCAAGTTATTGGACGATGCGGGCGTTGCCCAAGACATCGGCGCCTATCGCGATGCGCCTGCTGGTCTGCGTATCTGGACGGGTGGCACGGTCGAGCAAGCCGACCTAGAGGCGTTGGCGCCTTGGTTGAACTGGGCCTTTGAAACCCAAATCGCCACATTGTAATTCTTGCTGGCCCCAAGGGGCCGGCCACCCAAATATTTCTAAAGGAGGCTGTAATGCCCAAAGTACTTGTATCTGACAAACTGTCTGAAACCGCCGTTCAAATCTTTCGCGACAATGGAATCGATGTAGATTTCGAACCAACTCTTGGCAAAGACAAGGACGCCCTGCTGGCCAAAATTGGCGAATATGATGGCCTAGCCATTCGTTCGGCCACCAAGGTCACCGAAAAGTTGCTAGAAGCCGCAACCAACCTAAAGGTCGTAGGCCGTGCGGGTATCGGTGTGGATAATGTGGATCTGAAAGCCGCATCTAAAAACGGCGTGATCGTTATGAACACCCCCTTTGGTAATTCTATCACCACCGCAGAACATGCGATCGCGATGATGTTTGCCGTGGCACGCCAAATCCCAGAAGCATCGCAATCAACACATGCCGGCAAATGGGAGAAATCCAAATTTATGGGTGTTGAGCTGACCAACAAAACCCTTGGCTTGATCGGCTCAGGCAACATCGGGTCAATCGTTGCATCTCGCGCTTTGGGTCTAAAGATGAAGGTCGTCGCATATGACCCCTTCTTGTCCGAAGAGCGCGCCCAAGAAATGGGTGTCACCAAGGTAGAGTTGGACGAATTGCTGGGCAGATCAGATTTCATCACCCTGCACGTTCCAAAAACCGAGGCCACCGCAGGCATGATTTCTGCCGAAGCAATCGCAAAAATGAAACCAGGCATCCGCATCGTGAACTGTGCGCGTGGTGGCCTAGTAGATGAAGAAGCCCTCGCAGAGGCGTTGAAATCTGGCCATGTAGCCGGTGCCGCATTTGACGTATTCGCAGTAGAACCTGCAACAGATAGCCCGCTGTTCAATCTGCCAAATGTTGTGGTTACACCCCACCTTGGCGCGTCTACATCAGAGGCTCAGGAAAACGTCGCGATCCAAGTCGCAGAGCAACTGTCAGATTATCTGAATAACGGCGCAGTATCCAATGCAATTAACATGCCATCCATCACCGCAGAAGAGGCGCCTATACTGGGGCCGTTTGTGAAATTGGCACAACACCTTGGCGCATTCGCGGGTCAGCTAACCGACGAACCGATCACCGAAATCAACATCGTCTATGATGGTGGTGTGGCCGAAATGAACACCAAAGCATTGGCATCTGCTGCAATCGCAGGCGTGATGCAGGCACAAAATCCGGATGTGAATATGGTGTCTGCACCCGTTATCGCGCAGGATCGCGGCATCAAGGTTTCAAACACAACCCAAGCAAAGTCAGGCGTTTTTGACAGCTATATCAAGCTGACTGTAAAAACAGCCGAGCGCGCGCGCGCAATTGCTGGGACTGTATTCTCTGACGGCAAGCCACGTTTCATCCAAATCAAAGGGATCAACATTGATGCAGAGGTAGGTGCACATATGTTGTACACCACCAACAATGATGCGCCGGGTATCATCGGTACATTGGGTCAAACCATGGGGGCCAATGATGTTAATATTGCGAACTTTACATTGGGTCGTACAGAGGTGGGCGGTGATGCAATCGCCCTGTTGTATTTAGACGATACTCCAAACCAAGAAGCGCTGGATGCGCTAAAGGAAACCGGCATGTTTAAAACGGTTTCTGCTCTTAAATTCGAGATGTAAATTCTAATACATAAATTCCTATTGGGCATCCCGCTGGGGTGCCCTTTTTGTTAGTAAATTCGGCAAATCGTTCGACCAAATATATCCGGTAAATCCCTGTGCGACCTCGTCTAACATTTCTGGGCTATCAATGCCGAGAATGCGACTGTTTTTTTGCAATGGGCCAACCAGCACAATATCCGTTTGATTTGCGCTCATGCGCGCCTGAAACCGCAGGGGCCACCCCCAAAGATACGGAGCAATATCACTCGGTATCATCACGATCTGATTTCGGCATGCCCGAGGCACAAAACCAGACCAACCAATAAGCGTATATTGTACGACGCATCTCTTGACACTCTTGCGGGTAAAACCCTTAATTCCTAGACCTGCATTTATAACATAGTTGGTTGGTTCATCTCCACCGTACACCCCAAAAATCTGATCCTTATATGCCGGCACATCGCGCAAACGTCTTACAAGCTCTTTGCCCTCACTTCGCTTGTTACTTTTGTAGTTAATTAGAAATTTCTCCGTCGGGAACCTTGCCAAAACCTCGGCAAGGTTTGGCATCATGCCCACCCCAGATCCACGCAGAGGAAAATGAGAGCCATCTGTGGAATATCCGTGGCCCAAATCTAACGTCCGAAGGTCATCATAGGTAATTTTATTCGTTTGCCCTGTTCCATTTGTGCGGCAATCAATGGTCCAGTCATGAAAAACTGCGAACACCTTATCAGGGGTGAGATGGACATCCAGCTCAACCACCTCGGCGCCTAGCTCAAATGCAGCCTGCATCGATGGCAAGGTGTTCTCGATGTAGCTATGGGCCGGCGGGGCAATAGGCTGGGCAGTACAGGTATCTAGATTCAGCTCTTTTCCCGCAAAGGTTTGATGAATACCGCGATGCGATAATATTTTGGGATCTTGGTCAGTGGGCGACATAAACAAAGAGGTATTATTTAGCCACATTACCGATATAAAAAATGCGAAACAAATAATGAACTTTGGCATAATCAAATAAAACCCCTAAATCTCTAACCCCATCATATCCGCGGCAATCTCCAGAACCTCTTCTGGATGGCCTGCCATCATATCAGGTTCGGCGCGGCGTAACTCCTCGGCGTCGCCGAATCCCCATAGGGCGGCAATATTGGGGATGTCGTTGTTTTTTGCCCCGAAAATATCAAACTCGCGATCGCCGATCATAATCGCCTGCGCAGGATCGATACCTGTTTCATCCAGAGCATGCTGCAACAATTCGGTTTTGTCGGCGCGTGTTCCATCCAGCTCTGATCCAAACAGCTGTTCGATATGGGCGTGCAATCCGAAATGGCCCACCACCTCTTGGGCAAAAACCAATGGCTTTGATGTGGCGATAAACAGACGCGCATCGATTTGGTGTAACTGATCAAACATCTCGCCAACGCCATCATAAATATCGGCCTCAAACATGCCTTCCTCAGCATAGCGCTCGCGGTAGATTTCCACCGCCTGCATCGCCAGGTCGGGGTCCTGTAGTAAATGCATGAACCCATGCCCAAGCGGCGGGCCAATCATCCATGTTAATTCCGCCGCATCAGGCACATCTGCACCCAGCTCGCGTAGCGTGTGTTGTACGCAATTGGTGATGCCCTCTTGGGGATCGATTAGCGTGCCATCCAGATCAAAGAACAGGTTCAGCATTACTTCTTATCCTCGAAAAACGGCGTCAACTGATAGACCACCACTGAATTTTCATCTAGTGCCTGCTGCATCAGCCCGCGCTCTTCTTCGTTGATATCATGGCCCTGTTCGATGCGCTCGTCCAATGTGCCGTATCCGGTCACATCCAGCGGCGCTAAATCAGCCTGTTTTAATAACGCAACCGTTTCGCGCACGGCCTCGGCCTCGTCCACACCCGAGCTGAAACACATCAGCGCGCCACCGGTGGCTCCCTTGGGCAGGCCATCGTTCTCGTTGCGGCCCACCTCGACCAACAGGGTAAAGACCTGCTGTTTTCTCTTTTGCTTTTTCTCTGTCATGGCGGCGGTATAGAACAGCGCCGCCAACTAAGAAAGACCTAAGAGCTGGCCACGGCCAATGCCGCATCCATCAGCTCTTTGATCGCGCTCTTTGATGTACCGGCCACAATGCGCCCCAACTCGTCTGACCCCTTTAGCGCGATCAACGTTGATCTGCGCGGTATGTTGCGCTTTGTTGATACGGGATGGCTGCCGTACTTGTCGAAATCGACCTTCACAAACAGAATATGCGCATCGTAATCAGCGTTCGATTTGCGCAGCTCGTTAATCACCCGCTCTTGGCGCGCACAGGTCGAACACCAGCCAGTGTAGTAATCCACAAACACGGTCTTGCCCTCATCCAGCGCCTTCTGGATCACACCAGGGCTAAAGGATACAGTATCTGCTGCAAGCGCAGCTGGCGCAAATGCCCCCATAGCCAATGTACTTGTGATAAATGTTCTACGTTTCATGTCTCTCTCCTATAGTGCGACTGATAAATCTTGGAACCAATAGGGCAGGCTCTCTACCGCCCAGCGTTCGATGGTATGGTGTAGGCGGGTTAGAATCATAACCCCAACGGCTATGAAAACGCCCCCCATTAGGGGTTTGGATTTCTCGGCCAAGCCCTGTAATTTCTGTGCACGCTTGCGGATCAGGTTCTGTCCGCCCATCCCAATGCCGATAATCAGGGTCGATACACCCAATGCAAAGAACAGCATAATCAGAAAAGCCCAAAACAAATTTTCACCTTGGCTGGCCAATGCGATTGCCCCGCCTAGCGTTGGCCCAATACACGGAGACCAAACCGCCCCCAACAATGTACCGCCAATAAATTGCCCGCGCAGACCAGAGGTAGGGCTATTGCCGATCTGTTGATCCGCATTCTGTGCAAATCGGGCGAGACCCCGTTCGAATATCGCACCCAAAGGACGGATCAGTAGAATCAGTCCAAACACGATCATCACCCATGCACCGATACTAGACAGGCGATCCACGCTTAGGCCGATTGCTCGCCCAAACAGCGCGACAAACATCCCAAATCCAATGAACGAGATCGACATCCCCAGGGCCAAAGCCAATGGCCCGCGCTTGTCTGCGTTCAGCGCTGTCACCAAAACAATCGGAAGCACCGGCAAAACACAGGGGTTAATCAGGGTCAAAAGGCCCGCTATATATGCAAAGATAAGTTCCATGGCGCCACCCTAACCTGATCTGCATAGCGAACAATAAACGTTTCGCTGATGGGACGTAACATCTGCTTTAGAAATGTTTCATAATTTTGGTGGCGCATAAAAAAGGGCACACCAGAATTGGCATGCCCAAATTTCAAATTGCAAACGCCTTAGTCGCGCAACAACTCATTGATCGATGTTTTCGAACGGGTCTTTGCATCGACCTTTTTCACGATCACAGCACAATACAGGTTTACGCCGTTTTTGGATGGCATAGATCCCGCCACCACAACTGATCCTGCTGGAACCTCGCCATACATCACTTCTCCGGTTTCGCGATCCAAGATTTTTGTGGATTGGCCGATGAATACGCCCATGCCCAGCACAGAGCCTTCGCGAACGATACAGCCCTCTACCACCTCAGAACGCGCGCCGATGAAACAGTTGTCTTCGATGATGGTTGGGCCAGCCTGCATAGGCTCTAGCACACCACCAATACCTACACCGCCAGATAGATGCACATCTTTGCCGATCTGCGCACAGGAACCAACAGTGGCCCATGTATCGACCATGGTGCCCTCGCCCACATAGGCGCCTAGGTTAACAAAGGATGGCATCAAGACCGCACCGGGTGCGATATAGGCTGATTTACGAACGATGCAATTGGGAACAGCGCGAAACCCAGCGGTTTGAAATTCTGACGCGCCCCAGCCTTTGAATTTGCTGTCGACCTTATCCCACCAAGTGCCGTTTTGAGGTCCGCCCTCTTGGAGCTCCATATCTTGAATGCGAAAGCCTAGCAAAACCGCCTTTTTGGCCCATTGATTCACATGCCACTCACCTGATGCCGTTGGCTCTGCTACACGCAGGGATCCGCTGTCCAGCGCGGCCAGTGTCGCCTCGATTGCGTCACGTTGCTCGCCCTTGGTTGCGGATGTGATGCTGTCTCGGGCATCCCATGCGGCTTCGATTGCTGTTTCTAGTTGCGCATTTGACATGACGTACTCCAATACTTGACGTTCCACTCGTTACCTGTCCCTATAGTGGCAGAACACGCAACGCGCAATGCGCCGCAAAAACTGAATTGGATTTCAACAATGGCTAGAAAACAAAAATCATTCCCAGATGCAGAAACAGACCTAAAGAGCGCCTCAGGTGTACCCGAGACCGCCCAGACCAAGGCACCGGCCTATCGCCTTGCCTTTGCCGATGACGATTTCCTATGCTCAGACGAATTGCGCTCGGTGCGCATTCAACTGGAAATGATGAAACCAGAGCTGGTTCTGGCAGAACGCGGTATCGAAAGCACCGTCGTGATGTTTGGTGGTGCCCGCATTCCCGCACCCAAAGACAAGGCAAAAGCCCGCACCGAAACATTGGCGAACCTGTCTAAATATTACGACGAGGCCCGCGAATTTGCCCGCCTTGTGACCGAGAAGAGCATGAAGAGCTATGGCCAGCAGGATGTGATTGTAACCGGCGGTGGCCCCGGCGTGATGGAGGCCGGAAATCGCGGTGCCATGGATGCAGGCGGATCCAGCATTGCCCTGAATATCGTATTGCCCTTCGAGCAGGCCCCCAATGAATATTGCACCCCTGAGCTGTGCTTTAATTTCCACTATTTCGCCACGCGCAAAATTCATTTCCTGATGCGCGCCAAGGCCGTAACGGCCTTCCCTGGTGGCTTTGGCACATTAGACGAATTGTTTGAGACACTGACCCTCATTCAAACACAGCGCATGAATCGTGTGCCGATCCTGTTGTTCGGCGAAGAATTCTGGCGCTCGATCATCAACTGGGAAGTGTTGGCAGACGCTGGTACGATTTCCGCCGATGACTTGGATCTTTTCCAATTCGTGGAAACCGCCCAACAGGCCGTAGACATCCTAGACAACTGGGAAAGCTAGGGCAGGATATATTCGACGATTTCAGAGGCTAGAAAAAACCTGAAATTGTCATCCGAAATCATCGTGGCCCGCAAATTTCCCTGTGGGTCACGCCAAACACTAATCCCCTCTAGGTTATCATGGCGCCCTGTTCGGGTGCGCAGGTGGCGCCGCTCGTCCCTAAGGCCGCTTTGCCCCATGGCAAAGCTGCGCAGCTGTGTCGCAAAGCCAAATCCCGCAAAGTGACGCTCTAGCACATAGAACCGCCCATCAGGGCCGATATCCGCCCCCACCATTAGAAACGGGTGATCCCGCGGCACCTGCCCATAGATATCCCATGCCCCACCTTGATATCGATAGATCGGGAAGGGCCGTTTCTCATGGCCAGATCGCTCCGGCATCGTATAAAGAACCCCGTTTTTATCAATGGCCAGCGCCTCTAGGGATGAATTCTGTTGCATAGACTTAAATCGCGCATGCCCAGAAATATGCGCGGCGTTTCCGTCAATATCCGTGTATTTTCGCACGCGATGAAACCCCTCGAACGAAACAAAAATATCGCCATTTTGGGCCACCGCGATGCCCTCGGAATCGCTGTTATTCCCCGACACCGCACCGCCATCGATCTTGCGTACGGGTGACTGTTCTTGGGGGATCACACCAGTTAATGTACCGTCTTTACGCTCGAGCACACCGCGTAGGAACAGCCCATGGTCCGACAGGGCCAGGAATTCTTGGCCATTCTCATAAACATGAATCGCCGAAAACCCCCCGAATTTTGCCCCCTCACCGCTCAGCTTGGCCGCCCCAGAAAACCGAGCGGCGTCGCCCGCGCCCTCGGCCAGTGCCAATGTTGCACTGGCAAAAAATACCAAAATTGCCTTGATCATTTGCTTTTCAAAACGGCGGCGCATTTATTAGGTAGGTCTGCCATGGTGAACTGGCGTGGATGTTTGCGCGGCTTGGGCTTGGGGGCGTTGGGGTCTGGTTTGGCAGGCCTTAGGGCATCGGTCACCCACCAGTTCAGCGTCTCATCGCAACCATCCCCGCCCTTTGACAATGCAGAAACGGTGGGCTTTTGCGTTTCGCATCTGCGATCACCCTTGGGGCATTTCAGGCGTACATGAAAATGGTAATTATGCCCCCAGAACGGGCGGATTTTCTGCAACCAGTCGCGATTGCCACGGGCATGTTTGCACATATAAATCTTGACGGGTGGGGTTACAAAAATACGATCCACAGCGCGATCTTTGGCCGCTATCTCCATGACCTTCATATGTTGTTTTGTCCAGTTTTTGCTAACCGAGCGCTGATCTCCAGACCGCATATTGGCCGATGACAGAGATTCGCGTTCTGCGACTGTTAGGTTCAGATTCTTTGCCGCCAGCAACCAGATGTCGGCATCCAGTCCCATTTGATGCGAGGCATGACCAGAGATCATCGGGCCACCCCGAGGTTGGGAGATATCGCCAACGTATAGCCCCTTCCAGCGGGTCTTTTTGGCCACCTCGGCGGAAACCCGTTCGATATAGTCGATCATATCAGGGTGCCCCCAATTCCGGCCACGAGACAGGCGCATGGCCTGCCATGTGGGGCCATTTGGCGCCAGTTCTACCCCACCTGCAAGGCATCCCTTGGAATAAAATCCAATTGACTGGGGTTTTTGGTGCGAGCCTTCGGTCTTGGCCCCCAGCAAAAACCGCGCGCGCGTTTCCGCGACCGCAAATGTTGTGTGAAAAAATGACCCTAAGAATATTGCAACAAAAATCACTCTGAGCATCGTATTATTCGCCGTCCTCTTGCACCCAATAAAGTAAACACAGACCAATACAAAACAGCACAATAAGCGGCGCATAACCAATACGCTGGCTACCCGTAAGGTAGGTGAAAATCCCCACCAACCCAGGCGCAAGCCACGCGGTGGCACGCCCCGCCAACCCATACAACCCAAAGGCCTCGGTCATGCGCTCTTGGTTTGCCAGTCGAACCATCAGGGTTCTGGAAGAGGCCTGTAGCGATCCGCCAGCGCCCCCTAAAAATGCCCCGCACACATACAATAACATATCAGGGAAATTACTATCCGCCGCCAAAGGCACGCCGAAAAATTGACTGCGTGAAGTGCCAATAATCAGCACGGTTACCACGATTAGGATCAGGATCGACGCGGTGATCACGGCCTTTGACCCGAACCTACGGTCTGCGTGGCCACCAAAATAAGAAAACAAAGCCGCCGCAATACCGCCGATGATCCCAAAAATCCCGATCTGGGGCACAGACCAGCCCAACACACCGGATGCATAGATCCCCCCAAAACCATAGAGCGCCATCAAGGCATCGCGGTAGAACATCGAGGACACCAAATAGGAAGCCAAGCTGATATTCTGAGGCAATGACTTTATGGTGCCCCAGAGCTCTTTCAATGCTTTGCCACTGCTGTTGGCCTTTTCGGCCATGCGCTTTGTATCGGGAACCCATGCGAAAAACGGGATCATAAACACCGCATACCACAACGAAGTAATCGGCCCCACAGATCGCGTACCTTGGCGTGTCTCCGCATCCAACCCCAAGGCCGGCGCATTGCCCAGCAAGGTCTTGCCCTCTTCGTTCTCTGCGAAAAGCAACAGCATGATGAACAGCGCGATCAGCCCACCAACATAGCCCAAGGCCCATCCATTGCCCGATATCCTGCTGATTTCATCCTCTGTGCCCATATCGGGCAACATGGCATTTACGAAAATCTGGCTCATTTCCATGCCAAACATCCCGATAGCAAAGATCACCAGAATACCCATCACCCCGTTCATATTGGGCACCGCCCACCACAGGCCAAAAGACCCGACAACATAGAGTAGCGAGAACAATAACAACCATGGCTTTTTGGGGCCGAGGCTGTCTGATATGGCGCCAAATATTGGCCCCGCAAATGCCAAACATATACCAACAATCGTTAGCATGCCGCCCCAAAGGGCCTGCCCCTGAACGCCATCACCCACAACCACAGAAGAGAAATAGGGGGCGAAAATAAAGGTGATCAACAAGGTATTGTAGGGCTGTGCGGCCCAATCATACATCATCCAGCCCCATACTTTTTTCGATCTACTGGCCATTTTCACTCCGCTTTATTTGATCTGACTAGACCAGCCTTCACACCTAGAGGCAAGGAAATTCCCGCCAAACTAATGTACAGGTGGCCAAACACGCGTGTTTTCTGCGGCGATCCAATTCTGTGCCCATTCCGGCATCTCTGGATTCCAATCCGGAACCCCTAAATAATCCGCAAATTTTTGCGGGGGAACGATCCCATTTCTATCCGTTAGCGCCGATCGGTACAGGATACTGGATGTGGCTTCTTCTGCGCGATACATGGTTTGTAGGATATAGATAAACCGCGCATCGCGCCCCATCGCAGTAGTTTTAATTTTAACTTTGTCAAATAGATGCACACGGCGCCGATACCGAACCGAGGCCCCCGCCATGGTCAGACCCCATTTGTTTTCCTTCATCGCATCTAACAACCCAACCTGCCACCCAAAGGGCAAGCGCCCCACATCAAATAGGGTCAAAATACGCCCGTTGTTCAGCTCGTTGAAGACGTCCAAATCTTGGGGCCAGATGCGCAGGGTGCATTCATGTGTCTGGTCCACGGTTAATCTACCTTGGCGTTTGGCGCGACGATATTCCAGCGCAAGGCGCACAAATGGGTACATGGTGTGATCCTTTTTCGATCAAGTTGCAAAGCACACCCATATGTGACAAGCGAAACGTTGGGTAACCTTGCAACTGACACGATTGATCGCTAGCTAGATTGAAACAACGGAGACTACGATGCACTCACTTGCACAAATTTTATTGATGTTACTGGATTTCGTCTGGTTTATTTTGATCGCTCACATCATCATGAGCTGGCTGATCTCGTTTAATGTATTAAACACACATCAGCCCTTGGTGGCGCAATTGTGGTATGCTTTACAACGCCTGCTAGAGCCTATCTATGCCCCTATTCGCCGGATGCTCCCGCCTATGGCCGGTTTGGATTTCACACCACTGATCGTGATTTTTGCGATCCACGCGCTGCGGATTGTCATCACCAACAACCTATACTAAAAAGGCCCGCGCAATGCGCAGGCCCCTGAATGTTAGGCTGATCTGCAGATCAGCCTTTTTTGTCGCGCGCCGCCAATAGCTTTAGACGCAATGCATTAATTTTGATAAATCCAGCTGCATCCGCCTGATCATAGGCCCCTGCATCATCTTCAAATGTTACATGTGCTTCGGAATAGAGGCTATCCTCTGACCAACGGCCAACAGTTTGCACCAAACCTTTGTACAATTTCAGGCGCACAGTACCATTCACGTGCTCTTGGCTCTTGTCGATAAGCGCCTGTAGCATTTCGCGCTCTGGTGAATACCAGAATCCGTTATAGATCAGCTCGGCATATTTTGGCATCAGCTCGTCTTTTAGATGCGCCGCGCCACGATCAAGGGTGATGCTTTCGATGCCGCGATGGGCCTCTAGCATAATTGTGCCACCCGGCGTTTCATAAATCCCGCGCGATTTCATGCCCACAAAACGGCCCTCGACCAGATCAAGACGCCCAATTCCATGTTTGCCGCCCAGCTCGTTTAGGGCGGTTAGCATTTCTGCCGGTGTCAAATCCTTGCCATTCAGCGACACAGGATCGCCCTTGCTGAACCCAATCTCGATATGCTCTGGCGTATCGGGGGCATCTTCTGGATGCACGGTGCGCTGGTATACATAGTCTGGCGCTTCTACGGCTGGATCCTCTAGCACCTTGCCCTCTGACGAGGTGTGCAACAGGTTGGCATCCACAGAGAACGGCGCCTCGCCGCGCTTATCTTTGGCGATCGGAATTTGATGCTGTTCGGCAAATTCTATTAATTTGGTACGGCTGGATAGATCCCATTCGCGCCACGGTGCAATCACTTGAATTTCTGGATTCAAGGCATAGGCGGCCAATTCAAAGCGCACCTGATCATTGCCCTTACCTGTGGCGCCGTGTGCCACCGCATCAGCACCGGTTTCGGCCGCAATTTCCACAAGGCGTTTTGAAATCAGTGGCCGCGCAATAGAGGTGCCCAGTAGATATAATCCTTCGTATACCGCATTAGCGCGAAACATCGGGAATACGAAATCGCGTACAAACTCTTCGCGGACATCATCGATGTAAATGTTTTCAGGTTTCACACCCAACATCTCGGCCTTTTTACGGGCCGGCTCCAGCTCTTCGCCTTGGCCGAGATCAGCGGTAAATGTTACCACCTCGCACCCATATTCAATTTCCAACCATTTCAAAATGATCGAGGTATCAAGCCCACCTGAATAGGCCAGAACAACTTTTTTAGGCGCTGCCATAGCATATGCTCCGCGATTTAAGGATTCCATTTGAGCGGGGTTTATGTGGTTTTGGCCCGACGGGCAAGAGGCCTAGTAATTTGCGCCAAACCACTTGCCAACCAATTGCGCATACTCACCATTTTCTTGTAGTAACAATAACTCGCGGTTCACTTGCTCCAACAAGGGCGACCCAGATTCAAATGCAAACCCGTATTTTTGAGGATTAAACACCGAACCCACGGTTTCAAATTCACCCAAAGCCTCGGTTTTAACGTAATAGGCCAACACTGGCGCATCATGTACCACCGCATCAATCTCTTTGTTGCGCAGGGCCTCATACAGGTCTGTCAGGCTTTCAAAGGTCAGATGGTCAACGGCCTTGCGGGTCAAAAATTTCGATGATGTAGATGCCTCGGTGGTGCCAACCACCTTGCCGCGCAAATCTTGGATGCTGCTTACCTGTGTGCGTAGGGATTCCACGGTTAGGGACGCGGTGATTTGCGCCACAAAGGCCGATACCACAAACAAACCGATAACAATCAGAACATAGGCCAACATCCGCCCCGCCATAGAAACCGGTGTAAATATTGTAAAGCTGGCGTTGGTCACAACACTAACCGCCCACCAAATACCTTCTTCTAGGCTTTTGGGCTTGTCCAGCTCTTTGAAAAAGCCGCTCTTACGCTCACACCATGCAATCAACGCGCCGGCACAAATGAACAATAGGATCGCCCCAACCAACAACATCAGCAATTGCGGATTAAACAATGCGGCAAACACCGAGGTTTCTTCGCCGGATCGCTTCATTATTGACAGGCCCGCATCAAAAATCGGCTGAGAGAAATCCATAATTTCCTCTCTGGCAGAGGTCACGGAAATATTCGCGCCTGCTAAATCGACATCCCCCGTTTCTACCGCGGATAGCAATTCTGGAAAGCTGTCGATTTTCCTAAAGCTGGTTTCAAAATTGGCGTTGGTGGCGATTTTCTCCCACAATTCGATGGTAAACCCCTGCCATTCTCCATTTTTTTGAAAAGCAAATGGTTTTCGCTCGATCGTGGCCATTTCTATCGGCTGTACAGGTTGCGCAAATGCGACCTGACCAAGAGAAATCGCAATCAGAACAATCAACCCTGTCCAAAATTTACCAAACCCCATACAATCGCCCCTCATTGCCGCCCCTCTTTGCGTAAAACTTTTTACGGGCATTGCGAGGGTAAATAAAGACCTTTACGTTACAAAAAAAATCAAAGGTAGCAAATATGTCTTCGTTCCAGATTGACGCGAAAAGCGCCACACAGGAAATGCGCGCATTATTCCCGTCAACACCTCTGCAAAAAAACGAATACCTATCGGAAAAGTACAGCGCAGATATTTACCTGAAACGCGAAGATCTCTCGCCGGTGCGGTCCTATAAAATCCGTGGCGCATTTAACGCCATGCGCAAACAGGTTTTTGCCGGAAACAACGGGCCATTTGTTTGTGCATCTGCTGGTAATCACGCACAGGGCGTGGCCTTCGCATGCCAACATTATGATGCACGGGGGCGTATTTACATGCCCGTAACCACTCCACAGCAAAAAATTGGCAAAACCAAAGCCTTTGGCCGCAATGCTATCGAGATCATTCTAGAGGGCGACAGCTTTGATGAAACCTTGCGTTCGGCGCAAACCTATGCAGCTCAGCATAATGCCACCATGTTGCCCCCTTATGATCATCCTGATGTGATCGAGGGCCAAGCCTCGATCGCGGTAGAAATTCTTGATCAACTCGGCAAATGCCCCGATTATATCATCGCGCCCGTGGGCGGTGGCGGGCTGTCCTCGGGGTTGGTAAAATACTTCGGTGCAAAAACCAATTTTCGATTTTGCGAACCCGCCGGCGGACGGAGCCTCTTTGGCGCGCTAAAGGCTGGTCATCTGATCACGTTAGAAGAGGTCGATAATTTCGTGGATGGCGCAGCTGTTGCCCGCATTGGGGATGCGAACTTTGCCGCGTTGCATACTCAGCCCATCGAAAACACACTGTCCATCCCCGAGGATCGTCTTTGTTCTACTATGATCGAAATGCTGAATATCGAGGGCATTGTCCTAGAACCAGCCGGCGCGCTATCCGTTGATGCGCTGAAAGATGTCGCCCCAGAAATCGTTGGCAAGACAGTGGTTTGTACAGTTTCTGGTGGGAATTTTGATTTCGAACGCCTGCCAGATGTCAAAGAGCGCGCTTTGCGGTTTGAGGGCCTGAAAAAATACTTCATCCTACGATTGCCCCAACGCCCAGGAGCACTAAAGGATTTTCTTGGCTTGCTTGGGCCCAACGATGATATCGCACGGTTTGAGTATCTGAAAAAATCTGCAAGAAACTACGGATCGGTTTTGATCGGAATCGAATCTAAAACTGCGGCGGGGTTCCCGCCCCTGCTAGACCGTATCAGTGATGCGGGTTTCTCTTTCCAAGATATTACAGATGATGATATCCTTGCCCAATTCTTAATCTAGGTTCCCATGTTAGAAATCCAACAATTCGGTACACCCAGCGACCACCCCACCCTTGTTATTGTTCACGGGTTATTTGGTTCTGGCCGCAATTGGCGTGCAATCGCACGGCACTTCGGCCGCGATCGCCATGTTGTAACCCTTGATATGCGCAACCATGGCAACAGCTTTTGGAGCGATGATCACAGCTATCCAGCAATGGCAGATGATCTGCGCAAAGTCATTCAATCACTAGATAGCCCTATAGATTTGATGGGGCATTCCATGGGCGGCAAGGCGGCAATGGTCTTGGCGCTTGAAAGTCCTGAATTGATTAACAGATTGCTGATTATCGATATCGCGCCGACGGGATATAACCACGATCAGGCCTCGAATGTAGAGATCATGAAATCTCTACCAATCTCTGATCTGACCCGACGCTCCGAAGCAGACGAAATATTAGCAGAATCTCATCTAGAGCCGGCAGTACGCGCATTTTTCTTGCAGAGCCTGATTTTGTCCGAACAAGGTAACTCTTGGAAATTGAATTTGGATTCTTTGGGAAAAAACATGGACTTGATCCTTGGCTTCCCAGAAATCAGTGGTCAATTTAAGAGGCCAGCCCTTTTCCTGCGCGGTGCCCTCTCGCCCTATGTATCCAAAGATGAATACCCACGGATCAAGGCCCTGTTCCCAGCATCATCAATTCAATCGATTGATGGTGCTGGGCATTGGCTACATGCCGAGGCTACACGCGCGTTTATTACCGCCGTAGCAAGTTTCATCGACTAAGGTTGATAGCTGGTGTGCACGGGCGCCCCAGTTAAAAATTCGGATTTTGATGCATCGTATAGCGCAACCACAGACTGTAGATCCACCTCTGCTGCCTGCTGCTTATTCGCCAAGTCCTCACCCGCGCCACATGATGCCGCAAAATCCGCAAACCCAAGGTTGGCGGCCGAACCTTTTAAAAAGTGTAGTGCGGTCGCCATGTCATCATCACCCATCGATGTAATCTCGCGCAGTGCATCAACCGCCTCGTCGACCTCTTCTATAAAAACCACAACGATATCCCCGAAGTCCTCGGCGCCAATATCTTCTTCTAGCTGTTTCACTTGATCCCAGTTTATCACTGTTCGTCCTTTCTGTTGAATCTTCCCGTAACCAATGGGCCGTTCAGCTTGTACTGAAGCGCCTCTAAAATGATCCCGTTAGTATTGGCTGTCGATACTGCGTTTACCCGCCCATCCGACTCGTAGATGCCAGAATTCCACCCGCTGTCCGTAGTTTTGGCGACATCTATATGTTCCAGCAACCGATCGGTATATTCCGTCTGGAACAACGCATCCCAACCGAAAACCGCCTTGGTGCTGACCGTGCGCTTATCTGTATGAGAGCTGCCATCCTCGGCCAATGGGTTCCACGCCACACCATTTGCATACACAGTATTGTACAAAAAGTAGGGCTCTTGATCGAGGTTGTCCTCGCTGACCGCGGTCAAAATGCCGGCATTTTTAAAGCGCCCCTCTTGGGCACGGTAAATGCGATCCGCCAGCTCTCGCGCCTCTGTATCCAGCCCAAATTCGATCGCCGCCAAAATATAGGGCTCGCTGACCACATAGTTATGGGCATCAAATTCTGAAAAACTGCGGCTGTCGATTGCGATCTGTTGACCAGATACCGGCACAAAATTTAGATAATCGTCATATTTCATCGCGCTCAGCGCATCCAAACCCAATAACCCGATCGCCCGCGCGGCATATTCTTCGTAGCCAAGGCGACCCTCTTGCACTGTTTCTGATTGGTTTGTCTCGGGGTTCACGCGCGCACCAAACATCTCGCCGTTTTTCAACATGCTGGAAAAATCCCAGTTTTGAATGATTTGCGCCGACGCCCCCGCATGATCTGGATAATCATACAGCAAAATATTCAGAGGTACGCTCATGCGTGCAACATCAAGAGCAGACCAGCCAATACCCTGTTCGACCGGAGCATTTGCATAGTTGGTCATCGCAAGGGTCTGAGTATGGTACACCTTGTTTGGGAGTTGCCCCTCAAACAGCTCTATTCTTCCAAGTGTTCGCAACGCCAGGCCCATACGGTGATCGAATTTCGCACGGTCGATCAATCCGATCCGCTCTGCTGAAATCAACCCCAACAGATAAGAGGCCTGATCCCATATCGTCGTCGAGGGATAATTATTCACCGAATTCACGAGCCCCGTTTCTGGCTGGTAGTTTTTTTCAAAATACTGCCATGCCAGACGCGCCGCGTTCATATCCTGTTCACTTAGGGCGCCAATTGGTGCCAATTCCACCTGATCCTTGGTGGGTATGATCAACGCCCCCGCTGGCCCCCGCAGACTGGTGGCAACACCCGTTTCCATCGATAGGGCAATGCCTGCAGCCAAACACAGCCCAACGGAAAACGCGATATGGCTCCGCACCTTTAAAATGCTTGCACGAGCAGTCATGCTAGTTCTCCTTGCTTTACTTGATCTTGAATTTCCATTCCCGCCGAGGCGATATCCTTCGGGCGCCAGAGTGCTGCGGCAATCAACACAGTCATCGCATAGCCATTAATGCTGGCCCAGAAACCGTTCACGATCAGTGCTGTTAACCTTTGGGGATTTGGATCCAAGTATTGCTGAACCGCCCCGTATCCTATGGCCAAAACACACAGGCATAGCACCGTGATCTGCGGAATCACCAAGTGGAGAAAATTGCCCGTATTTCTAGACTTTGGGGTCACCTTAAATTTAATCTCTCGGCGCATGACTACCGCCCACATCGCCTGAATATTAAACGAGAAAAACGCAAGGTTCAGCATCTTACCCTTGCGATTATCAACCCCCCATGTCCCAAGAGCGGAGGCCAATTCATGCATCAACAGAAAAGGCAAAAGATGCGCGAAAAACTCTACCGAATAGGCAGAGACTGGCGAAATGCCAGAGAACAATGCAAAAATGGGCGCACCGATAAAAATCACCAACCATATAGGTGCAAGATAAGACCAAAACGTCATTGCATACATCATTTTTTGGGCAAGGCTCATCCCCGACCGTCTAAGCGGATTATCATAAAGCATGATGTGCAATGTCCCTGCCGCATACTTAAACCGCTGTAATGCCCATGTGTGTAAATCCAAGGGCGATAACATTTTGGTCTCCACCCCTGGGTGTAGAATCGATTTCCAATTTCTCTCGGTGTCTTCGTGCAAAACAATCGAGGTATAGATATCTTCGGAGACATGGAATTTATAGGGGGTCAGCTCTGTAGAAAGTGCGCACTCCGTTGCAAGCGCGGATTGCAGCTGCGCTTTTCGATCTGGTACAGATTCATTCTCACTATACCCCGCGACCATTCCCTGCACTTGGCTCGAATAATCACGCAAAGCAGACTCCATCACCGCGCCTCGGCGGTGAATTGACCCAGCACCACAACAAAACGATGCATTCGCGCGATTTCTCCTGCGCAAAATCACATCGTAAAACAACTTCGGATCGGAAATGAAAGGGTCTTGGTTGACTGTAATTGGGCCAACCACAGTTTCGACGGCCTTGGCAGACCATTTCCCAACCACCCCACAGGCATTTTGCCATACGTCAGGTAATCTCGTTCCCTCTGGCACATCATAAAACCACTGCGGTGTCTGAACCCACGCAACATCAGCATCCCTAAAATACCCCAAGGTATTGATTAGAAATGTAGGAAAAACACGCGTATCAGAATCGAGGATTACAATGAAGTCCCCGTCGGTGTTCTCCATTCCGTTGCGCAGATTTCCAGCTTTGTAGCCGATATTACTGCTGCGGGTGATATAATTGACACCCTCTTGTTGGGCTACGGCCTTCATTTCTGGACGGTTCCCATCATCCAGAACATGCACCTTTATATCTATTGAATATGGATATCGCACCGCCATTGCATCCCGAATGGAATACCGGATCAGCTCTGGGTCTTCGGTATAGGTGGGCAGAAAAATATCCACGCTCAACGGTCGATCCGCGCCATCAAACATAACCTCTCGGCGCATTTCCGGAGGTGGGGATTTCGGCACGTCATCCGTAGACCACAAATTGTTCACATAAAGGAGCAACCCGATAAATGACAGGGTTTCAGCCAGAGCCACAGGCACCGAAAACCATAGCGCATCGTGATTTAGTGAATGCGCCCAGCGCCACTGAATATACCAGATTCCCAGAAATACCGTGGCCGTCGCACATAATTGCCACAGAAATTCGATGCGCGGATTATAGGCCAGCGGCGGCTCTGGTTTTCGGTCTTCATACTCGGAGAAATAGAATTTTTTAAGGGGGCGCATCTGTGTCTCGATATTCGTGTTCATTGCGCTGAGTATGTGCAGTGTAGGGCTAATTTTTAGTTACCAAACCCAAAAAGATAATTTTACCAGACTTCATTTTTTATAAACGCCTCTAGGCGATGTTCCCCCAATGATAGGAGCAAAATACAAATGCAAAACCCCAATTTTATTGATGATATTCCAAGTGAAAGTTCTCTTAGTGTGCTGGTGGTCGACGACAGTCGCCTTCAACGCAAACTGGTTTCTACGCACTTAAAGAAGTGGGGGTTTACATTGCATGAGGCGGCTTCGGGACAAGAGGCGCTCGATATACTGGATCAACATCCAATAGATATGATTCTATCGGATTGGGTAATGCCCGAAATGAGCGGCCCCGAATTCTGCCAGGAATTTCGCAAGTTACCCCGTGAAAACTATGGATACTTTATTCTACTGACCTCTAAATCCGAGAAAGGCGATATCGCAGAGGGGCTAGAAAAAGGTGCGGATGATTTTCTATCCAAGCCGGTAAATGCCGCTGAATTGCGCGCACGCATCAAAGCGGGCGAGCGCATTCTTAGCATGCAACAGGAACTACATCTGGAATATGCGAAAACCACCGCTGCCCTTGCAGAAGTGAACCGCGTGAACGCGGAAATGACCAAAGATCTCATCCAGGCCGAAAAGCTACAGCATTCATTATTGCCGGCCGCCGAGATCATTACCGAAACGTATCGTTTGTCCAATATTTTCAAGTCCAGCGGACATGTCGGTGGAGACCTGTTAGGAACCTTTGCGCTTACCGAAGATAGAATCGCTGTATACTCTCTAGATGTTTCGGGGCATGGCGTTTCTTCCGCATTGCTTACCGTTCAGCTTAATGGGCAATTCTCGCCCCATGATCGCGCGAATAACATCGCTTTTAAATCTGATCTAAAGGGTGATTACACGATTCGCGAACCCCATGAAATTGCCGCGGCATTTAACCACCACTTGCTTGCACATAGTGACACCGAGCTCTATTTCACATTGGCATATGCCGACATAAACCTAAAAACTGGTCACACCAAAATGGTACAGGCTGGTCACCCATTTCCAGTGATTTTCAATCACAACACTGGCGTTCGGCGCTTGGGCGAGGGCGGCCCCCCAATTGGGTTGATCCCAGATGTGCCTTTTGAAACCTTCAGCTTCGATTTAAACCACGATGACAAACTGTTATTGTACTCCGATGGCCTAACCGAATGCCAAAATACCGCTGGCGACCTTCTGGATGACGAAGGTCTCGAAACCATCTTGCTAAATCATCAAAACAGTAGCGGCCCAGAACTGCTGGCCGACATCGTTTGGGATCTGACCGAGTTCGCAGAAGGTGATGATTTTGGCGATGATTTGTCTGCAATTTTATTCGAATTCTCCGGGTAAATTCTGCTTATTTTACGCTTTAGTTACGGCTTCTATCCAATCTGACTCCAATTGGAATCAAAGGAATGGTTATGCGTTCGACTCTAAAAACTTTGCGCTCTTTGGGTTTGGTGGGCTTGCTGATTGCAGGGGTCGCCTGCACCCCACTTAGCCCAAATTTTGCACAGCGCACCGCCCAGCCCAAGGTGCCCGCGGCGCGCAACTTCACATCCTTTAGCGCCAGCCTGCGGTGTATGGACACGCTACTGGCCAGTACCAAACGCGGGCGCACACTCATCTCTTCTACTGGCATTCCCGACCTAACAAATAAGATTTCTGTCGCCGGAGACGATATGCTGGTTAACGCGCTAAATCAGATGAATAGAACCAGCGGGGCCTATGTATTCGTTGATCAATCATTGGAACGTGATTCCGGGCAAATTGCCATCTATACGCCACAAAAAAATATAGCCACACCCACACTGTATGTACGTGGATCAATCTCACAGGTTGATAGCAGCGTTTCTTCAAGCAGCGGTTCTATTACCAGCACCGATCAAAGTGGTGAACGATCCCTAGGGGATGCAAATGCCAACATCGGCCGTGGATTGTCGATTGTTACTGTTGATATGCATTTAGTGTCTTTCCCAGATAAAACAGTTGTACCAGGGTCTTCAGTTGCCAACTCAATGGTCGTGACCAGTCGGAGCTTTGGCACCGGTGCTACTGGAACCATCAACATGGCACTCTTCAAGAGCACCATTCAAATCTCTCGTATCGAAAGCATGAGCCAAGCGGTGCGAAACCTCGTAGAATTAGGCGCGATCGAGCTGATCGGGCGCCATGCAAATGTCCCCTATTGGGAATGTCTAAACATCCCGGCAACCAAACAGCGCCAGACAAACCGCAAAGAGATTGTCTTTAGTTCCGCAGACAAACCGCTTCGCATCCCCGAGGTGCAGAAAATGCTGACCCAACTGGGGTATTACAGCGGCGCGGTTACCGCCGTTCTGGATCAGCGTACGCGCGATGCCATTAGCCATTTTCAGGCTAAGTCCGGCCTTATTGCAACCGGTGATCTAAACTACGATACATACCAACACCTACAAGAACAGACCAGCGGCTTTGCCCCAAGACGACGGACCTCGGATCCAGACGGAAAATTCCAGAACCCTGAAATGCCAACATTGGTGATTGCAGAAACAACCCCGCGTCCGGCCACATCGCAATCCAATCCAATATTCAAGTCAAAAAATATTCCAAGAACTGGCCCAGGCGGTCTTCCGATGCGGTTTTTAAAAACCAGATACGCAACCAATGATGTCATACGCGCTCAGATATCAATCCCTAGCTCTGGATTCCTAAGCTGTTTTCATCGATCCGGCACTAGCCCAATCGTGCAGGTATTTCCAATGGATCCCAATGTCGCCTTTGCGGTCAGCAAAGGACAATTAATTACCGTACCAGATGCGCAGGATGGTTTTGATATCAAAGTCGAAAGCAAGACCGCAACCGAGAAACTGTTTTGTATTGTCGAACGCAACCGCACCCCGATTGATATTTCGGATATCAGCGGCACCGGCCCGCTACAGCCCCTAACTGTGAATTCATTTCAGGAGATTTTAGGTAAAATGCAATCCAAAAACCGTCGCGTTCTCTGGGCCGAAGCCCATGTGGGATCCCGCTAGTTATGCAACAAAAATTGCCCTAGGAAATATCGATCTCCCTCTGATGCTATCATATCCAGCGCAGCCTCGGCATTTGCCCAGATAGCGTAGTGTCCGCGCTCACTTGGGGGCCCCAAAGAGCGCCCGGCGCGCAACACATAGATATGGCAAATTTTGCGCGCATAAAGATCATACTCAGGCATAAAGGTATAGCGGCAGTAAACACCCAGCTTGCGCTCTACTTGGCAACTCCACCCCGTTTCTTCTGCAATCTCGCGATACAGCGCCTGTAAGGGTGGCTCGCCTTTATCGATGCCACCGCCCGGTAATTGAAATTCAGGTATCGGAGAAATTTGATGCGTCAACAACACACCCAGCTCCCCCAAAATAACTCCATATGCGCCTGGGCGATCCCTATAATTTTCTGTGGCTAATTTCGGCGCACCAAATCGCAACATCGTTCCAATATCCTTCTTCGCAATACACTACACCCGATTGCGCTTTTGTACAAAGGCGACTAATTGGGGCACAAACATATGTAGTAGGTCAAAACCATGACACAAGAAATCAATTTCGAAGGCTGGGACGAACTGGTTCTACCGTTCCAGCTAGATGCATCAAACGTACGCGGCCGTGCGGCGCGCCTTGATTCACTGCTAAACGAGATTTTGGCACAACATGACTACCCCCAACAGGTCTCTGCGTTAGTTGCCGAAGCTGTCATGTTAACCGCATTAATTGGCCAAGCAATCAAACAACAATGGAAGCTGTCGCTACAAATTCGCGGAGATGGGCCAATTCGCATCATCGCCACCGATTACTATGGCCCCAGCGAAGATGGTCAACCCGCCAAAATTCGCGCCTACGCCAGCTATGACAAGGATCGCCTTGATGCCAGCCCTGAAACGGGCTTCGCAAACATCGGCAAGGGTATGTTTGCGGTACTGATGGATCAGGGCGCACATATGCAACCCTACCAAGGCATCACCTCATTGGATGGGGAATCACTGTCCGCCTGTGCGGAAACCTATTTTCAGCAATCCGAACAGTTGCCCACCAAATTTAAAATTATCACTGGGCTTTCTGCACAGCCCGGACAGCAGGATACATGGCGCGCGGGTGGTGTGATGATTCAACACTTGCCCAAGGCATCCCCGCATAAGAGCGGCGCGCCCATCTCCTTTGATACAGAAGAAGAACAGAGCCCTGAAACATTGGCCGAGGATTGGAATCGCGTCGGCATATTGCTGGAATCAGTAGAAGAGCTTGAACTGATCGGCCCGAATGTCACACCGCCACAGTTGCTTCACCGCCTGTTCCACGAAGAAACCCCACGGGTCTACGACCCTCAGGTGGTCAAATTTGGTTGTACATGCGGCGAAGACAAAGTGAGACAGTCCATGTCAATCTACTCTCAAAAAGATATTTCCAAAATGTTGGCCCCAAATGGAATGGTTACCGCCGATTGCCAATTCTGTGGTGCCCATTACGAGCTAGAGCCAAAAACCCTGGGCTTCGAGGGCGTGGAAAACTAACCACCCCTTGCCCTAGGCGCCTACCTGGGCCATGACTACGCCATGGATATTGAAATCAGCGCAGATGGCCTGCGCCATGCATTGGCACCGGCCAACAAAACCCAAGCCACGTCAGATTTTGATCTGAACCCAAACCTACGGCCCAGTGGCGTGCAATGGCGCGCGGCATCTGTGCTGGTCGGGTTACAGAATTACCAAGGGCGTTGGCATGTGGTGCTGACCAAGCGCTCTTCTGCGCTGCGCCACCATCCAGGCCAAATCGCCTTCCCCGGCGGCAAGATAGATGCCGAAGATGCCGATAGCATCAGCGCTGCCAAACGCGAGGCCTATGAGGAAATCAATCTGCCCTATCACAGCACCGAGATTGTCGGCCTGCTTCCCGCGCATGAAACGGTCACTGGGTTTTCTGTAACCCCTGTAGTGGCGCTGATCGATGATGGCTTCACCCCCACCCCAGAACCATCCGAGGTCGCCGAGGCTTTCAGAGTACCGCTAACGCATGTGTTGGATTTTGAAAACTATGCGATTCAAAATCGCAGTTGGCAGGGTATAACCCGCCAATATTACGCACTTCCCTATGGGCCCTATTATATTTGGGGTGCCACAGCACGCATGTTGCGCCAATTTTCTGAGCTATTGCATGAGGCACAAAATGCTTGAGTTTCAATGGCTACAAAACCCATCGGTGCAAAAACTGATACAGGCCCTGCGGGTGCGCGGCGTCGAGCCTTATTTCGTAGGCGGCTGTGTGCGCAACAGCCTTCTGAATATTCCAATTTCAGACATAGACATCGCCACCGCTACATTGCCTTTGGATGTTGATAAATATTGCCGTGATGCGGGTTTCAAAACCATCCCCACAGGTCTAGATCACGGCACCATCACTGTGCTGGTAGATGATCAACCCTTCGAAATTACCACCTTTCGCAAAGATGTCGCCACCGATGGGCGCCGCGCAACCGTAGCGTTTTCCACCGATATGATCGAGGATGCACGCCGCCGCGATTTCACCATGAACGCGCTCTATGTTGATGCAGATGGGGCGTTGTTTGACCCTTTGAATGGCCTTGGCGATATCACATCACGGCGCATTCGCTTCATTGGTACGGCGATGAATCGCATACGCGAGGATTACCTGCGCATCCTGCGCTATTTTAGGTTTCACGCCTATTATGCTGATCCTGAACAGGGCTTTGACTCCGTGTCTTTGGATGCCTGTCACCGCGGGATTGAGGGTATTTCAACCCTATCCAAAGAGCGCATCGGCCACGAGATGCGCAAGCTATTGGCCGCTCCAGACCCTAGCCCCGCGCTGGCCACCATGCAGACAATCGGCCTGTTGCCCGCCATTCTAACGGGCGGCACCGCTAAATTTATCGCACCACTGGTGCATTTAGAGGCGGGCCACCCCGCCCATTGGCTGGCGCGATTGTTTGTTCTGGGGGGCGAAGATATTCAAAAATCTCTGTGCCTATCCAAAGCAGAAAACCGCATGCTGGATCAATTGCGCACCGCCACCGCAATCGGATATGCCCCGCCGCGCGCTGGTTATATTCTTGGCCGGTCATTGGCGCGAGCCTATTATTTGGCCCTGTCTGCAATGACCGAGACCCCGCCGGCACCCGATTACATGGCCGCCATAGAATTGGGCGCTGCGCATCAGCGGCGCTTTCCTGTGCGCGCGGCTGATCTTGGTCGCGATCTGCGCGGGCCTGAAATTGGTGCGCGCCTTGCGGAACTGGAAGAGCGTTGGATTTACTCAGATTTTTCACTTAGCAAAGAGGCCCTACTAACATGACTATCGCAGAGCTAATCTCCTTGATGGGTATCGCATTGGTGGCCGGCTGGACACCGGGGCCAAATAATACTTTGGTTGCCAATTCGGCCGCGCGCTTTGGCTTTCGCGCAACATTCCCCCATGTTGCTGGTATTGGTATTGGCTTCCCGATCATGGTGTTTTGCATTGCATTGGGCCTTGGCAACCTGTTCCAGCAGAGCATTGTCCTGCGCGAAGGGCTGAGGATACTGGGCGCGGTGGTGTTATTGTGGATGTCGTGGCGCATTGCCACCGCTGGCCAGCCTAATGCACAGGCCAAAGAGGCCCGCCCCTTTACACTGATTGAATCAGCCTCCTTTCAATGGATTAATCCCAAGGGCTGGGTCATGGCAATTGGCATATCCAGCCAGTTTGCTGATCCCAGCCGCCCTGCGATCACCGCCATGATCATGGCCGCCTGTTTTGTGTTTGTCGGGTTTTCTTCGGCCTCTGGCTGGGCCTATTTCGGCACCTACATGCAGCGCTGGCTGACCACCAAGCGACGTGCGGATGTGTTTAATTGGACAATGGCCGCTCTGCTGGTTCTATCGGTTCTGATGATCGCATTCGCGGATTTGGGCTAGCCCCCTTGTCAGCGGCCAAACAAGCTGGCAAACCGCGCAGGTTGCCAGCCAAAAGGAGCCCGCAAAATGAGAGAAGTAACGATCGAAAAACTGGGTGCCTTGGGCGATGGCATTGCCCGTGATGGCGGCGCAGAAATCTATGTGCCCTATGCCCTACCCGGCGAGATTGTTTCTGGCGACATATCTAACGGGCGCATGGATACCCCAAAAATCATCACCCCCAGCCCCGCACGCATAAAGCCCGTGTGCCGCCACTATAAATCCTGTGGCGGGTGCACAATGCAGCATACCACCGCACAGGTGCAGGCAGATTGGAAATTGCAAAAAACCAAAGATGCGCTATCTGCGGTCAATCTGCACCCAGAGGTGCGCATTTCGGATGTGGTAAACCTACACAGCAGACGCCGCGCCACGCTAAGCGTAAAGCGCACCAAAAAGGGCGCAATGGTTGGGTTTTATGGCCGTGGGTCAGATAACATCATCGAGATCACTGAATGTGCGGTCATCGCTCCAGAAATTTTAGCGCTGTTTCCTGCATTGATCGAAATCGCGATCTTAGGCGCATCGCGCAAGGCCGCGCTACGCGTGGCCGTGACACTGGCAGATAATGGCATGGATCTAAGCATAGAAAACGGCAAAGAGCTGGATGCACCGCAGATTTCAAAACTGGCACAGATCGCAGGCCGCGCGAATATCATCCGCCTTGCATGGAATGGCGAGATTGCGGTGCAATCCGATCCCCCGCGCCAAACCTTTGCTGGGGTGGCGGTATTCCCGCCCGCGGGCTCATTTCTTCAGGCGACCAAGCTGGGCGAGCAACAGCTACAATCTATTGTGGCAAAAATTGTCGGTGATGCCAAACAGGTGGTAGATCTCTTTGCCGGTTGTGGAACATTTGCTATTCCGCTGGCACGCATGGCAACCGTTGTGGCCTATGAGGGCGACGCCGCCATGATGGGCGCGCTTGATCAGGCATGGCGGGGATCAAATGGTCTGCGCGATATCACCACGCACACCCGCGATTTGTTTCGCCGCGCGGTTTTGGCCGAAGAGTTGTGCAAAACTGATGCCGTTGTCATTGATCCGCCCCGCGCTGGCGCATTGGCCCAAACCAAAGAGCTGGCCAAATCTGATGTGGCCAAGATTGCTTTTGTATCCTGCAATCCCGCAACCTTCGCACGGGACGCAAGGGTGTTGGTGGATGCGGGCTACAGCCTGAATTGGGTTCAGGTGGTCGATCAGTTCTTATTCAACCCGCATGTGGAATTGGTGGCCGAGTTCACGCGCCCCTAATTGGCGCGCGCATTAATCTGCCCAACCCCCAGTACATCCAAAACCTTGGCCTCGATATCATCGGCGTTCATGGCGGCGGCGGCATACATTTTTGCAGGGCTATCCTGATCGATAAACGTATCGGGGAAAACCATAGAGCGGAATTTAAGACCGTGATCGAAAACGCCCTCATCCGAGAGCAATTGCATGACATGGCTACCAAAGCCACCCACGGCGCCCTCTTCCACGGTGATCAGCGCCTCGTGATCTGCGGCCAGTTGTAGGATCATGTCCCGATCAAGCGGTTTGGCAAAACGCGCGTCGGCGATCGTCGGGGTGATCCCTTTGGCGCCTAGGTGCTCGCAGGCCTTCTCGACCTCAGAGAGACGCGCACCAAAGGAGAGGATTGCAACCTTGCTGCCCTTGGCAATCATACGGCCCTTGCCGATTTCCAACACGCTACCCTTGTCGGGGATATCCACGCCTGTCCCTGATCCGCGAGGGAAACGGAACGCGCTGGGCCTGTCATCAAGCGCAACAGCGGTTGCCACCATATGCACCAATTCCGCCTCATCAGCCGCGGCCATGACGACAAACCCCGGCAGGTTGGCCAAAAACGCGATGTCGAAACTGCCCGCATGTGTAGCGCCATCGGCCCCCACCAACCCTGCGCGATCAATGGCAAAGCGTACCGGCAGGCGCTGAATTGCAACATCATGGACAATCTGATCATAGCCCCGTTGCAAGAATGTGGAATATAGCGCGCAAAAGGGCTTTAGCCCGCCTGCCGCCATGCCGCCACAAAACGTAACCGCATGTTGCTCTGCTATACCCACATCAAAACAGCGGTTGGGGAATCGCTCTGCAAATAGGTCAAGCCCAGTGCCATCGGGCATTGCGGCGGTAACGGCGGTAATTTTGGTGTCCTTCTCGGCCGCTTTGATCAGGCTTTGGGCGAAGATCGAGGTATAGCTGGGCGCATTCGACGGCGCCTTGTGCTGTTTGCCCGAGATCACATCAAATTTGCTAACGCCGTGATATTTATCGGCCGAGCTTTCAGCCGGGGCATAGCCCTTGCCTTTTTGGGTGATGGCATGGATCAGAATCGGGCCTTGTGCGCGGGTTTTTACAGTGCGTAGGACATTAAGCAATTGTTCCATATCGTGGCCATCAATTGGGCCAACATATGAAAAGCCTAGCTGTTCAAATAGGGTGCCCCCCACGGTCATATGCTTTAGCATATCGCGGGCACGCTTGGCTCCATCTTGAAATGGCTCGGGCAACAGCGATACCGCACCCTTGGCCGCGGCCTTTAACTCTTGGAACGGCTCGCCCGCATAAAGACGCGACAGATAGCTAGACATGGCGCCAACTGGTGGCGCAATAGACATATCATTGTCATTTAATACCACGATCAGACGTTTTCCCAGATGCCCCGCATTGTTCATTGCCTCGTAGGCCATACCACCCGACAAGGCCCCATCGCCGATCACCGCAATCGCATCACCTAGCCCGTGTTCCGGGGCGCCGCCCAGATCCCGCGCCACCGCAAACCCCAGCGCCGCCGAAATAGAGGTAGAGCTGTGCGCCGCGCCAAATGGGTCAAAGGGGCTTTCGTTGCGTTTGGTAAATCCTGACAGACCGCCGCCTTGGCGAATGGTGCGCATTTGATCGCGCCGACCGGTCAAAATTTTATGTGGATAGCATTGGTGGCTTACATCCCAGATCAGCCGATCCTTGGGCGTATCGAACACCGCGTGTATGGCGGTGGTCAACTCTACCACGCCCAGCCCCGCGCCTAGATGGCCGCCGGTATCTGCAACCACAGAAATCGTTTCTTGGCGCAACTCATCGGCCAATTGACACAGCTGTGCATCGGAAAACTGTTTCATATCCTCGGGGGATTGAACCTGATCAAGGAGCGGGGTATTGGGTCGGCTGGCGTTCACGTTGGCGCACCTTTTAATAATTCTAATGTCTTATATCACATCTTGCGGGTAATGATAAACTGCGCAGCATGTCGCAAAGGATCTCCGCGCCCGCCAAAAGGCGCCAGCGCATCCTGCGCCTGTTCTACCAATTCTTTGGCACGCAGTTTGGCGTTTTCCAAGCCCAGCAATGAAACAAAGGTTGCCTTGCCCGCATCCGCATCTTTTTGCAATTTCTTACCTGCGGTTTGGGCATCTCCCTCTACATCAATCACATCATCTTGGATCTGAAATGCCACCCCAATCGCCCGCGCATAGGTGCGCAGCGCACTTTGATCATGCCCTGCCAATACCGCACCCACACAGGCCGACCATTCGATCAGGGCACCGGTTTTGTTGGATTGCAATTCCGATATTTGCGCCAGATCCAACGGGACAGGGCTGGTTTCGGCCTGAATATCCTGAACTTGGCCCAGCACCATGCCCCGCGCACCTGCGGCAACGGCCAGCGCACGCACAGCCGCTAAAACATTCCTCGGGGCTACATCAACCTCGGACAGGGCTTCAAAGCTCAGGCTCTGCAATGCATCTCCGACCAATACGGCCGTGGCCTCATCCCATTTCACATGAACAGTGGGCTGACCACGGCGCAGGTCATCATCATCCATACAAGGCAGATCATCATGCACCAACGAATATGCATGCATGCATTCAATCGCCATACCCGCCCGCACCCCAACATCGGGGTGTAGATCATACAGCCCACATGATTGCATCGCCAGAAAGGCGCGCAATCGTTTGCCGCCATTCAGCACCGCATGGCTCATGGGGGCAACCAAAGGCACGCCTTGTAGCGCCAAGCGGGCTTTCAGTTCTGCCTCAACCTGATCGACATGGGACTGCAACAGCAGTTTGAAATCTGAAACCACAGGCCCTAGTCCTCGACGGGCTTCAACCCATTGGGTTGCCCATCTGCCCCAAAAGTGATTTGGGCGACTTTTTCCTCGGCCTCTTTCAGCTTTGCCTCGCAATGGGCACGCAGGGCCGCACCGCGCTCGTATAATTTGATACTATCATCCAGCGCCACCTGACTGCCTTCTAGGCTGGTGACCACTTGTTCCAGCTCAGCCAATGCATCCTCGAAGTTTAACTCTGATACCGGTTTTGTGCTCATCTTGAATGCTCCATCAATACGCTAACATGGGCGGCAACACTGTCCGCCAATGCGTCTAAATCATATCCACCCTCCAGTGTCGAGACAACGCGGCCATGACAGTGCTGATCCGCGAAATCGCACAGCATCTTGGTGATTTCGGTATAATCCGCGGTCGTAAAGGCAAGCCCCGCCAGTGGATCGGCGCAGTGGGCATCAAAACCTGCGGAAATAATCAGCAAATCCGGCGCATGGGCGACAAGTGCAGGCAAGGCATTCTGGTGATAGTGATCCATCAAATCCGCGCCACTGGCACCGGCAGATAGCGGGATGTTGATCACATTTTCATGCGCCCCGCGTTCCGTTGCATCACCGGTGCCGGGCCACAGCGGCATCTCTTGTGATGTTACCAGTATGATTTCAGGGTCATTCCAGACCAAATCTTGGGTGCCGTTTCCATGGTGCACATCAAAGTCAACTACGGCCACGCGGTTTATACCGGCCTGCTTCAGTGCATATTTCGCCCCGATGGCGGCGGTACCAAACAGACAAAACCCCATGGGTGTTTCAGCCTCGGCGTGATGCCCGGGCGGGCGAGTAGCACAAAAGGCGTTGGTGTCTTTTGCCTGTAGGATCAAATCTACTGCATGGCAAATCGCGCCAACACCGCGCAGGGCCGCATTAAAGCTGGCGTTCATTACATGGGTGTCCCCATCCAAAGAAACGACCCCCGTTGCAGGGCATGCGGCCTGAATCCGGTCAAAATACTGCGCCGGATGTGCAAGGCTGACCAACTGCTTGGTACCTAGGGGCGCATCGATGCGGTGTAACCTATCAAATTCAGGCCTATCGAGGCGCTGATTGATCGCCCGTAACCGCGCCACCTGTTCTGGATGGCCACTCGGGGTTACGTGTTCCAAACAATCTGAATGCGTCAGATAAATTGTCATCAATCAGGTGCCAGCATGTAACCAGCCCCGCGCACAGTTTGCAGATAGCGCGGCACCTTTGGGTCTGTTTCTAACTTGCGTCTAAGGCGGGTGATCTGCACATCTACCGCGCGCTCTTGGCTTTGCACACCATTGCGTGCCAGATCCTCTACCAGCTTGGCACGGCTTACGGGCTGATGCGCATTAGCCGAGAAAATCCGCATCAGGGCGGATTCCGTTGCCGTTAGCTTGACCGGTGCATCATCGTGCCACAGCTCTCCGCGGGTTAGATCATAACGTACCGAGCCCATCTGCATGGTTTTTGGTGGGGTAACGCCGCTGTCCTCTTTGGGCACGCGGCGCAGAATTGAATTTATGCGCAACACCAATTCTTTTGGCTCGAACGGTTTCGCTAGATAATCATCCGCACCGGATTCCAATCCCAAAATACGCTCGCTGGCCTCGCCCTTGGCCGTTAACAGCAAAATGGGTGTCGAAAGCGTTTCGCGTAGACTGCGGGTCAGGGTTAACCCATCTTCGCCTGGCATCATCACATCCAATACAATCAGATCAAATTCCAATCCCAACAACAGGCGGCGGGCATGGGCGGCATCGCGCGCGGCAGATACGAAAAAGCCGTTGCGATTTAAAAATTGCTTTAGCAATCCTCGAATACGTTCATCATCATCGACGATTAGAATATGGGCATCAGAATCAATCATTTGTACGATCTTTCTCTAAACGGCGTAGGTGATGCAAGGTCTCATTGTCCATTATTTGTTCTAGAACAATGCGAAAGCCCTGTACCGCATCGGGGCCAGCCGCGCGATAGGCCTTGCGCATGCGGGCGCGCTGGGCATCTGACAATTCGCGATCCAGCGCTGTCCCCGCCTCGGTAAGGTAGAGATTTCGCTCGCGCTTGTCCTTGACGCCAACGCGGCTTTCGACCAACCCATCATCGACCAGCTGGCGCAAAACGCGATTCAGAGACTGTTTCGTTATCCCCAAAATATCCAACAAGTCATTTACCTTTAAACCCTTGTGGCGGTTGATAAAATGAATGGCACGGTGATGTGCCCGCCCATAGGTATGGTTCTGCAAAATCTTATCAGGATCAGAGGTAAAGCCCTTGTAGGCGAAATACATCAGTTCGATCCCCTGAAGCAGCTGATCATCTGTCAGAAACAACAGCGCGTCGCGCTTTCGGGATCGGTTCAATAGACTGTCGTTCATTTGGTAGCCCCTGCAGTTTCCTTATAATACGTCAGCAATATTGACTTTCCAAGAATCAATTGTTAGTCGATTGAAGGTTTATCGCAATAATGTGTCCGTTTCGGCACTAATTTCGAAACAATTTAACGTGAAGGGGAATTCCGATGGCTGACAGCTACGATAATCGCGACGGTAAAATTTGGATGGATGGACAGCTGGTCGACTGGCGCGATGCTAATGTGCACCTGTTGACACATGCGATGCACTATGCCTCTTCTGTCTTTGAAGGCGAGCGCGCCTATAACGGAAAAATTTTCGAAAGCCGCCTGCATTCAGAGCGCCTGCTGTTCTCTGGAAACGAGCTAGACATCCCAATTCCCTACACCGTTGATGAAATCGAAGCCGCCAAGTACGAGGTTATGAAAGCCAACAATCTGGTTGATGCCTATGTGCGCGTATTGGCATGGCGCGGATCTGGCCAGGACATGGGTGTCGCATCCGCATCTAACCCTGTGCGCATGGCTGTGGCCGCATGGGAGTGGGGCGCCTATTATGGTGATGCAAAAATGAAAGGCGCAAAGCTGGATATTTCCAAATGGAAACGCCCAAGCCCAGAAACCATCCCCTGTTTCGCCAAGGCATCTGGCCTGTACATGATTTGTACCATGGCCAAACACCAAGCCGAAGCCAAGGGATGCTCGGATGCGATGATGTTTGATCACCGCGGCTACGTGGCAGAGGCTACCGGCGCCAATATGTTCTTTGTTAAGGACGGAGAGGTTCACACCCCGAAACCCGATTGTTTCCTAAATGGGATTACACGCCAGACCACCATCAAGATGTTGGAACGCAAGGGCATCACCGTGAATGAGCGCCACATCATGCCAGAAGAGCTAGAAGGATTCGAGCAATGCTGGCTAACTGGTACCGCCGCCGAGGTAACGCCCGTGGGCCAAATTGGCGATTATAACTTCGAGGTGGGTGCAATGGCGCGCGACATCGCAGAAAGCTATGAAAAACTTGTGCGGGAATAATCCCGCACCCTAACGGCCCTTGCCCCTCCCTGCGCGGGGTGCTAATCTCAATTCACCTTAGCACCAAGGAACGGTGTGTTTTTACGGAGGATACGGTTCTGGCTAGAACTGTTGATGCGGCAAACGCTGCAAATAATTCAAATATACCAAGCATGAGCTTGTTGGATTTGGTGCTGAACTCTCTTCAAGATAATAAGGCCGAAGATATCATAACCATCGACCTTAAGGGCAAATCGTCCATGGCCGACCACATGGTCGTGGCATCTGGCCGTTCCGCACGCCAAGTCAGCGCATTGGCAGAGAACCTGCATACGCGCATCAAGGATGTAACCGGCAAGGTTGCCACAATCGAGGGCAAGGGTGCCGGCGATTGGGTGTTGTTGGATGCGGGCGATATTATCGTCCATATTTTCCGCCCCGAGGTTCGGGAATTCTATCAGCTCGAAAAAATGTGGCTGACAGAATCTGCGGACTCAACAAACGCATAGATGCGCGTTCATCTGTGCGTTGTTGGCCGTTTGCGAAATGGCCCTGAATACACACTGATCGATGATTACCGCGCCCGTTTTGATAAAACCGGCCGCAATATCGGGCTGGGTCCTCTGAAAATTCACGAAGTCGAGGCAAAAAAGGGTGGTGGCATGGCTGCCGAGGCAGATCTGCTGCGCCGTGCAATGCCCAAAGGGGCTCTGTTGGTTTGTATGGACGAGCGCGGCAAGGTGCTAAGCTCGCCCGAGTTTGCAAATCATCTAGGCAAATGGCGCGACCAAGGTCAGGGGGATATCGCTCTGATTATAGGTGGTGCCGATGGCATCGATCCTGCCCTTCGTGCCGAGGCGGATTTTAGCCTATCTTTTGGCAAAATGGTTTGGCCACATATGCTGGTGCGCGTGATGATTGCAGAGCAACTATACCGAGGCGCAAATATACTGTCCGGCGGCCCCTATCATCGCGTTTGAACGCTACGGCAAACTTGATCCATCTCGCCCCTATGCTAGCCCTATCCCATCGAAATAGGAGCAAATAATGATCGAGTTCACAGAGTTTTTGCAGATACTAAATGAAAAAGCCAAAGGCCAAATTCAAGGCACCGCTAAATTGGATGTCACCGACCAATGCGCAATTATCCTCAGCGAAGAGGGCGCACGCCTTGGCGATGAAGTGGCCGACGTTACACTATCTGCGACACAGGCTGTTTTCGAAAAAATATTGGCAGGGACGCAAAACCCCACCATGGCTTTTATGAGCGGCCAGCTAAAAGTTGACGGCAGTACGACACGCGCATTGAAAGTAAGTGCTATTCTAACCGAGTGAGTTGTTGATCCTCGGGGCTAGGCGTCTTACAAATTGCCTAACAAAGGACTTATCATGACCCAACTGAAACCAACCGTACTGTGCATTCTTGATGGTTGGGGCCTTCGCCCCGAAACCAAGGGCAACGCCGTAGCGCTTGCATCAACCCCCTGCTTTGATCGGCTGATGGCCGAAAACCCTGCATCTACCTTGATCACCTATGGCCCTGATGTAGGGTTGCCAAATGGGCAGATGGGTAATTCCGAGGTCGGGCATATGAACATCGGTGCCGGGCGCGTGGTAGAAATGGATCTACGCAAAATCGAGGGCGCGATTGAGCGCGGCGAGTTTGCGACCCTGCCGGCCATAACCCGCTTTGTCGATGCGCTAAGGGATTCAAATGGTGTGGCGCATCTGTGCGGGGTGTTATCCGATGGCGGTGTACACAGCCATATCGACCACATGATCGCCGCCGCGCGCGCCCTGTCGGATGCTGGGCTAGAGGTAAAGCTGCATTTATTTGGCGACGGTCGGGATGTGGCGCCGAAATCCGCTCTTGGATATTTAAAAGATTTGGAAGCGGTGTTAGGTGAGCGCGTTTCTGTCGCCAGCCTGTCTGGGCGATATTTTGCATTGGATCGCGATAACCGCTGGGATCGTGTTGCGCAGGCCTATGGTGCAGTGGTGAATGCTACAGGCCCACGCAGCGATACCGCAGAGGCGGTGATCAACGCAGCCTATGCAGAGGATGTTACCGATGAGTTTATCCCTCCGACCGTTTTGGGTGATTATCAGGGCATCAAGGATGGCGATGGGCTGTTGTTTTTGAACTTCCGCGCCGATCGCGCCCGCGAGATCTTGGCTGCCATTGGCGACCCTGATTTCGATGGGTTTGAAACCGGCCCGCGCCCCAGTTTGGCAATCCTATCGGGATTTGCACAATATTCTGATCGCCATGGCACCTATATGGATTGCGTATTCCCAAAAGAAAAGATCACCAACACGCTTGGCGCATGGGTTGCGGCACAGGGCAAGAAACAATTTCGCATTGCTGAGACCGAAAAATACCCTCACGTGACTTTCTTCTTGAACGGTGGCGTCGAGGTACCCGCCGCTGACGAAGTACGCTACCTAGCACCCAGCCCCAAGGTGGCCACTTATGATCTTCAGCCCGAGATGTCATCTGAAGAGGTTACCGAAAACCTACTGGCGGCTATTGATAGCGACGAATATGATCTGATCGTTGTGAACTATGCCAACCCAGATATGGTGGGCCACACGGGTGATCTAGCGGCCGCCATGGCCGCCTGTAGTGCGGTCGATGCGGGTGTGGCACAGGTGGTCGAGAAGGTAAATGCCAAGGGAGGTGCGATGCTAATTTGCGCGGATCATGGCAATTGTGAAACCATGATCGATCCAGAAACAGGCGGACCCCATACCGCCCATACCACCAATCCTGTACCGGTGATTTTGGTGGGTGGCCCAGAGGGCGCGGGTCTGCGCGATGGTGGCCGATTGGCCGATCTAGCCCCAAGTCTGTTAGAGTTGATGGGGCTAACCTCTCCGCCAGAAATGACCGGGAAATCGTTGCTCACGTGAGGTATCTGGCGCAATCGTTAGGATGTATTGTTGCGTTGGCTCTTGCTGCACCTACGGCGCTAGCTGATGCCGTTGACGAGGTGCAACAGGCATCCTTTACCCTTGCCACAGCCGCAAAACAGCTCAGCGAGGCAGAAACTGCCAAGGATCGCGTATCGGCCCTGACCAATACTATTCAGGCCTATGAAGCGGGCCTACTGGCCATGCGCACGGGCTATCGCGGGGTTACCATCCGCGAGCGAAGCCTGCGCCTAGAGTTTGAACGCCGACGCGATCAAATCAGCCGCCTCTTGGGGGTGTTGCAAACATTGGAACGCGCCACAACGCCCCTGTTATTGATCCACCCAACAGGCCCGGTTGGCACGGCGCGCTCTGGTATGATGCTGTCTGAAATCACACCGGGTTTGCAAGCTCAGGCCGAAAATTTGCGCGCCGAGATCGCCGAACTTCACGCGGTACAAACCGCCCAACAAACGGCACTAGATGATATCGCCACTGGGTTGGCTGGCCTAAATGCAGCCCGCGTTGACCTAAGCAAGGCCATCGCCCAGCGCGGAGAACTACCGCGCCGATTGGTTGACGATCCACAAATGCTGGCGAAGCTTGTACAAAACAGCAAGAGCCTAAACGCATTTGCGCAATCTCTGTCTGATTCAAACCTACCCGTAGAGGCAACCTCTATTGCCTCTTTCGGTGTGGTGCGTGATCAGCTGTTATTCCCTGCCAACAGCACCGTTTTGCGCCAATTCGATGAAAAAGACGCCGCAGGTCTGGCGCGCCCGGGCTTGTTACTGGCTGCGGCACCTCTTTCGTTGGTGAAAGCACCGTGGCAATCAACGGTGCGCTACTCTGGCCCGTTTTTAGATTACGGAAATGTTATTATTCTAGAGCCAGATCCAGAGTATCTTATAATTCTAGCAGGTCTGGGCCAGAGCTATGTCTCGGCAGGTGACATCGTAAACAAAGATGATCCTATTGGCATCATTGGCGGAAAAGCGTTAGAAATTGGAGATCTGTTATTAGAAGTAACACAGGCGGGTGACACATTAGCGCAAGAGACGCTGTATTTGGAAATCCGCAAGAACAAAAAGCCAGTTGATCCGATCCACTGGTTCAAAGGAAGCAAAGGTTAGGACGCGTAATGAACAAGTTTATCTCAGCAGCCATCGGTGGCGCATTTGCGGGTGTGATCATCACATCGCAACTTACGGGTCCCCTAATAGCCCAAGAAACCCAGCGCATCAAATCCACCTACGAGCACCTTGATCTTTTTGGTGATATTTTCGAGCGCATTCGCTCTGCCTACGTGGAAGAGGTCGACGAAGAGAAACTAATCGAAAGCGCCATCAGCGGCATGCTCCGCTCGCTTGACCCGCATTCCAGCTATTTGCCCCCAGAAGATTTCGAATCAATGCAGGTGCATACCCGCGGTGAATTTGGCGGGCTGGGCATCGAGGTGACCCAAGAACAAGGCTATGTAAAGGTGGTATCCCCCATTGATGATACCCCTGCGGCCAACGCTGGTGTAGAGGCTGGGGATTTCATAACCAAGGTCGACGGGGTTACCACCCTTGGTCAGACATTGGACGAATCCGTTGAAAAAATGCGCGGGCCGGTTGGCTCAGAGATCGTTATTACCATCGCACGCGAGGGCGTTGACGAGCCATTTGATCTAACCATCGTGCGCGAAACCATCAAAATTCGCGCCGTACGTGCGCGCATTGAATCTGAAACAGTGGTTCTGCGGGTATCCTCGTTTACCGATCAGACTTATCGCAACCTAGAAGAAGGCCTGAAAGAAAAGGTCAAAGAGGCTGGCGGCATGGATGCGGTGAATGGGTTCATTATTGATTTGCGCAATAACCCCGGTGGCCTATTGAACCAAGCGATCCGCGTATCTGATGCATTCCTAGAAAAGGGCGAGATCGTATCCACCCGTGGCCGCCAAAACGGCAGTGCCGAACACTATAATGCAACACCAGGTGATTTGACCGAGGGCAAACCTGTGGTGATCTTGGTGAACGGTGGCTCTGCATCCGCATCTGAAATCGTAGCTGGTGCATTGCAGGATCACCGCCGCGCAATCGTTGTAGGTACGCGCACCTTTGGCAAGGGCTCGGTGCAAACCGTTATGCCACTTCAGGCAGAGGGTGCAATCCGTCTGACCACCGCGCGCTACTACACCCCTTCTGGGCGCTCTATTCAGGCACTTGGCGTTTCACCCGATATCCTAGTAAATCAACGCCCCCCCGTCGAACTAACGGAAGAAGAAGAGGCAGAACAAAACCGCCGATTCGAGGCCGATTTGGCGGGCTCTTTGTCTAACGACAGCCTATCTGATGCAGAAAAAGAACAGCTAAAGGCAGAGCAACTGGCCCAAGAAGAAACCGCAAAACTGCGCGAGCAGGACTACCAACTGGCCTATGCCTTGGACATTCTAAAGGGCCTAACAGCCTTGGATCAGAACTAAGATGACCGAAGAAGAAATCCAAAATCTACCCTATCGCCCCTGTGTTGGCATTATGCTGTGTAATCAACAGGGGGGCATATTCGCTGCCCAGCGGCTGGATGGTTATCCCGATGCATGGCAAATGCCCCAAGGTGGCGTGGAAAAGGGCGAAGACCCCCGCGCCGCGGCACTCCGCGAGCTAGAAGAAGAAACCGGCATCCCATCTGATGCCGTAACAGTGATGGCCGAAACCGAGGACTGGATCCCCTACGATTTACCCCACCATCTGATACCAAAGCTGTGGAAGGGCCGCTACCGCGGGCAGAAACAGCGCTGGTTCCTGATGCGGTTTATCGGCGAGGATTCGCAAATCAATATACACACCAAAGAGCCCGAATTCTCACAATGGTGCTGGATGCCTTCGGCAGAGCTGTTGGATCGCATTGTACCCTTCAAACGCGCCACATACGAACAGGTAATTCGCCAGTTCCAAGGCCAAGTGGGTTGATTAACCCCAGCCATACTACCTATGGTATGGTTTGAATATTTTGGGGGCATTGGCCATGGAACGCTATATCGCATACGCAGAAGCCGGCTTTGACACTGCTATCTCTTGGCTATTGAGCATCGCCGCTTGGGGGCAGGCGGCTATGATCCTAATTGCCTTTGGTCTGGCCTTTTACATCTCTAAAATATTATCGCGCATATTAACCCCTTGGTTAACGCCACCAGAGAGCAGCGAAACCCTGCTATCAAAGGTGCGCGTATTTGCACGGCAATTTCTGCCACTTCTATTGCCTCTGTTGTGCTATGCGATGCTGGGCACCGCCGAGCAAATTGCCGCAAATACATTTGGCGCAAGCGAGGTTATCGGCCTTGGAAAACGTCTATGCATCCTTCTTGCCACATGGATCTTGGCCACCAAAATCATCTATGCGCCCCTGCCCCGACTGATCGCCAAATACGCCCTGTTGCCTATTGCGCTATTGTATACGCTGGGGTTATGGCCACTGGCATCCGAATGGCTGATCAATACGCGTGTTGCGATCGGCAGCATCGGGTTTTCGTTGATGGATGTTGTGTCAGGCCTAATTTTCGGCGGTTTTCTGTTCTGGCTGGGCAGCTGGTCAAACACCCAGAGTGCGACGCTGATTGAATCCCAAAAAGAAATGAAAAAGCCGGTGCGCGCCTTGGCCAGCAAGGCGGCCGAACTTTTGATTTTCGCCACTTGTTTCTTCCTATTGCTTAACATTATGGGCATACCGCTGTCTGGTCTTGCGGTATTTGGTGGGGCTATCGGTTTGGGGCTTGGGTTTGGTTTGCAAAAAATAGCATCCAACTTCATCTCGGGCATTATCTTACTACTAGAAGGTCAGGCCACCATTGGTGATTTCGTTGAATTGGATGGCGGCGAGGCTGGTACCATCGTAAAAATGATGTCGCGCGCAACAATCCTTGAAACCTTTGATGGCAAATGGATTGTGGTGCCCAACGAGGATTTCATCACCACACGGATCACCAATTATTCAGACGCTGGATCAGGTAATAGATATGAGGCAAACTTCTCTGTGTCCTATGATACGGATATCAACCTTATACCTGATATAATCCAACAGGCTGTATCGGCGCATCCGGATGTTTTACAAACTCCAGAACCCCCGGATTGCGAGCTGCGCGGCTTTGGCGACAGCGGCATTGATTTCTGCGTAGAGTTTTGGGTCAACGGTATAGATGACGGCAAAAACAAATACACATCAGACGTTTTGTTCCTGATCTGGAATGCGCTGAAGGACAACAATATCGAAATCCCCTATCCGCATCAGGTCGTGGAATTCAAACAGCCCAGTAAGCCAAAGTGATCGATCTGTGTGTTATTGGCGCAGGCCCTGCGGGGCTGATGGCTGCCCACCGCGCCGCCGATGCTGGGCTGTCGGTTACATTGGTAGACGCCATGCCCTCTATGGGACGCAAGTTTTTGATGGCGGGTAAATCTGGGCTGAACATCACCAAAGACGAACCCTTCGATCAATTCTGCGCGGCCTTTGGTGCATCCCAAATCTGGTTACGCCCAATGCTTCGGGACTTTAGCAATCGCGATGTCTGCAATTGGGCGCGCGCGCTGGACCAAGAGATATTTACCGGCAGTTCAGGGCGGGTATTCCCTACCGTGATGAAGGCCTCTCCCCTGTTGCGCAACTGGCTTCAGCGCCTAAATGCGGCGCGTGTATCTCTGCACACACGTTGGGAATGGGTGGGGTTTTCTGATCGGGTAAACCATTTTAATACCCCCGATGGCCCCCAGGAAATCACCGCCCGCGCCACCGTTCTGGCCCTTGGTGGCGCCAGCTGGCGGCGACTGGGTGCCCGCGGTACTTGGGCGGAAATTCTAGGCAACAAGGGCGTGGATATCGCCCCCTTTCGGCCCGCCAATATGGGATTTCAGGTCAACTGGTCTGTTCATATGCAAAAACATTTCGGTCAGCCCATAAAACCAGCAACCCTAAGCGCAGGCCCCGACCGCGTGCGCGGCGAATTCGTTATCGGACGAAATGGCATCGAAGGTAGTGCGGTTTATGCGCTTAGCGCCCGTTTGCGCGAAGGTGCACCACTGATTGTTGATCTCATGCCAGACACATCCCAACAGCAACTTCAGGCGCGGCTGTTACGGGCCAACCCCAAAAACAGCCTATCAAATATCCTGCGGAAATCCTTGCGCCTACCAGCGGCTAAAATCGCGCTGTTTCATGAATGCACCCCCAAAGTGACGCAGAGTGAAATTCCCACATTAATCAAAAATCTGCCATTGGCACATCTTGGCCCACGCCCGATAGACGAGGCCATTTCCACCGCTGGGGGTGTAATGCAATCGGCGCTGAACACAGATCTTATGTTACACCAATGCGCAGGGGTATTCTGCGCAGGCGAAATGCTTGATTGGGAGGCCCCTACAGGGGGCTATTTGATCAGCGGATGTTTGGCAACCGGCCGCTGGGCGGCGCAGGGGGCAATTGACTATTTGGCCTCTAATTCGGCGGCGCGGCGAAACATCTCTTTGTAGGCAGGACGTTGGATTTGCGTTTTGCAATAGCTTTGCAATTCCGCAGGCAGCGTAAACCCATAGGTGCGTGCCCAGCCCCCCAAATGCGTTAGCAAAATATCGGCAATTGTGAATTTTTCGCCCATCAGGTACGGCCCATCTCCTAGCCTGCCCAGCACCGATTGAAATCCGCGTTGTAACTCCCATTCCAAAACAGGCAGAACCTCGGCCACCCGCTTCTCTTTGGGCAGCACAAATTTATGCCGCGAATAGGCCCATAGCACCGCATCAACCTCATCGTTTATCAGCTGAATAACGCTGTCCATTTGCGCACGCTCGATGGTACCGGCCGCAAAACCTAGCTGATGATGGCGATCCGCAAGATAGGTCATAATAGCCACGGAATCTGTGATCAGATGCCCATCCGCCACCAATGCAGGGATTTTGCCAGAGGGATTTACACGGCGCACGGCCTCGCTTTGAGGGGGGGCAGAAACATGCTCAAATTCCAAATCCATCTCTAAGGCTGTCCATAATACACGCAAAGACCGAGACCGCAATTCACCAACAATCGTATACATAACTTCTCCTATTTGGGGCGCAACATCGCCAATCGAATGAACGCGCGCTCTACCAAGGCCAATTCAGGCGCTTTTTGGCTAGAACGCAATGCCAAATCTGTATCCATCAGTACCGTTAGGGCCACTTCTAATTTCGCCCCCCCCCAAGAACGCGCTTGGCGCACCATGCGATCCTTGCGGGGGCCAAAAACCGGCGGGCGGGCCCGCGCCAGCCCAGTATCGGGCCCCTGTGGGTGACACGCGGCAGCGTGCAATGTGCGAAAGTGGCGCGTAGCCATGATACATAGGCTGGTGGGATTATGCCCCTGCCCAAACAGGCGTTTTAGCACAGGAACCACCTCGCCAGACCGTCCCTCGGCCACCATATGCAAGACCTCGTCAAGACCCGCATCGATACTAGCGGGGGTGCATTCTGTAATATCTGCAACACTGACCGGCGTATCATCGCCCAGCTTATAAAGTGCCAGTTTTTCGATGGTTTGTTGCAAATCTCCGGGGTCTAATTGGCGCCCCAAGGCCAGCAATGCATTTTTGCCCTCGAGTTCAAAATCCTTCAATCCTGCCTTCTGGGCTGTTTGTATAATCTCATCAGGGGTTGGCGGGTCGTTATATATGCCAATCGCCATGGCCTGTTTCAGCGGCTCAAAAACCTTACGCAATTTCGAGCGCGCATTCAGCTGACCTGCGGTCACAACCAAGGTCGCATCACCTTCGCACCAATCATCCAGCGCCCCCTGAATGGTCTTGGTCAACCCATCGCCGGCATCTTCGACAAATACCACCCGTGGGCCGGGGAAGAACCCAGATGCCTTTAGCCCATCCAGAACCAAGGCGGGCTCTTTGCGCAGCTCTGCCGCTGAAATCCGCGTCAGGCGCATCTCCTCGTCTGCGTTTTTCCCCACCAATGCCAGTATCAATTCTTGGCGGCGCAGGGCCACGCGCATGCTGTCATTTCCAAAAATCAGGATTGCATGATGCGCCGGATCAGGCTTGGCGAAATAGGCATTTGCCTTGGGGCCGGCCAGCTTCATTTTGGCCAATCCGGTGCTACAATAGAAATACGCGTAGCGATTTTTTCGGCCATATCCCAGACTAGACGCACATGCGCATCGCGCTCGGCAACCGATGTTTGATAGGTGCCCGAGGTTGCCGAATAGGCCGTGTTCGAGGCAACCTTATCCGTAAACACCACTGTATTACTGGCGCGTTCTAGGATTTTATAGCGGGTTACACCACTCAGCGTGTAGCGCGTAACATTATCAGAATCGCTGATCACCAGATCATCAGAGGTGATGCCAAATTCATAGGTCAGATAATAGGGCGCTGATGCATCACCGCGGCCCAGCCTTTCGATCAGGCGATCCCGAAATTCGAAACTGTTGCGGCTGTTTTGCACCTGAATATCTACCTGTCCCAACAGGGCAGATGCGGAGGATTTCTCGCCATAAACAGGCTCGAATCCACAGCCCATCAGGGGCAGCGCCCCCAATAGGAATATGCGCCGATTAAACAACAACGTTTACGATACGGCCAGGCACCACGATGATCTTCTTCGGGGCGGCGCCATCTAGGATGCGGGTTACTGCGGGTGTCTCTAGTGCCATCTTTTCAATCTGGTCTTTTGTGGCCGAAATCGCAACCTCAATTTCCGCGCGCCGCTTGCCATTTACTTGGATCGGTAGGATCACCGTGTCATCCACCAGCTTGCTCTCGTCAACCTGTGGCCAAGGCGCGCCTGTCACAAGGCCCTCTCCACCCATTGCCGCCCAAACCTCTTCGGCCAGATGCGGGGTCATGGGTTGCATCATCTGTGCCATGCTTTGCATTGCGACCAATTTGGCGGCCTTGCTGGCATCGGATTTAGAAACAGTGTTGGTGTACTGATACAGGGCCGCCACAGATTTATTAAAGGCAAAGCCCTCGATGCCCTTGGTCACCTCGTCGATCGCGCGGTGGCGGGCCTTTTCCAGTGCTGCATCTTGTGCGGTGTCGCCCTCGCCCATTTCCTGAACCTCTACGCACAGGCGCCACACCCGTTGTAGGTGTTTCCAAGCGGCCTCGGCACCGGATGCTGTCCATTCTACGTCGCGCTCGGGTGGGCTGTCTGACATCACAAACCAGCGCGCGGTATCTGCGCCGTATTGATCAATGATGTCATCCGGATCCACCACATTTTTCTTGGATTTGGACATCTTGATTGATTTGCCCACCGTAATCGGGCGGCCATCCAATGTTTCGAAACCACCGCCCTCGATCGCGCGGGTATCATCGGGGTTCACCCATTTGCCATCGGGATCTTGGTAGGTGGCGTGGCACACCATGCCTTGGGTGAACAGCGCATTAAACGGCTCTGTTGCGCGCTTGGGCAGATGGCCCGTGGCGTGCATAGCCCGCGCAAAGAAGCGCGCGTACAATAGGTGCAGGATGGCGTGCTCAACACCACCGATATACTGATCAACATTCATCCAGTAATCGACTTCCTTGGCATCCGTAGGTGTTTCAGCCTTGGGCGCGGTGAAACGGGCATAATACCAAGAAGAATCCGCAAAGGTGTCCATGGTGTCTGTTTCGCGCAGAGCATCCCCACCGCAGGATGGGCAGGCGCAATTGCGCCACGTTTCATGGCGGTCCAGCGGATTACCCGGTTTGTCGAATGCCACATCTTTGGGCAATTCAATCGGCAGGTTTTCCTTCTTCTCTGGTACCACACCACATTTTTCACAGTGCACCACTGGGATCGGACAGCCCCAGTAGCGTTGGCGTGATACACCCCAATCGCGCAGGCGATATTGGGTCTTGGCCGCGCCAGCGCCTTTGCCCTCGATGCGTTTAATCACCTCGGTTTTGGCATCTTCGATGCTTAGCCCATCCAAGAAGCGAGAGTTGATCAGGTTCCCTGTTTCGGTAAAGGCCTTCTTGCCAATGCTAAACGTATCTGGGTCTTGATCCGCGGGGCAAACAACAGGGGTCACCACCAAGTCATATTTGCGCGCGAAATCCAAATCACGCTGATCATGTGCAGGACAGCCAAATACCGCCCCAGTGCCAAAGCCCATCAAGACGAAATTGGCGATATAAACCGGCAATTCCCATGCATCGTTGAACGGGTGCGTTACAGTAATACCCGTATCAAATCCCTTCTTCTCGGCGGTTTCCATCGCCTCTTCTGTGGTGCCCAGTTGGCGGCATTCCGCATTAAATGCCGCGATTTCAGGGTTGTTTTCTTCCAGCTGTTTGGCCAGCGGGTGATCCGCAGAAATCGCAGCAAAGGCCGCACCGAACAATGTATCAGGGCGCGTTGTGTACACCTCTAGCCCCTCAAAACCGGAAGGCGCGCCATTGGTTTTAAATTCGAATTGCAGGCCCGTGGATTTGCCAATCCAGTTTTTCTGCATGGTGCGCACTTTTTCCGGCCAGCTGTCCATATTGTCCAAGCTGTCTAACAGATCATCAGAAAACGCCGAGATTTTGAAAAACCACTGGGTCAACTCTTTGCGCTCTACCAACGCACCAGATCGCCAGCCGCGGCCGTTTTCCACCTGTTCGTTGGCCAGCACGGTCATATCCACTGGATCCCAGTTCACAACGGCGTTTTTGCGATACACCAAATCTTTGCCCATCATATCAATGAACAACGCCTGCTGTTGGCCATAGTATTCCGGATCACAGGTGGCAAATTCACGGGTCCAGTCGATAGATAGGCCCATTGGTTTTAGCTGGGCGCGCATATCTGCGATGTTTTGGTAGGTCCAATCACCTGGATGCACGCCCTTTTCCATCGCCGCGTTTTCCGCAGGCATGCCAAAAGCATCCCAACCCATGGGGTGCAATACGTTAAACCCAGCCGCGGATTTATACCGCGCAACAACATCCCCCATGGTATAGTTGCGAACATGCCCCATATGAATGCGCCCCGATGGGTACGGGAACATCTCTAACACATAGTATTTCTCGCGATCATCTGGCACCGCACGAAAGCTCTCGGCGGTGTTCCATGCTTCTTGCCACTTTGGCTCGGTCTCTTTGGCGTTGTAACGGGACATATTTCTACCTTAACGTTTTGCGCCGGACAATTGCCCGGCGCGGAATTCATGGGGTGACGCGCGTTTCGCGGTCTAGCGTTTTGCGGTTGCGATGCGTATTTGGCGCGCGCGTGTTAGAATAGCGTTTTCAATTTGGCGTTGGGTTTCGGCGCTGGCGGTGCCACCGCGGGTTTGCACCGAGACACGTAGCGAACGTGCATCCAATGCAGGGCCTGATACCAAGACGGTGGCGCGATACGCAGTGCCCGACCCAGGTGCGCGCCCATATCCAAATGACAAAACACCCGTAAATGGATCCGCAGATTCCACAGGCAAGAAATTCAAGACATCCAATGAGGCATTCCAAAGGTATTTGTTAACAACAACTGAAACGCTGGCATCAGGGCGCAGGAACAAATCCTGGATTCTTGCTTCCTTTTCCTCGGCCTTTGGCTCTTGGGGTGCTGTGGTTCCCTCGCCACAGGCCGTTAACAATAGTGCCGACACTGTGAAAAAAACTGAAATTCCTATCGATGCCTTCATATTGACGCCCACCATTTAAAAGTTGCCCAATATCTAGCGTGGTCAGGGGGGCATAACAAGAGACGAAATAGGCAGATTTCCGCCCCGATACACGCGTATAGCGCAAATGTGTGGCAGGTTTGCCACCAAAACCAGCTTTTATCAAATGCCACTGGCGAAATTATTGACCCACCCTGCTGTTTTGGTGATGTTGCCTTCAACTCTCATCGGATTCCCCGAAGAGGGGTGCACCTTCATTTAACTCAACGAGGGAAATAAAATGAAAAAACTTCTTATTGCTTCTACAGCATTGGTAGCAACTGCTTCTGTAGCAGCTGCTGACGTAGCCGTATCTGGTAACGGCCGCATGGGTATCGTTAACGACGGTACAGACACAGTATTCAACTCACGTATCCGTATCGTATTCACTGCTTCTGGTGAAACAGATGGCGGCCTAACATTCGGTGGTTCTATCCGCGCAGACAACGCAATCGGCGGCGCAGCTGGTACAGCTGGTTCTGTATTCCTAGCTGGTGAGTCATGGAAAGCAACCATGGGCGACATCGACGGCGCTATGGAAAAAGCAGTTGGCGATCTGTCAGGTGTTGGTTACGTAGGTAACGGCGACTTCAACGAAACAGCTTACCTAACTGGTGGCGAAGATGAAGGTCTTCTTCTAGAAGCTTCTTTCTCTGGCGCAACAATCTACGCTTCTGCTGGACAACGTGAAGGCGACGACGAAGTAGCATTGGGTGTTTCTTACACATTCGGCGACTGGACAGTAGGCGCTGGTTACGAAGACGAAGACAGTGCTTCTGACGCGCACATGGGTCTTTCTGTTGCTGGTAATGTTGGCGACCTAGGCTTGAAAGCTTTGTACACAAAAGCTGGCGACGCAACTCAGTTGGGTCTTTCTGTTGACTACGGCTTCGACGCTGCAACAGTAACTGCTTTCTACAAAGTTCTTGACGACGGTTCAACAGACGCAGACGTTTACGGCTTGGGTGTTGCATACGACCTAGGTGGCGGCGCGAAAGTTAAAGCTGGTTACGTAGACGGCGACGACGCTCTAGTTGGCGACGCACGTTACGACTTGGGCATCACAATGTCATTCTAATCCTAACGGATTAATTATGTTAAAGGGCGCCTTCGGGTGCCCTTTTTCTTTGGAGAATTAAAATGTCCCTTATCGATATCACCACAAAAATTTCCACTGCAACATTGGATGCCGATCGCACAGCAGATAGCGTAACATTAATTGCTGTATCCAAGGTGCAACCGCTAGAGCGCGTCCAACAGGTATTGGAACAGGGGCATCGCATATTTGGCGAAAACAAAGTGCAAGAGGCACAGGGGAAATGGCCCGATTTGCGTGCAGAGTTTCCGGACACTCAGGTCCATCTGCTAGGCCCATTACAATCGAATAAGGTTAAACCCGCCGTTGCCCTATTTGACGCGATACATTCCCTAGATCGCCCCAAGCTGGCCACAAAACTAGCCAGTGAAATACAGGCCCAAGGTCGCGCGCCCGAATTATTTGTACAGGTTAATACCGGTGCCGAGCCGCAAAAGGCAGGAATTCTACCCGCAGACGCTGATGCATTTATCAAAGAGTGCCGCGCAATGGATCTGCCGATTACCGGCCTGATGGTTATTCCCCCCGCAGATGAAGAGGCCGCCCTGCATTTTGCATTGTTGCGCAAAATCGCCACGCGCAATGGGTTGGCAAACCTATCCATGGGCATGAGTAATGATTTCGAAAAAGCGATCAAATTTGGCGCCACCCATGTGCGGGTCGGTACGGCTATCTTTGGCGCACGCGATTATGGCTAGCTAGCCGCGGATCACCACCCGCGACCAAGGTTGCCAATTTTGCAAAATTGTAATCAGGTCACCGCGCGCCAGCGCCACACAGCCCTCGGTTCTGTGGCGTGGTTTGCGCCATGCATGGATGAAAATCGCACTGCCCCGCCCAGGAACAGCATCTGGCCAATTGTAATCCAACACACCAAATACATCATATAGACCATCACTACGGCGCAGTACTTCATGGCTATAGGCGTATGAAAACGCGCTGATCGAATGGTTGTAATTAGAATCCCGCGCATCATCCGACCATTTATCATTCAGCCCAATAGGACGCTGAAACAGGTGCGGTGCATCAAAATCCACACGATCCGCGCGGTAGCCCAGAGCGCAAATCCGAAAAGATCCAATTGGCGTGACCCCATCGCCCTCGCCGCTCTTAATGCCGATACCGCCGCGCCCAACGGATACGGGGTATCTAACACCCTGAAACCTTGCGCCCCATTTGCTGACGATTAGATCGTCAAATCGGCTCATAACAAATGCCCGCTTTTGGCAGCCTTGGTTGCCAAATAATCTGCATTTAGATGATTGTGCCCCGCCTTCAATGGCACACGCTCAGATACCGCAATTCCTGCCGTATTCATACTATCGACCTTGGCTGGGTTGTTGGTCATCAAACGCACTGCATCAAATCCCATCAGGCGCAGAATTTCCGCCCCGAGCAAAAAATTGCGCTCGTCATCTTCGAATCCCAATCGGTGATTGGCCTCTACCGTATCAAATCCTTGATCTTGCAGAGCATAGGCGCGCATCTTGTTGGCCAAGCCAATCCCGCGGCCCTCTTGGTTCATGTATAGTAAAACCCCAGCGCCATCCTCGGCGATATTTTTCAGGGCCGCGTCCAGCTGTGGCCCGCAATCACATTTCAAAGACCCGATCAAATCCCCCGTGAAGCAGGCCGAGTGCAGCCGAGACAGCACTGGTTCTGCGCGGGAAGGATTGCCGATTTCAATCGCATAATGCTCTTCTCCGCCATCTTGGGGGCGAAATACATGCACACGGGCATCCTTGGAATATTTCAGCGGAACTCTGGCGGTGGAAATATGAGCCAACTGTGCCCCCAGCACCGCATCTGCCTCTTTGATCGTTTGCAAATCTACACTATGAAGTCCACAGGCCTCTTGGCCGGTTACCCGCACGACCACCGCCGCGGGCAACAGGTGGGCCGATTTACAGATGGATAGGGCCAGGCGATGCGCCTGCGCATCACCATCATAAACATGCTGAAACGGGCCCAGCATCGGGCGGCGAAGATCATCGGATGGATCCGCCATAGAGCGCACCCAATCCAGTCCTTGATCATTGGGCACAAAAATCCGTGCGATATCGCCATCATTCGCCCAAGTAGATAGCGTAACCGCCCGCCAATTGGTAATCGCAATCTCCAAATCCCCCAAGGCGCGTAGCCCATCAAAGCGCGGGGCAGACAATGTTTCGGCGCTGGCAACAATCCATTGGGACGCTCCATCACATAAAACAACCCCCACACCCATGCGAAAATCTGCGCGGCACCGAGCCAGTTGCTCGGCTGTGGTTAATTGGATCGACATTTCACGCCTCGAATTGTTACAGATTTCTACGTTCTATATATTCCAGAAAGGAAATGTGAAACATTTCCCCGTATTCTGACACGACTCTGTGAGAGATCGCCGTGACACATTGCAGAACTCGGCAAAAAACCACAAGTTAAACCCAGAACAAATACGGAGCAGTAATATGCAAAACGTGAAAAAAATCTTGATGGTTGATGATGATCCCGATCTGCGCGAAGTATTGGCAGACCAGCTGATCCTGACCGAAGAATTCGATGTATTCGAGGCCGAAGACGGCACCAGCGGATTAGAGCGCGCCAAAGAGGCATTGTATGATTTGGTTATTCTGGATGTTGGCTTGCCGGATATGGATGGCCGAGAGCTATGCCGGCTTATGCGCAAACAGGGCGTGAAATGCCCGATTGTGATGCTGACCGCCCAAGATACTGATGCAGATACCATTTATGGTTTGGATGCGGGCGCCAACGACTATGTCTCTAAGCCATTCAAATTTCCCGTTCTTTTGGCCCGCCTGCGGGCACAATTGCGCCAACACGAGCAATCAGAGGATGCGGTTTTCAACCTTGGGCCATATACGTTCAAACCAGCGGCGAAGATGCTGCTGACCGAAGACGAGAAAAAAATTCGCCTGACCGAGAAAGAAACGAATATCCTAAAGTTCCTGTACCGCTCTGCTGATGGTGTGGTGCCACGTGATACGCTGTTACACGAGGTATGGGGCTATAACGCGGGTGTCACCACCCATACCCTAGAAACACATATCTATCGACTGCGCCAAAAAATCGAGCCAGACCCCTCGAATGCGCGCCTGTTGGTTACAGAATCCGGCGGTTATCGCCTGGTCGCCTAAAAATTCCAGTTTCTCCCCTGGACTGGCTCGCCTTCGGGCGGGCCTTTTTTATGCGCTCCGTTTCTTGCTTATTTACCGTATTAAATCTGTTTGTAGTGGTCAGATACCCTTAGCTGCGCTATCCATAATAAACACCATCAAAAGGCCAATTCCCATGCCCATTACAGTTTGCACTTGGAACATCAATTCTGTCCGCCTACGCGAAGATATCGTGTGTAAATTATTGGCAGAAGAAGCCCCCGATGTTCTGTGCCTACAGGAATGCAAAAGCCCCGTTGATAAAATACCAACAGAAAAATTTGCAGAGCTGGGCTATTCTCACATGGTTGCCAATGGGCAAAAAGGCTATAATGGCGTCGCAATCCTATCGCGCCTGCCACTTGTAGAAACCGCATGCGAAGATTTCGCCGCCCTAGAACACGCCCGCCACATTGCCGCCAGTGTTGATGGCAAAATGACCATTCACAATTTTTATGTACCCGCAGGTGGCGATAAGCCCAACCGCGAAATCAACGAAAAATTTGGCCAAAAGTTGGATTACCTAACCGAGATGCGGGATTATTTTACCAAGACCCGCCCTGAAAAATCCGTACTGGTGGGGGATTTGAATATTGCCCCGCGCGAAGATGACGTGTGGGATCACAAAAAACTGCTGAAAATCGTCAGCCACACCCCGATCGAGGTAGACCATCTGGCCGCCGTCCAAGACAGCGCCAATTGGGTGGATATCACCCGCCAAGATATTCCCGAGGGTCTGCTTTACAGCTGGTGGTCATACCGCGCCAAGGATTGGGATGCCGCAGACAAAGGGCGGCGCCTTGATCACATCTGGGCCACCCCAGATATTGCCCCCACGGCCCATTCCAGCCGCATCTTGCGTCCCGCGCGGGGCTGGGAAAAGCCCAGCGACCATGCACCCGTATTTGCGACCTTTGATCTATAACCTGCACTAAAATCCGATAAAGAAAACGCCGCGATTGGCTTTTGTCGCCATCTGTTGTTAACTGGCCTTGATACATTTTGAATAGACCTTGCCTAGCAACATATAACAGCATCATTTCGCGCTGATCCATGTTGCCTCGGCCATTAAGAACGGGAATATCATGGGCATTATTTCTAGGCTGATTGGCGCGATTTTCACGCGTATAATGGATTTGATTAAAACGCTGGTGCTGGCGATTCTGGTTGCCTTGTTGGTTTTGATGTCGCCCGCCGCCTTTGTTGAAATTGGCTGTCGCACCGACAGTGGGCGTGCGCTCTATCAACCAATCCTACCCCGCGAACACCAGCGCGCACTAGCCGACAGCTATCTCGCCTATCCGCGCGTACAAATCGCCCACAGCTACGAAGAATATGCCAAAGTCATCGCCACCGATAATCCGCATCACTTTAACTTCCTATCCGCCCTAGAGAACTATTGGGCAACCTCTTGTCAGCTGGTTAAAGCGGCAGATATTTCCGGTGGATCCGACCTATCTGTGCGCAGCGATCTATACATTAGCGGCATCGGTTACACCGCCGATATCGCCCTAAAGGCCGCCTATGAGGAAACCATCGGCCGCATCAGCGCTGGCACAAGGGGTGCCCAGCACAGCCCCCTTGACAAGGAATCGGCGAAAATGGCGCGTGATTTCGCCGCCCTGATTGCCGATGCCGATTGGTACAATTATGATTTTGCCACCGATAATCAAATGCTGGCCCAGCGCCGTACAGGTACCCCCCGCGATAGCGAAAGACGCATAGCCCTTGGGATCGAATTCAGCGCCAAGCATAGCCTTGCCAGCCTACTGCGGGCCATAAGTTCCGACCACGACACCACCACTAAAATCCACAGCATCGTGTCAAACATCAGCGAAGACGCCCTGTTACGGATACCCAAATTGCGCATCGTCCAATCGCGCCCCGAGGGTATCCAAATAGAAACCAGCGGTGGGGAAGTATTGTCTGAAATAATACAATTGATCGCATTGCAAAATGGCGAGATTATCGAAATCGCTGGTCAAGACCGCATTCTGGTCTCTACGCTTTCTCATACCCCAACCCCAGAGGCATTGGCCACCTTCCCACGCCAAGGATTTGATAACCATCGTGCCATTTATCCCGCCTATCTTAGCCAATTGGCCGACGACATTCGCGCCTATGAAAGCGCCCCCAACAGCAGTATCGAACGGATATTCGCATTCTGACCAACGCGATCCAACAGTTGTGATCGGATAAAACTTGAAGCACCTGCCCCAAGGGGCTAAGTCAACCGCAACAGTTGAAAGGCACAGCAATGATCGAACTTGGACAAACACCTGCGCACGGCGATGTAATCAAAGACGTAACCGAAGCAACGTTTATGGAAGATGTAGTCGAGGCCTCGAAAACCGCACCGGTTATTGTGGATTTCTGGGCACCGTGGTGTGGCCCTTGCAAAACCTTAGGCCCTGCACTTGAGGCCGAGGTCATATCCGCGGGCGGCTCTGTTACCATGGCCAAGGTTGATATCGATCAAAACCAAATGCTGGCGGGCCAGATGCAAATCCAATCAATTCCTGCGGTTTTCGCCTTTGTTGATGGGCAACCGGTTGATGGGTTTATGGGCGCCAAACCCCCTTCAGAAATCAAGGAATTCGTAGCCAAGGTCGCCGCCCTAAAGGGCGATACAGGTGATCTATCCGAGGCAGTAGAGGCCGCCAACGAAATGCTAGAGGCCGGCGAATACAGCGATGCGGCGGAAACCTTTGCAGCCATTCTAGGCGAAGACCCAAACAGCGGCGCCGCCTTTGTTGGCCTATTTAATGCGCAGATGGGCGCTGGGGAAACCGATGCCGCCAAGGAAATGCTGGATAATGCCCCCGCTGATCTAGCCGAAACCCCAGAGGTGGCGGGCCTTCGCGCGCGTCTGGAATTGGCACAGCAGGCCGAAGACCTAGGAGAGCTGGGCGAGTTACAGGCCAAGCTGGCGGCAGACCCCGACGATCACCAAGCCCGCTTTGATCTGGCCATTGCCTTGATCGCTGCTGATGAGGCCCAAGCGGCGGTGGATGCATTGCTGGAAATTTTCCGCAGGGATCGCGACTGGAATGAAGACGCGGCACGCCAACAGCTGTTTAAAATGTTCGACAGTTTCGGCCCAGAACACCCCATCACCCTAACGGGGCGGCGCCAATTGGCATCTATGGTATTTGCCTAACGCCGAAAAATACCTATCCTGTTTCCATGCACAGTATTTCGTCTCTGCCAAAGACCATCCCGATCTTCCCGCTTAGCGGGGTGATCCTATTGCCCAGATCGCGCCTGCCGCTGAATATCTTCGAGCCGCGCTACCTGAGCATGGTAGAGGATGTGTTAAAAACCCCCGACCGCCTGATCGGTATGGCCCAACCTGCGCCCAACTCTGATCTCCCCGGAATTGGCGGGGTCGGCTGTGCGGGGCGGATCGTTAAATTTGCAGAAACCGACGATCGCCGCTACCTGATTACGCTGGCAGGCGTTTGCCGGTTTTCTCTAGCGGCCAGCGCCACAGGTTTCGCCCCCTATCATTCAGGTACGCTGGATTGGGGAAACTACAGCCATGATCTGCGTCCGGCGACCCAGAGTTATGCATTCGACAGGCCCGAATTTATCGCCCTACTGAAACGTTATTTCGAAATTCAACAGCTCTCAACAGATTGGGATAATCTAATTAATGCCGACGAAGAGATGCTGGTGAATTCTTTGTCCATGATGTGCCCCTTTGATGCCACAGAAAAACAAGCCCTGCTAGAGGCAGAAACAGTGGCCACGCGACGCCAAACCCTAACCGCACTAATGGAATTTGCCCTGCGGGACGCAGCAACAGGCCCAATACAATGAGCAACGCATCCGGAAATCCCGATTCGAAAATGCTAGAGGCACTGGTCTGTCCCCTAACAAAATCAAACCTTAGCTATGATGCATCTGCGCAAGAATTGATCAGCAAGGCGGCCAAGCTGGCCTATCCTATTCGCAATGGCATCCCCGTACTGTTACCAGACGAGGCCCGCAAGCTAACCGACTAAATTCCCTGCCCCAACATCAGCTTGGGCAGATCACCAGACAGCCCCGCCGCATGGCGCATAAAGCCGCGCCGCAGATTTGGCATAGCATTGACCGACCCCAGCCCCATATCGCGCAGCCCGCGCAAAAACAGATTATCATTGGAAAATAGCCGGTTTATGCCATCCGTTGCGGCCGCCATCATCTGTGTGTCAAAGCGGCGCCAAGTTTGATAGCGCGCCAAAACATCCATGCGGCCAATATCCTCGCCACGGCGCAATGCCATGGCCAGAACCTCGCTCAGCGACGCCACATCCTTTAGACCCAAGTTCAACCCCTGCCCCGCTAGCGGATGAATCCCATGTGCTGCATCCCCGACCAAGGCCACCCGCGCACCCACAAAATCATCCACCAACGATAGCGTAAGGGGATAGCTAAAGCGCGCGCCTGCCAGCGCAATTTCCCCTAGGAAATCCCCAAACACCGGCCGCAACGCGGTTAGAAAATCCGTGTCATTCATCTGTGCAATCTCTGCCGCACGCTGTGCTGTTTCGGACCACACAATCGAGCTACGCCGCCCCGCCAAAGGTAGGATCGCCAAAGGCCCAGAGGGTGTGAAAAACTGATGCGCGGTACCATTGTGGGGCAACTCATGCTCTACCGCGCAGACCAATGCGCTTTGATCATAGTCCCAGCCCCTGCGCACCAGCCCTGCATCCCGCGCGGTATTCGAGCGGCGCCCATCACAGCCAACCAAAAGGCGCGCCAATAGTTTGGTGTCATCTGAAAGTGTCACCTCCACATGCGCATTCTGGGGCCTGTGGCCAGTTACGCTTGTGCCCTCGATATATCGAATCAGGGGCGTGTTGGTGATCAAATCCAGCATCGCGCGGCGCAAATAGCGATCCTCGATCATCTGCCCCATGGGACCTTCTTCTAATTCTCGGTGATCAAAATGCAAAAACTGTGGCCCAGCGCCCTGCCCTGCCTTGCCATCCGTCACCTTGATATCCAAAATCGGCTGCGCCTTGGTGGCGATAGAATTCCAAACCCCCAGCACCTGTAGCATCCGTACCGAACCATGCGCCAAAGAATAGGCGCGCCCGTCAAATGCGGGGCTTTGCTGATCCTTGGCCAATTGCGGATCCACAATCACCGAGGCGATCCCAACAGATGCCAAGGCCAGCGCCATCGCACAGCCATTTAGGCCAGCGCCAGCAATCACGATATCTGTATCAAACTTCATGGGCGCATTATGACAGGCACAGGGGGATTGTCCACGCTACATTGCGCCGCTACTGTATCCATAGAAGAGGATATTTTATGGTTCATTCATGGCTAACCGCAACGGCCTGCGATCTGGGGCGGGGTATAGAAAACAACAGCATTTGCCCACTAGAATTGACCAATACCTTTCTGTCCGCGATTCAAAACCACCCGCAGCGCGACCGCATCTACAGCATCGTCACCGCTGATCGCGCACTAAAAGAGGCCAGTGCCGCCAAACAGCGCGCCCAAAGCAACACCCGCAGGGGGCTACTGGATGGTGTGCCTATCTCTTGGAAGGATCTATTTGATTCTGCAGATATCCCGACCGAAGCGGGCTGTCGTATGCTGGCTGGTCGTGTTCCCGATACCGATGCGGTGCCCCTGCGCAATGCCACCGATGCTGGCATGATCTGCCTTGGTAAAACGCATATGTCTGAATTGGCCTTTTCTGGGCTGGGTCTGAATCCTATGGCCCAAACGACACCATGTGTGAATGATCTGGATGCGGTGGCGGGGGGGTCGTCCTCTGGTGCGGCGGGGTCTGTGGCCTTTGGTATTGCCGCGGCGGGCATTGGCTCGGATACCGGCGGGTCGGTGCGCATCCCCTCTACGTGGAATGACTTGGTGGGGCTAAAGACAACCAGCGCTGAAATCTCTTTGGAGGGATCGGTACCCTTGTGCCCCAAGTTTGATACCGTCGGCCCCCTGTGCCGATCTGTTGAAGATGCCAGCGCGCTGTTCGATGTTCTAAGGGGCAGACCTATAACACCCCTGCACCCACAGCCCCCCAAACGCGCGCTAATCCTAAACACTATCGCATTGGATGATGTAGATACGGCGCCCAAGTCAGCGTTTGATAAAGCCTGTGGCGCGATTTCAGAATCAGGTATTGAGACCGAGGAGATCGCGTTTCCAGAACTAAACGAGATCATGGCGCTGGCGGGTGTTTTGTTCACCACTGAGGCCTATGCGCAATGGGCAGAATTACTGGAAACCGAGGGGCACAAAATGTACCCGATGATTTTCGAGCGCTTTATGTCGGGCAAGGCGCATGCACAGGCCGACTATCGCGCGGCATGGGATGTTCTGCGCACAATACGCCAGAAATGGGATCGCTTGATAGGCCCAGAGGATGTTGTGGTCTTGCCCTCTAGCCCGATCCTACCCCCCAAAACCGAAGGTCTACTAAACGACCACGCCTATTACATTCGGGCAAATCTTCTGGCCTTACGCAATACTCGGATTGGCAACCTGTTGAACCTGCCGGTTGTTACGCTGCCGCTTGGCGCGCCATCCTGTGGAATATCCATCATGGGTAAACCCCACGCAGAGGCTAAATTACTGCAACACTGCGCGGCAATAGATCCATTGTTAACCAATTATTAAATTGGCGCTTCGCTCATTATAGTCTATGCTGGCCTGAAATGGGCGTTAGACCCTGATACGAGGCATATATGGAATTTCCAGAGCGGTTTTCAAACCTGCCAGAATACGCGTTTCCGCGTTTGCGTAGCCTGTTGGGGGATACCCCAGCCGGTGGATCACCTGTGTTCATGTCACTAGGAGAACCCAAGCATAGGTTCCCCGATTTCGTCACAGAGATTCTAACGCAAAACCTTGCGGGCTTTAACAGCTATCCCAACAATAACGGCACGGCCGATCTGCTGAACAGTATCGCAGGCTGGTTGCAGCGCCGTTTTCAGGTGGATGTAGATGCCGATAGCCAAATATTGGCCCTGAATGGCACCCGAGAAGGGCTGTTCAATGCTGTTATCGCCCTAAGCCCAGAACAGAAAAACGGCCACAAACCGAAAATTCTGATGCCAAACCCATTTTATCAGGTCTATGCGGTGGGGGCTGTTGCTGCGGGGGCTGATCCTGTTTTTGTGGACGCGCGCCCCGAGAATAATTTCCTGCCCGATTATCATGCCCTGCCAGCAGAGACGCTAGAACAAACCAGCGTTCTGTTCCTATGCTCGCCCGCCAATCCACAGGGGGCAATTGCCACGCCGCACTATTGGGCCGATTTGATTAAACTCGCAGAAAAATACGATATTCGGATTTTCGCCGATGAGTGCTATTCTGAGATATATCGGGATCAAGCGCCGACCAGCGCATTGCGCGTGGCCGCAGATATGGGCGCAGATCCAGAAAGGGTTGTGATTTTTCATTCGCTGTCCAAGCGCTCTAACCTGCCTGGCCTACGTAGTGGATTTGCTGCCGGTGGGCCAAAAACCATCGCGGCCATGCGCCGCCTGCGCGCCTATGCAGGGGCCCCAATTCCCACAGCCCTACAGGCGGTTTCAGCCGCCGTTTGGGATGACGAGGCACATGTGATAGAAAACCGTAACCTATACCAAGAAAAATACCGCATGGCTGACGAAGTATTTGGCGCCGTACAGGGGTATTCCTCCCCCGAGGGCGGATTTTTCCTGTGGCTGCCCGTAGAGAATGGTGAGCAGGCCGCAATGTCCCTGTGGAAACACAGCGGTATTCGCGTACTGCCCGGCGCCTACCTCAGCCGAGATACTAAGGCCGGCAACCCCGGTGAAAAATACATCCGTGTCGCAATGGTGGCACCTTTCGACGAAACTCAGCAAGGACTGCTGACAATCCGTGATTGTTTATACTAAGGTATAGCTATGGCTTATAATACACGCACGCGTGACCCATTGTTAGAGGCTCAGATGCAGGCAACCATCCGCAAACGATTTGCGGAACTTGTCGGACTGGGCCTGATTGCTTTGGCGGTAGTGGCCGCTATCGCCCTATGGACATATCACAAAGAAGACCCGAATTTTCTGAACGCAACCTCTGGCAGCGTTCAAAACAAGATGGGGTTAATCGGGGCCGCATTCGCAGGAAACCTGATGCTAACCATCGGCAAAGCGGCATGGCTGTTTCCCGTTGCCTTTCTGGTTTGGGGTGTGCGTATGCTATTGCATATCGGCCAGGCCCGGCTGTTTCGCCGTGGTGTTTTTCTACCAATTACCATCACCCTTGCCGCGGTTTTCTTAGCCACAAATATCCCCAGCGCTAATTGGCCCTATGATTTTTCCATGGGGGGCCTGTCTGGTGATGCCATCCTAAAGGTGATTATGGATTTCGCGCCGCTAGAATCTGGCCTATGGATCAGGGTTCTCTCGCTAGGGCTTGGTCTGGCTAGCTTTTGCCTTGGGCTGTTTTCGCTGGGCTTTACCGGGGCAGAAACAAAACACATATTGCAGCGCGGTACCTACACGCTGATCATTTGGGCCAATTTGCTGGGCGCGGGTTTTGCGGCGCTGACCCGTATGGGATACAAGGGCGCTAAGGCTGGTACATCAAGCGCCCTAGCTACCGCCGCCAACGCACGCCAAAGGGCCAAAGAGCGCCGCGAAAACCACCAAGATGATATGCCCGACATCAGCGTCGATCACCACATGCCCAGCGAGCCTAAGGCCCCCAAGCATGTGGGCCGCAAAACACTGTTTCCTACCCTGCCTGTCTTTGCCAACAAGTCCAAAGATCGCCCAACAGAACCCGATGCAATGGCCGAAACTCCGCCCACGGATTCGCGACGCATCATTTATAACGAGCTGAACGTCAGCGGGCAAAAAGAACGCGTAACCAAGCGTATCCGCGAAGCAATCCGCAACAAAGATGCCTTTGCCAGCGCCACCGCCCCAATGGAGGTGATCGACGACGAGGATGTGATTTCCCCAGTTCAAGAACCCGTTATCCCTGCCAACCCTCAGATTCACACCGCCCCAGAAAATATTTTCGAGGATGATCTTGGCGATTCAGAAAACATATTCGCCGATGTCTCTGCACCGATCGAATCTGTGCCAGAGCTGGCGCTGGATGCCATTCCGCCGCGCAAAGAGCCCACATTTAAAAAGCTGACCCCCCCCAAATCTGTGGTGGAACATGCCCCGCAAAAACCCATCCCTCAAAGCTCACAGGCAAAATCCGAGGCCCAGCCCACATTGTTTACAGAGGCGGCAGGGGATTATGAAACGCCCGCGCTAAATCTGCTGGCCAGCCCCTCTAGCGTGGTGCGCCATCAGCTAAGCGATGAAGCCTTAGAAGAAAACGCCCGCATGTTGGAAAACGTTCTGGATGATTACGGCGTAAAGGGCGAGATCATTTCCGTACGCCCCGGCCCCGTTGTTACAATGTACGAGCTGGAACCAGCACCGGGGCTAAAGGCTAGCCGCGTAGTTGGGCTAGCGGATGATATCGCGCGCTCTATGTCGGCGCTGGCCGCGCGGGTATCCACCGTGCCCGGGCGCACGGTTATCGGGATCGAATTGCCCAACGACAATCGCGAAACGGTGCTATTGCGCGAGATCCTGTCCGCGCGCGACTATGGCGATGGTAAGCACAGCCTGCCCCTTGCATTGGGTAAAGATATCAGCGGCAAACCCGAGGTTTCGGATCTGGCGAAGATGCCGCATCTGTTGATCGCAGGTACCACTGGATCCGGTAAATCTGTAGCAATCAACACCATGATCATGTCACTGTTGTATAAGTTGCGCCCTGATGAATGCCGCATGATCATGATCGACCCCAAGATGCTAGAGCTGTCGGTTTATGACGGCATTCCGCATCTGCTATCGCCCGTGGTTACCGACCCCAAAAAGGCCGTTGTGGCCCTGAAGTGGGTGGTTGGCGAAATGGAAGAGCGCTATCGCAAGATGTCCAAAATGGGCGTTCGTAACATCGCAGGCTATAACAGCCGTGTAGAAGATGCCCTGTCCCGCGGCGAGAATTTTGAACGTACAGTTCAAACAGGATTTGATGACGATACTGGCGAGCCGGTTTTCGAAACCGAGAGCTTTGCACCAGAGAAGATGCCCTTTATCGTCATTGTTGTAGATGAGATGGCCGATCTTATGATGGTAGCCGGTAAGGAAATCGAGGCCTGTATTCAGCGCCTTGCACAGATGGCGCGGGCCTCTGGTATCCACCTAATCATGGCGACCCAGCGGCCCTCGGTGGATGTGATCACCGGTACCATCAAGGCAAACTTCCCGACGCGTATCTCATTTCAGGTAACATCCAAAATCGACAGTCGCACAATTTTGGGCGAAATGGGCGCCGAACAATTGCTGGGTATGGGCGATATGCTTTACATGGCTGGTGGTGGTAAGGTTACGCGTATTCACGCCCCATTCGTTTCCGACGAAGAGGTCGAGGTTGTCGTAAACCACCTGAAATCCTATGGCCCACCAGAATATGTTAGCACCGTGGTCAAGGGCCCCGACGAGGCGCAAAGCTCGAATATTGACGCAGTCCTTGGGCTAGGCGGCAATACCAGCAAGGAAAATGCGCTGTACGATCAGGCGGTAGCAATCGTGGCACAAGACCGCAAATGCTCCACCTCCTACATTCAACGCAAACTGTCCATCGGCTATAACAAGGCCGCTAAATTGGTAGAAGAAATGGAAGATAACGGTGTGGTATCCGCGGCCAACCATGTGGGTAAACGCGAGATTTTACTACCTGAACAGAACTAGCGGATATCGGCCCATCGCGGTGCTGTGATCGGCGCCGCACTTCCCCTTGGGCATATGGCAACTTAGGTATTAATCATGAACAAACGTGACTTTATAAAAGCATCCCTTGTGGGATTGGCCGCATTTTGCGCCACCCCCGCATCCGCAGAGCAATTGCCCCTAAGTGCGCTTAGTGATTATTTCAATTCTCTGGAATCTGCCCAAACAGCATTCACACAAATCAATTCAAATGGTTCGCAAACCACCGGTACAGTTTACATCAAACGTCCAGGGCGCATGCGGTTTGAATATAATGGCACCAATGCGCCACTGGTTTTGGCCAGCGCGGGTAGTATTGCCGTGTATGATGGAAAATCCAAAGGTAAACCCAAGATTTACCCGCTGCGCCGCTCGCCGCTAAACCTGATTTTGGCAAAGAATGTTAATTTAGAAACCAGCGGCATGGTGGTAAAACAGACCTATGATGGGCGCTTTACATCCATTATCGCACGGGATCCCAAAGAACCCAATCTGGGGCAAATTCAGCTGGTTTTTACCGATAATCCAATTCAACTACGCCAGTGGATCGTTACCGATCAATCGCGCAATCGCACCACCGTAAAGCTAGATGCCCTGAACACCAGTACCGAACATTCTAACAAGCTGTTTCGCATCACCAAGCCCTAACTGGCCTAGCGACAGCGGCGCAATTGGGCATCGTATAGGATTGCACGGTCTTGGACAGATCGTGCAACCGCCACCAGCCATTTTTTCTTCTTATAGGTGCCGCGGCGATAGCCGGTGTGCCCATCATGATAGGCTAGGTACTGCGCATATGCGTTAGATTTCGAAATGCCCAATTTTTGGCTGCTTTGATCCATGTACCACCCCATGAAATCAACCGCATCCGAAAATCGGTCGCGCTTTGCGCCACGCTTGCCTGTTTCATCGCGGTACCAATCCCACGTACCATCCAGGGCCTGTGAAAACCCATAGGCCGAGGATTGACGGCCCATTGGAATGACCTTGGCCTTCCATTTAAAAGGCGTGCGAGCCTTACCGTCGAATTTGCTTTCTTGGTAGATGGTTGCCATCTGTACAGATACCGGCACCCCCCAGCGACGCTCGGTGCGCTCCATATCCTTGAACCACGATTTGCGCTGGTTCTTGATAGAACATGCATTGTCTAAATTGCTGGGCGCGCGCGTACCACCCCCCCCACCACAAGAGGTTAGGACGAAGCCAACGGCCACGAGAAGAAGCGTTATTTTTTTCATTTGCCTGTAGTCCAGTCTTTTGCTGGTTTTCTTTAATTATGATATAGATAGATTGCTAAATCAAGACCACCAGCAATGCCGGAAGTGTGATCACCGATAGAAGTGTCGAAATAATAACCATGCCCGCCACCTGATCCGCATCCGCACCATATTTCTGGGCCAATAAATAAGAGGTTACCGCAACGGGGGTAGATATCTGCACCACCAGCACCGCAAAGGCCACCGGATCAAGAGCGAAATACCGCCCAACGCCCCAAGCCACCGCAACGCATAATACCGTCTTCAGCGCCACCAATACGGCCCCGCGCCCCAGTGTCCCAACCTGTAGGCGCGCAACGGATACACCCAGCGTGATCAACATCAACGGGATTGCCATTTGGCCCAACAGCTCTAGCGAATTTGTGGCCCAATCGGGCGTTTCCCACCCTTGCACCAGAAACAATCCCCCCAACAATGTGCCCCAGACGATCGGTTCCTTGATCATTTTTGTAAATCCGCCGCCACCCGATACCATCCACACCCCGACAGAAAACGACAGAATCGCCATCACCGCAAAAACGATTACAGCATAGCTAAGCCCCTCATCACCGAACGCAAATAGCGCCAACGGCAGACCCAGATTTCCAGTATTGCCGAAAATTAGCGGTGCCCAATTGGTGCGAAGATCCATGCCCCCCAGCCAAAGAACCAACCAGAAAACCACAATCAGCAACCCGTAGCAGACAAGGCTGGCAAGAAACAGCGCCGACAAGGCATCTGGTGCCACTTGTGATTTCATCAGCGCCACAAAAATAAGCGCAGGCACAGACAACGTCATTGCGATGCGGGTTACGAACTCTATCTCGTATGCCCAGCCATACTTAACCCAGCCAAACCCGATACACGCCAACAGAAAAACCGGCGCTACAATTTCCAATACCGTAAAAATGATATCCACAATCCGTCCTTAATATTTAGGGAACAACGCGACCCTCACACATGGCTAGGGGGTGGTCAATTCGATAATCCGCTCCATGGGCGCTAGACACCCCATCCTTCTGCACCTAAACAGAGGGGGTCTATCATTCGAGGTTTTAATGCTACGCGCATCTGCAAAATTCACCATCGGTCAGGTGGTTCGCCACCGCAAACATCCCTTTCGCGGGGTGATTTTTGATATCGATCCAGAATTTTCCAATACAGAAGAATGGTGGGAAAGTATCCCAGAGGATCACCGCCCCGCCAAAGAACAACCCTTCTATCATCTGTTGGCAGAAAACGAATCCTCGTATTACGTAGCCTATGTATCCGAACAGAACCTGTTGCGCGATGAAACAGGCGAACCGGTTGATCACCCAGAGGTAGCGGAGTTATTTGGCGCGCTGCGAAATGGGCAGTATTCTACATCCGCCCAAATGAACTAGTGGGCGCCTAATACCCCAGCGCGGCGCCATCCTTGCGCGGGTCACTGGCCCCAACCAAAACACCGTTTTTGTGATCTATCCATACGGCCTGTGCGCCCCCAATGGGCACCTTAGGTATGGTCACTTCATGCCCCAGATCGGCCAAACCCTGGCGCACGGGGGCGCTATAACCGCGCTCTACCTTCATCTCCCCCGCATCACAAAAGGCCCGAGGCCCATCAATGGCCCGCTGTAGATCCATACCAAAATCCACCAGATTTGAAATGAACCGTACATGCCCATTGGGTTGATAGGCCCCGCCCATCACTCCAAAGGGCATGATCACCTTGTCCCCCTGCGCCAGCAGGGCAGGTATGATGGTGTGCATTGGCCGCTTGCCGCCGCCAGCCTCGTTTGGGTGATTGGGTGTTAGGGTAAATCCAGCACCGCGGTTCTGGAAGTTTATCCCGTATTTTTCTGATGCCAACCCAGAGCCAAACGAGTGGAACACGGAATATATCAACGACACCGCATTTAAATCCCGATCCACTACAGACAGGCAGATCGTGTCCTTGTGTACAGATTCGCTCATACGCGTGGCACAGGGCATTGCGCGTTTTGGATCAATCAGACCAGCCATCTTAACCGCGGTATCAACGCTCAGCATATGATCCAGATGATCACACTGATCCGCAATAAAGCGGTTGCGCGCATCATAGGCCAGCTTGGCCGCCTCGGCCTCGATATGGGCGCGTTGAACGCCATAGGGATCCATCGAGGCAATATCAAAATGCGACAGAATGTTGCTCATGCAAATCGCCGTTGCACCCTGCCCATTGGGGGGATGTTCAATCAAATCATAGCCCCCAAACTCACCCTGAATTGGGTCTGTGTACTCACAGGCAACAGAGGCGAAATCATCTAATGTATGCACCCCGCCCAATCCGCGTAGGCTTTGCACCATATCCTCTGCCACCGCCCCCTGATAGAATCCCGTCGGTCCGTGCTCGGCGACCAATTCCAAAACCTCGGCCTGTTTCGGGGCGGCGAACATCTGCCCTGCCTTAGGCGCTTGGCCGTTCTGTAGATAAAACGCGCGCGCGACCCCCTGTAGGCGATCTGCGGCCAAGTCCCAATCAAAACTGGTGCGCGGGCCGACGGGTACCCCCTGTTTCATATAATGGATTGCTGGGGCCAAGCTGGCCTTTAGCCCGATTTTCCCATGATCCTTGGACAATCGACAAAAGGCATCAATGGCCCCCGGGATTGTTACGGACTCTACGCCGTTGGTGGGCATAGTTCGGTGACCATCCGCGCGGATTTTATCAGCAGACAGTGCGGCCGGTGCACGCCCAGACCCATTCAGCGCCACAACATCCGCCCCCCCCTTGGGCGCAAATAGAATGAAACAATCGCCGCCTATGCCTGTCATCTGTGGCTCGCATACCCCTTGCAGTACCGCCGCCGCAATCGCGGCATCCACCGCATTGCCGCCTGACTCTAATATTTGCACCGCGACCTTGGATGCCAATGGATTAGATGCGGCGACCATGCCATTGCACCCATAAACCGCCGAGCGGCCATTTAAATGGAAATCGCGCATCTCTTCCTCTCTTGCATCATTTCATGATCTGTCGCACACTCGACCTATGAACAAACATGTTCCAATGAATGGCAGTGTCAACCCCACCCCCCCCAGCACCGTGCATTTTCATCGCACCGAACTGGGCCCGATTATTTCGCTATATGGGCGCATGGTGGCCGCCGGCGAATGGCGAGATTATGGAATTTCGGCGCTAAAGGATGTGGCGGTATTCTCTATTTTCCGCCGCGCCGCAGAACACCCGATCTATACAATAGAAAAACGCCCCAAACTGAAAGATCGCCAGGGAATGTATAGTATTGTTGCCATGGATGGGAGGATACTGAAACGCGGATCAGATCTGCGGGCCGTATTGCGCGTGCTAGAGCGCAAGTTGATCAAGGCCGTAAAGTAACCCGCCGCCGTCTGGTAATGGCACCACCACCGGTTGCTGAAATCCGCGCCACCGCATCTGCCAGCGGCTCGAATGCCACCCGCATGTGATGACCATTGGCATGCAACAGCAATGTGCTGTCATACATGATGCCAACATGCCCACGCCAGAAAATCAAATCCCCCCGCATCAGGGCCGCATTGGCCATCAGCTCTGTCCCTAGGGTATCGGCCTGTGCGCCGCTGTCCCCCATACAGGGCTGGCCACAGCCGCGCATCGCTGCCGCGATCAACCCCGAACAATCGATGCCGTATTGCGAATTCCCCCCCCATAGATAGGGAACCCCCAGATACCGTTCTGCGATGCGCACGGGATCATGTTGGCGATCCGCTACTGGCTCTATTTGCATCTGATGCACAAAACCACCGGCGGCCAGCTCCACGAAATCGCCCTGCTCGCCCACAACCGTCAGCTCTGATTGATAGGGCAGATGTTGTTGCGGTACGGTTTTGATGTCCGGTACGCCATAAACATGCGCACCCAGATCGCGTACGCGCACCGTAGGATCGGCCCAGCCCGCCAAATCCGCCAGAGGCAACACCCCCGCATACCCATCATTGGGGCGCTGACCAAAGGCCCAATCGCCCTCTGTGGCCTGTACCTCGAAACATTCCCCAAACAACAGTTGACGTTGCAAATCACCATCCGGTCGGTCACATAGGTTAGAAACGCTGGCGGTTACGCGGCGTAGATCAGCCATAGCGCGCCTCGATCACCGCAAACATGGTGCGTGCAGATTGGCATGCGCCGCCCAACGTGCGCCCAGGCCTTGCGCTGGGACACCAGCCATACATATCCACATGAACAAAGCTGTCCGCATGTTCCACAAAGCGGCGCAGAAACAGCGCAGCGGTAATCGCGCCACCAAAGCCACCCTTGGGGGCATTATCCAGATCCGCCACATCAGGTTCAATCATCGCCTCATAGGGTTCCCAAAACGGCAGGCGCCACATGGGATCTGCCTTGGATAGGCCCGTTTGATACAGCTGTGTTGCCAAGGCATCATCATCGGTGAAAAACGGCACGATATCGGGGCCCATCGCCACACGTGCCGCCCCCGTAAGGGTAGCATTGCAGATCAGCAAATCTGGGCGCTCTTCATCTGCCAAGGCCAGCGCATCCGCCAACACCAGTCGGCCCTCGGCGTCTGTATTGTTAATCTCTACTGTAAACCCCTTGCGGCTGGTCAGGACATCTTGGGGGCGATATGCCCCTGCCGAAATAGAGTTTTCCACCGCAGGCACCAAGACGCGCAAACGTACGGGTAGGCCGAGCGCCATGATCATATGTGCCGTGCCCATTACATGGGCCGATCCGCCCATATCTTTCTTCATCAGGCCCATTGATCCGCCGGGTTTGATGTTCAACCCACCGGTATCAAAGCACACGCCCTTGCCCACCAATGTAACCAGTGGGTCGTCTGCGTTACCCCAACGCATATCCAGCAGGCGCGGCTGTTGATCCGATGCGCGGCCAACCGCATGGATCATAGGGAAATTTTGTTCTATCAGATCATCCCCCTCGATCACAGTAACCTCGGCCTGATGGGTTTCGCCCAGTGTACGAAACGCCTGCTCTAGCTGTTCGGGGCCCATGTCATTGGTGGGGGTGTTGATCAAATCTCGGGTTAGAAAATCACCCTCTGCCATGGCCAATATACGCCCCTGATCCACCCCGCTGGGTGGTTTTAACAAGGCCGATGCGCCCGATTTGGTTTTGTAGCGATCAAAACAATACTGGGCCAGCACCCAGGCCAATGCCGCCTCTTCTGCCGCATCCCCCTCTAGTGGGGTAGCAATTTCATATATGCCCTCTGGCAAGCGCTGTGCCACCGTGGCCATATGCAGGCGCCCGCGCGCGCGGGCCTGTGGGCTACCCCAACCTGCTAGCGCCAAGATCACGCGCCCCTGTGCATCAGGCACCATCAGTACTTGCCCTAATGAGCCGCTAAACGCGTTGGCCTTGGCCCATGATGCCACTCCTTCGCCCAGCTCCTGTAGTTTTGTATCTAGCTCTGATATCTCGATCAGATACAGGGGTAGGGCTGCGGCGCTAGGGGGGGCGAATTGGGGGGACATGTTTGGCTCCGTTTTTCGCCAAGCCTAGCTGATTTCCCAAGACGCGCAAATGCTAACCTGCATTTTCTGGGAATTGCACCGCCAGATACAGCGAACGTTCGCCCACCCGCACCAATCGTGCCCCGACCGCAAGAATTGCGTTCACGTCCTTGCGGCTGACACATTCGGCCAGATCATTTGCAACCAATGCAAATTCGCTTAGGCCAATTTGGGTCGAGATGGTGACCAAACTGTTGGCGATCCGCTCTACCTCTTGTACTTGTCCATCGCGCAATAGTTTTTCCAACAACCATAGGCGGTCAGTCATTTCAAAGACCGCCCGTTCGATCACGGTCTTGCACCGTTCTGCACCCAGTGAGGCCTCTAGGCTGGCCAAGGTTTCTGTTTGTACCGCAGGCGTTTCTGTGTGCCGAAGCGACACAACGTGATTTTTCATTTTTATACCCTCGCTAAAAGATATGTGCTTATAGGGAGTGCAGAATGAACAATCGGTAATCTTTGCTGCTTGGAGGGCTTGAAAAATGCCACAAAATTTAGCAAAACTATGCCTACCTAAGCGAAGAAAAAATCATGACCCCTGTATCAACACTGCCTCAAAATTTAATCACACAATATCAAGATTGGCGTCAAAACCAATTTGCAAACAGCCAAGAAAAATTTGCGCGTTTAGCCACCGAGGGTCAAGAACCGCAAGCGATTGTAATCTCTTGTTGTGACAGCCGTGTATTGGCCACCACAATGTTTGGGGCCGATATCGGGGATTTTTTCATGCATCGCAATATTGCAAACCTTGTGCCGCCCTATGACACCAGCGGCCAACATCACGGCACCGCATCAGCATTGGAATACGCCATATGTGCGCTAAAGGTCAGCAGTGTGATCATTATGGGGCATACCAAATGTGGCGGCGTAAAGGGATGCCATGACATGTGTTCTGGCAAGGCCCCAGAGCTAGAAGACAACACCAGCTTTGTCGGGCGTTGGATCGAAATATTGCGCCCAGCCTATGAGCGTGTGATAGCCAAGGGCGGGTCAGATGCAGATCAGGTCAGCGCATTAGAACGCGAAGGGATTATTACATCTTTGGATAATTTGATGAGCTATCCCTTTGTTGCAAGCCGCGTAGAGGCTGGCGAACTCGCAATCCACGGCGCAATCTTGGATATTCATGACGGGACAATACAACAGTACAATCCCGCCACAGAAACATTCGAAATGCTTTAATTTTTCATGCGGTAATCAGCGTGGCAAGCCTTACAGGTGCCAAAAACAGCTTTGTCGGCCGCGGCTGATTTTTCCACAAGGCTGTCCATAATAGCGTTAAAGGCATCCGCATCTGTCCAAATGGTATCAAGGGCTGTGGTTTTCACAGTGCCTTGGCCCGTGGTATCAACCATAAATGCGGCCTTGGCCTCGATTGCGGCGGCATTCATTGCAGCAAAATCACCTGCCTTGGCGGCGGCGCCGATGGCTTTCATGGTGGCCTGGCGTGCGGTGATATCTTCGTCTGGGGTGGCCATAGCAGCGGTTGCAACCGCGACCACAAGACCGGTACCGATCAATAGTCTTTTCATTTTCAACTCCGTTGGCTGTTGGGTGTTCTTTTGGCTTATATTATATGTAGGCAAGTTTGATCATTCTGGCGCTTGATGCAAGCCTCAGAGATAACAGTTATGTGATGCGCTATTCCAGTTGCATCCCCGAGGGCCAGCGCATCTGATACCCGAAATCAACGGATTGAACAGATTGCGCCGGTACGTCTAGCTCCCATATCATCAATCCTTTGGTGCGATCTGCATCGCGCACAGTGATGGCGGGCTTGGCATAATCGCTGATCACCAGATCCTCTTGGGTGGATTGGGGGATGGTGTCATACAGATGCAGGGCGATATCATAGGACAGCAGGCTTTTCACCTCGGTGCGGTAGGCATATTTGGCGGTCTGCTGCGATGACAGGATGCCCTTGTCGCCGTCTTCGCGTTCTATCACCTCTTGCTGAACAATCAGCCCATCTAATACGCCCAGCGCTAGGGAATATTCATCCCCCGCCACACTGTCAGGCATGGTTATATCCCCCACAAATGCGCCATCGCGAAACACCGCCGCATTACCGCGAATGATCCGCCCAGCGGTGGTGTTTTCCATATCCACCATCAGAAAGCTCTGGCCTTTTTCGTTTGCGCTGGATCGTGCATATAGCTGTTTCTGGGTCTGAATTTCATCCAGAGGCACCAATACCGCATCGCCGCCAGATTTAAGCGAGATCGAGCTGGGCACATTAAAGACCACGGTTTGCCCCAGCAGCTGTGCGCCACTGTTCGCCGGTGCAGAGGATAGCTCCTCCATCATGGGCTCCGCAATGGAGTTGAAATCCGCATTCACCGATCCAGATGACTTAGAATACAAATTGCGCCGGTCGTCAGGGTTAAAAATTCGAGGGGTCTGTGGGCGCGGCATATACATTTGCATGCGCTCGTTCAGGTTGGCCGTAGATAGGGTAACATTGACATCCCCCCAGTCCTCGTATGTTTGCTGTACAATCAGTGCGCTGCGCTGGATGGTGATATCACCCTGATCTTGGGTCTGTGCCACATTTACGCGGTAATAGGGATTCCAGAACACCTGATCTGAAATGTATTCGATTGAAACCCTGCCATTGATCGGCGCGCCGGCCTGCACATCCAACACCACCTGTAACTCATCACGCTCGGTTGGGGTAACCGCATTTAGCGCCTCTTGCGCTTGCTCTACCTCTGCGCGCAGCTCGTTCTCTTGGCGGGTCAACAGCGCCAGTTGGTGGCGACCCTCTGTTTCGGCCTTTATGGCGCGCGCGACCTCTTGGCCGATATTCTGGGTCAGCTCTGAAAGAACCTCAGGCCCTGACACGGATTCTAGGCTCAGCGCACTTGAGGAACCATCTGCAACACTGCCCAGAAATTTCAACTGCAGCTGTGCCGCTGATGCGATGGCCTTGGACTGACTCATCAAGGCCTGATGCGCCTGAAGGTTCTTAACAGCCAGATCCAGATGCGCCTGCATCTGGCGCTCTTGCTCAGAAAACTCCCGAGGGATCGGCTGTTTGCGGGTTTGGATAAATTGCGTGGCGGTAATCTGTGCATCCGGCGCATTCTCTAATTTCAGGGAAAACCCCGTTGGCTCTAGATTGGCAGGCAGGCCCAAAACCGTAATCTTGTGCTGCCCCGCAGGCAGGTTCAGCGCAGCAGTGCGCGTGATGATTCCACCCTGCGCCATAAAGGTAACGTGGCGCACATCGGATCGAATTTGGAATTGATCAGCCCCAGCGGTACCTGCCAGAACTGCAAAAATAGCTGTATAAAATAGACGCATAAAATCCCTCTTTTCCCCCTGTATAACACAAAAGGCCCGCGTATGCGCGGGCCTTTCATCAGGTGGCAGAGACCTGCCTATTTATATGTCTTAGCCTTTTTTCAAAATACGACGGCCGTACAGCTCTGCGATTTGAACGGCATTTAGCGCCGCCCCTTTGCGCAGGTTATCCGAAACACACCATAGGTTGATGCCGTTATCGATGGTGCTGTCTTGGCGTATACGGCTGATGTATGTAGCAAATTCGCCCACACATTCCGCAGGTGTCACATAGCCGCCATCTTCGCGTTTATCCACGACCATGATCCCAGGTGCAGTGCGCAGGATTTCGCGGGCTTCATCTTCGTCCAAGAATTCCTCAAATTCGATGTTGATGGATTCAGAGTGCCCAACAAAGACCGGTACCCGTACACATGTGGCGGTTACCTTGATCGCCGGATCGACGATTTTCTTGGTCTCGGCCACCATTTTCCACTCTTCTTTCGTTGTGCCATCTTCCATGAACACATCGATATGCGGAATCACATTAAATGCGATCTCTTTAGGGTAAACCTTGGCTTCTACCTCTTGACCGGGAACATATTTACCTTTGGTCTGGTTCCACAGCTCGTCAATCGCCTCTTTGCCAGAGCCAGAAACAGACTGATATGTAGAAACCACCACGCGCTTGATCTTGGCGCGGTCATGCAATGGCTTCAGCGCCACAACCATCTGTGCCGTAGAACAGTTGGGATTAGCGATAATGTTTTTCTTTGAGTACAGCTCGATATCGTCGGGATTACACTCTGGTACAATCAACGGCACCTCTGGATCATAGCGATACAAAGAACTGTTATCGATAACCACACAGCCGGCTTTGGCGGCCTTGGGTGCGTATTCCTTGGTGGCGGTTGAACCGACAGCAAATAAGGCAATATCCCATCCCGTAAAGTCAAAGGTGTCCAAGTCCTTCGTCTTATACGTCTTGTCGCCTAACATGCATTCCGTACCCAGTGACTTGCGGCTGGCAAGCACTTCTAGTTCTTCGATCGGAAACTGGCGTTCATCCAGTATATTCAGCATTTCGCGGCCTACATTCCCTGTAGCACCCACGACAACAACGCGGTAACCCATTTTAGGTCTCCTAAAGTTAAAGTTTGGACAAGTCCGTAAGGACAGCGCCTCTTACCCGCTGTTTCAGCAAAAGAAAAGAGCCCGCGGCGGCAACGCGCAGGATAGCGTAAGAAATCAGCCAATTTGGCATCAAATGATGCTATTCTGCCAGCCTTTTTAAAACGATATTGTGATTCAGATGCCACTTTCCCGCCGCATCTGGCGCCCAATCGGGGTAATATTCATTCAGCAAATAATTCAGATAGGCACTGCGCAGTGTGGGGTCTGTCTTCAGCTGTGCAACAGAGGCCAATAAATCTGCCAAACTCTGCGCAGAATCGGCACAATGGACTAGCGGGGAAAACCCATAAAAGGCCTGCCCCAGCGTGATCACAGGTTTTTCAAAAAACATAGCCTCTAACCCCACTGACGAATTTATCGTCAGCACCGCCCCCGATTTTTCAACCTGTTCAAAGGTGTCTGTCTGGTTATCCACACGTATGCGGCCATGGCTGTTCTCTGCCATTTCGCGCAACATTACCCCAAAGGATACATCCGATGACGGGTGCTCTTTTATCCGCAAATGCCAGCCCTCGGGCAGATGCGCGGCACTGCGCGCCAGAACATCTAGCATGTTTTCCACGCTCTGAACCCAGCCCCCAAACACACGAATTTGCGTATCACTGGGCACCTGTAGGGGGATAAACACAAACCGCTCGTCTTTGCTCAGCGTATCAGTAAGGCCCGATTGATACCCGGCGCGGGCTTTGCGCGCTGTGATGTTTTGCTTGGCCTTGCGCCAGTGCAGGTCGATAGTGCCCCTATGCTCCTTGGCCCATCGGATGTAAAAATCGGCATTGCGCGGCAAGCTGTTGGTGTAATTCAGCCCCTGGCGATCCAGCGATAACTTGCCCGGTAGCGGCGCATGTTCCACATACAGGCACCGCGCCCCCGCATCTTGCGCCCCCATCATAAAGGCTCGCCGCGATCCCTTTAGGCCATTCCAACTGAGTGCCGTTTGGCCCCGATGGGCGCTAAAATAGCGGCGCGCGCCATTATACTGCCACTGTAGCACCTTGCGTTTTAGCGCCCTTAGCAATGGGTTTTTCGCAGGCTTGGTGGCCGACGACAGCGCCAATTCGGCGCGCGCATTGGTTTCGGGATATGGGGTGAAGGATAGAAAGGGCATGCGCCGTATGCGCGCCGAGCCCACCGCAGAAACAGCCTCCAGCGCACGCCGCTTGCTGGCCTTGGATTCGTTATAGACGCAAAAAACCTCAGCCATCTTGCTGGGCACGTTGCCAGAAATCAAAGGCGCATAGGTCTTCCACGGTATCTTGCTCTATCTGTGTGGCAATCAAGCGCACGCGGTCGTTGTGGCGCTGACCCGATGCACCAGAAACGCCCCCGCGCGCAATCTTGGCATCCAGCTCTGCCTTGGAAAACGTGTAGTAATGGTTCAATTGCAGGCGTGTATCAGACAGAAAGCTGGCCTTTTTACGCAGTTTATTATGGGCAGATACGCCCTGATCATTCACCGACTGTGCGCCCATGTCTGTGGTTTCGAATTTATGAACCGCCACCATATTCACCTTGCACGGATCAACGATGCACTTAAAGTTTAGAAACCCCATGCCCTTGGCCAGCGGGTTTGCTGCGCGGTTTTTATACTGTGCGATGGTCAACCCCTCTGGGGGGTCTTGGTGCCCATTAAACCCATACATCGTCCAGCTCAGCGAGATATTGGAATAGCGGTTCAGAGGCTCTAGCGCCTCTAACAGTGTATTGCCGATCTTTGGCACCAGAAATTCATCGATATCGATGAAGGTCATCCATCTGTAATCTGCCCCAAAGGTGGATATCGCATGGCAATAGGCCAATACCTGACGGGGCAGGATCAGGCCCGTCTTGGCGTCTTGTGTATCCATTTGCCATGGAATAAGTGTTAGCATCTCTGCCGAAAGGCACTCGTGTAATAACGCCACTGTATTATCTGTGCTTAGGTTATCGTAAATGATAAAATGGCGCACACCCGCCGCGCGGTGGAATTGCACCCACTCGACAATATGCTTGGCCTCATCCTTTAGGATGGCAACAATGGCGATCCCATGGCGGTCGGGCGCGGCTGTTGGGGGCGTGATGCGAATACGCTCGGCGCGCGCAGCCTTCTTGCGTCGGGAAAAAAGTTTAGAAATCATCATGCGGCCTTTCATATTCATTCTACGATCCCAAGAGGCACCCGAACCCACAGTCACAGATCACAGTAATGCACATACCCCCAAGAATATAGCCTGCACATAGAAGTGCACGACACCTACTGTGGCCCCCTCCCAATTATGGCCCATCTTGCCCAAATGCCAGTAGATTCTAGAAGTGCTTGACCTTTATCAACCCAGCGCACAAATTCACCCCAAAAGTACAGGATCAAACCCCATGAAATATCTCATCGCATTCATATTATTCGCCGCACCCAGCTTTGCATCCCCCCCAGAGGTGGTAGACGCAACAGCCAGCAAATCAGGCAGTGGCTGGTCGTTTTCCGTAACCCTTGCGCATCCTGATACTGGCTGGGATCACTATGCCGATGGTTGGGGCGTATATAGCCCAGATGGAACAGAGCTAGGGTACCGCACCCTGCACCACCCTCATGTGGAAGAGCAGCCCTTTACCCGATCTTTGGGTGGCGTTTCTATCCCCGAGGGTACAGAATTCGTATTAATCCGCCCGCGCTGCAACGAAACAGGTGATGGTGCTGATTTCAAATTGCAGCTGGCAAAATAAAAGGCGGGCCAAAAGACCCGCCCTTAGGTGTAGAATTGGGGGCGCTTAAGACGCCGCCAATTCCGCAATAATCGCATCGCCCATGGCCTTGCACCCTACAGGCGTCCCACCGTCGGCTTGCATTAAATCACCGGTTCTGATGCCCTTGGCAAGAACCTGTTCGACCGCTGTTTCCAGCAATGTAGCCGCATCGCCTTCATCAAAACTATAGCGCAATGCCATGGCAAAGCTGAGGATACAGGCGCTGGGGTTTGCCTTGTCCTGACCCATGATATCAGGTGCAGAACCGTGAACGGGTTCGTACATCGCCTTGGGGCGGCCATTTTCCATAGGTGCACCCAAAGAGGCAGAGGGCAACATGCCCAGTGATCCCGTCAGCATTGCCGCCGTATCAGATAGCAAATCACCGAACAGGTTGTCTGTTAGGATCACATCAAACTGTTTGGGCGCGCGAACCAATTGCATCGCACCAGCGTCTGCATACATGTGAGATAATTCAACATCCGCATAATCTGCCTGATGTACCTCTGTCACCACATCGCGCCACAGGATGCCGCTTTCCATCACGTTGGCTTTTTCCATCGAACAAACTTTGTTGTTGCGGCGACGGGCCAATTCAAATGCGCTGCGGGCAACGCGATCAATTTCGGATTCTGTATAGCGCTGCGTGTTGATACCAACGCGCTGGTTATCTTCGGTAAAGATACCGCGTGGTTCGCCAAAATACGACCCAGATGTTAGCTCGCGCACGATCATGATATCAAGGCCAGCAACCAGATCTTTCTTTAGCGACGAGAAATCAGCCAGTGCATCAAAACACTGCGCAGGGCGTAGGTTTGAAAACAAATCCATTTCTTTGCGCAGGCGCAACAGGCCCCGCTCTGGCTTAACTGCGAAATCCAGATCATCGTATTTTGGGCCGCCAACCGCACCCAGCAAAACCGCATCCACCTCTTGGGCTTTGGCCATAGTTGCATCCGTTAGAGGCGTGCCATGTGCATCATAAGCGGCACCGCCTACCAGATCTTCGCTGACATCAAATTTTAGGTCGCGGTTTTCGCCGAACCAGTCGATGATCTTGCGCACCTCTGCCATAACTTCTTGGCCAATACCGTCGCCCGGTAGAATAAGTAGTGAAGGATTGCTCATGGAAATTCCCCTTGTGAATAAGTTGGGAATTTCCTACTGCCCCCGCCCGCAATGGTCAAGGCGGCATATCCGCCTAGAACTTGCGCAGGTTTTCCGCTAAAAATGCCAGCTTCAGCAATGCAATGGTACGCACCAAGGCCATGGCGGGAATAACCGCCCAGAAAAACACAATCCAAAAGGACGTCAGCGGGCTGTTGGAATAATCCAACCCCAGATAAACCCGCCCAAACCCGATGAAAAACGGCAGAATAAACGGCAAAGAGATCGCCAAGGTAAAGCTTAGGATCGCGATCCGGCTCATGCTGACGGCAGCGCGTTGGCCCGCACGCACGCTAAAGCTGGGCATATTGGGCCACAGATTAAATCCATCTTGGCTAAGCGGCCAAGGCCCTGTCCACAGCCACACCCCAATGAAACAGCAAGAGAAAATAGAAACCAGTAACGCAAATGATGCGATATTGTGCATGTTGTGCCCAACAGCACCCGTGCCATAATTCATGGCCTGATCCAGTAAATCAACAGGGCTAAGCCAACCGCTGAACATCCGCCCTGACATGGCCTCTAGCCATCCCAAAACCCCAGACACCTCTTGTAGGACAAGCCCATCGCGCACACCACGCGCCACAACCAACGTCAGCGTAATAACCACCAAAAACCGCAGGCGATTATAAGGCGACGCATAGCGGAATTCTAGAACTGCGGGCACCTCGACCAGATATTCAGCAAAGATCACGGAAGATGCGAAAACCGCCAAAACAATGCTGAATAGGCTGATATCACCAAAGCCGCTGGTCAACATAGCTGTGGGCATTAGAATGGTAAGAAACACCAAACCTGCCCGTATAGTCGCACCCAATAAGCGCAGTAACATAACCCCTCCACCCAGTCGGCGTGAAAATACGCAGAGACCCAAACCACACCCATGGCTCAGGTCACTTTTGCAGGAATATACCAAAATTAGTTAATATTTCCAGTAAAAAGGGCCGGCACTGGCCAGCCCATCTATCATCTGCGCAGACCTATAGCCAAGGCGCCTTGGCGGCCTGTTCAGCCTCAAAGGCATCGATGGCGTCGATTTTTTGGTAGGTCAGGCCGATATCATCTAACCCATTTAGCAAGCAATGCTTCTTGAATGCATCTACCTCAAACGAAAATTCCTCGCCGTCGGATGTGGTTACAATCTGTGATTCTAGATCCACGGTCATACGCGCGTTGGCGCCTTTTTCCGCATCCTGCATCAACACATCCACCACCTCTTGGGGCATCACAATCGGCAGGATGCCGTTTTTAAAGCTGTTGTTGAAAAAGATATCGGCAAAGCTGGTGGAAATAATGCACTTGATACCAAAATCCGCAATCGCCCAAGGCGCATGTTCGCGCGATGATCCACAGCCAAAGTTATCACCAGCAATCAGAATTGACGCATCGCGGTACTGGGGCTTGTTCAACACGAAATCAGGGATTTCAGTGCCATCACGGTTAAAACGCATCTCGTCAAACAGGTTTTTTCCAAAACCAGTGCGCGCGATTGATTTCAAAAACACCTTCGGGATGATCATATCGGTGTCGATGTTCACCAGTGGCATCGGTGCGGCGATACCTGTTAGTTTTTCATATTTTTCCATTGTCATAGGTCTCCTTAACCTAGTCGAAAATATCTTCGATTTCGTCCCAAATATCCTCGAAAAAGTCTTCGAAAATATCGCTCAGCGGCTTGCGCTTGCGGGACGGTTTTTTCTTCTTGTTATAGGGCGTATAGCTTGGGGTGGGTTTCACCCCTGTGCGGCGGGCCGGTGATCGAGATGAGATTTTCATTGGTTTCATCTCGCCCAGCGGTGCTGCACATCCGGCACAAGCTAGCTCGTGATGGCCCGTCAATTCGCGCAGTTTCAAAACCGCGCGCAATCCACAGAAACTACAGGTCGCTATCTTGATCGAATCCGGCAAACAATTGCTCCTAGGTTAGCGTGCGAACATCGGTCAATTTACCAGTGATCGCCGCCGCCGCGGCCATGGCTGGCGAGACCAAATGCGTACGGCCCTTATAACCCTGACGCCCCTCAAAATTCCGATTAGAGGTCGAGGCACAGCGCTCATGCTCGGCCAGCTGATCTGGATTCATGGCCAAACACATAGAACAACCCGCCATACGCCATTCAAATCCAGCGTCTTTGAAAATGTCCGCTAGACCCTCTTCTTCTGCTTGGGCACGTACCAAACCAGATCCTGGCACAACCATTGCCCGCAGACCGTCTTTGATTTTCTTACCCTTCAGGATTTCCGCGGCGGCGCGCAGATCTTCGATACGGCCATTGGTACAGGATCCGATAAATACCGTATCAATCGCGATATCCGTTAGCTTTTGCCCGGGTGTTAGGCCCATATAATCCAGCGAACGCTGAGCGGCCGCAACCTTGCCACCCTCGAAATCATCTGCGCTTGGAACAGTAGCGGTAATTGGCAACACATCTTCAGGCGATGTGCCCCATGTGACCACTGGCTGAATATCCTCGCCCTTTAGGGTGACGACCAGATCAAATTCTGCACCCTCGTCGGTATACAGTGTTTTCCAGTTTTCAAGCGCCGCGTCCCAGTCGGCACCTTTGGGTGCATTTGGACGGCCCTTACAATATGCAAACGTCGTTTCATCGGGTGCGATTAGCCCAGCACGCGCGCCACCCTCGATGGCCATGTTACAGACGGTCATGCGACCCTCCATAGACAGGTCGCGAATTGCTTCGCCGCAATACTCGATCACATAGCCCGTACCGCCGGCAGTGCCGGTTTCCCCGATCACAGCCAATGTAATATCCTTGGCCGTAACACCTGGTTTCAACTTGCCGGTGATTTCCACCTTCATGTTTTTTGATTTCTTTTGGATCAGCGTTTGGGTTGCCAAAACATGTTCAACCTCTGATGTGCCAATACCATGGGCCAGCGCACCAAAGGCGCCGTGGGTGGCGGTGTGGCTATCGCCGCATACCACAGTCATGCCCGGCAATGTCCAGCCCTGCTCTGGGCCGACGATATGCACAATACCCTGACGCACGTCAGACACAGGGTAATAGTGCACGCCGAATTCTTTGGCGTTGGTATCCAGCGCATTCACCTGAATGCGGCTTTCTTCGGTCATGGTGGCAGGATCTGCACGATCCAGTGTGGTGGGCACGTTGTGATCAGGTACCGCGATTGTTTTATGGGGTGCGCGTACCTTGCGCCCCGCGATACGCAGTCCCTCAAAGGCCTGTGCGGATGTTACTTCGTGTACCAGATGGCGGTCGATGTATAGCAAACATGTGCCGTCTTCTGCTTCGTGGGCTACGTGGGCATCCCAAATTTTATCATAGAGTGTTTTTGGTGCTGACATGATGAACTCCTGTCGCTTGGTGTTTTACTGTGGCTACTGAGAATTGGGCAGGGGCTATCTGGCACGCAACAGGGTTACGAGCTCTGCATGGAATCTCCATGGCAGCCGTGTTTTATCATCCAAATCAATAATACGAGTCATACTGCCCAATACCCTGTTGTCGCACAATCTTCAAGCGCAGCTTGGATCAAGCCCTTGCAGGACTGGGCCACGCGGCCTAATCTGCCCCAAAGCAGGAGATACCCTTGGCAGACCCAGACAGCCCCACGTCGATCCAACCCTTAGAAGAGGCCGAGCGCACCCCGATCCCGCACCCAGCCGAAGGTGCCGATGCGGTGGTGGAACAGGCCGGCCTGTTGGCAGATATGGTCGCAGATTTCCTAACGCGGCTACAGCAACCTTGGACGCTCTATCAGATGGGCATCATTCTGGGGCTGATTTTTGCGGCCTATTGCCTAAAGGTTGTCTTTCGTCCGCGCATTCGCACCAGCCTTGCACAGGGGGGGCATTCCAAAACCACCCTGCGCTTTGCCTCTATCTTGGTGGCGCGGCTGGATCTGATTTTTTTCTCGGCGCTTGCATGGTCCACTTATGCGATTATGCAATCCATAACATGGCCCTCACGTAGCTATTTTATCTATATCGTGGCCTCCATTGCGCTGGCATGGTTGGCGATTGCAATTCTATCGCGGCTGATTTCCAATAACACAGTGCGGGTAATGATCCGCACCTTTGGCTGGGCCTATGCCGCCCTGCGCATCACCGGCCTATGGGAAAATACCAGCGCGCTACTAGAAAGTCTTGCGATCGAGACCGAGGGCTTTCGCCTATCGGTGCTCATGGTTTTGACGGCATTGTTCGCACTGGCCATTCTGTTTGTCATGGCCAATTTCCTAACCAAATCCACCCATGCGCGTTTGAATGCCGCCAGCGATATTTCCCCATCGATCAAGGTATTGATGCAGAAAATCGCCCAGATCGGCTTTTATGGTGTGGCGCTGTTGATCGGGTTGAAAACCGTTGGGTTTGATCTGTCGAATTTTGCATTGCTTACGGGGGCCATAGGCCTTGGCCTTGGCTTTGGTTTGCAGAAAATTGTTTCAAATTTGGTCTCTGGGGTGATTATCCTGTTGGACAAATCGATCAAGCCAGGGGATGTGATATCGCTGGGCAATACCTTTGGATGGATCACATCATTGGGCGCACGTTATGCATCGATCACCACGCGTGATGGGCGCGAATACTTGGTGCCCAACGAGGATTTCATCACCAACCAAGTGGTCAACTGGACTCACTCTTCGGACTTTGTGCGCTTGGATATCTTGTTTGGGGTGTCCTACGACAGCGACCCACATTTCGTGAAACGCATCGCCTCCGAGGCGCCCAAATCCGTGGGCCGCGTGGTATCGACCCCCGCACCCGTGTGTCACATTATTAATTTCGGCGACAGCTCGATTGATTTCAAACTGCGGTTTTGGATCAAAGACCCGACCAGCGGCCTGACCAATATCCGTGGCAATGTTTATCTGGCCCTATGGGATGCACTGAAGGAAAATGATATCCAGATCCCCTACCCCCGCCGCGATGTGCATATCCACACCGAACTACCCGAGGATTAGGCCAATAGTGCAGGGGCGGCACACACAACGCCTGTACGGATTTTGCGTCGGTTCAGCTGATCTACATTCAGCCGCTTTTGAATCAGCGGGTGATCAAGCTCGGCCACCCCCATGCGTACCAGCAATGCGGCAATGGCGGCCTCGGCGCCGCGCATGGCCCCATCATCTACCTTCAGCGCAATGCCGATACCCTGATCTAGCAGGATGGCCGTGAACACGCCCTCAGCGCCGGTTTTCACCACTGCGCGCCCCTCGCAGGCTTGCATCAGTTCAGAACAGGCCCGCCCCTCGCCCGCCACCAGTAACGGATGGCGCGCCATGGCATCTGCCAAAACCCGCCCATCGGCATCGCCACCAATGCGCGCCATGGCCCCAGCAAGCCCACCTAGGCTGGTGGCAAAATTCGGGGCGGAACAGCCATCAATCGCCCAGCCTGCCGATTTCTCATCGCAAAACTCTTCGAATGCCTCCAGCGCCGCCTGTTGTACGGGGTGATCCATTTCCGTGTATTCCGCATCGCCCCCCATATGGGCATTCAACGTCAGGAACCCAGCATGTTTGCCCGAACAATTGTTATGGATTTGGCACGGCTTCTGGCCGGCCTTTACCAAGGCATTGGCGGTGGAAAAATCACTGGGGCGTTGGGGGCCACAACGTAAATCATCGCGCCCCAGATCCAATGCGCCCAACCAATTGACTACCAGATCCGTATGCATCTGTGCCCCCTGATGCGACGAACACGCCAAGGCCAGCTGTTCCTGTGACAGACGAAATTTCTGGGCCGCACCTGAGCGCATCAGCGGCATCGCCTGTAGAATTTTGCAAGAAGAGCGCGGTAGGATCACCTGATCTGGATTGCCCCACGCACCCTTGATATCACCCTGTGCATCCACGATCACCGCATGCCCATTATGGGTGCATTCCAAAAAATCACCGCGCCATACCTGCGCCAGCTGTACCGAATTTTCCATGCCATGTTCCCATTGTTGCGATTTTCAGCCGATAGCGGACTAGGGGCTAGAAACAAGGCTTAACTGTGATATAATAATGCTGTCAATGCGCACCAAGGCGAAAAGCCACGCGCCACTAATACAAAACGGAACAGGCAAGGCATATGAAATCCCTTCTGAAATCAGGTATCATTTTAACGATTGCTACAGCGGCACTGCCCGTTATGGCAGAAGAGCGTGTAAATGCCTTTCAAGACTGGGCCGTATACGAGGAAAGTAACCCCAAAACCTGTTGGATTTCGTCTAGCCCTCAAAAGACCGAAAATTCCCGAGATGGCAAACCACGCACCGTGACGCGCGGTGAGATTGTGCTATCGGTTTCATATCAGGCTGATAAATCAATCGTTGGCGAGGTTTCATTCGCGGGGGGCTACCCCTTTGATCCTGATCGCTATGTGAAAATGACCATTGGCACGCAATCCTTTGACCTGCGCCCTGTTGGCGAAACCGCATGGCCCGAAAACCCCAGCGTTGACCAAACCGTGCGCGTTGCAATGACCAAGGGCGCCACCGCCGTTCTAACCGCACGCAGCACGCGCAACACAGACACCAAGGATACCTTCTCGCTCAAGGGTTTCACAGCCGCGCTAAATGACGCCAAACAGCGCTGTGGTATCTAATAAACCACATGTTCACCAATTTATGATCAGCTTGGGCTGTGCAAATTTGGAAAACATGCTAAAAGATACCACTTCTTATCTGTGAAGAAGTGCTCTAATAGTCTGCCAAAAATGCCTCTGGGCCAAGGATCGACTATGTCTAAACCACCAATTACACCTGATACGCTGACTGTTCCGCGCAAGGCCAGCGATCTGCCGGCCCTGCCCAATCTGATCGGCCTACAGCGGCCCGCCTTGATGGAGGCATTGGGCGCCATTGGCACACCTGAGAAGCAGATCAAAATGCGCACCGCCCAAGTGTGGCAATGGCTGTATGTAAAAGGTGCAAAGACGTTTGATGAAATGACAAACCTGTCCAAGGATTTCCGTGCGGCCTTGGCCGAGCATTTCTCGCTGTCGCGCCCAGAAATTGTAACCCGCCAAATTTCCAATGACGGTACCCGCAAATACCTGTTGCGCATTGCTGGCGGCCACGAGGTAGAGGCGGTCTATATTCCCGAAACCGATCGCGGAACGCTGTGCATTTCTTCTCAGGTGGGCTGTACGCTAACCTGCACGTTCTGTCATACGGGCACACAGAAATTGGTGCGCAATCTAACTGCTGCCGAAATTATAGGCCAAGTATTGGTTGCACGCGATGACCTAGGTGAATGGGATAAACCAGCGGGCGACAAGCGCCTGTTGTCCAATATCGTGTTGATGGGCATGGGCGAGCCTTTGTACAATACGGACAATGTACGCGATGCCATGTTGATCGCTATGGATAACGAAGGCATTGCGCTATCACGTCGCCGCATCACACTCTCTACTTCGGGTGTTGTGCCAGATATAGTTCGCGCAGGTGCCGAAATCGGCTGTATGCTGGCGATATCGTTTCACGCCACTACGGATGATGTGCGCGATGTTTTGGTACCAATCAACCGCAAGCATAAAATAGAAGAGCTGTTAGAGGCCTGCCGTAATTATCCGCGCCTATCGAATGCCGAGCGCATCACATTTGAATATGTGATGCTAAAGGATGTGAACGACAGCGACGAAGATGCACGCCGCCTTGTACGCCTGATTGCGGGCATCCCTGCCAAGATTAACCTTATACCGTTTAATCCTTGGCCGGGATCACCCTACGAGCGCTCTGATTGGGAACGCATTGAATCTTTTGCAGATATTGTGAACAAAGCTGGCTATGCCAGCCCCGTACGCACACCGCGCGGTGAAGACATTATGGCCGCCTGTGGACAATTAAAGAGCGCGACAGAACGCGCCAGAAAATCCGCCAAGCAAATGGCGGCAGAGGTAGAGGGACAGTAAATATGCGGATCATTTGGGCGCTGGTAACTGCGCTATTGGTACTGGGTGGCCCCGTCGCCGCCGAGCGTGGGATAATCAAACGCGTGCCCGCCTATCATGGGCCAGAAATCACCCAAGTTACGGTGATCAAAAGCAAGCGGCGCATGTATATGTTGGCAGGATCAAAGGTAATCAAAACCTTTAAAATTGATTTGGGATTCACCCCTCGGGGGCACAAGGGACAATACGGCGATGGCCGCACCCCAGAGGGTGTTTATTTAATTGATCGCGTCAATACCAACAGCCGCTATTTCCTAAGTCTTGGAATTTCATACCCCAACGCCAATGACCGTGCCAAGGCGCGTGCGGCTGGCGTTGATCCGGGGGGGGATATTTTCATCCATGGTGGCCCACGCTACAAGGGCGAGAAGGGCCGCGATTGGACCGCGGGCTGTATTGCTGTATCTGATCGTGATATGGGTTGGGTCTATTCAATGGTAAAGGTCGGCACGCCGATTTACATCAAACCATAGCTATTGGGTTAGCGCGGCTGTGCCAAACACCTGTACCCACCAAATTTTACCGCTTTTCTCTTGGTGCCAGCCGATGCCCATGGCATTTGCCTGTCCGTCTAGAATCACCGCACGCGACAGCGGCTCTTTCATCCAAACATCCAGCGTTGTGAAATCATCTTCAAAGGTTTCTGATATGTTTTCACCCTCGAATACCCCCGCAAAGCCAGCATTTGCTGCGCGGTCATAGGGTGATGATCCATCAGATCCAAAATGCCATGGCCGATTCTGCCGCGCCATATCCGCCGCATGCCCACGCGCCGCCGCATTCAAGGCCGCATCCAGTACCACCTGCGTCTGCCCATTGGCCTGACGCACCGCATTCACTGCATCCAAGTGGCGGAACTCGATCTTGCTTTGCTTGTATTTTGATAGGCGAACAACAACCGTACCATCGCCTGGGCGTCCGCCATTTTGGGTGGTAGTCTCACAAGCCACCAAGGCAAATAACGCCGCCCCACATAACAATGCTTTTACCATCTTCAATTCCTATTCCGCAGCACAAACCTAGTTGCAACTGTTTTTGAAAACTATTCATTTTCGCTATTTTGTAAATTAGATATTGGATTATAAACTATAATTGAATTGAATTTGGCATCAAAGTGCCGATATTGACAGGTATTGGCGTAAATTAAACACAGGCGGGTATTATGACCACTAAGATGACACGACGTCGGTTCGCTGTAACCGCAGGCTCTGCAATGGCGCTGGGATCACCCAGCCTTGCGGAGTGGAATCCAGATCTGGATAATCCCGATCTAGGGTTTGACACCCCACAGGACACCAACCAACGCCTGAATGACGAAGAAGGCCGCGTTAAACGCAATACATCGGCATTTATTGGTCGTACCGGTTGGAGCAACTATTTCTCGGATCTTAAAAATGGCGCAATACTGGTCGATATCGACAGCCGCGCCCTGTACTATTGGTCAGAAGACGAAAGCATCTACAAGCTGTATCCCGTTGCTGTGCCCACCACCGAGGAACTAACCCGCAAGGGCCGCACCGTAGTCACCCGCAAACGCGTAGGCCCCGATTGGCGCCCAACACCAAATATGCTGAAGCGCAATCCAGACTGGCCGAAATATATCCCACCCGGCCCCGGAAATCCTCTGGGATCACATGCGCTGTATCTATCTTGGACATATTATCGCATTCACGGCACCCACGATAATCGCAAAATAGGGCGGCGCTCTTCGAACGGGTGCATCGGGCTATATAATGCGCAAATTGCGGAACTGTTTGATTTTGCCAAGGTCGGCACACAGGTTCTATTTATCTAAAATAGAGACCCACCCAACTATTCACCAGCATTTAACAGGGCTTTTAGCCCTGTTTTGTAGTCTGGGTACAACAGCGTAACCCCCAGCTCCGACTTGATGCGATCATTGCTTACAGATTTGCTCTCGGCATAAAAACTGCGCGCCATAGGCGTCATTTCTGCGGTTTCAAAATCCTCGGCCACTGGCATATCCACCCCAAGCAACTGCGCCGCATAACCCAAAACATCCTGTGGCGGCGCGGGATTATCATCACATACATTATACACCGCCCCGGCATTGGGATTCGCGATAGATGCGGCCAGAACCTGCGCGATATCTTCGACATGAATGCGGCTGAACAGCTGATTCTTTTTGATGATACGCCGCGCCGTCCCCGCGCGCACCTTTGCGAATGGGCCACGACCAGGCCCATAAATACCCGCCAGTCGAAAAATGTGTAGCGGCAGGCCCAATTGCGCCCACGCCGCCTCGGCGTCTCGTCGATAGACCCCGCGCGTGGTGCTGGGGGACAGGGGGGTTTCTTCGCTGACCCAACCGCCCTTGTGATCGCCATAGACACCCGTAGTAGAGAGATAGCCCACCCAGCTAAGCGTCGGCGCAGCGGCGCGCAATTCTGCCCCATAAGCATTGAGCACAGGATCACCATCCCCATTGGGTGCGACAGAAGACAAAATGCAATCCGCCTGTGAAATCGCAGAAGACAAATCCGCACTGGGCCAAACCAAAGGCTCGATACCACTATCGCGTAGCGCCTGAACACCCGTCGCATCGCGTGTGGTGCCAATAATGCGCCATCCCAGCGGCAAAAGGATACGCGCAAACGCCTGTGCGCTATAACCATGTCCGATGCTCAGAAGTGTCTTGGTCATTGGTGTTTTCCTAGCTGTTCAATCGCCCATATGGCACCATCACGCACCACCGGATCAGCATCGGCAGCCAGTTGATGCGCTGTGGGCAGCAAGTCCAAATTCCCAGAATTTCCAATGGCATAGGTGACGTTACGCATAAATCTGTTGCGGCCAATACGCTTGATCGGGTTCTTGCTGAATTTCTGACGAAAGCTGGCATCATCTAGCTGTGCCAGCTCTGCCAGTTTCGGGGCGCGCAGGCCATCGCGGGTGTGATAACCTATCTCTTGCGCAGTTTGCGCGAATTTATTCCACGGGCAGGCCGCCAAACAATCGTCGCAACCATAAATCCGATTGCCCATTTTTGCGCGCAGATCAGGCGCAACAGGCCCGTCGTATTCAATGGTTAGATAGGATATGCATTTGCGCGCATCTAATTGATAAGGTGCGATAAACGCATCTGTGGGGCAGGCATCCAAACAAGCACGGCAATTGCCACAATGATCATCTTCGGCCCCATCGGCAGGCAAATCCAATGTGGTAAAAATAGATCCCAGAAAAAACCAACTGCCCAGCTGACGCGAAACCACATTGGTATGTTTCCCCTGCCATCCCAGCCCTGCGGCCTGAGCCAACGGTTTTTCCATCACAGGGGCAGTATCGACAAAAACCTTGATTTCGGCCCCACCAGCGGCATCGATCAACCAGCGGCCAAGGCGTTTTAGTCGCTTTTTCACCAAATCGTGGTAATCTTTGTTCTGGGCGTAGACAGAAATTGTCGCCCGGTCATCCAGCGCAAGATCCTGCATCGGATCGTAATCTGGGCCATAGTTTTCCGCCAGCATGATCACCGATTTGGCCTCTGGCCACAGCGCAGACGCATCACCGCGCCAATGCATGCGCTGTTCCATCCATTGCATCTGTCCATGCAGCCCTGCATCCACAAATGTTTGCAATTTTTGCATTGTACCGGGTGCGGCATCTGGGCTGCAAATCGCGGTGGCGCTAAATCCCTCTAGCTGGGCGCGCTGTATCAGCGCCTGTTTCAGATCTGTGCCAGACAGTGCCATTAAAAATCTAGGTTGGCATAATGCGTCGGTTGTGGAAATCCGGGCAATTGATCGGCCAGCAGAGAACGGAACGCAGGGCGCGATTTGATCTTGGCATACCAATCCTTAACCACATCATGGCGGTTCCAATCCACATCAGAAATATAATCGATGCAGGATAACTGCGCCGCAGCAGAAAAATCCGCCAAGGTCATTTGATCCCCCGCCAACCAGCGGCGATGATCCAACAGCTGTGCCATATAGTCCAGATGAAATTTGATACGCCGCGCGCCTTCCTTGACGTTCTTACTTTCTGGGTAACCAGCGCCTGTAACCTTCTTCATCACCCGTTCCCCCAGCAGGTTTTTGGTCACCTCGTGATAAAAGGCATCATCAAACCAATTTACCAAGCGGCGCACCTCGGCACGATCCTCGGGTGTGCGCGGCATTAGGGGGGGTTGAGGGGTGCGCTCTTCTAGGTATTCACAGATCGCGTTAGATTCGGAAAAAACCCGCCCGTCATATTTCATCACTGGCACCCGCCCACAGGGGTTCAGACGCAAAAACTCGGTGCTGGGATCCCAATAGCGCTCTTCGATCAGCTCTACATCAATCTTTTTCTCGGCCAAAACCAAGCGTACTTTGCGCGAAAATGGAGAGAGCGGATAGTGATAGAGTCTGTGCATACCGGTGAGCAATCATTTTTCTAAGAGTTGATTACCAATGCCAAGAAAAAGCAGAGAATTCAACCACTCTCGAAACATTCAGCGCGCCCATCGGCGGCAATTGTTGCAGCCCCTGATCGAATTGCACCTGTGCGTTTGCGCACATAGGTGCTTGGGGCGCTGGCTGATCGGGCCTTTGGGTTTGGGAGAATCGCCGCCAAACGCGCCGCCTGAAGTGGTGTAAGGCGATCCGCATCAACGCCGAAATAATGCTGGGCCGCGGCACCCACCCCAAACACACCTTCGTCAAATTCTGCGATATTTAGGTAGACCTCCAGAATGCGGCGCTTGGTCCAAAGCGTTTCGATCAGTACGGTGAACCCCGCCTCTAAACCCTTGCGTAGATAGCTGCGCTGATGCCACAGAAACAGATTCTTGGCGACCTGTTGCGAAATACCCGATCCACCGCGACCCTCGTTGATGGCCTGTTTAATCGCGCTGACGTCAAATCCAAAATGTAGACAGTAATTGGCATCCTCGGCGGCCACGGCAGATCGTGCCATAACGGGTGCGATATTCTCCATATTCACCCAATTTGCTTCGATATGCCCAAGGCGACGTGCCTCGGCCCCCATATAAAACCCGCCACTTGGATCAATAAAACGAAATAGGATAACCGCGTAAGTAGCTATAAAACATAAGAAAAACAGGGTTTTCGCACACCGCAATAGGCCAGAGCGCAGACCTCTCCATAGCGGAGAACCTTGTTTAGCGGGAGATTTCTTTTTCATTGCTATAGAGGCCTTGCAGTGCAAGTGCCAAGGTTTCCAAACCTGCGCCTAATGTCAAGAGTAGAGACGAATATACAGATAGTGAAAACCCCCAGCAGATACCTGCTAGGGGCGATATTTAATTGAAATTAGGCGCTTTTCTTGCCTTCATCTTTGCTCAGAGGGTGCTGAATATGCTTTAACATCTCTTTTGGGCAAATCTGAACAAACCGCGGCAACTCTTCTTCCCAGCGGCGCAAGATTTTCTTGGCTTTGGGGCTTTTTGTCTCGTCAAGATGCTCTTGGATTAGGCCCTTTAACTGACGCTCCCAGAAATCCACGGTCACAGGCACGGCAACCAAGCTTTCCATATTGGCCAATTTCTCAAACTCGCCGTTTGGATCGTAAACATAGGCCATACCACCCGTCATACCCGCACCAAAGTTAGAGCCAATAGACCCAAGGATCACCGCAACACCGCCAGTCATATATTCACAACCATTAGAACCACAGCCTTCGATCACCACTTTAGCACCCGAATTACGCACCGCAAAGCGCTCGCCCGCGCGCCCATTGGCGAACAATTTACCGTCCGTCGCACCGTATAGAACGGTGTTACCGATGATGGTGTTGTCCGCAGGGATCAGCGCGCTGGCCAATGGTGGGCGCACAACGATTTTGCCCCCAGATAGCCCCTTGCCCACATAATCATTTGCATCGCCCGAGACCTCTAGCTTTAGCCCCGGTGCGGCGAACGCCCCCAGCGCCTGACCGGCGCTACCCGTCAGTTTCACGGTCAGGTGATCCTCTAGCAATTCATTGCGCATACCGAATTTTTTAACGATATGGGATGAAACCCGCGTGCCGATGGTGCGCAGGGTGTTTTGCACCGCATAGGACAGCTGCATTTTTTCACCATGCTTAAAGAACGGGCCGGCATCATTTAGGATCTGAGCATCCAACGTATCAGGCACTGCCTGACGTGGGCGATCACGATCGTAATTGATAGATGCGGCATCGTCCAAACTGATCAACATAGGGTTCAAATCCAAGTCATCAAGATGCGCGGAACCGCGGCTAACCTGTGCCAGCATATCCGCGCGGCCAATAACCTCGTCCATGGATCGCATACCAAGGCTAGCCAATACTTCACGAACCTCTTGGGCATAGAATGTGATCAGGTTTACCACCTTATCCGCAGAACCAGTGAATTTCTTACGCAGCTCCTCGTCTTGTACACAAACACCCACTGGGCATGTATTGCTTTGGCACTGGCGTACCATGATACAGCCCATGGCGATCAATGCGGCGGTGCCGATGCCGTATTCCTCGGCCCCCAGCATCGCGGCAATCACAATATCGCGGCCCGTACGCAGGCCACCATCGGTACGCAATGTTACCCGATCACGCAGGTTGTTCATGGCCAAAACTTGATGCGCCTCGGACAGGCCCATTTCCCACGGCAGACCCGCATGTTTGATAGATGTTGCAGGGCTGGCACCTGTACCACCGTTGTGACCAGAGATCAGGATCACATCGGCCATGGCCTTGGCCACACCCGCCGCAATTGTACCAACACCAGAAGAGGCCACCAATTTCACCGTTACCTTACAGCGCGGGTTGATCTGTTTCAGATCGTAAATCAGCTGAGCCAAATCCTCGATAGAATAGATATCGTGGTGGGGGGGCGGCGAAATCAGCGTTACACCCTTGGTCGAGTGGCGAAGCCGCGCGATCAAATCGGTAACCTTGATACCGGGCAGCTGCCCGCCTTCGCCCGGCTTGGCACCCTGGGCGACCTTGATTTCCAGCTCTTCGCATTGGTTCAGATATTCCGCCGTCACGCCAAAACGTCCAGAGGCCACCTGTTTAATTTTCGCACTTGGGTTGTCGCCGTTTGGCTCTGGTACGAAATGTGCCGGATCTTCGCCGCCCTCGCCGCTGTCGGATTTTGCGCCGATACGGTTCATAGCCACGTTCAGTGTTTTGTGGGCCTCTGGGCTAAGCGCACCCAAGGACATACCCGGTGTGACGAAGCGCTTGCGGATCGATGTGATGCTTTCGACCTCGTCTACAGGTACGGGTTTGGCCACCGGTTTGAAATCCAGCAGATCGCGTAGATGGATCGGTGGATTGGCCCGCATTTTTGCGGAATACTGCTTCCACAGATCAAATGAAGCGCGGTCACAAGCAGATTGAAGCATATGCATTGTCTGCGCTTCCCATGCGTGTTTTTCGCCGGTGCGGCGTGCCTTGTAAAATCCACCGATGGGCAAGAAATCAGTGCCTGACAGCCAGCCCTTGGCATGGATTTTGACAACTTTCTTCTGGATGCCGAACAAACCGATACCTGAAATGCGACTTTGCATACCGGGGAAGTATTCCGCCACCAATGCGCGGCTTAGGCCTACCGCTTCGAAATTCAGGCCACCACGATAGCTGGAAATCACTGATATTCCCATCTTGGCCATGATTTTCAGCAGGCCTTGGTTGATGGCCTCTTTGTAGTTTTCCATCGCTTGATCTAGCGATAGATCCAGCAGGCCGCGATCGATGCGATCGGCAAGGCTGTCTTGGGCCAGATAGGGGTTCACTGTCGTAGCACCAGAGCCGATCAGCACCGCGAAATAGTGCGGGTCTACGCATTCTGCTGATTGCACGTTAATGGAACAGAAGGTGCGCAGACCAATGCGTGTCAGGCCAGAATGCACGGCACTGGTAGCCAAGATCATCGGCATTGCAACGCGTTCGGTGCCCTGTGCTTTGTCAGACAGGATGATTTGGCCAGCACCAGAGCGCACGGCATCTTCGGCCTCTTCGCGGATGCGTTTTAGGCCGGTGGTCAGCCCATCCTGTGATCCCGCCTCGAAGGTACAATCAATGGTGGTTACCGCATCACCGAACCGTTTGACCATCGCGCCAAACTGCGCATTGGTCACAAAGGGCGAGGACAGTGACAAAACCTCGGTCAGCTCGTTGCTGTCATCCAGTACATTGCCCAGATTGCCAAAACGGGTTTTCAGGCTCATCACCGCAGATTCGCGCAAACTGTCGATCGGAGGGTTGGTGACCTGCGAGAAGTTTTGGCGGAAATAGTGGCTAAGCGGGCGATACATTTCCGACAGAACCGCAGAGGGCGTATCATCCCCCATAGACTGCAAGGTCTCTTTGGAATCCTCGACCATCGGATGCAGGATCATTTCCAGCTCTTCCACGGAATAACCCGCCGCCACTTGACGTGTGCGTAGCTGTTCGCCGCTAAACTCTACTGTTTCGTTTTGCCCTGATGTCAGCTCGTCTAGGTCGACAACCGCCTTCACCTTCTTGGTGAAATCACGGCTGGCGGCCAGCTCGTCCTTTAGCTGTTCATCGTGTAGTAATCGGCCCTCGACCATATCCACGGCAATCATCTGCCCTGGGCCAAGCGCGCCCTTTTCACGCACAGTGCTCTCGTCTGTGGGTACCATGCCCACCTCGGAACCTGCGATCAGCAGATTATCCCCCGTGATTACATAGCGCATCGGGCGCAGACCATTGCGATCCAGACCGCCCACAACCCAGCGTCCATCAGTCATGGCCAATGCGGCAGGCCCATCCCATGGTTCCATAACAGAGTTACAGAATTCATACATATCACGCCAGTCATCCTTGACCCCTATGGCATTCACAGATTCTGGCACCAGAATTGTTTTCGCCATCGGCGCATTGCGCCCTGCACGTACAATTGCCTCGAACACAGAATCAAGTGCGGCTGAATCCGAAGAACCCGCAGAAACCAGCGGCTTAATATCCTCGGCATAATCGCCAAAGCTTTTGGAAGCCATGCGAATTTCGTGGCTCTTCATCCAATTCACGTTACCCTTTAGGGTATTGATTTCACCATTATGCGCCAACATACGGAAAGGCTGAGCCAACCACCACTGTGGGAAAGTATTGGTGGAATACCGTTGGTGATAAATCGCAAATGCGGATTCAAAACGCTCGTCCATAAGATCGGGGTAGAATACCGCAACCTGCTCTGCCAACATCATACCTTTGTAAATGATAGAGCGGCAAGACAAAGAACAGATGTAGAAATCCTGAACCTGTGCGGCGGTCACGGCCTTTTCGATGCGGCGGCGGATCACATAGAGCTCGCGCTCGAAGGTTACCTCGTCTACGCCTTTGGAATTAGAGATCAGAATTTGCTCGATCTCGGGGCGGGTGGCATTTGCCTTCTCGCCCAGACAGGTTACATCCACCGGCACGTGGCGCCAGCCATAGATGTAGTACCCCATGCGCAGAACTTCTGATTCTACAATTGTGCGGCATGTTTCCTGCGCGCCAAAATCTTGGCGTGGCAAAAACACCTGACCCACAGCGATATATTCGCCCTTGCGCGGTTCGTGGCCGGTACGCTCGACTTGATCATAGAAGAACGGGATGGGGATTTGCACGTGAATTCCCGCGCCATCACCGGTTTTACCATCCGCATCCACCGCACCGCGGTGCCAGATCGCCTTCAGCGCCGAAATGCCATTTTCAACCACCTTGCGGGACTTTTCGCCATCAACAGAAACCACCAATCCCACACCACAAGAGCTGTGCTCGTCGGCCTCGGAATACATGCCATGGGCATCCATATAGGCGCGCTTGGCTTCTTGTTCTGCTTTCCATTTTGCATCGAATTTAGTCATTTTGTGTCTTTCTTTCTGGTACCTTGATCCTGCTCAAAAGAGCTGGCTCATTCTGCCGCGACCACGTCTTGTGCATTCAAGTATCCCAGAATGCTATCTGCTGCTTCGCGCCCATCGCGGATGGCCCAAACCACCAATGATGCGCCGCGTTCGATATCACCTGCGGCATAAACACCGTCGATGCTGGTGGCATGTGTTGTGAAATCAGATTTCACAGTGCCCCAGCGGGTGACCTCTAGTTCTGGTGTTCCCCAAAGGGTCGGCAGGTCTTCTGGGCTAAAGCCCAGCGCCTTGATCACCAGATCTGCATCTTCTTTGTAATCAGCCCCAAGGATTTCCTCGGGTGATTGGCGCCCTGATGCATCTGGTGCGCCTAGGCGCATTTTGGATACCATCACACCTGTTACATCGCCCTCGCCGGTGAAACCCTTGGGCGCGGATAGCCAGACGAAATCCACGCCTTCCTCTTCGGCGTTTTGGGTTTCACGTTGGGAACCTGGCATATTCTTTTTATCACGGCGGTATAGGCATTTAACCGATGTTGCACCTTGGCGAATAGCCGTGCGGACGCAATCCATGGCCGTATCACCACCACCGATAACCACCACCTTTTTACCAGCGGCGGATAATTCACCGCTTTCGATTTCTGGAACGGTATCGCCCAAGTTCACACGGTTAGAGGCCGTTAGATAATCCAGCGCTTTTACGATGCCTTTGTTTCCAGAACCAACACCAGACAGCTCACGGGATTTGTAGACACCCGTGGCGATCAAAATCGCATCGTGTTTTGCGCGCAGATCGGCAAAGCTGATGTCCTCGCCAACGTTTGTGTTCATCACAAATTTAACACCGCCCTCAGCCAGCAATTCATTGCGGCGCATCACCACATCTTTTTCCAGCTTGAACCCAGGAATACCATATGTCAGCAAGCCACCCGCGCGGTCATAGCGGTCATAGACCGTAACCTGTACGCCCGCTTTGCGCAGGCGATCTGCTGCTGCCAACCCTGCGGGGCCGGCCCCAATAATCGCCACATCTTCGCTACGCTCTTGCGTTGGGGCATTGGGTTTTACCCAGCCTTTTTCCCAGGCGGTATCTGTAATGTATTTTTCTACTGATCCGATGGTCACTGTGCCGTGGCCGGATTGCTCGATCACACAGTTGCCTTCGCACAGGCGATCCTGTGGGCAAATGCGGCCACAGATTTCAGGGAAGGTATTGGTGTCTTGGCTGATCTGATAGGCTTCTTGCAATCGCCCCTCGGCGGTCAATCGCAGCCAATCCGGGATATTGTTATGCAAAGGGCAATGAGACTGGCAATACGGCACCCCACATTGGCTACACCGGCTTGCTTGTTCTTCTGCTTTTACAGATGCGTATTGTTGATAAATTTCATCGTAATCATTCTTGCGAAGATCAGGGACACGCTTTTCTGGCATATCCCGCTCAACGTTTACGAATTTCAACATTTTCGTTTCCGCCATAACCCTACCCTTGTTCGTCAAAATTTCAGAACGCCGTTCTACGGAATTCTGCAATGAATGAAAAGTCAATTATACTGACCTATATTCAATAATTTCAAACATGACGCAAGGAAAATCAGCAAATACCACCAAAACAAGTCACCCAAGCTTACCTAATTAAATTAAATTCCCTTCTGTTTCAATTGCTTTTACTGTTCGCGAATCAACCCAAGGAAACCCTATGCCCCTGTATTATCTTCTGCTACTTGCCATCATTCAGGGCCTAACCGAATTTTTACCGGTATCTTCATCGGGGCATCTGGCGGTTTTACCCAGCCTCACGGGCCAAGAAGACCAAGGCCAATTCATTGATGTGGCCGTGCATATCGGCACTTTGGGCGCGGTTGTTTTATATTTTTGGGCGGATGTAAAGATGGCCTTCTGGGGGTTCTTGCGCTGGTTCAAGGGCGATTTCACATCCCCAGGGGCGCAATTGGCGCTGTTGCTGGCGCTGGCCACCGTGCCGGTGGTGCTGTTTGGCATTCTGCTGAAACTAACAGGTATGGACGATGCGATACGTTCCGTAAAGGTAATCGCATGGTCAATGCTGCTGTTTGGGGTGGTGCTCTATGTGGTTGATCAGAAATCCCCCCAGCACAAATCAAAATCACAATGGTCAATAAAGGACGCCCTGATCATGGGCATGTGGCAGGCTGTGGCGTTGATCCCAGGCTCATCACGCTCTGGCACCACCATAACTGGCGCGCGCATTTTGGGATATTCGCGCACCGAGGGGGCCAAGCTGGCCATGTTGATGTCTATCCCTACAATCATCGCATCTGGCACATTGCTGGGGGCAGAGGTTGCATCTACCGCCGATTGGGCCGCCGCCAAAAACGGCGCGATTGCAGCGATATTTGCATTTGGCTCTGGTTTAATCGCGCTAAAACTGATGATGCGGTTTTTGTCCAGCATCAGCTTTACGCCCTATGTGATCTACCGAATAATCCTAGGCATCGCGCTACTGATTTTTGCCTATAGCTAGGTTTTCAGATCCTTGGCGGATTCTGTTAGCTCGCTATACTGCCCATAGGGGCGGAAACGGTACAGGTACTCGGGCAATATCCCATCCATCGCGCACGGTGTAATCCCCAGATCGGCAAATGATTTTGCTGTGCTGTCTACCACACAATCTAGCGATAGGGTTCGCAACTGATCCGCTGATAGAATCTTGTTCTTGATCAGACCACCCGTCAGACGCTGGCATAAATCAAAGGACACAGCCTTAATCTTTGCCGCAAAGTTTGGCACCGCTATCATCAGGCGCCTGCGGCGAATAACGCCGAGCATCTGCGCCATCAGCGCACGGTGCGATGCAACATCAGGCCCGCCCAGCTGATAAACCCCTGCTGAGGCACGGCCCAATACCGCCTGCGCGATAGCCGCCGCTACATCGTCAACATACACAGGTTGTTGCTGACTGTTGGCGCCCACAATGGGTAGAACCGGCGAAAGCCCCGCGAAAAATGCAGGGCGGTTAAAAAATCGATCCTCATTTCCAAACATCACCGCAGGGCGCATAATTACCGCAGACCTAAAGGCCGCCTTGACCAGCGCTTCTCCCGCCGCTTTGGTTTGGAAAAACCGGCTATTGCTGTGCACATCCGCCCCCAGTGCCGAGAGGTGAACCAAGCGCCCAACCCCCGCTTGTTGCGCCATCTTTGCAATGCGTTGTGCGCCATCCACCTGCACCGCATCCACATTGTTCTTGCCAAAGCAATCAAAGCTGCCGACACAATTCACCACAGCATCCGCCCCCGTCACAGCCGCCAGTGTAGAGGCATCATCGCGGATATTTGCCAAAATCGGTTCTACCTGACCAACGGCTCCGTAAGGGCGCACATGCAGGGCCTCGTTAGGACGGCGCACAGCCACACGCACACGCCAACCCTCTTTCGCCATTCTCTGGGCAACATAGCGCCCCAGAAATCCGGAACCTCCGAAAATGGTAACCAGCTTGGGTGTAGATGACATGGTTTTCTCCGATAGATTTGGATAAAAAGTACCGCGCCGGCCGCTATCGAACAAGATAGAATTATCACAAAACGCGCCATGTCGCGAAAAATCAACTGAAACGCGAAATAGTGATTAAAGTCTCAATTTATGCGTGCTTATGGTGCATAATGCCCACAAAATGAATACCTTGGCGTCATAAATTTATACAATATGTCACTCATTTCTAGGGTAACAATTGAAGTTTATTTAAAATTGTCTAATCTTTTCTCGCATTCACACAAGTATTAAAAGGGGATACCATGAAAAAACTTATGCTTTCAGTTGCGGCGTTCGCAACTGCCTCCACCGCCGCATTCTCAGGCACACTTACCGAACCAATGGTCGAAGAAATGGTCGAAGACGTAGAAACAGGCGGCAGCAGCTCGTCTGGCATTCTGGTACCATTGTTGATTGTTGCGGCCGTAGCCGCCCTAATCGCCAGCAGCGACGACGATGATGATGACAACTCTCTGACCAAGCGCATAACACGCTAATCGATCCGGTGGCGCATAACTTGCGCCACCTACTCTTCCATCAGTATATTGCGCAGGCTTTGCAGATTTTCCAGCGCAAGCACCGCATCGGGCGTTAACCTGCGTTCCAGTGCCTTCTCTACCGCCAAGATAATGTTCATATGGGCAATACTGTCCCATTCTGCGCTGCGCCCCAGCGCAAAACTGTTATCAATACGCGCACTTTCCACCCCCAATGCCAGAGCCAAAATTTCCACCGCCGGATCATGCTTGGCCATTGCCACCCCCTGTTTCTGAAAGAACATCATCGGCCATTTTTTCAAACAGACAGACCCCTAGGTGCTGTTGTGCCTTCCTATCCAAATAGGATTTCTGCACAAACCCTACACTGCGAAAACCCAGTCTTTTATAATTATAGATCGAGGCAAAATTGCGATCTAAGCACTTACCAGAAAAGCGCATCACTCGATCACTTTGGGCAAAGTGTTGGATAATTTTTTGGCGCGCCTCAAAATATATATCTTGCCCCCACCACTCTTGGGCATGGATAACCACGGCCATATCTATCGTGCCACTCTCGGCCAATATCACCTGATGTAGACCCACTGCCTTGCCGATTTCCTTGGGCACCAACGCGTGATAAAAAATGCTGTGACGGTCTGGCCATTTCATTTTACGCTGCCACTGAAGGTTCGAATAACCTTGGGTGTTCATCATCAAATTACGCCTGATATCTTCGCTGTTTTGCCAATGGCGCGCCAGATTCTGGGCCACTTTTTTGCTACAAATCACCAAGCGCAAGCGCTCTGTTTCAAGTGTTTGATGCAGGTATCGATCCGTTTCTTTCCTGTTAAACATCCTGGTCATCCAATCCTATACAAAGTGCGCGGATTTCCGAACGCACCACCTTGCCGCGATCATTGCGGGGCAGCGAGGGCATTCCAAAAATCATGCTGGGTACCGCCTCGGCGCGACATTGGGTGCGACACCACGCTATCAAATCCGATACCGCGGTGTTCGGGCCCGCCACCACTGCCACGGCAACTTGTTCACCGGCTACCGGATCAGGTATGCCAAATGCGCAGGCCTCGGATACATCTGGGTGGCGCTCCAACAACATGTCTATTTCCTCTGCCAGCACCTTTATCCCGGCGCGATTAATCTCACTTTTAATACGGCCAACCAGCGTTAGCTGGCCTTGGCTGATTTCGCCAATATCACCGGTGCGCAACCATTCACCATAGAAGTGCGCATTGGGATTGTCTGCGCCCTGCCAGTACCCCTGCATTATGGTTGGGCTGTTCACCAGAACCTCGCCGCGGCCTTCGGCCTTTACCCGCCCGTTCGCATACACCGCCAGCGTTCCACCCCAAGCGCGGCCAACATAGCCCCCCTGACCCTGCGCATCAGATAGTGCGCCACCAGAAATCCAGTTAGCCGTTTCTGTCATCCCATAGGTGTTAAATACCTCACCCCCACCCAGCCAATCCGCAATGTCCTGCCACAATCCAATCGACAGAGGTGCAGACCCCACATGCACCCGCGCAGGCACATTCGCTGGGCGCGGCGATATTTGTAATGCCATTTTCCAGAAGGTCGGCACCGATGAGAAAAATGAGATAGCCTGTTGATCCAGCATCGCACCAAAGCCCCCTAGCACCCTGAAACCCGGACTGGGCCACAGGATCAGACGCCCCCCCGCCAACAGCGGTGTTAGACAGTTCCCGATCAGCCCATGGCCAAAAAACACAGGCAGGATGCACAGCGTTCGGCACAGGGTATCGCGGCCAATTTCAGCGATGTTTAAGGATGCCCTAGAGCGCAATCCGTGTAGGCTATGGGTAACGCCCTTGGGGATACCCGTGGTGCCCGATGTCATCAGGATCAGTGCCGGATCATCCGGCCCAAGGGGTGCAGTATCGACACCGTGGGCAAGTTTCGGGAATTTCAATTCTGTTTGGCCTAGCCATGCCCCGGCATTTACGGCGCGCACCACGCGGGATTGCTCGTCAGGCTTTAGGTTCGGGTTAACACAGACCGCCACCAACCCTACCTGCCAACACGCAAATAGTCCCACCAAAGTATCCAGCCCGCTTTTCTCGGCTATCACCACACGCGCCAAGCGCGGCAAATGCAGCGCACGCAACCCCTCAGCGGCTCTGTGAATAAGGTGAATCAACTCATCATAGCAAACCTCGCGGCCGGTTTCGGGCTCGGCAATCTCTACGGTCGTTGGAAAATCACTGACCAGTATAGGCAAAGCACACATGACAAAGTCCCTCTTAATTCTTGCAAACCTAACAGTACCGGACGAAATTTTCCACCCAAGGCACGCATCCATGTTGACAGCAATTTTTAGGTCAGATAGGTGGGCCAAACCACCTGTGCCCAGGTGGCGGAATGGTAGACGCGCTAGCTTCAGGTGCTAGTGTCCTTATGGACGTGGAGGTTCAAGTCCTCTCCTGGGCACCAGATATCTCATCACCAAGCCGCAGAATTCTGAATGTCCAATGACCCGTCGGCTTAAAAACAAAAGCTAACCAATTTCGCGCGCTTGGGCCATAAGGATAGCCCCATCGTCAGAGCATACGGAATTGTCTGAAGTGCGCCGGCCCTCGGCATCCCTATTAGCGAAGGGGGCCTGACCAAATCCTAACCTGAAGGGTCTTCAAACTGCGCGAACTGCTTTGTGCACTTGATTGCACACAGCGACACCTAAATTCGATCTCGCATGCCATACCACAGCATCGCCAGCACCAACAATGGCGTGCGCATATGTCGCCCGCCCGGGAAACGCGGTGTCGGAACGGATGCCATTAGATCAAAGCCTTCTTTGCGGCCCATCACCGCCTCTGCCGCCAGCTTGCCACCCATGGACGCCATGGCAACACCATGCCCAGAATAGCCCGAGGCGCTGAAAATATTCTCATCCACATAGGCAAAGCTGGGCATGCGGTTCATAGTTATCCCTAAGGTTCCCCCCCACGCATAATCAATACGCGCCTCAGCCAGTTGTGGAAAAATCTGCAACATCGGCTTGCGCACTTTGGATGCGATATCCTTTGGGAACCGATAACCATAAGATTCACTCCCCCCGAAAACCATTCGCCCATCTTCGGAAAACCGAAAGTAATTTACCACAAATTTGCTGTCAGCCACCGCATAATCATAGGCAATTAGCGCCGCGCGCTGTACAGAATCCAATCGCTCTGTTGCCACAATAAAATTGTTGATCGGCATCAGGCGCTCGGCCACTTGGCCTTCCAAATCTCCTAAATATCCATTGCACCCTAGGATCAAATGATCCGCTGTAATCTGGGCATCGTCGGTGCTGATACGCACCTGCGCCCCGCGCTCAATACTAAGTGCGGCGCTCTCTTCAAAAATCTTTACCCCTGCGGCCAAGGCCATTTGAGCCAACCCAATGGCATAGCGCAAGGGCTGGATATGCCCGGCCCCTTGGTCAAGAGAGCCACCAAAATAGGCCTCGGATCCCACCATAGCGCGCATCTCGTCACAGGACAGACAGCGAATATCACTGTAGCCATAGTCTTGGTTCAATTTTTGAACATAAGCGTGGTCAACGCGCACATGGCGAGGGCGGTGCATTGCGTGGATGATCCCGGGCCGAAAGTTACAGTCCGGTATTTGCGACACCAAATCCTTAACCAGCTGCACGGCATCCTGCGCAATCCCCCATAGCGCGCGCGCATCCGACCGGCCGATCATCGCTTCCAACGCGTCTTGCTCTAGCCGCTGGCCAGTGCCCACCTGCCCGCCATTGCGCCCGGATGCGCCAAATCCGATGCGCTGGGCCTCGATCAAGGTAACGTCGTAGCCCGCCCACGCTAGATGAAGCGCGGCCGACAATCCCGTAAACCCCGCACCAATGACGCAAACTTGTGTCTGTATCTGCCCGTGTGCCTTTGGTTGGCGTGGCAGAGGTTTTGCATCCGCCGCGTAATATGAGGCGGGGTATTCCCCCTGTTGGTCATTGGCATAGAGCAGATCCATTACGCCGCTTTCATCAGACCTTCGGCGCGCATAATCACCAGCGTCTCATCCAGAGATTTCACCGCCAGTTCAATCATCCGGTCAATATCAGCACGCGACATGGTCAAGGGTGGCGAGATGATCATCTGATCACCCACATGGCGCATGATCAAATGGTTGGCGAAGCAGCGGTTGCGGCAGATCAGCCCCACAACGCCCACTTCAGATGCAAATTTTGCGCGCGATGCCTTATCTGGCGTTAGGGCCAAGGCCCCCATCATGCCGCATATGCGCGCCTGCCCGACAAGCGGATGCGCCTCTAGCTCTGCCCAGCGCTTGGCCAGGTAGGGCGCGGTATTCTCGCGCACATTCTCGATCAATTTTTCTTCTTCTAGAATCCGCAAGTTTTCCAACGCCACGGCACAGGAAACAGGGTGTCCCGAATAGGTATACCCATGATTGAACTCGCCAGCCTTGCCCACCACATCCGCTACCTCGTCGGAAACCATAGAGCCCCCAATCGGGGCATACCCCGACGACAGACCCTTGGCGATTGTCATAATATCAGGTTTAATACCAAAAGTTTGCGATCCAAACCAATTCCCCGTACGACCGAAGCCGCAGATCACCTCATCCGCGATCAGCAGGATTTCATGGGCATCGCAAATGCGCTGAATTTCGGGCCAGTATGTTTCTGGTGGGATAATCACCCCACCTGCACCCTGCACTGGCTCTGCGATAAATGCCGCAACATTATCGGCCCCCAGCTCTGCTATTTTTGTCTCTAACTGGCGGGCGCGTTCCAGCCCAAATTCGGCGGGATCGGTATCACCGCCTTCAACATACCAATTAGGTTGATCGATATAATCGATATCAGGAATAGGTAGGCCACCCTGCGCATGCATGCCCTTCATACCCCCCAAAGACGCCCCCCCCATAGTAGAGCCATGATAGGCGTTGTGGCGGCTTATGATGGTTTTCTTGGTTGGTTTGCCTTTGGCCGCCCAATAGTGTCGCACAAGGCGGATATTGGTGTCATTGGCCTCGGATCCCGAGCAGGCATAAAAGACATTGTTCAAATCATGCGGCGCCAATTCCGCCAGCTTGCTGGCCAAGGCGATAGCAGGCACATGTGTAGTCTGGAAAAAGGTATTGTAATAGGGCAATTCACGCATTTGGCGCGCCGCCGCATCGGCCAGCTCGGTGCGACCATAGCCGATATTCACACACCACAGCCCAGACATGGCATCCAGAATTTGGTTGCCCTCGGAATCCGTCAGATTAACCCCATCGGCCCGAGTAATCACCAAGGCACCAGTATCTGCCAACTCGGCGTTGGCGGTAAAGGGATGCATGTGATGGGCCGCATCCAGCGCTTGTAGCTCGTTTGTTGGTAGATGATTTGAAATCTTGTTCATGGGGGTTCCTTATACATTCAATAGCAAATGCTGACGTTCCCACGGCGAAATCTCGCGTTGATACTCCTCCAGCTCTGCGTGTTTAATATTGCAATACATGGTACAAAACTCTTCGCCCAGAACCGCGCGGATATCATCTGCTTGCTCTAGCAAGCGTAGTGCGGCACTTAGGCTAGCGGGCAAATCTTGTTCTGATTGATAAACCTCGGTAGTGGCCGCATCGCGCGGGGCAACCGCATTCATCATGCCTAAATATCCCGCCGCCAAGCTCGCGGCCAGCGATAGATATGGGTTGGTGTCCGCACCAGTAACGCGGTTTTCCACCCGCCGCCCAGCCGCATCGGAATGGGGGATACGCAGACCAGTGGTGCGATTATCCTCCGCCCATTCCAGATTGGTTGGCGCGCTCATTTGCGCTGCAAAACGGCGATAGGAATTCACATATGGCGCCAGAAAGGGGACGACCTCCATCAGGTGTTTTTGCGATCCACCAAGAAAATGATAGAAGGCCTCCGTGGGTGCGCCTGCCTCATCGGAAAAAATATTGCGCCCTGTCTTGGTATCTATGACGGATTGATGGATGTGCATGGCGCTGCCTGGTTGATCGCGCATGGGCTTGGCCATGAATGTGGCATACAGCCCATGTTTCAGCGCGGCCTCTTGGATCGCACGCTTAAAATAGAACACACGATCTGCCAATCGCATCGGATCGCCATGCATCAGATTGAATTCAATTTGGCCAGCCCCGCCCTCTTGGATCACGGTGTCGATTTCTAACCCCTGTGCCTCGGCATAATCATAAATGGTATCAATCACGGCGCCGTAATCATCTACGGCCACCATGGAAAAGGGTTGTTGACGGGCGCCTTTGCGCCCTGTGCGCCCAATGGGCGCCTCGATATCCTTGGTTGGATCTGTATTTGGTTTGGTCAGATAGAATTCTATTTCCGGGGCGACGATGGGCTTCCACCCTTGTGCCGCATAAAGATCCAGAACCCGCCGAAGCACGGTACGCGGTGCAACAGCCAAGGGTGCGCCATCGCGCGTTTCTAGATCATTAATCACCTGCATACTGCAATCTGCGGCCCACGGAACGGCACAGGCGGTGCTGATATCTGGGCGCAAAACGATGTCTTTTTCCATCCACTGGTTTTCAATATCCATATCCACATATTCGCCAGAAATTGTCTGATAGAACAAAGAAATCGGCAGAAAGAATGTCTGCTTGGGCGAGAATTTGTAATGCGGCATCGCCTTGCCACGGGACATACCCGCAAGATCTGGAATGATGCATTCCACCTCGTCTAGGTTCCGTCCATTGCGGTACTCATTGAATGCCTTTGGCAGAGCCTCGATCCAGTTTTTACTATTCACGGGTTGTCCTAACATTTTTTGAGAACCCTGCGGAATGCTGTGCAGGGGTGAAATAAATATGATCAAATTATTTCAACTGTCAATCGGCTTCTTCACCATTCTGAAAGATCATATCCTGTCGAACGTGATCCATGCCTTGGCGCAAATCCTCTTCGATAGCTGAATAAACCATGCTGGAATCCGATGCCACTAAACCGGTGATCGCCTTGTCGTGTTTATCAGGCAGGTTCGTGGTGCCACGCCGTCCACCCACCGCCCGCAGGCTTGGCCCAATTCGCAGCCACAAAGACAGCGCGATAGATTGCAGAACCTCGGCTTCGGCAGCGCGATACAGGCGGAAATGAAATGCGTGGTTCTCGCGCAGATATGCCCCAATATCGCCCTTGGCGATCGCCGCGTCCACACGATCATCTATGATCTGTAGATCCGAAACCAGCCTAGGTGTAGATTTTTTTGCGGCTATTTCAGCTAATTTTGGCTCGATCGCCAAACGAGCATAATAAATCTCTTCCAGATGGGATAACCCCAATTTGGGCACAACAATACGCCGATTACCCATGGCCATCAACGCCCCCTCAGCGGTCAATCTGCGCAATGCCTCGCGCACAGGTGTCATGCCCACATCCAGCTGATCAACCAATCCCTGAATGGTAACGGGTTGGCCTGGCACCAAATCACCAAACAAAATCATGTCCCGCAAACAGCCATAAACCCGCGCATGCTCTGGAATATTTTTCGACGTCATTTCTCTACCACCACTATCTGCGCTATTGCCATTTTACCCTCGTATCACAAAACTATCCCCGAGCCAAAAAGCTTGCATCGAATCGTATAATTTGATCAAATTCACCAGTGCGGGTCAATTCCCCCGTTTCAAAAGGAGCAAAAAATGATGAAATCCGTTTTAACAATGGCCACAGCGCTGGCGCTAGGTGCCACGGCATCTATGGCAGAAACAGTACGCGTCTATAATTGGTCAGATTATATCGACGAGGCCCTGTTAAATAAATTCCAAGAGGAAACAGGCATCGAGCTGATTTACGATGTGTTTGATTCCAACGAGGTACTGGAAACCAAATTGCTGGCCGGTGGATCGGGTTATGATGTGGTGGTTCCCTCAGGTACATTCCTACAGCGCCAGATCACCGCTGGTGCATTTCAAAAACTGGATGCTGCACAGCTGCCCAATTCCGCAAACCTGTGGGATCTGATTCAAGATCGCACATCGATTTATGACCCAGGGAATGCCTATTCCATTAACTATATGTGGGGAACCACAGGTATTGGCGTGAACACAGCGAAGGTGGCCGAGGTTCTGGGCGATGATGCACCGATCGATTCCTTGGAATTGATCTTTAATCCCGAAAATATAGAAAAATTGTCGGCCTGTGGTGTGCATATTCTGGATGCGCCGTCGGAAATTTTCCCTGCGGCACTGGCCTATATCGGTGAAAATCCTGACGCGCATGACAAAGAGACATTGGCCAAGGCAGAACCTGTTTTAACCGCAATCGCACCGCATGTTACCAAATTCCACAGCTCTGAGTATATCAATGCATTGGCTAATGGGGATATCTGTGTGGCCTTTGGCTGGTCTGGCGATATTCTTCAGGCACGCGATCGTGCCGACGAGGCAGAAAACGGTGTAGAGATCGCCTATAATGCCCCAACCGAGGGCGCATTGATGTGGTTTGACCAAATGGCCATTCCTGTAGATGCCCCAAACCCAACTGGTGCGCATAAATTTATCAACTTTATCTTGGATGCCCAGAACATGGCCGATGCATCGAACTATGTGTATTATGCCAATGGCAACAAGGCATCTCAGCCACTTTTGGAAGAGGATGTAATCAATGACCCCGCGATCTATCCCTCCGCTGCGGCGCTAGAAAAGTTATATATCACAACACCTTACGAGCAAAAGCCTCAGCGCCAAGTAACCCGTATGTGGACCAAGATTAAATCAGGCACATAGCCCTAATTTCGGCGCGCACATGGTGCGCGCCCAACCTTCTGACCGGGGATAAAATGAACACTCAAGAACCCTTTGCGCCATGGGAAAACCCAGCCGAAATCCCCTTGATACAGTTTAAAAATGTGACCAAAAAATTCGGCGACTTTACCGCAATCGATGGGTTAAATCTGGATATTTACGCACGCGAGTTCTTTGCCCTGCTGGGGCCATCTGGCTGTGGTAAAACCACCCTGATGCGCCTGTTGGCGGGATTTGAAACCCCGACCAGTGGCCAAATCACCCTTGGCGGCACCGATTTGGCACCGATCCCCCCGAACAAACGGGCGGTAAACATGATGTTCCAATCCTACGCGCTGTTCCCACATCTATCTGTAGCCGACAACATTGCATTCGGCCTGAAAAGATCAGGTGTCGGGCGCGATGCGCTACAGGCCCGCGTAGACGAGATGCTAAAGCTGGTTCAGCTGGGAAAATTTGCCAACCGCAAGCCGCATCAAATCAGCGGCGGCCAGCGCCAACGCGTGGCGCTTGCGCGATCTTTGGCCAAGGCCCCGAAGCTGTTGTTGCTGGATGAACCCCTAGGGGCGCTTGACAAGAAACTGCGCCAAGAAACCCAGTTTGAGCTGATGGACATCCAAGAAAGCACCGGCACCACATTTGTTATTGTTACCCATGACCAAGAAGAGGCCATGACTGTGGCCAGCCGCGTGGCAATTATGAACCACGGCAAGCTAGAGCAAATAGACACCCCCGATGGTATTTATGAAACCCCCAATTCCGCATATGTAGCGGACTTCATAGGCGAGGTTAACCTGATCCAAGGCCGCGCAACCGCACCCCATCACCTAGACTGGGCCGAGGGTGAAATCCCCCTGAACACCCCCGAACAATCCCCTATGGATCAGGGCAGAGAGTATCAGCTAGCTATTCGACCAGAGAAAATCAATGTCACCGCACAACCCCCTGAAAAAGCGGACAATTTGGTACAAGGCCAAGTATTGGATATCGCCTATCTCGGCAATTTATCGACCTATCACGTAAAACTAAAAGGCGGGCAAATAATAAAGGCGCAATCCGCCAATTCGCGCCGCCTGTCGCGCCGCCGCTTTACATGGGAAGATCAGGTATACCTGTCATGGGCGGCCTCTGCTGGGGTGGTGCTGGATAAATGAAGATGCGCCGCGCGTTTTTAATTTGCATTCCCTATTTTTGGCTGATCGCCCTGTTTTTCATACCGTTCTTGATCGTTGTGAAAATTGCGCTATCGGATTCCATGCTGTCTATCCCGCCCTATGCGCCTAAATTGGATATCAGCGCAGGCTGGGCCGGCCTAAAAGCATTTTTCGCCGCTCTGGATTTTGAAAATTTCACCTTTCTGGCAGAGGACGATCTGTACTGGAAAGCCTATCTTTCCAGCGTGAAAATCGCCGCCATTTCTACCCTGCTCACCTTGTTGGTTGGGTTTCCCATCGCCTATGGTATGGCCCAAAGCGCGCCAGAATGGCGGCCAACGCTGATGATGCTGGTTATCCTACCCTTCTGGACAAGTTTTCTAATCCGTGTTTACGCATGGATCGGCATCCTATCAAACGAGGGGTTTCTAAATCAGTTTTTGATGTGGCTGGGGATCATTTCTGACCCGCTAATCATTCTAAATACCAATACCGCGGTTTATATCGGCATTGTTTACACCTATCTGCCCTTTATGATCCTGCCAATCTATGCCTCGCTGGAAAAGCTGGACAGCTCTCTGTTAGAGGCCGGTCAAGATCTGGGCTGCTCGCGCGTATCGGCATTTTGGCTGATCACCATACCATTGTCCAAGGCAGGAATCATCGCTGGCTGTTTTCTAGTGTTCATTCCCGCACTTGGCGAATTTGTCATTCCATCACTATTGGGTGGATCAAAAACCCTGATGATCGGCAAGGTGCTGTGGGAGGAGTTCTTCTCTAACCGGGATTGGCCCGTGGCCTCTGCCGTGGCGGTAATCCTGTTGTTATTGTTGATCATCCCGATCATTCTGTTTCAACGCAACGAGCAGAAAAATCGCGAGGCAGAGCAATGAGACGCCTAAGCTGGTTCAATGTCACATCCCTAACGCTGGGGTTCGCATTCCTGTACATCCCAATGATTATACTGGTTATTTACAGCTTCAATGAATCCAAGCTGGTCACAGTATGGTCTGGGTTCAGCGCAAAATGGTACGGCGAGCTGTTTCAAAACGAGGCCTTCATGCGCGCCGCATGGGTCACCATAAAGGTTGCCTTTTTCTCCTCCACATTTGCCACCGTTTTGGGCACCATGGCCGCCTATGTCATTGTGCGCGGCGGGCGATTTTATGGGCGGACATTATTTTCAGGATTCATCTATGCGCCACTGGTCATGCCCGAGGTCATCACCGGATTATCCCTCTTGCTGTTGTTTATCTCCATCGGCCTTGATCGCGGTGTATTGACCATTGTTTTGGCACATACGACGTTTTCTATGTGCTATGTATCTGTTGTGGTCTCTTCGCGCTTGGCCAGCTTTGATCGCGCACTAGAAGAGGCCGCGCTTGATCTGGGGTGCACCCCGTTTGATGCCTTTCGCTTGGTTACCCTGCCGATTATCGCGCCAGCGGTTATCGCGGGTTGGCTGTTGGCCTTTACCCTTTCATTGGATGATTTGGTCATCGCATCATTTACCGCCGGCCCATCCGCCACGACGCTACCGATTAAGATATTTTCATCTGTACGCTTGGGTGTATCCCCCGAGATCAATGCCCTATCCACGCTGATGATCGCCATCGTGACCTTTGGCGTACTGTCCACCTCCATCTATTCCAAGCGCGCGATTGCACGCCAACAAAAAGAAGAACAAGAGGCCGAACAATGACCTTCGCAGAAGAGTTTGAGCGCCATTGCAATACCTATGGGCGGCCAGAACGCCTAGAGCTGATGCTGTGCGATTTAAATGGCGTTATGCGCGGCAAATGGTTGCCTGCAAGCGATGTGCAAAAACTGATAAAGGGTCAGGTACGCCTGCCACTGTCGACCTATGCACCCAATATTTTTGGAGAGGAAGTGGCCGAAACCGGTCTGGGAATAACCATTGGCGATCCAGATGGCATATTGCGCGCGGTCGCAGGCACGCTGTGCCCTGTGCCTTGGGCCGAACATCCCGCCGCACAGGTAATGGTGGAAATGCATGACCCCAGTGGCGAGGTCAGCGCACTTTCCCCGCGCAAAATCCTTGCCAATCTTGTGGATCGCTTTGGCCGGCTGGGCCTGCGCCCCGTGGTGGCATCAGAGCTGGAATTCTACATCGTGCAGAGGCGTGCACAGACATATGATGCACCGAAACCGCCCGCGGGCGTGCCAAATGCGCAGAATTACGACCTAGAGGTGCTGCAAGCCCAAGAAGTCATATTAACAGAAATTCAAACCAGCGCCGCACAGCTGGGGCTGCCGATTGATACATTGATCGCCGAGTACGGGCCCGGCCAGTTTGAAATTAACTTCCATCATAGCGATGATATTTTGGCCGCGGCGGATACCGCCCAGATTTTCCGACGCTTGGTACGTAATGTCGTGGCCAAGCACGGGTTCGAGGCCACCTTTATGGCCAAGCCCTATGCAGACTTTCCAGGCAATGGCATGCATCTACATGCCTCCGTATTAGACGCCAAGGGATGCAATATTTTCGATCGCAACAGCGGCATCCACCCTCGTCTGCTACATGCGGTGGCGGGATGTTTGGAGACAATGCGCGATCTACAGGCGATATTCGCACCGCACGCAAATTCCTATCGTCGGTTTATGCCCAACAGCTTTGCCCCCTGTGCGCCTAACTGGGGGATCGACAATCGCAATGCAGGTATTCGCCTGCCCCAGACCACAGGCCCCGCCGCTCGTATGGAGCATCGCATTTGTGGTGCCGATGTGAACCCCTATCTGGCCTTCACCGCAATTCTAGGGGGCATGTTATTGGGGATCGAAAACAAGCTAAGCGCACCAAGATCATTAGATGATCCCGATTTTGAACCTGCGGCGGATTTGACTCAATCATGGGCCGATGCGCTAGAGCGCTTTGCGCAATCAGATGTGGCGGCGGACTTGTTTGGGGCGCACTACCGCGATATCTATGCGGCTGTGCGCCGAGACGAGATGCAAAAGCTTTCGAATATTATTCCGCCGATGGAATACCAAGCCTACCTCAGCCGCCTATAGGAGATAATGATGACCAATCCCAAGGGCGATTTCGCCTTTCGTTCCGACAGCAATATGGGCAACTGGCACGAGATGACCTATGGCGGCGCGCTTAGCTTTTTGCGCCGCCGATATAGCCGCGATCTGGTAGGGGTTGATGTGGCGGTTAGCGGTGTGCCCTATGACTGTGCGGTGACCAATAGATCGGGGTGTCGTTTGGGCCCACGGGCGATCCGCGCCGCCTCTACGCAATTGGCCGAGCTTGATGCCTTTCCTTTTGGATTTAATCTATACGAGCAATTGAGCATCGTTGATTTTGGCGATTGCCACATTGACCCTCATCACCCAGAAACCGTTGCACAGACCATCGAGAACCACGCCAAGGGCATCCTGCAAACGGACACAAAAATGCTGACCTTCGGCGGGGACCATTTCATCACCTATCCGCTGTTGCGTGCCCATGCGGATAAACACGGGCCCATCGCCCTGATCCAATTTGATGCCCACTGCGACACATGGGCGGATGACGGCACCGCCACTGACCATGGCACAATGTTTGCCCGCGCCGCACACGAAGGCATAATCGACACCGGAAAATCCACGCAAATCGGCCTGCGTACCTATAATGACACCGATGCAGGGTTTGAAATCCTGACCGCACCTTGGGTGCACCGGCATGGCATTGATGCGGCCTTGGATGTTATCAAAGCCCGTGCAGGCGATGCGCCGGTTTACCTGTCCTTTGATATTGATGGGCTAGATCCTGCATTTGCACCGGGAACAGGGACGCCCGTAATGGGGGGCCTAAACAGCTGGCAGGCCTTGGAATTCATTCGCGGCTTGGGTGATCTAGACTTGATTGGTATGGATGTGGTCGAGGTATCCCCCGCCTATGACCACGCAGAAATCACCGCAATCGCCGCAGCCACGGTTGCGCATGATTTTCTCTGTGTTCTGGCCCAACAGGCCGGTGCATCAGGCAAAAAAATAGGCCGCATTTAACAGCGGCCTATTGTGTAGAATCTGTTCTTATTTGCCTTCTTCGGTGACCGCGTCGCTCAGGCCTTCGCCTTCTTTTTTCGCCTTGGCGCATTCCTTGGACAGCTCTGCAACCTTACCTTTGCCCAGTGGTGCATCATTTAGGCATTTCTTCTTTTTCTTCTTTTTGAAGAATTTAATACCCTTGGTAATATCACCAACGCCTACATCACCTGCATGTGCAACGGGGGCATAGGTGATCATAGATGCGGCCAAAAATGCGGCACATGTGGTGGAAGTAGCAATATTTTTAAAACGCATGGAAACGTCTCCTTTGAATGGGTTCTGGTGCGACTAAATTTGAGATTAGGTTAATGGGTTTCCTCAGTCTCAACAAGAAAGTTTCGCCAGAACCGCGCTCGAGCAGCTGTTTTCGCCGAAAACAGTGACAAAAAACACCAATTTACCGCCCGATTCTAGGCACGGCGCAGCAAGACGCTGCCAACAGAATATCCCGCGCCAAAGGAACAGATGATTCCAATATCCCCGGCCTGTAGATCATCCGAGTATTTGGAAAATGCGATAATCGATCCGGCAGAAGAGGTGTTTGCGTAGTCCTGTAATATGTTTGGCTGCTCTTCTGGTGTTGGTGTGCGGCCCATCACCTTGCGGCCAATAAAATCATTCATGCTCTTGTTGGCTTGGTGCAACCACATGCGCGACAGACTATCCGGGGCTATCTGCTCCTCATTAAGATGCCCCAGCATATGGGCGCTGACCATGGGTAGAACCTCCTTAAAAACCTTGCGGCCATTTTGCATAAATTGCATATCACGGCGGTCTTTCATGTTGTCGGGCCTTGTGCGGCGCAAAAACCCATCGTTGTTGCGGATATTGTTTGAAAACTGTGTTGCGCAGCGCGTCGACAAAATATCGAAATGCCCATCCCTAGCGCTGTCTTTGGCTTCTAAAACTGTGGCAGTGCACACATCGCCAAAAATAAAGTGGCAATCGCGATCCCGCCATTCCAAATGCGCCGAACAGATTTCTGGATTCACCACCAAGGCACGCTGAACGCTACCAGATTTTATCATATCTGACGCGGCCTGGATCCCAAAGGTGGCCGAACTACAGGCCACATTCATATCAAAGGCAAACCCGCCAGTACCTAATAGCGCCTGCACCTCTACTGCCACCGCAGGATAGGCGCGCTCGTGATTAGAGGCCGCCACAATCACAACATCGATAGCAGAGGCATCCACACCAGCCTGCGCCAGCGCCTTTTGCGCGGCATCCAATGCCATTTCGGCCATGATCGAGGGCTCGCTGTCAGTGCGTTGGCGCAACTGTGGGCGCATGATTTTAGGATCGAGAATACCCGATTTGTTCATCACATAGCGGCTCTCAATCCCAGAGGCCTTGGTGATAAATTCGGCGCTAGAATATTCCAACCGCTCTTGGGTTCCGTCTGTTATCTCTTGTGCGTTCTGTGCATTGTGCAAATCCACATAGGCATCAAACGCTGCAACCAATTCATCATTTCCAATCGACTCCTTTGGCGTGAATACACCAGTTCCGCTGATTACAGGTAGGTTCATATATCGATCCCTTTGTTTTAATAACATGGGCCTGAATATGCTGGGCGCGGTGCAGTTGGTCAAATGCTTCGTGGCGTCGCTTGCACAGGGCATTGGTATTGCGTTTGGTTGATCCGAGGCATAGTCTTTGCGAAAAACAGTGGAGCACCACATGAGCTATCAACCCAATCCCAGCAGATATGACACAATGATCTATAACCGATGTGGTGCGTCGGGGTTGAAACTTCCGGCGATTTCCTTGGGGCTTTGGCATAACTTTGGTGATGATACCCCACACCAAACCAAGCGCGATATATGCACCACCGCCTTTGATCTGGGCATCACCCATTTTGATCTGGCCAATAATTACGGCCCCCCCGCAGGCAGCGCCGAGCAAAGCTTTGGCGCGCTTTTGAAAACAGAATTCGCAGGTCTGCGCGATGAACTAATTATTTCATCCAAGGCGGGGTATCTAATGTGGCCGGGGCCATACGGCGAATGGGGCAGCCGAAAATATATGATCTCGTCTTGCGATCAATCTCTGAAGCGGCTGGGCGTGGATTATGTGGATATCTTCTATTCGCACCGCTTTGATCCCAATACGCCACTAGAGGAAACCATGGGCGCGCTAGATCACATCGTGCGCTCTGGACGCGCGCTATATGCGGGGATTTCCTCTTATAATTCCGAGCGCACACGCGAGGCAGTGGCCATTTTGGAACGTTTGGGCACCCCCTGTGTGATCCATCAACCCAGCTATAACATGATTAATCGCTGGATCGAGCGCGATGGATTAAAGGATACGCTCACAGAGCTGGGCGTTGGATCTATCGCGTTTACGCCGCTGGCTCAGGGTATGCTGACCAACAAGTACCTAGGAGGTGTATCAAAGGACAGCCGCGCCGCACAGGGCAAATCTCTGGGCGAGCAATGGCTGACAGAGGCGGCTATTGCCAAGATCAGCGCGCTGAATGATATCGCCGCCCAGCGCGGGCAAAGCTTGGCGCAGATGGCGCTAGCCTGGGTGCTGCGCGATGGTGGTATCACTACGGCGCTGATCGGCGCATCCAGACCCTCTCAGGTAACAGACTGTGTTGGCGCGCTTCAGAACCTTGAATTCACTGCGGCAGATCTGGCCGCGATTGATGAGATAGCAACAGATGAAGACATCAATATTTGGGCCAAGTCTTCTGAAAGTTAGCATGCCCTAAATATTTTATTCTCACGACCAGAGAAAAAGATTGATTGATCACAGATTTTCTGTGATCAATACGTCGCGGAGGATAAAATGTACTTAGGTTTAGATTTGGGAACCTCGGGCCTAAAGGGCTTGTTGGTTTCGCACGACGGCACCCCTGTGGGCGAGGCATCGGCGCACTATGGCGTGCAACAGCCCCATGCGGGCTGGTCAGAACAGGATCCCAAGGTTTGGGTGGATGCGCTATCACAGGTATTGAAAAACCTGCGCATAGACCACGCGGCGGAATTCGCCGCCCTACGCGGGCTATCGTTTTCTGGACAGATGCATGGGGCGGTCTGCCTTGACGATACGGGCACCCCTCTGCGACCCTGTATTCTGTGGAATGACACGCGCAGCGCACAACAGGCCGCAGAGCTGGATAGGATGCAGGGCCAGCGCGATATTTCAGGCAACATAACCTTCCCCGGCTTTACCGCGCCAAAATTGCGCTGGATGCAGGATAACGAGCCTGATTTGTTTGCAATGGTTCACAAGGTGCTGTTACCAAAAGATTATTTATCATTCCACCTAACGGGACGCTATGTCACCGATATGTCCGATGCCGCTGGCACCAGCTGGCTAGATGTAGGTGCAAGGCGCTGGTCAAAGGCCCTATTAGCGGCCGGAAACATGCGCCTAGATCAGATGCCTGATCTGGTCGAGGGCTGTGATGTGATTGGCACGCCTCTGCCGCAAATCTGTGCTGAATACGGGCTTTCCCCCACGGTACAGGTGGTTGCGGGGGGTGCGGATAATGCAGTGGCGGCCTGTGGAACCGGCACAGTTTCTCAGGGCCAAGGCTTTGTCTCACTGGGCACCTCTGGGGTGTTACTGGCGGCACGCGATTCCTATGCGCCCGATGCCGCCACAGCGGTGCATACATTTTGCCACGCGATACCAGATCGGTGGTATCAAATGGGTGTAATCCTATCTGCAACCGACAGCATGAACTGGTTAGCCCGTACCCTTAACAGCACCCCAGAACAGCTGGCGGAACTGGTGGTGCGCGATATATCTGGGCCTTCGCATATAACCTTTTTGCCCTATCTTTCTGGCGAGCGCACCCCACACAATGATGCAGATATTGGCGGTGCATTTATCGGCCTGCGGGCGCATTCGACACCTGCGGATATGACCCAAGCAGTGATGGAGGGCGTGGGCTATGCCCTGCGCGACTGTTTGAACGCCCTGCGCAAGACAGGCGCAGACCTAGAACAGCTGTTGGCAATCGGTGGCGGCACCAAGTCCGCCTTTTGGCTCAACAGCATCGCCACCATTTTAAACCTAGATTTGGTCTTGCCAGACAAGGGTGGGTTTGGCGGCGCATTAGGGGCGGCGCGCCTAGCGATGCTAGCAGATGGGGCAGATATCAAATCCGCGCTAGCGCGGCCCAAAATTCAAGAAACAATCAAGCCGACTGACGCGCTGATCTCTGCCTATGACACAGGCTATCAGCGCTTTGCCAAACTCTATCCATCTATAAAGGAACTGTGATGAGCACCTCTTTTTTCAGCACCGACCAAATCCCCTACAAAGGGCCAAATAACACAGACCCATTGGCCTTTAGCCACTATAACCCAAGCGAGGTGATCATGGGAAAAACCATGGCCGAGCACCTGCGCTTTGCGGTGGCCTATTGGCACAATTTCGCATGGCCCGGGGGCGATCCTTTCGGGGGTCAAACCTTTGACCGGCCTTGGTTTCCAGATCGGATTTCTGATCCGATGCAGGGCGCAAAGCTAAAAGCAGATGTGGCTTTTGATATGTTCACCACGCTTGGCGCACCGTATTTCTGTTTCCATGATGCGGATGTGCGCCCCGAGGGCGCAAATTTTGCCGAGAACACCCGCAACCTAGAAGAAATCACAGATGTTTTTGCGGGCAAAATGGAACAAACGGGCGTAAAGCTGTTGTGGGGCACGGCCAACCTGTTCTCGCACCGCCGCTTTATGTCGGGGGCCTCTACCAATCCTGATCCTGATGTCTTTGCCTTTTCTGCCGCCACCATCAAAACATGCATGGATGCGACCCACCGCCTTAGCGGCGAAAACTATGTTCTATGGGGTGGGCGCGAAGGATATGAGACCCTGCTGAATACCGATCTGAAGCGCGAAATGGATCAGATGGGGCGGATGCTGAACATGGTGGTCGAGTACAAGCACAAAATTGGGTTCAAGGGCATGATCATGGTAGAGCCAAAACCCCAAGAACCCAGCAAACATCAGTATGATTTCGATGTGGCCACGGTCTATGGGTTCTTGCAGAAATACGGCCTAGAGGGCGAGGTCACCATGAACCTAGAACAGGGCCATGCGATTTTGGCTGGGCACAGCTTTGAGCACGAGATCGCATTGGCGCAGGCGCTGGGGGTTTTTGGATCGATTGACATGAACCGCAATGATTACCAATCCGGCTGGGATACGGACCAGTTCCCCAATAACGTGCCCGAGGTCGCATTGGCCTACTACCACATCCTACGCGGCGGCGGGTTCACCAGCGGTGGCACCAATTTCGATGCTAAGCTGCGCCGCCAATCGCTGGATGCGGATGATCTGCTGATGGCCCATATAGGCGGCATGGATATCTGTGCGCGCGGGTTCAAGGCCGCCGCGGCGATGATAGAGGATGCAACGCTGGAAAATGCCGTGCAACAGCGCTATGCGGGCTGGAACGATACGCAGGCACGCGATATGCTGGCCGGCAAAATGGATCTAACCTCGATAGAACAACATGTACGCAGCAATGACATCAACCCAGAACCACGATCTGGCCGCCAAGAATATCTGGAGAACCTCGTCAATCGGTTTGTCTGATTTATGATATCCATTTCAAAAATTGCTGAATTTGATGGCAGGCCGGTTTGGTCTGCCATTTTACACTCTGGTGATACCCGCGCCCAGATTCTAAGCTATGGTGCAATTACCAAGGCCCTATCCTACCGCGATCATCCGATGATACTGGGCTATGATAACGCCTCGGCTTACGAAACAGATCCCTACTATCTGGGCGCCATTGCAGGGCGCGTTGCCAATCGCATCGCCAATGCGCGCTTTGCGCTGAATGGGCAGAGCTATCAACTACAGGCTAACGATGGCACCAATTGCCTGCATGGGGGGCATGTTGGTCTGGGCAGGCGCCATTGGGAAATGGAAATAGCGGGTGATAGCCTGCTGTTAAAGTATCACTCGCCGGACGGCGAAGAGGGCTTTCCCTGTGATGTAGACTTTATGGTTCAAGTTGATCTAGGCCCAGATAGCATAACCTATCGGCTACAAGGAATGCCAAGCGCGCCCACCCCGATTAACCTCGCACAACATAATTATTATACCCTAGCACCCAATCTAGCAGAGACCCAGCTCTGGCTGAATGCGCATCGCTATACGCCGGTAGATAATGCAAAAATCCCCACGGGTCACCAAATTCAGGTTCCGCCAGAATTTGATTTCACAAATGCTCGTTGCTTGGGGCCTCAGCCACTTGATATTGATCATAATTTTATCCTTGATCACAATGGCAATCACGCGGCCACGCTAATGGGGCCGCACTATGGGATGCATTTGGATACGGATCAATGCGGGCTTCAGGTCTATTCTGCGGGGGGGTTGGGCACGCCATTTGTACCCTATGGGGCGATCTGCCTAGAGCCTCAGCATTTCCCCAACGCCCTGAATACCCCCCGCTTTCCCAGCATGATCCATAGCCCCGCGCACCCCTATAGCCAAACCACCTCTTTGCGGTTTTTTCAGGTATAAAAAAGGGCGCTAGAAGCGCCCAAATTCTTAGCTATCACTGGCCCCTGGCCCAGGGGTGGCCCCAGGGGGGCATTTACCCAGAATAATCATCCCCAAGACCTCGTCTTTGGTCACATCTTTGGTCTTGGCATAGCCAACCATCTTGCCGTTTTTCATCACCGCAACACGGTCTGCCAGATCAAACACATCGTGAATATCGTGGCTGATCAGGAAAATCCCGATACCATCGCTCTTTAGCTGTTGGATCAGCTCTCCCACCTGCTCTGTCTCTTGTGGGCCCAGCGCCGCGGTTGGCTCATCCATGATCAATATTTTCGCATTGAACAGAATGGCCCGCGCAATGGCCACCGACTGGCGTTGCCCGCCCGATAGTTTGGCCACCGGTTCTTTGAATCGCTGAAAGTTGGGGTTCAGGCGGCCCATTACGCGACGCGCCTCGGCCTCCATCGCGGTATCATCCAATGTGCCATAGGTTGTTAGAATTTCGCGCCCCAAATACAGGTTCGCCGCCGCATCCACATTATCGGCAACCGCAAGGGTTTGATATATGGTTTCAATGCCGTATTTCTTGGCATCGCGTGGATTGGCGATATCTGCCACCTCGCCATTGACTAGAATTTGCCCGCTGTCGCGCTTGTACGCACCAGACAGAATTTTAATCAGCGTTGATTTACCCGCACCATTGTGACCCAAAATCGCCACCACTTCGCCGGGGAACAAATCAACATCTGCATGATCCACGGCCTTGATCCCACCAAAGGCGATCGAGATATCCTTTGCTTCGATTAAAGGAGTCGTTTTCTTATCCATTATTTCTCTCCTTATTTCGCCCGGCGGCGATACAATGTATCAACCCAAACCGCGAAAACCAAAACCGAGCCCACAACGATCTGTTGCATGGCAGCATCAAAGCCGATCAGCACCATTCCCGTTTGCAGGCTTTGCATAACCACGGCGCCTAATATGGCACCGTAGATCGTGCCAATCCCACCAGCAAAAGATGTGCCCCCAATCACCGCAGCGGCGATTACATACAACTCATCCAACTGTCCCAGCTGTGCCGAGGCAGAACCCAAACGCGCACTGGCAATCACCGCAGACAAGGAGCACAACGCCCCCATCAGCGCAAAGATTTTGACCGTTACCCAGCGCGTGTTAATCCCCGCCAGCTCTGCCGCATCTGGATTACCACCGATGGCAAACACATAGCGCCCAAATCGCGTGCGTGTTGTTAGGAATGTCATACCAACCCCTACCGCGATGAGGATTAGAACAGGGATGGCAAACCCGTGGCTGATGAATATCTCGTTGATAGGTGTGTCGATGTTATTCTCGGCAACGTATTTTTTCACGATGCCCTTGGGCCACGGATAGGCATTCACCAGCATCACCAGCCCCAGAATAGAGGCGCATGAAACCGCCGCGACAAAACCCTCGGCCCATATCGGGCGCTGTGGGAAATCAAATCGGGCCCGCGTGCGCCGCCCCTGTATCATAAACCAAAACACGGCGGCACAGCCCAATAGGCCAATCGCCCAACTGGCACCCGCACCAATGGCCCCGTATGGCCCACCGCCCAGTTTCGCAAATGTTGTGTCCACCGGCGAAATGGTTTCGCCGCGCGTCAGCAGAAATGCCACCCCGCGCCACACCAGCAAACCACCAAGCGTCACAATAAAGGCAGGAATGCCGTGATAGGCGATCAGATATCCATGAATTGCCCCAATAACCGTGCCGATAATCAGCCCAGTAATAATTGAAATGATCCAAATCATCGGATGCCCCAGCCCGAATATTTCGGGCAGGATACGCACCTGCATGATCGCCATGCACATGCCGGTAATACCCAATATTGATCCAACAGACAGATCGATATGCCGGGTCACGATCACCAGAACCATCCCCGTTGCCATCACCCCAATTGAGGCGGTCTGAACAGACAGGTTCCACAGGTTTCTCGGTGTTAGGAAGGCGCCGAAATCATTGATGATAACACCGTACAGATGGAACCCAACCCATATCAGGGCAAGGGCCGCGATCATCCCCAAGAGGCGCGCATCAATTTCTGTAGCCCTAAGGAAGCGCGTCCAGATCGGTTCGCCCTCGACCTTTTCGGCAAGTTGCGTTGTGTTTTTCATTTTTGCAGTAGCTCCGCGGATATTGGCATGGGCAATTCGTCAAGTGTAGAATTGGGCCGCACCCACTGGATGCGGCCCTGCGTGTTAACAGCCGTTTACGCCGTCAATTGCGCCGTCACAGACCTTGTCTTTGGCAATGTGACCTGCATCAATAACAACACTGATGTTATCCTTGTTGATCGGTGTTGGGGCTAAGAAGATTGCGTTCATCTCTACACCTTTGGCGCCACCTGACCATTTAACGGCATCCGGGATTGCACCCATATCTTTACCATCGGCCAGCATTGCGGCAATTGCGCCTGCGGCCTTGCCCAATTCGCGGGCGTCTTTCCAAACAGATGTATTCTGTGTACCGCGTGCAACACGGTTCAGCGCCGCGTGGTCGCCATCTTGGCCAGATACAGGGATATTCATGCCCTGTGCGGCCAATGCGGCAATAACACCACCCGCCATGCCATCATTTTCAGATAAAACCGCATCAACGTTGTTGTTATTTGCGGTTAGGATTTGTTCCATGTTTTTCTGGGCGTTGTCAGGCTTCCAACCATCGGTAAATGCCTCGCCAACGATTTTGATTTTACCTGCGGCGACATCATCGCCGATCACATCCATCATGCCCTCTAGCAGGAATAAGGCGTTTGGATCACCTGGGTCACCCTTGATGATAGCATAATTGCCAGTGGGCTGAACCTCTAGGATCGAGCGGGCGATTACGCGGCCAACTTCTTTGTTATCAAATGTCAGATAGAACGCGCGATCATCCTCTATCAGTCGATCATATCCGACCACGGGAATACCCTCGGCGGCGGCCTTGTCTACCGCGGTACCAATGGCGCCACTGTCAACCGATAGGACCACCAAGGCATCGGCACCCTGCGCGATCAATGCTTCGATGTCGGTCAGCTGCTTGGCGGCCGAGGCCTGCGCATCTGCAGAAATATATGTATCGCCATTTGCCTCGATTGCGGCCTTCATTGCGGCCTCATCAGTTTTCCAGCGCTCCTCTTGGAAATTTGACCATGATACGCCGATCTTTTTGCCCTCGGCCTGCGCAGTTGCTGCCAATGCAGATACCGCTACAGATGCGACCAATGCCGCTTTTAGAAATGTTTTCATCTAGTCCTCCCATGAACCTTTAAACAAGTCTTGTGACTTTATATGTAACAACCAAATATTTTTCTTGGCAGTCGAGAAAAATAAACACGATTCCCTTTCCACGTCAACTCATGTCGTGAGAAAAATATTGCCAGAGGTCTGAAAAAGCGCGATAAAGGGCCCAGAGATCAAACCCGCAAAAAGCAGAAAGCCAGCAAATTGTCCTTTTACAATGCCACAATCACTACCGAAGGTCTACGCCACTATAATCGGGGCATGGTATTGAAATGTATAAGAGAATTTGGCCCATCCGCCCATACAGTTATTGCCAGTAAAACGGGACTGGCTTCGGGTACTATATCTGCAATCACCAATGAGTTGCTTGAAGACGGCGCCCTAGAAAAGCTAGAACAGGCCCCCGCCAGCGGCCGCGGCCGCCCCCGAATTCTATTCGGCCCAAAGGCTGGATTCGCATACTTCGTTATGGTGCGCATCACCGCAGAGCATATCGAATATTCGCTGGTTGATTATCGTAGCGCCATGATTGACCGCCAAATCATTGACCGCACCACACTGCACAATGACATAGATAAATTCTGTACTGAATTCAAACGTACCCTACTAGAATTTGTCTCGCGCTCTGGCCTTACGCCTGATGATATCCAGGTGGTGTCTATCACCACCAAAGGCGAGGTGATCGAAGCCCTGCGCACCCTTGTTTGGTCACCTATTTTCGGCGATCACAGCATTGATTTTCAGACCTTGCTAAAGAGCACTTGGCCACATGAGGTTAGGCTGACCAGCGATATCAGCTTTATTTCGCACAACGTTATGGCCGCCGCCGATGCCGCCAATGTCATCAGCCCCGGTGATCAGTTGGCGGTTCTATCCTTGGCTGATAGCATCAGTCTGGGTATTGCCACCATGGATGCGCGCGGCGAGATTGGCCTGTCCTCGCCATCGTTTGGCCATATGCCTAACAGCCCCGATGGCCCGCTGTGCCGGTGTGGCGCACAGGGATGCCTAGAAAGCTATGCTGGGTTTTATGGTATTTTGCGCACAGCATTTGATGCGCCATCCGATGTGATCCCCGCCAAGTTCATCCCGCTGGAACAAATGCGAAATCTGGCCGCATCCGCACGCAAGGGCGATCGCAAAACCATCTATGCATTCCGTCAGGCAGGCATTGCCCTTGGCATGTGCCTATCTCGCATGTTCAACGTGCTAGGCCCCATGCCGCTTACAATTGTAGGCAAGGGGCTAGAATTTTTTGACCTGATCCAAGAGGGCCTAGAACAACAACTTCATCAGAGTTTTCTGGTGCGGCTGGGCCAAGAACCTGCCATTCGGCTACATACAGAGGATTCCGAGATGTCGTTTGACAGCAATGTTTCCGTGACGCTGCGCGAATTTGATCGCGATTACGTTGCCACCCGTAGCTTTATGCAAGCTGATGTGAAATGAGGCTGGTTGCCGCCGCACTGCTTGCGGCACTAACCCCCATCGTTGGCTGGGCCGAGGACACCCCATGGGCCGAGAAAACCCATGCATTGGGAGTATTTGACAGCCCGCCTGCTGGCCTGCAATCCGGCGACCAACTGGATCGCCTCTTGGATCTAGGCGAGGCCCTTTTTGCAGCCCCCTTTACCACCCTTGATGGCGCGGGGCGGCCCCGTGCCACACAGGCTATTCTGCCCACCAAGACCAAGCGCCCGCTACGCAGTGCCTTTGCACGCACCTCTGGGCCGGATGCGAACTCATGCGCGTCCTGTCATAACCAGCCCGTGCTGGGTGGTGCCGGTGATTTCACCATGAATGTTTTCGTATCCGAAGGGTTTAACAACCACGATTTCGATACCACAGACCCAGAGTTTTCTAACGAACGCGGCACCAATCATCTGTTTGGCGCGGGGTTGATAGAATTACTAGCACGCGAAATATCCTTTGATTTGATAGAGTTGCGACGCGATGCTCTGTCGCAGGCACGCGCATCCAACGCCCCAATAGTAACCACACTAACATCCAAGGGCATATCCTTTGGCACCCTTACGGCGCATCCCTCTGGGATTGTTGATCTGGGCGATATATCTGGTGTCGATGCAGATTTGGTTGTACGCCCATTCACCCAAAAGGGCGTGGTGGAATCCCTGCGCCAGTTCAGCATAAACGCCATGAACCACCACCACGGCATGCAGGCCAGCGAACGTTTCGGGGCGCGCTGGACAGGCGAGGCCGATTTCGACGAAGATGGTATCAACGACGAGCTAAGTGGTGGGGATATTTCTGCGCTTGTAGCATGGCAGGCCACCCTGCCCGCGCCTCGGATTTGGGCACCTGATAGCCCGCAATGGCAATCCGCCGCCGCCAAAGGGCAGACCAACTTCACCGCCTTTGGCTGTGCCACATGCCACAAAATGGCCCTACCGCTGAACAGTATGATTTTCACAGACCCCAGCCCCTTTGATGGTGCGGGCACCCTACGCGCCAGCGAGACCGCCGATCCCATGCAGATTGATCTGGCGCAATTGCCATGGGCACAGAACTTGGTGCGCAATGCTCAGGGGCAAGTGATGGTGCCGCTATTTGGTGATCTAAAGCGCCACAAAATGACTGATGCCGAGGTTGCCACGCTGGGTAACGAGTTATTCTCCCAGCGCTTCGTGGGACGCGATACATTTATGACCGCCGAGTTATGGGGCGTGGGATCCACCGCCCCCTATGGCCACCGCAATGATCTAACCACGCTGGATGAAATTATCCGTGCCCACGGCGGCGATGCCCGTGCCAGCCGCGATGCCTATATCGCCGCCAGTAAATCCAATCAGCAAGAGATCATCGCCTATCTAAAAACCCTTAGAATTTCAGAGGTGGACTGATGCAATCCATGTCTAAAACGGCCCTAGCCAGCGCGGCGCTGATCGCTACAACAGCCGCTGCCGATACCCCATTTACGGGCGATGTGCCCCTTTACCAAGAACAGGCGATAGAGGCCGGAATTGATCACCACTATACAGGTGGTTTCGAGTTTTTTGTCGGGGGTGGTGCGGCCAGCTTTGATTGCAATGACGATCGCCTGCCTGATCTGTTTCTGGCAGGCGGGCAAAACAGCGCAAAGCTGTATATCAATCACTCCACTACGGGCGGCGCATTGGCCTTTGTCGCGGGGGAAATACCCACCCTTACAGATGTTACCGGTGCCTATCCGATCAATCTGGACAATGATGAACATATGGATCTGATTGCCCTACGGCTGGGCGAAAATATTGCTCTACGTGGGCTGGGGGGGTGTAGGTTCGAAACCGCTAACAAGCATTTCGCCCTAGACGGTGGCCGCGATTGGACCACAGGGTTTTCCGCCATCTGGGAAGCCGGCGCACAATTTCCCACATTGGCCTTTGGCAATTACATTGACCGAGATGCAGCGGGATCACCATGGGGCACTTGCGCCGACAACCAATTGATCCGCCCGCAATCCGATGCCGCAGATTTCAGCGCCAGCACCCCCCTGTCACCTGGATATTGCAGCCTGTCTACCATGTTCACAGATTGGAACAATCGCGGTGCATTTGATCTGCGCATCACCAATGACCGCCAATACCACCGCGGCGGCCAAGAACAGATGTGGTCACTAAGTGGTGGCGGGGCGCCGCGCCTGTTTACCAATCGCGATGGGTGGCAAAAGCTAGTGATCTGGGGCATGGGTATCGCCCAAACAGACCTAACCGGCGATGGCAAACCTGAATATGCGCTCTCGTCCATGGGGGATACCATGTTGCAATCTTTGGACGCGGAACGTGACGGTGACCAACCGCGGTACAGAGATATCGCATTTGATCGCGGCACCACCGCGCATCGCCCCTATACGGGCGGCGAGGTTGTGCCGTCGACGGGGTGGCATACGCATTTCGCTGATTTCAACAATGATGCCCGTAGCGATCTGTTCATCGCCAAAGGCAACGTAGAGGCCATGCCAGATTTCGCCAAATTTGACCCCGATAACCTGCTGTTGGGCGATTGGCGGGGGCAATTCTCCGAACAGGGAGCACAGGCTGGTATTGCCCTAGATCGACGCGGGCGCGGCGCTGTTGTGACCGATTTTAATGCCGATGGCATGCTAGATCTGCTGGTGGTTAACCGGGACGCCCCAGCCAGCCTGTTCCGCAACTTGGGCGTAGAAAGTGCGGATGGCCATGCGCCCATGGGCAATTTTCTAGCCATAGAGCTGGATAATGGTGCCATAAACCCACAGGCCGTGGGGGCCAAAATAGTCGTGAAAACTGGTAACCTAACCCAGACCCATACGGTGCAAATAGGCGGTGGGCATGCATCTGGGCAGATTGGGTTCGTACATTTTGGGCTGGGTGTTGCGCCACGCGCGCGGGTTCAGATAAAATGGCCAGATGGCAAGACCAGCCAGTTCATGCGGGTTTTTGCCAATAATTTCATCCGCATAGAGCGCGACAATCCAGAGCCAAAATATTGGTATCCACAGGCCCAGAACTGATTTATAGGCGTGTGACATCTATAGGGAGTCATAATGCTTGAATTCTATATCACATCTTTCGTCACATTGTTTTTGATCATCGATCCCTTGGGCCTGCTGCCCATGTATATTTCGGTGACCCAAGGTTTTACCAGAAAACGCAACGGTATTGGCCTTAGGGCCTGTGTGATCAGCGCGATTTTGTTGGCGGTGTTTGCCATGGCCGGCGAGAAGGTTCTATCCTTCATCGGAATCGGCATGCCTGCCTTTAGAATTTCGGGGGGCTTGCTGTTGTTCCTAACGGCCGTTGAGATGCTGTTTAACAAACGCAGCCAGCGGCGCGAGGAACAATCCGAAGACGAAGAGCGCGATGACCCATCCGTGTTCCCTCTGGCCACCCCCCTGATCGCAGGTCCAGGATCAATGGCGGCGGTTATTCTATTATCTGGGGAAACCAGCACCGAATTCAACGCAACCCTGATTGTGATGGCCGCAATGGTCACGGTACTGATTTTAACCTATTTGTTCTTCATGATGGCCGGTGCTGCCGAGCGCATGCTGGGCAAGACCGGAATCAATGTTATCACCCGCCTAATGGGCCTGTTGCTTGCGGCCCTTTCGGTGCAATTCGTTGTGGATGGTGTGAAAGACTTGATCGTCATGGGCTGATTTCTCAGCCCATGCATCTACTCTGTACCATCTAGGTAATCAGACATCGGCGGGCAAGAACAGATCAAGTTACGATCACCAAAGGCATTGTCCACGCGATTAACCGGCGCCCAGTATTTATCCACGCGGAATGATCCCGGAGGGAAGCACCCCTGCTCGCGCGTATAGGGGCGATCCCATTCCCCCACCAAATCGCGCATGGTATGAGGCGCATTGACCAGTGGGTTATTGTCTTGTGGGTATTTGCCATCGGCAATATCCTGAGCCTCGGCGCGGATTGCCAGCATGGCATCGCAGAACCGGTCCAGCTCTGCCTTGGGTTCTGATTCCGTAGGCTCGATCATCAATGTGCCCGCCACAGGGAAAGACATGGTCGGCGCATGAAAACCGCAATCGACCAAACGCTTGGCAATATCATCAACGCTGACGCCAATATCGGCCAAGGGACGCGTGTCCAAAATGCATTCGTGCGCAACACGCCCATTGGGGCCTTTGTACAGGATATCATAGGCGCCCTCTAGGCGCTGTGCGATATAGTTGGCGTTTAGGATGGCAAATTTGGTCGCACGGGTCAGACCCTCGGCCCCCATCATCAAGCAATAGGCCCATGAAATCGGCAATAGGCTGGGAGAGCCAAAGGGCGCGGCAGAAACCGCACCACCCGTATCAGACTGGCTATGCCCCGGCAGATGATCCACCAAATGCGCGCCAACACCAATCGGGCCCATACCCGGCCCACCACCCCCATGGGGAATGCAGAAGGTTTTGTGCAGGTTCAGGTGCGATACATCCGACCCGATCTCGCCAGGCTTGGCCAGACCAACCATTGCGTTCATATTGGCCCCATCCATATAGACCTGACCGCCATGATCATGGGTAATCTGGCAAATCTCGCGCACGGATTCCTCGAACACGCCATGTGTGGACGGGTAGGTGATCATACAAGCTGCCAAATTGTCTGAATGCGCCTCGGCCTTAGCACGAAAATCAGCCACATCAATATCGCCGTTTTCAGATGTGGCCACCGCCACCACCTTGTATCCAACCATCTGCGCACTGGCAGGATTGGTACCATGGGCGGATGTGGGGATTAGGCAAATGTTGCGATGCGCATCACCGCGCGATTGGTGATAGGATGCAATGGTCAACAGCCCCGCATATTCTCCCTGTGCACCAGAATTTGGCTGCATCGAAATCGCCGCATACCCTGTGATCTCGCACAGCTTTGCAGATAGGTCATCAATCAAGAATTGATAGCCCTTGGCCTGATCCTTGGGTGCGAAGGGATGAATATTTGAAAACCCCTTCCATGTTACGGGCATCATTTCTGCCGCAGCATTTAGCTTCATGGTACAAGACCCCAGCGGGATCATCGCGCGATCCAGCGCCAAGTCCCGATCCGCAAGTCGACGCATATAGCGGGTCATCTCGGCCTCGGAGCGGTTCATATGGAAAATCGGATGCGTCATGTACTCGCTTTGACGCGCCATACCACTGGGCAGGCGATAGCCAGCCATTTCAGGGAAATCAGCATCCTTGATCCCAAAGGCACGCCAAACCTTGCCCAGCGTTTCCATGGTGGTCATTTCATCCAGCGCTACGCCGATTTTGCTGTTGCCGACCTTGCGTAGGTTCACACCTTCGTTCAGCGCAGATTTCATCACAACAGACTGAAGCCCACCTACATCAACAGTGAATGTATCAAAGAATTCAGAGGCTTCTACATCAAAGCCAATGCTTTCAATCCCCTCTGCCAATGTGGCGGCATGTAGGTGAATGCGCTGTGCAATCGCCTTTAGGCCATCGGGGCCGTGAAACACACCGTACATAGACGCCATCACCGCCAACAATGCCTGCGCGGTACAGACATTGGACGTGGCCTTCTCGCGACGGATATGTTGTTCGCGGGTTTGTAGGGCCAATCGATAGGCGGTGTTGCCATTGGAATCGACAGATACCCCCACAATCCGACCGGGCATCGAGCGTTTGAATTTATCTCGTGTGGCCATGAATGCGGCATGTGGGCCGCCATAACCCAAGGGCACACCAAAACGTTGTGAAGAGCCGATGCAGATATCCGCATCCATCGCCCCCGGTTCGCGCAACAGTGTTAGCGATAGCAAATCCGCCGCAATCACCCCGACCGCACGGGTATTGTGCAGGCGCGCGATATGATCTGTGAAATCGCGCACGTCACCATGGGTGCCGGGGTATTGGAAAATCGCCCCAAACACCGCATCTGCATCCAGCGTATCCGGATCACCGATGATCAGCTCGATCCCCAATGGTTTGGCGCGTGTGCGCATCACATCAATGGATTGCGGGTGGCAATTCTCATCAATGAAAAAAGCCCCCGCTTTGGTTTTGGAAATGCGTTGCGCCATGGTCATTGCCTCGGCGGCGGCGGTGGCCTCATCTAAAAGCGATGCATTGGCAACCTCTAGCCCCGTAAGATCAATCACCATGGTTTGAAAGTTCAGCAATGCCTCTAGGCGACCTTGGGATATTTCTGGCTGGTAGGGGGTATAGGCGGTATACCACGCTGGATTTTCCAGAATGTTTCGCTGAATAGCGGGGGGGGTAAATGTATCGTGATACCCCTGCCCAATCAGCGAAGGAATGACCGTATTCATTTTTCCAACACTGCGCATATAGCTTAGTAATTCGCCCTCCGACAGACCCTCGGCCGGCGCCAGGGGTTCGGACTGGCGAATATCTTGGGGCACTGTTTCATCAATCAGCGCATCCAAACTGGCGGCTTTGACGACCTGTAGCATTTCCTCGGCTTCTGCTGGCGATGGGCCAATATGGCGCCGGTTAGCAAAATCATACGGTTGGTAATCAGTAATTTTGTAGGTCATCAAAGCCCCCTGTTTAGCCGATCAAGGCCTTGTAAGCATCTTCGTCCAGCAGATCGTTGTAATCCGATGGATTTGCCAATTTCATTTTAAACATCCACGCAGCACCCAGCGGATCCTCGTTTACCAATGCGGGGTTTTCATCCAACGCATCGTTCACGGCGGTGATTTCGCCGTCTAGAGGGATCAGAACATCCGATGCGGCCTTCACGCTTTCGATCACCACGGCGTCATCACCCTTGGCCACAGCGCCGCCCACCTCGGGCAATTCGACAAACACCAAGTCGCCCAGCGCCTCGGCTGCATGTTCTGTAATGCCAACGGTCACTTCGTCACCATCCAGCGTTAGCCATTCATGTTCTTCTGTAAATTTCATTTGATTCTCTCCTTGCTATCGTTTGAAATTTGCGGGGGTAAAGGGCATCTTTGCCACCTCGGCAGGCAGGTATTTACCCCGTACCTCGGCATAGATTTCGCGGCCCAAGTCCTTGAAATCGGCACCAACATATCCCATGGCCACGGGCCCCTGCACTGTCGGGCCAAAACCGCCTGATGTTATTTGTCCAATGGGGGTTGCACCTTGTTTGTCTGCAAATAACCGCGTGCCTGCGCGCATTGGGGCGCGGCCACTGGGGCGTATGCCTACACGTTTTTGCGCCGATCCATTGACCAATTCGTCTAGAATGATATCAGCCCCAAGAAAGCCACCAGCCCGCTCGCCATCTGTGCGACGAACTTTCTGGATTGCCCAGATTAAACCTGCCGCGATGGGGGTGGTGTCTGTGGTGATATCGTTGCCATATAGGCATAGGCCTGCCTCTAGGCGCAGACTGTCGCGCGCCCCAAGACCGATGAATTCTACCTCTGGTGCTGCCAATAATTCCCGCGCCAAGACACCCGCAACATCATTGGGTACAGAAATTTCATATCCGTCCTCGCCAGTGTACCCCGAACGTGAAACCCAAGCCTCGATACCCGCCAGCTGTACCCGCGCCACATCCATAAACCGCATATCCGCAACACTAGGGGCCAAGCGCGTCAGCACGGCCTCGGCCGATGGGCCTTGTAGGGCCAACAGGGCGCGATCTTCGATCACCTCGATATCACAGGTCTCAGCAAGGTGATTTTGCAGATGCGCGATGTCCTGTGCCTTGCAGGCCGCATTCACGACCAAAAACAGGTGATCCCCACAATTGGCGATCATCAGGTCATCCAAAATTCCGCCTTGCTCGTTGGTGAAAAATGCATAGCGTTGGCGGTTTTCGCCAAGCCCTGCAATATCCATCGGCACCAGCCGTTCCAGCGCCAACGCCGCATCTGCCGTATTGCCAGACTTTGCGCGCAAGATCACCTGCCCCATATGCGATACATCAAACAATCCCGCCTGTTCGCGGCAATGGGTATGTTCCTTCATCACGCCAAGGGGGTATTGCACGGGCATGTTATAGCCAGCAAATGGCACCATTTTAGCGCCAGATTCCATATGCAGTTCTGCAAGAGCCGTAAGTAATAGTTCAGCCATATTTCACGTTCCTGTTGTTGGCTGAAAATCAGCACCGATTGCCAAGGCATTTGCCTTGCTTGGTGCCCCCTCTGTTCGGATGCCTGAGATCATTATCCCTTCGGCGAGCGATCAAACGCTTCTCTCCAGAGTTCTTAAATCTGTTCGGTCCTTTTACCTGAGAGTTTCCGAGGCGGTTGCTCCTTCGGTCCTGAGAGCATCAGTGTCTCCCGAACTAGATGTCTGTAATTAACGCAAAAGAGTCGCATATGTAAACCGATTTTTCCAAATACAGCTCTGCAAAGGAAATCAAACACCTCGCACCCGCGCTGTCCGCTACTCTGGTGCGGCCAGATCGAATTTCTGCTTGGGGAAGTACTTTTGCAATCTGATGTCGGCGGTGCGGGCATGTCCCTCCATGCCCTCTAAGCGAGAAATGCGCGCTGTTGCCTGGGCTATGTTTTTGGCGCCCTCGCGGGTTGCACGTTGCCATGTGACCACCTTCATATACTTGTGAACAGACAAACCCCCCGTATAGCGCGCAGAGCCAGACGTGGGCAGAACATGGTTAGGGCCGGTCGATTTATCGCCATATGCCACGGTGGTTTCCTCGCCTAAAAACAAAGACCCATAACAGGTTAATGTCTCTAGCCACCAAGACAAATCTGTGGCGTGCACCGATAGATGCTCTGGTGCGTAATCATCTGATACTGCGGCCATTTCTGTGCGATCACTGCATAAGATCACCTCGCCGTAATCACGCCAAGCAGCCTGCGCATTTATGCGATTCAACTCTGGTAACTCTGTGATCAGGCGATCCATCATGCCCAAAACCTGTTCTGCCAATGCTAGATCATCGGTCACCAGCCAGACCGGCGAATTATACCCATGCTCGGCCTGCCCCACCAAATCAGCGGCCACAATATGCGCATCCGCGGTTTTATCCGCCAATATCAGAGTGTCGGTTGGGCCAGCAATCATATCGATCCCCACGCGGCCAAACAGCTGTCTCTTGGCCTCGGCCACAAATTGATTTCCCGGGCCTACAATGATATCCGATTTCGGCAGACCAAACAGCCCAAAGGCCATGGCCGCCACCCCCTGCACCCCGCCCATGGACAGGATATGATCCGCGCCGCACAGATCGGCCGCATATATAACCCCAGGGCTAATACCCGTATCACCACTGGGCGGAGAGCACGCGACGATTTTTTGAACACCGGCCACCTGAGCGGTGGTAACAGTCATCATCGCAGATGCCACATGTGCATAACGCCCACCGGGTACATAGCACCCTGCGGCGGACACTGGGATCATCCGTTGGCCCGCAATTACACCGGGGCTGATTTCCATTTCCATATTGCTCATGGTTTCTTTCTGTGCCTGTGCAAAGCGGCGAATATTGTCATGGGCAAATTTCATATCATCGCGCAGGCGTTGTGGCACCTTGGATCGCGCAGTGGCGATTTGTTCTGCCGAAAGCACCGCAGGGCCAGAGAAATTATCAAACTTTCGCGCATATTCAGCGGCCACTTTATCGCCCCCCTGCTCGATCCGCGCCAAGATTTCCGAAACCGCGCTCTGAACATCGCTGGTCTCCGTTATCGAGGTCTTTACGGCCTGTTTAAGGTATACTGGCGCCATGTTCTGATCCCCTGTTCGAAATGTTGGACTATTTTAGGCCCGCAAAAATTGAATAAATAGGGGGCCTTGGAAATTCTAAACTTAGATTTAGAAAAGCCGACGGTCACGAAACTGTTGATTGCTTGTGATTACAGAACTCCTATTCATAGGGAAAAAAAGGGCTGACCATGAAAAAATCTATATATATTCTTGTAACCTCCATCCTGTTGGGCGCCTTGCCTGCACAGGCCCGCCAAATTGAAACCGCCGTTTTTGCGGGCGGATGCTTTTGGTGTATTGAATCCGATTTCGAGAGCGTGAAGGGCGTGAAGGAGGTGGTCTCTGGCTATACCGGCGGCAGCACCAAAAACCCTACCTACAAAACCATAGCCGATCATTACGAGGCCGTCGAAATCACCTATGATGCAGACATTGTGGATTATGAAACATTGGTAAATTTGTTTTTCCGCTCGGTTGACCCGCTAGATGCAGGTGGGCAATTTTGTGATCGCGGCAAAAATTATAGCACCGCAATTTTCGCCCAAACTCCCCAGCAAAGTGAAACCGCCACCAAGGTAAAGGCGCAAATCGATGCAAGCAAAGTGTTGCGTAAAAAAATCGTCACACCGATTTTGGGCAAGTTTGAATTCACCAATGCTGAGGCGTTTCACCAGAACTATTACAAAAGCTCAAAGCGGGTGGTCACCCGATTTGGAGTGGTTCAGAAAAAAGATGCCTATAAACGCTATCGCAAAGGATGCGGGCGTGATGCGCGGGTGAAACAGCTATGGGGTGATGCCGCCGCCTTTGCACATTAATCTAGGGTAAAGGCATCCGGTAACAGGTCGGATATCAGGTATTCCCTGTATCCACCTGAATTATCACAACAAAATACTGGGATATTCGGGTCAAACTCATAGATAAACTGTCGGCAGATTCCACAGGGCGTTATCTTGGTATCCGTGGTGTTGGTCACACAAATCGCGCGGATATCGCGCCGGCCATCGGCAATAGCAGTGGTGATGGCCGTGCGTTCCGCACAGATCGTGGCCCCAAAGGATGCGTTTTCTACATTACAGCCCTGAATAATTCCGCCATCAGACAGCAAAACCGCGGCCCCTACGCGAAATTTGGAATAGGGTGCATAGGCGTTATCCATCGCATTTGTCGCGGATTCAATCAGGCGCGCAATGGTTGCAGGATCTACAGAGCTCATTTTCTAACCTTACTTGTTATAGGGCTGACCAATAGCCGCCGGTGCCGTCGGGCGACCAATAAAACCAGCCAACAACAGAACTGTAACGATGTAGGGCACTGCCAACATCAGCTGAATTGGAATTTCACCAATCAGGGGCAAATCAACCCCCTGTAGGCGCGATGTCCCTGCCTCTAGGAAGCCAAACAGCAAACATGCGAACAGCGCCTTGTAGGGGCGCCAATTGCCAAAAATCACCGCCGCCAGCGCGATGTATCCCTTGCCCGCAGACATTTCGCGCACAAAATTTGCACCGTGCGATATAGACAGATAAGCCCCCGCAATACCACATAGCGCACCACCAACAATCAGCGCACGATACCGAAGCCACGTAACCGAAATACCCGCAGAATCCACCGCCTCTGGCAATTCGCCCACCGCACGCAGGCGCAGACCAAAGCGCGATTTGTACATTACAAAGGCACAGATAGGTACCAAAACCAGCGCTAAATACACCAGCAGAGAATGTCCAGAAATCAACTCTCGGTAAATCGTACCAATAACGGGTACATTGTTCAGGGTTTCCACCCCGTAAAACTCGATCGCGCGAAAGCGAGATTCGTTGGGCAGATGCGGAGTTTGACCGCCCTTCGCAAACAGCGCGATACCGGCAATTACCGTCATCCCAGAGGCCAGAATATTAATTGCCACCCCGCTGACCACCTGATCGCCCTTGTGGGTAATACAGGCAAAGCCATGGATCAAAGACATAAACACCGATGCCCCAATCGCCGCAAACAGGCCCAGCCACGCAGATCCCGTAATGGCCGCCACAGCCGCCGCGACAAAGGCACCTGTTAGCAATTTACCCTCAAGCGAGATATCAACAATCCCGCTACGCTCGGCAAAAATCCCTGCCATAGCACACAGGATCAGCGGCGTCGCCAGACGTAATGTGGCATCAAGTGCCAACAACAGCTGCAATAGAAAATCAAGCATCCTGCACACCTTTCACCAGACCAATGCGCACCAAAAACCGCGCCAATGGCGGATTAAACATATAAGCCAGCGCCCCCGAGAACAGGATGATCATGCCTTGGATCAACAAAACCATTTCTCGGGTGATGGATTTAAATTCAAAATCCAGCTCTGCCCCACCTTGGTACAAAACCCCAAACAACAGGCTGGCAAGGAATATACCAATAGGATGGTTGCGCCCCATTAGCGCCACCGCGATCCCTGTAAACCCATACCCTGCTGTGAAATTCAGGATCACACGGTTATGCACCCCCAACACCTCGTTGGTGGCCATCAGCCCCGCAAAGGCCCCCGATATCGCCATGGCAATAATAATCGTACGCGCCACATTGATGCCCGCGTAATGCGCCGCCTCTGGGTTTTTACCTACTGTGCGGATCTCGTACCCTAGGCGCGTTTTCCAAATCAGCACATAGAAAATACCCAGTGCTACAATGGCCAACAAGAAAGAGATATTCAGCGGCGATTTGGCAATCTTTACCCCAAAAATAGCAAAGATCTCTGACATTTTTGGCAGATGTGCCGATGTATCGAAAATCGCTGTCTGAGGCGATTGTTGTCCCTGTAACATCATCGGCCCTGCCAGCAACCAAACCATCAAAGACGCCGCTAGGAAATTAAACATAATGGTCGTGATCACAATATGACTGCCGCGCTTGGCCTGCAAATACCCAGGAACCATCGCCCAAAATGCCCCAAAGGCCGCCGCCCCCAAAATACACAGCGGTAGCGTAATGAACCAAGGTGCAAACGGCCCAACCAAAAAGGCCGCAAAGGCCGCGCCAAGGCCGCCCACATAGGCCTGCCCCTCGCCGCCAATATTAAACATCATCGCATGAAATGCGGTGGCCACGGCCAGTCCTGTAAAGATGAAATTAGTGGTATAGTAAAGCGTGTAGCCCAAGCTTTCTGGATAAATAAACGCACCCTTGATCATCACACCAAAGGCCTGAAATGGGTTTTCGCCAATCACTGCGATAATCACACCGCAAATTGCCAAGGCCACAAACAGGTTGATCACTGGCAATAAAATCAAATCTGCCCAGCGGGGCAATGGGGGGGTGTTACTCATTCTGCGGCTTCCTGTGAAATACCGGCCATCATCAGGCCCAATTGATTTACATCCGTATCAGCGGCATCCACAATGCCCACGGATTGCCCATCGTTCATCACCATTATGCGGTCAGACAGGCCCAGCACCTCTTCTAGTTCTACCGATACCACCACTATCGCACAGCCCGCATCGCGCAGCGCAATCAGCTGTTTATGGATGAATTCAATCGCGCCCACATCCACACCGCGCGTCGGTTGCCCAACGATCAGCACCCTAGGGTTAGAATAAATTTCACGTGCGATCACAATTTTCTGCTGGTTCCCACCAGAAAAGTTTTTGGCATTCAGCGCAGGGTTTGAGGGGCGCACATCAAAGGTTTCCATGCGTTCGGCACAGTGCGTATTAATCACATCACGATCAATCAGGGCACCGGTTCCCGTGATATCATCGCGGTGATAGCCCAGCACCACATTTTCCTGTGCCTCGAAATCCAAAACCAATCCGTGGATATGGCGATCCTCGGGAATATGGGCCAACCCCATTTCGCGCAGCTCTCTTGGATTTTTCGGCGAGGTTTTGGATATTTTGTCTCCTAGGATATTCACCTGCCCACGATCAGGCACGCGCATACCGGTTAGAATTTCCAGCAATTGTGTTTGGCCATTTCCAGAAACACCAGCAATCCCTAGAATTTCACCACCCCGCAGATCAAAGCTCATATCCTTCAGCACGTCATGACCACGGCTGCTAACCGCGCCTAGATTGTCAACGGACAGTAATATTTCCGTCGGGTTAGCCGGGCCTTTTTCCACCGTTAGCAAAACCTTGCGCCCAACCATCAGCTCGGCCAATTCGGCCGCATTTGTCTGTGCCGTTTCGCGGTGCCCCACCATCGTACCAGCACGCATGATCGATACATTATCGGTGACGGCCATGATTTCATCTAGCTTATGGGTGATCAACAGGATCGTTACCCCATCATCGCGCAGAACCTTCAAAATCTCGAACAGCTGCTCCGTCTCTTGGGGGGTCAAAACGCCGGTTGGTTCATCCAAAATCAATATCCTAGCGCCGCCTTTTAGGGCCTTTAGGATTTCTACACGCTGACGTGTGCCCACATTTAGATCGGATATCAACGCATTGGGATCTACCACCATGCCATAGGTTTCACCCAAGCGTTTCAGCGTATCCAAGGTGGCACCACGACCCGCACGTAGCAATCCACCACCCTCGGAACCCAGCATCACATTTTCCAAAACAGAGAAACGCGGCACCAACATGAAGTGCTGATGCACCATGCCAATTCCCAGCGCAATTGAATCCGCAGAGGATCGGATTTTACAGGGCGTGCCATCTATCCGCATCTCGCCGGCATCTGCGCGGTGCAGACCATATAGGATATTCATTAGGGTCGATTTACCAGCGCCATTTTCCCCAATGATGCCGTGAATAGTGCCGCTAGGCACCTGCAAATCAATATCGCGATTTGCGCGAACTGTACCAAAAGATTTGCTGATCCCCTGAAGCTCAAGCGCAAAACGAGCGGGGGTATCGCCGCTCGTTTTTAATTCAATATCAGACATATAACAGTAAAACCTTATATATGTTGCCCCCCATTTCGGGGGGCATCAAAATTACATTGGGCAGGTGTTATCAGTGCGGTAATCATGCACGGCAATTTCGCCGGATGTGATTTTAGCCGCGGCCGCATCAATTGCTGCCTTGATATCATCGGTGATCAGATCAGCATTGTGCTCATCCAATGCCCAACCAATGCCACCCTCGGCCAGACCCAAGGTTTGTACCCCAGCGGTAAAATTGCCGTCCATTGCATCCTTGAATGTGTTATAGGCCGCAACATCAACACGCTTTAGCATCGAGGTCAGAACCGATCCTGGTGCCATGTGGTTTTGGTTAGAATCAACGCCGATCGAGAATTTACCAGCGTCTTTTGCCGCTTGGATAACGCCAACACCTGTACCACCAGCGGCTTGGTAGATCACATCAGCGCCGCGATCGATCTGACCTTGGGCCAATTCGGCACCTTTGGCGGGATCATTCCATGCCGCAGGTGTTGTGCCTGTCATGTTTTGCAGAACTTCTGCATCGGCACTAACGGATTTCGCACCCTGAACGTAGCCACAGGCAAATGCGCGGATCAATGGAATATCCATGCCACCCACAAATCCAACCTTGGCAGACGATGATTTCAATGCCGCAGCTACACCAACCAGATAAGAACCTTCGTGTTCTTTAAAGGCATATTGGCGCAGGTTTGGCGCATCCAGCCAGCTGACGTCGATGATCGAAAATTGAACATCTGGGTTTTCACCCGCAACCTTGGCAATTGCATCTGCTTGGCCAAAACCCACACCCAGAACAACAGTTGCGCCGCGCTGCACCATGCGGCTCATGGCCTGCTCACGCTGTGCTTCGTTGGTTACTTCGAATTCCATAACCTCTACACCGGTTTCTTCGGTGAATTTCTTAACACCAGCCCAAACACCCTCGTTAAAGGATTTGTCAAACTTGCCGCCCATATCGTAGATCACTGCGGGTTTAAAATCCGCGAATGCAGCGCTGGTGGCCAGTGAAACCACGGCACTAAGTGCGATTGTTTTTAATTTCATTTTTCTCTCCTAGTTGATGCGCGAGCAGATGCGCAATTATTGTTCGATCACTTTAGACCGATTTCCTTCAAGCGCTGGTCTAAAAACTCTCCAGCGGTTTGATGATCCAAAACAACCTCGCTACGAGGATGCATAAACAGCGGCATGGAATAACGCGAGCGGTTTTCCTGTGCCGGTGGATTAATTACGCGATGTGGGGTGGATGGGTAATGGCCCCGCGTTGCTTGTTCTAACATATCACCCGCATTCACGGTGATATAGCCAGATTGGCAGGGTACATCGTGCCATGTGCCGTTCACATCCTGCGCCTGTAGGCCGGGCTCTGACCCGGTAACCAGCAATGTAATCAGATTGATATCGCCATGCGCCGCGGCACGCGTTGCGCCAGGCTCTACGTCATCGGGTAGGGGTGGATAATGCAACACGCGCAGCAGGTTATTATCGCTGGCCTCGATCATTTTTTCGAACGGCTCGCCCAATAACCCCTGTACATCTGCGGGGGTAACCTGATCCAACCAGCCCAGCAATTTTGCGCCCAGCGCGATCAATTTTGTATTGAAATCACGGGTGATTTCCCTAACTGAATCTGGTACCTCTTTGGATTGATAGACATGGAAAAATTCTTTCAAATCCTTCTGTTTCACATCCTTGGCGTTTTCTGATTTATAGCCAAAGTAGCCATTAGACTCCCCCGCCTGCACGGCAAAGTCCTCTTTGTTTTCGCTCGCAAACCACTCAGCCCATACGCGATACATGGCATCAATTTCAGCCACGGGGATATCGTGATCCTTGATGATCGCAAATCCAGTTTCGCGCAATGATTTGGCGAATTTTTCCGCCGCATCCGCATCGCTGGGGCTGATTGCCAAAACACTAAAATCGCTCATGTTATCTCCGTCTTATACCTAGAAACCCGCTTGGATCGTATCCATAAACAGGGCTTTCACCTCTTCTGCCTTAACGCCCGTACAGACCTGTGTATGCGATCTATTCGGGATATCCGAATGGCATGTTTGGCCGATTTCCGCACCGTTAACCTTAACTTCTACTGGATAATTCTCAAGTGAAAAGAGTTCGGGCCGCAGCGTCGCAATCACCGCCATCGGATCGTGCATATAACAGCCATTGATACCCACTACGCGGCGGTAAAAATCAATATAATAATCACCCGCCTGCTGAAGGAATCCGCCTAGCACTGGGGCCTTGGCCGCCAATTGCGCAAAATCATCGGGATCAAACACCACAGCATGGGTCACATCCAGCCCCACCATTTTCAACGACCAGTCGGCGGCAAATACCGCATCGGCCGCATGGGGGTCGTTCCAGATATTTGCCTCGGCATGCGGGGATACATTGCCCGCCACGCCATAGGCGCCACCCATGATCACCACCTCTTTCACCTTGTGCGCAATGCTGGGATCCAGTTCTAGCGCCAGCGCGATGTTGGTCAAAGGCCCAATCGGGCACAGGGTGATTTCATTGGGGTTTTCATTGATCATGCGCACAATAAATTCTGCCGCTGTTTCATCCAGCGCGGTGCCCTTGATGGGCTGGGGCTCCATATCGCCAAAGCCTTCGGTGCCATGCACATAATCCGATACGGGATTGGGCGCCTGTACCAGCGGCCGCTGTGCGCCGCGCGCCACCGGCGTGGGCTGGCCAGCGCGTTCGCCCAACACGATGGCATTTCGCGTGGCCACATCCACGGTCACATTGCCAAAAACCGCGGTCAGGCCCATAACTTCGATATCAGGATGCAATAGCGCAAAAAAGATCGCCATCGCGTCGTCCACGCCTGGGTCGGTATCAATAATCAGCTTAACCTTTGCCATATTATGCCTCTGCTTTTCGCGTCAAAAATTCTGTTACAGCATCGAATGATGGGATCGCCGTGGCCGCCCCCGGCTGTTCTACCTGCAGTGCCGCCGCCGCCGCCGCATAGCGCAGCGCATGTTCTGCATCGCCCGTCACATCCAGCCGCGCTAGAAACGCCCCCAGAAAGGTGTCGCCCGCACCCGTGGTATCCACAACGTCCGCCGGAAATGATTTTTGGTGTAGGCGCGCTGAATTCTGGCGCAATTCGGCCCCGCGCGCGCCATAGGTGATCAAAACCATATCCACAGGCAGATCCGCAACGCTTTTGCCGGTGGCGCGGGCCAGCTCTGCGGCCTCGTGTTCATTAACCGCCAATAGGTCAATCATATCCAGCATCGGCACCGCATGATGCGCATCAAAAGGCGCCGCACTATAGGCCACGCGCGCGCCACGCGCCTTGGCCGCCAATGCGATCTGATGCACAAAGCTGGTCTCGTTTTGCAAGACGACCCAGTCCTGTGGCCCCAGCCCCGCCAAGACATCCCCCAACAAGGCCTGATCCAGCGTCTGGTTTGCACCCCCCAAGATCACAATCTGGTTCTCGCCAGCCTGATCCACGGTGATCACAGCATTGCCTGTCGGCGCCTCTACGCGAAAAATATGAGAACAATCCAATCCAAATGCGCGCATCTGATCCAACGCCCAATCGCCATCAGGCCCAACCGCCCCGATATGCCACACATCCGCCCCAGAACGCTGTGCGGCTACAGATTGGTTCAGCCCCTTGCCGCCCATAAACCGCGCGAATTCCTGTGCAACCAAGGTTTCCCCTGCCCGTGGCAAACGGTCTAGGCGATAAACATTATCGATGTTGATAGAGCCGAAATTCTTAATCACATTTGTATCCACTAAATCTTGTGCAAGAGCCCACTATCCATAGGAATGCCCCCTCGCGCAAGAGATTTTCACTAACTTGGGAATTTCCGCCCATCGGATCAAAGGTGCTTTCGCATTGTGCAATCCGCGCCTATATAAGGAACATGACAAATCATCTCTATAAAAACGACCTGCCCGATGATCTGGATCTAGGGCCCGTCGTCGCCATCGATACCGAAACAATGGGATTAAACCCGCATCGGGATCGGCTCTGTGTTGTTCAGCTGTCTTCTGGGGATGGGGATGCGCATATTGTACAGATAGAACAGGGTGTGAAAAATGCCCCCAACCTGTGCCGTATGCTCACCAATCCCGATCAGGTGAAGCTGTTTCATTTTGCGCGTTTTGATATTGCTGCGCTGGAAAACCATTTCGGTGTGCGCACGGCCCCAGTATATTGCACCAAGATCGCCTCGAAACTGGTACGCACCTATACGGATCGCCACGGGTTGAAAAACCTGCTGCACGAATTGCTGAAGGTGGATGTATCCAAACAACAGCAAAGCTCTGATTGGGGTGCACAAACCCTAACCGATGCCCAGCTGGATTATGCCGCTAGTGATGTTTTGTATCTACATGGTCTGATGGAAAAGCTGAATGTAAACCTAATCCGCGAGGGCCGCATGGAAACGGCGCAGGCTTGTTTTGATTTCTTGCCTACACGTGCCGGATTGGATTTGGCGGGCTGGCCCGAAACAGATATCTTTGCCCACTAATGACCGCGCGGCGCGATACATATTCCACGGTGGTAAAATGGACCAAACGCATTTTGCCACTGTTTGCGCTGTTGTTGCTGATCAGCATTTTCACCCTGACCAAGGGTGACGCCTTACGTAATGGTACGCTGTTTGTCCCGCCCGAGGTGCTAAATCTGGCCACTGGACAGAAAATCACCAACCCGCATTTTTCAGGTGTAACGGATGCGGGCGATGCCTATCTGGTGGCCGCCGATGCCGCCCTGCCTGATGCCCCAAAACCCAGCCGCATCGATCTGGAAAACCCGCGGCTAGAAATAAACACCCACAAGGGGCTAACCCTAAATTCCACTGCCCAGTCAGGGGCGCTGAACATCAAGTCGCATTCAGCAAACCTGCGCGGGGATGTCATTCTGGAAACATCTAATGGATATCTGGCCCAGGGTCAGGGCATCGAATTTAATCTAAAAACCGGCAGCGCCACCAGCGCAGGCAAGGTACAGGTAGAAGGCCCCATCGGCAGCATCACTGCCGGCCAATTCAGTGTGTTTCAAAACACATCGACCGATGCGCGTCGCAATCAAGGTGTCTTAAAATTCAGCCAAGGGGTACGGTTGATATACTTGCCTTCTGAACGTAAATCCGCAAAGTAGGCGCATGAAAAATTTATTTGTATCCATATTCATTACCAGCGCCTGTATTTCTGGCCTTGCATATGCACAGGGCGCTAGTCTTAGTCTAAGCAGCACCCCCCATGATGCCAGCCAGCCCGTAGAGGTTACAGCAGACAGCCTGACGGTTGACCAAGCCTCTAGAACAGCGGTGTTTTCTGGATCAGCCCGCGTCGGCCAAGGGGCCATGCGCCTCGGTGCAGATCAAATTCAGGTAACCTACAGCGACACAGCCTCAGAAATTTCCAAGGTCAGCGCCACCGGCTCTGTGGTGTTCACGAATGGCGCCGAAAACGCCGAGGCCGACCGCGCCAATTATGATGTGGCCAAGGGTCTATTGATCATGCAAGGCAATGTTCTGCTGCTTCAGGGGGGCAATGCATTTTCTGCGGATACGCTGGAATTGGACGTATTGAATAATTCTGCCAACCTAACGGGTAATGTAAAAACCGTACTGGTACCCAAGTAAATGAACACCGAATCACCCCAGAACAAGGGCCTAACTGTCGAAGGATTGGGCAAGGCCTACAAAAAGCGCGTGGTGTTACGTGACGTCAGCTTATCGCTAAAACAAGGCGAGGTCGTTGCACTGTTGGGGCCAAACGGCGCCGGGAAAACCACATGCTTCTATTCTATTGCGGGGTTGGTTACCGCAGACAAGGGCGTGGTTACGGTGGATGGTTTGGATGCAACCCGCCTGCCCATGTATCGCCGCGCCAAGCTGGGGTTGGGCTATTTGCCCCAAGAGGCCAGCATATTTCGTGGCCTAAACGTAGAGCAAAATATCGCCGCTGTTGCCGAGCTGTGGGTCAGCAGCAAAAGCGCCCAGCGCAAACGCGTCGAGGAACTGCTAGAAGAGTTTTCAATCACCCATATTCGCAAGGCCCCTGCCGTTGCCCTATCTGGTGGTGAGCGCCGCCGAGTCGAGATTGCGCGCTGTCTGGCCGCCGACCCGCGCTATGTTCTACTGGATGAACCCTTTGCGGGGGTTGATCCGATTGCGGTTGGGGATATTCGCGCTTTGGTTGCACAGCTAAAGCAGAGGGAAATTGGTGTGTTGATCACCGATCACAATGTGCGTGAAACCCTAGAAATTGTCGATCGGGCCTATATTCTGCATGATGGTCATGTTTTGATGAGTGGCACCCCTGATGAGGTGGTCAAAGATCCGGATGTGCGGCGGGTCTATCTGGGTGATGATTTTCGCGCCTAAGGCGAATCGCCGCGCGCCACAGGGCCTAGCGGTCGCTAAATTATGCCGAAAAAAAATTCAATATCAAGATTGTCAGCGCAAAAATCTACGCATAGACTGATTGTATGCACGACCGATGAAATACACGTTAAGCTTTGGATAACCTGTCCAAGGTTAACTATGCGTGCATGACTTGAAACTCTAAAGGAGAACATATGCGGTATAAAATCAGCGGAAAACAAATTGATATTGGTACATCCCTGCAAACACATGCGGAAACGGAGCTGGCTGAAATACTTGATAAATACGCTGAACGACCGACAGATGCGATCGTAACCTTTTCTAAGGACGCCCATGAATATGTCTGTGAAACCGCCATCCACCTGTCCACAGGTCTGTCGGTAAATTCCAAAGCACGGGCCACAGAAATTTACGATAGCTTTGATAAATCCGCCCAGCGCGTGGAAAAGCAATTGCGCAGGTACAAGCGCCGCCTGAAAGATCATGCCAACACGCGCACAACACCCATTGAAACATTCGGCGCATCGGCGTATATCCTCGCATCAGAAGAAGAAGACTCTCGTGCGGACGAAACGGATCTAACACCCATTATCATCGCCGAAATGGAAACAGGCATCAAATCCCTGTCCGTTGGCGAAGCAGTGATGCAAATGGAGCTGGCCGATGAATCTGCAATCGTTTTTAGAAACAACAGCCATGATGGGCTGAATGTTGTCTATAAACGTGCTGATGGAAATATTGGTTGGATTGACCCCCAGAATATGAAATAGGGGCGGTCTAATTGGAGAATACTATGGATTTGAAAGATATAATGAGCAGCGATGCCGTGCGTAATTTACCGCAGGCAAGCAGCAAGAAACGGCTGTTGCAAACTATATCAGAACAGGCAGCGGCAGTTTACAATCTGGACGCCTCCGAGGTTCTTGGTGCACTCAGTGAACGCGAAAACTTAGGATCAACAGGCGTGGGGCACGGTGTTGCCATTCCCCATGCGCGGTTTGAATCATTGGATCGCGTGTATGGGCTGTTCACGCGCCTCGACAAACCGGTTGATTTCGATTCCATTGATCGCCAACCGGTAGATCTGGTGTTCACCATTCTTGCACCCCAAAACGAAGGTGCCGAACACCTAAAGGCGCTTGCGCTGGTTTCTAGAACTCTGCGCGCAGAAAACATATGTACAAAACTGCGCGCAAACAACGATGAAACTACGCTGTTTACCCTGTTAACACAGCAAGACGATATCCGGGCCGCCTAAGGGCGCCCCGGCCAATCCAAAATTCCATATTTTTGATAGTCGATAGCATAGGCTCTGCGGGTCAGGCGCTCGATATCTGTGGAATACACATCCGCCAATGGAAAATTATGCGCCGCGACCTGATAAGGATTATCGGCCAATGGCGTTAGCTCAAACATCTGCTCTATCCATGTCTGGCATTCCTTTAGCCTATGTGGAGGGATGATCATATGAGGCTGGCACCAGCGCGCATAGCTATCGATCCAAACAGATTGCGACCCCCAGGCCGGCAGGGCTGGAGCACGCGTTTGATTGCGCAAGTTCCCCGCCAAAAAAGGGATGAACTTTTTAAAATTCCGCGCATGCTTTTCAAGGCTATAGCCCGATGCAATTAGATCTTCTGTACTGACGCCTAAACGCAACTTAGGGTCGGGCAAATCCATTTGATAGAAATTGATCATCATATTGCGAACCCAATTCATACCCTTGGTTCCCTTGAACAATAACAAATTGCAAAAGCTATCGTAGGCGCGCTCGACAGGGTGCTGAAGACATGTGAAAACCCACTTATCCGTATGGGAGTTCAACCATTTATTTACCTCGGCGCCTGCCAGACCAGATCGCGGCAAGGCACCATCCCTCTCTAGGCTAGCCATCCAACCACTGATGGGGTCAGACCGGCTCTCATGCAGCGGCAAATACATCAGGGGCATGGAGTTTGCCACCTGTATGCGCTTGCTCGACGGAGAATGGCGCGGCTCTAGATAGGGGGCGATCTCTGGTTCGAATATATTCAGCTGTCGAACATCGGCGCAAAGCTGATCATAATTGCTTACCTTTTCAGATAGCGGCTCTGGGTTTTGGCGGCTTCCGCGAATGCCAAAATTCTTGATTTCCTCATCAGATCCCAAAAACTTGGCCAGACCATTGAACACCGAAATCTCGCTTAAATCGTCATAGCTGATATGAAATGCCGCTTGACCGGTGGTCTGCAATACAGAATGTATGTAATCCGCATTTTCTCGACGCTTACCCAAAAACAGCTGAAACTCATCAAAATCAAACTCTACCTTCTGGGTGCGACGGCGGTGTAAATCGCCCAATTTCCACTGATCCGTTGCCTTGGCAATCTTGTGCGAAACATAGCTGTCCATCGGGTTGCGGGTTAAAATAATTTTCGCACATCTCGGATCTTGTAAAACGTGATCTAAAATACGTGGATCATGGCCGGTAAACAGCCGAAAGCCTGGTAAGACATCCGCATCCAGCGCAATCATTTCCTCTATCAGCGCCACAGGGTTCTGCTCGCGCTGCTCAACTGTCATATCAAACAGCGACTCCTTGATCGGGTAGCCGACGAAATGTGGGTTAAACAATTCCCCATGACAGGTAAAACCGTCAAAGCTCTGCATCGTGCGCTCAAACAAGTTTGATCCTGTGCGCATATTGCCCAACAATACATAATAGCGAAATTTTTGCGCGCTCATTTTTCTACCAATTTTGGCGTTGCAGACGCCGGTTTACCCACAGCAGGTTTTGGGATTACATCCGTGTTTAACTTAAACCCCTCGTTGCGCAACCCGCGCACAGTAGAATTAAAGCGCGACAGGTCGATCATTTCAGGCATATCGATCAACGGCTGCCCCTCGCTCGAGCTGGTTAGGATCGAAAGCGTTCTCAAATATTCCGTAGGAGATTGAATAACATCCAACAACTCAAATTCCAGCACATTGGCCCGCGTGCTTTCCCAAAACAAAGAGCTGTAGTGACGCCGCTCGGCTGCCGCCAGAAACTTGGCCGTATAGGTCAGGTTTCCCCCTGAGCGCACCAAGTTATGATAATTGACCAGCCATGCTTCCTTCAAGAAAACCACCGTCGCGTTTGGATCGCCCAAAATGCGATCCCCCCCACGCAACATATCCCCCACATCAAAAAATATGCTGGGGTTATACCCGCGCCCATTCCAGATCACATTGCGTAAAAACCCATGAGAGGCATAATTGCGCAACGCCCTAGATCGCGTAAGGTTGCCAAAATAAAACGGATCATCATCGGGAAACTCCACCCGATCCCGCCCAAATAGATTACCGTGACAGTGCCCATCTGGCAGGTTATTCAACCATGATTTTAGATTAGGAAACAGATGTTTACCACCCGCAATTACGGTATAGTTCTGTCCGGTAATATCGGGTCGATCCAGTCGCCGCGTTGGATAGCGGCCCGCGTTAAGATTGCCAATTAACCCTGGCGCCTGAACTTGTTTGGCCCGTTTGAACGGCTGGCTGAGTATCCGGCTATCACCTTTTCCGGTGCTATGTTCTGTCCGATTATGCGATAGAAGCTCTGTGTATAATTTGTCTGCCCCTGCCCACACCTTGCGAACCATAAAATGTTCGGAATCTAAAATCGGCTCCAGATGATCATCATATAAAATGCACGGCTTGCCTGATTTATCGAATTTAACCCAAGTCAAACTGCGGGATTCCATGCGAATAGAATGCAACCGCGCCAAAGATTGAAAGTATGCTTCGTCTGGAATCCATGTCGCACGGAAAAATTTGTCGAAATGGCGCCGACGCGGGTCATTTACGATGCGCAGCAAAGTACGCCGCGATAGGCACCACCACTGTGACCCCAAAAAAGGTATCAATCCAAAGGGCAACCGTCTGCGAACCCCCAGCCGGCGCTGTATTTTGACACCAAGGTCAAATAATTTTCGGTGCTTTTTCCATGAAAACGGAAAATATAGCGTGAAACGCTCTTTGTTCAGGCCATCTTGAACCCATTGCTCGCTTTCTAAAGACACAGATTCAATAAAATCTACATCCGATTTTTGCGATAAAAATGATTTTAGCTGTGAAACAGGCTTGGCTGGTAGACAGGATCCGCTGGTCAGAACCACATGATTGATGTCTGGATACCCATCCAACAATATCTTGCTGGCATCCAGGGTGGCCTGTACCAATGAAAACCGACCCCAATCGCATCTACGCCGTGGAACAAAGTTAATATTTTCAATATCCTGCAACGCGTTCTCAAGGAGCCTGAACTGGGCCGACCCCGCGCGCAGGTCTACGTGAATTGCCACCGGACAGCTGTTCTCGGCCAGATATTTGGCCAGCGCCTCTGCCCGATGCAGATCTTGGTGGGCCAATATGACAAAACCAATCGTCATGCCCATCCTCCCGAGGACATCAACCCTAGGTCCTCTAGTTGATGCCAACCAGAGAATTTCTCGCTTTTGCCCGTGTATAGTATTGGCGATTTAGAGGAAAATTCGGCATAGGGTTCATATTCTCTACCCGCCGCATAGTGTTGTTTTCTAACGGTTTCGTCCCGCGCCTTCTCTGCAAAGCTATGGATAAATTTGGCATGCAGAAGGCACCCTGAAATACGTTGTCCGCCATCGCGCGCATACACAATATTCAAGCTGCGCGGCAAAATGGAATGCGTAGAGCTGACATAGGTGTTCCCGCGCGTCCATTTCACAAGTGGTATTTTATTCAGCGCGGGCCCGTACTGGGGTTTTTGTTCGAAAAACACGCGCTGTCGCACCCCGCCCTGAATCCACAGATTGCCGTATTTGGGGTTGACGGAATAGACGTAGTTTCCGCTATCAAAATAGGGGTTAACCTCCATCGGGTTATCCCCGGCCTTGTAAACCACACGATTGATTTCCTGTTTTGGATACAGATCCAACAACAATGTACCAAAAGAGCGAATAGATGATGCATCTAGCCAATCAGTTAGTGCCGAAATAGGACGTTGGTCGCAAAACGGATAGACGAAAAATTCATCGACATCGACCACCAAGCACCAATGACCATCTGCATATTTATTCTGCAAAAAATTCAACCAATGCACACCAAAGCCCGCCCTCTTGTAGCTGGCTTTGGTGTGCCAGATTGATGTATCAGGCTGTTTTTTTAGGTATTCCAGTGTCCCGTCTTTGGATCCGTTATCCACAAAGATGAATTTGTTAACGCCCAATTTACGATAGTATTCAAAGAAGAACGGCAAGCGAACGGCCTCGTCCCGTACGGTTGAAAACAGTATGATGTCTTTCTTGCGGATATTATTGGTACGGTTTTTTACGCAGGACAAATCCCTAGTGCCGCGCCGAATGGCACGCAGGCGGCGGCGTTTCCGCTCTAGGCGTAGCCGATATCGTCCAAATAGGTTCACTAGGTCAACTTAATCATAACTTCTATGGTTTGAATAAACGCTGTTAAAAAAATGTGTCCAATTAATGACAAAAGCAGGCATATCGGTAAACACTGGATCAACAGTTCTTGTATTGTTTTTGGATGCGTAGCGCAATATCGTTTCAGCCCACCTATTTTGTGCGGTTGCGGGGATAAATTCGCCACTCCGAGGTAATATCTCTTGAAACACCGGTATATCCGAGCAAATCACATCTCGACCACAGGCCAGAGCCTCGATCGCTGGTAGACCAAAGCCCTCGACATAACTTGGGAACAGCAGTGCTTTGCTGGCCTTCAGGGCTGATGCTACTTGCTGATCCGAGAAATTATTGTATTCAAAAATATGCTGACCCCGCATCGGGTGATTATCAAGACTGTGAAAAAATTCCTGGGTTTCCCACCCGCGCTTTCCCACCAGTAGTAGATTGGGGATATCGGCCGTTGGCAATGTTTTCCCGTAATTTTCCCAGATATTTAGAAGCATCTGTATATTTTTGCGCGGTTCGATCGTGCCTAGACACAGAAAAGATGGCCGATCATTAATGTGCAATGCCATAACAGAATCCAGATCAGGGACCGTGTGCACCAAATAGTGCACCGAGGTTTCACACACGCTCCTTGGATTCTTGACCCTAATCACCCGCTGCACACATGCCTCGGTATATTCAGAATTACAAATTATCTGATCCGCATATTTCGCCACATTGCCCAACATGCGATCAAACCGTTGACTGACCTCAGGATTGCAAAACTCTGGGAAATCAATCGGGATCACATCATGGATCATTACCATCACCCTGTCGCACTTCCCGGCCTTTAAATCAGACATCGTAGAATCAGAAAGGTTGGAATGGCTGGGATTGAAATACGTAAAAGGGCCATCGAATTGCCCCCTTAGATTTGTAATTATTTCCGCAAGTCTTGCCTGCATCAGCGCCAAGTCGCGCATCGAAGTAAGGATACGGCGAAACAGCTTAGTACGTTTAAACCGCAGGCGATCTATCCCCCGCGCCCTTTGCCATTGATTGGTTTCAGACATCCGAAGCAGGCGCTGCATTCCGTGGCGATCAAACAGAAAATGAACCCGTTTAGACCTGTATACGAAATAGGGGTTTTCACAGCGATCTAGGGCATCTAGCACAGCTGCGCGCATCACGCGATCTATGCCTGTATCGTGACCCATGGTAAATCGGGACACGAAGCGCGTTATATCTAAAATCAAGTTCATGCGCTCTTCTTATCGATAGAAGAGCAAAATGACCACTATTGCGCGGCGCGGCGAATTTCCACGGTCTGTACAAGGAAATCCATGAACTCATCTGACAGCTCTTCACGGGCTAGACCAAAGGCCACCGTGGCCTGTAGGAACCCCGCCTTTGACCCGCAATCATACCGCTGACCATCAAACCGTAATCCGTAGATATTGTCAGATTTCTGAATTTCATGTGCGATAGCATCGGTTAGCTGAATTTCACCACCCGCACCAGTTTCCGTATTGGTTAGGTTTTTCAGGATATTTGGAGTGAGGATATACCGCCCGATTACCGCTAAATTCGATGGCGCATCCGCAGGTTTTGGTTTTTCCACCATTCCCTTCACAGAGACCAGCTTGCCCATATCCTCTTTTACATCCACCAGGCCGTAATCGCCTGCGCGCTCTGGCGGAACCTCCATCACTGCCACCATGTTTCCGCCCGTGTTTTCATAGGCTTCCATCATTTGGCGCAAGCACCCCTTGGGTGCGGAAATTACATCATCAGGCAGGATCACCGCAAAGGGTTCATCCCCAATCAAGCGCGCCGCACAAGAAACCGCATGCCCCAGACCATGGGCCTCGCGTTGGCGCACATAGACAATCTCGCCGCTGTTCATTGTCACGTCTTGTACCGTTTCCAGCAGCGCATCTTTCCCTTTGCGCGCCAATGCGGATTCCAATTCTGGCGAGCCATCGAAATAGTCCTCAAGTGCGCCTTTGCCGCGCGATGTCACGAATATGAATTCCTCTATTCCTGCATCCCGCGCCTCGTCGATTGCGTATTGGATCAGGGGGCGGTCAACCAAAGACAGGATCTCCTTGGGGATTGATTTTGTAGCCGGCAAAAATCGTGTACCCAAACCTGCGACGGGAAAAATAGCTTTGGTAACTTTGTTTTTCATTGTTGTGATCCTTGTCTTGGTAAATTTATTTCTGACATAGAATTAGGATCAAAATATTACGAAAGCATGTTCCACTTGTGCCGAAATCACGCTGTTTCAAAGCTTGGTTAATTCTAATTTTAATAAAACCGAGCATCAATTCCGAGGCGCTTTACCTCTGCAATCACGCGGGATTTAATTGTAAATCCCTTTAAAAATAAGAGCGATCCACTGCGATTTGATTTACCAAAAACACCGCCCGTTTGCATCCAGTACCCGTCTTTGTGAAAAATTCGTTTGTGAAACAATGTGGTGTAACTAAGGCAAAATGCATTCACAATGTTGCCTCGATCCGCTGATTCTTTGGCGCGTTTCATAAGTGATCCGCGCCGCCAAATGCTGGCATGTAAAACCACATCCCCCATTTCAGAGGTTGGGTATTGCAGGAAATCAGATGCCTGCTCAATTGCACCCACGGGTGAAAACACTGCGCTATCAGATAGCCCTGCCTTAAGCGTATCCATCAAATATCCCATGTCCATCACATCCAGATGGCCCCAGACCAGCAGACCAGACAATCGCCGGTGCTGATCCTTGGAGAACTGTGCACACTGAGCATCAATCTGCTCTGGGGCATGTTTTTGTAAAAACCGTTGCATGGATCGGCCCAATAGCTCTAGCGATTGTGGTATGCGCGCGGCACTGCGTCTGGTGCTGGCGGCAAATCCATGATGCACCTGTGCGTCGGGGATAATGCTGGTCAACCACCCCGCTTGGGCCACCCTTAGGCTCAGATCAGTTTCATCAAGATAATAGCGAAAGCCCTCGTCAAATCCGCCCAATGGCAAAATAGCTGATAGGCGAAACGCACAGTTGGTGCCCTGCACTTTTAGCACACGCCCGTTTTCAATACCCCTTGTCATAGGGGCCGTTATTTCCAGATCATAATCCCGCCCACAGACATCAAATTCAATACCCCGCCACTGATAAGAAATACCATTGCGCCCGCGTACAAATCCGCCCGCCGCCCCAACCTGTGGATTATCAAATGCAGGGATTAACCGTGCCAGCCAGTCTGGATCGGGAATGGCATCATCATCGATAAAGGCGGCGATTTCCCCTGCCGCAATTGCCAGCCCCTGATTGCGCGCAGCTGATATATTCTCTTGGGTAAAGTTTACATATTTGATGTGATCAGGGTCAATCTCTGGCGGCACAAAGCCCGCTGGCTGAGACCGCGTAACCACGATCACCTCAAAATTCTTAAACCGCTGAAGGCGCAGCGCACGTAGCACAGATGTCAACAGATCATCGCGCCCTTGGGACACAATGATAACGCTGATTGCGGGCTGTGCGGTCATTCAATCCCCAGTTTTTGCAACATGCCGTTTACGCGCTCGATATCACTGGGGTTGTTCACCTCCCAAAAGGCGCGCCCCTTGCCATCCACCAGCTGGCAATGGATCTTGCGGCCATTTTCTAGAAACCGCAATTGCTCTAGACCCTCGGCCGTTTCCAGCGGGCCTGTGGGCCATGTTAGGTAATCACGCAGGGCCGCTGGGCGGTATGCATAAATACCAACGTGGTGATAAACCTGCGTTGCGGGATCATCTGCATAGGGCAAAACCTCTTTGGAAAAGTACAGCGCACGGCCCGTATCATCAAACACTGCGGTGGTACCCCCCACCTGCCCTGCGGCACGATCCGCTTGGAATGCCTGCACCGTTTCGCTGTCGCATAACAGCACAGGTGTCACCATATCAGCCCCATGACCGCTGTCGAAACTGGCGATCAGCTCTTCTACAAACCATGCAGGGCTAAGTGGCGCATCGCCCTGTAGGTTCACCACCAAATCATAAGATTTATCAATATTGTTAATCGCATCGGCACAACGCTCGGTGCCATTTTGACAAGAGGCGCTGGTCATCACCACATCCGCCCCAAAGGCCCGCGCGGCATCACGAATGCGATCATCGTCCGTGGCGACCACCACATCTACATCTGCGGTTGCCACCGCCATCGCCGCCTCCCAGCTGCGCTGGATCAGAGATTTTTTAACACCAGATGCACCTGTTAGCTCCGCCAAAGGTTTGCCGGGAAATCGGCTGGATGCATAGCGCGCGGGAACGACGATTAACGTGGACATTATGCTTTTTCCAATGTGATGCCCGGTGCATAGGCGATGAAGAACGGGTTTTCGAAGATGTTTTTGCCATAGGTTAGCGGCGTGTGGTCATCATAGCGCACCACATGCCCACCTGCGCCCAGCAATACCGCATGACCTGCGGCTGTGTCCCATTCCATGGTGCGGCCAACGCGGGGGTATATATCCGCCTCGCCCGTGGCAATCAGGCAGAACTTCAACGAAGAGCCCGCCGCACGGCTGTCGGCCACGTTGTATTTGGCGATGTAATCTTCCAATGCTTGGTCGCGGTGCGATTTTGATGCCACGACAATCAGCTTGTCCATATCTGGGGTGGATACCGAGATTGGGGTAACCTGACCAATGGTATCCGCCATGAATGGGCCGGATTCTTCTACCGACTGACCATTTTCATCTGTGTAAAACAGGCGATCCTTGGCGGGGGCATAGACCACGCCCAGCGCGGGTCTGCCATCCACAACATAGGCGATATTCACCGTGAAATCCCCACGACGGTGGATGAATTCCTTGGTGCCGTCCAGTGGATCTACAATAAAGAATGTCTTGGCTTGTTCTGTATGGGTATCGGATTGTTCCTCGGTAACGATCGGCGCATCAGGAAAGGCGGCGCGTAGGCCCGCATAGATCAACTTGTCTGCGGTTTCATCCGCAATGGTTACCGGGCTTTCGTCGCTTTTCAGCTGAACCTCGAAATCATCGGACTGGTAAATTTCCATAATTTTTTCGCCAGCCTCGATAGCAAGTTGGCGAATTACGGGGATAATTTCAGCGGGGTTCATAATTTATTTCCTCTTGGAGACTAGCCATATAGCCACTGAATTAAATTTTATTCGGCAAAACAACAAGTCTTATTGGAAATTAGCGCAGAAAGCCCGTAAATGTCGTTTATGTTTACGCCACCAACAAAACCTAGCGGCATTGCCGAGGTGTTTCGCTTTTTTGATCTGTTGTACCACTCGACCGTGCGCGAGGTGCGCAAGGCCAAGGTGAATCCGATGGTTGGATTGCTGAACGATATTTTGCAATCAATGATCTATGTGGCGTTTTTCTATTTCTTTATGCAGATCATGGGCATGCGTCAGCTGGCCGTGCGCGGTAATGAAATCTTGTTTGTGATGTCTGGGGTTTTTCTATTTCTGGTTCACGTCAAGGCAATTGGCGCGGTAATGAAAACCAAGGGCCCGCTGAACCAAATGAACCTGCATACGCATGTGACCTCTATCCTGAATATTCTAGCGGCGGCACTGGCGGCGGTCTATGTGCAGATTTTGGCGTTTTTCATTATTTTGTTCCTAACACATGTTCTACTGGAACCGGTCGAGATTTATTACCCTGCTGGGGTGGCGCTTTCGTTTTTCGTGGCTTGGCTGGCCGGCGTGGCAATAGGGAATTTGTTTTTGGCGATCTCTGTATTTCTACCTAAAACAATGCGCATCGTGGCACAGACCTTTCAGCGTGTGAATATGGTATTCAGCGGCAAATTCAGCTTGGCCAACCTTATCCCCACCGCGATGTGGCCAATGTTTGCATGGAATCCATTGTTTCATACCATCGATTTCGCACGCTCTTCGATGTTTATAAACTATACCGCCACCCGCACCGATATCTCTTATGCGATCTATGTTAGCCTAGGCGTCCTATTGGCTGGGTTTATGGTGGATCACTGGACACGTAAATTCGCATCCGAAAGCTGGAAGGCGCGGCAATAATTATTTTGCCACGCGCAATGTCAAATTGATACGCCCACCATGCGCAAGCAGGCGAGATGTACCAAATTTTATCCGATCAATCCCGTGATAGGCCCTACGGGCATCGCCCCCCATCACCACCACATCGCCCGAGGATAACCATACGCTTTGGGTTGCATCGCCGCGCGCCATGCCCCCAACCCGAAACAACGCATCATCCCCCAGCGATATCGACAAAACCGGCCACGAAAAATCCACCTCGTCATTGTCGCGGTGTAACCCCATTTTGGCCGTACCTGAGTAATAATTCAGCAAACAGGAATCGGGGGCGCGGTCTGTAGAAACCAACAGCCCCCATAGATTCAACAGCGGCGCAGGTATGGCCGGCCATTTCGTGCCATTTGGGTGGCGGGTAACATAGCGATATCCGGCCGCATCAGAATACCAACCATAGCGCCCCATAGATGTGGTGCGCACGCTTAGTGGCTGTCCGGATGGGGTATAGGATCGGTACAATGGTGCGCGTTCTACAGCCAAGCGCAGATCATGCACCAACAGGCGCCGGTCATCCGCCGAGATCGCATTCTTAAAAATTTTGAAACCCTTAATCATTAAGGCCGGGCCAAGAGGTTCTGTCATGCAAAATTAGTAACAAAAAGTTGCACCCCCACACCAGTTAAATTAGGTGAACTGGGTCTTGCGAATGCTGAACGAGCTTATTATATAACCTGATGCGTATCCGTGAATTCTTTGCGGGTATGGGATAGCGGTCAAATGCCATAATGGGTTTGGCCACAAAATCGCCAATAGAAGGAATGTTAAAATGGCAAAAGTCATTGGTATTGATCTAGGAACCACAAACTCTTGCGTTGCCATCATGGATGGTTCTCAGCCCAAGGTTGTAGAAAACGCAGAGGGTGCCCGCACCACCCCGTCTCTGGTTGCCTTCAAAGACGAAGAGCGTCTGGTCGGCCAAGCCGCAAAACGCCAAGCGGTAACCAACCCCGAAAACACATTATTTGCTGTGAAGCGTTTGATCGGCCGTTCGATCAATGATCCGCAAATCAAAAAAGAAATGAAGCACCTGCCCTTCAACGTAGTTGATGGCGGCAATGGTGATGCTTGGGTTCAAGTTGAGGGTGAAAAATACTCTCCTTCCCAAATCTCTGCTTTCATCCTGCAAAAGATGAAAGAAACCGCCGAGGGTTACCTAGGTGAAACAGTAACAGAAGCAGTTGTTACCGTTCCTGCATACTTTAACGATGCACAACGCCAAGCAACAAAAGACGCGGGTAAAATCGCAGGTCTGAACGTTCTGCGTATCATCAACGAGCCAACAGCCGCGGCATTGGCATATGGCCTGGATAAAGATGGCGATAAAACCATCGTTGTTTACGACCTTGGTGGTGGTACATTCGATGTGTCCGTTATGGAAATCGACGATGGCCTATTCGAAGTAAAATCAACCAACGGCGACACAGCGCTGGGCGGCGAAGATTTCGATATGCGCATCGTTCAATACTTGGCCGAAGAGTTCAAGAAAGAGAACGGCGTTGACCTTACCAAGGACAAAATGGCCCTACAGCGCCTGAAAGAAGCCGCCGAGAAAGCCAAGATCGAGCTGTCGTCTTCTACACAAACAGAAATCAACCAGCCGTTTATCTCTATGGATCCAAATGGCGGTCAGCCGTTGCACCTTGTGCTTAAACTGACCCGCGCCAAATTGGAAAGCTTGGTTGCCGACTTGATCAAACGTTCTATGAAGCCTTGTGCCGCTGCATTGAAAGATGCTGGCCTGTCCAAAGATGACATCGACGAGGTTGTTTTGGTGGGTGGTATGACCCGTATGCCCAAAGTGATCGAAGCCGTTACCGAATTCTTCGGCAAAGAGCCGCACAAGGGTGTAAACCCTGACGAAGTGGTTGCCATGGGTGCCGCAATTCAGGCCGGTATCCTACAGGGCGATGTGAAAGACGTGGTTCTGCTGGATGTGACACCCCTGTCACTGGGCATCGAAACAATGGGCGGTATCTTTACCCGCCTGATCGATCGCAACACTACGATCCCAACCAAGAAGTCTCAGGTATTCTCTACCGCAGAAGACAACCAAAATGCTGTGACCATCCGCGTATTCCAAGGGGAACGTGAAATGGCCGCGGACAACAAAATCTTGGGTCAATTTAACCTAGAAGATATCCCACCAGCACCACGCGGCATGCCACAAATCGAGGTGGCATTTGATATCGATGCCAACGGTATCGTATCTGTATCCGCTACGGACAAAGGTACCAACAAAGAGCACAAGATCACGATCCAAGCTTCTGGTGGCCTGTCTGATGATGATATCGAACAAATGGTTCAAGACGCCGAAGAGAATGCCGAAGCAGATAAAGAGCGCAAGGAATTGGTTGAGGCGAAGAATACCGCCGAGAGCATGATCCACGGCACTGAAAAATCGCTGGAAGAGCATTCAGATAAGGTTGATCCAACAACTGTTGAGGTGATTGAGATGTCAATTGCCAACCTGAAAGAAGCCCTAGAAGGTGATGATGCATCTAAAATCAGCGCCCGCACACAGGATCTATCAGAATCTTCAATGAAACTGGGCGAAGCCATCTACAAGGCACAGGCAGAAGCCGCACCAGAGGCCCCCGAAGGTATGGGTGACGACGATGCAGGCGAGCCTCGCGGCGTAGACGAAGACATCGTTGATGCAGATTTCGAAGACCTTGGCAAAGGCGATCGCTAATCCGCTCCCAAGCTCACTTTAATGGCGCTGGTTCTGTGGTAAAATACAGGGCCAGCGCTCTTTCGCGAAGGAGACAACATGTCAAAGCGTGATTACTACGAGGTCTTGGGCGTTTCGCGCGGTGCGGACGAAAAAGAGATTAAAAAGGCCTATCGCAAAAAGGCGATGGAGCTGCATCCAGATCGCAATCAAGACAACCCAAAAGCCGAAGATCAGTTTAAAGAGGCCAATGAAGCCTATGATATACTGAAAGATGCCGAGAAACGCGCAGCCTACGATTCCTATGGCCATGCCGCATTCGAGGGCGGCCATGGCGGCGGCGGTGGGCGTAGCCCATTCGGCGGCCAAGGCGATTTTGGATCAGCATTTTCAGATGTGTTCGATGATCTGTTCGGTAATTTCGGCGGCCAGCGTGGCGGGGCCTCTGCGGCGCGGCGCGGCTCTGATTTGCGCTATAATCTACGTGTCAGCCTAGAGGATGCGTTCCACGGAAAACAAGAAACCATTTCCGTCAACAGCTCTGTTGCCTGTGATGGTTGCTCTGGTTCTGGTGCGGCGGCTGGGTCTGAACCCTCACGTTGCCCCACCTGTAATGGCATGGGCAAGGTCCGTGCACAGCAGGGGTTTTTCACCGTCGAACGCACATGCCCTACCTGTAATGGGCGCGGCGAAACCATCACCAATCCATGCGGTAAATGCCATGGCGAAGGCTCGACTCAGCGCGAACGTTCGTTATCAGTTAACATCCCCGCGGGTGTAGAACGTGGCACACGCATCCGCCTAACAGGCGAAGGCGAGGCAGGCCAGCGCGGTGGGCCAGCAGGTGATCTATACATCTTCATTGATGTAAACGATCATGATCTGTTTGAACGCGAGGGCAACAATCTGTTCTGCCGCGTTCCCGTATCCATGGCCAGCGCGGCCCTTGGTGGCGAGATCGAGGTGCCAAATATTGATGGCGGAAAATCCCGCGTCAAAATCCCAGTTGGTGCGCAATCCGGCAAACAAATGCGCCTAAAGGGCAAAGGCATGCCGGCCCTACGCGGTGCTGGCAAGGGTGACCTATACCTAGAGCTGGCGGTGGAAACACCTGTGAACCTAACCTCAAAACAGCGCGAACTGTTGCGCGAATTTGATAAACTGTCCGAGGATAATAACCCTGAATCCGAAAACTTCTTCGGCAAGGTTAAAACCTTTTGGGACAGCATGAAGGGTTAAGTATTAAAGGGGCCATGTGGCCCCTTTTTCCTACCAAGATCATTATTTGCTTTTCCTTAAAATCAACGGCGGGTACTCTGCTGTGAAACAGGGAACCAGCCGCCAACATGTCTACAAAATCCAGCGTAACGCCAATGATGGCACAGTTTTTGGAAATCAAAAGCGATTATCCAAACGCCCTATTGTTCTACCGCATGGGCGATTTTTACGAGATGTTTTTCGATGACGCCGTCGCCGCCGCAGAAGCGCTGGATATATCCCTGACCAAGCGCGGCAAACATCTAGGCCAAGATATTCCCATGTGTGGTGTGCCTTTTCACGCCGCCGAAAACTATCTACTAACCTTGATCCGCAAGGGATTCAGCGTGGCGGTCTGTGAACAGCTGGAAACCCCCGCCGAGGCAAAAAAGCGCGGCGCAAAATCTGTGGTTAATCGCGGTGTTGTACGTTTGGTCACCGCAGGCACCCTGACCGAGGATACCCTATTATCCCCGCGCGAGCATAACTATCTGGCGGCATTTACGCAGGTACGTGACCAATCCGCCTTTGCTTGGCTAGATGTCTCCACCGGTGATTTTTCTGTGCAGAGTATTGCAAGCGTGATGTTCGGGCCAATGTTGGCGCGCATAAACCCCGCCGAAATTCTGGTACCAGAAACCCTGTCGGATACGCTGGCCGAGGCCTGCGGCGAAAATGACACCACCCTGTCACCCCTTGCGCCATCCAGCTTTGACAGCGCGTCTTCATTGGCGCGCCTGTGTGATCTGTTTAAGGTGCAATCATTGGATGGGTTTGGGCAATTCAGCCGGGCAGAAACCGCAGCATTGGGCGCGATTGTTGATTACCTAAACATCACCCAGCGTGGGAAATTGCCGCTGGTGAAGCCACCAGTGCGCGAATCTGAGCAGTCTATCATGGAGATTGATGCTGCCACGCGGCGCAACCTAGAGCTCAGCAAGACCCTAACGGGGGATCGCCGCGGCTCTTTGCTGTATACCATAGATCGCACTATTACCGCCGCAGGCGCGCGCCTGCTGGAAAGGCGCCTTGCCAGCCCCTCGACACAGGTAACAACGATCAACAACCGTCTCAGCGCAGTCACCGAATTTTTGGATAACAGCCCCCTGCGCGTAGACACCCGGCAATCCCTGCGCCAAACTGCGGATATTGAACGTGCCCTGACCCGTATCTCGCTGGATCGTGGGGGGCCGCGCGATTTATTGGCCATCCGCCAAAGCCTTGCTCAGGCCAGCACCCTGCACAGCGCCCTCAGTCAACTACACGCCAAATCAATAGAAGAGATGGTCAAAGACTTGGTCGGGCATGATGCGCTCATCTCGCTTTTGGATAATGCGCTAAATGACGATGTGCCCTTGCTGGCGCGCGATGGGGGATTTGTGGCCAGCGGGTATAATGCCACCCTAGACGAGGCCAAAACCCTGCGAGATGAAGGCCGCAAGGTGATTTCAGCGCTTCAGGCCACATATGCGAAACAGACAGGTATCACATCTCTAAAAGTTAAGCATAACAACGTGTTGGGATATTTTATTGAGACACCAGCAACCCATGCGAAAACCATGCTGGACGAGCCGTTATCCCAGGATTTCATCCATCGCCAAACCACAGCCAATGCCGTGCGCTTTACAACGCTAGAACTGTCAGAGCTGGAAACTAAAATCCTAAATGCCGCAGGGCAAGCACAGGCGCTAGAGGTCGAGATCTTTGGCGCCCTATGCACAGAAATCATGGCCAATGGCCCAGAAATCGCCAACACGGCCCGCGCCCTTGCACAGATTGATCTGGCCACCGCATTGGCCGATCTAGCCGCCAGCGAAAATTGGTGTCGCCCCAAAATGACCGATGATCGACAATTCAAGATCACCAAGGGCCGCCATCCGGTGGTCGAAGCCGCACTGAAGAAGGATGCATCAGGCAGTTTTATCGCCAATGATTGCACCTTGTCCGCAGGCACCAAGGGCGACAAGCCGATCTGGCTGTTAACAGGCCCCAATATGGCGGGTAAATCAACATTTCTGCGCCAAAATGCCCTGATTGTTCTGCTTGCACAGATGGGCAGCTATGTGCCCGCCGAGGCGGCGGAAATTGGCGTGGTGACCCAACTGTTTTCCCGTGTGGGCGCATCAGATGATCTAGCACGTGGGCGCTCTACATTCATGGTAGAAATGGTAGAAACCGCCGCAATCCTGAATCAAGCAGGTGACAAGGCATTGGTAATCCTAGATGAAATTGGCCGCGGTACGGCCACATATGATGGCCTGTCGATTGCATGGGCTACACTAGAAAACCTACACGACGTAAACCAGTGTAGAACGTTGTTTGCTACGCATTATCATGAGCTTACGGGGCTAAACGCTAATCTAGTTGGCCTAGAGAACGCCACCGTTTCCGTTCGCGAATGGAAAGGCGAGATCATTTTCCTGCACGAGGTCAAACAAGGGGCCGCAGATCGCAGTTATGGTGTTCAGGTGGCAAAGCTGGCAGGATTGCCCAACGCCGTTGTGGGCCGTGCCAAAGAGGTTTTAGCAAAGCTAGAATCCGGTGCCGCCGAGGGTGCGGGCAAAACCCAGACCTTGATAGATGAATTGCCTTTATTCAATGCCACCCCAACACCGGTAGCAATAAGCAAAGAGTCCGCGGTAGAACAAAGCCTGCAAAAAATCATGCCAGATGAGCTAACCCCCAAACAGGCGCTAGCCCTAATTTACGAGCTAAAAGAACAGCTACAAGACTAAAGCCCCGGCCCACGTTCACCAGGTGTTTGATCTTGGCCAATACACAATCGATTGCCATCTGGATCGATAATTTCAAAATCACGGCATCCATAAAATTGATCGACTATTTCGCGGGCCAGCACCACATTATTCGCCTGTGCATGATCCGCCAGCGCATCAATATCGGCCACATACAAATAGGCCGCCCAATTTTCGCCAGTGCCGCGCGCATCTACATCGCGCATCAGGCCTAGCGTGATATCATCCAGCACAATGATCGAAAAATTCACCGTGCCATCATCATTGTTCCAATGACCCGCAGAGGAAAAGCCAAGGCATTCAAAGAACTCGACCGATTTCAGAACATCCCTGACAGACAGGATCGGCATGGAACGGTGGCCTTGGCTCATGATATTATCCTTTGGATGAAACACCCACATTTGCAGGGCGTAGCAGGCGGTCTGCGATCATAAATCCGGTATCCATGACCTGAATGACCGATCCTGCGGGCTGGTTTGGAACGGGGGCCTCGAACATTGCCTGATGAATTTCGGGGTCGAACTTATCGCCAACCTCGGGCACGATGGGCGTGATTTTGTGCTTTGAAAACGCTAGGATCAGCTCGCGCTGAGTCAGGTCAATACCCTCAAACAGGCTCTTGTTCGCCTCGCGTTGCTCATCCGTTGCCGCATCAAGTGCGCGCTGCATGTTATCATAAACAGACAATAAATCGCGGGCCAGCTTGCGCCCGCCGTATACCTCGGCATCGCGGCGATCACGCTCGCCCCGTTTGCGTTGGTTCTCGGCCTCGGCCATAGCGCGCATCAGGCGATCTTTTAAGTCTGCATTTTCAGCCTGTAGCGCCTCTAGCGCCTCAGATCCTTCGATCTCGGGCTCGGGCTCGGCTTCTTCATCAAACGCCATGATATCAATCAGCTCGTCCCCGCCCGCAAGGCTTACGTTTTTATCATCATCATTCTCAACTGGCGTGTTGTCTTGGTCTGCCATTTTAGCCTCTTAGGTTCTAAGTATGCGCCCGATCAATTGGGCGGTAAAATCTACGATGGGCACGACGCGCCCATAATTCAATCGGGTCGGCCCGATAACACCCACCGCGCCGATTACCTTTCGATCAGCGTTCATATAGGGAGAAACAACCAATGACGACCCCGAAAGTGAAAACAATTTGTTTTCCGAGCCAATAAATATCTTAACTCCATCGCCCTGCTCTGCCAGATCTAGAAATTGAGCAATATCTTTCTTTTGCTCTAGATCATCGAACAAGGATTTGATGCGCTCCATATCCTCTTCGCTGGTATCGCCATCAATCAGATTAGATCGCCCGCGTACCATCAGGCGCGGGGCGATGCCTTGATCTGCCGACCATGCCGCCACGCCCTCTTGGATCAGTTTTTGTGACAGAATATCCAGATCGCGTTGGTTCCGGGCCACCTGTTGTTCGACCACGGATTTCAATTCCGAAATGGTATGCCCACCCGCGATAGAATTTAGGAAATTTGCCGCCTCGCGCATGGCAGAAGGGGTCTGGCCCAAGGGCGGTGTGAACATGCGGTTTTCCACCTGTCCATCCTCTGTCACCATCACCACCAATGCACGATCAGGGGCCAGGGACACAAATTCAATATGTTTTATTGGCGCTTCGGTTTTGGGGGCTAAGACCACGCTGGCACCTTGGGTTAGGCCAGATAGCATCGATCCCGCCTGATCCAGAACAGATGTGAGGTTGCTGCCATGGCCCATGGATTGCTCTATCGCTTGGCGTTCGGGATTGGCCAGATCGCCGACCTCTAGCACCCCATCCACAAACATCCGCAATCCCAGATCGGTGGGCACGCGGCCCGCAGATGTATGCGGCGAATCCAACAGCCCCAAAAATTCCAAATCCTGCATTACATTGCGAATTGTGGCCGCAGATACCTTTTCAGAAAAATTCCGTGTTAGGGTGCGCGATCCCACCGGTTCGCCCGTATCCAGATAGGATTCCACCAGCAGGCGGAACACCTCCTTAGAGCGGCCCTTCAGGTCATCTATCGAATGTGTAGGGTTTTGGTTCACAAGGCGCCTCTGACAAATCAGGTATCACAGTAAAAACTTGTTCTGCCATCGTCAATCTAGGTTTGCGCCTATCTGTTTCACACGGTATCACAACATAACCCAAAAGGAGACCACCATGCGCCCATCAGGCAGAGCAAACGACGAAATGCGCCCCATCAGCGTAGAAACAGGATTTACCAAGCACGCCGAGGGCTCTTGTTTGATTAAATGCGGCGATACCCATGTATTATGCACCGCCAGCGTAGAGGATCGCCTGCCACCGTGGTTGCGCAATTCTGGGCTGGGCTGGGTAACAGCCGAATATGGAATGTTGCCCCGCGCAACCGGTTCGCGCAATCGCCGCGAAGCCGCATCTGGCAAGCAATCTGGCCGTACCCAAGAAATACAACGCCTGATCGGGCGCTCATTGCGCGCAGGCGTTGATCGCGTGGCACTGGGTGAACGTCAGATCACCGTGGATTGCGATGTATTACAGGCTGATGGCGGAACGCGCTGTGCATCCATTACCGGCGGCTGGATCGCGCTGAAATTGGCGGTTAATGCGCTGATGAAAGCAGGCGATATCAAATCAGACCCGCTAACGGATCATGTCGCGGCTGTTTCATGTGGTATCTATGGCGGCCAGCCCGTGCTGGATCTGGATTACCCCGAAGATAGCGAAGCAGGCACCGATGCAAATTTCGTCATGACAGGTGCTGGCGGGTTGATCGAATTGCAAGGAAGCGCCGAGGGCGCCACATTCAGCCGCGCAGAATTCGATCATCTAATGGATTTGGCCGAAAAGGGCGTGGCCGAATTGGTGGCAGCACAGAAGGCCGCGGTTTCCTGATGCGCAAACTTACCGAAAAAAAATTGGTACTGGCCAGCCACAACGCAGGCAAACTGCGTGAAATTTCCGCGCTGGTTGCTCCCTATGATATTTCGGTAATTTCCGCGGCTGAACTGGGCTTCGATGAACCCGAAGAGACCGAGGATACATTTGCCGGTAATGCGCGCATCAAGGCGCATTACGCGGCACAAAAATCTGGCCTGCCCGCCCTATCGGATGACAGTGGCATTATGGTCGATGGTCTGGGCGGCGCGCCCGGTGTCTATACTGCCGACTGGGCCGAAACGGAAAATGGCCGCGATTTTGTAATGGCCATGACCAAAACATGGACAATGCTTGAGGATAACAACGCACCATTCCCCCGCAACGCACAATTTTGTTGCACGCTTTGCCTAGCTTGGCCCGATGGTCACGACGAAATCTTTGACGGGAAGGTGCAGGGATCCCTAACATGGCCTATGCGCGGTGATATGGGCTTTGGCTACGATCCAATTTTCATCCCCGATGGGTTCGACATCACCTTTGGTGAAATGGAGGCCAGCAAAAAGCACGAGATGAGCCACCGCGCCAATGCATTTACATTGTTGAAACAGTGTTTGACCTAACCGAAGATTGGAAAAATGCCGGTTTCGGCATTTATGTCCACTGGCCATTTTGTGCCGCCAAATGCCCCTATTGCGATTTTAATTCCCATGTGCGCGACAGTGTTGATCAAAAACGCTGGGCCGATGCCCTATGCCGCGAGCTAGAAAACGAACACGCCCGTACGCCGAACAGATTGGTCAATACTATTTTCTTCGGCGGTGGCACCCCCAGTTTAATGTCGCCTGATACTGTGCGGCAAATAATAGATAAAATATCCAACCTATGGCAGGTGGATATGAATACAGAGATCAATTTAGAGGCAAACCCCACATCTGTAGAAGCCACCAAATTTGCAGGATTTGCGCAGGCAGGTGTAAATCGATTGTCCATGGGCGTGCAGGCCCTAAACGATGCTGATCTACGCCGCCTTGGCCGGATGCACAGCGCCGCCGAGGCACGCGCCGCATTTGATATAGCCAAGAAATATTTCACGCGCGTCAGCTTTGATTTGATTTATGCCCGCCAGGACCAAGATCAGAATAGCTGGCACTCAGAATTGCGCGAAGCGGCAGAAATGGCTGTGGATCACCTATCGCTGTATCAATTGACAATCGAGCCGAACACCCGCTTTGGTGAATTATACGATCGCGGAAAGTTACGCGGCCTGCCCAGCGATGACGCCTCCGCCGACATGTATGCCCGTACACAGGACTATTGCAATGCCCTAGGCATGCCCGCATATGAGGTATCCAATCACGCAGCCCCAGGATCAGAATCTCGGCACAATTTAATCTACTGGCGCTATGGCGATTACGTGGGCGTTGGCGCTGGTGCCCATGGTCGCATCACGGTAGATCGTCAACGCATCGCAACACATAGCCCCGAGAACCCAGAAAAATGGCTCTCTCTCGTCGAGCAAAACGGCACAGCCCTGTATGATGCGGAACGAGTGGAACCAGAGGATCAAGCCTCAGAGTATTTAATGATGTCTTTGCGCCTATCAGAGGGGACAAATATTACTAGATATCAATCACTTAACGGATCACCACCTCGCGATTCCGCAATTAAAAACAATGTCGATTTAGGTCTATTAAAACGCGAGAAAAATAGACTAATTGCAACCAATAGTGGTAGAATGGTGCTAAACGCCATTTTACGGGATTTATTGGCATGAAGACAGTTTGGTTCATCGGTGGAATGCTGTCACTGGCCATTGGTGTGCTGGGAATCTTTCTACCACTTCTGCCTACTGTGCCGCTCTTGCTGTTGGCGGCATTTTGCTTTGCCCGCTCTTCTCAGCGGATGCATGATTGGCTGGTCCAGCACCCAACCCTAGGCCCACCGATTAAGGATTGGAACGAGAAAGGCGCGATAAACCCGCGCGCCAAACGCCTGGCAACATTTAGCATTGCCGCGGTTTTTGGGATATCTATCGCCCTTGGGTTGCGCCCGATACTGCTGGTGGTTCAGGGCGCAACACTGTGCTGTGTGCTGGTTTTTATCTGGAGCCGACCTAGCGATTAGACGATAGAATTGAGCAAAGTTGATCTAGCTGTTCCAAATCATCATATGAGATGGTTACCTTACCTGCCTCGCCGCCAACCTTATGATCAATCGATACCTTCATGCGCAGCTGGGCCGATAAATCGGATTCAATCGCGCGGGTATCTGCGTCCTTCTCGTGACGCACAGTTTTGGGTGAGGTCTTTGTCGCAAGCCCTTGTTTCACCAACTTTTCCGCCTCGCGAACGGACAGATTTTTCTGGATCATGATCCGCGCCAATGCCAAGGCATCCTCATGACCAATCACCGTGCGGGCATGGCCAACAGATAGATGCCCTGCCCGAACAAAACCTTGAACCTCGGCCGGTAGGTTCAGCAAGCGCAAGATATTGGCGATATAGCTGCGGCTTTTGCCAAGGGCAGATGACACCTGCTCTTGCGTATGACCAAAGCTGTCCATTAGCGCGCGGTATCCCAGCGCCTCTTCCACCGCATTTAGATCAGCACGCTGAACGTTCTCGATAATCGCGACCTCTAACAGCTCTTGATCATTCATTTCGCGGATTACCACGGGTACTTCGTGCAACTGGGCCTGCTGCGCGGCGCGCCAACGGCGCTCGCCTGCTACAATTTGAAATTCACCTTCATTCAGCGGCGATGGACGCACGATAATCGGCTGTATCACCCCGCGCGAGGCGATGGACGCTGATAGATCGTCTAGATCATCCTGATCAAAATCTCGACGTGGCTGATCAGGATTTGCGGTGATTTTCTCGATGGGTATTTTGCGATCACCAATAGCACCCTCGCGGCGTGCAGATGTGGTAGAAACCGCCGGTGTTTCAATATCTGCCATTAACGCGGACAAGCCACGACCCAGACCCTGTTTTTGCTTGCTTTTCTTTGCCATTATTGTTTCTTCCCAATTTGTTAGAGGGTTATTTTGATCTTGATTTATCGCGTTTTAAAAATTCGCTGGCCAATGCCAAATAGGCCGCCGCACCCTTGCCAGCGGCATCGTATTGAAACACAGATTCACCATAAGATGGTGCCTCGGACAGGCGCACCGATCGGGGAATAATTGCATCATACACCAAATCCCCAAGGTTTTCGCGCACATCCAATTCCACCTGTTGCGACAGCTTGTTGCGCCGATCGAACATCGTTAGCACTACCCCATCGATAAAGAGCGTGCTGCCCAGCGTTTGACGTAGCTCTTTAACCGTAAGCATCAGTTGAGATAGGCCCTCAAGAGCGAAAAACTCTGATTGCAGAGGCACTAGCACGCTGTCAGATGCCGCAAAGGCATTCAAGGTCAGCAAATTCAGCGAGGGCGGGCAATCAATGAACACATATTTATAGTCCGACAAATCCGCCAAAGAACTGCGCAGGCGCAGTAGGCGACCCTTGTCTGACATCAGCTCAACATCAGCAGAGCTGAGATCGGTATTAGATGCCAATAACGACAGATTATTGATAGAGGTAGGGATAATTGCATCCTTGACCGGTTTTTGATCCACAAGAACATCATAAACCGTTTGATCCCGATCCTCTGGCAAAACTCCCAACCCCGTAGAGGCATTTCCCTGAGGATCTATATCTATCAGCAGGGTTTTGTTACCTTTTTTAGCCAAGCCAGCGGCAAGATTAATCGCGGTGGTGGTTTTCCCTACACCGCCTTTTTGGTTGGCAATTGCGATAATGCGCTTTGATTTAGTTTGCACCCTGTATCCCTGTCAATTTAACGATCACCCCTTGATCATGAGTGATACTTTGGCTTTTTTCCACCTTAAAATCCCACGATTCTGCGGCGATCTCTAATTCATTATCACATGCTTCACCTTTCAAGAACAGGCAATGCCCAGTGGGTGCCAAAATCTGCCGAGCATATGTAAGAAGCATAGATATTGGCGCCAAGGCACGAGCAGATACTATATCTGCGCCAAGATTGGCAGCCTCTTCTATCCGCTGGGTGATAATCTGTGCCTCGATACCCATTTCGCGCGCGGCAGTACGCATAAAGGCGCATTTGCGTGTATCAGCCTCGATCAAGGTTACGGATAGATTGGGGTGCGTCTGGTGGGCAATACTCGCTACAACCAGCCCCGCAAATCCAGCGCCAGACCCGATATCAACCAATTTTCCCGCGGATTCATGGATATGCGGTATCAATTGGGCAGAATCCAAGAAATGACGCTGCCATTTTTCATGCAGTGTAGCTTTGCTAACCAAATTAATTTTTGGATTCCAGCGCTCTAGTAAATTTGCATAGATCTCAAGTCGGTCCATTGTTTCACGTGAAACATTGCTCAGCTCTTGAATTTTTTCCTTTGCCTCTTCTTCGGTCATGCGCGAGCCTTCAAGCTTGGCTGACGAATACGCGTCAGAATCAAGGCCAGTGCCGCCGGTGTCATGCCATCAATGCGCCCTGCTTGCCCCAGTGTTGCCGGGCGTGCGGCTGTCAGTTTTGACTGCAGCTCATTTGAAAGGCCAGGAATACCAGAATATGAAAAATCATCTGGTATTTTTAGAGCCTCATCGCGGCGCATCGCTGTAATTGAAGCCGTTTGGCGGTCAATATAATTAGCGTATATAGCGTCTTTTTGCAGCTGATCCACGATATCTGGTGATATATCTGACAATTCAGGCCAAATTGGTGTAAGTGTAGAAATATCCACATCTTTATAAGACAGCATTTCAAGCCCTGATCTGCGGACGCCATCTTGATTTATAGAAATACCATTTTTGCGGGCTTCGGTTGGTGTTAGGCTTAGCTCTGACAACATCTTCTGCGCCTTTGCCAGTCTTTCCATCTTCTCCAAAAATAGCCTCTCGCGATCTTTGCCAATACAACCAATCGCCAAGCCCACCTTTGTAAGGCGCTGATCGGCGTTATCCGCCCGCAGGCTTAGCCTATATTCGGCGCGGCTGGTAAACATTCGGTAGGGTTCTGACACCCCTCTTGTCACCAAATCGTCGATCATCACACCGATATAGGCCTCTGCGCGGTCAAAAACGATGGAATCCTTGCCCTGAGCCGCCGCCGCCGCGTTTAATCCGGCCACAAGCCCCTGCGCCGCGGCCTCTTCGTAGCCTGTGGTGCCGTTAATCTGCCCCGCAAGGTATAGATTTGGCACATCCTTTAGCTCTAGCGTATGACGTAGAGCGCGGGGGTCGACGTAATCATATTCAATCGCATAGCCCGGTTGAAGAATTGTAACATCTTCTAGCCCTACCATAGACCGTACATAGGCCTCTTGCACATCTTCTGGCAGGCTGGTGGAAATTCCATTGGGATAAACCGTAAAATCATCCAATCCCTCAGGCTCTAGGAAAACCTGATGCGAGTCCTTGTCAGCAAAACGGACAACTTTATCCTCGATCGACGGGCAATAACGCGGGCCAACCCCATCAATATGGCCGCCATACATGGCGGAGCGCTCTAGGTTATCCGAAATAATCTGATGCGTGGTGGCATTTGTATGGGTGATTCCACATCTAATTTGGCGTGGAATAACCGATGTATCAGACATAAAAGAAAACAGCGCTGGCTCGTCATCGGCCGGCTGGCTGTCCAAAATATCCCAGTTAATCGTCCGCCCATCAAGCCGCGGGGGTGTGCCGGTTTTCAGCCGCCCAAGGGGTAGGTTAAAACTATCAAGTCGTTCTGCCAATGGAATCGCAGGCTTATCGCCCATCCGCCCACCCGGGCGGCTAACATCGCCAATGTGAATAACCCCACGTAGGAACGTGCCCGTGGTCAGCACCACAGAGTGAGATTCTATCTTTGATTCATCCGCAAGGATAACTCCAGCAACAGCGCCATCGTACATGATCAAATCGGCAACCTCTGCCTCGATCACATCTAGGCCTTGCTTGTCCTTGAATTCCGCTTGCATCGCGGCACGATATAATGCGCGATCTGCCTGCGTTCGCGGCCCCTGCACTGCTGGCCCCTTACGTCGATTCAGCAATCGAAACTGGATACCAGATTTATCAGCCACACGGCCCATCACCCCATCCAGCGCGTCGACCTCTCGCACCAGATGCCCCTTGCCCAATCCGCCGATGGCAGGGTTACAGGACATCTCGCCAATCGAGCTAAATCTGTGGGTAACCAGCGCGGTTTTAGCACCCATGCGCCAAGCGGCCTGCGCGGCATCCGCGCCGGCATGACCGCCCCCAATCACAATGACATCGTAATGTTTCACGTGAAACACTCCTTATCGCTAGGCCAGAATGTTTCACGTGAAACATTACAGCAATCTCATTTATCCCGTCTTTATTTACCCAGACAGAAGCTGGCAAATATTTCATCCAGTAAGTCTTCTACACCCACTGCACCGATAAGGCCACTAAGACATAAAATGCCTTGATGTAGCTCTGCTGATGCCAACTCAGACACCTCTGGCCCCTGTGCGATAACCTCTACTGCGGTATTCAGATACCCCATTGATTCTTGCATCGCAATCCTGTGGCGCTCGCGAGTGGCTGTCTGAGCGCCCAGAGAGCGCTCTGATAGCACCTGTGAGATACGCATCAATAATTGATCCAAGCCCTCAGCCGACTTGCCAGAGAGCCTAAACCCATCGCCCCTTGGGTGTAAATCAGACTTGCCCACCGCGATAATATCGTCGGGTTGCACCACCACCTCTGCATCGATCTGTGATCCATCAGGGGTTAAAAACACCCGCAAATCAGCCGCGCTGGCTCGTTGGCGCGCGCGCTCTACCCCGATGCGTTCCACCTGATCCTCGGTTTCGCGCAAGCCGGCAGTATCCAGCAGGGTGACCGCTAGTCCATCAATATCCATACGAACCTCGATCACATCGCGGGTGGTTCCTGCGATGTCAGAAATGATCGCCGCGTCACGCCCCGCCAATGCATTCAACAAGGTTGATTTACCAATATTTGGCGGGCCGATTATTGCCACTTCGAACCCTTCGCGGATACGCTCTGCGGCAAAGCTGCCTTTGATTTCAGCGCGCAGATCTGCTTGGGTTTTCTCGATCAATTCTGCGACCTCTGGGCCAACATCCATTGGGATATCTTCATCCGCAAAATCGATGGTGGCCTCGATCAAACTAACGGCACGGATCAGATCAACCCGCCACTGGACCACCTTTTCAGATAATCCACCCTGCATTACCCGCGCGGCAAGGCGGCGCTGTGCCTCTGTTTCTGCATCGATTAGATCTGCAAGTCCCTCGACCTGCGCTAAATCCAGCTCGCCATTTTGTAGGGCACGGCGGGTAAATTCGCCCGGTTCTGCCAGGCGCGCACCATCCTGTGCCGCCAACAGGCGCAACAGGCTGGCCACCACCGCTTGGCTACCGTGGCATTGGATTTCAACAACCTCTTCACCAGTGAAGCTAGCGCCCTTAGCAAAGGTCAGGATCAAAGCCTCGTCAATAAACAGCCCATCTGAATCATAAATTTTACGCAGGCTACGCCCAGAAATCGGCAGGCCCACGCCCGCAAAATTCTGGCATATATCCCGTGCACCCGCACCAGAGACCCGCAGGATAGATACACCTGCCCTACCCTTGGCGCTAGCCAATGCAAAGATGATATCAGACATAGGTCTGCCCTCAGCTTAGGTGTTCATTGAATCAAAGAATTCAGAGTTCGTTTTCGTGGCCTTTAGTTTACCCAGTAAGAATTCGATCGCATCTGTGGTGCCCATTGGATTTAGGATACGGCGCAATACGAATGTTTTGGCCAGATCCACCGGATCCACCAGCAGCTCTTCTTTACGGGTACCAGATTTCAAAATATCAATCGCAGGGAAGACACGTTTGTCAGCCACCTTACGATCCAGCACAATCTCAGAGTTACCCGTACCTTTGAATTCTTCAAAGATCACCTCGTCCATACGTGATCCTGTTTCGATCAACGCAGTGGCGATAATGGTCAAAGAGCCGCCCTCTTCGATGTTACGCGCCGCACCAAAGAAGCGTTTGGGGCGCTGTAGCGCATTGGCATCCACACCACCGGTCAGAACCTTGCCTGATGATGGCACTACGGTGTTAAAGGCACGGCCCAAGCGGGTGATGGAATCCAGCAGGATCACAACATCGCGCTTATGTTCGACCAGACGCTTGGCCTTTTCGATCACCATTTCTGAAACGGCCACGTGGCGTGTGGCTGGTTCGTCAAATGTAGATGAAACCACCTCGCCCTTAACAGAGCGCTGCATGTCGGTTACTTCCTCTGGGCGCTCATCTATCAACAAAACGATTAGATAGCACTCTGGGTGGTTCTTTTCGATGCTGTTGGCGATGTTTTGCAAGATCACAGTCTTACCAGTACGCGGGGGGGCCACGATCAAGGAACGCTGGCCCTTACCAATGGGGGCAACCAAATCGATAACGCGGGCTGATTTATCCTTTAGGGTTGGATCTTCGACTTCCATTTTCAGACGCTCTTCGGGGTACAGCGGCGTCAGGTTGTCAAAGTGAACCTTGTGTTTTGCTTCTTCTGGGTCACTGAAATTAATCGATGTGACCTTGGACATGCCAAAATAGCGCTCGCCATCTTTGGGCTGGCTGATCCAGCCCTCTACTGTGTCACCGGTGCGCAGGGAATGTTTGCGCAACATTTGTGGTGATACATAGACATCCTCGGGGCCAGGCAGGTAATTGGATTGCGAAGAGCGCAAAAACCCAAAACCATCTTGCATCACCTCTAGAACACCATCGCCAGAAACCTCGGCACCATCCTCGGCCATTTCTTTGAGGATGGCGAACATCATATCACCACGACGCATGGTGGATGCGTTTTCGATTTCCAGCTCTTCTGCCATTTTCAACAGATCAGAGGCCTTCATTGCCTTTAGATCGGACAGATTGATTTTTTCGTTTTCCATAGGAATTCCCATACAGGTCTGCACCCCAAGGGGTGGCAATTTTTAAAATGTGGTGCTGCGATCCATAAGCGGTGTGGGTCACCGGATCGTTTGCCAAGCTTCTAGCGTTTTTATCGCTGGCGAGTCAAATTTTTAAAACGGGCGTGCGATCACCATAATGACGATGATCACCATTAATACAGTCGGCACCTCGTTTAACATACGATATTGCTTGCCTGAATAGGGCCGTTCGCCCGCGGCCAATAATTTGCGTTGTTTACTTAGAAATCCGTGAAACCCTGACATCAGAAAAACCATCAGGAATTTCACCCAAATCCAGCCAGCGCTGAAATCGATAATTCCAGGGGTAAAAACCATCAACAGTCCAGCAATCCATGTAACCGCCATTGCCGGATTAATAATCCGCTTAATTAGTAGAAACTCCCAGCGCACCAATGTTTCATCCAGATTGATATGATCGGGATTGGTTTCCACATGGTACACAAACAATCGTGGCAAATAGAGCATCCCAGCCATCCACGAGATAACGGCAATAACATGAATGGATTTTATCCATGGGTAGAGGGTGGAAAGAATGTCCATTTTTCGCGCTCCGAGTGATCCCCCCTAATAATAATAATATATAAGAGAAAGAATAGTTGTTTTAGTAGGTCTTGTGGGTAACTGGGATAAAATCTTAATCACAGAGTTACTCACAGAAAATCAGATATATTCAGAGCGGGATAATTTTTATCCCCATCTGTGGATAAGTATCATAAATGTCTGATTCAAATATATTTTTCCAAAGTTAATGGTGAGCATAACTTTGAATAACTCTTGTATGAATTTTTATCCACGAAATTCGATTTTTTGGATTTGGATTCACCAACAGGGCATAAAAAGTGAATACGACCTGTGAAAAAAGGACAATTTTGGGGGTAAAGTAAGATTCTGTTCATAAAGATTAACTTCGCGGATTTTATCCACAGGAAATGCACAATCCCGTGGGACAATTTTCCTGACATGTTATATGCAAGGGCGAAGGATATATTATGACACAGAAAATCACACTGGCCTCTCAATCAATGGCCCGCATAGCAATGCTAAAATCGGCAGGCATTGATTTCACCGCTATGCCGGCCAAAATCGACGAGCCAGCAATCATGGGCGCATTGCTAGCAGAGAATGCGACACCCAATGATGTGGTCGATACATTGGCCGAATTCAAAGCCCGCCGCGTGGCCTCTAAACAGGCCGGTTTTGTGATTGGATGTGATCAAATTCTGGTTTGCGAAAAGAAAATTTATTCCAAAGCACAGACCCTAGATGAGGCGCGTGAAAAACTGCGGGCATTGCGTGGTAAATCGCACCAGTTGATGTCAGCGGCAGTAATTTTTGAAGATGGAGAGCCAGTCTGGCGTACCATTGGCCGCGCACAGCTGTTTATGCGCGATTTTTCCGATGCGTATTTAGAGGATTACCTAAATGGATGCGGGTCGGAAATTCTATCCTCGGTCGGCTGTTATCTGCTGGAAAAAGAGGGGGTAAACTTGTTTAACCGCGTTCAGGGCGATTATTTCACCGTGCTTGGTTTCCCCTTGCTAGAGGTTTTGGCCTATTTACGCACCAGAGGGGTAATACCATCATGATCAAAGCCGCCGTATTGGGATACCCCATTGCTCAGTCTAAATCGCCGATCATACACGGCCATTGGTTGAAAAAGCACGGGATCGATGGATCTTACGTTAAACAAGAGGTAGCGCCGAAAAATTTCAGCGCCCATATCCAAGAAATGATTGCTCAGGGCTATGCTGGGGCTAATGTCACCGTGCCACACAAACACGCCGCCCTAGAAATAGCCGATACGGTTTCCTCGCGCGCCACCGCTATCGGCGCGGCGAACACGCTGGTGTTTAGGGATGGTAAAATCCATGCGGATAACACCGATGGCGAAGGCTTTATTAATAATCTGACACAGGGCGCCCCAAATTGGAACGCGGGCATGGGCCCCGCTTTGGTATTGGGCGCGGGGGGCGCTGCGCGGGCTGTTTTACATGCATTGCTAGATGCGGGTGTTCCCGAAATCATTCTGGTAAACCGCACGCGGGCACGGGCCGAGGATCTGGCGTCTGTTTTTGGCCGCAGGGTTATGGTGGCAGATTGGGGCGATGCAGAACAGGCCTCGGCGGCTGTGTCGACCTTGGTGAATACAACCGCCCTTGGAATGGTGGGCTGTGATCCATTGCATTTTTCTTGTGCGGAATTATCCAGCAATACATTGGTGAATGATATCGTCTATAATCCCCTGAAAACTGACCTACTGCGCAATGCAGAAAAACAGGGCTGTGCCACGGTCGATGGCTTGGGGATGTTATTGCACCAAGCTGTTCCCGGGTTTGAGGCATGGTTTGGTGCCCGCCCACAGGTAGATCCAGAATTACGACAAAAGGTATTGGCAGAACTATGAGCAAGGTTTTCTTACTAGGGCTAACGGGCTCTATTGGTATGGGCAAAAGCACCACGGCAGAAATGTTTCGCGATGCTGAAATCGCAGTTTGGGATGCCGACGCAGCGGTGCACGAGCTGTACACAACCGACACCGAAACCATCGAGAAAATCCATGATATTGCCCCGATTGCGGTCACGGCAGACGGGGTGGATCGCCAAGCATTGTCGCGATGCCTACAGGCCGACAAAGAGCTATTTCCAAAACTAGAGACCATTGTACACGAGGCCATCCGCACCCACCGCGCCGCTTTTATCGAGGCCTGTCAAACCACGGGCCAAAAAATGGCCGTATTGGATATACCGCTGTTGTTTGAGACAGGGGCGCAGGATTGGCTAGATGCGGTTTTGGTCGTCAGTGTCGATGCTGATGTGCAAAAGGCGCGTGTGATGGAGCGCCCGGGCATGACCGAGGATGTTTTTGCGATGATCCTATCGCGTCAAACCCCCGACGGTGAAAAACGTGCCCGTGCGGATTATGTGATTGAAACACATGATTTGGACGGCGCGCGCGCATCGGTGCAGAATGTGATAGAATCTATTCTAAAATCCAAAGATGGGGCACAGCCTGATGCGTGAGATTGTTTGGGATACCGAGACCACCGGCTTTAATGCTGAGGGGGGCGATCGGCTGGTTGAAATCGGCGCGGTCGAGCTGGAACAGCATATCCCAACAGGGCGCACCTATCATCAATACGTCAACCCAGAGCGCGATATGCCCCAAGGCGCCTTTGAGGTGCACGGCCTATCGATTGATTTTCTAAAAGACTACCCAGTTTTTGCCAAAATCGGGCAGGATTTTCTGGATTTTATCGGTGATGCCACGTTGATTGCTCATAATGCCAACTTTGACATGAAATTTATCAACGCAGAGCTGGGCCGCGCGGGTTTGCCGTTGGTGCCGATGAACAGATCGCTGGATACATTGGAAATTGCCCGCAAAAAATTCCCCGGTGCGCAGAATTCTTTGGATGCCCTGTGCCGACGGTTTGGGATCGACAACTCTGCACGTGAAAAACACGGGGCCTTGCTGGATAGTGAAATATTGGCCGAGGTCTATTTGGAACTGGTGGGTGGTCGCCAGCCTGATTTTGCGCTGAATGTTGTGGCGGGGCGCGATGCAATGGCTAATGTCGCCGCATCGCAATGGCAGGCGGCACCGCGCGCAACCCCCCTGCCTTCGAAAATCACCGCCGAGGAAAAATCGGCCCATGATGAATTTATCACAACCCTTGGCGATGATCCTATTTGGAAAAAATGGGATGCATAAAAAAGGCGACCCAAGGGCCGCCTGATTTTAGTTCTTGGTGGCGTTCGCCGCGGCGCGGCGCTCGATTTCGCTGCGATACAGCGCCAAGAAATCAATGGGATCAACGTTCAATGGGGGATAGCCGCCCTCGGTTGTAATGTTGCGTACGATCTGGCGTACAAACGGGAACAACAAGCGCGGACATTCGATCATTAGGAATGGGTGCATCTGCTCTTCTGGAACGTTTTGAATGTGGAACACACCCGCATAATCGATCTCTAGCAAAAATACTTTCTGCTCTTCTGCATCGGCAGTGATGGTCAGCTTTAGAATAACCTCAAAGTTATCCTCGTCACCCTTGCGGGCATCTAGGTTAACCTGAACATTGATGTTCGGCTGTACCTTTTGGCCCAGGTTTTTCTGGGCGGCGATGTTTTCAAATGAAAGATCGCGGATGTATTGATTTAGGCACTGCATTTGTGGGGGTTGAGGTGCGGTTGCGGCCTCTTCTTTTTTGTCGGTCATTTCCGGCTCCGTATGATATCGGCGATGGGTTTAGCAAGGAAAGTGCCCGCTAACAATCATTGTTTATTAATTGGATTATTTGTCCAGCCCGATGGCGCGCTTGGTGGGTCTTCGGGGTCAAGCACGCTGAAATCCGCATCCACCACATCGCCGTGGGGTTGGGTTGGGTTGGGCTGATTTACATTAATGTTCACCTTGCCCGCGATTTTCGCGGCCCCTATCCTGATCAGCGCGGCGCGTACCGGTGGAATCAATAGCGCCAGCCCAACCGCATCGGTAAAAAAACCAGGGGTTAGCAAAACTACACCGGCCACCAGTATTAATGCCCCATGTGCGATCGGGCCCATCGGGTTTTGCCCCTGCCCCACCGATTGCTGTAGCCGCCCTAGTGCCGCGATCCCTTGTGCGCGTAATAATTGCGTGCCAACAAATGCCGTAATGATCACGGTGGCAAGTGTGGGCCACAGGCCAATCGCGCCACCCACTTGGATGAATAGCCCGATTTCAATGATCGGAATTGCTACAAAGATAATAAACAGCCACATTTTCTCGCTCACGATTTGGTCATTCGGTGGACTATACCACCCGAGTAACCTAAATATGTTGCGAACAGGGTCAACACCAGTGTTGGTCATGAAATTGTGAAAAGGCAGAGAATGGGTGATCCTATGAACCAATTGATTGTTTTGGGCGTTATTGCGCTGGTCTTGATTTTGCGCCTGCGCAGCGTTCTTGGCACGCGCACAGGGTTTGAGCCTGACGAGCGTGCAAAACAAGAAATGGCCAAGGCCAATGCGCAAGGTCAAAACAAATTCGAGGTGATCGATGGCGGTGTTGATCGTGATATTTCTGACCACGTGGATATAGACAGCCCTGCGGGCAAGGCCCTAGCAGAGATCAAACGCGCAGAGCCTGCATTTTCAGTAACAGAATTTATCGGTGGCGCCAAACAGGCCTATGAAATGATTCTAATGGCCTTTGAGGGCGATGACCAAGAAACCCTATCTCAGTTCCTATCAAAGGATGTGTTTGATGGGTTTACCGGTGTGATTGATGCGCGACAGGCACAGGGTCTACGGGTGAATGCAGAATTTATCGGTGTGCGCGAGTTGAAATTGCTGGATGCTGAATTTGATTCAGAAACCAAAGAGGCAGAACTGACCCTGCAATTTGTAGGCGAATTAAGCAGCGAAGTGGTCGATGCCTCTGGTGCGGTGGTCGAGGGTGACAAAAACACAGTCAAGCGCCAGAAAGATATCTGGACTTTTGCGCGGATTGTCGGCGCCGAGGATCCAAACTGGCAATTGGTCGAAACCGGCACCTAGAGATCAGCGTGCAGTTTTCGTATAAATCGGCCCTTGTTGGCATCTTGTTGCTCTGTGCGCCGATGGCATCGGCGGCACCAAATCAAACTGTGGATTTTAGCGCCCTGCCCGGATGGGCACAGGATGATCACGCCGCTGCATTGGCGGTGTTTCAAAAATCCTGCCCCCGCCTTAGCAAGCTGGATGGGCTAAGCAAGGCCGAGCACGCCAAGCTGTGTGAAGATGCCAAATCCACCAAGAACCCGCAAAAATTCTTCGAACGTAATTTTCAGCCGATGATCACCACCACAGGCAAGGATGCGTTGTTCACCGGCTATTTTGAGCCCGCCATACCGGGATCGCGCAGCAAGACCAGCCGCTACGTCACGCCAATATATCGCAAACCCCCAGAGGTTAAGCGCGGCCAGCAATATAAAACCCGCCGCGAAATTCAAAACGGCGCCCTAGAGGGGCGCGGTCTGGAAATCGCGTGGATCGAGGATCCAGTAGATGCGTTTTTTCTACATGTTCAGGGTTCTGGCAGGATCAAGCTAGAAAACGGCGAAATCATCCGTGTAGGTTTTGCGGGGCGAAATGGCCACAAATATCGCTCGGTTGGCATGGAAATGGTGCGCCGCAATATCCTGCCAAAATCACAGGCCTCGGCAGGGCGGATCAAGGCTTGGGTAAAGAAAAACCCCAAAAAGGGTATGGATATTCTGGCGCACAACAGATCCTATATTTTCTTTCAAGAAATAGAAACATTATCAGAAAACCAAGGCCCCAATGGCGCTATTCAGGTCTCCCTAACTGCGGGGCGTTCAGTGGCTGTTGATCCTGCGTTTAACCCGCTGGGGTTGCCGGTGTTTATTGATAAACAGGGCGGTGATCCGTTTCGCCGTTTGATGGTGGCACAGGATGTGGGCACAGCAGTAAAGGGCCCGCAACGGGCGGATATTTTCTATGGCTCTGGGCGCTTGGCAGGAAAAATTGCGGGGCGCACCAAATCTGGGGGCAAGCTGTATCTGCTTATGCCGAAATCAGCCGTAGCGGCGCGATGAAAAAGCGCGGAAAAGGCCTGAGTACTGAGGATAAGGAAGTTTGGCGCCATGTGACCAGCAGTGTCAAGCGCAGCCTGCCAGAGCCAAAAAAACCCTCAGAGGAAATCGCCAAACCCGCGCCCCCGACCCCACCCAAACCTGCCGGTTTTCGGATAAAACCCTTTGCGGTGGGGCAAAAGGCCAGCACCAAGAAGATTACGCAACCCCCTGCCTTTACGCCACGCCCTGCGCGCACCTCGGCCAATATGGACAAGCGCAATTTCCAGCGCCTGATTAAAGGGCAGATCGACATAGACGGGGTGCTGGATTTACATGGGCTGACCGCCGATCAGGCCAAGGCCCGCCTGCAAACCTATCTGGTGCAATCCCATGCTATGGGGTTTCGGATGATATTGGTGATCACCGGCAAGGGCCGCACCAAGGGGGTCGATGAATTCAACCGTCCCAAGGCAGGTGTTCTACGCGAGAGTTTACGTGATTGGTTGATGGGGCCCTTGCTGAGCGCCAAGGTTCTACAGGTGTCCCAAGCACAGCCAAAGCATGGCGGTGCGGGGGCTTATTATGTATATCTGCGCCGCATTCGCGAATAATGCCGTAGCGCTAAAAAAGCTATGCCAGAGGTCAAAAACACCAAGATTGATAACAGCGGTAACTGCGTGCTAAAGGGCCGCCCCTGATCGATTAGATATCCAGTAAGTGACGGGCTGATTGCCGACCCAAACACAATGGCGGCGGTACTGGTGGCCTTGATCGCGCCCACATGGCGCGTGCCGTAATTCTCGGCCATAACAGTGGTTACCACAGTGGTATTAGCCCCCTGCATCATCCCGAGTAAAATCATTGCAAACAGTGCCGCGGTGATAGACCCCCCAATGCCCAGCACCAAAAACCCGACAGCCATGGGGATTTGATATATGGGCATAATGCGCGCAGCACCAATACGATCCACCAAGATCCCCGTTACCATCATTGTGCATAGGGTTGTTACGGAAAACACCGGAAACAGCGCGACAAATTCCAAATGCGCCCAACCCTTTTCTTGGGTCAGATTGACCTGTTGAAAAAACAGTGCGGTCATGGTGATGCTGGGGGTGATTAACGCAGGGATCAAGAGCCAAAACAGCGGATGCCGTAGGGCCTGTGCGCGGGTCCAATGATGATCGCCCATACCGGTTTGCTCGATCAATTCAGAATTGCCCTCGGGGATGCGTTTTGTAGAAAGGCACAGAAACAGAACGGGAATTAGAACCAGCGCATAGAGCGCGGGAATAATCCACAGATATTGCCACGAAAACAGCCCGAGCAAGAAGACGAAAGATAGGGGCAAGATCGCCTCTCCCGCCGTATAGCCCAACAGCGCCAGCGATACCGCCCGCCCCCGCGATGCCTGAAACCAGCGTGCCATAGCAACCATTGATATATGCATCATCATGCCCTGCCCAGCAAAGCGCAGACCAAAGATAATGAAGGTCAGTACCACCAAAGAGGTGTTAAATGCCATCAACAATGCAAACACCGCCAACAACATCAAAACCGCCGGCGCAATCCGTAGCATTGCAATGCGATCCGCCAATCCCCCCGCCCACAGCAGTAAAATACCAGAGGCAAAGGTACCGATGCCATAAATGCGGCCCCATTCGGTATTGGTAATGTCATAGCTGTGCATAATATCATCGGCAAAGATCGAGATGAAAAACGTCTGCCCAAAACAAGAGGCAAAGGCCATTAGTGCACCCGTGATTAACCAGCGGAAATTTTGAATAATAAACTGCATGCGCCAGCCTGACCACGGATTGCTGGCCATATCAATGAATTTCCGCTAGCAAAAGGTATGAGCAAAATTGATTTCAGCAGTTATTCCGATACGCCCCTCCGCCTGCGCGCATATGACGAGTTTATCGATGGTGTGTACCCCGCATTTGATAGCGATGATGCATTGGTCTTGTTGCGCAAACAGGTGGATTGCCTGATCCTGGATTGTGCCAATTTTTCAGATACTTGGTTTGGGCTAGAGATTAAATTACCTCGTGATTTTAGGGCGCTAAGCCTGCGGATGCGCGCCTATCCAATGGCTGAATTTTACCCACGCGTTTATCACAGCAATGGCACCGTTGATCTGCTGAATGTCGAGATCAGCGATGCGCCATTTGATCTAACCTTTAGCCGTGAACATTTGCGCGGCGCTGGATTGCCCGAGGGCGCAATTGATGTGAAACTAGCGCTTTTGGTTCCATCAAGTAATTGGTTTGTGCTGGGGCTTCATGATCTGGAGATCACCCATGCCTAGGGTTTCGTTTTTATTGCCCGTATATAACGGTGCTACGTTTCTAGCCGAAACGTTGACCAGCCTGGAAAACCAGACCATGGATGATTTTGATATCTTGGTGGTGGATGATGGTTCAACGGATCACTCTGCACAGGTGGTTGCGGATTTCCCTAGCACGCGCATTCGGATGATATCACAGGCAAACGCTGGGCTGGTGTCTGCGCTGAACTTTGGCCTGAAAAACCTAGATTGCGAATTTGTGGCGCGCATTGATGCGGATGATACATCGGTGCCAGATCGCCTAGCGCAACAGCTGGATTTCATGGGCTTTACCGGCGCGGTGGCGGTATCGGGCAAGGCGCATAACATAGATGTATCGGGAAATTTATTGGGGGTCTCTTCGCCTGAGTATGATTTTCACCGTGCTGATGCGGGTTTTATCCCTGCGCGCGAACCCTATCTGCCGCATCCGTTTCTAACCGCGCGCTTGGATGTGATTCAACAGCTGGGCGGGTTTAGAAATGCACATCTGGCCGAGGATTCCGATTTGTGCTGGCGCCTGCACGAACACTATCGCATTGCAATTCAGCCCCAGATTATGGGGCGATATCGCATTCATCAGGGATCAATTTCCGCCAATTCAGTGGCCAGCCTGCGCATACAGGCGGTATTCTCGCAATTGGCCAGCCTGAATGCCACGCGCCGCGATTCTGATCAGCCAGAGGTGCGTTATGATCTCTCCATAGATGATGCCCGCACTGCGGCCGCCAGTGTCATGGGCATCATTGATTTGCTATCTGGGCTTAGTAGCGCCGAGATCAGGCACCTGACTGCGGCCAGCGCGCTGAAGCTGGCCGACCTGTCTAATTGGCGCAAGGCCATGTTAGATAAATCGGATATAGAGCTTGCGCAAAAGGCCCTGCGCAAGGTTAAGCTATCTGCGGAAAACAGCGATAAAATCGCTCAAATCTTTAATGCTGTGCGCGTGCGCCAGCCCGATCTGTTTGCCCGAAAATGGTATCACAGAACATAGCGTGAAATATCGCTGCTCTTGGCCAATTCGCCCAGATGCTTTTCTACATATTCTGCATTGATTTCCACCGACTGCCCAGATTGATCAGGCGCGGCAAAGCTCAGCTCTTCAAAAACCCGCTCTATGATCGTGTGTAGACGGCGCGCGCCGATGTTCTCGATGCTCTCGTTAACCTCTGCGGCGATTTTGGCAATGGCGGCAATGCCATCCTCGGTAAAGGACACGCTCACCTCTTCTGTTTCCATCAGGGCCGCATATTGGCGGGTTAGGGCATTATCGGTTTCGGTTAGAATGCGGATGAAATCACCCTCGGTTAGGGCGCGCAATTCCACGCGGATTGGCAGGCGGCCCTGAAGCTCTGGTAACAAATCAGAGGGTTTGGCAATGTGAAAGGCCCCCGATGCGATGAACAGAATGTGGTCTGTTTTAACGGGGCCATGCTTGGTGCTGACGGTTGTGCCCTCGATCAAGGGTAGCAGATCGCGTTGCACGCCTTCGCGTGATACATCCGCGCCGCGCGCCTCGGATTTTGCGCAGACCTTGTCTATTTCATCCAAGAACACGATGCCGCTGTTTTCCACTGCGGCCACGGCCTCTTGGTTCAGGGTCTCGGTATCCAACAGCTTGTCGCTCTCTTCTTCCAACAGCACCTTATAGCTTTCGGATACGGTCATTTTGCGCCGTTTGGTGCGTCCGCCCATGGCCTTGCCGAATATTTCGCCAATGTTCATCATTCCCATGCCCATTCCGGGCTGACCAGGGATGTCCATCATGCCCATTGGGTTGGAATTGTCTGACAAATCTAACTCGATCTCTTTGCTATCCAGCAATCCTTCGCGCAATTTTTTGCGGAACATTTCGCGGGTTTGATCGCGGGCATCTGTGCCGCATAATGCCTCGATTACGCGCTCTTCCGCGTTGTGTAGGGCGGCCTCTTTCACGGCCTCGCGTTTGTGTTCACGGATCATGATAATCGCGGCATCCACCAGATCGCGAACGATCTGTTCTACGTCGCGCCCGACATAACCCACCTCGGTAAACTTGGTCGCCTCTACCTTGATAAAAGGTGCCTTGGCCAGCTTGGCAAGGCGGCGGCTGATCTCTGTCTTGCCGACACCAGTTGGCCCGATCATCAGGATGTTTTTCGGGTAAACCTCGTCGCGGATATCATCGGACAGCTGTTTGCGCCGCCAGCGGTTGCGCAGGGCCACGGCGACCGAACGTTTGGCATCGTTCTGGCCAATGATAAAGCGATCTAATTCGGATACGATTTCGCGGGGGGTTAGGTCAGTCATTTTGTAATCTTCTCTACGGTCATATTGCCATTGGTATAGACGCAAATTTCGGCGGCGATGGTCAGGGATTTACGCGCGATGGTTTCCGCATCCTGATCGCCATCGATCAAAGCGCGCGCGGCAGCCAGCGCATAGTTGCCCCCGGATCCAATTGCGGCGATGCCGTGCTCTGGCTCTAGCACATCACCGGCACCGGTAATCACAAACAAATCGCTGCCATCGGTGACAATCAGCATCGCCTCTAGGTTACGCAGGTATTTGTCCATGCGCCAATCCTTGGCCAGCGAAATTGATGCCTTGGCCAATTGACCCGGCGATGCTTCTAATTTGGCCTCTAGGCGTTCCAGCAGGGTAAAGGCATCTGCGGTTGATCCGGCAAACCCACAGATCACATCATGCCCGCCGGGGGAAATGCGGCGCACCTTGCGTGCCGATCCTTTGATCACGGTTTGGCCAAGGCTCACCTGACCGTCGCCAGCGATAACCACCTCGTTGTCTTTGCGCACACCCACAATCGTGGTGCCATGCCAGCCGGGAAATTTATTATTTTCCATCGTCAATTGCCTTTCGTTTGTACCAGATATACGTTTCCTTTCAGCAAAGACAATAACAAGCGGTAGAAACTGTGGATCATATGGGCGACATTGAACAACTAAATATCTATGTGCCTAATCCAGATAGCTCGGAATTTGCGCGGGCGGTGGCGGCCGTTTTCGCCGCATCGGGTACACAGGTCGATATCCGCTCAGACAGCAAACAAGCATGGAAAAAGTCGGCCCGAGAGGCTGCGCATTGCGTGTTTGAGAGCCGCCGCGCAAATCACCCTCGCGCCATTCAGGCGATCCCATTGCTGGGCGGGCATTGGGCCTTTGAGGCGGCGCCTGATCCCAGCGATTGGGATATTGCGCAGGCGGTGTTTAACCCGCACGATATCGGCGAATCCGCCGCCGAGCAATCCTTTGCCGTGGCCCAACAGGCCTATATCGAGCGCTTTGAGTTCCCTTATGCTTTTGATGATTTTGTGCTGATCCTGCTGGATGGGGATCTAGGCAAGGCGCTACCGCATCGCCCGATGTCCAGCTTTAATCTAATAAAGCAAGTGCTGAAAAACGAACCAGAGCGGCAGGTTTTGATCCGCATGATTGGTCAGGCACCGAATGCAAATCAACAGGCGCGCCTTGATGGATTTGACTTGGAGGATCGCATTTCCTTTACCACGGCTGGTTTAGATCGCCTGTTGCAGGCCTGTTGTTATGTAGTGTGTCAGGATACGCCCCTATCGTTGCGCGCGGCTCTACATGAAAAGCCAGTGTTGCATATGGGGGAATGCGGGTTGCATCATATTGCGCGCAACCCTGAAATAGATGGCCGCATTCAGAAAAGCTTTAATCGTATGCACCGCGATCGCCCCGACTATGCGCGCTATATACATTGGGTGTTGGAGCATGGGTTGGATATTAACGCACCTGATTTTGGCGCAACGCTACAACGGCGGCTCGGGGATTTGGGTTGGTGATTGATCGGCTGAATATCTATGTGCTGGGCCAGGATCTAGATATAGCCACGCGCAAACCTCAACATTTCTATGGGCAGGTCAGCCGCGCATTTCAGGGGGTTGGGTTTCGTGTATCGTTTTTGGAAAGTACTGCGCAGAATCTTAGGGCGTCCTATCGATCGGATAGCTATTGTATCTTTCACCGCCATCCGCCCCATCACCCCCATGCCCTAGAGGCCCGCCCCGCGGCATTTGGCCCCTATTGGGCCTTGGACAGCACCGCAGAAATCGCCCAGAAAACCGCCTATCGAGCAAAATTTAATCCAAACAGCATTCAGATAGGCGCTGCACGGGATCTATTTGACCGGATGTGCGAAAAACAGGGCGTTGTGGAGGGGCCGTGCGTTCCGAACGCGGGATTTGTGCTGGTGGCGCTGCAGGGGGTTTTGTCGCGCAGGCGCAGCTGGCAGAGCATGGCGCCAATACAAATGATAGAACAGGTGATCGCCCATGAGAAACGGCGCGATATTAAAATCAAGCTCCATCCCAACGAAACCTACAGCCCCGCAGAGATGGCCGCGATAGAGGCATTGTGCGATGGTGCCCGCGTTAGCGTGACACAGGCGGATCTAGACGGGCTATTGCGGGGCTGTGCCTATACGGTCAGTATGAATTCCAGCGTATCGTTTAAGGGGCTGTTGCATCGCAAACCCGGGATATTGTTTGGCGATGCAGAATTTCACCATGTATTTCACAGCACGCGCATAGCCGAAATCGGCGCCTGTTTTGAACAGGTACTGACCCACGAGGTGGAATTTGAGAAATATTTGTTTTGGTATTTGCGCCGCCAACATGTACGCAATTTTAAGGCCCATGCACAGAGCGATATCATCAATCGCTGTCGGGCCTTGGGGTGGAAAATAGGGGGCTGAAACCAGCCCCCTAAAATATTAATCTAGCTTGCGCTCGATCTCTTCGGTTTCGAAAATCTCGATCACGTCATCGGCGCGAATGTCTTCGTAATTCTCAAACGCCATACCACATTCTTGGCCCGCCTGCGCTTCTTTCACTTCGTCTTTGAAGCGTTTCAGAGTCTTCAGCTTGCCTTCGTGGATCACAACGTTGTCGCGCAACAAGCGTACACCAGCAGAGCGACGCGCCACACCTTCGGTGATCTCACAACCACCAATTTTACCAACACCGGTGATTTTGAACACTTCTTTGATTTTGGCATAGCCAATGAAGGTTTCTTTCACTTCGGCAGATAGCAGACCAGAGGCGGCCGCTTTCACATCATCTACCAGATCGTAGATGATTGAATAATAGCGGATCTCTACGCCCTTTTGGTTGGCCGCATTACGTGCCGGTGCATTTGCACGAACATTAAAGCCAATGATCGGTGCGCCAGAGGCCTCGGCCAAGGTCACATCGGATTCTGTAATAGCGCCAACACCAGAATGTAGAACACGTACGCGAACCTCGTCGTTACCGACCTTTTCCATCGCTTGAACGATCGCCTCGGTCGAGCCTTGCACATCTGCCTTAACCAAAATGGGTAATTCAGAAACATTCTCGTCTGCCTTGGCCTTGGCCAATAGCTGATCCAATGTCGTACCCGCACCAGCGGCGGCTTTTTTGTCCTTGGCGGCCTGTGCGCGGTAATCAGCGATTTCACGGGCCTCGGCCTCGGATGCAACCACGTTTAGAACATCACCCGCTTCTGGTGTACCGTTTAGGCCTAGAACCTCTACGGGGCGTGATGGGCCCGCCTCGGTAATGGTTTTGCCTTGGTCATCGACCAATGCGCGTACCTTACCCCACTGTTGTCCAACAACAAAGATGTCGCCTTTCTTCAACGTGCCTGCCTCGACCAAAACAGTTGCTACCGGGCCGCGGCCGGTGTCCAGCTTGGCCTCGATCACAGCACCAGATGCGGCACGGTTTGGGTTAGCCTTCAGCTCTAGAAGCTCTGATTGCAATGCGATACATTCCAGCAGGTTATCCAGACCTGTGCCCTTCAGTGCAGAAATTTCTACATCCTGAACCTCACCAGACATGGCCTCTACGATCACTTCGTGTTGCAACAAATCCGTGCGGACGCGGGTGGGGTCTGCGCCCTCTACGTCCATTTTGTTGATCGCGATGATCAAGGGTACATCGGCGGCTTTTGCGTGGGCGATCGCCTCGATTGTTTGGGGCATAACACCGTCGTTTGCGGCAACAACCAAAACAACGATATCCGTTACCTGTGCACCGCGAGAGCGCATGGATGTAAAGGCCGCGTGACCCGGCGTATCCAAGAAGGTCAGCAATGTGCCGCCCTCGGTGGTGATTTGGTAGGCGCCGATGTGCTGGGTAATACCGCCAGCCTCACCAGAAACCACATTGGTTTTACGAAGGGCATCCAGAACGGATGTTTTCCCGTGATCAACGTGGCCCATGATGGTGATCACAGGGGCGCGTGGCTCTAGATCGGCCTCGTCATCCTCGATCACGTTAATCGCATCTTCTACGTCTGCATCGGATACGCGCACCACCTTGTGGCCGAATTCCTCGACGATCAATTCAGCGGTATCCGCATCGATTGATTGGTTTTGCGTGGCCATGATGCCATTGGTCATCAACGCTTTCACAACCGCGGCGGTTTTTTCCGCCATTCGGTTGGCCAGCTCTTGTACCGTGATCATTTCTGGTACCTGAACGTCGCGTACAACCTTTTCGCGCTCGCCCCCTGCATCGCCCATCATTTCGCGGCGTTGGCGCTCTTGCTTACGCTTGATTGATGCAAGCGAGCGTTGACGGTTGCCACCGCCGGCCAAGGCTTGGTTGATGGTCAGCTTGCCAGAACGACGACGGTCGTTACCGCCACCTTTTTGTTGGCGCGGCTGTTTGTTGTCTTTCTTCTGATCATCGCGTTTGGGGGCGGCACGTCCACCGGCCTCGGCACGCTGTGCGGCAGCTTGGGCTGCGGCTGGATCATTTGCGGCGGCTGGCTTCTCTTCGGCTCTTGGTGCCTTCTTTGGGGCCTCTGCCGCTTTTTTCTTGGCTTCTTCTTTTGCACGAAGGGCTTGTTGGCGCTCTTCTTCTTCGCGCTCTTTGCGGTCGCGTTCTGCGCGACGTTCGGCACGTTCGGTTTCGCGGGCCTTTGTTTCCGCTTCTTCACGGGCTTTGCGCTCACCCTCGGCTGCGGCGGCCGCCGCCAATGCGCGCTTGCGGCGATCCAATTCTGCGTCAGAAATTCCTGCAGGGCGTCCGCCAACACCGCCAGCTGCGCCGCCTTTGCCTGGCACAATCACACGCTTGCGCTTTTTCTCTACAACCACAGCCTTGCTGCGCCCGTGAGAGAAGCTTTGTTTAACGTGGCTGGTGCCAGAACCGCCGCGCAGTCCCAATGGTTTTTTATCGTCGCTCATGCGTATATTACCTTTCAGTGCTGACAGTGTCAGCGATTTCAGACTTGCGAATTCCCGTCAGGCGCAAAGCCTCGGTGCGGACCTTTTTGGTCAATCCACCACCAGTAAGCGCCGCGTGTATCGCATAGTCTCGTCCGAAAGCCAAACCCAATTCTGCTTGGGTAAGGCAATTAAAATATGTGTTCTTGCCCTCAGGAGAGCGCAATTTGCCAAGTTGGCGTATGGAACCATCGCTGGCCTGCAATAAAAGGCGGGCACGTTCTGATATCAGTGATCCTTTAACCACCTCAAAGCCACTAAGGGCTTCGCCGCCCCTACGTGCTAATGATACCAGCTCTACAATTCGTTTTACCAGCAAACGGTCGATTAAATCAATCAGTCCCTCAGGTATGGTTGCCTGTGCGCGGGCGGCCCGCGAGAATAGGTTCTTAGAGATTGCCAATTCTAGGGACGCTTGGCTGGCGGATACCCAGATGCCGCGCCCTGGTAGGCGCCCGGCGATATCTGGTGTGACCACACCATTAGGATCCAAAACAAATCGGATCATTTCCTCTTTTGGATAGGATCCCCCCAGTGCAATACATTTGCGCTGGGGGTCTTTTGATTGTTTATTTCGTGCGCCTCTGGTCATCACGGGTTCCTACGATCCGGAGCATCACGCCCCAGCCTCCTCGGCTGTGTCCGCATCTGTTGCGGCTTCTGCTTCGGCGTCGGCCGCATCTTGGGCGATCTGTTCTTCTGTTACCCAGCCAATTTGCACACGGGCGCGCATGATCAGGTTCTGGGCCTCGGCCAGATCCACATCATAGCTTTCCAGAACGCCTTCGTCTTTGATGCGCTCGCCGTTTAGCGTGGTATAGCCACCAGCCAATTCCCAATCAGCACAGGTTGCGAAATCTTCCAGTGTTTTCACATCATCCTTGCCCAGGGCCACCAACATCTGTGGGGATAGACCTTCAAAATCGATCAAGGATTGATCTACGCCCAGTTCACGCGCCTCGGCAATCGCCTTGGCATTGATTTCCTCTAGGCTTTCGCGGGCACGGGCCTGCAATTCTTCTGCGGTATCTTGGTCAAACCCTTCGATCACCAGCAATTCGTCGATTTCCACATAGGCAACCTCTTCTAGGTTGGTAAAGCCCTCTGAAACCAGCAGCTGCGCCACCACTTCGTCGACATTCATGGTGTCCATGAACAATTTCGAGCGGATTTCGAATTCTTTCTGGCGGCGTTCGGATTCTTCGGCCTCGGTCATGATATCGATATCAAGTCCGGTTAGCTGAGATGCCAGTCGCACGTTTTGGCCGCGGCGGCCAATGGCCAACGACAGCTGTTCGTCCGGGACAACCACCTCGATACGCTCTGCGTCTTCATCCAGAACCACCTTGGTTACCTCGGCGGGCTGTAATGCATTTACAAGGAATGTTGGGGCATCCTCGTTCCATGGGATGATGTCAATTTTCTCGCCGCCCAGCTCGTTTACCACGGCCTGTACGCGTGAACCACGCATACCAACACAGGCACCAACCGGATCGATCGCGTTATCGAATGAGATCACACCGATTTTTGCGCGTGAACCTGGATCACGGGCAACTGCCTTGATCTGAATGATGCCATCATAAATTTCGGGCACCTCCATTTTAAACAGCTCGGCCATGAATTCAGGCGCGGTACGTGACAAGAAGATCTGCGGGCCGCGCTGCTCGGAGCGTACCTCTTTGATATAGGCGCGGATACGGTCGCCATTGCGGAACATTTCGCGGTTAACCAGTTGGTCACGGCGACACACAGCTTCGCCGCGGCCTACGTCTACGATCACGTTGCCGTATTCTACACGCTTAACCAAGCCATTGATGATCTCGCCTTCGCGATCCTTGAATTCATCATATTGGCGCGCGCGCTCTGCTTCGCGTACCTTTTGCAAAATAACCTGTTTGGCAGATTGTGCGCCGATGCGGCCAAAATCCATGGGCGGCAATTGATCGATGATCAAATCACCCGCGGCTGGGTTTTCTTTGTATGCTTTGGCTTCCTCGATGGTCAGCTCTGTATACATGTTTTCCGCTTCTTCTTCGGCAATAACAACGCGCACGCGGGTCATTTCCAATTCGCCGGATTTACGGTCGATATAGGCGCGGATATCCAGCTCTGCACCGTATTTAGATTTGGCGGCCTTGGCATAGGATTCTTCCATTGCCTGCAAAACCAGATCGGCGTCGATCATTTTTTCACGGGCAACGGACTCTGCGATTTGCAACAGCTCCAAGCGGTTTGCGCTGGTAATAGCCATGATTAATCCTCTTCTTTTTCTATGTGGTCGAAATCACTTTCGACAATATCTTTGCGGGTTTTCAATGTTTCCGCGACCAATTCATCTGTCAGAACCAATTTTGCCTCTGTCAGCCACTCAAAATCCAAACCGATGATCCCCTGTTGGATCTCGATCAATACTTCGTTATCTTCTACGCCACGCAATGGCCCCTTGAACCGGCGCTGGCCATCAATCAATTCTGATGTCTCCAGCTTGGCCTCAAATCCAGCCCATGCGGCAAAATCCTTTAGGCGGGTAAGCGGGCGATCAATACCGGGGCTTGAAACCTCTAGGGCGTATTCCGCCTCAATGGGGTCTTCTACGTCTAGAATTGCGGATAACTCGTTGGATATCTTGGCACAGTCATCCACCTCTATGCCACCCTCGGGGCGCTCTGCCATGATTTGCAGAGTGGTCGATTTGCCAGACATCAGGCGAATGCGCACCAGTTCATAGCCCAAACCCTCGATCACGGGTTGGACAATACTGGCCATGCGTTTGTCGATGGCCGCTTTTGCGATCAGATCAGACATATTTTATCCAGACATAAAAAAACGGGCGCAGGGCCCGAGCAAAACTTTCGATGGAAGCTTGGGTTTGGACCCCAACCTTGCCGCTGTTAGGGGGGATATAGGCGGGATTGGTGGCAATGGCAAGGGGATTGTGAAATGCCCGCCCTAGGGCGCGGGTGCGCGGCGATAGTGATAGGCGCTGATCTGGCGCATATTTAGCGATTGATAGAGCGCCATCGCGCCGCGATTTTCGCGCACACTAAGCACCATCAACCTCTGCGCACCCATGGTTTGGGCCCAGCATTCGATATCCTGCATGATGCGCCGCCCAAGCCCTTGGCGGCGTGCATCCGGTGCCACCTCTACCGCGTGGGTCATACAGATCCCTTGATGTAGTGCGCTAAAGGCTACGGCGCCCTCTGTTAGGTAGGTGAAACATTTAGGCCCCGCGGCGCGCTGCATCACATCTATGCGGGGCTGATCTATGCCACCAGCAGCCCAGATAGCCTGCATTTCTGGGGTGCATTGCGGATAGCAGCTATGGGCCGTGGGGCGTGTTGTGCCAAGGGATTTTGCCAATAGAACTACGGGGTCAACAATTTCAAATCCGCGCTGTGCCAATGCGCAATCCAGCGCATTATCGGTGGGGCGGATCATAAACAGTGGAGCTTGGCCCATGGAGGTTTGGGCGGAAATTGCGGCGTCGATCTGTGCGTCATCTGATTGGAGGGTCGCCGCACTGACCCGCTTTCCACCACCTGCGCCGCGCCGAATTAACCAGCCCTCATGCGATAGATATTGCGCCGCCGGCCATGTGGCATCAATAGCCTCAAATAATGGCTGGTGGGGATCAGCCATTTAAAACCCGTGTGCGGATTGCGGCCTCTGCACGGGCGATTTGCGTGCTGTCGGCGCCGCGAATGACCAGATTGGCGCCGTGCCCGCCGTCTTCGTAATAGGGGTATGAGCCGAAAGTTAGGTCGGGGAATTCGGTTGCAATCTTGCCCAGCGGCCCAGCGATTTTGCTCTCGGGGAGGTTGGCGTTAATGGTTACACTTTGCACTGGCGTGCCTTGGGCTAGGCGGGGCAGCAGCCAATCCACCATACAGGTGAATACCCGCGGCACACCCGCCATTACATGCACGTTCTGCATACTAAACCCCGGCGCCTTGGACACCTGATTTTCGATCAGATCTGCGCCATCAGGAATGCGCGCCATACGCAGGCGGGCCTCGGTTAGGTCTGCCGCGCCATTGGGATAGTTGGTGGCCAACACGGCTTTGGCATCTTCGCGTACATCGATACCAACACCAAATGCGGCGGCGATACAATCGGCGGTGATATCATCGTGGGTTGGGCCAATACCGCCGCTGGTGAAAACCATATCATGAGCATGGCGAAGGGCATTTACTGCACCAATGATTTGATCGCGGTCATCGGCCACGATGCGCACCTCGGCTAGATCAATGCCAATGGCGGTTAGCCGCCCCGCCAGATGATACATATTCGCATCCCGCGTGCGCCCAGAGAGAATCTCATCACCAATAACGATCATGCCTGCGGTTGGGTTGGTCATCTGCTTGTCCTTCGTAATGGGGCGCATTAATATGAAACTATGAAATTTGAATCCCCCCTGATCAGGGCAACCCTTATCCGTAGGTATAAGCGTTTTTTGGCGGACGTCACCCTAGAAGATGGCACAGAGGTTACCGCGCATGTTGCCAACCCAGGCTCGATGCTGGGTTTGGCCCAACCAGGCATGGTGGTTTGGTTGGAACCCAATGATAACCCCAAGCGCAAATTAAATTATTCATGGAAGCTGGTCGAGATTGATAGGGCCTTTGTGGGGGTCGATACGGGCGCGGCCAATCATATTGTGAAAGAGGCCCTGAGTGCTGGGGATTTAGATCTGGGATATGCAGATTTTCGTGCCGAGGTGAAATACGGTGAAAATTCGCGGGTTGATTTTCTGCTAAGCGATACCGGCAAGGATGATTTATACCTAGAGGTCAAAAGTATGACCCTGTTACGACAGCCCACAGTGGCCGAATTCCCGGATAGCGTCACGGCGCGCGGGGCAAAGCACCTGCGTGAATTGGTTAATATGGTGGCACAGGGTCACCGAGCGGCGCTGTTATACCTTATTCAACGCACTGATGCTAAGCGCGCAACAGTTGCAGTTGATATAGATCCAGATTATGCACGGGAAATGATCATGGCGCGTGAAGCAGGGGTTGTGTTTTATTGCTTTGATACTGTTATTGATACTAATGGAATTACTCTTGGCCGATCTGTCCCCTTGGATTTCCCAAGCATATCTGATTTAGGGGCGGTGTAAAAAATGGATGATAGCGTGAATAAACCCAGATTAAACAAGGATGGCATCACCATCCACAGCCCAGAAGAATTCGAAGGTATGCGCCGCGCAGGTGCCTTGGCCGCGCAGATTTTGGACGATATTGCGCCCATGGTTCAGGTGGGGGTTTCCACCGCAGAATTGGACAAGACCGTGGAGAAAATGGTCAATGATGCCGGTGCCACCTCTGCCACCATCGGATACCGCGGGTATCAACATGCCACCTGTATTTCGCTGAACCATGTGGTGTGTCACGGAATTCCTTCTGAAAAGCGCCTGAAAGATGGGGATATCCTGAACATCGATGTGACGGTGATCGTGGATGGCTGGTATGGCGATACATCGCGCATGTACGTGGCCGGTAAGCTATCTCGCAAGGCAGAACGCCTGATCGATATCACCCACACCGCACTTATGTTGGGTATTGATCAGGTGAAGCCGGGCAATACCTTTGGCGATATAGGCGCGGCAATCCAAGCATATGTCGAGGCACAGCGCTGTTCTGTGGTGCGCGATTTTTGCGGCCATGGTCTGGGGCGGGTGTTTCACTCGCCGCCGAATGTTGTGCACTTTGGCCGCTGGGGTACGGGGCCTGTATTGGAAGAGGGCATGTTTTTCACCATCGAGCCCATGGTGAATTTGGGCAAGCCACATACCAAAATTTTGGCCGATGATTGGACCGCCGTAACCCGCGACAAATCGCTGTCGGCGCAGTTTGAACATTCTATTGGTGTTACGGCAGACGGGTGCGAGATTTTCACCCCCAGCCCTGCGGATATGTTTTATCCCACCTGGAAATAACGCCCTGTTAACCATAGGGCGGGCAAACTTGCCCTATGGATAGCAAACGATCAGATTCTTTTCACGAACAACCGATGCTAGAATTTCGCACGGCAGAGGCCGCTGTGCCCGAAGATTTTCGCAAGAACCACCGCAAACGCCTGCGCGACAGATTTATGAGCGGCGGCGCGGCTGCCCTGCCGGATTATGAATTGTTGGAACTGGTGCTGTTTCGTGCAATCCCGCGCCAAGATGTAAAGCCGCTTGCCCATCGATTGATGCATCATTTTGGATCATTTAACGAGGTGATCTCGGCGCCAGCCATGCGTCTCTCTGGTGTAAAAGGCGTGGGGCAGGCGGTGGTACAAGAGTTGAAGATCATAGAGGCCGCCGCCCATAGGCTGGCAAAATCACGGGTGATGGATAAAGAGGTGCTGTCCTCTTGGGATGCGCTGATTACCTATTGCACCACCGCAATGGCACACCGAGATACCGAGCAATTTCGCATTCTGTTCCTAAACCGCAAAAATGTGCTGATCGCTGATGAAGCCCAGCAAACGGGAACGGTAGATCATGTGCCTGTCTACCCGCGCGAGGTGGCCAAACGTGCATTAGAGCTGAACGCATCTGCGATTATTTTGGTGCACAATCATCCATCAGGTGATCCGTCGCCCAGTGATGCGGATATAGAGATGACGGCCCGTATCAATCGTGCGTTGTCTGCGCTGAACATACAGGTGCATGATCATGTAATTATTGGCAAAAACGATGTTTCCAGCTTTCACAGCTTGGATTTGCTATAGCCCCCCAATACGCTGATCGGGGGGCGCTGAACTATAGCTTGCCGTGGCAATGCTTATATTTTTTACCCGATCCACATAGGCACATATCATTGCGCGCAAGGGGGGGCCATGTGCTCTCGTCTTCTGGGTCAACCTCGGGCACTGGCTCTGGTTCTGCCTGTGGGTTTGGGGCCAGTTGCAGATCAATACCATAGGCTTGTTTCATCTGCTCTTGGATCTCGTCCATCGGTACACCTTGATCGATTGCGGCTTGGATTTGGGCCTGAATGACCGCAACCTGTTGTTCGCGCGATGCTGGGCCAACCTGCGCCAACGTTTTGGTCACATCGTTGCGTAGGCTTTCCAGCATGGATTCAAACAGCTCGAAAGATTCTGTTTTATACTCGTTTAAAGGATCGCGCTGGGCATAGCCACGAAACCCAACAACCGAGCGCAGATGTTCCAGCGTGATCAAATGCTCGCGCCACTTCTTATCAATTGTATCCAACAACAGTTGTTTTTCTAGTATCCGCATGCGCTCTGCGCCCACGGCTTCAATCTGTTTTGCTGCGGTGTCATCGGCCGATTTCGCAACCCGCTCGATTAGGTCTTCCTCGTCGATACCCTCTTCGGCGGCCCATTTTACAATTTCGGTTTTGAACCCAAGGTTTTCTTCCAATTGCGTATCCAGACCCTCGATATTCCACTGATCTGCATATGATTTGGCAGGAATGTGTTCCTCTATCAGCTCTTCGATCACCTCGTCACGCATGTCTTTAACAATGCTAGACAGGTCTTCGGCCTTCATGATTTCAAGGCGCTGTTCGAAGATTGCCTTACGCTGATCGTTCATCACATCATCGTATTTCAACAATTGCTTGCGAATATCAAAGTTGTGACCCTCGACCTTGGCTTGGGCGCGTTCTAGAGATTTGTTGACCCATGGATGAATAATGGCTTCGCCCTCGTCCATGCCCAACTTGCTAAGCACAGCATCCAGCTTTTGAGAGCCGAAAATGCGCATCAGGTCATCCTCTAGGGATAGGAAGAATGCAGAACGCCCCGGATCACCTTGGCGCCCAGAACGGCCGCGCAGCTGGTTATCAATACGGCGGCTTTCGTGGCGCTCGGTGGCCAGTACGAACAATCCACCAGCGTCTAACGCTGCCTGCTTTGCGGTGGCGATCTGTGCGGTGATCTCTGCGCGAACTTTTGCGGCATCCGCATCGTCGCCCAGTTTTTCCAGCTCTTGGGCTACACGCATGTCTACGTTACCACCCAGCTGAATATCCGTACCACGCCCGGCCATATTGGTGGCGATGGTTACCGCACCGGGCCTACCAGCATCAGCGATGATCTCGGCCTCTTGTTCGTGGAAGCGGGCGTTCAGCACATTATGCTTGATGCCGGTTTTCGCCAGCTTCTCTACATCTGCGGCGTGCTCATTGAACTTGATCTTATTCTCTTCTTTTTTCATGCCCTCGGCGCGTGTGCGCAAGCCAGCGGCAATTTTCGCCAACAAGGGTTTGTCGTTCAACAGCTGAGATAGATACTCTGATTTTTCAATCGAGGTGGTACCGACCAAGATCGGCTGCCCCTTGGAGTGTGCCTTGGCAATTTCTTCTACGATGGCGGTGAATTTTTCACGCGCTGTGCGATAAATCGCATCATGGTCATCCTCGCGGGCGATGCCGCGGTTTGTTGGTACCTCTACCACGCCAAGACCGTAAATCTCGGAAAATTCTTCGGCCTCGGTTAGGGCGGTGCCTGTCATTCCGGCCAATTTGTCATATAGGCGGAAATAGTTTTGGAAGGTCACAGAGGCCAGCGTTACGTTTTCTGGCTGGATCGATACGCCCTCTTTGGCCTCGATCGCTTGGTGCAAACCCTCGGACAGGCGGCGGCCCTCCATCATGCGGCCGGTGAATTCGTCGATCAAAACCACCTGATCGTCTTTCACAATATAGTCTTTGTCACGCTTAAATAACGTGTGGGCGCGTAGACCTTGATTAATGTGATGCACTAGGGTTGTGCTTTCGGGGTCATACAGGGTTTGACCCTCGGGCATTAATTCCATTTCAAGAAAGCGTTTTTCCACAAACTCGTTGCCCTCATCCGTCAGGGTGGTGGAACGGGCCTTCTCATCCATCGCATAATGTTCTTCGCCTAGCTCTGGGATCAGCGCATCAACCGCGTTGTATAGATCGGTGCGATCCTCGGCGGGGCCAGAAATGATCAGCGGCGTGCGGGCCTCGTCGATCAAAATACTGTCGACCTCATCAACGATGGCGAAATAATGATCGCGCTGGGCCATCTGGCTAAGCTCTGATTTCATATTATCGCGTAGGTAATCAAACCCCAGCTCGTTGTTGGTGGCATAGGTCACATCGGCCTGATAGGCGGCGATCTTTGCCTCTTCTTCCATATTGGGCACAACGATACCGGTGCTTAGACCCAAGAATTCATAGACCTGCCCCATCCAGCCCGCATCGCGGCTGGCCAGATAATCATTCACCGTTACCACATGCACACCGCGCCCTGTCAGGGCATTCAGGTATACGGGAAAAACACCCACCAAGGTTTTACCTTCGCCGGTTTTCATTTCCGAGATATTCCCTTGGTGTAGGAATATCCCCCCCATTAGCTGTACATCATAGGCACGCAATCCCAGCGCGCGCTTGGCGCCCTCGCGGGCATTGGCAAATGCCTCGGGTAGCAAATCGTCTAATGTTTCCCCATTGCTTAGACGGGTTTTAAACTCTTCGGTCTTGGCCTGAATATCTGCATCCGATAGCTTTTCAAAGTCAGGCTCAAGCGCATTGATTTTTTCCACCAATGGCCTTGTGGCCTTGATCTTGCGATCATTTGGCGTTCCGAACACTTTTCTGGCAACTGTACCTAGGCCTAGCATGTATATTCATTCCTCAAATAGGCCCCGAAAACCGCGGCAGAAGTGACGCGCCTGTTATTGGTCATTATCCCATTGTGCTTGTGGGCCAAATAAAAGGCCATTAAGAATGGCACCAACGGAAAAAGCCCTGATAACAAGTGCGAGCAAAAGCATGTAATCAGCTGTTTCCCTACTGTCAACGGCACCGGTAAAACGCTGCTTCACAATTTGTCGACTTTGCGCAACATTTTGCGCCCTACAGGAGAGTTTAAATGCGCCTATTTCAGAAATTTCTAACCACCACAATTCTATCTGTTGGCATTGCCAGCGGTGCAATGGCCGAAGAAGCGGCCAGCGCCGATACTGTGCTGGCGACCGTGAATGGTAAAGAGATCACCTTGGGTCATATGATCGTTCTCACAGAACGTCTACCTGCCCAATACGCGGAAATCCCCGTCGCTGATCTGTTTGAGGGAATTCTGGATCAGATGATTCAACAAGAGGCGCTGTCTGCAAAGGCCACGATCTCTGATCAGCGCCTGCAACTGTCCAGCGATAACGAGCGCCGCGCCCTATTGGCAACCGATGTTCTGGATGACATTTCCGCAGATGTCGTAACACCAGAAGCCGTAAAGGCCGCCTATGACGAATTTGTAGCAACCAACGAACCCACACCGGAATTTGATGCATCTCATATCTTGGTTGAAACAGAACAAGAAGCCATCGATTTGATTGCCAAAATCGAAGGTGGTGCAGATTTTGCATTCATGGCCCAAGAGCATTCCACCGGCCCATCGGGGCCAAATGGCGGATCATTGGGCTGGTTCGGGCGCGGCGCAATGGTGCCGGAATTTGATCTGGCAGTGGCCGAGATGGAAGTCGGCGCCGTATCCGCCCCTGTACGCACCCAATTTGGATGGCATATTATTAAGCTGAACAACAAACGTGATTTCCCGGCCTTGGCGGATATGGCCCCACAACTGTCTGAGGGTGTCCGCACCAAGGCGATAGAGAAAAAGGTGGCAGACGTGCTAGAGCAAGCTGATGTTGTGCGCAACGAGCCAACCTTTGATCTGAACCTGATCCGCGATCAATCCCTAGTGAAGTAGGTCTATAATGTCAGACAGCGCTAGAATTGCCGAGCTAGAGGCAGAACTTGCCGCCCTGCGTGCAAAATATGATGCACCTGCGGTCTCACCTTTGGCCCCAGAGGCGGGGTTTCCTGATTTGCCGATCATTGGCGGTGTGACGTTCAGCGCTGCCTCTGCGGGGGTGAAATATCAGGGGCGCGATGATGTGATGCTGGCAAAATGCGTGGCTGGCAGTGCGGTGGCAGGGGTGTTCACACGCTCTGCCACGCGCTCGGCACCTGTTTTGGATTGCCAGGCGAAATTATCCGCTGGAACGATGGCTGATAAGCCGCTGTTTATATTGGTAAATTCTGGAAACTCTAATGCGTTTACGGGCGCCGGTGGTCGAGCATCGGTAGATGCCATTTGCACGGCAGTTGCGGATATCGGAGCAACAGATATCGCAAATGTCTTCTCTGCTTCTACGGGTGTGATCGGCGAACCTCTGCCGCATGATCGCATCGTGTCCTCTATTCAGGGGTTGCATGATCGGTTGGATGCAGGTGCTGCTGCGGCGGCAGCGGCGGCAATTATGACCACCGACACCTTTGCCAAAGGCGCAGCACAGAGCCTTGAAATCGCTGGAACGCCCGTGCATATCGCTGGGTTTGCAAAGGGGTCTGGAATGATCGCCCCAGATATGGCCACGATGTTGGTCTATATCTTTAGCGATGTTGCGATTGACCCGACAGTGCTACAGGCCATGGTATCTGATCTAAACGCGGGTTCGTTTAATGCTATAACCGTGGATAGCGATACATCAACATCCGACAGCCTGATGGTTGTGGCCACAGGCGCAGCTGGAAATGCCAAAATCACTGACCTAAACAGCCCCGAGGCGACACAGTTTGCCACCGCTCTGCGCGCAGTGATGTTGGATTTGGCGCATTTGGTCGTTAGGGATGGCGAGGGTGCCACTAAATTCCTAACCGTAAATGTGCGCGGTGCGGCGGATGATGCCAGCGCTAAGAAAATTGCGTTGTCCATTGCCAATTCACCGCTGGTGAAAACCGCTATGGCCGGCGAGGATCCAAATTGGGGCCGCGTGGTCATGGCTGTGGGCAAATCAGGAGAGCCCGCGGATCGCGATCGTTTGTCCATCTGGTTTGGCGATATTTTGGTGGCAGATCAGGGCTGGGTTTCGCCCGATTACAGCGAAGATTTGGGCGCGGATTACATGCGCAATGCAGATTTATCCATCACGGCGGATCTGGGTATTGGCGATGGAAAATCCACGGTATGGACCTGCGATCTAACACATCAGTATATTACCATAAATGCTGATTATCGCTCATGAAAACGCTGTTGGTATCTGCTGTTGCGTTGATCGACAAAGATGGGCGCGTTCTGCTGGCGCAACGGCCAGAGGGCAAATCTATGGCCGGCCTATGGGAATTTCCGGGTGGCAAGGTAGAGGTCGATGAGACCCCAGAGGCGGCCTTGATCCGCGAATTGCAAGAAGAGCTGGGAATTGATACCTGGGCCAGTTGTCTGGCACCGCTGACATTCGCCAGCCATACCTATGATGAATTCCATTTGCTGATGCCGGTTTTTGCCTGTCGCAAATGGGACGGTATCGTTAGCGGTAAAGAGGGTCAAAAATTGGCTTGGGTGCGCCCAAACCAAATGCGTGATTATCCTATGCCACCAGCGGATATTCCGCTGATTGCAATGCTGCGCGATTTGCTGTAATTATATCCAGCCCATCAGCTCTCGGTTAATGATTTCCACCATCATATCAATATGATCTGGATTGTCGTTAAGGCATGGCACATAGGTGAAATCCTGGCCGCCAGCCTCTTCAAACGACTCGAAAATCTCTTCTTTGATCTCTTCTAATGTTTCGATGCAATCGGCGGAAAATGCAGGCGATATAACGGCGATATTTTTCTGCCCCGCCGCGGCCAATCGCGCGACCTCTTCTACTGTATATGGCTGTAGCCACTCTTCGGGCCCGAATTTAGACTGAAAGGTGGTGATGATCTGGCTGTCATCCCAGCCCAGCTCTTCTTTCAACAGGCGTGTGGTTTTTTGGCAGTGGCAATGATAGGGATCGCCCTCGGTCAGATAGCGCTGTGGTACACCGTGATAAGAGCAGACCAAAATCTCGGGCTTTTTTTCCACGGTTGCATATTTTTCCCGCACAGAGTTAGCTAAGGCTTTGATATAGCTGGGATTGTCGTAATAGGCGGCGACCGTGCGAATGCTGGGTTGCCATTTCATCTGCATCAATACACGAAAGGCCTCGTCATTGGCTGTGGCGGTGGTGGGCCCTGCGTATTGTGGGTATAGCGGAAAGAACACAATGCGCTCTGCGCCCTGCTCCTTCAGGCGCTCGATCACGCTTTTGATCGATGGGTTTCCATAGCGCATGGCGAAATCCACGATCACTTGCTCGCCATATTTTTGATCCAGCGCCTCGGTGACAGCGGCACATTGCTGGCGGGTGATGGTCAACAATGGGCTTTCGTCGCGCTCGGTGTTCCAGATGGATCGATAGGCCGCACCGGATGCAAAGGGACGCTTGCTTAGGATAATTAACTGTAGCAGCGGTTGCCATTTCCAGCTGGGGTAATCCACGACGCGTTTATCGGACAGAAATTGTGACAGATAGCGGCGCATAGACCAATAATCGGTGGCATCAGGTGTGCCAAGGTTAGCCAAGACAACCCCGATTTTTGCGGGTTTCACAGCAGGATGATCTGGGGGTAATGACATTTGGGTTCCTTCGGATCTGGAGGCTGTTTACGGTTTGTCCGGATTGATTTCAAGTGTACCAAGAGCGTCAGCAAGGCGCACCTGTGCTGACCCCGGCTTAAGCGGTTGTTGTTGGGTTCTTGATGGTGCCCAACCGGATAGGAAGATCAGCTCGAAGCTGGCCTGAATTCGACCCTCAACCGCAAAGCTGGATTGATATTCCCGCATCACCTCGGCCAAAAGAGGCTTGCTGATCGGGGTTTTGTGGCGCGCGCACATGACATTTGTCTCGCCCATGGCGCGCAGATCATGCATCAGCCTCAGTGCATTTTCATAGCTAACCGTTAGCGGCAGAGCATCGGCTACCGGCAAGGCCAGCTGGGCGCGTTGCAACAGGGCGCCCATTTCGCGCAATTCGCCCATGGGGGCCACGCGTGGGGATATCCCGCCCAGCACTCGCGTTTCAGCCTGCGCAAAACTGATGCGCAATTCGTTTAGCGTTTGGCCACCAAAACTAACGGCCAGCATTAGCCCATCGGGCACCAGTGCGCGGCGCATTTGCACCAATTGCCCAATGGGATCATTGGCCCAGTGCAGCGCCATGGCGTGAATGATCAAATCGTATTGTGCCTCACCCAGCCCTAGAAAATCGCGATCGGGGATGCAGGTCGCCTCTAGTCCAAGGCGCTCGGCCCAGATATTTGCTCTTGGGCCGATAATAGCTACATTTTTAAACGTTCTGTTAACGTCCTGTATGCGTTCATGGATCTCGTCCAATGCGGCATCCTGTAAGAACCAAGCAGTGCCATCCGCCCGCGCCCGCCGCAGGGCCAAGGTATCTGTTTCAAACAAGTTAGGTGGCGTATCCATGCAAAGCTCTCCTACATCAGTGTTACGCCGATGGCGGCCAAAGGGAAAGACCTTGTTCGAGCCGTTGTTGCGCGCAATCTACCCGCCCCTGTGCATGTCCTGTAGCGCAGAGGTGGATACCGCCGGGCTGTGCCACTCCTGTTGGGGTGAGACTAGATTTATCACAGGCGCGATTTGCCGTTGTTGCGGCGCGCCGATGATCGGCGAGCAAGACGATATCCCATGCGAAGAATGCCTAGCCCACCCGCGCAATTGGGCACAGGGGCGCGCTGCGGTGGTATATGCGGGGGGTGGCCAGCGGATTGTGCTGGCGCTGAAACATGGCGATCGGCTGGATCTGGCCAAGCCCATTGGCCGCTGGATGGCCAAGGCGGCAGATGATCTGCCCCCGGCAGATATCATCGCCCCCGTGCCCCTGCACTGGACTAGGCTGATAAAGCGGCGGTTCAATCAGGCGGCCCTGCTGGCACAACAGGTATCGCGCCACAGCAACACCCCGATGATCCCCGACCTATTGACCCGCAGCAAACGCACCAAGGCGCAGAAAGACATGGATCGCACAGAGCGCATTGCCAATATGTCAGCGGCCATCGATATCACCCATAGGTTCAAAGAGCGAATTAAGGGGCAAGAGGTTCTTCTGGTGGATGATGTGATGACCACTGGGGCCACACTATCGGCCTGTGCACAGGCCTGTCTTGGGGCTGGTGCCAAGAATGTGAATGTTCTTGTATTCGCCCGCGTTGCACCGATTCAATAAAATCGTATAACTGTGGGCGAACCAAAGGATAAGATATGAAAAATGTAACCATCTACACTGGTAACCTGTGTGGTTTTTGTAGCGCCGCAAAGCGCCTGCTAAAACAAAAGAACGTGAATTTCACCGAGTTCAACATTCACAACGACACCAGTAAGCGCGCTGAAATGATGCAGAAATCAAATGGCGGGCGCACCGTTCCCCAGATTTTCATCGGCGATCTCCATGTGGGCGGCTGTGATGATCTGTATGACCTAGAGCGCGCAAACAAGCTTGATGCATTGTTGGCGGGCTGATGCGTGTTGGGGTCGTTCAGTTGTGTTCATCTGATGACCCCGCTGCAAACCTGCCGGTTACCAGCGCTCTGATCCAGCAGGCTATTGAGGATGGGGCTGATTTTATCACCACCCCAGAGGTCACCAACATTGTGTCCACATCGCGCAAACACCAGCGTGATGTCTTGTGCCATATGGAGAATGACCCAACATTGGCCGCCCTACGTGCACAGGCGGCGCAAAATGGGGTATGGATCTTAATTGGCTCGCTGGCGTTAAAAACCGATGATGCGGATGGGCGTTTCGCCAATAGATCGATTTTGGTTGATCCTCAGGGCGCAATCCGCGCGCAATATGACAAGATTCATATGTTTGATGTGGCGGTCTCTGCCCAAGAAACCTATGCCGAGAGCAGTGGCTACCGCCCGGGGGATCAGCCGGTGGTCGCGGATATGGGGGCATACCATTTGGGCATGACCATTTGTTATGATTTGCGCTTTAGCGCGCTGTACCGCGATCTGGCACAGGCCGGTGCCACGGTGATATCTGTGCCCGCCGCTATGTCACCAATCACAGGCCCTGCGCATATCGAAACACTGTTGCGGGCCCGCGCCATAGAAACAGGGTGCTACGTTATCAGCCCAGCCCAGGCGGGCCACCACGCCATTGCCCACGGGCGGGCGCGCGAAACATGGGGCCATTCGATGGCGATTGATCCTTGGGGGCAGGTTATTGACCGCCTACAGGATGAAATTGGATTTTTTTGTTTTGATTTAGACCCCTGTGCGGTAGAACAGGCACGTAGCAAAATTCCGGTATTGAAAAATGAGCGCAGTTACAAGCAGCCTAAAGCCGTCTGATAACAGCAACGAAGATCCGATAGCGATCGCGTTGTTTTCCGAGGTCTTGGCATCGGAACAGTTGATGCGCGGGCGCTTGTCGCGCTCTTTGCCCAAGGGGATGGAGCTGTCGCATTTCATTATGCTAAATTATCTCAGCCGCCAAACCAAAGAGCGCACGCCGGCGCAATTGGCGCGGGTTTTTCATCTGACCAAGGGTGCGATGACCAATACATTGGGAAAGCTGGAATCCTACGGGTATATTCATATCCGCCCAGATTGGGATGATGCGCGGCGCAAATTGGTGGCGATTTCTAATGCCGGGGATCGCGCTCGCGATGAGGCCGTACTGGCCATTACCCCCATTTTTGAGGATGTGATGGGCAGCCTAAATCCCAATACTCTGCGTGAGGGTCTGCGGTTTTTACGAGAATTTCGCACGGCCCTCGAAGACTAGGCCTTGGTGCTGGCGGTTACGTAATTTACCGATAAATCCCGATCTGAAATTGACCAATCCCAGCGTAGCGGGTTAAATACAAATCCCTTGCGATCAACGGGATTCAGCCCCGTATTGGCGATCATCGCGCAGAGTTCGTCTGGGGTGATGAATTTGTCAAACTCATGCGTGCCCTTGGGCAACCAACGCATGACATGCTCGGCACCAATAATGGCCATCATATAGGATTTCGGGTTGCGATTGATGGTAGAACAGATCAACAGGCCATTTGTGTCCAACAAGGTATTGCAGACCTCCAAAAACCCCTGAGGGTCGGCCACATGTTCAATGACCTCCATATTTAGAATTACATCAAACCGTTCGCCGTTTGCGGCGATATCTTCGGCGCTGGTATGGCGATAGTCTATTTCAAGACCGGATTGTTGTGCATGCAGCTGTGCCACAGGGATATTGCCCCCTGCCGCATCTGCGCCAACCACGCTGGCGCCCAGCCGCGCCATAGGCTCGGATAACAACCCGCCCCCACAGCCGATATCCAGCAGACGCAATCCCTTGAACGGCAGGGGTTGATTAATATCGCGCCCGAACTCTGCTGCGATCTGATCTACGATATAATCCAGACGGCATGGATTGAGCATATGCAGCGGCTTAAACTTGCCATTTACGTCCCACCATTCGGCGGCCATGGCCTCGAATTTTGCTACCTCAGCTGGGTCGATGGTATTGGTTGCGGTCATTGACTCTTGCTTTCAAAAGGACAATTTTCTTTGTTAAGGAGACTATACTATAATCATGCGCAATACCGAAGGCCAAACTGGCCCCTACCGAAGCCTATATCCCGTAATACAACCCTATGCGCATCATACGCTAGAGGTCGGTCATGGGCATAAAATTTATGTCGAGGAATGCGGCAATCCGCAGGGTATTCCGGTGGTGGTTCTACATGGTGGGCCAGGTGGGGGCTGTAGCCCAGGTATGCGGCGGTTTTTCCACCCTGATCTTTATCGCATTATCCTGTTTGACCAGCGCGGCTGTGGTCGATCAACGCCCCATTCCAGTGTCGAGCACAACACCACATGGGATCTGGTCGCCGATATCGAGCGTATTCGCACGCTGCTGGATGTGGATCAGTGGATCGTTTTTGGCGGGTCATGGGGGGCAACACTGGCCCTGATCTATGCCGAGACGCACCCGCGCCAAGTGCGCCATCTGGTTCTGCGCGGGGTATTTTTAATGACCGAACGCGAGTTGGATTGGTTCTACAACGGTGGTGCGGGGCAGTTCTTCCCCACAGAATGGCGCCAAATGACCGATCTATTGGAACCAGAAGAGCGCGGATCGGTTATCGGTGCATTTCACCGCCGTCTGTTTGGTAATGACGAACGGGTTCAGACCCGCTTTGCACGCGCATGGACAGAATGGGAAAGCGCATTGGCCACGCTGGAACAGCGCCGCGTTACCGGATCAGTACCCGCCGCATATGCGCGCGCTTTTGCGAGAATTGAAAACCATTACTTTCACAACAAGGGGTTTCTAGAAGAGGACGGCCAGATCCTGCGTGATATCCACAAAATAGCAGATATCCCGGGCTGTATCGTGCACGGGCGCTATGATATGATCTGCCCGCCCCGCTCTGCCTATATGTTACACGAGGCATGGCCGTCCTCGACGCTAAATATGATCCCAACCTCTGGGCACTCCTTGTCCGAGGTCGGGATATGTTCGGCCCTTGTTACAATTATGGATGATCTAGCTTAGCGCCCTAACCCATTGATTTATATGTCTGCTGCTAGGTGACTTGCCTGATAAATTGCGCGTTTTGCGTCCAGCTCTGCTGCGACATCTGCCCCGCCTATTACATGACATGTCTTGCCTGCCGCCTGTAAATCATCGGCCAGCGATCTCTGGGAAACCTGCCCAGCACAGAGGATGATGTTATCAACCTCTAGTACCTTTGGATCCGATTTGTCAGCGCCGATACTGATATGCAGGCCTTGGTCAGAAATGCGCTCGTAGTTTACGCCACCTGCCATATTTACGCCCTTCATTTTCAGGGTGCTACGGTGAATCCAGCCTGTGGTTTTGCCCAGACTCTTGCCCAATTTCTGGGCCTTGCGTTGCAGTAGATGGATTTCGCGCTGGGCTGGGCTGGGCTTGGGGCCGCTATCGGCCAGACCGCCTGCGATTAGTGACGGATCCCCTACGCCCCATTCGCTACGCCATGTGTCCAGATCAGTTGGGTCGTCGGCGTTATCCTGGGCCAGATATTCCGCCACGTCAAATCCGATGCCACCCGCGCCAATGATCGCCACGCGGTCCCCCACGGGGGCCTTGCCGCGCAAAACATCAATATAGGACAGCACTATGGGATTATCTTGGCCTTCGATCTCTGGGTCACGTGGCAACACGCCAGTGGCGATGATCACCTCATCAAAGCCCATCAAATCGTCGGCGCTAACGTAGCTGTTCAAGCGCAGATCGATATTTGAAAGCTCTACCTGCCGTTCAAAATAGTCAACCAGTCCAAAAAATTCTTCCTTTCCAGGAACTTGCTTGGCCATGTTAAGTTGCCCACCGATTTTATCGGCGCCATCGAATAGCGTAACAGTGTGCCCGCGATTGGCGGCGATAACGGCCGCATTTACGCCCGCAGGCCCAGCCCCGACGACAGCGATGGTTTTAGCGGATTTGGTGGGAAGGTAATTCAGCTCGGTTTCGGCGCAGGCGCGCGGGTTTACCAAACAGGACGATAATTTCATCTGAAAGGTGTGATCCAAACAGGCCTGATTGCAGGCGATACAGGGGGTGATTTCATCTGCGCGCCCAGACTGTGCCTTGGCCACAAAATCGGGGTCGGCCAAAAAGGGTCTTGCCATAGAAACCATATCTGCACAGCCATCCGCCAGCACCGCCTCGGCCACCTCGGGTGTATTGATACGATTAGAGGTGATGATCGGGATGTTCACCTGCCCCATCAATTTCTTGGTCACCCACGTAAAGGCGCGCCGTGGCACAGATGTGGCGATGGTCGGGATGCGGGCCTCGTGCCAGCCGATGCCTGTGTTAATGATATTGGCCCCTGAGGCTTCTACGGCCTGTGCAAGTTGTACGACCTCTTGCCATGTGGAGCCATTGGGGATCAGGTCGATCATGGATAGGCGATAAATGATGATGAAATCCGCCCCAACCACCTGACGCATCCGCTTGATGATCTCTAGGGGTAGGCGCATGCGGTTCTCATAGGAACCGCCCCACTCGTCGGTGCGATCATTGGTGTGTTTGACCAAGAACTGGTTGATCAGATAGCCTTCTGATCCCATGACCTCTACGCCATCATATCCCGCCTGCTGTGCACGGCTGGCGGCGGTGACCATATCGTCGATTTGCTTCTCGATACCCGCCGCATCTAGGGCGGTGGGCGCAAAGGGAGATATGGGGGATTTCTTGGCTGATGGCGCCACAGCGCTGGGCGCATAGGCATAGCGCCCAGCGTGCAAAATTTGCATGGCGATTTTGCCGCCCTGTGCGTGTACGGCATCTGTCGCGATTTTATGATTTGCGATGTCTTGGTCAGTAAACAAACCAGATGCGCCGGGCAACACAGCGCCTTCGGGATTGGGGGCCATGCCACCGGTTACAATCAGCCCCACGCCCCCGCGCGCGCGTTCCGCGTAATAGGCTGCTACGCGATCCCAATCGCCCAGCTCTTCTAGCCCAGTGTGCATAGAGCCCATTAAGATGCGATTTTTCAGCTGTGTGAACCCCAGATCCAGCGGCTCGAAAATTTTGGAAAATTCTGTCTTTTGCATTGGCTAACCCCGTCTTGCTGGGCATAACTATACAGCAGTTATTGTGAAGGTCATTGCTAACGCGGCGTCGCGGTTATTTGCGGGATTGGCGGCGAAACGCAGATTTCAGCATATTCAACTCTTCGCGCAACAAACGCAGCTGTGTTTCCAGATTTGGCGCATCGGCACAGCTGACCGATATAGAAAAGCTGTCTAGGATATCGGTGCTGCCATTTTGCACCAACAGATAGTCCGTATGGCCCTGAGTGATGCTGTGATCCGGCAGATCGATCGCCACCTGCCACAGACCGTCTGTCTGTTGGGTGATCTCGCAGGTGCCACAGTTTTCACCATTGCGATATAGATCGATGGGGGTCGGGCTGGTTGTGGATTCTACGGCGCCAAAATAGCGGCCATTTTCAATTTTAAGACGGGTCAGTTTCATTGCTGTTCCTAAATACTGGGCCGTGGACGTGCGAACACGCATAAATCCCGCAGGATCATCTGATTCATTTCTGGATTGTCAAACAGGATATCCAGCCAAACTGCGGTGGTGTTCTCTGGCGAGAAATCCGTGGAATATAGATCAAAGTCTAGTGCGATATCTGGCTCTAAGGGGTCGATCTGTTGAGCAACTTGTTGGTGGTTGGGACCATTTTGCAGATTTAGCCGCACATAGACATCGGTGGGGAATTGTATTTCCATCAATAGGTTAACCCGCAACAAGGTATCTTTGCTAAGGTTTTTCAAAATATCCGACGGCATATTCAACATTACAGAAAGGTAAGATCCACCAAAGGTTAGAACATCCATATGCAACGCATAGGGTGATAGAAACTTGCGGTTACGATTGCGAATTTGGCGCAGGGTAATTTCGTTAATTTTGGAATCGTGAAAAATGGTGGTTTCAGGATTCAGGCTGGTCTTGTTTTTTACAGATGTGGCCCCATAAGAAGACAGGGGTGCGGCCCATAATCCGGGACGATAGGCCCATGTGGTGCGCTGAGGCTTGCGCATCGCGTTGCTATCAATGGCGGGCAAGGACAGTCGCTGTGCGGCGAAAACATCAAATGCCTCTAGTTGGGCCTTGGATTTGCGGGCTTTGCGGCGCAATTCTGCTATGTCGGACAGGGATGTTGCGCGATCAGATTCCGCCGCTCGCTGCCAGTAGCGTCGGTGTTCGCGCAAAGCAAAGCGTTCGGTGACCTTTCGAAACAGTGTTTTCATCTCTTCTCGACTTTATTCGGTTGTTTGCGCTTATATATATAAGAAAGAAGTTATAAACAGGGCTAGGATGAATAATTTCTTAGAAAACCGCGGAATGGACAGTGGATGACACAGAATTTTCAAAACTTTATCGCGCCTGCACAGGCCAGAAATCAGCTGTGGCGTATTTTGGCCGTTCTGGTGTTGTGGTTGATGGGATATTTGGCGCTGGCCTTTGGTATTGGGTTGCTGGGCGTGGTGTTTTTTGGCGGCGAGGTTGAGCAATCCTTTGCGACGGGTGTATTTGATCGACCTGCTTCCATGTTGGTGGTGCTGACCACGTTTGTGGGCTGGGTTCTAGCGCTTGTCGGGGCGGTATATGCCCTGCACCGACGCGGCCTGTTTTCGATGCTAGGCGGGGGTGCGCGGGCGTTTGGTATTTTTTTTATTATCGCGGTTATCGGCTTTGTGCTTTTGGTTTTTATCATGGGTTTGGTGTTTCCAGAACGCTATGATATTGTTGAGAATCTAACGTTATCTATTTGGTATAAATCACTGTTTATTGGTGTTATTTTGATGTTGATACAGGTCAGCGCTGAAGAGCTGCTGTTCCGCGGGTACCTGATGCAGCAATTGGCGGTACGCTTTAGGTCGCGCTGGGTCTATATGGTTTTACCCTCTGTATTGTTCGGCCTTGGGCATTTCAGCACCACAGGCGGCGCCTATTTGGGGTTCTTGATCGTGGCCAGCACGGCCTTGCTTGGGTTGTTTTTGGCGGACTTGACCTATCGCACGGGGAATTTGGGCGCGGCCATTGGGGTGCATTTCGCCAATAATTTTTTCGCGATGTTCTGGGTAACCTATCAGCAAGAGATGAGCGGATTGGCGCGCTATACCGTACCGCATTACGCGGATAATCCGCAGGATTTGGTACAGATTCTAGAGCCTGCGTTGATCTCGCAGATTGTGCTGTTCGCTCTCTACTGGCTGGTGATGGAGCGGCGCGCGCAACGCATTGCAATCCCTGCGCAACAGCCGTAAAACTATAGATTGATCAGATAACAAGGTTTAAGTGATGAACTGGATTTCCAACTATATGAAGCCGAAGATCAATTCGATCTTTTCGCGCCGTGAAACCCCCGACAATCTGTGGAGCAAGTGCACAGAATGCGGCACAATGCTGTTTCATCGCGAGCTGACGGAAAACATGAACGTTTGCACCAATTGTAATCACCATATGCATATCAGCCCCCGAGATCGCGTAACCGCGCTGTTTGACGGTGGCATTTTCACGGAATTTGATGCCAAAGAGCCCGTAACGGATCCGCTGAAATTCAAGGATCAAAAGCGCTATACCGATCGTATCAAGGCCGCCCAACGCAAAACCGGCGAAGATGATGCGATGCTATTGGCCGAGGGTGAAATGGGCCGCACCAAGGTTGTTGTTGCCGCACAGGATTTCGGATTTATGGGCGGGTCGATGGGCATGGCTGTTGGCAATGCTATTATTGCGGCCTGTGAACAGGCGGTAAAGCGTAAATGCCCGCTGATCCTCTTTTCCGCCGCTGGGGGCGCGCGCATGCAAGAGGGCATCCTATCCTTGATGCAAATGCCGCGCACAACTGTGGCGCTGCAGATGCTGAAAGAGGCGAACCTGCCGTTCATTGTGGTTCTGACGCACCCCACCACGGGGGGGGTTACCGCCTCTTATGCGATGCTGGGGGATGTGCATATTGCCGAGCCAAATGCGCTGATTGGATTTGCAGGTGCGCGCGTGATTGAACAAACCATCCGCGAAAAACTGCCCGAGGGTTTCCAGCGCGCCGAATACCTGCTGGATCACGGCATGCTGGATCGCGTTACCCACCGCAAAGATATGCGAGAAGAGCTGATCACAATCGTGCGCCTGTTGATGAAGCAAACCCCCGCGATCAAGGGTGATTTACCCGCACCGAACCCAGCCGAGCAAAAAGCAACCGCAAAGGACGCCAAAGCGTGAGCAACCCCAGTAGCGACATCATCCTAGAGCGGCTGATGGCGCTGCACCCCAAGGTGATTGATCTAACCTTGGATCGCATGACGCGCCTATTGGATGCGCTGGGCAACCCTCAGAACAACCTGCCCCCTGTCATTCATATCGCGGGCACCAATGGCAAGGGCTCAACTCAGGCGATGATTCGTGCGGGCCTAGAGGCCGCGGGCAAGACCTGCCATGCCTATACCTCGCCGCATTTAGCGCGGTTTCATGAACGCATTGTTCTGGCGGGCGCGTTGATCCCCGAGGATTTATTGGCCGAAACATTGGCCGAATGCGAAGAGGTCAACGGCGGCGTCCCCATCACCTATTTCGAAATCACCACCTGTGCGGCGCTGTTGGCGTTTTCACGGGTCGAGGCAGATTACACATTGCTAGAGGTCGGCCTTGGTGGGCGCCTTGATGCAACAAATGTGATTGATGATCCTGTGATGACGGTGATCACACCCGTTTCAATCGATCATCAGCAATTTCTGGGCGATACATTGCCCGAAATCGCCGGTGAAAAGGCAGGTATCCTAAAGCGCAATTGCTTTGCCGTAATTGGCCCACAGCAAGATGAAGCGCTGGACGTTATCGAACATCAGGCCATGCGTGTCGGTGCCACCTGTAAATCCCATGGCCAGCATTGGCATGTGTCCGAGGAAGCAGGCCGTCTGATTTATCAAGATGATTATGGCCTACTGGATTTACCCATGCCGGCCTTGATCGGCGCGCATCAGGTGCAAAATGCAGGTATTGCGATCACCGCCCTGCGTTTGCTGGGTTACGGCGAAGATGCGGCCATTGGCGCGATGCAAAACGCCAGCTGGCCCGCGCGGTTGCAAAAATTGCGCACAGGGCCATTAAACAGCGCCGCCCCAAGTGCCGAAATTTGGCTAGATGGCGGGCATAACACTGCCGCCGGTTCTGCGCTGGCCGAGGCGCTGGGCCGCCTGCCCGCGCGCCCCTTGCATTTGATTGTGGGGATGTTGAACACCAAAGACGTGTCTGGCTACTTGGCCAATCTTGCCCCCCTAGCCCAAGATTTACGCGGTGTGTCTATCCCAAACGAGAACGCCACCCTAAGTGCCGCAGAAACTGTTGCGGCGGCGCGGGGCGCAGGCATTCAGGCGGATGAGGCAAAGGATGTTCTGTCCGCTGTGACCGAGATCGGATCAGTCTCTCCAAATGCGCGCATTTTGATTTGCGGTTCTCTTTACCTTGCGGGGAATGTGCTACAAACTAACGCATAGAGAAAATTACCTTAGGTCACTTTGGTATTCAATGGTATACACACTATCAGAGATCTAGTGGAGGAATTGATGACTAACGAAACATACCCACCATCGGCCGATGTCGCCGCCGCGTCTCACGCTGATCAGGCCAAGTACGAGGAAATGTATGCGGCCTCGGTGTCTGATCCTGATGCATTCTGGGCAGAGCACGGCAAACGCATTGATTGGATCAAACCGTTTAGTACCGTGAAAAACACATCCTTCGCCTTTCCGGATGTATCGATTAAATGGTTCGAAGATGGGCAGCTGAACGTTTGCGCTAATTGCGTTGACCGCCATTTGGAAACCCGAGGTGATCAAACCGCGATCCTATGGGAAAGCGATGATCCGAATATAGATAAGAAAATCACCTACACCGAACTGCATGACCATGTATGCCGATTGGCCAACACCTATAAATCGCTGGGCGTAGGCAAAGGCGATCGTGTAATTCTGTATATGCCAATGATCCCCGAGGCCGCCTATGCGATGTTGGCCTGTGCGCGTATTGGCGCGGTGCACTCCATCGTGTTTGGTGGATTTTCGCCCGATGCATTGGCGTCGCGGATTGCGGATTGCAAGGCATCTCTTGTTGTGACGGCCGATGAGGGCCCGCGCGGTGGGAAAAATATTCCGCTGAAGAAAAACGTGGATGCGGCGCTGGAAATCTGCGGGGATGTGCAAACATTGGTCGTAGCGCGTACCAGTGGTGGGCCGGGGAACAAGGCGGGGCGCGATCATGATTATGACACGCTGGTGTCTGCTGCATCAAATGATTGCCCACCAGAACCGATGACGGCCGAAGATCCGCTATTTATCCTGTATACATCTGGTTCCACCGGGAAACCCAAGGGTGTTGTGCATTCCTCGGGTGGTTATCTGGTATCAGCCTCTATGACCCACGAATATACCTTCGATTATCACGAGGGTGATATCTATTGGTGTACGGCTGACGTGGGCTGGATCACTGGGCACAGCTATATCGTATATGGCCCACTGGCCAATGGCGCGACCAGCCTGATGTTCGAGGGTACACCGACCTACCCAGATGCATCCCGTTTTTGGCAGGTGTGCGAAAAGCACAAGGTCAACCAATTCTACACAGCCCCCACAGCTATTCGCGCCCTAATGGGCCAAGGCGAAGAGATGGTGAACAAATGCGATCTGTCCTCGCTAAAGGTTCTGGGCACAGTGGGCGAACCGATTAACCCAGAGGCATGGCATTGGTATAATGATGTGGTCGGCAAGGGTAAAATTCCCATCGTTGATACATGGTGGCAAACCGAAACAGGGGCGCATATGCTAACCCCCCTACCGGGCGCCACACCCACCAAGCCAGGCTCGGCTACGCGGCCGTTCTTTGGGGTTCAGCCTGTTATCCTTGACCCGCAAACAGGCCAAGAAATCGACAGCACAGAGGCCGAGGGCGTTCTAGCAATCAAAGACAGCTGGCCCAGCCAAATGCGCACGGTTTACGGTGATCACGAGCGTTTCGTGAATACCTATTTCGCCGCCTACAAGGGCTATTATTTCACCGAGGATGGGTGCCGTCGCGACAGCGATGGTTATTACTGGATTACGGGGCGCGTTGATGACGTGCTGAACGTATCTGGCCACCGCATGGGCACCGCCGAAATCGAAAGCGCACTTGTGGCACACAAGGATGTGGCCGAGGCCGCCGTTGTTGGGTACCCACACGAGGTAAAGGGCCAAGGTATCTATTGCTATGTAACCTTGAACCAAGGTGCAGAATACACCGACGAGCTGCGCACAGAATTGCGCGGCTGGGTGCGTCAGCAAATCGGGCCAATTGCATCGCCTGATTTCGTACAATGGGCACCCGGTTTGCCCAAAACGCGTTCTGGTAAAATCATGCGCCGCATTTTGCGCAAGGTTGCAGAGAACGATTTCGGATCGCTGGGGGATACATCCACCCTAGCCGAGCCAGAGGTCGTGGACGATTTGATTGCAAATCGTATGAACAAATAGCATAGTTTGCTGGCCAAGCAGATCGCTTGGCCAGCAACTTTGGGTGTCCTATGTATAAAATTTTGGCGTTTATCTCTGCGGGGTTCTGCGTGGCCTGTGCGCAATTACCTGACAGCGTAATTCTGGTAGAAGAGCCAGAGCTATTACAACCCGAAACGGATATCGCATCGGTGTTGGGCGCGGGGGCGACACGCGCCGAGGTGCAGGCCTATCTAGGCCAGCCGCTGGATATATCTAAAATTTCTGACGATAAGTTTCACATATATAAGGCCGATGAAATCCGCATCTATGCCGATGCCAACAGCCGCCACCACGAATACCACATTAGTTATCTAGCTGGTCAGCTGGTTTCTTGGTGGCATATCGAAAGCTAACAACGAACGGCACCTTTGCGGGCATTGCGTTTTAAGCGGAAGTAGTAGATTGGTTTTTGTGCTTGAAAAAATCTATACTGTAGAAAATTTTGTTCACACCAAGACCCATCGCCGTTTTGTCGGCATCCCTATTCCTTTTTGCATGTGCTGAAACCCCTTCCGAACCAAAGAAGGACGTCGATGCAGCCTTTTGGGAATCTAGTAAGCAGTGTGGTGGTGATGAGGTTTATACAGTTGCCACGTTTATGGCGTCGACTATAGATAAAGATAAAGGCTTCGGAGGGGGAAACAAACTCCTTGGTGCAACAACGGATGGCCGAATTGTAACGATTAAGCTTCAGGTTTCCGATACATTTAAAAACGCGCCGCCTGTCAAAGGGCGTGATGGAGTCGCACAACTTCGTGATGTCGTATTAAAGAAATCGTGCAAAGAGCCGGTTTTTAAACGGTTTTTATCCTTGGGCGGAGAGTTTCATATGGATTTGATTCTAAAGTCCGGCAAGTCATACAGATCCGCGGTGATTAAAAATTGTTGATGGGCAACAAATACTCAATCTAGATCTGCATGACCTATTGGATGTGCAAACGCAAAAAAACCCCGCCGGTTAGGGCGGGGTTTCGTACAGGGGATGGGTTCTGATTCCACCCTGTAATTCAAAATCCGATTAGGACTTGGTGATCACCGGTACCATCAAATCACCCCAGTTCCCTTCGCCATTGTGATGCCGGCTAGACCGGATCAGCTCTACGGAAACACCGGCCTCTACAGCGCGAACAACGGATTGGTTTAACCGGTGTAGATCATTTGCCAGCATGCGAATTGCGCTGTCTGTTTGATCGATTTGCTCTGATGTAGGTGGTGTGATTGGTTTGATTTCGGCACTCATGGTAATCTCCTTTTCTATCCGATTATTCGAATTGGTTCATGGTATTGTCTTCGCCAGATGCTTTCAGGGCGGCATCACCAGCAAAGTACTCTTTGTGGTCATCGCCGATGTCTGATCCGGCCATGTTCTGATGCTTCACACAGGCAACGCCTTTGCGAATTTCTTGGCGCTGTACACCCTTAACGTAGCCCAGCATGCCGTCATCGCCGAAGTAGGTCTCGGTTAGGTTATTCATGGTCAAGGCTTCGGTGTGATAGGTCGGCAGGGTGATCAGGTGATGGAAAATGCCCGCCTCGCGTGCCGCGTCCGCTTGGAATGTGCGAATGCGGTTATCAGCCTCGGTAGACAGCTCTGAATCGTCATAGCTGGCATCCATCAATTTGGCGCGGTCATAGGCAGAAACATCTTTGCCTTCTTCTGACCAAGCATCAAAAACCTGCTGGCGGAAATTCAGCGTCCAGTTAAAGCTGGGCGAGTTATTATAAACCAGTTTCGCATTTGGGATAACCTCGCGAATGGCATCAACCATGCCCTTGATTTGCCCGATGTGGGGCTTCTCGGTTTCGATCCACAACAGATCCGCACCCTCTTGTAGGGATGTGATGCTGTCTAGAACACAGCGTGCCTCGCCCGTGCCAGCGCGGAATTGGAACAGGTTGGATGGTAGGCGCTTGGGGCGCACCATTTTGCCACCTTGGTTGATCAAAACATCGCCGTTTTTCATGTCGTCCATGGTAACTTCTTCGCAATCAAGGAAGCTGTTGTATTGATCCCCCAGATCACCGGGTGTCTCGGTGTAGGCGATTTGCTTGGTTAGGCCCGCACCCAGACTATCGGTACGTGTTACGATAACGCCATCATCAACGCCCAGCTCTAGGAATGCATAGCGCACCGCGCGCACCTTGGCCAAGAAATCAGAATGCGGAACCGTAACCTTACCATCTTGGTGGCCACATTGCTTCTCATCAGAAACTTGGTTCTCGATTTGAATACAGCAGGCGCCAGCCTCGATCATCTTCTTAGACAAAAGATACGTTGCCTCGGCATTCCCAAAGCCCGCATCGATATCTGCGATGATCGGCACAACATGGGTCTCGTGATTGTCAATCTTGTCCTGAGCTTCGGCGGCCTTAGCGGTGTCACCAGCGGCGGTCGCGGCATCCAGATCGCGGTACAGGTTGCCCAACTCGCGCGCATCTGCCTGACGCAAGAAGGTGTATAGCTCTTCGATCAAGGCGGGTACGGATGTTTTCTCGTGCATTGACTGATCAGGCAATGGCCCGAATTCAGAACGCAGTGCGGCAATCATCCAACCAGATAGATACAGGTATGATCCTTTGGTTGTGCCGAAATGCTTCTTGATAGAAATCATTTTTTGCTGGGCAACAAACCCATGCCAGCAACCCAGTGATTGGGTGTAATTCGCAGGATCAGCATCATAGGCGGCCATGTCTTTGCGCATGATACCAGCGGTGTATTTCGCAATATCTAGGCCAGTTAGGAAACGATTTTGGGCGCGCATACGGGCCACGGATTCGGCGTTAATGGAATCCCATGTGCCACCATAGCTTTCCTTTAGGCGGGCAATCTCGTTTGATTGGTTTTGATCATATGGCATTTTTGCCTCCGTCTGATTCTATTTGGTTTGTAAATTTTGGTAACTTGTAATCTTTGTTACAAATCAATCGGGGCAAATCACCAATTATTAGGCGGTTATTGCCTTTCGCGGCGTAATCTTGTAAAGATGTGGGCGATATCTCTTGTAAACTTGTAAAGATTGTAACAGACACATGGATCGAAAAATCTTCGCTGGGCCGCGGGTGAAACGCCTGCGCATGGCCCGCAACCTTAGCCAGACTGCAATGGCCAAAGAGCTGGAAATATCAGCCAGCTATCTAAACCTAATCGAGCGCAATCAACGCCCGCTAACGGTACAGCTGATCCTAAAGCTGTCGAAAACCTATAATGTTACCCCAGAGGAGCTGCACGGCGATACCGATGGTAGTGTAAATGCCCTAAAAGAGGTTTTTGCAGATGCTCTGCTGAAAGATGAATTGCCTGGGTATGAGGAATTGTTCGAATTAGCCGATGTCGCCCCGAATGTGGCCAGCGGCATTCAAAAGCTGCACCATGCCTACCGCCAATCCTTAGATCAGCTGTCAGAATTGAATGCCTTGTTGGCCAAGGGCGGGGCGGAAATTGATTTGGGCACCACAGGTAGCCCCCATGATCAGGTATTTCAGGCCATGGCGGGGCGCGCCAATTATTATGATGCGCTGGATCGCGCCTGCGAAGAAATGGCCAACAGTTTTGACCCCGCTCGGGGGCTGTGGACCAATCTGGTCGATTGGCTGGCCAAAGAGCACCATATCAATGTCCAGATGTTACCCGAAGAAACCATGCCCGAATGGCGCCACCACTATGATCGCCACTCGGCGCGTCTGTTTATCTCGGATCGCTTGGGGGTGGCGCATCGCCTGCTAGAGCTGGCCTCCTTTGTGGTGCATCTGGCATTCGAGGATAAAATCGAATCCGCGGTCCTGCGGTTGAACCTGCGGGATCAAATGTCCCAAGAGTTGGGCGCCAATGAAATGGCCCGCTATGGGGCGTTGGCCATTCTGATGCCTTATCGGCGGTTTTATACCGCGGCGGTGCGGGCCAAATATAACGTGACCGTTCTGGCTGGGCGCTTTGACGTGCCGTTTGAATTGATCGCGCGTCGCCTGACCAGCCTTGGGCGGATGAAAATGCAAGGCGCGCCGTTTTTCATGATCGTGGGTGATGGGGCGGGTAACCAAATCGCCTTGTTGGGTACCGCGGGTTTTCCGCGTATTGAATTTGGGGGGCGCTGTCCCAAGCTTAAAATTTATCGCGCTGACGAGCGTTCGCTACAGCTGTGCCGCGAAGTTGTGGAAATGCCCAATGGTGATCAATTCCTAACCCTAACCAAGGCGAATGTCTTGCCCGATGGGGTCTCTCATCGTGGGGCAAAACAAACCACCACCATGCTGGTGTGTGATGCCAAAGAGGCAATGGATTTGTTCTATGATGTTACACGGCGGGCCATTCCGGTCGGGCCTAATTGTCGGCTATGTGACCGCGGGCATTGTGCCCAGCGCGCCGAGGCCCCAATCACCCAGCCTATCGCCATCAGCAAAATCCAGCGCAGCATTTCGGATTTTGAATTCAAATCCTAGGGTACCAGCAGGATTTTCCCGTGGTGGCCGCCCGCCTCCATCTGACGGTGCGCCTCTGCGGCCTGTTCAAACGGTAGGATTGCATGGGTGTGCGGCGCAATCTTGCCGTCCACAAACTTCGGCCAAACCTCGGAGCGCAAATCGGCGGCAATGCTGGATTTATAGGCATCTGGGCGCGAGCGCAGGGTTGATCCCGTTAGGGTCAGGCGCTTTAGCATGATCGGCATCAGGTTGATCTCGACCTTTGATCCCGCATTGAAGGCCAGCTGAACAATGCGGGCATCCGCATGGGCGGCTTTTATGTTCTTGGCGATGTAATCCCCACCAATGATATCTAGGATTACATTGGCACCACCCGCATCTCGTAGGATTTCCACAAAATCTTCGGATGTGTAGTCAATGGCGCGCTCGGCACCTAGGGTGGATACATAGGTGCGCGCTAGCGGTGCACAGGTGGTAAAAACCCGCATACCCATGCGCGCGGCCAGCTGAATAGCGGCGGACCCGATCCCCCCTGCGCCGCCATGCACCAGCAGGATATCGCCTTTATTGATTTGCTGGTTGTGGAAAACATTGCTCCAGACTGTGAAGAATGTTTCGCATAGCCCCGCCGCATCTATGATCGACACGCCCTTGGGCACGGGCAAGCAATGGCTGGCATTCACGGCCACATATTCCGCATAGCCCCCACCATTGCACAGGGCACAAACCGCATCATCGATTTTCCATCCCTTGACCCCTGAACCGGTGGCCACGATTGTGCCAGAAACCTCTAGCCCCAGCAGATCGCTGGCGCCCTTGGGCGGTGGATAATGGCCGCGCCTCTGAACCAGATCTGGCCCGTTCACACCGGCGGCATTAACCCGTATCAGCACTTGGTTTTTACCAATTTCTGGCACGCCACGCTGACCAACATATAGTTCGTCATACCCACCCGGTTGGCGCATTTCGACGGTTCTCATGGTGTCTGGGATCATCAGATGTCCTTAGTTCTTGGTGGCCTCGACAAGGTATAATTTATTGGGTTACAGATTGATCATCAGATTGGCAAATAAAATTGGGCGGCATAGATGGTTGATATTCGAGATATGGAAATGCTTATTGCCCTTGCGCAACACCAACATTTTTCTCTGGCTGCGGATCAGTGCGGAGTATCTCAGCCAGCATTTTCTGCCCGTATCCGTAAAATTGAATCCGATCTGGGCCTGTCGATTGTGCGGCGTGGAAACAAGTTCCAGGACTTCACCCGCGAGGGCGAGTTATTGTTGAAGTGGTCGCGCAAAATTCTGGCAGATGTCCAAGGCATGCATCAGGATCTGGAAATAGCCAAAGGCCAGCTGCGAGGTAAATTGGTGATCGGTGCGGTACCAACATCCCTGCCGTTTGTGGCGGGTGCGGCGGCGGATCTACGCGATGAATACCCCGATTTGATGGTCGAGATTCATTCGATGTCATCCCAGCAAATCGCCAAGGGCCTTAATGACTTTCGCCTTGATGCAGGGATTATCTATGTCGGGGCGGATGTTGGGCTGAATGCGGCACTAGAGCCGCTGTATGACGAGCAGTATTTCCTAACTGCGCCCAAAGGGATGGTTGATCCTGAGCGGCATGAAATAACATGGGACGAAGCGGCGAAATTGCCCCTATGCTTGTTGACGCGCAATATGCGCAACCGCCAGATCATTGATGCGGCCTTTCAATCCATCGGCGCGGCCCCAGAGCCGGTGGCAGAGACCAGCGGGTTTACTGCGGCGGTATCCTTGGTTGCGCGCGGGGCTGTGGCCACCATTACCCCAAAGAGCATTGCCCAAAGCATGTTTAGCCATGCGGATGTTGTCCACCTGCCCTTGGTTGGGCCGCGCCTGTCGCATTCTATTGGGCTGGCGGTTCAAGAGCACGATCCGGCCTTACCTGCGCTGGATGCCCTGCGGCGGGTGATCAAGGCTTCAATATAACCAAAAACAATAGCGCAGTAACTAATAGTTATTTGTATTTATAACCAAGCCACGTAACATAGCCCCACTCAGCATAGGAGATTGGGGTGAACATCGAAAACCAGCCAGGAATTTGGAAATCAGGCCGCGGCAAGGGGCGCAAGGTTCCAAAGGGTCGCCAGTTTGAAGATACCGCATTACAACAGGTGCAGGCGCTGCTGGCTGATCGCCCCCGTGCCCGCGACCTGTTGATAGAGTTTCTGCATCTGATCCAAGATGAGTATGGCCATATTTCGGCGGTGCATCTACGCGCATTGGCCGAGGAAATGCGCCTGTCTCAGGCCGAGGTTTACGAGGTGGCCACCTTCTATGCGCATTTCGATGTAGTGAAAGAGGACGAAGCCCCGCCCCCCGATCTGACCATTCGGGTTTGCGATAGCCTGTCATGTGAGCTGGCCGGGGCGCAGGCCCTGTTGGCGGCTCTGCGTGATGGTATGGATCCAGCGCAGGTGCGGGTTCTGCGTGCGCCCTGCATGGGGCGTTGTGATACCGCACCGGTCTTGGAAATCGGGCATAATCATATCGATCATGCCACGCCGGAACTGGTACAACAGGCGATTGCGGCGGATGACACCCACGCCCATATCCCTGACTACGAGGATTTCGCCGCCTACAGTGCGGCGGGGGGCTATGATGCCCTGCGTGATCTGCGCGCCGGCGCCAAAACCCCTGATCAGGTGCAAGACGATATCTTGGCATCGGGCCTGCGCGGCCTTGGTGGCGCTGGTTTTCCATCGGGGCGCAAATGGTCGTTTGTACGCGCCGAGTCTGGCCCGCGATACTTGGCAGTAAATGGTGACGAAGGCGAACCGGGCACATTTAAGGATCGCTATTACCTAGAGCGCATCCCTCATGCCTTCCTAGAGGGTATGCTGATTGCGGCATGGGCTGTAGATGCGGAAAAATGCTTTATTTATATGCGCGATGAATACCCTGCGGTTCTTGAAATTCTAGCCCGTGAGATTGCGGCGCTGGAACGGTCGGGTGTTGTGGATGCGGGCTATATTGATCTACGCCGCGGCGCGGGTGCTTATATCTGCGGAGAAGAGAGCGCGATGATCGAGAGCATCGAGGGCAAGCGTGGTTTGCCCCGCCATCGCCCGCCCTTTGTGGCGCAGGTGGGTATATTCAATCGCCCGACCTTGGTGCATAATGTGGAAACATTGCATTGGGTGTCAAAAATTTGCCGCGAAGGCCCCGAATGCCTGAACAGCACCGAGCTAAACGGCCGCGTTGGCCTACGATCCTATTCCGTATCTGGGCGGGTCAAAAATGCAGGCGTGCACCTGCTGCCCGCTGGGTCGACCATCACCGATATCATCGCCGCCGCTGGTGGAATGATGGATGGGCACCAGTTTAAGGCCTACCAGCCAGGGGGGCCATCATCTGGGATTTTGCCGGCGCATATGAATGATATCCCACTGGATTTCGATACATTACAACCCCACGGCACCTTTATTGGATCAGCTGCGGTGGTGATCCTGTCTGATCAAGATAGCGCCAAAGAGGCGGCCCTGAATATGCTGAGATTTTTCGAAGACGAAAGCTGTGGACAATGCACGCCCTGCCGCGTGGGCTGTAGCAAGGCCGTTCAGTTGATGCAGGCCGATACTTGGGACACGGACCTGCTAGAAGAGCTGAGCAGTGTGATGGTGGATGCATCAATCTGTGGCCTTGGCCAAGCGGCCCCTAACCCGATCCGCCTGACGATCAAACATTTTGCCGACGAGGTCTCATCATGAGCGAGAAAATCACCTTCACCCTAGATGGCAAAGAGATCAGCGCAGACAGCGACCAAACGATTTGGCAAATTGCAAAGGATCAGGGCACGACCATACCGCATTTGTGCCACAAGGATGCCTCTGGATATCAGCCAGACGGCAATTGCCGTGCCTGTATGGTGGAAATCGATGGCGAGCGCACGCTGGCCGCATCCTGTGTGCGCACCCCTACGCAGGGCATGGTGGTAAAATCGGCCTCTACGCGGGCGAAAACTGCCCAGAAAATGGTGGTGGAAATGTTGGTGGCCGATCAGCCCCCCCGCGAAACCGCCCATGACAAGAATTCCCACCTTTGGAACATTGCCGATCAGCACGGCATAGAGACCAGCCGCCTGCCCGCGCGCGCGCGCGATAGCGTGCCCCTGCTGGATGCATCGCATCTGGCAATGGCGGTAAATCTGGACGCCTGTATCAGCTGTAATTTATGTGTGCGGGCCTGTGGCGATGTGCAGGTAAATGATGTGATTGGCCTATCTGGGCGCGGGATGAATTCCAAAATCACTTTTGATTTCGATGACCCTATGGGCGCGTCTAGCTGTGTTGCCTGTGGGGAATGCGTACAGGCATGCCCAACGGGGGCTTTGATGCCTGCGGCGGTGCTGGATGAAAATCAGGTGGGCGACAGCGCTGATTACGACCGCGAGGTGAAATCCGTCTGCCCCTATTGCGGGGTAGGCTGTCAGCTGTCGTTCAAGATCAAGGACGATAAAATTGCGTGGGTTGATGGCGTAGATGGCCCAGCCAATGAAAACCGCCTGTGCGTTAAGGGGCGTTTTGGATTTGATTATATTGACCACCCGCATCGCCTGACTACGCCGCTGATCCGGCGCGATGATGCACCGGCCAAGGGGCTGAATGTTGACCCTGCCAATCTGTCCACACATTTTCGCGAGGCCACATGGGATGAGGCGCTGGACGCCGCCGCCAATGGGCTGCGCGGGCGCGGCGCAGAAATCGCAGGCCTTGGTTCGGCGAAATGTTCTAACGAAGAGGCCTACCTCTTTCAAAAGCTGATCCGCCAAGCATTTAAGCATAACAACGTCGATCACTGTACACGTCTGTGCCACGCCTCTTCGGTGGCGGCCCTGCTGGAAAACGTGGGATCAGGGGCCGTGACGGCCACGTTTAACGAGATCGAAAACGCGGATGTGGCCATATTGATTGGCTGTAATCCCGCCGAAAACCACCCCGTTGCCGCCAGCTATTTTAAACAGTTCACCAAACGTGGTGGCAAGCTGATCATCATGGATCCGCGCGGTCAGGCCATGAAGCGCCACGCAGAGCACATGCTGCAATTTCGCCCTGGCACCGATGTGGCCATGCTGAATGCGATCATGAATGTGATCGTAGAAGAAGGTCTGTACGACGAACAATACATCAAAGGCTACACAGAAAATTGGGAGGCGATGAAGACGCATCTGGCGGATTTCCCCCCAGAAAAGATGGCAGAGCTATGCGGCATTGATGCCCAGACCCTACGCGTGGTGGCGCGCGAATTCGCAGGCGCCAAGGCGGGCATGATCTTCTGGGGCATGGGGATTTCACAGCATATCCACGGCACAGACAACTCGCGATGCTTGATCTCTCTGGCCTTGATGACGGGTCAAATTGGCCGCCCCGGTGCGGGGCTTCATCCGCTGCGCGGTCAGAACAATGTACAGGGCGCATCTGATGCGGGTCTGATCCCGATGTTCCTGCCTGATTATCAATCGGTCGAGGATGATGGTGTGCGCAGTGCCTTTACCGAGGTGTGGAAATCGGATGATTTCAGCAATCAGAAAGGCCTAACCACGGTAGAGATGATCGATGCAATCGATGCAGGTCAGGTGAAGGGCATGTATATTCTGGGTGAAAACCCAGCCATGTCTGACCCGGATGTAGAACATGCCCGCGCGGCATTTGCCAAATTGGATTGTATGGTGGTTCAGGATATTTTCCTAACCGAGACCGCGAATTTCGCGGATGTGATTTTTCCAGCCTCTGCTTGGGCAGAGAAAACCGGTACCGCGACCAACACCAATCGTCAGGTGCAAATGGGTCGCCCCGCGGTATCCCCGCCCGGCGATGCACGCGAAGATTGGTGGATCACCACAGAATTGGCCAAACGGCTGGGCCTAAATTGGGATTACACACATCCCAAACAGGTGTTCAACGAAATGAAGCAAAATATGAAGTCGTTGGATAATATCACATGGGAGCGTCTAGAGCAGGCGGCGGTGACCTATCCCAGCCTATCGCCCACGGATCCGGGGCAACCGATTGTATTTGGCGACGGTTTCCCACGCTCAGATGGGCGGGCACGTTTTACCCCCGCACAGGTAACTGCCCCCGCAGAGGTGCCGGATGCAGATTTCCCTATGATCTTAACCACAGGGCGTCAGCTGGAGCATTGGCATACAGGATCAATGACGCGCCGCGCATCGGTGTTGGACTGGGCCGAGCCAGAGGCAAATGCATCCCTACACCCCAAAACCCTGCGCAAAATGGGGGTAAAGGCGGGCGATATGATCACCATCGAAACACGCCGCGGTGCGATTCAGATTATGGCGCGCGCTGACCGTGCGGTATCCGAGGATATGGTCTTTGTGCCCTTTGCCTATGTCGAGGCATCGGCAAATGTTTTGACAAATCCTAAATTGGATCCTTATGGCAAAATCCCAGAGTTTAAGTTCGCCGCCTGTCGTGTAGCGCCGGCGGAACAGGCGATCAGCGCAGCAGAATAGCGCGAAGATGGGGGATGCGCTATGCGCGCTGATCAGCTAATCTGGTGGTGAACTGCCAGAGGGATGCCGCATGAAAATTCTGATACTTGGGGCGTCTTATGGCTCGCTGTTGTCGACAAAATTGTTGATGGCAGGGCATGATGTTACACTGATTTGCCGCGAGGAAACGGCGCATCTGATTAATACCCATGGGACAGAGGTGCGGCTAAAGTTACGCGGTGAAAATCAACATCGGCAAATCCTATCGCAAAATCTGGCAGGAACTGTGGATGCCACGACACCTGATGCGGCGATGCCAATGGATTACGATCTGATTGCATTCGCAATGCAAGAACCACAGTACAGCGCCCCAAATGTGCGGGCGCTGATGGGGCGCATCGCGCAGAGCAAAAAACCTTGCCTGTCGATTATGAATATGCCCCCCCTTGCCTATTTAAATCGCATTCAGGCCTTGCGTGATATCGATTTGGAATCTTGCTATAGCGCCCCTGATATTTGGCGCGATTTTGATCCAGACCTAATCAGCCTGTGCAGTCCAGACCCGCAGGCATTTCGCCCACCCCAAGAGGCCAACAATGTTTTGCACGTTGGTCTGCCGACCAATTTCAAGGCTGCTAAATTTGGCAACGCCACCCATACTGAGCTGCTGGAACGGCTGGCTACGGATATTGCTGATCTGCGTTTCGAGGGCCAAGATGTGCCGGTAAAATTGCGCCTACACGATAGCCTGTTTGTACCCTTGGCAAAATGGTCAATGTTGTTGGCGGGGAATTACCGCTGTGTTTTACGTGCAGGAGAACAATCCATACAGCATGCGGTACATGCTGATTTGGCCGCCTCGGAAAAGATGTATGTCTGGGTGGATGAACTGGCGCAAACGCTGGGCGCGGACAGTGCCGATCAGGTACCATTTGAAAAATATGCCCGTGCTGCGCAGGGGTTGCTAAAACCCAGCAGCGCCGCGCGGGCAATCGCCGCCGGTGCCAAGCATATCGAACGCGTAGATTTGCTGGTTCAGGCCATCGCGCGATCATTGAACATGCAAAATAGTATGGTTGATGAAATCGTCAGTACCGTTAATCACCGACTAGCCGAAAATCGCAAAAGGCAGTAAAAGGCTCTTATTGGCTGAATTGCGAAATAGGGGGCATGCATGAAATTTGAGAAAGTCGCGTTCCGCGGAAAATCTATTTGCATCGCGCTGTGTAGTCATGGGCGACGCGAGATGCTGTTGCGCCTGCTACGTTCGATTGCTGATCTTTACGTAGAAGATTATTATACGGTTTCGGTTCTGGTGGTTGAAAACGAGGTTGAACCCAAACTAGAGGCCGAGCTGAAGGCGTTGGATTTCCCATTCCCGCTTCACTATACCCATGAGCCAAATCTGGGGCTGGTGAATGCACGCAACCGTATTTTCACCGAGTTGGAAAAGATGGATGTGGATTGGATGTGCGGGGTGGACGACGACGAGGTTTTGCACCCCGATTGGCTGGTGCGATACGAACAGGCGGTGACAGAGCTGCCAGATTGCATGGCCTTTATCGGGGCGGTTTCTTGTAATTATGGCCCTGATTTTTCTAAGTATGTCCCGCATCGGATCACCTCAAATCGCAAGCTGGGTGCAGCGCCGGAATTCTATACCACGGGCAATTACATGATCCACCGAAAGCTTTATCACAGCGACGATATCGGCCATCGGTTTGATCCACGATTTAACACCTCTGGTGGTGAGGATACGGCTTTTTTCGTGTGGATCGAAAAGCAAAACCACGAGATTTGTTTTGTGCCAGAGGCAATAGTTTACGAGGAAATGCACGGCGAGCGAAACCGGTTTTCAAGCGTATTTCGCCGCCATCGCCGCCGCTGGGGTGTGCATCATAAAATTTTGCGGCCCTATAGATCAGGGCCAAGTTACACCAAACAGGTACTATTGCGTCTGTGCCGCGAAATCTTTCTAGCGCTGGGGGATGTAACGCGGGGGCTGATATTGCTCTTGGTGAATACCAAAAAGGCCAGATTGGCAATTGGCAGCGCGGGGATGCGTATGGCGGTGGTGTTGGGCACCATAGACTACTATTGCAAGATAAATACACATGAATACGGATATTTCGAAAAGTGATTTTTTTTACTTTATATTTTGAATTTTTGCGATAACAGTCGGACTACACTCACCTATCTAGGAAAATAAAATGAAAAAAGCACTTATGATCGCAGGCGGTTTCATCGCATCTGCATCAGCAGTTATCGCCGGTACACTAACTGAGCCAGCTGTTGAAGAAATGGTAAAAGTTGAAGAAGCTGGTTCTTCTTCTTCTGGTATCCTGATCCCATTGTTGATCGTTGCAGTTGTTGCAGCTGTTATCGCATCTAGCGACGACGACGACGACAACGCTTCTGTATACTAATTCTAGTATCTCTGAATTGAAAAGGGCGGCCAGTTTGGCCGCCCTTTTTTGTGCGTAGGGTTGAATTTACTTCAGCAATTCAACCAGTGTTTCGCCCAGTTTCGCAGGGGATGGAGAGACAGAGATACCTGCGGCTTTCATTGCCTCGATCTTGTCCTCGGCACCACCTTTGCCGCCGGAAATAACAGCGCCCGCATGGCCCATTGTACGGCCCGGAGGCGCTGTACGACCCGCGATAAAGCCTACCACCGGTTTCTTGCGGCCCTTCTTGGCTTCGTCAATTAGGAACTGCGCGGCTTCTTCTTCTGCGCTGCCGCCAATTTCACCAATCATGATGATCGACTTGGTTGCTTCATCCGCTAGGTACAGTTCCAAAATATCGATGAATTCCGTACCCTTAACTGGATCACCACCAATACCCACGGCTGATGTCTGACCCAGACCCGCAACTGTCGTTTGGTATACGGCCTCGTAGGTCAATGTACCCGAGCGAGACAAAACACCCACAGACCCGTTTTTAAAGATAGAACCGGGCATAATGCCGATTTTACATTGATCAGGTGTCATAAGGCCGGGACAGTTTGGCCCGATCAAGCGAGAATTAGATGCATCCAGCTTTTCTTTAACACGTACCATATCCATCACAGGCACACCTTCGGTGATACATGTGATCAATTCGATGCCCGCATCAATCGCTTCTTCGATTGCGGCGGCGGCGCCGGCAGGGGGTACATAGATCACAGATGCGCTCGCGCCTGTTACGTCCTTGGCTTCTGCCACGGATGCAAATATTGGCAATGCTTGGCCGCTGGCGGCTGTCCAATCTGTGCCACCTTTTTTAGGGTGCGTACCCGCAACCATTTGCGTACCGTGATAGGCCAATGCCTGTTCTGTATGAAATGTACCGGTTTTTCCGGTCAGGCCTTGAACGATGATTTTAGTGTCTGAGTTGATTAAGATAGACATGATATTATCCTTTCACCGCTTTAACAATTTTCTGGGCGGCGTCGTCCAGATCGTCGGCGGCAATTACATTCAGGCCGCTTTCGTTGATCAATTTCTTGCCCTCGGCAACTTTGGTGCCCTCTAGGCGAACAACCAATGGAACCTCAAGACCTACGTCTTTCACCGCTTGGATCACGCCCTCGGCGATGACATCACAGCGCATGATGCCACCAAAGATGTTCACCAAAATGCCCTTTACGTTCGGGTCGGATGTGATGATTTTAAATGCGGCAGTCACCTTTTCTGTTGTGGCACCACCACCAACGTCCAAGAAGTTTGCAGGAGATGCGCCGTATAATTTGATGATGTCCATTGTGGCCATGGCCAAACCAGCACCGTTCACCATACAGCCAATTTCACCATCTAGGGCGATATAGGCCAGATCGTATTTCGAGGCCTCGATCTCTTTGGCGTCTTCTTCTGTCTCGTCGCGGTATTCCATGATGTCTGGGTGGCGGAACAATGCGTTGCCATCAAATGATACCTTGGCATCCAAAACCTGCACGTCGTTTTTCTTGGTCACGATCAGCGGATTGATTTCCAGCAAGGCCATGTCTTTTTCAACGAATGCTTTGTACAGAACCTTGAACAATGCAATGCCCTGCTCGCGGGCAGTACCCTCTAGCTTATAGGCGTCGGCGATTTTCGCCGCATCCGCGTCCGTGCAACCCGCGGCGGCACTAATGCCGATTGTGTGGATCAATTCTGGTGTTTCTTCGGCAACGGCCTCGATGTCCATGCCGCCCTCGGTAGAGGCCACGAAGGATGTCTGACCTGTTTCACGATCAACCAAGATGGATAGGTACAATTCGCTTTCGATGTCAGCGCCATCTTCGATATACAAACGGTTTACCTGTTTGCCTGCTGGGCCAGTTTGCGCGGTTACCAATGTGTTGCCAAACATTTCTTTGACGTTGGCCAATGCTTCTTCGGCAGAGAATGAAACGCGTACGCCGCCTTTGGCATCCTCGGGCAGTTCTACGAATTTACCTTTGCCGCGGCCACCTGCGTGGATTTGGCTTTTTACCACCCAAACAGGGCCGGGCAGGGAGTTTATAGCGGCCTCAGCCTGTGTGATATCGGTTATCGCCGCGCCATCCGCAACCGGTGCGCCAAAACCCTTTAGGATCTGTTTGGCTTGGTATTCATGAATGTTCATTCTCTCTCTCCTGAGTGTACTCGACTTCGAATATGTGTCCAACTTAGTTCACTTAGATAGGGGTAATAACGATTTTGACCCGGCTATACCAGTGCTTACTGGTGAACAGCAGAAACCTAGGCTGTATGTGATCACAAATTAAGCGCGCTAAAAGTTCTAATTACCGATCAACGGTGAAATGAGGCAGATCGAGGCGCATTTTTACAATTTAATAACAGCGGCTTAGGGGGGACTCTTCCAATGATCGAATTGCTGAAACAGGTTACCCCAGAGATCAACCAAAGCAGAGGGAGAATTGATCGCGATCAGAACAAATGTAGACAAGATCCCAAGCGGGTGTTCATTTGTCGCACCGTGTGCTCTTCGTTTGCGGCCTATACCGCGCCACAGTTCACAACTCCCCTAGATCCCTACACGGATTCGCCTTGATTGCAGCGCGAGAATGGTAGCATCTGTACCTTGGTTGTAAATGTGATCACGCAATAGGAATATGTGATCACATAATTTAAAGCTTGATAAAACCCCAAAAGCTTGTTCAAAAATTTACATGAACTGAAGGAATATTATTATGAAAGCCCTCGACGGTATCAAAGTCCTCGATTTCACCCATGTTCAATCTGGCCCCACCTGCACACAGATGCTGGGCTGGTTCGGCGCAGATGTCCTAAAAGTAGAACGCCCCGGCATGGGGGATGCCACCCGCCAACAGCTGGTTGATGTGCCTGGTGCAGACAGTTTGTATTTTACGATGCTTAATCATAACAAACGCTCGATCGAGCTGAATTCCAAAGATGAAGTTGGCAAAAAGGTGCTGACACGCTTGATCGAGGAATGCGATGTCTTGGTGGAAAACTTTGCCCCTGGCGCATTGGATCGCATGGGGTTTTCATGGGAACGCATTCAGGAAATAAACCCGCGTATTATTCTGGCATCAATCAAAGGCTTCGGCCCAGGAAAATACCAAGACTGCAAGGTCTATGAAAACGTGGCCCAATGTGTCGGGGGCTCTGCCTCTACTACGGGATTTCGTGACGGGTTGCCCTTGGTAACCGCCGCTCAGGTCGGTGATAGCGGTACGGGGCTACATCTGTGCTTGGGCATCGTAACGGCGCTGTATCAACGCCAGACAACAAACCGCGGCCAGCGCGTATCGGCGGCAATGCAGGATTCGGTTCTAAACCTAGTGCGGGTGAAGCTGCGCGATCAACAACGCCTGCAAAAAGGCCCGCTTGTGGAATATTCACAGCACGGCGAGGGCATTCCCTTTGGCGATGCAACGCCGCGCGGGGGCAATGATTCCGGCGGTGGACAACCCGGACGTATATTAAAGTGCTTGGGTTGGGAGCAGGACCCCAACGCTTATACCTATTTTATTATTCAAGCGGCAATCTGGGACAAGGTTTGTGATGTAATCGGCGAGCCCAATTGGAAAACCGCCGATGGCTTTGCCAAGCCGGCGGATCGGCTGGACAAGCTAAACCTGATTTTTGAGCGCATAGAACAATGGACAATGACCAAAACCAAATTTGAGGTGATGGACATGTGCAACCCCCACGATATTCCGGTGGGGCCGATCTTATCAATGAAGGAAATCGCCGAGGACGACGGGCTGTACGCCTCTGGCACCTTGGTCAATGTGCCCCATCCAGAACGGGGCGAATACCTATCTGTTGGCTGCCCTATAAAATTGTCGGATAGCCCTGTCGAGGTTACGCGCTCGCCACTATTGGGCGAGCATACTACAGAAATCCTAGAGGATGTATTGGGATACTCTGGTGAAGAGCTGGCGCAGATCTTGGCATCAGGTGCGGTAGGGGCGGCAAAATGATTCGCACCCACAACCCGCCCTAGCCCCCATATTCCCGCCTCAACAACGCCAAACAACGCAACAGGGCGGTAATATGTCTGTTTTTGACTACTAGGAGCATTTAAATAGTGCCACCCTCAGAGGCGGGGCATCAGAGCACGCCCAAACGCATTTATGAATTCGGCCACGAAGGACAGCAAAAATGGCATATAAAACAGACATTGAAATCGCCCGCGAGGCCAACAAAAAACCGATCCAAGAAATTGGTAAAAAACTGGGTATCAGCGAGAAAGATTTGGTACCCTATGGCCATGATAAGGCCAAGATTTCCGCAGAGTTTATTGAACAATCCAAAAAGAATAAATCAGGCAAGCTGATCTTGGTCACTGCCATCAATCCGACACCGGCAGGCGAGGGTAAGACCACCACTACCGTCGGCTTGGGCGATGGGCTGAACCGCATTGGCAAAAATGCCATGATCTGTATCCGCGAGGCATCCCTTGGCCCGTGTTTTGGAATGAAGGGCGGTGCTGCGGGCGGCGGCATGGCACAGGTGGTGCCGATGGAGGACATGAACCTGCATTTCACCGGCGATTTTCATGCCATTACATCCGCGCATAATCTGCTATCGGCAATGATCGACAACCACATCTATTGGGGCAACGAGCTGGAAATTGACCAGCGTCGTGTAACATGGAAACGGGTAATGGACATGAACGACCGCGCATTGCGCGATATCGTAACCTCGCTGGGCGGCGTACCAAATGGCTTCCCACGTCAGGCAGGTTTTGACATCACCGTTGCTTCCGAGGTGATGGCGATTCTGTGCTTGGCGCTGGATTTGCAAGATCTGGAAAAACGTCTGGGTGATATCATCGTGGCCTATCGTCGTGATCGTACCCCCGTCTATTGCCGCGATATCAAGGCCGATGGAGCCATGACAGTCTTGCTAAAGGATGCGATGCAACCAAATCTGGTGCAAACGCTGGAAAACAACGCAGCCTTCGTGCATGGCGGCCCGTTTGCCAATATCGCCCATGGTTGTAATTCTGTTGTGGCCACCAAGACTGCGCTGAAACTGACAGATTACGTCGTTACCGAGGCTGGCTTTGGTGCTGATCTGGGTGCCGAGAAATTCATGAACATCAAATGTCGCAAGGCCGATCTGGCCCCCAGTGTCGTGGTCTTGGTGGCCACAGTGCGGGCGATGAAAATGAACGGCGGCGTAGCCAAGGCCGATCTGGGCACAGAAAATGTAGCTGCCGTGCGGGATGGTTGCCCAAATTTGGGCCGCCACATCGAGAACCTGAAATCATTTGGTGTGCCTGTGGTGGTCGCCATAAACCATTTCGTTACCGATACAGATGCCGAGGTAGATGCGATCAAGGAATTTGTTGCCGCACAGGGTTCCGAGGCAATTCTATCTAAACATTGGGAATTTGGTTCCGAAGGATCTGCTGATTTGGCCACACGGGTTGCGGAAATCGCTGATGCAGATATGGCCAACTTTGCGCCGATTTATCCTGATGATATGCGCCTGATGGAAAAAATAGAAACCATCGCCAAGCGTATCTACCGCGCCGACGAGGTGCTGGCGGACAAAAAGATCCGCAGCCAATTAAAGGATTGGGAAGAGCAGGGCTATGGTGATCTGCCGGTCTGTATGGCCAAAACCCAATATTCCTTCTCTACGGATCCAAACCTGCGCGGCGCGCCCACGGGGCATTCGCTGCCGATCCGCGAGGTGCGTCTAAGCGCTGGTGCTGGATTTATCGTTGTGGTTTGCGGGGAAATAATGACCATGCCCGGCCTGCCGCGCGTACCCTCATCCGAGGCAATTTGCCTGAACGCAGATAACCAAATCGACGGCTTGTTCTAACGCCATAGGTTTTTCAAAGAAAAGCGGCGCAATTACCCTGCGCCGCTTTTCCACCATCAGCCCCATGTGATGCAATCGCCGATAGCGTAACCAATGACGCCAACGCAAAATGGGCTTTAAAATGGTCGCATAAATCGTTATGCATCGACCTCTAATCCAAGGGGTAGTAACATGGCACAGAAATCCAAAACTGGTGATATTCGCTCAAAGGCGCTGGATTATCACGAGTATCCAAACCCAGGTAAGCTGGAAATCCGCCCAACCAAACCAATGGCCAATGGTCGCGATCTGTCGCGTGCCTATAGCCCCGGTGTAGCGGATGCTTGTATGGAAATTGCCGCCAACCCCGCCGATGCTGTGCGCTATACCGCCAAGGGCAATATGGTGGCTGTGATTTCTAATGGTACTGCGGTTTTGGGCTTGGGTGATATTGGTGCACTGGCTTCTAAACCAGTGATGGAAGGTAAGGCGGTTCTGTTCAAGAAATTCGCCGGTATCGATTGCTTTGATATCGAGGTGAACGAAACCGACCCTGTCAAACTTGCCAATATCGTAACCGCCCTAGAGCCTACATTTGGCGCGATTAACCTTGAGGATATCAAGGCCCCGGATTGCTTCATTGTCGAAGACCTGTGTCGCAAACAGATGAACATCCCCGTGTTCCATGATGATCAACACGGTACCGCAATTGTGGTTGCCGCTGCTGCCGTAAACGCAATGAAGCTAACGGGTAAATCATTTGACAAAATCAAGGTCGCATCGGCAGGTGGCGGGGCGGCTGGCATTGCCTGCCTAAACATGCTGGTAAACCTTGGGGTTCGGGTTGAAAATATCTGGCTGGCTGATCGTTCCGGTGTGATCCGCAAGGGCCGCTCTGAGCCAATGTCCCCCCAACAGGAAGTCTATGCCCAAGATACCGACCTAGAAAATCTGGCGGATATCGTCGAGGGTGCAGATCTGTTTCTAGGCCTATCTGGCCCCAATGTTCTGACGCCGGAAATGGTGAAATCCATGACACCTCAGCCGATCATTTTCGCGTTGGCAAACCCGACACCAGAAATTATGCCAGAAGAGGCCCGCAGGGTGGCCCCCGACGCCATTCTGGCCACCGGCCGCTCGGATATCCCGAACCAGGTGAACAATGTGCTGTGCTTCCCGTTTATTTTCCGCGGTGCATTGGATGTCGGGGCGACCGAAATTAACGAGGAGATGAAGGTTGCCTGTGCCAATGCCATTGCCGAATTGGCCCGCACCTACTCCACCGCTGAAACCGCCGCCGCATATGTGGATGAAAAGCTGATCTTTGGCCCAGAATATCTGATCCCCAAGGCCTTTGACCCGCGCCTGTTATCCGTTGTGGCGCTGGCCGTGGCGCGTACGGCCATGGAAACGGGTGTTGCCACCCGCCCTGTTGATCTGGATGCCTATGCGGCCAAACTGGATGCATCGATTAACAAAACCGCCATGATCATGCGCCCGGTGTTTAGTGCCGCGCGTACCTCGCATCGTCGCATTGTATATGCCGAGGGCGAGGACACGCGCGTGATCCGATCCGCCAATGCCATTATCGAAGAATCGGTGGATACGCCCATTCTGATTGGCCGCCCAGAGGTGATTGTGCACCGGTGCGAACAAATCGGCCTAACGATCAATCCGTTAGAGGTGTTTGATATCGTGAATCCCGAAAACGATCCGCGCTTCCACGAATATTGGACAAGCTACCATCGGCTAATGGAACGTGATGGCGTAACCCCTGATACAGCCAAGGCAATCCTGCGCACCAACACCACCGCCATCGGCGCGGTCATGGTGCACCGCGGCGAGGCAGACAGCCTGATCTGTGGCACATTTGGCCAATACAAATGGCATATGAAATACATCAACCAAATTCTGGGTCGTGATGGGCTTAGCCCAATTGGCGCACTCTCTGCGATGATCCTAGAGGACGGGCCCTTGTTCGTGGCAGATACCCACGTGAACAACGAGCCAGATGCGCAGAAAATTGTGGATATCGTCATTGCCGCCGCACGCCATGCGCGCCGCTTTGGGGTAGAGCCTAAAATCGCGCTGTGCTCTTCCTCGCAGTTTGGCAACCTAGACAGCAACACAGGCGTGAACATGCGCGCCGCGCTGAAAATTCTGGATACGATGGATTTGAATTTCGAATACGAGGGCGAAATGCACTCGGACACCGCTTTGGATCCCGCATTGCGCCAGCGCCTGTTCCCCAATGCGCGGATGAAGGCCAAGGCGAATGTTTTGATCTACGGCAATTCTGATGCATCCGGTGCCACGCGTAACATTCTGAAAGAAGTGTCCAGCGGGCTAGAGGTTGGGCCGATCTTGATGGGTATGGGCAACCGTGCCCATATTGTGACCCCCTCGGTCACCGCGCGCGGGCTGTTGAACACCACGGCATTGGCCGGCACATCAGTGGCCAGCTACGGCTAGGCTAGATCGGCTAGGAAATCCGCATGCTGATCTAGATAAATCTTCAGCCACGGGGTAAATTGCTGTGGTTGTTGGGCGATCAACGCTCTGATGTCATCTAGGCTGTGCCACGCAATGGCGTTCACCTCGTCTGGGTTCAGGGCATAGGCCTCTGGATCCGGCATCTCGCCCCAATAAATATCCACCACCTCGTGTTCGATCAGGCCACCGCCAACATCGGCGCGGTATTCTGCGGTTTTCACATAGGTGAGGGTGTCCTGAATGATCCCCAGCTCTTCTTGCAGGCGGCGCTGGGCGCAGGCCATGCTATCTTCTTGCCAATGGGGGTGGGTGCAACAGCTGTTGGCCCACATGCCCGGCGTGTGATATTTACCCAGCGCGCGCTGTTGTAGCAATATTTTGCCACCGTTGGTTAGGAAAACCGACACCGCCTTGTGCTTTACTCCTAGCTGATGCGCCTTTAGTTTTTCCATAGGAATCAATTGGTTATCTACCCAAACTGGTATCATTATATCCATAATTTCGCCCCAAGAAATATCTGCATACCTCAGATGCGCTATTCTAGGATAAATGACAAGCATTAGGGATGGATGTTTTGCATACAAAACCCTAATTTAATGGCGCAAATGAAAGGCAAAACCATGAGCACCATCACCGAAAATCACAAAACGCAGGCCTCTGACTGGTTTCGTACCATTCGCGATGAAATCTGCACGGCTTTTGAAGCGCTGGAAGATAGCCATACCACAGGGCCGCTATCAGATCGCGCGGCGGGGCGATTTGAGCTACGCGAGACACAGCGCGATGGTGGCGCTGGCGGCGGTGGGCTGATGTCTGTGATGCGTGGCGGGCGGCTGTTTGAGAAGGTGGGGGTGAATATATCCACCGTGCACGGCACCCTTTCGCCGATGATGATCAAGGCCATGGCCGCGCGCAAAGATATCCCCGGCCTTGCTGATAACCCAATTTTCTGGGCCTCGGGCATTTCGTTGGTGGCGCATATGAACAACCCCAAAACCCCTGCGGTGCATATGAACACCCGTATGTTCTGGACACCCGTTGCCCATTGGTTTGGCGGTGGTATGGATCTAAATCCGATGATCGAGTACCCAGAGGACACGGCGGCATTTCATAAGGTGCTGAACCAGTTCTGTGACAAGCATGACCCCGAATATTATCCTAAATTCAAGGCATGGGCGGATGAGTATTTTATGATCAAGCATTGGAACGAGCCGCGCGGTGTCGGCGGGATTTTCTATGATGATCTGAACAGCGGTAACTGGGATGCAGATTTTGCATTTACGCGTGATGTGGGCCGTGGGTTTCTTGATGCCTTTTTGCCCATCACCAACAAACGCCGCAGCGAGAGCTGGACAGATGCCGACCGCGAGACCCAGCTGATTAAGCGCGGCCGCTACGCAGAATTTAATCTGGTCTATGATCGCGGCACGCATTTTGGGTTGCAATCCGGCCATGATCCGGCGGCGGTCTTGATGTCTATGCCCCCCGAGGCCAAATGGCCCTAGCCCAGCGGCAGGCGCACGCTGAATTTGGCGCCTGTTTTGCTGCCCACCACCTCTAGGGTGCCGCCAAGGTTCTTTACAATCTCTTTGCTGATCGCCAGCCCAAGGCCCACGCCACTGCCGGCCTTGTTGCGCTGAAGTTGGGCAAATTTGTCAAAGATGCGCTCGCGATCCGCACGCGGGATGCCTGGGCCATTGTCATGGAATGTGATGCGGATATCGCCTTTGGCCCTGCGGCAATCGATATTCAGCACGGGCACATCTTTGTCTGAATATTTGATCGCGTTGGTGATCAGGTTGATAAACACCTGTGCCAGCCGATCCGAATCCGTATCAAACCGCGCGCCTAGGGCTGGGCCGGCCACATGGATTTCTGCGTTGGCCGCTTGGCTAATTTGCTGGGTGGCCTGTAGGGCGCGATCCATCACCCCGGTCACAGAATGGCGGCGCATGTTCAGTTGAACCTTGCCGCTTTCCAGAAAGCTGAGATCAAGGATTTCATCCAGCAGGCGGGTCAGGCGTTGGCTCTCTTCGTTAATCACGTTCGAGAAATGCTCTCGCTGGGCCTGATCCAAATTTTGCCCTGTGCGTAGAATTTCAGAAAAACTGCGGATCGAGGTCATGGGTGTACGCAACTCATGGCTGACTTGGCTTAGGAAGTCATCCTTCTGTGCGCTTAGCTCTGTTAGGCGGGTGTTCACCGCGCGCAATTCTTCCGCGGTTTTGGTGAGCTGTTTTGACTGCTCTTCCAATTGGGTGGAATATTCGATCACCTGCACGGTCTCATCGGCCACGGCGATCAAATCCTCTACCGATATATCCTTGCCGCCCACCGCTTGGCTGATCATGGTGTGGGCCGTCGCCGCACCAACAGACCCCGAGAATTCCTTCTCGAGCAATTCCATGAACTCAGTATCGATTTCCACATCGTGATCCAGCTGATCAAACAGGCGGGCAGCATGATTGCGCCCCAATATCCGCTGGGCCAGAATAAACAGATCATCGCGCGTGGCTGCCTGATTTAGGGTGCGCCGCCCTGACTGTTGACCATAGACATTGATGAACTGCAGCGCCTGTAGCTGTTCTAGCGGTCTGGGGGTGCTTAGCAGCGAGCATAGAACAAATACCACAGTATTGGCGGACATCGACCAAAACACCGCATGGATCAAGGGATCCGAAATATCTGTGCCAAACAGCGCCTGCGGGCGTAGAAATTCGATGCCCAGCGGCCCGTTATCCAGCACCGCCTGCGATAGGATGAAATCCCCGCCAAAGCTGGGCAAAAACAACGTATAGGCCCAGAGAAAAAACCCAACAGTAATCCCCGAAATCGCGCCAATGCGCGTGGCGTTTTGCCAGAACATCCCCCCCACCAGCGATGGCAATACCTGTGCAACCCCCAGAAAGGCTATCAACCCGATCGATGCCAACGCAGATGTGCCCCCCGTCAGGATGAAATAGAAATACCCAAGAGCCAAAATCCCCGCGATGCTGATCCTGCGTGATCGTAACAGCACGGTGCGGATATCGTCGCTCTGGGGGTTTTTGCGCTGTGATCGGTATAGCCACAGCGGCAAAACGATGTGGTTGGATACCATGGTGGATAGGGCAATGGCCGCCACAATCACCATGGATGTAGATGCGGAAAATCCGCCCAGAAATGCCAGCGCGGCTAGGCTTTCGCGGTTCTCGGCTAGCGGTATGGTCAAAACAAACAGATCAGGGTTTGATCCCTCGGGTAGAATATGCAGACCCGTTGCCGCAATGGGCAATACAAAAACACACATCAAAAATAGATACAGCGGGAACGCCCAGCTGGCGGTGGCCAGATGGCGCTCGGCGGTGTTTTCAACCACCATCACCTGAAACATCCGCGGTAGGCAGATGATCGCGGTGGCGGATAAAAACGTAAGCGTCACCCAGCGTGGAGCAAACAGACCCTGTTGCTGGGGGATGCGTTGCTCCATCAATGTCAGCGTGTTCGCCGGCCCATCCGATACCCCCCAGACCACAAATATCCCCACCGCCACAAGAGCCACTAATTTCACAATCGCCTCCATGGCGATGGCCGTGACCACGCCGTGGTGGCGCTCGTTTGCATCCAGATTGCGCGTGCCAAACACAATGATAAAGGCAGCCAACCCAAGCGCTATAAACAGCGCCGTAATCGCGGGGCCCGCCTCTGTTGGCCCTTCGGTAAATACAGCAAAACTTAGCGTCAGAGATTGCAGCTGAAGCGCAATATAAGGGGTTGAACCAAGCACCGCCAAAAGGGTGACAATCACCGCCAAAACATTGCTTTTGCCATAGCGCGAAGAGATCAGATCAGCGATTGATGTGATGCGCTGGGTTCGCCCAATGCGCACCAGTTTGCGCAAAAACCACCACCAGCCCACAAACACCAACGTTGGCCCCAGATAGATGGATAGAAATTCAAACCCGTTGCGCGCCGCTGACCCAACCGAGCCATAATATGTCCATGCGGTGCAATAAACCGATAGGGATAGCGTATATATTATAGGAGATTTCAGGATCCCCAAGCGCCCTTGTTTGGCGCGCCGCTCGGCCACGGCCGCCACGATAAACAACAGGATCACATAGACCAAACAAATGGTCGCAATCAGATTAAAGCTGAGCATCAGTCATCCGCCATCTGCGAGATCAACATGCGGGATACGAAAAATGCCCCCAAGATGAGCGCCGCCCATGCGCCAAAGACATAAACCAACAGCGCAAATATTGATGGGTTGGCTCCCTCGGTTGTAAAAATGTTGACCATCGGCGTTACCCAAAGGATCACACCAGCGATTGTCATACCAATTGAAATCTCGGATTTCTTGCGCGCATTGCGGCGATTTTCATCGCGCTTTTGGCTGGGGGTTATGGCGTTTTTCGCGCTCATGAATCCAGTAAATCCAGAACCGAGGCCACCAGTTCGTCATTCGAAAATGGCTTGGTCATGAATAAATCTACCCCCGCATCGATCGCCGCTTTGCGGTCCCTTTTCTGTCCCTTGGCGGTTAGCATCAATACGGGAAGCCTCTTAAGGCCTTGATTATTGCGAATATTTTCTAAAATCTCCATGCCGGATATATTGGGCAGCATGATGTCCAATATCACCAAATCGGGTGTGACCTGCTGAATAAATTCAATCGATCCTGCGCCATTGGCAAAGGATCGCACAGTAAGACCGGCGCGCTCTAAAAGAAATGTCAGCGCCTCTACGATGAAGGGTTCGTCTTCGATAATAGCTACGGACTTAGACACAGATTCCTCCCAAAATATGTGCAGTTTCAACCTAGCTGGATTTTGCCACAGGTCAAACGGTGTTTATTTATCTAGTAAATAGGCCGAGCGCCGAGCACTGCATTTTTGGCGTGGGCAGACCGCACATTGCATACCAACGGATAGCTGTGGTAGGGATTTCAACCCGTCAATCAGGGCGTAGTCGGCAGTGAACAACATAATGCTTTCAGATTGCGCCGGCATGCCGATCTGCGCCACTTCGGTTGGGTAGGAATAGCTAAGAGTAAACAGGCGCTCGCCGCTGGGCAGATCTATAAATGCGGCAATGGGCTGGGTGGGCTGCGAGGCGCTGCGGTAAATCGGCCATAGCGGACAGGCCCCTCCAAACCGTGGCAGCGCAAACACCGGTAATTGTTTGCGGTATAAAACCGCCCCAGACCCATCGCATTGCAACAGCCCAAACCGTGGCATATCCGGCGCCTGGGGCATATGGGCCAATCGAAACATCACCAAGGGCAACGCGACCCCCATGTCCGAGGCGATGCTAAGCGCATCGAAATGATGGGCCTGCGCTGTTTCCAAAAATGGTTGGATTGGCAGGGTGGTTGCCATATCCACATAGGATTGCAACGAGGCCTTGGTCTGGATCTGTAGGGCCGCGGGAACGGCCAGTTTTTCTACCATTTCGGCAACACTCTCGCGGCCTTGCTCCAGGGGCTCTAGGTAGAAATGATGCTGCTCTAGCAATGTATCAAATGGCGCGTTGTCGGGGCTGGCCACCTGCGCATCAGAGCTTGGCTCAAAATGATCCAAGACATCACTAGCGGTTTCAGACAGGCGTGCGCTTTCGGACAGAAGGTTTTGCAAAAACCGCTGAGATTGATCGCGCGGTATATCAGGCATGCTGGCCAAAATATCGGCGGTGGAATGAATGGCCGTGATGTTGGACAGCATCAAATGGATCGATTCGGCAAAGAAGGGGTCATTGTGCATTTGATCCGCTAATGCGGCAAAGTTTTCCTGCTGTTGTTCCTGTTGATCCTGTAGGCGCGCCACCAGCCGCGCAAAACCGGGGTAGCGGGCGGTAAACTCCTCGGTGCGCTCGGTTTCCGGCTTTAGGTGGCTGGCCGAAAGGGCGGCTTTCTTCACGCGATCCACCAACGCGCGATCCGATCCCTCTGACAGCAGGCTCTGATCAATTTCCAGTGCATTCGCCAACGATAGCAGGGTTTTCCCGGCGATTCCGCGGCGGTTGTGTTCGATCAGGTTTAGGTAGGATGCAGATATACCCGCAATACGTGCAAGATCCTTTTGGGTTAATCTCTTCGCGCGGCGTGCTTCGCGGATGCGGGTGCCTAAGAGAGTTCTGGCCATGGATATTTCTCCTGCAAAATCAAACATCTTGGGGTTATGTGTAAATTAATTTACATTATTGGGAATTGCAAATGATTAGAATTTACAAAAAAAGCGTTAATAAACAAGTAGTTGTTGAATAACTTTCATTTTGCCGTAGCGTAAAGAGGTCTATTGGACACTGGCGTATGTTGCGAGGAGGCAACCTGCGGACAGAACTAGGGAGGATATCTATGTCTAACTTTACACGACGTGGGCTTTTGAAAACCACTGCCATTGCTGGCGCCGGTTTGGCGATGCCTACATTGATCACAAGCCCTGTGGCGGCCTATACAAATGCCCCGACAGGCGGCTCGGTTACGCTGGGCTTTAATGTTCCACAAACTGGCCCATATGCGGACGAGGGTGCGGACGAGTTGCGCGCCTATCAATTGGCCGTTGAGCATCTGAATGGCGGCGGCGATGGCGGCATGATGAACACATTCTCATCCAAAGAGCTAAAGGGTAACGGTATCCTTGGCAAAAAGGTGGAATATGTAACAGGTGATACGCAAACCAAATCCGATGCAGCGCGTGCCTCTGCAAAATCCATGATTGAAAAAGACGGGGCAGTGATGATCACTGGTGGCTCTTCTTCTGGTGTGGCGATTGCGGTGCAGGGCCTATGCCAAGAAGCTGGCGTTATCTTTATGGCCGGTTTGACACACTCAAATGATACAACCGGTAAGGATAAGAAGGCCAATGGCTTCCGCCACTTCTTTAATGGTTACATGTCAGGTGCCGCCTTGGCACCGGTGCTAGAGGCACGTTACGGCAAAGACCGTAATGCCTATCACCTAACGGCTGATTACACATGGGGTTGGACACAGCAAGAATCGATTGCTGCTGCAACCGAGGCCAAGGGCTGGAATACCGTGAACAACGTGCTGACACCACTGGCCACCACAGACTTCTCGTCCTATGTGGCGCCTGTGTTGAACTCTGGTGCTGATGTTTTGGTGCTGAATCACTACGGCGGAAACATGATCAACTCGTTGACCTCTGCGGTTCAATTCGGCCTGCGTGACAAGGTTGTGAACAACAAGAACTTCGAAATCGTTGTTCCATTGTACTCTCGCCTAATGGCACGTGGTGCGGGTGAAAACGTCAAAGGAATCTTTGGCTCTACCAACTGGCACTGGTCGCTAACGGATGAAGGTACAAAGGCATTCGTTAAATCCTTTGGCGAGAAGTACGGCTTCCCACCTTCACAGGCGGCGCACACAACATACGTGCAAACCCTGCTATATGCGGATGCATGTGAGCGTGCCGGCACCTTTAACCCATGCGGCGTAGCCGAGGCTCTAGAGGGCTTCAAATTCGACGGCTTGGGCAATGGCCCAACCGAGTACCGCGCCGAAGATCACCAGTGCTTCAAGGATGTATTGGTGGTGAAGGGTAAAGAGAACCCAACCTCTGAATTTGATGTTCTGGAAGTTGTGGAAATCACCCCCCGAGCACAGGTTGAATACGCACCAGATCACCCAATGTTTGCGGGCGGTAATCTGGGCGCATGTAACTCGGGCGCATAATCAAATCTTTAAATCGCGGTCGTGGCGTTTTTGCGCCGCGACCTTGCACCGGATTGCACCGCGCAAATCCGAGGAAGACAAGGTATACGGGACATGGATGCACTCCTTCTACAAATTCTAAATGGTCTGGACAAAGGCAGCGCATACGCGTTGATCGCGCTGGGCCTTACGCTGATTTTCGGCACACTGGGGGTGGTGAATTTCGCCCATGGTGCGCTGTTTATGGTAGGGGCGTTTTGCGCCGTTACATTGCAACATATTATCGGGCTATCCAAAATAACAATCGATCCGACCAAGGTGGATTTTCTGGGTAATCCAGCCAAGGTTAAAACACCCTATGTGGTGGAATGGTTCGGCGAAAGCGCGGGTATGACCATTATAGATTGGGCGGTTCCTTTGGCGCTGCTGTTCTCAATACCCGTTATGTTGCTAATCGGCTATGCGATGGAACGTGGTCTGATTAAACATTTCTACAAACGTCCCCATGCAGACCAAATTTTGGTGACCTTTGGTCTGGCTATTGTAATTGGCGAAATCGTCAAAACCAATTTTGGCGCAACGGAAATTCAGGTGCCGGCACCGGATTCATTGGCGGGGGTTTCTGATATTGGGGCGATGTTTGGTATGGGGGCAGGGCAACTGGCCTATCCCACTTGGCGCATAGTTTACTTCTTCTTTGCACTTGGAATTATCGGAGCGATTTTTGCCTTTCTGCGGTTTACGACCTTTGGGATGGTTGTGCGTGCTGGCATGGCGGATCGCGAGACGGTGGGCCTGCTGGGTATTAATATCGATCGCCGTTTTACCATCATGTTTGCTATCGCGGCTGTGGTCGCGGGGCTGGCGGGGGTGATGTACACCCCGATCAAGCCACCCTCCTATGAATTGGGTATGCAATTCTTGGTTATCTCATTCGTGGTTGTTGTTGTGGGCGGCATGGGTTCTTTACCCGGCGCAGTCGCGGCAGGATTTATGCTGGGTATTCTAGAAAGTTTTGCTTCTATGAATGTGGTTAAATCCTTCTTCGAGGCGATCTACCTACCCTCAATCGACCAAATCATCATCTATCTAGTGGCCATTATCGTCTTGCTAACCAGACCACGCGGTTTGATGGGCAAAGCTGGCGTAATGGAGGAATAAATGAAATCTCTTGCAAAATCAGACAAGCGCACCCTGCTGTTTGTCATCTTTATCGCCATCGCGGCACCCTTCCTGTTGAATCCCTTCCCAGAAGGGTCAGCCATGGCGCAATTCAACGCGGGCTACCCCGATTTAATGCAACGCTTCGCATATTTCGGGGTGCTGGCCATTGGGTTTAACATCCTGTTTGGGCTAACGGGCTACCTGTCTTTTGGTCACGCGGCCTTTTTGGGTGTGGGGTCCTATTCCGCGGTTTGGATGTTCAAACTATTGGGCATGAATATCATACCAGGCCTGATCCTATCGGTTATCGTCGCGGGGATATTCTCGCTGTTGATCGGTTATATCAGCCTGCGCCGCTCTGGTATCTATTTCTCGATCCTAACACTGGCCTTTGCCCAGATGTCCTTTGCTATGGCCTATTCGGTGCTAACGCCGCTGACCAATGGCGAAACCGGCCTACAGGTGTATGCGGATGATCCACAGGTTTTCATGAATGAAAACTCAATAGCTGTGCCGCATCTGTTTGGGTTAAAGATGCAGGATACCTTTACGTTGGATATCGGACCTTGGGCGTTTCAGTTCAACATCGGCTACTATATCTGTGCGCTGTTTTTGATTGCGGCCTTTTATATGTCTTTGCGGATTTTCCGCTCGCCTTTCGGGTTGATGTTGCGCGCGATTAAAACCAACCAAACGCGTCTGAACTATACGGGGATCAATACACGGCCCTATACGTTGGCGGCCTTTGTTATTTCTGGCATGTATGCTGGTTTGGCCGGTGGTTTGATGGCCTCTATGGATCCTTTGGCCGGTGCCGAACGGATGCAATGGACAGCATCGGGCGAGATCGTATTAATGACAATCCTTGGCGGCGCTGGTACGCTTATCGGGCCAGTGCTGGGCGCGGGCTTCATCAAATATTTCGAGAATATTTTCTCAAAGATCAATGAAACCGTTCTGCACGGCTGGTTTGCATTCCTGCCTGATGGTTTGGAAAACGCCATTGTCTGGGTGTTGCATTTTTTCGTGGGCAAGGGCTGGCACCTAACGCTTGGCCTGTTGTTCATGGCGATTGTTATCTTCTTGCCGGGTGGCCTGATGGAGGGCGCGCAACGCATCGGCAATTGGTGGAAAAACCGCCGCGCAAAAGGGAAAACCTCTTCTGCCAAAACGACACCTGCAGAATAGGAGCGGCAGATGGGAATTCTAGAAGTAAATAACGTAAACAAGAGCTTTGGCGGGCTGAAGGCCCTCCAGAATGTGAACTTGGATATCGAAGAAGGCAAAATCCACGCCATCATCGGCCCTAACGGTGCGGGTAAATCAACCCTGTTAAACTGTTTCGTGGGCAAACTGGTGCCCGATACAGGGACGGTCATGTTCAATGGCCAATCCCTGTTGGGGATTAAACCCCACGAGATCAATCAGGTGGGGGTTAGCCGCGTGTTTCAGACGCCGGAAATTTTTTCTGAATTGTCGGTGTTTGAAAACGTGATGATCCCCTGTTTTGCCAAACGAGATGGGGCCTTTACCCTGAATGCATTAAATCGTGTGCACTCTGAACAGGATATCCGTGAACGCGCCGAGGAAATGCTGGTGGATGTTAACCTGATCGACAAGCGGGATATGATCGCATCTTCCATGTCTCGCGGTGATAAACGTCGCCTTGAAATGGCGATGTGCCTGTCTCAGCAACCAAAACTGCTGTTGCTAGACGAGCCCACCGCCGGCATGGCACGGGCCGATACAGAAAGCACAATCGAACTGTTGAAAACCATTCAAGAGCGGCTGAAAATCACCATGGCAATTATCGAACATGACATGGGCGTGGTGTTTTCGCTGGCGCAAAAAATATCGGTTCTGGCACAGGGCACCGTGATCGTCGAAGATCTGCCCGAAAACATCAAAGGCCACCCTAAGGTAAAAGAAGCATACCTTGGCGAAGCACAAGTATAAGGCGGATAAGATGACAAATACTTCTGACAACAAAGAACCCTCAAAACCGGTCTACTTTTCTGCCCATGACATCCACGCCTACTATGGCGAGAGCTATATCGTGCAGGGCGTATCGATCAATGTGCACGAAGGCGAAATTCTGGCCTTGCTTGGGCGAAATGGGGCGGGCAAAACATCCACCCTACGCGCGCTGGCACGCCTTGATGATCCGGCGGTGCATCGCGGTGAAATCTGGCTGGACCATCAGCCGCTGCACCACATGAAGGCCTATCAGGCGGCACAGGCGGGCATAGCATTGGTACCCGAGGATCGCCGCATCATTCAGGGCCTAACCGTGGAAGAGAACCTGCAATTGGCCCAGATTGAAAAACCCATCGGTTGGACAATTGAACGCATCTACGAACTGTTCCCGCGTCTGGGCGAGCGGCGCAAACAAGAGGGCACAACCCTCTCTGGCGGTGAGCAACAGATGCTGGCAATCGGGCGCGCCTTGGCGCGCGACATCAAATTGTTGTTGCTGGATGAACCCTACGAGGGTCTAGCGCCCGTGATCGTTCAGGAAATCGAAAAGACCCTGAAACTGATCCGCGAGCAAGGCATCACCACCATTATCGTGGAACAAAACGCGGTGGCGGCCCTAAAGTTGGCAGACCGCGCGGTTATTCTGGATACCGGCGGGGTGGTGTTTGATGGCACCGCCAAAGAGGTGCTGGATAACGAACAGCTGCGCCACGAATATTTGGCGATCTAGTACGAGGATCTGGAGGGGGCTAATCTACAGCCCCACCACCAAAGCTATTCCCATGGGAATAGTCGCAAGGCTCCTCTTGCGCCTGTAGGTGCAAACCCGTGCCAAGGTACGGGTTTGCCCGCGCCAGATCTTCATTGAATGTAATGCCCAGCCCCGGTTCTTGGGGCGCTAGGATATAGCCATCTTCCCATGTGATGGACTGATGGATCAAATCCCCCCAAAATCCGCCACCGGTTTTGATGGTCTCGACCATCAATAGATTGGGGATGTTCACGGCCAATTGAATGTTGGCGGCCCATTCTACCGCGCCCGCATACAAATGCGGGGCCACCTGGGCATTATGCGCCTCGGCGATGGCGGCGATTTTCTTACCCTCTAAAATTCCGCCAGAACGCCCCAGAGCGGGTTGCACGATACTGGCAGCACCGGCGCGCAACACTTCACCAAATTCGGCCTTGGTGGTCAGACGCTCGCCCGTGGCCACAGGGATGCGCACCGCGCGCGCCACGCGCGCCATCTCGCTTACATTATCTGGCGGGATTGGCTCTTCATACCACAGGGGATCAAATCCCTCGATAGCACGCCCAAGGCGAATAGCCCCGCCCGTGCTGAATTGCCCATGGGTGCCAAACAATAGATCAGCGCGGTTGCCCACCGCCGCGCGAATGGCATTTCCCACGCGTACCGATGCATCGATATCGCGCATGGATGGCATATGCCCCGCGCGCACCGTATAGGGGCCAGCGGGGTCAAATTTAACAGCCGTGAAACCCTGATCCACTAGGGCCAATGCGGCCTCGGCCTGCATATCGGGATCCGTCCAGAATGTATCGAGATCATGATGGGGCAGTGGATAAATGTAGCTATAGCTGCGCACCCGCTCATTGATCGCCCCCCCCAGCAATGCATAGACAGGGCGGTTATGGGCCTTGCCCAGTATATCCCAGCAGGCGATCTCTAGCCCAGAAAACGCCCCCATTACGGTTAGATCGGGGCGCTGGGTAAAGCCGCTGGAATAGGCGCGGCGAAACATTAGCTCTGTGTTTTCAGGGGTTTCATTCAGCATATGGCGCTGGAATACATCGCGGATCACAGCTATCATCGCATCCGGCCCTACAGATGCGGCATACACTTCGCCATAGCCCGTAATTCCGCAAGCGGTGGTAAGCTTGACGAATATGAAATAGCGCCCGCCCCAGTTAGGCGGCTGATTGCCCACCACAAAAATTTCCAGATCGCATAGCTTCATTTTTGCTCTTTCCTAGTCGAACACAATGACGTTGCGCTTGGCGTTGCCGGATTTGGTATCGGCAATAGCCTCGTTTATCTGATCCAAAGAATAGCGGTTTGAAATCAGCTCGTCCAATTTCAGCGCGCCCCTTTGGTATAGATCCAGCAACATGGGGATGTCGCGCGCCAGAACCGTCTCGCCCATTTTGGATCCGCGGATCGCTTGGCTGGCGGACGCTAGGTTCACAGGCTGGTAGCTGGCCTTGGCGCCAACGGGTGGCATGCCAACTATGATCACCTCGCCGCGCGGGGCCAATAGATCGGGGGCGATGTTAAACGCGCTGATCGCGCCTACGGTTACAAATACAAAGTCAGCACCAATGCCGGTTAGGGCCATGACCCGAGCAACAAGCGTGCCATCCGAAATCAAACAGTCGGTCGCGCCAAAATCGCGGGCAACATCCAGTTTGTCGTGGGATAGATCCACCGCAATTATCTGTTCCGCCCCGTTCAGGGCCGCCCCTTGAATGGTGTTCAGCCCCACACCGCCGGCGCCGATTACCACCACCCTTGCCTTGCGCGGCATACGCGCGGAATTGGTCACCGCCCCAAATCCAGTGATCACGCCACAGGATAATAGGCTGGCCACATCCATATCCATTTGGGCAGGCACAGCCATGATCTGACTTTGATCCACAACAATCTCTTGGGCAAATGCCCCAATGGCCATGCCATGTTCCAGCTGTTTGCCGGCCGCATCGCGCAACGGGCTTTGGGCCATGCGATCATAGGGCTTGGAACAACTGGTCGGGTGATCTGCCATGCAATGCCCACAGGTACCACAAGAGCGCATCAGCGTGGCAATCACATGATCACCGATCGCACAATCGCTAACCCCCTCGCCCAGCGCAATCACACGCCCCGCGGCCTCGTGCCCATAAACAGCAGGCAGATCACCGCCAAAGGTGCCATCGATAAAGGCAATATCAGAATGGCAAATGGCACAGGCATCGACCCTGATATGCACCTGCCCGGCGCTGGGCGGGGCCAGGGTGACCTCTTCGATCTGAAGAGGCTGGCCAAAGGATCGGCAAACAGCTGCTTTCATTGGGATTCCAGTTCAGAGGGTGTGGTTTCAATTAGATTGGGCAGATCTGCCATTGATGTGAACAGCCGCTGGCACAGTGGGCGCATCCTTTCGGCGGGTGTTTCACGGATGAACCCGAAACAGGGAATGCCCGCGCGCTGGGCGGCCAAGGCCCCGCTGGGGCTGTCCTCGATTACCAAACAATCGCTGGGATCAACATTAAATTGGCGCGCGGCATGTAGGAAAAGATCAGGCCGCGGCTTGGGCATGCCCAGCGAATGCGCGGAATAGAGCGCCTGCTGAAAATGGGGCAACAGCTGGGTGCGGCCCAGCGATATGCGCATCTGTTCCAGGCTGCCGTTCGAGGCCACGCAGAGGGGCAGCCCTGCACCCTTGACCCAATTAATCACGTCAAAAATATGTGGGATTGGCTGAACCTTTTGCGCCAGTGCTTGATAGATCTGGCCATAGATTTCATCAACCCAGCCGCGCGGTAAATCGGCCCCCATGTCACGCGCCACCTCGCCAATCATCGCCATGGTTTTGCCGGTGAAATGGGCCATACAGGCGCGAGGCGTTAGGGTCAGACCATGCCTGTGTAAATTCTGGGAAATGGCGGTGTTGGAAATAAGCTCACTGTCTACCAGCACACCATCGCAATCAAAAATAATCAGTTTGGGCGTCATGGGCAACTTCTCTGCGATGGAGTGATGGCGAAGGATTGTCGCGGGGTCGTTCAGGCTAGGCTAAATCCACCTTGGCATAAAAACTGCCACTCAGCGACAAAAATGTCGCAATTCTGCTGGGAGGTTTTGTATTTGAATCCTAGCGCTTGGCGCGGGCGGTGTGGGGGATTGATGCTTGGTTTATTCGTGCTGCAAAACGCACAATCTCATCGGGGATTTCTGCGGGCCAGTTTTTGTGAATCATCACCTGTTTATCATCATGGATAAAGGCCATCAGCAGGGCCTCGCCAACAATCTTGCTGGGCAGATCATTTGGCACCTTGCCAAGCTGCGAGAGATGCATGCCCAGCGTTATGCCACATACCGGCCCATCACCCGAAATATCTAGCGGCTGGCGTTTGCCATCTGCAAAATTCAAAACCTCGAGCAGGGCGCCAAAGCCATCGCGCTGATGTTCGATCAAATAAACGGTGGATTTTGCCGCCGCCTGCGCCAAATCCCACGAATAGCCCGCCCCAAAGGCGGCCTGTTGCGCAACATTGATTATGTTAGATCGAGATAGCATTTTTAGCCCTTTAAAGTGTTATACGGCTCGACTTGAATGTGAATAATCTAAAATAGCGATGTAAAAATACTAACGGCTTTGGACAAGTAAAAGCAACTTAAATTCATATACAATTCTACCAATGGTAGAAATTTCTATAATTACCTCGCGTAAATTTTCCACTAGACGGTCATATAATTCATTGTACAGTTCCAACATGCATAAATCGGAGGCGGCTGTAATCTTTGGATCGTTCAAATGTTTGGGGATTTTCTCCACGGTTTTCCAAACCTGATGCGCATCTTTTCGGATAAAAACCGCGCGCCTCATTTGGGGCCTTATCCGCTGGAACGCTTGGCGCGCCGCAGTGATGCGCCTGATTTGTCAGATGTATCTGCGCCCGCGCCCCTTAGCTTTGATCTGGGCCAGCCCCAGCAATCCATCACCCACGCCATGCGCGACTATCAGGCCATGATGGATGCAATCCGCACCGGGCTGATCAATAAGGGCCGCAGCGAAATCCCCAATGATCCGATAGAGCGCGCCCAACACTTTAAATCATTTGCCTATTTTCAGGATGTATCGATGGTGGGGATCGCCTGCATGACGCACGAATGCAGGCTGGATCAACCACTGAAAAATCCGGATGTCGCGGCCCTAGCGCAGGATCTACAGACCAAACAAACCAAGACATTTGCCGCCGGAATGGATGTGATCATGGCAGAGCTGAAAGATGCGGTGTCTGCCCCGCCCACCGGCATTGACGCCCATAGCCATGCTTTGGTTTTCCTGCATGAATACCCCCGTGATCCTGCATCTGACGAGGTGGGCGCCGCGTGGATTCAAAACGCCCAGCCCCACCGCGCGGCCTTGCTGGGCGCAGAGGTCGCCAATGTGGTGGCAAACTATATCCGCCTGTTAGGGCATGATGCCCGCGCACATTCCGCCACCGCATCCGAGGTAAATGTGAACCGGCTGGCCGTTTTGGCAGGGCTGGCCACATGGCAAGACGGCGCATTGCATAACCCCTATCTGGGCACTGGTTTTGGAATTTCCGTGGTGACCACCACACTGGATATGGCCGCCGATCTGCCCCTTGCGGCTATGGCTGATCAACCGCGGCGCGCCAGCCACGGATTGGCATGGAAAATCGGCAAGGGTTCGGTGAAGTCGGCGCTAAATAGCGACCCGTTCAAGAAGCGCCGCTTTGTCGATGGCCCATATCCATTCGAGAAGATCAAACGCGTTGATACCCCCACCACGCTGATCGACGAACCTAATATCCCCCGCGTGCCCAAACGTGCCGATCTGTTCGCCCGCGCCCAGTTTGGCGATCTGGGACCGGCGGTGGCGGATGGTGCGCGCAATGGGCATTATGTGCGCAAAACCGCCCCCTCTAGCGCCCAAAGAAAACCCATGAGCGCATTTGTCTTGTTGCAAAACAAAGAGCGGGCATCCCACATTGATGACAGCGCAACCGATCCCCAAATCAATGCCGATAACATCAAGGCTACATCCTATTTTCTTGGCCTAGATGCAGTAGGTATTTCACGCGCCCCTGAATGGGCATTCTACTCGCATGATGCCACGGGCACACCCATTGAAACCACCCATACCAACGCCATTTCAATGATCGTGGATCAGCGCTTTGATACGATGGATGGGTCATCTGGGGATGATTGGATCTCTGTGGCGCTGTCTATGCGGGCCTACCTGCGGTTTTCGTTGCTGGGTGGGGTGATTGCCGAACAAATCCGCGCGCTGGGCTATAGCGCCAAGGCCCATACCGCCACCGATAGCGATGTGATCCAGCCCCCCCTGTTGTTGCTGGCAGGGTTGGGCGAGGTCAGCCGCATTGGCGAGGTGATCCTAAATCCGTTTCTGGGGCCGCGCCTGAAATCCGGTGTGATCACCACCGATATGCCGCTGGCCCATGACAAGCCCATTGATTTCGGCATGCAGAATTTCTGCAACTCTTGCAACAAATGCGCGCGGGAATGCCCATCGGGGGCGATCACCGCAGGGCCAAAGAAAATGTTCAATGGCTATGAAATCTGGAAATCAGACAGCCAGCGCTGTGCCACCTATCGCATTACGTCACCTGATGGGGCTATGTGCGGGCGCTGTATGAAAACATGCCCATGGAACCTAGAGGGCCTGTTCGCCGAGGCACCCTTTCGCTGGGCGGCAACTCATATTCCCAAGGCCGCACCCCTGCTGGCGCGCCTAGATGATCGGCTGGGCAATGGCGGGTTAAATCCTGCGAAGAAGTGGTGGTGGGATTTGGAAATCCAAGAAGACGAAGGATTTCGCCCCACGCAAAACGGCACCCATCAGCGGGATCTACAGGTGGATTTGAAAATCGACCCCGCCGAGCAAACACTGGCCGTTTACCCCGCTGACCAAGCCCCCCCACCGTGGCCTTTCCCGTTTCCGATGGATCGCGAACAGGGTATTCAAGCCTATCAAGAGCTGTTGTCCCCAGAGGAGTACCGCACCCACAGCGATGCGGGGACGCTGGATCAACATTTGCATAAATACACGCTACCAACGGATAGCCCCGCATTGCAAACACGCCTAAGCCGCGTAACAGAGCTAACCCCAAATATCAGCCTGTATGATTTTACACTGGAAAATGGCGCTGACCTACCGGAGTGGACGGCGGGTGCACATATTGATGTGGTGATTGCCCCAGGGTTCATCCGCCAGTATTCGCTGTGTGGTGATCCAGCGGATCGCAGCAGATACCAAATCGCCGTTCTGCGCGAAGATGCGGGCAAGGGCGGATCAAAGCTGTTGCATAAGATATTCACGCTAGGGCGGCGGGTGTTTATCTCGAAACCGATCAACCATTTCCCACTGGTGACGCCCGCGGCGCAATCCATTTTGATGGGCGGAGGCATTGGCATTACGCCGATGATCGCCATGGCCCATCAGGCCCATGCCTTGGGTCTAGAATTTCAGCTTCACTACTGTTGCAGTCGCAAGATGGATGCAGGGTTTGGCGATATATTGGCGCAAATGCCATGGGCAGATCGCGTTACATATCATTTCAGCGATACCGGCACGCGTGCAGATCTGTCCGCCATAATGCGCCGCAATCCGGTAAACACCCATCTGTATACCTGTGGCCCTGATCGATTTATGGATGCGGTGATGGATGCGGGCGCGCAGGCTGGCCTGCCTGATGACCACCGCCATTTGGAATATTTCAGCGCCCCAGAGGCGCCCGAATATGAAAACCACCCCTTTGTGGTACAGCTGGCCAACAGCGGCCAAACCTTTGATATCCCTGCGGATCAAAGCATAACAGAGGTGCTTGCCGCGCATAATATCCCCGTGAATACCAAATGTTCCGATGGCATTTGCGGCGTGTGCAAATGCGGCTACTCTGGCGGTGATATCGAACACCGCGATTTCGTATTGTCTAACAAACAGCGCGAGACAGCCATGATCCCCTGCCAGTCGCGTGCGGCAACGATAGGGGCCAAGATCACTCTTGATCTCTAATAATTAACAATGAATACTTCTCTTTCGACACATTCGGCCTTAAATAAAGGTCTGCAGCCAATAACCCCAAGGGGAGCACTATGATTTTTTCTGGTTCATCTGAAATGAAATCTCAGCTCGAAGCCGCCTTCGACCTAGAGCCATCAGCCGCAATGTTCAAAGAAACCGAACACCTATACCAGCGGGCCAACCGTGTGATCCCCGAGGCCGATTGGCTGGCGCGCGCGCCATACATCAAGGCAATCAATGACCTAAAGGCGGAAAAAGACGCCGTGGTTTTGGCCCATAACTATATGACCCCAGATATCTATCACGGTGTTGCAGATATCGTGGGCGATAGCCTGCAACTGGCGATCGAGGCTACCAAAGTTAAGCAAAGCACCATCATCCAAGGTGGCGTGCACTTTATGGCCGAAACCTCAAAAATCCTCAGCCCAGAGAAAACCGTACTCATCCCCGATCGCAAGGCAGGCTGTTCCCTAGCCGAGAGCATCACCGCTGCGGATATCGAAATGATGCGCGCCCAATACCCAGGGGCCAAGGTGGTCTCCTATGTAAACACCACCGCCGAGGTAAAAGCCGCCTCTGACATTTGCTGTACATCCTCAAATGCCGCCAAAATCGTAGATGCCCAAGAGGGCGATTTGGTGATCATGACCCCCGATGGGCACTTGGCGCAAAATGTGGCAAAACAAACCAAGAAGAAGATCGTCTATTGGGAAGGCGCCTGCATGGTGCACATCGAGTTTAAGGCGGATGAATTGCGCGAATACCGCAAATACGAACCAGATGCCCTGATCATCGGCCACCCAGAATGCCCCACAGATGTGATCGATGAATGCGATTTCAGCGGCTCTACCGCGGGCATGATTGACTATGTGCGTAAAAATAAACCTGAAAAGGTTCTGTTGATCACCGAATGTTCCATGGGATCAAATATCGCAAACGAGGTGCCAGAGGTGAATTTCCTAGGGCCCTGCAACCTATGCCCGCACATGCAAAAAATCACGCTCGAGAACATCCTATGGTCTCTGCACACCGGCGAAGGTGCCGTAGAAGTCGAGGAAAAACTCGCAGCCAAGGCGCGCCTAGCCGTTCAACGCATGATCGATTTGAAATAGTAAATGCCAGATACCCAGCACAGCACCCTGATCATAGGCGCAGGCCTTGCGGGGCTTTATGCGGCGCTTACACTGGCGCCGCGTCCTGTTACCATCCTATCACCAGAGCCGCTGGGTGATGGCGCCAGCAGCGCATGGGCACAGGGCGGGGTGGCGGCCGCAATGGACAAAGACGACACACCAGAGGCCCACGCCGAGGATACAGTGAACGCTGGCGATGGGATCGTAGATCCCGATATCGCCTCTTTCGTTACTGGCGCTGCCAAGGCGCATGTCTTGGAATTGGCCGATGTAGGCACCCCCTTTGATCGCACGGCGGACGGCGGGTTTGTCATGTCCAAAGAGGCGGCGCACGGGTTTGCGCGCGTGGTACGGGTAAAGGGCGATCAGGCCGGTGCTGCGATTATGAAAACCCTAGTGGCCGAGGTGAAAAGAACCCCTTCTATCACCGTGATCGAAGGCGCAACCGCGCTGGATCTCATCTCCAAAAACAGCCAAATGCAGGGCGTGCTGGTTAGCGTTAACAACCAAGAACCCTTTGTTATACAAGCAAAAACATACCTGTTGGCCGCAGGTGGCGCAGGCAGCTTGTTTATCAAAACCACCAACCCGCCATCGGTGCGGGGCTTGGCGCTGGGCATGGCGGCGCGCGCAGGCGCGAAAATCGCTGATGCTGAATTTGTGCAATTCCACCCAACCGCTATTGATCTGAACTTAGACCCCGCTCCACTGGCAACAGAGGCCCTGCGCGGCGAGGGCGCTACCTTGATCAACAAATCAGGCGCACGCTTTATGCAGGCCATCCACAAGGATGCCGAACTGGCCCCGCGCGATATCGTTGCACGAGCGATTTTCAATGAACACCAAGCCGGCAATCGCCCAATGCTGGACACCCGCGCGGCGATTGGTGCGCATATCATCGATGAATTTCCCTCGGTTTCTGATGCCTGCCTAAAGGGTGGGATTGATCCGGTTAATGACCCTATTCCGGTGGTTCCTGCGGCGCATTACCATATGGGCGGCGTGGCCACGGATATAACGGGCATGTCCACAATCAATGGATTGTGGGTGGCGGGCGAGGCCTCTTCTACCGGCCTGCACGGCGCCAATCGTCTGGCCTCTAATGGCTTGCTCGAGGCCTTGGTTTATGCGGCTACATGCGCGGGGGGCATTGCCCAATCCATCGATAAAACCGGCGGTCAGCCGATGGTGGAAAATCTGGCGATACCACAGTTGGCCTATGCGGTGGTTGATCCGGTGGCGGTGCAACGCCTACGCGAAACCATGTCTGCCAAGGTGGGCGTATTACGCGAACAAGCGGGGCTAAAGGATGCGCTAATCACCCTACGCGCCCTTGATGCGGAATATGGCGGTACATCGACCAATTTTGATAACATGCTGGCCGCGGCCACGCTGATTGCCGCCGCCGCCTATTTACGCCGGGAATCCCGTGGCGGCCATTACCGCACGGATTACCCAGATAAAGACCCGGCCTTTCAAAGCCGTAGCGAAATAACATTGGCAGAGGCAATTGCCCTGCGCGACAGCCTGTAAGGACAAATATGACCCACCCATCCGTTCCTGACTTTCTGCTAACTGATCTGATCAAACGCTCGCTTGACGAGGATTTGGGCGGGGCGGGTGATGTGACCAGCCGCGCGGTGATCCCCGATGGCACCACCTATCAGGCCCGCCTGAATGCGCGTGATCCAGGGGTGATATCTGGTATGCAGCTGGCGCGCCTGTCGTTCCACACTGTTGATCCAACATTGGTGGTTGATACGCTGATCGCAGATGGCAACGAAGCCAAAGCAGGCGACATATGCATGACGATTTCTGGCGATGCCAAGGCAATTCTGATGGGCGAACGCGTGGCGTTGAACCTTGCGGGACGCCTTTCTGGTATTGCCACCATGACGTCTAGCTTTGTCGCGCAAACTACTGGAACAAAAGCAAAAATAACCTGTACGCGCAAAACAACACCGGGCCTGCGTCTTGTGGAAAAAGAGGCAGTGCGCCATGGTGGCGGATCAAATCACCGCTTTGGTTTGAATGATGCTATTATGATAAAGGACAATCACATCGCCGCCGCTGGCAGCATTGAACAGGTGCTGAAACGCGCCCGCGAATTTGCGTCGCACATGCGTACCATCGAGATCGAGGTTGATACCCTTGCCCAGTTAGAAACAGTGCTGAGCGTGGGGGGGGCCAATGTGGTGCTGTTGGATAATATGTCCAATGCGGATATGACCCGCGCGGTGGAAATGGTGTCCGGCGCTCTGATTGTCGAGGCCTCTGGTGGTATGACACTAGATCGCATCGCTTCTGTGGCGGCCACTGGCGTCGACTATATATCCGTAGGTGCGTTGACCCATACGGTTACTAATCTAGACTTGGGGCTGGACTTTTAGTATTTATCTACTAATAAATTAGTTGTACTAAGCATTCACGGGGGGCGAATGACCTATATCCTAGCAATCGACCAAGGCACCACATCCAGCCGCGCCATACTGTTTGATCAAGACCTAAAACCACAGGCACAGGCCCAGCAAGAATTTGGTCAAATCTTTCCCAAATCAGGCTGGGTGGAACATGATCCAGAGGAAATCTGGCAATCCACCCTAGATGTCTGCACAGAGGTTGGCCTAGATCAGGTGGCCGCCATCGGTATCACCAACCAGCGCGAAACCACTGTGATCTGGGATCGCCACACAGGGCATGCAATTTTCAATGCAATCGTCTGGCAGGATCGCCGCACGGGTGAATATTGCGACAGCCTACGCGATGAATGGCAGGAAAAAATCGCCGACAAGACCGGCCTGTTACTGGATAGCTACTTTTCCGCGACCAAGGTGAACTGGATACTGGATCATGTCGAGGGCGCACGCACCCGCGCCGATGCGGGGGATCTGTTGTTTGGCACCATCGACAGCTTCCTTATCTGGCGCATGACGGGTGGGGCATCCCATGTGACCGACGCCACCAATGCTGCGCGCACCATGCTGTACAATATCCATGACGGGTGTTGGGATAACGCGCTATTGGAATTGTTTGGCATTCCTGAATCTATGATGCCACAGGTGCTGGATAGCGCCGCTGATTTCGGCACCACCACGATTTTTGATCGACCCATTCCCATCACAGGTGTGGCAGGTGACCAGCAAGCCGCCACCGTTGGACAGGCCTGTTTTCGCCCGGGCATGATGAAATCCACCTATGGCACGGGATGCTTTGCCCTGATGAACACAGGCGATACACCAGTGAAATCCAACAACCGCCTGCTGACCACCATCGCCTATCAGCTAAACGGCAAGCCCACTTATGCGCTAGAAGGATCAATTTTCATTGCAGGCGCGGTGGTTCAATGGCTTCGTGATGGGATACAAATCATTGAAAATGCGGCCGAAACCACAGATATGGCACTGGCGGCAAACCCCGAGGAACAGGTGTATTTCATACCCGCCTTCACTGGCCTTGGGGCACCCTACTGGCGGGCGGATGTGCGCGGGGCGCTCTTTGGTCTAACGCGCAACACAGGGCGCGCAGAAATCGCCAAGGCGGCATTGGAATCCGTGGCCTTTCAAACCCGCGACCTGTGGGATGCGATGCAAAAAGATGGCGCCACCAGCGCCTCGGTGCGTGTAGATGGCGGCATGGCTAATTCAGATTGGACTATGCAAAACCTTGCGGATATTTTGGGTGTGGATGTGGATCGCCCTACGGTTACAGAAACCACCGCAATGGGGGCGGCCTATCTGGCGGGGCTATTTATCGGCCATTACCCAGAACCAGATGAATTTGCCAAATCATGGGCGTTGGATCGCCGGTTCAGCCCAGAGATGCCGGCATCCGATGCGGCGGCGCGCGTTGCCGGTTGGAATGATGCCATTGCGCGGCTCACCAATTAAAAAGGGCCGCATATGCGGCCCCAAAATCTAAAAATCGCGGGCGGTTTAAACGCTGGCGTTAATCCAATCCACCAATGCGGCCTTGGGGGCAGCGCCGGTTTTGTTGGAAACGATCTCACCGCCGTTCAAAATGAACAATGCTGGGATTCCGCGCACGCCTAGCTGTGCCGGTGTGTCTGGATTTTCATCCACATTCACCTTGGCAATTTTTACCCTGCCTGCGAATTCTTCTGATAATTCTTCCAAAGACGGGCCAATTTGCTTACACGGGCCACACCATTCCGCCCAGAAATCAACCAATACGGGAATGTCGGATTGCATAACTTCTGCGGCGAAGGTTTCGTCGGTTACTTTTACGGTTGCCATTGGGCTCTCCACTTAACTCGTTCTATAACCAAACTAGGTAGCCTCTGCGCGATGGTCAAGATGTTGTGCGTGGATAACCGCGTCAATCGCGATATTGTGTGGAATAGAGAGCAAGGCCCCCTTGGCTGTCCATAGTATAGAGATATTTATGCGGTGCTGGGGGTAAATCTGGCGTAACCCCAGCAGGTATAACCCCATCTGCGCCAGTATCCCGGCTGGCACCTCTACGGCAGATGACGGCACGGCGGCATTGCTCTTGAAATCATAGGCATGGATTTCGGTGTCGCTGATCACCAACTTGTCGATGACACCCGCCATGCGTTGCCCTCCCAGATCGGGGATATCGGCGGTGATCTCTACCTCGCTCAGGGTTTCTGGGGCGAACAGGAACTGAAAATCTGCGTTGCACAGAATCGCGCGCGCCTCTGCCAGCGCCTCTGCGGTGTTCTCGTGGTTATGTAGCAACGTCGCTGCGCGCTCTGGCCAACGTTCCTGTGGCACCGCACAGAGATGTTCCAGCAATAAATGCACTTGCGATCCGTATAACATGGCGGCTTCGCCTTCGCGGGCCAGTGCCGAGGGCAGGGCCTTGGCTCCTGCCATTTTTGACGGCGCAAGGGGTTGGACGGGGCGCGGCAACTTGGCAGCCTGTTGGGTGATCCAATCAGGCAGGGGAGTGCTGGGCCTCTCCTTGGTGTCCTCCTTGGGGCGATCGGGCTTGGTGATCCAATTCGCACTTTGCACCGTCAATGCCCCCGCCTCTACCCCGCCAATGTTCTTGGCGGCATTGCTGATCAGATCATACCAATCAGTGCCCTGTTTCCCGCGCTGGCCCGCGCCGCAGACCACCAGCCAACTTTCGGCGCGGGTCAGGGCCACGTACAACAGGCGCATGCGTTCTGCTACTTGTAGCTCCGCGTGGGTCGTGGCGCGCGTGCTCTGGCCATCTGTGATATCTGCGCCGCTGCCATTCCATACCGATAAGTCACCGGCGATGGATATGGGCCCTGCGTTATGGGTCTTGCGCTGGCCCGTCTGTGGCAGAATAACAATCGGCGCCTCTAGCCCCTTGGATCCATGCACCGTCATCAGGCGCACCTGATCCATCTGCGAATCCATCTCACGCTTGATCTCTACATCCCCTGCCTCGAACCACGCTAAAAATCCAGTCAGGCTCGGGGCCTCGATTTGCTCATACTGCATGGCCTGCGCCAGTAATTCGTCTATGCCATCCTCTACCTCTGTACCAAGGCGAGCTATCAGCTTTGCGCGGCCTTGGTGGGTGATCAAAATCCGCTCGATTAATTCATAGGGGCGCAGAAAATCAGATTGTGCACGCAAGTCGCGCAAGATGTCCAAAATCCCCCCATGATTGCTGTCGCGCAGAGATTGCCACAGGGTGCCCGAACGCCCATGAGCCAGATGAAACAGCTCCGCTTCGCTCAGCCCCAACAACGGTGATCGCAGAGCCTCGGCCAAGGATAGATCATCATCGGCCAGCGCCAAGAAGCGCAACAGCGCCAGCAGATCGCGCACGGCCAGTTCTGCCCCGACTTTTAGCCGATCGGCCCCCGCCACAGGCACCGACAGACCCTTTAGCGCCTTTAGAACTGCATGGAACAGCCTGCCACGACTTTGGAACAATATTAGAAAATCGCGGGGGCGTACGGCGCGGGTGGTTTTACCCACCTGAATTTGCTGTCCTAAATGCAGGGTTTGGTGAATGTGCTGGGCGATCTGTTCGGCCAGCTGAATTCCGGGATCACTGGGCGAGGCCTGATCAAGTGGTTGATACCAAGGGCCACTTTTTGGTTTTCCCTCACTTTCAATAAAGGGCCAAATATCGATGCGCCCTGGTTTTTGCGATTGAAAGGCCTTGTGCTCGGGTAGGGCCTGCATCTTGGCCCCCGCAGGCCCCTTAAATATTTGATCCACCAAATCCAAGATCACGGGCGAAGAGCGAAAAGAATGTAACAAGGCGCTGTCTTGTAGGGGGGCCTGAATTTGCATCAGCTCGTGATCGAAATGGGCTTTCATTTCGCCAAATACTTGCGGATCGGCCCCTTGAAAGGAATAGATAGACTGCTTCTCATCGCCCACCACAAACAGCGTGCGTTTCGCGTCGCGACCCGTATCGCCCACGGTGAATTCCGCGGCCAATTGGCGGATCACCCGCCACTGGGCGGGGCTGGTATCCTGGGCCTCGTCCACCAATATGTGATCCAAACCGCCATCAAGACGATACAAAACCCACTGTGCCATGCGGCTTTCGGTTAGCAACTGAGCCGTGCATTCGATCAAATCCTCGAAATCCATCAGGGCGCGGCTGGCCTTATAGGCATCATAGCGCGCCAGAAAGGCATGGGCGAACTCATGCAAGGCTTGTGTTTTTTCAAGGGCTAGATGGGCTACGCGCTGTGTGCGCAGCTCTTGTACAAATAGGGCCAGCTCGTTTACTTGGGCGCGCAGCTCGGGGTGCTGATCCACCGATAAGGTCCGTTTCAGTGTCACACCTGATGGCACAGTATCGATTTTAGCGCCAAAGGGATTCTGTGCCTTTACGCCAAATAACAAAAAGCTCTCTAGGCTCTTCAGCTCTGGGTGATGCTGGCCCATCAAGGATTTCTCAAGCGTTGGCACTAGCTCTTGGTCTTTTGATCCACCCTCGCGCATGATCCCGATCAGCCGTTCTAACAGATCGGTATATTTGGCCAAACCCCTGCAGGTCTCGGCAAAATCCACGCCCTCTGAGATACCAAAATCCGCAGGTTCTGGTGCGCGGGCAAACCCGTGGCGGTTGTGCAATATTTGGGCGGTGATCTCATGGGTATCCAGCCCTGTGAAATAACGCGCAAACTGCTGTAGAACCTTGGGGTCATCCATGGCCATCTGTTCGATGATGTCGCTGCGCAGCTGCTTGGCTTGGCGATCCTCCATCACTGCAAATTGCGGTGCGACACCTGCCTCTAGCGGAAAGCGGCGCAATACCGCATCGCAAAAGGCATGGATGGTTTGTATTTTCAACCCGCCGGGGGTTTCCAGTGCCGATGCAAACAATCGCCGCGCATCGCGCAATTTGTCGCGATCCAGAAAGGCCTCGTCCTCGCCCAATTCCAGCAGGGTCTGGCGCAAATCCGCATCGGGCATCATGGCCCAAGTGCCAAGACGCTGGAACAATCTGTCCTGCATTTCTGCGGCCGCAGCCTTGGTATAGGTCAGGCACAAAATGCGCTGGGGCAGGGTACCATGTAGCAACAGCCGCGCTACGCGGTTGGTCAATACATGGGTCTTGCCCGAACCCGCATTTGCAGTGACCCATGTGTTTTCATTGGGCATTGCCGCGCTAATCTGGGCCTGTGTCGCCTCGTTAAATCTCATCGCTGATCTCTATCTTTTCGGGGGCATCGCTATCGGTCCACTCGCCGCGGCGCGACAGATGATCAAAATCGCCAATATCTTGGTTCAGTTGTTCCTTATCATGGGCGTTAAAACCATGACCTGCGATATTGTAATAGCCGATCAGCTGTTTCAGCTCGTCCTCTGTCGTGACAATGGTCTCGTCATCCACATCGATGGGCAGGGTGGTTTGATCGCTGTGCATACCGATAAATTCTAGATGTTCGACAGGTGCGCCGGGCATGCCATCCATGCCGCCACGCACGGCAATCAGGGCCGTTAAATGCAATTGGCGGTCAAATACCTTGACCACAGAGGATGTCGGTGGCTTGCCGGCCTTGTAATCATAAATCCGCAGACCCTTTTGCCCTTGATCTAGCCGATCTGCCTGTACCGATAGGGTGAAATCCAGCTCTTTAAAATACAACTCGCCCGAACGCTCGGTGGCGGTAATCACCCCCAACCTTCTGCGCGTGGCCTCGGCCGCCAAAAACCAATCCGCCACCTGCGCCAAACGCGCCAACCATAGATGCCGTGCCGAAGGCCAAGGCACGCTGCGCGCCAAAACCTTCTCGGCGCTGGCCAAAAATGCGGCCCTAGGCTCTTCGGGCAGGGCGTGGGGGTATTCGGTGCTAAACTGTTCCAAAACCGCGTGAACGGCAATGCCGCGCGCCAAGGCATCGGGCTGTTTTCCCAGCGGCTCCAGCTTGCGCAGGCCCAGAATACGCCGGGCATATATTTCATAGGGATTACGGATCAGGCGCTGTACCTGTGTGACCGATAGGCGGTCAATGCGCGCACCCTTGGGCGGCACGGGCGCGGGCCTTGGGGCGGGGGGGCTATGCGCAATTGCGGGCGCGCTGTGCACGGGGAGATCGATCAGACGCGCCAAGCGCACCCATTGATCACCGCGCTGGCGCATATCGCGCACCGCCTCTTTACCGGTATCCCCGATACCCTCTAACAGATTGGTCAGGCGCATTAACCACCGCGAGGGGTTGGCCAGCGCCTCGCCATCACGCAAACAGCGGCTGATCACCACGCGCGCCGCCCCCATGGCCTGCTGAAAATCATGGGCAGATAATCCAATAGAGCGCTCAGGCAATAACAACCCCAGTTGTTTACGCATATCGCGATTCAGCCACATGTCGGGCTTTGGGTTTTCGGGCCAGATTCCCTCGTTTAACCCCCCAAGGATGACCAGATCGGCACCCTGTACGCGTGCCTCTAGCGTGCCCCAAATGGCGATATTTGGGTGGGAAAATTGCGCATCGCGGCGCACCTCGGTGGACAGAACGCGCGCGATCAGGCTTTGGTATTCTATCGCGCTCATATGGCCGCCATGGGCCTGTTCTTGGCGCAATTCATCCATTACCTCGCGGGCACGCCGGCCTGCGGCCTTGTCCCACAAAATGCCACTGCCCTCGCCCGAAGGCCCCGCGGCCAGCGCCTCGGCGGTTGTAAAATGCAAATCAATCCACGCGGCTAACGGTAGATGCGTTGTCTGTGCCAGCGGTGCGAAAACCCGTGCAATCCATGCGGCCCAAATCACCTGCTCGGGGGTGGATTTTTTACCATCCGCCCAATGGGTTATGGTATCAAGCGATACAAAAGGCGGCCCACCACGCAGTACCGCAACCTCTAGGCGCTGGGTCATCAGATTGTGCTCGGGGCGCGCCTCGGTGGAATGGCATAGGGTATGTTTCAACAGCGCCGACAGGTTTTGTGGCGCAAGCGGGCGGCCAAACAGCCCCGCAATAGACCGCAGGAATACCCCCGGTGGTGTGAGCTGTAGCGGCACACCGGCGGAATCGTCCGCCTCGATCCCCCAGCGCGCCAAATTGGCGCTAACGCGCCGGGTCAGAGTTCTGTTTGGAGTGATCAGCACGGCCTTTTGTTCTTGCTCGGCGGCATTGCGCAGACAGATAGCTATGGCCAGCGCCTCCTCCTTTTGTACATCGGCCTCGATCATGGTGATGTCTTGGGTGGCGGTGGTGACCTGTGGGATCAGGTCGGGGCCTTCTTGCATCCATTGATCGGTCATGGGCGCGGGGCGCAACGCCAGTGATATCAGCGCGTTGCGCGCTGGATTTGCAGGGGCTGCCTCGTACCACACGGGGGCATCGCTGCGCTCTATACCCAGCACCTCAAACAGCTTAGCAAAGCCGGCCTGTGGGTGATCCAGCGTGGCGCTGGGGGTTTTAAAGCTGTGCCATAGATGTGCGGGTTCGGCTGGTTCAACACCGGGCAGGATCACGGCGCCCTGCGGCAGGTTTGCCACCGCCTGCATAAAGGCGGCGGTCTCGCCGCGCGACCCGGTGGAACCTGCGATAATTACGGGGTGCTGGGGCGGGTTCTGGGCCCAGATTTGCGCATACAGTTGGCTGATATGGCGCATGCGATCTTGGGGATCGGTCAGGGCGTTCTGATCCCAGTAATTGGCCAGGATTTCCAAGAACCGCTTGGATCGGCCCCAATGTTCGGAATGCTCTGCCACATCCAGATTTACCACATCTGCCATGGTGACGCCCTCGCCCTGCACTTCGTCCATCAGGGCAGATAGGGATTGCACCAAATCATAGGTTGCAGAAATCGGCGCAAGCGATGGCTCGGCCTGCAAAAGCTGTTGGATCAGCTGCCCCAGCAGCAATTGGCGGCGCAGGCTGGGGGCGGCCTCGGGCAGATTGGCCAGCATCAATGGGTCGTCGGATAGGGAAGTGATCAGACGAATGCGCGGTAAAAATCCCGCGCCCCGTTGATAGAATATCTCCTGTACACGGCGCTTCATGCGCTGGGTGTTTACATATAGATCTACACGAGCCATAGCCTCGGGGGGGGTATCTGCCATATGGGTGATTAGCCCATCCACCAGATTTTGTGAAAAATCACAGCCCAGCGGCTGGGCGAAGACCCGAGGGATTTGCTGGGGGTTAAACATCCGTATCCTCTAGCATTTTTTCGGCGGCGGTAATGCCCGCTGGATGGCCCACATCAACCCACCCCCCCTGATGTACCACCCCACACAGACGTTGATCCGCCAGCATCTGATCCCACAGAAGGTTCAGCGAAAATTTGGTCTGGGTGATCTGCTGTAGCAAATCGGTCTTGATGATCTGTGCGCCGGTATACACATAGGGGGCGCTGGTTGCATCACCGCGCCTGCTGATGCGGCGCTGATCGTGTAGATTAAAATCCCCCGCTCCGCGATATTCGCGCGCGCACTCCTTGGGCACCAAGGCCAGCAACCCATCCATGCGATCCGGATCCCAGTGATCCGCCAGCAGGGTTAGCGGATTATCCCCCGTCCAGACCGCATCGCTGTTTAATGTATAAACAGCACCGCCCCCCAGCAGCCCAAGCGCGTTCTTCAGCCCGCCACCGGTCTCCAAAATATCGGGCTCGAAAATACTGTGCACGCCCTGTGGCAGATGCGCGGTGATTTGATCGGATAGGTAATGCGTATTTACCACCACCGTCTTGACCGCGGCCTGCTGTGCCAATGTCAGCGCGTAATCCAGCAGGGGCCGCCCAGCCACGGGAATCATCGGCTTGGGCTGGGTAGCGGTTAAATGCCCCATGCGTGTGCCAAGGCCAGCGGCGAAAATCATCAGGCTATCTACGCTCATGCCTGTGCCTTTATTTGGGTCAAGAGCGCGGTATCGGGGGCGGGTACGTGATCGGCAAACCACTGGCGCATGGGGGCACAGGATGGGTGGGATAAATCACGCATTAAATGGCCCCAGACACGTGGAATCAGGTCCACGTAATGGGCCTTGGCATCGCGAATACATAGCCGAGTGAAAATTCCCAAAATCTTAATGTTTCGCTGCATTCCCAGTATGTTATAAGCAGCTGTAAATGTTTTTTCATCTAGGCCGCTGGCCGATAGATAGCGGGTGATCATGGCCTGGCGAAGCACAGGAGATGTGTCGCGGCGCGCATCTTCCAGCAACGACACCAGATCATAGGCCGGATGCCCCATCAACGCATCTTGGTAATCCAGCATTCCCACACGTGCAACAGACCTCCGCTGGGGCAACCATAGCAGATTATCCGCATGGTAATCCCGCAATACCAGAACGGGTTCTTGATCTAGGATCGGAGTGCAAGCATTTGATATTATTTCAGAAAAACTATCCTCTAAAGAGGAGAGCACCTTGACCCCCGCGGCGGGCATATACCACTGGGTTAGCAGGCTTGCCTCGCGCTGATAGGTGGCCATGTCATAGGGTAGTGGGCCGCTGGCATCGGTGCTGTGCAGATGCAGCAGGGCATCAACCGCGCCGCCATATAGGCTGGTTTCTTGGGCTGGGGTCTGGCGGCACAGGGTGCTGAACAGCCCATCCCCCAGATCCTCTAGCAACAGGAACCCCTGATCGATATCTTGGGCAATGATTTCGGGTGCCGACAGCCCTGCACCGCGCAGCTGTTGGGTAATCGCCACAAAGGGGCGCACATCCTCGCCGGCCTCGTAGGGTGCATCCATCAGCATCGCGCGATCCGCGCCCAATATCAAACGGGTGTAACGCCGCCCTGACGCATCGGCCATCAGGGGATGGGCCTCTGCGTTGGCCCAGGGGGTGCTGGCTAGAAAATTCTGTTGCGCGGTGGCACGGCTATTCATGGATGGGATATTCCTTAACTATAGGTAGCAGGATGCCATCCCAGCGCGGATCATTCCAGCATATTCTGACGGCGCGCGCATCGCCCTCTAGCGTGTCAAATGCCAAGGTGATGGCGGTGCTGGGGGTTAGCTCTGCCAATCTATCAGGCCATTCCACGAGGCAGATATCGGTCTCAAACGCGGCCTCTAGGCCCAGCTCATAAACCTCGTCTGGCCCCGTTAATCGGTATAGATCCGCGTGCCAAATATCGCATGACTCAAGCTCGTAGGTCTGAACAAGGGTGAAGGTCGGCGATGGGATATCCTCTACGCGCCCCAATTGTGCAAGGCGTGCGCGAATAACATGACGCGCGAAAAAGCTCTTGCCGGCGCCCACCTCTCCAGACAGCAACAGACAATCCCCCGCCGCCAAATGCGGGGCGATGCTGTTTGCAAAACGCGCGCTTTGGGGCTCGCTTGATAACCGGATATGCCTGTCCATTTTCTGCTCCGCATGAATACCACTGCTATTCATACCGATTTCGCGGGGTTCAGCCAGCCTGATTTAGCGGCGATGCAGATTCAACCGGCGGCATGCCCAAAGGCGCATGGGAAAACTCTACCAACGTATAGCCACCCGGAATGGGCGATACCCGCGTGATCAGGGATTTGCCGTTATTCATCTCGGCCAAGCTTTGAAATCTTGCGCGGTCATAAATCTGAGTAGAGAAATCGCGGATATCACCCCAAATAGGCGTGGGCTTGCACTTGTCTTGCCAAATATCGGTCAGATCGGCGATGTTCGGCGACAGCAGGTTATCGGCAAACTGGGTATTCCACAGCCGATCAAAAGCATTATTGGCAAAGCTAAGGGTGCCAGAACTATCAAACACCACCAATGCCGAATCCAGCTGGTCAAAAATGCCGTACAGACGCTCAACCTCTAGGCGGAAATTGCGCTCTACCTCGGTGGAGCGGGTGATATCCTCGAACACAAATGCCACAGACCCAGCGGGATGCGAGCGCCCCGTAACGCGGAAAACCTGATCATTGGGCATGTGCCAATCATCGGTGTAGGCATCTGACTCTGCGCTTTTCTCCATCTCGATGATCTGATCACGCCAGCTTTTGAAATCACGAGGCTCGGGCAATGCGCCCTTGTCGTGTAATCGATCCAGAAAATCGCGCAGGCTTGGCTTTTTGGCCAACCACATGATTTCCAGATCCAATAACGCCGAGAGCGCCGGGTTAAACAGCGATAAGTCGCGTTCCTTGTCGAACACCGCCACACCAATGGGCAGATGCGCAAAGCTCTCCGATAGGGTCTGTACGAACCGCTTGCGGTCGCGTTCCGCCGTTACGGCGGCCTTGGCGGAAATAGCGGCGTAATAATTTAGACCACCTGAGAAAAAGTGAAAAACATCAAAATGGTATGTCGTCTTGCCGGGGCCGCTCTCTAGTCGTGCGCGGCTCTGTGATCTGTTCTCCTCTAACGGTTTCGCCAGATTGAAATGCTCGATCATCAGCCGCTGTTTGCCGAAGGCCTCCTCCATGCGTTGATGGGTTGCATTTGCCCAAACAACGGTGTCATCCGCCTCGACCCAGATCAGCGCGGGCAGGTTGAATAATATTTCCGCTTGTAGCTTTGCCAGATTTCTGCCGACGGTATTGTCACGCGGTTTACTGCTATAGCTTAGCAATAGCGCAAACATTGCCAGCACTAAGAGAAACAGCCAATACCAGATAGTTATGGAATGATCCAATAGTCTTCCCTTTGTCGAATGTATTCGATACCAGATCAATTTGACGTTAACGAAAGGTTAACTCAAGCTAAATATTAAACTTAGGGTTGTTTTTGTATGAAGGCTGATCATCCTTAAGTAGCTCTAGAGGCCATCTAACGGTGGCAACGGCCCCGCGCCGCCCCGCCATATGCTCGCTAAGCCCTGCGTCCAATTTACCTGAATTGGCATTGGTAAACTCTAGTTGTGCGCCTGTGCGTTCTAGCAATGTCTTGGCGATGAACAAGCCCAGGCCCATGCCCTCATATTCTGGGCGATCGGGGTTTTTCTTGGCCTTGCTACGGCGCAAAAATGGGTCTCCAATACGTGACAAATACTCATACGGATATCCGCGCCCGTTGTCGCCAATAGAAATGTGCAAATAGGTGCGATCCCATTGGATATTAACCCAGACTTTCGAGGCAGCAAAATCCACCGCATTCTGGATTAGATTGCGCAATCCATGAACAATCTCAGGATGGCGTGGTATGGCGGGCATCCGCGCCTCTAGGGCTAGATCTGTCAATCCATTGGTTAGGAAAATGATTGTCTTGCCCCGATCCTGATGTGGGGCTGCCGCCTCTTGAACCACCGTTAGAACGGGCGCGCGTTTCATATGCAGATCATCCTTGCCGGTTTTACCCATACCGCGCAGGATACCACTTAGACGTTCTGCCTGATCTTTGATCAAGATCACATCCTCCTGTAGTTCCGGACGCGCGCCCAGCTCGTCTTGCAATTCCGACGCCACCAGCTTGATTGTGGCCAGCGGCGTGCCCATTTCATGGGTGGTGGCGGCCATAGCGCCGCCCAAAATTGTCAACTTGTGTTCGCGATCCAGCGCCATCTGCGTGGCCGCCAGCGCCTGAGACATATTGAATGTCTCCATGGTGATCTGGCGCGCATAGATGGCTAAAAATACCGACCCAATTACCAAGGCAAACCAGTTTCCCCATAGCAAAAGATCGGGTAGAATAATCACCGTACCATCCAGACGTGTTAACGGCAGATTGAATTTTGCCAAAAGAGTGATGGCCAAGATACCAGAGGCCCCCAACAATACCGTAGATCGTAGGGTCAGCGCCGTGGCTGAAATGATGACAGGGGCCAGCAACAACAATGCAAATGGATTGGTTAACCCACCCGTTAAATACAATAACAAGACCAGCTGAAACAAATCAAAGAACAGGCTAAACACCGCCGCCGGCTCTGATAGGCGTTGAATACGGGTCAACACCGCGCCAGATACAATGTTAAACCCAACCGATAGCCCAATGGCAAACAGACACAACGCCAGATTAATGCGGATGTCCAAAAACGCATAGGCGACGACCAGCGCCAGAACCTGCCCAGAAACCGCCATCCACCGCAACAACGTTAGCGTGCGTAGCCGCACCCATTCACTGCGAGAAGAGCTGTTCGCAAGGCTAAGAGATTTATACATCATAAAGCTTTCGTGACGGTACAGAGTTTGCGGTTTAGGCGCGCCTGAAAATAGGCTAATGCACAGATATCAGTTTGACCAGCAAAAGGAAATTTCAGATGGGCAAGAGATTGGGCGTCGCTCTGGCAGGCGTTGCAGCGGTGGCGGTTCTGGGCACTGGGTATATGGTATCTTGGCAAAGTGGCCTTCAGGCCTGTGGTTCCACCGTAATTGCGGGCGAGCAGGCAAGTATCGGCGGGCCATTTGAATTGATCGACCAATACGGAAAAACCCGCACCTCGGCCGATGTGATCACCGGCCCCACATTGATCTATTTCGGCTATACTTTTTGCCCCGACATTTGCCCCCTAGATACGGTGCGTAATCTAGATGCCATTGATATTCTGGATGAACGCGGCATTGATGTTTTGCCGGTATTCATCACCATTGATCCCGCGCGCGATACGGTATCCGCCCTTGCGGATTACGCAGAGGTCAGCCACCCGCGTATGCTGGCCCTAACCGGTAGCGAGGCACAGGTTGCCGCCGCATCAAAGGCCTATCGCACATTCTATCGTAAAAGTGGCGAAGGCGAGGATTACCTGATGGATCACTCGACCTTTAGCTACTTGATGGATGAAACCGGCTTTGTGGAATTTTTTAGGCGCGATGCCTCGCCAGCCGAGGTGGCCGATGCAATCGGGTGCTTTACGGAGATTTGACCATAGGGTAACTTGCGCATAGGGTAGGCCGCGGAGGGGCACAATATGACTGATAAATCCTTGAACGAAATCGGGCCGGACAACACCCTGCTTATTCTGGATGATGATGAACCCTTCCGTAACCGACTGGCCCGCGCCATGGATAAGCGCGGCTTTCAGACCACCGCCCTTGATTGCGTGGCCGCCGGGCGTGCCTTTTGTACCGCCACACCCCCCGCATATGCCGTGATTGACCTGCGCCTAGAGGATGGGAATGGGCTGGATGTGGTAGAGGTTTTGCGCAACAATCGCCCCGACGCGCGTGTGGTTGTTCTTACGGGATACGGGGCAATTGCGACGGCAGTGGCCGCGGTTAAAATCGGAGCCACCGATTATCTGTCAAAACCAGCGGATGCCAATGATGTAACCAATGCGCTATTGGCGGCGGATGGTGATTTACCACCCCCCCCTGATAACCCGATGTCCGCAGATCGGGTGCGCTGGGAACATATTCAGCGCGTCTACGAGCTGTGTGATCGCAATGTCTCTGAAACCGCGCGCCGCCTAAATATGCACCGGCGCACATTGCAACGGATATTGGCCAAGCGTAGCCCGCGCTAGGGGCGCGGGTTGGTCCGGCCAAAGCTGTCGCTGGCGGCGATGTGGTCCACAATTCCTGCCAGCTTTTCGCGGTGGCGCCAGTTAAACGGGCGGCGAAAATCAGCGTACAGCAGAACCGCAGCCAGCGCGTAATCACAAACGCTGACCTTGTCATATAACAGCCAATTCGGGGCGTTTTCCTCTAGCATATCCAGCACGTTATCTATGCGCTTTTGGTGACGCTCTACCATGTCAAATCCAAGCAGGTTCTCGCCAGATGGGCGTAAACCGGATCGCACAATCTGGCTGCTGGTGACAATCATATCGCCCATGGTGAAAATCGTCTGTAGCATCTGGCGGTCAGCCAAGGGATCATAATGCGGGGTATTTGCCCCTGTGGTCATGGCCCATAATTGATCGATAATGGGTTGCGTCGGATAGATGGTCTCGCCCACGGTTTCCAATACTGGTACCTGACCTAATGGGTTCAATTCAAAGAAGGAATCTGGCAACGGAAATTCAACACGCTCTGGGCTAACCGGGATTTCCCAGTCATAAATCAGCGCACGACACACCCGCGCGAAAGGCGATACATCAAGATAATATAGCTTGGCTGATTCCATTATATTTTCTCCATCAGATCGTTAAACACCTCTAAAAACTGCCCCTTAACTACCATAGGCGCGTGGGGGCGCAAGCTTCGCGTCGGTAGATCGGATATCACGGGTGCGCCAAACAGCTGGTTGGCCTCCGTTTCTGAAAACCCGGCGATCTGTACGGCCTCTAGCCATGCGGATAAATGATCGGCGCGTTTTATCTGGCGCTTAACGGGCGTCGGGATCACCGCTGGTAGGCCGAATTTTTGATGCACCGCCGCGGTTAACCGGTCATCCAGCACCTCGTAATCTGGGCCCACGGCGGCCTTTACGGGGCTGATCATATCGCCGATCACATATTCGGGCGCGTCGTGTAGCAATGCGGCTAGGCGCCACTTGGGGTCTATGCGCGGGTTTAGTCGCGTGAATAATTCGGTCACAAAAACCGAATGCTCGGCCACGGAATAGGGGTATTCCCCCAGCGTCTGCCCATTCCAACGCGCCACAAATGATAGGCCATGGGCGATGTCTTCGATTTCAATATCAAGGGGCGAGGGATTCAAGAGATCTAGCCGCCGCCCAGACAGCATGCGCTGCCATGCGCGCGGTTCCTGTTTTTTGTTACTCATCCCGCTATCCTCGGCCAATTATCACTTTTTGCTCGGCCAGTTGTCTTGCTGTATTTGCAGTGTTAAATGCGCTTAAACCGATAACGTACAGGAGCCGCTTCAGATGGCAACAGACTATATTGTAAAAGACATTTCTTTGGCTGACTTTGGCCGCAAGGAACTGGATATCGCAGAAACGGAAATGCCCGGCCTGATGGCGCTGCGCGAAGAATTTGGCGATGAACAGCCCCTGAAAGGCGCGCGTATTGTTGGATCATTGCATATGACGATCCAAACGGCTGTGCTGATCGAAACGCTGACGGCGCTGGGCGCTGATGTGCGCTGGGCGTCTTGTAACATCTATTCTACCCAAGATCACGCGGCGGCGGCGATTGCGGCGGCCGATATTCCTGTGTTTGCAATCAAAGGCCAAACCCTGACAGAGCATTGGGATTACTTGGATAAATCATTCCTGTTCCCAGAGGGTGCGAACCTGATCCTGGATGATGGCGGTGATGCGACATTGTATGTTTTGCTGGGTGCCCGCATCGAGGCAGGCGAAGAATTCGGTGTACCCACATCCGAAGAAGAAGAAGTGATCCAAGCGCAAATCAAGAAGCGCATGGCGGCCAGCCCTGGTTGGTTCACCAAGACCCGCGATGCAATCATGGGCGTATCCGAAGAAACAACAACAGGTGTGCACCGCCTGTATGAATTGCAGAAAAATGGCCAGCTGCCCTTCCCTGCGATCAATGTGAATGACTCTGTAACCAAGTCTAAGTTTGACAATAAATACGGTTGTAAAGAATCCCTAGTGGATGGCATCCGCCGCGCAACCGATACGATGATGGCTGGTAAAACAGCCGTTGTCTGTGGCTACGGCGATGTTGGCAAAGGTTCTGCGGCCTCTCTGCGCGGCGCTGGTGCGCGGGTAAAGGTGACCGAGATCGACCCGATCTGTGCGCTACAGGCGGCAATGGATGGGTTCGAGGTAACCACCCTAGAAGATGCGGTGGCCGATGCGGATATTTTCGTAACCGCCACGGGTAATAAAGACATCATCCGCATCGAACATATGCGCGCGATGAAGGATATGGCAATCGTTGGCAACATCGGCCACTTTGACAATGAAATTCAGGTGGCAAATCTGGCCAACCTAAAGGTCACGAATATCAAAGACCAAGTGGACATGTACGAAATGCCAAGCGGCAACCGCATGATCCTGTTGTCACAGGGGCGCTTGTTGAACCTTGGCAATGCCACGGGCCACCCGTCATTCGTGATGTCGGCCTCTTTCACCAACCAAGTGTTGGCCCAGATCGAGCTGTTCACCAAGGGCGATGCCTATGGCAACGAGGTCTATATCCTACCCAAACATCTGGACGAGAAAGTGGCGCGCCTGCATTTGGCAAAGATCGGCGTGAAATTGACCGAGCTGTCCACTGAACAGGCAGACTATATTGGCGTGACCACCGATGGCCCATTTAAGCCAGAGCACTATCGCTACTAACATCTACACATGCTTCTGGCGCCAATGTGCCAGAAGCCCCTGCGCGCAATTAGCCACTCTCTAACGCTTTGATCGGCATCCAGCGGGCGGATTCAAGACAATTTTCCTATTGCCCCTTTTTTTGCACAAACAATTCGCCTATCTTATGCACAGGAGCGCAAAACAGAGCGTTTCATAGAAAAAAATTAATGGGAATTTACCCACCAACTAGGAGCCAGCACATGGGCAAAAGAGATGATTTGATTGCGACCTACGCAGACGATTTGAAAAACAAATGCGGCATCACACCAGATATGGATTTGCTAACCAAGGTAACCATCGGCTGTGGTCCTGCGATTTATAACGCCGATGCCTCGACTGTGGCCGGTAGCCAACCATCAGAGCTGGAAACAGTGAAAAACAATTTCCTAATGGGAAAACTTGGTCTGGCAGACAGCCCCGCATTGATGGAGGCGATCAACGAGGCGATCGAGGTCTATGGTAAATCAGAGCGGAACAAATACCGCGCAGTGGTTTACTACATGCTGGTGGTCAAGTTTGGTAAAGAATCCGTATACGGATAATACCTCTATAAATAACGGAATTCGGGGCGCTCATTGGGCGCCCCTTTTTTGGTCTAAGCTATTGAATTAAATTGCATCTAAAGTTTGTTTGCAAAATTCAATTGTTCGCGGCTATGGTGCATCTATGGAACAGCGAGGGCCTGATTGGGTCGGGTCTGGGGGCCCTTGGGCGGGGCCCCCATTTTCATCCTAGCCCTGCGATGCCCCCGCTAGAATAGGGTCAAAACCAATCCCATAATCGCACTGCCAATGGTCGCATAGCCGCCATCAATCGCAATCAATTTGCGCGGGCGATTGCCAAAGGAATAACATGTGGCCAACCACGGCGTAGAGATAAACAGACCCATGCCCAATCCCGCGATCAACCCTTTTCCAATGGTATCAATCCCAGCCAGCGCAAAAATATGGCGCATCATCCCCGCCACTAAAATCGCGCAAACAAAAGCGATGATAAAGGGTGCCTTATCGCCGTTGTTCATCTGCTCTTCGCTGACCCCCGCCGCGGCCATCCATGGCTTGGCCAGTGCCATATACCAGACCGCCCCAAAGGCATAAGAGGCGACCGCCGCCACTACTACTGAAATGAATTCCATGTCTCTCCCCCAATATGATCCCATCATAGGATCACAAAAGGCGCGAAATTTCAACGGCTACACCGGTAACTCGGGTTTCAACGGTCTGCTCATTAACGCCCCCAGCGCATCCTCAAGAGACAGCGCCCCCTCTAGCACCGCAACCACCTGTGCAGCGATTGGCAATTCTACGCCCAGACGATTGGCCAATGCATTGGTGGCCTTGGCGGTGGCAATGCCCTCTACGGTCTTGGCCAGATCGTGCTGTGCTGTCTGGGCCAAATGCAGACCAAAGGCAAAATTTCGAGATTGCGCAGATGTACAAGATAGTGCCAAATCCCCAAAACCAGACAGCCCATGCAATGTCTCGCGCATCGCCCCCATGGCTAAGGCAAGACGCGACATCTCTGCAAACCCACGCGTGATCAGGGCCGCACGCGCGCTTTCGCCTAGCCCCGCCCCCACGGCAAATCCACAGGCAATAGCATAGACGTTTTTCAACGCGCCCCCCAATTGCACCCCGGTGGGATCATCGGATAAATACAGACGCAGGCTCTTGGTGGTCAGGCGGTGTTGTAGCTCTGCGCCGATCTCGCGATCAAAGGCACCTATGGTCAGGGCCGTGGGTAACTGGCTGGCGATTTCGCTGGCAAATCCAGGGCCGCTTAGCACTGCGATTTGATCTTTGGGGATGAAATCCTGCGCTACATCTGATTGCAACAATCCGCTTGCCTGCTCGATACCCTTGCTGCACAAAACCACGGGCGCGCCAATGGCCGCCAATTCCATCTGCTCTAGTATTGTGCGCAACCTTTGCGCCGGCGTCACCACCAAGATAGCATCCGATCCCGCCAGCGCACTGCGCTCTGCCACGGGGGTCAGACTATCGGGCAGAGGGATATCCGGCAGATAGCGGGCATTGCGGCGGGTCTGGCGCATCCGCTGTATCTGATCCGCATCACGGCCCCATAACACCACAGAATGCTCCGCGGATGCCAATGAACACGCCAGCGCCGTACCAAAGGCCCCCGCGCCGATGACTGCGATTTTGCTCATGCTTTTGCTCCCTTTTTACCCGATCCAAGCATGGGGGCCGCGGTGCGATCCAGCGGCCAGCGCGGGCGCGCCGCCAATGTGAAATCATCCACATGGCCCGCCTGAAATTGCTCAAGCCCTGCCCATGCGATCATGGCGGCATTGTCTGTGCAATACTTCAACGGCGGCGCTAGAAATTCAAACCCCTCGGCCATGGCCACATCGCGTAGGGCCGCGCCCACGCATTGGTTTGCCGCCACGCCACCAGCTACGGCCAATACGGGGGCATCGCTGTGCGCCACATCGCGAAATGCCGCGATGGCGCGCGCGGTCTTCTTGGCCAAAGTCTGGGCAACTGCATGCTGAAAACTAGCACAGAGATCGGCCCGATCCCCCACGCTTAGCCCGCCTTTTTCGGCGATAATGTGATCGCGCGCACGGCGCAGGGCCGTTTTCAAACCTGAAAACGACATATCGCAATTGGGCCGATCCAACAGCGGGCGCGGAAAATTAAACCGCGCCGCATCGCCGTCTTGGGCTTCTTGCTCTACCAATGGCCCCCCAGGATATCCTAGGCCCAACAACTTGGCGGTTTTATCAAATGCCTCACCGGGGGCATCGTCAATGGTGCCCCCCAGCCTGCGAAATTCACCCGGCCCCAGTACCGCCAAGAACTGACAATGCCCGCCACTGACCAAGAGCATCAAATACGGATAGGCAATCCCATCGGTCATGCGCGGGGTCAGGGCGTGCCCAGCCAAATGGTTTACCCCAACCAAGGGTTTGCCAGATCCGGCAGATAGCCCCTTGGCCATCATCACTCCGCTCACCACACCGCCGATTAATCCAGGGCCGGCAGTTACCGCAATAGCATCCATATCCGCCAGCCTCAGGCCGGCCTGCACCAGTGCCTGTTCCACGGCGCCGTCCAGTCGCTCTGCATGGGCACGGGCGGCTATTTCGGGTACTACGCCGCCAAAATCCGCATGTAGCGCCTCTTGGCCGATCACCACAGAGGATAGAACATCGCCGCGTCCCGCGCAGGCGCGCACCACAGCCGCCGCCGTATCGTCACAGCTGCTCTCAATGCCCAGAATCGTTAAATTTTCGCCCACGCCCGCCTCGTAATTTGGTGCAAAATCTGCTATGGTGCCTAACATTCAATCAAGGCACAGGCAATGACACAGACCCCCGCAACGATTCTTATGACACGGCCTGCGCGCCAAGCCCAAGATTTCATCAGAGCCTTTGAACAGGTCACAGATCTATCCCCCCCCGTGATCTATGCCCCTGCATTGGATATCGAACCGATCGAATTTAACCCCAGCGGCCTGTGGCCTGCCATATTCACCTCGATGCATGCGCTTGATGCCTATTGCACCATCGCATTGGCACGCGGGGATGTGGTGGTGGTGGGGGAAATACTGGCCGAGGCCGCCCGCGGTCAGGGATTTACTGTGATCGGTACCTTTGCCACTGCGCATGAGCTTGCGCAAAACCTGCCCGACAGGGCGCAATATTACCGCGGTGAACAGGTTTCCGTTGATCTGGGGGCGGCGGCGATCGGCCTGGGCACTACCCTGTTTGAAACACAGGTCTACCGCCAAGGCTTTCGCCCGCTAACCCATCGCGCGCTTGAATCTCTGCGGGCAGGCGCAATTGTGCCGATTTTCTCGCATAATTCGGCGCTGAATATATGCGCGCAAATCCCCCACGGCATAGAACCTACATTCGTTGTGATCAGCGATCACGCCGCTAAACCACTGGTGGAATGGGGCTTTAGCCACATCGTGGTGGCCCATGCCCCCACACGTGGTGCTATGATATCGGCCCTGCGTACATATTTCTAAGCTCTGCGTCACTATATGGCGCTTGTGCTCTTTCCCTTGGCGTCTACAGTTCCTATATTAAGTACCGAAGTGATTTATCAGAAAGCTGTAACACATGGCCGATACACCCAAATCCCCGCGCGAAGATTTGGCCGAGGAGACCCTCGAACCCAAAGAGCAGGATGGCGTGGATACCCCCCCACATGCAGATACAGAACCGGCAGATACAGACCTGTCCGACGATCAAGATGCAGAGGATACAGATTTCGATCCGGCAGATGATGCCCCAGACCCGGCACAAGAAAACCTGCCCACAGAGGTCAAAAAGCCCCGCCGCATGGGGTTGAGGCTTGGCGCTGTATTGGTGGTGGCAGGGGGCGTTGGGGCGCTGGTTATGGGGCCAAAAATCGCCCCCATCCTGCCCGCAGGTCTGGCGCCGGTGGCCAATTTCCTAAGCCCTGGTCAAGCAGATGCCCGCGCAGAAATTGCAACCCTTAGAGAGGCGCAATCAGCACAGATCGCCAACCTACGTGCGGATTTTGAAACCCGCCTTAGCGCATTAGAACAAAAAACCCCCGCCCCAGACCTTAGCGGTGAAATCGCTGCCCTACAGGCCCGCGCACAGGGGCTGGCCGATCAGATCGCGGCCAACGATAGCCCCGAATTAGAGGGGCGTATTACCACCGCCGAAACCACATTGGCAGGCCTAAGCGCATGGGTAGACACCACCAACCAACGCCTGCTGGCCGCTGATGGCGGGGACGCCAGCCAAGATGCATCGGCCACACAGGCCATCATCCAATCCCTGCGCGCAGAGCTGGCAACCATCGCACAAAAGCAAGGCGAGATAACCCAGAAAATCGACGAAGTCAGCGTGGCCTCTACACGCCGCGTAGAACAGGCCAGCGAAACCGCCGCACAGACCGCCCAACAGGTGGAAACAACCCGCGCCCTAACAGTGATCGCAAATGCTCTGGAAAAGGGCACAGGTTTTGCCGAGGTCTTGGCCAATCTGGATACCGTACCGCCTGCGCTGGCCGATGTGGCCGACGGCGGGGTTAGCACCCTTGCACAGCTAAAGGACGAGTTCTCGCCCATTGCCCACGCGGCGCTGAAATTATCGCATAAACAAGACGCAGAGGCCGGCAACACTGGCCGCATTTCAGCGTTTTTCAAATCTCAGGTATCGCTGCGCTCACTTACGCCACAAGAGGGCGATAGCGTTGATGCGATCTTGTCACGTGTGCAGGGACATCTGGATGGCGATGATTTGGCGGCCGCACTGGCGCAAACCGATGCGCTATCGGATGATATCCGCGCCGTTATGGCGCCTTGGCTGATATCGGCACAGGCGCGCAATTCTGCACAGGTTGCCCTGACATCATTGCTGGAAAATTAAGGATTTAACATGCTCTGGACGATTACAAAATTCTTTCTGTTCGTGGCAATAATCGCCACCATTACCTATGCGGCTGGGCTGGTGATGGACACGGGCGGCTCTGTGGTGGTGGAATTTGGCGGCTACGAGCTGGCAATCACGCCCATTCAGGCGCTTATTGGCGTGCTGGTCTTGGTGCTGGCGCTGTGGCTATTGCAATATGCACTTGGTATATGCATGGCGGTGTTCCATTTCTTCAACGGTGATGAAACCTCGATTTCACGCTATTTCAACCGCAACCGCGAAGAGCGCGGCTATCAGGCGTTGACCGAGGGGTTGGTGGCATTGGCCGCTGGCGAGGGTAAACAGGCGATAGACAAGGCCGCCCAAGCCGAACGGTATCTGGATCGCCCGAACCTAACCAACCTGATGAATGCCACGGCCGCCGAGGCATCGGGGGATACCAAACGCGCGACCAAATACTACAAACGCCTGCTGACCGAGGATCAGACCCGTTTTGTCGGGGTGCAAGGATTGATGAAACAGAAATTGGCTGAGGGCGAAACCGATGTTGCCCTGCGCCTTGCCGAGAAGGCCTTTTCCCTACGTCCCAGCCACAATGATACACAAACTGCCCTGTTTGAATTGCAAACCAAGGGCGGCGCATGGGATGGCGCGCAAAAAACCCTAGAGGCCTCGGTGCGCGCGGGGCATTTGCCGCGCGATGTGGCGCGTCGCCGTGATGCGATCCTGTTGCTAGAACAATCCCGCGCCCTGCTGGATGCGGGGGATATTGACGCGGGAAAACAGGCCGCAATCGAGGCTAATAAATCCGCGCCCGCATTGGTACCTGCCGCCGTGTTGGCCGCAGAAATGCATATGCTAGACGATAACAAACGTGCCGCCAGTGCCGTGATTAAAAAATCATGGGGGCTGAACCCGCATCCAGATTTGGCGGGGGCCTTTGCGGATATCGCACCGGATGAAACCAGCACTCAGCGTCTGAAACGCTTTGGCGTGTTGACCCGCCAAAATAGTGATAACCCGGAGACCAAATTGTTAACCGCCGAACTGGCGCTGGCGGATGAGGATTTCCCCGCCGCACGCCGCGCCGCGCGCGAATTGGCAGAAACCACGCCCACCACGCGGTCCTTGTCTATCATGGCGGCGATTGAAAAAGGCGAGGGCGCCGATGACAAAACCGTGCGCGCATGGTTGAACAAGGCGCTGAATGCCCCACGCGGATCGCAATGGATATGTGACAGCTGTTCAAATATCCACAGCACTTGGCAATCTAGGTGCCAGAATTGCGACAGCTTTGATACCCTAACATGGCGCGCAGTTCCAGATATGCCACAGCCTAACAGCGCAGAGACACTGGGCTTTACTGCTGGGGTAATCACCAGCGATGCCAGTGAAGAGCAGGGCGTGAAAGAGGGTGAAATAATCGACGCAAAGCCAGCAGATTAAGTCGTAACGACCCCTTGGATGGCGCGCGCCACCATTAAATTAAACAGGGTGCTGTATCGGCCAAAATCTAAGAGTAGGGGCCGCTCATGGGCATTCCTCGGGATTCAATAGCCCATGGGCCACCAAACACTCGGCCCAAGCCTGCGCATCTGTGAACACATGCCCGCGCCAGCCACGCGCCTGTGCAGCGGCAATGTTTTCTGGGCGATCATCCACAAACAAAAGATCCTGAACAGGCAGGCCAAGCGCCATTTCAACATGGGCATAGATTTTAGGGTCTGGCTTGATCAGCCGTAAATCCCCCGATACAAACCGCTGATCGAATTCCTTTAGGTAGGGGAATTTTTGATCAGAAATGGCCAAGGCCTCGGCATTGAAATTGGTTAAGGCAAAGGTGGCAATGCCACGTGCACGCAGCGCGCGATTTAGCGCAACCGATCCCTCAATCGTTGGCCCTGCCATATCGTTCCAATGGCTGTACCATAGACCAATTTCACCCGCCCATTGTGGGTGGCGAGCGGCCAGATCGGCCACCGTGGCCTGAAATGGCGCCCCAGCATCGATGCGCTGATGCACCGCCATAATATCGGTATCGGTAAAAAACCGTGCCCGCGCTTGGGCGCCGATCTGGCTGTCATAAAAGCGATGCGGATCCCATTCGATCAACACATTGCCAATGTCAAATATCACCGCTTGAATAGGCATTAGGCCTCCCGAATGGCGGCGCGCAATTCGCGCTCTAGGCTGTTAAGGAAATTTGATCGATCCGCCTTGCCAAAGGGTTTGCCACCTCCCTGATGAAAAGGATCGGCGGCGCGCAGATCGGCCATCAAATCACGGGTAGCCAGCTGATTCCCGATATTGGCGGGGGTGAACATATCGCCGTTATGACGGATGGTGCGCGCACCGTTGGCCACGGTTTTGGCGGCCAGCGGGATATCGCCCGTAATCACCACATCGCCCCGCGTGGCGCGATCGGCGATCCACATATCGGCCACATCCGGCCCATCGGGCACGATCACGTTTTCGACCAATGGGTGGGGATTGGGGCGCAGGCCGCCATTGGACACGATATAGACCTTGCATTTGTGGCGCTCGGCCACGCGCACCACCTCTGCCTTTACGGGGCAGGCATCGGCGTCTACGTAGACCGCGCTCATGTGTCTATCTCTGGCTTTGGCATGCGTTGCCACGCATCAAATCCCGCGGCCTTATAGGCCTCGGCCAATGTGGGATAGTTGAATGTGTTCTCGATGAAATAATCCACCGTGCCCTTTAGGTTCATCACCGCTTGGCCAATATGGATCAGTTCGGTCGCCCCCTCGCCCATGATCTGTACGCCCAGCAGGCGGCGGGTTTTCAGGCTGATCAGCATCTTTAGAATGCCCTGATCAATGCCCATGATATTGCCGCGGCTGGTCTCGCGAAATTTACCAATCCCCACCTCATAGGCGATGCCGCGCTCCTGTAGCTCTTCTTCGGACATTCCGCAGGTAGAAATTTCAGGAACCGCATAAATACCATATGGAAACCACGGCGAGCTGGGCAGGGTTTTTTCACCCATGGCATGACAACAGGCAATTCGTCCTTGGGATGCAGAGGTGGATGCAAGTGATGGAAATCCGATTACATCGCCCGCCGCATAGATATGGGGCTGGCTGGTCTGATGGGTGGCCTTATCTACGCTAATGCGGCCACGATGGTCGGTTTCCACATCACAGGCTGCAAGGTTCAGCTGATCTGTGGCCCCCATGCGCCCCGCCGCAAACAACAACATATCCGCCACGGCGGTACGCTTGTTCTCGGTGGTGACGCGGATGCAATCGCCCTCTTCCTTGACCGCGATCACCTGAGAGCCCAGCCGAAGATCCAGCCCCGCATCGCGGATTTCATGGGTGAACTCTTGGATCAAGGTTTTGTCCACAAAATCAAGGAAACTGTCGCGCGGCTCTATCAATGTTACCTTTACGTCTAGTGCCTGCATCATCGTGGCATATTCTACACCAATAACGCCCGCACCAATCACGATCAAACTGCGGGGCAGCTCCTTTAGCTCGATGATCTCGTCGCTGTCCACCACGGTGGTGCCATTAAACGGGATATAGTCGGGGCGAAAGGGGCGCGTGCCCGTGCACAGCATAAAGCGCTCGGCGCTAAAGGTATGGGTCTCGCCATCGCGCCCGGATACTGTGATGGATTTTGCATCCACAAAGCGTGCATCCCCATGCAGGGTCTTCACATAATTGCGCGAGAACATGTGCTCTAGGTTGTCCACCTCGAAATTTAGGGTCTTGCGCAGACGCTGGCGCAGGTCCTCGGCCTTGATCACATCCTTGGCGCGGTAACTGCGGCCATAAAAACTGCGCTCGCGGTAGCCGGATAGATTCATGATGGTTTCGCGCAATGTCTTAGAGGGGATGGTGCCGGTGTGAACAGATACGCCCCCCACCTCGCGGCCCCGTTCCACCACCAATACCTTGCGCTTTAGCTTGCCTGCCTGAATGGCGGCGGCGCGACCTGCGGGGCCGCTGCCAATAACGATCAGATCAAAATGCTCCATGCGGCCTCCTATTGCCTAGTTACACAGCGCCGCTGCGTGGTGCTTGATATGGTCTTCCATCAGGCTGGAAATAAAGAAATAGCTATGATCATAGCCCCCGTGCATGCGCACAATCCCGGCCTGAGTGCGCGCCTGCATCGCATCCCTTAGGGCATCTGTGCGCAGCAGGGTGATGAACTCATCGGCCTCTCCCTGATCAATCAACACATTCCCCGGGTAGCCAAGCGTTGCCATCAAATGCGTGGCATCGTGATTCAGCCATGTGGTCTCGTCATCGCCCAAATAGGCGCTGAATTGCTTGCGCCCCCAATCAGATTGGCTGGGCTGGGCAATGGGCGCAAAGGCTGACACAGATTTATATTGATCGGGCAGGCGCATCGCCATGGTCAGCGCACCATGCCCGCCCATGGAATGGCCAGTGATGCCCTGACGATCAGCCATGATGGGAAATTCTTCGGTCACCAAATCCTGTAGCTCGGCGGTGATATAATCCCACATCTGAAAATGCGGCGCCCATGGCTCTTGTGTGGCATTTACATAAAACCCTGCGCCTTGACCCAAATCATAGGCGCCGTCATTGGCCACATCGCCCCCACGCGGGGATGTATCGGGGAACACCAGCGCCAATCCATGCTGGGCCGCAAATCCCTGTGCGGCGGCCTTGGTCATGGCATTTTCATGGGTACAGGTCAGCCCCGATAGAAACCACAAAACAGGCACAGGGGCGACCTTGGCCTGTGGCGGTAAATATACCGCAAAGGTCATATCGCAATTGCACAGATCAGAGGCGTGTTTGTAAACACTTTGTTCGCCACCAAAACAGTGGTTCTGGGAAATCAACTCCATCTGCTAGAATTCCACCACGGCGCGGATCGACTTTCCCTGATGCATCAGCTCGAAACCCTCGTTGATTTGATCCAGCGATAATTTATGGGTGATCATTGGATCGATCTCGATCTTGCCATCCATGTACCAATCAACAATCTTTGGCACATCCGTGCGCCCAGATGCGCCGCCAAATGCGGTGCCGCGCCAGACGCGCCCGGTGACCAGCTGAAAGGGCCGCGTGGAAATTTCGGCACCCGCGGGGGCCACACCGATAATCACGCTCTCGCCCCAACCCTTGTGCGCGGCCTCTAGGGCTGTGCGCATAACGCCTACATTGCCCGTGGCATCAAATGTGTAATCCGCACCACCACCGGTTAGATCCACCAAATGCGCCACCAAATCACCCTCGACATCGCCGGGGTTTACAAAATCGGTCATGCCGAACTTGGTCGCCATCTCAACCTTGCTGTTATTTAAATCAACGCCAACGATCTGATCGGCACCCGCCAGTTTAAGACCCTGAACCACATTTAACCCAATACCGCCCAGACCAAACACAATCGCCGTTGAACCAATTTCCACCTTGGCCGTATTGATCACCGCACCAATCCCCGTGGTAACCCCACAACCGATATAGCAAATCTTGTCAAAAGGCGCATCCTTGCGCACCTTGGCCAGTGCAATTTCCGGCACCACCGTGTGGTTGGCAAATGTTGAACACCCCATATAATGATGGATCGGGGTGCCATCCATCATTGAAAACCGTGTGGAACCATCGGGCAACAATCCCGCGCCCTGCGTGGATCGGATTTTCTGACACAGGTTGGTTTTGGGGTTCAGACAGTATTCGCACTCGCGGCATTCTGGCGTGTACAGCGGGATCACATGATCCCCCACCGCAAGGCTGGTTACACCTTCGCCCACCTCTATCACCACACCGGCGCCTTCGTGGCCCAAAATTGCGGGGAAGATACCCTCGGGGTCATCGCCAGATCGGGTAAATTCGTCGGTGTGGCACAGGCCCGTGGCCTTGATCTCTACCAAGACCTCACCGGCGCGCGGGGCCTCCAGCTGTACATCCATAACCTCTAGTGGTTTTCCGGCCTCAAGGGCCACTGCGGCGCGTGTAATCATTGCGTTTCTCCCCAATATGTTTTTATCTAAGCCCACTTTGCGATGCGAGGCTATTATTTACAATGCGAATTCATCCCCTTTTTTGCGCGATTGCGACGCTTGTCGCCCTTGGCGGGTTGTCGGCCTGTGAACCCATAGAGCCAGACACCCCACCACAACCGGCCCCAACAGACCAAAACAATGGCCAAGTCTGCCCCGCCGATTACCACCAGCGCCTGCTGTGGCAACCAGATACAATTCTTCAGACGATGAAATTTGATGCCAAAACCCGCATCATCCGTCCCGGCATGGCCGTAACCATGGACCACCGCCCAAATCGGATGAACATTGTGATTGGCACATCTGGGCGGATTGAGCGGGTCTATTGCGGTTAACCATTAAGCATTTCTTTAACCTTTCGGACAAATTGTAGTCCCAAAGGGGATTTCTATGCGCCGGTTTTTTATCATCACTGCCCTATTCGGGGTCTGCCTGTTCTGGGCGGGCGCGGCGGTGGCAGAAAAGCCCAAGGTTACGGCAATGATGTGGGGCGGGCTGAAATACCCGAACTCGCTATCCCCCACAGACGAGGGTAATATCGGCTCTGATGCCACCTTTCGCCTAGAGGTCGATTTCGGCTGGCGCTGGGGGCGGGGGCGCTTGGTGCCCTTCCTAACCACATTCACCCAATCCGATAGCGCGGGATATGCCTATAACGCCAAGCAGAAAATCGGCCTTGGCCTTGCGCTGAAATACAAAATCAAACAGCGCCATAACCTGTCCTTCTCTGTGAAATACGAAACCGACTATCGATATCGCACCTTTGAATTCACCGAGGGCGCCTCTGCGGCCATAGGCTATGATTTTTATCGCCGCTGGCAGGGGGAACAGCGCCGCGCAACCACATTGGCGATCTGGTCAAATGCCCGCTACCCCGGATCGGTGGCCAGCAACGACCGCGATAACCTAATCGTTCAGGGCCAAGCCAAGCTGACCCGCAGTATGTCATTGGGGAACAGTGCCTTTAGTGCCGGTGTCTTCACCCGTGTGGGGCTGTTTTGGGATTCCAAGAAACAGGCGATTAACAACAAGAAGCAACCCTTCAATAACAAAGCGCAATTTGATCTGGGCCTAGAGCTAAAGCGCAAGGTGGCGAAATTTGACGTCAGCCTATACGCCATGCACCGCACCGATCATCGATCTGTGCTGAATGAACACTATAACGGCGTGGTGGTGGGCATGTCGTTCTTTCGCCGCTTTGAAGACTTTGGCCAAAAACGGGCTAAGGAAAAGCGCCGCGCGTGGTGGCGGCGCAAGAAGGGCTAGATCAGGCCAACACGGGCGCGAATCCCATGCTCGCGCAGCGATACCACCTGCCCCAACCATTCATCAGAATCGTTATCGGCCATCCACGCCAATGCCTTGGCGGGCCAGCTGACGGGGATATGCTCATCCCACGGAATTTGGGATACGGGGTTTACCCCTGAATCCGCAATCACATGCTGCATGTCGGTGGCCACAGTGCCGGGCGATAGAACCAAAGCACGGATGCCGTTTGCGGCCTCTTCTTTGTGCAGACAGGCGTTCAAATGATGCACCGCGGCCTTGGATGCACAGTAATGCGACCACCCCTCCAGCGCAGATGTCGCCGCGCCAGACCCGATGGTGATGATGGTGCCCCCGCCCTGTGCCTTCATCAGCGGTAGCGCGTGGCGGATGCCGTGAAACGCGCCCTTGGTGTTGATATCCAACACCATTGCCCATGCCTCTGGGTCGGCCTCTTCTAGGCGTTCTACCGGATCAATAATCCCCGCATTGTTGATCACAATATCCAGCGATCCAAAATGATCTCGCGCCGTCTGCATCAGATTTTGCACCGCATCGCTGTTGGCCACATCACAGGGCACCGATAGGGCGCGCGCCCCAAGACTGGCGGCCAGCTTCTGTACGGGCTTGGTGCTGCGCGCAGAAACCACCACATTGGCGCCTAGCGAATAAAATTCGCGTGCGGTTGCCTCGCCAATGCCACGCGATGCACCAGTAATTACAACGGTTTTTCCTGTGAAATCTGTCATGATATATCCTTTTAAACCTCGAATATCTGAAATGGTGAGTTCATCATGGTATACCTGTAATCAAATGACCAGCGCGAGGGGGTCAATTCTGCTGAGCTGGCGCAATCTTTGCCAAATTTATCTACCTATGGTTCATTTGTACCCCGTTTGTGTGTTGCCCATGGCCGCGCACAGGCTTAAGGTCTGCGCAGAAACGCCTTGCTCTTCGAAAGGAACCAAAATGAATTTTAAGAACTCAATTTTTACCACTTCTGCCTTTGTGGCCCTGACAACCACCACGGCCTTTGCTGATGCTGGCTCTACACAGGTGCTGAACGATTATTTCCAGTTTATCGAAAAATCACCGCTGGTCCTGAATGTGTCCAACAAGGCCGATAACCTGCGCAGCACCAAATGGTCTGGTATTTCGATCGCCTCCGAGGATGGAAATTTTGTGATCAATATTCCATGGGTCGAAGTAAAGGCAGGCCTGCTGGGTGGCCACACCATGAGCTTCGCTGAGAAATCAGATGGCATCATTCAGGGCGGCGAATTGGGTAGCACCGAAAAGGTGTTGTTCGAGGTTACCCACCAAGGGTTCGAAATGACTGTCACCGGCGATGAAGATGACCGCAGCTTCGAAGGATCATACGCAGAGATGGGCATCGCCAGCCTGCCTGGATCGTTCATCACCTTTGATATGGATCTGTCTGGTGGGCAAAGTATCGCCAATATCAAAAAGGGCGCAACCGATGTATTCACCGGCCGCTTCTCGGTGGCAGACAGCAAGATCACCTATGATTTCGATATCGAGGGCCAAAAAACCGACGCTGATATGACCATGACGGGCCTATCTGGTGACTATGTTCTGGATTGGGACAGCACGATTAATCTGGATGACCCTAGAAATACCATAGAGGCGCTAAAGCAGTTCTCGATGAACTATGTGGTACAAAAGACCACATCCAAAACCAATGTAAACGCAGGGCTTGGCCCCATGAGCATCGATGTCACTTCGGGCCTAAATCAGGCGCGCATGGGTTTTGTAAACAAAGAGTTTGATATGAGCACCAGCGCCCGCGATATGGTGTATCGCGTGGCTGGCATGGGCCTACCCCCCATGAAGGTCACCTTTGACAATGCCGAAATGGGCTTTGGGTTTCCTTTCGACAACGTTGCAAAGGCCAAATCAGCAGACCTAAAAATGAAACTGCTGGGCCTAGAGATGGAAGAGACCCTGTGGTCAATGTTTGACCCATTGCAGAAACTGCCGCGCACGAAGGCCGATCTGGATATCGATGTGAATGCACAGGTAATCTGGGATAAGAAAATCGCAGAAATCGACCCAGATACCCAAGAGCCACCGATGAGATTTGAATCCGTGAACATCAATGCGTTGAATCTGCGCGCCGTGGGCGCAGACCTAAAGGCAAATGGCTCGCTGGATATCAATAACGCCAGCTTCCCACCCGTACCAACAGGCGAGCTGAATATCGATCTGGCAGGCTCTAGCCAATTGCTAGATGCGCTGACCGCCGCAGGTCTGTTGCCCGCACAACAGGCACTGATGGCACGCGGTATGATGGGCATGTTCTTTAAATCAGGTGCAGGGGATACCCTGAACTCGGTTATCGAATTCACACCGAATGGTGGCATCATGGCCAATGGCGTGCCGATTAAATAACAGGACACCAAATGACATCTTCCCTATCTGATACCGCACACCAGCTCCTGGAAATTGCCGCTCAGGCTGGCGCAGATAGCGCAGATGTCTTGGTTGTAGATGGCACATCACACTCTATCGAGGTGCGCGCAGGCGCCCTCGAACATGCAGAACGCGCCGAGGGTATTGATATCGGCCTGCGGGTGATCATGAATGATCGCCAAGCATCGGTTTCCGCCTCGAACCTTAGCGTCGAGGTGATGCGCGATATGGCCGCCCGCGCGGTGGCCATGGCCAACCAAGCCCCCCAAGATCCCTATTGCGGGCTGGCCTCATCTGATCAATTGGCCAAATCATGGGATGTAGATGCGCTGGACCTATACGATGCCACATCCCCCCCCAGCGCCGCAGAATTGCAACAGGCGGCCCTATCCGCCGAGGCCGCGGCCCTGGCTGTAGAGGGTGTAGATCAGGCCCAATCCGCCGCCGCAGGTTATTCCGATGTGGGCATTCATCTGGCCACATCCAATGGGTTTTCTGGTGGCTATAGCCGCTCTACGCATTCGCTGTCCTGTGTTGCTATTTCTGGCACCGGTGCCGAAATGGAACGCGACTGGTCTGGCGAGGCCTTCGCACATCATCACCAGCTACCCACCCCAGAATTTATCGGCACACAGGCCGGTACGCGTGCGGTCGCACGCCGCGGTGCCATTCGCCCACCCACCGGCACCTATCCGGTGCTGTTTGATGAACGCATTTCTTCAACCCTGATCGGCCATCTGGCCGGCGCTATTAACGGTACCTCTATTGTGCGCGGCTCTAGCTGGCTAAAGGACGATATGGGCGCACAGATTTTGCCCAAGGGCATGGACCTGTTCGAAGACCCCAGCCGCATGCATGCCTCTGGGTCTAAACCCTTTGATGCCGAAGGCCTGCCAGTGGCCCCGCGCCACCTGTTTAAGGATGGGCAATTACAAGGCTGGACGCTTGATCTGGCCACCGCACGCCAATTGGGCCTAAACTCTAGCGCCAATGCCACGCGCGGCGTTAGCGCGCCCCCCAGCCCCAGCGCGGGTAACCTGACCCTGACCAGCGGTGAAAACACCCGCGAACAGCTGATTGCGGATATGGGAACGGGGCTGATCATCACATCCCTGATCGGATCGACCATCAATCCCAATACGGGCGATTATTCGCGCGGGGCGGCGGGGCTGTGGGTGGAAAACGGCGCGGTCACGGCCGTGGTAAATGAATGCACGGTGGCGGGGAACCTGCGCGAAATGCTGGGCGGGATGATCGCGGCCAATGATGCGCGCCCCCATCTGTCGCGCGTGGTGCCCAGCCTCTTGGTCGAAGGGCTAACAATTGCCGGCGCCTGATCTGAATTTGCTGATATCGGCGGCACAAGAGGCAGGCGCAATTGGTATGCGCCACTTTGGTAATGCGCCACAGGTCTGGGACAAGGGTGGCGATGCTGGCCCTGTATCCGAGGCGGATCTGGAAATTGACCAAATGTTGCAATCAAAATTTCAGCAGGCCCGCCCGGATTACGGCATCCTGTCAGAAGAGACCGATGACAGCACCGCGCGCCTTGATACCGCGCGCCAATTTATCATCGACCCCATCGATGGTACGCGTAGCTTCATCAACCACCACGAAAACTGGGCAACCTCGCTGGCCATTGCACAGGGTGGTGTGATCACCGATGCGGTGGTGTTCCTACCTGCCAAGAACCTGTTCTATGCGGCCTCGCGCGGCCAAGGGGCCACTCTGAATGGTGAAAAAATATCGGTCAACAACCGCACCGCCCTGCGCGGTGCGCGGTTTCTGGCATCTGGTTCGCAAACCTGCCGTGCGCTCTGGGCCCAGAACCCCCCGCCAATCGAACGCCACTTCCGGTCTTCGTTGGCCTATCGCCTGTGTCTGGTGGCGCAGGGACGCTTTGATGGTATGCTGACCCTGCGGCGCACATGGGAATGGGATGTGGCGGCGGGGCACTTGATCTGCACCGAGGCAGGGGTCAAGGTCACCTGCCAAGACGGCCAAGAGCCGCGCTATAATGCGCCTGGCGCCTGTATGAACGGCATGATCGCGGCCAATCCAGAGCTGCATGGGCAGCTAATGCAATACCTCTGATCCGGTTGTAAATTCCCAATTCAGGGCGTAAACATGCCGTGCAGGGCACGTAATTTAATTCAAAGGAGAGCTTATGCCTCAACGGTTGCATTTGGTTTTCGGCGGAGAGCTGAAAGATCCTACAAGAAAAGAGTTTAAAAACTGCGAAGAGATCGACCTGGTTGGCGTTTTTCCCAACTACGAGGCGGCCTATAACGCATGGAAATCCAAGGCGCATATGACGGTGGATAACGCACATGCTCGCTATTTCATCGCCCATCTTCACCGCCTGCGTGACGAAGAACAACCGGCATCCCCGACAGAAGAGTTGGGCTAAAAACTTGCGGTTTTCCGTGGGGCTGGCGGGGTATCACATCCGCGCATGGGTGATGCAATCCCTTGTGAAATCAAAGCTTTCCTTACAGGTGCAGGAACAGGTGATCTCGCAATCCGAGGCAGAAAACCGCATTGGTGAAACCAACCTTGTCCGCCCATCGGGCAAGGTGATCTGGCTACATGCACCTGATTTACGTACCGCCAATGATTTCTCCGAGCTGATCACCCAATTGCGCGGCGCAAATGCGGATATCAGCTTTATCCTCACCACTGAAAAATCCGAACCCCAAATTGGGGCCGTGTTGGCCCAAGAGGGGGTATTCCACCAGTTCGCAGTCGAGGATAACTATCGCTTCGCACGCAAATTTCTGGCCCATTGGGCGCCTGATGCAGGGGTCTGGCTGTCTGATTCGATCTATCCCCTGTGCCTAAGTGCGGTCGAAAGCTGCGCCGTGCCCTGCATCTATGTAAATGCCACCGTCAGCCGCAAGCGGCGCAATAAATACCTGTGGTTTCCAAATTTCATCGGGGCCTATCTGGCGCGCTTTGATCGCATATTGGCCAGCTCGGATAGCTCTGCTATTCGCCTGCGCCGCCTGCGGGCCCCGCGTAAACGCCTAGAGGTACTGGGGGGCTTTCGCGCGGGTGCCACCGCACTTGGCTGTAACGAGGCGGACCGCACACGCTTGGCCAGCCATCTGGCCTCGCGGCCCGTCTGGTTTGCCGCCCATGTGGATCGCAAAGAGTTGGCAAAGCTGGGAAAAACGCAACAGCGCGTTTCACGCGGTGCCCAAAATCTGTTGATGTTATTGCACCTGTCCCATGGGATCCCCGCCGAAAGCGCCAAACGCCGCCTAGAGGCCCTAAGCCTGAATGTCTGCCTGCAATCAGAATGCCCCTATCCTAGGCTGGAACATGATGTTTTCATTGCCGATGTGGAACAGGGGCTGGGCGTTCTATATCGCGTGGCACCGGTTTCGTTTATTGGGGGATCAATGGTGCCCGAGGGTGGCAACGACCCGTTCGAGGCAGCGGCCCTAGGCTCTGCCATTTTGCACGGGCCACATTTCAGCAATTTCCAAAACAGCTATGATAGGCTGCTGGATGCAGGGGCGGCGCGACAGGTGGAAAATTCTGAATCGCTGTCGGTGGCATTGCTGGATCTGATTTCACCTGATCGCGCGGCCCTTATGGCCCATGCCGCATGGGAGGTCTCTACCGCCGGTGCCGAGGCCAACGACCGCGTTTTCGAGCTGATCACCACCTACCTAGAACAGAAGGACCCCGCCAATGCGCCCGCCTAGGTTTTGGAATAAAACGCCCGACCAAACACCGGCCTGGGCGCGGGCGCTATGGCCGCTGTCGCGCCTATACGCATGGGCCACCGCGCGCCGATTGACCCATGGCGCGCGCCACAAAATGCCTATCCCCGTGATCTGTGTGGGTAACATAAATATGGGTGGGACGGGCAAAACACCCACCACCATTGAACTGGTGCGCCGCCTGAACGATATGGGCAAAAATCCCTGCGTAATCAGCCGCGGATACGGGGGCAATACCGCAGGGCCGGTAATGGTGGATATCCGCAAGCACACCGCAGATGATATGGGAGACGAGCCCATCCTAATGGCGGCATTTGCACCGGTCTGCGTGGCACGTGACCGTGTCTTGGGTGCGAAACTGGCCCTGCAAAATGGCGCCGATGTCTTGGTGCTGGATGATGCGCTGCAAAACCCCAGCCTGTTTCACGATCTTACCATCACTGTGGTGGATGGGGCGGTGGGCTTTGGCAATGGGCGGGTGTTCCCCGCGGGGCCTCTGCGCGAACCAACTGAAACCGGTCTGTCGCGCAGCGATCTGGTGATCTCTATCGGGGGGATGGTGGCGATCGATGGCCCTGATGCGGTCTCGGCCACCCTTGATCCACTACAAACGGGAATGGATTGGCAGGGTCTGCGCGCGCTGGCATTCGCAGGGATTGGCCGGCCAGAGAAATTCTATAAAACCCTGCGCGATTTGGGTGCGGATGTGGTGCAGACCCGCTCGTTTGGGGATCACCAGAAAATTCCAGAGCCATTGCTGAAAAGGTTATTAACAGAGGCGCAGGCCATGAATGCGCAATTGGTTACCACAGAGAAAGATGCGGCACGCCTGCCCAAGGCATGGCAACAACAGGTTATCACCCTGCCGGTGCGCCTGAATATAAAACAGGACGCAAAACTATGCGCCCTGTTACAAGGTCTGTTCTAGCGGGTATTAACCGGCCGCTTCGTCTAGCAATTTTGCCAGTGCCTCAAAGCCCATGTTCGAATGGGTCACGCCATTGATCACAAGTGTTGGGGTCGATTGCACGCCGTGCTCTGCGGTGGTTTCCTTGAACCGCTCTAGCATCGCTTCGGCGGTTGGGCGATCCTGTAGACAGGCATCTACGGTCTCTTCGTCAAATCCGGCGATTTTACCGATTTTCTTCAGGTTTTCGGCAATCACCGCACCGCCATCGCCCTGTGTCCATTCGCGCTGGCGCTTGTACAGCATATCAGAAATACCGAAATATTTCGATCCATCGCCACAGCGCGCCAACATGGCACCCCATAGGCCAAGGCGATCAAAGTACACCTCGCGGGTTACAAACTTTACCTTGCCGGTATCGATGTACTGCGCCTTTAACAGGGGGAAAACCTGTGTATGAAACGTGGCGCAATGCGGGCAGGTAAACGAGGCATACTCGATCAATTCCACAGGCGCATTCTCATCACCCAGAAACATCTCTTTCACTTCAATGGGGGCCATGTCGTCGCTTTTGTCCTCTTGGGCAAATGCAGGGCCGAATCCGCCAACCACTGGCGTTGCCAATGCGGATAAAATTAAATTTCTACGTAGCATATTATGGTCCTTTATTCCGTGTCAGTATATTCTGCCCTAATGTGGCCAAAGCATCCTTTAAATCCGCATCAGACACTTCTTTTACGGATGATTCAATGCGGTTTGTCTGTTCGGGCGATAACCTTTTCGTGGGTTTGGGGCGCTCAAAGGGCGCGGCACCCTCGCCAAATCCGGTGGGGGCGGTCTGGGTTAACTTGATGCGGCTAATCGCGCTATAGCCATAAACGGAATTCACCCGCTTGATAATATCAGGCAGCTGCATCTGTAGCATCGGCGCATTGGCGCCCGTGGTCAGCACCGTTAACGTGGCCCCAAAGCCCTGCTTGGTATAGCCCACCTTGATGGGGCGGCACAGCTTGGCGGTGGCGGGGCCTGCGATTTCGGCCCAATTGGTTAACAGGCGCGTCTGGGCAAAGCCGCGGCTTTCACTGGCCTTGCGGATCTGCTCTTTTAACAACCCACTTGTTTGTAAAAATCCGCGCGATTTGCGTTTCATCTGTTCTCACCACTGGTTCCTCGCTATCTATACAATAGTTTTTTGCCAAAGAGGAGACCCCTTGCCCAACAAGGTGAATATCAGCACAGAATTACTGACGTGGTACGATGCTCATGCGCGCGAAATGCCGTGGCGCGTGCCACCACAGGCACGCCTGCGGGGGGAATTGCCCGATCCATACCATGTCTGGCTGTCCGAGGTGATGCTACAGCAGACCACCGTGGCCGCCGTGGGCAAGTATTTTCATGATTTCACCACCCGCTGGCCAAGGATACAGGATCTGGCCGCGGCTCAGGATGCAGATGTCATGGCCGCGTGGGCAGGCCTTGGATATTACGCAAGAGCGCGTAACCTATTGAAATGCGCGCGTTTCGTTACATCTAACCTAAACGGTGCATTCCCAAAAACCGAACGCGAGCTGATGAAGCTACCGGGCATTGGCCCCTATACCGCCGCCGCCATCACGGCCATTGCATTTGATGGCCGTGCCAGCGTGCTGGATGGCAATGTAGAGCGGGTGATGGCGCGTATTTTCGCCATTGAAAACCCCCTACCAGGCGCCAAGGAAGAGCTGCGCGCGCTTGCTCTGTCACAAATGCCGAATAGTCGATATGGCGATTATGCACAGGCGGTGATGGATCTGGGCGCCACCATCTGCACCCCGCGCCGCCTGCAATGCGCACAATGCCCAATCAGACCCAAATGCCGCGCCCATGCACAGGGCATCGCGCCAGATCTGCCAAATAAAACCCCCAAGCCAAAAAAACCCACCCGCCATGGCATTGCCTATGTGATCCGGCGCGATGATGGGGCGCTGCTGCTGACGCGACGCCCAGATCGGGGGCTGTTGGGGGGGATGCTGTGCTGGCCCTGTACAGATTGGGGCGATGTAGATGCGGCCCACAGGCCGCCGATTAGCGCCGATTGGCAGGCGCTGAACGCAGAGGTGCGCCATACCTTCACCCATTTTCACCTGCACCTAAAGGTTATGCTGGCTAACGCAGAAACCGCCCCCTCTGATCTGGGACAATTTGTTACGCTACGGGAATTTAACCCAGATGCATTACCCAGTGTAATGCAAAAGGTTTGGAATATTGCCAAGCATCAAATTGGTGCGCATAATTCCCCAAAGGAGACCTGATAAATGGCTACAACAGATTATTCGCGCCTGACACGGGCGTTACCCTTCTGGATTTGCCTATCATCCCTGCCGGTGTTGGGATTTGCGGCCTATATGGGCGGCTGGTGGTTGTTGATCCTGTTTGCCTATACATGGATGTTTTTCGGCCTGATGGATTTCTTGGCGGGGCTAAATACCGGCAACCCTGATCCCGAAACACCCGAGACAGCGCTGTTCTGGCACCGGTTGGTCACGTTGATCTGGTTGCCGATTCAGCTGGTCGTGATCTATGGCGCGATCTATTACGCCACCCATAACGGGGCCTATTCATGGGCCGAGAAGATCGGGCTGTTGGCCTCTGTCGGGATCTTGTCCGGCTCGGTTGGCATTGTTTTTTCACACGAGTTAATGCACCAAAAGCCGGCATTCGAGCGCCACCTAGCAGATGGCCTGCTGGCCAGCGTTCTCTACAGCCATTTCAGATCAGAACATCTGAAGGTGCATCACCCCTATGTGGGTACGCCGCGGGATCCGGTGACCGCGCGCTATAACGAGGGGTTCCATCGGTTCTTCCCACGGGTCTTGCGCGGCTGTGCACGCTCTGCTTGGGGGGCAGAGCGGGCCTTTCTGGCGCGTAAAAACCTACCCGTATGGCATCACACCAATCCGTTTTGGAAATATGGGGCACTGCAATTCATCTGTCTGTGGATGGCCTACTTGATGGGGGGGGCTGCCGGTATTGGGCTGTTCTTGGTGCAGGCGGGCATGGCAATCTGGCAATTAGAGCTGGTGAATTACATCGAACACTACGGCCTGACACGCAAACATCTGGGGGCGGGAAAATACGAACATTGCCAGCCGCATCATTCATGGAATGCGGATCAGAGGTTTACCAACTATGTGCTGATTAATCTTCAGCGCCACTCGGATCACCACTATAAGCCCAGCCGCCGTTTCCCGCTGTTGCAAACCTATAGCGCCGAGGATGCCCCGCAATTGCCGATGGGCTATGCGATCATGGGCTTGGTGGCGATGATCCCGCCCCTGTGGCGGCGGCGCATGAATCCGCGGGTGCGCGCATGGCGGCGAAAGTTCTACCCTGAAATCACCGACTGGCAGGCCTATAACAAAGCCCAGAACCCGATGCCAAAATGAACGCGCCACAGATGACCCGCTGCCCTGTTGGCAGAGAAATTGTGGATTATCAGGTATTTGGCCTGCGATGTTCTGGTACCAACTATGCGGCGGCCCTGCTAGAGGCAAACCTACAGATTGCCCAGACCAAGACATACGGTTGGAAACATGGCTGCCCTAGCGCCTTGGGCTATTCTGCCGCGTCCTTGATTGTGGTGGTCACGCGCAACCCGCTGGACTGGTTGATCAGCCTCTATAACACACCCTATCACATGCGCGCCGCGCATCTGCGGGCGGATTTCTCTGAATTTATCCGCACAGAATGGGACAGCACGCTAAAGCAAAACCAATTCAAGAATTGGCGCAATACATGGGGCACCACATCGCGCGGTGATATAGACCATTTCCCCCGGTTGCAGGTGGATGTGCACCCCATAACCGGCGCGCCCTATCAAACCCCGATGCAGATGCGCAGCATCAAAACCCACAGCCACCTTGGATTTGAAAACAGGGGCGTAAATCTGTGCCTTGTACCGCTTGAATACCTGTTGGGTCACGCGGATGAATTCATCTCTATTGTAGCAGAAGCTTTTGATATAACTACTAAAAATAAGTTCCAAGATATCAGGGAACCTGCCAATCCTTCTATGGATATTCGCCGCGCAGTTACCCGCGCAGACCTCGGCGCATCTGATCGCGCCTTCATCATCAGTCAGCTTGACCATGCGCTGGAGCAGCGCCTTGGCTATGGGGCGGAGCTACAGCAATGATCCGTGCCCATATGGCGACATTTCCGCCGCGCCATGATATCATGCTACAGGCGGTCAACAGCATTGCACCACAGGTCGATGCGTTGTTTTTGTGCCTGAACGAATATGCCCATATCCCCGATGCGCTGAAATCTATACCCAATGTGCACCCAGAAATACCGGATCACAACCTGCTGGACGCCGGGAAATTTATGTTTCCCCCCGCACAGGACGATCTGGTGTTTACGTTGGATGACGATATCCTCTACCCCGCTGATTACGTCACCCACAGCCTTTCACAAGCACAGGAAATCGGGCTGGATAGAAATATTTTCGGCTATATGGCCAATGCTTGGGTGCATAAAAAACAACAGAATAAATTTGGCTGGCGCACCTACAAATTTTTCAAACCGGTGCACAAGGTTTTCGAGGTCGATATCATTGGGACAGGCACCGCCCTAATGCGCGGGGATAACATGCCGCCCTTGGATCTGATGCGGGCGGGCGCAGGGTTTGTGGATCTAACATTTGCCAATTGGCAAAAACAGCAACAGACCAGAATGTGGACCCTGCCGCGCGGGGCTGATTATCTGCGCGCCAACCTGCCCGCTTCATTGGAACAGACCAGCCTATTCACCCGTGTAGCCCAAAACAGATCCCCCCAAATGATGCAGGAAATCCGCAAGATCATTGCTGACAGCAGCCCAAATGCGGGGCGGCCATGGCGCGGCCCCTAACGCAGATCCAGCATACCTGTGGTTACTGTTTCGCCGTTACACTTGATTGCATAGAAATACTCTTGACGATCCAAAGGCCCTAGATCGATTTTCTCATCTAGATTTTTGATGCCTGCGGCGGTGTCTTCGCTGGTTTGCCCAATGGAAAAATCAATCTCGACCCCCAGTTCTTGAACATCGATTATGTATTTTTCCACCTGAAAAGTTGCATCGGGCAGGTGCCCTGAAATGTTTAGAAATGCAATCGCAAACGGGCGCTCTACGTGCACATTTTCAATCTTTAGTATTCGCATTCTTATTGTTTATCCCCCTACAGAACCACATGTAAAACCGCGTTGAATTCTTAGAACTCGGAAATTTAGAAAAAAATTGGTACTAGAGATAAATTTTATTGGTAAATTCACCTACTCCCCCCGCATCAAAAGAATATAAATGAAAATATCAGAACTTCCTGTTCAAGGTCTAATATTCCCTACTAATATACAGTGACCAATATCACATTATTTACGTGCTGTTAAACAAAAATATCACGGAAAAGTTGAGTAATGCGACAAAAAAACCCCGCCACAAGGGCGGGGCAAGTTGGCAGTGTTTTGGACGAGCAGCCCAAAACGGCGGTAACTGTTAATTGGCGCGCATTTCCGCACGAATTTTTTTGCGTAGCATATCAATCGGAATGGCCTCGCCGCGTTTCTTAAAGCACCAGTAGGTCCAGCCATTACAGCTGGGCGCGCCCTCTAGCGCGGCCCCCACTTGGTGTATCGACCCACGCTGATCATGGGCGATTAATGTGCCATCGGCGCGGATTTTTGCGCTGTGGCGTCCATTTAGCGAGAACAGCTGATCCCCAGGCTTTAGCATGCCGCGCTCTACCAATTGCCCAAAGGGCACGCGCGGCTCTGCGCGCTTGGATGTAGAAACCAACAGGCTCTCTTTGTCAAAGCGGCGGATACCCTTGATACGCTTTTCGGCCACCTTGCGGTATTTCGCTTCGCGCTCAATGCCGATGAAATCGCGACCCAGCTTCTTGGCCACAGCGCCAGTGGTGCCCGATCCAAAAAACGGATCCAAAATCACATCACCCGCATTTGTTGATCCCACGATTATACGATGCAACAGCGACTCTGGCTTTTGTGTTGGATGGGCCTTCTCGCCATTATCGTCCTTGATCCGCTCGTTGCCATTGCAAATCGGCAACAACCAATCAGACCGCATCTGCACACCGTCGTTCAGCGCCTTTAGCGCTTCGTAGTTAAACGTGGGCTTGGATTTTTCTGATTTACCGGCCCAGATCATTGTCTCATGGGCATTGGTCAGGCGTACGCCGCGGAAATTGGGCATTGGGTTGGATTTGCGCCAAACCACATCGTTCAAGATCCAGAATCCAGCATCCTGCAATGCTGATCCAACACGGTAAATATTGTGATAAGAGCCGATCACCCAGATCGCGCCATTTGGCTTTAGGATGCGGCGCGCGGCGCGCAGCCATTCACGGCTGAACTTGTCATATACCGCAAAGCTGTCGAATTGATCCCAGTCATCGTCTACCGCATCTACCTTGGAATTATCAGGGCGGTGCAAATCTCCCTTTAACTGTAGGTTATAGGGCGGGTCTGCGAAAATTAGGTCTACTGAATTTTCTGGCAATGCATTCATCTCTTCGATGCAATCGCCGCTTAGGATTTCATTTAAAGGGAGCTTCGCTGCCGCTTTTGTCTGTGTTTTTGCCATGTCTGCCTCATATTGCGCAATTTTTTGCGTCGTTTTTTATAAAATGGGGCAGAGAAGATTCTGGGTCAATTTAATTTTCGAAAACAGCTACTTAGCGTTTTTAACGGAATACAAGATGTTGTGTATGGGTTTGAAAGAACGTCTATGATGTGGGGTCACCCCAAGATTTCGCAGCCCCAACTGATGTATTTTTGTCCCATAGCCAGCATTAGTTTCCCACCCATAGCCGGGATAGGATTTGGACAAATCCAACATTAATCGATCGCGGGTCACCTTGGCGATGATCGATGCGGCGGCAACCGACACCGATTTTGCATCCCCCTTTATATGCGCGCTGGCCGCGCAGGGCAGGTTGGGGGGGATTTTATTGCCATCAACCAGAATGTGATCAGGGCTATCCAACCCCGCCACCGCGCGCTCCATGGCACGAAAGGTGGCCTGTAAAATATTGATCTGGTCAATCTCGCTCACCTCTACATGCACGACGCTGACCCATGCGGTATCCATGATCGGCCCAAATAACGCCTCGCGGCGCTTGGCGGATAATTTTTTGCTATCGTTCAGCCCCTCTGGAATATTGTCGGGATCCAGAATCACAGCCGCGGCGGTAACAGGCCCCGCCCACGGGCCGCGGCCCACCTCATCGACTCCTGCGATTCGCAGTGGCGCGGCGGATTGGGCGCGTAGGGCGCGCTCTATTTCATAATTTGCCATGAGGGTTTTTAGATTAAAACAAACACCTGCGCCAGTGGATTGACATTTCTGACTAATTAAGTCAGATTTAAATCAGCCATACAGATAGCTAGCACAGTTCCCAAAAAAACAGGCGAGACCATGTCTATCCACAATCTTCCAAATAAAAACACTGCCACACCCCTGGCCCATATCCCGAATTACGATGCCAAAGAGCTGACACGCCAAGGCCCGCTGGCAACTATTCAGCTAGACGAGAAGGTTTACACATTGCGCATTACCCGTCAGGGCAAGCTGATCCTAACAAAATAGGGGCGACCTGTTGGCCGCCCCGCGTGCATGACATGCATCAGGCCTACATTAATATCGGCTTGGCCGCGCGGCCCCGCCATTTGCGGTGGGTCACCTTGCCAGAATCGCTGATGGCATAACCGTCGCGGATCAAACAGCGCTGAGAATAGGCGGTTCTCTTTTTGCCTGATGTTCTGAACTTGCGCTTACAATGGCCAGGCAGAGGCAATGACTTGGCCTTTCTTGGTTGCGTTGCATTCGCTCTTTCGCGGGTCTGCTTTATCATCCAATGCTCTCTTTCGCGTTCCGCACGCAGCGCCTCTTTGCGGGCACGTTCGGCACGGGCGCGCTGCGCTCTAGCGCGCTCTGCCTTTAGGCGGGCCAATTCACGCTTGCGGGCCTCTTGGCGTTGGTTTTCATAAAACCAGCTGCTGTGGCTGTGCTGTCGGGCCACGCTGTGTTTGTGGGTGTTGCCATTATGGCGGTGGGTGTACTGGCTGTCGGTGCTAGATTTGTTGTCCTTCTTGTTGGATTTGATCTCGTTGGCAATTACGCCAACCGCCGCCGCCCCCAACAACAGCTTGATCAGATTGTCTGTATCGCGATCCGCCTGTGCGCTGGTTGTGATAGAGCTTAGGGAGATTGCAGCCCCGGTGAGTGTTGCGATAATTCTTGAATGTTTCATGGTCTGTCCTTTCGGTTTGCGGATAACCCGCTTGATCTGAAATCAATTTGCCGATCCCGCCCAAGTCATTCAAAAACATCGCCCTGTTATCCAATGACAAGGCTTATTTTACAGAATGATATTGAATAACACCGCCGTATCGCCCAAATTCACCCCATGAAACACGGATTGAAAAAATTGCGCCTAGGTGCGCTGGCCCTTGCCCTGATGGCGACACAGGCGCAGGCGGATTGCTATGCAGATTACAAAGCCAAGGCCAGCAGCGATGACCTGCGCCTGCACTACGGGGTTGTCAAAATCTCGGGTGGGGATTGCGCATCGGTGGGGGATGCCACCTCTATGGTACAGTCGCGCATCGGTGGCGATGGGTGGCAGGTGCTGCGCATCATGTCCACATTTGATGATTCTGGCCTAGCACAAAGGAAAGCCAATGCGGGCAAATTCTTCCTCCGCTACTAAATCACGCTCGCTTGCGCTTTATGGCTCGGCTCTTGTGCTGGGGCTGTTGCTGATAGCGGGGCTGTTGCTGTTTCTTAACCTGCCCGATGCCAATGCCTTTAATGATCGGGTAGAGCAGATATTCATTGAAAACGATGCCCTAACCTCCGCCGAGAGCATCAAGCTGTTAGAGGTTCTGGCGCAATCTGGCACCGCATTTGCGGATGTGCTGTCCTCTTATCGGGTGATAATTTTCATCCTGTTGATCCTAACCTCGGCGCTGTTGCTATCGGCGCTATACTTTTTGCTGACAAATCATGGGCTACAGCAACGCATGGGCGAAATGGAACGTACGGGGCTGGTGGTGAATTCGCTGGTGATCAACCGTGCCGAACGTGTGGTGCATATTAATGACATGGGATTCGACCTGACCAACAGCATCTGCGAAACGCTCTCGGTGCTGTGCGAGGCGCGCCTAGACGATGATATGCTGACGGGCGCAGAACTAGAGGCGATGATCAGCGGCAAATCCGCATCTGATGTCGACGAGGCCTCTGGGGCCACCCGGATCAAACGCCTGCGGGATCATCTGGGCAACCAAATGATCAGCCAATTACTGATCAAAAACATCTCGCGCAAAGGCTACATGCTGGCGGTGGACAAAGACGTGATTGAAATGGTCTAGGCTTTGTGATTTGTGATGGATCAATTACAACCCTAGGATTTGGCCGTGGAATTTATAGATCTGTATTGTGAACGCACCGGCGCTGGCTTTTGGAACGAACCGATCAACGCGCTTAGCAATATTGCTTTTCTGGTGGCGGCCTATCTGGCGCTAAGAATCGCTCTCGCGCGCCCACGGCAAAATGCAGCGGAAATCACGGTGGTTTTGATGGGCGGGCTGATCGGTATTGGCTCGTTTCTGTTCCACACCTTCGCCAATTCGGCTACGGAATTGGCCGATGTCATCCCCATTTGGTCCTTCGTTGCCGCCTATGTGGTCTTGGTGATTTACCGCATGACGGGCCAAAACGGCTGGAAAACCCTACGCATATCCCTAATCGCGGGTACGATTACGGGTACGGTTTTCTGGTTTACCTCGGGCGATATTACCACCGATGCCTCTGGCCCGAATGACCTGCTAAACGGATCTACGCAATATGCGCCCGCGCTGGTGGCCTTGGCAATTTTCGCCCTACTGGCCGTGCTGAAAAAACATCCTGCACGGGGCATGATATGCTTGGCACTCGTTAGCTTTATCGGGGCACTGGTGTTCCGATCCGTCGATCTGCACAGCTGTGATCATACCCATGTGGGTACGCATTTCATGTGGCATATCCTAAATGCGACTATGGTGTACTATCTGCTGATGGCATTGGTGCGCCACTTGCCGCCAAAAACCTAACCCCTACAAATTAGACCGCTTTCCAAGGCGGGGACACCACTCTTATGCGTTTTGCTATTGATAATGAATTTTCATTATCATAATAGACCTTGGTAAGCGAGGTGCACAATGCCAAGAACCAGCAAGGACATAACCAGAAAAAAACTCCAAGACGCACTTGTCATAGAGGTCGTCGAAAATGGGATTGCCGCTGTCAATATCACGCGCATCGTCAACCGAGCAAAGGTATCTGCGGGTACCGTATATGTTCATTTCGAGAACAAGGACGACATGCTTCGCCAGATCTATCTGCAACTTAAGGCGGATTTCCATAGCTATGCGACCAGACACCGAGACGAGACGGATTCAGCAAAAATGGTGCGGTACATGTGGTTCGATATGTTTGAATTTGTGCGCGAGCGCCCTCAGGACTTTCTGTTCCTCGAACATGCCAGCGCTGCGGAAATTCTCCTGCCAGACCAAGTCTCTATTGTTACCCAGTATATCGAAGACATTAACACACTGCTTAGGCGCGGGGTCGATGACGGAACGCTCGCGCCTCTGGATATCGAACTTTTGTCGCTTTTGCTGTTGGCCCCTGCGCGCCAGCTTGCCCGACAAACGGTAATCTCAGGGCCGCCAATCACATTAGACATTATTTCCCAGACCTTTGACCGGGTCTGGCTCTCCATCGCAAACCACATCCAATAGGAAAGAATATGAACAAAGTTATTCTCATCACCGGCACATCCACTGGGCTGGGCATCGCAATCGCGGTTCAGGCCGCAAAGGCCGGGCACACCGTCTATGCAACAATGCGCAACACCGAAAAACGCGGCCCCCTTGATCAGGCGGCAAAAGACAATGATGTAAAACTAGAGGTGCTACAGCTTGATGTTCAAGAGACCAAATCGATCTCTGCCGCCGTGGAAACGGTCATCAAACAACAGGGGCGTATTGATGTTCTGATCAATAATGCTGGGATGGGATATGCACGTAGCCTTGAACAGGCCGACGAGGCTGACATCCTGCGCATCCTAGACATCAATTATATGGGCGTCGCCCGTTGCACAAAGGCCGTCATGCCACACATGCGTCAGGCGCGCGCAGGTCACATCATCAATATTAGCTCTGTTGGGGGCCTTGTTGGTCAACCCTTCAACGAAGTTTATTGTGGCGCCAAATTTGCCGTCGAAGGCCTAACAGAAGCAATGGCAAGCTATATCACCCCCTCCTTTGGCATCCATTTCTCAGCCGTGGAACCAGGTGGCATAACAACGGAATTTGCCAACACCGTTCTTGCCCAGATTGCCGAAACCGGGGGCATGCTGGACGATGAGTACCTGCCAATCTTGCAAAAATATGTCTCTGGCGCGCAGGATAGGCAAAGCGAAGGCATCTACCAAAGTGCTGATGAGGTGGCCGCAGTCGTCATGCAGGTCATGGCGTCCCAAGAACCGCCGATTCGCGTGCGATCCTCTGAGTGGGCCGACGAATTCACGAAATTTAAAACTGGGCTAGACACAGATGGGCTCAAGCAACAAAAGATGGTCGTGGATCAATTCCTAAGCTGATCTTTTGCCCGGGCGGCACCGCTCGGGCTACACCCCAGGGTGACTTTCACTATACACACCGCGCCCAGCTATCTGGGCGCGTTCACGTGATGTGGCGCATAACGCAGGACTCAGCGATGCGCAAAAATTCAAATAGCGTTCAGATCGAAATTTAGCAGTTTCTGAAATTCGGCAATCTGGTCTTCGCCAAACTCCTTTATCAACACCTTGTCCAAAGTCAGAAAATGACCACGGACACAGGCCATAATCCGCTCCCCTTCATCGGTAAACACGATAACGCGTTGATTGCCCAGCGCCTCATCAGGGCGCGTCGCAAGCCAACCAGAATTTTCCAACTCTCTTACCGTCTTGTGTATTGCCTGCCTCGAAACCTGAAGTGTGCGCGCCAACTCAGCCGCGAAATTAACCCCACAATCCAACGACCCCATAAAGGTAAGCTGACTTGCCTTCAGATCAGGAAACCCATCTTCATGCAGCCTTGATAATAGCCACTGAACCATATGGTTGCGAAAGCTCTCCGTCGCTTGGGTAAGTGAAAGCGCATGGCTATCAACCAGATCATAGCCAGCATTTGGGGATTTTCTTGTTAACTTGGTTGACATGTGGTGAGCGTCCTAGTAGTTGTCAGCAAGGTTAACAACATGGCACGGGGAACACAATGCTACCATATGTATTGCGAGCAAACGCCGCATCTTGCGCCCTATTCGGTGCGCTGTTTGTCATTGTTGGACAGGCAAGTGCCGATTTCATCGGCTCACCTCCGGTATGGATGCTTCAGGTCTTGGGGGGCGGATTACTGATCAACGCAGCCGCGCTGACATGGACCAGCACACAGGCACAACCACACAGATTTAGCGTGCTTGCATTCGCACTGGGGGATCTGATTTGGGTATTGGCCACCGCGGTCATACTGGCTGGCGGGTTCTGGATCACTACTCCAGGCGGCATTACTTGGGCCGTTTGTGTCGCAGTCTTTGTTGGGGTATGTGGTGCATTGCAATGGATGCTAGCACCCAGATAACAGAATTTCGGACAAACGGGCACAGCGCCTACATCCCATGCCTGCACTCGGGGTTTACAATTCGCAAGCCCACCACCCCAAGAAGGACATCAACCTTGATCGAGACAATTTCATTCGCAAGACTGTCAGAGGTTAACCCAGCCGAGATTGCGGCACATATGTCGGATCCAAGGGTTGCGCAACATATGCCACTCCTTAAGGGTCGATGGGATGTTACGGCCGCACAAAATTTCGTCGACAAAAAACAAGCGATCTGGGCAAGAGATGGGCTTGGGCATTGGGCATTTCTACAAGATGGCCGATATATTGGATGGGGCGGATTTCAAAAAGAAGATAACGAATGGGATTTTGGGCTGGTCTTGCGTCCGGACGCATTCGGGTTGGGAAAACACATCGTGAAGAAAGCGATCGACTTCGCGATCTCTGATAGTCGCATACCGTTCATCACGTTTTTGTTGCCCCCATCTCGCACCAACCTAGGCGCTCTGCTACGACTTGGTGCGGTGCAAACTGGCAAAATTGACTATGAAGGAGAACCCTTCCTGAAGTTCCGCCTAGAGACCAAATCCAACCAATAGTCCACAAAGACGCCCGCAACAGGTTCCAGCACAAATGTGGTGACCCCGAGTGGATTCGAACCACTAACCTGCCCCTTAGGAGGGGGCTGCTCTATCCAGTTGAGCCACGGGGCCACGGCCCTGCCCTAGCATTGATCCTCACGGTACGAAACCCCGTATTCCCGCCCGCATTCGCCTTGGCCAACTTGCGCCCCCTGCTTGGAACCCGTAAAAACCCCCGATGACAGATCAGGCCCATATCGAAACTGCCCTGCGCGCCCTTTTGGTGGCACGCGGCGCAATTGATGCCCATGCGCGCTGGATCGCACAAGCGGGCGGACAATCAAATATGGTCTGGCACTTGCGCGGCGCGGATGATGTGGTGTGCAAACTGTATCTGAATACGGCACACAATCCCCTGTATGCCAATGACCCCACCGCAGAATTTGCATGCCTTGATGCGCTGGCGGGCAGGGGCATCGCGCCAACGCCGATTGGGTTTCACCTAACGGAACTGGGGGCGGTTTTACTCTATCGCTATGTGGCGGGGCAACAGTGGCGCGCGGATGGGGCGGCGGTGGCGGATCTGCTGGGGCGTATTCAATCAATGCCGGCGCCCAATGGCCTGCGCCATCTGCCCGTGGATGGCGCGGATATCTTGGCACAGGGTGATCGCATGGCCCCCAGTGCGGCCCTGTCTGATCTGCGGCCACAGGCGCGTCTACTGCCCAGCCCTGATTTGGTTCTGGTGCACACGGATGTGGTGCCTGGCAATCTGATACTGGGCGCGGATGGTCTGCGGCTGATCGATTGGCAATGCCCCGCGATTGGGGACGGGGTGGTGGATGTGGCCAGCTTCCTCTCCCCTGCGATGCACCTGATTTACACAGGCACAGATATCACCCACAAGACACGCCAAGCCTTCCTTGATGCGCTGCCCACAGGCCTAGCGGCGCGCTATCACGCGCTGGCCCCTGCCTATCACTGGCGCATGGCGGCCTATTGCCAATGGTGTGCACAGCAAGGGCGGGCAGGATACGCACAGGCAGGGCAGGCAGAGCAAGACCTGCTTACCAGCCTGCAATAACCCATACCCACACAAGGGCCGCAATAGCCCCCACACCCGCCCAGCCAAAGCTGGCCTTGGTGCGCGCACTGGGCCGGTCATCCTTGGGCTCGGCCTGCGCGGTTAGATAGGCTTCCATCATTTCTGGCAGGCGCGGCCCAAAGCGCGACAGCGTTTGCACCACGCGGACCAAATCCTTGACCATGGCCTTGGGGCCCATATGTTCGGCGATGTATTTTTCTACAACAGGGCGCGAGGCATCCCAAATGTTCAGGCTGGGATCTAATGTGCGGCCCACGCCCTCGACTACCACCATGGTGCGCTGTAGCAGGATCAGCTCTGTACGGGTGGCCATGCCAAATTGCTCGGTCACCTGAAACAGTTGCGATAGCAAACGCGCGGTGGAAATTTGGGTGGCATCTTGGCCAAAAATCGGCTCGCCTACGGCACGAAGGGCCTGTGCAAATGTATCCACATCCTGATCACGCGGCACATAACCTGCTTCAAAATGTACCTCGGCAACGCGGTGATAATCGCGGCGAATAAACCCCATCAAAATTTCCGCATAAACACGGCGGGTATAGGCATCAATGCGCCCCATAATTCCAAAATCCAGCGCGATCAGATCCCCATCCGACCCCAGCTTTAGATTGCCCTGATGCATGTCCGCATGGAAAAACCCATCGCGTAGGGCATGGCTAAGGAACATCTGCACAATGCGCGCGCCCAACTCCTGCATATCCAAACCCGTTGCGCGCAATGCCTCGATATCCGATAGGGGGGTGCCCTCGGCCCATTCCATGGTCATTACGCTGTGCGACGACAGACCCCAATGCACCCGCGGCACATGAAACCCCGTGTCCTTCTCGGTGTTATGGTGAAATTCCGACGCGGCCGCAGCCTCGGTGCGCAGGTCTAACTCGCCGCGCACAACCTGGTGAAAATGTTCGATTACCGCCGTAGGCCGTAGGCGACGCGAGGCGGGGGATAAAATCTCGATCATCCGCGCCGCAAAATGAAAGGCATCGATATCACGCATAAAGGCGCGCTCGATATTTGGGCGTAGGATTTTTACCGCCACCTCGGAATTATCGCTGCGCAGCCGCGCATGATGCACCTGTGCGATAGATGCGGCGGCCACGGGGGCGGAAAACTCGGCAAAAATCTCGTCCACCGGCGCGCCCAGCTCTTGGGCCACTGTGGCCCGCGCCACATCCATATCAAAGGCGGGCAGGCTGTCCTGTAGCACCCGCAACTCTGCCGCCATCTCTGGGCCTACCACATCAGGGCGGGTCGATAGCAATTGGCCAAATTTAATATAGGCCGGCCCCAGCGCAGTAATGGCGCGCAACACCGGCGGTTGATCCATATCCCCGCGCAGGCCCAGCCATTTAAACGGCCAGCCCAAAATCCGCGCGGCAATGCGCACCGCCGGTGGCAGATCCAACAGCTCTAACGCCACCTTCATGGCACCCGTGCGCTCAAACGTGGCACCCGTGCGAATCAGACGCCATATATTATGTGGCCCGCGCATCTAAATTTTCCACCCTGAATGCAGACAAGCAATGCCCAGCGACAGGTTGCGGTACTTGGCGTTTTCAAACCCAGCCGCACGCACCATCCCAAGGAAAGTATCCTGATCAGGGAATTTACGAATGCTTTCGACCAAATAGCGATAGCTGTCTGCATCATTGGCAATGACCTTGCCCATTGGCGGGATCACATTGAACGAGTACTGATCATAGGCCCATTGCAAGGCAGGGTTGGGAATTTGTGAAAACTCCAACACCATCAAACGCCCCCCCGGGCGCAACACGCGGTAGGCTTCTTCTAATGCCACCTCTGGGCGGGTCACATTGCGAATGCCAAAAGACACCGTATAGACATCAAAGCTGTTATCGTCGAAGGGCAAATCCATCGCATCACCGCAAACCCAATCCAGCCGATCGGCCATATCGGTGGCCTGTGCGCGGGTGCGCCCGGCATCTAACATGCCTTGGGTCATATCAAATACGGTGGCATGGGCATTGGGTGCACGATCAAGGAATCGAAACGAGATATCCCCCGTGCCCCCCGCCACATCCAACAGACGCTGGGTGCCATTTGGCGCCAGCCAATCCATCATCGCATTTTTCCACAACCGATGAATGCCCATAGACATGGCATCGTTCATCACATCATACTTAGAGGCCACATTGGAAAACACCCCATGCACCATGCCGGCCTTTTCGGTTTCATCAACAGTTTTAAACCCAAAATGGGTGGTTTTTTCATCGGCCATAGCAGTGCTCCGTGTTTCCTCCTCTATAGCCTTTCCCAGCAGAAGTTCAAATGCGGCAGAGTTGCCAATTTATTGTCACAAATATGCGCAAAAATAACTCGAAAAGGGCGCAGTGCCACGCTAGCATAGGCGCAACTAGGGGGACTAAATGAATTCGAAGATCAAAAAAGCACTACTGGCCGCAAATATCATCCTATTGTTGGTGATCTGTTTTGGCGTGATGAAGGTGGTCAACGGCCGCGCAGCAGAGATTGCGGTCGAAAAGCTGCAAAAAACCTGCGCACATATGGTGGCAGGGGTAACCTCTGGGCAAATGACATTGGCTCAGGCACAGGACTATGCGCTGGGCCAATCATCCCAAGGCACATATGTGCCCGAGATTGAGATCACCCAAAAAGGCAATGCCCTAATGATGCAGACCTCTGATTCTTCGGTGGTTACCGCATTGGCACAGGATAAATCCCAAGGCATCTTGGCGGTAAACTGTACACAACTGATCGCCCAATAAATCATGCCAGAATTACCCGAGGTCGAAACCGTGCGCCGTGGCCTAACCCCCGCGATGCAGGGGCAGGTGATCGCGCGCGCCGATATTCGCCGCCCAGACCTGCGCTGGCCTTTCCCCGATAATATGGCCGCGCGCCTGATTGGTGCGCGGGTGGACAGCCTGCGCCGCCGCTCTAAATATATACTGTTGGATCTGGATCGCGGGGAAACGCTGCTGATCCATCTGGGGATGTCGGGTCGCATGATTATAGCACCCCCAACGCCCACACCGCAGGATCCCGCCAAACACGACCATGTGGTGCTGGATATGGCGAATGGCACGCGGATTTCATTCAATGACCCGCGCCGCTTTGGGGCAATGGATTTGATCGATACCAAAACACTGGATCAGCACAAGCTGATCAAAAACATCGGCCCAGAACCGCTGGGCAACGCATTCAACGATAGCTATCTGTTTGAAAACCTCTCGCGTAGAAAATCCCCGATCAAAACCGCATTGCTGGATCAGGGCTTGGTGGCGGGGCTGGGCAATATATATGTCTGCGAGGTGCTGTGGCGCGCCGGCATTCACCCCACCACCCGTTGCACAGATATCACACAGGCACAGGCCAGCGCATTGGTGCCGATTATCCGCACGGTTCTGTCCGAGGCAATCGAGGCGGGGGGCTCGTCGTTGCGCGATCATCGCCAAACCAACGGCGATTTGGGCTATTTCCAGCATAGTTTCGCGGTCTATGGCCGCGAGGGCGAAAAATGCCGCACCGAAAACTGTGCAGATTCGATTCTGCGGCTGGTTCAGGCGGGGCGTTCCAGCTTTTTTTGCCCGAATTGTCAGAAAACCCCCTGAATACGGGTGAAAAACCCGTTTTCCCCCGTTGACTATTCATCTGACCAGCCGTAGAAGGCGACTTCATCTTTCGTAACTCGAAGATCAGGAAATTTATCATGGCTAACTCGCCACAAGCGAAAAAACGCGCACGTCAAATCGAACGTCGCACCGAAGTAAACAAAGCGCGCCGTTCACGGATTCGCACCTACCTACGCAAAGTCGAAGAGGCTATCGTTGGTGGTGACCAAGCCGTTGCTCAAGAAGCATTCAAATCAGCACAGCCTGAGTTGATGCGCGGCGTTACCAAGGGCATCTACCACAAGAACACCGTGGCACGTAAATTGTCCCGCCTAAGCAAACGCATCAAGGCTCTTGCAGCCTAATTAGCATTTGACTGTAGAATTTGAAACGAGGCCAGCCGGCCTCGTTTTTTTTGTGACATTTTTTTGTCAATGATATGAATGAATTGTAAATGTTCCGATTTGTTCCTGTTGCTGGAATCACGCTTCACGGCTACGTTATCCACAGGCGCTATTCTGCGGTAGCGCCCCTGTTTTTGATATGTGAAATCTGCCAAGCACCCGCCCCATAGGCGTGTGGCTGATCCGCGTGTCCAGATAAAAAATCATTAAAATTCAATACATTAACCGGCAGAGCACGGCTCTGCGATTCTTTTGCTGTCAACTGGTATGTTTCGTTGAAATGCGAAATTTAATCCTGCATCTTGTGTTAGGTGAATCAATAAACGCATGTCGATAGTCAGGGGGAAATAGTGTCAGATTCGATATCCAACGAGACTCCGGAACAAACTTGGGCTGGACTACAGGATGCCTCTGATACGATCTTGGTTGATGTGCGTACCCGTGCCGAATGGGCCTTTGTTGGCGTGCCAGATTTGCGCTCTCTAAACAAAGAACCCCTGCTGGTAGAGTGGAAAGAATTTCCCACCATGGCAGTAAATGAGAGCTTTTCCTCTCAGATACTTGATGCACTCTCGGGGGAAACCCCAACAAAAATTTATTTCCTGTGCCGTTCAGGCGTTCGCTCGGTTTCGGCGGCGGTAACAATGGCAGAGGTATTTGCAACACAGAACAAACACGTGGAATGCGTCAATGTTCTAGAAGGATTCGAAGGTGATCTTGATCCGTCAGGACACCGTGGAAATATTAATGGGTGGAAATCCCGAGGGTTGGCCTGGGGCCAATCCTAACGGATATGGAATTATATTGATGGGTAACGAATGTTGGCTGCAGGTGCAGACAGCCATGCGAAATATTGTTGGCGAAAACGCATATACGAACTGGATCGTGCCGCTGTCCTTGGGTGGGATAGACAAAGGCGTTGCCACCGTCATCGCGCCAACCAGCTTTATCGGCGATTATGTTGCGCGCAGCTATGGCGATAACCTAAAGGCAGAATTCGCCAAAATCGGCGAATCTGTCGAGCGGCTGAATTTCGTAACCAAAATCACCACTGGTGCGGCCAAGCCAACAGCAAAACCCGCCCCACAACCCAAACCCCAGCGCACAGAATCAGACCTGCCCCTACCCGGTGCCGCACTAGATCCGCGATTAACATTTGATAATTTCGTGGTGGGTAAACCAAACGAGCTGGCCCACGCCGCCGCGCGCCGCGTGGCCGAGGGGCGCGATGTCTCGTTTAACCCGCTGTTCCTGCACGGTGGTGTGGGCTTGGGTAAAACCCACCTGATGCATGCCATCGCCCACGAGCTGAAAAAGCGCGACCCAAATGCGCGCGTGCTGTACCTGTCGGCCGAGCAATTTATGTATCGATTCGTTCAGGCCCTGCGGTTCAAAGACACGATCGCGTTCAAGGAAATGTTCCGCTCGGTTGATCTGTTGATGGTAGATGATGTGCAATTCATCGCCGGCAAAACCACCACCCAAGAGGAATTCTTTCATACGTTTAACGCGCTGATCGAGCAAAACAAACAGGTGATCATTTCCGGTGACCGCTCGCCCATCGATATGGAGGGCCTCGAAGAGCGCATTAAATCCCGCCTGCAATGGGGCCTTGTGGTCGATCTACACCCCACAGATTACGAATTGCGCCTTGGTATCCTACAGTCAAAACAGGAAATTCAGGCCCGCCAAAACCCAGATGTGGTGGTGGCCCCCGGTGTTCTGGAATTCATGGCACACCGCATTTCATCAAATGTGCGCGTGCTAGAAGGCGCGCTCACCCGCCTTTATGCTTTCGGATCGCTTGTGGGGCGCGAAATCACCCTAGAAATGGCCCAAGAAAGCCTGTCGGATATCCTACGCGCTACGGATCGCAAGGTCACAATCGATGAAATCATCCGCAAGGTTACAGATCACTATGGGCTGAACCTCACGGATATGCTCAGCGCTCGGCGCACCCGCTCTATCGCGCGCCCGCGTCAGCTGGCCATGTATCTGTCCAAGCAACTGACCTCCAAAAGCCTGCCTGAAATCGGCCGCCGCTTTGGCAAGCGGGACCATACCACGGTGATCCATGCGGTTAAAAAGATCGAAGAGCTAAAGGCCGTGGACAGCCAAATCTCCAAGGATATCGAGCACCTGCGCCGTATCCTCGAGGGCTAATCATCGCGCCCTTGCGGCAATCACTGCCCCAAGAGTAATCAACACCGCGGCCAGCACCAAAACCATGCTGGCCTCTGCAAACCCTGCCAAAACCAAGGCCGCGGTCGACAGCAATGGTGCCCCGTAGCTCAGCGTGCCCAGCAATTGAATATCGCCCCGCTTTACCCCCACATCCCAGACATAAAATGCCAATCCAACCGGCCCAATACCCAATCCTATTATACTGGCCCAGCCCCATTGCCCGCTGGGCCAAGCCGTAACCTCAAACGTGAAATGCGCCAGCGTGGACAAAACCGCACTGCACAGGCAAAACACCGCAACACTGGCCGTCGCTACATCGCCCAAGCGCCGCGAAATCACACTGTATCCCGTCCAAACATTCGCCGCGACCAAGGCCAGTACATAGCCCGCGATCGCCCCCGTTTCAAATCCAACACCACCCCCCGCCACCAACAGGCCAGCCCCCAAAAAACCAAGCACCGCGCCAATAATATGCCCGCGCCTTAACGTCTCGCTGGGCAACAGTCCCGAATACAAAACAATCAGCAACGGCCACAGATAGGCAATCAACCCCGCCTCGGCCGCAGGCGCCATACGCAGGGCCGAAAAATACAGAAAATGATAGCCAAACAACCCCAATGTTCCAAAGGCATAGATGCGCCAGCTGATAGTATAGAGCGCAGAAAACCCACCCGTCGCCCCCACATAAATCAGCCCCAGAACACCCCCAATGCCAAAACATATGGCATTCAACTGAAAGGGTGGCACAGGCACAGACCCCACCGTAAACAACGCCAACAAAGCCCACAAAAGAATCGCAATGCCACCCACGGCGGTCGCCTGTTTTCTGCCCATGATTTTTCCCAAATTCGTTGCCCCCAATGCTAGGGATGTGGCCCAGATAGGTAAACCAATTATTGCGTCTTTCGCTTGGCGCAACTTTGGGTTAGCGTTTGTTAATACCAGTTGAACAATCCGTTAAATTGGGCCAAGATAAGCGCCCGTATATAAGGCGCAAAGGGATAGAAAAATGAAAGTTAGCATCGAACGCAGTGCATTACTTAAGGCGATGTCACAGGCCCAATCTGTGGTCGAGCGGCGCAATACTATTCCAATTTTGGCCAATGTATTGATCGAGGCCGAGGGCAGCGAAATCTCTTTCCGTGCCACCGATTTGGATATCGAGGTGGTTTACAAAGTTGCCGGCATGGTGGAACGCGCCGGTGCCACCACCGTGGGGGCGCATACTTTGCATGAAATCGTGCGCAAATTGCCCGATGGTGCGATGGTGGAATTGTCTGATGATGGCACGGCCAATCGTTTGGATATCGTTGCGGGGCGCTCTAGCTTCTCGCTGGCCACCCTGCCACGCGAAGATTTCCCCGTGATGGCCACATCAGAATACACCTGTAATTTTGCCGCCCCCGCAGGCACATTGCGCCGCCTGTTTGATAAATCAAAATTCGCAATCTCTACCGAGGAAACACGCTACTATCTAAACGGTGTTTATATGCATGCATCCGATGGTGCGGATGGGCGGGTTCTGCGCTGTGTGGCCACCGATGGTCACCGGCTTGCACGTATTGATGCGCCCCTGCCTGAAAACGCAGGCGACCTGCCTGGGGTGATTGTACCGCGCAAAACCGTGGGCGAGCTGGGCAAGTTGCTGGATGATGATGATCAGGAAATCGCCCTATCGGTTTCCGAGACCAAGATCCGCTTTGCCACACCAGAGATCGTGCTGACCTCCAAGGTGATCGACGGGTCCTTCCCCGATTACACCCGTGTTATTCCACAGGGTAACTCGCGACGCCTAGAGGTAGACGCATCCGAATTCGCCCAAGCGGTAGACCGCGTATCAACCGTATCTTCTGAACGCTCGCGCGCGGTCAAGCTAACGCTGGACGAAGATCGCCTGATCCTATCTGTAAATGCCCCTGATAGCGGTGCGGCCGAGGAAGAATTGATCGTGGCTTATGGTGACGAGCGTTTGGAAATCGGTTTCAACGCCAAGTACCTGTTGGAAATCGCTGGCCAAGTGGATCGCGAAAATGCGGTGTTCTTGTTCAATTCCAGTGGTGACCCAACCCTGATGCGCGAAGGCAATGATGAAACGGCGGTCTATGTTGTGATGCCAATGCGGGTGTAGGCTTGTCCACGCTGCACATCTCGCGGCTAACCCTGTCGCATTTTAGATCCCACAAGCGTACGGTCATCGAAACAGATGGCCGCCCGATCGCAATTTTCGGCGCCAATGGCGCCGGCAAAACCAATATCCTAGAAGCCATTTCCATGCTGTCACCCGGGCGCGGATTGCGCCGGGCCAAAACCGCCGAACTCTCCCGCGCCCCAGAAAATCTGGGCTGGAAGGTCTCGGCGGATCTGCACAGCCTAGGGCACCAGCACCAGATCGAAACCGCCTTTACCGGTACGGGCACCCGAAGCATTTCTATCGATGATAAAACGGCACCGCAAATCGCTCTGGGGCGCATTGCGCGTATTGTTTGGCTGGTGCCTGTGATGGATCGGTTATGGGTGGAAGGTGCCGAGGGGCGTCGACGCTTCCTAGATCGCCTTGCGCTAAGCTTCGAGCCGAACCACGGCGAACATACCCTTGCCTACGAGCGGGCCATGCGCGAACGCAACCGTATGCTAAAGGATGGTCAACGCGACCCCGCGTGGTACAAGGCCATCGAGAGCCAAATGGCCACATCCGGTGCTGTGATAGAGCAAAACCGCCTAAGCACAATCACCCGTATATCCGCCGCCCAACAGGGCGCAGAGACCACTTTCCCCGCCGCCGATCTTAACCTGCGTGGCCCCGAGGATAGTGATCCGATCAGCACCGCTGATGATCTGGCCACTGCACTGGCCGAAAGCCGCCCGCGCGATATGCACGCAGGGCGCAGCCTGATTGGCCCGCACCGCGATGATATCCATGCGCTTTATACAACCAAGGGTATCGCCGCCGCGCAATGCTCGACCGGCGAGCAAAAGGCGCTGTTGGTCAGCCTTGTTCTGTCAAATGCCCGCGCGCTGGCCCAAGATATCGGGGCAGCCCCGATCATTTTGCTGGACGAGGTCGCGGCCCATCTAGATCCAGACCGCCGCGCGGCGCTGTATAACGAGATCTGCGCGCTGGGCGCACAGGCGTGGATGACGGGCACCGAATCCGATCTGTTTGCAGATTTTGGAAATCGCGCCATGGCTCTGCGAATTGACGAAAACCAACAAGGCTCTGCAATCGAGCCGATAACCTAGGGAGCCATGATGACCCCCCAACGCATTAACATGATATCCCTATCCACCGCTGATCTGCCCCGCGCACGCGCATTCTATACCACCCTTGGCTGGGTCGAGGCCGAGGGCGGCAATGATAAAATCGCCTTCTTTCAGCTGGCCGGGCAATATTTCTCGATCTATGATCGCGCGGCATTGGCCGAGGATATCGGCCAAGATATCCCCGCAACCACCACCGGCGGCGTAACCCTTGCTATTAATTACGACAACCCACAACAGGTCGATGCCGCCTATGATGCGGCCATAGATGCAGGGGCCACAGACCTGCGCCGCCCCTCTGAAATATTTTGGGGTGGCTACTCTGGCAATTACGCAGACCCCGATGGCCACCTGTGGGAGGTGGCACATAACCCATTTTGGAAATTTGATACAGAGGGTCAGATAGATCATGGCTGACCCGATTTGATCCCCCGCGCCTTGGCGCTGAATATAAAATATACGCGCCGTTGATTTTCCACTTGTCACCAAACGCGATCTGGGGATTAGTTTGCACATGTCTGTAACCATCACCCAATTGGCCCTCTATGCGGGGGCGCTGTTCATCCTGTTTATCACTCCAGGCCCTGTCTGGGTGGCGGTGATCGCGCGCGCGGTATCGGGGGGCTTTCGCTCGGCGGTTCCCTTGGCGCTGGGCGTGGCTGTGGGCGATATTTTATGGCCCTTGGTGGCGTTGCTGGGTGTTAGTTATCTTGTGTCTTTTTATGCGGATATCCTGATCCTGTTTCGCTATGCGGCAGCGCTGATTCTGTGCTTGATGGGGGCGGCGCTGGTGCGCTGGCCTGATAAGGTGCTGTCGGAAAATTCACAGTTCACCCGCCCCGGCATGTGGGCGGGATTTGCGGCGGGGATGGCGGCGGTGATCGCCAATCCCAAGGCCAGCTTGTTCTATATGACGCTCTTGCCCAGCTTCTTTGATTTCAACCAAATCACCAAATGGGACATGGTCGCGATCTGTATTTTGTCCTTTATTGTGCCGCTATTGGGTAACCTGTGCTTGGCTGGATTTGTCAATCAAATGCGCCGGTTTCTGGCATCACCCGAGGCGGTGCGAAAGACCAATATCTATGCCGGAATCGCGCTGATCTTGGTTGGGGTTATAATCGCGCTGACCTAGGCGAAAATTCGCCCCTAGAGCGTGACAACCCCTGATTAATCCGCTATGTTTTCCCGATAACAACGGGAAAAACCGACATGTCAGACGAGCAGAATACACCAGAAGAATACGGCGCAGATTCCATTAAGGTTCTCAAGGGCTTAGAGGCTGTGCGCAAGCGTCCTGGCATGTATATTGGCGACACGGATGATGGTTCCGGCCTGCATCACATGGTTTACGAGGTGGTGGACAATGGTATTGACGAGGCCTTGGCCAAACATGCGGATTTCGTATCCGTCACCGTGCATGCCGACGAGAGTGTTTCCGTGCGTGATAATGGCCGCGGCATCCCCGTGGGGATTCACGAAGAAGAAGGTGTTTCCGCCGCCGAGGTGATTATGACCCAGCTGCATGCTGGTGGTAAATTTGACAGCAATTCCTATAAGGTGTCTGGCGGTTTGCACGGCGTGGGCGTGTCTGTGGTAAATGCCCTATCTGACTGGCTAGAGCTGAAAATCTGGCGTGATGGCAAGGTGCATGTAGCGCGTTTTGAGCGCGGCGATACCGCCAAGCACCTGGAGGTGGTTGGGGATGCGAACGGCGAGACCGGCACCGAGGTGCGCTTCATGGCCTCTACCGAGACGTTTTCTAACCGCGACTACAGCTTTAAAACATTGGAAAACCGTCTGCGCGAACTGGCGTTTCTAAACTCTGGTGTGAAAATAATTCTGCGCGATGAGCGCCCTGCGGAACCTCTGGAGGCAGAGCTGTTCTACGAAGGTGGGGTCAAGGAATTCGTGCGCTTCTTGGATCGCTCGAAAACATCTGTGATAGAAGAGCCGATCTATGTGGTGGGCGAGAAGGATGATATTACAGTCGAGGTCGCCATGTGGTGGAACGACAGCTATCATGAAAATGTTCTGCCCTTTACCAATAACATTCCCCAACGCGATGGCGGTACCCATGTTGCCGGTTTCCGCGGCGCCCTAACGCGTACCATCAATGCCTATGCCAATTCATCCGGCATTGCCAAGAAAGAGAAGGTCTCCTTTACCGGCGATGATGCCCGCGAAGGCCTGACCTGTGTTCTATCGGTCAAGGTGCCAGACCCGAAGTTCAGCTCGCAGACCAAGGATAAATTGGTGTCATCAGAGGTGCGCCCCGTGGTCGAGAGCTTGATGAACGAGAAGCTGGCAGAATGGTTCGAGGAAAACCCCGCATTGGCGAAACAGATTGTGGGCAAGATCGTCGAGGCCGCATTGGCCCGCGAGGCGGCCCGCAAGGCGCGCGATTTAACGCGGCGCAAGACCGCCTTTGGTGGTACATCCCTGCCGGGAAAACTGGCGGATTGCCAAGAGAAAGATCCAGCCCTATCCGAAATTTTCATCGTGGAGGGTGATTCTGCGGGCGGGTCAGCCAAACAGGGCCGAGCCCGCGAAAATCAGGCGGTTCTGCCGCTGCGGGGTAAGATTTTGAACATCGAGCGCGCGCGCTTTGACAAAATGTTGACGTCCGAGCAGATTACAAATCTGATCACCGCCCTTGGCACCGGTATTGGGCGCGATGAATTTGACATCAGCAAGCTACGTTACCACAAGGTGGTGATCATGACCGATGCGGATGTGGATGGGGCGCATATTAGAACATTGTTGCTGACCTTCTTCTTCCGTCAAATGCCAGAGCTGATCGAGGGCGGGTATTTGTATATTGCCCAGCCGCCATTGTTTAAGGTGGCGCGGGGTAAATCCGAGGTCTACCTAAAGGATGAAACAGCACTCGAGGATTTCTTGGCCGAGCAAGGGGTCGAGGGCGCGATGCTGACCCTACAGGATGGCACCACATTGGCAGGGCAGGATTTGGCCCGAGTGGTGGGCGAGGCACGCACCACGCGTCAAATCCTGACGGCTTTCCCCACCCATTACAGCCATCATATTTTGGAACAGGCGGCCATTGCTGGTGGTTTGATCCCTGGCCGTGTGGATGCGGATGCACAGGGTATTGGCGATGCTATTGCGGCGCGTCTGGATATGGTGGCCACTGAATACGAGCGCGGCTGGTCTGCGCGCCCGACACAGGATGGGGGGTTGCGTTTCGCGCGTATTTTGCGCGGGGTTGAGGAATCTCATACGCTGGATGGAAAATGCCTGCGATCTGGCGAAGCACGCAAGTTATCCGAACTGACGGAGAGCCTGCAAGAGGTCTATTCCGCGCCTGCGACATTCACCCGCAAAGAGCGTGTAGAGCCGATCATGGGGCCGCTGGATTTGTTGGATGTGATCAACGAAGAAGGCGAGAAGGGTTTGAACCTACAGCGCTACAAGGGGCTGGGCGAGATGAACCCGGATCAGCTGTGGGAAACCACCCTAGATGAAGAGGCCCGCACCCTGTTACAGGTAAAGGTCGATGATCTGGCGGATGCAGATGATTTGTTCACCAAATTGATGGGCGATGTGGTGGAACCACGCCGCGAATTCATTCAGCAAAATGCGCTGTCTGTGGGCAATCTGGATTTCTGATCTGCGCCTAGGCGTCTAGTAATGATAGGATATGGCGCGTGGCGGCGGCGTATCCGGCCACACCCATCCCTGCGATCACCGCATCTGCCCGCTTGGAAACATAGGAGATGTGGCGGAACTCTTCTCGTTTATGCACCTGAGAGATATGCACCTCGATCACTGGCCCATCGAATGTGTTTAGCGCATCCAGCAGGGCCACCGATGTATGGGTGAAGGCGGCGGGATTGATCACGATGCCTGCGGCCTGCTCAGTGGCCTGATGGATCCAATCGATCAGTTGACCTTCGTGATTTGATTGTAGCAATGTACAGCTGGCGCGCCCCGCGCAGGCGTCGTTGCACAGCGCCTCCACATCATCCAGCGTGGCGGTGCCATAGATATCCGGCTCGCGTTTGCCCAGCAGATTTAGGTTGGGGCCATTTAAAATATAGATCTGATTCATAGCGGTATTCCAATTGGATTTGGGGCATCATAGCAGGTTAATTGCGGCGGCGAAACCTTCCCCGCGGGGAAGGTTTTTGGTGTGGGATTTGGTATAATGTATAGTATTGTTTGCATTGAGTGAGAGATCCGGAACTGGGCATAAATATGTTAAATATCAGTATGATGTGCGGGCTTAGGTGGAAATTTCTGGGCGGTAGGGGCGGTTTGTGCCCTACCGTAAATTAGCTCCTAGCCCCTGTGCCCCTAGCGGATGGGGAAAATCTACCTATATTTGAGTTAGGTTCTATTTAGGGAGTATAGCATGAGCTTAGTTAGTACATTGGCCAAGGTGGCTATTGGTGTGGCCGTGGCCAAGGGTGTGAAATCTGTGGCTGGGGGTAAGTCTTCTAGCGGTGGTGGATTGGGTGATCTGCTGGGTGGCGCGCTGGGCGGTGGCTCTGGTGGGTCTGGTGGATTGGGCGATCTATTGGGCGGCGCGCTGAAGGGTGGCGGTTCTGGGAATGCTGGTGGTATGGGTGATTTGCTGGGCGGCCTAATGGGTGGCGGCGCCAGTAAATCCGCAGCACCTGGCGGTTTGGGCGATCTAATGGGTGGTTTGCTAAAGGGTGGCGCGGGTGGCGCATCTGGTGGTTTGGGCGACATTCTGGGCCAATTGGGCGGTGCTGGTGCCGCCGGTGGTTTGGGGGGGTTGCTAACCAATGCATTGGAAAACAAGGGACAGTTAACCCAGCCCAGCACCCAAGAGGATGAAGATGCGGCGGCCTTGATGATCCGTGCGATGATTCAATCTGCGAAATCGGATGGATCCATTGACGAGGCCGAGAAGGATAAGCTGCTGAACAATTTGGGTGAGTTGGATCGGGACGAGATGGCAATGATTGATGCCGAGGTTGCTCGCAGTGTGGATCCAAAATCATTGGCGCGTGCCACACCCCGCGGCATGGAGGCGCAGGTTTATATGATGTCTGTGATGGGCATTGATTTGGATACGCAGGACGAGGCGTCCTATTTGCATGATCTGGGTCAGGCGCTGAACCTAGAGCGCAGCAAGATGAACGAAGTGCATGAAATGCTTGGGGCACAGCCGTTGTATCGCTAATCCGTTAAAGGCGAGTGATACAGCTATTGGGGCGTCGGGTAATCCGGCGCCCTATGCATTTCTGGGGGTGAGCGTGCTGTTCAAAACACCCTGTTTAAAGGCGGCGGCGATGTCCGCGTTTTGATCCAGCAGGGTGCGCAATGTTTTGGCTGGAATGGTGAAATAATGTGCGGCATCGCCAAGGCGGATATTGGCCGTGGCGGTTTTATGTTTTTGGGTGGCGTTTCGCCCGATGATTTGGCCTGCGCGAATTTTTGATATTCTGGTGCCAGATTTAATCACCTCGGCAGAGCCTGTTAGAAGGATTGCGATGTGATCAAAGGGTTGGCCCTCGTGGGCCAGCAGGCGGTCGCTGTCAGTTTGCCATACGCCCGAATTGATCACCTCTAGGGCGCGGCGATTTGATAGGGTTGGAAACAGGGATTGGGCGACGGTCTTTTCCATCGGCGACAGGCGTATGGGGCGATTATAGATCATGCCTATGAGGAGGCAGGTAACGCTAAGGGTTGCCAGTGCGATTTGCAGTGGCAGAGGCGTGATGGTGAATTCAAATGCAAGGCTATAGAGCGTAAGAGCGGCAGCGGCGAAGCGCGCGGCGGTGTATTTAGCAGCATCATAGCTGGTATATTTGGCCAAGCCATAGGCGGCGATATATGTGATTATGCCTGTGTAGCCGACAAAATGATTGAATTCCATACTGTCTCTCCTTGGGTGTAATATGCCCCTGATATCATTAATAATATGTGACTATTGGCACTGTTCAAGGAGGGTGCCGTGGAACGCGAGGCATTCAGCGAAAAAAGGCCGACCCCGCGGGGCCGGCCTATTCAAGTGAGCGGTATCGGTTTTTATTTTGCGATATCGTAGGCAGGCATACCTAGTTCGGTAATGTCTAGGCCTGTGATTTCTTCTTCTTCGCTAACGCGGATACCAACTGTTGATTTTAGGATCATCCAAACGATGCCGGATGTGATCAATGTTGCCGCGCCGATGGCGAAGATGCCGTATAGCTGTGCGCCCAGTGTTGCGCCAGAATTTGTGAAGACAACCGCGATGGTGCCCCAGATACCACAGAACAGGTGTACTGGGATTGCGCCGACAACGTCGTCGATTTTCAGCTTGTCTAGGAATGGCACACCAAAGACCACGATCACACCACCGATTGCACCGATCAAGGATGCGGCACCGATGCCGGGTGTTAGGGGTTCTGCGGTGATAGAAACCAAGCCTGCCAATGCGCCGTTCAGCACCATTGTTAGGTCTGCTTTTTTGTACAGGATTTGTGTCAGGATCAATGCGGCGATAGAACCAGACGCGGCGGCGGCATTTGTATTCACGAAGATACGTGAAACATCTGTTACATCGCCCACTGTGCCCATGGCCAATTGTGACCCACCGTTAAATCCGAACCAACCCAACCATAGGATGAATGTACCCAGCGCAGCCAAAGGCATGTTTGAGCCTAGGAATGGCACTGTACGTCCGTCTTTGGTGTATTTACCGATACGTGGCCCAAGGATCAGCGCGCCAGCCAAGGCCGCCCAACCACCAACAGAGTGTACAACCGTAGAACCAGCAAAGTCGTTAAATCCAGCCGCGTCCAAGAATCCGCCGCCCCATTTCCAAGAAGCAGTGATCGGGTAGATCAGGCCTGTTAGGATTAACGTGAAGATTAGGAAGGGCCACAATTTAATGCGCTCGGCCAAGGCACCAGATACGATGGATGCGGTTGCCGCACAGAACATCAGCTGGAAGAAGAAGTCAGAACCAACTGAGGCGTAATCCAGTGAGGCATCTGCCGCCGCTAGGCCTGTTGGCTCTAGGGATGTTGGGCTGATTGCGCCAAGAACATTGGTAACCAACCAGCCGTCCCCAGGGTACATCAGGTTAAAGCCGATTAGGTAGTAGGCGATACAGGCGATGCCGAACAGCCCCATGTTTTTGGTCAACTGCATTGTTACGTTTTTAGAGCGCACTAGGCCGGCCTCTAGCATGGCGAAACCGGCGGCCATGAAGAACACCAAGAAGCCCGCCATCAAGAACAGCAGTGTGGTGAATATATAGCCGACCTCTTCTAGGTTGGCGGGGGCGTCATTTGCAAAGGCGGCTATCGGTAGGGCCGTAAGCGTGGTTGCAAGGGCAAGAGTTTTCAGTTTCATGGTATTTCCTTTCATCACTGTTTACACAGCGTCTTCGCCGGTATCGCCTGTGCGTACGCGGACTGCTTGTTCTACGTTCAGTACGAAAATTTTGCCGTCGCCAATTTTCCCCGTTTTGGCGCTGGCCTCGATGGCGCCGATCACGGATTCCGCGGCATCATCGGTAACAACAATATCTAGGCGTATTTTTGGCACAAAATTCACGGCGTATTCTGCGCCGCGGTAAATTTCGGTATGGCCGGATTGTGCGCCGTAGCCCTTGATTTCGGTAACCATCATACCTTTGACGCCAGCATCCGAGAGTGCTGTGCGCACATCCTCAAGCTTGAAGGGTTTGATCGTTGCAATAATGAGTTTCATGTGTCCCTCTTTCTTTGCAGGTACTTTCCTGCGTGATGGAGGCAGACTGGCGTTTATTTTAACGATAGTTCAACGATTCAGGGCTATAGTGCCGCCCGAAATTGGTGAAATTGGCTAAAATTTAAACAGCTGAGCAAAATTGCATAATTATTGAACATTTTTGTACGGCTGGCGATGCCATTTCTGCTCTACCCAAGCGCGCCAAAAGTGCTAGTCTGTGCCAAAGAACCAAAAATGGTCAGAGCAGAATATGTCAAATAGCCCCGCAAAACCGCCCAAAAAGCCGGCCCCCCTTGTGGCACCTAAACGCGATTTTCATTCCACAAGTACCGCCAAGCCAAAGCCCCGTGCACAGAAGGCCCCCAAGCGCAAGCCCAGCCCATCCAAGGCCGCGCGCAAAAAGACAGGGGCCAAGAAACGGTCGGGGAATATCTTTATACGGATACTATCGCTTCTGTTTGGAACCCTGTGGCGGGTGATCTGGTGGTCTGGAATCCGTCTTAGCATTCTGGGCGCGCTTATTCTTGGGGGCGGCATCATTTACTACTATAGTCAGCTGCCTGCGGCGACGGTTTTGATGGATGATCGGGCCAAGGGATCTGTGACCATGTTGGATGGAGATGGGCGGGTCTTTGCGTGGCGTGGCGATCAGTTTGGCGGGGTGGTCAGCAGTGATACCGTATCCGAGCATCTGAAGCATGCTGTGATCGCCACCGAGGACAAGCGGTTCTATGGCCACTTGGGGATTTCACCGCGCGGTATTGTGGGCGCGATCCGCACCAATATACGCGAGGGTCGCAAACCATGGGAGGGCCATGGCGGGTCAACCATAACCCAGCAGATTGCCAAGGGCGTCTATTTCGAAGACACCCCGGGCCTACAACGCAAGCTGCTAGAGGTGCCGATGTCCATGGCGATGGAGCTAAAGTACACCAAGGATGAAATCTTGGCTATCTATCTAAATCGTGCATTTTTGGGCAACGGCTCCTTTGGTTTTGCCGCGGCCAGTCAGCGCTATTTTGGTAAAACGGCGGCGGATGTTACTGTGGCCGAGGCTGCGATGTTGGCCGGATTACTAAAGGCCCCCAGCAGCACCAACCCTATTCGCAATTTGGGCCGCGCCCAGGCGCGCGCCAATTTGATTGTGGGGTTGATGGAGGATCAGGGATACATCAGCCTTGGGCAGGCCGAGGCCGCGCGCAACAATCCTGCCCAGCTGTCACAGGTGGCGGCGGAAAAGGCGGGGGGATATTTCGCCGATTGGATATTAGAGGCGGCCCCTGAATTTATCATCAAGGATGCCAATGCGGATGTGGTGATCAAAACCACATTTGACAAGCGCATTCAGAGATCCGCCGAGGAGGCATTGGGTGTCGTTTTTCAAAAGCTAAAGGCGGGATCAAAGGCGCAGGGCGCAATTGTGGTGATGTCGCGCGATGGTGCGGTGCGCGCCATGGTTGGCGGGCGCAAGAACGAGTTTGCGGGGTCTTTTAATCGAGCGACACAGGCGCTGCGCCAGACGGGGTCTTCGTTTAAGCCGTTTGTTTATGCCGCGGCATTGGAGGCTGGTTTCAGATATGATTCAGTGGTGGAGGACAGCCCTGTTACCATTCCCACGCCATCTGGCCCTTGGACGCCCAAGAATTATTCGGGCAATTTTCTGGGCGAGATTACCATGACCGAGGCCCTGCTTAAATCCGTAAACACCGTGGCGGTGAAGGTCAGCGAAGAGGTTGGCCGTACGCGCGTGCGCGCCGTGGCGGGGGATTTCGGCGTGGCCAATGATATCCCCTCGGTGCCCTCCTTGGCGTTGGGTGCGGCCGAGAGTACATTATTGGAAATGACGGGTGCCTATGCGGGTATTTTGAATTCAGGGGTAGCGGCGCGGCCTTATGGGCTGGAATCTCTAACCATACAAGGTGACAGCGAGCCTTTGTTGCATAAGGAAGATGATGCAGGGCTGCGGGTGATTAACCCAGAGGCGGCGGCACAGCTGACCTATATGATGCATCAGGTTGTGAAGCAGGGCACCGGGCGGCGCGCAGATCTGGGAACACGTCAGGCGGCGGGTAAAACCGGCACCACCAACAGTGCGCGCGATGCGTGGTTTATCGGGTTTACCGCAGATTATGTGGCGGGTGTCTGGATGGGGTATGATGACAATTCGGTTTTGTCTGGGGTAACGGGGGGTGGCATGCCCGCTGATATCTGGCGCGAGACCATGCAGCGGGTGCATGAAGGTTTGCCCGAGACGCCGTTGAACATGAGCCTGCCAGAGGATTTGCCTAGATTTGAGGACAATGGTCTGAGCATTGAGGATGAGATCCGCAAGTTAGAGCGCGAGATTGCCCGCGAGGCGCGCCGCATGGAGCGTCAGAAAAATGGTGGCGGATTGAAGAAATTGTTCGAGGGGATCTTTAACTGATCCCCTCGGGTGGTCTGGCTAGCCGGCGGTGCGCAGGTGTGCGATCAGCTTATCGATATTGCCGCCGCGTTTATCCAGCATTGATCCGATTTGCACACGGGTGTCGGACAAAACGCTAACGCCTTCTAGGAACAGGTTGAACATCAATGTTTTTCCGCGGGCATCGATCACATGCCACTGGGCCTTGAAGGGTGATTTACCCTTAAGTTTGATTTTGCTGTCCACCAAGAAGCCGCCCGATGTTTTGCGCGATTTGGTTACGGTGATGCTGGCGCCGACAAATTCCTCGAAGCGGCTACCGTAAGAGCGGGCCATAAAGCCGCGAAATGCTGCGACATAGGCGCGGCGTTGGCTGGCAGAGGCACCGCGCCATGCTGGCCCCAATGATTTCTGCGCAATCAGCGGCACATCGGCGTAGGTGGCGAAGACCTTCTCGAAGCGGTTGAACATGGCCTGTCCACGGTCATTGGAATTGATGATAGCAACGATATCACTGACGATATTGTCGATCAGCTGTTCTGCCTCGCCTTTGGTTAGGGCGGCGGCAGGGGCGGCGGCCATCAGGGTGGCAGCGCTAATGCCGGCCAAAATTTGGCGGCGGGATGGGTTATTCGGTGTCATAGGGGTTCTCCAGATCAGCGTCGGATATTTCGCCATCATTCAATTCGAAACGGCGGTTTTGCAAGTAATATAATCGTTGGGTAGCATAGCTGTCTTCTGCGTTATAGAGAACCTCGTCGAAGATGGCGCTGTATTCATGGCGATCTCCTGCCATTTCCACCAATGTTAGGGCGGTTTTATGCGTGCTGTATTTGGCAGGTGTCACCGCATTTAGGGGATCAAAGGCCAGATCAACCACCAGCCCCACAGAGCCGCGGGCGGTTCTGCCGGCAAAGAAGGGCAATTCTACATAGACGCCTTCGCCAACGCCCCAGCGGTGCAGGGTCATGCCGAAATCGCTGTCGTTGTTTGTCATGCCGGCCTCGGTTGCCACATCAAACAGCCCCCCCCAGCCCAGTGTTGTATTTAGGCCAAAGCGCAGGGTCGAGACTAGGGCCTCGCCGATACGGAATTGCAGCAGGTTGTTGGCTATGCGCCGCGGCATGGCCATGTTGGCGGTGAAATTATTCATCATCTCACTGCTTTCGTCGGTAAATACCGCGCCATATGCATTGCCCGCAGGGCGCAGCAATGCGCGGTCTACTGCTTTGTTGAAATTATGAATTTTACGATTGGTACGTTCGTAGGGGTCATTGAATTCCATGCTGGCGTCCCCCGCACAGCCGGCCAAAAACGCCAGCGCTAATAGGGGGAAAAAGACAGTGCGTATAGATAGAACAGACATGAGAGCATCCAGATTGAGGCAAGATTTCAATTTAGGGGAAATAGAAAAGTGAGTCTATGACAATTTGACAAGAGAAATTTAACGCGCCCTCGTTACAACAAAATCAAATCCGAGCCAAGGCCATGGTGGTAATTTGGCACAGCTTACGTCAGACTGTGCAACATAAAAACACCACAGCCCGCTCGCAGTCAGGGATGCATCATGCAAGAAACGAATATCTACCCTAAAGGATTGGCCGAGTTACGCGCCATGCGTCGCCAAAGCCGCCATCTGTTTGGGGCAGTGTTTGTATTCAGTATTTTTGTTAATCTGCTGATGCTGGCGGGGCCTTTGTATATGCTTCAGGTTTATGATCGTGTGTTGTCTAGCCGATCCGTAGAGACGCTGACTGCGCTGACGCTATTGGTATTGGGGTTGTTTGCAATGATGGGTCTGCTGGATTGGGCGCGTGGGCGGGTCTTGGCCCGTGTCGGTGCTCGGTTTCAGGCAGGATTGGATCAGCGGGTATTCTACGCAATGTTAGATACCGCAAAGCATCCGCATTTCCGAGATAAGTCCATCAATGGCATGAATGATTTGACCACCCTACAGATGCTTTATGCCTCGCCTGCGCTTTTGGCATTATTTGATATGCCATGGGCGCCGATATTCATCGCCGCGATATTTGTATTTCATCCGCTATTGGGGTGGTTGGCGCTGGCCAGCGGGGTGTTTTTGGTGATCTTAACCCTGGTCAATCAACGCAACACCCGAGAGAATACACTTGGGGCGCAACAGGCCCGTGCAACCACGGATCATTTTGCCGCGCAAATCCGCGAAGAGGCGGATACGGTTACGGGGCTGGGCATGCGCGGCGATGTTCTGCGCCGCTGGAAAAGTCAAAGCGATGATGCGATGGCGCGCAGTATTAACGCCAGCGATGCCACCGGTTTCTATGCATCCCTTAGCAAATCATTTCGGATGTTTGTGCAATCGGCGATGCTGGGGCTGGGGGCTCTGCTGACATTGCGCGGCGAGCTGTCTGGTGGGGCGATGATTGCGGGGTCTATTATGCTTGGCCGTGCATTGGCGCCAATTGAGATGGGCATTGGGCAGTGGCCTCTGATCCAGAAATCCCGTGCTGCATGGCGCAATTTATCCGAGCTGTTGCAGGCCGCGCCTCTTGAACCTGCGCGGGTGTCCCTGCCGGTGCCAGAGGCGCGCATCGAGGCGCAGAATCTATCGGCGGTACCACCCGGATCGCGCACACCCTGCCTGCGCGGCGTTGGCTTTGTGGTCGAGCCAGGACAGGCGCTGGGCGTGATCGGGCAATCGGCATCTGGCAAATCATCGCTGGCGCGCCTGATCGCCGGTGTCTGGCCTGTTGCGGCGGGGCATCTGCGCCTTGGAGGGGCAACATTGGATCAATATGATGCGGATGTTCTGGGGCAATACATTGGGTATCTGCCCCAAAATGTTACCCTATTTGGTGCGACCATTGCCGAGAACATTGCCCGCATGGCCGAGACACCCGACGAGGCCAAGGTGGTTGCCGCGGCCAAACGGGCCGGTGCGCATGAGTTGATACTGGAGCAGAGCGATGGGTATAACACCGTGGTTACGCCGCAAGGGGGCGCGTTGTCCGGGGGGCAGATTCAGCGCATTGGATTGGCGCGAGCGTTGTATGGGAATCCACTGGTTTTGATATTGGACGAGCCGAATTCTGCGCTGGATGCTGTGGGATCCGCATCGCTGAACGCGGCGATCCGCCAGATGAAATCCGAGAATAAATCGGTGATCATTATGGCGCACCGCCCCAGTGGCATTGCCGCCTGTGATACATTGTTGGTGTTGGAAAACGGTATCGCCAAAATGTTTGGCCCGCGTGATGATGTATTAAAGGCGCAGGTGAAAAATACCGAACAAATTCAACAGAGTTTGGCAGAGGGAGGCAGGCCATGAGCACGCCACAGGAATGGTCAGCCCGCCGCCCTATCATCGTGGGGGGAATTGCGATTGTCTGTTTGGTTCTGGGATTGGGGTTCTGGGGCAGCTTTACCAAAATATCGGGGGCCGTGGTCAGCAGTGGTATGATCCAAGGCGAGGCGCTGCGCCAGGTGGTGCAACACCCTGATGGCGGTGTGGTTGGCGCGATTATGGCGCGCGATGGTGATTCTGTGGCGGCGGGGGATGTGCTGATCCGGTTTGATGATACATTGCTGAAATCACAAATTTCGATCCTAGAGGGGCAGTATATCGAATCTGCGGCGCGCCTTGTGCGATTGCGCGGCGAGCGGGATGGAACAGCGGCGCTGGCATTTGATTTGCCAGCGGATCCTGCGCTGGGCCAGACCGAAAAGGCCCAGCAGATTTTTGCCGCCCAGAACAGCCTGTTTTTGGCGCGCCTAGACAGCTATCAGCAGACCCGAAAACAGCTGGTCGAACGCAAGAGCCAAATCGGCCTACAGGTCGGGGGAGCCGAGGCGCAGTTGGCCGCATTGGCCCGTCAGATCACCCTGATCGGGGCGGAACGTGCGGATCAAGAAGATCTGTTGGCCAAGGGTTTGGCGCAGGCTTCGCGGGTCTTAGCATTGCAACGCGAGGAGGCGCGATTGTTGGGTCAGCGTGGCGAGTTAGAGGCCAGCATCGCCACCAGTCAGGCCCAGATGATTGAAATTGATATCGAGGTTTTGCGTCTGGCATCCGAGAGGCGCGAAACCGCAGAGACCGACCTACAGGAAATTAATGCATCCCAGCTACAGCTTAGTGAGCAATTGTTCTCTGCACGCGAGACGTTGTCGCGTATGGAAGTCCGCGCCCCGATGGCGGGTATCGTACATGGAATGGCTGTGCATGCGCGCAGGTCGGTGGTGCGCGCCGCCGAGCCTATTTTATATATTATTCCTCAAAATCAACCGTTTATAGTGCAAAGCCGCATCGAGGCCGTGCATGTAGATCAGGTTTATGTGGGCCAAGGTGCTAGCCTGCGATTTTCCACATTTGATCAGCGCACCACGCCAGAGATTTTTGGAACCGTTAGGACGATTTCTGCGGATGTTATCGAGGACGAGCGCACGGGCGTTCCTTATTACACCGCCGAAATCACCCCGAATGCGGGCGAATTGGTGCGGCTGGGAGATGTGGAATTGTTGCCGGGAATGCCGGTCGAGGCCTTTCTTAAAACCGCCGAGCGTACGCCGATTTCCTATCTGACCAAGCCCTTTACGGATTATTTTAACCGCGCCTTCCGCGAACAGTAAAATTGGCCTTGCTTTACTGGGTGGGTTAGATAGCCTTTCGCCAAACAGTGGAAGGTAAAATCATGTCTGGAAAAATCGAATCGCGCCTTGCAGAGCTGGGCATTGATCTGGCCCAAGGGCCGGCCCCTGCGGCGAATTATGTTCCCTATGCAATTGTGGGTGATCTGGTCACAATTTCGGGTCAAATCAGCATGACACCCGAGGGCATGTTGACGGGTAAATTGGGTGATGATGTAAGCCTAGAGCAAGGCCAAGCGGCGGCGCGGGTCTGTGCCATCAACCTGTTATCACAGTTGAAGTCGGCCTGCGGCGGCGATTTAGACCGCGTTGTACGGGTTGTCCGGTTGGGTGGTTTTGTGAATTCCACCCCAGATTTCACGGATCAGCCTGCGGTCATCAATGGAGCATCCGATTTCATGGTCGAGGTTTTTGGTGATGCGGGCAAACATGCGCGCGCCGCGGTGGGCTGTGTGAGCTTGCCATTTGGTGTGGCGGTCGAGGTTGAAGGAACATTTCAAATCAAATGAAAAGCCTAAGCCCCTTTGCTGATTTGCCCATATGCCACCGTACCCTGCATGATATTGATGCCGGGCGGCCCGAAAATTCGTGGGAAGGACTAGAGGCGGCGATACAGGCGGGATTGCCTGTTGAGATCGATGTACAGGTTTCTGCCGATGGTGTGGCCATGGTTTTCCATGATTATGATCTGGTGCGTCTGACGGGCCGGCAGGGGTTGGTAAACAGCCTGCCGGCGGATGAGTTGGTGCAAATTCCCCTGTTGGGTGGGCAACGCGGCATTCCGCGGTTGGATGAATTTTTGGCCCATGTGGACGGGCGCATACCGGTATTGATCGAGCTAAAGGATCAAGATGGCGGATTACAGGGGGGGGAATCCCCGCTAGAGGCCAGTGTTTGCGAGCTACTGCGTGACTACACCGGCGATGTGGCGGTGATGTCGTTTAATCCCTATATGATCGCGCGCTGTGCGATGTTGGCATCTCATGTGCCCCGCGGGTTAGTGACTGATCCCTTTACGCGGGCGGATTGGCCGGATGTGTCTAAGGCGCGGCGCACCGAGCTGGCGCTGGTGGATGATTATGCGCGGCTGGACTGTATGTTTATATCGCATAATGTATCCGATCTAGCGGCCCCGGTCGTGCGACAGCTAAAGAAGGCGGGGGCGCATGTGTTCTGCTGGACGGTGCGATCAGCAGAGGTAGAGGCGCGGGCGCGCCGCGTGGTAGATAACATTACCTTCGAGGGCTATACACCCGAGATTGCTAGATAAATGAGCGATGTAGAGCTGGCGGTTGTTGGGGAGATTGCTGCAATTGGGCGGGATGATTGGAACGCCTGCGCCTGCCCCGAAATGGCAGATGGGCCGCCCATAGACCCCTTTACCACCTATGAATTTCTAGCGGCCCTAGAGACCAGCGGATCCGTGGGGCAGGGTACGGGTTGGGTGCCCAGATATGTGATTGCGCGCCAAGGCGGGCAGGTCATCGCGGTGATGCCCAGCTATGCCAAGGGGCACTCTCAGGGAGAGTATATTTTCGATCACAATTGGGGCCATGCCCTAGAGGCCGCTGGCGGGCGCTATTACCCGAAATTGCAGACTGCCGTACCCTTTACGCCGGTAACGGGGCGGCGGTTTTTATGCCGCGCGGGGTATCAGGAAATTGGGCAGATCGCGCTGATCCAGGGGGCCAAGGCAGTAGTGGAACAGCAGGGGTGGTCTAGTTTTCACGCCACCTTCTGCACCGAGGCCGAATACAACATGGCCCCCAATGCGGGGGTGTTACAGCGCATTGGCCAACAGTTTCATTGGCATAACGCGGGGTATCAAGATTTCGATGGGTTCCTAGCGGCGCTATCGTCGCGCAAGCGTAAAAATATCCGCAAAGAGCGCATCGCGGCACAGGGCTTTGGCGGTGATATCGTCACCCTATGTGGCGCAGAAATTCTGCCCGAGCATTGGGATGCCTTTTGGCACTTTTACCAAGATACCGGTGCGCGCAAATGGGGCACCCCCTATTTGACACGGGAATTTTTCACACAGGTGCATGCGGCATTGGGTGATCAGGTTGTGCTGTTCCTGTGCAGGCGCGGCGATAAATGGGTGGCGGGGGCGCTAAATTTTGTGGGGCGTGATACGCTATTTGGGCGGTATTGGGGCTGTAGCGAGCATCATCCCTGTCTGCATTTTGAGCTGTGTTATTACCGCGCCATCGATTTTGCGATTGCGCATGGATTATCGCGGGTCGAGGCGGGCGCGCAGGGCGAGCATAAGTTGGCGCGGGGCTATTTGCCCAGCCCCGTTTATTCGGTGCATTGGATGGCTGATGCGGGGTTTGGCTCGGCCGTAGAACATTATCTAGAGGCCGAGCGCGATGCGGTGGGCGAGGACATCGAGGTGATGACCAGCTATGGCCCGTTTCGCCGCGATACAGGTGCTATAGCTGAGACAGAATAGTCTCGCCGCCAGATACATCACAAACGCCGGGGGTCTCTTCGGCGTTAAGGGCGCTGACCACGCCATTTTCCACGATCATTGAATAGCGTTTGGAGCGATCAATCAGACCCACGGGTGGGGCCGAGAATTCAAAGCCGATCTCTTTGGTATAGCTGGCATCTGCATCCGATAGCATAATTATTCCGGCGGCATCTGCGCCCAGCTCTTTGGCCCATGCATCCATCACAAAAACATCGTTGACGGATAGGCAATAGATCGCATCTGCACCTTTGGCGCGGATTTTATCGGCATTGCGGGTAAAGCTGGGCATATGCGCCGTAGAGCATGTGCCCGTATAGGCGCCCGGAAGGGCAAAAATTACGATTTTTTTATCCGCACTTAGCTCGGCCAGATCAAGGGCAATGGGCCCCTCGGCGCCCAGAGATGCAAAAGAGGCGGCGGGTAGGGTATCACCGATTTTTAATGTCATGTGCGTCTTCTTTCATGGTTTTAAATATTCATACAGGGGTGTAGGAAGGTAGAAAGCAAAAATGAGCAGGGATTACAAGGTGGCAAATGTTGTTGTGATTGGGGCCGGTCAGGCTGGCTCGTCTGTGGTTGCCAAGCTGCGCAATGGCGGATTTGATGGCCAAATCACCCTGATTGGGGCCGAAGCTGTGCCCCCCTATCAGCGCCCGCCTTTGTCCAAGGCATACCTGCTGGGCGATATGACGCTGGATCGATTATTTCTGCGACCAGAGCGGTTCTATGCAGAGCATCACATTGATCTGCGCCTTGGGGTTTCTGTGGTGGCGGTCGATGCAGATGCGCGTGAAATTAGCCTGAGTGATGGTGCGGTTTTATCCTATGACCATTTGGTTTTTACTACTGGGTCAGACCCGCACCGCCTGCCTGCCAGCATTGGAGGTGATTTGGGTGGTGTGCATGTGGTGCGCACATTGGCAGATGTGGATGGCATGGCGGCCGACTTTGGCGTGGGCAAGCGTGCGCTGATTGTGGGGGGTGGCTATATCGGCCTAGAGGCGGCGGCGGTGGCCACCAAGATGGGCGTTTCAGTTACTCTGGTGGAAATGGCCGATCGCATATTACAGCGCGTTGCCTGTGCAGAGACATCGGATTATTTTCGCACCCTGCACCGCGCGCAGGGGGTGGATATCCGCGAGGGTGTTGGTCTGAAGGAGTTGCGCGGTGAGGCACGCGTTAGTGCCGCAGAGCTGACCGATGGGGCGCTATTAGATGTGGATTTTGTAATAGTAGGTGTGGGTATTGCGCCGGCAACGGCGCTGGCCGCGGCGGCGGGATGTGCGCTGGATAACGGCATTCGCGTGGATGCGCGTGGCGCTACCTCCATCGCCGGCATCTGGGCGGCGGGGGATTGCACATCCTTCCCGCATAATGAAGGCCGCATTCGTCTTGAATCCGTGCCCAATGCCATTGCGCAGGCCGAGGTCGTGGCGCAAAATATCATGGGTGCAGAGGTGGATTATCAGGCCAAGCCGTGGTTTTGGTCTGATCAGTATGATGTAAAATTGCAAATCGCCGGTTTGAACACGGGCTTTGATCATGTGGTTGCGCGCGGGGCGGGGGCCAGCATTTCGTTTTGGTATTACCGCGGGGATGCATTATTGGCGGTGGATGCGATGAATGCGCCGCGTGATTATATGATTGGCAAGCGGATGATTGAGGCCGGAAAATCGCCTGATGCGATGCGGGTTGCCGATCCTGATACCGCGCTAAAGGATTTGATGTAATGCGCATTATCGGCGGTGCTTTCCGCGGCACAGCGCTGGCATCATTGGGTAAGGGCGATGCGGGTGCGCATTTGCGCCCCACCACGGATCGCGTACGCGAGAGCATATTCAATCTGTTGATCAACGGCGGTTACGATGACCCGATCACGGGTATGCGGGTATTGGATTTATTTGCGGGCACGGGGGCCTTGGGGTTCGAGGCTTTGTCGCGCGGGGCGTCATTCGTGTTATTTGTGGATGATGGGGTAAAGGCCCGTGCCTTGGTGCGCCAAAACACCGATATCCTGCGCGCCATTGGCCAGACCAAGCTGTACCGGCGCGATGCCACGCGTCTGGGGGCGGCCACGATGCCGGCATTTGATCTGGTGTTTCTGGATCCGCCTTATGGCAAGGGTTTGGGGGGGCGTGCGTTATTGGCGGCGGCCGAGGGTGGCTGGATTGCCGATGATGCGCTGATCGTTTGGGAAGAGAGTGGCCAGCAGGCTGCGCCCGAGGGGTTCGATATGTTAGATGCACGCAAATACGGCGATACTTGGGTGCATATTTTACAATACATCAATGGCGCATAGGACTCGAGCAGCATGCCCGCAGATTTACTGAAATCGGTTTTTGGTCACGATGCGTTTCGTGCAGGCCAGCAAGAGATTGTAGAGGCGGTAACGCAGGGGCGTGATGTTTTGGCCATTATGCCAACGGGTGGTGGCAAATCCCTATGTTTTCAATTACCAGCCTTGGCCCGCGGTGGGGTTACCTTGGTGGTGTCGCCGTTAATCGCGCTGATGCGCGATCAGGTGGCGGCCCTGCGTGCCATCGGCGTCTGTGCGGGGGCGCTGACCTCTGGCAATACCGAGGAAGAGACCGAAGAGGTTTTTCAGGCGCTGGATGCAGGGCGGCTAAAGCTGTTGTATGTGGCGCCAGAGCGGCTGGGTAATATTGGCACGCGGCGTTTGCTGTCACGCGTTGGCGTTAGCTTTATCGCCGTGGACGAGGCGCATTGTGTATCTCAATGGGGGCATGATTTCCGTCCTGATTATCTGCGCATTGGGGAATTGCGCGCGGCATTGGATGTCCCGCTGGCGGCTTTTACGGCCACAGCCGATCCTGAAACCCAGACCGAGATTATTGCGCGGCTGTTTCCTGAGCAGGCCCCTGATGTGTTCCTACAGGGGTTTGATCGCCCGAACATTCATCTGGCCTTTGCCCCCAAGAACGGCCCGCGCCAACAGGTTTTGAAATTCGCCGCTAGTCGCAAGGGGCAATCGGGGATTGTATATTGCGGTACGCGGTCGAAATGCGAAACGCTGGCGCAGGCCCTGTGCGAGGCGGGGCATGGTGCAATTTTTTATCATGCAGGCATGGATGCCGAAGAGCGGCGCATTGCCGAGCGGCGTTTTCAATTAGAGGATGGGCTGATTGTGGTGGCCACCGTGGCCTTTGGCATGGGGATAGACAAGCCCGACATCCGTTTCGTTGTACATGCGGATCTGCCCAAATCAATCGAGAGCTATTATCAAGAAATTGGTCGCGCGGGGCGCGATGGGGCGCCAGCGGAAACGCTAACGCTGTATGGCGCCGATGATATCCGCCTGCGCCGCGGCCAAATAGACGAGGGACAGGCCCCTGCGGATCGCAAGGATGCGGATCATGGGCGTCTGAATGCATTGCTGGGCTTGGCCGAGGCGCGGCGGTGCCGGCGGCGGGTGTTGTTGCGCTATTTCGGGGATGAAACCGAGGCCTGTGGCAATTGCGATCTATGTGATCGTCCGCCCAAGCTGTTTGATGGTACGCAACATGTGCGCATGGCCCTCTCTGCGATATTGCGCACGGGCGAATATTTTGGCGCGGGGCATTTGATTGATATTTTGCGCGGTACGGATACCCCCAAGGTGCGCGAGCGCGGGCACGGCGACCTGCCAACCTATGGTGTGGGCAAGGACTATTCCAAGGGCGAGTGGCAGGCGGTGTTTCGTCAGATGATGGGTTATGATTTGGTGCGCCCTGACATGGAACGATTTGGGGCCTTGCGTATGACAGATGCTGCGCGCCCTATTTTACGCGATGAGGCCAAGATAGAGCTGCGCCAAGATACCATTGTTAAGGCGCCGCGCCGTGTGGCGGTGAAAACGCTGGTGGGGGATGAAGATGAGGCATTGTTTTCGGCGCTCAAGGCCAAGCGACGGGCATTGGCCGAGGCGTTAAATGCGCCCGCCTACGTGGTGTTTGCCGATGCGGTTTTGATTGAAATGGCGCGCCAAAAGCCCAAGGATTTGGATGCATTTGCCCAGCTGTCTGGGGTGGGGGCTGTGAAATTAGAGCGCTACGGGGCGGAATTTCTGGGTGTGATCAATGGGGCGGTGGACGCGGTGCACCCCACAAGGCGCAAATTGGCAGGGCGCGATGCGGGGGTGATTTTTGATCAGCTGCAGGCATCGGCATTGGAACTGGCCCGCGGCCCACATGGCGTGGACAAACCGCTGTCGTTGACCACGGCCCAGATTGCCAAGGTGGCGCAGGTGCGCCCGCAGGATATGGCCGGGCTAGAGCGATTGTTGGATGAAAAGCGTGCCGAGCGCTTTGGCGTGGCGTTTTTGGACATTTTGGGCGCAGAATAGGGCTGGCCCCGAGCGCGCCAGTTGCTATATTTCGTGCAAACTAACCTGAGGTGAAGATATGTTAGCGGTGATTTCCCCTGCCAAGAAGATGGATTTCGAACCTATTGAAGGTGTAGCGCATAGCCAGCCGGTATTTCAGGATGCGGCCAACGAGTTGGTTGCAGAGGCGCGCAAGTTGTCTGTTTCTGATCTGTGTAATCTGATGAAAATTTCCGAAAAACTGGGGCGGCTGAACCGCGAACGATTTCAGGCCTTTGCACCGCAATCGGACGATATGAATTCCAAACAGGCTGGATTTGCATTTGCGGGGGATACCTATCTGGGCCTGCGGGCGGCAGAGTTGGGCGCGGATGATTTGGCCTATGCACAGGATCATTTGCGCATTTTGTCTGGGTTATACGGCGTATTGCGCCCGCTGGATCGGATACAGCCCTATCGTCTGGAAATGGGGCGCAGGCTGAAGACCGCGCGCGGCAATTCCCTGTATGATTTCTGGGGTGGGCGTATTGGTTCGGCGCTGGATCAGGCAAGTGATGGCGTGGTGATTAATCTGGCGTCAAACGAATATTTCAAATCTACTGGCAAGGCGATGACATCCCGCGTGATTACCCCCGCGTTCAAAGAGGAACGCGCAGATGGGCTAAAGATGATTGGGGTGTTTGCCAAGAAAGCCCGCGGTGCAATGGCGCGTTATATCATTCAAAACCGCATTGAAGATTTGGATGGTTTGCGGGAATTTAACACCGATGGGTATAAGTATCGCGCCGATCTGTCGGGTAAGGATGATTGGGTGTTTTCGCGGGTTACGCCGTAATCAATTTTCGTCAATAAAATCGCGTAGGGCCTGAATGCTGGGCACCTCTAGGGCGCGTTTCTGGCGGGCCAGTAGGCCGAGTTTGCGCATTTTTCCCATTTCACGTGCAACGCTTTCGCGGCTGGAAAAGATGAATGCAGCCAACTCTGATTGGGTAGGGGGGCGCGGAATTAGCACCGAATCTGCGCCGCCGCGTTGATATTTAAGCGCCAAATCCAATAGGGCATCATGCAGGCGCTGGTCGGCGTTTTTTGCATTGAAATCCACCACCCGTTTTGACAGGCGACGCAGGTGCCCGATCAGGATATTCAACAGTGCAAAGGTCATATCAGAATGGCTTTGCATTAGGCGGATATAGTTGGCCTGATCTATGCGCGCGGCCAGGCATTCTTCGGATGCGACAACGGATGCAGATCGCGGGCTGTCATCCAGCGCGGAAAATTCACCAAAGCAATCACCGGTAGCCACAGAGATAAACGAAACCTCGCGCCCTGAATCTGTATAGATGGTGGCCTTGCAGGAACCGCGCAACACGAAATAAACGTCGCGGTCGGTTTCATCATCGGTAATCAGGAACTGGCCGGATTTGTATATTTGGGTTGTCCAGCGCGACGAGAGCAGATCCCAGCTGTCTTGGTTTATGCGTCCAAGGAAGCTGTCTTTGGGGAAGGTGAGTTCGTTGCGAAGCATTGTTGGACTTATCAAATAAAAGAGAAAAAAAAGGAACTATCGCTGAAGATATCGGATTTGTGCAATAATGTAAACCGAGGGAAATGCGCCGAAAATTGTCGTAAATCTGATAGAATTCAGGTGACGCATCCTAGAGTGTTTTGGGCAGGCGTCGCGTATATCGCAGTCTATGCCATCACGGAGAAAGTCATGCCAGAAGTTCACACAGGGTCTTGCGAGTGCGGAGCGGTTAAATACCAGCTGCGTGGTCGATTGCAGCCTGTGGTGGCCTGTCATTGCACCCAGTGCCGCAAGACATCAGGGCATTTCTGGGCGGGGACATTGGTGCGCACGGATGCCCTGTCGATTACCGAGGACAGGGGGCTGGCGTGGTATCAATCCTCGGCCCATGCCCAGCGCGGCTTTTGTCAGCGATGCGGTGCGTCACTGTTTTGGCAGGCGGCAGGCGAGGGCACGACATCTGTCGGGGCTGGTACGTTGGATGGCGACAGCGGATTACATACCTCAAAGCACATTTTTGTGGATGACAAGGGGGATTATTATGACATTCTCCATGGCAACCAGACCAGGGATTGAGATGATGTTTGAGACATTGGCATTGATGGACGGTGGTGTCGTTGCTGGATTTATGATCATGGCGGTGGCGCTGTATTTCACGCCTGGGGCGGATATGATGTTTACACTGGCCAGCGGCATATCTGGTGGGCCAAGAGCCGGCGCGGCGGCGGCGGCGGGCATATCGTTGGGGGTGCTTTGTCATGTGGTTTTCGCCGCGGCTGGTTTGGCGGTATTGTTGCAGAGCTATCCCGCGGCCTTTGATTTGATCCGTTATTTGGGTGTGGCGTATTTGGTGTATTTGGCGGTGCAAAGCTGGCGCGCGGGGTCTGAATTTGGGGATGTACGCGGGCGCGCGGGGCTCTTTGCGGCCTTTAGGCGGGGGTTGTTAACCAATTTGTTGAACCCCAAGGTGGCGTTGTTTGTTTTGGCATTTTTACCGCAATTTACCGACCCTGCAATCGGCCCGGTGTGGCATCAGATTTTGTGGTTGGGATTGTTTCTGGCGCTGGGCGGTATGATCACCGATGGGGCGTTTGGGGTATTTGCGGGTTTGATGGCTGCGCGCATGCGGCGCTTTGGCGGCGTGATGAACAAAGTTGCCTCTTTTGTTTTTGGGGGGATCGCGGCTAAGCTAATCTTGGATTAGGGAGGCTTTGCCACCTAAAAACAAGGGAAGAGTAATGAAGGAATACAACGGGTCGTGCGAGTGCGGCGAGGTACAGTTTTCTGTGCAGGAACAACCTAAGGAAATTACGGCGTGTCATTGTTGGCAGTGTCGCAAAATATCGGGGCATTTCGCGGCATGGGCTGCGGTGCCTTTGGATGGGTTAGAGATAACAGGCGATGAGGCATTGCGGTGGTATCAATCCACTGATCGCGCCAAGACAGGGTTTTGTAGCATATGCGGGACAACATTGTTCTGGCGGCTAGAAGGCAGAGATGAAACAAGCATTGCCGCTGGTGCATTTGAAGATGCGCTAGAGGCCAAGCTTTCGAAGCACGTTTTTGTGTCAGAGAAGGCAGACTATTACGAGATTGCGGATGACCTGCCACAGGCGCCGCAGTTTGATGTGGATGATGATCCACAACCAATATGAAGAGTTAAAACCAAAGAGGGGTTAAATGGCTAATTTTCCAACGACCGCAAGAGTTGTTATTATCGGTGGTGGTGCAATTGGCACCTCTAGTTTGTATCATTTGGCCAAGGCCGGGTGGACCGACTGTGTCTTGCTGGAGAAAAACGAGCTGACGGCAGGGTCCACATGGCATGCGGCGGGTAACATCCCCACCTTCTCGACCAGCTGGTCGATCATGAACATGCAGCGCTATTCCACCGAGCTGTATCGCCGCTTGGGTGAAGAGGTGGATTACCCGATGAATTATAACGTGACCGGTTCGGTACGTTTGGCCCATACCAAGGAACGCATGCAAGAATTTGAGCGCGCCGCGGGCATGGGCCGCTATCAGGGCATGGATATCGATATGATGCAGGTTAGCGATTTCAAAGACCGCTATCCGTTTATGGAAACTCATGATCTGGCCGGCGGGCTGTATGATCCCTATGATGGTGACATGGACCCCAGCCAGCTGACCCAAGCGTTTGCCAAGGGCGCGCGCGATATGGGCGCGAAAATTTTCCGCTTTACCCCCGCTACTGGTGTGCGACGCGAGAATAACGAGTGGGTCGTATCCACCGAAAAGGGCGAGATTCGCTGTGAATATGTTGTGAATGCGGCCGGCTATTATGCCCAGCGGATTGGCGAGTGGTTTATCCCCTATGGTGGCCGGCGCGTACCGATGATGGTGATGAGCCATCAGTATATGCTGACGGATGAAATTTCTGAGATCGAGGAATACACCCGCGAAAACGGCAAGCTGCCGTTGCTGCGTGATGTGGATACGTCCTATTATTTGCGTCAAGAAAAGACCGGTCTGAATCTTGGCCCATACGAGCGCAATTGTAAGGCGCATTGGGTCACCCCGGATGATCCGATGCCCGAGGATTTCAGCTTTCAACTTTATCCAGATGATTTGGAGCGTTTGGAATATTATATCGAGGATGCCATGGCGCGTGTACCCTTATTGGGGCAGACTGGCATCAACAAAGTGATCAACGGGCCAATTCCTTATTCGCCTGATGGCTTGCCCTTGATCGGGCCGATGCCTGGGGTGCCAAATGCGTTCGAGGCCTGTGTCTTTACATTTGGTATTGCGCAGGCTGGTGGCGCTGGCAAGGTTTTGGCCGAGTGGGTCACCGAAGGGCAGACCGAATGGGATATGTGGGCGGTTGATCCGCGCCGCTTTACCGCCCATGCGGATCGGGATTATTGCATTCAAAAGGGCATGGAAACCTATGGCCATGAATATGCCATGCATTTCCCACATCATGAATGGCCCGCTGGGCGCGACAAGAAGCTGTCGCCAAACCATGCACGGGTATTGGAATTGGGCGGTGTCATGGGGGCATACAATGGCTGGGAACGGGCCAATTGGTTTGCAAAGGATGGCGACGACACCAGCGAAGAGGCCACGCATACATGGGAGCGTAACGGCCCTTGGGCGGTGCGGGTGAAAGAAGAATGCGAAGCGGTGCGCGATGGTGTGGGCGTATTGGATTTGCCCGGGTTTTCGCGGTTCTATCTGCGCGGAGAAGGCGCGGGTGATTATCTGAATTCGCTGATCGCGGGGCGTTTGCCGAAAGAGAATCGCATGACGCTGGCCTATTTCCCAGATACGCGCGGGCGGATCGTGACCGAGATGTCGGTTCTGCGCAATGGCGAGGATGATTTCACATTGATCACCGCCGCGCCTGCACAGTGGCATGATCGTGATTTATTGGCGAAAAACCTACCCGAGGGTGTGACATTGCATGATGCCACAGATGAGCTGAGCACATTGATTGTTACGGGGCCCAAAACGCGCGATTTGATGGCCAATATTACGGATGCGGATTTATCCCTGCCGTGGTTATCCGCACAACAGGCGGCGGTTGCTGGACAAGAGGCAACCCTGTTGCGGGTCAGCTTTGCTGGCGAGTTGGGGTGGGAAATCCATGCCCCTGCGGAGCGTATGCCCGAAATCTATGCCGCGGTTTTGGCGGGTGGTGCGGTGCCCTTTGGGATGTTTGCGCTGAACAGTCTGCGTATCGAGAAAGGATACCGCGGTTGGAAGGGGGACTTGTCTTCTGATTACACATTGCTAGAGGCCAGCTTGAAATGGTTCATGCAGTTGGACAAGGATGTGGCCTATCCCGGGCAAGCGGCATTACAGAGCGAGGCAAAAGCAGGGCGCAAGAAGGCATTTGCAACCCTGACCATTGATGCCGGTGATGCGGATGCGCCCTATATGTCCACCATCTGGCAGGGCGATACGGTTGTTGGCGAGGTTACCTCGGGTGCTTGGGGGTATCGTGTAGATGCCTCGATCGCTTTGGCTATGGTGCGTGCCGATTTGGCAACCGAAGGCACCGCATTAGAGGTCGAAATCTATGGCAAGCGTTATGCGGCCACTGTGCAGGCCGATGCGCCGCTGTGGGATCCTAAGAACGATCGGATCCGTGCATGAGCATAACGCTGCTAGACGGGGGTATGGGGCAGGAATTAATTGCCCGTGCTGGTCAGGCCACAGATCTGTGGTCTGTTCAGGCCCTGCTGGATTCCCCTGAAATGGTAAGCGAGGTGCACAATGCCTATTTTGCGGCGGGGGCCGAGGTGGCCACCACCAATACCTATTCGGTTTTGCCGGATAGGTTGCAAAACCACGGGCTAGAAGATCAATTTGAAACACTACAGCGCCGCGCCTGTGAATTGGCGCTGGATGCGCGCGCGGCCCATGGCGCGGGTCTGGTGGCGGGATCCTTGGGGCCGCTGGGGTTTTCCTATCGGCCCGATTTGGCACCGCCCGCCCCAGAGGCCGCGATTACCTATGGGCGTATATGTGCCATACAGGCAAATTATGTAGATGTTTTTTTGGCCGAGACCATGTCTTCGGTGGATCAGGCGCGCGGGGCGATTCTGGGCGCGCAGGGGTTTGGCAAGCCGGTCTGGGTTGCGTTTTCTGTGGATGACAAGGATGGGCGCAGGCTGCGTTCGGGCGAGGATATCTTGGCGGCGGCCGAACTGGTGCGCGAGATGGGCGTGGATGCGGTCTTGGTGAATTGTTCCACCCCAGAGGCGGTTAGTCAGGCGTTGCCTGCCTTTGTGGACAGTGGCTTGCCTGTGGGGGCCTATGCCAATGGGTTTGTTGAAATAGCGAAAGATTTCAACAAGTTTGGGGCGACTGTTGATATGCTGTCCGCCCGACAGGATCTAACGCCAATGGTCTATGCCGATTTTGTGGATGAATGGGTGAACATGGGGGCCAGCATTGTTGGCGGGTGTTGCGAGGTGGGGCCAAGGCATATTTCCCTGCTGGCAGAGAGATACCATGGAGCAGGCGGATGACCACAGCGGCGCCTTTGAAGTTTGACATCATCCTGTCGGATGGGTTTGTCAGCACCGAAATGTCGGGGGTGGTGGATGTTCTGCGCCTGACCAACCGGGTGATGGGGCGGCCAGTTTTTGAATACCGGTATGTTTCGGTTGCGGGCGGAGATGTGAAATCCAGCGCCGATACGTGGGTGCGCTCTGATCCATTGCCCCAGATACCGGATGCGGATTATGCGGTGTTTTTGGGGAATTCCGACCTGAGCTTTACCTCGCGCTATATCGAGCGTTCCGTGCATGCCTATTCCTATGCTGGTGCCCAGGTGATTCTGTTGGCCGAGGCGGCGGCCATGTATATCGCCGCCAATCCGGATAGTGTCACGGGCCATACCACGCATTGGGAAAACCGCGTGTTGCTTGAGGAAAACAAGGGCATTTTTGATGTGGAAACCCGTCTTGCGGTGACGGGCGAGCGGGTGATCACCTGTGCAGGGCTGATTGCCACCTATGATGTGATGCTACAGATCGCCTCTAATCATATTTCCAAGGCCAATATTCTGACAGTGTCGAGTATTTTGTTGCTGGATCATGTGCGGGCGTTTGAGACCAAACAGCCGGGCACCGCGGATGTGCTGCACAACAGTTCTGATCCGACCATTGATCGCGCGATTCGCCTGATGCAGGCCAATCTAGAAGAGCCGATGACAACACAGGCATTAGCGGATCATCTGCGTCTGACCACACGGTCACTAGAGCGCCAATTCCGCCGCCATCTGGGCCGTAGCCCTGGGCGGTTTTATCGCGAATTACGCCTGATACGGGCGCATAATTTTCTGGTGAACACCAACATGAGCCTATCCGAGGTGGCAACCGCCTGTGGGTTTGGGTCTAACTTTGGTCGGGCATACCGCGAGTATTACGGCAAGACGCCGCTAAAAATGCGCAAAGAAAAAACAGTTTCTAAGAATGAAAGCAAAGGGTGAGTGCAATGGCAAATATTCCAAGCAAAGCACGTGTTGTTATTGTGGGCGGGGGCATCATTGGGTGTTCTGTGGCCTATCATTTGGCCAAAAAGGGCTGGCAGGATATTGTATTGCTGGAACGCAAGCGCCTGACCAGCGGCACCACTTGGCATGCGGCGGGCTTGATCGCGCAATTGCGCGCCACCGCAAACATGACCAAACTGGCCAGATATTCCCAAGAGCTATATGGTAACCTAGAGGCCGAAACAGGGGTCGCCACGGGTTTCAAGCGCTGTGGATCAATTACCGTGGCGCTGACCGAGCATCGTCGCGAGGAAATTTTACGACAGGCTGGTATGGCGCGCTCCTTTGGGGTGGATGTGGAAGAAATTTCGCCCCAAGAGGTCAAAGCGCGTTATGAGCATTTGAATATTGATGGCGTAAAGGCAGGCGTTTGGTTGCCCAAGGATGGGCAGGGCGATCCTGCCAATATCGCGCTGGCGCTGGCCAAGGGTGCGCGCAATATGGGCGCGCGTATCATCGAGAACACCGCCGTTACTGGCCTGCGCAAACAGGGGCGCAGTGTACAGGGTGTGGAATGGCAGGCCGAGGGTGAGAGCGGCTATATCGAGGCTGATATGGTGGTAAATTGCGCCGGCATGTGGGGCCATGAAATGGGCCGGATGGCGGGGGTAAATGTTCCTTTGCAGGCCTGTGAGCACTTTTATATTGTAACAGAAGCTATTGAAAATCTTACGCAAATGCCAGTTTTGCGTGTGCCTGATGAATGTGCCTACTACAAAGAGGATGCGGGCAAGATGTTATTGGGGGCGTTTGAGCCCATTGCCAAACCATGGGCGATGGATGGTATCCCCAAGGATTTTGAATTTGATCAATTGCCCGAGGATTTCGAGCATTTTGAGCCGATACTCGAGCAGGCCTGCGCGCGATTGCCGATGCTGGAAACAGCTGGGATTCACACGTTTTTCAATGGGCCAGAAAGCTTTACCCCCGATGATGCCTATCATTTGGGGTTGGCGCCAGAGTTGGATAATTTTTGGGTCGCGGCTGGGTTTAATTCCATTGGTATTCAATCTGCGGGGGGTGCTGGGATGGCGCTGGCCGAGTGGATGGACAGCGGCGAGAAGCCCTTTGATCTAGGGGATGTGGATATTGCGCGCATGCAGCCTTTTCAGGGGAACAAACAGTATTTGTTCGAGCGCTCCAAGGAGACCTTGGGTCTGCTTTATGCTGATCATTACCCTTATCGCCAAAAGGCTACCGCGCGTGGAATTCGGCGCAGTCCTGTACATCATCAGCTGTTGGAGAACGGTGCGGTGATGGGCGAGCTGGCTGGCTGGGAACGCGCCAACTGGTTTGCGGACGAGGGTCAGGAGCGTGCCTATAAGTATGACTGGCAGGGGCAGAATTGGTTTAACAATACCGCCGCCGAGTGCCGCGCAGTGCGCGAAAATGTGGGCATTTATGACATGTCGTCGTTTGGTAAAATCCGCGTAGAGGGCCGAGACGCTGTGCGCTTTATCAATTATGTGGCAGGGGCGGAATGTGATGTAGAGATCGGCAAGATTGTCTATACACAATTCCTAAACAATGCCGGTGGGATCGAGGCGGATGTCACCATTACCCGCCTGTCAGAAACCGCCTATCTGGTGGTAACCCCTGCTGCAACGCGCTTGGCGGATCAGGTCTGGATGCAACGCCATGTGGGGGATTACGCGGTGGTGATCACCGATGTAACAGCCGCCGAGGCCACCCTAGCGGTGATGGGCCCCAATGCGCGCAAATTACTACAGGCCGTTAGCCCCAATGATTTCAGCAATGCGCATAATCCCTTTGGTACGGCCCAAGAGATTGAAATCGGCATGGGGTTGGCGCGTGTGCACCGCGTATCCTATGTAGGTGAATTGGGCTGGGAGGTTTATATCAGCGCCGATCAGGCGGGGCATGTGTTTGAGGCCCTGTGGGATGCGGGACAGGGCATGGATGCGCGACTATGCGGGATGCATATGATGGACAGTTGCCGTATTGAAAAGGGCTTTCGCCATTTTGGCCATGACATCACCTGCGAGGATCATGTGTTAGAGGCGGGCCTTGGCTTTGCGGTCTCAAAGACCAAGGAGAATTTCATTGGTCGCGATGGTGTGGCACGCAAGCGCGAGGCGGGGTTGGAAAACCGCATGCTACAGTTTGTGATGGAGGATCCTTCGGCCTTCCTATTCCATAACGAGCCGATACTGCGCGATGGGCAGATTGTGGGGTACCTCAGCTCTGGGGCCTATGGGCATCATCTAGGGGCGGCGATTGGGCTGGGCTATGTGCCCTGTGCGGGCGAGAGCGCGGCGGACGTTCTGGCATCTAGCTATCAGATCGAGGTGGCCGGTGTGAACATGGCCGCGCGTGCCAGTCTAAAACCGGCCTATGATCCAAAATCGGAGCGTGTTAAGGCCTAGGGCATGCCCTTTGCCCCGTTGAAAAATTACCACCCCAAGGATGCCCCTGTGGCGGTTCTGTATCACGACGATCATATCGTGGTGGTGGACAAGCCCAGCGGGCTATTGTCGGTGGCGGGGAAATCCGAGGAACTGGCCGATTGCATGCATGCGCGGGTGCGCCGCGAATTTGCGGGCGCCATGGTGATCCATCGGTTGGATATGGATACATCTGGGGTGATGATATTTGCGCGGCGCAAATCGGCGCAGCGGCATCTAAATCTGCAATTCGAACAGCGCCGCCCGCAGAAAACCTATGTTGCGCGGGTTATGGGCGCCGTTGGGGGTGAGGCGGGGCAGATCGATTTACCGCTGATGGGGGATTGGCCAAACCGACCGTTGCAGAAGGTGGACCATGATGCGGGCAAGCCTGCACAAACCGATTGGCGGGTATTGTCGCGCGAACAGGGCGCCACGCGTGTAGAATTACATCCCAAGACCGGGCGCACCCATCAGCTGCGGGTGCATATGCTGGCAATCGGGCATCCGATACTGGGGGATCGATTTTATGGTGATCAACGGGTGATTGATGCGGCGGATCGTCTGCAATTACATGCGCATCGGCTGTTCTTGGATCATCCTGATACGGGCGCGGCCCTGGAATTCTGTGCATCAGTGCCGTTCTAAGGTTCAATCCGGTGGCGACGGAAAATTAACCCACAGGCGTATAATCCCCAAAACCATAGGAGAGGCGCATGCAGAAATTTATAGTCACCGCATTGGCGATTGGGCTGGGGGCTTCGGCGCTGGCCGCGGACAATCAAGTTACCATTGTGACCAAGGGTACCACCACCTGTATTCAATCAAACGGTATACCAGATCACGACATGGGTGCATTCCCTCGCAGGGGCAACCCCAATAGTTTTCGCGCGCAGAACCAGAAATACTGTTTCAGTGCCAACCCCAAGAAGAGAAAGATCAAGAGCACCAAGGCACAGATCGTGGGTGTGACCCTAACTGGCATACCCATCCGTCCCGGCACGGCCGATTGGTATGATGCCAGCAGCCCACGTGGGCACAGCCGCGATTCCAGCTCTGGGTGGAATTTGGATGGTATGGGGCCGGATAATGCATTGGGGCTGGATCATAATAATGCCCATGTGGACCATCGTGGCCTCTACCATTATCACGGCATGCCAGCGGCGCTGATTGATCTAAATAATGATACCCTGATGGGCTATGCGGCCGATGGTCACGAGATCCATTATGTGGGGGCTAAGGCTCAGGCCTCTTGGGTGTTGAAATCCGGGGTCCGCCCCAGCGGCCCAGGAGGGCGCTATGATGGTACCTATAACCAAGATTTCGAATATAAGGCGGGGTCAGGCAATCTGGATGAATGCAATGGCGCCATGGTCAATGGGCAATATGTATATTTTGCCACCGACAGCTATCCGTATTTTCAGCGCTGTCATTTTGGCGCGGTTAGTGATGATTTCGTAGTCAAGCGCGCACCACGCGACCGCCAGCGGCCCCGCAAGGTGCGCCGAGGGTAGGCTTGGGCGTCTTGCGGCGCTGGGCATAACAAGATATTTGCCTAGTCAAGCAAGGAGTAAATGCATGTCACTGGACCCCGTAGATTTAACCGCCCGATTGGTGCGCTGTGCCTCTGTGACCCCTGAAGAGGGGGGCGCATTGGTGTTGTTGGCCCAAGAATTGGAACAGGCAGGATTTAGCACCACCCGTATAGATCGTGGTGGGGTATGCAATCTGTTTGCCCGCTGGGGTGATCAGGGGGCTAACGGGCCTGTTTTGGGGTTTAATGGGCACACGGATGTGGTGCCTGTGGGCGATGTGGCCGATTGGACGTTTGATCCTTTCAGCGCTACGATCAAGGATGGGTTCATGTATGGGCGCGGCACCACGGATATGAAATCGGGCGTTGCGGCATTTGTGGCGGCGGCGGTGGATTTTGTGCGCGATACGCCCCCTGATGGGTCTATAATTATCACCATCACGGGTGATGAGGAAGGGCCAGCCAAGCATGGCACCGTGGCGATCCTAGAGTGGATGGCCGAGCACAATCAACAGATGGATCATTGTTTGGTGGGTGAGCCGACCTGCCCAGAGACCATGGGCGAGATGATGAAAATCGGGCGACGAGGATCGATGACCGCCTATTTCACCGCGCGCGGCGTGCAGGGTCATGCGGCCTATCCGCACCGAGCTAACAACCCCGTGCCTGCCATGGCGCAATTGGTGGGGGCGCTGAGCGGCCATGTGCTGGACGATGGTACGGATCATTTCGATCCTTCGACGCTGGTGGTGACCACATTTGATACCGGTAATCCGGCCAACAATGTGATCCCTGCACAGTGTAAGACCACGGTGAATATTAGGTTTAATGATGCGCATACTGCCGATGATTTAACCACGTGGTTGCGTAGACAGGCGGATGCGGTGGCCGCGGACACGGGGGTGGTATTTGATATGGATGTGTCCGTATCTGGCGAGAGCTTTGTTACACCACCGGGCAAGTTGTCGGATATGGTGGCACAGGCGGTTAGCGCGGAAACAGGCGTGGTGCCAGAGATGTCGACCTCAGGTGGGACGTCAGACGCGCGATTTGTTAAACATCACTGTGAGGTGGTGGAATTTGGGCTAGTGGGCAAGAGCATGCATCAGGTGGATGAGCGGGTGAAGGTAGAGCAGATCGGACAGCTAAAGGCAATTTATGCCCGTTTTATCCGCGACTACTTTGGCGGGTAACATGCGACCACAACTGTATATTATGGTCAAACAGCCCCGTGCTGGGCGGGTGAAGACACGCCTTGGGCGGGATATCGGCATGGCGGCCTCTGCGTGGTGGTTTCGCCATTCTGTGGCACGCCATATTCGCGCCTTGAGCGCTGATCCACGCTGGGAAACGGTATTGGCCGTTAGCCCTGATGTCGAGGGTATGGCCAGCCGTGTCTGGCCTCGAAACCTGCGCCGCTGGCCACAGGGAGGGGGCGATCTAGGCGCGCGGATGGGGCGGATATTGCACCGCGCCCCTAAGGGGCCGGTGATCATTATTGGTGCTGACATTCCAGATATTACGCCTGCTTTGATCCACAAGGCCTTTAAATCATTGAATAATCATGATGCGGTGATCGGGCCTGCACCGGATGGGGGCTATTGGTTGGTGGGGCATCGGCGCGCGGGGCGCTGTGTGCCGCGCGATCTATTCAAGGGGGTGCGTTGGTCTAGCGAGACCGCACGGGCCGATACCATCGCCAGCCTATCTGGGCAATCGGTGGCGCTGATTGATACGTTGCGCGATGTGGATACGCTGGCGGATTTGCGCGCGCTGGGCGGCTAATCTTCGGGCTTGGGTGTCTTGGGGCGGCCACCCCAGATGATCCAGCCGACTAAGACCCCCCAGAGCATGGCTACCAGCAGTAACCCCCAGATCTCGATTGCTAAAAATTGCCAATTATCAAACATTTACGGCTCCTTACGCTGGGGTATCCAAAACCCGTTTTGGAAAACTTCGGGGCGTTGGCTGTGGGGGTTTGTGCGCAGATCCCCTGTATGGGGCGTGTTAGGTGAGGCGGTGATTGAAACCTTGGCCTCGGCACCAAGATCGGACAAGAGGTCGATGATCAAATCTTGGGGGTTATGTCGTGGCATAGAGACCCCGCTAAGGCTGATGCCCTGTTCCCAAAGGGTGATTTCGGCGGTTTCAAGGCGGTGCAAATGTTGGCCCAGTGCGGCCAAGCGCAGCAGGAATATGCGCCGATCCCCACCCCAGCCAAGGGTAATATTCCCCTGCAAGTCGGGCAGGTTCAGCGCAGAGGTAATATCGGATTTATTGAGCCCATCTGCGGATTTACCAGACAGGGTGCCACCACTTTTATGGTGCCAATTCAGCATCAGCCTGCCGGGGAATCCGTCGTCTAGGATCGCGATATCGAAATCCACGCCATAGTGTGGTGGCAGGGGGGTGAACAGGGCGCGCAGCTGGGCGTCGGTGGTGGCCGTGGGCACGGCACCCGTGAATGTGGCATGGCGGTTTGTGATGTTCAGCACCCCCACCTGCATCAGACGCAGAGCTGTGATCGCCTTTTGGGTAAAGCTGGGCCAGATGGCATCGGGCATCCCATGCTTGGGGGTTAGGTTCTGGATGTGATCGGGGATCAGCCCCGCATAGGTACCGCGGGTAAATTCGTTGGGGATATAACCGTGGAACGTCTCGCCGGATTGCGAGACCTTGCCCCCAAAGATATAGGGGTTGGCGGGGATTAGCTGTGTGGTGATATCGGTGCGATAGTTGGGTGGCAGATTGGCCAGTATGGCGCGCAGGGCGTTGATCTCTTCTTGGGCGCTTAGATCACAGGTTAACACCAGATCGGTGCCCGTAAGGGTAATTTGTCCCAAGGCGCACAGGCGCAAGGCGCGGGCGGCGGTGGCCACGGTGCCGGGCCAGTGTTGGTCTGGCATTGGGCGAGCAAAGGTCAGGTCTGTGTTGAAATCAGCCAAGGCCTCATCCAATGCTTGCGGGGTTGGCGTATGGCCGGTGGCGCGCAGGCCAGCATCGGTTTTTACCAGATCTATGCGAAAGGGATCCGCCAGAGGCGGTAGGCTGGTGGCATCGCGCAGGGTGCGCAGGCCATCAATTGCGCCCACATGGGCAAGGATGGCGGCGCGCTCGATTTCAGAGCTGACCAGCCCTGTGATTTGGGCATCGCGCCCAGACACCTGTGCGCTTAGGGGGAATGTGGTATCGACAAGGGCCAGATTTAGCTGATCTTGTAATTTGGTTTGGTAATTTTGCGCGCTATTAAAATAGGGCAGGCCGGCGCCAAGCTGCCCCATGGCCAGCAGGCCCAGCGTGGCCCACGCGATCAGGAATGTTGCGATACCCAGTAGTTTGCGCACTATTAACCCATTGCTTTTCCTACAGCCTAGGCAAAACCAGAATGATTGCAAGGTTTCCAATCCCACCTGTGGCGTGCTAGTGCGGGGTATGAAAAAACTCCCGAGTAAAGAAGATATTTTGAAATGGGTGCAAGAGCACCCCGACAAAGCATCCAAGCGCGATATTGGTAAGGCCTTTGGGATCAAGGGATCCGCGCGCATTGATCTGAAACGTATGTTGAAAGAGCTGCAAAGCGATGGGCTGATTGCGGGGTCGCGCAAACAGTTCCGTGGCACGGGCGAATTGCCCCCAGTTTCTGTTTTGCGGATTTCTGGTGCGGATGACATGGGCGATCTATGGGCCGAGCCGGCGGAATGGGAGGGCGACGAGCGCCCAAAGATTCTATTTATGGCCAAGGCAGGCGATGTGGCATTGCGCGCTGGCGATCGCATATTGGCGCGTCTAACGCCTGTGGTGGATCAGGATCACGCCTACGAGGCACGTCTTATTCGCCGCATCGGTGCAGGCCCTGATAAGGTGATCGGCATTTACCGGCATGGATCCGAAGGTGGGCGCATTGTGCCCGTGGATAAGAAGAACAGCAAAGAGTGGCGCGTGGCCAGTGCCGATAGCAAGGGCGCATCGGACGGCGAATTGGTCGAGGCCGAGCAGGCTGGCCCCAAGCGCATGGGTCTGCCCTCGGCGCGCATCATCGAGGTGCTGGGCGATCCTATGGCGCCGCGTTCGATATCCTTGATTGCCATTCATCAGCATGAAATCCCTGATCATTTCCCTGATGAGGTCGTCTTGGCCGCAGAGGCGGCAGAGCCTGTTGCGCTGGGTGCGCGGATGGATCTGCGCCATTTACCCCTGTTTACCATCGACCCATCTGATGCACGCGATCACGATGATGCGATTTGTGCCGCACCGGATGAGGATCCGAAAAACGAGGGCGGGCATATTGTATGGGTGGCGATTGCCGATGTGGCGCATTATGTGCGCCCGGGTTCTGTATTGGACAAAGAGGCGCGCAAGCGGGGCAATTCATCCTATTTCCCTGATCGAGTGGTGCCGATGTTACCCGATGCATTGTCGGGGGATTTATGTTCTTTGCATGCGGGTGTGGAACGCGCCTGTATGGCGGTGCGTATTGTTTTGAATGCATCGGGCGAGAAGTTATCGCATGAATTCCACCGCGGGTTAATGCGTTCGCCTGCCTCTCTATCCTACGAGCAGGCGCAGGCGGCCCATGAGGGGCGCTATGACGGTGATACAGAGCCGCTGAAGGGGCCGATTGCTGATTTGTTTGCGGCCTATGCGAGTGCCACCAAGGCGCGCAACCGTCGTCAGCCGCTGAACCTTGACTTGCCAGAGCGCAAGATCGTGCTGTCGGACGAGGGGCAGGTCTTGTCTGTGGATTACCGCACCCGTTTTGATGCGCATAAATTGGTCGAGGAATTTATGGTCACGGCCAATGTGTGCGCGGCCGAGACGCTGGAACAAAAGGAACGGGCATTTTTATATCGTGTCCATGAAGAGCCATCGCCAGAGAAGTTGGATGCGCTACGCGAGGTGGCCGATGCGGCGGGGCTACAGCTGGCCAAGGGGCAGGTATTGCGCACGGCGCATTTGAATAAATTGTTGGCCGCTGCCAGCGAGAGCGAAGATGCAGAGCTGATCAACATGCAGGTTTTGCGATCTATGACACAGGCCTATTACGCGCCGCAGAATTTCGGGCATTTCGGATTAAACCTGCGCCGCTATGGGCATTTCACCAGCCCTATTCGGCGCTATGCGGATTTGATCGTGCACCGTGCCTTGGTCTCTGCACATGGGTTTGGCGATGATGGGTTGACCCGCGAAGACGAGGCCGATCTGAAGGAAACCGGCGAATGGATTTCCAGCACAGAGCGGCGTTCTATGTTGGCAGAACGCGATACCACGGATCGGTATTTGGCGGCGTTCTTGGCCGATCGTGTGGGGGCCGATTTTGTGGGGCGTGTGTCTGGAATTGCCAAATTTGGCTTGTTCGTAAAGTTGGAAGAGACGGGCGCGGATGGGATTATTCCCCTATCGCATTTGGGGCGCGAGTATTGGCGCTATATCGAGCGTGATGGCACGTTAAAGGGCGAGGAGTCTGGGCGTGTGATTGCCGTGGGCATGCCCTGTTTGGTGCGCCTCGTGGATGCCACCGCTGTGACGGGTGGTTTGACGTTAGAGATGATTGAACTGGATGGCAAATCCATGCCCAAGGGATCTGGGCGTCAGGTCCGCCACAAGGGGCGGCGCATTGTGCGCGCCAAGGATCGCAAAAAGGGCAAGAGGCGGCGCAAGGGCTAGGCGCGGTATGTAAGTGCGTGACGGATTAACAGCCTGAGTTTTTCTGGTTGCAGGTCCGCCGCGGATTGAAAGTGCACCGCCCGTGTGCCTTGGATATCAAATTCTGCGCCGAAGGTTTGGGCAAAGGTTGGGATCACGCTGGATTGGCAATGTGCATAGAGGGCAAAGCCGCCGGTTTTGGGGGCGCCAATGCGCAGAGGGGTGGCCTGTGGTGTGCTATAGCTGGGCTGGCCCCAACGCAGGTTTTCTGTGACGTCACCGATATCATCGGCCGTGCGATAGATCAGCGCGCGCAGTTCAAGTGCATCTGCGGGCAGGGCATCGAAGGATTTGCGAATTTCGTCGTCTGTGAAGGGCGGTTGCATGATGGATATTTAAAAGATTTGGAAGGGTTTGGATAGGGGGCGCGCCAATTGCCCGCCCCCGTCTGTGATCACCCCATGGGGGTGCGGAATTTTTCGGGGTATAAGTTTGTGCGCCCTGATTTGGCGTAGGCCACGAGGCTGGGGAATGATTTCACCTTTTCGGTCAGGGTGTTTTCGATTGGGAAATTCAGCATGAAGTTTAGGAATGCGACGGCTGAGAAATCGACCGATGTGGGGGTATCTCCGAAGAAGTATTGTTGATCGCCCAGGAGGGTGGAGAGGCTGGTGAGGTCTTTGTGCAGGCGCGCCATTTGTTCTGCCTCGCTGTGGCGGCCCATACCTTGGCCCATCAATTGCTGGATCGCGGCTTTGCGGATACCTGCCACGATAAAGCCGCGGATCAGCTTGGGGATGGCGCCGAAATTCGCGCCTTTGGTGATTTGCCAATTGGTTTCATCGATCCAGCGGCTGGCATAGAGGATGAAATACATGTGCTCTTCGATCATACGGATTAGGGCGGTGGAGGTGGCGCGCTGGGTGTCGCTTAGGCCTTTATCAAAATCAATTCCATGGGTGGTTTCCACATAGGATTGGATTTCGGTGCTGTCTGGGATCAGGCGGGTGCCTGCGCGCAAAACGGGCAATTTTTGTTTGGGCATTTTGCGCGGGTCTGGCAGGTAGGTGATGGTGTAATCTAGGCCAGAGTGTTCCAGCATCAGCATGGATTTAGTGGCGAAGGGAGAGCCGGCAGGCTCGCTATAGGTGGGGGGAAATGCGATCAGTTCCATTGGTAAGCCTTTGTTGTTGTAGGGATTAGATATCAGCGCCATACTGACAAAAACTGTCAGTAATGATTTGCGAGTGTGGGATATGGCTAAATCTGATCGATTATTACAAATGATGCATTTACTGCGCAGCATTCCCGCGCCCGTTACCGCCGAGGTATTAGCAGAGGGGCTAGAGGTAAGCATACGCACCGTGTACCGCGATATCGAAAGTCTACGCGCGGCAGGGGCGGTGATTGATGGTGAGGCGGGCTATGGCTATAGTCTGACCGAGGATCCCGCATTGCCCCCGATGATGTTTAGTGTGGATGAGGTAGAGGCATTGGTTTTGGGATTGCGCGAGGTCGAGCAGGTGGGCGATCCTGTGCTGGCGCAGGCGGCTGCATCGGTGCTGGCCAAGGTGAATGCCGGTCTACCGCAGGCTCTACAGCGCACGCTGGAGCATTCTGTTTTGCGGGCCAAGAGTTTTCTGCCGCGCCCCGAGATTAACATTGATGTTGCCGCATTTCGCCGTGCAACCCGCGAAGAGCGTGAATTGGAAATCGACTATGTCGATGCCAAGGGCGCGATCACCCTGCGCCGCATTCAGCCGCTGGCGATTATCTATGCAGATGCCAAACTGGTGGCGGTGGCCATGTGTTTGCTGCGTGATGATTTCCGTGCCTTTAGGCTGGATCGGATTGTGGGGTTTCGCGAAACGGGGCAGGGGTTTAGCCCGCGCCGCGTTGCCATGCTGCGCGCGGCATTGGCGCAATTTCGCGGCGAGGTTGGCGGGGATTCGCGCCCTGTCTAAGCTTTTGCTTTTGTGTGGGCGATAATCGCGCTAGTCTGGGGAAAAAGAAGCTCGAGCAGGAGAGTTCCATGAGGATTTTAACGTTGGCCCTATGCGGGGTAATTGGCATGGGTGCGATTGGTACCTCTGTACAGGCGAATTTTGTAAGCGGTGGTGAGATCGTACTGGCCCAAAGTGCCAGCGGATTTCAGGCTTGGGTTAAGAGCTTTCGCAAGCAGGCCTTGGCATCGGGTATTTCCGCACGCACCTTTGATCGTGCCTTTCGTGGGGTAAAGCTGAACCAGCGTGTGGTGGCGCTGGATCGCAAGCAGGCGGAATTTAGCCGCGAGATTTGGGATTATCTGGATACGGCCACATCCCCCAAGCGCGTGGAAAACGGCCGCGCGGCGGTATCAAAGCATCGCGCGACCCTGCGCAAGATTGAATCCAAATACAAGGTCGAGGCCGAGGTTGTGGCGGCTGTTTGGGGGCTGGAGAGCTCTTATGGTTCGCACATGGGTGATATTAATATTATCGAGGCTTTGGCCACATTGGCCTATGATGGGCGGCGCGAGAAATTTGGCCGTCAGCAATTGATGGAGGCGCTGCGCATCATTCAGCGCGGCGATATCACCGCCAACAAGATGCTGGGCAGCTGGGCCGGTGCCATGGGGCATACGCAATTTATTCCCACCAGCTATCAGGCCTATGCGCAGGATTTTGATGGCGATGGCAAGCGCGATGTTTGGGATCCCAAAGACCCCAGCGATGCCTTGGCCTCGACCGCGAATTACCTAAAGAAATTTGGCTGGAAGCATGGGCAGCCCTGGGCCATAGAGGTGCGATTGCCGGCTGGGTTTAATTATGGCAATGCCAGCCTGAAGCTAAAGCGCCCCTCTAGCCGCTGGATGGAATTGGGTGTGCGTGATGTGGCGGGGGGGCGTTTGCCCAGCCATGGTGATGGCGCGATATTCCTGCCCGCGGGTGCACAAGGGCCTGCGTTTTTGGTGTTCAAGAATTTCTTCGTGATCAAGCGCTATAACAATGCCAATTCCTATGCCATGGCCGTTGGACATTTGGCGGATCGCATTGATGGTGGTCAGCCTTTTGTTGCCGAATGGCCGCGTGGACCCGGGGCATTGAAGTTGGCCGAGAAGATTGAGGTGCAAGAGCGTCTGAACAAGCTGGGCTATGATGTCGGCGAGCCGGATGGGATTATCGGGCCAAAGACATTGGATGCTGTAAGCGCCTTTCAAAAGGCGATTGGGATCAGGCCCAATGCCACCGCGGATCAGGTATTGCTGGGGCAGTTGCGCAAGGCGCGGCGCTAGGCGCAGGGATCCCCTATCACAGAATGAATGTTAGATACGGCTGACCTATCGGGTCAGTCGGTGCGGTTGCGCGTCTGATATGTCTTTGGGGTATTGGGGCTGCGCTATGGGTTCGCAATTTACTGGGTTTTCATTTGGCCATATATTAGATAGAGCACATTTTGTACGATGCACGCCAAGGGTGTGTTGGCGGTTTGGTGCATGGATAGGCCTGCAAAGTAATTTTATGGAGTTTTTATGATTAAGAAATTAGCAATTCTGGGTGGCCTTTTGGCAATGGCAGCCTGTAACCCTCAAGGCGAGCCGACCACGCAAGAGCCATTGAATTCAGCCCAAGAGTACCAAGTGGCTCATGAAACCAGCGATAATTTCCCTAAGCAGAAATTGATTGCGGATGATGGCATGCCGTTTGAATTGCGCAAAGTTACCGTTGGCAAACGGGTATTCGCTCATGTTGCGAATAAGGGAAGCGCATCCAACCTTGTGAATCGGGTTTGGGTGGCGAAAACAGTAAAGCCAATCGAAGCGGCGACAGGCTGTTCTATTAGTACTATTGATCCCGACTACAGAATTAATCCGGGGCGGGCTTGGGTTATCGGACTTGATTGCCGATAAATGGCGCTATCTTCACTCTGCCTGATTTATGTGGGCAGGGTGCTTGGGCGGTGTGATTTTTGCACAGGCTGGCTATGCGCCCCAGTCATCCCCCTGCATCTCGCGCAATCGGCTGGCGGTGCGTTCAAATTCAAACGCGCCGGCACCTGTTTCATACAGCTGTTCTGGCTGTGCATCGGCGCTAAGGATGACCCGCACCTTGGCCTCGTAGAGCGCATCGATCAGGGTAACGAAGCGTTTGGCCTCGTTGTTGCGTGCGCGCGTTAGAATGGGCACATTTGTGATGAACAGCGCGCGTAGCGATTTGGCGATTAACAGGTAATCCCCGGGCCCCAGCGGCCGGGCGCACAGGTCATCAAACCCTGCCATCGCAACCCCGCCAGAATGATGCGGCAATGTGATCTCGCGGTTTTTCTGGTGCAGGGTTAGCGAGGTAACTTCGCTACCGGCGATCTGATCCCACAGGGCCATTAGGGCGGCGTGGTTGGCATCATTTAGGGGTGTGAAATAGGTTTGTTTCTGTGACAGGCGGTTTTGGCGATGGTCTGTTTCGCTGTCTAGATTGTGCACGGTTAGGTATGTTTTGATCTGTTCGATAAAGGGCACGAACAGGTTTCGGTTTAGGCCGTTTTTATACAGATCATCGGGGTGGCGGTTGGATGTGGTTACGATGATCACGCCGGAATCGAACAGAAATTCAAACAGCCGCCCTACGATCATGGCATCGGTGATATCGGTGATTTGCATCTCGTCAAAGCACAACAGGCTAGCGTCTTTGATAATTTTTTCGGCCACTGGGCGGATGGCGTCCTCTACGCCGCTGGCGCGGGCGTGGTGCATGCCGTCGTGCACTTCTTGCATAAAGCTATGAAAATGTACGCGGCGTTTGCGTTTAATCGGGCTGGCATCGAAAAACAGATCCATCAGCATGGATTTGCCGCGCCCGACACCGCCGTAGATATACAGCCCCCGTGGGCGCGGGGCCACCACGCCAAATACCCCAGACAGCAACCATTTTGATTTGGGTTTATAGCCTTCGATTTCTTCGGCCAGCCCCTGTAGGGCGCTGAGGATCGACAGCTGGTCTGGGTCTGCATTTAATGTGCCATCAGCAACGCGCTGATTGTAGATTTCTAGGGGCTTCATGCGGGGCCTATCCAAATTGAACCTAGGGCTGAGTTAACAATATATTTCTGCGCTGACAAGCTTGGCCCGTGTGATCGGGCAAACCGCGCCGGTTGCGTTAAATTTTAGGGGTTAATCAGACAGATATTAAGGTGGCGTTAGATATTGCGGTGCTTGATGTAGCCTATGTAATGGATGAGGGTAACGTGGATAAAACGACGACACTGGAAGAAAGAGTGAAAGAGCTGGAAGGGCGGATCGCGGATAGCGAGGCGACGCGCAATCGGATGTATGATATGATTGACATATTGCCCGATGCCACAGCGGTGTTTGATGCACAGGATCGAATGGTACGCGTAAATCAGCGGTTTATTGATTTATGCCCCGAGGCTTTTGTGAACATTCGTGAAGGTGACTCTCGGGCCAAGATGTTAAGCATGGCCGTGGATGCGGGTATGATCAGCCCCGCCCCCCTAAGCGAGGCCGCATGGGTTGAATATATGCTGGCCATGACCAACAGCGATGAGAACCCTGTGAATATTGCGCAACTGGCTGATGGGCGCTGGATTCGGACATCACAACGTATAACCGCTAGCGGCGATCTGGTCGGCACCTATTGTTTGCTAACCGAAACGGAATTAAAACAACGCGCCCTGATTGCCGCGCAAAAAGAGGCCGAGGATTCCAATCAGGCGAAATCTGCGTTTTTGGCGAATATGAGCCATGAAATCCGTACCCCCATGAATGGGGTGGTCGGGATTGCAGAGCTGTTGATGGACACCAGTTTAGACGAAGAGCAGCGCGTGTTTGCCAATACCATCAAGAATTCCGGTGAAGCATTATTGGTGATAATCAACGATATCTTGGATTATTCCAAGATCGAGGCAGAACAGATGGATCTGTTCCCGGAGCCCTTTAACCTAGAGGAATGTATCCAAGAGTCGATGATGTTATTGGCCAGTAAGGCCCAGGAAAAGGGGCTGGAATTACTGGTAGATTACGACATGTTCCTGCCCGAGGATTTCATCGGCGATGTGGGGCGGATGCGCCAGATATTGCTGAATTTGGTGGGGAATGCGATCAAGTTCACCCAAGAGGGTCATGTGTTGGTGCGGGTTGTGGGCATGGAAACCATTCATGACTGCCAACAGATTAACATCGCGGTCGAGGACACGGGCATCGGCATTCCCGCCGAGAAGTTGGATGCGGTCTTTAGCGAATTTCAGCAGGTGGATCACGCGGAAAACCGCAAATTCGAGGGCACCGGTTTGGGGTTGACGATTTGCCGTAAATTGGTGGCGATGATGGGTGGCGAGATGTGGGTGGATTCGGTTCATGGTGAAGGTTCTGTATTCGGGTTTAAGGTTGTTTTGCCAAGAGTAACGGAGGATGCGCATCACCTGCCTAAAATTTCTAGGGCGGTATCGCGCGCTTTGATTGTGGATAACGGGGCGCAACCCCGTGCGATCCTGTGCAAACAATTGGGGCATCTTGATCTGGAAACTGTTGCGGTAAACAGTGCAGAGGAGGCCCTACAATATTATAACGAGGATAAGGGTGTAGATCTGATTATCGCTGCGTATGATATGGCGGGGATGGATGGCGAACGCTTGGGTATTGCTCTGCGGGATCGGGGTTACAGCGATACGTTGATTTTGGTTACCTCGCAACAGGCATTGCCCGCTGCCGGTATTCGCGCGGGTATTTTTGATGCCAGTTTTCAAAAGCCGATCCTGCGTAAGGAATTGTTTGCAGCACTTGGGGCGATATATACCAAAGATGTGGATAACCCCACCTTGCCACCGGCCAGCTTGCCCGGTAGCGAGGTGATATTGCCGCCCGTGCGGGTGGTGTTGGCCGAGGACAACAAAACCAATCAGCTGGTGTTTTCAAAGATGGTTAAATCTGAGAAAATTGAGCTAAAGATCGCCAGCAATGGCCAAGAGTTGGTAGATATGGTCACAGAGGATATGCCCGATTTGATTTTTACCGATATTTCAATGCCGGAAATGGATGGGGTTTGCGCCACAAAATTGATCCGCAACCATGAGCAAAACGCGGGATTAGAGCCGACACCAATTGTGGCGCTGACTGCTCATGCGATGTCGGGCGATAAAGAACGATTTCTAGAGGCGGGGATGAATGGATACATCACCAAGCCGCTGAAAAAAGCCGAGGTCATCAAGGAGATCAACGATCGGGCCAAGGCGATGGCGCAATATGATCTTGCCCCACCATCGCTGCAGCAAAACCTGCCGATCGCGCGCAGGATACGCTAGCGACGAGATTACCCGATGTGGTGTTTGCCGCGGGTTTCGGCCAGATTGACTTGTTTTTGCCGCTCGCGGAAACGGGTCTTTCTGGCCTCGTCCGTGGTCTCTATACATTGATGACAGGACACGCCTTTCTCGAACTCTGGGCGCTGTAAATCCGCAGGCGCTAGGGGCATTCGGCAGGCATAGCACAGATCGTATTTGCCCTCTTCTAGCCCATGTTTTACGGAAACACGCCCGTCAAATACAAAACATTCACCGTCCCATGTGCTGTCTTCTTGTGGGACTTCTTCTAGGTATTTTAGGATGCCGCCTTTTAGGTGGTATACATCCTCTACGCCCTCGCCCAATAGGTAGTTGGTGGATTTCTCGCACCGGATACCGCCCGTACAAAACATGGCGACCTTTTTGTTGTGAAAGCGGGATTTGTTCTCTTCCCACCATGCGGGGAATTCGCCGAAAGATTTGGTCTCTGGGTCAATCGCGCCTTGGAAGGTGCCGATGGCGACCTCGTAATCATTGCGTGTGTCGATCACCACCACATCCTCGCGGGTTATCAGATCATTCCAATCCTCGGGCGCGACGTAGTTGCCGACGTTTAGTGTGGGGTCAACCTGTGGCTGGCCCATGGTCACGATCTCTTTCTTCAGCTTCACCTTCATGCGGTTAAAGGGCATTTCCGAAGCGATGCTTTCTTTGTGCTCTAGATCGCTACAGCCGGGAAATGCGCGTAGATGGGCCAGCACTGCATCAATGCCACCACGCGGGCCGGCGATGGTGCCGTTGATGCCCTCGTAGGCCAGCAGTAGTGATCCCTTTATGCCCTGTGCGCGGCACAGGTTCAGCAGCGGCGCCTGTAGGGCGGTGTGATCCGCAAAGCGCGTGAAGTGATAAAGAGCGGCAACAACGATTTTACCCATGGTGCACCTGTGATTAGTGGCCGCCGATACGGCCCAGTGTTACGCCGTAATCGGTAGCAATTTGATAGCTGGGATCATCATCCATATCTACAATCAGCTGTCCAGCCTTGGACAACAGCGCATGGCAATCACGCGATAGGTGGCGCAGCTTCAGGGTTTTTCCTGCGGCATTGTATTTCGCGGCCACGGCCTCGATCGCCTGTAGCGCGCTTTCATCCACCACGCGCGATCCGTCGAAATCCAGAATAACGCTTTCTGGGTCGCTTTCTGGGTCAAACAGCTCTTGGAAACGTGTGGCCGAACCAAAGAACAAGGGGCCGGTAATATCATAAACGCGGGCACCTTTTTCTGATTTAGAGGGGTGGGCCTTGGCCTGAATTTGCGAGGCCGCATTCCACGCATAGACCAGTGCTGACACGATCACCCCAACAACCACGGCAATGGCCAGATCCTCTAGCACGGTCACCACAGTTACCAGCACAATCACCAGCCCATCAGAGCGCGGGATGCGCCGCATCAGCCTGATCGACTGCCATGCAAATGTACCGATCACCACCATGAACATCACGCCAACCAGCGCGGCCAAGGGGATCAGCTCGATAATGCCGCTGGCGAACAGGATGAACACGAGCAAAAACAGCGCCGCAGATATCCCCGCCAGACGCGTACGCCCACCAGAATTTACATTGATCATGGATTGCCCGATCATGGCGCAGCCCCCCATACCACCGAAGAAACCGGTCACGATATTGGCGCCACCTTGCGCGATACACTCCTGTGATGCCCCGCCTTTTTTGCCGGTGATATCACCAACCAAATTCAGGGTCAGAAGGCTCTCGATCAGGCCAATAGCGGCCAAGATAATGGCATAGGGCAGAATAATACGCAGAGTTTCCAGATCAAAGGGCACCATAGGGATTGCAAATTGTGGCAGGCCGCCTTTGATGTTGGCCAAGTCGCCGACGCGCTCTACATCAATGTTAAACACGATCACCAGTGTTGCGACTAAACCAATCGCAACCAGCGGTGCCGGGATCGCTTTGGTGATTTTTGGCGTGGCCCAGATCAAGAACATCGTCAGCCCAACCAGTGCCAATGTAATCCACAGCTTGGCCCCAGACAGCCAAACATGATTGCCTGTCGCATCAACGGTCTGGAATTGCTCTAGCTGGGCTAGGAAAATCACAATGGCCAACCCGTTCACAAAACCCAGCATCACTGGATGGGGTACCAATCGCATAAATTTCCCCAGACGGAAAATACCCGCTAGAATTTGCAAAATCCCCATCAAAACCACAGTGGCAAACAAATACTGCACCCCGTGCTGTGCAACCAAGGCCACCATCACCACCGCCAAGGCCCCCGTGGCCCCAGAGATCATCCCCGGACGCCCGCCAAAGGTCGCCGTGATTAGCCCCACAATAAATGCGGCATACAATCCAACCAGTGGTTCCACCCCTGCCACAAATGCAAAGGCAACCGCCTCTGGCACCAATGCCAGCGCAACAGTTAGGCCAGATAGGATATCCGTCTTGGCCTGCATTGGTGTAATAGGCGTATTTTCGGGACTGCGATCCGCAATGCGCAAACGGCGCGTGAAATCGGCAATAGTGGTGAAGCGGGCCATGGTAGAATCCTAGGGATAAGGGGGAGGCAAAACTTGGGGCCTTCTAAGGCCTTTCCCCAATAAAATAAAGACCTCTTTCAGTTCCAAATCTTACAAATATCCAAAACCGCTTTGATCTATGATCAAAGCTATAGAAAGGGGCGCGCATGCGCGCGCAATTTTAATCGTCGCGCACCCGACCGCGCAGGGATTTTACCGCGCCGCGGCGGGTTTTTGTATCCATGCGGCGGCGCTGTGATGCGCGGGTTGGTTTGGTTTTTACGCGAAATTTGGGGCGGATCAGCGCCTGTCGGATCATCTCGATCAGCTTTTCTTGCGCCAGTTCACGGTTCATCTGCTGAGAGCGATGTTTCTCGGCGGTGATGATCAGCGCGCCTTCCTTTGTCCATTTTCGCCCAGCAATTTTGCGCAGGCGATTTTTCACAGGTTCGGGCAGGTTTGGCGATCGCGCCGCCTCAAAGCGTAGCTCGACCGCAGTTGATACTTTGTTTGCATGTTGGCCACCCGGCCCAGACGAGCGCTGAAAATTTTCGCTGACTTCCCAATCTTCGATAGAGATGTTGTCATTTATGCGGATCATCTGGGGCCTTTGGGTGGGCCAGAGCGCAGCTGCGCTCTGGAGGGTTTTATTGCTTTGGAATGTTGCGATCATAGTCCAATCGTTTGGCATATTCCAAGGTCAACAGTTCTTGCAGCAACAGCGCCTCTTGGTCGTTGCCTGTTGGCGTGGCATTTGCCCCCGAACCGCCCGATCCAAAAACGTATTGGGGAACTTTGCGCTCTGCGTAGGCTTTGGCCCAGTACTCTTGGATTTTCTGTTCGGTTTCCAGCTTCTGTGCCAGCGCGTTATCGGCCTCTAGGACGGCAGACTTGGCATAGGCCTCGGCCTCGGCGGCCACCTTTACGGCCTTGGCGTCGATCTCGGCTTTTTCCAGCAAGATTTGTGCACGCTCGCGGTCGATCTCGGCCTGCTCTTTTAGCTTGTTTGCGGCGGTCAGGGTCAGCTGCTTTTCGGTTTCGGCATCTGTTGTGCGCTCGATTTGGGTCACCTTGGCTTGGGCCTGGCGTTCCGCAACTTCGCGTTCACCCTTGGCGATCGCCAGCAGGCGTTGCTCTTCTTCTTGGATGCGTTGTTCACGCGCGATTGCACGGTCAGCCGCCGCCTGTTGGCGTAGGCGCATGCGCTTTTTGAACTCTTCGTTTGGATCCACGGCCGTAACGCGGGCGCTGGATACTTGGATGCCAAACTTGGTAAAGGACTGTGATTTACGTTGGGGTTGGCCGGTATCGTCTAGAATTTTCTTGACGATGAACACGGTTTTGAACTGATCTCCATATTCCTTTTGATCGGTGCCTAGTGTTGCATTGGCGGAGCCGCTGGCGGGGCCTTCATCAAGGCGCACGCGTTCTTCTACGCGGCGCACGATATAGATGCCGTTTTCCATTTGGCGTTGGAATTCATTGTTAAACTCGGTTTTTCCACCTTGGAAATAATCCTCGGCTGACAGCAAGGCCGCCGTCGCGCCCAAGGTTTCTTGGAATGCGGGGATCAATTCTGTGCGCAACAGGTTTTCTGGTGTGCGGTACAGGCGTACCATGCGCAGGAATGCGTCTTGGTCTGCGGGCAATTCGTATCTGGTGGTGGCCGTCACCAGCGCATCAACCTGATCCAAGAAAACCAGTGATTGAGGCGCAAGGTTTGCACTGGTTGAAGAGCCTTCTGACTCGGCAACAACACGGCCTAGGCCTTCGCGAGATGCCTGTACAGACATGGCGTTTTTCCATGCGTTTACGCGGCCAAACAGGTATGAATTATACCCTGTATCGGACACCATTTTTTCCTGACCGGTAATGGTCCGTACGTGATATTTATATCCTGGCTCGGCATAGAAGAAGATACCGTTAAACGCGCTGAACAGGAAAAAACCAGCGGCCACGATGTAGCCGATTTTCATATAGTCTTTTAATTTTTCTGGCACGAAACTGGTCGCGCCCCAAATAGCCAGCGCCGCTACTACGGCGATTGTCATTCCATACATATAACTCTCCTAATTATGTCAACAATGCTTACGTAATTACGAAAGCTAAGATTTCAATATGCGGGGGTTATATCTATTTGGATGTTTTAGGGGAAGGTCATTAAATGAAAAAGCCTACACCAAGGAATGTAGGCTTCTCTCGAGATTTAGAGGTGGCAAGCAAAGCTGACGCTTTGGAGCCGGGTGTTCGAATTGGGGGGCTGCCCCCTAGACGTGCACCTCGCTCGTATCCTTCACCAGCTGCTCTGTTTTCCCAATAATCATAGGCACCTCCTTTCGATTGTTTCATTGACCGGATGATGTATCCGATATCTGAATCAAAGCACGAGTTTGCCAAATCTCCAAATGTTTTTTTGTAAATGAAGTGTGAACAGGGCGTGTTCGGTAGGGGGGCTTGGGGTTTTTATGGCCCAAAGCCCCTTTAAATTAGGTGCGAATAACAGACACCACAGCGTTTGCGATGGTTTCGATTTTATCTTCTGTAACGCCTGCGATATTCAGACGGCTGTCGAAAACCATATAGATTGCGTGCTCTTCGCGCAGGCGATCCACCTGTGCTTCGGTCAGGCCAAGGCGTGAAAACATGCCGCGGTGATCGGCAATGAAATCGAAACGGTCTGAATTTGAGGCCTTGCGCAGGGCCTCGGCCAGCTTTTTGCGCGCGGACAACATACCCAGGCGCACCTCTTCCAGTTCGGCCATCCAATCGGCGCGCAATTCTGGGTCAGACAGCACCATGGTCACAAGGCGTGCGCCGTGATCGGGCGGGAAGCTGAAGTTCTGGCGGTTCACATAGGACAGGTTGCCTTGGGTGATGGCATTGGTTTCTGCATCCGGCGAGATCGCCAAGATCAGGCCCGTGCGCTCGCGGTAGATGCCAAAGTTTTTTGAACAACTGGCTGCAATCAGCATTTGCGGGGCGCGCGCCGCCATTAGGCGCGGGCCGTAGGTATCCTCGATCAAGCCATCACCAAAACCTTGGTAGGCGATATCGATAAAGGGGATAGCGCCTTTGGCCACGATAAGGTCTGCCACCTGATCCCATTGATCTTTGGTTAGGTTTGCGCCTGTTGGATTGTGACAACAGCCGTGTAGAACCACCACATCGTTTTGTGCGATGCCATTCAGATCAGCCATCATTTTGTCAAAATCTACCGCACAGGTTTCGGCATCAAAATAGCCGTATTTTCCCACCGGCACGCCAACATGTTTGGCGATGGTGAGGTGGTTGCCCCATGTAGGGTCAGAAAACCAAACGGTGCCGCCGGTGCCGGTCATTTTTACCAATTCCAGCACATGGTGGATGGCCCCAGTGCCGCCGGGTGTGGCGCAATAGGAAACCCGGTCGCGATCAACCGTATCGCCCAAGATCAGCTCGTGCATCACGGTGTGAAACCCACCATCCCCGATCAGGGCGGTGTAGGTCTTGGTGGTTTCTTCGTTCCACAGCTGTTTTTCGGCCTTTTTAATGGCGCGCATGATCGGGGTGTTGCCCTGTGCATCCTTGTAGACGCCGACGCCTAGGTCGATTTTCTCTGGGCGTGGGTCTGCGCGATAGAGGGCCGACAGGCCGATGATGCGATCTGCGGGTTGTTTCTGTAGATTGGACAGCATGGTGTTTCCTAATCAGTAGCAATTGGTAAATCGTCGCGTGCGCCCCATTCAGACCAAGAACCATCATATAGGGATGTTTCTGTATTCCCCAGTCTTGCAAGAGCCATGGCAAGAATTGCCGCAGTCACGCCCGAACCGCAAGAGGTAATTATGGGTTGTTCTGGGTCTAGGTCTGCATTTTGGAATTGTTTTCTCAGCTCTGCCTCGGGCAATAGGCGCCCCTGCGCATCCAATAGCAATTTGAAGAACAGGTTTTTGGAATTTGGAATATGCCCCGATCTGGTGTTGGGGCGCGGTTCTGGTGCCTGTCCCAAGAAGCGCGCATTGGGGCGGGCATCGGCGATCTGGGTCTTGGTGGTCAGCACCTGTTGGGCATTTACCACCCTGTTCGGATTTAGGGTGGCGTGATATTTCGCGGGGGTTGGCGTGCTGGGAGTGGTGGCAATTGGGTGGCCCTGTGCCAGCCATTGTGGCATGCCGCCCTCTAGCACATAGACCTGTTCATGGCCCATGGCGCGAAACATCCACCAGACGCGCGCGGCGGAAAACAGCCCCGCCGTGTCATAAACAATAACCGTGTCGGTATTCGATATACCCATGGCCCCCACCGCAGTGGCGAATGCGTCCGAGGTGGGCAGCATATGCGGCAAGTCGCTATCGTGATCCGCGATGGCATCTATATCGAAAAACTGTGCGTTCGGGATATGCTGCGCGTGGAACTCTGCGCGGCAATCGCGTTGATCGCTGGGCAGGTACCACGAGGCATCCAAGATTTTTACGTGGTCTAGGTTTGCGGCTAGCCACTGGGGGGATTGGGATATTTTCATCTGGCCTGCGTAGCGGTTTTTGTGGTGTCGCGCAAAGAAAAACGCGCCAAGGCTAGCCTGGCGCGTTTCGGGAGGAACCGAATTACGTTGTAAACTTTTTGCGGATCACACTGACCAGCATCATCACCGCAGCACCGCCAATCCCGCCAGATGCGGCGGCTGTACCCATGGCGGGGGTGTCTGCCAGTGTTGAAAGCGCGCCACCATTGAATGCGTTAATCACTTGACCACCCAGACCGCCACCCAGCAGGCCCGTTAGGCTGTTGCCTAGGACCCCGAGGTTCAGGTTTTTTAGGAAAGCACCGGCACCATTTGCGCAGATTAGCCCTGCGACCATATTCAGCATCAATGTTTCCATTGGAACCTCACAAATTTATTTGTCGAGCATACAGTCGCCCTAGGGGAGAGTGCAAGGCACGGCTAGCTGTTTTTTAGCAACCGTTGCTTTTGGCGCGACCAGTCGCGGTTTTTGCTGGTTTCGCGTTTGTCGGCCTGTTTCTTACCCTTGGCCGTGCCGATCAATAATTTCACGCGACCCTTGTCGTTGAAATACATCTTTAGCGGCACGATGGTCATGGCTTGGCGGCCCTTGGCCTGCCATAGCTTGGCGATTTCGCGTTTGGATACCAGCAATTTACGGCGGCGGCGTTCTTCGTGGCCGAAATCACGGGCCTGTGGGTAGAGGGCAATGTAGGAATTAATTAGCCATAGTTCGCCGTCTTCTACATCGACATAGGCCTCGGTGATATGGGCGGCGGCGGTGCGCAGGGATTTCACCTCTGATCCCATCAGCATAACCCCGCATTCCAAGGTATCTTGGATTGCGTAATCGTATCGAGCACGGCGGTTTTCCGTGATCATTTTATTATTATCAAAGGTTTTTTGCTGTGCCATGGTCGGGTGGATATAATCCAATGTGGCGGCCCTGCCAAGGGCATAACGCGCCCCGAGGGGCGCGCAGGATTAGTTTAGGATACCCGCAAGGCGCATGGCTGATGCGACCTTCTCTTTGGTGCTATCCTCTAATGTCGTCATCGGCAGGCGCATTTCATCCGAGCAGTGCCCCAAAAGGGATGCGCCGTATTTTGCGCCCGCGGCACCAGGTTCTGTAAAGATGGCCTCGTGCAGGGGCATCAGGCGGTCTTGGTATTCTAGGGCCGTTTTATAATCACCTGCGGCCAATGCATTTTGGAATTCAGCACAGAGCTTGGGGGCGACATTGGCTGTAACCGAAATACAGCCAACCGCGCCGTGGGCAAATGCGCCAAGGGCGGATGCATCCTCGGCCGACATCTGTACGAAATCAGCGCCACATGACAGGCGTTGCTGGGTGATGCGATCCATTGACCCCACCGCGTCTTTGACGCCGATGATGTTATCCAGCTTGGCCAATTCGCCCATGGTGTCTGGGGTCAGGTCAATCACGGAACGTGCCGGAATATTGTAGATGAAAATCGGCAGGCCAATTTCGTTTAGCGCCGCGAAATGGGCATAAAGCCCACGCTGGGTAGGCTTGTTATAATAGGGTGTCACCACCAATGCGGCATCCGCGCCCACATCCTTGGCAAATTGCATCAGGCCAACGGCCTCGGCGGTGTTATTAGAACCAGCGCCTGCAATCACCGGCACGCGGCCTTTGGTGTGTTCGACCACGACGCGGATCACGTGTTCGTGCTCGTCGTGGGATAGGGTGGCGCTTTCGCCGGTGGTACCAACGGGGACAAGACCATGCGAACCTTGGCTGATTTGCCAGTCCACAAGGTGTTTCAACGCCACATCATCCACTGTGCCGTTTGACATAGGGGTGATTAATGCGGGCATAGAGCCTTTGAACATGCTGTCCTCCAAGATTGTTGATCATTCTATTGATTCTGGGCCTATTAGCGCGAATTGGCGCAAATGAATACCATCAATTTATATCACTAAGTTCTGACTTTGAAAAATTTGTGCAATCCCTTAGGGTTCGGCTAAGAAAAAAGGGCAGATATGAAAAAAATACTAAGAGCGGCGCTGTGCTTATCAGTGTTGGCCGTGGGCGGGCCGGTAATGGCAAATTTGGCACAGGATGGCAAACGCCTATCTGTAGCGCTACAGGCGATCGATGCAAAGAACTGGGCAGAGGCGGATCAGCTCCGCCGCGGGCTACAGGATAAGGTGGCCCGTGATATGGTGGTCTGGGCGCGTCTGCGCGCAGGTCAGGGCGCGTTTGAGGATTATGTGGAATTTTTAGCGCGCAATGCAGATTGGCCGGGGCTGAAGCGTCTGCGTCGCAGTGGCGAGGCATCGATTGGATCAGGTGCTAATGCGCGCAGTGTGGTGGAGTATTTCGCGGCCCAAGCACCGCAAACAGGGGCTGGTGCGCTGGCCTTGGCGCGGGCTTATGGGCAGCTGGGTCAGGACAAGGCGGCGCGCGCCGCGGTGATTGCGGGCTATGTTAATCTATCCTTGACCGAGCGTGTTGAGCGCGAATTTATGGACCGCCATAAGCGGATTGTGTCGCGTCACTATCAGGAACGGATGGACAATCTGTTGTGGAAGGGTTGGCAGGGCGAGGCCTCGCGCATGATCCCGCTGGTGTCTGATGCACAGGGTAAATTGGCCCGTGCGCGCATCGGTCTGCAACGCCAAGAGCCAAATGTTGATGCGCTGATTGGCGCGGTTCCGCGTAGCCTAGCGGGGGATGGTGGTTTGGCCTACGACCGGTTTCAGTGGCGCATGAAGAAGGATCGCTGGGATGAGGCGCAGGAGTTAATCATCGAGCAGACCAGCAAGAAGCTGGGGCGTGCAGAAAGCTGGGGCAGCCGGCGACGCGGGTTTGCGCGCCGCGCTATGCGGGCCAAGGACTATACCGCCGCCTATGGGTTGGCCAGCAAGCATGGTCTGAGCGCGGGGGCGGATTATGCCGATCTGGAGTGGTTATCGGGCTACATCGCCCTAAAGTTTTTAAACAAGCCAAAGCTGGCGCGCAAACATTTTGAGCGTTTTGAGGGGGTGGTCAAAACTCCCGTTAGCCGCGGGCGCGCTGGGTATTGGCTGGGGCAGGTCTATGAGGCGCTGGGCCAAGACGGCCTTGCGCAGGCGGCTTATCGTGATGGTGCACAGCATTCCACAAGCTTTTATGGTCAGCTAAGTGCAGAGCGTCTGCAATTGCCCCCGGATGCCAGCCTGATGGGCGATGTGCCCAAGGGCCGTTGGCAGAAATCCAGCTTTGCTAAATCCGAGGTATTGCGCGCGGCCCATTTGCTACATCACGGGGACCGTCCGGTAATGGTGCGCTGGTTCTTGGCGCATATGGCCGAGACCATGGGGCGCGATGATATGGCGATGTTGGCGGATTTCGCGCTAGAGCTGAACGAGCCTTTTGCCGCATTGGGCATTGCCAAAGAGGGGGCCAAGCGTGGGATCACCCTGCCCACGGCCTATTACCCTGTTACGGATTTGGCGGATTTCTCGCGTGATGTAGCGCCCGAGGTTGCCATGTCTATTGCGCGGCGCGAAAGCGAGCTGAACCCTGATGCGATCAGCCATGCGGGCGCGCGCGGATTGATGCAGATTATGCCTGCCACCGCCCGCAATGTGGCCAAGGAAATTGGCGCCGAGTATTCCAAGAACCGCCTGACGTCTGATTGGAAATACAATGCCACCCTTGGCACAGCCTATTTGGCGGGGCTGTTGGAGCGCTATGATGGCAACTATCCGCTGGCCTTTGCGGGGTATAATGCAGGGCCGCACCGTGCGGATGACTGGATCGCCGAATATGGCGACCCGCGCGATTCATTGGGGGATCCGGTGGACTGGGTCGAGCACATCCCCTTTCGCGAAACCCGCAATTACGTGATGCGTGTGATGGAGAGCCTGCATGTGTACCGTGCGCGTATTCATGGCGCGGTAGGGGTTGTGCAATTGCGCGCGGATTTAACCCGCGGCTAGGATTTTGCGGCCCGTTCGCGCCAGAGGGTGAACAGCCCTGCACCCACCACAAAAGCGACCCCAATGGCGGTGGTATGCGTCAGCGTATCGCCAAAGATGCTGACCCCTAGGATACAGCCAAACACCAGTTGCATATAGGCAAAGGGCTGCACCGCGCTGGCCTGCGCCACGGCATAGCATTTGATCAGCAGGAAATGCCCAAGGGATGCTAAAATGCACAGAAGCGCCATCCACGCCCAATCTTGGGGCGACATATTCTGCCAGTGGAATACCCCGATAGCGGTGGCAACGATTGCGCCTATGATGCCTGTCCAGAAGAAGCTGGTGCTGGGGGTGTCGCGCCGCGCGGCGTAGCGTGTTAGCAGGCCATAAAGTGCAAACATCAGCCCCGCGGATAGCGGGAATATCGCATGGATGCTGAACACCGCCCTGCCGGGCTGTAGGATGATCAGCATGCCCAAGAAGCCCACAAATATTGCCAGCCAGCGCCGCCAGCCCACCTGTTCGCCCAGTATTGGCCCAGATAGGGCCGTGATGATCAGCGGATAGGCAATAAACAGGGCGTAGCTCTCGACCAGCCCCAGATAGACAAAGCCCAGCACCATAACATAGACCTCGCCGACCAATAAAACCCCGCGGAGGACCTGTAGCCAGATCTGGCGGGTGCGCACGCTGTGGCCTTGGTGGCGGGTCAGGGCAATGACGAAGGCGGCAAAAAACCAATAGCGCACCATGATCACCATAAATACGTTATATTCCCCCGCGAGGTGGCGCGATATGCCATCCTGAAGCGCAAAAACCAAGGTGGTCGCAATCATCAGCATAATACCGAGTTTTGTGTTGTTTTCTGTCATGTGGGGTGCCTTATTTGACCAAAGCCTAGCCCAGAGAGCGCTGTATAGATAGTGATTTTTAGGTGCGTTTACCGACCGCCATATGCCGTTTGCGGCCAAATCCAGCTATGCGCGTGACGTTAAATCCTGCATCTGTCAGGCGCTGGCGCACATAGCCCGCGGCGCTATAGGTGGCAAAGGTGCCGTGTGGTGCGGTATGTTGGCCCAAGGCGCACAACAGATCTGCATCCCACAGTTCTGGATTTTTGGCAGGGCTGAAGCCATCTAGATACCATGCATCGGCCAAGCCATCCCAGCGTGGCAGGGTTTGGCGGGCATCCCCGATGATAATGGTTGCACGCAGTGTTGGCGTGTTGATCTGAAATCCCTTTTCCAATTGCACCAACATTTGTTCTGCTAAGGGGGAGAGTTCTGGCCAATGGTTCAGGGCGCGGCGCATGTGGGGGATTTCCATGGGAAAGGCCTCGAAGCTGGTGTAATTCAGCGGAGATGTATGCCCGGCCTCGATCCACGCCTGCCATGTGGCCAGCAGGTTTAGCCCCGTGCCAAAGCCCAGCTCTGCGATATGAAAATCGGGCGCAAAGCGCGCGGGCAGGTCATTGCCGCCGATGAATACATGGCGGGTTTCGCCCAACCCATCGTGTAGGGAAAAATAGGGGTCATCAAATGCCGTGGCGATCGGCGTGTCGCCATCGCGCCATGTTAGTGCGGCGTTTTCGATCTGGTCGGTCATGGTGTTTTGCCCTAGATAAACCCCAAGAATAGAAAGCGGCGCGCGAATGACAAGTCAGAATTCAATGGATGTGATTATTGCGGGGGCAGGCATATTTGGCCTGTCTTGTGCCTATGCCTGTGCGCGTGCGGGAATGTCCGTAACAGTGCTAGAGGCCGATAAGGTCGGTGCGGGGGCATCGGCGGGGATTGTGGGGGCCTTGGCACCTTATACACCGGATCAGTGGCATGCCAAAAAGCAGTATCAGTTCGAGGCCTTGGTCAGCGCCGAGGCGCATTGGGGCGAGGTGGACAAATTATCGGGGCAGACATCTGGCTATGGGCGCATCGGGCGTCTGGCGCCGATTATGGACGAGCGCACCTATAAATTGGCTCATGATCGCCACCAAGAAGCCAAGGTGAACTGGCGGGATTACCGCTGGGAGGTACGCGCAGAGGATGCCTTGATCCCCGCTAGCGCGGCCCCTATGGGGGTGATCTATGATACCCTATCGGCGCGGTTATATCCGCGTATGGCGCTGGCGTCATTGGTGCGGGCCTGTAGGCGGCTGGGGGTCGAGATTATCGAGGAACGCCGCGTGACTGGATTTGGGGATCGAATGGTCTTTGGGCGCTGGGGTGAGATGCGCGGTGATGCCGTGATCTTAGCGGGGGGCTATGAGGGATTTCATCTGCTGGATTATCATTTCGGCACGCAGATGGGCACAGGGGTCAAGGGCCAAGCGGCGATTTTGGACATTGATTTAGGGGATGCGCCACAGATTTATGCGGATGGGGTTTATATAATCCCCCATGCCAATGGCACCACCGCCGTTGGGTCCACATCGGAAAATAAATGGGGTCAACCCAGTGGAGTGGATCATCTGCTGGACGAGGTGGTGGCCAAGGCCCGCGCCATTTGCCCCGCCATTCGCACCGCGGATGTGATCCAGACGTGGTCTGGCCTACGCCCCAAGGCGCGCCGCCGTGATCCATTGTTGGGGGAAATCTCTGATGTTGCGGGCGTTTATGCGGCCATGGGGGGCTTTAAGATCGGTTTTGGCTTGGCGCATAAAATTGGCTATAGCTTGGCGGATATTGTGGCGGGGGGCGATGGGGGGGTGCCGCGCAGCTTCACCATAGCGCATCATCTTGAATGATCTATTTGTCGTCTTGGGGGCGGCGCTTTGATTTGCGTTTGAACAACAGGTTCAACGGGAAGACCAGAAGGGCCACCAGCGAGACAATCAGCGTAACCACCGCCATCAGTATAGCCGCAACCCCACCTGATGCGATTTTTTTAAGGCGTGTGATCATCTGGGGGCTTGGATGATTTCCAGCACTTCGGTTGCCCAGTTGCCGATCACGGGGATGAAATCAATTTGTTGGAGGAATGACACCAGCAGCGCGATCAGCAATGTGGCCCCGATCACAGACCCCAGGCCAAAGGCCAGCCCGCGCACCAACTGAAAGAGTATCAGCCCCAGCCAGCTGTCATGGGCGCGCACGAATTTGTGGCTGTTTAGGGCGATGACCTCTGAGCGCAGGGCGCGGATTTCGCGGGTCATTGCATCGGGTGATGAGTCGGCTATTTCTGTCGTCATAGGGAATTTGTGCACTGGGCTTGTACCAAATGCAACCCTTGGCTAAACGGGATTAGAAAGAGGGGGCACCATGGATGTGATTGCAGACTTAATCTGGGCAGATTGGGTGGGTATTGCGGGATCGATAGTGATTGCGAGTGCCTATTTTGGCGTGTCCGCCGGGCGTTTGGTTGGGGATCAGCCGCCGTTTCAATTGGCCAATTTGCTGGGGGCGGGTTTGATCTTGATATCGCTGTATTACCGCCCCAATGCTGGGGCGATTGTGATCGAGGTATTATGGGTCTTGATCGCGATTTATTCGCTGCTGCGCCATTATAGGGGCCGACGCAGGGGTTAGTATTCCACCCCTATTTGCGCCTTTACGCCGGATCTGAACGGGTGTTTTACCAGCTCCATCTCGGTGACTAAATCGGCGATTTCAATCAGCTCTTCTTTGGCATTTCGCCCTGTTAGAACAACATGGGTCATTTCCGGTTTTTCATCGACCAAGAATTGCACCACCTCGTTGATATCCACATAATCATAGCGGATGGCGATATTGATTTCATCCAGCAAGACCATGGAATTGCTGGGATCACGGATCAGCTCTTTGGCCTTGGCCCATGCGGCCTGTGCCATTTCGGTGTCGCGGGTTTTATCCTGTGTTTCCCATGTGAAGCCTTCGCCCATTGTGTGAAACGAACAGATATCGCCAAAGCGATCAAGGATCATATCGCGCTCGCCCGTTGACATGCCGCCCTTGATAAATTGCACAACGCCCGATTTCATACCGTGGGCAATATGGCGGAAAATCATGCCAAAGGCGGCGGTGGATTTACCCTTGCCCTTACCTGTATGCACAATGATCAGCCCACGCTTGTCGGTTTTCTGGGCCATGATTTTATCGCGCGCGGCCTTTTTCTTGGCCATTTTCATCGCGTGGCGTTCGGTGTCTTCTGACATTCTATCCTCCTGTATGGGCGTTGGTAATAGGTTAGCGCAGTTCTTCGATGCGCGCATGCACTGAATTTGATTTTGGTATCCATAGGCCACGCCTGATCGCCTCGGCTAGGCGCTCGGCCATTTCGCGCAGGGCATCGGGGTTATTCTGGGCGATGAAGGCGCGGGTGTCATCATCGGCAATGAAGGCCGCCTCGATCATATCAAAGTGGTGGTTCTTCACGACCCCCGTGGTGGCGGCAAAGGCAAAGAGATAATCCAGCGTTGCCGCCATTTCAAAAGCGCCTTTATAGCCGTGGCGTTTCACGCCTTCGATCCATTTCGGGTTCACCACACGGGCACGCATCACGCGGCCAATTTCATCATCCAATGTGCGGATAACGGGGCGTTCCGGGCGGGAATGGTCGTTGTGATAAATTGGGCGTTCTTGGCCCTGTAGGGTGGTAACGGCCGCCGCTGCCCCTCCCTCGAATTGATAGTAGTCATCGCTGTCTAGGATATCATGTTCGCGGTTGTCTTGGTTTTGCACCACTGCATCTACGGTTTTTAGGCGGGTTTCAAGCGCGCCACGTGCGCGCAGGCCCGCGCCGTCTTGGCCATAGGCATAGCCGCCCCATTCCAGATAGGCATCGGCCAGATCGGATTTATCCGCCCAGAGCTGTTCGTCGATCATGGCCTGTAGCCCGGCACCATATGCGCCGGGTTTTGATCCGAAAACACGGTGCGCGGTGCTTGGGTCATCGCTGCGGTAATTGGCGGCGGCGGTATTCATGTCATCGGGTTCATCCAGCGCCATGATGGCGCGCGCGGCACTATCGACCAGCGCCATTTGTTGGGGGAAGGCATCGCGGAAAAACCCAGAAACCCGCAGGGTCACATCAACGCGCGGGCGGCCCAGAACAGACAGCGGCAGTATCTCAAACCCCGTGACGCGGCGATTGGCGCTATCCCATTGTGGTTTCGCCCCCATCAGGGCCAGCGCCTGTGCGATATCGTCGCCGCCCGTGCGCATATTGGCGGTGCCCCATGCGGTTAACAGCATCGCGCGGGGCCAATCGCCATGATCCTGTAGGTGTTTTTCGATGAGCAGGTTGGCGGATTTCCAGCCTAGTTTCCATGCGGTGGGGGTGGGAACAGCGCGGCTATCAACCGAGAAGAAGTTGCGCCCTGTGGGCAGAACATCCAGCCGCCCACGGGTGGGCGCGCCAGAGGGAGCGGGGGGGACAAAACGCCCCGCCAATGCATCGATCAAACCTGCGCGTTCCTGTGGGCCACAGGCAATAACACGCGGAAGAACCGTATCGCGGCAGCCCTGTAGCACGGCGCTAACCTGTGGCCAATCTGCGTAGGATGCGCCATCTAGCAGGCGCAGGCACAACAGCTCGATACGCTCGACGGTATCGCCATGGCTGCGCCATGTATCACTGCTGACATCGGTTAGCGCATCTGGGCGCGGCCCTTGCCATGGCGCCGACATTTCGCAATCCAGCGGATCAAAGCCAAGTTTTAGATCATCGGCCAGTGCGCGCTGCAGGCTGGCGTTTGCGCCCGCGCCATCGCCGCGCGGAATGCGCAACAGGGCCGCACAGAGATCGCGCTGTAATGTCCCGCTGGGGGTGGTGCCGAAAATATGCAAACCATCGCGGATTTGGGCCTCTTTTAGATCACACAGGTATTCATCCAGCTTGGCCAGATCGCTGTCTTGGTCTGTGCCGGTCATACCCACATCTTGGTCGATGCCGGTGGTGGCGGTTAGGGCCAGAATTTCACGGCGCAGGTGGGTGATGCGGCGCGCATCTACGCCTGCGGCTTCGTAGTATTCATCCACCAAGGCCTCTAGATCGCGCAGGGGACCATAGGTTTCTGCGCGGGTCAGGGGCGGGGTCAGGTGATCGATGATCACCGCGGCTGAGCGGCGCTTGGCCTGTGTGCCTTCGCCCGGGTCATTGACGATAAAGGGATAGATATTGGGTGTGGCCCCCAGCGTGATTTCTGGCCAGCATGTTTGGGACAGGGCGGTAGCCTTGCCTGGTAGCCATTCTTGATTGCCATGTTTTCCCATATGCACCAGCGCATGGGCCGCGTGGGAATTGCGCAGCCAGAAATAGAAGGCCAGATAGTTATGGGGGGGTACCAGATCAGGGGAATGATAGGTATCCTTGGGGTCTATATTATAGCCGCGCGCCGGTTGCACCCCGACACAAACATTCCCGAATTCAAAGATCGACAGGGCAAAGCCGGTATCCCCGCAAAATGGATCATCCTCGGGGGCGCCCCAGCGGGATTCGATTGCCGCGCGTGCATCCAGTGGCAGGTTGGCATAGGCCTTGGTATAGGCCTGTAGTGATAGGGTCACGCCGCCAGTGCGTTGGTGGCGATCGGTGAGCCAATTGGTGGGGCCGCTGGTGATGATTTCCATCAATGCCGCACTATCGGCGGGGGGATTTTCGACTGTGTACCCCTGATCGGCCAGCGCATGGATCATATCCACCGTGGCCTGTGGGGTATCAAGGCCAACACCATTGGCCAGCCGCCCGTCTTTGTTTGGGTAGTTTGCAAGGATCAGCGCAGTTTTCTTGGCTGTGGGTTGTGTGCGGCGCAGGCGGGCCCAATTTGCGGCGAGGTCGGCGGTGAATTCCACACGGTCCCCAACAGCGCGATAGCTGGCGATGGGGCACTCTGTGGCCTCGTCGAAAAACGCCTCGGATTTAAACGAGATGGCGCGGGATAGGATGCGGCCATCAACCTCGGGCAGGGCCACGTTCATGGCGATATCGCGCGCCGACAGGCCGGTCAGACCCTCGGCCCATGCCTCTTCAGAGCTGGCCGATAGAACCACCTGAAATATGGGGGCGTTATTGGCGCTGGGTGCGGATAGCGGGTTTTGTGCGCTATCCGATTGATCTGGGGTGCCCACGGCAAAGCTGGTGCAATTTAGGATCACATCGGGGGGAGCGGCAGCGAACAGCTTATCCAATGTGGCGGCGGATAGGGGATCCTTGAGTGATGCCACAAAGATCGGCATCGGGTTTAGGCCGCGGCGCAACAGAGATTTGATCAAGCGGTTGATGGGGTGCAGGCCAGCACCCTGAACCAAGGCCCGGTAAAATGTGATGGGGATAATGGGCGCATTTTGGTGCCAATGCGTGCGGATATCGCCCAGCGTTGGTGCATCTAGGGCGGGCCAGTACAGCCCCGCCTTTAACAGAGGTTTAGCGGGATCTGGGCGTGGGGTATCGGCCAGCATCGCCGCGGCGTAGCGCAGGAAGTTTTGCGCATTCTCCGGCCCGCCCTCGACCATATAGGCCCAGAGTGCATTCCAGTCGGCATCGTTCGTTGTGGACAGTTCGCGCAATTCTGGATCTGGTTTGTCGTCGCCGGGCAGGGCAATGAATTTCACCCCAGCCGCCCCGAGGCGCGCCGCATATTGCATCAGCCCGTATTTCCAGTAGCCTGATCCGCCCAGAACCCGCGCGATGACCAATTTTGATTTCGAGGCGCATTGATCGATATGCAAATCCACCGACATCGGGTGGGTTAGGTGTGTGAGATTGGCCAAGCGTAGGCTGGGCGCGAAATCTATACTGCCGCGTGCATCGGACAGGGCGGCCAATTCTGTATCGGCGGCCGAAATAAATACGATCTCGGCCGGTGTCTGGCCTAGGTCAAATGGTTCTGAGCCATCGTCGATTGATCCGGGTGTGGCGGCGAGTAAATGCATAGGATTTTATCTGTTAGCGAGATTTTTGCAAAGTTGCCCCATGGTTCCGTTTAGGAGGCGGACATGAAAAACATTAGCAAGCGAATTTATCAAGTGGGCGAACGGGTTTTGCAAAAGGATGTGATTTACCAAGAGGTTTTGGCGGATGGCAGTAAGACCAACCATTTTATCCCACCACCCCAAAATGGCTATTTGCCCCCCACCCAGAACCGTGCGGCGGTGTGGTTGCGGCGCAGTTATCGGTTTTTGCAGCGGGGCATCAGCTAGGGCGCTCATAGGGTTTTTTCCATGAAGATGGAGTGGGGGTCTAGTTTGTAATCCCCAAAGGGGCCGCAATCGGCAAAGCCGTATTTGTAATACAGCGCATGGGCGGCATCTAGGCCGTCACCTGTTTCCAGCTTTACCGAGGAAAATCCTTCGGTGCGCGAGAGGGTGATCAAGTGGTCTAGGATGTGCTGGGCCAGCTTTTGGCCACGTGCCGTGGGATCAACGAACATCGATTTAATCTCGATATAATCATCACGCCGCGCGATGGCGCCACAGCCCATTATTTTGCCCTCTATTTTTGCGGTGACGAAGGTAACCTCGTCGCCGCACAGCGCATCCACCGAAAAATAATGACAGCTTTCCTCTGGATACAGCGATTGCATCAGGGCATGGCTCTGCTGCAGCAGGGCGCGGGCCTCTGGTTGCTTTGGGTTGGTTGTTTCTACGCTGATTGTCATTGCGTCAGCGCGGCCTCTATTGCGCCTTGGTCAAGGCCAGCCTGTCCGATCACCACCAGTTTTGTGCAGCGCGCAGCGGTGCCAAAGGGTTGATCAAAATAGGTATCAACCCGTGGGCCAACGGCCTGAAGTGTTAGGCGCATTGGTTTGCCCGTGATTGCGGCAAATCCCTTTAGGCGCAGGATATCAAATTTACGGATTACATCGGCCACATGCTGGGCAAAGGCGTCTGCATCAGCGATTTCGCCCATTTCCACAACGAAGCTTTGGAATTCGTCATGGTCGTGATCATGCGCGTGGTGGTGGTCATCGTGGTGGTCGTCGTCATGATCGTGGTGGTGGTGATGCACCTCGTGGCGTGCAGACATATCTGTTTCGGCGCCGATGCCCTGGCCCAGCAGAACATCGATAGGCAAGGCGCCCATGCTGGCCTTGACCACCTGTACGGCATCACGGCTGTCTGATTTTAACTTGGTGGTCAGTGCGGCCGTCTCATCGGCGGTTAGCAGGTCTGATTTATTCACCACGATCATATCAGCACAGGCGATTTGATCCTCGAACAGCTCGGATAGCGGTGTCTCGTGATCAAGGTTTTCATCCATCGCGCGCTGGGCATCTACGGCGGCGACGTTATGGGCGAATTGCCCATCTTGTACTGCGCGCCCATCAACCACGGTGACAACACCGTCAACGGTAACTTGGGTGGAAATTTCGGGCCAGTTGAATGCGCGCACCAGAGGTTGCGGCAGGGCAAGCCCCGAGGTTTCAATCACGATGTGATCCGGTTTCTGGTCGCGCTCTAAGAGGGCCTGCATGGTGGGGATGAAGTCATCAGCCACGGTACAGCAGATACAGCCATTGGACAGCTCCATGATGTCGTCTTCTGTGCAGGTTTCATCGCCACATCCCTTTAGGATATCTCCATCGACCCCCAGATCGCCGAATTCATTGATGATCAGGGCTATGCGTTTGCCATTTGCGTTTTGCAGCATGTGGCGGATTAGGGTGGTTTTGCCTGCGCCCAAGAAACCGGTGACGACTGTTGCTGGGATTTTCTGTGCCATGGTGATTTTTCCGTATGTTAGCGTTGTTACGACGCCAGCTTGTCAGTTTATCTATGCTGGGCTAGGTGTGGTGTATTAATTGAAGGCGGGATGGGCATGAGCCACACATTATTCATTTGTTCGACGTGTTCGCCCAAGGGCGAAGCCGATGCCCGCGGGGCGGCATTGGCAGATGATCTACGGGCCTTGTTTACGACATCCGATATGCCACAGATCAGGGATTTCATCATTGAGACCCAAGAATGCATGTCGGCCTGTGCTGACCCCGTGGCGATATCATTTCGTTCAGCGGGCAAGGCGGCGTATATTTTTGCAGGCATTGATCCAGAGCGCGACCACGCGGATATACTGGCCTTTGCTAAATTGTATATCGAGGCCCCCGATGGCTGGATTGTGGATGCGCGCCCCTGTGGACGGTTGCGCCATTGCCTGCGCGGGCGCATCCCCGCCATCAGTTAACCTGAACGATCTGCTCGGCGGAAACCTTTTCGCCCTCTACCGCAATCACGCGGTGGTCATTGGAATTTAGGGTAACGGTAATGGTGTTTTCCCCGCGCGGCAGAGATTCAATATACAGCCAACGGGTATAGAGTCGCGCCAATTTCTCTCCATTTACATAGACATGGGCATGGCCTTGGCCGTCGCGGTGTTCTTCGTTCACTGTTTGTGGGGAAAACTCGAAATTCTCGGTTAGAATTTCAAGGTTCCAACCAGAGACCGCATCGGGGTGCACGAAAATGCTGATACCCGGTTTTGGGCTGTCGGCGGCGGTATCTACGGGTGCATGGTGATTGTGATGATCCTCGCCCACTTGGCTGACATTACAGTGGTCTAGCGCGGCGGTTTCATGCCCCGCATGGGCATTGACTATGGGGGCATCATGATCGGTGGCGTGGTCATGATCGTGGCCCTCTAGCTCTGCGCCGGAACCCACCGCCAACAGAAATCCAAGCCCCGTGCCAAAAAACGCGCCTATCGCCAGCATTGCCATTGGATTTTTCATCTATTTACTTCCTTGTGATCTGGTCAAACAGATGCCCCGATCAGGCATCTGCAGAGTTTTTCCAGAAATACGCGGATAATATCCCCAACACAACCCATGCGGCCAATCCAACCCCCAGCGCGGCACCTGCGAACAGGCCAACCAATTCTGGTGGTGTGGTGCCCGTAAATGTATCGGGGTGGGGCGCGCCGATCACATGGGGGGCTGCCAATAGAACAATGGCCGCACCCCAAGCACGCCAAGATGTCCCAAAGGCCAGAAGCCATCCCGCCAACGCCGTTGCCGCCACGGTACTAAACCACCAAGTTTGGCGCAGACCAACATCCGCCGCCGCCGAGCCGGGCAATTCGGGGGGCAGGCCGACCGCTGGGGCAAAGTGCACGGCGATAAACCCTGCTACCCCCCAGACCAGACCTTGGCGCGGGGTAATGCGATTACCGCGATCTTCTGACAGAGACATGATCGCCACTAGGATCAGCGCATAGCCGCAATAAATCAGCGCCGTAAACAGGATAGATAATCCGTTACGCTGAATATCAAAGGGTTCCGATGGCACATGGGCGGGGCTACCAGCCGCCCCCGCATGGGCCAATTGACCAGACTCGTATAGCTCTGCGTGTAGTAGGTGCGGTTGCACGAATACCAATTGCAACAGAGCGGCAATCAACCCCGTTACAAAACCAGCGAACAATGCGCTGGTTACCAATCGTGTGAACATGTGTTAGTGGCAGGGGAAGCCAGTTGCGTGGCGCACGTCGTGGGCCGCATCATGCAAAGTGGCCGCCTGAATGTGGCCCGCAAATGTAATAACGGACAGGCCCAGCAGCGCAGTAAATAGCAGCGTGGCGGTTTTCGTATTGATCTGTGCAAGTACAGTCGTCATGTTTTTCTCCTACCCGTCATCCCCGACGGTTCTTGGTTTCCGTTCTGCAGGGCTGGTCTCCTGACTCGCGGATCGATCGTTTCGCCACCTTCCCAGCATTTGCCAGTGGTTTTTGGCGTCACTCTCCGCATACAGTCGCGGGGGCGGTTGCGGCATCGGGCCCTTGTATAGGTCATCCCTGTCCGCATTCCCATTTCATCCCCAGACATTTCCTATGCCTATATGGGGAACCATGCGCGCCCTTTGTGCCCGCAACAGGGGGGATGGGTCAAGATGGATTCCGACATTGCTGGGATTTTTGCGGCTAAAAACCAGAGTGCCAGCATGTCTAAATCGGCCATAAGTGCCAATATCTTGTGGATAAGTCGGGTAAAACCCCCATATACGGTTGTTTTTTGTTGACTCAGGGGGGGATACCCCGCGACCTTGGGGGGAACAAGAATCAATGGGGCGTATTTTGCAGTTCAGCAAGCTTCGACTGACAGGATTTAAAAGTTTCGTTGATCCCACAGAGCTGGTGATCGCGGATGGTCTGACCGGTGTGGTCGGGCCAAATGGCTGTGGGAAATCGAATTTGCTAGAGGCCCTGCGCTGGGTCATGGGGGAAAACCGCCCCAAGGCCATGCGCGGTGGCGGTATGGAGGATGTGATCTTTGCCGGTGCATCTACCCGCCCTGCGCGCAATTACGCAGAGGTCGCCCTGCTGATTGATAACGCCCAGCGTCTGGCCCCCGCGGCCTTTAACAGCCAAGACTTGCTAGAGGTGACGCGGCGCATCACCCGTGATGTGGGATCGGCCTATAAGGCCAATGGCAAGGAAACCCGCGCGCGCGATATCCAGATGTTGTTTGCTGATGCATCCACGGGCGCGCATTCGCCGGCCTTGGTGCGTCAGGGGCAGATTTCCGAGCTGATCAATGCCAAGCCCAAGGCGCGGCGGCGCATTTTGGAAGAGGCGGCGGGGATTTCTGGATTGTATCAGCGCCGCCATGAGGCAGAGCTGAAGCTCAAGGGTGCTGAGACCAATCTGGGCCGTGTTGATGATGTGATCGAACAGCTAGACAGCCAATTGGGCAGTTTGGCCCGCCAAGCCCGCCAAGCGGCGCGCTACCGCGAGATTGGCACAGAATTGCGTCAATCAGAGGGGCTGTTGTTGTACCGCCGCTGGCGCGAGGCCGATATCGCACGCCTTAAGGCGGCAGAAGAATTGCTAGAGGCCAGCAAGGCCGCCGCCGCGGCCCAAGCCGCCGCCAGCCAAGCGCTAAAGACCCGCGAAGAGGCCGAGGGCAAGGTGCCGCCGCTGCGCGAAGAAGAGGCCATTGCGGCCGCCGTGGTACAGCGGCTGGACGTGCAACGCGATACGCTAGCGGATCAAGAAAATCAGGCCCGCGCCCAGATCGATACCCTGCGCGCGCGCATCACCCAGTTGGGCAATGATATTGAACGCGAGGCTGGCCTGAACAAGGATGCCGGCGAGACAATCAAGCGTCTTGATTGGGAACAGGATCAAATCCAGAAAGCATCCGTAGGCCAAGAGGACAAGCTGGCGCGTGCCAATGAAGAGGCGCGCGATGCCGCCAGCGTAATGCAAGATCAAGAAAGCGCTTTGGATCAGCTGACCGAAGATGCGGCGCGATTGGCCGCGCGCCACCAATCCTGCCATCGTCTGTTGTCTGATGCCCAAAAGGTGTTGGACAGCCGCCAAAGCCAATCTGACGCTGCAGGCGCCGCGGTGTTGACCGCCCAAGAGGGATTGGCCGAGGCCGAGACGACCCTGCGCACCGCCGGTGAAACCCGCGCCCAAACCCAAGAGGCGATCCGCAAAGCCGAGGCGGATCTGTTAGAGATTGAAGGCAAGCGCAGCGCCGCACAGGCGGCAGACAGTGATGCCCGCGCTGCATTATCCGAGGCAGAGGGCGAGGCAAATGCCCTGCGTGCTGAGGTTGGCGCATTAGAGCGCGTGATCGCCCGCGATGCATCCGAGGGCCCGCAGGTTCTGGATGATGTGCGCGCCCGCAAGGGATATGAGGCCGCCCTAGGTGCGGCGCTTGCGGATGATCTAAAGGCGCCAATTGTGGGGGAAGGCGAGGCATCGGGCTGGGCTGAGTTGGCACAGTATGATCGCGCGACAGAGTTGCCCGCGGATGCCGCGCCTTTGGTTGACTATGTTACAGCACCTGCGGTTTTAAACCGCCGTTTGGCCTATGTGGGGGTGGTATCCCGAGCGCAAGGCGCGGCCTTGCAGGGGGCACTACAGCCTGGCCAACGCTTGGTCAGCCTTGAGGGCGATTTGTGGCGCTGGGATGGGTATCGCCAAGGTGCGGATGATGCGCCATCTGCGGCGGCATTGCGCCTGCAACAAATGAATCGTCTAGAAGATCTGCGCGCGGGGTTTTCTAAGGCCAGTGGGCAATTAGAACAGGCCCAGCAGGTATTCGATCGCGTGCATCAATCGCTACAAGAGCTGATTGCCGCCGATCATAGCGCACGCAGTGCGCGCAAGGCGGCGGATGAGCAGGCTACACAGGCTACTCGGGCCCTATCTCGCGCCGAGGCGGATCGCGATATGTTGGCCGGCAAGGTCGAGACCCAAAAGTTGGCGCAACAGCGCTTGGATGAAGAGGCGCTAGCCGCGCGCGCGGCACTGGCAGAGGCACAGAAAAACGTAGCTGATTTGGGTGATTTGGAAGCCGCCCGCGGCGCGGTGGAGACCACCAAAATCGCGGTAGAGGCGGCGCGGATGACGATGCTGACCAAGCGGTCGTTGTTTGATGATACGCGCCGCGAAGGCGAGGCCCGCACCAAGCGGCGCCAAGAGATTATCAAAGAGGTCAGCGGCTGGCGCCATCGCCTAGAAACCGCCGAGAAACGGATATCCGAGCTGGAAACCCGCAAGGTTGAGAGCGAAGCTGAGTTGGGCCAAGCCACCGCCGCCCCCGAAGAGATCGCCGCCAAGCGTGATGAATTGAACCGTGCGATTGATGCGGCACGCGCGCGCATGTCTGCGGCATCTGATGCGCTGGCGGTGGGGGAAACGGCATTGCGCAGTGCAGAGCAGGACGAACGCGACGCCGAGCGCGGCGCATCTGATGCCCGCGAAAAACGCGGCCGCGCCGATGCGGTGGCCGAGGCGGCAACCACACAGGTGGAATTGGCCGCAGAGCGTATTTATGAGGATTTGAACGTATCGCCTGAAAACCTGCTGGAGCAACTAGAGACCGACCCAGATAAGATGCCCCCTGCGGATATGATCGAGGCCGATGTGGCGCGTCTGCGCCGCCAGCGCGACAGTCTGGGGGCCGTTAATCTACGCGCCGAGGAAGATGCCAAAGAGGTCTCTGAAGAGCGCGATATGCTGGCGCGTGAAAAAGAGGATCTAGAAGAGGCGATCCGTGCATTGCGCACGGGGATTGCCAGTCTGAACAAAGAGGGCCGTGATCGGCTGTTGGCGGCCTTTGACGAGGTGAATGCCAATTTCTCGAAGCTGTTTAAGACACTGTTTGATGGTGGTGAAGCCAACTTGGTGCTGGTAGAGAGCGATGACCCGCTGGAGGCGGGTTTGGAGATTATGTGCCAACCGCCGGGTAAGAAATTATCGACGCTGTCTTTGCTGTCTGGTGGGGAACAGACGCTAACGGCGCTGGCGCTGATTTTTGCGGTATTCTTGGCCAATCCTGCGCCGATTTGTGTGCTGGACGAGGTGGATGCGCCGCTGGATGATGCCAATGTTACGCGGTTTTGTAACATGCTGGATGATATGATCAAGAACACCGATACGCGGTTTTTGATCATCACCCACCACGCGGTGACCATGGCGCGTATGGACCGCTTGTTTGGGGTGACCATGGCCGAACAGGGGGTAAGTCAGCTGGTGTCTGTGGATCTGCAGGCGGCGGAAGAGATGGTGGATTAGGGGCAACGCCCCTGCACCTGTTTGGTTATAGATCTGCGTCTAGTATTGGGCGATGTGGGGCAAATATTCTGAGATGATCAATCGGGTTTCCTGCCACGCGGTAGAGCTGGGATCGCAATAATAGCTATGATCGGTATTGGGAAATATAGAGACATGGTCGGGGACCTTGCTCATCCAGGTTTCGCTGGGGATATTGGGATCGTCTGCGCCGAAAAAGACATGTGTTGGAATTGGAATGGGCGGAACTTGGCGTAGGCGTGTCGAGGACAGGCAGAACAGGCGGGTAATTGGCGCACCCGCCATTGCCGCGCGCCAAAGGGCATAACCACCAGCGCTATAACCCAGCGCGACACAGGGGGCGGTTATGGTATCAACTAGGCCGCGTACGACCTCGTCAATTCCGCCGCTCTCGAACAGGTGCTGGTGAAGGGGCGCACCGCTTAGCGCGCGGTGCCCACACAGGGTTGCAAGCGACAGGTACTCTTGTCGCTTGTTCAGCAGGCACTTATGCGGGCTTGTATTGTGGATATCCGTGACGACGAGCATTTACAGGGTCTATCAAGTTATAACTTCCCCAATAACCCAACCGTCGGCCATGCATCGGCAGGTAATTTCAGGCGCTGTTGTTCGGCCTGTACCGCGGCGCGGGTTTTTGCGCCTAGGATGCCGTCGATTTTGCCCACATCGTACCCGCGCTTGGCCAGCTTTGATTGCAAGGATTTCATTTGATCGCCGGACAGCGGTGCGTCGGGGGTGCCTATGTTAAAGCGTGGCGCGCCGTTTAGGCGGGTGGCGAAATAGGCGGCAGAGGTGACGTTGACCAATGACTTATTCCATTTGAAATAAACATCGAAGTTATCAAACACCAGAAATGCGGGGCCCTTGCGGCCCTCGGGCAGTAACAGGGATGCGTTTAGGTTTCCGCTTGCACTGGTGCGTAATTTTACGCCTTTGGCTTTCCAAGCAGAGACCTTTTGTGGCTTGCCTAGGCCTGTTTTTGACCAATCCATCTGGCTGGGGACATTGACCTCTACCATCCATGGCTGGCCTGCCTGCCAACCGTGGCTTTGCAGTACCCGCGCCGCTGTTAGGATGGCATCGGGGGCGGAATTTACCAGATCGACCTTGCCGTCCCTATTTCCATCAACGCCTTTGGTCAGGACATCCCTTGGCAACATCTGTACCATGCCAATTTCGCCCGCCCATGCGCCGCGGGATTTTGTTGGGCTAAAGGTGCCTTGCTTCCACAGCTCTAGGGCTGCGAAAATTTGCGGGCGGAACAGGTCTGGGCGGCGACAATCATGGGCCAGTGTCGCCAGCGCATTTAGGGTGTTAAACCCGCCTTGGTTCGCACCGAAATCCGTTTCCATGGCCCAAAAGGCCAACAGGACGGGGGCGGGCACGCCGTAATCGGCCTGTGCGGTTTTAAAGGCGGATGCGTATTGTTTGTGCTTGGCGGCCCCCACCTTTAGGCGATTGCTGGACACGACGCGGCCTGCGAATTTGGTGAAATTTTGCCGGAAGACAGCTTGTGAGCGATCCAGTTTCAAAACCTTCGGGTCTTGGGCTGTATTGGCGAAGAATGCCTTGGCGTCTTTGCGAGAGTGGCCCAGATCGCGGGCCTCTTTTTCCAGGCCTTTGACGAAGCTGTTGAAAGAGCCACCGCATTTAGCCAGTGCAGGCGCACCCAAGGTGAGGGCCGCGATCAGGCCAAGTGAGGTAAGAAATTTCATCAATATGCTCCGATAGAAAACAGCGCCCAAGGGTTGGGCACTGGTTAATGTGGTTATGGGTGATTGGAAATCAAGAAGACCAGCCCGTGATATGTTTGACCTCGATGAAATCCTCTAGGCCCCATTTGCCGCCTTCGCGGCCATTGCCGGATTGCTTGTAGCCGCCAAAGGGTGAATAGCCTGTGCCGCCTTCGCCGTTAATGCGGATCATGCCAGAGCGCATGGCGCGCGCGGCGCGATTGGCGCGGGCGGAATCGCCCGTCTGGACATAATTGGTTAGGCCGTAATCGGTGTCATTGGCCATTTCATAGGCTTGTTCTTCGGTATCAAAGGGGCTCATGACCAGCACCGGGCCGAAGACCTCTTCGCGGTAGAGGGTCATATCTGGGGTGACATCAGCAAAAATGGTAGGGCGGGCGTAGTAGCCGCAATTCAGCCCATCGGGGCGGCCAAGGCCACCGGCCACAAGGCGTGCGCCTTCGTCAAGGCCGGTTTGGATCAGGTCTTGGACTTTGTTGAACTGTGCCTCGGAGGCCAATGTGCCCATATGCCTGCCCTCGGTTGCGGGGTCGCCCACGCTGTGATTTTGCGCGGTTTTGGCGGCAATTTCCACGGCCTCGTCGTAGTAGGGCTGTTCCACCAACATGCGGCTGGGGGCATTACAGCTTTGGCCTGTGTTGTTCATCATATGCAGCACCCCGCGTTTAACGGCGCGCTCGTCTGCATCGGCAAAAACGACATTGGCGCCTTTGCCACCCAATTCTAGGGTGACGCGTTTGATTGTATCGGCGGCAGATTTCGAGATTAGCTTGCCTGCGCGGGTAGAGCCGGTGAAGGAGATCATATCCACGTCTTTGTGCGCGGACAGCTGGCTGCCCACGCCCACGCCATCGCCGTTAACCATGTTGTAGACACCGGCGGGCACACCCGCGGCGTGCATGACCTCGCTAAAGATCTGTGCAGAGAGGGGGGAGATTTCCGAAGGTTTCAGCACGCATGTGCCCCCTGTGGCAATGGCTGGGATCACCTTTAGGAAGACTTGGTTCATGGGCCAATTCCACGGGGTGATTAGGGCGGAGACGCCGATCGGCTCTTTTAGGATCATCTCGCCGGCGCCGTTTTTCACGGGCTCTTCGAATTCGAAATCCGTTAGGGCATCGATGAAGCCATCGATGTGGTAGGTGCCGCTGGTGACCTGCTGATTGCGCGACATGGAGATCGGGGCGCCCATTTCCATGGTGGTGGCCTGTGCCATATCCTCTGCACGTTTCAGATATTCTGTGCGGATGGCGTTGAGCAGATCAAGGCGCTCTGCCTTGGTGCTGTGTTGCCATGTGGCAAAGGCCCTGCGCGCGGCGCTGACGGCGGCATCTGTATCGGCCTGATCGCCCAGTGAAATCACCGCACAGGGCTGTTCCGTGGCCGGGTTGATCACCTGTAGGTCGTTTGGATTAGCGGGATTTACCCATGCGCCATTGATATAAAACTTGCGATAGTCGAGCATAGCGAGCCTTTCTTAGAATTTGTGGGAATCTTGCATTCCTATAGCAGCTTGGCAATCACGAACTGAGTTGGGTGATGTTCTATTCGCCACAAACCGCCCAAAGTAGTTTGACGGCGGACAGATGGGTCACTAAGCCTAGAACAAACACCAAAAGGAGCTAGACGATGGCGTTACGCATTAATGACACTGTGCCGAATTTCACGGCTGATACCGATCATGGGGCGATTGATTTTCATCAGTGGCTGGATGGGAAATGGGCGATTCTGTTTTCGCACCCCAAGGATTTTACCCCTGTGTGCACCACCGAATTTGGTGCTGTGGCGCAATTGGCCGATGAGTGGGCCAAGCGTGACACCAAGGTGATTGGCGTATCGGTAGATGGTGTCGAGGATCACAAGAAGTGGAAGAATGACATTGAGAAAGTTGCGGGCACATCCGCGGGTTTCCCGATTATCGCGGATGAGGATCTGGCGGTATCAAAGGCATTTGATATGTTACCAGCAGAGGCCTATTTGCCGGATGGGCGCACCCCGAATGATAGTGCGACTGTGCGTTCTGTGTTCATCATTGGTCCTGATGCACAGTTGAAATTATCCATGACTTATCCGATGACTGTGGGGCGTAATTTTGCCGAGGTTTTGCGCGCGCTGGATGGATTGCAGACCAGTGCGAACAATGGCGTGGCGATCCCTGCTAATTGGCAGGTGGGGCAGGATGTGATCATTCCGGCGACCGTGAGCAACGAGGATGCGGTTGCCAAGTTTGGCGAATTTGAAACAATTCTGCCCTATTTGCGCAAAGCTCAACTGCCCAAGTAATCAAGATTTGGCGTCCTGCGGTATGTTTATCCGCGGGGTGCCTTCTGCTGTTTCTATTGCGCCATCAATCAAATCTTCGATAAAAATCAGCAACAGCTGGGTGCGGCTGGTGACGCCTGCCTTTTTATAGACGGCGGCGTTTTGGGCCTTTATCGTGCCTTGGCTTTTGCCGCGTAGGGTGGCTATTTCGGCGACCGAGAAACCCTTGAGCGTTAGGAGGGCGACCTCGCGTTCTGATTTGGTTAGGCCCCAACGTGTAAATTTTTCCATCAGAAGATTGGCAAAGTCACCCGATATCATCAACAGTTGGTTTTCAACGCGGCGGTTGCGTTTTAGGGTATCGCGCAACACCAGAATTGTGGCGAATGCGCCCATCAATAGGCCAATCAGCGCCGAGATTTCGATGACCTCGTGCCATTCCCATGGCAGGGCGGTGGAGCGTAGGCCCAGAACCTCGCTGGCGAATTGATAGATAAAGGCAGCGGCCAATAGCAGCTGTAGTGCCAAAAAGTATCTAGAAATTTTAAATTTCATGTTGGCCTGCCTTTTGGAATTCTGGGTGTGTTCATCCAAAAATACTGTGAAATTATTGCGGTAGCGTAACGGGGTGGGATTTATTTTTTCTTCTTGCCGTTGCCATTATTTCCATTATTGCCATTGCCATTGCCATTGCCATTGCCATTGCCATTGCCATTGCCATTGCCATTGCCATTGCCATTGCCATTGCCATTGCCGTTGCCATTGCCATTGCCATTGCCATTGCCATTGCCGTTGCCGTTGCCATTGCCATTGCCGTTGCCGTTGCCGTTGCCGTTGCTCTGGTTGGTATTGGATTCAGTGCCGGAGTTTGAAGAACCCTCGGCGGTAGGCGGTGCCTGTGTCATATTGACGTTGTTGGGTGCCTGATCTTTGGTGACGGTATCGCGCAGCAATATTCCGCCCTTGCTAACAACCAGCTCGCGTTTTGTAGGGCCAATGCACCCACGTATTTTAGTGCGCCCCAGCAGTGTCCTGCTTTTGGTAATATCGGTATAGCCCTGTGCGCGTAAATTGGCGATGACCTGTTGGGGTGATAAGGCCTGTGCGGGGTGGCCCAATAGGCCTATGCCAATGATGAACGCGGCAAGAGCTGGCAAATATTGATGCATTAGAAACTCGGGCTGTGATTTTGGGAACTGGGGATCATCGTATCATATTTAGCGGCAAAAAGCGAATAATCTTTAAATGACAAAAAGGCCCCGCAAATACGGGGCCTTTTTCTAGAGTTTGAAACCTATATTTAGGCGTCTTCTTTTTTGATTTCTTCGCCAGTTTCCTGATCGACAACCTTCATTGACAGGCGCACCTTGCCGCGATCGTCAAAACCCATCAGCTTCACTTTTACGCTTTGGCCTTCTTTGACCAAATCTGATGGGTGGTTTACGCGCTCGGCGGCCATTTGGGATACGTGCACCAGACCGTCACGTTTGCCAAAGAAGTTAACGAATGCGCCGAAGTCCATGACCTTTACCACGGTACCAGTGTAGATTGTGCCTACCTCTGGTTCTGCGGCGATCGACATGATCATTTCACGGGCTTTTTCGATTTGCTCGCCATTGCTGGATGCAATTTTGATCACGCCGTCATCGTTGATATCAACCTTGGCGCCAGATACTTCGCAGATTTCGCGAATAACCTTGCCGCCTGATCCGATAACTTCGCGGATTTTGTCAGGGTTGATTTGGATGGTTTCGATACGTGGAGCATGTTCAGAGAATGAGCCAGCCTCGGTCAGGGCATTGGACATTTCGCCTAGGATATGTAGGCGGCCGTCTTTGGCCTGTGCCATGGCTTTTTCCATGATTTCAGGTGTGATACCTGCAACCTTGATGTCCATTTGTAGCGAAGTGATACCGTTTTCTGTACCAGCAACCTTAAAGTCCATATCCCCTAGGTGATCTTCGTCGCCCAAGATATCTGTGAGAACGGCGTATTCGCCGCTGTCCTGTAGGATCAGACCCATAGCAACACCCGCAACCGGTGCGCGCAGCGGAACACCCGCATCCATCATAGACAAAGAGCCACCACAAACAGAGGCCATTGAAGATGAGCCGTTTGATTCAGTGATTTCTGAAACAACGCGGATTGTATATGGGAATTCGGTTGCAGGGGGTAGAACCGCCTGAAGCGCGCGCCATGCCAATTTACCGTGGCCGATTTCGCGACGTCCTGGGCCCATCATACGACCACATTCACCAACAGAGTATGGAGGGAAGTTGTAGTGCAACAGGAAGTTAGAGCGGTATGTGCCGTTAAGCGCATCGATCATTTGCTCGTCATCTCCGGTGCCCAATGTGGTTACAACCAAGCCTTGGGTTTCACCGCGTGTAAACAAGGACGAGCCGTGCGTACGGGGCAGGATACCAGTTTCGGATACGATTGGGCGCACTGTTGCCAGATCGCGGCCGTCGATACGCTTGCCTGTTTTTACGATATCGCCGCGAACCACCTCTGATTCCAGCTTCTTGAGGCATGTGCCTAGGTTTGCATCTTCTTGTTGCTCTTCGCTTAGGGATGCAATGATATCGTCTTTGGCCGCGGCCAAGGCGCCTGTGCGCTCTTGTTTGTCCGTGATGGCATAGGCTGCGCGGATTGCTTTTTCGCCAGATTTTTTAACCGCTGCATATAGATCAGAGTAATCTGGTGCTTGGTAATCATATGGCTCTTTGGCGGCATCTTCGGCCATGTCGATGATCATATCGATCACTGGCTGGAATGCATTGTGTGCAAAGTTAATCGCGCCCAGCATTTCTTCCTCGGTCAGCTCATATGCCTCGGATTCAACCATCATTACGGCATCTTTGGTACCGGCAACAACCAGATCAAGACGCTGTTCTGGGTTGTTTTTCAGGTCATGCATATCATCCACTGTTGGGTTCAATACATATTCACCATCTTCAAAGCCAACACGACAGTTCGCAATAGGGCCCATGAACGGTGCGCCAGATAACGTCAGGGCGGCAGATGCCGCGATCATCGCAACCATGTCTGGGTCATTTACCAGATCATGTGATAGAACGGTCAAGGTTACCTGAACTTCGTGTTTGAAGCCGGGTACGAATAGCGGGCGAATTGGACGGTCGATCAGACGCGCGGTCAGCGTTTCTTTTTCTGTTGGGCGTGCTTCGCGTTTGAAGAACCCACCAGGAATTTTACCCGCGGCGTAATATTTTTCTTGGTAATTAACAGTCAGGGGAAAAAAGCTCTGACCTTCTTTTTCTTTTTTGGCAAAGCATACGGCGGCCAGAACAGATGTTTCACCATATGTGGCGATAACGGTGCTGTCGGCTTGGCGCGCGATTTTACCTGTTTCCAGTGTTAGGGTTTCTTCGCCCCACTGGATGGATTTTTTTACTTCGTTAAACATTTAAGTTTCCTATCAAAGGAGCAATCTTCGCCGTTGCGAAGTCTCCTGTTACAAGGTGGCCCCATTGCCACCGACCCTTACCCTCTTGGTGAATGCGCAGGTCAAGGCATCACATTCCAGATAGCGGGCTGTATATAGAGGAATGTTTGGGATGGGAAGGGGGGTGTATCTAAACAAAAGGTAACCATGGGGTCAGGCGATTGCCTTTTGAACCAAAGGGCGGTTTGCTGTGTATGCATTGGGCAAAAATGCAGTGGTGGCATAAAAAAACCCGCTCATTTCTGAACGGGTTTTAAAAATTCTATTTGGCGGTGTCTTAGCGACGGATGCCTAGGCGTTTGATCAGGTCTTGGTAACGGGCCTCATCTTTGCCGCGTGTGTAATCCAGCAGTTTACGACGCAGGGCAACCATTTTCAAAAGACCACGACGAGAGTGGTTGTCTTTCTTGTTGGTTTTAAAGTGCTCTGTCAGCGTTTTAATGCGAGATGTTAGGATCGCAACTTGTACTTCTGGGGATCCTGTATCGCCTTCTTTGATCGCGAATTCTTTGATCAGGCGTGCTTTTTCTTCTACTGTAATCGACATCGGGGTCTCCTTGGTTAGAGTGAATGGCGCAGGCCGGGATATCGTCCAGCAGGGCCCATGGAGTATCTGAATTTCACAGATTGGGTGCGTATAGGGGTGATTCCCCAAAAAATAAAGGAAAATCGTTAGTCGGGCGTGGCGGGCCTATTGCGTAGGGCGATAATGTTGGACACCAACAACGCCCCCAATACGATGGTGCCCCCGATCACTGTGGCACGCCCCAGCGTTTCGCCGATCACCACCCACACCAACAGCGGCGCCAGCACGCTCTCGCACAGCAAGAATAGCGCAACCTCGGTGCTGGTGATGAACCGTGGGCTGATCGCCAACAGGGAAATGGCCACAGCAATAAAGATATTATGGGCCAGCACATAGGGCGCATCCATGCCCTGAAATACAAAGGGCGTGGCGAAGGGCAGAAAGACCAGGCCGCTGGCAAATAGCGCAATGGGGGTCATTGGCACCATTGATGTTGCCTTGGATTGCGCGGCAAAGCTTAGTGCGGTGCCGTAGCTGGCGGCGAAGGCCACGGCCGTAAGATCACCGCGCAATGTAGCGCCCTCGGTCTCGTGCGAGCCTGATGCGATGATGCCCACCCCGCATAGGGCGGCGGCAATCGTGATTGCCATGCGCGACGATATCCGCTGACCTGTCAGAACCCAGCTGGCGAAGGCGGCGAACACAGGCGTGGTGGCGGCAATAAATACCACATTGGCCACCGTGGTTAGGCTGACCGCCAGCGTAAACAGGGGCGCGCTACAGGCCAGAAACAGGCAGAACATCAGCGCGTTGCGCCCCGTGCCGGCATAGATGCGCCACAGGTTCCCGCGGTGGTACGCCAGCAGCCCTGTGAAAATAAAGGCCCCAGAGAAAAAGTTACGCCAGACAATGATGGTATAGGCATCGGCGCTGATCAGCCGAATGAACAGGCTATCGGGTACGATGAACAAAACGCCCAGTATGGCCAACAAAATGCCTTTGGTTTGATCGTTCATTTTGGGGCCCATATATGGAATGATGCGCGCTGTTATGGCGGGGGCGCTGTTCAGCATATTGGTAGGTTAATACCCATCAAAAGCAAGCAAAATCACAGGTGATGCGGGTTAGCGCGGTACATCCCATGGCACTGGGGTGACGCTGTAGCTGATATACAGAGGGTGTTTGGGGTGGCCGGCCTTGGACAGGCCCAGATGTGAGAGGGGCAGGGTTTGCTGGCGTAATACAGCCTCCATCTGTGGCCCACGGTTCATATGCGCGCCATGTGTGCCCCATGCACAGATGATTGCATCGGCCCAGCCTGCGGCCTTTAGGATCGTGGCATCATTTTCTGGGCCAATCGGATCGGGTTGGGCGCGCATATCGCGTGGATCCGTGGCGCGATAGGCGAATATATTGCAGACCCGAAACGCCCCATAACCCAGCGCGCGGGCGCGCCGCTCGCATCGCTCGACTGTTGGGTCGTTTTGCACCTCGGTGGCGGTGGAGGGATTCAGCATCACAAACAGCACCTTTTGCCCATCTGCATCCCATGTGCGGGTCAGGGCATAGCGGTATTTTTCACAATCAGAGTAGAGCGCCGTAGAGGGCGCATCATCTTTGATATGCGTGCGGGTGATCATTCTGGCACGAAGACACGGCTGGGGTGGATTTGGCCGGCCTTGTAGGTGCCGATGGCCAATGGCTCGCCGTTGCACGATACCCATGCCTCGTCGCCGTATTCCAGATCGGCGTGGGTGACCATGGCCGGGTTGCCATTGCGCAGCTTTTGCACCTCTTCGATGCGGCAATGCAATTCTGGCAGATCGGCCAGACCCAGTTCCAACGGGTGCAGATATTCCAGCAATTCAGGCTGTTTTGCCAGCTCGTCCAGCAGGGTAAATTGAATTGCATCCTCGACATCTAGCGCGCAAGACCAAATCCGGCGCAGTGTTTTCACATGGGCAAAGCATCCAAGCGATGCGCCCAGATCGCGGGCAATTGCGCGCACATAGCCACCCTTGCCACAGATCAGTTCCAGCTCTGCGTGATCATCGTCTATGCGAGAGACCAATTTTAGATCCTCGACAAACAGATCACGCGCATGCAGATCCAGCTCTTCGCCATCGCGGGCCAATTTGTAGGCGCGCTGGCCATCTACACGCACCGCAGAAAATTGCGGTGGGATCTGTTGGATGTCGCCGATGAACTGGCCTAGGGCCTGTTCGATGTCCGTATCTGTAGGGCGCGTATCGCTGGCGCTGATCACCTCGCCTTCGGCATCATCGGTATTGGTGGCCTGACCTAGGCGGATGATAAAGGTATAGGCCTTCATCCCGTCGGTTACGTAGGGAACGGTCTTGGTGGCCTCGCCCAATGCCACGGCCAAAAGGCCGGTCGCCTCTGGGTCAAGGGTGCCCGCATGGCCTGCTTTTTGCGCATTTAGCGCCCATTTCACCTTATTCACCACCGCCGAAGAGGTGATGCCCGCAGGTTTATCAATCAACAGCCAACCGTTTACGCGGTTGCCTTTTTTGCGTCTTGCCATGGGGTATTGCCTTATGTGCCGAGGATCAATCCTCGGTGCTGATATCCTGTACCACCTGATCCAGCGAGAGCAGGCGGCGGGTTTCATCTAGATTATCGAATGTGGTGTCGAGCACGAATTTGAGCTTGGGCGAGAATTTCAGTGCCACAGATTTATTCATGGCGCGGCGCACCTCGTAGGTATTGCGGTTTAGCGCATCAATCACGGCGCTGGCGTTTTCACCACCCAAGGGCAGTACAAAAACCAACGCGGTTTTTAAATCTGGCGTTGGGCGCACCTCGCCCACGGTGATGGATACATGGGCCAAATCTGGATCGTGGATATCACCGCGCATCAAAATATCGGCCACGGCACGGCGAATCAATTCCCCTACGCGCAGCTGTCGCTGGCTGGGGCCTTGGGGTTGGTTTTGATCGTTTTTAGCCATCATGTGCTCCTGCTTTGGCGCGGTTTAGTGGTTTTCGCGCCCGCTCGCAAGCTGGGCTTTGCCTTTGGGGGCGTGACAGGCTAGATGGGGGCAAGAAAATGGAGAACGTTATGTCTAATCTACCTGCTATTGTTATTGTCGGCGCCTCTGGGCGTATGGGCCAGATGTTGATCAACACGGTGCTGAGCAGTGATAAGGCGCGATTGGTTGCCGTGACCGAGCGTGCGGGGCATGCTTGGGTTGGACAGGATCTGGGCCAGATGATGGGCGGTTCTGCGAATGGGGTGTTGGTGCTTGATGATCCAAAGGTGGCCTTTGCAGGGGCGGATGCGGTGATTGATTTCACATCGCCAGAGGCCACATTGGCCCATGCGGCGCTGGCGGTGGATGCGGGGATTGTGCATGTGATCGGCACCACGGGTATGGACAAAGCGCATATTTCTGCGCTGGATCGTTTTGCCCAACAGACACCAATTATACGCGCGGGTAACATGAGCCTTGGGGTGAATTTGCTAACCAAGCTTACGCAAAAGGTTGCCGCCGCATTGGACGAGGATTTTGATATCGAAATCACTGAGGCCCATCACCACCACAAGGTTGATGCACCATCAGGCACGGCCCTAATGCTGGGCCAAGCGGCGGCAGATGGGCGCGGAGTGGATCTGGATGCGGTATCTGATCGGGGACGTGATGGTATTACCGGCGCGCGCACCCGTGGCGACATTGGGTTTCATGCGGTACGTGGCGGCGATATTGTGGGCGAGCATGATGTAATGTTTGCGGCAGCGGGCGAACGCATTGTCTTGCGTCATATGGCAACGGATCGCACAATTTTTGCCCGCGGTGCATTGCGCGCGGCGCTTTGGGGGCAGGGCAAAAAGGCCGGCGCCTATGACATGATGGATGTGCTTGGGCTATAGATCACGTTATTTATCGGACTTGGCGGCGGTGCTATTGGCGGTTTTGAAATCAGATATGAATCTGTCAACGACCAGCATAATAGCATCGAATTCTGCGCGATCTGGATGATCAGCGGAATAGCCGCCCGAAAAACCCCAACTGCCTGCCTTGACCTTGATGGTGTGATTGCGGGTTAACAGCATGGTTTGGCTGACGCTGGAAAAGACACTAAACCAACAGCCCGTGTCGGGATTGGTGTTCGAGAAATAGATATTCATATGTGGTTTGCCGGGGGTTTGTTCCATTTCCTCCTCGGTTAGCAATTTTATCCCGTTTTCGCGGAACTTGCGGGCGATTGTTGCCTGTACCTTGGGGCCAAATGGGCCTTCGAAGTTCGCTGGGCCCTTCAGGCCTTCGACATTAATATAGACCCCTTCTAATCCGCGCAGGGCGACCAGTTTTTCGGCCAGGGGCCAATGTTCTGCGTCAAAGCCCAGTATTTTCTGTGCATCGGTGTGGGCGCACCAATTTGGGGCCTCTGGATGTTCCACTGGTTGTTTGCGCATTTTTATCAGGCGATCCAGCGAACCGGTCATTTGCTCGGCCTTTTGGGTCTCTGGTTCCTCGATCAGGCGGGTGATGAATTCACGAATCGGGGTGCAGTGATTTTTTTGTTCACAAAGCTGGGGGATTGCCCGTTGGCGTTCCCATGTGAACCAGACGCGGTTTTCTGGGGTTTCAGCGGATGTTTGGCTAGGTATACAGGCGATTAATCCTAGAAGAATGGGTAATTTCAACGGGTGTATCATAAGGGTCTCCAGAGTTATTGGAAACCTAGGGGCAGGGGGTTGTTCAACAATGAATCCCCAAGCCAAAAATAGCGAAAATTTTAGAAATCCCCGTTAAAAGTCCGAGGTGATACCCTTGCGTTCCCAATCGCCAAAACGGGTGGGTTCTGGCCCGTTGCGCCCGCCCAGTTCCAGTGGCAATTCCTGTGCGTCTAGGGTGGCTTTACGTGCGGCTGCCTCTGCTAGGGCGCGCTCAGCGGCCTCTGCTAGGCGCTTGGATTTTTCATCGGACATGCGTTTCACTCTGTTTCTTGGGGCAGTGTTGATATAAGGCAGTTTAAACACCTATGGAAAGAGACGCAAATGTCCAATGCTGGAATCTATGCCCGAGAGGCCGCTGTGCGCCTATTGCACGCTGTTTTGATGGAAAAACGGCTGTTGATCGATTTGGTTGGTGCCGAGGATGGGCCTTTGGTGGATTTGGAACCATCGGCGCGGGCGCGGGCGCAATCGCTGGCGGCGACCACGCTGCGTAATCTGGATCGTTTGGATGCGGTACTGGATAAATACCTGACCAAGAAGACACCCTTTGCTCTGTTGAATATTCTGCGGGTGGCGGCGGCAGAAATATTGGTGGATGGCATCGCCAGCCACGCGGCGGTGGACAGCGCAGTAACCATGGCCAAGCGCAAACAAAAAACGGCACATTTGAAGAACCTAGCCAATGCGGTATTGCGTAAGGTGGCGGACGAGGGCGCGGCAGAGTTCGCCAAAACAGCCCCCCAAGCATTGCCTAAGGCCTTTGTCGGGCAGATGAAAAAAATCGCCACCAAGGAGCAGATCGCGGCGATTGAGTTGGCCCATCAAGGCGGCGCGCCGCTGGACATCACATGCCGTGATCCCAAAGAGGCGGGCGAATTTGCAAAAACGCTGGGTGGTCAGCTGATGCCCAATGGGTCTGTGCGTTTGCAGCGCGCAGGGCAGATTACCGAATTGCCAGGGTTCGAGACGGGATCTTGGTGGGTACAGGATGCCGCGGCCAGCATTCCGGCACTGGCGCTGGGCGTGGTTGAGGGCATGCGGGTTTTAGACCTATGTGCGGCACCCGGTGGCAAGACCATGCAGCTGGCGGCGACGGGTGCGGATGTAACGGCGCTGGATATTTCACAGCACAGAATGCGGCGCGTAGAGGCGAATTTAGAGCGCACGGGCCTGCGGGCAAAATCGGTGGTGACGGATGCGCTGGGCTGGAAACCTGATGCGAAATTTGATGCGATTCTATTGGATGCGCCCTGTTCTGCGACCGGCACGATTCGCCGCCATCCTGACCTGCCCTTTGCCAAGGCAAATTTTGATCTGGCCGAGTTATTGAAGCTTCAGCGCAATTTATTGGCCAAGGCTTGTGAATGGCTGGCGCCTGGCGGGGAGCTGGTGTTCTCGACCTGTAGCCTATTTGCCGCCGAGGGCGAGGGCCATGCGGATTGGCTGGCCAAGCAAGAGATCGATGTCGTCCCCGTAGCGCTGGATGCGCCACAGTTGGGGCTGGAGCCGATGATGGCCAATGCGGCAGGACAAATCCGCCTGCGCCCTGATTTTTGGGCAGATGCAGGTGGTATGGATGGGTTTTTCGTAGCCAAGTTTAAAAAGGCATCGTAAGCTTTTTAAAACGATAAAGCGGATGCATGGGACTCTTAGGTGAAAACATTGGCAATAAGATAGCGGCGCGGCGCAGCGTTTTCTCGCGCGCGGCATCTGCCTTTATTGTTCAGCCAGAGCCGCGCTCGATCGGGGTGCCCGCGCGCGGCACGCAATTGATGGCGGGGTATTTTCTGTTTGCTGGCAGTATTGTCGAGGCCCCCGGGAAATCTATCTGGGATTTATCCGCGCCGGATGTGGAATTTGAACGTGCCCTGCACGGGTTTGGCTGGATGGATCATTTGGCCGCCGAGGGCAGCGCCCATGCGCGCCGCCTGACCAAAGAGTGGCTGTGGCGCTGGATTGATCTCTATGGTGCGGGGCGTGGCGAAGGTTGGACACCGCAATTGGCGGGGCGTCGCGTGGTGCGGGTGATAAATCATGCGCTGATGCTCTTGGCCAAAGAAGAGGCGGATCAACAACAGAAATATTATAAAATGCTGGGGCAACAGGCGGATTTCCTAGCGCGCCGCTGGCGGGCGGCCCCGCGAGGTGCGGCGCGGTTCGAAGCGTTGACAGGCTTGATCTATTGCGGGCTGGCCCTAGAGGCCAAAGAGCGGCATCTGGCGGGGGCCGTGCGGGGGCTGGCCAAGGAATGCGAGATCTATATTGGGATAGATGGCGCAATCCCATCTCGCAACCCAGAAGAACTGATGCAGATATTCACCTCGCTTGCCTGGGCTGCCCATGGCATTAACGAGGCCGGCAAGAAGCCCGAGCGCATGCATTTACTGGCCATGGAGCGCATTGTGCCAGTGTTGCGGGCCTTGCGTCTGGGGGATGGGGGATTGGGCCATTTCCACGGCGGTGGGCGTGGCATGGAGGGGCGTTTGGATCAATCGCTGGCGGATGCGGAAATCCGCCTGCCTGCGTTGGATAAAAACGCCATGGGGTATCAGCGGATGCGCCACGGCAAGAGCACGCTATTGATGGACACTGGGCCACAGACCATTGGTCGTGATCAGTCATTCTCGGCGCTGGCGTTTGAGATGTCTTGGGGGCGTCAGCCTTTGATTGTAAATGTGGGGCCGGGCGAGATTTTTGGCGAGGTGCCAGGAATTTTGAGCCGATCTGTGGCGGCCCATAGCACCCTATGTGTGGCCAATCACAACCCTGAGCGCACGGATGCCAAGAGGCCGGTGGTCCAAGAGCCGCTGTATGAGCGCAGTGAGAATGCGGATTTCGAGATGATCGCCGCGTCACATGGTGGGTTTGAGGACAGCCATGGCCTGCGCCATTACCGATCATTGGAACTGGCGCGCGATGGCATGTTTTTACGCGGCAAGGATTCTGTAGTGGCAGAGGGGCGGGCGCATCAACAGGCCTATCTGCGTTGGTTGCAGGCACGCGGGGCGAAATCTATTCCCTTTGCTATTCGCTTTCATTTGCATCCACGTGTGCGGGCGGAATTGGGCATGAAGGACACCGCCGTGACCATCACCCTGCCATCGGGTGAATTGTGGGTTTTGCGCGCGAATGGGGCCAAAATAGCCATCGAACCCAGCCAATATATGCGATATGGCCGTTTAAATCCCAGCAATAGCAAACAGGTTGTGGTATCTGGCAAAGCAATCGACTATGAGGGCGGCATCGAATGGTCGCTGATCCGTCTAGACGAATAGCGCCGCCCTATGATTGCTAAAGGAATGCTGCCCAATGTCCCAAGATCTTGTTAAAATTCGCCGCGCACTTTTGTCTGTTTCTGACAAAACTGGATTAATAGAGCTGGCGACAGCGCTGGATGCGCAGGGGGTGGAATTGCTATCAACGGGTGGGACCGCCAAGGCGATCCGTGATGCAGGTTTGGCCGTGCGCGATGTGTCCGAGATTACCAATTTTCCAGAGATGATGGATGGGCGTGTAAAGACGTTGCACCCGATGGTGCATGGGGGCTTGTTGGCGCTACGTGATAATGATGATCATATTGCGGCCATGGATGCACATGGCATTGGGGCAATCGATTTGCTGGTGGTTAATCTGTATCCGTTTGAGGAAACGGTTGCCAAGGGTGGCGATTATGATGATTGCATCGAGAACATCGATATTGGTGGCCCTGCGATGATCCGTGCGGCGGCTAAAAACCACGGGTTTGTATCTGTGGTTGTGGATGTGCAGGACTATGATGGGCTGATTGATCAGATGAAGGCCAATGAGGGCGCGACTGATTTGGCCTTCCGTCAGGAATTGGCCCAATGCGCCTATGCGCGTACGGGGGCCTATGATGCGGCGGTATCCACATGGATGGCGGGCGCGATTGGCAAGGCGGCCCCGCGGCGCCGTGCGATTGCTGGCGAATTTGTACAAGAGATGCGTTATGGTGAAAACCCGCATCAATCGGCCAGTTTTTATTCTAATGGGTCTGAGCGCGCGGGCGTGGCCACAGCCACCCAGCATCAAGGCAAGGCGCTATCGTACAACAATATTAATGACACCGATGCGGCATTTGAATTGGTGGCGGAATTTGACCCCAAAGATGGGCCGGCGGTTGCAATTATCAAACACGCTAACCCATGCGGCGTGGCACGCGGTGCCACATTGGCCGAGGCGTACGAGAAAGCATTCCAATGCGATCAGACATCTGCCTTTGGCGGCATTATCGCGCTGAACCAAACATTGGACGGTGCCACAGCCGAGCAGATTTGCAACATTTTCACAGAGGTGGTGATCGCTCCGGAGGCCACAGATGAAGCCAAGGCAGTTTTCGCGGCCAAGAAGAACCTGCGCCTGCTAACCACCGGTGGTTTGCCGGATGTTTTGGCGGCGGGCCAGACATGGCGTCAGGTATCGGGCGGCTATTTGATCCAAGATCGCGATAATGGGTTCATCGGCATGGATGATTTGAAGGTTGTGACCAAGAAACAGCCAAGCGAGGCGGAGCTGAAGGATATGTTCTTTGCATGGAAAGTTGCAAAGCACGTCAAATCCAATGCGATTGTTTATGTGAAGGATGGCGCCACCGTGGGTGTTGGTGCGGGGCAGATGAGCCGCGTAGACAGCACGCGCATTGCTGCACGCAAGGCCCAAGATATGGCCGACGTGCTGGGATTGCCTGCCCCGTTGACCCAAGGGTCTGTTGTGGCATCTGATGCGTTTTTCCCCTTCTCTGATGGATTGCTAACCGCCGCCGAGGCTGGCGCCACGGCGATCATACAGCCCGGTGGTTCTATGCGCGATGACGAGGTTATTGCGGCGGCTGATGAGGCCGGGCTTGCCATGGTGTTTACTGGCATGCGCCATTTCCGTCATTGATCATGCGCACGACCCTGTTCATATCGGTTGTTTTTTTCCTACTGGATCAGGTCAGTAAGTCCTATGTTCTAGGGCCTCTGAATTTGGATGATGTCGGGGTGATCGAAATCTTTGACCCCTATTTGATGTTCAAAATGGCGTGGAACGAGGGTATTAATTTTGGCCTGTTTGCCAATGGGGCGGATACCATGCGCTGGGTGCTAACCGCATTTGCGGTGGTGGTCAGCGGCTATCTGTTGTGGTGGTCACGCCAGTATAGCGGCTGGATGGCTTGTTTGTGTGTTGGGATGGTTGTTGGCGGTGCGCTGGGCAATGCGCTGGATCGCGTGATCTATGGCGCGGTGGTTGATTTTCTGAATATGTCCTGTTGTGGCATTTACAATCCTTATGTGTTTAATCTGGCGGATGTTTGGGTTTTTGCGGGGATTATCGGGATCATTCTGTTTTCAGAGCGGTTTCAGAAACGGGCGTGACCTCTGGGGATCTTTGGGGTAAACAGGCCGCAGCTAGTTTGGAATTTAATACGATGAACATTGTTGTAAAAATCGCTTTGGTTGGCCTGATTGGTATTGGCATCACGGCCTGTTCGGGCAAGGGTGGCAAGGGGCCAGACGAATTTGGGGTGCTTCCGACCAAGCCATTGGAATACCCAGATGATTTAACGACATTGCCTGAGCCAGACAGCAGCGTGCGCAACCGTGCCGATCAGCGCCCGCTGGCCGATGCGGTAACCGCGCTGGGCGGCAAGGCCGCGCGCATTGATTCTACCACCATTCCCGCATCCGAGCGCGCATTGCTGAATGCCGCCACGCGTTACGGTGTGGCCGAGAATGTGCGCGCCGAATTGGCCGCGCAGGATGCGGAATTCCGCCGCCGTAACAAAGGCAAGGTTCTGGAACGCCTGTTTAACGTAGATATCGAGCAAGACCGCTATGCGGACGAGCTGTTGGATAGCGAGGCCGAGCTGTTACGGATGCGTCGTTTGGGCATAGGCACCCCGACTTCACCCAAGGCTATTGAATAATTCCTGATATTCGCTCACGATTTCGTTGGGAACGCTTGCGTATTGGCGCTGGGCGGCTAACTTGATCGTGAACAAACGGGAAATATTATGATTGCAAAATTAGCGAAATTGATCACCGCGTGTTGTCTATGTGGCACGTCCGCCTTGGCATTAGGCGAGGTTAGCACCTTTGAATTGGACAATGGTCTAGAAATTGTGGTGATCGAGGATCATCGCGCCCCCGTGGTGACACATATGCTGTGGTATCGCGTTGGCGCGGCGGATGAGCCAGCGGGTAAATCCGGTATTGCGCATTTTTTGGAACATTTGCTGTTTAAGGGCACGGATGACTTAGCCCCGGGCGAGTTCTCGGAAATCGTCTCTGCCAATGGAGGGAGCGAAAATGCCTTTACCTCTTTTGATTACACGGGGTATTTTCAGCGGGTATCGGCGGATCGTCTGCCGTTGATGATGAAGATCGAATCTGATCGCATGCAAAACCTAAATCTGACCGAGGAAGAGGTTTTGCCAGAGCGTGATGTGATCATCGAAGAGCGCAATTCGCGTACCGAGAACAACCCCAGCGCATTGTTTTCTGAACATCGGTCTGCCCTGATGTATGCCAATCATCCGTACGGTACTCCGGTGATTGGCTGGATGCACGAGATCGAGAACCTGACCCGCGAGGATGCGCTGGATTTCTACAAGAAATACTATGCGCCAAACAATGCTATTTTGATTGTGGCAGGGGATGTAGAGCCTGAAAATGTGTTGGCCTTGGCCCAAGAGCATTACGGCCCGCGCATCCCATCCGATGCCATCACCAAACGTGTGCGCCCCCAAGAGCCCCCAAAGCGCGCGCCTATTCATACGATTTTCGAAGATCCGCGCGTGGGCCAGCCCTATGTGATCCGCGAATACTTATCCGCCAACCGCAAGAGCGGCGATCAGACCGAAGCGGCGGCATTACGGGTGTTTGCGGAATTGTTGGGCGGGTCTGGTGTGACCTCATTCTTGGGTCAAAAATTACAGCTGGAACAGAAAGTGGCCATCAATCAGGCCGCGTGGCATTCCGGCATGTCCTATGATCGCGATGGATTCGGCCTGTATGCGGTGCCTGCGGCGGGCGTTAGCCTACAGGATTTAGAAGAGGCGCTAGATGCCGCCTTGGCTGAATTTTTGGTTCAGGGTGTGGATGTGGAGCATCTGGCGCGGATCAAAACCCAGATGAAGGCCGCTGAGATCTACGCCTTGGATAACCAAAGCGATGTTGCGCGCCGCTATGGCGAGGCGCTGACCTCTGGGTTAACAGTACAGGATGTGCAGGAATGGCCCGCCCTATTGGCCGCGGTCACCGCCGAGGATGTTATGCAGGCCGCGCGTACCGTTTTGAATGAAAATGCGTCTGTTACCGGCTGGTTCCGTGCGCCACAGGAGACAAAATAATGATCAGAATTATCAGCGCTGTATGCGCATTTATCAGCCTTGCTTTGCCTGCTGTTGCAGAAATTGATATCGAAGAGGTTGTTTCGCCCGGTGGCATCACCGCATGGTTGGTGAGTGAGCCTTCGATCCCGATGGTCTCGATCGAAATCGGATTCAAGGGCGGCTCGTTGACCGAGCCTGACGATAAACTGGGATCAACTTATCTAATGGCTGGGCTGTTAGAAGAGGGGGCGGGGGACTTGGATTCCGTGGCCTTTCGCCAGGCGGCCGAGGCACTGGCCAGCAGTTTCTCGTTTGATTCCAGCAAAGAAAACGTTTTGACCGGCGCACAGTTTTTGAAGGAAAATATGGATGCATCGATTGACCTGTGGAAATTGGCGCTGACACAGCCTAGCTTTGATGACACGGCCTTTGAACGCACTAAGGCACAGGTGCAATCCATTGTGGCCCGCCGCGCCAAAACCCCCAATGAAATCGCAGGTGATGCCTTTAGTGCTGTGGCCTATGCTGGCCATCCCTATGCACGAACTTATCAGGGCACGCTTAAGACCATCGGGGCGCTAACACAGCAAGACATGCGCGATGCCCATCGGCGTAGCATGACCAAGGATCGCATGTTTATCGGTGTGGTTGGCGATATCACCGCGGCAGAACTGGGCCCGGTTCTGGATCATTTGCTGGGGGATTTGCCTGAAACAGGCCCCACAATGCCGAACGAGATCACCTTTCAGGCCGAAGGTGGTGTGACGGTGGTGGATTTCAACACCCCCCAATCGGTGGCTGTTTGGGGACATCAGGGTATTGCTCAGGATGATCCGGATTTTTTCCCTGCATTTGTGATGAATCACATTATGGGCGGCAGCGGCTTTACATCTCGCCTGACCAGTGAGGTGCGTGAAAAGCGCGGCCTAACCTATGGGATATACTCTTATTTAGCGTCGATGGATTTTGCACAGTATTACGGTGGTTCTGTTTCATCCAGCAACGATAGTATTGGCGAGGCGATTGAAATCGTAAAGGCAGAATGGGCGCGTATGGCGGCCGAGGGTGTCAGCGCAGCCGAGCTGGACGCGGCCAAGAAATATATGACCGGCAATTATCCTCTGCGGTTTGATGGGAATGCGAAAATCGCTGGGTTATTACGTTATAGTCAAATGGATAATTTCCCAATTGATTATCCCAAAAAGCGCAACGGATATATCAATGCCGTGACCCAAGAGGATATCAAGCGCGTGGCCGCCCGTCTGATGCGCGCGGATGATTTGCATTTTGTCGTGGTTGGTAAACCTGTTGGGTTAACCAGCGCCAACTAATTGCCCTTGGGTGCGCGCGAATTCCATGTCGAATCGCGCGCACCTATGCTATCCCTAGTGGCATGGATATTTCTGCCCCCCAAATAAGCCCTGATTTGCCTGAAATCCGCCAACTGGATGATGCGGCGGCAAATCGAATTGCCGCAGGCGAGGTGGTAGAACGCCCTGCGTCCGCGATCAAAGAATTGGTAGAGAATTCCATTGATGCACAGGCACGGCGCATCGAAATTGCCTATGCCGATGGGGGCAAGACGCTGATCCGCGTATCTGATGATGGGCATGGCATTCCTGAATATCAATTGCCCCTTGCGCTATCGCGCCATGCGACCTCGAAAATTGATGGCACGGATTTGTTGAATATTCGCAGCTTTGGATTTCGTGGCGAGGCCCTGCCATCGATGGGGGCGGTTGGCCGCCTGTCGGTGAAATCTCGTGTGGCCAATGCGGCGAGCGGTGCGGAAATCGTGGTGGATGGCGGCGTGATTGCGCCTGTGCGGCCTGTGGCCACGCCCCATGGTACGGTGGTTGAATTGCGCAACCTGTTTCACGCAACGCCTGCGCGGTTGAAATTTCTGCGCACGGATCGCGCCGAGGCTGGTGCGATTAGCGATGTGATAAAACGTTTGGCTATGGCAGAGCCATCCATCGGGTTTACCCTACGCGATGTATCGGGTGGGGGTGCTGGGCGCGTGGTATTTCGTGCTGATCCAGAAAGCGGCGATCTGTTTGATGCGTTGCATGGGCGATTGCGCAGTGTATTGGGGGCGGAATTTGCGGATAACTGTCTGCCCGTGGATGCGACACGTGATGGTATGAGCCTGACGGGCTATGCTAGCCTGCCGACCTTTTCGCGGGGCAATGCCATGGCGCAATTCCTGTTTGTGAATGGCCGGCCCGTTAAGGACAAATTGTTAATTGGCGCGCTGCGGGGGGCCTATTCTGATTTCTTGCACGCGGGGCGCTATCCTGTGGTGGCGCTGTTTCTAGAGTGTGACCCCGAACAGGTGGATGTAAATGTGCACCCCGCCAAGGCCGAAGTCCGGTTTCGAGAGCCAGGACTGGCGCGTGGGTTGATGATATCGGGGCTTCGCCATGCGCTAACTGGGGCGGGGCATCGCGCATCCACCACGGTGGCGGATGCCACATTGGGGGCGTTTAGCGCACCGCAAATAGCGCCCCACGATAAGGACATACGCCCCCTGTATCAGATGCGACAGTCTGCACCAGAGTATCGCCCCCTAGCGCCGTCGCCAATGCAGGGCGGGTTTGCCGAAACACAGGGGGCGGTATCTGGCCGTGTCGAGGACGTGATCGAGCAGGACGTCTTGGTTGATGATTTACCCCTTGGGGCGGCGCGCGCACAGTTGCACGAGAATTATATTGTAGCCCAGACCAAGGATGGAATGGTTATTGTGGATCAGCATGCCGCCCATGAGCGGCTGGTCTATGAAAAGCTGAAACAGCAGATGGCGGATAATGGCGTGGCCGCGCAGGCGCTGTTGATCCCAGAGGTGGTAGAGCTGTCCGAGGCGGATCGCGCAACGCTGTTGGATGCGGCGGGTGAATTGGCACGCTTTGGTCTGGGGATCGAGGGGTTCGGCCCTACGGCGATTGCCGTGCGCGAGACGCCAGCGATCTTGGGCGAGGTGAATGCGGGGGCGATGGTGCGCGATATTCTGGACGAGCTGGCAGACCTTGCGCAGACCCAGACGGTGAAAGAGCAGCTAGAGGCGATCCTTAGCCGCGTGGCCTGTCATGGCTCTATCCGATCTGGCCGGGTAATGCGCGCCGATGAGATGAATGCGCTATTGCGCGAAATGGAGGCAACCCCGCATTCTGGGCAATGCAACCATGGGCGGCCCACTTATGTAGAATTGAAATTGGCGGATATAGAAAAGTTGTTTGGACGCAGATGATACAAATTGGCGAAATGGTTCTGGATTTTAGCGACCCTGTGGTCTTGGCTGCGGCGATCGGGTTTGGGCTGTTTGGTCTGTTGTTGGTGATGGTGTTTATGGGGTTGCGGGCCAATGGGAAATCTGCGCGGGCTATTCAGCCGCTGGCGCAACAGATGAGCTACGTAAACGAGGCCGTAAAGACCCTGAACGAAAGCCAGCACAGTCTGGCGGGGGGATTACGCAGCGTGTCGGATGCGCAGGTAGCCGCGCAGGCAACCATGATAAATACCCTAGAGCGACGCCTAGAAGAGGTGCAACGCACCATGGGTGACAGCCTGCATGGATCGGCCAAGCGCACCGCGCATTCGCTGGGTGAGTTACAAACCCGTCTGGCAACAATTGATAAGGCACAGAACAATATCGAGAAACTGTCAGGCGATGTTCTTAGCCTGCAGGATATCCTATCGAACAAGCAAACCCGCGGGGCATTTGGCGAAATTCAGCTGAACGATATTGTTTCCAAGGCTTTGTCGCCCGATAGCTATGCGTTTCAATATACCCTTAGCAATGGCAAACGGGCGGATTGTGTGGTGCATTTACCCAATCCTCCTGGCCCGATTGTTATAGATAGCAAATTCCCCCTTGAGGGTTATGAATTGTTACGCGCCGCACAAACCCAAAGCGAGGTTACCGAGGCCGCCCGCCGCCTAAAGGCCGATGTGCGCAAACATATCAAGGATATCGCCGGCAAATATATCATCGAGGGCGAAACCGCCGATGGGGCGTTGATGTTCCTGCCATCCGAGGCGGTCTACGCTGAATTGCACGCCAATTTCCCCGAGGTGGTGCGCGAGGGCTTTGATGCGCGGGTGTGGATTGTATCGCCTACCACCTGCATGGCCACGCTGAACACCATGCGCGCAGTGCTAAAGGATTCGCGTATGCGCGAACAGGCCGGCGCGATTCGCAAAGAGCTGGGTGCGCTGTACAAAGATGTGGAACGGTTGGGTGCGCGTGTGGGCAATCTGGACAAGCATTTCGCCATGGCGAGCAAAGATATTGAAGAGATCAAGATTTCGGCGACCAAGGCGGGCAACCGTGCGCATCGTCTGGATCGATTTGATTTTGATGAATTGGCTTCGGATGGGCAGGCGGATGTGCTGAAATTGCACCCCAAGGGCGGGAAATAGTCGCTTTTGCGACCTCCTGAGCTGTGATTTTGCGCATGACTGGGGCCAGATTGACATTTTTTGAGGTTGGAGAACCCTATGCCCCTGTCTGATCACCCGTTGCGTGCAACGTTGAACAATGAATTACATGCGCGCCCCTTTCCTGTGATCAGGGCCCCTGCGCAGGTGGCCTATCTGGCACTGACCCCATCAGAGAATCAAACGGCGGAGCTGCAAGAGCTGATCGCCCATTTGGGCGTGCATGGCGATATCAGTGATTGGTATTATAAGGGACGCGCGGAATTGGTATCTCTGCGCTGGGAACGCCATACCGAATTTGTAACCTATACGATTTTTGTCGAGGGCGAAGAGGCCACCGCTATGGACAACAGCGCATGGGATTTGTTTCCGCAATCATGGCTGGATCGGGTCGGGGGACAGGTGCTGACGCAATGCAAGGTGGCGGTTTACCCCCCAAGCGCCAAACGGGATGTCGAGCAGCTGGTGGTCACCGAATTTGCAAAACATTTCCAGAGTGAAAGCTTGGCCAGCGCTTATGTGTTGGATGAAAATGCTGTGATTGCCAGTGATTTCAAAGCGGATCGGGACGGGTTCATCCGTTTTGGGCTATTGCCTGTGGGGTCTACGGGGTCGCATCGCTTGGGGCGCATTACACAACGGCTGTTAGAAATAGAAACCTACCGCGCCATGGCCATGCTGACCTTGCCTATTGCGAAACATGTGTTTGCGCGTCTAACGGAATTGGATCGCCAATTGGCCGAGCTGGTGAAAGCAATTGCCGAGCGGGAAAAGAGCCACGAAGAGGCGCTGGAGCGTCTGATGGCGCTGTCATCCGAGATCGAGTTTTTAAATGCTGAGCATGCGTATCGTTTTGCGGGGGGAGAGGCCTACGCCGCCTTGGTCGCACAGCGCACACAGGTTCTGCGCGAGACACGCTTTCAGGGGCGCCAAACCTTTGCTGAATTTATGATGCGCCGCTTTAACCCAACCGTGCGTACCTGTGGCGCGGCACAGGCGCGTCTGCGCGATATCTCGGATCGAGCGGCCCGCGCGGTGGATTTGCTGGGCACGCGGGTAAATGTACGCACCGCCGCCCAGAACAAAGACCTGCTGGAACAGATGGATCGGCGCGCTGAGTTACAGTTGCGCCTGCAAGAAACGGTGGAGGGGTTGTCTGTGGTGGCGATCAGCTATTATGCCGTAAATCTGCTGAGCTATTTTGCATATCCATTGGCCCAACATCTGGGCCTAGAGAAGACCAAGCTGACTGCAATCCTGGTTGTGCCGGTGATATTGGTGGTTTTTGCCATGGTGCGTCGGGTCAAGCACCACGTCGCAAAACCCAAATAACCTAGACGCGGTGATAGCCTGCGCGCAATTTTTGGGTGCGATGGCGATCTGCGGCGCGCGATGCGCTCATCAAATCGGGAAACAGGTTCAAGACCTGACGGCCCTTGCCCCCGCGAACGCCCCATTCACGTAGCACAGAAAATTCCTCAAACAGGTTGGCACAGATTTCCACACGGTAGTACCGAGCAGAGTGTTTTTGCGGGTTTGTTTTAAACATCAAACAGGTGGTCATAGGGTGATTCTAGCAAGGCGTGATTCGCGCATCAAGGGGGTGGTGCGAATTTCACAAGATTTGCCTATTCAAATGAAAAAGCCGCCCCCGAAGGAGCGGCCTGAATTCATAATCGCGATGATCAGATTAACCCTGACGCGCCTTAAAACGAGGCTGGGTTTTGTTGATCACGTATACGCGGCCTTTGCGGCGAACGATACGACAGTCGCGGTGGCGCGACTTGAGCGAGCGAAGTGAGCTTTTGACCTTCATGGGCCTTCTCCTTTTTCGCACATCAGCCGACAAGCGATGCGCCTAGTTAAATCCGGTGCCCCTAAGGGCGCTTATGGTGGGCGTAACTGGGATTGAACCAGTGACCCCTTCGATGTCAACGAAGTGCTCTCCCGCTGAGCTATACGCCCCCAAAAGATAGAAAGACATGCAGGCACGCCCCTCGTGAGCCGTTTCTTTAGGGGATTAACACAAAAGGTTCAAGGGCTTTGATTTATAAAGATTATGCGGCTAGAAACAGGGCAATGGAAAATTCAGCATATTTACTGACCGAACCCACCGAACAGGGGTGTCCGATTGTCTTTAGTTCGCCCCATAGTGGGCGGGATTATCCTGCCGATTTTCTGGCTAATTCGTTGTTAAATAACATAGAAATTCGCAAATCAGAGGATGCCTTTGTGGATCAGCTGTTTCGCTCTGCACCGCGCTATGGGGCGCCGCTTTTGTCTGCGGTGGCCCCGCGTGCCTATGTGGATTTAAACCGGCAGGCAGATGAATTTGATGCGGCATTGATTCGCGGTATAAAGCCAAACGCCGTCAATCCGCGACTGGCCTCTGGGCTTGGCGTTATTCCACGAGTCGTGGCCGAGGGCCGCCCCATCCAAAGCGGCAAGATGGACATGGCCGAGGCACAGGAACGAATAGAGGCCTGTTATCACCCCTATCACCGGCGTTTGCAGGGGTTGTTGGATGAAACGCGCCGGATTTTTGGCCATGCGTTGCTGTTGGATTGCCATTCTATGCCTCATGGGGCGACCGCCAATATGGTGGCGCGCGGGGGATCGCGGCCCGACATCGTGCTAGGGGATCGATTCGGGGCATCCTGTGCCAGATCAGTGGTGGATAGTATCGAGGCCGCCTTTGTGGCGCAGGGGTTTGTGGTTTCGCGCAACGTGCCCTTTGCGGGGGCGCATATTGTGCAACATTACGGGCGCCCCACTGCCGCGCAATATGCCGTGCAGATCGAGATTGATCGCGGGCTGTATATGGACGAGCAGCGGGTTGAGAAATCAGCAGAGTTTGATGAAACACAGGCGCGTATTGCTGCCGCTGTTGCGCTGTTGACCAATTCGGATGCGTTGGAGCTGCCGTTGGCCGCAGAATAGCTAGCGCAGGGCGCGGCCCTTTTTGATCGCATCCTTGCCAAAGCGTTGCTTGATGGCATCTGTTGCGCGTTCGACCTCGGATTTCTTGCTGTCTTGGGTCTCCAGCATGTCGCTCTCTTGGCTGCTATTGTCAGCATTTTGTAGATTGCTAATGCCAGTGCCAATCAGGCGAAAGGGGGCCTGATCTATTACATCGTTCAGCAGATGGCGGGCCTCGCGGTAAATCGCCTCGGCGCTTTGGGTGGCGGAATGTTGGGTGCGGCGGCGCGTTAGGGATTGGAAATTTGCGCGCTTGACCTTTAGGGTAACGACCTTGCCGATGTAGCCCTTGGTCTTGGCACTGGCTGATACCTGTTCCGCCAATCGCCATAGGTGGCCATCTAGGCGATCAATGTCGTTGATATCCTCGGGGAAAGTGGTTTCCTTGGATATGCTTTTGACGGGTGCGCGGGGGCTAACGTGGCGGTAATCTAGGCCGCGGGCCAGATGCCACAACCGATCGCCCATAGATTGGTATCTTTTGGCTAGATCGGTGCGCTCTCGGCGCTGAATGTCGCCGAAGGTGCGAATGCCATCTTGTTCCAGCGTTTTTTGCGCGACCTTGCCCACGCCCCATATCAGCTTTACCGGTAGGGGGGCTAAGTACTCTGTGATACCCTGTTGGCCAATCACCGAAAATCCGCGGGGTTTGTCCAGATCAGACGCCATTTTGGCCAAGAATTTATTGTAGGACAGCCCGACAGAGCCGGATAGCCCCAGCTCTTCTTCCATGCGTTTTACAAGGCGGGCCATGGACAGGGCGGGGGCTTCGCCGTGTAACTTTTCTGTGCCGGTTAGATCGATAAAGGCCTCGTCTAATGACAGGGGTTCGATGTTGGGGGACAGTTCGTCCATCAGAGAGCGAATTTGGCGCGAAGCCTCTACATAGGCCTGCATGCGGGGCGCTACGAACACCGCGTCGGGGCACAGGCGCTTGGCCTGAAAGGTGGGCATGGCCGAGCGCACCCCGCGAATACGCGCTACATAACAAGCAGTAGAGACCACCCCGCGCTTGCCCCCGCCGATGATCACGGGTTTGTCGCGCAGCTCTGGGTTATCGCGTTTTTCAACGGATGCGAAAAATGCATCGCAATCCATATGAGCAATGGGCAGGTCAAACAATTCTGGGTGGGACAATAGGCGCGGCGAGCCACAGGCCGCACAGCGGCGGGCGTGGGGAACAGTGGTCAGGCAATCGCGACAGATGGTGGACATAGAGGGAACATAGCAGGGTGCAATGTCGAGGGGAACCGCCTGTTTTATCAACAGGTGGTTCCGGTTACGCGCTTGGGGTTAAACCCCCTTCAATTCTTCAATCACGGCCAATGCGGCCTTGCGGGGATCATCGGCGGCCCAGATTGGTCGGCCGACTACGATGTGATCTGCGCCGTCTTTGATGGCCGTTGCGGGGGTTGCCACGCGTTTTTGATCACCTAGTGCGGCGCCTTTGGGGCGTACGCCCGGGGTGACGATCAGCTTGCCTTTGGCCTCGGGTAGGGCGCGGATTAATGCGGCCTCTTGGGGGCTAGAGATCACGCCATCTGCACCGGCCAGCAGCGCGTTACGAGCGCGCGCGATTACCAGATCCTGCACCCGGCCATCTTGGATCAGGCAGGCGTCCAGATCATCGCGGTCCAGGGATGTTAGGATGGTAACGGCCAGAATTTTCATATCTGTATCACCGCGTCCAGCCACGGCCGCGCGCACCACATGGGGGTCGCCGTGCACTGTTAGGAAATCCATATCGTATTGGGCAATACCCGCCACGGCCTTGGTCACCGTGGCGCCGATATCGAAGAATTTCATATCCAGAAACACCTGAGCGCCGCGCTCTTTCAGCTCGTTAGCCAATGCCAGCCCACCGCCTGTAAGCATGCCCAGGCCAATTTTGTAGAACGAAACGGAATCGCCCAGCTTGTCGATGATTTGGCCCGCATCTAGCAGGTTTGGTACATCAAGGGCTACGATCAGGCGGTTATCAGCGGTCATATTCTGCTCCTTTGGTTCTTGCGCTTATTGGCACAATGAGGCGCAGGGTCAAGCGTGGGGCGCTAGTTTTCCAAATAGAAGGTGATATTGGTGACCACGCGCACCAATTTATTCAATTCTGAGGTGCTGTTATTTACCGTGCGGATTTGAAACCCGCCTTGGGATGCATTTTGGATACCGCCCACGGATACGCCGGCGTTTGCGGCGAATTCATTGGCGGCGATGCGAGCGTTTTCGGTGGCCTCGCGCAGCATATCTGGCTTGATATCATTAAGCTTGGTGAATTCATATTCGATGCCATTTTCGCTGACATCGATGCCCTCGGTTGCCAGCATAAAAACGGGGCCGCGGGCTGGGGCTATTTTCTCTGGGCTGTTGGTTGATATGCGCACTGATCCACCGACGGTGAAATACTGACGGGTCACGTTGCCTTGGTGGTCGCGCTCTGTGTAGTCTGATTTTCGCAGGGGTGCGAAGGCGAACTCGTCTGGTGTAAACCCAGCGTCTGTTAGGATCTCGCGGATGCGTGCGGCGTTGGTTTCTGCGATTTCAAAGGTGGCGCCTACCGCGTTGTAATCAAAACCTGTGCTGGCGTAATGCAAATTCCATGTGCCAACATCGGCGGGAACAATACGTTCCGACAGGCCCTTTACCTGTGCGGTATTGGCACCTGTGCGCTCGTTTAGGGTGGTATTGGATACAAAATACCCCGCCGCTGCCACGCCCAGCCCTAATAGACCCGCGCCAAGGATTGTGGAAATGCTGTTCATAATATGCTCCTTTGAAACTGTGATCAGCCTACACTTGCACATCGTTTTCGCAATCCTTATCTTAGGTCTGGGCTTGCACCAAACGTGCCTATTCAGGGCGTTATTTAATCCGCAAGTGCCTAGATAGGAGTTAGCATGAACTTAGACAAGTTCACCGAGCGGTCGCGCGGCCTGTTGCAGGCGGCACAGACCATTGCAGTACGTGAAAACCACCAAAGATTTACGCCTTCGCATTTGTTAAAGGCCCTGTTGGATGACGAGCAGGGGCTGGCCGCGAACCTGATCCGCATGGCGGGTGGGGATTCTGATGCAGTGATGCAGAGCGCCGAGGCCTCTCTGCGCAAACAGCCGCAAGTGACCGGCGATGCCTCTGTGTATATCGATGGCAAGACCACCAAAGTCTTGGCCGAGGCCGAGAAGATCGCCAAGAAGGCGGGTGATAGTTTTGTACCAGCCGAGCGGATGCTGACGGCGCTATGTATGGTGAAATCAAATGCCGCCGATGCGTTGAAGGCAGGCGGGGTAACCGCACAGGCGCTAAATGGTGCCATTAATGATATTCGCAAAGGGCGCACCGCCGATAGTGCCAGCGCTGAGGATGGCTATGATGCGCTGAAAAAATACGCAACCGATCTGACGGCGCGCGCACGTGCGGGCAAGATTGATCCCATCATTGGGCGCGACGAGGAAATCCGGCGAACCATGCAGGTTTTGTCGCGTCGCACCAAGAATAACCCTGTGTTGATTGGAGAGCCGGGGGTTGGGAAAACGGCCATCGCCGAGGGGCTAGCGCTGCGCATTATCAACGGCGATGTGCCCGAAAGCATTCAGAACAAGACCTTGATGGCGCTGGACATGGGCGCGTTGATTGCCGGCGCAAAATACCGCGGTGAATTTGAAGAGCGGCTAAAGGCCATTTTGACCGAGGTGACCGAGGCCGCCGGCGAAATTATTTTGTTCATCGACGAGATGCACACGCTGGTAGGGGCTGGCAAATCCGAGGGTGCAATGGATGCGGCCAACCTGATCAAGCCTGCACTTGCGCGCGGCGAGTTGCATGCAGTGGGGGCGACCACGCTGGATGAATATCGCAAGCATGTGGAAAAAGATGCGGCATTGGCGCGTCGCTTCCAGCCTGTGATGGTAGAAGAGCCGACCGTTGAAGACACGATTTCTATTCTGCGCGGTATCAAGGAAAAATATGAATTGCACCACGGTATTCGCCTGTCGGATGCGGCATTGGTACAGGCAGCGGTGCTCAGCCATCGCTATATTTCCGATCGATTCTTGCCTGATAAGGCGATTGATTTGATGGACGAGGCCGCCAGCCGTCTGCGCATGGAGGTCGACAGCAAGCCCGAAGAGCTGGATGCCATTGATCGCGAATTGTTGCAAAAACAGATCGAGGCCGAGGCGCTAAAGCAAGAGAGTGATGCGGCATCCAAGGATCGACTGGCCAAGCTGGAAACCGATTTGGCGGTTTTACAGGAAAAGTCTGGCGAGATGACCGCAAAGTGGCAGGCCGAGCGCGATAAATTGGCCGGCGCACGCGACATCAAAGAAGAGCTGGACAACATGCGCATCGAATTTGATACGGCCAAGCGCGCCGGTGATCTAGCCCGCATGGGCGAGTTGCAATACGGTGTGATACCAGAGCTGGAAAAAGCCTTGGCCGTGGCCGAGAAGGCCGGTGACGATGTGATGGTGGGCGAGGCCGTGCGCCCCGAGCATATCGCATCTGTGGTCGAGCGCTGGACGGGTATCCCCGTGGACAAAATGCTGGAAGGTGAACGCGACAAGTTGCTGCGTATGGAACAAGCCATTGGCGAACGGGTGATCGGACAGTTGGATGCGGTTAGCGCTGTTTCCAATGCGGTGCGCCGTGCGCGGGCGGGCCTGAATGATCCCAAGCGGCCTTTGGGCTCTTTCATGTTCCTTGGGCCAACTGGGGTTGGGAAAACCGAGCTGACCAAGGCCTTGGCGGAATTTCTGTTTGATGACGATTCTGCCATGGTGCGCATTGATATGTCCGAGTTCATGGAAAAACACAGTGTAGCGCGCCTGATTGGGGCGCCTCCTGGGTATGTGGGCTATGACGAGGGGGGGGTGTTGACCGAGGCTGTGCGCCGCCGCCCTTATCAGGTGCTGTTGTTTGACGAGGTCGAGAAGGCGCACCCAGATGTGTTTAACGTGCTGTTGCAGGTCTTGGATGATGGCCAGCTGACCGATGGTCAGGGGCGCACTGTGGATTTTAAGCAGACGCTGATTATTTTGACATCCAACCTTGGATCACAAGCCCTAAGCATTCTGCCTGATGGTCAAGATGCCACCGAGGCCAAGGCGGCGGTGATGGATGCGGTTAATGCCCATTTCCGCCCCGAGTTCTTGAACCGCTTGGACGAGATCGTCTTGTTCGAGCGCCTAAGTCGCGCAAACATGGATGGGATTGTTGATATTCAGTTGGCGATTCTGGCGGCGCGATTGGCCACACGCAAGATCACATTGGATGTGGATGCGGCGGCCAAGACTTGGCTGGCGGATGCGGGGTATGACCCTGTGTACGGTGCGCGCCCTTTGAAACGGGTGATCCAGAAGAACGTTCAGGATGCGCTGGCGGAATTATTGCTGGCGGGCGATTTGATGGATGGATCATCGGTGAAGATTGGCGCAGATGCCAACGGGTTGCTGATCAATGGCGCGGGGGCAAAGCCCAAGGTTCCCGCGGGCGAGAACATACATTAACCTCATGGCCAGCGAGACCCGCTGGCCATTTTTTTTTAAGGATTTGTGATGACAGATAAGACAACCGAGATGGGGCGCGCATTATCAGAGCAGTTGAACCCCGGCATGGAAGAGGCGCTAGAGGCGCGCTATGGGCATTTGGTGCCAGGCATGGCCGAGGGGGTGGTGGATTTCGCCTATGGGCGCCAGTATGGGCGCGAGGGGCTAGCACTACGCGATCGCTATATTGCCACCATTGCCGCCCTGACAGCCGCAGGTGGACAGACCAAACCACAGCTGAAGGTGAATATCGCAGGCGGGCGCAAGGCGGGGCTGTCGCGCGAAGAGATTGGCGAGGTGATTTGGCAGATGGCGCTGTATGGCGGATTTCCGGCCGCGATTAATGGGTTGAATGCGGCGCTGGAAGTTTTTGCACAAGAAGACGCATCAGCGTAGCCAGAGGGGGATGGGCATGCGCGAAATTGTGGTGCGGGATAAGATGCAATCTGATTACTCTTATGGTCTTGACGCCGAAATGGGTCAAGATTTTGCGGCGGGTTTCAAACCGCATTTCACCCCTGCTGAGATGCTAGCGCATGGGGTGTTTGAGGGGAAATATATCAATGACTGCAGGGCCGAGTTCCCCAGTGAGTGGTATGCGGGTGCTAGGCTGTCTGATACCCCAGATGAGGAGCTGAATTATTTCGGAATTAAAAGCCGCCAGCCGCTGTCTATTTGGCGCCAAAAGGGGTGGATTTATGGCCCTGATCCGCGAGGCTGGTTTCAATGGTATTGTCGTTATTTTATGGGGCGGCGTTTGGCGGACATTGATGCGATACAGATAAAGCGCTGGCGTGCATTTGCGCGCCATGCGGGGCAGATACGGGCCAACTGTCATACTGGCGATATTTTTTGCAGACCGCGCCAGCGGCAGGGGCTGTTACAGTGGTCGTATGATCCATTTATTTAAGTTGAATTTGGTCTGTGCGCTCCTTAGGTATGCGACATGATGTTTATTGTGCGTTCATTGTTATTTAGTCTGGTGCGGCGGGTTATTGGCCTACCTGGGATCGCATTGATGGCCGCGCTTTTGTATTTCTATATGAAGAACAAGTTTTAGGGTCGGTGTGTTGCGTATTTTGGGCGGCTGAGGGGCCCTGTGGTCGGTTTTTTCAAGGTCGCCCTTGGCCTTGGGAAAATACCTCTTGTACCTTTGGGTAATCCGCATATCCTGCCTAAATAACAGCCAGTTTGGGAACAGCGAAAATGGGTTTTGTTAGCGACGCGTTGGGTTTTTTGGCCACGCTATTCATTACGGTTTTGGCCATTGGGGCCTGTGCGGTTGTGGTGATGTTCTATCTGGATCGCACCCAGACTGAGGATGCGGTACGGCGCAATTATCCCGTAATTGGCAGGTTTCGAAAATTGTTCACCGAGTTGGGCGAGTTTTTCCGCCAATACTTCTTTGCGATGGATCGCGAAGAGATGCCCTTTAATCGTGCACAGCGGGATTGGGTGGCACGCGCCGCGCGGGGCAAGGATAATACCATTGCCTTTGGGTCTACGCGCAATCTGACCCAGATCGGCACGCCGATTTTTGTAAACGCGCCCTTTCCGCCCTTGGATGAGCAGGCGGCCAAAACCCAGCCCGTGGAAATAGGCCCCTACTGCAAGACCCCCTATATGGCGGCATCTTTTTTTAATATTTCGGGCATGAGCTATGGGGCGCTGTCCCAGCCCGCTATTCGCGCCCTGAGCCATGGGGCCAAAACGGCTGGAATTTGGCTAAACACCGGCGAGGGCGGCTTGTCACCATATCACCTCGAGGGGGGCTGTGACATTGTTTATCAAATCGGCACTGCAAAATACGGTGTACGCGATATCCAAGGTGGCGTGTCGGACAGCAAGTTGCGCGAGGTCGCGCGCCGTCCACAGGTGAAGATGTTTGAGGTGAAGCTGGCGCAGGGTGCCAAGCCTGGCAAGGGGGGTATTTTGCCCGCAGAAAAGGTGAACGCCGAGGTCGCCGCTATTCGCGGTATCGAGGAGGGCAAGGCCAGCATTTCACCCAATCGCCACAAAGAGATTGCCAATGCGCAGGAGCTGTTGGATTTCATCGCGCATATCCGCGAGGTTACGGGTAAGCCTGTTGGGTTTAAGACCGTGATGGGGTCTTATCGCGCGTTGGAAGAACTGCTGGACGAGGTGCTGGCGCGGGGCGTCGAAAGTGCCCCTGATTTTATCGCCATTGATGGTGGTGATGGTGGTACGGGGGCGGCGCCTATGCCGCTGATGGATCTGGTTGGATTACCCCTGCGCGAGAGTCTGCCGCGGGTATCGGATATGTTGTATGCACGTGGATTGCGCGAACGGATTAAATTGGTGGCCTCGGGTAAATTGATTAATCCAGGGGACGTGGCATGGGCGCTGGGCATTGGGGCGGATTTTGTCGTGGCGGCGCGCGGCTTTATGTTCTCGCTGGGGTGCATTCAAGCGCTAAAGTGTAACAAGAACACCTGTCCCACGGGGATTACCACCCATGACACCCGCCTACAAAAGGGGTTGGTGGCGCGCACCAAGTCCGAGAAAGTGGCCAATTACGCCAAAGAAATGATCCATGAGGTGGAGGTATTGGCCCATTCCGTAGGCGTAGCAGAGCCGCGCCAAATTAGGCGCAAGCACATCCGCGTGGTACAGGAAAACGGCCAGTCGATTTCGCTGGCACGCATGTATCCACGCCCTGATGTGATGGTCGAGGATTAGTTCTGTAAGATTTCCAACGAAACTGTGATCACGCTTCATTTGTTTTCGAATGGTATCTACCCTATTTCAAGGGGAACAAAATGAGGGATGATCATGGCTATATTTCGCGGAGACTTAAAATATTCAGATATCACAGCGAAGGCGGATTTCTTAAATCGCCGGCAACTGATCGCCGGCGCGGCGGGTGTTGGCATCGCGGGATCGCTGGGCGGTGCGGCCACGGCCAAGGCGCTGAAGTATAAGAAAACCTCGTACAGCGTGGACGTGGAAACCACAGCCAAGCGGGACATCACCAGCTATAATAACTATTATGAATTTGGCACGCGCAAGGATGATCCTGCCAAAAACGCGCATCGCTTGACCACTGATCCATGGTCGGTGGAAATTGGCGGCTTGGTTGATAAGCCGGGGAAGTATGATCTGGATGATCTGCTATCTGGAATCGCATTAGAAGAGCGGATCTACAGGTTTCGCTGTGTAGAGGCATGGTCGATGGTCGTACCATGGATTGGGTTTTCTCTATCTGAAATCATTGCTAAGGCCGGCGCGCAATCTGGGGCTAAATATGTGGCTTTTGAGACATTGAGCCGCCCTTCAGAAATGCCTGGAATCGGGAGCAACCCCAGCTTCCCTTGGCCTTATGTTGAGGGTTTGCGCATGGATGAGGCGATGCATCCTTTGACGATGATTGCCACAGGTCTGTATGGTGAGAGCCTGCCCAAGCAAAATGGCGCGCCATTGCGTTTGGTGGTGCCATGGAAATATGGATTTAAGTCGATTAAATCGATTGTAAAAATTACCCTAACCGACAAACAACCCCCCACCACATGGAATAAGTTGGCTGCGCGCGAGTATGGATTCTATTCCAATGTGAACCCAGAGGTGGATCACCCCCGTTGGAGCCAAGCCCGTGAACGGGTGATCGGTGGCGGTGTGTTTGGCAAGCGTGATACGCCCATGTTCAATGGATACGGGGATCAGGTTGCGGGTCTGTATGCGGGGATGGATTTACGGAAAAATTACTGATCGGGCGCTTGCGCTGATATCAGTCTTTACAAAGCATTAAAGCAGGCGAGAGCCTGCTTTTTCTTTGTGTTGCCATGGAAACCTTGGATTGCCCGCCGCTAGATCGCGGCGGCGAATCAGCGTAGGTTACCGGTGCTTGGTAGGTAGGTGCGGTTCTGTGCGGTCTCGGGCGTAATCGGAGCGCAAGCCGCAGCAAGGAAGGCTAGTGCAGCAAGGGCTGTGGCCATTCGTTGTAGTTTCATTCCGTTCTCCTAACGTCGACTGCTTTATCAGTCTATATCGGCAGTATTTACTTGGACTTTTCTATTCAACTTAGTTGGTTTTATTAATAGTCCGGTTCATTCGATAGTCAATTTGCCGCCGTGACGACAATCTGCAAACGTGTTGAATTAGCAACTGTCCGCAAGTGCGTCTGTGATACCAGTATAGCCGAAATATGCCGACAATACCAGTGACGCGGTATTTTTCATTGAGCTTACCGGATAACCAGTTCCACCCGCCGGTTTGATTTCTGTCCGACTTCAGTTTCGTTATTGGCGATTGGAGACACAGAGCCCACACCGACCGCCAGCAATTTTTTGCGTTCTGCGCCATTTTTGGCCAGATAGTCTACCACTGATTTGGCGCGCCGCTGGGATAAATCCACATTGTATTGGTATTTACCAGTACTGTCGGTATGCCCGACGACAAAGAACTCTGCCGTCTTATTCTGTAGTATATATTGGTTTACAATATCTAACACATCATGAGATTCGGGCAAAAGTGTGGCAGAATCGAATTCAAATAAGACACCCTCTAAAACCACCGCGCCACTATCGGCGATAGAAATGGTAAGATCTTCGATGCTGCCGATGCCCACTTTGTTGGGATCGAAGGGCGTATCGACGATGATTGACTGGTTGATAAACCGATCCCCATTGGCGTGGCTGGCGGAGGCTACGATCATGAAATGTACGGTGGTGTCTCCCTGGATCAGACGCGCAGTCAGGATATTGGCATCCACCGCGCCCTTAGGGCTGATCCCCTTGAACATTTGTTGGTTGGTTTTCCAGAATGTTTCATCGATGCGAATATCGTCGTGGCCATCGGCGGTGCGGGTGCAGGCGGCGGTGGTTTCGCATTCGAAAATGATTTCTGCTCCCAATTTTTCCAATGCGACCTTGTAGTTCAGGATGATCTGATAGGTCGAGGCGGTTGGGTTTGTACTTTTGTAGGCGATATTGGTCACTTGGCCTTCCAGCTCTAGGGCGGGGGCGGATTGGCGCTTTTGGTCGTCGCGTTGCAGACGGCCGGTCACCACTTGTGCCTGATCATATTCGACCTGTGCGTATTTGTTGATGTAAAATCCCGGATAGCGTTTCAGTAGTGTGTGGTCTTTCGAACCTTTGATCTGATCTTTACGTGCGGCTGTTGCGCTGGAGACCACCTTGGGCAGGTCTGCAATGCTACCAATCTGAATTTTCTGATCGTCAAACGGCACGGGGGCGATGATGGTTTGATCGATTTTCAAATCCTTGGACGCGGAGAGGATCACCATGGCAGTAATGGCCTGTCCGTTCTGGGGGATTTCGGCGGTGATGATGGCGTAGTCGTATCTGTTCTCTTGGGGGATACTCTTTAGGAATGGCAGCGGACGCTGGCGAAATTCGTTGATGTTTCCAGCGACATTTGTATCAGTATTGGGTGTGGTGCATTCGGTGGTATCCGCACAGGAATAGACCAATGTGGCCCCCATGGCGTCAAAGGCCGCCAGATAGCTTTTGTAGCCATCATACAGTGCGCCACCCGCGCCCTTGGCGATGTATTTATGGCTGATCACCTGTCCTTCGACCATATGTACCTGTGTTACATCGGCCCCGGATGCATCCGCAACTATCGGCCCCGCGATCACCACGCTTCGGTCGTATTCGGTGGCTGCATATTTCTTGATATAGGTTTCTGGATAGCGGGCCAGCATGGGATGATCTTCGGAACCGCGCACATCTTTTTGTGCAGAGGCAAGCGTGCCAAAGGAGAGAAGCAGGCCGCAGAGGGCAATAGGGAAAAGAGAGCGCATAATTCAGCCTTTGGGTTCTGATTAATCAATACTATTTAGTACAATTTTTGCGTGTATTGATCGAAATGTCGAGACCATAGTTCGTTGGCGGGTTTGTAGGCCAAGAATTGCCTCTGGGTGTTGTAACATTTCCCACGGCGATGTTAAGGCAATTGTTTTGTGTGGCGTGTCATCTTGGCCTAAGAGTGCGGATAACAAAGGGGACGTTATGATGATTGTTACCACATTGAATACCGCCGCGCGCCGCCTGCCTACATGGGCCGTCTATATTGGGCTGGCTTTGCCTGGGGTGCTATATGTTTATTGGTTGTTTACCAACCAGCTGGGCAGCGACCCAATCCGGGCCTTTGAGCATCAGGTTGGGGAATGGGCATTAATGCTGATTATGTTCGGCCTGTTGATCACCCCCCTGCGCGATTGGTTTAAGGTGAACCTGATCAAGTTTCGCAGATCCATAGGGTTGATGGCATTTTTTTACACCATGCTGCATTTGGTGGCCTATCTGGTTTTTGATCAGGGGTTATATTGGTCCGAGATTTGGAAAGATATTGTGAAGCGCCCCTATATCACCTTTGGTATGGTCTCTGCGGTATTGATGTTGCCGTTGGCTGTTACATCCAACAACATCTCCATCCGTAAAATGGGCCCTCAAGTGTGGAACAAGTTGCACCGCCTGGTCTATCTGGCGGCGGTGGGGGCGGTGATGCACTATTTGTTGCTGACCAAAACATGGGAGGTTGAGCCCGCGGTTTATGCGGTGATCTTGGCTGTGCTTTTGGGGCATCGGGTGCGAAAGGTACGCACGAAACGCGGTGGTGCACGTAAACGTGCATCGGTGGGGTGATTCGGATGTCTTGGTTAACACATTCCTATGTGGAGAGTGGCCGCTCGAGCGCACAAGTAGACGGTGTTTTTTGGCGCAAATTAGCCATATTTAGGCCTTCTTTCAGCCATTGTGACAGCCTGAGATACTCCCATTTGACAAGTGATTTCGCACTGTGTATCCCCTTATTTAAGCGGCATTTTTTAGGGTTGCTGCAAATTTAAGTCAGATTCGTGTAAATTTGACGTTAATCGTATAAGTAAACAGGCAGAGCCGACCTCTGTACAGCAATAATAAATCTATTGCCGCTACAATGAGACATAGGTTTTGCAAAAGGTTGGGACTGTAGAATGGCAATTTTAGACTGGTCAGCGTTTGGCGCCGATGAGGCGACGGTAGCCAATGGCGCTACCGCGTTGTTTGGCACAACAAATGTAACACTTAATTATACCAATCAGGGCGATGGTACTGGGGTTGATGTTGAATCCACCTCTACACAGTTCGGCTCTTTCGGCAATGGTAATGCGCTAGAGCTATCCGGTAACGGTGCGGATGGTGGCGCCCAAGAGCCCTTTGGGACGTATGATATTGATATCGGATTTGACGAGCTGGTTTCTGGCGTGCAATTCCGCATCAATGATTTGGATCGGGCCGGTGGTGGCGGTTGGGATGACTTTCTAACCATCTCTGCAACCGACGATGCAAACAATCCCGTAACGATCAACGTATCTTTGGGTACGGGGAATATCACCACTGTTACCGGTAATGGTACCAATTTGGTGACCTTGGATGCGGGCAACGGTGGCGTAAGTGCCGCAGATGAAGAGGGCTCGGCCCTGATTTCAATCGCTGGCCCGCTGAACAACATTAACATTACATATGGTAACTTGGGCAGCACTGCGCAGCTGATCTGGATTTCAGACATCCAGTTCGATGTATTTGTGCCCCCGTGTTTCACACGCGGTGTTATGATCCTGACAGATCAAGGTGAGAAACCGATCGAGGATCTGGAAGTGGGCGACATGATTGTTACCCAAGATAATGGTTTGCAGGCCCTACGTTGGATTGGGTCGCGCCGCATGCCGGCCACGGGGCGGGCTGCGCCGATTTTGATTCAGGCGGGCGCGTTGGAAAATACCCGTGATTTGCTGGTTTCACCATTGCACCGCATGTTGGTCGCTGGTTGGCAGTCAGAGGTTTTGTTCGGCACGCCCAAGGTTTTGGTTGCCGCCAAGCATCTGGTAAATGATAAAACCATCCGTGCTGTTCATGGTGGTGAGGTAGAGTATTGGCATATGATGTTTGATGAGCATCAGGTTGTTTATGCCGAGGGCTGCCCATCCGAGAGCTTCTTCCCATCTGGGGTCAGCTTGAAAGGGTTGTCCGAGCAGGTGCGTGACGAGGTTCTGGAGCTGTTCCCGGAATTGGCCACTAAGCAAGGCTGCGGTGTTACCGCCTACCCATGCCTAAAGCAGTTCGAGGCCGAATCTTTGGTTCAGGCCATGGCGTCCTAGGCCTCTCTATAGTCTTTAAATTCAAAGCATCGCTGATTCAGCGGTGCTTTTTTTGTGCCTAGCGACTGGATTCGGGGGGGTAGGCTATGAGGAATGGTGGGGCTGGTTTCCTGTTTTACCGCTGATTTGCGATTCCTATGGGGGGTGTTGGTCGCTGTTTTCTATTTAGTGTTTGTTTTGTGCATGTTTGTTGATTTGTTTGTTTGTTTTGTTTGTTGATTTTATTGTTTGTTTTCGGTGGTTT
>NZ_BSNN01000005.1 GCF_030160015.1 Amylibacter marinus
GCGCCGCGCAGTGCCAGATAGACCGCATAGAGCGATGCATTGGGGATGTGAATTTCATAGGCCAACTCGCCCGAAAAACTAACCCCCAATACGGTAACGGGGGAAAACCCGATAAAACATTCGCGCACCGACAACCAAGGAAAGGCCTCTTTCGACCAATCGGCGCGCGAAACATCCGAAAGCACCGCGCGCGCCTTGGGGCCGGCCAGAACCAGTATGGTCTGATCATTGGTCAGGCTTTTGATCTGTACATCTTCGTCCGCCTCCAGATGGGCGGTGAGCCAATCCGTATCATGCAATTCGCTGGCCGCGGCCGATCCATACCAGACCCGATCAGGGCCGCGATCGGATGCGGGGATATTGGCGATGGTGGCCTCGGCCTTGACCATGCCATGATGATTTAACAGATAGCCAAGCCCCAGGCGCCCTGCCCGTTTGGGGACAGCGCCACAGATCATGCGATCCAGAAAGGCATGGCGATCCGCGCCCGTAATCTCTAGGCGGTTAAACCCGTTTACCTCGCACAGGCCGACATTTTTCTGGACGTTCTTCACCTCTGATGCGACCAGATCAAAGGTCTCGTCAAAATCAAAACTTAGGCTGGGGTGAAAATCGGGGCTGGGCTTGATGTAATCCATGCGTTCCCAGCCATTCACCACGCTGAATTCCGCGCCCTCGGCCGCCAAGACGGGCGTGAGCGGCGTGGTTTTGGCGGGGCGAGCGGCGGGGCGATGCTCGTGGGGGAAATGAAAACGAAATTCGTTTTGGTAATCCTCGATCGCCTTTAGCGCTGTTAGCTCTACATTGGTATGATGGCCAAAGCGGCGCGGATCGATGCACCATGTATCATATTGCGCCTCGCCGTGGACGATCTGTTGCGCCAACAGCCAGCCATGGCCCCCGCCCTCGCCCAGCCCCGCGCGTAGGCCAATGATGCAAAATGCATTGCGCTTGCCCGGGATCGGCCCGACCAAGGGCGCGCCATCAAGGGTATAGGTGATCGGGCCGTTTACAATTGACCGAATACCGGTATCTGCAAGGGCGGGCATGCGCTCGAACGCCCCCGCCAGCACATCCATCACGCGGTCTAGATCATCGGGGCACAGGGCATTGACGAAATTGGGGTCAATCCCATCCATGCCCCATGTTTTGCAATCTTGCTCATAGAATCCCACCAACAGGCCGCCCTTTTCCTGACGGCAATAATAATCCGATATGGGGCAGCGCAACAGCGGCATACGGTGGCCGGCCGCGGCAATGGCGGGGATATCCTCGGTTAGGAAATATTGATGCTCCATCGAGGCCACAGGATGATGCACCCCCATCATCGCCCCCACCTCGTTCACACGGTACCCCCCCGCATTCACCACAATATCGCAATCGATATCCCCCTTTTCGGTCTGAACGGTCCATGTGTCATCCCTGTGCTGGGTCAGGTTGGTGACGGGGGTGTTGCGGTAGATTTCGGCCCCTGCCTTGCGCGCATGAAAGGCCAGCGCCTGGCACAATTGTGCCGGATCAATATCCCCATCCAGCGGATCCCACAGCCCCCCCAGCAGATTGCTGGTGGAAATCAGCGGGTGGCGCGCGGCACATTCTGCGGCATCCAGTATTTCAAATTCCACCCCCATGCCCCGCGCCATGGATGCAAAATGACGATAGCCCTGCATTTGCTCGGGCGTGTTGGCCAGACGAATGCCACCATCGCCGTGGTGGTAATTGATCGGGTAATCTGGGTTTTCAGACAGTTTTTTATACAGGTTAATCGAATGGGTTTTCAGCCCAACCATGGTCTGGTTGCCGCCAAAATTGGTGACCTGAGCGGCGGAATGCCATGTGGTGCCGCTGGTCAGCTCGTTGCGCTCTACCAAGACCACGTCAGACCAGCCCTCCTTTGTCAGATGATACAGGGTGGAACAGCCCGCAATCCCCCCGCCAATAACCACAACCTTGGTGCGCGATTTCATCAGATATCTCCTTGGTGTTTATCTGATTAACCCCCGCGCGGGCGGGCATCACAAGGGCGCGGCAACATTTATCAAAAAATCGAAACTTTGATACGATTATTGCGGCACAAGGGTGAAGCTCTCTTGCAGCCATGGCTGGGTGTTATGCAGCGGGCCAATGGCGTGCTGATCAATCAAACGGCGCAGGGTTGTCTCGGCCAAATCCACCACCGCATCCGAACAATCGGCGGTCGAGACCAGCCCCAAATTGCGCGCAAAGCTTTTCCCCGGGAAGGGATGCATGGTGATGCTGGGATGAAACCTCTTGGCGCGGGAAAACAACAATGGCGTGGTGATTGTCCAGCCCGCATTGGCCGCCACCATGGCCATCAAGGTTTGATTGTTACTACAGCTAAAGCGGCGCGTGGCGCTGACCCCGATGCGGCGCAATTGTGCCTCGATCAGGCGCGCCATCACCAGATTACTGGAATAGCGCAGAAACGGCAGATCAGGCTGGCCCGCAATCACCTGCGTTAGCGTGGCCCCCGCCGATGCCCCCACCACCACTACAAATGGATCGCGCAACAGCGGGCGGAGGCGCAGATCACCGACCCCCTCACTGGGCAATGCCAGCACCCCCAGATCCAGCCGGCGCTGGCGCAATTGCGCACATAAATCATGGCTGCTGCCGCTGTGAAATTCCAAATCACAGCGCGGCATGTTCTGGGCTAAATGCACGGCCAGCTCGGGCATGATATCGCTGTCCAGATCCTCGATCGACCCCATGCGCAAACGGCTGGCCTGTGCGATATCGCCCGCGGATGCCTCGGCAGAGGCGCTGCGAATGGCCAAGAGCGCACCCTCGATATTGTGTAAAAAATCTTGTCCCTTTTGGGTCAGAACCATGGGGCGGCGCTGATGGTCAAACAGCGCAACCCCCAGATGATCCTCGATTTTGCGCAGGTGGTGCGAAACGGTGCTGATGGTCAGCCCGCTTTCCTGTGCCACCGCCTGCAATGATCCACGCGCGGCAACCATTTGAAACAGTTCTAATGCCTTTAGGCTTAGGTCTTTGGGTTTTTTGCGCTGGGTCATGATCTGCCTTAGGGTGTCCTGACAATATCATAACAGCATTATTTCGAAAATATCGAATATGGTGCCCCGGCCATCTGGCCGAGGCCCGTAAAGATGCCGCTAAACCTGCGAGGGCAACCACAATACAATTGTAGGGAAGGCCACCAACAGCGCAATGGTCACAGCATCGGCGATGAAAAACGGGGTAACCCCCTTGAACACATCCTGCACGCTTAGATCATCGCGCACACCCGCCACCACGAAACAATTCAGCCCAATGGGCGGCGTGATCAGGCAGAACTCGGCCATTTTCACCACCAAAATCCCGAACCAAATCGCACACATCGGCCCAGACATGCCAAAGGCACTGTCCGCCGCCGCCACGGCCTCGCCGCCATTCAGCGCCATCACCGCCGGATAAACCACCGGCAGGGTCAACAACATCATCCCGATCGCATCCATAAACATCCCCAAGACCGCATAGGCCAGCAGAATGCAGATCAAAATCAGCATCGGCGATAGGGTTAGCGAGGTCAGCCAATCAGAAAATGCCCCCGGCAAATCCGCAAATCCAAGAAAGCGCACATAAATCAAAACCCCCCAAATGATGGTAAAGATCATCACCGCCAGTTTGGCCGTTTCTAGGATTGCGCTGCGAAATTCACCCCAGCGCATCCCGCGGTACAGGGCCATCAAGAATACCACAAAGGCCCCGATCGCGCCCCCCTCGGTGGGTGTACCCCATGCATCCCCCCCAAAGGGATTGTAGACAAACAAAACAATGGTCATCACCACAATCAAAATCGGTGCCGCCGCCGGCAATGCCGCAAAGCGCTCTTTCCATGTGAACCCGCCAACAGGCGGCCCAAAGTTTTTGTAAACCTTGGCCATCACAATAATCAGGCCCGCATAGACAATGGCCGAAAATATCCCCGGCAAGAAACCGGCCAACAATAATTTCCCCACGTCTTGTTCTACGATAATCGCATAGATTACCAAAATCGCCGAGGGCGGGATCAGGGATGCCAATGTGCCCCCCGCCGCCACAACCCCCGCCGCAAAGCGCTTGTCATAGCCGATTTTCAGCATCTCTGGGATCGCAATACGTGCAAACACCGCCGATGTAGCAACCGAGGCCCCCGACACCGCCGCGAAACCAGCCGTTGCAAACACAGTGGCCACCGCCAACCCGCCGGGCACCCATGCAATCCAACGCTTGGCCGCCGTAAACAGCGCCTGAGTCAGCCCCGCATAATAGGCCAGATAGCCGATCAGGATAAACGTAGGGATCAGGCTCAACGCTTGGCTGGAAACCTTGGAATGGGGCACCTGACCTGCGGTTTTCACCGCAACCCCCAAGGCCCAGCTGAAATCAGCGGGGTCATAGCCCTTCTTGGCCCAGAATATCCAAATCAGCCCCACCATGCCGGCCATGCCCGCGGCAAAGGCCACGCGCATACCCAAAACCACCATCACCAGCATGCCTGCCGATACGATTAAACCGATATCAATTGGTTCCATCCTAGAATTCCTTATTCGTCGCGGCTAGAAACCGTCTCGGCCTCTAGCGCTGCTTGGGTTGCCGCATCAATGGGCAGGGGCACGGCCACGGGGTTGTCCTGCCCTGTCACAACCGCGCGCCCATAGGCATAGATCTGTAGAACCAGCCGCAGACACAGCACAAAGAACGCCACCGGCGCCAGTAGTTTGGCCGGCCACAGCGGTATGGCAATATCCATAGAGCTGTCGCGGCTCCACAGCGGGGCGTCAAAATCAAACGAGCGTTGGAAATGCGCCCAAGTGCCCCAGACCAGCAGGATCATCAGCGCTAAAATCGCCAGCGTGGTGATCAGCTCGACGATATATAGGGCGCGCCCGCGCAGGGCACCCACCAGCATATCCATACGGATATGCCCGCCATTGCGTTGTGTATAGGCAATGCCCATAAAGGCAATCAGCGGCATGGCCTGTTCGATCCAATCTACATAGCCCGGCAATGGCGCATTCAAGAAATTGCGCCCCGCAACCGAAAACACCGCCAAAAGCATCAGCGCAAAAACCGCCAATCCAGATAGCAATGCGAATAGTGTTTCCAGCCTCAGCAGGGCATGATCCATGCGGCTGAGGCGGCTATCGTCTGATAAAACCAGTGCAGATCCCGCCATGGCGCTCTCCTTTGTGCAAAGACCCACCCCCGCTGGGGTGGGTCAGATGGTGATTATTTTTTGGCCGCGACCATATCAACAACCAGATCGTACAGCTCTTGTGCTGGTAGACCTGCGGCGGTGTTTTTCTCGATCCACGCGGCGGCGGCTGGGGCAGCTACCTTGGCCTTTAGTGTCTCGATTTCAGCATCTGTGAATGTGACCTCTGAGATGCCCTTTTCTGCCAACAACGGGCCCCACTTTGACATGGTTTTGGTGTCATAAGAGCTGATGTAATGATCCAGCGCTTCTGAAACAGAGCTGTCCAGCGCTGCGCGCTCTGCATCTGTTAGATCCGCATAGGCGTCGGCATTTACCACCACTGGGCAATTCACGGTGCCTGGATTTAGGTTGGTGGTCCACCATGTGGCGTTTTCCACAGTGCCAAAGGACATATGCGCATGCGGCGCAAAGGCCACGGCCTTGACCACGCCGCTATCCATTGATTGGCGCACCTCGGTGGCAGACATAGATGTGGGCACAGCACCTGCGGCCTCCATCGCGCGGCCAATACCGCCCGTTGCACGCACCGTCAGCCCATCAAAATCAGCCACTGTTTTGGGGGCATCGCCCACACCAGCCACATTGTACTGCGGTAGTGGTGACGGCATCAGCAATTTCGCATTCCAGCGCGCCAAATCGCCCTGAACCGCAGGGTGGTTATACACCGCCATGGAAATCTCGCGTTCCATTTCTAGACTGTTTACCCCAAGGAAGGGCAATTCCAGTACGGTGATCGATGGGTTTTTATCCGCGTGATACCCCGCACAAAACTGTGCCATTTCAAAGGCACCGATGGAAATACCATCAAGGTTTTCGCGGTTTTTAGACAGGCCGCCATAGCTGATGTTCAGGGTGAATTCGCCATTGGTTTTCTCTGATACCAATTCCGCCAGCTTTTCCACATGCTCTGTGAATGCGCGGCGTTTACCCCATAGGGATACATTCCACTCTTTGGCCATGGTTTCGGTGGCAAAGCTAAACGTCATCGCCGTAAGCGCGGTGCCCAATAATAATTTTTGCATGATATATCCTCCCAAGCATGCTGATGTAATGCAATCATTAGCCAGCCTAGGGCGCATTGCAATGAGGATATTCGCGCAGCCCAGCCCCCCTGCCCTGCGGATTTCCGCAGAGCAATTACAGCAAGGAATCCTTGTCGAGGTTCAGCTTCACAATCTTTTCGTTTAATGTCCGCCGCCCAATGCCCAGGGCCTCGGCCACATCATCCATGCGCCCTTGGTGGCGCTGAATGGCCTTGCTGATCAAGGCGCGCTCGAAAACCGCCACCGCCCCGCGCAGATTATCGGGCATATCCTCTAGGGTTACATCACTGACCATGGCCCGCGCAAAGGCCCCGGCACCGCGGCGCGCAAACAGCACCGTGCGCTCGCAAACATTGCGCAATTCACGCACATTCCCAGGCCAATTATGCGCCAGCGCCAGCGCAATATCATCGCGCGTCAAAACAGGGGGATCCTGTTCATGCACGCGGGCATATTCCGCCAAGAAATGCGCCGCCAACAGGGCAATATCATCGCGCCGCGCACTTAGGGGCGGCAGATTCAGAACCAATGTGTTCACCCGAAACAGGAAATCTTGGCGCAGGCGCCCATCGGCCAGCGCCTGTTTCGTATCCTCGTTGGTGGCCGAAATCACCCGAAAATCCACCCGCACTGGGCGCGTGGCCCCCACCGGCAGAATCTGCTTATCCTCGATCACCCGCAACAATTTGGCCTGCACCAGCGGCGGACAGGCGCAGACCTCGTCTAAAAACACCGTACCCCCCGATGCCCCCAGCAGACGCCCCGCATGCCTGCCCTCTACCCCGAACATCTCGGATTCAAAGCTGTCGGGCGACAGCGCCGCACAATTCAGCGCCAGAAACGGCGCCCCAGAGGCCCCCCCCAGATCATGCAGGGCACGCGCCACCAGTTCCTTGCCCGTGCCGGTATCGCCGTGGATTAACAGCGCGGTTTGCATATCGGCAAAATCAAGAATATCGCGACGCAGGTCTTGGATCTCGCTGCTGTTGCCCAGCAAAATACGATCCAAACCAGACAGCTGCGCCAGCCGCGCCTTCAGGCGCTGATTGCTGTGGGCCATGCGCGCCTGCTGTGCCGCATGGCGCAATATGGTTAGCAGGCGGCGCGGCTCATAGGGCTTTTCTACGAAACTATAGGCCCCCTGTTGCATCGCCTTCACCGCCAGCGGAATGTCCCCATGCGCCGAGATCAGCACCACAGGCGGCGATCCTGCGGGATCAAGGCTGGCCAGCAAATCCATGCCAGACATCCCCGGCATGCGTACATCCGACAGGATCACATCTGGGCGCGCATGCGGCAGCACCTCTTGTACCATTTCCGCGCGCGACAGCGCCGTTACCTGCCAACCCGCCGCCTCGATCAAATCGACCAAGGACTGGCGCATGGATTTATCATCATCCACCACCAAGATTTGAAACGGTCTGTCCTGTGCCACGGGCTATCCTTCGCTTGCGTCTGAGCGGGGGAATTCCACGCGAAACCGCGCCCCCCCCGCAGGCAGGTTTTCCGCCTGCATTGTTCCTGCGTGATCTTTCACAATCCCTGCCGAAATCGCAAGCCCCAGCCCCATGCCGCGCCCGCTCTCGCGAGAGCTGACAAAGGGCTCTTGTAAATCCGCCAATGTGGCCTGCCCGATGCCATGGCCATTGTCGCTGACTGCGAACCAGACCTGCTGGGCATCTTGGCCAATGGCCAGAGTAATCTCGGGCGCCTCTTCCTCTTCACAGGCATCAATGGCGTTGCGCAACAGGTTGGTGATCACCTGCTCTATGCGCAGCCGGCTACCGCGCAGGGTGGCGGGGGCGGAATTATCCGGGCCGCGCACCGCCACGCCCGTGGTTTCGATATTGGCCTGTAATAACCCCAGCGCCCCCGCCAAGGCCCCGTGTAAATCCACCTGTTCAAAGGGTTCGCCATCTTGGCGGGCAAAGAATTTCAGCTGTTTGGTAATGCTCTCCATGCGCCCCACCAGCCCCTCTAACTTCTGGGTCAGGGGGCTTGGCCCAGTGCCGCCAATTTCTGCCGCCACCAGATGGTTGCGCATGGCGGCGATGGGCTGGCCCAGCTCGTGGGTGACCGAGGCCGATAATTGCCCCAGCGCTGCCAATCTGCTGGCACGTTCCAGCTCGTCTTTGGTGCGCGCCAACCGGCGCTCGGCGGTGCGCCTATCATCAATTTCCAGCGCCAGCATTTCATTGGCACGGCGCAATTTCACCTCTTCTTGTTCGGATCGACGCAGCGCCGCATCCACGCGGCGGCTGCGCTGAACCTGTAGCCCAATAAATATCGCCGCCCCCACACAGGCCGCCAACACAGACACCAGCCAAGCGCGCGAAATCGCCCAATCTTCGCTGGAAAAATAGTGCAGCCCCCAGCCCGCAGGCTCGATATTAGCGACCAGATATAACCGCTGTACCCCTTCTAGATTGGCGCGCCCACCCCCCAGTGCCCGCCAATCCAATTGATCCAAGTCTTGACTGGGAAATTGGCGGGTCTCTTTGATCCGCTGCAAAACCTCGCGCCCAAGTGGCGCTAATGTTTTGTAGCGCCAACGCGGGCTGGACGCCATCAGGATCACCCCCGCCGCATCGGCCAATACCACATGCTCGCCAGGCGCGCTCCAGCTCTGCTCAAGCGCGGAAAAATCAATCTTGATCGCCACCACCCCCAGCGCCGACCCATCCGGCCCGCGCACCGCATCAGCAATAAAATACCCCGGCAACCCAGTGGTGGCCCCAATGGCATAAAACCGCCCCTGATCACCGGCCAGTGCCGCCTGAAAATAGGGCCGAAACGCATAGTTCTGGCCGATAAAACTGCGATCTGTACGGTGATTAGATGCGGCAATCGTCTCGCCGTTTTGGGCAATTAAATATATCGCATCCAGCCCCGCACGCTGGGCAAAATCCTCAAACCGCAGGTTCAGCGCGCCGGTATCCGCCCCCATGATCGTCTCCACCACCACAGAATCCCGCGCCAAAATATGGGTCAGATGCGCATAGCGTTCTACCTCGGCGCTGATCGAGTTTTGATACAACGACAGCCGCCCCTCGGCCTTGGCCAGCTCCTCGGATCTAAAATACCCAAAAGAGACCTGAAATATCGCCCATACAGCAACCAGTGCCGCCAGAACCCCCAAAAACCATTTCATGCGCATCCCCAACCCTAACCGCGAAATACCCCCGGTTACAAGTCGCCAAACCCCTCGCGCACCTTCCAAATCTTTTAAATATCCAAATCCACCCTAGCGGCGGCGCGCCACGATATAAATCGGGGCATAGCTCAGCGGCAAGCGCCCCGAACCATCGCCAAAACGCGCACCATATTCCCGCTCAAATTCCGCCAAACGCCGGCGCGACCACGGCACAGTGCTGGGCGCATTCACCCCCGTTTCGCGCAGATGCACCAATAATGCGCGCAGGCTATCAAACGTCAAAACCCGCTCCTCGGTCTCGATGGCAAGCACCTCGTACCCCGCGCCCAGAAATGCCCGCCACTGATCCACACTATGATAATGCATACCTGCCGCGCCGCGCAGCGCGCGCAGCTGATGGAAATGATCAGGGCCAAAACTGCTAAGCGCCAACCAGCCGCGCGGGGCCAAGGCACGGTGCATCTGATCCAACAGCCCCCGCGTATCCGCCACCCATTGCACAACCGATGCCCCCGCGATTAAATCAAACGGCCCCGCCAGTACCTGATCCTCTATGGCACCAACGCTAAAACGCCACTGTTCCCCCGCCAGTATCGGGGCGATATGATCCCGCGCCGCCGGTACCAGATCATTGATCAGCCAGCGGTCCACCGAAAACTGATCCGATACCGCTTGGGTCAAAAACCCAGTACCCGCCCCCAGCTCTAGCACATGGGCCAGATGTTTGGGGCATTCTGGCTGGGCGGCCAACATCTGCGCCAGCCTCTGCGCAATGGCGCGCTGCGCCACCGCACGGCGCTCATAGCTGTTCAGCCCGCGCGCAAAACTCTGGGCAATACGGCGCGGATCTAGTGGCCTGCTCATCCGACAATCTCTTCCCAATGCCTAAACTGCCCAAAGGGCACATGCGGCCCGTCTATCTCTATGGGCTTTGGCCCACCTGCCCATGCGCGGCGCTGATTGGCGGCCGGGAATATCCGGTCACCGCGGCTGATGATCACGCGGTCCCACACCATGGCCACGCCTGTGTAGTCTCGCGCGCCAATGGTGACCAGCTGATTGTGCAGGGCCTCTACATCAATGGTGCGCTCTGGCTGAACAGACCCAAAACAGCGCTGTAGAAAGACCGCGTAACTGGCCGCGTTTAGGTTCAGGGTGGTTTTTTGCATCATCACAGGGGGCAATCCGCACATCCGATCAATGGGCGGGCAGGTGCCATTTATCGCCACGCAGCGGGTGAAATCACCGCGCCCCTGCGCCAGCCAATAGGCCGCCGAACACACCCCGAACGACCACGCCACTAAAATACGCTCTGCATAATCTGCCAAATCTGGCAGATCAGTCGTCAGGTCTCGATAATCCGACACCCACAGGATATCCGCATCTGCCCCCAGGTGGGATGCCGCATCGGGGCCAATGCCCCAGCCGCCAAACACCACAATCACCCGCGCATGGCCGCGCCGCACCGCCCACGTGATCTGCATTACAATACCCGTGCCATTTCACCCATCGCATGGGTTATTTTTGACAGCTCATCCCCCGAGGTCACATAGGGCGGCATGCAATATATATTGTGCCCAAAGGGGCGCAACCACACGCCCAGCTGTTTGGAAATGGGATGCGCCTGTGCCGAGGATACAAAATGATCCATCTCCACCACCCCAATCGCGCCCAAAACCCGTACATCGGCCACACCGTCTAAGGCGCGCAGGGGTTCCAGCTCGGCCCGCATCTGCGTCTCTATCGCGCCAACCCGCGCGCGCCAAGGTGTTGTGCCCAGCAGATCAAGGCTGGCCGCCGCCGCCGCACAGGCCAGCGGATTGCCCATGAATGTCGGCCCATGCATAAACACACCCGGCTCGGCCGATCCGATACCATTGGCGATTTTATCGGTGGTCATGGTGGCGGCAAAAGACATCATCCCACCGGTGATCGCCTTGCCCATGCACAGAATATCAGGGGTGATTTCACAGTGATCAGTGGCAAACATTTTCCCCGTGCGCCCAAAACCGGTGGCGATTTCATCAAAGATCAGCACCACATCAAATTCATCACATAGGGCGCGCGCGCCATCCAGATAGCGGGGGTGGTAAAAATACATCCCCCCCGCGCCCTGCACCACAGGTTCGATCACCATGCCTGCGATTGTTGCGTGGTTTTCGGCCAAGATAGCGCGCAGCGCCCCCAGCCCATTTTGCGCATCATCATCCGTCCAATCCTGCCCCATCGCGATCGGGGGGCGCGGGGCGAAATGCTGAATGCTCAGGGCCCCCTTAAAGATATGGTGCATGCCGGTTACGGGATCACAGACGCTCATCGCCTTCCATGTATCCCCGTGGTAGCCGCCGCGCGGGGTGACAAATTGGTGCTTGCCCGCGCGCCCCACGGCCTGTTGGTATTGCGCGGCCATCTTCATGGCCACCTCTACGGCCACCGATCCAGAATCCACATAGAATATCCGTTGTAGCGGTGCGGGGGTGATATCCAACAACCTACGCCCCAGCTCGATCGCTGGATCATGGGTCAGCCCACCAAACATCACATGGCTCATCTTTGCGGCCTGATCCTGTACGGCCTTGACCATGCTGGGCTGACCATAGCCATGGATCGCAGACCACCAAGAGGCCATGCCATCGATCATCTGTGCCCCATCGGCCAACGTCAGGGTCACGCCATCGGCGCGCGCCACACGGTGCATGGGGGCGGGATCAGAAACGCTGCTATAGGGATGCCACAGGTGATGGGCGTCAAACTCTTTTGGTGTCATTATAATAGCCCCGTAACATCCATCTGGGCGGCAAATTCCGCCGCCAGCGTCTCGGGGCGTAGCGGGTCTAACATCCCCAGCCGCCCCAGCCTGCGCACCGCGCCAAATTCCACAATGCTCTGTTCCACATCAGGTTCAGCATCGCCAATAAAGGCCACCCCCGCCACCGCACAGCCCGCATCGCGCAGGGCACGCAGGGATAACAGCGTGTGATTAATGGTGCCCAATTGCGTGCGCGCGCATAGGATCACCGGCGCGCCCAGATCGGCGAAATAATCCAAATAGGTCTTGCGGCGGTTGATCGGCACCATCACGCCCCCTGCCCCCTCGATGACCAAGGGGCCATCTACCACGGGCGGGGCTAAATCCGCCAGCGCAATCTCGCGGCCCTCGGCCTCGGCGGCCAAATGCGGGGATGCGGGCATGTTCAAACGCATTGCCTCGGGCAATACCGGCCGCCCCGACAGGCGCGCCACAATCTGGCTGTCGGTCTCGCCCTCTAGCCCCGATTGCACGGGTTTCCAATATTGGGCGCCCAAGGCCCCAACCAAACCCGCGCTGAAAATGGTCTTGCCAATGTCCGTATCCGTACCGGTTACAACAATTTTATTGCCCATGGGTGATCCCCTGTAGCTCTTGGGCCAAGGCATTGGCCATTGCGGTGATGTCTGTGCGGCTGGCATTCAGCGTGATGGAAATGCGCAGGCGTGATGTGCCACGCGCCACGGTGGGGGGGCGAATGCCGCGAATATCAAACCCGCGCGCCTGTAGACGCGCCGCGATATCCATGGTGGGCTGATCGGCGCCGATGATCACGGGGATAATCTGGCTGTCTGATCCCACAATCCCACAGGTATCGCGCAAGATATCCTGTGCAAAGGCCACATGATCCAGCAGCTGTGCGCTGGGGGCATCACTGGATTGCAGCAATTTCAGCGCCCCGCGCACAGTGGCGGCATTGATCGGCGCAGGCGCGGTGGCAAAAATAAAGCTGCGCGCGCGGTTGATCAGGGTATCTATCAAGGCAGTATCACCACAGATCAGCCCCCCCATACCGCCAAGCGCCTTGCCGCAGGTGTGCAGGGATACCATATCCACCTGCCCCTCATAGGCCTGCAACAGCCCGCGCCCCGCATCGCCAAATATCCCGCTGGCGTGGGCCTCGTCGCCCACCAGCGCCGCGTCATAACGCGCGGCCAAATCCACCAAATCGGCAATCGGTGCGCGATCGCCATCCATGCTGTAAACGCTTTCGAATGCCAGCCAAATGCGCCCGCGCCCACCGCCTGCGCGCCACGCTTTGATCAGGCTATCGGCATGGTCAATATCATTGTGATCAAAGGCCTGACAGCTGGCGCGGCCCAAACGCATGCCCTCGTGGGCCGATGCATGGATCAATTCATCATACAGCACCAGATCATCGCCCCGCGGCAGCGTGGAAAACAGCGCCATATTCGCCATAAACCCACCCCCCATATAAAGCGCGCGCTCTGTGCCAAAAAATGCCGCCGCCTCGGTCTCTAGGGCCTCGTGCTCTGGATCATTGCCGCGCAGCAAACGCGATCCGCCAGCCCCAAGCCCCACACCGCGCGCAACCGCATCGGCCACATGGGCGCGCAGATCCGCGTTTTGGGAAAATCCCAGATAATCATTTGATGCAAAATCGACCCCACCCGCAGGGATCAGGGCACGCAACCGCCCCTTGGCCGCCAACAGATCTAGGCGATCTTGATAGACGGCAAAGCCGCTCATCCCGCAAGCTGATCCTTTTCGCCGGTACAGCCAGCGGCCATAGCCATGATGCCCAGCTTGTCAAACAGCGCCGCATCCTTGTCTTCCTCTGGGTTATCGGCCGTTAGCAATGTGTCACCCACAAAGATGGAATTGGCCCCCGCAAAGAAACACATGGCCTGCATTTCGTCACTCATATCCGTACGCCCCGCCGATAGGCGTACGTGGGATTTCGGCATCAAAATACGCGCCAAGGCCACCGTGCGCACAAATTCAATCGGGTCCAGCGGTTTCACATCCGCCAGCGGCGTATCCGCGGCAGGGATCAACATATTCACCGGTACACTATCGGGGTGCTCTACCAATGTGGCCAGGGTCACCAACATGTCAACGCGGTCCATCTGTTGTTCGCCCATGCCAACAATCCCACCGGCACAAACCTTCATCCCTGATTCGCGCACCAAATTCAGCGTATCGAGGCGATCCGCAAATGTGCGCGTGGTGATGATTTCGGAATAATAACGCTCGGATGTATCAATATTGTGGTTGTAATAATCCAACCCAGAATCGCGCAAACGGAACACCTGTTCTTCGTCTAGCATCCCCAAGGTCATGCAGGTTTCCATGCCCAATTCTTTGACCCCCGCCACCATGGCCGTTAGGGCATCCATGTCGCGATCCTTGGGGGATGTCCATGCAGCGCCCATACAATAGCGCGTGGCGCCGCCCTCTTTGGCCTTGCGGGCCTTGGCAATCACCTGCTGAACCTCGATCATTTTCTTGGCAGACAGCTTGGATCCATTGCGCGCGGATTGGCTACAATAGGCGCAATCCTCGGCACAGCCACCGGTTTTGATGCTCAGCAATTTGCTGCGCTGTACCTGATTGGGATCGAAGTATTTGCGGTGAATGGTTTGGGCCTCAAACAGCAAATCCATAAAGGGCTTGTTGTAGATGGCGTCGGCCTCTTCGCGAGTCCAGTTATGACGAATATCTGTATTTTGCAGCATGATCATACTCTCGTTGGTTGGCGCGGTTATAAGGCCTTGCCCCCTCTGCATCAAGCGTTGCGCGAAATTATAGATAATTTGAAATTATCCCAACCCCCCGCTCTGTAAACAACGGCCCCGATTGCACCTGACGCCCCCCTTTACTTATGAACTGTCCTAATTTACTCTGTTGCCAACAGCAGTCTTAAATCGTGAGATACTAATGGAATCCAAAGAACCAAAGAAAAAACAGTGGATCACCCCCACCCTAGAGGCGGATCTGATTGACAAGGAAACCCATTCGGGTGCTCCTATTTTTTTCGGCCGAGAGGATGTGGTCTATCGGCCGTCCTAAGAACAGCCCCTCGCCCTCATATTAACCAATAGACAAGTTAGTTTCGCATACCTCATGGCCACTATCCAGGGCTATCAACCCGAAAATTGGAATACCAAATGAAACAAACCATCCGTCAAACCTCCGAGCCGCTGAAAAAACAATGGACAGAACCAAAGCTATCGCGCGACGAAATTGCCGATGAAACGGATGCCGGCCCGAAATACTATAAAGTTGAACTTGGCCTCTACCAACCCTCTTAGACACAGATTTTTTCACTCTCGGGCACCACTTATTTTAAAAATCGGCCATGGCTATTGTCAGGGCTCGCAATGCAAGTGTATGCAATGAAACGCAGCGCCGTCTCATAATCCCGCGGGGATATTTTGAAATTTTCGACATTGCGACCAGCGTCCTCAATATGTTAGCCATTGCTCAGTGAACAACCAATGACTGAACAATAGGAATTCCAATGTCTGTGTCTAACCCGCTAGAAAACACATCACCAGATATCCAACAGAAAAAACAGTGGACAGAACCAAAGCTAAAATGCGACAAAATCGCCCGTGAAACAGATTCCGGCCGAACCGTCGATGGTATTGAAACTCCCGTATACCGGGTCTCTTAACCAACCGCGGGCACCATTCATGCTGCCCGCGCGTTAACCAATTAACCAATATTTCACCACCATAGCGAGAATTTTGCTAACTGTGTTAACCAAAACAACACAGCGCGGAGTCTCGCATGACCCTTACCCTCAATGACCAAACCTACGTCCTGACCTTTCAGGATGATTTCGACACGGCCCGCATCTGGGATGGAATCGGAGATGGCGATATTTGGGCCACATCCTATCGCCCACACCAAGATGACGCCCGCAATATCGCCGCAAATGGCGAGCTACAATACTATGTCGATCCCGACATGACGGATTTCGAAAACCCTATCGCATTCAATAACGGCACTGCCCAAATCACCGCCACCCCGCTGACCCCCGCCCAATCCGCGCTGGCAAATGGCGCTGAATATTCCTCGGCAATTCTAACCAGCGAAATGAGCTTTGGCTTTACCTATGGCTATATAGAAATGCGCGCTGATATCCCGGCACAAACAGGGTTCTGGAGCAGCCTCTGGTTGCTGCCCACCAGCGGCGAATGGACATCAGAAATTGATATCTTTGAAATCAGGGGCGCAGAGGCGGGCACCATCCACACCAACTATTGGCAAGATCAGGGCGGCACCATGACCCCCGATGCAGATTACACCCAAAACACCGATGCAGGCGCAGGTTTTCATACCTATGGCCTGCTATGGACCGAGGATACCCTGCAATGGTTCTATGATGGCACCCTGATCCGCGAGGCCTCGGTGACACTGGATCAGGAAATGCAGATCCTCTTGTCGCTGGCCGTTGGTGGGTTTGGCGGCGATACCGATGCCAGCACAGATTACACAGACCCCTACAGCATCGATTATATCCGCATCTACGAGCTGGAAAGCTCTGACACCCGTAATGATGCCCTAACCGGCGATTTCATCTCACATGATCTGAAAAACGGCACCAATAACAGCGAGGAACTCTACGGCACCCGTTTTGACGATACGATCAAGGGGCGCAAAGGCGACGACACCCTCTATGGGCGCAGCGGCGCGGATAAATTGCGCGGGAACAAGGGCGAGGATAGCCTATTTGGCGGGGATGGCGCGGATAATCTGGGCGGGGGTCAGGACAACGACCACCTGATTGGCGGCGCAGGCGCAGATACCCTAACGGGGGGCAAGGGCACAGATCACATGTGGGGGGGCGACTACGGCGCCGATGCTACCACCGATACCTTCGTGTTTTCCGCAGATTCTGGCACAGACTATATCCATGATTTCGAGAGCGACCATGATCTGGTGAAGCTGCGCCACTATGAAAACGGCAATTGGGATGATCTGCAACTGGCCCTGTCTGACCAAGGCTGGGCCGTGCAAATCGATCTGGCCAGCCTAGGCGGCACCACGGGCGATACGCTCTATCTGGTCGGCGCAAATATGGCCGACCTCAGCACAGATAACTTCATCTTCGTCGATCCTGTGCTAGGCTAGCGCGCTACCCTGTCCATATGGCACACTGGCGCGAACACCCTATGGTCTTTGGGGCGGTGTCCCCTCCGTGGTAAAATAATGAAAATACCTTTTTATTTTGTGATTCACCCTATATCACAATATTTAAACCACGCGATCGGACCCCCGCCCCCATGCCCGCCACCACCATGCCCTCGCACAGCATCTATGAAAATCTGCGCAATCGCCTGATCACCGCAGAATTCCCCGGCGGGTTTCGGATGAAGCCCGACGAGCTGCGCGCGCCCTATGATTGCTCGGCCTCTACCATGCGAGAGGTGTTGTTTCGCCTGTCATGCGATGGGTTCCTAAATTTTATCGACCAACGCGGGTTTCACACCCCCAACCCTAACCCCGAAAAAATGATAGAACTGGCCCAAATGCGCATCATGCTGGAACAGGCCGGCGCGCGCCATTCTATCGCCCATAGCACCCTAGAATGGGAGGCCCGCCTGACGGCCGCCCAACACAAGCTGGCCCATATAGAAACCGCCATGCAGACAGAAAAATCCGCCCGCGAACATGTTGGCATATGGACTGCCGCCGAACGTGAATTTCACATGACACTGGTATCCCTTAGCCCCAACAGCCTGTTAAAATCCACCCATGTGGATTTCTTCGACCGCTTTCGCCAATTGCTGGTGATCAATAACATCCACGGTAATTTCGGCTATCGCGCCGGCAATATCACAGAACACAGCCAGATCGTGGATACCGCGCTATCCGGCGATGCCGATGCCTGTTGTGCCATGCTCAAACAACATGTGGAAAGCAGCATGATCGGCCTGCGCGGCCCCCACTCCTTAGATACCCAACCCAAGAGCCCCCAATGACACAGAAGAAAAAGCCATCCGACCTGCGCTCGCGCCAATGGTTTAATAACCCAGAGGAATCCGAGCTTACGGCCATGTACCTAGAACGCTACATGAATTACGGCCTAACCCGCGAAGAGCTGGGCATGAAAAAACCCATCATCGCCATTGCCCAGACCGGATCTGACCTGTCTCCCTGTAACCGCCACCACCTAGAGCTGTCAAAACGCCTGCGCGATGGTATTATTTCCGCCGGTGGCACGGTGATGGAAATCCCCGTGCACCCAATCCAAGAAACCGGCAAGCGCCCCACCGCCACGCTGGATCGCAATCTGGCCTATCTGTCACTGGTCGAGAGCCTCTTTGGCTATCCCATCGATGGCGTGGTTCTGAATATTGGCTGTGATAAAACCACCCCCGCCCTTTTGATGGCGGCGGCCACGGTGAATATCCCCGCCATCGCCTTCTCTGTAGGGCCCATGCTGAACGGCTGGTTCAATGGCAAACGCACGGGATCAGGCACCATCGTCTGGACGGCACGCGAAATGCTGGCGCGCGGCGAAATCGACGAGAGCGAACTGATCGACCTGATCGCATCCTCGGCCCCCAGCACAGGGTTTTGCAACACCATGGGCACCGCCAGCACCATGAATTCGCTGGCCGAGGCGCTGGGGATGCAATTGCCCGGCTCTGCCGCAATACCCGCCCCCTACCGCGAGCGCGGACAAATGGCCTATGCCACCGGCAAACGCATTGTTGATATGGTCTGGCAGGATCTGAAACCCAGCGATATCATGACCCGCAAATCCTTTGAAAACGCCATCGCCGTTAACAGCGCAATTGGCGGATCAACCAATGCCCCCATCCACCTAAATGCCATCGCCGCCCATCTGGGACTAGAGCTGAATAACCAAGATTGGCAGGACATCGGCTATGACATCCCGCTGTTGGTTAACCTACAGCCCGCAGGCGAATACCTGGGCGAGGATTACCACCACGCGGGCGGCGTCCCTGCCGTGATCAATGAAATGATGGCCCATGATCTCTTGCCCCACCCAGATGCGGCCACGGTTAATGGCGCCAGCATCGGGGAAAACTGTGCCAACACCAAAATCACCAATACGGATGTGATCCGCCCGCTGGATAATCCCCTGCAACAAAAGGCGGGATTCATCCATATGACAGGCAATGTTTTTGACAGCGCAATTATGAAATCCAGCGTGATCTCTGCGGATTTTCGCGCCCGCTACCTAGAAAACCCCGATGACCCCAATGCGCTACAGGGCACGGCCATTGTCTTTGACGGGCCAGAACACTTCCACCACAGCATCGATGACCCTGCACTAAACATCACCGAAAACTCGATCCTGTTCATGCGCGGCACAGGCCCGTTGGGCTATCCCGGCGCTGCCGAGGTGGTGAACATGCGCCCGCCAAATTACCTGCTAAAGGCGGGCATAGACGCCCTGCCCTGTATCGGCGATGGCCGCCAATCGGGCACATCCGGCTCGCCCTCGATCCTAAATGCATCCCCCGAGGCCGCCGCTGGCGGGCCGCTGGCCATCATCCAAAACGGCGATCCCATTCGCATTGATCTGAACACAGGCGAGGTGCTGTTACAAATCCCGGATACCGAAATCGAGGCGCGGTTCGAAAAACTGGTGCGCGATGGCGGCTATCCGATTCCCGATAGCCAAACCCCATGGCAACAATATTTCCGCGCCCTCAGCGGCCCGCTATCTGATGGAATGCTGTTGCAAGATGCGCAAAACTATCAAAACATCGCCGCCAAATTCACCCCACGCCACAACCACTAAGGACATCCGATGAAATTGCTTCGCTATGGCGCCGCTGGCGCAGAAAGACCCGGGCTACTGGATGACGATGGCCATATCCGCGACCTGTCGGATCACATATCCGATGTAAATGGCGCAGCCCTTGCCCGCGATAAATTGGCAGAACTGGCCGCCCTTGATCCCGCCACCCTGCCCCTGATCAGCGGCAACCCGCGCCTTGGGCCCTGTGTGGGTAATATCGGCAAAATGCCCTGCATCGGGCTAAACTATTCCGATCACGCCGCCGAAACAGGCGCCGAAATCCCCAAACACCCGATCCTCTTTCACAAGGCCACATCGGCCATCAGCGGCCCAAACGATGATGTCTCGATGCCGCGCGGATCCACCCATACCGATTGGGAGGTAGAGCTGGGCGTGGTGATCGGCACGGCGGCTAAATATGTATCCACAGAAGAGGCCTTGGATTATGTGGCCGGATACTGTGTGATCAATGATGTCTCAGAACGCCACTTCCAAACCCAGCTAACCGGTCAATGGACCAAGGGGAAATCCTGCGATACCTTCGCGCCGACTGGCCCGTGGATGGTCACCGCAGACGAGATCGACGATGTGCAAAACCTCAGCATGCACCTAGATATCAATGGCACCCGCCGCCAAACCGGCAATACCAGCACCATGATCTTTAGCGTGGCTGAAATCATCGCCCACCTCTCACAGCTGATGACATTGCACCCGGGCGATGTGATTTCCACAGGCACGCCACCGGGCGTAGGCATGGGCATGACCCCCCCCCAATATCTGGCCGTGGGCGATGAAATGAGCCTGTCGATCCAGGGCCTAGGCACCCAGACCCAACGCGTAACAATGGACACATAGCACATGACAAAACCGCATCTGTTCCTGATCGGCGGCGCAACCAAGCGGATGATTCAGGCGTTTAACCAGCATTTCACCCTGCACAGCCGCCGCGACATCGATGATATCGATGGCTTCTTGGCGGAAATGGGCGATAAAATCACCGCCGTGGCCACCAATGGCCATTCTGGGATCTCGGCAAAATACATGAATGCCTTCCCAAACCTACAGGTCATATCCTGTTATGGCGTAGGCTATGACGCAATTGATTGCGCGCCTGCGGTGGCGCGCGGCATTCAAATCAGCCACACCCCCGATGTGCTGAACATCGATGTGGCCAACCACGCCCTGTTGCTGTTGTTGGCCGCCAGCCGCAATTTGATTGCCGAAGACACCCACGCCCGCAGCGGCCAATGGGCCAGCGCGGGCAATCTAGGCCTGTCGACCTCGATCACGGGCAAAACTGTGGGCATTATCGGGCTGGGGCGTATTGGGCTAGAAATCGCCCGAAAGCTGGCGGCGTTTGACTGTGATGTGGTCTATCACAACCGTCGCAAACGCGGGGACGTGGTGTATAAATACTATGATGATCTCACCCAAATGGCCCGCGATTGCTGGGCCGTAATCGCCATTACACCAGGGGGGCAGGCCACCCAGCATCTGGTGGATGCGGATGTGATCAATGCCATCGGCCCACAGGGTATTTTTGTAAATGTGGCGCGCGGGTCTGTGGTGGATCAGCCTGCGCTGATAGCGGCGCTGACAGATGGGCGTCTGGGCTTTGCCGCGCTGGATGTGTTCGCGGCCGAACCAGAAATACCCGACGCCCTATCGGCCCTGCCCAATACCATCCTAACCTCCCATATCGCCAGCGCCACCCATGAAACCCGCACTGCGATGGGGGATCTGATGGTGGAAAACCTGCTGGAATTTTTCGCCACCGGATCGGTAAAAACCCCCGTTCCAGAATGCGCGCACCTGTGCTGATTGACCGACCCAAAAGCTACATTGAAATTAACGAAAGATTTTGGTAAATCGCCACAACACATTAAGGAGCGCAAAATGCAATCGACTAAAAAAACCGAAGATCATAAAAAAGCATGGGCCGCGCCCAACCTTTACGAAGAGCAACACCAGCGCTCCGCGAAAATTGGTGATGTAACAGAATCGGGCACTGAGCCAGGAGTGGGTAGTGAGGGTATGATCTACAGCCTATCCTAAAGCGCCTAATCGGTCACATAACCGCGCTATGATCCACATTTACATGTGCGATCTGATGGTGGAAAGCCTGCTGGAATTTTTCGCCACAGGGTCGGTAAAAACCCCCGTTCCAGAATGCGCGCACCTGTGCTGATGGGCTCGGTGCATGAGGCATTGAAAATCATTCTTGAATTGGTTAATATCTGTTAATCTTTTTAAGAGGCCGCAACCGTCACCTGACCAGACAGACTCTCGGATATTTAAAACACAAAGCCAAATTCACCTACTATGGGTCGCCCTAGGAAAATAAACATGACACACAAAGATACACAACAAGCTAAAAAAGACTGGACCGCGCCAGAACTGATCGTCGACGATCTAGCCGAAAACACTGATGCGGGCTTATTTGAAAACCCCAAGAGACCAGAGGGCACCTTTTACAACCCATCCTAATCTGATCAGAACTTGGCGAAATTTCTTTCGACCAAATGATCATTCTAAACACCAAACTTCAGGAACCCCAAAATGCCAGACACGACAACCAAGAAAAAATGGATTGCACCCGAACTACACGAAGCACAGCGTCAGCGCTCCGCCAAAATTGGCGATGTAACACAAGCTGGGGGATATACCTCCACCTTTGAAGGTGGTATCTACCGCCCTTCCTAAGGCCCCTAATCGGTCGCATATCCAAAACGGCGCATAACCGCGCCATGATCCGCATTTATCTGTGCGATCTCTGCATCTGATAGCTCTGCGCGGTAATCCCGCGCCGCGCCCTTGGCAAAAAACCCGTTCTTCGCAAAATTCATCTCGCTAAAACCCGACGCCGCCTCTTGGCGTTGTAGGCGATCAAAGGCGCAATACTCTGCCGCCTGTGCTATGCGATCCGCATCCACATCCCGCCCAAGCGCGGCAACAATGCGGGCGAAATTACCCACCGGATCAGCCAGCAAATCCTCGTAGCGCACCACCGTCACAGGAATATCACGCTGATCAACCCAGCTGGTCACATTCTCGCTCCATGTGCCAATCTGCTGTGGTAACAGATGATGCCCAAACTCTATGCGCCCGCTTAGACGAAACAGCGGCCGGTTCATTACCTTGATCGTGCGCCTGATCTCAAATCCCAAATGATTGGCAAAACTGGGCGCCACATTCAAAGGGTTGCGGATCAAATACACCACACCGCGCACGCTATCACACGGAAACACCGCACGGCCATTGGGGGCGATGCGCTGAATGTCGTGCACCTTGGCGGCAAATTCATCACTATTATCGGCAATATAGTCGCGGCAAAAATCCGCGCGTAAATTGTCCAAGGCCCCCATGCTCAAATCCGCAGAATTCACCCCGACCGCCTCGTCAAAATCCGCGCGCAGAATAAACGGCTGCTTCAGCGTCAGCTGGTTGATATTCATATCCCCCGCATCGGAGAGGTAATGCGTTAACATGCTACGCACCCAAGTATTGCCTGACTTGGGATATGACGCCAGTAGAATCATAGCCCCAGCTCTGTGTAGATCAGCTCATTAACCTCGTCGATCGTGCTCCCCTCGCGCGGGCGCGAAATCACCATGGTCTTGGCCTGTTTGGTCAAAACAGATCCCAGCCTGAATTGCGCAGACAACATCCCCAGACCCTTTAGAAAATTTGACCGAAAGGTAAATTTCAATATCCACGGCATTGCATCCTTGGCGCTCAGTGTTTCGATCGACAGCGGCGCATCCTGTTGCGCAAGTTGCAACAAAAATAGATTGGATACCCTGATTGGCCCGCTGTGCAATTCCGATACCGGCAAATTGTATTTGGGCACGCTGGCCTGCACCAATTCTCGATTCATCGGCGCCACATCATAATGTTGCGCCGCCGCTTCGGTTAGGCGATTGCGCCCAAAGGCGGGCACCGCAACCAAGGCACCCTGATCATCTAGCTTCAGCGCCGTGATATCATCCGACAGCATCTTATACCCGCGCTTGCGAAACCCCGCCAAGGTGGTGGATTTGCCGTATCCCGACTTGCCGGATATCAACACCGCCCCTGCTGGCGTGGCCACAGAACTGGCATGCAGCGTTAAAAACCCGCGCATCTGTAACAAGGCCGCCACCGCAGAGCTCAGCAAAATCACCCGCAGATCATCCCCCCCAGCCCCAGCCTCTGGCGCCACAGTGATGCGCGCGCCATCCTCTACCAAATAACGGCCCACACCTTCAAAAATACTTAGGAATGCGCCGCGCTTGGCCTGCCAATTGGCCCGCTCATGGGTGGCACCAGATAGCCGCTCTGGCACCGCACCAATGCCTATGGTCACATCCACTGTGCGCGCCTCTACGATCTGAAATTCTGGGATTTCAATTTCCGAGGCAATCACCAAACCAAATGCAAGATACGTATTCATAGCTGTCCAATTTTTGCGATATTTTCCCCCATTCCCCACGGGGTTTCAATTGCTTTTGCTGGCGGGGCAAAAATATTTCTTGCCTTGGCCCAACCACAGGTCTATTTACATGTTTAGGTTGTATTTACATAGATTGGAACACCCATGAAGCCCCAAAATACCGAAGCCGAGAAAAAGCAATGGTCAACCCCAAAGCTGAAAACCGGCAATGTACCACAGCTGACCGATGCAGCGGTCTATCCCGGCACCAGACCAGCCCCAGAGCTTACGAACTACACCCCCTCCTAAGGGCGCGATTGCAGGATTAAAGCCAAGGCATTGCTGATCTTGCCGAACTGGGTCTTTTGCCCCGCTACCTGATCTTTCAAACCCTGCCTTAGGCGATCCATATCCAAAAATGCGGCGCGCGCGGGATCAAACGCGCCCGCATCAAGACGCGCCAGAAATTCTGGCGCAATTTCACGCCCAGCACGGGCCGAATCATCGAATCGCGCCGGCTCTTCCTTGTCATTGCGCAGGCGCAATTTATCCACCAGTATCCCGCTGGTCGCCAGACGGATCACATTGCGGCGCAGGCCGGTTTCTGATGTAAACAAATGTGGCGGCAACCCCAAAACAAAGCTCACCAATCGCTGATCCAATAGCGGATAAGCAAACTGCACCCTTTGATCCGCAAAATACGAAGACCAGCTGCGCATGCGTTCCTGTATCCCGCCAAGGGTCAGGCGCAGGATTTGACGCCGCCGCGCCGTGCCATCACGTAGCCCCGGCATGGCCTGCTCTTGGGCGCGAAACTGTGCCAAATATGAGGGGGTCAAAAAGCTGTTGTTGCCCCGCTCTGATCGGCGCGAAAATAGCGCCCTTGGCGCATGGCGCAGGCTTCGCATCCAGCCGGGAACACGCCCGCGCCATTTGCTGCGCCCGGGGTTAGATATCACCTCATCTCCGCCCCATCCCGATAAAACCAGCCGCGGCGCATCATCTTTTAGCGCGCGCTGAGCACCAATTTCTAATAACAGCGTCGAGGTCGAATTACCAACGCAGGGATCCAGCGCGAAAAACGCCTCTTGGTCACAGGCCTTGATCCCCGCCCAGCTCAAATCCACATCATAGGTTTGGGCGGCTAGGGCGCAATATGCGTGATCCGGCCCGCGCTGATCAGGGGTATCCGCATCCGGCAGCCAAGAGACCCCAATGGGCCGTTTTAGCCCCTGCTGTTTGGCATATGGCCCAGCAATGGCCGCCACCGCAGAGCTGTCTAACCCACCAGAAATATGCAGCGCCAATTGGATATCATGGGGCACACGTTGCTGAACCGACAAGCGCAGCAGATCCTGTAGTTCTGAAATCAGCTCAGCATCAGATTTCCCGCGCTGAACCGGCGCATCATTTGGGTGCCAATAGGGGGTGACCTTAGCCCCCTGCCCTGCGTGAAATTCAACGTATTCGCCCATATGCAATGATCGGATTTCATCAATTATTTCGCGGCGCGGATCGCTGGTATTGGCCCCATGTAGGAAATCCAATACCTTGGGCGTGTACAGGCAATCGCGATCCACGCAATGGGGCAACAAATCGGCGATAGCACTGGCAAAATACACCGCATTTCCTTGATCCAGATAAAACAGGGGCCGCGTGCCCAGATGATCTGAAATCAGCAACAACCTCTGGGCAATATTATCCCAGATCACAATGGCAAAATCCCCCGCCAGTGCTGGCAAAAACCCCAAGCCCTCGCCATAGGCCTGGGCCACCAGTTGCGCCTGATTGGCGCCGCGTAAATCCGCATCAGACAGATCAGGCCAATGGCAGATGCGACCAAATACGGCCACCAACAGCTCTTGGCCCTTGGCACGGTGCAGGTGGGTGAAAACCTGCCCCATATCCACCAGCGCGGGATTGGTCACCAGCCGACAGCCCCCCAGCATCAGCCCATCGCCGCCCTGTGCATCGCCTGCGCCAAACACCAGCGCGCCGGATATCGCCGCGCTATGCACGAACCGGTGCCATAATTGATTGATACCCGAAATGCGCAATCAGATCGTGGTCAAAGACCTCATTTGCGACCTCTAGCTGTTGCGGCGTTAGCGCACCTATCTGATCCGCATTCATATTGCGCAGGCGCTCGGAATAGCGCCCCTTGATAAACAGGGTCTGATCCAAATCCAAATCATCCAGCTCTGGTACAAAATCCATAATGCGCGCGGCCACTTGATCAGGCATGGCGCACATCTCTTCGTAGGTAAAGAATACGCTCTTGTCCTTAAACAGGGCTTGGTTTTTGCGCTGCAGATCAAAACAGCGCATCACATGGATCGCGGCCACACGTAGGTTATGAACATAATTCGGCCCCTGATCTAGGGCGGCACGGCGGCGCACGATGCCCTCATACATGGCATAGGGGTTGCGAATCATCATCAAGAATTTTGCATTATCAAAATGCCTATCAAGACTTTGGGCATAGGCGATAAAGGGCGGGGCCTTGGTAAAAAACACGCTGGCATCGATGCTGTCGGCCGTGGCCTGAAAATACCAAACCTTTTGGTTGTGGGGCCAATTAAAATTGCTGGCATCACGGTACTCGGCAAAACCTGCGTCCTCGCCCGCCCAGATCAGCTGGCCGTTCACGCGGGTATTTGGCCCCTTGAATCCCAGCATGTGCTGGCCCTCGCGGTACAAATCCCAAACATGACGGCTGGTGCCGATGGCCTTGGACAGGAACGTCGAACCGCTGTTATTGGGGCACAATAGAAACAGATGGGTTTTGATAAGTTCGCGGCGCAAATGCTGGGCACCATTGAATTTTTTATACCCCAGCGCCTCTTGGGTGCGTACATAATGCGCGCGCCATGCCCGGTAACCATAGATCACTGCCGCTTCTCCGGCGGCATCAAAATCCTTGGCCCACGGCTTTTGCAGGCAATTGAAATGAAACACCTTCACATCCGACAACGCGCCCTGATATTTGGCCTGTGTATCCCCCACATGGCCCAACAGGAAATTGTACTCGACCCCCAGCATCTCTTGGCGGCCCTCTAGCACAATATTTAGAACCGCCTGATCATGCAGGCGCACACCGCCCTCTTGCCAAAAATCATCCGATAGGAAATCCAACAATCGCCCATAGGTTTCAGGGGTGCGCAGCGCAGACCCAATCATCACAAACCCAGAATTAAACGTATCGCGCAAGACCCCCTCGGGGGCATCTATTGGTGCCTCATTACAGGTGGTTCGACTGCGGCCATTGCCGCGCAAATTCGGCCCATCAGGGGCCACTAATAAATCAGCCTCGCGCGCAAACACATCACGCAGGTCAGCGCAAATCAGCAGATCGCTATCGCAGAACAACACCCGATCATACCCATACAATCCAAAGGCCTGAAGCGCGCTAAACATCACCCTGCGCCGCGGGTTCTCGATCTGGGCCTTGGTTAAGGCCGCGCGATATTCGTCATCCAGGCCCCGCACCGTTATGCGCTTGTCCAGGCGCTCTAACATCTTCACAGAGGCCGGCAGGATATCATCGCCCAGCACCAGAATATCGCCCTGATACCACGCATTGTGTTCTAGGAAACTGGCAATCATCGTCAGGCAACCAGGCATAAATGCCTCGTTGCATACGGTCACCAAACAGTGACCCCCGCAGATATCTTCGCTCATGTCAGCGCAACAACCTCGGCATCCGCCATCTGCCCAATAAAGGCAACGACATCGCGCCGACAGCTCTCTGCATCGATATCATAGGCCCCCAATAATTTGGCCTCAAGCTCGCCCAATGTCTTGGGGCCTTGCTCTAGCATCTCCCAGATATCCGCAGAAACCCCCGCAAGGCTGTAATAGGCCCCGCTCTCGATATCCATCATCACAAATTCGCCGTCCAACTCGGTGGCCAATACGGCCTCGTTCTTGGTGATACAGGTGGTCTCGGTAATGTCCATTTATACGCCCTCTTTCACGCGCTCATGCGCGCCTTCAAATACTTCGAAAATCAAATGAATGCGCGCCTCATCGCCCGCATTCCAAACCCCGTGGGATTTGATGTTGTTCACCTCATAGGCCTGACCCTTTTCCAAATGCCGATCCACACCATCCACATGAAAGGTCGCCCCCGCATTGGTCTGAAGTGGGACATGGATTTTATGGCAATGCAGATTAGACCCTGCGCCATCCGTATGGGGATCGATGCCATAGCCACCCTGTAGCCGCGCCAACATCACCTTGGGGAATTCGGGTTTTTCAAATCCATAGGGTTTGATCACACTGTCCAAAACAGGTTGGATCAGCCCCTGCCACGCTGGCCATAATTGCCGCGCATAAGACGAGCGATGATCCGCGTTGCGATGAATGAACCGAAAGACCAAATGATCGGTATGATGAAAACAGGCAAAGTTGTTTTCCTTCTCGGCGTTTTCGCGCGCCCAAACCGCCTCGGAAACCTTGCCGACCATAGCGACCAATCGGTCGATATCCACTGCGCCCAGATCTCGGAATCGTTCTGGCTTTTCAATTGGGATCAGATTCTCAATTGGTTGCATAAATATGTTGGCCCCCAGATGCCTTGTTTAAATATCTTACCTTGTTTTAGCCCCCCTACCCCGCATCGGCAAGGGCTTGATGGCCAGCTTACGCCCCTCGATATCATAGGCTGGATCCGCCACATGACCCAGCGCATCTAACAGGCCCAATTGATACAGAACCTGCGCATAGATCCCAATAGAAACATTGGGCGCGCCACGCTCCACCTTGCCCAGCGTCAGACGCGTGGTGCCCGCAAGACGCGCCAGCACATCCATAGGGATTTCGCGCCGCAGGCGGGCATGGCGAATATCCTCGCCTAGATTGGCAAGGGAATCGCGGATATCTGCGGGGAGTTTTTGATCTTGCTTCATGTTACTATACTATACCTTATATCGCTTTATGTATATTATACTATACAAAACCACCTATTTCAAGGCATAAACCTTCCCCGCGGGGAAGGTTTTCAACCGACCAGCACCACCAAAAGACCCGCTGAATTACCCTATGCTTCCCCCTGCCCCACCACAAGATCCCGCAAAACCTCCGCACCCAGACAACAGGCATAAAAAAACCTTCCCCGCGGGGAAGGCTCTGCATTTGCTATGACAGGTGGATCAGTCTAGCTGATCCAACAGCCGGCGCACCGCATCTTCTAGACGTAGGCGATCCACGGTGGAAAAATCCCGCGCCAGCCGCACCTCTAATCTGCCCGATGATGCGGTGCATTTCGCCGTGCCCTCGGGGCGCGAGATTTGAAAGGTGGTCTTGGCTTGGCGCGGGCCTTTGTCCTTGCGCGCCTTGGTCTCGGGTGTGGGTGCCTCTTCGTCCACCTCGCCCACATAGGCGCGCAGCACCGCCAGCTCGTCTGCCACGCTGCGGTTGACCAGCGGCGCTAGGTCGCGCTTGATGGCGCCCGCAATGCCCGCCTCTTCGTCCATACGCGCCTGTAGGCCCAGACCTAAACTGCGGGGAATATATTGCGGGTATTCCAGATCCGATCCCAGCTCTTGCAACAGCTTCACAAAGCCGCGGATATAGCTGCGCTTTTGATAGGATGCCGCCTTGAACAGGATCGCCACAGATTTATCCGCCGTCTCGCCAATGGTGTTGGGATCGGCCGCATAGGATATGGCCAGTGCCGCCATCTCGGCAAAGCTGATATCCTTGCGCACCAAATTCTCGTCGACCATTTTGCGATACAGGCTCTCGATGCTTTCGCCCTCTTGCACAATCCCCGCGGGGATATGGCCGAAACGCGCGCTATCGCCGGTCTCTTCCAACAGCTCGCGGTAGGCGCTAAGGCGACGAAAGCCCTGGATCAATTCATAGCGCCCGTCGCTGCGCGCCTCGACCTGGATCGGGTTTGACAGGCCGATTTCGGCGATGGATGCCTTTAGCTCGTCCAGTTCGTAATCCTTGCCCACCGCACGGTCGCGGGTCAGCTTGTAGGTTTCGACATCCGTCACGGGGATGCGGTCTAGCACCAGACCCGCCTTCTTCAGCGCCACGAAATTCTGTGCCAAGGCGTCGTTCTCGGCGCGGATCTCGGCCTCGATGGCCGCGCGCTCTTTCAGGCTGGCCGAGGTTTCATTAATGGCGGTGGCCATGGGGCCGCGGCGTGCGGGCATGGCGGATTTTGTCTCGGGGGCCGCGGGGGATTCCGTGGCGGCCATATCTGGCATGTCTATGTCGAACATGCGGCGTTTCTTGCTCATTGCTCATCCTCCAACTGGTCCCATGCATCTTGGAACGTGGTTCTGAATTCCGTATAGGCGCGATCAAAGCTAGAGCGCGCGCGGCGCCATGTATCGCGGGTCATTTCACGGTAGTCGATTTCGTAAACCGAGCTGAGGAAGCGGCCAGATTGCTCGACGGCGCGGGTCATCTCGATTGGGTGGTCTGTTAGTCTATCCCCAAACACCTTGCCAAAGGCCTCGACCATCGCGCGGTGCAATTCATTGCCCGGCTCGTAGCGGGTAACAAGGAAGCGGATATCCTGAAAGACCTTAGGCAGGGCGATCTTCCCTGCGGGGAAGCTGTGGGAAAACCCGTGGCTCAGATCCTCTAGTGCCTCGGCCAATTGCCCGATGAAGCTGGTGGTGCTGTCATATTCCCAATAGCCCGGGCCTGAGGGGATATAAAGTACGTCCGCCGCAAAGACCGCGTTCATGGATTGGTATCCAATGGCGGGGGGGCAATCGAAGATGATCAGGTCATAGGCATCATCGGGGATCGCATCCAGATAGCGGCTAACGGCGGCAAAGAAAGACCATTCTGGGTTCATGTGGCGGTACTGGGCCGAGGCAAATTCCACAAAGGCGGCATTGGCGCAGGAGGGCACGATATCGATGGTGGGCCATGCGGTGGGCTTGATGAAATCATTGACCCGCAGATCGCCCAGCCCCATGTCGGTGATGGATGCGGGGATTTTGCGCTGGGGCAGGGCGGTGCCGCTCTCGGCGCCTTGGGATGCAGTATTCATGCGATTGGTCTCGCGTTCCAGATCCCGCGCCATGATGCCCCAGACGGTGTGGTCCTCGGCCACATCCGTTAGGCCCATAGAATGGCTCAGCGTGGCCTGCGGATCAAAGTCCACCGCCAAGACGCGATAGCCATCCAGCGCGGCGGCATGGGCGAAATGCAGCGCCACGGTTGATTTGCCCGCGCCACCTTTAAAATTGGCAATGGCACAGCGCACCGCGCGCTTCCCCGCGGGGCGCTTGGGCATCAGGCTCTTGCGGTTCACCTTCATGCGGCGGCGCAGCTCGTTGATTTCATCAAGGCTATACCAGCGCTGGCGGCCATCTGCCTCGACCTCGCCGGCGGGCAGGGAGGGATCGGCGGCCAGCCGCCCGCGAAAGGTGGATTGGTTGATTTGAAAGATCAGCTCTGCCACCTCCCAGCTGCTAAAGCGGCGCAGGGTCTTGGTCATCTCTGGGCTAAATGTTTGCTGTCTGATCCAGCTTTGCATCTTTAGGGAATTGGCCTGAAGGGCGCTAAGATCTTCGTGGGTGAACATAGTATGGTTTCCTGTAGGACGTTAATTCTGCGTTTTCTTCTAAATACGCTTTATTTGCAAAAAAAGCAAAGATGAAGTTAGCTATAGTGGCGAAAGCCTCCCCGCGGGGGGAAAACGAGGGTAGGGGGTTGAAACCACGGTCTTTTGCCCCCGAGGCGATTCGGCAGTCTTTTGTGGTTTAACAATCGCTTGGCGGGTCGAGCGCAGGAAATATTAGGGGACGCCCTGGCGGCGCATGGTCGCAATTAGGGGACATTTTTCCGCCAATAGGGGACGTACTGTATGTCCCCCTATACCATTGATACCTATCTTTTAGATATATTTGAGGGGGAAATGGGGAAAGAGATTGAGAGGCTGTGCTATTTCTCTTGACAGAATCAATCCACTAGACGCAAATACAAGAAGAATTGGGAAAAGCGTTGGCAAAGCCGCAAAGGCTAAACCATTCGGCAACCATTCTAGGGCTTCTCCAGTGGCCGATGCATCTGTGCACCGCGCCATTGCAACAGGATATCCCCCATGGGGCCCCCTAGGCTGGCGGCGTTCGGTAGATCAATATATAAATAATAATCCCAAGATAACAAAGCTGGATCACCAGCACAGCAGGGATAATCGCATGGCGGTTCGCAGAGCAGTTGGCCAACAGGCATCGGTCAAAAAATATGATATTCTATCGGCAATGATGGTCTATGGTCTGGCGCAGGAAAAACAGCGCCAGAAATTGGTAATGCGTTTGTTGGCGTTGATCACTACGCGTTATAATTGGCGCAGTGACGAGCTGACCATGGGGCACAAGGAAATCGCCCGCCTATGGTCTGTGGATCCGCGCACGGTAAAACGCGAGATGGCCAAGATGCGCAGCCTAGGATGGATCACAGTCAAACGTCAGGGCGCGCGCGGCCGTGTCAGCACCTATGGGATGTGTTTTGATAATCTGCTGGAAACCAGCCGCCCGCATTGGCCGGCCATTGGCCCCGATTTTGAGGAGCGCGCCGCCACACTGTTGCCCAGCAAAGCGCCAGAGACCACAGTGGTCAAAGTGGCCTTTGGCACCGATGGCCCAGCCCCCGAAGAGGGCCCACCGGAAACCGCCCCCTGGCGTGATCTGCGCGCGGCCCTACGGGCCCAAGATAGCGCCATTTTCGAGGCGTGGTTCGCGCGGCTTGAATTTGTTGGGTATGCTGAGGGCGAGCTGGTTGTGCGCGCGCCTTCTGATTTCGTGGCCCGCTATATTGATACCCACCTTAGCCGCATGTTGTTTGAATGCGCACAGATCTACTATTCCCAGCTGCGGGCCTTGCGCTTTCAGGTTTAGCCCGTAGAAATCACAGTGAATCATTGGCACCGCGCATTTTCTGCGCTAGCCTATCGCCAAGGAGCTGGGGCATGTTTTTCAAACAACGGATGACCGCATTTTTGGTGCGGTTTTGTATTACCTTGATCGGATCTACAGTGGTGGGGCTGGTTGTGGCAAAATATGTAATTGTGATGGACAAGCAATCGGTGGCCGCGCGTGTGAACGCATTGCAAACTGGGGTCTATGCCAGCAATCAATCCCTGAAGGCAGATTTGGAACGGTTTCAGGAAACCAATCTGGCCGCGTTTATCGAACTTCAGGATATGATGCGCGCGCTCAGCGCACAGGTAGAGGCCATGCCCGACCCCGTGCCACAACAGCCCCAGATTGATCACCGCGCAGAGATGTCTAAAATTCAGGCCCAGCTACAGCAGCTTAGCTCTGATACCAAAGAATTAGAGGCCGCCATATGGGCCGAGATTGTGGCGCGCGAGCCAGACCCCAGCGCGCCAGTGGCCGAGTAACCAGCCGCTGAACCATAGGGCAGGGGGCGCAGTAATCGGTGATACCGGGCCCCCGAGAAGGTTTTGCATCATAGGCTTTCGATAAAGGCGATCAGGGCATCGCGTTGGGGTTTTGACAGCCGTAGCACCTGTTGCTTGGCCGTCTCGGCCTCGCCGCCGTGCCATAGGATCGCCTCTAACAGGTTGCGCGCGCGCCCGTCGTGCAGAAAGCGCGTGTGGCCGCTGACCTGTTGGGTTAGGCCTATGCCCCATAGGGGCGGCGTGCGCCATTCGCGTCCCGTGGCGCGCGCGGCGGATACACCATCGGCCAGATCTGGCCCCATGTCATGTAACAGCATATCCGTATAGGGCCAGATCAGCTGAAAGCTCTGCTCGGGCAGGTGGGTCAGGCGCTGGGTTACGAATTTTGGTCTATGACAGGCGATACAGCCGCTGTCGTAGAATATCTGTTTGCCCTGTAGCACCTCGGGCGCATCTACGCGGCGGCGTTTGGGCACCCCAAGGTTGCGGGCATAAAATGTGACCAATCTCAGCGCCTCGGCGGATATTTCGGCATTGTCATGCGTGGGGGTATTGCCATTGGGTGCGGCGCGGCATGCGGGCTGGTTTGGGGTGCAATCGCCGTGGCCTGCAGGGTGTAGGGGGGATGAAATGCCAATGTCATTAGAAAATGCGGCCGCCGATTGATCCAGCACGCTGGCGGAGGTGGCCTTTAGACCAAAGCGCCCCAATGCGGTTTGGCCAAGGGCGCCAGAATACACCATATTTGCGCGCCCAGAGATGCCATCCCCGTCGGCATCATCGGGATCGGCATGGGCGATGATATCCGTGGGGTCTATGGCCTCTAGCAGGCCTAGGCCGATCATCTGTGGGGCGATGCGGGGTGCGGCGATGGTCTGTGGGTGCATTGGCCCATAGGCCAGATCGTGCAGGTGGTATTCTGGGCGTTGCAGGGTGATTTCTGTACCATCAGCGAATGTGATCGGATAATCGGTGGTGGTGATCTCGAAGCGGCCCTCGGCGGCATGGCCCGGGGCGGCCAGATCCTGAAACTGGGCGCCATAGGTGGGATCGGGCAGGGTGGCGAGATAGCCGGTGATATCGGATGTATCTGGATGTGGGTCAGGGCGCGCAAGGGCCAGCACCAAGGAGACCGCGCGATCGTCATTGTTTGCTGGTGGGTGGCCACGCCCGTCTTTCAAATGGCACCGCTGGCAAGAGCGCGCATTATAAAGCGGGCCCAGGCCATCGCTGGCGAGGGTAGAGCTGGGGGAGGATACCCATAGTTTGCGAAACAGCGCGTTGCCCAATCTAAAATTCAGCTGATCGGCGAAAGAGATATTGGCCGATGGGTCAGAAAAGGCATCTGAATTTTTACGCACAGGCACGCTGGCGGCGCCTGCGGGGTTGGATTCAAATTTTTCAGGCGCAGAAAAATCGGATGTGGGGGCGGTGACTGCGGCAATGCGCGCGGATTCATCGGCGGTGCGCGGGATCACATTAGGCGCGGTATCCGCCCAAGGCATGTTGGGTAAGATTAGCGCCGCCAACAGGGGGCCGTGGGATAATCGATACATGGTTTGCCTTGGGGCCTGTGGCCAGTTGGTTGGCGCCGCAGCCCCGTTGGGTGCGGCGCCGATTTGCAGTATTAGTGGAAAACCGCGTCTGGGTTGTCAAGGCTATCAGAGCCTTCGATCGCGATGGCATCAAGGCCCAGTGCTACGGTGGCGCGCTCGATTGATTTGGTCTGTTTTACCAACGCATTGACCGCATTCATGATCAGTGCTTCGCCTTTGGCGTTGCCGCGCTCTAGCATTTGATCATAGGCAAATCCGCCCTCTGCGGCGGCCTTTAGCGCGCCCAATTCACCCATTGTGGCGGCCAGATCCGCCTGTAGGGCTGTATCAACGCCGGCGTCTTTTGCCGCGACCAGATCCGCCAGAGAGGCACCAGAAATCACAGTGCCATCAACGCGGGTGTATTTGCCAAGGTAGACGTTTTGCACGCCCAAGCCATCGTAGAAATGGCTGTTGTGGGTATTGTCGGAGAAACAATCGTGCTCTTCCTCTGGGTCGTTCAACATCACGCCCAGCTTCATGCGCTCGCCGGCCTGTTCGCCATAGGACAATGACCCCATTCCGGTGAGGATGGTTTGTAGGGATAGACCATCGCGTGCGGCGCCCTTGGGGGCCCATTGGGCGGTCATCCATTCCAGATCGCTGACCAGCAGGTCAGTGGCGGCGCGCAGGTAATCGGCGCGGCGCTCACAGTTGCCACCGGTACAGGCGGCACCTGTGGCATAATCGGTTGCTGGGCGGTTGCCTGCGCCTGCGCCGTGGCCGTTTAGATCTTGGCCCCAGAGCAGGAATTCAATGGCGTGATAGCCGGTGGCGACGTTGCTTTCGACCTCATCAGCTTCGTGCAGGGTGTCTGACAGCAATTCTGGGGTGATTTCTGTCGCATCGATCGCTGTGCCAGACAGGGTGAAGGTGGGGTTGGCGATTACGTTCAGTGCCGCATATTCGTTTTCATCGGTAGCGCCGCCGTAGGTGGCATCTACGTAATCGATCAGGCCTTCGTCCAGGGGCCATGCATTTACCTTACCTTCCCAATCGTCAACGATGGGGTTGCCAAAACGGTAGGCTTCGGTTTGTTGGTAGGGCACGCGCGCGGCCAGCCATGCGGTTTTGGCGGCATTTAGCGTGGCATCGGAGGGGGCGGCGATCAGGGCATCTACGGCAGATTTTAACGCCTGTGCGGTGCTTAGGCTGTCTGCGTATTTTGCCTGAGCGATGGCGGCATAATTGTCCAGCACTGCGCTGGTGTCTGCCATGACTGGTAGGGAAAATGCACAGAGCGCAAGGGCCGAAAGGGTGGTTTTCATGATCTGGTTCCTTAGATCTTGGGCAGGTTTTTGGGGCCTGCGGATGGATATGGGGTTGCTGAGTGGTGGGTGACCCTGTGGCGTGGTGGCGGGCGGGTCTGCTCTGGCTATATCCGACTAATTAAATCGGTTAATTGAGGGATAGCAGGGGGTGGGGGGGTGTGCAATAGTTGATTTAAATACTCGGGTTATTCCGTGCCCGAGAAATCCACCACGCGGTGTAGGATTTTAAGAAAGGCCTGCACCTTGGGTGTGCGGTGCAAATCCACATGGGTCACCAGCCAGATGGGGGTTTGCCATTCGGGGCGTGGGGGCATCACCTCGGTCAGGTCTGGGTCGTGGATGGCATCGCGTCTGGGCAAAAACCCGATGCCCAGACCCGCGCTTACCGCCGCCGCGCGCAGGGCATTGTCTTGCGATCGAAACCGCAGCGCCGATGCGGGGACGCATTCATGTAGCCAGCGCAGGAAGGGCGGGCGCGGGTCTGGTTGGGCGCCGCCCACGAAATGATGATGCGCAAAGCTATGCTCGCTAGGGGGCAGGCCGTGGGCATCGATGTATTTTTGGGCCGCAAACAGCCCCAGCTGAATCCCCCCAAAGGCGCGCACCACATTATCAGGATCATCGGGCTGGCGCCCCACCCGTAGGGCCACATCGGCCTCGCCCAGCTCTAGTTTCACGATTTTATCGCCTGTTATGAAATGCACCCGTACCTCTGGGTGCTGGGTGGTGAATTCATGGATGGCGGGCAACAGGTAGGGGGCCATAGTATTCAGCGAGGTGATGGTGAATTCGCCGCTAAGGGTTTGGGATTGGCGCTGTGCTTGGCGGGCCAATTGAGCAAAGCGCGCATCGGTTTCCTCGGCGCTACGCAGCAGCGATGCGCCCAGATCTGTGGGGGTAAAGCCGCGCGCGTGGCGCAGGAACAGCGGCGCGGCAAAGCTGGCCTCGAGCAGGTCTATGTGGCGGGTGACTGTGGCGCGGTGAATGCCCAGCACCTGTGCGGCGGCGCTGACGGTGCCGAGGCGGGCCACCTGTGCGGCGGTGCGGATTTCTGTCCAGTGGTCCATGGGCTACCTGTTGCAAAAATGCGCATAACCCGCGCATATGGGTCTGTTGTTGTTGAAAACCAAGATAGGGCATAAGCAAGGAAACTGCAAATCGGAGACATAAGATGAAGATCGTAACCCTAGCCGCCAGCAACAGCGCCCAGTCCATCAACCAGATGCTGGTTAATCACGCCAGCGATGTATTTAAAACAGAGTTGAATCCAGAGGCCGAGGTCGTGGCCCTGCGCCTAAGTGATTACGAGATGCCCATTTACGGTATTGATCACGAGCAGGCCCATGGTGTGCCCAGCCCCGCGGTGCGGTTTCTAGAGGCTATTGGTGATGCGGATGCGCTGATCTTTGCCTTTGCCGAGCATAACGGCAATTATACGGCGGCCTATAAAAACGTGTTTGACTGGGCCTCGCGCCTTGGCAAGCCTGTGTTCCAGCAAAAGCCGATGGTGGCGCTTGGCACATCCCCGGGGCCTGGGGGGGCGCAGAATGTGCTGAATCTTGCGCTGACCTCGGCGCCACATTTCGGGGCTGATATGCGCGGATCTTTGTCGGTGCCGGTATTTGGCGAGGCCTTTGACCCAGAGGCGGGGGTCTTGGTGGATGCGGATCTGGCCGCGGCCCTGCGCGATGCGCTGCGCGGATTGCTGGCATAGCGGGCTTGCGGGGGGTGGTTCTGTCTTTTAATGCTGGGGTATGAGCACCGCGCGCAGTGAAACCATATCAGAGCAGATCCTTGCGACCCTAAGCGAGGAGATCATCCGCGGGGTTCTTCCGGCGGATGAACGATTGCGCCAAGATTATATTGCACGCCGATTTGACACCAGCCATGTGCCGGTGCGCGAGGCGCTGTTGCGCCTAGAGGCGCGTGGTTTGGCCATCAGCATCCCGCGCCGCGGCGTGCGGGTGGCGGCGATTGGGGCCAATGATATCCGTGAAATAAAGGCCATGCGCCTAGCGCTGGAACCTGTGGCGCTACACCATGCCGCCCTGCGGTTTACCCCGCGGGATCTGGCGCGGGCGCGCGCGGCGCAGATGGCCTGTGATCAGGCCAGCGATCTGTATGAATGGGAGGCCAAGAACCGTGCCTTTCATGCGGCTATATTGGCGCCTTGTGGGATGCCGCGCATGTTACGGGCTACCGAATCTTTGCAATTCTTGGCGGCGCGCCACATTCTGCACCTGTTGGCCAACCGCTGGGAACAGCGCGTTGACCGCGATCATCATGCAATCATAGCCGCCATTGCGCGGCGCGATGCGGATCGCGCGGTTCTGGTTTTGAAAAAGCACCTTCAGCGTCTGCGCTAGGGGGTGGGCGGGCGTGCATTGATGCTGGCATATCTGTTGTGACGCGCCTATGGTAGCCGCGAATGTGGGAGAGGGCATCGCCCTGAACAAAAGGAACAGATTATGACAAGCGTATTGGATCAGCTTCGCGAAATGACCACGGTGGTTGCCGACACAGGCGAAGTGGCGGCGGTGAAAAAATATCAGCCCGTGGATTGCACCACCAACCCATCATTGGTGCTGGCCGCGATCAAGGACCCCGACTCTGCGGATCTGATTGCCGCAGAAATCGCCGCGGGCAAGGCGGCGGGCAAAACCGCATCACAGGTCTGCGATGTGCTAACGGTCGCCATTGGCGCCGAGCTGGCCGCGATTGTGCCCGGGCGCGTCAGCACCGAGGTGGATGCGCGCTTGTCATTTGATACAAATGCATCCGTGGCCCGCGCCCAAGAGATTGTCGCCGAATACGCCAAACGTGGCGTTGGCAAAGAGCGCATTTTGATCAAGCTGGCCTCTACATGGGAAGGCATCCGCGCCGCAGAAATCCTGCAAAAGCAAGGCATCGATTGTAACCTGACGCTGCTGTTTTGCATGGCACAGGCCGTGGCCAGTGCCGATGCGGGTGCATTCCTCATCTCGCCCTTCGTCGGGCGTATCACTGATTGGTACAAAAAGGCCGAGGGCGTAGACGGCTATGCCCCTGATGAGGATCCAGGCGTGAAATCTGTGCGCTCTATCTACGATTACTATAAATCAAATGGGATCGATACCATCGTGATGGGCGCCTCTTTCCGCAATAGTGACCAGATCAAGGCGCTGGCGGGCTGTGATAATCTGACTATCGGGCCAAAATTCCTAGAGGAAATGGGCAACGAAACCGCGGACCTGCCCCGCGCCCTATCCCCAGAAAACGCCAGCGGCGTTGCCGCGATTTCCATGAACGAGGCTGATTTCCGCTGGGCTATGAACGCCGATGCAATGGCCACCGAAAAACTGGCCGAGGGCATTCGCAATTTTGACAAAGACCACAATACCCTCATCGCCCTCGTCGGCGAAAAAATGCAGGGCTAAGCCCCCTTGGGTGTGCGTTTGGGTGCGGGGAGACCTGCACCCAAACGCGCCGCCCCGCAGTCCCGCCGGCCGGCTTCCAAATCTTTTAAATATCCAAATTCTACCGCCGCGGGCGGGCACTTATCCCGCTTCGGCGCGCTTCATCTGTTGGTGTTGATCCTCGATCAGGCCTATTTTCCAATAGCCTGAAATATAGGTATCCGCGCGCGGCACATTCATTTCCTGTGCTAAAAAACCACGCAGAGATTTAATCACACCAGATTCCCCCGCGATACAGGTCTGCACACGCCCCTCGCGCCAGTCCATGGCGCGGATGAAATCCTCTTGTGCGCTCGAGGGCTGGCTGGGGTCTGGGTGTACCAGCCAATGAATGTCAATGCCGGCGGGGGCGTCGATGTCTTGCTTGTCCTCGGGGCTGGTAATTTCAAATACGGCGGTGCCGATGGCATCGCGGGGCATGGCCTCTAGGGTGGCGGCCGCCACGGGCAGGGCGGATGGATCCGCCGCCACCAAATACCAATCCGCATTATACGCGGCAATTTTCACGCTGCTTGGCCCCGAAAACCCTAGAAAATCGCCTGCCCGCGCGCGGTTGGCCCATGCGGATGCGGGGCCAGCTGTGCCGTGATCGACAAAATCGATATCCAGCTCTTGGGTCTCTGGGCGGTGGTGGCGCACGGTATAGGTGCGGCGCAGGGGCAGGGGGCCGCTGTTGATGCGCGCATGAAACTCTGCGCGGTTTTCGCCCTGCTCTGGTAGGATGATTTTGCAATTTGCCCCCTCGCGGCCTGTGGGGATATCGGCCAATTCGGGGCCTTGGAAGGTAACGCGGATCATGTTTGGCGTCAGGTGCCACGCGCGTTTCACCGTTAGGATTTTCGGGCTGGGGCGTTTTTTGGGTGTGGATTGCTGGGGCATGGGGGGCTCGTTTTTTAGTTGACTATTTTTATCGGAGATAAGTCGCCCCTGCAATCCCTTTTCTATCGCATCGCCCAAACGCACCTAATCGGCCAAGGCACGGGCCGGGTGGGTGTTGTCGATGTAGAATTTCACACCATCCAGCAGCTCTTCTTGGCTGCCAAATTGCGCCGCGGCCCTGTGTTATTTTTCCAAGCAGAGCGCCCGTTGGGTATATGCGCCACATCGCGTGAAAAGTGGCGAAAATGCACCGTATTGGCCGGTAAACCCGCCAAAAATGCAGAAAACGCCCAGATTTGATTGATCAAATTTTACATATTTAGTACAAGGCATGGATAAAAACGGAGAGATACCATGAAATATGTAACACCTATCGCGACAGCGGCTGCCTTGTCTGTAGCCCCTGTGCAGGCCGGTACATTGACCGAGCCGGCAGTAGAAGAAATGATTGAAATGGAAGACAAGAGCAGCTCTTCCACTGGCATTTTGGTGCCATTGTTGCTGTTGGGCGTTGTGGCCGCTGTGATCGCCTCTAGCGATGACGACGACGATGATAATACCATCACCACGACATTGCCATCACCGAGCCAAAACGACGGTTAATTGGCATAGACCTACAAAGATCTATAACCCGCGTATGGTAAAACCTGCGCGGGTTATTGCATTTTGGGCCATAGATGCCCAAGGCCGGCCCCGGGGGAATTCATCGGATAATTGACAGGATAGATAAGTGATAGATTTATACATTGACGCGGGCATTGGGGTGATAAAACTATGTGGACCAGAGCAAATCACCGCCTCTGTCCAGAGCCTATTGCCCTGTCAGACAACCTGTGCTCCCGACATTCAGCCGCGCGGGCAGATTTTGGTACAGCCGACACCGCAGGGCACATGGCAGATTTCCACCAATGGCGCCCCGGCCGCTGGCCCATTTAACACCGCCGAAATCTTTGGTCAGATCGCTGATGTGGTGGCCCAGCTTAGCGCCCCTACTGGCCTCGCCGAGGGCACCTTGCTGTCGGCCAGCGTGGTTTCACAGGGGCAGGATGCTACCCTGATTTTAGGCGGGCCAGCCAGCGGCAAATCCATTCTAGCCGCATGGATGGTTGATGCGGGCTTTTCTATCCTATCAGATGGGCAATGTGTTTTAGCGTCATCGGGGGATCTGGTGTCTGGCTATGCTGGCCTGTTGGCGGTGCCAGAGGCCAGCGCGGGCAAGGTGGCGCGGCTGGCGGCCTTTGGGTCTATTCTGGCCTTTGATTATCGCGGGCGCAAACACTTCATTCTGGATGATGCATGGCGCAGCCAAGGCCAAAGCCTGCGGCCCTCGATGATTATCTTGGTAGACTATGACCGCCAGCACGAATTTTCGCTAACGCCCCTAGGGCCAGATGCGGCCATGGCCGAGATTGCGGCGCTTTATCCCAGATGGGGTGCGGGTGATTTGGGGGCGGTGGCGGCATTGCTGGCGCAGACCCCTGTGGTCAAGATCAGCTATGGGCTGACCAAACAGCTGGGCGGGGTGGTGGATCAGCTGGCGCATTACACAGCCCGTGTGCGCCCCAGTCTTGAGACATTTCAGAAATTTGCGGGGGCGCTTGGGGCACGTGGTGGGGATATTGAAAATGCCAATCATCCGGTGCCCGCCCCCACGCCGCCGCGCGGGGCGGCCAAGCTGACCATAGGTATGGCCACCTATGATGATTACGACGGGGTGTATTTTTCGATTCAGGCCATGCGTTTGTATCACCCAGAGGTGCTGGATCATGTTGAATTTGTGGTGATTGACAATCATCCTGATGGGATCTGTGGTGCGGCGCTCAAGAGACTAGAAGACAGCATTCCCAATTATCGTTACATCCCCGCGGGTGATATCGTGGGCACCGCTGTACGCGAGCGTATTTTCGCAGAGGCGGCGGGGGAATTTGTCCTGTCTATGGATAGCCATGTGTTTTTTCAGCAGGGTGTTTTGCGCCGTTTGCTGGATTACATCGAGGCCAATCCAGACAGCAATGACCTGTTGCAGGGGCCGCTGGTGTTTGATGATTTGGCCGAAATTGCCACCCATTTTGTACCCGAATGGAAGAGCGGCATGTATGGCCGCTGGGGCATTGATCCGGCGGGGCAGGATGCGGATGCGCCGCCCTTTGATATCCCCATGCAGGGTCTGGGGGTTTTTGCCTGCCGCAGGGCCGCGTGGCCTGGATTCAACGCTCGGTTTCGCGGGTTTGGTGGCGAAGAGGGCTATATCCATCAGAAATTTCGCAATGGGGGCGCGCGCACGCTGTGCCTGCCGTTTTTACGCTGGGTGCATCGTTTCGAGCGCCCCTTCGGCACCCGCTATCCAAACCGCTGGAGTGAGCGATTTCGCAACTATTGGATTGGCTGGAGCGAGGTTGGCCTGCCACTAGAGCCGATGATTGCCCATTTTGAAGAATTGATGAATACAGAGAAAATGCACCGTTTGATTGCAGAGCTAGAGCAAGACAAAAGCGCCTAGACGTCCATTTTGCGCAATCTGTTCAGCAGCTCTAGCAGGGTATCCCAATCCTGTGGGCCGAATTCGCGTTCTAGGCGTTCGAATAGGGCATTGCTTTCGCTGGCGTGGCGCTGAATGATTTCCATACCTTGGGGGGTGATTGTCACCACGGATTTGCGCCGATCTGTTTCGCCGGGTACGCGCGAGACAAAGCCATCTTGTTCCATTGCGCGCAAAATTCGCGTAAGGCTGGGTAACAGCAGGCAGGCGCGCTCTGCTATGGTGGTTTGCTCTAGGGGGCCGTCTTCGTGGATCACCCGCAGAACCCGCCATTTTTGTTCGCTGATTTGGCTCTGCGAGAGCATCTCGCGTACTGGGGCCATCAGGGTTTCGCGGGCGCGCAATAATGCGATCGGTAGCGATCTTTTGGTGCTGCGCAATTGAACTGCATCGGTTTTATCAATCATAGCTTTCACTAGCAGTCTGGTTTCCACTTGACAAGTTAAGCAAATTCTCGCGCCCCGGATCTGCCTTGGGATCCTGTGCTGCCTCTTCCTATAATCTGTCTTATGTTAATAATGATGGCAACCCCAATGCAGGGGCTAGCTGCGCAACCGTGCAAAGCTGGGGTCATAGGAATTGGGGGCGATAACCTCTGCCTCTACCAATGTACCACAGGCATCCAGATGCATCCGCGCCCCCAGTGCGCCACGGTCTGGCATAACAAAGGCATAGGCGATGTTCAGTCCCACCCGATGCCCCCATTCGCCCGAGGTCACGCTGCCCACCACATCTGCGCCGCGCATCAGGGATGCCCCAGCATGGGCGGGGGCGGTTTTGCTGTCTATTCTCAGGGTCACCATTTGGCGTGTTGGCGATGATGCGTGGCGCTGTTGCAGGGCCGCCTTGCCGATGAAATCGCCCTTGTCCAGTTTCACAAACCGCTGAAGCCCTGTCTCGAAGGGGTCATATTCGGTGATCAAATCCGCCTTCCAGTGCAGGAACCCCATCTCTAGGCGCATGCTGTCAACGGCGCGCGCCCCAAACAGGCGCATGCCGTGGGCCTTGCCCGCGCCGCGCAGTGCCAGATAGACCGCATAGAGCGATGCATTGGGGATGTGAATTTCATAGGCCAACTCGCCCGAAAAACTAA
>NZ_BSNN01000006.1 GCF_030160015.1 Amylibacter marinus
TGTTGTCTTACCGTGGTCAACGTGGCCAATTGTGCCGATGTTGCAATGCGGTTTTGTACGCTCAAACTTTTCTTTTGCCATAACTAGGGCCTCCTAGGTTAAATTCGGTCGGCTATGCCTGACCTGTTAGTTTCAGATCAGGCGAATTTCGCCTGGATTTCTTCAGAGATATTGCTTGGAACAGCTTCGTAGTGGCTGAACTGCATGGTGAAGTTCGCACGTCCAGAGGACATGGAACGTAGGTTGTTAATGTACCCGAACATATTTGCCAATGGCACGTTCGCATCAATCGCAATCGCGTTGCCGCGAGGCTCTTGACCCTGAACTTGGCCGCGACGTGAAGTCAGATCGCCGATGATACCGCCTGTGTATTCTTCAGGGGTGATCACTTCTACCTTCATGATTGGCTCAAGCATCTTCGCTCCAGCCTTCTTCATGCCTTCGCGCATACCCATGCGACCAGCAATTTCAAAGGCCATAACCGACGAGTCAACATCGTGGAACTTACCGTCCAGCAACTCAACCTTAAAGTCGATCACTGGGAAGCCAGCAAGTGGACCAGAGTCCATTACAGATTCGATACCTTTTTCAACGCCAGGGATGTATTCTTTTGGAATAGCACCACCAACGATTTTAGATTCGAACGAGTAACCTTCGCCAGGCTCAGTTGGGATGATCATCATCTTAACTTCAGCGTACTGACCAGAACCACCAGATTGTTTCTTATGTGTATAAGAAATTTCAGCTTCGTGAGAAATTGTCTCACGATAAGCAACCTGTGGCGCACCAATGTTGGCTTCCACTTTGAATTCACGCTTCAGACGATCCACAAGGATGTCCAAGTGCAATTCGCCCATGCCCTTCATGATGGTTTGACCAGATTCTAGATCTGTCTCAACCCGGAAGGATGGATCCTCGGCAGCTAGACGGCCAAGACCTTGAGACATTTTCTCTTGGTCAGCTTTTGTTTTTGGTTCAACGGCAATCTCGATCACAGGATCTGGGAATGTCATTGTTTCTAGAACAACCGGCTCGTTCACAGCACAGATTGTATCACCGGTTGTTGTGTCTTTCAGACCCGCCAACGCGATAATATCGCCTGCAAATGCTTCTGTGATCTCTTCGCGATCAATAGAGTGCATCATCATCATCCGGCCAACACGCTCTTTTTTACCCTTGGTAGAGTTCAGCATGGTGTCGCCTTTGTTCAACGTACCGGAATAGATACGTGTGAACGTCAATGAGCCAACAAACGGGTCGTTCATAATTTTAAACGCAAGGCCAGAGAATGCCATGTTATCATCCGCACGGCGGGCAATATCACGAACCTCGTCTTCATCACCTGGCTTAAAGCCCATGTAGTCAACAACGTCCAAAGGTGATGGTAGATAATCGATAACCGCGTTCAACAAGGGCTGAACACCTTTGTTTTTAAACGCAGAACCGCCCAACACAGGAACGAATGACATAGACAAGCACCCCTGACGGATCAACTTGCGCAATGTCGCAACATCGGGCTCATTACCTTCTAGGTAGGCTTCCATGGCATCGTCGTCTTGCTCTACGGCGTTTTCAACCAATTTGGCGCGCCATTCGTCAGCTTGGTCAACCAAGCTGTCACGGATCGGTGCCTTCACCCAAGATGCGCCAAGGTCTTCACCCTGCCACAGCCACTCTTCCATAGTTACCAAATCAACCAAGCCTTCCAGCTCTGTTTCGGCACCAATTGGGAAAGCAACAGGAACAGCAACCGCACCAGTACGATCCTCGATCATACGCACACAGTTAAAGAAGTCCGCGCCGATTTTGTCCATTTTGTTTACAAAAACCATCCGAGGGACTTTGTAACGATCAGCCTGACGCCAAACAGTTTCTGTTTGAGGCTCAACACCTGCGTTGGCATCAAGAACACAAACAGCACCATCCAAAACAGCCAGAGAACGTTCAACTTCAATAGTGAAGTCAACGTGGCCTGGTGTGTCGATGATATTCAGGCGGTGCTTAGGTGTTTCTGGTGTTGTACCATCTTCGGTACGTTCCCAGAATGTGGTGGTCGCAGCAGAGGTAATGGTAATACCGCGCTCTTGCTCTTGTTCCATCCAGTCCATAGTCGCGGCGCCATCATGCACCTCGCCAATGTTGTGCTCTTTACCCGTGTAGTACAGGATACGTTCGGAACAAGTAGTCTTACCTGCATCGATGTGTGCCATGATGCCGAAGTTACGATATAGTTCGAGAGGATATTCGCGTGCCATCTGCTTACGACCTTTTCTTTATTACCAGCGGTAATGGCTGAATGCTTTGTTAGCATCGGCCATTTTGTGCGTGTCTTCACGTTTCTTCACGGCAGAACCGCGGCTGTTGATTGCATCGAGCAATTCAGCGGCCAGGCGCTCTTCCATGGTATTTTCATTGCGTGTGCGAGACGCTTTGATCAACCAACGAATGGCCAATGCTTCGCGACGCTCAGTGCGCACTTCAACAGGAACTTGGTACGTAGCACCACCCACACGGCGAGAACGAACCTCAACCGCTGGCTTGATGTTTTCCAATGCTTCTTCGAAAACTTCTACGGGTGCGCGTTTGATTTTCGCTTCTACGCGATCAAGTGCACCATATACGATACGCTCGGCGGCAGATTTGCGGCCATCCAGCATCAAGTTATTCATAAATTTAGTCAGAACCGTGTTGCCGTATTTGGCATCAGGTAGAACTTCGCGTTTAACCGCTGCGTGACGTCTAGACATAATATACTACCCTTATTTCGGTTTCTTCGCGCCGTATTTCGAACGACGTTGCTTACGATCTTTAACACCTTGGGTATCCAACACACCGCGTAGGATGTGGTAACGAACACCGGGCAAATCTTTTACACGGCCGCCGCGGATCAGAACAACAGAGTGCTCTTGCAGGTTGTGGCTTTCACCGGGGATGTAAGAGATAACCTCGAAACCATTTGTTAGGCGAACCTTCGCAACTTTACGCATCGCAGAGTTCGGTTTCTTAGGTGTTGTTGTGTAAACACGTGTACATACACCGCGTTTTTGCGGGCATGACTCTAGGTGTTGAGACTTAGAGCGTTTGATTTTTGGCTGGCGCGGCTTGCGGATCAGCTGTTGTATAGTTGGCATTAGGGTTCCCCATATGACCGTTTCAAACATAAATAGGCACATGATCTCTGATCATGCACCCGACACCGCCCCGAACCCTCATTAGCTCGCAACGATAAATTCCAGAGGATCAAGGCAAAGGCCTGGATCATGACCGCCAAATTTTGGCTTGTATGACGCCCAGAGCAGACTCTGGTCATCAGGTAACGCGGCTATAATCGGAGTCGCCTTAGGTGTCAACAGCGCCCAAGCACTTCGCAAAATCTGTTATCAAATGTGGCGCCTCTATCGATCTGGCATCCGGCTCTGCCATAGCTTTCTGGCATTGTGGCTCAGCTTTTGCGCCTTTTGTTCTAATTCTTGTGCGCTGGGGATATTTTTCGCGATTTGTTGATCCACCCATACCAGATGCTCGCGAAAGGCCATACAGGCACCAGCCGCAAACAAATGCCCGCCAACAATCCAGTGAACAAGGGCAATACACGCAAACAGAATATCATCACTCTCAGTGGCCGCCATTTCGCGTTGCAGCTCCGCCACAAACGATTCTATTTCTTGTTTCAGCCCCGCGGCTATGGGGTCTATGTCCCCGACCTCCACGGTTTCAGAATATATTTTCCCCAGTATTTCAGCCGCCGCTCCTTGGGTTTGGTGGTTCACCACGCACCAAATCAGCGCAAATAGAATTCCTTTCCAGATCAGATTACTGAGCAGGATAGTCACAGCTCGATGGCCCACCCCCCAAAACCCGCCAAACGACCTGTTCACTGGATCCGCCCCGTATGCTGCCGCAGCAGTTGGCACCGCCAGAACCGCCTGTATGACCGGCGACAGCAATACATACCCCCCAAGCGCAACGACAAATGCAGGCACCTTTAATTCCAACAAGCGCTCCATCTCTATGTCCCAAAACTGTCTTGGGTCACTGAAAAACACACGCATATAGTCCGCACCGTATATCCAGAACAAAACCCCACAGATCAGACCCGTTAAAGCCATATAAAGAGGCACCTGCGTAAAGGTTGATTTCAAGTTTTCAGAGGTCACCGCATCTTTATCAAATCTGGATGCCATGTTCATGAATTTCAGCATGGAATGGAACGAAGCAATGCGATAGGCCACCTGTGGCACAACCACCCCAATAGATGCCAGTAAAAATACGATAACCACCATCGTGGAAACTGTTGGATTGTGATGGTAGAGAAAGGCAGCCAGTAAATATATGGCAACTGCCCCAATCATGGACTTAATTTCCAGCTTATACTCAAGAAAGAACTTGTCCCACAGTAGGCTAGGCGTCGAAATGATCGACATTATGAAGCTGTGAACAATAAACCGCACAAATCAAACTCTCTTAAATCCATCGAATGTTTAACCACCCTGCATCTAATGTACAAGCAATCCCAAACACCAACCCTTGCTCTTGCGCAATCAGAAGGCTAGGCACAGCATATGACTGATACTTTTTACGCAATAGGCGACATTCACGGCGATCTCGTTCAATTGAAACAGATCCACGCCAGAATTACCGAAGATATCTCTCGACATGCGGTAGAGAATTACAAAATCATTCACATCGGCGACCTGGTGGATCGGCGCCCAGACAGTAAAGGCGTGATTGACTATCTGATGGCTGGGATCGAACGTGGGGAACCTTGGATCGTTCTAAAGGGCAACCATGATCGGCTGTTTCAATGGTTTTTCGAGGATTATAATCGCAAGGATGCAAACCTGCGCCCAGATTATGATTGGCTGACACCGCGGATGGGCGGGCGGGATACACTGCGCTCTTATTTCATTGAGGTCGCGCCAGAGGGCCCGCTGGATAAAGAGGCCCTATTGCAAGAGGCGAAAATCGCCGTACCACAGGCGCATTTGGATTTCATTAAAAACCTACCACTGTCATTCGAGACCGATCATTTTTTCTTCTGCCATGCGGGGATCAATTTGGATCGCCCGCTGAATGAACAATCCGAGGATGATCTCTTGTGGATTCGCAAGAACTGGCTGGAAAACCCAGCACCAGCGGAAAAGATGATTATTCACGGGCATACAATTGTGCCCGAGGTCAGCCGCTACATCAACCGCATCAATATCGACACGGGTGCCGCATATGGCGACGTTCTGTCAGCAGTGGTTGTTCAGGGCGATCAGGTTCTGAATTTGCTTGAAACCGGGCGCGCGCCGATTAAATATGCGTAGATGAAACAGGTTCAAGCACTTGGCATAATCCGGTTTTCCTATGTGGCCCTTGGTGGGTTTCAGGTGGAACATGCCAGTGTGGAACAGCGTCTCGAGTACTTGTTCCAACCCGCGCGGATCGAAGAACGCTTTGCACTGTTCGAGCATGTGACCCTGCGCTCCTTGCGTGCCCAAAGTGACCCAAATTTCACCATTGTGTTGTTGATCAGCGCAGATATGCCGGATGTCTATCTGGAACGCTTGATGCAGTTGGTTGATGGTATTCCTCAGATCGCCATCGCCGCGCGCTCACCAGAGGATCATATTTGGGCGGTTAAACACGCAATGGCCCCCTATATTGATCCCGCCGCCGATGCTGTGGCCCAATTTCGGTTAGATGATGACGATGCGGTGGCCCTAGATTTCATCGCCCGCGCCAAGGCTGGATTTGCGCGCTGTGCGACCCAATTCGATGAACACCAGATGTGTGGACTAGATTTCAACCAAGGGTTTTTCCTAGATAGCGCTCAGGATCATCTGCGCATACGTCGTTGTGTTCAAAATCTGGCCACTGCGGGATTGGTGATATATTTACCCCCCGATGCCAAAACATCGGTGCTGAATTATGTTCACCACCGATTGGCCGAATACATGCCCTTTGAGACGGATGACACAAAACATATGTTCGTACGTAGTGTAAATGCGTTTAACGATTGCCGCTGGACGCGTAACAAAACAGGTAAATTCAAGCCTGCTAAGCGCGACCTCAGTGATGTGTTACAGCGCAGATTTCATATCGATCTACACGCATTGAATGGGGCATTAGGCTTTGCACCGCGCCCACATGGGTTTGGCCAAAATGACTAATATCCAAGCTTTGGGCATTTGTCGGTTTTCCTACGACAGCTCTGGCGGCTTTGCTTATTCCTCTGATGATTTGGAGAAAAGGCGCCAGTTCCTGTTTGACCCAAAACGCATGGACGAGCGATTTACTTTGTTCGAGCATATCACCCTACCCAGTTTGCGTGCGCAGACAGATCCGGATTTCTTGGTCGTTATCGTCACCAGCATGGCCCTGCCAGAAATCTATCTCGAGCGTTTGTTTCATTTAATCAAGGATATCCCTCAAATTGCCGTTGATATCCGCCCACCCCAAGGCCACGCCAAGGCAATGCGCAAGGCCATTGCCCCCTACAAGGATATGGCGGTGGATGCAGTGGCGCATTTTCGCATAGATGATGACGATGCGGTGGCGTGCGACTTTGTTCAACTAACCAAGCAACTATTCCCCGAATGCCAAGAAGCATTTGAGGCGGATGGCAAGGCGGGTCTAGATTTCAGTAAGGGTATCCTACTGGAAACATCTCATGAGAACCTACGCGCTCAGCCCCGCAAAATAAAACTAACCGGAATTTCGCAGGCTGTATTTCTTCCTCCACAGGTAAATAAATCCAGCTTTGCCTGGGGGCATTATCGGTTGGACGATTTCATGCAGGTGCATGTGGATCCGCGTCAGGAAATGTTTGTGCGCAGCTTTAATAATTTTAACGATTCACGCATGCTGTTGAGCGAATGTGCCGAGCTACCAGCGATAACCGCCCACACCAAAAAGCGGCTACGCGCGCGTTTTGGCATTGACGCAGATGCTCTGGAAACAGCGCTGAATCGCGGGGATGCGCCGCCCCAAACGGATCAGTGAGCTAGATTCACGTAAAAACAAACGCGCAAACCCTAGCTTGCCGATCTGTTTCGGCCAGACTCTCGGCAAAAAAAAGGCCCCGCGATTGGTGCGGGGCCTTAATTTTATTTCGATCAGATCGGCTGATCTGTACCATCGCCACCGGCGCCGAAATCAACCATGATGTCCTCGCCCAGCACCTCTTCGCCGGCATCACCAAACACTTGGTTTGCATCAACATCGCTGGCCGCAGGAGCCATTAGCGCAGTCGCCTCCTCGGCTGACTTGCGGTGATCTTCGATAATCACCGCATCGCGATCTGCCGCAACGCGTTTGATCTGATGCGTAGCACCACCTGTACCAGCAGGGATAAGGCGACCAACAATCACGTTCTCTTTTAGACCGATCAGTTTGTCTTTCTTACCCTTGGTTGCCGCTTCCGTTAGGACACGAGTGGTTTCTTGGAAAGATGCCGCCGAGATGAACGAACGTGTTTGAAGCGACGCTTTGGTGATACCCAATAGAATTGGACCGCCGGTTGCTGGTTCGCGACCTGCATCAACTGCCTTGGTATTGGCTTCGTCGAACTCGGCCTTATCGACCTGTTCGCCCTTCAGCAATGTTGTGCCACCACTAGAGGTGATTTCCCATTTCTGAAGCATCTGCCGCACAATCACTTCGATATGCTTGTCGTTGATTTTAACACCTTGCAGGCGGTAAACATCTTGAACTTCGTCGATCATGTAATCGGCCAGCGCCTCTACACCTAGAATATTCAGAATGTCATGCGGCGCAGGGTTGCCATCCATGATGTATTCACCTTTTTGGATGAAATCACCTTCTTGGACAGGAATGTGCTTACCCTTAGGCACCATGTATTCTGTTTTCACTTCTGGATCATCTGCAGAAACCACGTTCACGCGACGCTTGTTTTTGAAGTCACGACCGAATTCCACATAACCATCCATTTCGGCGATGATCGCGTGATCTTTGGGACGACGTGCCTCGAACAATTCCGCAACCCGTGGCAAACCACCGGTAATGTCCTTTGTCTTGGCGCCTTCGCGTGGGATACGCGCAACAACATCACCAGCGGCGATGGTTTGACCATCCTCTACTGACAAAATCGCATCCACAGACATGGCATATTGCACAGGGTTATCCGCATCGTTGCGCATCGGATCACCCGTCGTAGGATCTGCTACGATGATAGATGGCTTCAGATCGGAACCTTTGGGTGCTGAGCGCCAATCAGATACGATTTTCTGGCTGATACCTGTGGCGTCATCGGTTTCATCACGTACCGAGATACCTGAAACCAAATCAACCAATTTAGCCACACCGGCCTTTTCAGCGATGATCGGCAATGTATAGGGATCCCACTCATACAGCTTGTCACCGCGCTTGATGCTGGCGCCATCTTTAACCAGAACCTTGGTACCGTAATCCATTTTGTGGGTCACAGCCTCTTGGCCATTCTCATCGATGATCACCAGTTCAACGTTACGTCCCATAACAACCTGATCGCCATCTGCATTCACCAAGATATTGGAGTTGCGAATTTCGACTTTACCGTCTTGGGATGCATCTTGGAACGACTGTTGGCCACCCTGCGCAATACCACCAATGTGGAATGTACGCATTGTCAGCTGTGTGCCTGGCTCACCAATAGACTGCGCGGCGATAATACCAACCGCCTCGCCTGGGTTCACTTGGGTACCGCGGGCCAAATCACGACCATAACAGGCCGCACAAATACCGTCTTCCAGCTCACATGTCAGAGGAGAACGGATTTGCAGAGAGACCAAGTTGGCCGCATCGATGATATCTGCCTGACGTTCGTCAACCAGATCACCTTTCTTGCCCAACAGCTCTTCTGTTTTGGGGTGGATCACATCTTCGGCCAATACACGGCCCAAGATACGTTCTGACATGGATGAAACAACCTCGCCATCATTCACCGCCGCACGGGCCGTGATTGATTTCTCGGTGCCACAATCCCATTCGCGAACGATACAATCCTGTGCAACATCCACCAAACGACGGGTCAGGTAACCCGAGTTCGCAGTTTTAAGAGCGGTATCCGCCAAACCTTTACGAGCGCCGTGCGTAGAGTTGAAATACTCCAACACTGTCAGACCCTCTTTAAAGTTCGAGATAATTGGTGTTTCGATGATTTCACCATTCGGCTTGGCCATCAATCCACGCATACCACCCAGCTGCTTCATCTGCGCAGGCGAACCACGCGCGCCAGAGTGCGCCATCATGTAAACAGAGTTTGGTTCCTGCTCGGCGCCATCTTCAACACGCATCGCAGAAATCTCACCCATCATCGCATCCGCAACGGCGTCGGATGATTTAGACCAAGCATCAACAACTTTGTTGTATTTCTCGCCCTGTGTGATCAAGCCGTCCATATATTGCTGTTCGAACTCTTTCACCTGTGAACGCGTATCATTTACCAATGTCCACTTGGTGTCAGGAATAACCATGTCATCCTTACCAAAGGAGATACCAGCCTTAAACGCTTCGCGGAAACCAAGGGTCATGATCTGGTCACAGAAGATCACAGATTCTTTCTGACCACAGTAACGGTAGACCACGTCAATGATTTCAGAGACTTCTTTCTTACGAACCAAGCGGTTCACGATATCAAATGGGGCCTTTGCATTTAGAGGCAATTTAACACCCAGGCGCACGCGTCCAGGGGTGGTTTCGAAACGTTCCCAAACGATATCGCCCTCTTCGTTCACCTGCTCCATACGGCAGGTGATCTTTGAATGCAGATGCACCAAGCCGTTATCAAGCGCGTGCTCGACCTCTTGGGGGTTGGCAAATGTCATGCCTTCGCCCAGCATACCATCACGTTGCAAGGTGATGTAGTACAGACCCAAAATCATATCCTGAGAGGGAACGATGATTGGCTTACCATTTGCTGGCGACAGAACGTTGTTGGTAGACATCATCAATACACGTGCTTCCAACTGCGCCTCGAGGCTCAGTGGAACGTGTACCGCCATTTGGTCACCATCGAAATCCGCGTTAAACGCAGAACAAACCAGCGGGTGCAGCTGAATGGCCTTACCTTCGATCAGTACAGGTTCGAACGCCTGGATCCCCAAACGGTGCAATGTAGGCGCACGGTTTAGCATCACAGGATGTTCGCGGATCACCTCGTCCAAGATATCCCAAACCTCTGGGCGTTGTTTTTCAACAATTTTCTTAGCTTGTTTTACGGTGGATGACAGCCCTCGTGCCTCTAGGCGGCTATAGATAAACGGCTTAAACAGTTCTAGCGCCATCTTCTTGGGCAGACCACATTGATGCAATTTCAATTCTGGGCCGGTCACAATCACCGAACGACCAGAGAAATCAACGCGCTTACCCAAAAGGTTTTGACGGAAACGGCCTTGTTTACCCTTTAGCATGTCTGACAATGATTTCAGCGCACGCTTGTTGGCACCCGTAATCACGCGACCACGACGGCCGTTATCGAACAAGGCATCTACAGACTCTTGCAACATACGCTTTTCGTTACGCACGATGATATCAGGTGCGCGCAGCTCGATCAGGCGTTTCAAACGGTTGTTCCGGTTGATCACACGACGATAAAGGTCGTTCAGGTCAGAGGTGGCAAAACGGCCACCATCAAGTGGCACCAAGGGGCGCAATTCTGGTGGGATCACCGGCAGAACAGTCATGATCATCCACTCTGGGCGGTTGCCTGAATCGATAAACGCTTCCACAACTTTCAAACGCTTGATGATTTTCTTTGGCTTCAACTCACCAGTGGCAACAGCCAATTCATCCCGCAGCTGATCTGCCTCGGCTTCTAGATCGATGTTAGACAACATCTCGCGGATCGCTTCTGCACCGATACCAGCATTGAACGCATCTTCGCCGTAAATATCTTGGGCTTCCATGAACTCTTCTTCGGACATCATTTGTCCGTAATTCAGGTCAGTTAGGCCAGGCTCGATTACAACGTATTGCTCGAAATACAAAACGCGCTCTAGCTCACGCAGTGTCATATCCAGCATCAAACCAATGCGCGATGGCAATGATTTAAGGAACCAGATGTGCGCCACTGGAGATGCCAGATCGATATGACCCATGCGTTCGCGGCGTACTTTTTGCAAAGTAACCTCAACACCACATTTCTCGCAGACAACGCCGCGATATTTCATGCGCTTATATTTACCACATAGACATTCGTAATCTTTGATCGGGCCAAAGATGCGTGCACAGAACAATCCGTCGCGTTCTGGCTTAAAGGTACGATAGTTGATGGTTTCAGGCTTTTTAATCTCGCCGAAAGACCATGACAAAATCCGCTCAGGGGACGCCAAGGAAATTTGAATTTCGTCAAATGTCTTGGGCGGCTGGACGGGGTTGAACGGGTTGTTCGTGATTTCTTGGTTCATGTTTTAGATCCTAATCTCGATTTCCTAATGAGTAAGCCCGGAGGCTTACTCGCTCTCCGCATCCAGCAACTGGACGTTTAGGCCCAGTGAACGGATTTCTTTGACCAAAACGTTGAAGCTTTCTGGAACACCTGCTTCAAAGTTATCGTCGCCCTTAACAATGCTTTCATACACTTTGGTACGTCCCGCAACGTCGTCTGATTTCACTGTCAGCATCTCTTGCAGCGTATATGCCGCGCCGTATGCTTCTAGTGCCCAAACTTCCATCTCACCGAAGCGCTGACCACCGAACTGAGCTTTACCGCCCAGAGGTTGCTGGGTCACCAGAGAGTATGGTCCCGTTGAACGGGCGTGGATTTTATCATCCACCAAGTGATGAAGTTTCAGGATGTATTTCACACCAACGGTCACTGGGCGCGCGAATTGCTCGCCTGTGCGTCCATCAAACAAGACAGATTGACCAGATGTATCCAAACCAGCACGCATCAGCATGTCGTTTACATCAGCTTCTTTCGCACCATCAAAAACAGGGGTCGCGATTGGCACACCTTCGGTCACGTTGCCCGCGGCCTCTAGGAAGTGATCCTGATCCATGTCTTCCATGATTTCTGCGTATAGATCATCGCCGTAGGCCGTGCGCATCGCATCCTTAACAGGGGTCATATCACCAGAGCGGCGATATTCAGCCAAGGAACGCTCGATGGATTTCCCAAGGTTACGAGATGCCCAACCCATGTGGGTTTCAAGGATCTGACCAACGTTCATCCGCGAAGGCACACCCAGTGGGTTCAAACACACATCAACATGCGTACCATCAGCCAAGAATGGCATATCTTCGATTGGAACAACCTTGGAAATAACACCTTTGTTTCCGTGACGACCAGCCATTTTATCACCCGGTTGTAGCTTGCGCTTCACGGCGATAAACACTTTGACCATTTTCATCACACCCGGAGGCAGATCATCGCCACGGCGAACCTTCTCTACTTTGTCCTCAAAACGGGCATCTAGCGCGCCTTTTTGGATATCGTATTGCTTGTTCAACGCCTCAACGCCTGCGGCATCAGTTTCGTCTTCCAATGCCAACTGCCACCACTGGCCACGAGACAATGCGTTTAACATTTCTTCGTCAATGGTTGATCCAGCTTTTACCCCTTTGGGGCCCTTAACTGCTGTTTTACCCAACAATACAGCCTTTAGGCGGGCATAGGTGTTGCGATCCAGAATTGCGACTTCGTCATCACGGTCACGGGCCAGTGTTTCCACCTCTTCGCGCTCGATCTGTAGCGCACGCTCGTCTTTCTCAATACCATGACGGTTGAAAACGCGAACCTCTACAACAGTACCATAATCCCCCGGTGGCAAACGCAAGGATGTGTCACGCACATCGGATGCTTTCTCACCAAAGATGGCGCGCAATAGCTTCTCTTCTGGGGTCATCGGGCTTTCACCTTTGGGGGTGATTTTACCAACCAGAATATCCGCAGGGCCAACCTCGGAACCGATATACACGATACCAGCCTCATCCAAATTACGCAGAGCTTCCTCGCCAACGTTTGGAATATCGCGGGTGATTTCCTCTGGGCCAAGCTTGGTATCACGAGCCGCTACTTCGAATTCTTCGATGTGTACGGATGTGAATACATCGTCTTTAACAATGCGTTCTGAAATCAGGATACTGTCTTCGTAGTTGTACCCATTCCATGGCATAAAGGCCACCAACACGTTTTTACCAAGCGCCAATTCACCAATATCGGTAGAGGGGCCATCGGCAATCACTTCGTTAGCAGATACACGATCGCCAACCTTCACCAAGGGGCGCTGGTTGATACATGTATTTTGGTTAGAACGCTGGAATTTGCGCAGACGGTAAATATCAACACCGGGGTCGCCTGCCTCCATTTCATCCGTTACCCGAATAACGATACGCATGGCGTCGACTTGGTCGATGATACCACCGCGGCGCGCGGTAAAGGCCGCGCCTGAATCCCGTGCTACGATTTCCTCGATACCCGTTCCTACGAAAGGCGCATCAGCCTTTAGCAATGGAACGGCCTGACGTTGCATGTTGGCACCCATTAGCGCGCGGTTAGCATCGTCGTTTTCCAAGAATGGGATCAAAGAGGCACCAACAGACACCAGCTGTTTCGGGCTAACGTCGATGTAATCAATGTTGTCTGGTTGGTTCAACATGAACTCGCCGCCCTGACGGGTAGACACCAATTCATTCTCGAACTTACCAGCGGCATCCAATGTCGCGTTTGCCTGCGCTACCGTGTAGCGCATTTCTTCGGTTGCGGACATGTATTGAACATCATCCGTTACCTTGCCGTCATCTACACGACGATAGGGTGTTTCGATGAAGCCATATTTGTTCACACGTGCGAATGTTGCCAAAGAGTTGATCAAACCAATGTTTGGCCCCTCGGGTGTTTCAATCGGGCACATACGACCATAGTGTGTTGGATGCACATCGCGCACCTCAAAACCAGCGCGTTCGCGGGTCAAACCACCTGGCCCAAGCGCAGATAGGCGACGCTTGTGCGTGACCTCTGACAAGGGGTTGGTTTGGTCCATGAACTGTGACAGCTGGCTAGAGCCAAAGAATTCACGTACCGCAGCAGCAGCTGGTTTTGCATTGATCAAATCTTGTGGCATGATGTTGTCGATTTCTACCGACGACATACGCTCTTTGATCGCGCGTTCCATGCGCAACAAACCTACGCGGTATTGGTTTTCCATCAACTCACCAACCGAGCGAACACGACGGTTACCAAGGTGGTCGATATCATCCACATCGCCCTTACCATCGCGCAGATCAACCAAGGCCTTAATGACGGCGATGATATCTTCTTTGCGCAGGGTACGCTGTGTATCTTCGGCATCTAGTTGCAGACGCATGTTCATTTTCACACGGCCAACGGCAGACAGATCATAGCGCTCTGAATCGAAGAACAATGTATCAAACAGGGCAGACGCCGCATCAACGGTCGGCGGCTCGCCCGGGCGCATCACACGGTAGATATCCATCAGGGCCGTATCGCGGCCCAGGTTTTTATCAATCGCCATTGTGTTGCGAATATAGGGGCCAACATTCACGTTATCGATGTCAAGCGTCGGAACCTCGGTCACACCAGCCGCAAGCAATGCTGGGATGGTGCCGCCGGAAATCTCGTCGTTCTTGTCATATTCAACAGTCAGCTCGTCGCCAGCTTCTACATAAATTTCGCCGGTTTCTTCGTTGATGATATCTTTGGCTACATAACGGCCCAAGATGCCTTCGAATGGAACCAATACATCGGTAACGGTGCCTTCTTCGATTAGCTTCTTAACCGTACGTGGGGTTACCTTTTTACCTGCTTCTGCAATAATATCGCCCGTTTTTGCATCCACAATATCTTCTACTGGCTTTGTGCCACGCACGCGCTCTGGGAAGAATTTGGTTTTCCATGAATTTTTCTTCTTATCGAAGCTGTAGTTCACCGTATCATAATAGGCATCGCAAATACCTTCTTGATCCAGACCCAACGCATACAACAGTGTCGTAACTGGCAATTTACGACGACGGTCAATACGTGCATGAACCACATCCTTGGCGTCGAATTCAAAATCCAACCAAGAGCCACGATATGGAATGATCCGTGATGCGAACAACAATTTGCCCGATGAATGCGTTTTACCGCGATCATGATCAAAGAACACACCAGGCGAGCGGTGCATTTGAGATACGATAACGCGCTCGGTACCGTTTACCACAAAGGTACCATTTGGGGTCATCAAAGGCAGGTCACCCATAAACACATCTTGTTCTTTGATGTCTTTTACAGAACGCGCGCCTGTATCTTCGTCCACATCAAACACGATCAAACGCAAAGTAACCTTTAGAGGTGCCGCATAGGTCATGTCGCGTTGCATACACTCTTCAACGTCGTACTTGGGCTTCTCTAGGTCATATTTCACATACTCCAGCACAGCTGTTTCGTTGAAATCCTTAATGGGGAATACAGATTGAAATACTGCATTGATACCTTCGCCGTCTAACGGCTCGGCTTGATCACCAGATTTCAAAAACAGATCATAAGAGCTTTTCTGAACCTGAATCAAATTTGGTATATCCAATACTTCACGGATTTTACCATAATACTTGCGGATACGCTTAATACCTGAATGCGTCTGAGCCATGCTCGTCTTCACCTTTTCTAATGTCCACCTCCTTGTATTGCGCGGGCATCGCATACAATTTGGCCACATGAGCCACTGTTCATCCTATTCTTGCCATGGTGCCACCCATCGCTCCCGAATGAACCGTGTCTTTTAAGGGGTCTCCTTTGATGATATCGCAAGAGGCCCCTGAAAAGACAGGTTCGGCTGACCCCACTTGCGCAGGGCCAGCCTAAAAATCTGGGCGTTACCGCCCGCTGAATTACTTCAGTTCGATCTCAGCACCAGCTTCTTCAAGCTTGGTTTTGATTTCTTCAGCTTCAGCTTTTGAAGCGCCTTCTTTAACGGCTTTGCCGCCAGCGTCTACCAACTCTTTAGCTTCTTTCAGGCCAAGACCTGTGATCGCGCGAACTTCTTTGATCACGTTGATCTTTTTAGCGCCTGCAGATTTCAGAATTACGTCGAATTCGTCTTTCTCTTCTGCAGCAGCACCACCAGCGTCGCCACCAGCAGCCATTACAACAGCGCCGCCAGCAGCTGGCTCGATGCCATACTCGTCTTTAAGCAATGTTTTCAGTTCTTGAGCTTCCAAAAGCGTAAGACCTACGATTTCTTCTGCAAGTTTTTTAATATCAGCCATTTGATATGTTCCAGTTCAGTTTTTAGTTCTGTTTCCAGTGATGCCGCAATCACGACACCGATATTACGTTTGCTTTATGCAGCTTTCTCTTCGACCGCTTCCACAAGGGATGCGATATTCGAAGCAGGCGCGCCAATTGCACCAGCGATGTTAGAGGCAGGAGCACCAATACATCCAACGATAGAGCTGATAAGCTCCTCGCGAGATGGCATGGCAGCAACGGTCTTAACACCAGCGCGGTCCAATGCATTCTCACCCATAGCACCCCCAAGGATAACGAGCTTTTCGTTATCTTTGGCATAGGCTTCCGTTACTTTCGCAGCGGCAACCGGATCTTCTGAGTAAGAAAGAACAGTCATTCCATCCAACATGCCTGAAATGCTTTCGCATGGCTTGCCTTCAAGAGCGATTTTGGCGAGCTTGTTTTTGGCAACACGTACAAAACCACCCGCTTCACGCATGCGCGCGCGGAAGTCTTGCATTTCTGCAACTGTAATGCCGGCGTAGTGAGATACTACAACAACACCAGAGTCCGTGAAGATTTGGCCTAGTTCATCGACCAGGGCTTCTTTTTGGGCTCTATCCACAGTGTTTCTCCAAAATTAGGGGACTTGCGCCCCCCGGCTCATTTTCACCAACCCATAGGTACAGGGCCAGCAGTTAGGGTCCTCATTACGGTCCCCGCGCAAAACCACCCGAAGGCGAAATACTCGGTTCCCATCTCAGGCAGGAATTATGTTGTTTGTAGCAACACCCACCATCTTGGACAGTACGAAAAGGGCACGCGAATCGCGCACCCTTTGTCGTGAGGGTTGTATAGGGGGGAAACCGTGGGTTGTGAAGGGGTTAATGGGGATTTACGAAACCAGATTTGAATTCAAATACCAGCAACCCTAAAAATCGTCGCATCCGAGACCACACCCCCGATAGGTCACCGGATTATTTATCAACCTCATTCACAAAGCCCGCAAGGATTTTCTCGTTCTTAGCAGCCTCTAACTGATTGATACGATCCTCCATTGCTATGCTATCAAAACGGTACTTAACCACGTTGATCAGGCTAATGGTCAACAATAGGATTGCCATCCCCCAATAGCCCTTGGTGGCAAGTGGCACATCCGTAGATAAGTACAAAGATGCACCCAACAGAACATATGCGGCGATTACGCCGACTGCATTCAATCCGATAATCAATGTTTGGTTTGTTGTAGAATTCATTTTTCTATCCCTTCAATTTTCAATTAGATTTCAAACGCGCCAATACCTCTGACGCGGTTACTTTGCCGCTGTCGCCAATACCCGCAGCCTCGAGGCGCGACTCGATCCCACCGGTGGTCAGATCAGAGTTTATTTTCTCAAGTATTTCTGCCTGCTCGAAAGGATCGGTTTCGTCTAGCACCTTGCCAATTAGGACTTCGGCATCAGCAAAGCTGTTGCTACCACCCAAGACCTTATTCAAACCGCGCTGCGCATCTGCTTCGTTCCGATAAGCACGCGCAGCAATTTCGCCTTGCTTTAGATCCACAAGGCGGCGCGCCATAGTATCCAAGGAGGTTCGCAAACGCTCTATTCGTCCAGAAACCCGCGATGCCGTTTCTTGGCGAACTGACAACTCATTCTCCAGATCCGCAATACCCTTTGCGGCTTCCGCTGCCAAATCCTCGCGACCTAACATCAAGGCATCCTTTGCGCGCACCTCTAGGCTTTGTTTGCGATTTTTTACTGTGTCGCATTGCTTTTGCTCGATTCTTTGACGCTGAATTAACGTAACCAATGTTGACTTGGCCGCATTCAACTCTGCCTCAGACTCTCGGATCTTTTGATTGATCAACTCTATCGAGTATTTACTTTCCAAATGGCCTTGGGCCTGCGCATTGGCACCAGAAATCAAGGTTTTTAATATTTCTAACATTACAATCTCCATATTGAACAACGTTCATATGGACTGTGTAGAGCAAACATGAACGATGTTCAATCACAAAAATGAACATCGTTCAGATTTACGCAGCGTCACGCAATTGAAACGTGATAAATGAAATCATTTGAACCAGATGCTCTTGATCCAGAACCGAAACGCGCCGCTGTACACCAAGCTGAACAATTCCGTGAATGCTAGAAAATATAGTGTTGGCGATCAGGGCAATCTCTTCATCCGCGCGGCAGGGGTAAATCAGCCGAACCGGATCCTTAATGAACGACAGCAAACCTAGAAGGCTGGCTTGGTAGTATTCGGGAATATCCTGCCCCTCAGGTAAATCTACCTCGAATAGAGCGCGCCATGATTGCGTATTATCCAGTGCGTACTGCAGATAGGCCTGTCCCATAACATTCAGTTGCTCGCATCCACCCGCATGGACATCCACCGCACCCTGCACATATTCGGCCATTCTCTGAAACCCTCGCAAGTTAACCGCTAGGAACAACTCATTCAGGTCATCGAAGATGTTATATATGGCCCCCAATGCACATCCAGCTTCGCCACTTAAGTAGCGCGCAGAAACAGATGCCAGCCCATCGGCTGCGATCTTTGCCTCAGCAATATCAATGAGTTTCTCCCTGAGAACCCTGCGCCGTTCTTCACGTATATTCATTTGAGATCCCCTCTATGAACGGCGTTCGTAACACGAAATACAGATAAGAAAAACCCCAAACCAAAAAAGGCCCCCGCTTCTGCGAGGGCCTTTTCAAATCTGTATTTACGATACCTTAGCCAGCAATCGCGGCGTCAACGTCAAGCGTAACTCCAGGGCCCATTGTAGAGCTTAGGACGATTTTCTTAACATATGTACCTTTAGCACCTTCTGGGCGTGCTTTTTGTACGGCAGTTACAAATGCTTGCACGTTCTCGGCCAATTTCTCAGCAGAGAAAGATGCCTTGCCCAAACCAGCATGTACAACACCGGCTTTTTCTACCTTAAACTGAACTTCACCGCCTTTGGCTGCTTCTACGGCTGCTTTCACATCCATAGTCACGGTACCAACCTTGGGGTTTGGCATCAGGTTACGTGGGCCAAGTACTTTACCCAAGCGACCAACAACCGGCATCATGTCAGGTGTTGCGATACAACGATCGAAATCGATTGTGCCGCCCTGAACGGTTTCCATCAGGTCTTCTGCACCAACGATGTCTGCACCCGCGGCCTTCGCTTCGTCAGCTTTCGCATCACGTGCAAAAACAGCAACGCGCATTGTTTTACCTGTGCCATTTGGCAAGGAAACAACACCGCGTACCATTTGGTCAGCGTGACGCGGGTCAACACCCAAGTTTACCGCAACATCGATGGTTTCATCGAATTTTGCATTCGCATTAGCTTTGATCAAGGCAACCGCATCCGCGATGGACAGGTTTGCTTGGCCTTCAAATGCCGCCTTAGCAGCAGTGGTTCTTTTACCTAGTTTCGCCATAGTCTTAACCTTTCACCTCGATACCCATCGAACGTGCTGATCCTTTGATGATCAATTTAGCCGCTTCGATGTCGTTCGCATTCAAATCCTTCATTTTCGCTTCTGCGATTTCTTGGATTTGCTTCTCAGTAACCGAACCAACGATTTCGCGGCTAGGCTCTTTGGCGCCAGATTTCAATTTGGCAGCTTTCTTTAGGAAATAAGACGCAGGTGGCGTTTTGATATCCATAGTGAAAGATTTATCAGCATAATATGTGATAACTGTCGGGCAAGGCGCACCGTTATCCAATTCCTGTGTTTTAGCGTTGAACGCCTTACAGAATTCCATGATGTTGATGCCGCGTTGACCCAATGCTGGGCCTACGGGTGGTGAGGGGTTGGCAGCGCCTGCAGGGATCTGCAGTTTCATTGTGCCAGCTACTTTTTTAGCCATAATGGCCTCCTTTTTATCCGCCCCAAGACCGCGTGCCGCGGGGCTGTTTGGTCGTGGTCTGGTCTGCGCCACGCGTGGCGCGCGCCTCCCACGAAGTCGTCACTTAGGTTTGTTTATTAACCTGCGTGAATTCTAATTCAACAGGCGTTGCCCGTCCGAAAATTGATACGGTCACTTTCAGGCGTGAATTCTCTTGATCCACCTCTTCGACCATGCCGGCGAAGCCCTCGAATGGGCCGTCAGTTACGTTCACTTGTTCGCCAATATCGAATGTGATCAGGTTGCGTGGGTTCTCGGCACCCTCTTCAACTTGATTCAGGATAAAGGCAACCTCTTTGTCACGCATCGGGCTGGGCTTGCCGGGCTGGCCCAAAAACCCAGTGACGCGGTTGATATTGCAAATCAGGTGGTATCCGCGCTCGGTCATTTCCATGCGCACCAACAAATAGCCAGGCATAAAGCGACGCTCGGCCGTTACCTTTTTACCGCGGCGCACTTCGATCACCTCTTCGGTAGGCACCAAAACCTGTTCGATTTCGTCTTCCAAGCCTTCTTGGATAACCGCTTCATTGATCAGCTCAGCAACCTTCTTTTCGAAATTCGAAAGAACACTTACTGAATACCACCGTTTTGCCATGCTACGTTGCGCCTTTACTCGAGCAGAAAACCCGCCCAGAAAATCTTTAAAATCAGCACCTTAATCGATGCTAAACTGATAAGAAAACGGCGCGCATACCGAATCGTCGCACGCCATTCACCAATTGATACGGGCTGATACCGTTGAAAACCAATGTTTTCAAGGGCTTTAGCCAATAATTCCTGACAATCCAGCCTTAATAATCAAATCCACCAATGTGAAAAAGATCGCCACGATCGTTGCCATGATGAAAACCATAATTGTGGTAATCACTGTTTCCCGACGCGTCGGCCAAACAACTTTGGACACTTCTGCGCGCACTTGCTGTGCAAACTGCAGGGGATTAATACTCGCCATAAGGTATTCCTTTACTTGATCAAGGGCTGTGTTACAGCGGCGCGGCTGGGAATTCAAGCAATAGAGACTGATTTCCGACAATCGCCATAAATTACTGTGTCGCGGCGCGCGCTTCTGCGATCATCTCTTCCATTGCCTCTTTCGGGACAAACCCCGGCACAATGCTATCACCGATAACGAAGGATGGCGTACCAGAAAATTGCATCGCAGCTGCCAGCTCTCGGCTGGTGGCCAAATGTTCGTCAATCTCGTCTGCCTGCATATCCACAGCCAGCTGTTCCACATCCAAACCAACCTGTTCAGCAATCTGCATCACAGATGCCTGATCCAATGACCGAGCCGCCATCAACGCCCAGTGGAAATCATCATACTTCCCCTGCTTGCGTGCAGCCAAAGAGGCCCGCGCCGCGACAACGGATCCCTCGGACAGGATCGGGAATTCGCGGTACACAAGGCGGATATTGGGGTCTTCGTCCAATAACGCCTGTAGGGCTGGCACAGCGCGTTTACAATAACCGCAGTTATAGTCGAAAAATTCCACAATGGTTACATCCCCATCAGGGTTGCCCAGCACCGGTGCATTTGCATCCTGTGTCAGCAATTCCTTGTTATCCAGCATTGCCTGTGCCTGTGCGGCCTCGGTCTCGGCGGCCTCTTGCTCACGCAATAGCGCCACTGCATCCATGATGATCTGTGGATTTTCCATGATCGCTTCTAGCGCCAACTTCTTGACCTCTTCCGAAGTCATCTCAGCCTTCACCGGCTGAACCGCCAGCAATGCCATCAGCGCGGTTGGGGCGAACAAAGACAGCTTAATGGGTAATAACATGAACTTTTCCTAGCAAGTTTATCAAACCTTACGGCACAGCTAATGCAAACAAAACCCCAAAATCATAACACAATATTGTGAGTTCACAAAAATCATGTAGTCTAAATCCCAACAGCTGTTCAATCCAGGGACTAGATATGAGAAAATTTGCAAAATCGCTGTTGATTTTTGTGGTGCTAAGCGTTTTAGCCGCATGGGTCCTAACAGCACCCAAATTTCTAGATCCCGCCCCATTTGACCAAGCAACCCCAAACCTCGAAAATGGCGCATTGGTATTTGCCGCATCTGGATGCTCTTCTTGTCATGCAGCCCATAAGGCCAAGGGCAACGACAAGATGATCCTCAGCGGCGGCATCCACTTTGAAACCGCCTTTGGAACCTTTATCGCCCCAAATATCTCTCCCAGTGATGAGGGTATCGGTGGCTGGTCGGTGATGGATCTGGCCAATGCCATGCAACGCGGGGTGTCACCAGATGGGGCGCATTATTATCCGGCCTTTCCCTATACATCCTATACGCGAATGAGCCCACAAGATATCGTAGACCTGCACAGCTATTTGCAAAACCTTCCAAAATCATCCGTGCCCAGCGCGCCACATCAAGTTGGCTTTCCGTTCAACATTCGCCGCGCGATGGGCGGGTGGAAGCTGTTGTTCATGCGCGATGGGTTTGTGGCAGAAATCCCTGATGATCCAATTTTGGCGCGCGGACAATATTTGGTAGAGGGTGCGGGGCATTGTGCAGAATGCCATACGCCGCGTAATCCACTTGGCGGATTGCTGATGGGTAAGTGGCTGGCAGGCGGCCAAAATCCCGATGGTCCAGGACGCATTCCGAATATCACACCCCACGCCCTGACATGGTCAGCCGAGGAAATAGCAGAATACCTAGCAACAGGCTTCACTCCAGAATTTGATGTAGTAGGGGGATCAATGGTATCGGTTCAGGAGAACATGGCCCTGCTACCCGCATCCGATCGCACCGCTATCGCGGCCTATCTGCTGCATATCGATGCCATCTCTGGGGACTAATCCTGAACAGCCTTATGCTGGGGACAGCCGACCATATGATCATTCACCATACCACAGGCCTCCATCCATGCATAGACGATCGTGGGCCCACAAAAGTTAAATCCGCGTTTTTTCAAATCCTTAGAGAATGCGGTGGACAGCGGGGTTGAAGTTGGCACCTGATCCAAGGATGTGAAATTATTCTGGATCGGCGCACCGCCAACAAAATCCCAGCAATATTTGGAGAACCCGATCTCTTGTTCAATCTGTAGATAGGCCTGCGCTCCCTTGATCGCCGCATTAATTTTTCCGCGGTGGCGCACGATCCCTGCATCCTGCAACAAACGTTCCACATCATCGTCGCCAAAGGCGGCGACCTTCACCGGATCAAAGCCAGCGAATGCCGTGCGGAACGCGTCACGCTTTTTAAGAATCGTTATCCAGCTAAGCCCCGCCTGAAATCCATCTAGAACCAGTTTTTCCCACAGCGCGCGCCCATCATATTCCGGCACGCCCCATTCATGATCGTGGTATTTTATATAAATTGGATCTTCACCATACCATGTACATCCTTGTGTCATGAAATATCCTTATAAACTAGCTCTCTACACATATCATTACACCTTTATACAAATTTGAACAAAATGAGAACAGTTAATACGCTCTTAGGAGAACAGTTCTAAATTCTGTGTAACCAACTAACGGAGACTGTCGCGTGAGAACCCCTGACTTGTTCGAAATCCCTACCGCCCCCGCAGACCCGCTGGAATATGCGGCCAGCAAAGATAACGAACCTATACTGGAAACTGTCCGTAGGGCGATTAAAAACAAACATGTCATGTTGGCCTATCAGCCCGTGGTTCATGCCAAACATCCAGAAAAACCTGCCTTCTACGAAGGTTTGGTGCGGGTATTGGATGGCATGCAACAGGTGGTCGCGGCCAAGGATTTCATGCCCGTTGTCGAAACAATGGAACTGGGGCGAATATTGGATTGCCACGCCCTAGAATTAGGCCTGCGCGCCCTCGCCGAGGAACCAACCCTGCGCCTATCCATAAATATGTCGGCCCGCAGTATAGGCTATCCAAAATGGATCCAAACCCTGCACCAAGGCATGGAGGCCGATAAAACAGTCGCCGAGCGCCTGATCCTAGAGGTCACCGAATCCAGCGCCATGGCGGTACCAGAATTGGTCACCAGCTTTATGGCCGATCTGCATCGCTATGGGATATCTTTTGCGCTTGATGATTTCGGTGCTGGTTACACCGCATTTCGGTTCTTCAAGGATTTCCAATTTGACATAGTGAAAATTGATGGACAGTTCATTCGCAATATTGACCAAGATCCTGACAATCAGGTGCTGACCGAGGCATTGATTCTCATTTCTAAACAGTTTGATATGTTCACCGTTGCTGAACACGTAGAAACCGAGGAAGAGCTCAAGTATCTGCAAAAGTTAGGGGTGGATTGCCTACAAGGCTATCATATCGGTATGCCCGAAATCATTCCAGAGTGGACAGAATCCATGTACCGCAAGGCCGTAAATGCATAAAAAAGGCGCCCTAAGGCGCCATATTTAACTTGATAATCGTTTAATTTCTTCCTTCAGCTTCAGCTTTTCCCGTTTTAGATTGCTAAGCTCCAGCGTATCAGCGGCCGGATTTCGCTGTGATGCTTCTACTTGGCTAGAGAGGTTGGCGTGTTTCTTCTTCAGCTCAGTCACATGGGAACTCACTGTCATTTTATTCTCCTCTTTATCTATAACTACCTAAGCGCGAAACCGCACCTAGCAACAGTGGGCCACAAAGCACAGTTTCTGTCACGTGTTTTTTACAAAAACGTTTCAATGGGCTGAAAACTTCCTGTGGCACCAATCCACTAAACCGCGCAAGGCTTAAGCATCTGTTAATTTGCTTAGCAAACTCTTTCCATGGCGCAGAACCGCTTGCGCATCTTGTGAATAATCATCTCCATCCACGCCATGATCCGCACCCTCATGCACAACAAAGGGCGCAAAAATCTGTAATCTCGCGCGGCTGACCTTCCGCGCTCTGACCAAAACCCTCTTGGCCGCACGCCCACTACGCGGCGCAATAGGTAAAACCCGAATATCGCCACAACTTTTCTCCAACGCAGTTAGAATTTCGCCCAACCGATCGGCCCGATGAATGATGCTAAAGCTCCCCTTAGGCTTTAGCCGCCGCAGGCTAAGCGATATCCACCGCCCCAAATCCATACTTTCCATATGCGCCATCGCTTTTCCCTTGGACGCGGGTAGGGAATGATCGCTGGCACTGAAAAACGGCGGGTTTGTCATCACATGATCAAAGCTGGTATCACGCAGACCATCAGGCATTGCGGCCAAATTCCCTATAACCACATCCCTAAGCCCATTTTCCTGGGCCAGTTTCGCATAAGATGGCTGTAACTCTAGCCCAGTGATTCTAGCCTCAGGCACACGGTGCGCCAAACACAGGCTGGCCACACCAACACCACACCCAACATCCAATATGCAATCACCCGCCTTTGCAGGCACGGCCGCCGCTAAATAAACTGGATCTGTCGCAGCACGATACCCTTGGCGTGGCTGTGTTATCTGCACCGCCCCACCCAAGAATGCATCGCGCGTATGCTCGGGGTCATTCATACACGCGACATTTCAACATTATTGTCGCGCAAAATCGCCTCGGCCATAAACAAATGCGCATCCGCCACCATCAAACGGCGCGGCATTATGCCTATGCTCCCCTCAAGGACGCTCATATGGACGTCCAATGCGAAGCACTCTATATCTTCAGCCTTAAGTAGAGCCGTGACAAAGGTTACAATAGTCGGGTCGTTGGTGCGAAGTAGTTCTTTCATACTGCCAATTAACCGTGATAAGCATCGCCTGTCGAGGGGCCACACGAATATGTTAGGGGATAAAATGTCTGCACCGAAACCACATGACCGGCTGGGTCAAATTCTGGCTGATGAAATGGGCGCAGTGAATGAATTGATCCAGGCGCGCATGGCCTCTGAAAACGCACCGCGCATCCCCGAGGTCACTGCCCATTTGGTGAATGCCGGCGGAAAAAGATTGCGCCCCATGTTGACGTTGGCCTCTGCTGCTTTGTGCAACAATGAATCACCCTATCACATCCACTTGGCTGCGACGGTGGAATTTATCCACACTGCAACCCTGCTACATGATGATGTCGTAGACGAAAGCGCACAGCGCCGTGGCCGCCCCACCGCCAATCTATTGTGGGACAATCAATCTTCTGTTTTGGTTGGCGACTATCTGTTCTCGCGGTCTTTCCAGTTGATGGTTGAAACGGGCAATATGCGGGTTTTGGATATTTTAGCCAATGCATCGGCCACAATTGCCGAAGGCGAGGTTCTGCAACTAACTGTGGCCCAAGATCTGGCAACAACCGAGGATACCTATATCAAGGTTGTGCGCGGTAAAACCGCCGCCCTATTCTCTGCGGCCTGCAAGGTTGGCGGGGTAATTGCTGGTGCGGATGAAAAGATCGTCTCGGCATTAGAAAGCTATGGCGATGCATTGGGAATCAGCTTTCAAATCGCGGATGATTTACTGGATTATTCCGGCCATGCGGCCACCATGGGTAAAAACGTGGGCGATGATTTCCGCGAACGGAAAATGAGCCTACCCTTGATCAAGGCGCTGGCACAATCCGATGCGTCTGAGCTGGACTTTTGGAAACGTACAATCGCCAAAGGCGATCAGCGCGACGGTGATCTGGAACAGGCCTTGGAGATTATCGCGAAATATGGCGTAATCGATGCCACCCGTGCGGATGCCACGTTCTGGGCCGAAAAATCTAAATCTGCGCTGGAAGTCCTGCCACAATCCGAGATCCGTGATACCTTGATCGCATTGCCCGATTATGTGGTTAGCCGCGCGGTTTAATCCCCCAGAACCCCCGCACGCACCCACCAATTAGGTTGCCGTTTTGATATTTCCATCGCGGCCATTTCCGCCGCATCGATACTTGGATACAAACCAAAGCAACTGGCCCCAGATCCAGACATCCGCGCCAGTTCTGCCCCGCTCCCATGTAGCGTTGCCAGTACATCGGCAATGCGTGGCACGATATCTGTTGCGGCCTGTTCTAAATCATTGCGTTGCTGTGCAATCCACGCGACTGCCGCGCCTATGGTCATTTCCGCGTTTGGCATCTTGCCAAGTGGTGCATTCTCTTTGCTGCGCAAGCGGGAAAACACTTCTGGTGTTGATACCGCATCTCCTGAGTTTACCAGCACCATTGGCAGGGCAGGCAAACACCAAAGAGGGGAAATCACATCCCCGATCCCCTGCATTCGTAGGGTTTGTGAACGCAGACAGATAGGGACATCAGCCCCTAAATCCAGGGCAAAATCGAAACTATTTGGCATCCGCCACAGCTCAGCACAGCCCAGCAGGGTGGCGGCGGCATCTGCTGATCCCCCCCCGATCCCTGACGCCACAGGCAGATTTTTAAGCAGATCAATCTGTGCACCCTGCCCCGTTGACAGCCGCTGTGCGGCGCGCAATATCAGATTATCCTTGCCATCAGACAGCCCCGAACCAAACGGGCCGCTGATCCGTAAGTCAAGCTTTTCAGCGGGAGCAAAGGTTAACTCATCACCAAAATCGGCAAAGGCCACAATACTGTCCAACAGATGATAGCCATCCTCACGCTGACCCACCACATGCAGGCTCAGGTTTATCTTGGCGCGGGCGATCCGCTTATTGTGCACCGGTTTGGACTTCTTTTTTGGCTTCGCGGTCTAACACTTCGTCCAGACCCAGCTCTAGCTTTAGGAGAATGCGGCTCTCGTCCTTGGCCTCTGGTTCAAACGATAGAGCGCGACGCCATTGGAATTCAGCCCTGCGTTTATGCCCGACCTTCCAATAGACATCCCCAAGGTGATCATTGACCACAGGGTCGTCAGGCAACAGCTCTACTGCCATTTCCATGGGCTCTACCGCGGCTTCAAACTTGCCCAAACGATAGCGCACCCAGCCCAGAGAATCGGTGATTACGCCGCTGTTTGGACGGGCTTTTAACGCATCTTCGATCAATTGTTGTGCGCGCTCTAAATCCAGCCCCTTTTCAACCAATGAATACCCTAGATAATTGAGAACATCTGGTTGATTGGGCTCCAGCTCTAGCGCGCGGTTAAAGTTCATTTCGGCGCGGGGCCAATTATCCAACCGCTCGTTACAAACACCCAAGGCGTAGAACAAAAACCAGTGATTGCGGGCGGGTTCTTTAATCATCTTAACCGCTTGGTCATAGGCGGCCCGAGATGCGCTATACTTGCCCGCGACGCGCAGGATATCCCCCAGCGTCATGTGCACGCGGGGATTATCGCCGTGGCTGCGCGTAAGGCTGCGTAAAACTTCGACCGCCGCATCGCCTTTACCCAATTGAACCAATGTATCGGCGCGGCCAAATTCTGCATCCAAATAATGTGCGCTGTCGATAGGCACCGTGGCGTAGGTCTCGATCGCCAGCTCGTTTTGCTCTAGCGCGCGCAGAATATCCGCAACCAACAATGTTGTTTCGCCATTGTCTGGGCGCAGAGCCTGTGCAATGCGCACATACAACAGGTTGGATTGTTGATTATCTGGCCCTGCCAGTACCCCCGCTAGCATCCGAAACACCTCGGCCGCACCTTGGCGGGCGGTGGTGATATAATTGTAGTGCGAGCTGTCATTAGCGATTGCGGCGCGCAAAGCTTCGATTTCTATGTCTTGGCCCCCGCGTAACACAGAATCCAACAGCTCTAGCGCTTCGTCCTTGCGCCCAAGCTCCGCCATAATCTGCGTATGTGCCAATAGGCTACCACGTGACAGACGCAAACTTCCCCGCTCATCGCCCGTTAGCAAGCGATCCGCCTCTTCGAAATCCCCAACCGCGGCCAACGCCAAAGATTTATGATATTGGCCAAACAAGCGCAGGGTCTCTGGGGTATCCATCGCATCAAAGGCCGCAATCGCCGCGCCCATTTTCCCGCGCCCCAGCTCTATCCAACCAGCGATCAAGTCGCTGAGAATCGGGGTTAACCCTTCTTTGGCATCCGCTAAAACAACCGCCGCCCGCTCAAAATCTTCCATACGCAGGGCATCAGCCAGCAAGATCAACGACCTTAGCTGGTTCACATGATTTGGATCATCAAGGCGACGAGCAAGTTCAGATGCAGCATCTAACTCGCCCATCCCCAAGGCCGCCAACATGGCATTTTGCACCAAGGAACTATTGTCGGGGTCCTTCTGCAAGGCCAGTGTAAAGTAATGGCGCGCCGCTTTGTAATCGCTGCGATAGCTGGCGGATGAGCCAGATAGATATGCCCCGGCCAAGCCCTGTGCTTGCATTTGCGCAGGAGCAATCATTGCCAAAGTCAGTATTGTTGATTTCAAAAATTTATTCATAGGCACCCCGCGATTTACAGGAAACGTAGCGCCCCGCGTTGCCTGAGACAACGCGAGAATCGTAAATATACCAACAATGTTATCGCCCGTGTGGTCTACATATTTGGGTAATTGGGGCCTTCGCCGCCCTGTGGTGTTGCCCAAGTAATATTGCCAGATGGGTCTTTGATGTCACAGGTTTTGCAATGCACACAGTTCTGCGCGTTGATTTGAAACCGTGGATCCGACCCATCGTCATTGCGGATAACCTCATAAACCCCTGCTGGGCAATACCGCTGTGCAGGTTCTGCGAATTCTGGCAAATTAACAGAAATCGGCAGCTCCGGATCTGCCAATTGCAGATGGCAAGGCTGTTCCTCAGCATGATTCGTTGCCGAAAAGCTGACGTTGGTCAGGCGATCAAAGCTAAGCTTGCCATCGGGTTTAGGATATTCGATCGGTGCATAATCCGCCGCCTTGCCGGTGCTTTCAGCATCGGTTTTCCCGTGACTTACGGTTCCAAAGAAGCTGAATTTCAGCAGCGTCTGACACCACATATCAAAGCCCCCCAAAATCATCCCCAGCTTGGGTCCAAATTTGCTGTTCAGGGGCGCTACATTGCGCACGGTTTTCAAATCTTGGCCCACCGGCCCGCTGCGCAACTCCGCATCATAAGCGGATAATGTATCACTGGCGCGCCCATCAGCAAGAGCCGCTACCGCAGCCTCTGCAGCGGCAATACCCGACAACATTGCATTATGATTGCCCTTAATACGCGGCAGGTTCACCAACCCCGCAGAACAACCCAGTAATGCGCCTCCTGGGAATGCGGCCTGAGGGATGGATTGCAACCCGCCCTTAGTCACCGCACGCGCACCATATGCCACGCGTTTACCGCCTTCTAGTACCTTGGCAATTTTTGGATGATGCTTCCAGCGTTGGAATTCCATATAGGGGAAAAGATGTGGGTTCTTATAATTCAGATCAACGATATATCCGACATAAACCTGATTGTTATCAATGTGGTACAAGAAAGACCCGCCACCTGCTTGATCCCCCAATGGCCATCCCATTGTATGGGTAACCTCGCCTTCATTGTGGTTTTCAGGCTTTATTTCCCAAATCTCTTTCATCCCTAAACCGAATTTGGGAACGTCGCACTCTGCATCTAAATTATACTTCGCAATCACTTGCTTGGACAGGGACCCCCGCACACCTTCGGATAGGAAGATATATTTTCCATGCAACTCCATACCGGGTTCGTAGCTGCTGCTGGGGGTGCCGTCTGGGTTTTTGCCAAACTCCCCTGCAATCACACCCTTGACCGCGCCACTGTCATCAAAAACCAGTTCGGAACAGGCCATGCCTGGGAAAATTTCTACGCCCATGCCCTCGGCTTGTTCGGCCAACCAACGGCATACATTACCCATGGATACGATATAGTTTCCGTGATTGTTCATCAGCGGCGGCATGGCAAAATTGGGCAATTTCGTCGCGCCAGTTTCACTGAGCTTAAGGAAATTATCCTCTTTCACCGCCACAGAAATCGGCGCGCCTTTTTCCTTCCAATCAGGGATCAGCTTGTTCAGCCCTACCGGATCCAACACCGCGCCAGACAGGATATGTGCACCAACCTCGGATCCTTTTTCCAGAACAACAACATCCAAATCGGCATTCATTTGCTTTAAACGGATCGCCGCAGACAGCCCCGCTGGCCCCGCCCCAACGATCACTACATCATAGGGCATTGATTCTCGTTCGATCTGGCTCATGGTAACCTCCTAGCTCGTCAATCTTACAATTTACGCACAATAATCAGATATCTAAAACCGAAACAATGATAACTCCACGTTTTTTGTCGTTATTCGAATATATTCCTCAACTTATTTGATGCCTTGCCAGTTACAATTCGTGAATTTATGTTAGCCCCTTAAAAAGAGTAGCAAAGAGTTTCCCCTATGGAAAAAATTCCAATGACTCCTGCAGGCTTTAAGGCCGCAGATGATGAACTAAAACAATTGAAATCCGTTGATCGGCCCGCGGTAATCCGCGCCATCGCCGAAGCCCGCGAACACGGAGATCTATCAGAAAACGCTGAATACCACGCCGCGCGCGAGCAACAAAGCCACATCGAGGGCCGAATCAAAGTACTGGATGCCCTAATTGGCAAGGCACAGGTCATTGATGTAACAAAAATGTCCGGCTCGGTTAAATTTGGCGCTACCGTCACATTGGTTGACGAGGAAACCGATGCCGAGAAAACATATCAGATCGTTGGTGAGCAAGAGGCCGATATTGAACGGAACCTATTGAATATCAATTCCCCTATTGCACGCGCCTTGATCGGCAAAGAAGAAGGCGACAGCGTAGAGGTTCGCACCCCCGGTGGCGTTAAGGATTACGAAATTCTGACCGTTCAATACATCTAGCGCCCTACGCATGTCCGAAAAACAGCCCATAGTCATTCCAGCCGCCATCACTATCGGTGTCGTTGTCAGCATGATTTGGGCTGTATTGGTGGTGTTGTTTTTCTTGATCAGCGGCCAAGCCATCGCAGATGCGTTTAACACCCCGCTGGTGGGGTTATTGACGCTGTTAACCATTATCCTGCCACTGGTTTTGATTTGGACAGTGGCTGTCACCGCTGGTACGGCACAGAAACTAAAATCCGAGGCCAAAATTTTGCGCCGCGAACTAGGTCAAATTTCACAAAATCTGCGCAATATTCCCCAACAGTCGCACACACCAGAACCAACGGTTGAAACAGCGCAGATCATGTCTCAGCTAAAACTGATCGCTGAAATGACCGTGCAAAATGACAAGCGCCTTCAGGCGCTGGCCAAGGGGAATACCGCCCCCCCAGAGGTACTTGATCTAACCCAAACGGTCTTTGGCGATTTTCAAACCAGCGAAGACGAGGTGCAGATCGCCCTACCTTTTAGCGCAACCGCCGCCCAAAAAGAGCTCCCCCCCATGCCGGTGGCCGATTTGATCAAGGCAATTAATTTTCCAAATGGCTCTGCAGACAAGGATGGGTTTCGTGCCCTGCGCCGCGCAATGGAGGATCGCAAATTGCGCGAAATGCTGGATCATGCCCAGCGCGTGATGTCGATGCTGACCTCTGATGGGATATTTATGGATGATCTGTCACCCGATCGCCCCGTCGCATCTGCATGGCGCGATTTTGCAAAAGGCGCGCGGGGCAAATCCGTAACGACCGTTGGCGGGGCCCGTGACAAGGCCGTTTTGGCCATTACCCGAGCCAGAATGAAAACCGATCCAGATTTCCGTGAACATGCGCATTATTTTCTACAGATGTTTGATCGCATGTTGTTTGATTATGAACCACAGCTGAAAAATCACGAGATCACCGACCTTGCCGATACACGTTCGGCGCGGGTGTTTATGATCTTGGCCCGTATTGGTGGCGCCTTCGACTAGGTGGACAGACTGCCAAAGGGGATGAATTTTACCAGATCGCCCCGCTGAATATTCTCTGCCCCATGCCCCAGCTCTATCAGCCCATCAGCCCAGCTTAGCCCTGAAATCCGCCCAGAGCCTTCGGATGCAAAAACCTCGACATCACCTGCATCATTCAGCCGCGCGCGCAGGTATTCTCGCCGCCCATCTTTTTTGTTTTTACTAAATGCCGCCGGCGCGAAATAAGATTGCGGCTGACGCCAGCCCTGCCCTGATAGGGCACAAAACGCAGGCCAAGCAAACAGCGCCGCACAGACCATCGCCGCAACCGGATTCCCCGGCAGGCCAAACACAGGAACACCCCGCCACAGCGCTAGCGCCAGCGGACGTCCAGGCTTGATCGCAATACGCCAATTTTGCAGATTACCCTCATCACCCAATAATTTTGATATGTGATCCTCGTCGCCCGCAGAGGCCCCGCCAGAGGTTAGGATCACGTCCACCTGTTGCGCGGCATGATTCAATGCTTGGCGAATAACGCCCCTATCATCCGCTTGGATACCCAGATCAACGGCGTCGTAGCCCCACTGGCGCAGAGCACCTAGCAACATCGGACGATTGGCATCAAAAATCTGGCCCTTTTGCTTCGGTGTCGCGCTGTCCACCAGCTCGTCCCCCGTGCTCAGCACCCCAACACGTAGGCGTTGAAAAACACGCACCCTGGCCACGCCCACACTCGACAAAACCCCAATATCAACTGCCGACAGCTTACGACCTTTGGGCAGAACAACCGCGCCCTTGGTGATATCTTCGCCCTTGGGGCGAGTATTCGCCCCCCTCTTTAGGCCCGCGCGAAAATAGATGTGATCCCCGTCAAGGTTCACATCTTCCTGTAAAATCACAGTATCAACCCCCTGCGGAATCGCCCCCCCCGTAAGAATACGAACCCCGTGACCCATAGGCACTGTGCCGCTATACACCTGCCCCGCGGCCGAGCGCCCCGCCACCAGCGGCAACGCAATTTCTTCCCCTGTAGGGAGGTTGGCGTGATTAAACCCGTAACCATCAACCGCCGCATTCATAAAGGGGGGATGATCCGCAGGCGCGATCACATCCGCCGCCAGAACATCACCAACCGCCCCGTGTAGCGGTACATCATGTTGCGCCACTACCGGCCGCAACACTGCGCGCAACTGCGCCAAGGCCTGATCCACAGGTGTCCAATCAACGCCGCGTGGCATGGCAAAACAATCATCGCGCAATGGGGGTGGTTTCATTTTGATAGCCCTTGGTGGTCTAGGATAAACGCGGCAATCTGTGCGGTGTTATCCAGATCAAACTGTGTAATGTCGATATCTAGCGCCACATCGCTGGCCACAGCGCAAATCGTGGGATCATCGCCTGCGCGCAAGGCATCCGTGACCACTCCCCGATAGCATTCCAGCTTCGCATGGCTCTCGCGTTTGTACCCTTCGACCAAAATCAAATCCACCGGCGCCATCTGCGCCAAGAGCATATCAAAGCTCGGCTCAGGTGCGCCACGCAATTCCTGCATCAATGCCCAGCGGTTCTTAGAAGCCAGCATCACCTCGGATGCACCGGCGGCGCGGTGACGATAGCTGTCGCGCCCTGGGTGATCCACATCAAATGAATGATGGGCATGTTTGATCGTAGACACCGTATACCCCAGCCCAGTTATATGCGCGACCAAACGTTCCATCAGTCCTGTCTTGCCGGAATTTTTCCAGCCGGTGATGCCAAAGATTTTCTGTTTCATTCCCATTCACCTGAATAAAGCGAGGCCAAGCGATGCACCTCTAGCAGATCCTCAGGGCGGTTTGCATTGAAAAACACATCTAAATCCTCGGTATCCCATTCAACCGTTTGCCATTCATACTGGGTGACAAATGCCAAAACCTTGCGCGTTGTGCCATTTAGAGCGCGGCGTAGATCATGGCGCAGATCCACATCCCAAGCCCCAAAGGTAGGTTGCAGATTACGCCCCTTTTCGCCAGTGCTGGATTTGGCCAAGACAATAGGCCCAGCCTCTGCGCACAGGGATGCCGCCAAGTCTGTTGGATAAAACGGCGCATCCACAGATACAGTCACAATCCGCGAGAAGCCCTTGGCGGCGGCATGATCTAACCCCGCCAACACCCCGGCCAGGGGCCCTGCAAAATCCGCGATACTGTCGCGAATCCACGCATGGCCCGTAGTGTAATCAATCGTGCTGTTTACGGCGACACACGGTATTTGTCTTGCCAATCGATCCGCCGCATGATCCACCAATCGCGCGCCCCAAGGATAGCGCATCTGAGCCTTATCCGCATCGCCCATGCGCCGCGATTGCCCCCCCGCCAGTACTACCCCCAACGGATCAGTCATGCGCCCCATCCCAAATCAATCGCTCTTGGCCAGACAGGCACATAAACCGCTGGCCGCGAAACCGCCCGATCAACGTCAGGCCCACTTGATTGGCAATCTCAACCCCCCATGCAGTAAACCCAGAACGCGACGCCAAAACGGGTATCCCCATCAGCGCGCATTTAATCACCATCTCGGATGTTAATCGCCCCGTTGTATACAGGATTTTGTCCGCTGAATTTGCCTGTGTTTGATGCATCCAACCTGCAATTTTATCCACCGCATTGTGCCGGCCCACATCCTCCATATAGACCAACGGGCTGTCCTCTTGGCACAGAACGGTCCCGTGAATTGCCCCCGCATTTAAATACAGGCTGTCGGTGGTATTGATGGTTTTTGACAGCGCATATAGCCAGCTGACGCGCAACGGCGTGGTGGGCAGGCGCAATCCCTCTAGCCCTTCCATCATATCCCCGAAAACAGTACCCACCGCACAGCCAGAGGTTCTGGTCTTTTTGCGCAGCTTTTCTTCATATTTTGTAGTGCCATCGGTGCGTACCACCACGGTTTCCAGCTCTTGGTCGTAATCCACCGCATGCACCGTCTCCTTCGCCGCCAACATGCCCTGGTTTTTCAAGAAGCCAATCGCCAGATATTCAGGATAATCCCCGATGGTCATGGCGGTAACGATCTCTTGCCCATTTAGGAAAATGGTCAGGGGCCGCTCTTCGACCACATTAACCTGTTGAGTATCCCCATTTTGGTCGACGCCAGACAGGCGGCGGGTCAGGCCGGCGGCGGTGGGGTCGGGCTGAAGTATGTATTGTACCATTACAAAAATTCCATTGTCGCATTGCCAGTATTGGCCTAGCGTTGCCGCTCTATATACCTGAAAATTTGGAACCTTGAAATGAACAAACCGACACAATCGGTGCATTCCTACTATTGGATTGGCTTGCGTGACACAGTGCCGTTTCTGTTGATCATCATCCCCTTTGGATTGTTGTGGGGGGTCGTTGGATCCGAGGCAGGCTTTGATCTGACGGCGGTTATCGCCATGTCGCTGATTGTGGTTGCTGGCGCGGCCCAGTTCACGGCCACCTCTTTAATGGTGGAACAGTCCCCCCTATTCATTACGGTACTGGCAGCACTGGCGGTTAATCTGCGCATGGTTATGTATTCGGCCGCATTGGCCCCCCATTTGGGCGGCCAACGTCTGGGCATGCGCCTGTTAACCTCTTATTTCATGGTTGATCAGAATTTTGCGTTGTCGATTAAAAAGTTCGAAGATGCCCCAGAAATGAAGGGGGCGGAAAAGGCACAATACTATTTGGGTTCCGCCACATTGCTGGTAATCGGCTGGGTCATCGCATCGGTCTGTGGTGCGGTTTTTGGTGCCACTATCCCAGATTACTTTGCCTTGGATTTTGCAATACCGATCTGCTTCATCGCTCTATCTGCACCGCTGATGCGTAGCCTGCCGCATTTTGTTGCGGCGGTTGTTTCTGTGATCGGTGCGCTGATGTTTGTGAATATGCCCTACAGCAGTGGACTATTGCTTGCCTCGGTCATTGCGATGATCGCAGGGGTGCAAACAGAGATGTTTCTAAAGCGCCGCGGGGGAAAATCATGATCGAAACCAGTACGATTTGGATCGTTATCATCCTATTGGGTCTTGGCACTTTTTTGATCCGGTTTTCCTTCTTGGGGTTGATCGGCGATCGCAAACTGCCCCGCTGGATCACTCTGCACCTGAATTATGTAGCCGTGGCTGTTATGCCCGCACTGGTTGCACCATTGGTTGTCTGGCCCGAGGCAACGGGCGGCGCGCTGGATGCGCCGCGCCTGTTGGCCGCACTTGCCGCTCTCGCGGCTGGGTTGGCCCTTCGTTCGGCACTTTGGTCTGTCAGCATCGGGTTTGGCGTTCTGTATTTTATGCTGTTTGTCGTCAGCTAAGCGGCAGAGCGGTGGTTTTAAACACCGTGCGCAAGGCAAAACTGCTCTGCATTTGGCTAACATGCGGCAGACGCGACAGATGCTGGCGGTGAATACGCGCAAAATCTTCGGTATCCGAGGCCACCACCTTTAACAGGTAATCCGCCGTACCCGCCATCAAGTGGCATTCCAGCACATCTGGAATACGCGCCACAGATTTTTCAAATGCATCCAAAATGCTGTCTGCCTGACCAGACAATGTGATCTCGACAAAAACGGTGGTTTTACGATCCACCTTGCGCGGATCTAACAGCGCCACATATCCTTTGATCACCTTTTCTGCTTCCAGGCGTTGCACCCTACGATGACAGGCCGAGGCCGACAAATTTATCCGTTCGGCCAGATCAGCATTCGACAAGCGCCCAGAGGTCTGCAAATCCCGTAGAATCCGATGATCCGTAGCGTCCAATTCCATAATATTGAATTTCCTTCTAATAAAGGTACTAATTAGCGGTATAGTTCCGAAGATTTTTACATTTAGCACAAATTTTTGCAATCCACTACTGCCGGTTCCCTGCCATGATGTTGAAAATCACAACAGTAGGAGCAAGTGATGATTATTGGATGCCCCAAAGAAATCAAAAACCAAGAGTATCGCGTAGGCCTAACTCCCAGCGCCGTATCCGAAGCAGTGTCACGAGGTCATCGCGTGCTAATTCAGGCTGGTGCAGGTGCGGGCGCAGGCTTCCCTGATGATGAATACCTTGCCGCTGGCGCGGAACTGATTGTCGATGCACCCGCGCTATTTGAACAGGCCGAGATGATCGTAAAGGTCAAAGAACCGCAAGCCGAAGAGCGCAAGATGTTGCGCAAAAATCAGCTACTGTTCACCTATCTGCATCTGGCACCAGATCCACAACAAACGTTGGATTTACTGGATGCGGGCGTTACCGCCATAGCCTACGAAACCGTAACAGATGCCAGCGGCGGCCTACCCCTCTTGGCCCCCATGTCAGAGGTTGCGGGGAAATTAGCCCCCCAAGTGGGCAGCTGGGCCCTGCAACGGGCCAATGGCGGGCGCGGTACATTAATGGGCGGTGTTCCAGGTGTTGGCCCTGCCGAGGTAGTGGTTATCGGTGGTGGTGTTGTGGGCACTCATGCGGCGCGCGTTGCGGCGGGTATGGGGGCCGATGTTACGGTACTTGATATGTCAATGCCGCGCATGCGCTATCTAGACGATGTATTTGGTGATAAATTCAAGACCCGCTATGCCAGCCGCGAAAACACGGCAAACCTGATTAAAACGGCGGATATGGTTGTGGGGGCGGTGCTGGTGCCCGGTGCGGCGGCCCCACAACTGATCACCCGCGAACAACTTTCCACCATGAAACAAGGGGCCGTGCTGGTGGACGTGGCCATCGATCAGGGCGGCTGTTTTGAAACATCCCACGCCACCACACATGATGATCCGATCTACGAGGTGGATGGGGTGGTTCATTACTGTGTTGCCAATATGCCTGGCGCAGTGGCGCGGACTTCTACCATTGCGTTGGGCAATGCCACCATGCCTTTTGTTTTAGCGCTGGCTGACAAAGGCTGGAAACAGGCCTGCGAAGACGACCCCCATCTGTTGAACGGCCTGAATACCCACCAAGGAAAGCTGACCTATTTTGCGGTGGGCAAAGCGTTGGGTATTGATACAATCGCGCCAAACCTTGCGCTAAAAATATAGCGCCTGCCAAACAAAAGGGCGCCCCAAAAGGAGCGCCCAATCACAGCCAACTGCCCGATGGGCATTTGGTTTATTTTTGCAAAGCCTTCAAAATATCGGCCAACAGCTCGCTGTCGGTTGGGCCCTTTGGGGCCTCTGGCTTTGGCTCTTCTTTTTTCTTGGTTTTATTCACGGCCTTTACCAGCATAAAGACCACAAAGGCGATGACCAAGAAATTGATAACGGCCATGATGAAGCGACCATAGGCAAATACCGCGGCTCCTGCCTCTTCTGCGGCGGCTAGTGATGCATAGTCACCCTCGCCTAAAACGGCATATAGGGCGCTGAAATCAACCCCACCCGTGAATAGGCTGATAATCGGGTTAATTAGGTCAGCAACCAGCGATCCAACAATCGCCGTAAAGGCAGCACCAATAATAATACCAACCGCCATGTCCATAACATTGCCCTTGGCGATGAAATCCTTGAATTCTTTGATCATAGTTTATCCCCTTTTTTTCCTGCGCTCATGGCGCTGAGGGTTAATATTGGGGTTTCTGCGAGTATTTCAAGCTTTGCATTATTTTTCCATGTCCCATTTTCCGCCCCCAAACCCAGCGCATCGCCATGCCACATCGCGGAAAATTGACAACATCAGCCCCCGCCCCCATTGCCATTCCCACAGGTATAGGTACCAATGTGTCTAAATTTACAGGAGAATGTTATGTCATACACCCCCCCCAAGGTTTGGAAATGGGATGCCGAATGCGGCGGGAAATTTGCCAGTATCAATCGCCCAATCGCTGGCGCTACCCACGACAAAGAGCTTCAGATCGGCAAACACCCTCTACAACTGTATTCTCTGGCCACGCCAAATGGCGTGAAGGTAACCGTAATGCTAGAGGAGCTATTGGCCGCGGGTCATACCGATGCGGAATATGACGCATGGTTGATCAACATCCAAGAAGGTGATCAATTCGGTAGCGGGTTCGTAGATGTGAACCCAAATTCGAAAATCCCTGCCTTGATGGATACCACCACAGGCACACGCGTATTCGAAAGCGGCGCAATTCTCTTGTACCTTGCGGAAAAGTTTGGGGCATTTTTGCCCGTTGACCCTGCAGGCCGTACCGAAACGCTGAACTGGTTGTTTTGGCTACAGGGATCTGCCCCCTATTTGGGCGGTGGTTTTGGTCATTTCTACGCCTATGCCCCCGAAAAATTCGAATACCCGATTAACCGTTTCGCCATGGAGGCCAAACGCCAACTGGATGTTCTGGATCGCAATTTGGCAGAGCGCGAGTTTTTGGCCGGCGATGACTATTCCATCGCGGATATCGCAACAGCGCCTTGGTATGGATCGGTGGTCAAGGGCCTAACCTATGAGGCCGCTGAATTCCTAGATACCGCCAGCTACAAAAACGTAAACCGCTGGGCCGATACGGTAATGAACCGCCCTGCGTATTTGCGCGGAAAAATGGTGAACCGTGCGTGGGGTGAACCTCACGAGCAATTGCACGAGCGCCACGATGCCAGTGATTTTGAATTGAAAACCCAAGACAAGATCGCAGAATAGTCTCGATTGGTGCGTGGCGACACGCACCAATTTATTTTTATGCTTTGTTATGATCGTCCCATGGGTTCTTTTTGTTATGGATACCCTTGCGCCCTTTTACCGTATTTTTCAACGTTTGGTAATGCGGCTGATGCTTAGCCTTTTCCTCTAACATCTGCTTCATGGTTTTCTTCACAGGCTTGTCTTCTGATTTATCGGCCATTTTCACACATCCTATTATCATTGCGGGATGAATACCCCGTTGAACTCTGCTGGCGTATACACTGCCATGGCCACTTTCACAGCCCTTAATCCCAAACACACTCCACATCTCGGATGTCTTGACTCTCGGGTCTTCGCCGCGTACATGCACATCTAATCATTGGAAGTGCCAAACTTCCGGTCCTAGGATCGACACCAGTCAGCGAGTTTCGCCCACTGGTGCGCTTGTGGTTTGGCTAACACTATCGGCTAAAGGAGCCAGACATATGTTCGAGAATCTATCCGATCGCCTGTCCGGCGTTTTTGACAAACTTACCAAACAGGGTGCCCTATCCGAAGAGGATGTCTCCCTTGCCCTGCGCGAGGTGCGTGTTGCCCTGCTAGAGGCCGATGTTTCCTTGCCAATCGCACGTGATTTTGTAAAGGCAATTCAGGCCAAGGCAACGGGCCAAGCGGTAACCAAATCCGTAACTCCCGGCCAGCAGGTAGTGAAAATCGTCCACGACGAAATGGTGCATTTTTTGGCGGGCGACAATGCCAATGCGGGTGAACTAAAGGTCGATAACCCGCCTGCTCCGATCTTGATGGTTGGTTTGCAAGGTTCAGGTAAAACCACCACCACCGCAAAGCTGGCCAAACGACTGACCGAGAAAAACGGCAAGAAGGTCTTGATGGCCTCTCTGGATACCCAACGCCCCGCGGCCATGGAACAGTTGGCGGTTCTAGGCACCCAAATCGGCGTGGACACTTTGCCAATCGTCAAAGGCGAGAATGCTGTAAAAATCGCAAAGCGCGCCAAACAACAGGCCCTATTGGGTGGCTATGATGTATTCATGTTGGATACGGCTGGGCGCCTGTCTATTGATGATGAACTAATGGCCGAGGTCGAGGCGGTACGCGATGTCGCCAGCCCCCGCGAGACATTATTGGTGGTCGACGGCCTAACAGGCCAAGACGCCGTACATACCGCCGAAAATTTTGATGCCCGCATCGGTATTTCAGGCGTCGTCCTAACCCGTATGGATGGTGATGGCCGCGGCGGGGCGGCATTGTCCATGCGCGCGGTTACCGGTCGCCCGATCAAATACGTGGGCCTTGGCGAGAAGATGGACGCCCTAGAGGAATTCCACCCAGAGCGTGTCGCGGGCCGTATTTTGGGCATGGGCGATATCGTTTCTTTGGTGGAAAAGGCCCAAGAATCTATCGAGGTCGAACAGGCCGAAAAGATGATGAAGCGCATGAAAAAAGGTATGTTCAATATGAACGACCTGAAAGCGCAACTGGAACAAATGTCCAAAATGGGCGGCATGGAAGGCATCATGGGCATGATGCCCGGCATGAAGAAAATGCAAAAACAAATCGATGATGCCGGTGGTATCGACGAAAAGGTTTTCGCCCGCCAAATCGCATTAATCAATTCAATGACTAAAAAAGAACGCGCCAATCCAAAACTGATGCAAGCCAGCCGTAAAAAACGCGTGGCACGCGGTGCGGGCCTAGAGGTATCAGAGCTGAACCAGCTGTTGAAAATGCACCGTCAGATGGCGGACATGATGAAAAAGATGGGCAAAGGCGGCATGCTGAAACAGGCCATGGGCGCGATGTTCGGCAAGGGTGGCGGCATGCCAGCAGGCGGCATGCCCGATATGGGCAACATTGACCCCAAGCAAATGGAAGCAGCCGCGAAGCAATTGGGCCAAACCCCAGGTGCTGTTCCGGGCGGCCTTCCGGGTCTTGGCGGTGGCGGATTGCAATTGCCCCCCGGCCTATCTGGTTTCGGGAAGAAGAAATAGATGATCACCCCCACACCAGATATCAGCACGGATCGATTGATCCTGCGCGCGCCAGTACCACAGGACTGGGAGGCCTTTCGCCCCTTTGCCCTGTCTGAACGCGCGAAGGGTATTGGTGGCCCATTTGATCTGGGCAAAGCATGGCGCACATTCGCCACCGAAATGGGACACTGGGCGATCTTTGGCTATGGGATGTGGATTGTCACCCGCAAGGGTGATGATACCGCGCTGGCCATGATCGGCCCTTGGACCCCCGCAGACTGGCCCGAAAAAGAGATCGGCTGGATGGTCTTTGACCCTGCTCTAGAGGGTACAGGCATCGCCACCGAGGCGGCCCGTGCCGCCATTGATCATGCTTACGGCGTTTTAGGTTGGGATACAATTGTCAGCTATGTTGGCGCTGGCAATCTGCGCTCTGCTGCTCTTGCGGAAAAACTAGGGGCCCAGCGCGATGAAACAGCCCCCCAGCCCTACAAGGGTGAAACATGCTGGATCTACAGACACCCAAAACCGGAGGCACCATGACCGATTATTCCGAGAAAGCCGCATTGATCCTAAAAGAGCACCGCGAGAGCATTGACCGTCTCGACGCCATTTTGATCTATACATTGGGCGAACGTTTCAAACACACGCAATCCGTCGGCAAGTTAAAGGCCACCTACGACCTACCCGCATCCGACCCCAAGCGCGAAGCGCAACAAATCGATCGTCTCGAAGATCTGGCAAAACGCGCCGATCTCGACCCGAAATTCGCGACAAAGTTTCTAAACTTTATCATCAGCGAAGTTATCCAACACCACAAGAAACAACAGAAATAACTGGGGAATTCCCCACATTTAGCTTTTTAGGAGAAATATCATGGCTATGAAAATCAGACTCGCCCGAGGCGGTTCAAAAAAACGTCCATTCTACCGCGTAGTTGCCGCAGACAGCCGCATGCCACGCGATGGCCGCTATGTTGAAAAATTGGGCACATACAACCCATTGTTGGCAAAAGACAGCGAAGACCGCGTACAGCTAAACATGGAACGCGTTCAGTACTGGTTGAACGAAGGCGCACAGCCAACAGACCGCGTTGCTCGCTTCCTAGAGGCCGATGGCACATTGCCAAAGACCGAGCGCAACAACCCAAACAAAGCGAAATTGGGCAAGAAAGCTCAGGAACGCGTGGAAGAAAAAGCAGCGGCTAAAGCCGAAGCAGAAGAAGCAGCCAAAGCGGCCGCTGAAGCTCCTGCAGAAGAGTAAATCACAGTCCCGCATGGATACCGCCCCAGATTTCGGGGCGGATTTCCAAGCAGAGCTGAGACAGCTACTGGAATGGCGCCGCGATGTGCGCCATTTCACCACAGATCCCGTGGACGAAGACATATTGGCCACCTGTTTGGCCGCATTTGATACCGCCCCTTCGGTGGGGTTATCACAGCCTTGGCGTATTGTTGACCTACGCAGTCCAGATGCCCGCGCCAAAGCATTGGAAAACTTCAAAGCTTGCAATCAAACCGCCCTATCAGGCTATGACGGATCGCGCGCAGAACTTTATGCATCACTAAAATTGACCGGCATGCAGGATGCACCAATTCAACTGGCGGTTTTTTGTGACGAGACCACCCCCAAGGGCGCTGGCCTAGGGGCCAATACCATGCCCGAAATGCGCCGGTATTCCGTCGTCTGCGCGATCATGAGCTTTTGGATGCTGGCTCGCGCCCATGGGTTGGGGCTTGGCTGGGTATCCATTCTAGATCCTGATCAATTGCGCCGTGACCTAGACCTGCCCGCGGATTGGGCCTTGGTTGGCTATCTATGCCTTGGCATCGCTGCACAGGATACCGAAACACCAGAATTAGAAACCGCAGGCTGGGAACAGCGCGCCCAACAGCCCAGCACCTTGATCAAGCGCTAGTCCCACAATCAAGGGCGCTATTGGCTCTGGTATTTTTGCGCGAATTGTTCGAAAAAGGAAGGCAACCGTGCAGATTTTCAGAGGCAATTCACGATGAGCAACCAAGACCGCATTTGTGTAGGCGCAATTATTGGCGCCTTTGGTATCAAAGGAGAGCTGCGGGTGAAATCATTCTGTGCAGACCCTGCCGCCATCGCCGATTATGGCCCCCTAAGCACCGAGGACGGAACCCAACAATTCGAGCTAAAATTCATCGGCCCAATCAAGGGCGGGTTCGCAGTACGCATCGAGGGCATTCGCTACCGCGATCAGGCCGAAGACCTAAAGGGGATATCCCTCTTTGCCCCACGCGATGTATTGCCCAGCCTGCCAGATGATGAATTTTACCACTCTGACCTGATCGGTTTATCGGTGCTGGACACAGGGGGGGTTAGTCTGGGTCATGTCTTGGCCGTGCACGATCACGGCGCAGGGGATTTCCTAGAAATTCAGGCCAAGGGCCAGAAAAACCCTGTGCTGATCCCCTTTACCAAGGTGGCGGTCCCCACGGTGGATTTGGCTGCGGGTAAGGTAATTGTTGATATGCCCAACGAGGTATCGGCCCAAGAGCCACAGGCCACATCCTATGTCGACCTAGATTAGTGCACCAGATGCCCAGTCGCCCCACAGGCCCATTGGTCATCGTACATGCGGGCTATCATAAAACCGGCACCACCAGCCTGCAAAATTTTATGAACCGCAACAAAGAGACCCTGCGACCCTATTGCAGCTACTATGGCAAGGCAGATTTCCTATCCGCCGGAGCCAATGCCCGCATTTATGCGCAACGCCCCTTTCCTTGGCGGCTGTACCGATTTCGCCGCTCGTTTCGCCGCTTTCTTGCTCAGATCGATCCAGACCCAGTGATTGTGCTGTCGCGCGAAACCTTCGCTGGCAATATGCCCGGCCATCGTAAGTGGCATGGCGGATTGGTGAAATCCTACGGCCCACCCAGCGCAGCCTTGGCACGGGTGATAATCCAAGAGCTACTCCGCCGCTTTGGCCCCGAAACGCGCATCACCTATCTGATGACAACCCGGGATAAAGAGCCGTGGATTAAATCGGTGTACGGCCATCTGCTACGTTCTCGGCGCCTCGTCGATGATTTCGATACATTCCGCACCAGCCTGAAAAATCTGCAAAGCCCCGCCAAGCAAGCACAAGTGTTGGCCCGAAAAATCGCACCCGTAGAATTGATCAGCGTAGCACTAGAAGATTATGGCACCCACAGGTTCGGCCCCGCCGAGGCACTTCTGCAATTGATCTCTCTGCCCGATGATATCCGTGAAACCCTACAGCCCATCCACCGCCCCGCCAATACAGGCCAATCCGCCGATCTACAGCAACAGTTCCTACAACTGAACCGCCAGATCAAAGACAAGGCCGAACTAAAGCGGCGCAAGGAGCGCATCCTAAAATCCCCCACCCCAAGGCATTAGACAGCCCCCTCTCTTTTGGTTAAACACCGCCCATGAGCAAGACAAACAAATCCCATGGCCGTTTGGCTATCCGCCCGACACTGCGCGCCCGCGAGTTAATGACCAATACACCCGATATCGTCGGTGTGTGGAAAGCCAAGGTCATCACCCTGTTTCCTGAATCCTTCCCCGGAGTTCTGGATCGTTCTCTCACGGGTAAGGCGCTACAAGATGGGCTGTGGCAATTGGAAACAATCCAGTTGCGCGGATATGGCATTGGAAAACACAAGGATGTGGATCATCCCCCTGCCGGTGGTGGCGCTGGCATGGTGCTGAAACCTGACGTGGTCGGCGCCGCCTTGGCTGATGCACGCCGCGCAACGCCTGTCGACCCCAAGGCATGGCCCGTGGTCTATATGTCCCCGCGCGGCAAACCTTTGACACAAGCTATGGCACAGGAATTTTCCCAAGCACAGGGCATGACCATTCTCTGCGGTCGGTTCGAAGGCGTAGATGAGCGTGTGCTAGAGGAATACAATGTCCAAGAGGTATCGCTGGGCGATTTCGTGTTGACGGGCGGTGAAATCGCCGCCCAAGCAGTAATCGATGCCACGGTGCGCCTGCTGCCCAATGTACTGGGCAATGCCGATAGCACCGTAGACGAAAGCCACTCCAACGGATTGCTGGAACATCCTCAATACACCAAACCCGCAGAATGGCAGGGGCGTAAAATCCCCGAGGTTCTCTTGTCAGGGCACCACGGAAACGTGGATAAGTGGCGCCGCGGCATGGCAGAGAAGCTGACAAAAGAGCGCCGCCCAGACATGTGGAAGGCCTATCAGGCCCGCAAGGACACATAACCACAAATCAGGCGTAAAGGCCCCGATCCAAATCTTTAAAATATCCAAAAGAAGCGCATCGAAAACCACCCAGCGCCCCTTGATCCCAAGCAATTTTACGCCTATACGACCCCAGTTACCAGTGATGCGAGTCGCCGGTGGCGGGCTTGTCTGTTGTATAACCGATTGCCGCGTGATGGGATTTCTTTTGCCCTGATCCAGCAAAGACCGCGTTCAGCGGCTGGTTTTATGGGAAACATTCCCAAAAATGAAACGTCGATCCTATCTCTGGCGGGCGCATTGCGGACCCGGATAAAGACCAAGAGCAATTGGGTAGAAAAATCAAAACCGTCATAAAGACGCGTAAAGGAAAACGTTATGAACTTGATTGCACAGCTAGAAGCTGAACAAATTGCAAGCTTGGGCAAAGATATCCCTGATTTCAAAGCAGGTGATACTGTCCGTGTTGGCTACAAAGTGACCGAGGGCTCTCGCTCTCGTGTACAGAACTACGAAGGTGTCTGCATTGCGCGCCAAGGTGGCGACACTATTGCCGCATCTTTCACTGTTCGCAAAATCTCATTTGGTGAAGGCGTAGAACGTGTGTTCCCGCTGTATTCCACAAACATCGACAGCATCGAAGTTGTACGTCGTGGCCGTGTGCGTCGCGCGAAATTGTACTACTTGCGTGAGCGTCGTGGTAAGTCTGCTCGTATCGCCGAGAAGACAAACTACCGTCCTAAGAAATAAGGAACAGAGCAATGAAAAAAGATTTGCACCCTGATTACCACATGATCACTGTTAAGTTGACAGACGGTACAACATACGAAACGCGTTCAACATACGGCAAAGAAGGCGACGTATTGGCGCTGGAAATTGACCCCTCTGCGCACCCAGCTTGGACTGGCGGCAACCAAAAACTGATGGATGCTGGCGGACGTGTTTCAAAATTCAAAAACAAATACGCTGGTCTTGGATTTTAATCCAAACCACAGTGAAAAATTTCAAAACGCCGTTGAAATCAGCGGCGTTTTTTATTACACCATCACGCGGCGCTATTTTGTGAATGGCCTGATGCGTGCGCTAAACAAATCTCTTGCGGCAATGTAATCGGGCTCGGTCTTTTGAATCAGCGTCTCGAAATATCCACTATATGCATAATCGTCGATAGACTCAGCGTGGCTGTTGCCATATTCGCCGCGCAAGTAATCTTCTAGGCGTTTTGATCGTTCGCTCTTTTCCATACCACGATCATAGGCCAGATGCAGAACCCGCCATGCCATTCCGAAATTCTGCTCTACACTGGCATAATACTCGGCCACCATCAGCATCGCCGGGTTGTGGCGCTCTTTGGCAGATTGCATGATCAACCCCATACCAAAGGCGGGGTTGGGCGCATCGAAGCGTCCCTCAATATAGGCCTGCCCCACCACGGCTTGTGCCTCTGCGTGTCCCAAAAATGCCGCGAATTCGGCCCAATAAAACGAATTTCCCATATCCCTCGGCACGCCATTCCCGTTGCCATGCGCCTGTGCCAAAAACCAAGCTGAATCGCCGTGCCCCTCTTGGACTGCCCGTTCGAACCAAATTAGGATGCTCTCTTTGGGCTGTACTACGCCCTTGGTAGAGGAGGCATTGTTCACAATTTTTGTGGCCGGTTTTTGCCCGTTGGGGCCGGTATAGGTTTCCTCATAAAGAGCTGTGGCCTCTTTCAGGCGAGCTATCTCATCGGCGGGTTGCTCATCTCTGCCAAAATGTAACATAAATTCTGTCAACAACCCCGCCAGATATACCCCTGAGGCCCGATCCCCTTGCGCATAGGCATCACGTAACAACTGCTTGGCCCTAAATCGATCGATGGCCACGCCCCGCCCAGTGTACAGCATATTCGCGTAATATCGAATTGCCACCGGATCCCCTGCCGCCACTGGGCCCAGAAACTGTTGTTCAGCCTCGGCATATTTCGAATTATTGTACAGCTGGATCCCACGCTCTGTATCGCATAACGCAGATTGGGCGCCGGAAAACAGCGCGAAAATTATTACAAAGTATCGCATTTGAACCCCATTTATTTATAAATACTATAACACAACTACCTTATTCACAGAAGGCACTTGATCACACACCACTGCTTTCTGGGCATTACTGATAAATGTCAGAGATCATGTGCTTGGGGTATCGTTGAGCGCCGCTGGCTTCGCGGTGGTTGAAAACCAGCTGGTTCTTCACCACCCGGACATCCGCTACGGTGTTATAACAAGAGTGATGGGCCTCAGTGTTTTACCGCCAAGGGATTCAACGATCTGGTTAAATTTCCCACCAATTATAGTCACCGAACATGATACAGAAAAATAGGGCATTGCCGTCACGAAAAATGACCAATGAGGGTTCTTATGGTGTAGATTATCATATTGAATTCAGTCAAAACATAAGACAAAACACCCCAAAAAAGGCAGGTACAATGTCCCATTTAATCGTATTTGGAAATGAGAAGGGTGGCGCGGGTAAGTCCACGCTGTCCATGCATGTGGCCTGTGCCCTATTACAAAGTGGCAAACGGGTTGGCGTGCTGGATTTGGATCTGCGTCAGCTGTCTCTACAGCGATTCTTCGAAAATCGCGCAGCCCATAGTGCGGCCCAGAACCTTGCTCTTCCTATGGCCCAGATCGGGGAACTTGACCTAACCAAAACTGGCGAGAACTGGGAGGCCGACGAGTTTGCAACCCGCATTGCCGCGCTCAAAGAGCAAAATGATTTTGTGTTGATCGATTGCCCGGGCGCCCTGACGCGATTCAGCGAACTGGCCCACGCGGCATCGGATACATTGGTGACGCCGATGAACGATAGCTTTATCGATTTTGATCTGTTGGCCCGCCTTGATGGCGAAACCAATCAGGTCAAAGGCCCTTCGATCTATTCCGAAATGGTCTGGGATGCCCGCAAGGCGCGCAGTTTGGCCCGTGGAAAGCCCATAGATTGGGTGGTGGCGCGTAACCGTTTGGCATCCCAAAACATGCACAATAAACGCAAAGTCGCAGAAGCCTTGGATAATCTATCCAAGCGGATTGGGTTTCGCCTGTGTCCAGGCCTTAGCGACCGTGTGGTATTTAAGGAATTATTCCCCAGAGGCCTAACAGTGGCTGATCCGCAATCCGCCACCAAACTGGCCTCTAGTCTCTCGAACGTGGCCGCCCGCCAAGAGCTGCGCGATCTGATGACCGAACTTAACCTTGCGGATTTTAGCCTAGGGTTCTAGCCCCTAGGCCCCCGGGCCAATCGCCGTACAGGGCTGATTACGCGCATTCAGGCGTGCACAGGCGCGCTGCGCACTGCCGCTGCTGATCCCCACAAAACGCGCACGATACATTGTGCGTCCATCGATCTGTGCAGGGGAAATTTTACGCAAAGCCCCAGACAGAGCCTGTAGATCAGCCAATGCCGTACGCAGCAAAATCTTCTCCGCCTTGTAGCGTGATCCATATGCGCCCAACTGCACCGACCATCCGCCGCCCTGCGCACCGGTTTGACGTGTTACAATGCGGCGCACTTCTGGTTCTGGCTCTATATACCCAGCGGTTGCGCTAACCAATGCTACGGAATTTACGATAGCTGTTTCGGTATCCAATGCGGCCTGTGCGCTGTTGTTGGCGTGTAATTCGGGCCGCTTTGCAGGGGCAACAGCAACCTCTTGCTCGGCCTTGGCAGCCAGTTTCGCCGCCGAGTTTGCCTGCGCTTGTGCCGCTGCTAGAATTTGCGCTTCTAGATCGTCTTGCGATGCGCTTGCAACCAATAGCGGCCCATCATCAAAGGCTGGACGCGATTTAGGGCGCGAGGCAAAGCTGGGCGCGCGCGGCGCTTTCAACGTGAGACTATCTGGAACAGGTGCCGCCGCTGCCAATCGCGCACCCCGCGTAGGGGTCGCAGGCATAGCATTAGACGCATAGCGATTAGGCACACGGTTAAATCCCATATCCAGTAATTCTGCCACCCGCGCATTGCGTGTGGCAGATGACCGCCCACCAAACATCGCCACGATCACACGCTTGTTGCCGCGCTGCGCCGAGGCCACCAAATTAAATCCAGCCGCATTGGTATAGCCGGTCTTGATACCATCCGCCCCGCGATAATTGGCCAACAGTTTACGATTGGTATTGGGTACAACCCGCAGACCCGCATCGGCATTGCGCCGTGAGAATAGATTATAGTAATCAGGGAAATCATACATAATTCGCCGCCCCAACAACGCCATATCACGCGCCGTGGACATATGCCCAGAAGAGGTCAACCCATGGGCGTTCTTAAAGCTGGTCTTGCTCATGCCCAGCGCCTTGGCCTGTGCGGTCATGCGCTTGGCGAAATTCGCCTCAGACCCTGCGATCGCCTCGCCCAACAGCGTGGCGGCATCGTTGGCGGATTTCACAGCCGCCGCGCGGATCAGATGGCGCACAGATATTTTCATTCCCGCCTTCAAACCCAAGCGCGATGGCGGCTCTGATGCCGCATGTTTTGTGACCTTGATCTTTTGATCCAGATGCAATTGCCCGCTCTCTACGGCCTTAAAGGTCATATACAGCGTCATCATTTTGGTCAGAGATGCTGGGTGCAGCCGTGTATCAGCATTGCGCGAATGCAAAACCTCGCCAGTGCGCGCATCCATCACCAATGCCGCATAGGGTGCGGCCAGCGAAATGCCGGAAAAAAACATGAGAATTGTTGCGAGAACTGCCCCGCGAAATGCCTGAATTTGCATCGGTTAACCCCGATATCTTGTCTACTGCCTGTGGTCGCAATTTTTACCGCGACTCTGTTATAGAATAATCTGTAGCACGCAACTCGATTTGCGAAAACAGAATATTTTTCAATCCATTAGCACTGGCGTAACAAGGCCACACCACGATATAGGGTGCTGATAGGGAGCTACGGCACAAGTTATGGGATTGATGTTGGGCATCTTGTCTCTTTATCAATACCCTCTGGGCGATATATAGTTACGCTTAATTTGAATGACCGGTGATTCCTCAACATGTCAGACCTTGCAAAGATCATAATGGCCCAAGACCCAGACGACGATTTGGGATTGGCGACCAAAACCCGCCCCAAGACAGAAAAACCTAAGATGTATAAGGTGATCCTGTTAAACGATGACTACACCCCAATGGAATTTGTGATCCATGTGCTAGAGCGGTTCTTCAGCATCAACAGCACACAGGCCCACGAGTTGATGATGGCCGTGCACAAAAAAGGCATGGCCGTGGTGGGGGTGTTTTCCCACGATGTGGCAGAAACCAAAGTCATGCAGGTAATGGAACTGGCCCGCCAGCAACAGCACCCCCTGCAATGCACCATGGAAAAGGAATAGGGCCCAGCCCCCGTTATGACCCACGACATTCGTCTATCCTTGGCCCTTGATCAAATCTCTGCACCTATAGAAAATGCACTGGTGCTTAACGCCCAGCCCCATAAATACCCAGACCTGCCCTCACCGCATTGCCAGCAGAGCTTTCGCCCATATTGTGACCAGCTGTCCGCACTAGGCCTACATTGTGGCGAGGATTTACCGCGCGGGCAGGATATCGCAGTCGTCGAGATCACCAGATTCAAGCCTCAAACACAGGCACTGATCGCGCGCGCGATTGATCATGTGGCACAGGGTGGTTTGATTTTGGTGAACGGCGCAAAAACCGATGGTATAGAAAGCCACCTTAAGAATCTGCGCAAACTGCTAGAAATTGACGGAGTAGTTTCCAAGGCCCACGGCAAGGCATTCTGGTTTACTAGGACAGGCACAGAAAACCCCGTGGCACAATGGCAAGACACCCTGATCCCCAGCAAAAACAAAGATGGGTTCATGACCCAAGCAGGTGTTTTCAGCGCCAATCATATCGATCCCGCATCGCGTCTTTTGGTGGATAACCTGCCCAAAACATTGGCTGGGCGCGGTGCCGATCTTGGCGCGGGCTGGGGCTATCTTTCTACCAAGATACTAGCGCAATACCCTAAAATCTTGGGGTTAGATTTGGTCGAGGCCGATCTAAACGCTCTAGACTGCGCAAGATTAAATGTCACCGATACCCGCGCATCCTTCCACTGGCAGGACGCCACCGAATTCAAAACACCGCCCCTTGATTTTGTGGTGATGAACCCCCCGTTTCACAACAGCCGCCTTGCGGATCCCGAAATTGGTCGCGCCTTTATTCAACGCGCCGCTCAGCTGTTGAAGCCAAAAGGCCAATTATGGATGGTTGCCAATAGGCAACTGGCATACGAGTCTACGCTAGAGGCCTGTTTCATCAACAGCCAAATTCTGCAAGAAACCCCACAGTTCAAGGTGATCCGCGCAGATCGCCCCCAAAAACCAAAAGCGCAGCGCGCGCAGTAATCCGCTAGCCTGCGATCAACAACAAGGAATCGCCATGTCGTTTTCTATCTCTGGTAAAACTGCCATCATAACTGGTGCGGCCAACGGGATTGGTCTGGCCATTGCTCAGCATTTCGCGGCACAAGGCGCAAATGTCATGATGGCTGATATCGATGAGGATAAACTAGAAAGCGAGGCCAAAGAACTGTGCAAAGATTTCAAGGATGTGGGTTATTTCGCTGGCGACCTACGCCAAAAATTGACCTTAGCAAACCTATTGTCCGCCACCATCGACGCCTATGATCGGGTCGATATCTTGATAAATGCATCACGCCAAGTGACGGCCTCTAACCCGCTAGAGCCCTCTGCCGATGGATTCGAAGATTTGTTTCAGCAGAATGTTCTGTCTAACCTACGTCTAAGTCAATTGGTGGCAAAACGCATGATCCAGCAGGCTGAAGAGGATGAAAACACCGGATCCGCAGGCACAATCGTAAACCTAAGCTCTATCGCATCAGAACGCACCCACCCATCGCTGTTAGCCTATTCCGTTAGCTGTGCGGCATTGAACCAGATGACCCGATCCTTGGCCGTGAGCTTTGCCCAAAAACAGATCCACGTAAACGCCATCGCCATCGGTTCCGTCGAGAGCGCAAACCTAGGCTATGTGCTAGAAGACGACGTAGATTTGCGCGGGAATATGATCAAGGCCACCCCCTTGGGGCGCATAGCACAACCGCGCGAAGTGGCCGAGGTGGCGCAGTTTCTAGCCTCTGGCAGTTCCAGTTTCGTCACCGGCCAAATCATTACCGTAGACGGTGGCCGCACTCTGATCGACCCACTGGACAGTGCCGTTCACTAGGGCGAATTCGGAAAATACCGTGCCTGTTTTTGATCTAAATCCAAGGTCTCTACACGCAACAAATCTGCATTCGCTAAATTTGACAACAACGTTGGCGTGGCCAAATGCATCGCATCATAAAAAGCGCGCAAACCCGCCTCTCCTGCCTCGGCTTTCAGCAAGTTTAGCACCGCATTCAGCTGGTTCCCCGCATGATCCAAATCGGCGCGATACGCACCATCCGCGTGGCGCCAATCCAAATGCCCCCGCCATGCCTGCCAATTGGGCGCATGCATATGTACCAGCCGCAGGGTAGAATTGCTGGGCAAATCATCGATGATCTGCGGCTCCTGCCCAGGGCGGCGGTGATAAATATTGTGAATGCGGTGGATGATATTTTTGGTTGATGTGCGTAGAAACAATTTACCGATTCGATGACTTAGAAACCCTTGAGGAACCACCGCGCCATATTCACCATAGATATCCTCGGCCAAATCATCACGCCCCTTGGGCACGGGGGATTTGCAATAATATTGCCCCGCTGGCAGGGGAGCATTTGCGGGCGTAGACAACACCTCTGAGGGGTTCAGACGCAGGGCGATTTCGCTGGGCGCGATAGCCGCCAAATATGCCCCCACATTCCCATCCGTCACCACGAACTCATCTACATCAATATGGCACAGCCAATCCAACGCGCAGGTTCTGCGGATCAATTGCGCATTAAAGCTTTGGCGCAATTCTAACCGCTCGGCGCCCGTGCGGCCATGGCTTTGGTAATAGGTCTGATCGCAGATTATCGTGCTGACCTGTGGCAGGTGTTGAAACGACTGGGGGCAGACCAGATTTGGATCATCAAAGAAAACCCAAATGTGATCTGCCCCCAAATCAAGATGATAGGCAATAAATTTTTCCAACACATCACGTGTTGTCTTAACCGTGGTAACAACCCCCCATGTTGGATGTGACTGATCCACGATCTGTTTGCCTAGTCCTCGTCGTCGCTGGCCGGTAGATTAAACAAGCTCTCGGCGTCCAGGATCGCCTCTTCCTTGTTGGGCTCTTCTTGCGCCAGCGAGAAATTCTCAAGGCCAGACATGCTGGCTGGCATTTTTGGCTCCGTATCCATACTCAATGACTGCTCGGTGCTCACCAGCTTCGAACGCTCTTCATCGCTAATGGCTACGCCATCTTTGGCGGCCTTCTTGGCGGCCTTTTGAACGGCGGCGTCTAGCTCGATCTGTTTACACAGGCCAAGTGCCACGGGATCGATCGGCTGAATATTGGCGATATTCCAATGGCTGCGATCACGCAGGGCCTGAATTGTTGGCTTGGTTGTGCCAACCAGTTTGGAAATCTGCCCATCGGATAGCTCTGGGTGGAATTTAACCAACCATAGGATAGATGCGGGGCGATCTTGGCGTTTTGACAAAGGCGTATAGCGCGGGCCGCGGCGCTTTTGCTCGCCTTCGGCGGCGGCATTGAACATCAATTGTAGCTTGTACAATGGGCTGTCTTCACCCTTTTTAATCTCCTCGGCTGTCAACTGATTGTTGGCAATCGGGTCGAATCCTTTAATGCCTTGGGCCACTTCGCCATCAGCGATGCCGTTGACCTCTAGTTCGTGCAAGCCACAAAAATCAGAAATCTGTTTAAAGGTTAGCGTGGTGTTATCCACCAACCAAACCGCGGTAGCCTTGGCCATAATAGGAAGAGCCATTTTATGTGTCCTTTCAGGTACAACTGTCTTGTCCGATGAATCGGGTGCCAGCCCTAGAGCTTAGCGAATTACCGTTTCGTGGGGGGGTATTCTTATTCTATATAGAGGGGAATCGATCAAAGGAAAAGCCCCGATGTTTCACCGTCTGATTTGCACCGTTTTCATGGCATGCACACTCGCCCTGCCTGCCCAATCCGAGGGCGAGCGCGCGGGTGATTTTGATTATTACCTGCTCGCGCTTAGCTGGTCGCCCACATGGTGTAAACTATCGGGTGATGCGCGCGGATCCCAGCAATGCGCCCGCGGGGCGGATTTCGGATTTGTCTTGCATGGTCTGTGGCCACAGTATGAAAACGGTTGGCCATCCTATTGTCGCACATCCCAGCGCCCCCCGTCACGTAGCCTAACCTCTGCACAAGCGGACATCATGGGCACCAGCGGTGCTGCGTGGCACCAATGGAAGAAGCACGGCAGCTGCACAGGGCTATCCGGCCCCGCCTATTATCAATTGGCACGCAAGGCCTATGAGCGCATCAACCGCCCAGAAGTTTTTCGCAAGATTACCAAAACAATGACCCTGCCCCCCAGCATAATCGAAGAGGCATTCTTGGAGGCCAACCCAGACCTATACGCGGATCAAATCACCATCACCTGCAAGGATCAGCGTATTCAAGAGGCCCGCATTTGCATGGATAAGGATCTGAACTTTCGCCGGTGCGGGCGCGATACAATCCGCGACTGTAAAATGAAAAAGGCCCTTATGGCGCCCATTCGATAGGCCCGAAACAGGGGCCGCTAACGCGAATGCGCATAGTCCCAGTATAGTTCCCGCGTACGTAATGCCATTGGGGTGGCCTCGAATTTACGATCCTGAAAACGTGCAACAGGCATCACCTTGGCGATGTTGCCGGTACAGAAAATCTCGTCCGCCGCATCAAAATCCGCTAGGGTCATGCTGGCCTCATGCACCTTAACACCATCGGCCCGTAGCAATTTGATTACCCGCTGGCGATTCAAGCCATTTAGAAATGTACCATTGGGCACGGGTGTAAATACCTCGCCATCGCGCACGCTAAATACATTGGTCGAGGCGGTTTCGGCCACATTGTCATCCACATCCAAAGATAGCGCATTGCTAAAGCCACGCTTGCGCGCATCGGCCATGATGCGACCATTGTTTGCATAAAGTGATCCCGCCTTGGCCGTGGTCAGCGCCATATCTTGGCGAGGTCTACGGAAATCAGAAACGGTTAGGGAAAAGGCGCCAATTTCGGGCATAGGCAATTCCTCGATACACACGCAAAACCCCGTGTTTTCCGGCTCGATATCAATGATGCCAGGTGTGCCTTGGTTGGCCCACATCATGGGGCGAATATACAATGTGGCATCGGGGGCAAACATTGCGCAGCCCTCTTCACAGATGTCAAAAACCTGTTCAGCGGTCACAGGGGGCACCATGCCCAATTGCTGCGCCGAATACACAATTCGATGACAGTTTTGGATCAGATCAGGGCGCACACCTTCGAATTGGCGTGCTCCGTCAAATACCGTGGACCCCAGCCAGCTGGCGTGATCCGCGGCCCCAATAATCGGGGTATTCCCCACTGTCCACTCACCATTAAACCACGTGCGAATCTCGCCACCCAGTGCCATTGTATTTCTCCGAATTAAAACTCGGGAATGGTTAAGGGGTTTTACCGCTGCTGGCAAGCCTAGCGGGTGTAGCCGGGAAAATTAGATTTAAACGTGCTATCAGGCTTGGAGAACCGCTCCATAATTGCACCCAGACCATTGCCTAATGGCGACTTCATCACGGATGACTTCACCCGTTCGAACTGCATTACATTTTCGATACGCCGATCCAAGAAGGCCCAGGTATCCGCATAATCCGTGCTGTTATCGCCCAGCCAATACAGAACCGTGGTAGAATAGACCGCCGATAATGTGGCACGTTTCGTGTACCAATTCGCATCGCGCGACGTATCGCCCAGCGCGTTCCAAATAGCATCAGATGTATCCCAGATCAGCTGTGATCCCTCGGCCATATTTTGGGGCAGGGCAAACAGGCTGGCGGCGCGGCGCACGGCCTCTGGGTGGGATTTCGCCGCCTGTAGGCGCAGGCGGATTAACAACGCTACTTTTTCGCGGTACTTTAAATTCGTGATATCCGTGCCCTGAAATCCCGCGACCATATCCACATCCCCAGTGCGGTGAAAGGCCACCGCCAAATCGATCGCTCCGCGCGGGGCGGCCTGCATCGCCAATCCCGCATCAACACCCGAATCAGATATGGCGAACTGCAATGCATTCGCCCCCCAACCATCAAATTCCACATGCGGCAGAATTGCCCCCAACAGTGCGGCGCGCGCAATTTCTATGTGATCAGCTTCGCTCTTACGATCTTGTGGCAATATCTGCTCCTTTGCTGGACAAGGCCCTCACCACCTGTTATAGGGCGAATTCCTGCAATTCTGCAACTCTAACCCTAGAAAGGTGGTGACACCACATGCAGGTATCGGTTCGTGATAACAACGTCGATCAGGCACTTCGTGCTCTGAAAAAGAAATTGCAACGCGAAGGCGTATTTCGTGAAATGAAGCTAAAGCAACATTACGAAAAACCTTCGATCAAGAAAGCCCGTGAAAAAACGGAAGCAATTCGACGCGCTCGCAAACTTGCTCGTAAAAAAGCACAACGCGAAGGTCTACTTTAGGACGCTTTGCATTCGGGTTTGACCCGCTGAATTCGTGAAACCCCCGACATGTTCGGGGGTTTTGCATTTTTGACGCGCTGTTCACAAACCTGTTGGGGATTGATTTCGCAATTTGTGCTACTATCTAAAATCTACAAACAACAGGAGACAAGTAAATGAGCGTCGTTAAAGTAATCGAAATTATGGCAGAATCCACCAAGAGTTGGGAAGATGCCACAGACACTGCCGTTGAGAAGGCATCGAAATCCGTAGACAATATCTCGTCTGCATGGGTGCAAGACCAATCCGTAAAAGTGGAAAACGGCAAGGTCACGGCATACCGCGTGACTCTAAAAATCTCGTTTGGAATCAAATAGCCAAGCGCAACATCACGATATGTGATGTTTAGACCGACAATTCCTGTGTTCCATCTGTCGCCGTTTTACGTAGCCTAGATGGAACACAGGAGACCAGCATGAATATCCAACGTATCGCAGCCTTTTCCAACGGAACCCTCGGTGGTAACCCAGCCGGTGTGGTGATTGGCGCCACCCTGCCCAGCGCTACAGATATGCAGACCACCGCACGCACGATAGGCTATGCCGAGACAGCCTTTGCATGCCCCGACGGGGATGCATGGCAGGTGCGCTATTATTCACCAGAACACGAGGTCGCCTTTTGCGGCCATGCGACCATCGCTCTTGGCGGGGCATTGGGCCAAGAATTCGGCGCGGGGCGCTATGATCTAAATCTCTCACAGGATCGGATTTCAGTTTCGGTAACCAAAGAGCGCGATCAGTGGCACGCAGAGCTGGTCTCGCCCAGAACGCAATCACACCCCCTAAACGATCAAATCACAGCCGATCTATTGGCGGCATTTGATCTAACACCCGAAGATCTGGATCTACGTATCGCACCGCGCCTTGCCTTTGCAGGGGTGCACCATGCGATTCTGCCCTTGGCCGATCGCGCAAAACTGGCTGCAATGGCCTATGAGTTCGAACCTATGCAAGCCTACATGCAGGCCCATAATCTGACAACGGTCAGCCTTGTGCATATAGAGACGCCCCGCCTAATCCATTCGCGCAATGCCTTTGCCATTGGTGGTGTAATCGAAGACCCCGCCACAGGTGCGGCCGCGGCGGCACTGGGCGGTGCGCTGGTGGATATTGGCTGGGATGATCTTAACCTAGGTGGCAGCTTCACCATTCATCAAGGCGATGATATGGGCATGCCCTCTCGGCTGTTGGTAACTGTTTCTGGGGAATCCGGTGCATCTGTACGTGTAGGTGGGCAAATGCGCCCGATCACACATCCCTAGGCAGGGCCTAGTTCTGGCCGATGTCGTTTTCGTAATATTTGGTTTCCACCACGCCTTCTAACTTGCCAAAACGCCTAGACAAACCCTTAGGGGAAAACGTGCTGCCAACATCTTCAAAGCCAGGAATTCGCTTTAGCATGGCAGAGGTATTGGCCGCGCACATGGCATCATGGGATGGGCCTTGCTTGATCGCTTCGCGCAGGGCAATTTCGGCCACCTTAGCGGATACGGGGATTTCTTGGATCACCACGTGGTGTGTATCGCGGGCATGAAAAGACTGATACCGTTTCATCACTGCTGGGGTCACACCGTATAGTATATCGCCCTGTTCGCGCACCGCACGGGTTTTAAACCGCCCCGCCGGGTCATACATCACGCGCTCTGACCCATTGATCAGCAAAGAACTGTGCCCACCAGCACCAGTGGTGTTATGCACCATGGTCAGCAATGTTAGGCTGGGCGGGCTGCTATGAGAATAGGATACCTCTTGGATTGCGCGATCACTGTCGCCCACATCTTTGGCGCAGGCGCTTAGAACAACAAGTGCGGCTAGGGCCGCAACTGCGCGTAGGTATCCCATGCTAGGCTCCAGTATTTAGGTGCGGAAGATCGCCATAAAAATTAACACCGCGGCACTGGCAACACAAATGCCAATGGACCAGCGTACAAAGCCTGCGAATGTGGCTTCTTGGGATTCGATATTCATAGAGCCGTGTTCATGTTTGGCCATTTTGTCACCTATCTAATTGCGTTAGCGCTGTATCCCACAAAATCAGAGATTTGCAAAGTGGGGAATTTAACCTGCGACCCTATGATCCGGCATCGGTTTCTGTGTCCAAATCCTGCGCCAACTGAAACCCAATGCGATTGGGTTCTGCGGCCTCTTCGGATTTCGGCTCTGCCACCAGCATCACGTTCAACTGGCTGACATGTTGAACCAATTGCATTTTGTTACCCTCGCCATCTGCGCCGTAAAAGGTAACCATATCAGGCGCGAAATATCCCATACCCTGGATTTTAACAGATCCGGCATCGCTGCCGGCAAACCCCATGCCAACCTCGTGTTTGGCATCCAAGGTTTCCTCGAATTTTTGAATATACATCACGATACGCTCATAGGCCCATTCGGCTGGGGATTTATCAGCCAAGGGTTTTCCGGCCTTAGGTGGTGCAGTTTTTTCGGTGGTACGCGATCCATCCGCATCCACATGCACCGCATAGGCCTCGGGCAGTGCGGCGTTTTCGGCGGCCTCGGCGGCGGTTTTTATTTGATCATCTGACATGGCATTCCCTATTTCGCAGACCAGAGCCAATGCCCTTGGTCGTTTTTCTCTCGGCTGACCTTATCCTGCAACAACAGGTGATTCAAATGCGCAATCGCCTCGGCCATAGCTAGGCCATATTCTCCCTGCCCAATCTTACGTTTAAACAGCACCGGAAAGCAGCCTACCGCCGTATTTGGCGTTTGCAAAAACTCTAGCAAGCGCGGCAATGCGGCATGGTGGTTGGCGATCAATTGCTCTAGGCGCAGAGGCAACCCGCGAAATGGCAATTTATGCCCAGCCAAAACCAATTGATCATCATTTGCATACACCAACAATTTCTCGCAAGAGTGTAACCATTCTGTCAGCGGATCTGCCATCGGCTCGGTTGGATAAACCCCTACATTGGGCGAAATACCCGGCAAGATTTGATCCCCCGCCAGCACCAGATTATCGGCCGCGCACCACAGGGTTGCATGTTCTGGAGAATGGCCATCGCCCGTGCGCACCACCCAGTCACGCCCCCCCAACCTCAGCTCTTGGCCGTCCTGTATGCGGGTGAATCCTAATGGCATGGGATGAACGCTATCTGCAAAATTAAACGGGCGCGCCGCTTTACGTGCGTCAAACAGATCTGCCGGCATGCCCGCCCCTAAATAAAAGTCCAGTGTCTCTTGTGGCCACTGTTCTTGAATATCCACTGTCAGCATCCGCGCATAGAGCCATGTGGTCCGCGTGGCCAGCAGCTCTGATCCCTTTTGGGATTGAAACCACCCCACCATACCCACATGATCGGGATGATGATGAGTTAGCAAAACACGGTGCACCGGATCCCCCCCCAAGGGCCCCGCCAACAGCTTTTCCCACAGCGCAACGCCGCGTTTGGAATGATACCCCGTATCCACAATACACCAGCCACCATTTTCACGCAGCGCATAAACATTCACATGATCCAGCGCAATCGGCAGAGGCAAGCGGATCCACAGAATGCCATCGGCTATTTCAATGGCTTCGCCCTCGATTGGGGGTGTTTCAATAGGGAAAGTGATTTTTGCCATGTGACGCCTCGATATTTTTTTGCATCCGCTAACGGAACAGGATAGGCACTGCCTAACAGACCAGATGCGAAACACAATCGAAACACCGCGTAATCATGACCCAAATGTTGAAACCAACAGACCTGAACATTGCCCAATGCGCAGATATCTGGCGCAGCGGTGGCTTGGTCGCCTTTCCAACAGAAACGGTTTATGGGCTTGGGGCAGATGCCTGTAACGGAGATGCCGTTGCGGCCATTTATGCAGCCAAGGCGCGGCCCAGCTTTAACCCGCTAATCATCCATGTGGCCGATATTACCACGGCCCAGCGCTATGCGGTTTTCTCAGACACGGCCCTACAATTGGCACAGGCGCATTGGCCCGGACCTCTTAGCCTCGTCCTGCCGATCAAACGCGGTTGCGGTCTGTCGGAACTGGTAACAGCCGGGCTGGAAACCGTGGCGGTGCGCATCCCAGAAAACCCATTGGCACGTCAGCTATTGGGGCGCTTCGGTGGTGCCGTTGCCGCCCCCAGCGCCAACCCCTCAGGTGCGATCAGCCCAACCACCGCGCGCCACGTACACGCTGGGCTATCTGGAAAAATCGATGCCATTATTGATGGCGGACCCTGTCATGTAGGGCTTGAATCCACCATCCTAAAGGTTGGCCCTGATCGCGTGCATTTGCTACGCGCGGGCGGCCTGCCCCTAGAGGATATCGCCTGTGATGTAGTGGTTTCGCACCCGCGCGGTACAGAGGATGCCCCCCAATCCCCTGGCCAGCTTCAATCCCATTATGCGCCAAACGCACAGTTGCGGATGAATGTAACAGAAGCCCATGAGCGCGAATACCACATCGGATTCGGTGCAGTAGCAGGGCAAATCAACCTGTCACGCAGCGCAGACCTACGCGAGGCCGCAACAAAGCTGTTCGCCTACCTGCGCATGGCAGATGAGGATGCCGCAACACTGGGAAAATCACATATCGCAGTGGCCCCAATCCCTCACGAGGGACTTGGCATGGCCATTAATGATAGATTGAAACGCGCGAGCGCACCACGTGGCTAGGCCCGCCCGCCCGTGGCCGATAACATCCGAGGATCAATCCCCAGCGTATCCAGCGCCGCATCCCATTTATTATCTGAGTTCGATGCGAAGACCAAGGCATCAGGCGCATCAGCAATCAACCAGCCATTGGCCTGAATCTCCTGCTCCAACTGTCCCGGCCCCCAGCCAGAGTAACCCAGCGCCAGCAAGCAAAAATCAGGCCCATCTCCGTTTGATATATCCTCGAGAATTTCCAGCGATGCCGTCATACCGATCTGGTCAGTTACATCCAATGTGGCCTCTTGCGCGCTATAATCGCGGCTGTGCAATACAAACCCGCGCCCATGTTCCACAGGCCCGCCCATATGCACAGGTACCGTGCCAATGGGGCGGCTTGGCTTGATATCCAACTGATCCAGCAGGTCATTAAACTTCAGCCCATCGGCGGGTTTGTTTATGATCAACCCCATGGCCCCATCCGCCGAATGTGCGCACATATAAACCACCGATCTCTCAAAACGTGGGTCATTCATGCCTGGCATGGCGATAAGGATTTTTCCATCTAGGTTAGTTTCTGAATTGGTCATAATTTGAATCTGCGCTTCTTCCAATGGTTTTTCAAGAGCCAAGGCCGGTGATCACTACGATATCTCCTGATTGTGACTTTCTTTTAAGTAAAAGAGGGTTATTTAAAGGGTATGAAAACACGGCACCTTATAGCGCTTAGCGCAATCTTATCCTTCGGGTTCAACTTCGGCGTTGCAGCGCAAGAAGAAGCATCGCCCATACTCGGTTTAAAATCAGTTAAAATTATCAAGGGCTGGCGCCAAGCAGATGGTAGCCACGTTATGGCGGCCCACATCTCGCTGGATCGAAATTGGAAAACCTATTGGCGCGTCGCAGGCAGTGGTGGCGTGCCGCCGCTGTTTGATTGGGCCCAATCTATCAATGTGGCAAGTGCAGAAATCAAATGGCCTGCGCCGCAGGTTTTTCACGATTATGGCGTCCAAACCATCGGCTACAAAGATGAATTGATCCTGCCGATCGTTCTACACCCCAAGGACAAATCCAAACCAATCTCCGCCCATGCAACGCTGGATTTTGGTGTCTGTGATGACGTATGCGTTCCCGTCCGCACCACGATCACCGCCGACCTGCCACGCCGCGCAGTAATCGGCAAAACCGAAATAAGCGCCAGCCTGAATCAAGTAGCGCGTGATGCAAAAACTGCTGGGATCAGCGATGCAAAATGTAGCTTTCATCCCATTGAGGATGGGATGCAAATCACCGCCACCATTCAATCAGACACCCCGCTGCCCAGCGACAGCCTATTGATCATTGAATACCCCACCGACGACTGGATGAACCAAGGCAACACCGAGGTGCAAAAAAACCAAGCTCAGACTACAGCTACGCTATTTTCGGATCATCCGCAGGCGTTATCCAGAGCCAAACTACGGCTAACCCTGCTTAGCAATGACGAAGCGGCCGAGATTATCGGCTGTTCTTAGCTGTTTTTGGCAGGCCCAGGCGCAAGTAAAACCCAGCCGCTGCCAAGAGCACAATCAGCGAGGCCCCAATAATAAACACGGCAAGTGAGGCCGCCAATGCGGGCATCTGATCGCTGGTTAGGGCGCGCACGAAACCTGCGGCTTCTAGCGTGATGACCAATACGCCCATTGTCGCAGCAAACAGGGCGATAATCGCCCCCAATGCCATACGCATAATCACACTGGCACGATCAACCGCTGGGCGCAAAATCATGCGGCGGGTCGAGATCAGCAATCTGCCAAAATCGCGCTGCATCACCACCATCGCAGGCACGACCAACAGCACCAAAAACATCCCAAACCCCAAACCAAAGACCAATGTAATAATGGTTGGCTTTAAAAATTGTGCCTGAACGGACTGTTCGAACATCAAGGGTGTTAACCCCAAAACCGTCGTCAACGTGGTCAGCAACACGGGGCGCAGACGATCGGCGCAGGCCGAAACAATCGCGGGCATCAGCGCTCGTTTCTCGGAATACTCTTCAATTGTAGTCACCAAAACAATGGAATCGTTAATGATAATCCCACTCATCCCAATCATCCCAACAATTGAAAACATGGAGAGCGGAACCTCCATCACCCAATGCCCATAAATCATCCCAATGGCACCAAATGGTATAACCGACATCACGACCAATGGCCGTGTCCAGCTGGCAAAAATCCAGCACAAGGCCAAATATATCCCCAACAAACACAGCATAAACCCGATCAAAGCATCGTTTAGGAACTCGCGCTCCTGCTCCGCCAGACCAGATAGGCGATATTCGATCCCAAAATCCTTGGCGATTTGCGGCAATATCTCACCGCTAATTTTTTCCACAATTTCACTGGCGCGGGCGGGATCATCCTCGGGGATTTCACCGGTTACCGACATCAGGCGCAGACCATTTTCCCGCAACACGGTCGAGAAACCCAAGCTGCGTTCAATGGTTACGATATCGACCAATGGCACATAGGTGCCACTGGGGGCCCGCAGGCGGGTGCGATCCAGAAAATCTGCGGTAATCTCTTCGCTGGGCAGACCCACGGTTACTTCCGTGGTGCGCGCGCCGGTTGGGAAACTGGCGGCGGAAATTCCGCTAAGGCGGTTGCGTAATTCTCTGCCGATGGCATCGGTGGTAAAGCCCAGCGCCTGCCCCTGCGGCGTAAGCTCTAGAACCAATTCCTCTTTGTCATATGGCAGATCATCCTCTAGGGATGTCACCTCTGGGAATTGTGCCGAAACCTGCGCTTTAAACTCTTCGGATGCCGCTTTTAGGGTCTGACTATCAATGCCAATAAATTGCACATCCAAACTATCCCCACCAGGGCCAAAGCGAAAGCCGCGGAAGCTCAGCGTTTCCATCAACGGATGGCTGCGTACCTCGTCTTGCAATGCCGCAATAAAGGTATTGGCGGAATAGGGCCGCGCATCGGCATCAATCAATTCCACTGCGATAGACCCCTTCAGATCCGCATCCTTGTTTGCCACACCAGCCAATCCACGCCCTGTGTTGCCGCCGACCTCTACCATGGCAAATGTCACGGGATTAACGCCATGTTCCTTCTCGAAATCCGCACCAACCTGCGTTACTGCTCGTTGCAGCTCTTCGACCATCACCTTGGTGTCTGCGCGGCTTGCGCCATCATACATGGCAATATTGCCAGAAACCGAGGCGCGCTCTGGGGGGCTGAAGAAGCGGAACTTGACCTCTCCGCCTACAAACAACGCCAGATTCAGCGATAACAGCAAGACCGCCGCCCCCAGCAATGGATACCGCAGGATTAATATCCAGCGCATCAAGGGCTTGAAAAACCGCTCGCGCATGGCCGAAAACCCGCGGTTGAAATAGTGGCTGGGAACATCATACCACTTTAGCCCCGCATGATACGACAGAGAATGGCTCATGTGATTTGGCAGGATGATGAAACATTCGACCAATGACGCCAACAGCACCACTATTACGGTAAACGGAATATCCGCAATCAAGGTGCCAAAACGCCCACCAATCAGCGTAAGCCCCCAAAAGGCAATTACGGTGGTGATTGTCGCCGAGAACACCGGAGGTGCCATCCGCATCGCCGCATGCTCTGATGCTGTGATCGGATCTTCGCCAAGCCGTCTGGCACGGAAATCAGCATGCTCGGCCACCACAATGGCATCATCCACCACGATCCCCAGCGTAATAATCAACCCAAACAGCGAGACCATATTCAACGTCAGCCCAAAGGCATACATCAGCCCAACCGCGGCAAACATTGCCACCGGAATACCCGCCGCCACCCAAAAGGCCGTGCGTGCAGACAAGAACAAGAACAGCAACCCCACCACCAACGTCAAACCCATCAGGCCGTTTTGCAATAGCAACCCTAGGCGATCTTGGATGGCCTGCGCACGGGTGCGGATTAGCTCGATGGTTACCCCCTCGGGCAGCGTAGCCTGCATTTCCCCGGCAATCTCTTGGACAAGGGCCTGCATTTTAATCGCATCCCCCTGATCCACGCGATCAACCCGCAAGGATACCGCGGGGTGCTGGCCGACGTAATAGCTACGGCTGGCATCCACGCCCAACACATTTATTTGGGCCACATCTTGAATGCGCAATACGCCACCTTCGGTGCTAGAGCGCACGACAAATGCGCCGATTTCGCTGGCGGATTGTTTGGTAATTCCGGTGCGGACACGCGCGGCACCATTGGCCACATCCCCCGCGGGGGCTGCCTCGGATTCTGCCGCGATAATGCTTGCGATTTCGCTCAGCGTCACATCATGTTCTATCAACTTGGCCTCGGGTGCCAGCACCTGGATTTCTGGTGCGGAAATACCGCGCGTGGTTGTGCGAGTAATGCCAGCGCGAAACAGCCGCGCGGCGAATTCATCCGCAAAGCGCCCGAGCTGATCCACAGAAACCGGCCCAGAAATAATCACATCCGTAACCCGATCCCGAAACGCGGCGCGCCGCACGACGGGCTCTTCTGCGGCTTCGGGTAGATCATCCACCGCGTCCACAACCGTTTTCACATCTTCTGCGGCACGCGCCATATCCCAATTGGCCTCGAATTCGAGGCTGATGTATGCGCGCCCCTCTTGTGCAGAAGACGAGGTTGCCTTGACGCCCTCCACGCTTAACAACGCAGGCTCTAGCAGGCTAACAATACCCGCATCCACATCCTCGGGGCCGGCCCCAGACCACGCAACATTCACCGAGATACCCTCGATCACCACATCAGGGAAAAATTGCGATCGAATTTTACCTGTGGCGACAACGCCGGTGACCAACATGATTACCAGCAACAGATTTGCCGCAGTTTTATGACGCGTAAAATATGAAAGAATACCACTGATGCCACCTGATAGGCTTCGCATAGTTTATCCTCCCCGCGCGCGTTTCAGGCGGTCATAGCGCGCCTTGGGCAATTCCCCCTTGGCAACGGCTCTTAGCATGTTTGCCTTCATCTCTGCTGGCATGCGGGTGTTTTCACTGATCGATTTGGTAAAGGCCTGTTTCTCGGCCTCGCTTAATATGATGACATCCGGCTCTGGTGGTATTTCCAACGCGCCGCGCGGCTCTACACGAATGCCCGCACCTAGTTGTGGGCCGCGTACTTTGACAATGTTCTTACCGGCCAATTGGCTGCTTGATACCAGAATCATATCACCCTGTTTGCGCAGCAATTGCACAGGCTGTGCCAGCAAACGGTTTTCTGGGCCCACCACCAAAACCTCGCCCGCCGCATTAATTGCCCCCGCGGGGATCAAGGCCACATTGCGTATCGTAGGTTCCGTAACCACAACAGAAACAAAATCACCTGGGCGCAAGGTGTCGATATTCCTACCAGATAGGCTGGCGAATATCTCGCGCCCTGTTTGGCCTTCCTCTACGGCTGCATTAACGCGCTCGATCTGGGCGGATATCGCCTGATCGATGCCCTTGAAAAACACCAATACTTCGACGCTATTAAAATTTTCTACATCCGCGCGCAGATTTGCGAACTCTGCACTGGAGAGCTGAAACGACACACTCAGCTCCGATGGCGCGATTAGGTTCCCCAGCTGTTCATTCACATTGACCAAGCGCCCCAACACCGCACTAACACCGCTAAGAACACCATCAAATTTCGCCCGAACCGTCAGACCATCCAAGATGCGCGTAGCCTCGGTATGATTTATCTCGGCGCGTGCCAATGCCGTGCTAGCGCGATTTATGCGGGACTGTGCGGTGGCCAATGCTTGACGCTTGCTAAGCACCGCGGTTTCAGCGCTGGCGGCAGAGATTTCGGCGGTTTCAAGGGTGGCATTTGTGCCGACACCGCGGGTTTGCAGAGATTCTTGGCGCGCCAATGCTTGATTGCGCAAATCTAGCTGGCGCACCGCCGCACTTAGCTCGTCTTGGATTAGGATGATCGCCTCATTCGCCTCTGCGACCTCTAGCTTGGCTTCGGCCAATTGCGTTTCAGACAAGGCGGCACTGGCGGCGGCACTGGCGGGATCGATTTGAAACAACACTTCACCGGCCTGCACACGACCACCCTCTTGGAAATTTTCAGATATTTCCACCAATGCACCATTCCCAGTTGCGCGGATTTGCAACGAACGGTCCGCAACGATCTGACCATAGGTGGCAATAGTGGGGGCGATATCGCTGGGGGTGACGGTCACCACATCCACAGAAAAGCTGCGCTCGCGGGTGGGGCGCTTGTTTTGCTGTTGTTGCGCCTTCTCTGCCTGTGCAGATAAGAAAACCACCACTGCTGTGCTGATCAATGCACCAGTCACAGCCAATAGAAGCAAGCCAAACAGGCCGCGGTTAAAAAAGCGCATTGGACAAATTCCAGCTGGTTACAGTTACGAGGTCAAATATTATACGGCCCAAGCCTAGCATTCCGGCGTTTGGAATCAATTTCTTTTGCTGTCTGGGCAATCAACTCATGGTGAGACCACAGCCCCTGTTATTTACGTCGCAGATGCTCTTCTAGGCGGGGCATAATTTCTACGAAATTACAGGGGCGGTGGCGGATATCCAATTGGAACCGCAGAATTTCATCCCATCCATCCTTACATGCACCCGGGCTGCCGGGCAACGCAAACAGATAGGTGCCCTGTGCCACCCCTGCGCAGGCGCGACTTTGGACGGCAGATGTGCCAATTTTTTGCATCGAGACGATGGTGAACACTGTGCCAAAGGCATCGATCTCTTTCTCGTAAACATCGCGGTGCGCCTCTACGCTCACATCCCGCCCCGTCAGCCCCGTGCCACCTGTGCTGATCACAGCATCGATTTCCGGATCACAGCACCACGCCCGCAACTGATCGGCGATCAATCCGCGCTCGTCAGCAATAATTTGGCGATCAACCATTTCATGGCCAGCGGTATTTATGCGCCCCTCCAGCACATCCCCCGATCGATCATCTGCTCTTGTGCGGCTGTCTGATACCGTCAAAACGGCGATGCGTACCGGTACAAAGGCTTTGCTTTTATCAAGGCTCATGACAATTTATCCTTCAATGCCAGTAAATCAGCCCAGGCATCCCTCTTGCGCAATGGATCCCGTAACAATGCTCGCGGATGTAACATCGGCAATACCGGTTTATCATAGGCCTGATCCCATTTCCCCCTAAGGCGGGTAACCCCAGATTTACCTAAAACAGCATTGCAGGGGGCGTTGCCCATCAGAATAATCACCTCGGGATCCATCAATTCCACATGCCGCTGAACGAAGGGCAACATCATCTCCACTTCCTCTAAATTCGGTTCGCGGCTTTGAGGGGGGCACCATGGCAAAATTGGCGCCACATACAGACCATCCGCACCGTCAATCTCGCGCGCCAAACCAATGGCCTGAAACATTTTGTCCAGCAATTTTCCCGCATCGCCCACAAGCGGGCGCGCCGCGCTGTCCTCGGCACGGTTGGGTGGCTCACACAGGATCATCACCCGCGCCTGTGCGTGCCCATCCGCAAATACAGTGTTGCGCGCGCCCTTCTTTAGCGCACAAAGGTCAAACAGATTTATTGCATCACGCAGGGCATTTAGGTCTGTGCATTTTTGCGCCAGCAGTGCCGAAATATCCCCAGCCAATTGTTTTGGCACAACATCGGGGATGGTATCAACTGGGGCAATATTTGACCCCTGCCCGATTTTAATCTTTGGTGTCGCGGCGGGGAAATCAAACCGATTTATCGCCGCCTCGCTTATTACCTCATCCACGCCCAATTCCACCTGCCATTCAAGGGCGGCGCGCAGGGCAAAATATTCCGAGGTCTGCTGCATCAAAAACTCCACTGTTTCGACTAAGATATTGGCTGGCGCCCGCGGCGTAAATCCCTTGCTTGGTTTTTCTGCTCTGATATAAGTTACAAGACCATAGCGGGGACACAATGGCACTATCTGCGAAACACCTTTTGGGAATCGAACATCTGTCCCCTGCGGATATTACCACGATTCTGGATCTGGCCGAACAATATGCGACCCTGAACCGCCAGGCTAACAAACACAGCAGTGCCCTAGCAGGCATGACTCAGATTAACATGTTTTTCGAAAACTCTACCCGTACATTGGCCTCTTTTGAATTGGCCGGCAAACGGTTGGGCGCAGATGTAATGAACATGGCGCTGGGGGCCTCTAGTATTAAAAAGGGCGAAACCCTGATCGATACTGCCATGACCTTGAACGCCATGAACCCAGACCTATTGGTGGTACGCCACCAACATTCGGGTGCGGTGGATTTGCTGTCGCAAAAGGTAAATTGCGCGGTGCTAAATGCCGGCGACGGCCGTCACGAGCACCCCACACAGGCGCTTCTTGATGCCCTAACCATTCGACGCGCCAAGGGCCGATTACACCGCCTAAACATAGCAATTTGCGGCGATATTGCCCACAGCCGTGTAGCGCGATCTAATATTTTCTTGCTGAACAAAATGGAGAATCGCATCCGCTTGGTCGGGCCACAGACCCTAATGCCCAGCGGTATCGATCAATTCGGGGTCGAGGTTTACCATGATATGACAGAGGGTCTGCGTGATGTGGATGTGGTGATGATGCTACGTTTGCAACGCGAGCGTATGGACGGCGCCTTTATTCCATCAGAACGAGAATACTATTACCGCTGGGGGCTAACATCGGAAAAGCTGCGCGCAGCCAAGAACGATGCAATCGTCATGCACCCCGGCCCGATGAACCGTGGCGTCGAAATTGATGGCGACATCGCCGATGATATCAACCGCTCGGTTATACAGGAACAGGTGGAAATGGGCGTGGCCGTGCGTATGGCCGCTATGGATCTGCTAGCACAGGGGCTGCGCGCACAGACGCCTGCGGCCGTTATGGCATGACACCAGCAATCCAAATGGGCTCTGCCCCCCCTGACGTTAGCCAAGCCACGCCACATGAGTGCCCGCATTTTGAAGGCATATTAGAAGAGGGCGAAGTATTCATTTGGCAGGGACGCCCCAAGACCGGAATCGTACTTTCATTTAATTACGTGCCCTTTGCGATCATTGGCCTGTTGTTTGCGGTTTTTGCTGCGCTGTGGATGATATCCACCTTTCAACGCGGCAGCCCCATTTGGATGTTTGGGATTATCCATTTCATTTTCGGGGTTCTGATATTGGTTTCCCCGTTTGTCTTTGCCCCGCGTAATCGCGCGCGTACCCGTTATGCGCTGACCAATCAACGGGCTTTGATCAGCAGCCATTCCCACATGTGCCAAATGCGCTTGCGCTCTTTCCCTATAACCAAGGATATGCCGATCGAGCTGAAAAAGGGGAAATACCCCAGTGTGTTCTTCGGCCCCGAGCTGTTTAGCGATCGCAGCATGCGCTCGCTGAATGGTCAGGCCAGTGGCACGCGAAAAATGGGATTCGAGCTGATTGACGAGGCACAAGAGGTCTATGATACCATGTGCGAAATTCAAGATAGGCTATCATGAATAAACCTGACCAAAACGTTGACGATATCACCGACGAACTGATCAAAGAAGCGCTGGAATACCCCCTGTCGGACACATGGCCCCCCGTTTTAATCGATAACGAACGCGTGCTGTTTAAAGGGCAGTTTTCACGCGCGGCATGGATACGGTGTAATGTCTCTGTGGTGTTGGCGATTCTTGGCTTCTTGATGATCGGGCTTTTCTACTCCGAGGCGGACCTAACCCAACGCACGGCAATTTATATCACCGCCCTGACCTTTGTGGGTATTGCGATCACATACCTGATTTATCGATCCCAAGAATGGGTGATCACGGATCGTGCCGTCTACATCACACACAGCCGCCCAGTTGATTTGCGCGCGGTGCTCAAGCTTGGCGGCTTTGGGGCGACGGTGCGTTTTGGCACACGCTTTGGAATGGGTACAAACCTTCTTGGGGTTGAGAATGCCTCTGATATTCGCGCCACCCTGACGGGAAGGAAAAACCCATGACCACCCTGACCAATGCCCGTCTGATAGATCCAGAAAACGGCACTGATGCAATCGGCACTGTCACACTGGGCGATGGTAAAATCAAGACCATCAACTATGACACCCCCCCTCCACAGGATGCAATAGATTGCGCAGGCAAATGCCTTGCCCCCGGCATTATCGATATCGGCGTAAAAATCTGTGAACCCGGCGAACGCCACAAAGAAAGCTTTGCCTCGGCTGGGGCGGCGGCGGCGGCGGGTGGTGTAACCACAATGGTCATCCGCCCTGATACAGAACCCGCCATCGATACACCGGAGCTGCTGGAATTCGTGCATCGCCGCGCTGTGGCGGATAGCATGGTTAATGTTTTGCCAATGGCCGCCCTTACGCTGGGTCGCGCAGGGCGCGAGATGGCCGAAATCGGGTTTCTATCCGATGCAGGTGCGGTGGCCTTTACCGATTGTGATGCCGTGATCACGGATAACAAGGTTTTTGCCCGTTGCCTGACCTATGCCAAGGGTTTGGATGCCCTGATCATTAGCCACGCCCAGGAACCGATGCTATCAAGCGGTGCCTCTGCCACATCTGGCGCCTTGGCCACCAAACTGGGCCTGCCCAGTGTTTCCACGATCGCAGAACGTATGCAGCTGCAACGCGACCTTGCGCTGATTGAGATGACCGGCGCGCGGGTGCATTTTGACCAGCTGTCCAGCCGCGTTGGGCTAAATGTGCTGGCTCGCGCCAAGGCCAAGGGCCTGCGCGTCACCGCCGGTGCGTCGATCCATCACCTAACCCTGAATGAAATGGATCTGGAGGGTTACCCTACATTTTTCAAGCTAAAGCCCCCCCTGCGCGCAGAAGACGACCGCGTGGCCTTGGCCAGCGCTGTCGCCAGTGGTGTGATCGATGTGATTTCCTCGATGCATACCCCCCAAGACGAAGAAAGTAAGCGCCTGCCCTTCGAGGCCGCCGCATCGGGTGCCGTGGCCATGGAAACTCTTCTACCCGCCGCTATGCAATTGGTTCACGGCGGATATCTGGATCTGCCGACGCTATGGCGTGCTTTGTCATTAAACCCTGCCAAGTTGCTGGGATTGGATGCAGGGCGCTTGGCGATTGGGGCCCCTGCGGATCTGATTTTGTTCGATCCGGACAAGCCTTTTGTGCTGGATCGCACCTTGTTGAAATCAAAATCAAAAAACACACCCTATGACGGGCGGCGCATGCAGGGGCAGGTTCTGCGCTCTTATGTTGCCGGACAGGAGATATATCGCGGATGACGACCACAACAGAGATTTTGATGCTGATACCCGTGGCAATTGCCGCCTATCTGCTAGGCTCAGTACCCTTTGGCATTGTGATCACCCGCGTTATGGGGTTGGGCAATTTACGCGATATCGGATCTGGCAATATCGGCACCACCAATGTCCTGCGCACCGGCAGTAAAACCGCCGCATTTTTGACGCTGATATTGGATGCTGGCAAGGGTGGCGTCGCCGTTCTAATCGCGCGGGCGCTATTTGGAGATATGGCGGCACAAATAGCGGCACTGGCCTCGTTTGTGGGGCATTGCTATCCTGTTTGGCTAAAATTTCAAGGCGGCAAAGGTGTGGCCACGTTTCTGGGTATTTTATTGGCGCTATTTTGGCCTGCGGGTATTGCCGCATGTCTAACCTGGCTGGTCACTGCATTGGCAACGCGGATTTCATCGTTATCCGCCCTTGTGGCCAGCGCCACTGCCAGCCTTTGGGCATGGGTTCTGGGCATGTCCAGCCTTGTTATATTGCTGAGTGTTTTCGCCCTATTAATTTGGTGGCGCCACCGCGAAAACATCCAACGCCTGTTGGCCGGCAAAGAGAGCAAAATCGGCGGGTAAACAGCACACGCATAGCGGTTCTTTTTGACAGCGCTAACATATTCATCGATAGTACGCCCATTACAGGAGCATTCATTCAACAACGGGGAACCCAAAAATGAATATGATCGAAGCAGTAAAATCAGTCCTTAATAATTATGCCAATTTCAATGGCCGCGCACCGCGCTCTGAATATTGGTGGTGGATATTAGCCCTCACAATCGTCAATTTCATCCTCTCTGGGCTGTTGCTTAGCTCAATGGATTTCAGCAATCTTGCCACCAGTCCAAATCCAGGACTTAGCAGCTTTATGAGCTTTGGTGGTATCTTGATGCTGGTATTCTATCTGGCGACAATCATCCCAACATTGGCCGTTGGCGCGCGCCGCTTGCACGATTCTGGCAAATCGGGTTGGCTACAACTAATCTACGTTCTGACAATCATCCCTCTGGTCGGGCTGATTGTTTTGATCGTAATGATTTATCTATTCACCCTAAAATCAGAAGAAGGCAGCAATAAATACGGCTAAGAGCCAATTGCATAGACCGATGGATTAAAGGCCGCCCTGCATTGGGCGGCCTTTTTAGTATTTATATGCGTCGTAAATGCGGCTTAGATCGCCACCCCATTCCCCGTGATATTTTTCCAGCAATTCATCCGCAGGCGCTTGGCCTGTTTCCACGCTTTCTTGGAGAGCATTTAGGAAATGTGTCTCGTCTGGTACCAATCCACCGGCACCGGCCCGTGCCCGCGCGGCCAATCCAGCATTTGAAAGCTCTAGCACCTGCGCGGCCAGATCCAACATCTTGATACCACCCACCTGCGCCTGTAGCCCATCAACCGATGCGGCAATCCGCATTTCTTCGCGGGTTTCCAACGACCAGCCCTTGCAAATATCCCATGCCGCATCTAGCGCAGCGCTGTCATACATCAACCCCACCCAGAATGCAGGTAATGCGCAAATGCGCCGCCACGGACCACCATCCGCGCCGCGCATTTCCATGTATTTTTTAATGCGGGCCTCTGGGAAACAGGTGGTTAGGTGATCTGCCCAGTCAGACATGGTCGGCGTTTCGCCGGGCAATGCGGGTAATTCACCCTTCAGGAAATCGCGGAAAGATTGGCCCAGCGCATCAAGGTATTTACCATCGCGGTACACAAAATACATCGGTACGTCCAAGGCATAGTCAACATAGCGCTGGAACCCCATGCCATCTTCGAAAAAGAACGGCAATGTGCCCGTGCGATCCGCATCCAGATCGCGCCAAATGCGCGAGCGCCACGATTTATGGCCATTAGGCTTGCCATCAAAGAACGGTGAATTGGCAAACAGGGCCGTAGCTACAGGTTGCAATGCCAATGCAACGCGCATCTTTTTCACCATGTCGGCCTCGGATGCGAAATCTAGGTTCACCTGAACCGTGCAGGTGCGATACATCATTTGGGTGCCATGAGTACCAACGCGCCCCATGTAATCGGTCATCAAACGATATCGCCCCTTAGGCATCATATCCATTTGCTCATGCGACCATTCAGGGGCCGCGCCCAGACCAATAAACCCAACGCCAATACGATCGGCCACCTCTTGCACCTCGCGCAGGTGGGTGTTCGCCTCGTCACAGGTCTCGTGGATGGATTCCAGTGGCGCACCAGACAGCTCTAGTTGCCCACCCGGCTCTAGGGATACATTGGCCCCATCTTTTTCCAGCCCGATAATATTGCCATCTTCATGCACAGGCGCCCAATTAAAGGTATCGCGCAACCCTTCCAGCATGGTTTGAACAGACCGCTCGCCCGCATAGGGCAGGGGCTTTCGAGTATCCTTACAATAGCCGAATTTTTCATGTTCGGTACCGATGCGCCATTCCGGTTTCGGCTTGCATCCGCTTTCTAAATACTCGGCCAATTGATCCATAGATTCAATCGGGCCACCGCCACTTTGGGGAATAGACATGGGCTGGCTCCTTCTTTGCTGAATTTGACACTGTCAAAGCGCTCCACCAGTTGCAAGCGGCCATGGCCGATTATTCAGAGTTTCTCCAAATTGTGAACACCGCATCAACCTCGCTGTTCATGGCCTGAATAACCATGGGATAATCCACCCCGTTTAACGCCGATAGCGCATCCACCAATCGATCCGCCCCTGTGGCACTGGCGGGAATCACCACCCGCGTACCTGCGCGATCCTTAAATTGCCAGAACACCTTGTCCGGTGCGCCATTTTGATCCGTGCGCGCTATTTGCACATCCACCAGATCATTGATCGACACCGGCCAGCCTTCGCCATTTAAAAAATATATGATTTGGCGTTCGTCAATTTCCACATGCCCAAAGGCAGCACCAAGCACCCGCATATGCCCGCGCCGATAGGCCCAATAGGTGCCAAACAGCGATATCACCGCCACCAGAGCATAGATGACCACCAGAACCCGCCCGCCCAGCGCGATGGCATTCCACACCAAATACAGCGCCAAAATCAACAACGGCAGGATCACAATCAATTCGCGCCACTTCATAAAGCTATCGCGCAATTCTGGGCGGATAAAGCTCATGCCCAGTCCCCCAAGGCCCTCTGCCACAACGCCAGCGCCGCCACCGCCGCAGTATCCGCGCGTAATATTCGCGGGCCAAGGCTGATGCTGGTGGCCTGTTCAAATCGCCGCAGGCGGCTTTGCTCTGCCTCGGAAAACCCGCCCTCGGGGCCAATAAGAATGGCCCATTTCCCCCTATGTTGATCCGATAGATCAGAGACCGGCTCGCCTACCTTACGTTCATCACAAAACAGTATCTGGCGGTCATCAGGCCAATGATCCAGCAGCGTAGAAAGGTTCTGAATATCCTCGACAGGGGGCACATAGGTGCCGCCGCATTGCTCGCTGGCCTCTACCGCATGGGCCTGTAGGCGCTCTTGGCGCATGCGGTCTGAATTGGTAAAATCCGTGCGCACTGGCAGAATGCGCGCAGCCCCCATCTCGGTGGCCTTTTCCACAATAAAATCTGTGCGCGCCTTTTTGATCGGCGCAAATACCAACCATAGATCGGGGGGGGATACCTGCAGGCCCGACTGGGTCTCGCAGATCAAAATTCCCTTGCGTTTGTTTGCCTCTGCAACGCGGGCCTGCCATTCGCCATCTTGGCCATTAAATACGGAGACAGAATCCCCCACCGACAGACGCATCACATTGAACAAATAATTCGCCTGATCTCGGTTCAGGATTAAAGATTGCCCTGCCCCCATCGGAGCGTCTAGAAAGAGTCGAATTTTTGCACGTTTATTCATGGGCAGACTCTATGACCGAAAACCACCAAACACCAGACCAATCAGGCCGTGTAGCGGATGCTGTTGATCACAATTGGGTGGATCGTTTTGCCCCCGTAAAGGCCCGCCCCTATCTGCGCCTGTCGCGCGCCGATCGTCCCGCTGGTACATGGCTGTTGCTGATTCCCTGTTGGTGGGCATTGACGCTGGCCTTGTTAGCAGATGGTGCCGCAATTAGCCCCTATCACCAATGGTTGTTTGTTGCATGCGCTTTGGGGGCCTTTTTGATGCGCGGTGCAGGATGTACATGGAACGACATCACCGATCGCCACCTAGACGCACAGGTGGCCCGCACAAAATCACGCCCCATACCATCGGGGCAGATCAGCGTAAAACGTGCGGCCCTCTGGATGGCTATTCAGACAGGTATTTCCGCTCTAATCCTGTTTTCGCTAAACAGCGCGGCCATCCTGTGGGGGATTGCTGCCCTGTTGCCCGTGGCAATCTACCCATTTGCAAAGCGGTTTACATGGTGGCCACAGGTTTTTTTGGGCGTGGCCTTTAATTGGGGCGCCTTGTTGATGTGGGTGGCCTATTTCGGCACCATCAGCTGGGCGGCGATACTTCTCTATTTGTCTGGCATCGCATGGACCTTGTTTTACGACACCATCTATGCCCACCAAGACAAAGAGGATGATGCCCTGATCGGCATAAAATCCACTGCGCGCCTGTTTCACAACAATACCAAAACATGGCTGTTCGGGTTTCTGGTGGCCATCACGGTTTTAATGGTACTGGCATTGATTGGCGCGGTTGGCGACCGGCTAAACATATTGGCGCTGGTTTTCGCCATCATGGGCATCTGGGCCTTTGGCATGCATATGATGTGGCAGTTGCGCAAATTGGATATTGATGACCCCGATATCTGTCTGAAGCTATTTCGCGCCAACCGAGATGCGGGATTCTTGCCTATTGCGGGCTTTGCCCTCGCTTATGCAGTTCAAATCAGTCTTGGCGGAGCTTGATAAAAATCAGCCAATACCCTAGCAACAAGAAACACGCAATCTAGAGACTCCTATGCACCGTACTGCTCTGCTCTTCGCATTAATTTGTTTTATCCTTGCCGCCGTTGGTGCCTATTTCGGCGCGATCCGCGCTGTGGATGTTTTCCAAGAGGCCACAGAGGCCGAACTGCGCCAGGCGTTGCTAATGTCAGACGAAGAATGGGTGCATCTGCGTGCCAAGGGGCTTCAGGTCAATCTAACCGGCCTTGCCCCAGACGAGGCTGCGCGCTTTCGCGTGCTACAGGTTATCGGCAAGTTCGTTGATCCTGGCCGTATCACCGACGATATTACCATCCTTCAGGCCAATGATATCGCCCCCCCTAAATTCAGCCTAGAGGTTCTGCGCAACGACGAGCGCATTTCGCTGATTGGTCTAGTGCCCAGCGACCATGGTCGCAGCCATATTCTAGACAATGTAGAAGATATCGCCCTCGATCTACACATCACCGATATGCTAGAGGAGGCCAGCTTTGCTGTGCCCACAAATTGGGAGAGCGCACTGGATTTCGGCATTTTTGGCCTGCAAAAGCTGAACCGCTCTAAGATCAGCATCACGCATAACAAGGTGATCATTTCAGCGGTTACAGAATCGCAAACCGAGAAACAGAGATACGAAAAGGAATTGGCGGATAACACCCCAGATGGGTTAGAGCTAGAGCTGCATATTTCCGCACCACGCCCTGTGATTTCACCCTTCACATTGCATTTCACGCTGGATGAAAATGGTGCCGAAATGGCCGCCTGTTCTGTGGATACGGAATTCAACAGCCTAAAAATCATGCGCGCTGCTCAGAAAATCGGCCTTGACCCAACCGCCACATGTGCCATCGGATTAGGTGTGCCAACCACCGAATGGGCCGAGGCCATCGTGCTGTCCCTGAATGCGGTCGGTAAACTGGGCGGCGGGGTTCTAACCTTCACTGATTCCGATATCTCGCTGATCGCCCAAGACGACGTCGACGAAGCCAGCTATGACCAAATCATCGGCGCCTTGGAAAATGACCTGCCCGAGCTATTCTCATTGGCCGCGGTTCTGCCGCCAAAACCGCTGATAGATGGTCAAACCGGCGACATTGTGATCCCGGAATTCACCGCCACCAAAAGCCCCGAAGGCCAAGTGCAATTGCGCGGGCGTATTTCCAGTGTCCCTGCGCGCAATTCTGTTCAGGCCTTTGCCAAGGCCCTGTTTGGCAGCGAAAACGTCTACGCACAGACCCGCATTGACGAAAACCTGCCCGATGGCTGGCCCCTACGGGTTTTGGGTGGCCTAGAGGCGCTGGCTGAATTGCACCATGGCACATTAATCGTCCAGCCAGAAACAATCCAAATTTCGGGCACAGGGGATTCGCCCTCGACCAAGGGTGCAATGTCCCGCATCCTATCCGTGCGCGTTGGAACCAAGGATAATTTCAAACTGTCAGTCGATTACGACGAACGCCTAGCCAAGCGCGACACCCCCCCAACACCCCAAGAGTGCGAAACCCAAATCGCCGAAATCCTTGCCAAATCCAAAATTGAATTTGACCCCGGGCGGGTGGATATCAAGGCAGATAGCTTAGCTGTAGTGGATCAGATAGCCAAAGTTCTGCGTCTTTGCCCCACCGCTGAATTTGAAATTCAGGGCCATACAGATAATTCAGGTAGCGAAGAGCTCAACCAAACGCTCAGCCAATCACGCGCCGATGCGGTGCTGTCGGCATTGCTAACCCGCCGTGTGCTCACATCGCGTATGATCGCCCGCGGATATGGCCCCAGCCAGCCCATCACAGATAACGCCAGCGAGGCATCGCGCGCCCAGAACCGCCGCATCAGCTTTGCGCTGATCACCCCCGTTGAACCCGCGAACCCAGCCCTGCTGGATGCCAGCGCCGATCCTGTGCCCAGCGCCAGCAACGCGCCTCAAGAACGCCCCAAACAGAAGGAAGCCGAAGAATGAACCGTGATGAACTAATTGGGGTGATCGCTATGGCGCTGTTTGGCGCCTTTATATTGGGATGGATGTTGCGTTGGGCCTACGGTGGGCTGAACCGTATCAATGCGTCCAACATGGGTGAAATCGATGATCTGGCCAACCGATTATACGAAATGGAACAGGCCAAGGACGTGGCCGAAGGCCGCCTGAAAGAGGTGGAATGGGAACTGAGCAACAAGGTATCCCAAGCCGAGGCTGAATTGGCCGCCGCAATGGAGGGCCTAGGTGCTGCGCGGCGCGAATGCGAAGACCTGCGCGCCCAACTAGACCAATAGCTACCAGCGCCGTAACGCACCCTCGTCGCTGTCTTTGGCATCCACCCATTGGGTGCCAGATTTGAAATGCTCTTTTTTCCAAAATGGGGCGCGGCTCTTCAAAAAGTCCATCATAAATTCAGCGGCCTGAAACGCATCCGCGCGGTGGGGTGCCGAGACGGCAACCATCATAATTTCCTCGCCCAGCGCCAACCGGCCGACACGGTGAATAATGCGCGTATCAATCAAATCCCAGCGTGCACGCGCCTCGGCCTCGATCGCCTCTAGGGCAGATTTCGTCATCGCGGGATAATGCTCTAATTCCAGCGCCACCAAATCATCGCCACCGCGCACAATACCGGTAAAGTTTACCAAGGCCCCCGCGCGGGTATCTTTGCGCATTTCACCCAGTTCTGCGCCAATATCAAAGGCATCCACCTGAACCGAGACCGCCATGTCAGCCCCCAGTCATGGGTGGGAAAAACGCAACCTCTTGGCCATCTGCAAGGGCAGACGAAAATTCGCAAAGCTCTTGATTTATGGCCACCCGTACCGCGGTGGTATCACTGAACGCTAGATCATAACGGGCATCGCGCGCGCGCAATTCTGTAATTAGTTCGGCCACTGTTTTGGCATCTGTCTCAACGGTCTCGCTGGGCAAATCTATGCGCTCGCGCACCCATGCAAAATATACCAAATTCAAACGCATTACGCAGCACCGCGCAGATAGGGCATCGCCTTACGCAGGTAATCCATCCCCGTGATAAAGGTTAGCGCCCCCGCCACCCAAAGGAAGGCAATCCCCCCCCAGTAAGACAGGTACATAAGATTATATTTTAGCTTCAATCCAACCACGTCTTCTTCGGTGCCATCCAGAATGGCACCTACCAATTGGCCATCCATGCCAATGGTCGATGCCCCAAAATTATGCTCGAATATACCGTATGAAAACAGAATAGAGACGGAAATCATCTGCGCCGCGGTCTTAAACTTGGCCAATTTCGTCACCTGTAACTCACCCGCCTTATCTCCCAAAAACTCGCGTAGGCCGGAAACGAAAACCTCGCGCAGCAGGATCAGAATCGCCGGCACCATGATCAGCGGGTTTAGGCCAAACAGGCTACCAATTACCAGAAAAGCCAAGACCACCATGGCCTTATCCGCGATGGGATCCAACATGCGGCCAAAGTTGCTAACTTGGTTCCATTTGCGCGCCAAATACCCATCCAGATAATCCGTAAAGGCCGCGCCAATAAAGAGGATCATCGCCAGCCAATCGGCAACAGGGCGTTGAAAGAACAGAAAAACCAATACAACCGCAGGGGCAGCCAACATGCGAAAGGTGGTCAAAATATTCGGAATGTTCCAGCGCATAGCGCACCTCTTTGTTTTGTTACCCTAGGCATACTGTAGAATTTAACCCTTGTCATGGAAGAAGTCATAGATCACCCGTGCCAATGCGTCTGATAATCCATCTACCGCCTTTAGATCACGCAATGATGCGCGTGTTGCCGCCTTGGCGGATCCGAAATGCGCCAGAATCGCGCGCTTGCGCGCGGCACCCACCCCTGGGATTTCATCAAGGGGCGATGCGGTCAACGCCTTGGCGCGTTTGTTGCGGTGGGTGGTGATGGCAAATCGGTGCGCCTCGTCGCGCAGACGTTGTATAAAATACAACACCGGATCATTGCGCCGCAATGCAAAGGGGCGCGCGCCCATGCGATGAAATTCCTCGTTACCCGCATTGCGATCTACCCCCTTGGCCACCCCAACAAAAGGCACATCCGTGACCCCCAACTCTGCCAAAATCTCGGCCACTGCCGAAATTTGCCCCTGACCACCATCAATCAGCAACAGATCGGGCCAGTTTTCGCTCTGGCGATCTGGGTCTTCCTTGATCAAAGATTTAAAGCGGCGCTCTAGCACCTCTTTCATCATGCCAAAATCATCCCCAGGGGTGGTCTCGGGGTTCTTGATGTTAAATTTTCGATAGGCGGATTTCATGAACCCATCTGGGCCAGATACAATCATCGCCCCCACTGCATGCGCGCCTTGAATATGCGAATTATCAAAGACCTCTACGCGGCGCGGCGCCTCTTCTAAATCCAGCGCATCAGCCAATCCCTGCAACAGCTTGTTTTGCGCCGCACTCTCAGACAGTTTGCGCGCTAAGGTTTCTCGTGCATTGCGGTGCGCGCCCTCTACTAACTCTGCCCGCTCGCCACGCTTTGGGTGGGCAATTTCCACCTTTGACCCGCGCTTGTCTCCAAGGGCATTTAGCAAAAGATCCTCGTTTGAGATGTCGCCCGAGACCAAAATCAGCTTGGGCGGGGTTTTGTTATCATAAAATTGCGCAATAAAATTTTCTAGTATTTCAGGATCATCCGCCCCCACACCCGAGCGCGGGAAATAGGCACGGTTGCCCCAATTTTGATTGGCGCGAATAAAGAACACTTGGATACAGGCCTGATCGCCTTCGGAATGTAGGGCGATCACATCGGCCTCGGGCACCGTTTGGGGATTAATACCTTGGGTTGATTGTACCTGTGTAAGGGCGCGAATGCGGTCGCGCAGGCCCGCCGCGCGCTCGTATTCCATATTCTGTGATGCCTCGCTCATTTCTGCGGCCAAGCTCTGCTGAATATCACTGTTACGCCCGCGCAGGAAATCACGCGCATCCGATACCAATTTGTCGTAATCCTCTGCTGAAATTTTTCCCGTACAGGGCCCCGCACAGCGCGCGATCTGATATTGCAAACAGGGCCGTGTACGCCCGGCAAACATATTGTCGCTACAGTTGCGCAACAGGAATATTTTCTGCAGTTGATTCAGCGTGCGGTTCACAGCCCCCGCCGATGCAAAGGGGCCGAAAAATTCATGCTCTTTCGATCTGCGTCCGCGATGCTTGGTCAACATCGGAAACTCGTGATCCCCGGTCAGCATAATATAGGGGAAACTTTTGTCATCGCGCAGCAATACATTATAGCGCGGCTTTAATTGCTTGATCAGGTTCTGCTCTAGCAGCAATGCCTCGGTCTCTGTTTTTGTGGTCAGAAACATCATAGAGCTGGTTGCCGTGATCATCCGCCCAATACGCGCGGAATGCCCTGTGAGCTTGGCATAATTAGAGACGCGGCGCTTTAGGTTGCGGGCCTTGCCCACATAAAGCACCGCCCCCTGCTCATCTAACATCCGGTATACACCGGGGCTACCATCCAATGTCTTCAGATAGGATTTGACAACCAAATGGCCTTTGGTCGGCACAGGATTTTCGATTTCTTCGCTCATATGTTCTTTTATCTGATTCTACTGGGGCGGTCAGGTTTTCCGACAATTAACAAGGATTAACCTATCCACGATACCTGTGGATAACTCTGCGGATAACTCAAGATTAAGCCCTTTTTTTCGTTTGTTTTGGCAGGGTTCTGTGGTTTGCCTATTTTGTGGGCACATTTCAACCCCTTGATTTCAAAGGGAAAAAATATACAATTTTACAAGACTTTGATTTTATTGACTTTTTCGTAATGAATTGTGAACTTTCTGTTACACAGTGGACAAAGCACACCATATCTTACAATTTAAACGCTAGTTTTCCTCGATCCCCATCACATCCGCTGTTTACCAAGCCAGATGTTGCCCACCATCTACACAGATCAATTGCCCCGTTACCGCAGGGGCATCCAAAAAGAAATTCATCGCACCGATAATATCCCCCACATCCGCACCACGTTTCAGCGGCGTGCTCTGACGCTGGCGTGCAAAATGCTCTGGAGGTTGCCCCGCCGCAAGCGTGATTGCCCTGCCGCCGGCCCGTTCAATTATTGATTTGGTCTCGGCCGCCCCGGATGCATTTGTGGAATAATGCACCGCCACCGGTATTTCGCGCGCGGCCAAGGCCACCGCCATGGCACGGCCCTGCCGATCGCCACCGCCTGTTATCAATGCCCCCGAATAATTCATCCCGCCCCTAGGTTAATAGAACCACAACATAGGCACCATAACACACAAGGAATACCATGCCCCAAATTCTGGATAAGGGAATCTGTTTTATTATAAATGGCGCCAATACCAACGAAGAGGCCAACATAACCCATAGATCAAATTGGAAAAACGCGCTTGGAACCGGCATTGGGCCAAACAGGCTGGCGACACCCACAATGCCCAGCAGATTAAATATGTTCGAACCCAAGACATTGCCAATTGCCACATCGCCCTCTTTGCGCAGCGCAGCCATAACCGTTGTGGCCAATTCCGGCAGAGAGGTTCCCAGCGCAACCAGCGTCAGCCCAATAATCTCCTCTGGCACATGAAAGGCCCGCGAAATATTTACAGCCCCGTCAACCAACAACCCAGCCCCCAGTGGCAAGCTAACCAAACCAGCAATCAAAAAACCCAGCATCTTCCACGTGGGGATATTGGTCTCGCCGACCTCGGATTCCAGCTCGGCCAGTTTGCTCCGCGAAGACATGGCGGCACGATAGCTCGTGTACAAAATACTCGCCAAGCCCAGCAACATCACGACACCCTGCCAACGCCCGATCGGGCTGGTATAGGTCAAAACAATAAATGCCACCGTGGCCAGCATCATATAGATGAAGTTTTGCACACTATCGCGATCCTTCACCGACAAACCAAAGAGTAGCGCAGGCACCCCCAGCACCAGCAGAACATTCGCGGTATTCGAACCAACAACATTACCCAATGCCAATTCAGGAACCCCGTCAAAACCAGCCTTGATTGCAATCAGCAGTTCCGGAGCCGAGGTTCCAAAGGCAACAACAGTCAAACTAACGATCAACGTCGGTATGCCCAGGCGCGCCGCCAAGGCAACGGCACCGCGCACCAACACATCACCACCGATCAATAATATCACCAAGCCGGCAACTACAAACAGCCAATCCATCACTTATTCTTCCCCGATTTATTTTGGCAACTGCATTTCACCCCATCAAAAAGATAGCTGTCGCAGATTTTGCATTTCCTAGTTTGATTGATTTTCGATAATTTACCCATCTTGGGCAGCTTAGGCAGCCGAAGTTTGCCAAAAACACCCAACACCATGATGAAAATCAAAAAAATCAGTACTACTTTTGACATCGCTACATCCCAAACCTTGCCCATTGAGCACGTTCTTCAACCGAGCCAAGAACCCCGTCCGCCATGCTCAGGCCAAATCTCGAAAGAAAGGATTTCTTTTGGCCCAGCACATTGAACTTGGATTTATCACCAAATTTTTCTTTTAGGGTCGGCACCAAATGGCCAATACCATCGGCCAAACCCTTGTCTATACCAGCCTGTCCAACCCAGATTTCGCCGGTGAACAAATCTTCATCCACCAAGCGCCCCGCACGACATGTCTTTACATGGGTGATAAAGTTCTGATGAATCGCGCGCTGCAATTCTTTTATCCGCGCCACATCTTCTGGACCTTGCTCTTTAAACGGATCACCAAAGCTCTTGTTTTCGCCTGCTGTATGCACCCGCCGCTCGATCCCATACTTGGCCATCATCTCTGGAAAGCCAAAGGAGGCAGAAATAACCCCGATTGATCCGATGATCGAGCTATCATCCAAATAAATCTCATCCGCACTACAGGCCAACCAATACCCACCAGAGGCCGCCACATCCTCGCAGAATGCGTACACCGGCACACCAGTTTCGGTGGCCAGGCGGCGAATGCGCGCGCCAATCAGCGAGGATTGCACAGGCGAGCCGCCCGGCGAATTTATCGCCAATGCCACCGCACGGGGTTTGCCCTTGTGAAAGGCCTTGTGCAGAAGACCCGCCATATGCGAATCGTTTAAACCCGGCCCATTAAAACGCCCGCCACCGCCGATGACCCCATCAAGGCGGACAACGTTTATCAGTGCTTTGCGGTTTCCAAAGGGTAATTTCATAGCCATAAATACTAGATAGGTTCTCTGCGCTATGCGGGCAAGCGGTTAGCGAGGATTTCGGAAAATATTCTAGATTTCCGGTTTTTTACGAGTTCATTAATCAAATCCTGAATAGATAGTACAAGCACGTTATTCCTAGATCAAAAAAAACGCTTTGCGCTTTTCAGATAATTTTAAAACGACTACTATAACTTTAGATAATACTCTATTCGATCCATATTATTTACCTCGAAGGCTAGGACCATGTATCAAATACTAATTGCAGACGACAACAAAGATTTCGCAGATTACCTCGCCACGATCGCACGTGGTCAGGGGTGGATACCCAAGACTTGTTCCGATGGAATCGAACTAAACGAAATTCTAAACGACTGCACAGAACCCGTTCTGTTGATGGTGGACATCAATATGCCACGCATGAATGGCCTAGAGGCAATCGACGGCATCAGCACCTATGATTTCCCGCTTCGGGTGCGCTTCATGACCGGGGGCGGAGACACATCGATGATCGCCGCTAAAATGATCGCAAATGCGCGGGATGTTCCGGTGGGGCGTAATGTCTATAAACCGATCGCCAAGGATTCCTTTATCAGCCTGCTCAGCGCTGAAATGGCCGAGCTAGAACGCGCCGCGCCCCAAGCCTAACTTGGCGCTAGTGCGCGCTGCAATGCTGCCAACAGGTCTTGGCGTGCAACTGGTTTGGTTAACCGTATGTGGCCCAATGATTGCAAATCTTTCTCATCACCCATGTTGGCATACCCAGACATAAATACCACCTTCAGCGATGGGCGCAATTTACACAACCGCAGCGCCAGGCTGCTGCCTTGTAACGCCCCCGGCATGACCATGTCGCTCAACAACAAATCAAATTGATCGTCTTCTTGAAACAGTCTGGCTGCTTCATCCCCTGATTTGGCACCGGACACCCGATACCCCGCATTGGCCAATGTAGCCATCAGCACATCCAGAACCTCTTGCTGATCTTCCACAATCAATATCCGCTGGCCTGTGGCCGGTGGCGGCGTTTTGCGCTCCTCATTTGTACATTCGGAATGCGAAAGATCATCTAGCGCATCAAAAAACAACCGCATCGTGGTACCCAGATTAGGCTCGCTATCGATCAACATGTGACCGCCTGATTGCTTCATAAACCCTTCGATCATCGACAATCCCAGCCCCGAACCATCTCCGGTTGGTTTGGTCGTATAGAACGGTTCTGTTATCTTTGGCAAATCCTCTGCGGAAATACCCTCCCCCGTATCGGTAACTGACAGCATCACATATTTGCCGGGTTTCAGAACCTGATCACGACAATCCGTAAGGGGCTTATCCAGATGGAAGTTCCCCGTTGAAATCGTCAGCTTTCCACCATCGGGCATCGCATCTCGCCCGTTCAACATTAGATTAAGCAGCGCGCTTTGCGTCGCCGCCGCATCGGCCTCGATACACCACAAACCTTGGCGAAGGTTGGTTTCTACATCGATGTTTGCGGGCAATGTCCGCCCGATCCAGTTGCGCGATTCCTCGACCAACTCGTTCAAATGTACCATTTGCGGCGATAGGGGGGCCTTGCGTGCAAAGGCCAACATGTTGCGCGTAAGATCAGCTCCGCGTTTGCTGGCGCGGATTCCTGCATCAATCATATGCAGATGCTCATCGGTTCTAACCTCATCACGTAACAATTCCAGATTACCCATAATAACCGCCAAAAGGTTGTTGAAATCATGTGCAGCACCACCAGTCAGCTGGCCCAAGGCCTCGTGCTTTTGGGTTTGGTGTGCTTCTTCACGCCGCTGGATCAACTCTTGATTGCGCTCAATCTGCAATGTGGCATCATTGATCATCCCATACCATTCTATCGACCCATCGGCCAATTTGATCGGCTTGGCGCGCCCGTCTAGCCACTTGCTCTGACCAGAGCGCGTTCTGATTGACCAGCTGGCCTGCCATGGTCGCAAATTATGTGCCGCCGAGGCTATTTCACGGCGCAGCGCTTTTATTTGAATAGGGTCGTCCCCATCACACAGCACAGTCAGGCGCTCTTCCTCGATCTCTTGCCCACTGCGGCCCCATATTTCTAGACAGGCCTCTTTGTTAATGATCCGTAGCCTGTTGTTCTGCCCTCCCAGCGCATCCTCCTCATCCCACATGGTATAGGTAAATGCGACACCAGGCAGATTAGACAAAACCCCCTGCATGTTGCTGCGTGCTCGAGACAGCTCGCCACTGGTTCGTGCTTCCGATACCCCGATCCAATTCAAACAGATAACCGCAAAGATCAAGGCAACTGCGATAGCCCCATATATCATCCGCGCCTTTCGCATATCTACCGGATTTGCTTGCCAGCCAAATGTCGGGCGCATCATCAACGTAAACACGCCACTTGGGTTGACGATGTTTACCACCTCGGGCGGTATGGCGCTGTCATTGGTCCAATTTTGCGGAATATTAGGCAGGGTCTCGTTACGATGATGCGCGAAAACATGACACTCTAGCTGTATCGCCGGATCACCGTCGGCCTGTTCTGGCAAAAGTAAGTCTATTTCAGAAATGAAGTAGACAACACCGTAGCTGGTGATTCCGTTTTCCTTTGTAATCATCAAGGGGACGCGAATGTGTATTACCGCGATATGCCCGTCGATAATTTCATTGCGCCCCAAGACAGGAAATCCCTGCATCAATTCATCTTCAAGTGTAGTTTCACCGTCGTTAAAACGCATTAACGGATTGGTTCCAATGATCCCCGTTGCATCTTGCTCTGGCCAGACGAGGGCGGTTCTAAATTCTGGCGCGTATTCTATACGCATGTACCGTCCGGCGGTTGGCTTTGTTTCTGATACCAGCGTCTCAAGGCGATCTTGGGTTAGATCGTCAATTTCCTTGATCCTGATCGTCAAATTGCGCGCTTCTGTTAGCAACGCTTTGGTTTCTTCGGCCAACTGAGACTGCATCTGCAACAATTGTTTTTGCACCGCGTTGCGTTTCTCTTGGACAACCATCTGTGCGTGGTGCTTGTCCATATGTAACAGTGTAATAATTACAATAACTGCACAAATCAAAGAGGGAAAAAACCGCATAAAATTGCCTTGAGAATGCTTGGGTATTTCAACAGCCTAGCATGGGTTTCCAAATTAGCAATGATTTGAAAAATCTCTGTGTGACCGCGCCTATTGTGGCTTGGTCTATTGGTTGCGGGAGTAGGATTTGAACCTACGACCTTCAGGTTATGAGCCTGACGAGCTACCGGGCTGCTCCATCCCGCGACAGTAGATGCGCCTGATGTAGCGCCCTTGGTCCGAGTCTACAATGGCTAATTTACATTTTTGTCACTTTATTTTCATAGGCCACGAGATTTGATATTTGTTCGCCTTCAATGCCCGAATCCGATCCTTGGGTTGATTAGGTTCAACCCCAAATGTAAGCGGTAAATCTGCCTAGAATCGCTAGTATACTATGAACCCACTGGTTTTTTGCTTCCATTGTTCGAGTATTTTTTTGACGCTGTGTTTGCTGTATTTGGTTACTGTTGATCTGCTGATATCGTGGCGTTTGTTTTATCCAGACAGCTTACGCTACTTTCTCGATTTCACGGCATTTCCGACAGACATAAAAAAAGGCCGCCGTGATTGGCGGCCGTTTTATAAGTACATACGTTTGAGAGTGTCTTTAATCTTTACTAGGTTTGGC
>NZ_BSNN01000007.1 GCF_030160015.1 Amylibacter marinus
CTGGTGTGATCACCGGTGCGGTGACCAATACCAATGGTACTTTCACCAACCGTGGTGACATTCAGGGTGATGTGGATGTTGCAAACGGCTTGTTGAATAATAACCTAACAATTACAGGTGAGGTTGATAACAGCGGCACGTTTAACAACAATGCGGCTGGTGTGATCACCGGTGCGGTGACAAACACAACAGGTACATTCACCAACAGTGGTGACATTCAAGGTGATGTGGATGTGACTGCTGGTACATTTACCAACAACCTGACCATTACAGGTGAGGTTGATAACAGTGGCACGTTTAACAACAACGCGGCTGGTGTGATCACCGGCGCGGTGACAAACACAACAGGTACATTCACCAACAGTGGTGACATTCAGGGTGATGTGGATGTGACTGCTGGTACATTTACCAACAACCTGACTATTACAGGTGAGGTTGATAACAGTGGCACGTTTAACAACAACGCGGCTGGTGTGATCACCGGTGCGGTGACCAATTCGAATGGTACTTTCACCAACCGTGGTGACATTCAGGGTGATGTCGATGTTACGGCTGGTACATTTACCAACAACCTGACCATTACCGGTGCTGTAGAAAACAATAGCATTTTGAACAATGGTTCTGCTGGCGTGATCACGGGTAATGTAACCAATACTGCTGGTACTATGACCAATGATGGTGATATCCAGGGTGACGTTGCTGTGGATGGTGGGACGTTTGACTTTAACGGAACGATGACTGGCAATTTGACCAATGACTCCACGACGTCTGCGACTGGCACGATCACTGGTATGGTCACAAATAACAGTACTTTTACGGCAGATGGAGCGCTAACAGGTATCACAAGCTTTATCAACGCGGGCACTATGAATGTTACCTCTGGTACGACAACTGTTGGTACATTCAGTCAAACAGCGGGTTCTACATCTGTAGATTCAGGTGCGACATTGGCGTTTACGACGGGTACAGTTAGCGCGGGCTCTACGCTGAGCAACAGTGGCGCTGTTTCTGGCCCATTGACAAACAATGGCGTGCTCACGGCAACTGGTACTGCCGGCGACTTTACTGGCGCGGTGGTTTTGGCTAGCGGCTCAAGCATCGATCTACGTGGTAGTGCAGGGGGTACAAATGGTGTTGGCGATGCACTGACCTTCTCTGGTGGTACTTCTGGATCTGCGGATGTGTATTTGGATGTTGATCTGGCGACTGGTGCAGGTGGCCTTACCCAAAGTGATTATATTGACCTAGGCGGCAGCTCTACCGCTGATCTGGCCTTTACGGTGAATGATGTATCGTCTTCTTATGGTTTGCAGGATGATGCGATTGTTCTGGCCACGGATATCGGCAGCATGACCTATACGCTGACAGGTTTGCCTGTGGGTGGCTCGGTTCTGTATTCCGAGGAAATTCAAGGCAGTGATTTGGTGATTGTGAACAATGCCAACCCTGCGATTGGTGGTATTTCTGGTGGTCTGAGCTTGGTTCAATCCTTGCTGGGTACCGTGATTAACCGCCCATCAAGTGCCAACGTATCTGCGGTGGCCTTTGATGATGAAGATGGCTGTAACACCGGTATCTGGACACGTGCCACGGGGGGTGTTGCGGAATCGACCAGCACCACACGCGTTGGATCGGGATCAACAGATACTACATTGGATGCCAAATATGGTGGTTTCCAAGCTGGCGCTGACTGGGGCTGTTCTGACAGCCGCTTTGGGGGCTGGAACATGGCCTTTGGTGGTGTTGGTGGGATCAACGTTGGGACAACATCTCAGGATGTGTTTGCCGGCGATGTTCTGACCAGTGTGATCGACAATGACTTTAACCAAAGCTACGCAGGTGTATATCTAAGTGCGACGAAGAACGGTTATATCGTTGATTTCCAAGTGCGTGCCGAGAAAACCAAATATGAAATGAGCGAAACGGCCGTGGGCGGTGCGTTGATCGGGTTGAACGGGGTTGAATTTGACAGCTCTGCCACCACGGTTAGCGGTGCGGTTAGCCGCGCGATCTATAGCGAGCAGCTGGACATGACATTGGTTCCGGTTGGTGGTTTTGGGTATTCTCAAACCTCTACGGATGACATCAACTTTGCCAATGGCGAGCTGTTGGAAACGCCGGACCGTACCACTGTGATTGGTTTCGCAGGGATTTCCGCAGTAAAATCAAAAGTTGCCGATACCGGTGATGCGGCGACCAACTACTTTGGTACCTTCACTGTTTACAATGATTTCTCTGATCCAACCAAGGCGACCTTTACGGATGCGTCATCTAACAGCCAAGATTTGGAAACAGATACAATTGGTCTGTTTGGTGAGCTGAGCCTTGGTGTCGCCTATGTTAAATTGTTTGACGAAGGTGCTGGCCTAGGCAAGGCGCGTCAGATGAACCTGAGCGCGCGTATTGATGCGCGGGCGAATGCTGATGTGAAAAGCTATGGTTTAACATTGAATGCACGTTTGACATTCTAATCTACCACTTAGAAAAGGGCGGGGGACTCTCTCGCCCTTTTTGCACGCGAGTACAATAATAATAAGAAAATGCTAGTAAATAGTGTGAAGTGCTGACGATCTAGGCCGGAAGTTGTATAAACAGTGAAACTATTTACTATGATTTTGCAACGCTCGGCCCTAATATGACGCATCTACAACGGTAGGATTGATTAATATGTTGAGTAGATTTTTTTCAGAGAGACAGGATTTCCGGTCTGTGGCTGTTGGTGCCATGGCTGGTTTTGCCATACTGCTATCTGCGCCGGTTTATGCCCAAGACGAGACAATTGAGGTCTCGTTTGTATTTCCCGAAGCGGCCAATATCCCCAGCTTTTCGGTGAAGGATTGTAATTTTGTAGCCCCTGCGGCCAATGGCGCGGAATTGGTATTTTCCTGCCCTGCGCAAACAAAATTTGATGTAAGTTTCAAGAACTGGCAGACGGATAAACAGCAGGATTCAGTGGGGATTATGCAAATCCGCCCTAATACATTTGATTCTACCGTGCTGTTTGCGCCGATCTATGTGGTTTCTCAGTTTTTTGAGGATGACGCTGCTGCAGATGCAGGGATTGAGGCGCTAGAGGAAAATGCAAGGCCGCTGGTTAAGGCCGGCAAGGTTGATGTGGCGGCCACCAACGTAAGTGCTACGGGTGCTAAAACCGTGGTCGCAGCCGCCCCAGAAGAGCCAGCGCCCGCCCCGGTGGATACAGAGGCGCAGATTGATGTGAATATCTCTTGGGATTCTGCTTATGGCTCGTTGTTGGTGAATTGGGAACATTTGGTTATTGAGAATGACGAGGCCAACGGCAAGATAAATGGGGTTTTGAAATGGGATCCCAGCATGCGCAGTAAGTTTGTGCTGTCTTCTAAGCGGTCTGAAAACTGTAGCGATATTTTCTCTATTTCCAAGTTGCAAGAAAACCCCAACGTTAGCTTTGAGTGTGAGCAGCAGATTATTTCGTTGCCGTTGGAATTGCCGTTGGTTGATACGCCCTGTAGCAAAATTGGCGAAGGTTCTGTGAGCTGTTTAACCGCAGGAGCGGGCAAAGGGGTTGCCTTGGATTTGCCGAACTGGAAATCCATACAGGTACCCGCCGCGGCGGCTGATGTGACCGAGGCGGTGACATTGGCGCAATTGATGCCGGCCTTCCCTACTGATGTGGCTAGCAGCGAAATTCAGGCCCTGTCACAGGATCAATGTACCCCGCGCAAGGTCTCGCTAAGTCTTGCTGGTTATTGCATGGGCGACATCTGCGAAGATTTGGGCGAGCAGGCGGTGTTGATTGGTGGGTCTGGGTATCTGGCGGATTTGGCCAGTGTTGGTTGGGATAAATCTAACCTGCCAACCGGGGCGAAATTGCGTTTGACCGAAATCACCAACGATGGTGTTCAAACATTGGGTGAGACCAGCGTTAGCTTCCCCACACCGTCGCAATCAATCACGTCGTTTTTCCGCAAGATGGCCGGTGGTGGTGATGGATCAGTACCCCTAAGTGTTAATGCAGATGGCGGCATTTATAAATTTGGCCGTGTGATGAAAGTATTCAAGGACAATGAATGTTCTGTTTCTGCGGGCACGAATTCATTGAATCTATCTAACCCTGGCAATAGGGTGCCGGATGTTCCGCAGTGTAGTTTCTATCGTATTTTTGATGGTAACAGCCCGCGGTCTAGCTGTACGCGCATTGATTATGATGCGACGGCAAAGACTGCCTCTGCTAATCTAGAGGTGGATGGCTGTGGCAAGCAGCGTTTGGTGGTATTGGTATCTGAGAATGAAACAATGAACGGGATTGTTGGTCAATCCATTGTGTCGGCTCTGACCAATTTGGCATCTCGTTTGCATGGCGAAGAAAAATGTCTGCCGGTAGATATTGTTCGGGCATCGGGCGAAAAACGCGAAGTTCTTTTGTCTGCCGAGGATATTAAATTTGCCGAGGATACCAGCAAATTCCAAGCGGCGGTGACCATGAGTTTTGTAAACGGAAATAGTGAAATTTTGCGGGACTTTGAATGGGTCAATCGCAAATGGGATCGCGGTTTGTCTGGCTTGATTGCGGTTGTGGATGGCGATAATGCCACCCCAACCAGCATGGTAGATTCGCCCGCATCAATGGCGTGGAAGATCGAAGACAAGTACCGCAGCGTGATTAATTTCGGCGCGTCCAAGAACTGTAACGTGTTTCAAGATGTGCTGTTGTATGACGCCTGCACCGAGGGTGACGCAGAAACATTCGAAGCGGTTCTAACAGAAAATATTGAACAAGGCTTGGCGCGACTACAAGCCGAGTAAAAGACTAAGGGGTCAATGGGAATGAAAAGTTACGGATTAAAGTCCATCAGAATGGCATTTAAAGCGGCCGCTGCCGTTGTGATCTGCGCATCATTTGGCACGGGCGCTCAGGCGACAATTAATGGTTCGTGTTCCGGGTACGCACAGGATCCGAATGCGCTGGGGACATTCAACGCTGATGGTACAATCATCCGCAACGAACCCTTGCCGGTTCTGAACGATGGCGCCACGGTTTATGCCGAAGCGGATGCCAATAGTGCCAAGGTGATGAGTCTGTCATTTGGCGAGCGTTTCTTCATTGTGCGTTTCAAAGATGATTTTTATCAGATTTCTAGCGACACCCGTTTAAACGTTGAAAAAGACACCATTGGCTGGGTAAAGGGCGAGGACATCCTGTGCCGCAACTTGCCGATCCTGAACAAAGATGGCATCGCGCGTAAATTTTATGTGCGTACCAAAGCGTCCTTCGTAGATGATGAGCAGGGTACAATTAAGCCAAAGGCTGGGCCTAAATCTGAAGAGTGTGCAAATATTAATGGCCGCTGTCGCGAGCTGTCACGCTTTACTCTTTATTTCGTATTCGCAATGGACGAAGCATCAGAGCGCGTGTTGTTGATGGCACGTCCACGCAATGATGGTGATGCCCGCCTTATTGGTTGGGTCAGCATGAAGGATGGTTGGCTGTGGGATACGCGGTATGGATTGCGCCCCAAAGAGAACTTGGTTTTTGACGAAGGCAAGGGCGAGTGGGCCGCAGGCGAAGAGCGCCGCGCCTGCCTATATGAAACACTGGAAAAAGCCGAAGAGTTTGTGGGATCAGACACATGTTTCGTGCCGATCCTTGGTGGTAACCGTTGGTTCAACTATGCGCTTCGCATTCCGGTATTCGAGCGTGTAACCCACGCAGGCCAAGATTATTTCCGCGTTGCTATGCCGACATCTGGTGTTGGCTCAGAAGCGGCGGATGATGTTTTGTCTCAGGTTAATGGTTTGGACGAAGCGATTAAATTGCTGAAAAACCTTGGTAGCTTGGATGTATTCTTCTTGTTGGATGGTACGCAATCTATGCAACCGCATATCGATAGTTTGACCGGTGGCGTAGAGGGCACAGGGATTTTGGCCTCTATTCAGGATGCTTTTGCGAATGACCCGCGTTTTGATGGTGTGAAGGTGCGCTATGGCTACCGTGTGTATCGCGATTGGTACGCCAGTGAATATGGCATCGATGAAGGTGTTGGCGAAGGCATGCCGTTTGATTCAAACTGTGCGCCTACGGATGATGAGCTGAAGCTGAACCAAGAGCGTTTCAACGCTGAGGTGAAGCAGATTGATACTCAAAAATCTGGCAATGGCCCTCGCGATACAGACCATGAAGAGAACTTGATCATGGGTCTGGCGATTGCGGCGGATGATATGACACCCTGTTCTGACAACGTGAAATTGTTGTTTGTTGTAGGTGATACGGGCTATGATCTGGAGACCCAGATTGAGCGCGGCACACCGCTAGAGGGTGAAGACGAAGTATTGGGCTATATGACCCAAGGGTTCTCTACCGAAGATGATCCAATCATCCCATTCTTTATCCAAGTACCAAAGGTTCAAACCGGTGCGAATTATCTAGAAGCCTATGACAAGTTTACAAATCAGGGTAAGTTCTTCGTTCAGAAAATTGGCGAGCATTTCTCGGTTGGCCTAAAGGGCAACCCCGAGATCAACATCGGCGAGCATTTCTATCAGATGTCTGATGCTGGTGGCGATGCGGGCCAAGAAGAGCTGGTGAATTATATTCTGGATCGCGTATCCAAATTTGGTGACCAACGTCCGATCAACGAGGTGATTGCCGAGTTGCAGGGTGGGACGGCCTTGGTGAAGATCATTGATGCGCTGTCTAAATCATCTGGGTCTAAAAATTCGGTACCTGCGTTGCGTTTGGCCCAGATCGAAAAGCGGATTTGTGATGAATTGGGTAAGGCCTGTCAGGAACGTGTGTTCAACGATGTGACCGAGGGGTACATTCCGGCCAACGGCGATGTGCAGACGGATATCTGGGTTGGTGGCGAAGAGTTCCGCGCATGGCGCTCTAAGCTAGAGCTGATCAAGGATACATCGGCCCTATCACCCAAAGAGCTGTCCAGCGTGATTGTTAAGATGATGGTTGATGGTGTTAAAAACTCTACCGGTGATTTGTCACCCTCTGAGATGCGCATGCCGATCGCTGATTTCTTGAAATTGAAGCATGGTTTGCCAACGGGCGAGCAGACGCCTTTGCTGAACTATTCCATCAGCGATTTCATCTACAGTGGTGACGGCAGTGGATCGGATGGCGAATTGATCGAGATTTGCGAATTGTACCGTGTGGCCCGCTGGCTGGAACGTCACCGCGAGATTTTCGATGCGGTGGATACCACAGAGGTGCCTGTGTTTACATTGGAAGACAGCTCTCAGGACTGTGACATGAAACATCCGACACCGGAATTGATCATGGGCGATCGCAAGTTGTTCCCTGAGGACACCATGAGCTATCGTAAGGCACAATTGGACGACACCATCTTCTGGTTGCCCAACAAGTTCCTGCCGTAAGACAGGGCAGGGGGACAGCCTATGGCATGGGGGCCTAAAATAGAAAACGTTGACTTCGCGCGTGTAAATGCGCGCGGAGAGGTCAGCTTTAGCCTTGCGGTTGACAGCTTGGATATGCGCATCGGTGGCAGTGATCTAAACCGCCTGCCGATTATGGGGCCAAGTGGCGCGGGTAAATCCACGCTGTTGAACCTGTTATCCGCCATCAGTTTTCCGATGAATCCAGATGCTAAGGTGATGTGGGAATTTCCTGACGGCTATACCTGTGAATGGGGATCCAAAGGGCCGGGGCGCGACATTCTGTTGAATCTACGGCGCAAGTATTTTGGCTATGCGTTTCAAACCGCCAGTCTTCAGCCTCAATTGACCATCAAAGAGAACCTGACCTTCGGGTTGGAAAATGCGGGCGTGCCCAGCAGCGTGGCCGCGGATGCGGCCTACGAGCAACTGGTCAAGGTTTTCGCAGGAAACGAGAAGCGTGCCACCGATATGTTGGGGCGTTATGATACCGAGGTATCAGGGGGGGAGCGTCAGCGCATTTCCCTGCTGCAGGCCTTTATTCGCAATCCCAATGTTCTGTTCGCCGATGAGCCAACAGGCAGTTTGGATAAGGGCACGCGTGGCGAGGTGATGGGCCTGTTGCGTGATTGGTTGGCAGAAAAGCCAGAAGAGCGCTTGCTGTTTTGGGTAACGCATCATGACAGTGATCCTAAGGATAATCATGCCAGCAAACGCCTTGTGGTGGCAGGTGGTGGCGCCGAATGGGAAGAAGAGGGTGCCGAGGGCTGGAAACAGGTGCCAAAATGGGAGGTGGGCAAATCATGAGTATGGTTGCAATAAAGCTGGCCTGCCTAGAGTATTTCCGCGCGATGACACGCCGTGCACCGGGGGGGCGTGATTTTCTGTGGATGACGCTGCTGATGTTCTTTGTGCAATTATTGGCGCTGGTTATTCTGACGGCGCGTGAAGGTGTGCTAGAGCGTTCTGTGGATGCGTTTTTGGGGAACAAGCCGGGCTATGGTATCCCGATTTGGTCTTTGCCGAATTTCCTGGGCGAGAATCAACCGGTTCAGATCACTACAGAACTGATCAAGGAAGTAGAGCAGGGGGGCTATTTGGCGGCGCCCTATCGTGCGCTATCAAATGATCGTCTGATTCGCATGACGGATCGCGAGATTTGGGCACAAAACACCAATGTGGATGAGCTGAAATTCTCGGGGCTGGCGGTGGATTTCAATGGCCCGCTGTATCCTGCGAATATTTTGAACCGTGATGTTCAGGCGCCGGTACCAGAGGTTTTTGCCGATGCATGGCCGATTGTTCTGGATGTAAAACTGTTTCGCGAGAATTTTGATGTAGAGCGGTATCGCCAATCCCTAGAGGGGAAATTACCGCAATCGCAGTTTGATGCTCTGCCCAAGGATATTGACGAACTGGTGAAATCGCCGATTATCTGGCTGAATACCCGTGTACATCGCAGTGAACGGCTAACGCCGTTTCGTGTGACTTGGTCGAAATACTTTGGCATTGGCTCTTCTAATACGGCGTTTATGTTGCCGATAGAGATGTACAATCTGTATACCCTGACCAAGGAGAACCCGCGGCTATGTACCTTCCTTGAGGGTGGGCCGGAATTGGGACAGCGGATCAGATCTCTGCGTTCTGGGCGTTTGCTGGGGATGAAGGCCGAGGAAAAGGCGGCGTTCAAGGCCAGCTTTAATCAATTAGCCGAGATTTTCGGTGGCGAGGTTGAAGACCGCGGCAGCCGTATGTCTGTTTACTTTGGGGATCGTAACAAGGATCGTAATTTCCTACGCGAGACCTGTGATGCAGGGATTGCCGAATACCGTCTGCAATTGGCGGCGGCAGATTTGGGTCTGAGTATTGACGAGAAACAGTATGACGAGGTTTTGAAGACCTCGAGCATGGTTCAGGCATGGCCAGATCGGGTTACGGCCAATTGCGAGGCGCTATCGCAACGTACCCGTGAGACTGGCAATGTGGATGGCGAGGGCGATAAATGCATAGCCACGATTCCCATGGCCACTCGTAAAACTGGATATTCCGAGATGTTGTTATTTGCGCGCAATCGTTTGGATATCGCGCGTCTTGTGGATTTCATGTCTTGTCGCCCTGTGGTTGGGCGGCCTGATCCATTGGTGAACGAGCATCTGTGTACGGTGGCTGGCGAAGAGGTGAAAATCCCCGAGAGCCGCCTGATGATTAACCAGATATACGAGGATTCGCTTCAGAGGTTTGGATTCTTGACCCAGCTGTTGAATGCGATTTCTGGGCCGATTGGTTTGGTGATGATTGGGATGCTGATTGCGATACTTTGGGTTCAATTGGGCACCGTATTGGGGCACCGGCGGTTCCGCTATGCGATGCTGTTGTCTAATGGTGTTACGTGGTTTCAGCTAAAGATGATGATTGTAATACAGGTTTTGTTGGGCGTTTGTATTTCGCTGGTTTTCGCGATAGCCTGTATTATAGCCGTGAAGTTTTTGTTATTGTTGCGTATGGCGCCTTTGACGCAGATATTCGAGAAAATCACATTGGGGAATCCAATTGACGTGATGCCAGTGCAGATTCCTGTTATTATTATGGTTTTGGTGGCAACGGTTATTATTGCCATTGTTCTGACGCTGATACATTTGAGATTAAACAAACTTTCACCGCGCAGCCCGCTGGAGCGGCTGCTGAGCTAAAGGAGAGTAGATATGACACTAGATTATGTTTTACTTTTGGGTGCCATTGGTGTGCCGATGGCCATTGTTATCACCCGCACCATTGATATGGTTGCATTGGTTTACAATATTTCCGCCAGTTTATGGATGCTGCCAATATGAGCGAAGACGTTAAAGAAGAGCCCAAAGAAGACAAAGTTGAGGCGCAGGAACTATCTGATAAGCAGAAGATCCAACGCTATCATGATCAGGTAATCGCTGGCCTGATGGGCCCAATGCGTGAATTTTATGATGATGATGATATTTCTGAAATCATGATCAACGGCCCCAAGGAAATCTATGTGGAACGCAAGGGTCGCATAGATTTGTCGGGGGTCGAATTCGCATCCAATGAACAATTGATTGCACTGGCGCGTGCAATTTTGCAATTCGTCGGCAAGCGCCTAACGCCTACGGATCTGTCTGTCGAGGCGCGTATGCCTGATGGGTCACGTGTACATGTGTTGCAATCCCCTGCGGCGCGCCCAGGGCTAAGTATTGCGATTCGTAAATTTCCCAAAGAGCGTCTAACCATGCGCATTTTGGTGGATCGTTTTAATTCGATGCCGAAAATTGCCGAAGAGTTTTTGATCGCGGCCATGCAACACCACATGAATGTGATCGTGTCTGGTGGTACTGGCTCTGGTAAAACGACCTTGTTGAACTGTTTGGCTGAGATGATTGATCCCGAAGAGCGGATTATCGTGATCGAGGATGCGACAGAGCTACAGCTGCCGGACGAGAATCACGTGTTACAGTTTGAGACTGTAAAGCCCGACAAAGAGGGTATGGGTGGCATTGATATTCGCGAATTGTTGCGTGCGTCCCTGCGGATGCGCCCTGATCGCATTGTGGTTGGTGAGTGTCGCGCCGGCGAGGCGATTGACATGGTACAGGCCATGAACACGGGTCACTCTGGGTCATTATCCACGGTGCACTCTAACTCTCCGATCGACTGTTTGGCGCGTTTGGAAACACTCTGTTTGATGTCTGGCGTGGATATTCCATTGGTTGCTTTGCAGCGCCAATTGGCATCTGCAATGCATGTAATCATTCAGATTTCGCGCCATCAGGGGATTCGCCGTGTGACGCATATTACCGAGGTTGTGGATTATAATATCCAAACCGGCGAGTATGAGTTGCAGGATTTGTTTGTGTTAAAGCCGGATCCGGATGGGCCGGGTGGCCTGATGCTAAGCTGGACTGGGGCGATGCCGATTCTTGACAATAACATGACCGTTGACCGCGAGGCCTTGGTTAAAAATTGGTGATAATCTTCACTGTTTCGCGAGTTTAGGTTTGATCGAAAATCACAGAAACGTTAGACAGTAGATACAAATTCAAACTCGGGTATGGGACCTGAACGAAAGGAATTAAAATGAACAAAGTACTTATGACAGCCGTAATCGTATTGCCTTTGGTAATGTTTTTGGCATTCTTTGGTGAAAACATCATGACCAACTTCACTGACAACGCTGACGCTTCTAAAGCGCAAACAGACGCGTTGAAATCAAAAGCTGACGGCGGCGCTTGGTAATTTCCAACGTGAAACCGTACATTAAACATATTCGCCGTCATTTGGTATCGTTTCGCGACGATACTAATGGCGGCGCATTAGATACTGTGCTGATTGTTGGCGTTATTTCTTTGCCTCTGGTTTTGTTCTTGGCTATTTTTGGTCAGAACGTAATCGAGTGGGTTCAGGATAACGCCCCGAATATTTTCGATGAGGCGGCTAGCTGGATCGGCTAATTCCTTTTACGCATGGTATTTAAATTTTTGGTCAGGGGAACGGCTATGGTCAACCTTCGACGATACCTGTCGAAATTTTTGCGGGCACAGGATGGCGGAATTCCAACGTTGGAATTCGCCATGCTTTCACCAATTCTGATTATTGTTACTTGTTGCGTCATTCAGTTTATGATGATGACTCAGGCGCAGATAGTAATGAAGAGCGCGGCCTATGCTGCGGCGCGCAGCGCTCTGGTGCACGGATGTCCTACTATCAGTTTGGTGAACGTGGCGTCTAATGTTGCGTCTTTGGCCACAACAATAAGCTGTAGCCCCAAGGAAGAAGAGTGGGAAAATGCGGCGCGTATCGCGTTGTTACCCATTGCCTCTTCCAGCCCTAAATCTAAGGCCCGGGGCGGATGTAATTATCCTGAGGCGTTGATCACAATAATGATGCGTGATGCGGTGCGCAATTCAGCGCGCATGCGTACGGCCTTGGAAAACAAGGCCTGTTATGTTTTTGAGCCTGACAATGTGGCGGTGCAGATCGATTGGCAATCCACCATTCCTGGTGTTGTGCAAATCACCCGTGGTCCGCCCCCTGTGAAGGCAAAAGTTCAATTTAAACTGCCGGTTCTTGCACCTGTTCGGATGATTTTTTCCACTGGTGAGCTAAGCGATGGTACTAAAATTTGGGCCGGAGAGGCCGAGGTAACCGTATTATGAAGTTTTTCAAAAAAATTCGTCAAAGTATTATTGATTTTCAAGAGGATCGCCGCGGGGCGATTGCTTGGTTAACAGTGATTGCTGCCGTGCCTTTGACGGTTTTGATGTTTTATATGGTGAATACCAGTAAGGCTGTGCATGATAAAACACGTGCGCAGGATACATCGGACATGATTGCATTGCTGCATGCCGCGGAAGGCGCGCGAGCAATGAATACGCTGTCGATGAACCATGTTAGCCTGACACAGGCGTTTTCATCTGGCTCTAATGCCGCCGCGCTGCATTCTGTGTCGTTGCTACAGGCGGCGATAACAGCGGGTGGCATTTTTGAGGCCGGCCTAGAGTTGTGGAGCACCTGTAAAAAATGGGCACAGATGTCTTTGCCTTTTGATATTAACTGGGCGTTGTTTGCGGCCTGTACTGTTCCCTATGATTTGTTGATTTTGGATCTTGCGGTGAACGAGGGGCAGGTCCTTGCATTGCAATGGAAATATGATCCCCATGGTGCGTTTAAGAATGCGGATAATTCTATCAAGGCGCTGAACGCCAAGAACAAGGCAATTATCGATCGCTATCCAGAGGCTGTTATGAAGGCCTCGCAGCAGATCGCTCAGGATTCAAAAGTGTCAGCGATTTATTTTGATGACCCCTGTGTCACTGGGACATCCGCTACCTGCGCGGTCAGCAACACTGCCGCAAATATGGGCATGGGGATGGATCTACCTGTGGATAAGAACAAGTTCCCGGATTCCTACACCTCGTTCTGTGCCGCGATGTATTTCGGTACATTGGGTGGTGCTCTGCCTGTATCTTTGCCCGGTGGGCTGGGTAATCCTGGTGTTAGCTTCTTGAATGGCTCGTTTGTAAGGCGCGGCTTTGATTCACTAAAGGGCCCGATGCGGGGTGGGAAAGACCCGAATGTCTTCTTGCCTGATCACGTTGATGTGGAATCTGGTATTGGTGATGTTTTGGAATATTACGATGATATCGCCCGAGAAGAAAAACGCATGTATGACGGGCTGATATTCTCTTGGCAGACTGGTATTGATTCTGCTGCATTTGCTATGAAGGTTCCAATCGCGACGGTGCAGTTGTTTACCGATTATCGCGAGATCGATCCAAATATTGATGACACCGTTCGCAAGGCGATCGTTATTGGTGACAAGCTGACGTTTAAGCTGCCTTATGCGCAGAAAGAGGGGAACAATGTTTTCCTTGATTACGAGAACATCTTGATTGCCGCGATGTGCCTTGGGGATGTGTTTGGACGTATTGGCGATTCACTGGGTGGATTGGGATCCTTCGCGGATGCGATCGTGCCAACATTAACGCAGCTGGATGTGTATCATCCCAAGGAGGCGGGTCTGTTCCCCAACATTCTGCCGGGTGTTGATACCTATACAGATCATTACAAGCCTCTGGCCTTTGTTTTCCGAGAACAAAACAAACGATGGTCGCCCAAGATTTTTGCGAACCCAACCACAGGATTTTCGACCTATAGTCAGGCGATTTTCTATAATCCAGAAGAATGGACCATGTATTCCCAGAACTGGCAGGGGCATCTGATGCCGGCTACCAAGATGGAAACGGGCCTATCTGGTGTGACCAGCCGTATGAATAGCAAAGCTGTCAGCGTCTTTGATCGCATGCGCCAAGATTTAGAGGCTGTGCAAAGCGAAGGCTCTTGGGGCGAAGTAGTATCTAAATAGGGCTGTTGCTCTTTGACCTGCGCGGCTATGGTTCGCGCAGGGGCCGGCCATGGCCACACCACAGCATTCAAAACACCAAAGGCCTATCATGACTTTTTTCACCAGAACTTGTGCAATCCTGATGATAGTTTTGCAGGGGCAGATTAGTTTTGCCGCGGATCCTATTCCGGTACCGATGATGCCGTTTCAGGCCTGGGAATCTGATCGGCTATTGTTAACGGATGAAGAGAGTGAAGATTTGCTGGAAAAGCTCATTGCGGCCTATGGCGATGAGGTTGTGACCAGCACCAATAATGATGAATTTGTCGATGTTGCCAAGGCGGGCACGGATGAGCCAGCGGCCTATATTCTGCGCCCGACTGATGGTGTGGCGGTTTTTGGAATTACTGGTCAAGAGTTGCCCGAGGCATTGGTGGAATTGTTGCTTGAGACATTTCCCGATTATACCGAGGACGATTTCAGCAGGTATCCCGAGGGTGTGACGGTGATTATGGCCGGGGCAGGGGTGCAGATTAACGTATTTGCGCGCTTGTTCAAACGTATCACCGAAAAAGAATCATATGATTTGTTGCACAACATCAAGTTAAAGCTAAACGAGACCGAGTATCTGGATCTGCCCGACACGACCGAGTTTCTGTCACAGTTCAATCCATCCCGCCCAGAAATACCCGATGGTCTTCAGGCGCACCTATTGTTCATACCGAAATCCGCGAAAGAGGTGGTGCCTTTGGTGCAGGAGATATTCGAGAAATCCGGTTATTCCTATAGTGAAAACCGAACTGATGGTGGGCTCAGCATTCGCTTTACTGTTGATCCGCAAACCAGAGGTATGTTTGCCATTCAGGGCGAGGATGAGGATGGCACAATTATGATCGTTCGGGTGTTTAATTTACCAGATCGTTAAATTAGTGCGGATTTATACTTAAAACTACTTTGACATCTCTAAATTGCAATCAGTGTACTGAAGTGGTGCGGATGCAATCTGGGCGTGTTTTTGCGGCCGAAACAATTTGGTTTTGCATCCGCAACTTGATTTACAGCTTAAAGGAAACAGGCTAACATAGCGCTAAAATGGTGGATTAGTTTTTCAACACCGCATTCTAGCGAAGAACGAATAGGGGATTATTTTGAACAAGCTTATAATTTTGATTGGCCTGATTGTGGGCGGATTTGCAGGTTTCATGGTTTATGGCAAGCTACAGGATACCGAGGCGAAACTGGTGCCAAACACCTATCTTTCCTATACCAACGAGGCAACAGAACGTCTGCTGTCTGGGGCGCAGATTGAAGAGGCTCATTTGGGTACAATTCAGGTGCCAAACCAAGGTGATATCTTTGGTCTAGAGACGCAGCTAATCGCAGATACGCCTGCCAACCGCACGTGGTTGATCGGCAAGCGTTTGAATGCCACGATCCCCGCGGGGCGTGTGCTAACGTATGATCTGTTCGAAGATCTGGATGTGGATCGTCTGGATTCAGTGGTGGCCATCGGCAAGCGTGCCTTTACCTTTAAGGTTAGCAAGCAAAGCTCTTTGGCGAATCGTATCATCCCAGGGAACCGCATTGATATTTTAGCGATGATTGTTTTGGGCCAAGAGCGTTCAAAGACGGTGAGCATGCTAGAGGATGTGAAGGTAATCGCGGTTGGTAAGTCATTGACCTTTGATCAATTCCAAAGCGATGCGCGCGGTAACTATGACACCATCACCGTTGAAATCTTGCCAGAGCAGGGCGAGCAATTGGCGGCGGATCTAGAGGATATGTCGGGGGATCCCATTGTATTGCTGCGCAACCAGTGTGATACCAGTGAGCCTAGCCCAAGCTGCGGGTGAGCGGCATGGATCTTATTCTCGAAGTCAAGTATCCAGGGGAATCCAAATCTGAGAAGTTCGAGCTTGATAACGGTGTCTATGTCATCGGCAATCAAGAGAAGAGCGATAAGGGCAAGCCCGTTCAGATCAACAGCCCCTTTGTAACCAAAGACCACGCCTTGGTGGAATCAACCAAGGCGGGGTGGGTGATCACCGCGCTGAAGCCGCAAATTCGCATGCGTTCTTCGCAGGGCAATCAGCTGTTGGATGTGCGCGATCCGAAAAAGGTCGGGCCCAATTCCGCCTTTGTTGTTGGCAATATCGAGTTTCAATTCCTAGCAGCAGAACAAAGCCAGCGCGCGGCCAAGGATGATGGCCCACGTCAAGGAGCCTCGCTAGATGCCTTGATCAGCGATGTGCATTTGCGTCTGACCAAAGAAACGCAATTGCTGACCCGTATCGAAAAGCCCGATACAGAAGATCCCGAGTATATGGCGCAGGTGCGCGAAATCCTGAAGAAGCTGACCGAGACCACGCTGGGTGGGCTAAAGGGTACGGATCTTCATGAGCTAGCTGGTGATGCGGCCCGGCGTGATTTGATCTATCGCCATTTGGGTGGTGATGGTGTGCTAACCCGCGAAAGCGATGTGGCCGATTTTACCGATGCGGACAAATTGGCGTTGGATAAAATCCAGAACACAATCTTAGGGAAGCTGGACATCAATGATCATGGCGACTCTGTAGAGGTTTTGGCCAAGATCAAAGAGAATTATCAGGTCTCTTTTGCGAAGAATTCTAAGAGCTTTTCAAATTCAGTCTTGCGCAAGCTGCTACAACAGACATTGGTGTCCTCGGTGGATGCTGTGGTGTTTGGTATTGGCCCGCTGGAATATCTGCGCGAGAATGACAATATTTCCGAGATCATGGTTATTGCCTCGGATAAGATCTTTGTCGAGCTAAAGGGCAATCTGGTGGAAACCGGCCTGTCCTTTGTGGATGAAAAATCATCAACCACAATCACCAGCTATATCGTTGGACGTGTGGGCAAGCAGATCAACGTGCAAAACCCCTATGAGGATGCGCGTTTGTTGGATGGATCGCGTGTTAACGCGGTGGTTTCCCCCGTGGCGATTGACGGAACGGCCCTAACCATTCGTAAATTTTCCGCCGAGAATTTGGGTGCAGAGCAGTTTATTGAATGGGGCGCGATGTCTGCGGCCATGGCCAGCTTCTTGCGCGGCTGTGTAGTTGCCAAGAAAAACATTGTGGTGTCTGGCGGTACAGGGACTGGTAAGACCACGATGGTGAACTGGCTGGCCACATTGATCCCACCGGACGAGCGTATCGTTACCTGTGAAGATGTGGCCGAGCTACAGCTTGGTTTGCCACACGTGGTACGCCTAGAGGCGCGGCCTGCATCTGCGGATGGCGAGGGCGAGGTTTCTATTCGCGACTTGGTGAAAAACTCGTTGCGGATGCGTCCGGATCGCGTGGTGATTGGTGAGTGTCGTGGCGGCGAGGCGTTTGATATGCTTCAGGCGATGAATACCGGCCACGAGGGATCGATGACCACGTTACACGCCAATAATGGTGTCGAGGCGATGTCGCGGATGGAAAATCTGGTGTTGATGGCGGACCAAGGTCTGCCCATTGATGCGATTCGTTACCAAATTTCTGGTGCGGTGGATTTTGTGGTACAGCTAAAGCGTTATCCTAATGGGGCGCGTAAAATTTCCGAGGTCTGCGAAATTGGGGGTATTGATAAAACCACCAATCGCATCGAGGTAAGCCCGATTTTTGAGACCCGTTATGATTATCGCGATAGCAAGGCCAAGGCGAACTTTGCCTTTGCGGGGACAACCCCCGAGGGGATCGAGGAAATTATCAAAGCAGGCTTTGATGCTTCAGAGCTGAGTTTTTAGGATATTAAAATGGAACTGTTTGAAAATACCGCGATATTGGCCGTTATGGCGACCTTGGGCGCGTTTTTGTTTATTATAGGTATCTGGTTTGGCTTTCACAAAGAGCTGACCAGCGCCTACAATAGCGCGGCAGATAAATACCGCGATACATTCGTGCTGGAGCTGCAATATCCCAACAATGTGCCAAAGGTTTTTGGCATGTATTTGCTGGCCACTTTGGTGGCTTGCTTGCTGGGGGTTTTGATCAATCCGGTCTTGGTGATTTTTGTGCTGGCAATCGCCTATTTCCTACCGGGCATCGTTTATGACGCTAAGAAGATGGAAAAGATCAAGCGTGTTAATCAGGTCTTGCCCAATGTTTTACAACAGCTGGCCGCCAACACCAAAAACACCGGGTCTATTTCTATGGCATTGCAAGAGGTGGCGATTACTGCCCCTAAGCCTATGGATTACGAGCTGGCCCTAATCAGCCGCCAAGAACAAGAATTGAAAAGCTTTACCAAGGCCTTGGCCAACGCGCGCGAGCGGCTGGATAGCCAATGGTTTGATATTGTGACGGCGGTTCTTATCACTGCAGATGAAAAGGGTGGTAAGGCCAGTGCGGCGCTGGATAACCTATCTAAGGTGTTCCAACAGCTGATTAAAATGCAAAACCGTATCGATACCGCCACCGCACAGGGGCGCATGTCGATGAAGATGATGTTGGCCATGCCCTTTGTTGTGATCGGCATTGTTTACATGGTTGATCCGGGTCTATTGGCGCTGGCGGTTAGCAATACGGCAGGCAAGGTGATGCTGGGTGCGGCCACTGTATTTTATTTAGGGTCGCTGTTTTTGGCGATTTGGTTGTCGAAGGTGAAATTATGAGTAATCTTATCCCCCTTATTATGGCCCTTGCGGGGGCATTGGTCACCATTGGTGTGCTTAGCTGGCTTTGGAAGCCAGGGGTGGAAACCTATAAAAAATTCCAAGAAGCGATCAAATTCCACGATCCTATTGGTGCCGCTGTAATTGCCTTTGCGGGCGAGGTAGAGGCCGAGGATGAGGCGGTGGATTATACCCAAGGTATTTCCAGCGAGGTTCACGAATTTCTCGACCTAAACAAAGAGCAATATGCCCGTGGGGTCAAGAATTTCACCATCTTTATGGCGGTCTGTTTCCTGTTGGTTGCGTTTTTGTTTGGCGCGGCGCTGATCTCTTGTATCATTATTGCGGCGATTGCGGGGGTGATGACCTATTTCATCACCACCTTTACCGCCAATGACCGCATCCAATCGCAGATGACAGAACAGGTGCGCCAGTTCCCGTTCTTTTTGGATATTTTTCTGCTAACGGTACAATCAAACGGCAATATCGAGGATGCAATCGAAAGCTATCACAGCATTTTCGGGCATAATGAAATCGCCCAAGAGCTGGTTATCCTACGCGAGGATTTGAAATCGCATGATTTGATCGACAGTTTCGAGCGTTTGCGTAATCGTGTGGGCAATGAGGGGCTGCGTAATATTTTGGGTGAATTGACCCAAAAGTTGCGCACAGGTACAGAATTGCAGAAAACCTTGGAACAACAATCCGAGGATATGCGGACATTAAGGGAAGAATTGGGCGCGCAGGCCGCCGAAAGGTTGAACGCCAAGTTCAATATTCCCGTTATACTGAGTGCGGTGGCGGTTTTGTTAATCTTCCTCTCCCCCGCGATTGTTCAAATGGTAGACAGTGGCTTCCTATAAGCTTTGAAATCAAGGGATTTTAGGGTAGACTATGACTCGTTACTGTTCTGCTTTTAGTTATATATTTGGTGCTTAGCGTGAGACGTTTTCTGAAATCATCGCATGTAGTTATATGTGCATTCGTAGTTTTGTTGGCGGGTATGGTTACCGGCGGGCCGATTGGTGCGCAGACCTTCCCCGATGTTTCGAGCAAAGACAGCGGGGTCAAATTTGGTCTTGTGATTCTAAACTCGACCTATGATGCTAGCTTTGCACCGGTAGAAGAAACCGACGCTAACCGCGATAGCATCAGCTATATTTACAAAAACCTTGGTTTTTCCAAAGATAACGTCGTGTTCTTGGAAAACCCAAATAAGGGTGAGATTTCCGCATCTCTGGCGCTGTTGAACAGTCGCATGCCCAAGGGCGCATCGGTTTTGGTGTATTACCACGGGAATTCCCTAACCTTGCAAAAACAAGAGGGCAATCTTCTGCTTTTGAGCGGGTTGCGCATTCCGGGGTCTTCGGATCAATTTTTGTGGGATCGCCGTCTGAAACGTGGGGCATTCGCCTTGGCGGATTTGGTGGACGGATTTGCCCAAGGCAGCCATGTCACCGTATTTTATGATGCCTGCCGCGCCGTGCCATTGGATGCGGATCCCGCTGCCAGTCATTGGAAGATTATCAAAAACCAGCCCTGTGATCTAGCGCCTGTTACTGGCGCTAATGTGATTTATGGCCACCCAAATATTCCCGCTGGCGGCTATCTGGAAAGCATGATTGTTGCGTTATCAGAGCAACCAACCCAAAGTATTGAAAGTTTGGATCTAAGCTTGCGCGAAGCGGCTGCGGATGAATTCGGGGCGGAAGGTCTGGGCGAGAGCCTGTTGCGCAGCGGGGGTGCCGGTGTTGGCGGGCGGTGTTTGGCCAAGTCAGAGATTGATGGCGTTCTAAGCTGTTTCCAAGAGGCCAAGCCAGAGCCCGTAGCCGTGGCCGAGGTGCCCAAAGAGCCAGATCAGCCAGCCCCAGATCCACAGGTGACAACACAGGTTGCATCTGATGGGTCGGTTCTGCCCCGTGCCAAGGGTTTGCAGATTGAAATGAGCGATGAGGAAAAGGCCGAGCTGGCCGATATCGAGGCCGCTGAAAAGGCCAAGGAAAACGCCGAGATCGTACAGGTTACGGCTACCGCAGAATCTGTAGCGAAGAAGAAGGCTGCAATGGCGGGTAAGTTGGCAATGGCGGCGGCATGGAAAGAGGCCAAGGCCTCGAATGCCTGTGCCGATTATCAGGTCTTTTTAGAAACATACCCCAAGGCATTTCAGGCCCGCAAAGCCAAAAAGGCCCTTGCCGGTACCTGTGAAGGCCCAGTGGGCGCTGTTGTCGCAGAAAAATCAGAGTCCCCAAAAGAAGACGTGAAGACCACCGAAGCATCCGAAGAGCCGAAAGAAGAGATCAAGGTAGCAGAGGCACCAAAACCAGAGGCCAAAAAGCCTACAGCAGAGCAATTGGCTATCGCATGGGCGGCGGCCAAGAAATCTGACAAATGCGCAGATTACGAGGCCTTTATTGCGGCGCATAAGAACGCGTTGCAAAATGTTGCGGCCCGTCAAAAGATTGATTCAGGAACCTGTAAGAGCGACGAAAAAGTTGTGGTTGCCCTTCTGCCAAAAATCGAAGACCCAAAAGATGAAGTGGCAGCGAAGGACGATAAACCCGCCAAAAAACTAAGCTTTACCGAGGCATGGGCCGTGGCGAAAGAAGCACATACATGCCATGCATATATGCAATTCCGCGAAGATTACCCCAGCACGGTTTATGCATTCCGCGCAAAAACATCCGCATTGCGGGTGTGTTCTAGTGAAGAGCGCAAAGAATTCACAAAACAAAAAGAGGCCAAAGAAGAGGCACTGCGCATTGCCGCCGAAGAGGCCAAAAAGAAGGTGATTGTTGCGGTAGTACCAAAGATCGTTGAGCCAGAGGTGGTGGAACCCAAGGTTGAAGAGCCTAAAGTTGTAGAGATTGAACCAAAGGTAGAAGAACCCACCCGTCCACAAATATTTGAGAACAACAAGCGCTATGCGTTGATGATTGTTAATGCTGCATATGACGAAGCATTGGGGCCTGTTGCTGCCAGCGAGGCGGATCGTGATGCGGTTTTGAAGATGATCAAGGATTTGCAAATCCCGGAAGAAAATATTTTGGTTTTGCAAGACCGCGAGAAGAACGATTTGGAAGAAGAGGTCTTCGAGTTTGCCTCGAAGATGAAGCCAGCGTCAGAGCTGCTGTTCTATTATTCTGGCCATTCGATGACTTATCAGCAGGATAATTCAAACCATATCATCCCGTCCAATTTCACAACGCCAACCACGGGTCAAACACGCCTCAGCAAGCGTCGCTTTGCCGAGCGTACAATCCCGCTGAAGTCCATCACGCGCTTTTTATTGGAAAACAATCCTCGCCAGTTGGCAGTGATTTATAATGGCTGTGGTGCCCAAGCGTTGCCAAATGAAAACGACGAGCCGCACTGGGAATTTTTGTTAAAACGCACCTGTAGCAATGAAAAGCTGGTGGGGGCATCGGCCTTCTATCCGGTAAAGGACGGGCAGATTGCCGCGGCGACAATAGGCGACAATCAAGCAGACCCGCGCAGCCCCTATATCAGGGGTCTGACCGATGCCGTAAGCAACAATCTGGCGATCGATTTCAAAGATTTGCAGGTGAAGGCATTATGGTCAATCGCCTCAGAGGCCCGCAAGGCTAAGCTGAAGGATTTCTTGCAAGAGCCGGTGCTGTTGAATAACCCAGAGGTGGCGGCCGAGAAGGTTGGCTTTCGCTGTTTTGCCCAGCTAGAGGCAGATGGCGAGACATTTTGCTCTAATCTAGAGGGCAATTCGATTATCGCCGCCAAGCCAGAAGAGAAGGTCGAAGAGCCAGTGAAAGAGGCGATCACGATTGCCCCAACGACGGGTGCGATGATTGCCGATTGGGATGCCGCCAAGAGCGCAAACACATGCGAGGCCTATCTGGGCTTTAAGGCGAAATACCCCAATTCTGTTTATGGGTTCCGTGCGGATGCGCTGATCAAGGATCGTCAATGCGAGATAGAGCCTAGCGCACCAGAGGTGGCCGCCGTGCCAAAGGTTGCGGCAACCGCATTTTGTACCGCAGGTACCGAGCAGAATCCCAATGGCGTGCTAAAGCGCGAGGGTTTCCGTGCCTTGCAGGTGAAATTGAACGCCGTGGGCTGTAATGTAGGTGCGCCGGATGGGGCATGGGGCCGCGGTTCACAGGGGGGATTGGACAAATATTTCCGTCATGCCAAGATCAACCCAGATAGTAATCTGCCGACCTGCGCTCTGCTGGATGATTTGCAGAAATTGCCAAATACGCGGATTTGCCCTTTGGTGTGTAACAGCAATCAAGATTTGATCGCCGGAAAATGTGTGACACGCAAGGTTGCCCCGAAAAAGGTTGTGGCCACCCCAGCGCCTACTACGACCAAGCCGAAAACAGAGGTGAAGAAACCGACACCGGCACCCAAAAAGGTAGAAGAACCGGCCAAGGTAGCCGAGCCAGCGCCAGAGCCGATCAAGAAAAAGACGAAGAAAAAGAAAAAAGTGAAGGTAACCGTTTGTGTGAAGAAATTGGCAAACGGGAAATGCGCTGCAAGCTTGGGGGGGCTTAGGTAATGCAAAGCTGTTTGAGAAAGAAGAAAAAGGATTTGCCTAAAAACAAATCTATGTTCTACTGTAATTTAAATAAATTGGACGAGTACAAATGTCAGAACTAGTTGAATTAATTGTTAAAGACGGGCCGCAAATCGGTCAAAAGATCTCTATTCCTGGTGATGAATGTACACTTGGCGGCAAAGGTAGCGGGGCAGACATCGAGCTGTCTGGTGTGCCATATGGCGTTAAATTTGCAGAGCTGAAACAGACAGCTGGCAAATGGATACTGATTGAGTTTGAACCAAAGAGTATTTTGCTAAATGATCAGCATCTAAAGCGGCGCAACACGCTAAAGAATGGTGATTTCATTCGGTTGCCTAGCCTGAAAAAGGGCCAGAGCTATCGTTATGATCTGGCGTTGACGGTGCCCAAGAAAGAGAAGGCCACGAAAGAGAAAAGCGCCTCTGCTATCAGCCCGGCGATTTTGATCGGTGGCGGTGCCTATGTGGTTTTGATGCTGTTGGTTGGCATGTATTTCATGATGAACGCGGGCGGCAATGCCACCAGTCAAGGGCAATTACAGATTTCACAGGTTTTGACAGCGCTGGACGAGGATCTAAAAAGCATTGACACCAGCAAAGATGCGGCCCGCATGGAGGTGGCGCTGTCCAATCGCCCCGAAACATTCAACGAGCTGAAGACATTCTTGCAGGCCGGTCTATCCGAAGAGGAAAAAACCGCCCTAGAGGAAGATTTCAAGAACCAGGTTTTAACGGTTTTTTCAGATGCTTGGCGCATGGAGCAACAGGAAAAATATCCTGATGCGGCAGAACTATATGGGAAGGTTATTGCCATCATGGTTGATCGCCATCTGAAGACCACAGAAATCGCGCTCGATCGTCTCAGCGTATTACAATAAGAATTAGGGGAAACAATGTCCGATCTATCCGGTGCTCTGCACGATATCCTTTCGCAGGAATTTGAATATGACCGCGCGCAAGCCTATGAATTTGGCTGGTGTACAATTGTAGAGGCCGAGGACCGCCTATCACGCAGACCAGTGCGGATCTATGTTCCGCGCGATGATGTTTGGGCAAATGGCAATGCGAAAAAAATCATTCGCACGCAATTCAAGGATTATTTCAAAGAGGCGTTGCACGAATGCTTGCCAGAGGCGATCGAGCTGATTGAGGGCAAGAATGCCGGCGGGTCGATGTTCTTGGTTACGCGCCGTTCTTCCGAGAAAAACATGATGGCATCGGAGCGCCGCGGCGAAGGTGTTGATTGGGCACAGAACGATAAATTCAGCATGCCAGAAAAACTGGGTGCCATGCGCAAGCTGGTTCAGGCGGTCAATATCCTGCATGAATTTGGTATGATTCACGGCGCGCTGGGGCATCAAACCCTGTCTTGTATTCGCGAGAGTGAGACATTGCTGTTGCAGGTTGATCTGTTGAATTTTGGCGATATTGCCGCAGAAGAACCAGCGCAATCGCTGTTCTTTGAGCCGGCCTTTACAGCACCAGAGGTCTTTGATGGAGGCAGCGAACCGCCCCAACAAAAGGACAAAGAAAGCGACGTTTACTCGCTAGGGAAGTTCATTTTGTATTTCCTGATGGGGCCAGCCCCATTCATTCAATTTTTCACCAGTGATGAAGAAGCCAGCGACGATCCGCGTGAAATTTCAGGCAAGCTGACAGATCACATTCTATGGACAAACTTAGCCCATTCAGACCTAGAGCTGGATGCGGGTAAATTGTCGATGCTAACCGGCGAAAAAATCAGCCCCGAGATTTCCGAATTCATGAATTATGCGGTCTCAATGGACAAGGGTGTGCGCCCTGATGATGCCGAGATTCTATACCATGGTTTGATGACCATCATGGGTGGTGATATTTCCGATGTTGGCGTGATGGAGGTGCCCACGGGTGCGGCGCGTTCTGGCGGTGGCGGTGGAACCAATCCGCTGTTGATCGGCGGTATTGCGGCGGCTGTTTTGGTATTGGCCGGCGGTGGGTTTATGCTTATGCAATCCAATGCCAAGAAAAAAGCTCTTGAAGCGCAATATGCGGCCACCGGTGCTGCCTGTTCGACCTTTGGTCAGAACGTGGCAAGTTTGAAGGAAAGCCGTGTGACCTCTTTGTCCGATTGGGCAAATGTCGAATTTTTCAACGCGCGGATCAGCGAGAATGGCAAAGACGAGGCCAAGCTGTTAGAGACCCAAGGTTATTGTGAAAAAGGCAATGCCGAGGTTAACAAGCTGCGTGGTGATCTAATTGCACTATTCAAAAGCGATATCCAAAACGGAATTGATAACAGCGTAGAAGAGGGCACAGATTTCTCGGCCCTTAGCGTGGATGACATTTTGGCCAGTGCTGCGGATGCTGAAAAAGCGCGCAAATTCGATCAGATCGAGGTTCTCTTGGGCGGATTGGCTGATGAAATCAACCAACAACGTAACACTGCTTTTGTATCTGGGCTGGAACAGGCGACATTGGACAATGAGGTTGCCACTCAATTGCTACAATCAACGAAACAATCCAGCGAAGAGAAAGGATTGCTGTCACGTGTGCGTAACGTAGCGCCATTAGCAATTTCTAGTGAAAATCTGGCCAAGAAGAAGGCGGCATTGTCGAAATTGCAGGCCTTTGATTTGAAACGCCTGACCAAGGCGGGGGACGAGCGCTTTAGCGCAACCGAGGCAACCCTAGCCGCATTGGACAAAGCAGACGCAGGGGATGCCAACATTGGATTCAAAGATGCCAGCGATGCCTTTGCAGAGCTGAAAGCGGCAGGTCTACCAGAGCAAACCGCAGGGTTTGTGGGCTTCTTCAACACATTAAGTGGCCTAGATGCCAGCCTGGGACAGATGTCTTCACACATGGAGGGTCTGGCCGCAGAACTGCCACGCCTGACACAAAACATTGAATCTGCACTGGAAACCGCCAATAAAAACAAATGGATAGACGAGCCGCAAATCGCGACTCTATCTAGCCAATTTGTGAACCGTGAGTCATTTTCGACCTATAAAGATTGGTCAATTCTGAGCAAAATCAGTGGATCTTTGGCCGGTGAAATGGACAAGCTAGAGGCGCAATGGGCCGAGGGCCAGTCTGCCTGCAACGCTATGATGTCCAGCATCGAAGGTGTGAATGGCATCGAAAATACCAAAATCTGGGCCGAGCTATCGTCTATTTTGAACCACATCAAATCTGTTGATACGGCCAATATGGTGCGCGAGGATTTCCAAAAATGTGAAACCGGTTATGGGCTGGCCAAGCGTGGCAACATCGAATTAGATGCCCGCGAATTGCTAGAGGAAATTAAGGTAACCGAGGCTGGTCTAAAAGAGGATGGCGTTGGGTTCTTTATCCCAGAGTACACATTTGCGGTATCAGAATACGAAGATCTGAAAGAGGTGAATATCCCGCATGATCAGACCTCTTATGATGATTATGCCTCTAAGGCCTATGCCGTCATTGCAAATCTGGACAAGGCCAGCGATGCATTCGCCGCTGCACAGGCCACGAATGGATCATTGCAGGGTCAGTATGATGCGTTGGTCACAGATGTTTCGGCATCGCCCCTGGCCAGCCACCCAGAATACATCAAGGTTGCCGCCACATTGGCACCTGCAGATGCAAATATCCTAGAGAAAAACGCATCCCTAACGGATGCGATCGCCGCCGTGCAATCTCTAATTACGCGCTTTGATGCGGGTGAATTGATCAACTGTGCGTTCGATGCTGGCTATACACTGCATCCGGTTATCCTAAGTGATGAACAGCTGATCCAAGGGTCAGACGCGGTGAAGAAGGCCGCTCTGGATGCGGGTATCGCGCTGCCGGCGAATGATAATACATCGCTTGGATTCTGTATCGATAGCAAACCTGTAACAATGGCTGAGATGCAGACCTTCAATGACTCGCTGCGCCCACAACAGGGGGATATCAAAACCGAGATCGCCAACGTTCAAGAAGGCGCGGCAGGGACAGCGGTTAATATCTCTTACTGGTTGGCGCGCCGCTATGCGGAATATGTGTCAAAAACAGTTCAGAAACCTGTATGTGTTGCCCCCGCGGTCGCTACGGTTTTGGCTAAATCCCAAAGTGGAGAGGCCATTTCTGTACCGGTTGGCGAGTTGTTCTCTGATGCATGTGGTGCGGAATCGGCCATTGGCAAGAATCTGGTGCTGAATGATATTGGCGGCGAGATCAACGCAAGCTGTGTGTCCAACAACAGCCTGCGCCCAAAACTTGGGTTCAGAATTGCGGCAGGCGATATCTGTGCGCAATCTGCGCAATAAGGTTGGGTGTGAAGGGGATGATACCAAGCTTCAAAATATTGGTTACTGTGTCTGCTTTGGCCATTGGGAGTGGCAGCGCGCTGTTTGCGCAATCCGATTTAATCAAAGAGGATTTCCAAACGCTCAGTGCCGCTTTTGAAATGATTGCCACGGATGAAGACAAAGCACAGGAAATGTACCAAGGATTGATTGCATCGACAAAGACCAGCGATGCAATCAAACGAGCCGCAACCGAAGGCGAGGCTTATGTTTTGGTACGCAAACTGGAGCAGGTCTTGGTAGAGGCCAAAACCAAATCCGTGCTGCGGGCGCTGTCTCGCAATCGTCGCGCGGCAACCGTAGATTACCTAGAGGATGCATTGGCCAAATATAACACAGGCACATTGCAGTTCTTATTGGCCAAAACCAATGTTCTTGGCACGGACAAGACGCCTCGTTTTGATGATATGCCCATGGCGGAGGAATATGCCCGCCTAAAGCCAATGCCCGATGGTTTCGAGCTTGCAAAGCCCGCACCAAAGGTTGTGGAAAAACCCGCCGAAACGGCATCAACCGCCGTTCCCGCGTCTCCTGCGAAGCCGGTTGCAAAAACTGCTACCGTGGTTAAATTGCCAAACACGACATATTATGCCAAGAAAAACACCAATATTCGCAAGGGCCCAAGCACCCAAAGCGCAATAACAGGGCAGGTGAAGCAAGGCAGTAAGATCATTGCGATCGAGCGTCATTCTATTGCACGCGGTGGTAAGTGGCTGCGTATTAAGGGCGGCAAAGGATATGTTACCGCCGCGAACTTTGGCTTCGAAGCATTCCCAGCGGTGGCTAAGCCTACAGCCGTTGTGAAGCCTAAAACAGTGGTGCCTGCGCCAAGGAAACCGGCCCCAAAGCCCGCTAAGTCAGTGGGCAATTCTAAATGCAACAAACAAGCATTAGCTGTGCGGTTTAAAACCACCGGTCCAACCAAGGTTTATCGCGATACCAAGGGCACCGTGCGCTTCAGTTGGGGTGCGGGTAATACGATTAAATCAATCGTTGGATCGACTTCTGGCTATTGGATTATACGTCTGGGCTCGCCAGCGCCAAACGTGCCCTGTGGCTATATCAAGCAAAATTCGCCAACGCTAAAGCAAATAAACTAGGGGGTGCGCCGACGTTGGCGCGACCCCTAATTAACCCATTCAATCACTGCAAACCCCATTTCAAAGCTGACCCACTGTTCAGCCTTGCGTGGCTCACCCGATTTGTCGCGCCAGATGCGATTTCGAAATGCGTTGCTGGCATTGCGACAGGTTTCCTCAGTCAGGGTTGTTAGATAGTTTTTGCCGTGCACTTCGATGGTCTCAGTGGCGGTTTTGGTTTCTTCGCAGTTCACAGTAAGTGTGCGAATTGAATTGGTCGATGACAAGAACCGATAAACCCGTTTCCCGTAACCAGTTTCGGCAGACATCAGATCAAAGGCCAAACCATTTGTCCCGGTTAACTGTCCGCCATTGGTGGTAAAGGACTGCTGGGATTTAGTTCGATAATTAACATAACCACCATTATCTGAAATCTGGGTTCCATAGCTCTGGTAGCCAATGCGCGGTACAGAAACCAGCACTACCGACGTTTTGATCGCTTCTAGGGATTGTGCTGATACGGTCTTTTGTTGCACTGGGCCTGCCTTTTGCTCTTGGCGGGCTTTTACAATGGCCTGTGTGATCGCACCGCCAAAAATTTGTGGGCGCTCCTGGCCTTTTGACCCGCATGCGCTGAGGCCTATCCCAGAAACTAATGCCAATAGAACTGCGTTTTTACGTGTCATAACTACTTCCAAAATCTGGCCCAAGAGGCCGACGCCGCTGTGGCGTGTGAATTTTCAACTAGGCCATAGAGGCGGTTCTGCACCCTTAGGCGCGCGCCACCATCACGCGTAAGCGAGGCCAATGTATTTTCGATAGAGCGTCGATTTTGTTGACCAGTAACCCACCCCAGCGGGATTGTCAGGCTCAGACCTTTGTCAAAACTGCCCTCACCGTACTCTTCAAAGGGCACATCCGTAAGGGTGGCATAGGCGCCCACCTTCCAACCATTACCAAAGGTTCGGTGTAGCGATATGGTACCACCCTTGTCGCCCGCCAGATATTGCCCCACATCCAATTGCGCCACAAATCCGCGCGGCAAATCCAAATATGCAGAAACATGGCCCGTGACCACATCGTAATCTTGGAACCCAAAGCGCTGGTCAAAATCACGTTGCTTCACATAGTTCAGCTCGGCCCCAAACCCCCATTTACTGTCGGCTGGTTTCCATAAAATTTCACCCGAGACACCACCATACATTTTTTCTAGATATCCTACGGTCACGCGGCCATAGGTATCGGGGCGCACCTTAAACAGATACTCGCCGGTCAAGCGCTCCAGAGAGGGGTCGCCTTCGGCATTGTAGCGTCCAGAATCGGTGCGCACCCGGTGTAGACCATCGCTGACTACATCGTCGAATGATACATCATCATGTTTCAGATTCTTTACGATTGATCCGGCAAAGGTTAGCCCGGCGCGCGGTTGATAGGCCCCAGATAGGCGAATGCCTGCACTGACTGCAAAGGGGTTGCTGGCATCAAAAATACGTACAGAAACAAAAGGCGCCAAAGACCAGTTAAACGCGGGATACAGGCCAGAAACAGCCCCCTCGCCTGATTCTAGTAGACGAGCATCGTTGATTTCCACTCGCCCGGCCATCATGCGCGCGGCATTCGGATGGTTTTCGAACTCTTCTAGGTCACTGCGTTCGATATGAAATGCGGCGGTGGCCAGCCCATCAACCATAGGTACCACAATAAATTTTTCTACGGAATCTGGAAAAACGCGGGCCATGGCGCGCGCACTGCGCCCTACCGCCTGAGCGGTGGATACATAGCGGGAATTGCGCACGCGAATTTCGGCGGTTTCGCCTGAAAAATACAGACCTTCTAGCGCCATGCCATCGCGATTCAGAATCTTGTCCAGTTGTTTGCGCGCTGTTTGCGAGATCCCGTTGATTTTTGTCCAAGAGGTATCGCGATCGATATCAGGGCCGCGCACGGCAATCGGGCGGGGGGCACGCTCGGCGATCCCACGGCCGCGATGCGGGTTTAGAGATGTGCGCACACTAAAACCCAACTCAGAGCCATACATGTGATAGGCGCCCAACGTCACACCCCATTTGGTGTCATATTCCAGCCCGAAATTCAGCGATGATTTGCGCTCAAAGGTTGCCTCGGTTCGCTCGCCCGCAATGCGGTTCTCGCGGATATAACTATCGGAACTATACTCGGCCTTTAGTCGCAGGTTCTTAACAGGTGTTTGCCATTCAATCCCCGCAAATCCGCCCACTGGCCCTGTAAACCACTCGCGGTATAATAATGTTCCACCTGGATTGCCTGAGGTATCTCTCTGGAATTCATCGCTGTTGGAGAAACGGCCCCAACCAAGACCCGCGGTGACCTTTAGCTTGGTGCCAATGTTCTTGGTACCCACTAGATATTGGCCGCTATAAATCCCCGTGCCCAGAAAATCCCGCAGGCCAATGGCCACTGCGGGGCGATATTTTGCCTCGTCTAGCAGGCGATATTGCATATCGAAACTGCGATCATAGGTGTCGCCGCCCTGTATCCAATTGGCCAATCGGGTATAGCGGAATGTACCCGACAGGCGCGGCAAAATCTGAAAGGCAAATGCCCCACGTGTGGTGCCCGCAAAACCAGCCATGGTAACACTTAGCTCGCCGTCAGGTTGGCTTTCGGCGGTAGGCATATCAATTAGGCCCGTGCCACCATAATGGTTGGTCGATGCCCCAAAGCCCAAGGTTTGCGCGGTGATTGGGGTGGCGAGACACAAGGCCGAACAGGATGCCAGCACCCCAGCCAGTCGCGTAGAAATTATATGCACGGATTTCCCCATTTTCGGCCTCAAAATTTTCCCTCTGAATAGCAGACCACACCGGCAATTACATCAAAATTCCGAGAACAGACAGCAGGAGTGAAAAGTGTGTTTTTTAGGAGACGCCTACGTCTTCGGCCTAGGTATCGCTGCTGGCGCGGGCAATTTCATGGCCGGCAACATGGCGCATAATGATATTTCGCATTGCATCTGCATCGCCAGTTTGGGCTGCCACCTGTAAATCACGTAGGAAATTAGCGACTTCTAGCTCAGACAGCTTTTCTTCTTGGGCGCGCAGGATTTTAGCATGGGGTGTGGTCAGCATATCTGACCCGATCAACAACTCTTCATAGAGCTTTTCACCTGGGCGAAGACCAGTAATTTCAACAGCAATATCCCCATCTGGATTTTGCTCATTGCGCAGGGTGCGCCCTGATAGGCGGATCATAGTTTCTGCCAAATCAACAATTTTAACAGGTGCGCCCATATCCAGCACAAATACATCGCCACCACGCGCATAACTACCCGCCAGCAGAACCAGTCGCGCCGCCTCGGGGATAGTCATGAAAAATCGCGTAACATCGCCATGGGTTACAGTTACCGGCCCTCCACGTTCGATTTGCTCGCGAAACAGCGGGATGACCGAGCCAGAAGAGCCCAATACATTACCAAACCGCACCATAGAAAACAGCGGCGTTTGATGGCGCGAGGCCAAATCTTGGATCACCAGCTCCGCCAGACGTTTGGATGAGCCCATCACATTGGTGGGGCGCACAGCCTTGTCAGTAGAAACCAGAATAAAACGCTCTAGCCCATGTGCCAGCGCCGCATCAGCCACCACCTTAGTGCCGTGAACATTGTTATACATCCCAACGGCCTCATTGGACTCGACCAAGGGCACATGCTTATAGGCTGCGGCATGCAGTACGATTTCCGCTTCAGCGGTGGTGAAACAATTGCCAACCTGCACAGGATCGGTCACCGATCCTAGCCGGGCGCTGAGCTTGATCCCCGCGGCATGGGCCACCTCGGACAATTCACGCTCGATGGAATACAGCGCATATTCTGAATGGTCAAAAAGGGTTAGGTGGCGGATGCCGCAACGCAGCAGTTGGCGCGCCAACTCGGATCCGATAGACCCCCCCGCCCCTGTGATAACGACCGATTTTCCGGCATAGGTCTGGGCCACCTCAGGTAATTCCAAATCCACCAGATCGCGCCCCAGCAGGTCATCCAGCGAAATGGGCTTCAGGCTCTCTACCAGATCCTGTTTGCCATCCAACAAATCAATAAATGACGGCAGGGCCAACACCTCGCAAGGCAGGTCACTTAGATCACGTAGCAGCTCGCGCCGGCGGCTATCGGGGGCAGAGGGGATGGCCACCACCACACGCTCAATACGGCGATCCGTGATGGTTTTTTCGATATTGCGCGCGGAAATAACAGGTAACCCGCCCACGATTAGCCCAGCCAAGGCAGGATCATCATCCACAAAACAGACCGGCTTTACCTCGCTGGTCATGGCTAATGCGGCGGCCAACTGGCCCCCTGCCTGACCGGCACCGTATACCAGAACCCGCTTGCGTATGGTTTCATCCTCGAACATCAACAACAGGATTTTCTGCCCCACCAACCGCGCCGTGACGCTAATGATAAAAAACAATCCCCCAAAAACCACAAAGGTGGACTTGGCGATCGTCACAGGGAACATGGCCGTAACCAGCAACCCCATCGCGGCCAAGCTGAGCGAAGCCAACGCAGATAGAACAATCCCGTGGTTTTCATAGGCGCTTAGCTTGATACGTGGCAGGCCGATGAAGGATACCAGAACCCCACCTATCGCCATCAACAATGGAAACAAAAAGGCCGCCTCTTGCAAGGACGCCATGGGCACCGCCGCCTTAGCATCAAGGGCCAACGCCAGATAAAGAGCGGCCAGAATTGTTATGCAATCAAAGAGGATCAGGATCCGGCGCTTTGATCTACGCGAAAGGTTTCGGATAAAATTTTTCATTCCGGTCTTTCCAGTTCCGTTTGCAATCGGCCCGCGATCCAAATGGGTATTTAATATCTTTGCTTGGAAATTCAAGCTTAGCTGTCAATATATTAGCTTGTTTCTCTCAAATAGCAATTCATCCTTGGGTTGTATTGCGCCAAGACTATGGCGACTTGCCCATGCGCAGCACCTCCTATAAACCGACACAAAACTTTCTAAGCCGTTAACGATAGAGACTCACTTGCCATCAATTATTCGCACCCTGCTGCGCAAATTTCGATTTTTGCTAAAAAAGCCTCTGTTCACATTGGTCTGGTTGCCCGCGGTTTGGTTAATGTTGGGCGCGGCGCGGGCGATGATTCTTACGGTCGAGTTTCGCCGCCTTGCGCGGTTATTGGGTCGTCGCGAGGGGCTGATGAGCGCTGTGCCGCTGTTAACCAAACCCCAGAAGCGCCGCGCGCGCCAAATTCAAGCAGTGATCAAATTGGCCGCGCGCTATACCCCCTGGACCAGCAATTGCTTCCCACAGGCCATCGCGGCCCGGGTTCTGTTGGGTCTCTATGGCGTGCCCTATATGATGTTTTTTGGCGTTAACAAACAGGGCAAAAACAATTGCCTTAAGGCCCATGCTTGGGTGGTCTCTGGCCCCTGTGCGGTGGCCGGCGGCCATGCCTTTAATGAATACACTGTGGTTGGCAGCTTTGGCGCAGATTCTTGGCAAAAGGCCGGCTCATGATTTTCACCCGCTTTCTATCCCTGCTATGGCGCCATTCCCCACGCAAAACCGCGCTGATTTTTGCCACCACCACCCTCGCTGGGCTAACCGAGGGCATTGGCCTGTTGTTGTTGGTGCCGCTCTTGGCCAGCCTACAGAGTCAATCAGCCGACAGCGGGGGAATGGCCGCGCGCGTCGGACAGATGGTACAACAATTTGGCGTCCCAAATACCACCAAGTCTATCGTGATGATTTTTGTGGGCCTTGTGGCCTTGCGCGCCATTATTGACTATCTGCGCTCGGTGGTTTCTCAGCGGATCCAGCTAGAGCTGATGGACGATCTGCGCAGCCAGACCTTTGCCGCCCTGTTGGGGGCACAGTGGAAATGGTTGCTGGGGTTGCGTAAATCCGATCACACCAGCCTGTTGCTAAATGATATCGCGCGCATCTCTCAGGGTCTGTCTGTATCCATACAGTTTTTGGTCAATATTGTGCGATTAGCAATCTATCTGCTGGTGGCGGCGGCGCTGTCTGTGCCGATGACTGCGGTGGCGCTGTTGGTGGGCGTGATCGCGGCACTATTATTGCGCAAGCAACACAGCCGCGCAGGCCAATTAGGGCGCAGACTAAACAATGCCCACAAGGTGATGCAACAGATCATCGACGAGGGCTTGGGTGGGATCAAGCTGACCAAAATTCTGGGCAACGAGCACCGCCACCGCCAGGTTATGGAACAAATCATGCAAAACCTGCGGGATCAGCGGCTGGCATTCACCCGCGTGAACGCCCGTGCGGGGGCATTATTTCAAGTGATTATTGCGCTGTTTCTGGCGGGATTCCTGATCATCGGGCTAGACTATCTGACCCTACAGATGGAAAGTTTGCTGATCTTGGTGCTGATCCTTGCGCGTGCCGCGCCGATGTTTCGAAAGCTACAGTCGGACATAAATATCCTGCTTCACGCAGAGCCCGCACTAGACAGCCTGAGCCAGACCCTATCACAGGCAGATCAGCACCAAGATACCCCAGATCAAGGCGCAGAGGCCCCACTTGCGTTGAACCACACCATCCGCCTAAAAAATATCTCTTTCTCTTATGGCCACGAGGGGCGCTATGCCCTGCGCGACATCACGCTGGATATCCCCGCAAATAAAACCACAGCCATCAAAGGCGCTTCTGGCTCTGGAAAATCCACATTGGCGGATATGATCATGGGCTTGCTGACCCCAGATACCGGCGAAATAACCATCGATGGTCAGGAATTAACAAGTGCCAACCGGCGCGCGTGGCGCCAGTCAATCGCCTATGTGCCCCAAGATGTGTTCCTGTTTCACGATAGCATTCGCAATAACCTGTTATGGGCGCGTATGGATGCAGATGATGATGCCCTGGAACAAGCGCTGCGCAAGGCCGCGGCAGAGTTCGTATTTGATTTACCCGATGGGTTGGATACGGTGGTGGGCGATGGTGGCATTCGCCTATCGGGTGGCGAGCGTCAACGCATTGCGCTGGCACGCGCCATGCTGAATGCACCAAAGCTGTTGATCCTAGACGAGGCAACCTCTGCGCTGGATCTGGAAAATGAATTACGCATTCGCGATTCCATCCAGACCTTGCATGGTGATTTAACGATGATCATTATCGGCCACCGCCTGCCCACATTGGAAAATGCAGATCAGATTATCACCGTTGATGCAGGGACTGCTACAGTGGGCTAATCGGCGGTATAGTAGCTGTTCTTACCATAGTAATAACCATAGTTACCGCTATAGCCGTATTTCTTGACCTTCTTCACGTCCACCATGTTCAGGATCAAACCATCCACTGGGGTGCCCACGCTTTCCAGCATATTCAAGCCTGCGCGCAATTCGGACTTGGTGGTACCATCCCACAATACCGAATACACAATACTGTCTGCATGGCGCGCAATCACACGCGCATCCGGCACCGCCAGCACAGGTGGCGTATCTATGATAATATAGTCATACTCCTCGCGCAGCCGCGCCAACAGATCTATGAACTTCTGAGAAGAGAACACATCCGTGGCATTAGACGATGTTTTATCACCGGAAATGATATGCGGCCCGTTCTCCATTGGCTTGATCAAGCAATCCTCTAGTTCTGCCGTTCCCATCATCAGAGACACAAAACCAGGATAAGAGCCAACATCGAAATATTCCGAGAAAATCCGTTTGCGGATATCGCACTCCATCAACAGAACCTTTTTGCCCAGCCCAGACATATTCTGCGCCAAGGAAAGAGAAACAGATGTCTTACCCTCTGCAGGGGTTGAAGACGTAATCATAATCACCTGCGGCTCTTTCTCGATATCAGCCAGCAAAATCGAGGTGCGCAAATTGTTGACCGATTCACTAAACGCAGAGGTGGGGTGATCCTGCGTATAGGTCAAAACATCCTTGCGGGTTTTCACCTTTAGTTTTGGCACCACACCCAAAACGCGCAGGTTGGTATAGTCTTCCAATTCCTCTGGCGCACGGAATGCATTGTTCATGATCTCACGAATGAATAATATTCCTATACCCGCACCAATGCCCATCAACAGTGTCAGCATCATAATCACGCTGCGCCGCGGGGACGTGGCGCGCCGTGGGGTGGCCTCGGACAACAAGCGTGTGGTGGGGGCAAACAAACCCTGTTGCAAGGTGATCTCTTTCAGGCGGGTGATAAAACTCTCGTAGAGCAATCCATTGGCCTGCAATTGGCCCTCTAGCTGGCGTAATTTCAACAAATCGCTGGACTGGCGCTCGACCTGTTGCTTCAGCGCCTGCTCTGAAATTGATAATCCCTGTAATTTTTGTGTTGCACTGATCGATTCAACCTTCAAATCCTGCATACGGCGATCAAGGCTGGTATGGATATCGGTCAAGTCCCAACGGGTATTGCCCAAAATAGGTGCAAGAGCAGCGTAGGCAGGACGCGTAGCAAAGGCGCGCAACTTTTCAATATCCTGCTCGGCCAAGGCCAGTTTAGCCAGCTCCATTTGTACATTCACACGGTCGATATCCTCTTGGTACAGGCTCAGACGTTGGCGCATGTCCTTTAGCTGACGGTTCAGCGCCACCAAGTTTTCGGCACTGACCAGATCTGTGCTATCTTGGAATTCACGCAGGCGATTTTCATCCGCATCAATCTCTGCCTTCAGCTCTGCCGCTTTTTGGCTCAGCCACTCGCTCGCCTTTTCGGTGACGTCGAATTTCTGATCGATGCCATCTTGGATGTAGACCGCGGCCAAGCCATTAGCCATGCGCACAGCCTCGGCGCGGTCGGTTGAACGTGCGGTGATTTGAAACGCGAAGGTGCGCTCTACAGGGGAAAGTGCAAAAAACCCATTCAGGCGGCTGATCAACCCTTCCTGCACTTGCTCATTGGTTAGCACAATCTTCTCTTGGGGCTTGGCATCCGAAAACAATCCCCAGACAAATTTACGCAAACTGAAGTCCTGCAAGAAAGACTTCTCTTCCTCAACAACCGCCTCACGCAGGTTGGGATTGTACTTTGGATCATTCATCAAATCCAAATGGTCGACCAGTTTTTTCATCATAGATCGCGAACGAATAACCAGCATCTCCGTGTTGATTTTACCCGTATCTCGCACATTGCCGCTGATCAGATTTTCAGCAACCACACTTTGTAAATTAACCACATTCTGGCGTTCGGTTTCCATAACCAACAATGCCGTTGCAGGATAGATTGGTACCGCCACACGAAAGGCATAGTAACCACCCAGCGTGAACCCAACAAATGCAGTGAATGCAACAATGAATTTACCGCGCCACAGAACCTTTAGGATCCAAAACAGATCAATATCATCTGCATTCGCTTGTGATTTTACGGCACTCGGTACATTTGCATTTTTCACGGCGTTCAATTCCTTAATATACCTAAACAACAACAGGGCTCTGGCCGAGCATTATTTTGCAACCAGTCTCCTAAATATAGTCAAATCACTGGATGTAAACCACCCGCCCCGATATAGTTCGTACAATGACAAAAAAAGAGCCAAATCCGTGAATAAAATAACAACCCTCACATATATTTCTACAGTTTTGCGTTATGGATATTTTGGCCGCGGCACGGATCAACAGCTGGCCGAAACCCTGATCCTGCTCAGTAAAGACTGGGAAAAAACGCGCAAACTGGCCCGCGAGAGCCGCGTTTGGACCAATCTGGTGGCCCTGCTGATCGAGACCAAAACCTGGCATCCCTTGATTCCCAGCGCGCTAAAAAGCGAGCTGAAATTCGCCTATCTGCATCACTTGGCACAGGGTCAGCAAAGCAAAGAACAGCTGATAGAGATCGCGGATGCCTTTCATCAAAACACAACAGATCCCATGATTGTTCTCAAAGGCGGGTTGCGCCTGCTTGATGATCTATACCCCAGCGTTGCACACAGGTTTTTGGCCGATTTGGATTTCTACTTTCAAGGCACCTCAACTCTACGCCAGTTCCAGCAAATGGGATATGCGGCACAAGACCAAGCCTTTGACCTTGCCACGGCAGATACAGACTATTTGCGCAGTGCGCGCAAGGCCCACCACCACCTGCCCGCGCTGTTCAAACCACCCTATAAAAAACGCGTAGAGCTGCACCAAGATTTAATCGCAAAACATGCACAGGCATTCATGCCCAAAAGTCTTGCGACCAACGCCCAAGAGGCCATGCCTGGCCTATATGCCCCTAGCCCTGTGGATCAGCTGATCATTAATATCATCCACAGCCAATACGGCGATCAACGCGCCGTTCATGCCAATTTTAGACTGCGCAATATCTTCGAAGGCTATTTGCTGTATCGCCGCCTAGACACAGACCAACAGCGCGCGCTGGATGCACATTTTGCCGCGATTAACCGCCCTCAGGATCTGGATTTTTGGAAATACCTCTGCATCAAATTTTGCGGTGCCGACGAGTTAAGCGCCCCCCATTCCCTAAGCCTAAGGATGCGCTATGCGCTCTACACCTACACAAACCAAAATTCGCCGTTAAACAGCCTGCTGTATTTCGGCTACTTCATCACAGATTTCATGCGCTATGGCCTATGGGATAAACAAGAACGCCAGCGCATCGTCAAAAATCTGCTGGGCCGCGAAACCCGCATGCGGTTTTTCAAGAAGCTAGGCCAAATTGTAGGGCGCCCCTAGCCCAACACCCGCGCCATCAAGTCAGCTACATTCTTCGCCATATTCTCGGCCGACCATTTTTGGCACAAGGCCACGGTATCCGGTTGTGCCATATTGGGCAGATCCGCAATCCATGCGGCAATCGCATCGGTATCGCCATATTCAAAACTGCCCCCCGCACTGTCCTCGCGGATGATCCGTGACAACATCGCATCATGTGCCCCTAGATTCAAAATCGGTGCCCCCGCGGGCAGGTAGTCCAGGAATTTTGACATGATCGAGATTTTACCCAGATCTTCATTATGTAACAACGACAGGGTCGCATCGGCCGATTGCAATAAATCCACGGTCTCGGCGTGGCTAAGAACCCCAAGATCTTTCACCATTTCAAGACAGCCCAGCTCTTTGGCCGCCGCTGTGGCCAAATGCGCATCATTGCCCGCACATAAAATTTCGCAGGCCACAGCGTGTTTTTCCTGCGCCAGCTTCACAGCCTCGATCAAAGGCGCAATCGGGCGCTCACCATTATAAAAAGATCCCGTATGGACCAGACGCAATTTTTCGCCCTGACCGCGCGCCGCACGCGCGTCCAACACGGCCTTTAGCTGCGTCTCGTCAAACACCGCGCCATTGGCAATTGAAACAATATCCGCATCCGGATAAAGCCCGCTAAAATACTCCGCAAAGGCCTCAGATACCACCACAACCGCATCTGCGCGCTTGACCACCCAAGCCTCGTATTTACACAGCAATGATCTGCGGATCGCCCCCATGGTGTTCTTTTCTGAAATCCAGCTAAGTGGATCGCGGAATTCAGCAATCCATGGTACCCCCAAGCGGCGCGCCAGAAAATAACCAGCCAAATGCGAAGACGCGGTGGGCGAGCTGGAATAGACCAGCTCAAAATCATTCGGTATCGCCTTGGCCATTTTGCGCACACCCAGCGCCCATAGGATCGAGCGATCCGGAAAAATAACCGCATTCGCCAACGCTTTTAATCGCCCCAATACCCGTTGGCGTAGGCTTGGCGCCTCGCTGGATGGCGCGATAATGCGCCCATGTGCCTGTGCAACCGGATCCTTGATGCGCAACAAACGCCCACCCTGATTATCCAATGGATCAGCCAGCCCGCCCTTGCGCAGGCTATACCCATCCTGCACGGTCACAACAGTGGCGCGCCAACCTAATGGTTCTAGATGCGCAATCTGGCGGGTGGCACGCACCGCACCAGGGGCGCTGATCGGGGGATAGGCATAGGCAACCAAAAGATAATTTTTCATAAGAAATCCTGCATCAATCACTCAGATATCTGCCTTGGTTTCAGTGGCCTGTCCAGCCAGAAATGCATCAGACCGCCTATATAGAAATTTGCCAACCCACTACTAGACATTCTGGCAAGGGTTGTTAAGTCTCTGCCTAGAACACAGGGGCATTTTATGAAAAAAATCATCACAATTCTTGGCGCACGTCCCCAATTTATCAAGGCCAGCACCATTTCACATGAAATCGCCCGTACCGATGGTATCAGCGAAACATTGCTGCACACAGGGCAACATTTCGATGAAAACATGTCGGATGTGTTTTTTGACGAGTTGAACATCCCCAAACCCGCCTATAACCTAGGGGTATCAGGCGGGCGCCACGGCCAGATGACCGGCCGTCAGCTGGAAAAAATCGAAACCGTCCTACTCGACGAAAAACCAGATGCTGTTTTGGTGTATGGTGATACAAATTCCACTATGGCCGGCGCATTGGCCGCCGCGCAAAATCAGATCCCGATCGCCCATGTCGAGGCAGGCCTACGCTCATTCAATCGCGCCATGCCCGAGGAAATCAACCGCGTGATGACAGACCACCTGTCCAACTGGCTGTTCGCACCAACGCAATTGGCGGTGGATAATCTAAAAACCGAGGGCATTGCAGGCGCGCGCGTGACCAACTGCGGTGATGTCATGTATGACGCCGCTTTACACTACGCCGATATCGCCCGGGAAAAATCCGCCATCCTTACAGACCTTGACCTCACCGAGGGTCATTTCCGGCTGGCGACCCTGCATCGCCCTGCCAATACCGACAGTGTTGAAAACCTGCGCGCTATTTTCACAGCCTTTCAGGAATTGGCCCGTGAAATGCCACTGGTTCTGCCCCTGCACCCCCGCACCCGAAATGCGCTAAACGTGGCGGGGCTGTTTGATCAGCTCACGGCCGGTTTAACCCTGACCGATCCCTTGGGTTTTCTAGATATCATCCGCCTGATGCAATCCGCGAAATTGGTGCTAACCGATAGCGGCGGTGTGCAAAAAGAGGCCTATTTCCACGCGACCCCCGTATCGATTCTGCGCGACGAAACCGAATGGGTAGAATTGCTGGATATGGGCTGGGCCGAATTGGTAGATGTGCGCGACCCTGCCAATATCACCAGCAGCGCCGCGCGCCTTGAGAATCAGACTGGCGATAGCCTGCAAAAACCCTATGGTGATGGCAGCGCCACGCGCCAAATCGTACAAACTCTTCTATCGGAATTATAATGTCAAAACGCGTCTTTATCACTGGAACCGCTGGTTTTATCGGCTTTCATCTGGCCAAACTGTTGCTGGCCGAGGGTTTCACCGTTCTTGGCTATGATGGTATGAGCGACTACTACGACGTAAACCTTAAAAAGCGGCGTACCCAGCTGCTGCTCCAAAACGAACGCTTCAGCTTCGTTGAAGGCCAGCTAGAGGATAACGACTTTCTGCGCGCCACCATCGATCCCTTTGAACCCGACGCAATCGTGCATCTGGCCGCACAGGCTGGCGTGCGCTACAGCCTAGAAAACCCCCGCGCCTATATCGAAAGCAATGTTATAGGCACCTTCAATATCATGGAGGCCGCGCGCGAGCTGGCGCCTGAGCATTTGCTGATGGCCTCGACCTCTTCGGTTTATGGCGCAAACGATGTGATGCCGTTTAACGAGCGTGAAAAAACCGAAACCCCCATGACCATCTATGCCGCCACCAAGAAGGCCGGTGAGAACATGGGCCATTCCTATGCGCACCTGTGGGATATCCCCACCACCATGTTCCGCTTCTTTACGGTTTACGGCCCTTGGGGGCGCCCCGATATGGCGCTGTTTAAATTCACCAAAGGCATCTTGGAAGATACGCCAATTGATATCTACAACAACGGCGATATGTACCGCGATTTCACCTATGTAGAAGATTTGGTAAAAGGCATCCGCCTGTTGATCGATACACCGCCCAAACGCCCCGAAACACCCGCCGATATCCCCGAGGGCGACAGCCTGTCCCCCGTGGCCCCCTTTCGCGTGGTCAACATCGGCAATTCAGACAAGGTGCGCCTGCTCGATTACATCGACGCCATCGAAACAGAGCTGGGCAAACCCGCCATCCGCAATTACATGGGCATGCAAACAGGCGATGTACCCGCCACATGGGCCAATGCGGATCTGTTGAAAAATTTAACTGGTTATCAGCCCAGCACCGATATCAAGGTCGGCGTTGCAAAATTTGTGGCATGGTACCGCGATTATTATCAAGTTTAGGTCTTTGGGATCACAAAAATGCATCAATTATCTGATTTAAAAATAGCAGTTATCGGTCTGGGCTATGTGGGCCTGCCCTTGGCGGTGGAATTCGGCAAATCACGCCCAACACTCGGGTTTGATATCAACCAGCCCCGCGTGGATGCCCTGCAAAACGGCCAGGATTCCACTCTAGAGGTCAGCAGTGATGAGCTGGCCGAGGCAAAACAGTTACGCTTTAGCACCCAAACCGCCGATTTGGCAGAATGCACCTGCTATATCGTAACCGTCCCCACACCCATTGATGAACACAACCGCCCCGATCTAACCCCCCTGATAAAGGCCTCTGAGACAATCGGTTCTGTGCTGAAACAGGGCGATATTGTAATTTATGAGAGCACAGTTTTCCCCGGTGCCACCGAAGAAAACTGTGTACCCGTGCTGGAACGCACCTCGGGCCTGACATTCAACCGCGATTTTTACGCAGGCTACAGCCCAGAGCGCATTAACCCAGGCGACAAACAGCACCGCCTGCCCACAATCCAGAAGGTCACCTCTGGCTCTACCCCCGCGGTGGCTGATCTGGTCGATGCGCTCTACCGCGAAATCATCACCGCAGGCACATATCAGGCCAGCTCTATCCGCGTGGCCGAGGCCGCCAAGGTGATTGAAAACACCCAGCGCGATGTGAATATCGCCCTGATTAACGAGCTGGCATTGATTTTCAACCGCATGGGCATCGATACCGAAGAGGTGCTAAAGGCCGCGGGTACCAAGTGGAATTTCCTACCCTTCCGCCCTGGCTTGGTCGGTGGGCACTGTATCGGCGTAGACCCCTACTACCTGACCCACAAGGCGCAGGAAATTGGCTATCACCCAGAAATTATCCTCGCTGGACGACGCCTGAATGATGGCATGGGCGCCTATGTGGCCAGCCAGCTGGTCAAACAGCTGTTGAAAGCACGCATTCAGGTTGACGGCGCAAAGGTGCTGATCATGGGGCTGGCCTTCAAGGAGAATTGCCCGGACCTGCGCAATACCCGCATTGTGGATGTCATCGCAGAACTGCACGAATACGGGGTAGAGGTCGATGTCTATGATCCATGGATTGATTGCGATGAGGCCCGCGCCGAATACGGCATCAGCTGTATCGAGACGCCCGAGCCCGCCAGCTATGATGCCATGGTGCTGGCCGTAGCCCATAATGAATTCCGCGACATGGGTGCCAAGGGCATCCGCACCCTAGGCAAAGAAACCTCGGTTTTATATGATTTGAAATATGTATTATCCGCAGATGATGCGGACCTGCGCCTGTAAAAGAATTGGAAAAGAACATGACAAACTTCGCCCTGATCGGTGCCGCTGGATATATCGCACCCCGTCACATGCAGGCCATCAAAGAAACCGAAGGCACCCTGTCTGCTGCCTTTGACCCCAACGATTCCGTAGGTATCATCGACAGCTATTTTCCAGATGCGCATTTTTTCACCGAATTCGAACGCTTTGACCGCCACATAGACAAGCTACAGCGCACCGGCACCGCGCCAATCGACTATATGGCGATCTGTTCGCCCAATTACCTGCATGATTCCCATTCTCGATTTGCCCTGCGTGCAGGCGCCGATGCTATCTGCGAAAAACCTCTGGTACTGAACCCATGGAACATCGATGGTTTGATTGAAATGGAACAGGCCACAGGGCGCAACATCCACACCATCCTACAATTGCGCGTGCATCCCGCCATCATCGCCCTGCGCGATAAAATCGCCGCCGCCCCAAGGGACAAAAAATTCGAGGTCGACCTGTCCTACGTAACCTCGCGGGGCAATTGGTACCTGCAAAGCTGGAAGGGCGATGTGAATAAATCAGGCGGTATTGCCACCAATATCGGCGTGCATTTCTTTGATATGCTGTATTTCCTCTTTGGCAATCTACAAGATAACGTCACCCATATGAACGAGCCAACCAAGGCGGCTGGCTTTCTAGAATATGAAAACGCCCGCGTCCGTTGGGTGCTGTCGCTAGACGAAACAGATGTGCCCGCCAAACTGCGCGATCAGGGCCAACGCACCTATCGCTCGATCACTGTAAATGGCGAAGAGATCGAATTCTCTGGCGGATTCACCGATCTGCACACCCGCAGCTACCAAGAAATTTTGGCAGGGCGCGGCTTCGGCCTAGAGGAAAACCGCACTGCTATTCAGGCGGTTTCCACCATTCGTGATGCCACCCCCACAGGGCTGGTCGGCGATTATCACCCAATGCTAAAAGATATCGTGAAATGAGCACCACCATCCACCCCAGCGCCATCGTAGACGAAGGTGCCCAAATCGGCGCCGGCAGCCGTGTCTGGCATTTCGTGCATATCTGCTCTGGTGCAAAAATCGGCACCAATGTCTCCTTGGGCCAAGGTGTCTTTGTAGGCAACCGCGTTGAAATAGGCGATGGCTGCAAGGTACAAAACAATGTCTCCGTCTATGATAACGTCACCCTAGAGGATGGCGTTTTCTGCGGGCCATCAATGGTGTTTACCAATGTCTATAATCCACGCGCACTGGTGCCACGGCGCGATGAATACCGCGATACATTGGTGCGCCGCGGCGCCAGCCTAGGCGCCAATTGCACCGTTGTCTGCGGTACCACCATCGGCCAGCACGCCTTTATTGGTGCGGGCGCGGTTGTTACCCAAGATGTGCCCGATTTTGCGCTAATGGTTGGCGTCCCTGCCCGCCAGATCGGCTGGATGAGTGCCTACGGCGAGCAAATAGACCTACCGCTAACGGGATTTGGGGCAACCACCTGCCCGCACACAGGTGCGAAATACACGCTAAACAACGGCGCGCTGAGCATGGAAGAGGCCTAAATGAACTTCATCGATCTGGCCGCCCAACAAGACCGCCTGCGCGAAAAAATCGATGCAGGTATCGCCGCCGTGCTGGCCCATGGCCAATATATCAACGGCCCAGAGGTGCAGGAACTCGAAGAGCGGCTGGCCGATTTCACCGGTGCCAGCCATTGCATCAGCTGTGCCAATGGCACCGATGCGTTGCAGGTTGCGCTGATGGCTGTGGGTGTGGGGTATGGGGACCATGTGATCACCCCCGCGTTTAGCTATATCGCCACCGCTGAAACCGTAGCGGTGCTGGGGGCAAAACCCATCTATGTGGATATTGACCCCATCACATTCGCCATAGATCCTGCCCTGATCGAGGCAGCAATCACCCCCAAAACCAAGGCGATTATCCCCGTATCCCTCTATGGTCAGTGCCCCAATATGGATGCAATCAACGAAATTGCCGCGCGCCACAATATCCCCGTGATCGAAGACGCGGCCCAGAGCTTTGGTGCCACACATAAATCCAAACGCTCCGCCAACTTAACCACCATCGGCTGCACCAGCTTTTTCCCCTCGAAACCGCTGGGGTGCTACGGCGATGGTGGGGCGATTTTCACATCCGACCCAGATTTGGCCGTGGTATTACGCCAAATCGCGCGCCATGGCCAAGATCGCCGCTATCACCACATTCGCGTTGGCGTGAACAGCCGCCTAGATACGCTACAGGCCGCAATTCTACTGCCGAAATTGGAAATATTAGACGACGAGCTAAAGGCCCGCCAAAAAGCGGCCGATTACTACACTGCGGGCTTTGCCGGCCACAATGGCATCACCACGCCCGATATTGCCCCCGAAAACACCAGCGCATGGGCCCAATATACCCTGCGCGTGAACAACCGGGATCAGGTGCAGGATGCGCTGAAATCCGCTGGCATCCCCACCGCCATCCACTATCCATTGCCGCTGAACCAACAACCCGCAGTGGCCGATGATACCGCCACCCTGCCCCACGGCAATCTGGCGGCTACTCAGGTGATCAGCCTGCCCATGCACCCCTATATTTCCACATCAGATCAGGATCGTGTGATCGAGACCCTGATCCAAGCGGCGCACTAACACCATGGGATTGCAGAAACACGCCGAGCAGATCTATCCCCGATTACCAATCTGGGCGCAAAACGCGCTGATATCCGTGCAAGGGACAATTTTTCGCAAGCAGCGCTACGGCGCTGGGTTTAAAACAGAACTGGCACAGTTAATCGCACAGGCAAGCCGCCCGCGCGCAGAGCTAGAACAGCTGCAACTGGATAAATTGCGCGCCTTCCTTATCCATGCACAGGATACCTGCCCCCATTACACGGCCGCCTTTAAACAGGCGGGCTTCGACCCCCACAGCCTAAACAGCCTATCTGATCTGCAACACTGTCCGATCCTAGAAAAGGACACCCTGCGCCGCGAAACTGATCGCATCGCCAGCACCAAATATGACCCCAAGTCGCTGAACAAGAGCTTTACCTCTGGCACCACCGGCACGCCGATTTCGGTGGCATTTACGCCCGCAGACACCCGCACCCGTTTCGCCACATTACAGCGTATGTTCGCACAGTTTGACATACCCCTCTTGCCAAAATCCGTGCGATTTTCTGGGCGCACCCTGTTTCCAAATGCCCAACAGACCAAGGTGTTCTGGCGGATGAACTGGCCGATGCGCCAGATGCTGATGTCATCGTATAATCTGAAATCAGAAAACCTGCTGACCTATGTAGACCGCCTAATCACCTACGAGCCAGAACTGATCGATGGCTACCCCAGCGCAATTTACATCTTGGCGCGTTTCATCAACGCCCATGGTCTGGCGGGCAAGATCACCCCGCGCCTGATCATGACCACTGCCGAAACATTAGAACCCTTTCAACGCGAAGAGATCGCCGCCGCCTTTGGCGATTGCCCGATCCTCAATCAATATGCCTCCTCCGAGGGCGCGCCCTTCATCACCCAAGACATCAACGGCGATCTGGTGATCAACACCGATAGCGGCGTATTTGAATTCGTACGCGCAGGCACCGATATCCCAGCACAGGCCGGCGAAACCGCAGAAATGCTGGTAACCAGCTTTACCACCCATGCCTATCCATTGATCCGCTATCGTATCGGCGATAGTGTCACCCTGCCCGACCCTGCCCGCCATGCGAAATCATGGGATATGCCGGTGGTTCAATCGATCACAGGGCGCCAAGAAGATATCCTACACACCACAGAACGGGGCTATGTAGGCCGTCTTGATCCGGTATTCAAAAAAACGCCGTCAACAATTGTTGAATGCCAAATTGAGCAAACCGCCCCCATGGCCATTACCCTGCGCGTGGTACCCGATACGCGCGCAGGTTTCAAAGACACAGACCTAGATGGCGTGCGATCCGAGCTTCTGGCCCGCCTCGGGGCGGTAGAGATCACCACCGAGCACCACCAATCCCTGCCCCGCGGAACCAACGGAAAATTGCGCGCCGTAATCGGAATGAAGGACAACAGCCCGCATTCCTAAACCACTGGTTTATCGGCTTGTTCTTCCAGTTGTAGAAAATAATAAAACCTACCAGCCATAATCAGATTCCATAAAATCACATACCCCAGTTCCACAAGTACCAAGGCCACTATACCGTATCTTGGCACCAGCATATAAAATGCCAGAATCTTAATAATAACCGCAGACCCAAAAACTATGGCAGCTGCCCTCTGGCGACCAATCATGGAGATGCCAATCCCTACCGGCGCCCCGATACACAGAACAACACCCGACAAAAGCATAATAAAAAAAACCGACGGTATAATCGCACCTTTGGCATTTGTCGCGCTTTCAGCCAGCGGATAAGCAAGATACAAAACACCTGCCCCACAAACCCCAATTGCAAACAAAAACCAACGTGCAATTCGCACAATTTCTCGCAGACCTACAAAGTCTTTCTGTAGATATTTATTCGCCATCTGCGGAGCGATAACACGATTAACCGCCATTTGCGGAACCATCAACAAACCCGCCAACATCGACATAAATGCAAATTGGCCTAGATCGAATGCTGGTAAAAATAGACCAGAAATAAACAGTGTGGATCGCTCGCCCAGTAAATATGCCACCGACAACAGAAAGAAACCTGCAGTTTCCTGCGACCAATATCGGTACCCAACCCCTGCGCCATGCCCAACCCGTCTAATATTTTGACGAAACTTCTGCCAGACGGCCACTGACAGGATACTTGCTGTTACCAAAATAGCCGCAAAATACAAAATTTGTACGTTCAGACGTCCCCCCATAACGAGACCAATCAACAGAAAGCCAAGCAATAACATGCGCACCGAAATATTATCCAATACCAAGGCCAGCACCAAATCGCCACTGGCGCGAATGTAACTTGCTCCTAAGACCACCACACTGAATCCAGCACAGCTCAGGTAAAATATTATATTAGAGGCCGAGGGAAGTGGACTGAAAAGCCAATAGAGCATAGATACTAAGCAGAGCCCAACCAGCAAAACCGATATCACAAAGAATAAAAACTTACGCTGTTCACCCGCATTGCCCTCTGCTCTCAATTTTGGAACTTCTTTTAGAATCAGCAATGCCATGCCAAAATTTGCCCCCCCAGAAACCAGTAGAATATTATTGCGCCAGAGCGTGAATTCCCCAAGCGTCTCTATCCCAAGGCTGCGTGTGATTACGATTTGTAAAAACAAATTCAACATAACCCCTGTCGCAATCAAACCACCACTGGTTGCAAATTGATGTATTAAATGCGCCGAGCCTTTTTGAATCATTGGGACCAAATTCCTAAATCACAACCTCACCTTTAAAGTGTATGGAATTTAAAGTTTCGCGCAATAGAGATTGCCCTCTATACCTAGTGCTCCATATGCCCTGTAGAAAATCCAAGTAATTACGCGAGATCTACAGTGCCAATCTCTAATAATTATCCGGTTTCCATACCATCTCCAAGCGTCTAAACTCTGGCAATAACAGCATAATCTGTTTGGATAAATCTATGAAACGCCTCTTCGATATTTTCGGCTCTGGCATTGGCCTGATCTTGCTTAGCCCCGTTTTTCTTCTTTTGTATTTCAAAATAAAATCAGATATGGGCGCACCCGTTTTCTTTCGCCAAACCCGCCCCGGTCGGGACGGAAAACCGTTTGAAATGATCAAGTTCCGCTCGATGAAGGATGCCAATGCCCCCGACGGTACCCCCCTGCCCGATGCGGATCGCATTACCCCGCTGGGGGCCAAGCTGCGCAGCAGCTCATTGGATGAATTGCCAGAATTGTACAATGTCTTGCGCGGCGATATGAGCCTCGTTGGCCCGCGCCCTCTCTTGGTCGAATACCTACCGCTTTACTCGCCAGAACAAGCACGCCGCCATGATCTTCGCCCCGGCATCACAGGCTGGGCCCAGATAAACGGGCGCAATGCTTTATCATGGGATGAAAAATTCGCGCTAGATGTCTGGTATGTGGAAAACCGCACGCTTTGGCTGGATATTAAAATCCTTGCGCTAACCGTAAAGAAAGTCATTAAGCGTGATGGCATTTCTGCCGCGGGCGAGGCCACCATGTCCAAATTCACCGGCACATCGTAAACAGATCGGATAACCCATGCTCAACGGCCCCTTCTCCCCTTGGCCCAGTTTCACTGATGAAGAAGCAAATGCAGTTTCTCAAATCCTGCTGTCCAACAAGGTCAACTATTGGACAGGCACACAGGGGCGCGAATTCGAAAAAGAATTCGCAGAATTCGCAGGTGCAAACCACGCGATCGCTGTGGCCAATGGCACGTTGGCTCTTGATCTGGCGCTACAGGGGCTGGGCATAGGCGCACGCAATGGCGGACAGGCCAGCGACGAGGTTATCGTCACCCCGCGCAGTTTCATGGCCTCGGTTTCGGCTGTGGTCAGCGCCGGCGCTATTCCTGTTTTTGCAGACATCGATGCAGATAGCCAAAACATCACCCCTCATACCGTCGCCCCCCATATCACCACAAGCACCCGCGCTATTCTCTGCGTACATCTGGGCGGCTGGCCCTGTGATATGCTGGGTTTCAAACAATTGGTCACAGGGCGCGATATTAAATTGATCGAAGATTGCGCACAGGCCCATGGCGCCAAGATAGGCGACACCCCGGTCGGGGCCTTGGGGGATGTGGGCGCTTGGTCATTCTGTCAGGATAAAATAATCACCACCGGTGGCGAAGGCGGCATGGTCACCTGCAATGATCCCGCCCTGTGGAAGCGCATGTGGGCGCACAAAGATCACGGCAAAAGCTGGGATGCAGTCTATGAAAAACAACACCCCCCCGGATATCGGTGGGTCATCGAGGATTTCGGCACCAATTGGCGCCTAGCAGAAATGCAATCTGCCATCGGGCGCATCCAATTACGCCGCTTGGCTGAGTGGCAAGACGCGCGCCAGAAAAACGCGAAACGCCTAGAGAGCACCTTGGCCGAATTTGCCCATGCCACAGGCCCAGTGCGCATTACCCCCACCCCCAGTGGCATAACCCATGCCTTTTATCGATTCTGTGCCTTCGTGCGCCCAGAAAACCTAGGCAAAGACTGGACACGCGACCGCATCGTTGATGCAATCAGCACCGCCGGCGTGCCCTGTTTCCAAGGTACATGTTCCGAACTATACCGCGAGGCCGCCTTTGATAGCACAGGTTGGCGCCCTACACAGCCCCTAGAAACCACAAAAAAACTGGGCGATACATGCCTGACGTTTTTGGTGCATCCAACCCTGACACAGGCCGAGATGGATAAGAGCTGTCGTGTAATTCAAACCATCTTGGCACAAGCCACAGGCTAGGCGGGGGCTGAAATAACAGGCCTCGGTTCCTGCTCCATCTCATAATACTGCGCCGCCACCACCTCGGCCGCGCGGCGCCGTTTTATAGCATAAATTGCCGTTAGCATCGCCACCATAAACCAAAAACTACGCTTGCGCAGATGGTAGGTATACCCCCACGAAATGAACATGCCCATACACATGGGCAACATGTAGAAAATGAACTTGGCATAGGGATCATCGGCGCGATTACGCCCCCCATTTAGTAACATAATAAAACAGCGTAACACGAACATCAGATAGGCCACGGCCCCCAAAATACCCGAGGTAGCCAATATGCCCAAATAGGTCGAATGAATCTCGTACTTGGCCGTATAGACACCCGCGACATTGCCTGCGCCAACACCAACAAATGGATTTTCATCCAAAGCCTTTAGTGTGCCTTCAACGTTCTCGGCAAAAAATCCAGAAGCGAAGTCATCTACGGTATCAGAGTTAACCTTGGTTTCAAACCGCCATGCCAAGCCGGGCACCAATTCTATTGCAATCTGCACCAAAATACTGCCAACAAAAATTGTTAAAGCAGTTATCACAAGAATCCTAACCCCAATACGTTTTTCGGTTTTGGACTTAGAAAGCAGCAGAAAAACCATCACGAAGAAAACCCCAGAAATCAAACCAATCAGCGCCGCACGCTTAACCGTTAGGATAAGGGCTAGAACCAGTAAGCCAATACAGATATTATAAATCCAGTTTTTCGGGACCAACCCCGACATCGAAAGTGCCAAACAAATTGCGGCATGGGTGCCCAGAAAAGTGCCTGCCTGCCCGGTATTGCGAAACGTCCCTTTAAGCCCACCCCAAGCAACATTTAAAACCATATAATCTAGTAGGAAATACGCCGACAAAACGCCTAGCAATAAAGCGTAGCCCTTCAGAAAAATCTTTAGGTCTTGTTCTGTCAAATTATAGATCAAATTGGCAATAGCTATGGAAACGCAAGCACTGAACAATAAAATTACAGTTTCTGTAAAAGCCTTATCTGGTTTATCCGCAAATATAGCAGACAGCAAAAACAACCCAAGCAAAGGGAGAAACATCCAATACACGCCATGCACTTTTAATCGTTTACCACTGAAGCCCAAGATCAGCACCAAGCCAATTAGAACCAATGCAAAGACATCCGCAGCAATCAAACGATCTGTAACGCTCAACTCTCCCGCCTTAGCACCAGTTATCCGTGAACTTAAGAACACATAAAGCAACAACGCCCCTAAAATTATATATCTCATTGCTCGCCTTCGCCCGACGCGGTTAAATCCTGATCAACGCCCAACGCACGCCGCATCTGTTCATTTACCACCCTAACATCAAATGTGGATTCCACAAATGCGCGCCCCGCATCCCCCATTTTCGCCACATCATGATCGCCGCGCAAAAACTCGCGCATCCCATCGCACAGGCTCTGCCAATCGCGCGGCGCTACCAGAATGCCGTTTTCCCCCACATTCACAGTCGAGCGGCACCCCTCGGTATCCGTGGTGATCACCGCGCGCCCTGTGGCCATGGCCTCTAGCACCGTGCGTGGCAATCCCTCGCTATAGGATGGCAAAACAAACACATCACACTCTGCCATCTCTTTAGCAATCTGATCGCTTGGGCCTTTGAACTCTAAATGCTCTTTCACAAAATCGAAATCTGCACCCTGATACCCAATGGGCGATTGATCATGGACGCCCACCAGCACAAACCGTGCCTTGGGGTATTCGGCCCGTAGGGCCTGTGCCGCGCGCGCATATTCTGTAATGCCCTTGTATTTCACCAAACGGGCCACCAGCAAAAATACAAACTCATCGCTGGGAACATCGCGCACCGGAACTTTTGGAAAATTGGTGATATTCACACCCGATCCGCCAACCACGACCGTATTCGCCCCGCGCTTGCACAGCCCCCCATCAACAAACAGGGCCTCATTATCGCTGTTATGGAAAATCGTGACATGGCTCATGCGTGTTGCCACCCAAAACATGCCCTTGGTAATGGCCGTGATAAGGCGCGCAATCCGGCTGCCATCGGGTGAAAACGCATAGCCTAGCCCTGTCACCATCATCGCGCGATGCTTTACACCTGCGGCAAAGGCGGCATAGGCGGTATAAAGCGTGGGCTTATGCGTATAGCCCAAGGTCACATCGGGGCGATGCTTGCGGATCAAGCGCCAAATCCCAACAAGAGTGCGTAAATCCTTAACGGGGTTTAACCCCTGAGGGTTCATATAAACTGGCTCGCATTGGATCCCGCGCGCCTCGCACCATTGGCGAGTTTTATCATCAAATTCTGGCGCGACAGCCACGATATCGATGCCGCGCGCGCGAATGCTCGCTAGCAGATCCCCGCGAAATGTAATCAAGGAGGGCGCAAAAGAACAACAAATCAAGAATTTTTTGGGCACCTAGATGCTCCTATAAATTACGCCAGTAGCGCATGGAAAAGACATATACCTCAGAAATAAAATCACGGCTTAGAATGTCAAGGGATCGACACACCCCCTTAGCGTGCGTCCCCACACAAATCAACGCACATCTTAGGCGGTGATAAATTCCACCTGATCAGCGTAGAAATGCGCGCCCGTCAGATTGCCCGTGGCATAGCCACCCGTATCGATCGATATGCACCCCTGCTCAATCTTCGCCTGTGGCACAATTACGTGGCCATGCACCACAAATTGTCCATCTTGGCGGGGCTTTTTGATAAACTGGGGGTGCCCCCATAACAGAGCGCTTTCTTTTTGCGTCTCCATCGGGTGATTGGGGCTGGCCGCCGCATGCACCACATGCAGATTCCCAAACGACAGCTGATGGGGCAATGCGCGCAACCATGCCTCCATTCCGTTGGGCATTTTATCGCGTAGCCCCTGCACAGCCTCGATCAATTCCAACCCGCTGGCGCGCTCTGAAACCCCGCGCAACCCGAAACTGTTCAGCGTCTGCAATCCGCCATAGCGTAACCATCGCGGGCCCTTTTCGCTGGGGTCATCCAAAAAATCCAGCATCATGCGTTCGTGGTTGCCCATCAAACATTGCGCACCCTCATCACACAGCTGTGCCACACGGTGCAAAACCTCGGCCGATTGTTCGCCGCGATCGATCAAATCACCCACAAAAACCAAATGGGTGCCCGCCGGCTGTTTCGACAGCAATCGCTCTAACAGATCCAGACGCCCATGCAGATCCCCCACCACGAACAAGGGGCGGCTAACCGATAATGCCCCCGCAAAATCCGGCCAGTTTTCTTCTGCGGTTTTCTTGCCAAATAATTTACTTAATATGCCCATCATGCACCCAGTGTTTTACCAAATATATAGGCCCAAGCACCAAATTATAAAAGAGCCACCCCGATATACCACAGAGCATCGTAAATACGCCATCCTTGGCGCCTTTGTACACGAGGTTCTTCAATCAAAATCTACTTGGGCATTTAGGCGGATGCACCGCCCAGTCTGACCCCACCACAGGTACTGATCCCAAAATACTGGCACAATTGGTATGCCGATATGTGCCCAGCCCGCCCTCCCCTTGCAGCGCAACGCTGCGTTGGTGCTTGAAGCCCCGCCCCAAGCAATCTATCTATTCAGTGTTGCACCCCTCCAAATTTGATAGCTCAAGGGCGAATTCATGATTAATGCACGAATTGAACACATCGAGACCCATTTCCCAGATCACGTGCTTAGCAATGCAGACCTCTGCGTAACCTTTCCCTCTTGGACACCAGAAAAGATACTAGCCAAAACCGGCATCTCAGAGCGCAGAATATCAGCGCCAAATGAGACATCCGTGGATTTAGGCGTGAAAGCGGCGCAAAAACTGCTGATGAAATATCCCGAATTAATGGATGAAATCGACTACCTTATCTTCTGCTCGCAGACCGCTGATCACTTTTTACCAACCAGCGCCTGTATTATTCAGGATCGGCTAGGCCTACCAAAACACATCGGGGCTTTTGATATTAACCAAGGGTGCTCTGGCTATGTTTATAGCTTAGCCGTGGCCAAGGGCATGATCGTCGGCGGTATCGCGCGCAAAATCCTGCTGATCACCGCCGATACCTATACGAAACTGATCAACGAAAACGATACCAGCGTGCGCACCTTGTTTGGCGATGGGGCGGCGGCCTCGGTCATTACCGCCTCGGAAGGGCCACAGGGTATCAAGGATTTTGTCTTTGGCACAAATGGCGCTGGCGCCAACCAGCTGATCGTACCAGCGGGGGGATTTCGTCAACGCCCTACCAAGGATAGCGCTCACGAGGTCAGGGACGAATTCGGCAATACCCGCAGCGCAGACCAGCTGTTTATGGATGGATCAAAGATCATGATGTTCGGCCTAGGCGAGGTGCCAAAGGCCATCAAGGCCCTGCTAACCAAGGCAGAATTAGACCTAGAACAAATCGACCATTTCATCTTCCATCAGGCCAGTTTATTAATGCTGGAAAAATTGATTAAGAAGTTAAAAATCGACCCAAACAAGGCGCCACTGTCGCTAGAATATACTGGTAATACAGTATCATCAACGATACCTATCCTATTGAAAAGCTGTATCGATGATCATAGATTCGAAACAGGCGATAAGCTGTTGCTCGCAGGGTTTGGCGTAGGTCTTTCTTGGGCTGCCTGCATTGTGGAAATATAAAGGAATACACATGTCTGAATTTTTCGAAGAATTGTCTGAAATCCTAGAGCTGGAAGACGAAATTGTGACGCCAGAATTTGCCTTTGGTGACAAAATGGATTCACTAGCCGTTGTTTCAACAATCGTCTTGGTCGATGAACAATTCAACGTGCTTCTTGATGGCAATGAACTGGTTGCCTGTAAGACGGTTCAGGACGTACTCGACCTCATCAAATCCAAAGGTTAGTTGAGGCATAAAATGAGCTCTCAAATCGTCGGTATCATCTCTTGCTTGCCAAAACGTCGTATTCAAAACGATTTCTTTGAAGCCAATATCGACAGCAAAACTGTACACGACATTGCGAAAATGGCTGGCGTAGAAACCCGCTATTGGGCATCGGAATCCGAGACAACGGCTGATTTATGCATTCATGCCGCCCAGCAATTGGGCGACAAAGTGACCGGCGGTATCAGCGACTGCGATGCCGTTATCTTCGTAACACAGACCCCTGATTATGTTCTTCCAGGGTCTTCCTTCGTTGCCCATAGACAGCTGGGCCTGCCCTCAGATTGTACATGTTTGGATATAAATGCAGGTTGCTCGGGCTATGTGCTAGGATTGTCGCTGGCGCATGATTTAATTTCTGGGGGGCGCTACAAAAAGGTGCTGTTGCTTGCCGGTGATACCATATCAAAAACCCTGTCTGTTGAGGATCGCTCTACCGCAATGATTTTCGGCGATGCAGGGACCGCAACCCTAATCACCGCATCAGAAACTACACAAAAACCCAAATTCATCATTGGCAGTGACAGCAGTGGTATAGACAGCCTTAAAATAGAAAACGGACAGTTTCGCTCGGCCGTAAAAACCAACGACAAGGACGACTACCTGTATATGGACGGGGCTTCGGTTTTCAACTTTACCCTAAAATCGATCCCCAAGCTGATCAAAGACTTGGCCAAGCTGGACAACAAAGAACCAACTGACTTCGCTTATGTGCTGATGCACCAAGCAAACGCATTTATGCTAAAACATATTGCGAAGAAGGCAAAATTAAACCCTGATCAAGTCCCGATAAATATCCAAGATTTTGGCAACACCAGTAGCGCCACCCTACCTTTGCTTTTGTGCAGTGATGTCCGCGAACAAATCCAAGGCCCCAACCAACCCTATGCCCTACTGGGATTTGGCGTAGGCTTCTCTTGGGCCGCAGTCTCTATGGAAATTGGGAATGTTCAATGCGCCGAAACGGTCTTTTTATGACCCTGTTTCATGACCGGATAATGGCTGACAAAACATTCATCGTCACAGGTGCCTCATCGGGCCTGGGACGTGCCGTGGCACAGCAACTTGCACGCCATGGTGCGCGCGTGTTGGCACTAGGGCGTAGCCTAGATCGGCTTAGCGAAACAATGGCGTCACTTCATGGATCAGGGCATGAAATATTCGCTGGCGATCTCTCTTCTGCAGATGCAGCATATGATAGCATAAAATCAGCGCGCGCATTGGTGGATACCGGCATCAATGGCGTTTTCCACAGCGCAGGCATTTCCATGATACGTATGGCCAGAATAACCAAGGGCCCTCACATCGATGATATCATGGGGGCAAGTTTACTTGGCGCTATGGGTCTTGCACGTGCGGCCGCATCCAAGGGGTTTTTTAGCCCCAGTGGGGGATCGCTTCTCTTCATGTCCTCGGTAGCGGGTCATCGTGGACAGGCCGGCATGTCCGCATATGGGGCATCACGTGCGGCCATATCAGGCTTGGTTAAAAATCTTGCCTGCGAATTGGCCCCTCAGTCCATCCGCGTGAATTCTATTGTCGCTGGGGCCGTTAAAACCGAGATGCACGAAAATGCGACCCGCAGAATGGACCAAGCCACCCTGAATGATTACGAAAACAGGCATCCGTTGGGCTTTGGCACACCTGACGATATCGCTAATTCGGCGTTGTTTCTCCTGTCAGATGCATCGCGTTGGGTTACTGGCACCAGCATGCTTGTCGATGGCGGATATATGGCAAAATGATGCACGAAAAAACACTGGTGATTGTTGGCGCAGGCGGCTTTGGCCGCGAGGTCTTTCACTGGGCCGAAGATCAGATCATTGCAGGCCAAGCAGACTACACCAAACTTGCCTTTGTTGATGACAACGCAACAGAATTAAAACCATTGGTCGCAGATCATTTTAGAGGCACGATCCAAGACTTCTCGCCACGCGCAGAGGACAGAGTAGTCATCGCAATAGGCAAGCCAACAACACGGCGCAAAATCGCCAATTTACTCGGCGATAGAGGCGCTCAATTTGGGGCTGTCATTCATCCCTCCGCAATTGTTGCCAGAAGCTCGACCCATGGTGAAGGGCTGATTATATGCCCAAACTCCACCATATCCGTTGATTGCACAGTTGGACGCCACCTCCATATTAACCACTGTTCTACCATCGGGCATGACACTGTGATCGGCGATTTTGTCACCCTAAGCAGCCATGTGGACGTTATGGGAAACTGCCGACTAGAAGACGAGATATTCCTTGGAAGCGGGGCAAGGGTTCTCCCCGGTTGTAGTATCGCAGTCGCCTCTTCAATAGGTGCAGGCGCAACCGTACAAAGATCAATCAAAAAGACCTCTGTACTCTACCAAGTCGCCACAAAACGTATGTGATCAGTTGCGAGTATTTTAATGTAGCTTTACCTCAGTGGCCCGCATAACTGAATGCGCCAACTTAATTTGCTCTAGGCCTCACCCTCGATACAAGCGCACGAATACTAGATAAATCCTGTCGTCGCAAAACAATCGGTGCCCACCATACTACATCCGATAATTTGTTCAAAAGCCCCAAACGAATAACAAAAACCAATACATAGGTCATTGATGTGGCAATAGCTGCACCATAAATTCCATACATCGGGATGAAGAGCAAATTGGCAATTGCATTCACCCCAAAGGCCACCAAGGCCAACACCAAGTTGACCCCCACCATCCCGCGCGCAGCCCAATCATTGGCTAGCGTACGAGCACAAGAAAACACCACAACACCTGGTAGCAACAGATATAAAACAACCACCCCATCCGCAAACTCCTCGCCGAACAAGACGCTAATAATAGGCGATGCAACTAAGGCCAATCCGGCCGCACTAACACCTGTTAGCCACAAAACCATCCGCGCCAATAGCGCCGTCAACGCGCCCTTATCCTCATCGTCATTTTTCATCGCCGATAACCGCGGAAATAGTACCGTTGATACCGCTTGGGAAATCATCCATAGCTGCTCAACCAGTCGGACCGCAACCATATAGATACCCGCCCCCTCTGGCCCTACGAATAGGTTCACCAGAAACAAATCCAACCGATAATTCAAAAACGATATAATATTCCCAAGGTGCGCCTTTAAACCATAAGTAAACGCCTTACGAAGATAGGTAATTTTACCCGACGCCCGAGTCCCAAGTTCGGTCCATTTTGTTAATAATTTCAGCGAAAAAATCAGCGCCAAGAGATAAGATACAACTACAGCAATGAAAACGTTCTCTAATGTAACCCCCCCCCATAACCACAGCCCAATAATCGCGCAGAAGGTGCAAATTGGCTGTATCAAAACCGTCGCGTTAAATGATCTGAAATCCCCTGCCGCCAAGAAAAACCCAGTGACTACACCCAGCAATAAATTCACCGGAAACGTCAGCAGTGCCATCAGTAAAACAAGCCGCGGCACCCCAGGGAAGGCAACCTCGCCAAACCAATGAATGAACAGCCCCCCACAAAGTGTACCTACAAAAATAATACCACCCGCTACGTCACGTGTGGCGGCCCATGCATGTGGCAAAGTCACCTCTCCAGAGGCTATGTAGAATGTATTTGCACTACTCAACCCGAAATTAAATGCCAATGCCATCAATGATGGTAATAACAACGCAACAGAGTAAACCCCTAATCCCTCGGCCCCCAGAAACTGAGCCAGCACCAATATCGTGCCCAATTGGATCAAGCCCGACAAGAACCGTCGTGCAAAAGTAAGCGCAATATCAAAAAGGTTCTGCTTTAGCGAAACTTTTTTCATTGGTCAGCCCCATGGTTTTTAGAAACCTTCTGATATATATCTCGCCATTTTTGAACCAATGCAGCTGCGCCAAACCTCTCGTTGCACTCTTGGCGCAACACAATAGGGTCAAAATTAGCACGTTGTTGATAGGCCTGTTTAAGTGCTGCCGAATATGCATCTATATCGCCCACAGGAACCAAATACCCATTGCCCGCATTGACAATATCCGATGGCCCACCACAATCAGTTGCCACCACAGGACGCCCAGATGCCAGAGCCTCAACCAACACCACGCCAAAAGTTTCTGTGGTGCTGGAAAGAGCAAACAAATCAGCCTGCATCATCTGTTCACTTATCTCTTTGCGCGTCAAGCGACCCAAAAACTTTACCTGCCCTTGGATCCCTTTTGATATCACAAACGCCTCTAAACAGGCCCTCTGATTGCCCTCACCGCCAATGACAAGTTCCACCTTAGGGTCACCACCAAAGCCACGCTCAAACGCTTGCAACAATAACATAACATTCTTGTTCTGATCCAAAGAACTGGCATGGAAAATTCTATACTTCCCAATTCCAATCGGCTGCATTTCTGTTTCCAGAAACGAGTGGTCTACTTGATTGTGCATTACAGACCAGTATCCTTGTTTTTGGGATAAACGATGCTCTAAATCCGTTGCAAATCTTGAACCAACCGCAAAGCGCGCGGATGCAAACTCCGAAAGAATACCGGCCCCACGCAGCCCAAGCGCAGAAACTTTACCCCGCGCATATGCAGAGCTATGCTCGCTGACAACCATAGGAATATTATATTTCTTTGCCAGACGCATGCCCGCAAAACCAGCCGGCAACATTGCATGCACATGGATCACATCAGGCAGGCCATGCTCATGAACATAAGATGCAAAATGTTTCTCGACCCTGTTCGCAAATCGCATCCCCAATACAGGCCAGAACCGCGGCAACCAATTCACTAAACTGTCGCGAAACGTCTCCACCCCTTGGTCATTTTCCACGCTGACGCGGCCCAAAGCAAATGCCCCTTTGGATCGCAATGATAACAAGCGCGGCGCAATTACCCCAACCCTGCACCCCGATTGATGCAACGCAATCGCTTGCTCGCGAAAAAAGCTCCCCGCGATATCATCTGGCGACGATGGGTACCAAGACGGAAGAAATAGAATATGCATTAAGGCCAAACGGATATTTCGGAAGTTTTCTAACTGCTCATAGCAGCATATCTCAGATAATAGACATTGAACTCTGAAATGAAAAGCATCTATAAAATTGACCTTTGACCTGCCATTAGTAACTTCTACCATTTAGAACTCGAGTCTGGCCAACAAAAGGACAGGCGAGTGAAACGATCACGATATTCAGAAGAACAGATTATTGACATTTTGAATGAACATGACGCAGGTGCCAAATGCGCAGACCTGTGCCGCAAGCACGACATGTCAGATGGTACATTTTATGCTTGGAAGTCAAAATATAGCGGCATGACAGTGCCTGATGCGAAGAGGCTTAGAAGATGAGAATGCCAAGCCGAAGAAACGCCTTGCCGAACAGGCCCAACAGGTGATTGTGTGGGATCTGTTCGGGGTGAACATGACATTTTTGCTAATGTGAAATGACGTATTTTGCGGGTGAAAAATAAAAGGAGGGGGGAGCCTCCTTCGCTCCACTGACCTCATAGTCGGATCTTGCGGAACTTTTTGCCTAGTCACTAATTTACCGTTGATTACGCATTTTTACAACAGATAGAGACAATGCGTGCAAGCCTATTGCGCGAGACGCGTGAGGAGGTAAAGTCAAGAAAATATTAACCGGAGTTTTATTATGTCCCGTTCATTTATTTCTGCATCCATCTTGGTACTTGCACTCTCTACGCCTGCCCTAGCTGACCCCGCTGTGGGCTTTGGCCTGAACTTCACCTTTGGAGAAGGCAAGGTAAACACTGGCGTTGGTGTGCGCGTATTTTCTAATAACGAAGAAGACAACGCCGCCGCATCCGTGGGACTTGACTACATGTTTGGCACACAAAACTGGCGCGGCAGCCTCGGTGCAGCCTACATGATGGACAAAACCTATATCGAGCTGAATGGCGGTTATGACTTCGACAACGGCGGTTTTGACTTTGGCCTTGGCGGCGGTTGGGCTAATACGATGTCGGTGATATCTAACAACGGACCAATCGACATCATCTAACGACGGACCAGACGGCTACCTCGGCGGAGACATCAACACGGGTGGTGTAAATGACGAGGTTTAGTCTCTAATCCTCCCCAGCTTTTGGACGTGGTATTGAAAGAGCCCCAAGATGGGGGCGTTAGCCTCCATTCTTCGCCTGATCTCGCGGTTGGACCGCGCGGGTCGGATGCGAAAAGTCAAGAATTACGCCGCGCTGATACGCCCACAAATCCATATCGCGTGAGACAAATTCGCTGCCATTGTCCACGCGTATTGTTTTGGGGTATCCGACTTGACGACAGACACTATCCAAAGTTGCTACAACATCTTCACCTCTATAGCTAAAGCGTGGATCAACTACTGGGCTGACACGCGAGTAAGTATCAACGACCGTTAGGATGCGCAGTTTACGCCCCGTGGCTAGTTGATCATGAACAAAATCCATTGCCCACACATCATTGGACATTACGGCTTCTGTACGGTCTTCCCTTAGTTTTGCTTTGACACGTCATTTTGGCGACTTATTTCGCAATTGTAAGCCCATTTCCTTGTATATCCTGTACACTTTCTTCAGATTCACCTCCCAACCTTCACGTTGAAGCACGTAGTGCACACGCCTGTAACCATAACGTACACGCGTTTCACATATCTCTTTAATGCGGGATTTTAGGGCGGCCGGATCATCTCTACGGGATTTGTAACGATAGCTTGAACGGTCAAAACGTAGCGCGGCGAACGGAAACCTGCCAGTCGCTCAAAACCCCATCGATGAGTTCTCTTTTCCGATCCGCCCTCAGAGCTTTCGTTTCACAACGTCCTGCAACATCTCACGATCTAACATCAAGTCCGCAACGATCTTCTTCAGGCGTGTGTTTTCTGTTTCAAGCTCACGCAGACGCTTCATCTCAGAAGGCATCAGACCTGCATACTTTTTCTTCCAATTGAAATAGGTCGCTTGACTGATCCCAGCCTTCCGACAGATTTCAGCAACAGGTGTACCATCTTCACCTTCCTTAACAACGAACGCCTTCTGTGCATCCGTGAATTTACTTGCTTTCATCGCTTTCACTCCTTTTCCAGCCAAAGAAATTATAACGAAAAACTCCAATTATAAGTGGGGGAGAAAACGGGTATCAGAGCAGTTAACCAAATTGAACCAGCATGGCCTATACCAATTTCGAGTAGCTCAAATGATTTTTCGCGAATGTCCACGTTGGGTCCTAATTACACCTATTCCAGAAGTTATCTTTCACAACGCAGTTTGGTAACCTGTCCAAAAAAGGAAGGTTCCATGAAATTGCTTGCGAGGATCACAATCCCGGAATGTGGCGTTCAACTCGATTGTATGATCAAACATGTTAACGATGATATCTACAGGATATGTGAACATCCAACTTTTGCTGAAGATCAGGTGTTGTATGCTGATTGCGTTAGGATGTTAAAGTTGGGCGATCAAAACTATGACTTTCAATAAGTTACATCAAAGAGCACCCTGAAAATTGTCCAGTACTATATCAATAATGAAATCTCTTTTAATATCGCAGGACTTCTGAACATAATCGTGCACTCAAATGGATATTGGCAAAGAGATTTTGGAGACTTGCTTTCTGTATATTATGACGCTGAAGTATTCGATACTATACCGGAGCTGGAGGCACTTTTCAAACTAGCTGCGTCGGAGACAACTTAACGGATATTTACCGTTCACGAATGTCAGCTTTGTCCGCAAAGCCGCCATTGCAGATGGTTTGAAAAATGACTGTTGATGCCAATATTTGAAATAGGGTGATGGTTTAATATGCAATACGCAGGGGCTACGGCACAATCACCCCAAGCTTTGCGCTTACTTCAACTTCACAACCAACGCAGTTGTATTCTATGCTGGATTCCATGGCCGGAACTCGCCCATCACCAGATACACTCCCCAAATTCGAGGGGAGCTGGGAATGGTAATCCCTCTTACCAAGGACAATCAACAACAGGGTTGGAACCGCCCAGAATACTCGGTGCAAGGTAATCGAAAGAGGTGGAACCTCAGCGAGCGCAACTTCTTCAAAGAAAAACGTCCCACACATACACTGCCGCAAGCAAAAGAAGCATTATTGTCGAACGCAAATCTAAGGTTAGAGGAGGAGATTCGGTCATATCGGATAGCCTCGAAAATTCCATTAGTTGTCTTTTGATACCTGATTTCGCCGGAACTAAACAATCCGGTTCATGCGGAAAACGCGCCTGAACGATTCTTGCGCCCCCTCCCCTCATTCCCCCGAACCGCCGCTTTCTCACCCCCATCCATGCCCGCTGGACGCGCCAACATAAAATTTGTACAGTCCCCCCATCGGAAGGCTGCTCTTCCAATTCAAAGGGTATATAAATGCGAAAATTATTACTGGCGCTGCCGCTCGTCATTTCCGGCTGTGGGGTTATCTACACAACCCAAAGCGTGGATAAAAACAACGAATTAGTTCAAGTAATCGAGGTCTCACCAAGCACGTTAAATCAGGCAAACGCCTCTTACTACAAACCGAAAAAACTGCCTGCAGTTTTCAAACAGGTATCAGGCCAAGCCCCGACCATCGCGCCAGACAGCCAACCAGGTGCCATTGAAACTCGCCCCGCTATTCCAGCAACCATCCAAACATCAGTGCCCCCACGCGCGGCGCGCAGCCCCTACCTAATTGGCGTTGCTGATGTATTGCTATTGGCCACCCCTGCCCCCAGCACCCAAGAAGAGCTGACGGGTCTGGTTGCCTCGCAAAACAAACGCCAAGGCTATACCGTACAGGATGACGGCTCTATCGCCGTGCCAGACGTCGGGCGTATCCGCGTGGCCGAGATGACCCTGGAACAGGCCGAGAACGCCGTTTTCGCCGCGCTTGTTGATCGCCAGATTGATCCGAAATTTTCACTAGAAATTGCCGAGTTTAACTCGCAACGGGTTTCGCTTGCTGGCTCTGTTCGCACCCCGATGCTGGCGCCGATTTCTATCCAGCCGCTGACCTTGCAGGATGCTTTGTCCGTAGCGGGTGGTGTGGTGGTCGCAGACCCGGCCTATGCCGTGGTGCGCATCAACCGCGATGGCCAAACCTATCAAATTCCATTGACGGAATTACGCAGCCGCCCTGCCCTGCAAAAGACCCGATTGGTTGGGGGCGATGCCATCTTTGTTGATCAAGATTACCGCATTGATCAGGCCCGCGCCCATGCCGCCGAGGCCCTGAACTTGGCACAGATGCGCAATGCAGTGCGCCGTGCAAATGCCGCCGAGGCGCGCGCTAATTTCCAATCACAACTAGAGCTGGGCGCGATCAAGCGTGACTATGTTTATCTGGCTGGCGAGGTCACAAGACAGGGACGTTTCCCGTTGCCCTTCGAGACCAAGGCAACCCTTGCGGATGCGCTCTACTCCGAGGGTGGCGTGCAGAATGATACCGGTGATATCGGCGAAATTTATCTAATCCGTTTCGCACCCAAGGATGCCGAGAAGCCAATTATTGCGCTGCATATTGATGCGGGAGATGCCATCAATCTGTTGATGGCCACGCGCCTAGAATTGCGCCCAGATGACATAGTGTTTGTATCAGAGCAGAAGGTTACCACATGGAACCGCGTGCTGTCACAATCCCTACCAACGCTTAATCTTGCGGACCGTGTCAGCAACTAAGTGTTTGAAAAAAAATATTTTTTCTTAGAAGCAACAAAGGGTAACCCACGGGTTACCCTTTTTATTTAGCACTACAGTCGCACCAGTAACCCGCGGGTTACCCCTTGGACAGCACATCTGCAAGAGCGTGAACCGCCCGCTCCAAATCCGCCTTGGGGACCCCTGTGAAATCGCGCCCCTCCACTATGCGCAGCTCGCCATTGCGCGCGGTGACCTTCATCTCGCCCACATGGAATTCAAACTTTTGTTTGGGCGCCACTGGACGCTTATCCCCCACAGGCTTCACCCCATCGGCCGCGACAAATCCCTGAAATGCCGCCGTCTGTTCATCCTTGTTCAAACACCTATCCAACGCACTGATCAGCTCTGGCAAGCGGGCAGGTTCGGCACGCAGTTTGCGCGCAACATCAACACCCAAGTTACGCGAAATTGCCTTGGGCCAATCCACTGCTTCGCCCAGTGTTTCCAGCAAATAGATGAACGAGCGAATATAAGAGCGCTTCATTTTGTGCAGGCTTGAATACAGCCGCGCCACCGCCGCATCTGTCGTCGCCAATCCAAGCGCGGGATCCTGTGCGGCTGTGATTGCCAGTTGAGCCATTTCAGCGAATGTCAGGTCCTCGCGGATGATATTTTCCTCGACCATATCGATGTACTGCGCAACACGTTCTTCGCTGCTTTGGGCAATGCGTGCGGTTACCGTGGCGAAGGCATCGTCCCCAGTTTTGGCCAAGAGTTGACGCAGGGCCGTTAGGCGGCGCCAGCCCTTTTTCAGCTGATAGCCCCCTGCCCCATCCGAATAGACCTCGATTGGCTCGCGCTGACCACGCGCAGCGATGGATGCCATCAGCTCTTCCATCTCGTTGGATTTCGCAACATCGCCCAGATCAAGACGATCGCGCGGCAGGTCGTCGGTCTTGACCGCATCCAATTCCAGATTGACCAGCACCAGCCCCGCCTCTTGGGCGCGGCGATAGGCCTTGGCATCTGTGGCGTTTTGTTTGCGTTGCTCCATTTTTACGTTGGTGGTTTCTGTTAGGTTTTCTGCGGCATCACGCACCGCCGCCCCCATGGGCCCAAGGTTACGCTTGCGCGGGCGTGGTGCCTTGTCTGGGGTCAGATCGTCAAATCCAAATTTATTTTTCGAGGCCATTATTCATCCTCCACTTTGGTTGCATTTTGGGCCCATGCTGTGAGCACCGTATCTTTAAATTCGCCGTAGGCCCGATCAAAGGATTGGCGGGCCCGTTTCCATGTTTCGCGGGTCATCTCGCGGTAGTCTTGTTCATAGACCGATTTTTGGAACCGCCCCGATTGTTCTACGGCGCGGGTCATCTCGATCGGGTTCTGACATACATCTGCCCCAAAAACATTTCGAAAGGCTTCCATCATCGCACCGTGCAAGGGGTTGCCAGCCTCGAAGCGGGTCATCAGCAGACGCACATCGAAGAATTGTTTGGGCAGGGTGATCGAGGCATCCTCGGCCAATCCTGCGAAGCCTGTAGAGATTTCCTCCATCGCATCACCCAGCTGGCCCAGATAGCTGGTGGTGCTGTCATATTCCCAATAGCCCGGCCCAGAGGGGACATAGAGGATGTCGGCGGCGAAGGCGGCATTGAGAGATTGGTAGCCGATGGCGGGGGGGCAGTCGAAGATGATCAGGTCATATTGGTCTTGGGGTAATTCATCCAAGTAGCGCGAGACACAGCCAAAGAAGCTCCAGGCCTTATGCAGGGATCTGTATTGGGCCGAGGCGAATTCCACGAAGGCGGCATTGGCGCAGGAGGGGATCAGGTCGATTGTTGGCCAGCATGTTTTCTGGATGAAGTCTTGGGCACGCTGCGCGCCGATGGATTGCACATCTTGGGGCAACTCGTCGCTGGCAGGGTAGGGGCAATCATCGGGATCATCATAGCTGTCCATAATGCGGTCTGCTTCGCGGCACAGATCACGGCACATCACCCCCCAGACCGTATTCCATTCCTTGACTTCTGTGAGGCCCATAGAGTGGGTCAACGTCGCCTGTGGATCAAAATCAATCACCAAGACGCGATAGCCATCAAGGGCGGCCGCATGGGCCAAATGCTGGGCCACCACGGTTTTACCAACCCCGCCTTTAAAGTTAGAGACCGCCACGCGGATGGCGCGGCCATCGGGGCGTTCGGGCATCAGGTCTTTGCCGCGAAAGCGCAGGCGGCGGCGCAGCTCGTTCAGCTCGTCTAGGGTGAACCAGCGCTGGCGGCCATCTTCCTCGACCTCGCCTTGGGGGAGGCTGGGATCATCGGCCAGTTTCTTGCGCAGGGTATCGGCGGGGATGTCGAACATGAATTGCGACATTTCCCAGATCGAGAAGGGGCGCAGGGTTTTGACTTCGCTGGGCGAGAATGTTGCGCGGCGCACGGCGGTTTGCTGGGCTAGGCTGCGTTCATTCATGGATTGGAGGTCTGTGTGATCTCTCATTATTACTGCCTCTTGTAATTTGTTTGATTTGCTCGAAATACGCGATATCATGAAAGTGGAAAAACGCAAAATCAAAAATTCCCATTTTTCCGACTCGCGAATCGAAGAACAGGATTTTCAGGCAGGGAAATCTATATCTTGGTGACAGGTGGATGTGTTTTAATAGGGATAGGGTGACAAGCGAGGGCAGTTAGGGTGTCAGCTACCTGTCCCCCTTAACCATATTAACCTGTTTCTTTTAAATATTTGAAATACCCGTTATTTTTGGGTAATTGACAAATAACAGGAAAAACGGTTGTCTGAGGACAATGTGAGAATCGGTGAAAAACTGACGCGGGCTGAGGCCCTTTTTGAGATGGCGGAGCAGTATCCATGCTGGATATGAAAAAGCTAACAGGCCCCAAGGCTGGGTCGATTAAGTATGATTTGCTAACAGCAATTTCCATTGCTGGTCTAGCAGGTTCGCCTTCTTTTCAGACATCTATGACACGGCTGAGTGCAGTGCTGACCGCGCGGTATAATTGGCGATTGGATGAGTTTTCTGTGGGGCAACGGGATTTGGCGCGGATGTGGGCTGTGAATGAACGCACGGTAAAACGCGAGATTAAGAAGCTGCAGGATTATGAGATTCTTGTGCAAAAGCGGGCAGGGCGGCGCGGTAAGGTAGGGGCCTATCGGTTAAACTTTGCTCAGATATGGAAAATTTCAAAACCCTATTGGCAGGAGGTTGGGCCAGATTATGCGGAACGTATGGCCAGCTTTGTGCCTGATAGCAGCGTCAAAGTTGTGAAAGTTGATTTTGAGGGTAGGACGCGGGCAGAGCCGAGTGGGTTTGTTGGCGGAGAGCGCAATGCTGAATGGCGTGATGTCTGTGCCCAATTGCGCCAGCAAGATCCTGATCAGTTTGCCAGCTGGTTTGCAAGATTACAGTTTCAATCCAAAGATGGCGATGTCTTACGCCTAGCGGCGCCATCCGCGTTTGTTTCACGCTATATTGAGACGCATTTACAGGGGCGTTTATATGCGGCCGTGCAGAGTGTTTTCCCTGAAATAACTGTGATCAAAATTCAGCATTAAGAAACCGCTTTACCGCCTGTGGTTGTAATTATTCCGTTGCGGCAGTTGCGCGTGTGATTTATGGGTAACGCAGGGCTAAACTTAGATCAAAATATCTTGACTTTTGGCCCTATCAAGCCTCTTTTAGATCGGGAGGGGCGTTTTTAAAGTATTTATAAGATTTAAGCCCTAATTTTAACTTTTGTCCGGAGTTCCAGATGTCCACGTTTTCAAAGACGAATTTAGCTAGTAATGGGAGCCATAAATTGGCTCGAACAATCGATAACCTTCCATTAAAATCCACGAGCGCTTTTGTTGCTTTGGTTTTGGCCGGTGTTTTGGTGTTGCCTCAGGAGGGTTTTGCACAATCGGTTGAATGGGATATTATCAGCGATGGAACTACGGTAACTGGTGGTACAGGTGTTTGGGATACAACTACATCAAATTGGACCGCTGATTCAGGTTCAACAAATACAACCTATACCGATGGTGATGCTGTAACAATTGGCTCGGACCCTGGGATTGTTACCGTTACTTCTACCGTGGCGCCTGGATCGCTAACGTTTAATCATAATTATACTGTTAATGGTGGGACAATTGACAACAGTAATGCTACAGGTGGAGACCTAAGCATTGTGAGTGCCCCTGCGTTAACAGTAAACATTAACTCTATTATATCTGGCGCAAACACCGTTACGTTTACGGGCAACGAGCTGACGCTAGGTGGTGCCAATACATTTACTGGTGCCTTTACAAATGCTGGGGGCACGGTTTCATTGAGTGGCTCACTGGCTTCTGCTGTTGTGAACGGGAATGGTGGATCAAGTACCAGCTTTAACAACAATGGCTCTATCAACGGCGCTGTAACCAGCGACGGGACTTTCAATAATAATTCAGGCAGCTCTATTATTGGTGCAGTGACCAATACCTCGGGAACATTTACCAATGACAGTAGTGTTCAGGGCGATGTTGATGTTGATGGTGGTACGTTCAACAACAACCTGACCATTACGGGTGCAGTGGATAACGACAGCGTCTTTAACAACAACGCGGCTGGTGTGATCACCGGTGCGGTGACCAATACCAATGGTACTTTCACCA
>NZ_BSNN01000008.1 GCF_030160015.1 Amylibacter marinus
TCTTGGTATGCGCCCACCAGCGCCAGAAACCTTATTGGAGAAACCGCAAATTTGTGGAACTGAAATTGGGGGCTAGACAACAACAAGGTGCTGATACGTCTTTTTGGTTTTTCTCAAAAAACAATGTACCCTCCTCTTTCAACGCAAACAATTCGGCATAGAGAGCTCGGTGCTCATTTTCAAAATCGGCATCGTCCAACTTGTCCTCTGGTAACATGCGCAGAGATGAGATTCTTGAAGCACAGTTGAGACAACGCTGACCCCATTCAAAAATATGTTTGTCGACTTCGACGCCTACAGAACGTTCCGCGATTGAATTTGCTTGTCTGGCTATCATAATCGCGCCGTAGGCAAGTGCAGAGGTGGCAATAAGAGTAAGAATTTCGATAAGCATGTTGTTCCTGTTTTTTGATTTTGTTGTAGTGAGGTATTACCAATACGGAGTCGGTTCATTTGGGTCTTCGGGTGGATCTTCCGCAATTTCCGTCTCTGACCCTAAATCCGAATAGTGGTTGGCATAGTCGCGGCGCATCTTTTCTTGCAGGGCCGTTCGTTGATCAGCACTCATCTGCTGCAAGGCTTCCAAAAAACCAAACGGGAACTGCAAAGGTACGGCCTGCTTTGTGGTTCCCCGAATGTGTGCAGCGAATGAGCCTTTAACTTGAGCTTCGATGAGGCTTGGTTCGCAATACATCTGGGACGCTAGTGTCCGTGCGTCCTTGGCCGACACCCCACCTGCAAACTTTATGGATGTGTTGGCAGCGAAGGCTTCTTGGAGAGATGAACTTAACTGCCCCATGTACTGATGAGCCAAAACCATGCCGACATTGTATTTCCGTGCCTGCGAAAGGATGAGACCAACATTCCGGTCGAGATAGTCTGCGGCCTCGTCGATATACACCATCGTGGGCATTCGTTCGCTCTCAGGCAGAACAGCGCGTTCTTGTGCGGCTTGGGCAATCATTGCGATAAAGAAGCGGCCAAAGATTTCTGTACCGCTTTCCTTCAACAGGTCCTTGGCTGTGTTCACCAGAATGACCTTGCCAGCGTTCATTTCGTTGAAGAGATCAATTTTCGACTGAGGGTGCGAGAACATCCTTTCGAATGTTTGGTTCTCTAGAATTCCCCAAAGACGGCGCAATACTTGACGTTTCGTCTGTTCAAACTCGCGGGACGAAAATTCAGTTTCAAAGAAATGCTTGGCACTGCCTGAAAGTTTGGCGATGTCACCCGCAAACTTCACCTCAGCTCCCGGCTCCATCAGCTCTCTGAGCGTATGGATAGTTGCGTTGGGGATATGTAACATCAGACGCGTGACATAGCGAAAGATGACAGACTGTTTTTGCGTCATCTGAGCATCAAGTAAAGTTCCCAAAACAAAGTCGTAAAGCTCAAGGATGGAATTGGACAATCGTTCCCGCTCAAGAGGTCCATAGTCTGAAAGTCGATCCTGTCCTACGTCGAACAGGTTTAACGAAACAGGATATTCTACATCGGTCGGGTCAATAATGACGATGTGGTCATGCAAATCACCACCTTCAGCAAACACAGACAGATTTGAGATGTTGCGTATGAGGTCGCCTTGGCTATCGAGCACAACAACTGAGCGTTCACTTCGGGTCACGGCCTCGATGTCTTGCGCGATCAAATATTGCAAAGTTTGGGTTTTACCATGACCCGAACCTGCAACAATATGGTGGTGTTCAAAACGGGTATCGTTTGGAATTTCAAAGTCCAAATGCCCACCGAAGACATCAGCTAAGGGTGTCCCACCCAGATATGTATGCACTAATTCATCAGCGTTTCGGATGTCTGACTTTGCCGCGTACTTTGGGGCGCGGGAAAAGATTTTAGGATCGTGAGGATTGCCACCGGAGGCTAGAATGAGTTTTGTCTCCAGCGTCGAACGTAAGGCTTCAAATACTAGTGGCTCATCCAAAACTTTGGCGAACGGTAAATCAGCGCAAGCATGTACTGTAGCCCCTAAGTCAGCAATGTGATGAATGAGCTCGGAGCGCACCCGTATGCCACCCGAAGCCTTAGAATGCGGCACATCACCCCAAACGCAACTGAGCGCCTCGTAGCATAAATCTGCAAGCTGGGATTGGACTGCTTCGACTTGCCCTACAAGCATCGACTGCCGTTCGATTAGTTCTTTCAGCTCCCAAGTCTTGGTAATTGGCAAAGGTCGCTTGAAGTCAACATAGGGCAATTTGAAAAGGCTTTCGTAATCCAATAGCCCGAGAACCAAATTATTGACGTCTTCAACTTTCTGAACGTCATCAATGACACCCAAAGCTTCGATAACCGTTTCTGATATTTCTTTTGCAAAATTAATACGCTGGGCTTGCGAAAATATCCTTTCGGATTTTAGTTTAGCTTCTACATCTTTATACAACCTAACCAGCTCAAGATGTTCTGAGGGCTGCCCTATCCCATTGAGCATTGCATGCAAACGTGCCCCGAGGTGTAAGGGCATTTTAAAGCATGGGTCCAGCAAGGATAAAGCGTTTGGCTTCTTCTGGCGGTAGAGGTTCAATCGGTTTGCTTTGAGTGCCACCCCAATGCTTTGCGCTTTCTACCACTTGGCGGAAATATCCGGTGATGGATTCCAAATGAGCTTCTCGTCTTGCAAGTTCGATGATTGAACGGCACTTAAAAATACGACCATGAATAAGATCGCTGACATAAATTGTTTCACGCTTTTCATGGAAATATGCGTATCCGATGATCAATCCTAGTATGACGGATACGGTCATCGTTTGGGCTGTGCCTAAGCCAGCAACGATAGCTACTACCACTGCACTCCCAAGAAATCCGAAGATACTGACGATCAACGAACGACGAATGAGTCCTGGCTGAATGGCTTCAACCAGGACAGCGTTATGCATTTTGTATTTCTCAATGAGATTTTGTTCTTCATCTGTTAGTTCAGCCTTAGCCCAAAGATTGAACGTAATGCGTCTTCCGGCTTTCTGTGACCGTTTGAATAATAAATTCATAAAATGATCTCCAATCTAAAAATATACCTTAGATTGAAACCAGAAGTGACCGCGCACGTCAAGAACATCAAAAGCGTCAAGTTGCATATACGGTTATATGCTTCTTCATCATGAAATGATGAAGAAGTCACATTGGTGACCAAGACGAGAATGCGAAGGCTTAGTCACCAATGTGACGCGGTGTTTGCACATAGATTGAGGGGTAAAATGCATATATAGGGATATGCATTTTTAATGCACTTTCATTAGCTTGAAAATGGCATCCAATAACTCGGGTCAAGAAACGATTTTGCTTTTCGTTTCCCGAACAATGCTTCACTCAAATCACGCTTAAGGTCACGGTCTACGTCAGCATTCGAATAGCTATTCCAAGCTGCCTCTAGCGCCGAGTTTGTGCCGTCTTGAGCAGCCACTTGGAAGTCTTTGAGTCTCGAATAGGTCATACCTGCAAAAATTCTTAAGGCCTTCGAATTCCCTCCTTCGAGCGCTGGTATCAGAAGATTCCTAAGAACATTATCCTTCTCGTTCTTGGATATCGAACTGCCAGTTTTCGCCACGTCTGACATTAGTCCGGGGCAAAGGCGCATGGCCTGTTCGAGAGAGTTTCCAGTCACCCCAGATATAGTTTCGCGCAACGTCCGCCAAATTTCTTCATGATACTTGTCGTCCATAGCGGTCAGCAGCGTATCGAGCGCCCCGTCACCAGCATCAAGCTCAATCTGTCCAGCTAACACACCTTTAATAACTTCTATGTACGGAGCTCGGAAAGTTCCGCCATCGAGCGTGCAGCCCGACGACCCCAGTTTTTCGATGAGTACCTCTACTGTCGCGTCCATAGCCCTGATATGTTCGGGCCAAGCGCTCGAGTGTATGCCATGAAGCAGCTCGTCGACCTTAGCGTGCAAAGAATCCCATTGACGTGAACCGACTTGGTTGGTTGTCTTCAAGAATCCTAGGGGTAAGTCATCCAGTTCAAGTTTCTCAATCTCGTCCGTTTTGGCTCGCGCTGAATATTTGGTGAGCGCACTTGAAAGTGTATCGGTTGATAAGAGCTCGCGAAGGTAAGAAAAATGCCCCATTAGGCCGCTGAGCGTTAGGTACGGCGGCACCTCTCGCTCAAACATTTGGGCGACAACTTGACGAACAGCAATGTGGTCATGGTTTGCACTTCCGTATGATAGCCAGTGAGATGCACTGAAAGAATCTATCGCTTTCGCGGCGACGATGTCAGCTTGCGAGCTGGTTAGTTCTCCCTCGCCATTTAAGATGGCTTTGAACTCAACAAAGGCATCAGAACTGTCGGCGGGTCTAGTTCCATTGGGCAGTAACTTTGTGGGGGGAACAAGAGCTTCACCGAGCTTTTCCCTGCAGAGGAAAAACAGCAATGCTTGAGGCAAATGACCTTTCTCGCCGTTAGACAGATTCTTGAAGAAATGGCCGTCGGCAAGCGCGTCGTCCACCTCAATCTCTGGACGCTTTTTTGTATCCACGTGCTGCCATGTTAGCACAACAATATCAAGAAGATGCTTTACTCTCTCTTCGTCTAATTCTTCGCCTTTGCATTCTAACAAGCAGGCGTTCGCCAGCGACACCCATTCCTCATCGGTAAGGAGCTTGCACTCCTTGAACTGTTTGAGCGCGTTCAAGGCATTCGTTGGATACTTAGGAAACTCAGTTTCGAAATAATCAGCGTCAGCATCTTCGCCAAACATTGAAGCGAAGGTTCTAGATATATTGGTTCTTGGGACTATCGCAGTGCCAAAGTCCGCCAGTTTGAAACCGCTCTCTGCAATGGAAGCGCTCAGGCCAAAAACAAAATCTGGCGACATGGGCAGTTTTTGACCGCGCAAAGACTTCCTCAAAGCATCGTGGCCGTTAAGGTCCGCCAGAGCCTCATCACTCTCTGTTAGAAACTTGGAAACGTTCATGCCAGTGGAGTAGTTCGGGGTTTCCTGAGCGTTCACACTTTCCATGGCCGCTTTGGTGTAATTCTTGACAGTTGAATCTAGCGAACCGTTCGTTGCCAGTTTGAAAATGGGAATATATGCGAGGTGTTCTTCTTCCTCGACTGAGATGCTTTCAACTTTCTTGAAACCGTCAAGTAGTGCTCGAGTGATGTAGTCCTTTGCGTCTCCACTATAACTACGCAGCAGGTCCGAGGCGTTCCCAATGGACTGTTTCAAGTCACTCGTACTTGTCCATTCACCAATATTGTCTTGCAGAACGTCATCGACCCGATAGTCGAAGCCAGGCGCAGAGGAAATTTTGATCAAATCTTCCGCATTTTCAGAGATAAATGCGGATGCAATTTCATCATCAAGCAGGATTTGAAAAGCCAGCTCCTCATCCACATTGAAAACCATCGCTGCGAGTTGCTCAGCGAGCTTTGGGTTCGCTGTCAGTCGAGTAATCTTGGCATTCAAGCCGTCCTCGCTATTGAGGATTGTGGGGTTGTTGGTCAGCCGATCTTGATGGGCGATGAATGCGGCAACTGTGGGAAGCTCGTACTTTCCATCCTGAAGTTCGTACAAGCTACTCAAGTCATTAACGAATGAAACGATTTGGCGCGGTGTCGTCACCCCACCTTCTACACGCAATAGCTCGCAGAAAATTCGGTACGTTCTGAACCTATCGTCTGCTGACACCTGTTTAGGGAGCGCTTGCTCCAGCTTTTTAGCAAAAAATTCCCGTGCATTTGAAAGCACGGGTGGGGCCACAACAAGTATCTCATCGAACGTCTTTGAGAAGAGTTCACGCGATGCAAGACTGGTTAGGTCGCTTTCAGTCTCCGATTCATCGCCATCTTCGTTAACGTTGGCTTCAATGAGTTTGCGGTCGTAAGGAACGATTGCAGTTATGTCGGCATTTTTACCTGAGGCATGTTCTCCCTGCGTGCGCGAGAAAATTGACCGCACCAAGGCCCAATACTCTTTGATTTCTTTTTGAGGTAGCCTGTCGATGTTGTCTAAGACGACTACAACGCGGTCTGTCTTGGTCTGAACAACACTCAAAATTTCTCGAAGGGTCGAGTGAAATTCGTAGTCGTTCGGGTCAATTTCGCGGACTCTTTGAACAACTTTTTGGTCTTGATGCTGACGTGAACTGATAAGTAACAGTCTGGATATCGAAGTTCGGTAGCTTGACCACCATTTCTCATCTTTTTTTCGCTCAATGCGATATACGGCCAAAATAAGAGTTATCGCCAAAAAACCGAGCAGGATGAGAAACGGTAAAGTTACTAGAAAACGCCATAAGCCTAAATCTGGGGCCTTGTTGACGGTGTCGAACGCGCTTTTCGCCCAGAAATAATACAAAGGAAGGAACGGCAAAAAAACCAATACGCATACCCCGTACCAATCGAGGATAGGTTGGTTATTGGTCTCGATTTCCTTTGTCTTGCCTTGAATTTGTTTTTCTATCTCCTTGAGCTGAGGCTTTTTCTTTGGGAAGCTCTGTTTGGCCCACGTTATGAAATGTTCTAAGTAGGACCTGCGGAAACCAGAGCCCTGAGATTTCCAGATATCAAAGGTGAAAAAGTGGTACGTCTTCTTACCCTTGCCGTTTTGCTCTTCAAGTTTCCTTGCTGCCATCTCGACAACACTGGATTTGCCGCTACCCCAAGAACCATCAAGGCCGATTGCACGGTCCCCGTCATCAAACTTGACGATTGCTCGAGACAGTGAATGTGCTGTCCGTTCATGACCACCTCCGTGAAACAAGTCGGTCTTTGTCGGTTCATCTTGAATTATTTTTCTTATAACTTTTCTGCTCATAATCTCGCCTTGAAAAACACTTTGCTCTACCAATAATTGATTTCGCGCTTGAAATCACTCCCCAAAAGACGACCCTAGTGTTCACCTCGGGCCGTCCATGCTCCAAAGAAGCATGTGGTTACTCTCGAACGAGTAAACGCTCTTCAAGCCATGCCTAAACTTCACTCTCAATTAAGCTGCATCTTCATTCTTAAACTTTTCAGACTTGATTAGTTCCTTGGCTAACTTCCTCGCCTGATTAATGCTTTGCTTAAAATCATCCGCTGCAATGGAAAGCGATTCAGGGGTTGTTGCCCGATCTAAGTCATCGCTTGTCCAATCTTCCGCTCGCCGTTTGCTAATAGCAAAACATGCGGCCTTGCCAACTCGGTAGGCAAGTGAACGGCGTGCGACTTTCAGTATAACTTCGCGAACAAATTCCGGTTCAGCCAAATTGCGTAATTCTGGTTCTAGCTCGCCGGCCATACGATCAATCACAGAATAGAGTCCATTGATGAAAAGCGTTTGAGATTCTTTGTAGTAACGCCCAGCCCTTCCCTTGAGTTCTTTCTCGGCGATATCCTCTGGCTCAATTAGAATTTCAATTTCTGGCACTCTTTCAAGTGCAAGAGAAGATCTTGATGCCCGTGCACCATCAGGAGCTTTTCTCGCCTTATCCTTTTGTGCTCGTTGATTCCGTTCTGAACTATCCGCTGGATGATCGCTTATTTCCTCATGCAGCTCTAGTTTTTCAAAATCGTTGTCCACATTAGTACACTCCGTTGTATCAAAACCTTCTTCACTGTTTGACGAAGCAACGGCGGATTTATGATGAGATGGACGAAGGGTCGGCGTGGGCACACGAAATTCATCAAGAAGCTTCTGAAGGTCAGCTTGAATATCATCAAGCTTATCGTCGGACTTTGGTGATTCTGATTTGACAATGTCCTTCACCCAATCTGGCATCAACTCCCGTACATAGAACGCAAAATCGTTGGCTTCCATAGGTGAACGGTCGTTTGGCCAAGTCAGACCGTCTCGATATTGATTTGGCAAAGCAAGCTCGTCATCAATTTCTATTTCTACTGTGATTACCTTTGATCCGAATGGTACTCCAAATATCGGAGCAACCGCCGACCAACCTTTACCTGTTTTCAAATCATAACGCTCCCCTTTGTGCACAATTGCACAAAATGTCGTCGAGGCTGTAGCGGGATTAGCTAAGGCACTAAGAGAGTGGCTGTAGTTTTTGTGCTTGGGATCATGGATGTAATGCACACATACGTCACCTTCTTTGATCCGTTCATGACGAGGCAGCTTCTCCAATACGCTTTCAAGCGTTTTCAACTGGCGCGTTTTGCCTGTTTCATCCTTGCCACCTCCTTTTGTCATCGCAACATCAATTCGTACATCCAGTCCCTCTTTAAAGGATGCAAATCGTCTAAAAATATTGGATGTTATGTAACTGCGATCAACCTTTACCCCCAAACCGAGTGGGTAAACAACAGTGTCATGCTCGGGGCTTTCCCCAAATAAAACTACTTCCGTCCAATCGAATGTAACGTCAACGCCCTCTGCCGTTACTTGCTCAGTCACATCAAGGACAGTTTCAGATGATCCGTCTTGGAGTTCAAAATCGTATCGAACATACGTACCTTCGTTGTCATCGAAGCCAATCGTAACCTCGTTCACTACACCGCTCTTACATGAACGATAGCGAATGCCATGCTTCGACATCGTCAAACCAGAGACCTTGGCACCAATACCAAAATTACCCTCTAGAGACATTTCTTTGTTAATGGAGGACGAAAGGTCTGTTGCCCGCCTTAGTTCTTCATCATCCATTCCAATACCAGTGTTCCAAAACGCCAATTTTTTCACGCCATCTATTACGACGGGATAAATCTTAACCTTGCGATCCCCCTCTGTAGCAGTTGCCGCGCTCTCCTCTGCATTCTTAAAAAACTCCCTTACAAGCGTACTCTTGGGCGCTTGATCAATTAAGCGGTTAATCAAAAAGCGTTCATCATTAATCTTTAGTGGCTCGGATGCCATACAATCACCTATAATTTAAATTTATTGTCACCATTATTTTCAGTAGACGAGTTAAACTTGCGCTCAACTTCGCTAGTTGCATCGCGCAGCGCTTTAATCAATTTTTTGATGTCAGCGTCCGAGTATTCATATGCTCGGCGATTGGAAAGATTTCCAATTTTGCGAATTGCATCAAGCGCACTTTGCGCCCGACCTTCCGCCAATCTTACAAATTTCTCTCTCTTTTCGCTTACAGAAACCACCATATACCTCCTGAAATTCATCAAATATTTTATAAATTAAAATCCAAAAATATGCAACAAAGTTATAAATTTCTTTGAGATATTCATAAAATACGAGAATAAAAAACCGTATCACATTGTAAATTAAAAATTTTTAGAAACTATTTACATTAATAATATGCTCTTTGAACTGACAGGTCGGTCCTTTGATTTAGTTCAACGATGTTCAAAATATAGCATTGTGTTTATGTCATAGAGATGATTCCAATCTCAACTAAACGCCATCAATGTTCACATTAATACATTTGAGTTGAAGAACGACCCAACCTTTGATAGTCGGGCCGCCCCGCTCCGAAAGGAGCTTGCTGGTTACTCTCGTTGCAATAAGCGCCGTTCCAGCCAGTCCAATATTTCCTGTTCAACCCATCCCACCCTGTTTGGACCCAGTTGTACCCGTTTAGGGAATAAACCTGCCTTTTCCAGTCGTGCTATGTGTTGGGGCGAATATAAAACCAACTCTTTCAGCGCCTTCTTCGATAGTATCCTCATCACAATGTCTCCTATGTAAATAGGAGCATCGCGATGCCCCAAGGGTTAAGCCTCGAGAACACATCCTTTCTATCATGGGTTGATTGAATTGAAAGCACTTAGTAGATTGAAGCTGCTAAGGAAAACGAAAATTTATAGCAATTTTAGGAAACATATAGATGCCCAGTGAAGCCACTATACCAATTGTTACGGCAATTATTGGCGCTGTGGTTGGTGCGATATTGGCATGGTTATTAGGCTTCGTCGATTTACGAACTTACCCGCCGAAGGCAATATTGTCTCCCTCAGGACTTGTGCCCATAGTAGCTGGTGAACTTGTAGAATTTAATGGTGCTAGTTCTAACGATCCACAGCAGCAGGATTTGGAATATCAATGGTCAGTTGCAGGCTCCAAAATTGATGAAACACACATCGCTTCATGCAAGTCAAAGAAACGAGAAATTTTAGAATGTAAATTTTTTAGACCGGGTACTTTTGGGGTAACGTTAAAGGTTACCAACGAAAAAGGGTTAACTGACTCAACAAACAGTTCAGTTCAAATTTCGACATCAAGAGGGTACGCTGTACTGGTTCTAAATCGTGAGAACCCAAAAGAAAACAATCAACTACAACGCATTTTTTCAAAAGCAATCAACTGGCCAGAGGTTGTTGCCCTGGCTGACGGCGAAATTCTTGCCCTCTGGAATCCTGATAAAGAACAATTTATCTATGCAACAACTTTAAATCAAAACTTAGATGAAGCTGTTCAGCTCTTATCCAACTTACCTGAACCACACTCTGGAACATTAGTTATTACGAGATGGATGAGGCCTGCCGCAAAAATGATTCAAGACCAGTTAGGCGAAATAGGCTTTAAGCTAGAGCTTGAAGATGCTCCGACAAGTAATATCCGCTCAATGAGCGTAGAAGATAGAAAATCTGGATTTGCGCATGTCGGTTCTTTGGAGGACATTCGGAGCTTTTTTGAATGAATTTCAAGAACCTATTGGGTGCACTAAATAGGCGTCATATTCTGAAACTGCGTGGCGCATTTCATCCATATATGAATGCCTGTTATAAACAGCCGCCACCCCACTAATCGTCCCCGAAACATGATTCAATAACTTCTCGGTAACATGAATGGGTGTGCCGATCTTGGCATGCACTGTGGCAAATGTACGACGAAGGTCATGTAGGGTATACGGCTCAACATCCTCCAAACCTTCGTCAAAACGCTTCTTATGCCAAGCCCACGTGGTAAACGGCTTTTCATAATCCGTGGCGGCAGGAAATAATAGATCACCTGTATCAGGCAATCGTGCAATTAATTCTTGCGCTAATGGCGACAATGGGAAGCGATGCTCTTTCTTGTTCTTGGCAAAACCATGTGGAAACACCATTTCGCCATCATTGATCCAAGATCGGCGGAACTGCCCTACTTCCGAACGTCGTTGACCGGTTAGTAAAAGCAATTGAACAATTGGGCCAAATGGAAACGGTGTTTCGATGGCTCGTAAGTAAACCTTCCGAAGTTCATCTTCGGATAGGACGCGGTCACGTTGAACCGAATTCTGCTTCATTGGTGGTACAACCGAGTGATCAATCAATCCGTGACGAACGCACCAATTCATCATAGTGCGAATAGCGACATAGGCATGAGATTGTTCCGAAGGAGTAGAAGAAAGTTTGGAAATAACTTTCATCACCTGTTGGCGATCGACTTCTCGTATCTCACCTTTAAACTTAAAGTGCTTGTTTAATAGGCGGCGATAGTCAGCAACAGTACGTGGTTTGTTACGGCTTTCGCAGTCAGTGAGAAAACGTGACTTCGCATCTTCGAAAGAAATCACCTGTCCCCGTGGCACAACAAGCTCCTCTTCCAACGCGTTAGCTGAAAGCAACTGTTTGGCTTGTTTTCGTGCATCAGAAAGTGAAAGCTCTGGGTAACGCCCCAAAGTCTTGCGTCTTCGTTTTTCTCCCAGCAATACGATATACGATTTACTACGCGTCGAACACCGAATGCCAAAATTGGGTGTTAGTTCATCCCAATAGGTCACTTGCCCATTTTGAGACAAAGGTAACTTCTTCACAGCTAGATCAGTCAATCGAATACGCATCTTAGGCTCATTTTAGGCTCAGAAATCACATCCGTAATAGCGGTATCTTATGTTCAGCTATGTGCATGATTTTCATATTTATGTATATAAAATATATAGTTAAGTGAACATATGTTCAACAGTAAGTTCATACAGACACTGATTGCAAATCCGTGTACACCGGTTCGATTCCGGTACTCGCCTCCAATAAAATCAGATCGTTAGGTATCTTTCGGCGTAACTATTTTTGATGACGTAATTGGACCGAATACTCCTTACCAATTAGCCCACGACCGCTTTAAATTTCTCTATTTTTTTGATGTACCTTACTCATTAAGACTACCAGTAATCAGGCTCCCTTGACTATTCAAATGCTCATGTTTGTCCCAAAGACGCTGACGCCTGATGGTTTGTAAATCGACAATTTCCGCTTTGGTTTTCACGCGGCATAACGTAGACATCATCCGTTTCTTCAGACCAATTGCGTGGTTATTACACGAAGCCCCGTTTTCTCGGGTTCCAAGACTGGCAGGAAGCTGACAAAACATAGCATGTAACTCGATCGCACGGGGTCACAACATGCGCTAAAAATTGATCGACCCCTTCACATTTTCAAGAACTTGTCTTCTGGTCGGTCGCCAGAAATTCCAACCACATCCGCGCTGAAGATGTTTGTCGATATGACAAACGGCGTAGATAGAATTGGCGTTAATTTCATGGGAATTACCCCTTTAGAGTGATGTACGGACTTGGGGCTGAGCCGCCCTCTAGAATTCGGGCGACCCAGACAAGGGATTTAGGACGCCGCTTTGATTTGCGCGACAGCTTCTTGCGTAGACCAAACAGCATTGGCCATGAAACGGAAATTGATTAGCGCAGCAAGGTAACCATCACCTTCGGGCAGCATCGCAGCAGCGGTCGCATCACGGACAACCGCCACTTCAAAACCGTCTTCAAGCAGCTCACGCATATGAGATTCTGTACATAGGTTTGCTGACATACCTGCGAGGATCACCTGATCTACACCTTGCTTACGCAGTTGAAGTGACAGGTCATTGGTATCGTTGCCGTAAACCTTGTGTGGTGAAGTTACGATGGTCTTTCCATCGTTAATATACTGCTTGTACTGGGGCATCCAATCGGCGCCTGATCCTTCGAATCCGTCAAGATTCAGCGGGCCGGGGCGATCAAACATTCCGATTTTATGCATCAACTTTTCCAATGCGCCTTCAAATTTCCAACCGTGATCGGTGGGATAGTAATAGTGCGGAGATACGGCGACGGTCATATTTGCCGCCTTGGCGGATTTAAACAGAGTCTCAATGTTCTCGACTGTGTTATGTTCCTCGACGCTGGCGCCGATCACGCCCCATGTCACACCATCTGGGTGCAGGAAATCGACCTGTGGATCAGTAACGACAAGTGCGGTGCGGCTCAGGTCTAGTTTCATATTTGATGGCGGAAGCGCGGGTTCCGCCGGCGGGGCATAGGGGTTGGCGGTTTGCGCCTGGGCAGAGGTTGTTGTCGCGGCCGCGGCGGCGGCGGTAACGGTCGTTGCCACACCGCCGCGCAGCGCGGCCCGCCGTGTTATCCGGCCATGATTGTGTTTTGGGTCATCGCATTGGCACATAATCTGTTCCTTTCAGTGTTTGTGTGATTTCAGGCTACAGCGCCCAATGTGCCTTTTTGTCTCGAATTCGTGCCCTTACTTAATATCTAGTGCCCATTCGTCCAAAAAGAGTTATAAAAGCGGTCATGAGGTACGATTATATATTCGACGAGCTTGAGATTACGACCGATCCCTTCGCCCTATGCGAATTAAGTGGAGCGTGCACTTTGGGGATGGGGCAGGATACATCGGCGACTCTACACTATATATTGTCCGGCGATGGAGAGATCACATTCAAATCGCGCCCTCCACTGAAGGTCGCTCGCGGCTCGCTCGTCTTTGTACCGGCATTGCAAAAGCATAGCCTGAACAACTTTGGAACCGGTGGCGATCCTGTTCCAGATTGCAAGCCTGCCGAGATGAATCTATCCCGTTTGATGGCGGGAACATGCGAAACGCACGCCGGGCAGATGACCGCTCTTTGCGCGCATGTCGGTGTGGGGCTGCGCGGTGTAAACGATATCATTGACCTAATCAAAGAACCGTTGGTGGAACATGTGTCGTCCTCCCACAATATGCGTCCAACCTTACAAATGTTGTTGCGAGAAGTGTCGCATCCGGGATTGGGAAGCCGCGCGATGATCAAGGCCTTGTTGACGCAATGCATGATCGCAATGCTGCGCGAACGCCTATCATCACAGGATGCTTCATTTCAATGGATGGCGGCCCTAGCCGACCCATCTGTCTGGAATGCGCTGCGGTTGATGTTGGATAGGCCGGGTGACCCGCACACTGTCGAAAGCCTTGCAGACAGCGTACGAATGAGCCGATCTGCCTTTGCCAAGCGCTTTGCTGCCGCATATGGATCAGGCCCGATGGAGTTATTGCGAGAATTACGTATGCGCCGCGCTGGCGTCCTACTACGCGATACAGACCTTCCCGTGAAGCGTATTGCAGAGATGGTCGGCTTTGCATCCCGCAGTGCCTTCACCCGTGCCTTTGAGGGCCAAGCTGGGCTGTCTCCTCGAGCATTCAGAACGGCACAACAATCCTAAATGTTTAAGGCGTCGTCTGCGCTTTAGCGTCAAACCTTTCGGCATGGTTTTCTCTAGCCTTACGTCAAATCGGATTTTCACGAGAATCCAATGGCTTTGTGATCTCAGCCTGAAGGGGGATCGTGGAGAAATCATCATTTCACACACTAAAGGCAATCTCTTTATCTTTAATGTCACAAAATTTAGCCGGATCGATTTTAGGCGAACAATTTGTCGCGCTAAATCCAGCGCGAGGCGCTAGAGCAATAGCCCCATTACCTCTCTAGTGAAGCAATGGGCGTTTCTGTGGATCGGTTTCTTCTATGATCAAAATCACCCTCAGCGCAGACACGCGAAAATCACGGCTCAAGACTTGTGAAGCTGATGCTCTCGACACGCTTGTCTTGCCCAAAGACAATAACCGCATTCATGTGTGCAATATCTTGCACCCCCTCGGAGCAAACGAAGGCGCTGAATCTGTCCGCATCAGGTGCCGCACCCCTTGGAAGACCACCTAGTATCGCAATAACCTCGCCCCGCGTCAGACCAACCCGCAGCCCCGATGGCATGTCCCAAACCGGATCCGTGGCGCTCATCCCAATTACAAGGTCATTCAGGATATCAATTTCCAAACCATGCGCGCTCACCCGGTTAATCTCGTGTCCATCCAACCGGAACAGCCCCGTTGGCTCGGGTGATCCAAGTTTGTGAAGTGTTGACCCGCGATCGCCCATCGCGATACCGCCAAACATAAATTCGGTTCCTGCCAAGCACCCGCCTGTCTCATCCAAAAACAAGATGGGTTCTGGGGGCACTACATCCCCTATCCAAGTTTTACTACGATCATCCCAGACCAGACCAGCAGCGTCCTTGGCATCATAGATTCCGCCGCCCCACCCATAGGTTACTGTGTCGGGAATGCATTCCAGCCTGCTTAGATTTTGGCCGTTCTGGGCTACATTGATCCAACCAAAGCGTCGGGGGCCAAGCGCCATCTCCTCTTCCGAAAACGGTCGATCAAATCCGCCAGCAACCTCATAACTGAAACCCTTGTTGTAGAAAGTGACCGTTTCACTGATCGCCTTACCTAAGCCCGACCATGGTTCAAAATCTACCTGTATCACGGTGTCTGACAAGACAAGATCAGGCGTTCCCGCGACCGGCCCGTAGCGATAGGTAGCGACCTGATCGTCAAAGCAAACAAAAACTTCGGTATTGCGCCCCTTGATCTGACAGGAGTTGAACACCTCTTGCCCCACCGGACAATCCGCCAACGCCACAGTGCCAAAAAGGCCAGCGAATCCGGCAAGATAAATTGTTAAATTTCGACCCATATTTTGGCCCTTTCGTAATATTATACTGCTCACCATTACGGTGTTGAAAAACCCACCAGAGGCGCTGGGAGACCATTAATAAATCAAGTTATACCGCCATTTCCGTTGCACCGGTATATGGGATCAATGCGGTTGCCATAAGCTTCCTCAGGCGATCATCTAAGGCACATCAACGTGCAATGTCAAAACACCAAAATTCGGCCCAACGGGGCCTATGCGTCTCAAACCCACCTATCTAAACTATTTGTTGGTTTGGATGAATTTTCCCTGAAAACTCTGACATTTTTTGTGTCAAGAAGCCAAATGAGACCTGCTGTTGAGTTCACCTTGCCATTTCACCAGATCTTCGCTGGCGTCAGCCAAAGATATGCCTCGGATTGCCAACGCGTATTTGGTTTCATCGGTTCACGAGTTTTACAACGCTGAATTTAGCTTCGATTGTTGCATCACTGGCTACTTCGCCTGACATCTTCTACAAAGATGCTTTGGTGAAATCCGTCGATCCATTGTGCATGGTGCCTTGCGGAAAGGTCCTATACCGACCACACAAACAATAGTCTCGATTTGCATTAGCGTTAATCCATTTCTCATCATCCCGAAATGCGATGATCGGAATTATCAACGTCAGCGGGTACCATTGCTACAAGCCCGAATGAAATAGTGGATCCTAGTTCTGGTAAAGCTAGGCCTGATTATCGTGTGAAAATTATCCACCCGCGCTTAGATCATGTGGAATCCATGACCACGAAGCGCGTTCGCTGCGTGGTTAAGATATTTGTTGCAAATGCAACAAATACAATAGAAAGATACGATACTACAGGAGGATAACATGACAGTACTGTATGATTATTGGCGCTCTTCAGCCAGCTACCGTTTGCGCATCGCGCTTGGATTGGCACAAATGGAATGGGACACGGTTGTGGTGGATTTGTTAAGTGCGCAGCACACCGAACAGTCCTATTTATCCCGCAACCCACAGGGCATGGTTCCTACATTAGAAATTGACAGCGAAATGCTGACCCAATCTCTTGCGATTATAGAGTACCTTGACGAAACCCGCACTCTTGGCTTTTTGCCCAAAGACCCGCTGTCCAAGGCTCGGGTGCGGGCATTGTCTTATGCTATCGCAATGGACATTCATCCCATTTGCAACCTAAGCGTGGCCAAATACGCCCATCAGGCATCCGATGGAGCTATTCCCAATCCCCAATGGATGGGGCATTTCATCACCAAGGGGCTACGCGCCTACGAGGCGATGCTGGCACAGGGGCCCTATTCTTATGGGGCACAGATCACGATGGCTGATATTTGCCTGATGCCACAAATCTACAATGCCACTCGTTGGGAGATCGATCTAATCCCGATGCCAAAAATACGCGCGATCGCAGAACGTTTACAGAATATCCCTGCCTTCGCGCAGGCACATCCTGATAATTGCCCACGATAGGATGACGCATCCCTAGGCTACCCTTCGTTCAACATCTGTGATTTTCGTAAATGGTCGCGTGCAAAATCGACGAAGCTGCGCAGTTTGGCAGAGGCACGGCGCCCCTCTGGGTGCACCAGATGTATGGGCAGTGGATCTGGCTCGAATTCCCGTAGAACCGTTTCAAGCCTACCAGCCCTAAGGTCTGGGCCGATTTGATAAGAGAGCACACGCGCAAGCCCCCAGCCAGATTTCGCTATATCAATCGCCGCCGCGATGCTTGTTACCGCCAAGCGTGGGTGCAGGCGCACAGAGCCCTGATCCTTTGTACCAAAGCGCCACACCGCTGTATCCGCAAGAGAGGAGGCCGCCACAATTTTGTGGTTTTGCAGATCACTTGGCGTTTTAGGGCGCCCATTGGCTTCAAAGTACTGTGCTGATCCGCAAATGACGCGACGCACAGACCCCACTCTCACGGCCGTCAATCCCGAAGAGGGCAATGCCCCAATGCGTACACCGATATCCACCCCCTCCTCTACCAAGTTAACAACCCGATCCAGCATCAATACATCCGCTGAAACATCCGGAAAACGATCCAGATAGGCCGCTAGAATTGGGGTTATATAAAGGCGCCCGAATTCATTGGGGCAGGTAATGCGCAGGCGCCCCTTTGGTATAATCGCCGCGCCAGCTGCGGCGGCATCTGCCGCCTGCAACTGCGCCAAAATAGTACGCGCATCTTTTAGATAGGTTGCTCCGATATCGGTCAGTCTGACCTGCCGTGTGGTGCGGGTAAACAGGCGCACCCCCAGACGGGCCTCTAGGGCATTTATTCCGCGTGTGGCTGATGGCGCGCTTAGTCCAACGCTACGCGCTCCTGCTGCAAAACTTTGGGCCTCGCTTACGGCAACGAAAACCTCGAGTGATTGAATGCGATCCATGATTGCCTACAAAATTCAAAATAATAAATTTCATATTTAACTCATTCCTTCATCAAATCAATCGCTCTAAGATCCGCTAGCGCCGCCACAGGATGTGTATTTCTTGAAGAAACCCGATAAGTGCATTGGCGCTGCATATTCAAAGGACAGACAATGATAGACGCCAATGGTTTCGCGCCTATGGCAACGAAAACTGGATGCTTGATGACATGGGCCTAATGGAAGAGCGCCACGCAACTTACGCTCGCCTCTTGGGCCGCGCACAATTGATTTTCCAGCCTCAGCGCGCTGTGGCTATAGAACAAAGGATTCTAAACCATGACCTCTGTAATCAAATTATATCGCAATGCGAAATCTGGGCATTGCCACCGCGTTCAGCTGATGATGGCCTTGCTGGAAATACCCTATGAGACAATTGATTTGGATATGGAAAACGGGGCACACAAAAGGCCCGATTATCTAAAAATCAGCCCTTTTGGTAAGGTTCCGGCGATTGACGATGCTGGCTATACCCTATCGGATTCCAATGCAATTTTGGTTTATTTGGTGCAAACCTATGCCAAGGATAGCCACTGGATGCCCCAAGATGCCAAGACCGCGGCAGAGGTTCAGCGCTGGTTGACCATTGCCGCGCATAACGTCTTTTCTGGGCCCTGTACCGCGCGCCTTATTATGTTGTTTGGTGCTCCATTAGATCATGAGAAAGCCTGTAATACGTCAAATGACCTATTTGAAATCATGGAAAGACACTTAGCCGTTTCGGACTGGCTGGCGGCAGAAACAGCCACAATCGCAGATATTGCGAATTATAGCTATATTGCCCATGCGCCTGAGGGCGGCATAGATTTAGCCCCCTATACTAACATTCGCGCCTGGCTGGCACGAATAGAGGCATTGCCACGGTTTGTGGCCATGGCCACCTCGCCTATCCCCGCCAAAACATAGGGGTTTCCTGCTAATGTCAAAGGGTCTCAGAAACTTTCATCGTGGTGAGCGCGCGGTGCAACTGCGCGCCGAGGTCCCCGCTAAGTATAGCGAGATGGCATCCAGCGTTATTCGCACTGAAATGCCAGACCAACATCGCGGCTTTTTCGAAAGCCTGCCGGTTCTGTTCATGGGATTTGTGGATCATGGAGGGCGTGTTTGGGCCAGCCCCTTTATCGGCGGGGAAAACAGTATTCATAGCCCCTTGCCTGACCAACTGAACATTGACGGCCTGCCTTTGCTGGTCGATGAACTGGGTCTAGATCTAACAGTCGGAGCCAAGGTTGGCGCCGTAGGTATTCAGCAGGATACCCGCAGGCGCAATAGGGTAAACGGAACGATCACCCAGCACACAAACAAAGGGTTGCTGATGCGGGTGGATCAAAGTTTCGGAAATTGCCCCAAGTATATTCAGCTACGGCACCCAAAATGGAACGGCCCAACCAATCAGAAAATCACCAGCACGAAACTATCAAATCTAAATACCACCGCGAAAGCGATGATTGCTACCGCAGATACCTTTATCATTGCCTCGCGGCATGCAGTTTTATCCGATGCCCCAACAGCGGGGGTGGATGCATCACACCGTGGCGGGCGGTCGGGATTTCTGAAGGTAGATTCGGCTGGGGCCCTATCCTTCCCTGATTTTTCCGGAAATCGTTTTTTCAACACCCTTGGAAATATCGTCGATGATGGACGGGTGGGGATGTTCATACCAGATTTCGCCAGTGGCTCGGCACTTTTCATAACGGGGCGCGCCGTGATTGAGTGGGGCCGTGATCACGTCGCCGCCTTTAAGGGGGCCGAACGTTTGATACATGTAACACCAGAGGAAATTTGGTTGGCGCATGGCTTGGTTGTGGCCGGGGATGATACCGTAGAACCATCGCCCCATTTGCAAAGAACAGGCATATGGGAAGAGAAACATTGATCTGCAAACTCCCGATCAAAGAGATAATTCAAGCGCCATAGAGGAAACAGTACGGCCCTGTACGGCCTGCGCCTTGGCTTGAAACGGCGACTAGAGCCGTATGGGTTCTCCGCTGCGCGCGGCCTGATCCGCCGCATCAGCCAATATCTGCGCGCGCAGGCCGTCTTCTCCGCTCGGTGTCATTTCCCCGCCGGACATTAGGACATCTACAAAATGAGTCAGTTCGGCGCGGTATGCCGCAGCGTAACGCTCCAGGAAGAAGGGCTGTGTTGCGGCCGTACGAAAACCTGCACTGGTCGAGATTTCAACACTATGTTCGAGCATATTATCTGCGCGTAACATACCCTTGGCGCCGTGCACCTCGATGCGTTGATCATAGCCATAGGTGGCACGTCGGGAATTGCTGATCTGGCACAGTTTGCCACTGGGGGTTTTTAGAGTCACGACTGCTGTGTCAAAATCCCCAACAGCACCAATCTCTGGATCCACTAAGCAAGATGCGGCGGCACTGAGTTCATTGGGTTCTTCGCCCAATAAAAACCGCGCCATATCCAAATCATGAATCATCATATCGCGGAAAATACCACCCGAAGTTTTAATATAGCCAATTGGGGGCGGACTAGGATCGCGCGACAGGATCGTAACGATTTCTATATTGCCTATCACCTGATCGGCAATCTGACGTTGTAGATGCGCAAAGCTGGGATCAAAACGTCGGTTAAAGGCAGTCATAAACGGCACCGAAGCCATTTCGACAACCGCCAAACATTCGCGAATGCGCGCAACCGATAGATCAACTGGTTTTTCGCAAAAAATCGCCTTCCCCGCCGCCGCCGCCGCGTGGATCAGGTCGTAATGCGTGGTGGTTGGCGTGCCGATGATCACTGCATCTATCGCGGGATCGGCGATTATTTCATCCGAAGACATCACCTTGGCTGATGTTTGCGCCGCAAGGCTTTCTGCCGCTTTGGGTAAGAAATCTGAAACCGCAGCGACCCGTGCGCCCGCAATATTGCGCAGGGTCTGCCCATGGACCTGTCCGATACGCCCACAGCCCAAGATGCCGATATTTATCATGACTTCCCCAATAAATTTGCCAACACTTGGGCCGCGGCCTCTTCAGTTGGTTGTTGTGTTTCCCGTAGAATTGATACCCGATCAAAGCGTGATTGATCCGAATTTACCGCCCTGCGCAAGGCCTGCCCAAACGCCATGCGCAATTCTGTTCCGATGTTGAATTTACAGATGTTTGTCTGTTGCGCCAGTTTTTTGCGCTGGTGTGCTGGTACGCCTGAACCACCGTGAATAACCAATGGCACATCGGTCTTGGATTGGATAGCAGCGATACGTGCCTCGTCTAATCCACCCTGTTGATCCTGTTGCAGATGCACATTCCCCACCGAAATCGCCATGGCATCCACACCCGTTTCTGCGGCAAAAATGGCGGCCTCTTCTGGGTCTGTACCGGCCGAGGCCTCGCCATCCTCATAGCCCACAAAGCCAATTTCACCCTCGCAAGAAATTCCGCCACTATGGGCCATTTCTACAATTTGGCGGGTCTGGGCGATATTCTCAGCCAGTGATTGGCGTGACCCGTCAAACATCAACGAGGTAAAGCCAGCATCCAGCGCAGCCGCGCATTCATCATAGGTATAGCCATGATCCAAATGAGCCACGACCGGTACGCCGGCCTCCTCGGCCAAATGCCGATACATTTTACCCAATATTGGCAGAGGGGTATGGGCGCGACAACTCGGCCCCGCCTGTAGAATTACTGGGCAATTTTCTCGCTCGGCGGCGGCTACATATGCGCGCATATCCTCCCAGCCTAGCGTCACTAGCCCGCCCACCGCATAGCCGCCCTTAAGGGCGGGTTGCAGGACATCCTTTAGCGTAACCAGCGCCATTACTTGAACTTCGCAATCATATCTTTGATACCCGGAATAGTTTCTACCTGATAGGCATGGCTGGGTTGGAAATACTGTATTAACGAGCGCTGTGACAGACCACCAAGGATGGTGAAATAATACATCTGATACCCAGGCAAGACCGCGCAGGGATGATAGCCGGAGTCTAGACAAATCGTAGAGCCATCCACAATATGATAGGCATCACCCGCCACCCCGTCCTCACGTTGTAGCATCTGAACACCCGAACCATGATTGGGCTTAAAGCGGAAATTATAGGTTTCGTCATGGCGGGTCTCTTGGGGCAAGCGGTCTGTGTCATGCTTGTGACTGGGGAATCCCGACCAACCGCCCTCGCCTACTGTGAACAGCTCAGACACCAACAAACGGCCCACCTGTCCATGGTATTTCGATCCCAATATATGCTTGATTTTACGGTGTGTTTTCGTATCGTCCGATCCGTACTGAACCAGATCCAGCTCATCCGAGCGCACCGCAAAGGCATCTAATACCTTATCATAGCGGGCACCGGCCACAAATATTTCGGCGTTATCGCTGGTGCATACCAGTGTTGCCCGCGCTGCGGTGGGCACATACACACCCTCCGGCTCGCCATCCCACACATCCTCTTTACGCAGTCCAAGACCTAACACCTTGAAGCCCTCGATATCCACATCAACTGTGCCAGTGGCCGGTACGATGCAGGTTTCGTAGCCGGGTACTGCATACTCAAAAGCTTGGCCCTTGGTTAATTTTACGATATTGAAATAGTTCAAGGGAACCGTGGCATCATCAATATCCACAATTGGCGAGTTATGGTTTTCAAATGGTGGAATATGCATGGTTTTTCCTATGCTGACGTTGGGCCACTGTGATTGGCCAGAAATGTTTCAAGGGTTGCGGTATTGGCCATAGCAGGCGCACAGCCCGGTTGTGATACTGTGATTGATGCACAGGCAGAGCCACGCAAAATAGATGTCTGGATATCGTGACCATTGGCAATTGACGTTACAAACCCCGCCATAAAACTATCACCAGCACCGGTGGGTTTTAGCGCCTGAACAGGGTATATACCTGTGCGAATTTCACGCCCCTGCGCAAATGTTATCGCACCCTTGTTGCCCATTTTATAGACCACAATACGATCACCATCTTCGGCCAGTTCACGTGCCTTGTTTAAACCATTTTCGACATCTCCCGCCATGAAGCCGAATTCCTCGTCATTGCCCACGATCATATCACTGGCCTCTGCGGCGCGGGACAGAACACTAGATGCCTCTGCCGCCGATGACCAAGAATAGGGGCGGTAGTCCACATCAAAAATCACAGGCACCCCTGCGGCGCGTGCCAGATCAAAGGCGTGGAATGTAGCGCTGCGTGAGGGTTGCGCCGCAAATACTGTTCCCGCGGTTATCAACGCGCCATAGCCTGCGTAATCGACAGCGGTCACATCCTCTTGGTTCATCTGAAAATCGGCGGCACCATTGCGGTAGATCACTGATTGGTGGTCCTTGATGCGGGTTTCATAAACAGCCAATGAATTGCGATACTCGCCCGCGACAGGGGTCACATAGCGCGCATCAACGCCATAATGTTCCAACTGGTGAACACAGTAGCGCCCGATGCTGTCATCCGACACCCGTGTAACCAGCGCCGCGCGACCACCCAGCTTGCAGATCCCAGCGGCGATATTGGCCGAAGATCCCCCAAGGGCGACCTGCATATACTGTGCAGTTTCGGTCGTGCTGCCTGGCGGATCAGGGAACAGATCCATGCCTGCGCGCCCTATAATTACGAAATTATTCGCCTTTATCCCATTCAGAAGACGCGACATTTACACCCCCTTGCGTTGGCGGCTACGGGTGGTTTCCCACTCTTCATGCGCCTCGCTTACCCGCGCGCTGTTCGAGGTATGAGGGGTTCCGACCTCCCACCATGTATGGCCTTGCGTGGTCCAGCCTTCGTAGGGGTCTACTTGCATAACAATCACATAGGTTTGATCCGCCGCTTTGGCGCGATTGAATGCCTCGCTCAGGTCACTGGGAGATTGAACCGTTTCGCTAAGCGCGCCCAAAGATCGGGCATGGGCTTCGAAATCAACCCGTGCCTGATTGGTGGCCGTGGGGGTATCAGAGATCAAATTATTAAAGCTCTCGTTTCCAGTATTGTTTTGCAATTTGTTGATCACCGCAAAGCCACCGTTGTCCAACACCAAAACGATCAATTTTTTCTGTGTTAGAACCGAAGAATAGATATCCGAATTCATCAGCAAATACGACCCATCCCCTGTGAAAACGATGGTGTCTTGGTCTGGTTCCTTCTCAGTCTGTGCAATGCGTGCACCCCATCCGCCGGCGATTTCGTATCCCATACAGGAAAATCCGAATTCCACATCAACCGTGCCGATATCAAGCGTGCGCCAATTGGCCGTGACCTCGGCAGGTAATCCACCCGCCGCTGCCACAAGGCGATCACGCGGGTCGCAATGGGCGTTTACCACACCGATGGCCTGTGCATAAGAGGCAGGGCCATTACCTAACTGAGTATTTTGGGCCACATAGGCATCCCATTTCACCCGAAGAGATTTGGAAGAGGCAAGCCAAGCAGCAGGAGCTTGATGCTCACCCAGCGCCTGCCCCAGAGCGATCAGCCCCAATTTTGCGTCCCCGACTACCGTGGTGGACAAGTGTTTTGCCGCATCATGGCGAGCCGCATTCAACCCAATAATGCGAGCCTGTTTATCAAAAGCAGTCCAAGAGCCGGTGGTGAAATCCTGAAGCCGAGTTCCTACTGCTAAGATCACATCAGCCTGCTCGGCAATGGCATTTGCGCTGTCTGATCCAGTTACACCTAATGGGCCCATATTTAGTGGATCACTTGCCAGCATATTGGCCCGTCCTGCGATGGTTTCTACCACGGGAATTTGGTGGCGATGGGCAAATTCGCTCAGCTGCTGCACGGCACCTGAATATTGCACTCCGCCGCCCGCGATAATCATCGGGCGTTGCGCCGTTTTCAGCAGATCAATAGCGTCCGCTACCTCCTGTGCATCAGGGGCTTGGCGGCGAATACGATGGGTGCGCGGCGTGAAAAATTCCTCCGGATAGGAATAGGTCCAGCCCTGTACATCCTGCGGCAAGCCGATGAATACAGGGCCACAATCAGCTGGATCCAGCATCGTCGCCAGCGCCGCGGGCAGGCTATTTAACACCTGGGCCGGGTGGGTGATCCGATCCCAGAAACGGCTAACCGCCTTAAAAGCATCGTTCACCCCAAAGGTCGGGTCGCCGAAATGTTCCAGCTGTTGTAGAACCGGATCCGGCAGGCGCGTGTTAAATGTATCGCCGCACAGCATCAACATTGGCAAGCGGTTTGCATGGGCCAGCGCCGCACTGGTCAACAGGTTAGCCGTACCTGGACCCGCAGACGCGGTACAAAACATGAAACGACGGCGCAGATGGGCCTTGGCATAGGCCGCTGCTGCAAACCCCATGCCCTGTTCGTTTTGCCCTCTATACAGAGGCAAGGTCTCTTGATTTTCATAAAGCGCTTCACCCAAGCAGGTGACATTGCCATGGCCAAAGATACCAAACCCTCCCCCGCAGATACGGGTTTTTATGCCATCTATTTCGATGAACTGCGCGGATAGATAACGCACGATTGCCTGGGCAACGGTAAGTGTGATTGTTTTTTCTGATTGTCCCAAAATATTCCCCAAACTTGGCATAAAGGAGCGATTAACAGGCGGATGCCCTGATTTAGATATCCAGATTGCACCTACATGCAATCGGTTGCAGAATTATGTTTCCCCGAAGATGTCTGGATCAATTCGACCAAATAGATTGGCTGACATCTTGGTATTGTGCCCACGCGCCCGATGCGCGCGTCATGGTTGTTAGTCTTCGTCGAGGTCGGCGTAATCAATGGTTGCAAAACGCCAGGCGCAAATCACCCCCACACCGATAAAAATAACCGCCCACATGGCCCGCCCTGTGGTCAACTCGAATATCCCCCAACAGATCAGGACTATCACTACCGAAATACGGGTAATAACCGGCTGAAAAAAGGGATGGTTTAGGTCGATCAATTTCATGCAGCACCTTCGAATTGAGCGCCCGTTTTGGCGCCGGTAATATAGGCCACGACATCCTGCCCATCCGTTTCTTTTACATCCAGATCCGCGACCATGCGCCCCCTGCGAAAGACTATGATACGATCCACCAAATCGAACACTTGGCGCATATTGTGGCTGACCAAGATCAGGCTCTCGCCCTGTTCTTTCAGGGTGCGCACGATATTTTCAACCTGTGCAGTCTCTTGTACCCCAAGCGCGGCTGTTGGCTCGTCCATGATCGTCAGTTTGGAGGCAAATGTTGCGGTGCGGGCGATGGCCACACATTGACGCTGTCCGCCCGACATATTGGCAATGCTGTTGCGAATATTTGGGATTTTCACCCCCGTTTTCACCAACCCCGCCATGGTGGATTCGCGCATGGCCTTATAATCAAGTATACGAAACGGTCCTAAGAAATTCCATTTGGTGGCCTCGCGACCCAAAAACAAATTGTCAGGCACATTCAAATCATCGGCCAAGGCCAAGGTTTGAAAAACTGTTTCTATCCCTGCTTCTCGGGCATCTAATGGGCCTGCGAAGTTGACCTCTTGGCCATCAAAAATCACAGTACCACGGGTGCGTTGCTCTACCCCAGTAATTTGACGTACAAATGTAGACTTCCCCGCGCCATTATCGCCCATGATAGCCACATGTTCGCCACGGCGCAGGATGAAATCTGCATCTTCCAATGCATGTACCCCGCCGTAATGTTTGGTTAGGCCTTTGGTCTCTAAAATAATTCCAGACATATCTTTTCCTCCTTCAGGCGCGGCGCGCGGCGCGTTGTTGTTGCCATTGATCCAGCGCAACCGCGCCAACGATGATACAGCCTAGAACCATTTCTTGGTAATAGGCCCCAAGACGTAGGAAGGTGAAGCCAGAGGTGATAACCCCGATGATCAAAGCCCCGATAACGGTGCCTATTATCGATCCACGCCCGCCAAAGAGCGACACCCCCCCGATTACGGCCATCGCGATGGCATCCAATTCATATGAAAGCCCCATGCCGGATTGCGCAGTTAGGTTTTTCGAGGTGAGAATGACGGCAGACAATCCAGCCAGCATTCCAGCAATCGCATAGACCAGAACTAAGTGGCGCGGCACATTGATACCAGACATACGGGCCGCAGCCTCGTTTGAGCCAATGGCGTAGGTGTGTTTCCCATAAACTGTGTAATTCATGATCAGATGAAACAGCACTGCAAGCGACAGGAATATTATTACAGGCATCATGCCAGCACCAATAACCGCATAGGAGTCGGTGGGAAAAGATACAGGTTTGCCACTGGACCACCACTGGGCTACACCGCGAGCAAAGAGCATCATACCCAGTGTAGCGATAAAGGGTGGGATACGTGAGAATGCCACCAATATTCCATTTATCATCCCCGCAAGCAGACCACAGCCAAGCCCCACAAAAATAGGTACAATAACGGGTAAATCTAGAAAGGCCGGCCCAAAGATTGCCTTGGGATTTGGATTACCATTGACCACAGAAACCTGTGCAAAACTCATGGCGATCATGGCCGTGGCCCCAAGAACCGAACCAGAAGACAAATCAATTCCAGCGGTGATGATGACCTGGGTCACCCCCAAGGCGATAATCCCAACAATGGCCACCTGAATGATGATAATTCGCAAACGCTGTTCGTTAAAAATACTGTCAAAGCGATCTTTGGTATCAAAAAGCAGGCTTTGCCCCATGAAGATTGCGCCCAACACTTCGAAGATGATGACAATCAAAATCAGAGCGCCCAGAACATTCAGCTCGTTTGGCCATTGCCGTTTTGATTTATCATAGGTCAGGCCGCCTATTCCGTGGCTTGTATCTGACATTTGCCTACTCCCGGTAAAATTCAATGTAGTGCAGAGCACCTATTGGGTGCTCTGCGTTTGTATTGGGTTCCTAGTTTAGGAAATCACCGATGTTTTCAGGTGTTACCAATTTGAAGGGAATAAACACCGTTTTATCAACAGCTTCGCCTTTTGCCAATTTCAACGCCGTATCGATTGAACCAACACCTTGGCCAGCCAAATCTTGGAATACAGTCACGTCCATATCGCCAGCTTGCATCGCCAGAAGCGCATCAGAGGTTGCATCGACACCGCCAACGACGACATCGTCCATCGAGATGCCAGCGGCCTTCATTGCCTGGATCGCACCAATAGCCATTTCGTCATTGTTGCCAAATACAGCGTCAAACTCTTCGCCAGACGAAATCCAGTTGGTCATCAAATCTTGTGCTTTGTCACGAGACCATTCAGCAGTTTGTTCATCAATAAGGGTGATGAAGTTACACATATCCATACCGATAACATCATGGAAATCCTTGGTACGTTGAACGGCAGCTTGATTGGACAGCTGGCCCATCAACAGATAGGCTTTCGCGCCGCCTGATTTTCCCTGAGCACGCAGATCTTGGCACATACGGAAGGCGGCCAATGTGCCGGATTCGATTTCATTTGAAGCAACAAATGCCTGACCATCAGGCAGGGTATCCATGTTAATCGGCTGGCGGTTTACATAGACTAGCGGTACGCCTGCGGATGCAGCGGCAGCTGACATGGCTTCTGTAGCGTTGGTATCCACAGCATTCACAATGATTGCATCCACACCAGAGGCGATGAAGTTATTGATCTGATCCAGCTGTTTTGCCACATCGTCTGTTGCGTCTTCGACCTGTAGGCTAACACCCTCTAAGGTATCAGCATAATCTGTCATGCCGTTACGCATAACGGTTAGGCCGTTATCGTCAAAACGGGCTACAGACACCCCAATTTGTTCCGCCAAGGCCGCAGAACCTAAGAGCGCCGTAAGACCAGCGGCTACGAAAAATTTCTTCATGTCATTCCTCCACAATATGTGCCCGGCGCACGGTTGAATACCGGGGCCTCTTTTCGAGGCAGTCATCAGGTGGGCAAAGCCCAAGCTATCTTAGCCGTTCCTGGCGATTTCGATTGGTAACCCAGCAAGATGCGTCAACCTCTTGGCGGGTGAATTCAGATTGGGTTTGTTTTTTTGAACCCGCAGCAATTGCCTCCAACATCTGCGAACTTGTTGGGGTCATGGTTAATATTTCGCAAACCCGAAACATCAATTCCCCCCTTAAACCCAGTTGATTCGAGATAATCCTACGTGAGCCCAAGCAATATTGCAACCGGTTGCATTATTGGTGGCACGCACTTGGATCCCACCAATCAAGCCAATTCCATATCTCACAACAGGTTTCATCACATTGGTGTCGAAAACTGGCACCAAAGATCACTGGCACGAAAACGCCGGCAATGGTTTGAATTTTTTGGGAATTCATAAGCTTGCAACACCGCAATCCGCTGGATGGAATCCAGGGGTGGCCCCTGTGCGACCTAGTATCGTCAATTGATGTGAAGACGAAAATTATATCTGTAATTTATCGGCACAGATTATAATAGCGGGCGAAATCTCTGCGTGATGCGCCCTAGTCTTCCTCCGTCAATAGGCTAGACAAGCGCGCGGCGGCAGCCTGAAGCTTGTCGACATGGCCCAGCGCCATTTCAAACGACACCCGCTGTGTTGGGGCGTGAAAAGACAATGTGGAAACCAAACGTTCGCCATCAACTTTTATCGGGACTGCAACCCCGACCATACCATCCATAAACTCGCCTGTATCTGTTGCATAACCTTGGGTGCGGATCTTCTGAATTTCGCGCACTAGCTTATCAGGGTCGGTTTGGGTTGCGTCGGTTTTGGCGTCTAGATCGGTGGATTTCACGTAATTGCGCAGATGGCGTTGATCTAGACTGCTAAGGTACATTTTCCCACTGGCAGTACAATAAAAGGGGACGCGGGTGCCCACCGGCAATTGAATGCGCAGAGGCCATTTGCTTTCTACGCGATCCAGATAAATCATCGTGTCCCGATCTGGAATAGCGATATTACAAGTTTCGCCAATCTCCTCTGCCAGCTTGCCCAAGATCGCAGTGCGCGCCGTGCGGATGCGCAACGAAGAAAGGATACCTGTGGACATCTTACGCAGACGAAGGCCGGGGGAATACCCCCGGCCATCTATTTCTCGTTGAATAAACCCTTGCTCTTCTAGGGTGTTAAACAGGCGATGTATGGTGGGTTTAGGCAGGTTCAGCTCTTGATTAACCTCGGTTGGGGTCACCGGAACCCCTGCCCGTGCCATAGATTCCAAAACGATCAACAAGCGCAGATTTGTTGGGATAGCCCCCTCTGCTCCAGAACCTTCAACCATATTCGCCTCGTATCCATTTTACCAATATTAGCCCGATGGAATTAGCATTGTCGAGAGCGCGGGCACAAGGGCTACAATGAACCAAACGCTGAGCAAGGCCAACAGATAAGGGATTGTATAGCGCAACAGCCGGAAATAAGGCACACCCGTCACACCCGAGGCCACATAAAGGTTAAGCCCATAAGGGGGTGTGATAAATCCGATAGATGCCCCGACCAAGAAGATCACGCCAAACTGCACCGGCTCCACCCCAACGGAATGGGCGATAGGGGCCAAAATCGGCGCAAGGATAATGGTCACCGGGAGGCTCTCTAAAACCATGCCCGCCACGAAAACGATCGCCATAGATGTGAACAGTATTGCGTAATACCCACCCATCCCTAGGACGAAGTTCCCGATGATTTCTTGGGCACCAAGAACCGACAGAATTTGTTGCATCACCACTGAAACCGCGATCAAGGGCGCAAGAATGCCCGCGATCTGTGCAGAGCGCATAGTAATTGACGGAAGTTCACGTGGGCCAAACCCCTTGACCACCAGATACTCGCTGACGCTGCGTTCCTTGAAATCACGATCCTCGGATGGAGAACCCATCATCTTGAAAATCGGTAGGCTAACAAAGCCCACAATGATACAGAACCCCACAGTTACACCAGCGGCCTCGGTTGGCGAGAATTTACCAGTGTAAATACCCCATAGCACCAATCCAATTGCGAAAAACCCTAGCCAAGCACCAACGGCAGTTTTCATCACACGGCCAAACTCCAGCTTGATCAGGTAGCCCCAGCCATTGCGTGTACAAATTACAAAAGCAACAAGCATCATCGCACCTACCATCATTGCCCCAGGAATAATCCCAGCCACGAACAATTCGGAGATAGGCAAGTTCAACAGGAATCCGTACACGATAAAGATAATCGATGGGGGAATGATAATCCCTACGGTTCCACCAGCGGCGGCAGTGGCCGCAGAGAAGCGTTCGTCATATCCGCCCTTGACCATTTCGGGATGCAGCATCGATCCGATAGTAGCAGTTGTGGCCGAATTTGAACCCGAGATCGCAGCGAACAATCCACAGGCCCCAAGGCTGGCCATGGCCAGACCTCCGCGCAACCAACCAAGGCAAGCATAGGCAAAATCCGACAATCGGCGCGCGATGCCCGATCTGTTGATCAGATCCCCCGTTAGGATGAAAAGCGGCATGGCCAGCAAGGCAAAGCCATCGGTAAAAACATCCGCAAGCGCAGAACCTGTATTAATAAGCGGAAGGCCTAGCACGAAGCTCATGCCAATTACCCAATATCCGATCACCAAGAAAACCGGCACGCCGAGCATAAACAGCACGGTAACACCGATTGATAATAATGTGGTCCAAGATCCATCTGTCATATCGTTATCCTCAATCTGAACCAATTGCGACAGGCTTAATCAGCACTTCACCGGCGCGTAGGTTTTTAAAATCAATCAACCAGTTTTCCATGGCCCGTGCGGTAACAAGCAAGAAGCTAATCGGAACCGATACAAGGAACCACCACTGTAGGACATTGTCTGTTCCCAGTAGTATTTGGAAATTAGCGGCAGAATTTGCGGCCACTTGGGTAGACGTGACAATCACAATCCACGAGAATCCAATCCACAAGATGGCATCCAGAGACAAGCATGTGAATTGCAACGGGCGCGGCATATTCATGCGAAACTCGGAGAACGATAGATGCGTGCGCAGCTTCACGTTATAGGCACATCCTGCCCATGTCATAATCAGGAACAGGAACGGTGGCAAAGTGGTCGACCAAGGCGCCTGAACATTCAGAATAAATCTGCGAAAGACTTCTACAAAGATAATAGCGCCTATCAGTAAGTAAGTCGAAACCATCACTGTGGATTCAAATTTGCGCTCGATCCAAGGTACATAGCGATAGATCGCCACGATCAATGCACCCCCAAATAGGGTTGCAAATGCCCCGACCACCCATGCGGCATTGGTTTTAAGCGACTCGCTGATCATCCATGCATCATTCGATAGAACTGCGCTGAATATCTCTGCGATCTCGTTAGCAATAGTTGTCATAATCCGTCTCCTCCCTGAGACCGACCGTAGCGTAATACAGCTGTAAATAGATTAAAAAAGCGACGGCAGGTCATAACCTGCCGTCCTCCAAGGGGATTAACCCTTCCACCAGCGACGTGGCTCCACGTTTTCTGGTTTCATATCCGCTGGCACTTCTCGTGCAATGCGGTGCAGTTCAGTATAGGTATCAAGCCCGCCAGCCCAGTTATTGAGCCGCTCGCGCCATTGCGCCCATGGCTCTGGATTGTATTCTGGCGAACACATTTCCTCGGCCATTTTGATTTGATCATCTGCTAGGAATGCTGGGCGTACATTGTGTTCATCGAACAATGTGCCAGGCATAACCGGATCAGAGAACCCTACGGTTTTAACCAAGGCTGCCTCGTTGGCGGCCTGTACATGCACCTGTGCCAGATAAGACGATTCCATAACCGCATCCTGCAAATGACCATCCAAGCTGTCGAAAACCTTGGCAGACATAGAGGTGTGCTCAGTACCACAGAAGAAACGCAGATCAACCGATTGCGAAACAACAGGTGACATATTGGCATATGCCACGGCTGACGCCCATGTTTCCGCGCCGTCGATCAAGCCAGTTTTCAGACCATCAAGCGTTTCTTCCCATGCAACAGGAACAGGGTTTAGGTTCAACAATTGCATCGCGATACGACCCAATTGGGTGCCGGTCACGCGGTTTTTGGTGCCAAATAACTCTTCCAGTTTGGTAACTGTTGGTTTCTCTGCAAAGTTTTGGCCCATTTGCAGACCACGCAATTCACAATGGCTGAACAAGAATTTCAGACCGTGGCGTTTTTCCAACGGCTCGCGCAGAATCTTGTTAGATTCCGGGCTGTATAGGAAATGATATTGTGATGCACGCCCCGGGAATACATAGGCATAATCCAGCACGTTTAGATAGGGCGCACCGCCAGCAGAGTTTTGAGTAGAGGCTGCATAAATGTCGACAATCCCGTTTTGGGTTTTCTCGACACAGGACAGCTGACCACAGATTTGATTATCGCCAATAAACTCTACGCGGATTTCGCCATCTGTGCGTTCCTCTAGATCGCGGGCAAATTCCAATGCACCAGCACGTTCAATCAACAAGTTGCGCGCATTAAACCCCGAGGCACCAAATTTCAGCGTGTGCTTTGCAGGTTTCTTGAACCGCTTGTCATAGGTCGATTCGGCCGCCGCCGCCAAGGACGGCAGTGTGGCAACACCAGCAACAGAACCGGCCGCCAACAATGTGGACGACATCCCGTAAGTGCCCGTTAAGCGAAGTAAATCCCGCCGGGAAATCCCCGCTAGTTTATCTGAAACTTTCATGCATTCCTCCTCTGCATAGTTTATTTTCTCATTTTTGAGACTTGCAGTATCATTAATAATCGATTATCGTTAATTGCGCAAGAAAAACTTATTTTCAGCCAATATGCAGACGTCGAGGGAGCGAAGTAATGCAATCAAGGAATACGGATTATATCGTGATCGGTGGCGGTTCTGCGGGCTGTGTTTTAGCGAATCGCCTTAGCGAAAGCCCAAAAAATAATGTAACCCTGCTAGAGGCGGGCCCGCGCGATTGGAATCCGTGGATTCATGTGCCGGTGGGGTATTTCAAAACTATGCATAACCCATCGGTGGACTGGTGTTATCGCACCGAACCTGATTCAGGTTTGAATGGGAGATCTATCGATTGGCCCCGCGGTAAGGTCCTTGGCGGGTCATCTTCGTTGAACGGGTTGTTATATGTGCGTGGTCAAGCAGAAGATTATGACCGCTGGCGCCAAATGGGAAACCAAGGCTGGGGATGGGATGATGTTTTACCCCTCTTTAAACGTAGCGAAGACCAAGAACGCGGAGCAGATGAATATCACGCAACCGGCGGTGGGCTTTCGGTTTCGAATATGCGATTGCAACGCCCGATCTGCGATGCTTGGGTCGCGGCAGCGCAGGCGGCAGGATATCCTTATAATCCCGATTACAATGGTAATCAGCAAGAAGGTGTTGGGTATTTCCAGCTCACGACCCGCAAGGGGAGGCGCTGCTCTTCGGCCGTCGCCTTTCTGAACCCTGCGCGAAAACGGCCCAACCTGAACATCATAACCAATGCACAGGTTCAAAAGATCCTCATCGAAGAAGGGCGCGCCACCGGGGTGATTTACCAAGATAAGGCTGGACGTGATCATAGCCTTCAGGCCAATCGCGAGATTGTTCTCTCTTCGGGGGCATTGGGTTCACCGCAGGTTTTGATGCTATCTGGTATTGGTGACCCCGAGCATTTGAAAGAACACGGTATCGGTATTGTTGCCGATCTGCCCGCCGTTGGCAAAAACATGCAAGACCACCTTCAGGCGCGATTGGTATTTAAATGCAATGAACCCACCCTAAATGACGAGGTTCGCAGCGTATTTAATCAAGCCCGCATTGCCGCCAAGTACGCCCTGTTTCGCGCAGGCCCGATGACCATGGCCGCCAGCTTGGCTGTTGGATTTATGAAAACCGGCCCGCATGTAGATACGCCAGATATTCAATTCCATGTACAACCGTGGTCGGCAGACAGCCCAGGCGAAGGTGTGCATCCCTTCTCGGCCTTTACCATGTCTGTATGCCAACTACGCCCAGAAAGCCGCGGTGAGCTAAAACTGAAAAGTGCAAACGCCAAGGATAAAATCAAGATACACCCCAACTACCTATCTACCGATCTGGATTGCCGCACACTTGTAGAAGGTGTGAAAATCGCCCGCAGAATCGCCCGTCATGCTCCGCTTGTAGGCAAAATTTCCGAAGAATTCCGCCCCACCAAGGAGCTGGATATAGATGATTACGAGGGCACATTGAATTGGGCGCGCAATCATTCCTCCTCGATTTATCACCCCACGGGTACCTGTAAAATGGGCACAGGGCCAAACACGGTGGTCGATGCGCGCCTGCGGGTTCATGGCATTCAAGGACTTCGGGTCGCCGATTGCTCGATCATGCCCGAGATCGTTTCAGGCAACACAAATGCCCCCGCAATAATGATTGGCGAAAAGGCCAGCCAGATGATTCTGGAGGATGCGGCAACCGCCTAATCCCCCGCAACGGTGCCGTGCATCTATTTAGTTAACCAGAGTATCAGGAGATCTCCGATGAGAATGACAACAGAAGAAGCCTTTGTGAAGGTATTGCAAATGCATGGGATTGACCATGCATTTGGTATAATTGGATCGGCCATGATGCCGATCTCCGATTTATTCCCCGCCGCGGGGATCAAGTTCTTTGACTGTGCGCATGAATGTAATGCCGGTATGATGGCAGATGGATTTACCCGCGCATCGGGCGATATGTCTATGATGGTCGCCCAAAACGGCCCAGGCATTACCAGCCTAGTCACCCCCATCAAAACCGCCTATTGGAACCACACCCCCCTATTGGTGGTTACACCTCAGGCCGCGAATAAAACCATTGGTCAAGGTGGTTTTCAAGAGGTCGAGCAAATGGCGCTGTTGGAGGATATGGTCGCCTACCAAGAAGAGGTACGTGATCCATCACGCATGGCTGAGGTTTTAAATCGGGTGATCCTACAGGCCAAGCGCGCTTCGGCCCCGGCACAGATCAATATACCACGCGATTTCTGGACCCAAGTGATCGATATCGAACTGCCGGCAGTAGTTGAATTTGAGCGCCCTGCTGGTGGCGAGCAGGCGGTTGCCGAGGCCGCAAGGTTGCTGTCTGGCGCCAAATTCCCTGTAATTTTGAATGGGGCTGGTGTGGTCTTGGGCGATGCTATTTCTGAATCGATGGCGCTTGCCGAGCGCTTGGATGCGCCAGTTTGTGTGGGCTATCAACACAACGATGCCTTCCCAGGCTCGCACCCGTTGTTTGCGGGGCCACTGGGCTACAATGGCTCGAAGGCCGGCATGGAGCTGATTTCCAAGGCAGATGTGGTCTTAGCACTAGGAACACGGCTGAACCCGTTTTCGACCCTGCCCGGCTATGGTATTGATTACTGGCCCAAAGATGCCAAAATCATTCAAGTAGACATCAACCCTGATCGCATTGGCCTGACCAAACCCGTAACCGTAGGGATTGTAGGCGATGCCAAGAAAGTTGCCGGCGGCATTCTAGAGCAATTGGGCAATGACGCAGGGGATGCAGGGCGCAGTGCACGCAAAGAGACCATCAGCACCACCAAATCAAGATGGGCCCAAGAACTAACCTCTATGGATCACGAAGATGATGATCCGGGCACCACGTGGAATGAACGCGCCCGCGGCCGAGAGCCACAAAAGATGAGCCCTCGTATGGCCTGGCGTGCCATTCAATCCGCACTGCCCAAAGACGCGATCATCTCGTCGGATATTGGCAACAACTGTGCGATTGGTAATGCCTACCCATCCTTTGACGATACCCGCAAATATCTGGCCCCCGGCCTGTTCGGGCCTTGCGGATATGGGTTCCCTGCCATTTGTGGTGCCAAAATTGCCTGCCCAGACACACCCGTGGTCGGCTTTGCGGGCGATGGGGCTTTCGGGATATCAATGAACGAGATGGTTTCAGTTCAGCGCGATGATTGGCCCGCGATCACCATGGTGATTTTCCGCAACTATCAATGGGGTGCTGAAAAGCGCAACACCACGCTGTGGTTCGACGATAACTTCGTGGGCACCGAATTGTCTACCGAGGTGTCCTATGCGGGTATTGCAAAAGCCTGCGGTGTGGATGGTGTCGCGGTCACCTCTATGGAAGAACTGACCGACGAGTTGAACAAGGCAGTGACCCGCCAGATGAAGGAAGGCAAAACAACATTTATCGAAGTTCTGTTGAACCAAGAACTGGGCGAGCCATTCCGCCGTGATGCAATGACCAAGCCCGTCAGTGTTGCGGGTATCAACATTGCCGATCAAACGTCAAAACGCAATATTGCGTAACAGACCCCTTTTCGGCGCCTCTGTGCTCCGCTAAGGCTAGCCCCCTCTTCTCTTCCCAAAAGCAGAGGGGGCTTCTTTTTGCCAAAAGGATATCAAATGAGCGATCTTAGCACGAGAGTTTCAGAGTTTTACGGTGCGCATTGGCGTGGATTTATGGTTTCGGTTGTGGTGGCTGTGGCGGCACAGTTTTTATCAGAACACTACGGTGCACCAGCGATGCTAATGGCGCTGCTGCTCGGGATCGCATTTCATTTTCTAGCCGAGGACGCCGCCGGCGCCTGCAAGGCGGGGATAGATTTTACCGCCCGCACCGTTCTGCGCTTTGGTGTTGCGCTGTTGGGGGTACGCATCAGTGTAGAGCTAATGGTTGGACTGGGGGCAAATTTGATCCTTGTTGTTGTTTTGGGCGTGATTTTCACCATTCTCTTTGGCCTATTGGCCGCGCGTTTGTTAAGGCGAGGCTGGCGCTTTGGGCTGCTAACAGGCGGATCTGTTGCCATCTGCGGCGCATCGGCGGCCATGGCGATATCGGCAGTATTGCCCAAAAACGAGCAATCAGAGCGCAACCTGATATTCACGGTGCTCAGCGTGACGGTATTGTCCACATTGGCAATGATCATCTATCCTATTTTAACCCAGACCTTTGATTTTAACGACGAGGTTGCGGGGGTATTCCTTGGGGGTACAATCCATGATGTGGCACAGGTCGTAGGGGCTGGATTTTCCATATCAAACGAGGCGGGCGAGGTTGCCACATTGGTCAAGCTGATCCGAGTGGCCATGCTGGCCCCGGTAGTTTTGGTAATCTCGATTTTGGTGCGCCGCTATGCGGAAGATACAGATAATATGGGCAAACGCCCGCCAATTCTACCGATGTTTGTGATTGGGTTCTTAGGCTTTGCCAGCTTGAATTCTCTGGGAATGATCCCTGCGGTTGTTGCGGATGGTATGGCCAGCCTTTCGCGCTGGGCGCTATTGGTATCCATCGCCGCTGTAGGTATGAAAACATCTCTAAAGCGCATTCTAGAGGTTGGCGGTCAAGCCATTGCTATGATCGTGCTCGAAACCCTATTCATCGCAATGTTCGTTTTGCTGGGGGTCCTGGCCTTCGGGCATTAACCCCGATTTCGTGGAATTATTTTCGCGGGTTTGCGATGATTTTTGCTCACCCGATTTTTAATGGGCCAACAGAGGTAATCAACCTGCGGAAAATTTCAGATTGACCTGTACCCTAAAACCGCGTTAGATAACCTCATTGCAACCGGTTGCAATTTTACATACATCGCGGGGGAGATCACTATGCAGGATATCGGAATAGGCATCGTTGGCGGTGGTTATATGGGCAAGGCCCATGCGACGGCCTATGCGGCAGTAGGCAGCCTGTTTGAAACCAACCTGCGCCCACGCCTAGAAATGGTCTGCGCAACATCGGATGCTAGCGCAGAGAAATACCGCACCAAATTTGGCTTCAAGCGCGCGACCTCTAACTGGAATGAACTGGTCAACGACCCTGCGGTAGAGGCCGTGATCATCGCATCTCCGCAATCCACCCACCTAGAAATCGCCAAGGCTGCCTTTGCCGCCGGCAAACCTGTTTTCTGCGAAAAACCATTGGGCGAAACCGTAGAGCAAAGCCGCGAAATGCTGGCCGCCGCACGGCAATCTGGCTGTATCCATATGGTTGGATTCAATTATATTCGCACTCCGGCATCCCAATATGCCCGCCAACTGATCGCCCAGGGGCGCATCGGGGATGTCACATGGTTTCGAGGTGAAAACACCGAAGATTTCCTGGCCGATGCCACCCTACCCGCCACTTGGCGCACCCAAGGTGCCGCAACGGGCACCATGGGAGACTTAGCACCCCATATGATCAACGCCGCGCGCGCGCTGATTGGCCCAATAACTTCGCTGGTGGCCAGTGTTGAGACCATCCATGTAGATCGCCCTGGCGGTAAGGTAACCAATGATGATCAGGCGCAGATGATGTGTAGGTTTGAGAATGGGGCACAGGGGCACATGTTTTTCAGCCGCGTGGCGACGGGACGTAAAATGGGCTATGCCTATGAAATATACGGCACAAAAGGCGCTATCCGATTTGATCAAGAAGATCAGAACGCCCTACATTTATATACCATGGAAGGCCCAGAGGCCGAACGAGGGTTTCGCAAAATTCTAACCGGCCCCGCTCATCCGGATTACCTACCCTTCTGTCAGGGGCCGGGCCATGGAACTGGATATCAAGATCAGATCATCATCGAGGCACATGACTTTCTACGCGCCATCGAAGAGGATCGCATCATCTGGCCAAGCTTTGAAGAGGGTATGGAAGTAAACCGCGTGGTCAAGGCCGCGCTCGAGTCCAGCGCCAAGGGTGCTTGGGTGAACATCAACGACTATTAGGACGAGAAAAACCTATGATTAAAATCGGTAATGCCCCCTGTTCGTGGGGTGTGGAATTCGCGGATGATCCGCGTAATCCGGATTGGCGCACGGTTCTTGCAGAAAATGCCAAGGCTGGGTTCAATGGCATCGAACTGGGCCCCATTGGCTATATGCCCGAAAACCCAGACGCTCTGTCAGAAGCCCTGAATGCGTTTAACCAAGAGCTGGTTGGTGGGGTGATTTTTCAACCCTTCCATGATCCTACCAAATGGGCGGACGTTATGGATGCATCAAAACGCACCTGCAAGGCCCTGCAGGCCCATGGTGCGCAAAATCTGGTGATCATCGACAGCATATCCGAGCGCCGCGCCCCGACCGCAGGACGTGCCAGCGAGGCAGAGCAAATGGATGACGCAGAATGGGCCGCATTTCGCGGTCGCATTGCCGAAGTTGCCCGCATTGGTGCCCAAGAATACGGGCTAACAGTTGGCATTCATGCCCATGCGGCTGGGTTCATCGATTTTGAACCAGAACTAGAGCGCTTGCTGGACGAGGTCGACAGCAGCATCCTGAACATCTGTTTTGATACCGGCCATCACTCCTATGCAGGATTTGACCCCGTAGCCTTTATGAAGCGCTACATCGCCCGCATCAGCTATATGCATTTCAAGGACATTGCCCCCAAGGTAAAGGCCGAGGTGGTGGAAAAGCGCACCGACTTTTACGAGGCATGTGCACAGGGGATTTTTTGCAATCTTGGCGAGGGGGATGTGGATTTCCCTGCTGTGCGCCAAGTGTTGCTGGACAATAATTTTGAGGGCTGGTGCACTGTGGAACAGGATTGCGACCCCGCGGGGGATACATCCCCGATTGATGATGCAATCTTAAACCGTAAGTATCTAGAATCCATTGGTTTTTAAGGGAGAGAAACCATGACTAAACTACGTTGGGGCATGATTGGCGGCGGCGAAGGTAGCCAAATCGGCCCAGCCCATCGTCTGGGATCTGGTCTGGATGGTCTGTTTGAATTTTGCGCAGGTGCCTTGGATCATCGTGCCGCCGAGGGGATCGATTACGGGCAGCGTTTGGGTCTGGGGGATCGCGCTTATGGCAGTTGGCAAGATATGCTGGCGGGCGAAAAGGCACGCGATGATCGCATCGATCTAGTAACCGTTGCCACCCCCAATTCTACGCATTTTGAAATAACCAAAGCCTTCTTGGAAGGAGGGTTTCATGTATTATGCGAAAAACCAATGACCATGACCGTGGAAGAAGGCGAAGAGATTGTTAGAGTTGCAGAGAGAACTGGCAATATCTGTGCAGTGAATTACGGGTATTCCGGCTATAGCCTTGTGCGCCATATGAAGGCGATGATCGCGCGCGGCGATATCGGCAAGGTGCGTCTGGTGAATGCAGAGTTTTCCCATGGTCACCACGCAGATGCATCGGATGCAGATAATCCCCGCGTTCGCTGGCGCTATGATCCCGCACAAGCAGGGGTCAGCGCGCAATTTGCTGATTGTGGCATCCATGCCCTACACATGGCTAGCTTTGTTACCGGCCAAGAGGTCACCAAGCTCTCTGCGGATACCATATCTTGCCTAGAGGGAAGAGAGCTCGAAGATGACGCTATGGTGAATTTTCGTATGGATGGAGGGGCAGTTGGCCGCCTATGGACATCCTCGATCGCCATAGGGCGTCAACATGGGCTTGGCATTCAGGTTTTTGGTGAAACAGGCGGTCTGCGTTGGTGCCAAGAGCAACCAAACCAACTGTTTTACATGCCTCTAAATCAACGCCTTCAGGTGATCGAACGCGGTGAGGCAAATCTATCGCCAGAGGCCGATCGCACCACACGCGTTACCATCGGCCATGCCGAGGGAATGCCCCTAGCTTTTGCCAATATATACACTGATTTAGCCGAAGCGATTAGCGCACGTAAGGAGGGCCGTGCAATAGATCCTGCGGCAAATCTATACCCCAAGGCGCCCGATGGTCTGCGCTCAATGTCGGCTGTGGTTGCCGTAGCGCAATCCGGCCAAAACGAGGGCAAATGGTTGGATGCCCGCCCGCCTATGTTTAGAGAATAATCTAAAATTTAGGGCGCGGGGCGCAGGGTCCCGCGCTCTACCAATGCGCACTTAAACAGATGCATCTGTGGCACGATAGAATTATCTTTGGTTAGCGCATCAACGCGATCAATGGATGCGGCGATAATGCTCTCCAACGGGTTGCTGATGGTGGTCAGGTTGATGCTCTCCCAGCCCGCCATCGCCATATCGTTCAGCCCTATTATCCCCACATCGCGCGGCACCTCCAGCCCGGCATCCCCAAGAGCAGATAGCGCGCCGATAGACAGTACATCATCCCCGCAGAAATAGGCATCAGCTGGCTCAGAACCCAGCAGGCGTTGCATCTCTGCGCGCCCTGCATCAAACGAATAGGCCTGAGCAAAACTCACGGTGAATTCAATCTGTGGGTGTTCCTTTAGGGCGCTTACGAATCCTGCCTCGCGGTCCATGGTAGAGGTTGCCTGCGCCGGCCCACCTAAGAATCCTAGGCGTGTATACCCCCGCGAGATCAAAGTATCCGCCGCTAACTTGCCTGCCGCAATGTTGTCGATACCAAGGATATCAACAGGCGGGTTTTCCCGGTGCCGCCCAAATGAATGCACAACCGGCATGCCTGCATCACGAAATGCCGATGAAAACCCCGGCGGTAATGTAGAGGATGCCACAATCACCCCATCCACAGAATACTGTCGCAGCATTTGCACCGAGGCATCTGGATCCGTCCCATCGGTTAGATTAACCAACAGTGGGCGCAGGCCCCTTTCCTGCAAGCCACGCGTGAAGAGATCAAAGACCTCTAGGAAAAACGGATTATGAAAGTTGTTTGAAACCAAGCCTATCATCTTGGTACGCCCTGTGGTCAACGACGAGGCCAATGCATTAGGGCGATATCCCAATTCAGCGGCGGCCTGCATAACCTTGGCACGTGTCTTGGCCGAAACGGATGCCCCCTCGGTAAAGGTACGTGATACCGCCGAGCGCGATACATCTGCCAGTTTTGCCACATCTTTTAGCGTAACCGCCATGCGCTCTCCTATGGTTGCCCAAAAGCGTATCGCGAAAGCAGGATTTGTGCCATGCAAAAATGCGAAAACAGTATATTTAACCCAGCTTTGATGATTTTTTCCCGCAACTGTGCGGTATTTAGGGGTCAACCCCACTGAACATCGAATTTCCGCACCAAAGACCGTATCTGGGGGTCGCTAAGCAAGCGCAGGTTGGCGCCGCGCGTAATCAGGGCAAGCTTTGCGGTCTCTTCCAGCTCTTCCATGGCAAAGATCGCCGCCTCTAGGGTTTTGCCAGCAACCACAGGGCCGTGATGCGCCAGCAACACAGCCGCATGTTTAGCCGCAACACCGCGCAGCGCATCACCCATTTGCGCATCGCCGGGCAAAAAGAACGGCAGTAATTTCACCTTGCCAACCCGCATCACCCCATAGGCCGTCAGTGCCGGCAACACATTGTCTTCATCAATTTCTGGCATCACCGAAAGCGCAACAGAATGTGTAGAATGCAAATGCACCACCGCACCCGTACCCCCGCGCGTGTCATAGAAGGCCCGATGAAGCGGCATCTCTTTGGTTGGGGCCTGGCCGGACAACAGCCGGCCATCGGTATCGAGATGCGCGATATTTTCCGGCTCAAGAAACCCCATAGAACTGCCCGTGGGGGTCACCAACAAACTGCCATCCGAAAGGCGCAGGGAGATATTGCCCGATGAGCCCCCCGTAAGACCGCGATCGAACAGCGACTTGGCCCATTTTGCTATGGTATCGCGTTTGGCGGTTATTTCGCTCATTCTGTGCCTTTCAAGATATCCAGTGCCGATTGGAAGAAATCCTCTGCACCAAAATTTCCAGACTTTAGCGCAAGGGCCAAATTCAGATCCGGCACCGATACTGCGGGCACACCTGCGGCAATACGCGGGCCAATTTCCAAGAGCTCTAGCCCAAGGCCGCGCGTGACCGCCCCCGAGGTCTCTCCCCCTGCCACGACCAATCGTTCTATCCCGCGCTGTGCCAAGGCCTGTGCCAAGGATGCAAAAAAGTCATCAATCTTTCGAGCCACATTTTCACCGCCAAAGGTTTTCTGGGCGCTTTCCACATCCACCGGATCGGCCGATGAGTAAATTAAAGGAGGGGCTTCTTGGGCCATAACCCAATCACAAAGTGCGTCCAAATTATATCTATCGGCCATCAAATTGTCGACGATCAAACCAAGCGAGGGCGCCTGCTCTTTGTAACATTTGATCTGGGCACGGGTCGCGCGAGAACACGACCCCGAAAGAACGACGCCCTGCCCTTTTTGTCCCGAAAATATTGGGCAAGTACTTGTTTGTTCAAAATTTTCCGGAAGGCCCAGCGCAATCCCAGATGCGCCAACGATCAGTCTTCGCCCCTTTAGCGCGGGGGCGATGGCCCGCAGGTCAACATCACTAATTGCATCGATAATGACCATGGCTTTGGGGCCTTGTAGAACCGTTCGAATTTCCTCACTCCCCTTCGATACCGTGGCATAGGGAATATGGGTTACATCCCAAGTCGTTTGTGCCTTTAGCACGCGGCGGATATCGGGATCAGTCATTGGGGTTAGAGGGTGATTTTGCATCCCGCTTTCATTTAACAAACGCCCCTGTACGAACAAATGCCCCTGAAAAAGCAGGCGCCCGTTTTCTGGGAAGGTAGGGCAGATCGCTACGCGGGTTTCGCCCACTTCATTCGCCAGCGCCTCGGCCACAGGGCCGATATTGCCACTAGGGGTAGAATCGAAGGTCGAGCAGACCTTGAAAATGACCTGCTCGGCCCCCTGTTCGCGCAACCATCGACAGGCCTCTAGGGATTGTGCCACGGCCTGTTGCACAGGTTCCGTTCTGGATTTCAGGGCCACAACTCCTGCATCAACCTTGGGTGGGGGTTTGGACGGAATGCCATTGAATTGTGCCACCCGCATCCCTCCCTCGGAAAGAGTAAGCGCGATATCAGACGCACCGGTGAAATCATCCGCAATCACGCCGATTTTCACGATGGAATCTCTTGATTGGGGCCTTGGTCTAGGCGGAATACAAATTCTGGGCCATCAACAGGAAAGTACTGCCGAACCAGCGGGTCATGGCCGGGGATGATCAGTTCCGGACGGCTGGCCAATTGATAGAGGCGCTCGAACCCTGCCAGCATCTCATCCATATCGGCCACAATGGGGAACGGCTTTTTCTGTGTGAAATTTTCATAGTAGTGGGCGGCGTCAGAGGCCAAACACACCCAGCCCACATCGGTTAGCACCCGCACGGCTTGCAGTCCCTTAGAATGGCCACCGATGCAATGCACGCTTATGCCCTCTGTGATCTGGCCGTCGCCTTGATGGAAAACCACCTGCCCTGAATAGACCCGTTTTACGGCCTCGCAAATGTGATCCGCGGTGAAGGGTGCGCGCAGCGCATGATCGCACATGCACGCCCCCGTGGCAAAGGCCATCTCGGCCTCTTGCAGGTGCAATGTGGCATTTGGAAACAGGTGCAAACCACCGGCGTGATCGTAATGCAGGTGGGTGACAATGACCTGCGTGATATCTGTGGCCTGTAGGCCAATGCTGGCCAGCGCTTTGCGTGGGTCCATCTGAATGGGGCGCTGACGGGCCGTCGCCTCGGTAGCATCATAGCCTGTATCAACCAAGATCACCTGATCGTCTTTTCGCAACACCCAAATGAAATAATCCATATGATGGGGCGCATCATGATTGTCATCGATGATGAAGCTGTCGGCGCGGGTGCGGGCATTGCGCCCTGCGTATTTTAGCGCGTGGATTTTCCAGCTCATTGCACCACCTGTGTATAGGTCGATATTTGTTTTTCTTCAATCATATCTGTTGCTATCCGATTGAACTCTAGAAAATGCGCGGTTTCTAGGTGGGTTTCAAACCCTGCCTTATCGTCATAGATTTCATATAGAAATACGGTCTCTGGGGTGTCTGAGTTTGCGCAAACATCGAATTGTTGACAGGCCGCTTCGCCTCGCGATTGGCGGGCATTTTCGATTACAAGGGGCAAAAATGCCCCTTGATACTGTGGCTTGATGGTGAAGGTTACAATCACTGCATACATTGACTTAGTCTCCATAATTTATCGGAACAGCTCGACCATGGTCATTGAAACCGCTGGCACATAGGTAACCAACAGCAATGCACCGATTGCCGAAATATACAATGGCGCCATGGCCCGCGCGATTGACAGCACACCAACCCCCGATATCCTAGAGGCTACATATAGCGTTGCCCCAACCGGCGGCGTAAACAGCCCAACCGCAACATTACAGGTCATGATAACCCCAAGATGAACCGGATCCACCCCAAAGGCCTGTGCGGTAGGCAAAAACAGCGGTGCCGTTAGCAGGATTGCCGGAACCGGATCCAGAACCAGACCCAAGATCAACAAGACCACATTGACCAACAACAAGAATACCCACGGGCTGGACGACATATCCTGTACAAATCCCACAAGAATTTGCGGCATTTGCTCTAAGGTAATTAGCCAACCCAAAACAGTGGTCGCACCAATCACCACCATAACTGTAGCACTCATAACAAAGGCATCGATCATCAACTTTGGCAAATCGCGGATTTTGAAATCGCGGTAGACAAACATGGTAACAATCAATCCGTAGACCACCGCCAGCGCCGCCGCCTCGGTTGGGGTAACCCATCCGCTGAAGATACCGCCCAAGATAAGGATCGGCATGAACAAGGCAGGTGCGGTGCCCACAAATGAGCGCCACAATTCCCCAGCGTCCGTCTTATACCCCCCAGGATCACAGCCGCTGGCCTTACCCACACGGTAACATACCGCCATAAAGAACAGCCCAAACAAGGCACCAGGGACCATACCGGCCAAAAATAAATCAGCAACAGATACGTTGCCCACAAAACCATAAATCAGCATGGGAATGGATGGCGGAATGATAATGCCAATAGTTCCTGCCGCCGCGACCAGACCCGCGGCAAAGGCAACGCTATAGCCTTGCTTGCCCATATTTTTAATCATCACCGATCCAATTGCTGCACTATCCGCAATGGCAGATCCTGATATTCCGCCAAAAATCATCGAGGCCCCAACAACGACCATGCCAAGCCCACCGGGCATGAACCCAAAGGCCGCCTTGGCAAAGCCGATAATGCGCAGACCGACGCCACCGCGACTCATCAATTCGCCCGCAACAATAAACAAAGGGATCGCCAAAAAATGATTGGGTTCAACACCGCCTATGAAATTCAGGTATAGCGCCTGAAGAGGAAAACCCAAATCAAAGACAATGATAGGTAAAACCGCAGTCAACAAGATAGCCCAGACAAGAGGCACCCCCAAGAAAACCGTGGTTAGGAATACGAATACGACAAATAATAGGGTCACAGAAGCTCCTCCGCGTCAGCGCCATCAGTGTGATGCGGGCTTTGGGGATCGGGCATGTTGCGCAGATCCGTGTAAAAATTGTACAGGTGAAATATCAAACTCAACGCAATTCCAACCGGCATAGAGGCGTATAACAGCCCGACAGGCCAATATAGTACGGTGGTTTTCTGCGCCCAAGTATGCTGTGAGATGCTATAGCCCGTCACGATCAGACTAAGCAGTACGCCGACGATGATAATATCGATGGCAATACTGAGAACCCGTTGTCCCCTCTTTGGGATCAAGCTTTCGACAATTTCGGTTACACGCATATGTGCACCGCGTGCCATGGCGGCAGCACAGCCCAAAAACGTGGTCCACAGTAGTAAGAATGCCGTAACTTCCAGCGACCATGCCAGATCAAATCCCGCAGCGCCGCGCAGGAATGCATTCACAAACACCAGTAAAACTATCGCACCACCGCCTAGAACAAGGCTGATATCAACCAGATTACTAAGCAGGCGTAAAGGCGCAGGATAGAGCGGTCGGTAATCCATCATATTCTCCCGATCGAATGATCGGGGCAAATGCCCCGACCAACATTTTATTATTTTGCGTCGCGAATTGCCTTGGCATCAGCCAAAATGCCATCAACGGCTTCGCTGCCATAGACATCGCGCGCCTTGTCATAAACGCTGGCTACGGCATCGCGAAACGGGCCAATTACCGGTGTATTCACCTTGGCACCAGCGGCGGTCATTTCCGCTAGCTGGCTTTCGACCGACCCCTTTACCAAATCGCGACTAAAGGCTGCGGATTCCGCGGCGGCCTTCGATATTGCGGCCTTATCCTCGGCAGAGAACGATTGCCATGTTGCCTCAGCAACAGTTAGAGGCAGCGGGCTGTAAACGTGGCGCGTTAGGGTGATATTGGGGGCAACTTCGTAAAAGCGTAGTGATTTGATGGTATCAACGGGGTTTTCCTGCCCATCCACTGTGCCTTGTTGGATAGCCAGATAAACGTCGGTGATCGGCATGACCACAGTTTGAAAGCCGATGGCCTCCATTGTCCAGCGGATCATATCATTTGGGTAAACCCGCATTTTGCGGCCCTCGGCATCTGCAGGAGAGTTTAGCTCCATACCCGTGGTATAGCTGCGAAATCCCGCCTCCCATGTAGATAGAACGCGAAATCCTTTTGCGGGTAGCTTGTCAAATTCACCCTGCAACCATGCGGATTTATCATACAACTCCCAGCCCTGCTCGAATGTATCAACCAAAAATGGCATTGCGGTTAGATTCAGGGATGGCAGGTGCGTTGCATATGATCCAGTAGCGGAAACCGTAAAATCGATGCCGCCCAATTGCAATTGTTCGATCGCCTTTGGATCATTGGCCAGTTGCCCTGCGGGGAATATACGCACCTCATGGCGACCATTGGTATACTCAGCTACCTTTTCTGCAAATATTTCCGCTGCGGCTTGACGAGACCCACCTGGATTATCGGTATGGCTGAATTTCAAAACATCGGCCAGCGCGGCAGTGGTGCCCAGCGACGCGATTGCGACTGTTGCCAACAATTTAATTAGTGGTGTTTTCATAATGACCTCCCATGGTCTTCAATTTGTTATTGCATTTTTTAACGTATACATTAAAAAAGACACTGTCAACAAACTCATTATCCCCAAATCGCAACACCGCGCTTCAGGGGAACAATTCACCAAGCTAGGGAACCCTATGACACAAAAATTTAAGATCGCAGTCTTCGAAGGAGATGGTATTGGCCCAGAAATTATGGCCCCCACGGTTGCGATTCTGAAGAAATTTTCACAACTTCGTTCTGACTATACCTTTGAATTCAATACGGTTCCTGCGGGGGCCGCGCACTACGCCACAACTGGGGAATCGCTACCAGAGGCATCACTACAAACCGCCAAAGATTCTGATGCTATTCTGTTGTCGGCCATGGGATTACCATCCGTGCGCTATGAAGATGGTACCGAAATTTCTCCGCAGATTGATCTGCGCAAGGAGCTGAATCTTTATGCGGGGGTGCGTCCTGTGCGTATTTCAAGGGGTCAGCGCACCCCCCTGAAATCAGAAGCCGAGGTTGATTTCATATTGATTCGGGAAAGCACAGAAGGGCTATTCCATTCCCAAGGCTCTGGCGAGGTCAGCGATACAGTTGCCCGCGAAACATTACAAATCAGCCGCGAAACCTCTGAAAAGCTGTTTAAGTTTTCATTTGAGTTAGCCAGACTACGGCAAAAATCAGGTCGAGGCCAAGGCCGGGTTACCTGTGTTGATAAGGCCAATGTGTTCCGCGCCTTTGCCTTCTTTCGTGCTATTTTTGATGAGGAGGCCGCCCGATATCCCGAGCTGATCGCAGATCACGCCTATGTTGATGCGACCGCCCTGTGGATGGTAGAAAAGCCAGAATCCTTTGATGTGCTGGTCACGGAAAATATGTTTGGTGATATCCTGTCGGATCTTGGGGCTGGCTTAATGGGCGGACTTGGATTGGCACCTTCGGCAGATATTGGCGATACTGCCGCGGTTTTCCAGCCCTGCCATGGGTCTGCCCCAGATATCGCAGGCCAAGGCATCGCTAATCCCTTTGCCATGGTTTTATCTGCAGCGATGATGCTAGAGTGGCTGGGAATCAATCACAATCAGCCCACCATGGTTGGCGATGGAACGCTTTTGCGTCTGGCAGTCGAGGCGGTGGTCGCGCGCGGCGTATATACCACGCGCGATCTGGGCGGTTCTGCAAATACGGAACAGGCCTGTGCGGCGGTCCTTGAGCATATATTGGAAAGTCTATGACTGTAAGACTACGCGTGGCCTGTTTGGGGGCTGGATATTTTAGTCAGTTTCATTACGAGGCTTGGGCGCGGATTGCGCGCGTAGAATTGGTTGGCGCCGCCAATCGAAACATCGCCAAGGCCGCGGCGACCGGCATTGCTGCCTTTGGCGATGTCCAGAGCATGGTTGAGGCGACCAAACCAGATTTATTGGATATCATTACCCCCCCAGAGACCCATCTAGCGGCAATTCGGGTGGCTATTCATGGAGGTATTAAAACCATCATTTGCCAGAAGCCATTCTGTCAAGATTTGGCCGAGGCCAAAGAGGCCATTGCCCTCGCACAAAACCATGGTGCGACCATCTTAATCCATGAGAATTTTCGGTTTCAGCCATGGTATCGGATGATGCGTCAGCACATAGATGCGGGCACCCTTGGGGATATTCAACAGATGACATTTCGAATGCGCACGGGCGATGGACAAGGCCCTGATGCCTATCTGGAACGCCAACCATATTTTCAAAAAATGCCCCGCTTCTTGGTACATGAAACGGCGGTGCATTGGGTAGACACCTTTCGCTATCTGTTGGGCGATGCCACCACCGTCTATGCGGATTTGCGCAGACTGAACCCGGTGATTAGCGGCGAAGATGCTGGGATTATTTTGATGGATCACACATCGGGGGCGCGCTCTTGCTTTGATGGCAATCGTCACTTGGACCATCAATCGGATAACCACCGCCTAACCTTTGGCGAGGCCCTGCTAGAGGGTACCCAAGGCACACTCTCCCTAGCGGGGGATGGATCTCTAGAATTGCGAAAATTTGGCACGACCAAAGCCCAGCAAATACTGGCACCGCTCAGCTATGCGGGCTTTGCGGGGGATTGTGTCTTTGGCTTGCAAAATCATGTGGTTTCGGGTCTGTTAGATGGAACTGAATTAGAGAACCCCGCGCAAGAGTATCTGCGGGTCATCGAAATTGAAAATGCTATCTATACATCTGCTTTAGAAGGCAAAAAACTGGAGCTATAACACGTGACCTCTTCTGTAAAATCTCAATCCAATTCCCAGAAAGCAGTTCAGGAATTAAGGTGTTTGATTTTCTCAGGCGAGCTGGCGGCCGGCACAGATCACCTAGAGGCAGAATTGGCCGCGAGACTAGGCATGTCACGCACCCCCGTGCGCGATGCGACCTTGATCCTTGCCTCCCAAGGTTTGCTGGAAGTGCGCCCCAGAAAAGGGGTACGCATACTAACGCTATCCGCTGATGACATGCATGAGATATACGAAGTTCTTACAGAGCTAGAGAGCCTATCCGCCGCCAGTGCCGCGCGTAAAAATTATGGCCCCAAAGACCTAGAGATGCTGGCAAAAACCGTAACAGATATGGAAACAGCATTAGCCGAAGAGGATCTCCAAGCATGGGCGAATGCAGACGAAGCGTTTCATAGCGAATTGGTGCGTCTTGGCGGCAACCGTCGCATCGCAAGTATTGTCGAGAACTTTAACGATCAGGTGCGGCGCGCGCGCGCAATGACTTTGAAAATACGCCCAATGCCTCATCAATCCAGCAAGGATCACAGTGCCCTTTTCCAAGCGATAGCACGCGGCGATGCCACCGCCGCACATCAGATACACTGGCAACATCGCGATAGCGCCCGTCAATTGATCACCGGTCTGTTAGAACAGCTAGGCCTTAGGCATTTTTAGCTTTGGCTGTCGCTCCGTTTTGGATTTCTAGTGCGCGCAGATAGGCGCAAATGGGTCAATGCGCCAGCACCGTATAACAGAATTACTACCGCAAAAACGCCCTCGTCCCCCATCCGCTCTAATACAAACAACAAAACAGGAGTCCCCAAATTCCCCATTTGCGCCATAGTGCCATTTGACAGTGCACGGTGATGCGCACTTTGGTTCAGCTCGGACACCGCCGCAAAACTCGCGCCTTGAACCAAGCCAAGACATGCAAAGACCGCGATCAACACCGCCTGCACATCTCCCCCCAGAAAAGCCATTCCCATCACTGCAGCGGATATTGCAAACCCCACTGCCGCAACCTGTACCGCACGCATAAACAACAGCAGGACAGAAACCACCCCCAACGCCACCGCAATCGTTAGAAGTGGCATCAGCAACACAATGAAAGAGGTATCTTGCCCTATCAACAGCCTTGGCATTAGCGCCAACAAGGCCACAAATGTAGCGGCATAGAACAGCCAACCGATCCCCGGCCCAAAAATACGGGTTTGCTGATAGGCTACTTTGTGATCTGCCCAGATTGCCTTTTGGGTCATGGGGGTATTGGGGCGCTTGATCTTCAGATCCAAATTGCGAAACCCAAAAAACACCACCAGAGCAAGCCCCGCCATAAATACCCCATGCCCAAACAATACCATGCCAAGACCAAACTCCTGTACAAGGGGTAATCCCAGCCACGCCATCAGCGCAAATGCTACACCGAAAAACGTGCTCCAGAGGGTCATGGTAACATGGCGTATTGAAGCAGGGCTAATCTGTGCCATCAATGTGGGGGCGACCACCACAACGATCAAGTGTGACACCCCTTCGAGCAGACGCAACAGGATCATAATGCCAAAACTAGGTAACAGGGATTGGCAAATCGAGGTAACCGCGCCAATGACCAGACCAATGACCAACAGGCGCTGATACCCGAATTGCGCGGCAAATACCCCGGCCGTTAAGCCAAAAAATATTCCAATCAGGCTGATGATAGACAGCAGCCACCCCAACCCTGCCCCAACATCGGGATAGAGGGCGCGATAGCTCTCGAAAGGAACAGCGATTTTCGCAAACTGCAACGCCGCACCAATTCCCGCAAGCCACAGAAGGCCGACTAGAAAAATTGCGCGCGCGCGCCCATCACCCATGGCCAGAGTGCCATAGCTTGGCAAAGGTGAACTGGCCTGCGAGGTTGGTCATCTATGCGCCTTCAGAGACACCAGCCTCGGCAAATGTTGCCATGCCGGAATGACAGGCAATTGCGCCGCGCAGAACCCCCAGAGCAAGGGCTGCACCCGATCCTTCGCCCAACCTTAGTCCTAGGTTTAACATTGGTTCCTTGCCGAGCTGGGCCAACAACGCTGCATGGGCCTGTTCATTGGATTGGTGCCCTGCAACACAGTGATCAAGAGAGTTCTGAGCACTGTGTTGCAAACATGCCGCGGCCGCACAGCAGATAAACCCATCCAAAATCACTGGAATAGAATGGGCGCGCGCGGCAGCGATTGCGCCGACAATGGCCGCCAATTCTCGCCCACCTAAACAGCGTAGGGCCTCTAGGCCATTTTGTCTGGCGGATGGATTTGCCTCTAGCCCCGCCTCCACCACTTGGGCCTTGGTTGCAAGACCTGCGGCGTCTACCCCAGTACCTGCTCCGACCCAATCGTTGCCCACACCTCCATACAGCGCCAAGGCAATTGCCGCAGCAGAGGTGGTATTGCCGATACCCATCTCACCAGCAACAAAAACATCAGCCTCTGGATTCACAGCCTGCCAACCGGTCTGAATCGCGTAAATACAATCAGCCTCGCTCATGGCGGGGCCTTTGGTGAAGTCACCCGTTGGAGTATCTAGGTTCAAATCAATGGCGCTTATACTTGCACCGAATTCTTGGCAAAGCTGATTGATCGCGGCACCGCCATGACGGAAATTCGCAACCATCTGTGCGGTTACATCCGCTGGAAAGGCTGAAACCCCCTGTGCAGTAACCCCATGATTGCCAGCGAAAACCACCACCTGAGGATTGGTAATCCGCGGCGCAGCAACGCGGCGCCAAGAGGCAAACCAAATTGCTAGATCCTCTAGCCTGCCAAGAGCCCCCGGCGGTTTGGTCAATTGCTCGTTTCGCTCTTTGGCAGCCAGAGCAACATCCGCATCAGCATTGGGTTGCCTGCCCAAAATATCGGCAAATTCCGCCAGCGAATTAAAGAGAGAAGAGTTCATTTTGGCACCCCGATGTAGGTTAAGGATAGTCTTGCAATGTCATATCGCCATTTAGTAAAAGGTGAAATCCTAAAAACGAAATGATTACCCAGTGAACGACGAAATTTCAGAACCGCTCTTTGAACTCCATGACATTTGGGCGGCATTTAGCATATTAACCCGTCTGCCAGTGCCGGTAGATCATACCCGCGCGGGTCTGCGCGCCAATAAGGCTGTCTGGGCCTATCCATTGGTGGGCGCTGGAATTGGGGCGATCGCAGCAGTGTTTGGTTATGCATTGCTGGCGTCATCCGTACCAGTTGAGTTCTGCGCGGCGATTTGTATTTTGGTCTTAATCGCGACCAGTGGCGCATTGCACGAGGATGGCTTGGCCGATTGCGCCGATGGGTTCTGGGGGGGGAATAGCACAGAGCGGCGTCTTGAGATCATGAAAGACAGCGCTATTGGTGCCTATGGCATGTTGGCCCTAATTGGTTTTTCGCTGGCGCAGTGGTCCGCGGTTGCACAGTTAATGCAAGAAAATATTTTTGCGTTGTTTATCGGGCTTGGCGCGATTAGCCGTCTACCGATGGTACTGGGGATGTGGATCATACCCAATGCGCGCGCAAATGGCATGTCAGCCAGCGTGGGAATGCCCAGCGCGCAATCCGTACAATTGGCCACAGGACTAAGCATAATTATAGCGGTGATCTGTTTTGGCTGGCAGGGTATTTTTATTTGCACCGCGGCCCTGATTGCCGCGGGCGGATTGTTTGCCTTGGCCGATAAAAAAATTGGCGGCCAAACGGGAGATGTGCTGGGAGCCAGTCAAAAATGCGCCGAATTAGGCGCATTTTTATGTATTTTCATGTTATAGGGCCACTTGCATTATTCGGCCGCAATGGTTGCCTTGGCCTGTTTATAGGTCACCAAGCGGCGTTCTGCCTCGTCCCATAGGTTCAGCTTAACACCTTGGATGCTCTCTTTGATCGTTAGGCGCTGAGCCTCTGCTAGAACGGGATGGTCACGCAGGATATCAGGCAGGCGGTAAAACGGAATGCGCGCATAGAGGTGGTGCACATGATGAATGGCAATATTCGCGCTAAACCAATTGAGAACACCAGGAAGAACGTAGTGAGAGCTGCCCTCTAGGGCCGCTTCGTGGATATCCCAATCTTCTTCACGATCCCAATGGGTATCTTCGAACTGGTGCTGAACATAAAACAGCCAAACACCCAAGGACGCAGCGATGATGGTGCTGGGCAAGAAGATCAGCAACAGAGGCTCTAGCCCGCCAAAGTAATATATGGTGCCCAAAATCGCGGCGATCAATGCATTCGTACCCATAGCGCTGGTCCAATATTTGATACCCGCACCCATAAATCCAATCGGTAGGCGGTTTTGCAACAGGAACAGATAGCTGGGCGCAAGAATAAACAGTACGAAAGGGCTACGATACAGACGGTACAACCATTGATCACGCCCAGATAATTCGCGGTATTCCCGCACTGTCAGCGTGTGGATGTCGCCCATGCCCTGACGTTCTAGATTGCCGGATGCAGAGTGGTGGATAGCATGTGAGCGACGCCAAACATCATAGGGGGTAACGGTCAAAATACCCAAAGCACGCCCGACCCAGTCTGCGACTTGGCGGTTTTCAAAGAACGATGCGTGGCCACAATCATGTTGGATGGCAAACAGGCGCACAATTAGCCCGCCGATAACCACTGAAATTGCCAGTGTTAGCCAATAGGATACCGACAAAGCCCACCATGCCAAGGCCCACAGCGCTACAAACGGAAAGATTGTGACACAAAGCTCAAAAATACTACGGCCATAAGAGGGCGTACGATAGGTCGCTAGAACCTTAATCCATTCACGCGCGGATCTAACCCGATCTGCGTCATCGCTGGTTTCGAAAACTTTGTTCATATTGCTCCCACCTTGCTTCATTCATTCACCGCGCTGCTAACATGTGCGGCCCGACGAGGGATTAGCCTGCCGGTATTTCTGCGCTCCTGTTTTTCACTTAATGCGGTCTGACGCAACGGAAGAGTTGATAAAACACCAAGTTTTTGGCCCAAATTCTTGAATATTATCGGCACAAAGGTCTTTGACCTTCGTTCCATGCCACGCTAAACCCGCAGAAAATAAAGTGGTGCTAAAATGAGCGAAGACCTTAATCCGCAAATCTATTTGATCACACCGCAGGTGGCGGAGCTGTCGTTTTATACAACAACCCTGCCATTGCTGCTGGATCAGGCCGATATATCATGTCTGCGATTAGGTTTAATCAGCAATGATGAAACCAGTATCAGTAAACATGCAGATGCCCTGCGCGAGGTTGGTCATGCGCGCGATATTTCGGTGGTAATCAACGACCACTATCGCTTGGTAGAGCCATTGGGTCTGGATGGTGTGCACCGTGTTGATGGCGCAAAATCTATACGCGATATTCGCGCCGAATTGGGCACCGAAGCGATTGTTGGCGCACATTGTGGGGTTTCAAAACACACTGGGATGAACGCGGGCGAAGCTGGGGCTGATTACATCTGCTTTGGCCCTGTGATTGCAAATAACCTAAATGATGGTCAGATTGCAGAATACGAAACCTTTCATTGGTGGTCAGAATTCGTCGAATTACCTGTCATCGCCGAGGGGGGGCTAACGCTTAGCGCTGTAGAGCAGCTAGCTCCTGTTGCGGATTTCTTTGCCTTAGGCGAAGAAATTTGGCAGGCAGGTGACGATGCGCCGGCGCTATTGGCGCAGTTTTCAGAGCGCCTTAACGGGTAGTTAAGTCTTGGCGCACGATGGTTTCCGCCTGTTGGGCAAGCGCCTTGCGATCCTTGAAATCTGTGACCTTTAGCGGAGCGTGGAAGATGATTTCGACGCGACCTTGGCGCAGACTGCCGACAACCATAACAAAGGCCTCGACGAAATCCATATCCCCCCACCAACCATAGAAATCATCGCGCTGACCGCGCGGCGACAGATAGTTCACGGTTACCGGTTGAATCCACGTAAGGGCTGCCAGCTCTGGTTCGAAAAAAGCGGCAAACAGCGTGGGCTTAAATGGCAGAACCCGCTTGCCATCGGTGCTGGTGCCCTCTGGGAAAAACAACAGTCGATCCCCCGAAGATATTCGATCCAAGAAAACCTGCTTTTGAAGGGCAGCATCGGTGCGCTTGCGCCGAATGAAAACCGTGCCAATCCCCCGCGCCAATGCACCCACAAGTGGCCAGCCCTCGACCTCGTCTTTTGAAACGAAATAGATTTTCTGAACCGCATTCAACGTTAGAATATCAATCCAAGACCCATGATTTGCTACCACCGCACCAGCATGTTGCATGGGCGCACCACGACAAGACACCCTAAGGCCGATGATCCCTACAGAGATCCGACAGGCAACCCTAACGATGGATTGCGCTAGATTGCGCGCACCCAGCCTACGGGCCAGAAACATCGGGCCAAAAAGCCCAAAGATTACCACCGCCATAGCAACGACCCGCAGCCCAAGGGCCACCCAGCCAAGGGCCGTGGGGCGGCGCATTTCCGTACCTTCACTATTCCCCCATGAATGCATCTACCGCACCCCCTGCGAATACAGCTGTCTTTGTTTTGGGTTCATACGCTGAACATCCAGTAACAGGCAGACATCCAATGTATTAAAGGCCGTATCGACAAATGCCCCCTGCCCCACAAATCCGCCCAAGCGCAGATATGATTTAATCAGAGGCGGAATTTGCCCAAGGGCCTTTAGGCGGTCTATTTGGTGTTTTTCGACCATATCCATCGCGACCGCGTTTTCACCGATGGCCTGTACCCGTAAGTCATCTGGTGCCAAATGATAGTGATGCAAATAAGATAAGGCCTGCGCATAGTCCCTTGGCTCGATCCCCGAGAAAGACGCTACCCCAAACAGAACATCAATTTCATTTTCCATAACAAATCTGGTGAGCGCCTGCCAAATAAGGAACAGCGCAATGCCCCCGCGATGTTCGCGCGCAATACACGAGCGCCCCACCTCTAGCAACCGGCGCCCAGAACCAGTTAGTTTTTGAAGATCATACTCAGATCTTCCATAAAACCCCGCACCATTTCGCGCCTGTTGGTCGGTGATCAAACGATAGGCCCCCACCACATTCTTTCGCGGATCAGGACAGGTGGAATCGATCAATATCAGGTGCTGGTAGTATTGATCGTAGGCATCAATCTCGATCTCTGCCGCATGGGCATCTTGGCCGACCTGCGCGCCTTTCTCTGCCACAAACACACGGTATCGCAGGCGCTGTGCCGCAGATATTTCCTCGACGGATTGCGCTATTTTCACACTGTACTGGGATTGTTGTAGTTTCATATTAACCGTTTATTAAAAGTCATATCCTAGCGTTCTGCTACCTTGGATGTTCGGAAAAACAATTTGTCTTCCCGCTAGGGTTGTGTATCATTTACCAAAACCAATGAGACCTCGGCCCCGACAATGACAACCTTGCCCATTTCTTCAAAGTTCACCGTTATTTTACCTGCGATAACAGATTGCACTTGGCCCAGCCCCCAGTCCTGGCGTTGAGGGTTTCGAACCAAATCGCCGGGGGTTAAAAATTCATTCACTGCTCTAGACCTTGGATTGCTTCATGACACAATCATACACTAAAAATTCTGACATTGCATCGTTAATCACCTCTCGGATTTGCCATGATTTGGTCAATCCTCTGGGCGCTATTAATAACGGTTTAGAGCTAATGGAGCTGTCTGGAACCCCTATGAGCGAAGAGTACATGTTGCTGTGCGATAGCGTCAAAAACGCCAATGCACGGGTGAACTTTTTCCGCGTGGCCTTTGGGCCTGCACATAGTCAAGCCATGAGCAGCGCCCAGGTTCACACGTTGGTAGAGGATATGTTTTTGTCTGGGCGATGCCGCGTGAAATTAAACATCACCGGCGAACACCCGCGCGAACAAATCAAGATGTTGTTTTTGATCATTCAATGCTGTGAGAATGCCCTACCGCGCGGAGGGGACATTTCAGCAGCGCACATGGATGGCAAATGGCGTGTCCGCGCTCGGGGGGCGCGTATTCAACGCGTTAACACCCTGTGGGATCATCTGGAAATGGGCGCCGATTCAGATATATCGGCGGCCGATATTCATTTTGCAATTGCCCGCGAGTACCTAGAATACACTGGCGCGCAATTGGCGGTCGAATTTCACGAAACCGAGGTTTCTATTCTCCTAACGGAGTCAATCCCTTCTTAAAGCGGCGATAATTGGCCTGATAGATCAATGCGCTTTGAGTAAGCCCGGCAATCTCCGATTCCGATAATGCGCGAGCAACCTTGCCCGGGGATCCCAAAACCAAGGATCCATCGGGGATTTCCTTGCCTTCTGTGATCATAGCACCTGCTCCAATTAGGCAATTTTTGCCGATTTTTGCACCGTTTAGAACCACAGCCCCCATGCCGATCAGAGAGTTATCCCCCACCTGAGCCCCATGCACGATCGCCCCATGCCCAACAGTACAGTTCCGTCCAAGACGCAACGGAAAACCAGGATCGGTGTGAAAGGTACAGTTTTCTTGCACATTGCTGCCAGCGCCTAGAGTAATCGGTTCGTTATCCCCGCGCAGAACGGATCCAAACCAAATCGAAACGCCTTGTTCCAGCTGTACATTCCCCAGAACCGTGGCACTGGGGGCAATCCAATAATCCTGATTTTCTGGCAACGTCGGCGCAAGCCCATCCAATGCATAAAGTGTCATTTTAAGGCCTCAAATTCGCTATCCAGTTTCTCTACATGTTGATGTAAATCATTGCGCCGCAAGCGTTTGGTGCGCTCAGCGATCAGGATCGACTTCAGTGTCTTGAATGACCGCTGTAGATCGTCATTTACAATCAGATACTCATATTCTTTCCAGTGGCTGATTTCATCTTTGGACTTTTCCATCCGATAGGCCACAACATCATTCGCATCCTGCCCACGCGCCACAAGGCGGCGTTCTAATTCCGCGATTGATGGAGGGAGGATAAAGATAGAAACCACATCCTTAGCCATGGCGGAATTCCGGATTTGCTCGCCGCCTTGCCAATCCACATCAAAAACCACATCTATCCCATGCGATACCGCCTGTTCAACCGGCTCCATCGGTGATCCATAGCTATTACCAAAAACCTGTGCGTGTTCCAGCATCCCGCCCCGATCCACTATCTCTTGGAATTCGGCCGGTGTTTTGAAATAATATTCGCGCCCCTCTATTTCGCCCGGGCGCGCGGATCGCGTGGTAGCAGATACCGAGAACCGCAAGGACGGATCCCATTCCAACAACATGCGCGACAGGGTCGATTTTCCAGCGCCCGAGGGCGAAGACAAAATGATAAGTAATCCGCGGCGACTGCTGGACATAGAGAACTCCGAGTGTAATTTGCAACTCATTTGATCGAATTACCCCGATAATTCAAGCCAAATCCCGAAAAAGCTCTGAGGCACATCGGCGGATTTCAGCTTTAACAAATTGAGAAAACTGACGAGTTTACAGATTGTTAACCAAGAACAAGTTAACCATACACTAACTCAACGGTCTCAATTTGATCTAAATTGTGGCAATAAAATGCCAGACTTCGCAATTTAGACACAACCCCGCACTTTCGAACGAGACTAGGAGTGAACAATGCAACGCCAACAGACGCGCCCCCCCCGCCCAACAGGAGATAATGTCATTTCGCTGTTCGATCAAAAACACTCTGCCCCCGAAGGGGTCTTAAATCAATTGTTCACCTATTGGGAGCAACTACGCGATGGCCGCATGGCCCCCATTAGATCCGAGATTGATCCTCGCCGCATAAAGGGAACTCTACAACATACCTTTATTCTAGAGCGCGTGACACACGGTGCACCCAAGTTTCGATTGGCGGGAATCGAGGTTTGCGATCTGTTGGGGATGGAATTACGCGGGATGCCAGGACATGCGTTGTTTGATGATATCGATAGGGCACGCTTTAACGATATCCTGGAGGGTGTTTTACAGTCCCCTCATATTGCAGAATTACGTTTGCAGGGAAAATTAGCCGCCGATCACATGGTGCGGGCCAAGATGATTTTGCTACCGCTTCAGGGCGATAAGGGCGAGTTGAATCGTGTACTAGGCGCAATCACCCTCGATCGAGAGCTAATGCGCCCGCCGGTGCGTTTTACCATCGAGCACAAAACCGTTACTCGAATTATCTCAGGCCAGAAAATTCCGGATTTCGCACGGGCAGAGCTGGCGTTCAATGAAAGTAGCACGCCCTTTAACCACCACCCTAAAAGGGCGCCCACAGCTGGTGAACGCCCGATTTTGAAACTGGTTGAATAACCGCTTAACTGGCTTTGCGTTGTGCTTCGCGGCGCGTTTCCAGTAGCTCTGCCACTAAGAATGCCAGTTCTAGAGACTGCGACGCATTCAGGCGAGGATCGCATGCAGTATGATACCGCGAGGACAGATCCTCGTCTGTTACCGCACGTACACCACCGGTACATTCGGTCACATCCTTACCAGTCATTTCAAAATGCACACCTCCAGGAACCGTTCCCTCGGCCGCATGCACAGCAAAGAACTCTTGGACTTCACGCAGGATGCTGTCGAACGGTCGCGTTTTATAGCCAGAGGCCGCCTTGATGGTATTGCCGTGCATCGCATCACAGGTCCATAGAACATTACGCCCCTCTGCCTGAACCGCCTGAACAAGTTTAGGCAGATGATCCCCTACATTACCCGCACCAAAACGCGCAATCAGGGTTAAGCGGCCCTCTTCGTTTTCCGGGTTCAGTCGATCAATCAAGCGCATCAAATCATCGGTGGAAATGCTTGGGCCACATTTCAATCCAATGGGATTTTGCACTCCACTACAGAATTCAACATGCGCACCATCAGGTTGGCGTGTGCGATCCCCAATCCAGATCATGTGACCTGATCCAGCGATTGGCACCCCTGTGGTGCTGTCAACGCGGGCCAAGGCCTCTTCGTATTCCAACAACAATGCCTCGTGAGAGGTATAGAAATCAACGGTGCGCAGGCTATCCGTGCTAGCTGAACTGATGCCAGCAGCGGTCATGAAATCCAACGCATCAGAGATACGGTTGGCCAAATCTTTGTACTTTTGAGCAGATCCTGCCGCATTGGCAAAGCCCATGTTCCATTGTTGTACATGGTGGATATCCGCATAACCACCCTGAGAGAATGCGCGCAACAAGTTCATCGATGCCGCCGATTGTGTATAGGCACGCAACATATTTGAAGGGTCTGGAATTCGAGCCTCTGGGGTGAAATCCAATTTGTTGATGATATCACCGCGGTAGCTGGGCAATTCCACGCCATCGATGGTTTCCGTTGGGGCAGAACGTGGTTTAGCAAATTGACCCGCAACGCGACCAATTTTCACCACCGGCACCTTGGCACCAAAGGTTAAAACCACAGCCATTTGTAACATTACCTTGTAGGTATCGCGCAACGTGTCCGCATCAAACTCATCAAAACTCTCGGCGCAATCGCCACCCTGTAGCAAGAACGCATCGCCACGTGCTGCAAGGGCAAGTTTGGCACGCAGAGCTCTGGCTTCGCCAGCAAAAACTAACGGTGGATAAGACGCCAGACGAGCTTCTACTGCGTTTAACGCTGCTTCGTCGGTATATTCTGGCATCTGGATCCGCTCTTTGCTGCGCCATCCTGATTTTGTCCAAGCCGTTGTCATTTTCTGACTCCATAAATTTTATAAGAACCTAAGCTGTAAAACATGATTCGTGATGAAACCAGCGCTTTTTCTAATCTATCCCCACATGAGCGTAGAACTTCGATGATTTTCTATTGAATTAGCGCCAAAGTGGCGTAAAGCTCGCCAAGTCCGATCAATAGTTCATCAAGGGTACAGCAATGTCCGAGACTAAACCTAACAAACGTTTTGTATTTTTGTTGCTCGAGGAATTTTCTCAACTGCCTTTCACCTGTGCCGTAGAGACACTGCGCCATGCAAACCGCTATACTGGGCGGCTGATTTACGATTGGATATTAGTCGGAGAGACTGGGGAAACCGCGCGTGCATCGAATACTATTTCGTTCAACCTGAACGCGGATCTTATTGAAACAAAACGCGATGATGTAATTGTGGTGTGCGGCGGGATCAACATAAAGGAGAACACCACCGCGCCCGTTATAAACTGGCTGCGCAAAGAGGCACGCAAGGGTGTTCAGATTGGCGCGATTTGCACGGCCCCTTATGTCCTGGCCAAGGCGGGATTACTGGATGGTAAGCGCTGTACCATCCACTGGGAAAACCTAGACAGCTTTCAAGAAGATTTCCCGGAGTTGGATCTGCAAAAGACCGTCTTTGCTGTGGATGGAAATCGTTTTACGGCCGCGGGCGGCGTATCTTCGATCGATCTGATGCTGTCGATCATTGGCACCGACATTAGCCAGGATGCATCGAATTGGGTTTCGGATCAGCTGATTTACAATACCGCACGCACCGAGCGCGATGGTCAGCGCCTATCGATCCCAACCCGTATTGGTGTGCGCCACCCGAAGCTTGCGAATGTTATCAAAATGATGGAAGGCAATATCGAAGAGCCGATCTCGCCTTCGATGCTGGCCCAAGAGGTTGGCATGTCGACGCGGCAATTAGAACGTCTATTTCGCCGGTACCTAGATCGCTCGCCCAAGAGATATTATATGGAATTGCGCCTGCAAAAGGCGCGCAACCTGTTGATGCAAACGGATATGACGGTGATCAATGTCGCCCTTGCCTGCGGATTTACCTCGCCTTCGCATTTTTCAAAATGCTATCGCGCGCAATATGACACCACCCCCTATCGTGAACGCGGCGGCCCGATTAGCGGCTGATCCGATAGGCCGCATTATCCCCAACGGATAAGAACCAAATAGATCCATCAGGTGCTTCGCGGATATCACGGATGCGATTGTAGTGATCCTGAAACAGGCGCTCTTTTTCTGACAACTCGTCCATCTCTAGGGCGCTGCGCGAAATCATATCAAATTTCAGCGAGCCTACAAAAATATCCCCCTGCCATTCGGGAAACATATCGCCTTGATAAATCATCATTCCCGAGGGTGCGATTGAGGGGTCCCAAAACAGCATTGGTTGCTCGTGCCCAACCTTGTGTGTGCCTTCACCCACCTTTAGACCGCTATAGTGACGCCCGTAGGAGATAACCGGCCAACCATAATCAAGACCAAACTTGGGTTGATTGATTTCATCACCTCCCTTTGGCCCATGCTCTACAATCCATATTTGCCCCAAATCATCCAGCGCCCCTCCTTGTGGATTACGGTGCCCAGATGAATGTATCTCTATGGTCCCCTCACGGGTGACGCGCATGACCTTGCCGCTATAGTGATCCATACTTTGCGCGTGTTTCGGGGTGCCGTGATCACCAATGGTTACAAACAGATCTCCGTTCTCAGCCTCTACCACGCGTGATCCGAAGTGCTTGCCCTTGGTCGATGCTCGTTTCATTCGAAACAATTCTTGCACCCTTGTCAGACTTTGGTGATCGGAGGATAGGGTCGCCACGGCCATGGCCGTTCCGGCACCTTTGCCCATAGGCGCAGCATAGGTCAGAAAAATCTCGCGGGTCTTGTCGAAATCACGTGAAATAACCACATCCAGCAACCCGCCCTGCCCCTTGGCAACCACTGTTGGTAGGCCAGAGACCTCTTTGCGCCCGTCTTTTGAAACCCATAACATTTTGCCTCCCCGCTCTGTGATCAGAACAGTGCCGTTGGGCAGGATACCAATGGCCCAAGGTTCTTTTAGACCCCCAACCATTTTCTGCACTTGAACGGTGCCTGCCATCGTGTCACGCGGCTCCGCCAAGGAAAAACCGCAACTTAACGTTAGAAAAATCAGGCATAGATATCTCAGCATAGCGTCCTCATAAAAATATCTTTCGAATTCTTGATTCATCCCTAATATACCGCTGATTGAAGGAGTTTCATATGCTTGACGGAAAAATTGCACTGATCACTGGTTCTACCAGCGGAATTGGCGCAGGTATCGCGCAACATTTGGCGCAACAAGGTGCACAGGTGATCATAAACGGGTTTGGCGAGCAATCGGTTATAGATACCCAACTGGCCGAACTATCTGAAGCATCTGGCAGAGCGGCACAATATTATGGTGCAGACATGAGCAAGCCGGCGCAAATCCGCAGGATGATTGCAGACATTCAAAATGATCATGGCCCGATAGAAATTTTGGTGAACAATGCGGGTATCCAGCACGTCGCCCCAATCGAGGATTTTCCCGATGAAAAATGGGATGCCATTATTGCCATTAATCTAAATTCTGCGTTTCACTGCACCAAAGCGGTGATCGGCCCCATGAAACAGGCCGGTTGGGGACGCATTGTAAACATCGCATCCGCCCACAGCATTTCAGCATCCCCATTTAAATCTGCCTATGTGGCCGCAAAACACGCGATTATGGGCCTAACCAAGACCGTAGCCCTAGAGGTGGCAGAGGCAGGCGTTACCGTAAATGCCGTATCGCCGGGATATGTTCTTACCCCCTTGGTCGCCGCCCAGATACCCGACACGGCCGCTGCGCGCGGCATTAGCGAAGAGGCGGTTAAGCGCGATGTTCTCTTGGCCGCGCAGCCAACGCGAGAGTTCGTAGAAATCACAGATGTCGCATGTGCGGTTGGTTTTTTATGCTCGGGCGCGGGTAAGGCGATAACCGGCACGAATATATCAATGGACGGCGGATGGACCGCAAAATAGCCAAGTACAACGCAGGGCAAATTGATCAGAATTTGGTATCTAGTTCTGAAATTACCTTGAAATACCGAAATTGGTTTTTAATTAACCCCAAATTATTGCGTTTCGCAGAACAAACTGTATGTGACGCACAGACGTGAACACTTTAATCGGAATTTATCATGACCGCAGAAAACCTCCTTCCTGTTCCTGAACTATACGCGCCATTTGATATGGCGGATCAGCTAAAGCTGGAGGCGGCCGATTTGATCTCTTGGGATTTGACCCCGCGCCAAATTTGCGATCTAGAGCTGCTGTTGAACGGCGGCTTCTACCCCCTAACCGGATTTCTGGGCGAAGAGGACTACACCAGCGTTGTTCAGGATATGCGCCTAAGCGATGGGCATCTGTGGCCAATGCCAATCACGCTTGATGTGGGCAAGGATTTTGCGCAAACGCTAAAGACCGGTCAGAAAATTGCCCTGCGCGATCAAGAAGGTGTAATTCTGGCGACCCTTGATGTAGCCGATATTTATACTCCCGATAAATCCAAAGAGGCCGAGCTGGTTTTTGGGGCTGATGATCAGGCCCATCCTGCGGTAAATTATCTGCACAACACCGCAGGCGAGGTTTACTTGGGTGGTAAGATTACTGGTATTCAACAGCCCGTTCATTATGATTTTCGCGCGCGCCGCGATGGCCCCAATGAGATGCGTTCCTATTTTCGCAAGCTGGGCTGGCGCCGCATTGTGGCTTTTCAGACCCGTAATCCCCTGCACCGCGCCCACCAAGAGCTGACCTTTCGCGCGGCCAAAGAGGCCCAGGCCAACCTGCTGATCCATCCGGTGGTCGGCATGACCAAGCCTGGCGATATCGATCATTTCACCCGCGTGCGCTGTTACGAAGCGGTGCTGGATCAGTATCCATCCTCTACCACCACGATGAGCCTGTTGAACCTTGCTATGCGCATGGCCGGCCCACGCGAAGCCGTGTGGCATGGATTAATCCGCAAGAACCACGGCTGTACCCACTTCATCGTTGGCCGCGATCACGCAGGGCCGGGCAAGAACAGCGCCGGCGAAGATTTTTATGGCCCCTATGATGCACAGGATCTGTTCCGAACACATCAAGAGGAAATGGGCATTGAAATGGTCGATTTCAAACATATGGTTTATGTTCAAGACCGCGCCCAATACGAGCCAGCGGATGAGGTAGAAGAGGGTGTGACGGTTTTGAATATTTCGGGCACCGAATTACGCCGCCGTCTTGCCGAGGGTTTGGATATCCCAGAATGGTTCTCATTCCCACAGGTGGTGAAAGAGCTGCGTAAATCGCGCCCCCCACGCGCACAGCAAGGGTTTACAGTATTCTTTACCGGGTTTTCGGGTTCTGGAAAATCCACAATTGCCAATGCGGTTATGGTCAAACTAATGGAAATGGGCGGACGCCCCGTTACCCTATTGGATGGTGATTTGGTTCGCAAAAACCTGTCTTCGGAATTAGGCTTTTCTAAGGAGCACCGAGACCTAAATATTCGCCGCATCGGCTATGTAGCGTCTGAAATCACGAAAAATGGCGGTATCGCTATCTGTGCGCCTATTGCCCCCTATGCCACTACACGGCGTGCGGTACGCGAAGATATCGAAGGTTTTGGCGCATTTGTAGAGGTGCATGTTGCAACCTCTATCGAGGAATGTGAACGCCGTGATCGCAAAGGTCTATATAAATTGGCCCGAGAAGGTAAAATCAAAGAATTTACTGGCATTTCCGACCCCTACGATGTACCCGAAAACCCAGAACTTCGTATAGAGACCGAAAACGCAGAGGTTGATAACTGTGCGCAACAAGTCATTCTAAAACTTGAAAGCATGGGGCTGATCAAGGCCTAGAAACCAAATAATTAGGGCAAGCAAATGACATTACGAAATCCGCTTTTAATTGCTGGCCCACTATTCCTAATAGTCAGCTTCGCCCTAATGGGCGTGGGATACGTCCTGTTTGGGAAAAATAACAGCTGGGAAAAACAAGGCGTTGAAGTCATCGCCTTGGTAACCAAGGTGGACACACGGCTTCAAAGCAAAAAGAAAAAGAACGGCCCTGGGCGATTAACAAAAACCCTATATAGCCCCGTTTATCGCATCCAAGATCAAGACGGCAATGTTGTTGAATACGCATCAGACGTTTGGAGCAGCGAAACAAACTTTAGCGTTGGGCAACAGGTGGATGCGCTTTACAATCCGAATTCAGGAAAGATTATTGCAAAGAGTAGCCAAGGCACTAATAGCCTGATCTCTTATGCATTAATGGCAGCAGGGGCTCTGTTTTTCGTAATCTCACTGCTGATCATTCGAGCCAGCCTGCGCCGGCGTTCTTAAAACGCCAAACTAGTGTACGGATTGCAGATTGAATTCGTGCTCTTTGGCCAATGCGAAGGCCACGTTTTGATCCTCGACCAAGGCGATCTGCGTGCCATCTTCTGAGAAAACCGCAAACAATGGCGTGTTATCGCCCAGCTCCATCTGAATATCCCGCGGCAGGTCCGCTAGCGTAATCGGACGAATGTAAACGATATTGCTGGGTAGGCCCATTTGTTCAAATACTGGTGTCATGTCTTGCTTCAATTCTTTTTAATTTCGATCGTCTGTACGATTGTGTCAGGCACTGTTCTGCTGAGGTCTACATGCAACAGTCCGTTTTCTAGATTAGCGCCTGCGACCTCGACACCGTCTGCTAAAACAAAGCTACGCTGGAATTGGCGCGCGGCGATTCCACGATGCAGGAAGACCCGCCCCTCAGAATCGTCAACTTGACGCCCCCGAATAACCAGCTGGCTATCCTCTAGGGTTATTGCCAAATCTTCGTCACGAAATCCAGCCACAGCTAAGGTGATGCGATAGCTGCTCTCGGAGCTTTGCTCAATATTATATGGGGGATAACCTTCGTTACCTGATTTTGCAGTACGTTCCACCAAGCGATCCAACTGTTCAAAACCCAGCAAAAACGGGTGGGAGGCAAAAGATATCTTTGTCATGTTTTAGCCCTTTATAAAGCGACTGTCTGTGGCCCCAATCGGCGGCCTGAAATATAATATGGTTATTAATCAAAGGATTCTCAAGCGAATTTGAGTGAAATATTCAAACATTCCCGTTATAAGCTCGATAAGAGAAGAGCAGAGCATAACTAAACCATGACAGAATCACCCAAAATGAACCGCCAAGAAGTGCTGCGCATTGAATTAGCGCAAAAACGATTGGCCCATAGGGATCTAAACGATTCTATTGATGCGCTTCATCTATCCGTAAATCCAGATTTGCTAACGTTACAGCGGCTAAAGCGCAACAAACTGGCGATAAAAGACGAAATCAAGCGGTTAGAAGACGCAATCACGCCGGACATCATTGCCTAAGGCAAGGCATCGGTTTATATCCGCCTTTTGTTGGCTTTGGGAACGCATATGGCACAGATAACAGTTGGAATCATCATGGGGTCGCAATCAGACTGGACCACCATGAAGGAAGCTGCGGATATTTTAGACACACTGAGTATCCCCTACGAGAAAAAAATCGTATCTGCCCATCGCACGCCAGATCGGCTGTGGGATTATGGAAAAACGGCCGTAGATCGCGGGCTAAAAGTGATTATCGCTGGCGCCGGCGGTGCGGCGCATTTGCCCGGTATGATGGCCAGTAAGACCCGTGTACCTGTCTTAGGTGTACCGGTTCAGACCCGCGCACTTAGTGGCGTTGACAGCCTCTATTCCATCGTTCAAATGCCCAAGGGCTTCCCTGTGGGTACCATGGCAATTGGGGCAGCGGGGGCAGCGAATGCCGGGCTAATGGCGGCCGCGATTTTGGCGAATAATGATCCCGATTTAGCCGCGCGATTGGATAAATGGCGCACTGATCTATCCGCATCGATTGCAGATGAGCCTGTCGATGAGTAATCCCCTAAAACAAGGCGCTGTAATTGGTATACTCGGCGGTGGCCAACTGGGCCGTATGCTGTCTATGGCCGCGGCGCGGCTGGGATTCAAAACCCATGTTTTTGAACCCGGCGCCAATCCACCTGCACAGGATGTATGCCACCAAGTAACCACCGCCCCCTATACGGATGTGGCGGCCTTGGAAAAATTCGCGAAATCTGTGGATCTGATAACGTTTGAATTTGAAAACGTGCCTGCGGATGCCTTGGATTTGCTGGAAACCTTGCGCCCCGTTTTACCCCAGCGCCGTGCACTGGCCACTAGCCAAGACCGCATCGTCGAAAAGGAATTTCTCTCTGACCTTGGCATTGATGTTGCTCCCTTTGCCAATGTAGAGAACAGCGACGATCTGGCGCGTGCCGTAGAACGCGTGGGCGCTCCATCCATCTTGAAAACCCGCCGCTTTGGGTATGATGGTAAGGGCCAATATCGGTTAAAATCCCGCGATCAGGCACAGCAAGCATGGTCAGAACTGGGCCAGGAACCCTGTGTACTAGAAGGTTTCGTTGATTTTTCTCACGAGGTTTCTGTCATTGGCGCGCGCAGCCAATCAGGCGAGGTAGTTTGTTACGATCCTGGTCAGAATGTACACAAGAATGGGATTTTAGACACCACGACCGCACCGGCAAAAATGGTTGGATCTCAACGCATGGATGCAGTTTTGCTAACTGGTAAGATATTGAATGCATTAGATTATGTGGGCGTAATGGGCGTAGAGCTGTTTGTAACACCCAAGGGGTTGATCGTTAATGAAATCGCACCGCGCGTACACAATTCCGGTCATTGGACTCAAGATGGCTGTGCGATTGACCAGTTCGAACAACACATTCGCGCCGTTGCCGGATGGCCCTTGGGCGACGGATCACGCCACTCTAATGTTTTGATGACCAATCTGATTGGAGAGGATATTTTCGCGCTCGAAGACGCGGCCCAAGATCCCGATGTTTGTATTCATCTATATGGCAAGGCCGAAGCAAAGGCCGGACGAAAAATGGGTCATACCAATAAGATTTCACCCCGCACGAACTAGTCGGCTGGGTGGTCAAATCGGCCATTGGCCAGAAATGCCAAAATTTGCGCAAAAACTGCGCGGTCATTCATCATGAATGTATGGGTGACCGGCAGAACAATGTGATCATCCATGCCTTCGATGATGGTGCTGCTTACAGATACTTTGCCATCATCTTCGCCGTCAATCAGACCAGAGAAGTAGGGCGAGACCGATTGATCCCCTGCGATAACACCCAGTTCAAACTCAACAGGCCCTAACTGATTAGGCAGGCTGTTGGGATCAGTTCCCAATCGCAATCCCACCTCGCCATTCAACAGCTCAAACCCAACCCAATCTCCAGTTTCATCTACGATTTCGGACCCATTGTTAGGCGGGCCTAACATCACAGTGCGCGCCCAGTTTTCAGGAATATCGCCGTTCAAACTCTCGTGATATTTCCTCAGCAAAATCCCACCCAAAGAATGGGTAATGAAATGCATCCTTTTGGCATCTTTGCACATCTCAACCCCCTTCGCAGGGCCCACTTCAATCAGATGTTCAAAGCTCTCTCTGCGGCTGGGGTAGTCGATATTCTCTACCTGATATCCCAGACGTTCTAGACGCCATTCAAGGATTGTCATCGACAAGGCACTGCGCGCCAACCCATGCAATAGCACCACACAATCCTTTGCATGCACGGGTTGCCCCAATTGGAAAACAGCAAGAGCGGTGAAGATTATGCAGCGTATCATCAGTATCTATCAAAAGGCTATCTATTGCCTTCAACCCTAAGACCTAGCTGTGCTTTCGTCCATAGAGAGAAAATATAATACCACCAATCACCACCGTACTGGCGATCAATACACGTGCCTCAATAGGTTCAAATAACAGCAGTGCGCCAGCCACTATTGCAATGATCGGCACCGACAGCTGAAAGATCGCGGCCCGCGTTGTACTTATTTTGGGCAAAACCGTATACCACACCAAATATCCCAGACCTGATGTTCCTGCACCAGATAAAGCCGCCAACAAAGCACCCCTTGCGCTAAGTGTTTCGGATGGCGCAACGAGCCATATACCCAAAACCACCGGCAGGATCATTGCAAAGCTCAGCGTTGTTGCCTGTAGCGGTTCGCGCGCGCCCTGCCCTGCGATAGAAAACAAGGCCCAGCCGATGCCAGCAGCGATCATTACAACAATCGCGCGCCCGCCACCGACTTGTAAATCAGGATACAACAGATAGACCAAACCAACGAAAGCAACCATCGCCCCAAGGTATTCAAAGACATGTGGGCGTTGCCCGCGTAGGATCGCCCCGATAAACATCGATATTTGCACAGATCCGAACAGCAACAACGCACCAAAGCCAGCATTCAGTGCCACATAGGCCAGTGAGAAGGCCACCATGTAGATCAATAGACCAACCGGCCCCATCACGCCGATATCGCGCTTGGGTAGTCTGCGATGTTTGGCCAGAAATACCAACAACAGCATCCCTGCCCCAGACAGCACGCGAATAGCGGCGAATCCAATTGGCCCGATAGCACCAGAAGACAGCGCATACCGATTTAACAGGGAGTTGCCAGCAAAAGCCGCAAGGGCTGTGAGAATAAGGATGTAAAGACGCATATGCTGTGTCTTGCAGGTGCTGAGCGCACTGTCAAATCCGGATCAGTCATTGGCAGGCATATCACGCAGACGTTAGAATTGAAAAAGGCCGCCCCTAGGGCGACCTTTCAGTATTTAGCAAATCGGCAATGCCGCATGCGTATAAATCGTATCAATGGCCAAGGCCATAGAAACCGATTATTACATCATGCCGCCCATGCCACCCATGCCGCCCATATCAGGCATGCCGCCACCAGCGGCGCCACCAGCAGGTGCAGGGATTTCGCCAACCATTGCTTCTGTTGTGATCAACAGACCAGCGATGGATGCCGCATCTTCCAATGCAGTACGCGTAACTTTTGCAGGATCGATAACACCGTAGCCGAACATGTCGCCATATTCTTCTGTTTGGGCGTTAAATCCGAAGGCTTTGTCGTCGCTGTCACGAACTTTGCCAGCAACCACAGCGCCATCAACACCAGCGTTTTCTGCGATTTGACGCAAAGGTGCCTCTAGTGCGCGGCGAACAATGCCGATACCCGCATCTTGGTCAGAATTGTCGCCTGCCAGATCAGCCAAAGATTTGGCGGCCTGAACCAATGCAACACCACCACCCACAACAACACCTTCTTGTACGGCCGCACGGGTCGCATTTAGGGCATCATCAACGCGGTCTTTGCGCTCTTTAACTTCTACTTCGGTTGCACCGCCAACGCGGATAACAGCAACACCACCAGCCAATTTAGCCAGACGCTCTTGCAGTTTTTCACGGTCGTAGTCAGAAGTTGTCTCTTCGATTTGTTGCTTGATTTGCGCAACACGTGCTTCGATTTCAGCCTTAGAGCCGTTACCGTCGATCACTGTTGTCTCGTCTTTGGTAATCGCAACACGCTTGGCGGTGCCCAGCATATCCATAGTTACTGATTCCAACTTCATGCCCAGATCTTCAGAGATCACCTGGCCACCAGTTAGAATTGCGATATCTTGCAACATAGCTTTACGACGATCGCCGAAACCAGGTGCCTTAACAGCAGCGATTTTCAGACCACCACGCAATTTATTCACAACCAATGTGGCCAATGCTTCGCCTTCAACATCTTCTGCGATGATTAGGAAAGGTTTGCCAGATTGAATAACAGCTTCCAACAATGGAACCATTGGTGCGAGGTTTGTTAGCTTTTTCTCGTGCAACAAGATCAAGCAATCTTCTAGCTCGGTTGTCATTTTGTCTGGGTTTGTCACGAAATATGGTGACAGGTAACCGCGGTCAAACTGCATGCCTTCAACAACGTCTGTTTCTGTTTCCAGACCTTTGTTTTCTTCAACAGTGATAACGCCTTCGTTGCCAACCTTTTGCATCGCATCTGCGATTTGCTCGCCAATTGCAGATTCGCCATTCGCAGAAATTGTACCAACCTGAGCAACTTCGCCGGTATCCTTAACTTCGCGAGACATAGACTTGATAGAATCAACAACTGTTGCAACCGCAGAATCGATACCGCGCTTTAGATCCATTGGATTCATTCCAGCCGCAACTGATTTCAAACCTTCGCGAACGATCGCTTGGGCCAAAACAGTAGCAGTGGTTGTGCCGTCACCGGCGGTGTCATTGGTTTTGGAAGCAACTTCCTTAACCATTTGCGCACCCATGTTTTGGAATTTGTTTTCCAATTCGATTTCTTTAGCAACAGAAACACCATCTTTGGTGATGCGTGGTGCGCCGAATGCTTTGTCCAAAATAACATTGCGACCCTTTGGGCCCAAAGTTACCTTAACAGCATCGGCCAGAACGTTCACGCCTTCTAGCATTTGGTTGCGGGCATCGGTGCCGAATTTTACGTCTTTTGCTGGCATAATACTATGCTCCTAAACTCGTGGGTTAATTAAAGCAGACCTAGAATGTCTGATTCTTTCATGATCAACAGCTCTTCGCCGTCAAGTGTCACTTCTGTGCCGGACCATTTTCCAAACAGAACTTTGTCGCCAGCTTTTACAGACATTGGGATCAATTCTCCGCTGTCTTTGCGAGCGCCTTCGCCTGCAGAAATGATTTCGCCTTCGGCTGGTTTCTCTTTTGCTGATTCTGGAATGATCAGGCCGCCTGCGGTTTTCTCTTCGCCTTCTATGCGACGAACCAGTACACGGTCGTGTAGAGGTGTAAATGCCATTGGATTGCTCCGTGTAAGTTATAACTGGAGGAAAGGGAATTATTAGCACTCTCCTCCATTGAGTGCCAACGCAGAATTTGTAGGCACTGTATTTATCCCTGTCAAGCGCTAAACCCTATGCTTTTGGGCCCAAAATCAGCGCCCGCGTTTCAGGATGAACAGCCCAGATAGAACAACGATAATGCTGCCAATAATCATGGTCGTATCCAGCGTTTCATCAAAGAATAAAACCCCGCAACCCAACCCAAAGACTAGCCGTGTATAGCGAAACGGCGTGACAGCCCCTACATCCCCCGTGCGCATGGCATTCATCAGAAACGTATAGGCCAACACGCCAAACAGCACCGATACAAGTAATGCGCGCACCCACCCCCAACTTAATACTGGCATCGGTTGCCCTTGCCACAGGGCAAACCCTGCCCCAACCACCGCCATGGTCAAAAACCCATACAAGCCCAACAGCGTGGTGTGAATGGTGCGCGGCGCGGCGCGGCTGGCCAAATCTCGCCCCGCAAAACCAATCATCCCCATCACCGCAAAGAGCGAGTAAATGGTAAAACTATCCGAGCTAGGCTGAATAATCACCATCACCCCAATAAACCCCAAGAAAATCGCCATCCAACGGCGCGGGCCGATATGCTCGCCAAAGAATAGGGCCGCCCCAGCGACCACCACAACCGGTGTTGCCTGTAGAATCGCAGTGGCCGATGACAAAGGCGCCAGTGCCAAAGCCAGCGTGTAGAACAAACGCCCCGTAGACTCAAACAGCATTCTGGTGCGCATCGGCGGCGAAAGCACCTCTGGGATATATAACCGGCGGCCCTGCGCGCGCGCGCAACATGCGAATATTATTGCCCCACAAACCCCAAACAGAGCCATCGCATATCCAATAGAAATGCCCTGCATCGCACGCTTTAAGAATACATCCTCTAATGCAAAACAGGCCATAGCGGCAATCATCCATGCGGCACCGATCAGGTTGCTATTGGCGAGTTTGGGGGGCGTATTCATAATTAAACACAGGTCTCATAAGTATCTTTGCCGTTTAGATATGGTGGCGGCGGAAATAACAAGAGGTCTGTGGCGCCCAAGGTTTCATATTTCCATTTATTCGATAACCTGCTAGGCCCAATTTATGACAACTATTATTAAGAACCTTGCCGAAGTTTCCGCCACCTATGACGCCGTATTCTGCGACCTGTGGGGATGTTTACACAATGGGGTTACGCCCTTCCAAGCCGCAGTTGATGCCCTGTATGAATACCAAAAGACCGGCGGCATTGTACACCTGCTGACCAATTCGCCCCGCCCCGCATCGGCTGTGTACCCACAGCTGGATCAAATCGGCGTACCGCGCGATTTGTACCACGGGATCACCGCCAGTGGTGATGCATCACGTGCGGCCCTTGCATCTGGCGCCTTTGGACAGCGTGTCTATCACATTGGCCCTGATCGCGACGAGGCGTTTTTCCAGGGGGTCGATACCGAAGATTTCTATCAAGGGTTGGATGTGGAGCGCGTTCCCCTTGATCTGGCCGAGGGCGTGGTGTGCACTGGATTGTTCGATGACAATACCGAAACGCCCGAGGACTACCGCGAGGTGTTGCTGAATATAAAAAACCGCGGGCTGAAAATGCTCTGTGCCAATCCAGATATCATGGTGGACCGCGGCGATCAGCGGATATATTGCGCTGGTGCAATTGCCGCGACCTACAACCAGATGGGTGGCGAAGCGCATAATTTTGGCAAGCCACATGCACCAATCTATGATCTGGCGCGCAACAGAGTAACGGCACAGGCTGGTCGCGTGATAGATGATGCAAAAATCCTATGCATTGGGGATGGCATAAATACCGATATTCGCGGTGCGCTAGGGGAAAACATGGATTGCCTCTTTATCACGGGTGGGCTTGCGGCCCAAGAAACCGGAACAGAGACCCAACCCAACGAGCAAAAACTTCAAGCCTTCTTAGATGCGGCACAGATGAACCCAACATATTCCATTGGATTCCTAAGATAAGAGACCAGCCATGCGGATCATAAGAGATTATCAATTCATCGCCCCCGAAGATCGCGGCGCGGCTGTTGCCATCGGAAATTTTGATGGGGTGCATCTCGGGCATCAGGCCGTATTTGATCTGGTGCGCAAGGTGGCGGGGGATGCCCCCTTGGGGATTCTAACCTTCGAGCCCCACCCCCGCGAGTATTTCGCACCCGATGCCCCTGCTTTTCGATTGATGAGCGCTAATGCCAAGGCTCATCGCCTAGAGAAGCTGGGTATTCAACATCTGTATCAGCTGAACTTCAATGCCGCGCTTTCTGCCCTTACAGCCGAGGAGTTTGCACGTGATGTGATCGCAGATGCACTTGGCCTGTGCCATGTGGTGGTGGGGTCTGATTTCAAATTCGGTAAGAACCGTGAAGGCAGCGCCGAAGATTTGATACGTTTTGGCGCGAAATACGGGTTTCAGGTGACGACATCAGATTTGCTTTGTGAAAATGGCGAGGTTTTTTCATCCACTGCTATCCGTCGCGCATTAAGCGAGGGTCGCCCGGAGGATGCTGCGCGCATGCTGGGCCATTGGCACCGTATCGAGGGGCGCGTTATTCATGGCGATCAACGCGGTCGCGAGCTTGGTTTTCCTACCGCCAACCTGTCAATTGATGGGCTACATCCGCCCAAATACGGGGTCTATGCAGTGACAGTCGATATCCTAGATGGTCCATCCAAGGGGCGCTATTTTGGGGCGGCCTCAATCGGCGAACGCCCGACCTTTGGTGTATACAAACCCAACCTAGAGGTATTTTTATTTGATTTTTCGGCCGATATTTACGGTGCCAGTATCTCCGTGGCCTTGGTCGATTATCAGCGCCCAGAGCTGAAATTCGATGATCTGGGTGCCTTGGTGGAAACCATGAATGCCGATTGTGAACAGGCGCGAGAGACCTTGGATAATATGTATACAACCGCGCTATAGTCTCTCGATCTGTGCTGCGTAATCCTTCGCGGCCTGTGCGCCGACTGTGCTCAAATCATAGAGCCCACGCTCTACACGATAAAACCAACCATAATAATCACGCGACAGCATTGTGGGGGCCTTGGTAATCCCCTGCGCCACAAAATCCTTGGGACGGGCTGGGCCATTTTTTGACATGTGTTTGACGATGCGCAGAACATCCTGACGATAGGCGGTCATCACGCTGCGCCTTGTCTGGCCACCGGTATTTGGATCGCCAACTCTCTTGTCAAATTCGCCCAGCAATGCCGCCCGGCGTCTCTTGTTTTTGCGCGGTTGATAGGGCGCGGGATCACAATGAACGATGACTGACCCATCAGAAACGCGCACTGATAGGATACCTACACCTAGGCGCCGGCACAATTTGCACGCGCCTTTTATCTGGGTTTGAAACCTTTTACCCTTACCGCGCGGGATGGCGATGTACACAGTATCACTTAGGCTTTGTCGATCTACGGCCTGTATTAGCAAATCCACTGATAAACTTGTTTTTAGCTCGACTATCAACGGCGGTAAATCTGCTTGTACTGCTACAACATCACATTCCAAAATTTCGGATTTCACATCAAAGCCCCGCGCCTGTAGGAAAGCCTTGATCGGAGGATATAATTCTGTTTCAAGCAAATCTGGGGTTTTCTTTTTCTGTTCTGCGTGTTCAGTAGACCTGATGACGGATAAAAACACAACGCTACGTGCCAAATTTTGGGAAAAATATGACCTCGCCGATCTAACCCGCCCCGAGTGGGAAGCGCTATGTGATGGCTGTGGAAAATGTTGCCTACTTAAGCTGGAAGATGAAGACACTGGCGACATAGCCTACACCAGTGTCGCCTGTCGTCTGTTTGATGACAGCACCTGTCACTGCAAAAATTACGCCCTGCGTAAACAACTGGTGGCGGGCTGTGTCGTTCTTACCCCTGAGAATATTTCACGCATTGCATATTGGATGCCAGAAACTTGTGCCTATCGGTTGCGCTATGATGATGCGCCATTGCCTACATGGCATCCGCTGATTTCTGGTGACAAAAACACGCCTCACACATCTGGCAATTCGGCCAAAGACCGTACAATTCCTGAATTCGAGGTCGCAGAAGACGACCTCGAAGACCATATCATTGGAGATTTTTAGATGTTTTTTGCCTCAGACAACGGTGCCCCAGTTCACCCCAGCGTCTTGAACGCCCTATCCGAAGCCAATACGGGATATGCAGGCGGGTATGGCGCTGATGCGCTGTCACTTGAGGTAGAAGAGCGCATTCGCACCCTGTTCGAGGCACCTGAGGCACAGGTGTTTCTGTTGCCCACAGGCACGGCGGCAAATGCGCTGGCTCTGGCCACTATATGCCAACCTTGGCAGACGATATATTGCCATCGCAACGCCCATATCGAAGAGGACGAAGCCGGCGCGCCCGAGTTTTACACCAATGGTGCCAAAATCACTTTGGTAGAGGGAGAACATGGCCTGATCGATCCGGCTCTGTTATCCGCTGTGATTACCAACGCCGCCGCCTCTGGCGTGCATAACGTACAACGCGGATGTCTTTCGATAACCACCGCAACAGAATGCGGCACTGTGTATTCCCTTGACCAGTTAAAAACGCTGACATCGATCGCGGCCAAGTTTGATATGCCCTGCCATTTGGACGGGGCGCGTTTTGCCAATGCGCTGATAAAGCTAGGCTGTAGTCCCGCAGAAATGACGTGGAAGGCTGGGATTGATATCCTGTCTTTTGGCGGTACAAAAAACGGCCTGATGGGGGTGGAAGCCGTAGTGATTTTTGATCCCAAAACCACATGGGAATTCGAACTACGCCGTAAGCGCGGCGGGCACTTGTTTTCCAAACACCGCTATCTGGCGGCACAATTCAAGGCATACCTAGACAATGACCTTTGGCTGACGCTTGCACGCCAAGCAAATGCCAGCGCGCAGACCTTGTTATCAGAACTTGCGAGCGTTGATAACTTTTCCTGCCTGCATCCGGTGGACGCCAATCTACTATTCGTGGAATTTCCACGCGCGCTGCACCGCAACCTTGCCAAAGCCAAGGCGCAATATTATTTCTGGCCCTTCAACCAAACATTGGAAGGGCCAGATCACGAAATGATCTCTGCGCGGCTGGTTTGTAGCTGGTCAACGACGCAGGATGATATCCGCAAATTTATTGGTGCAATACACGCTTAAAGTCACAACTCCGCAAGATAGTCATCTAGGTAGCCGAGCCGGTCTTGGCCCCAAAACACCTGCCCGTTGATCACATAGCTGGGGGCCCCAAATACGTTGTTCTTGACCGCATCTTCGGTATTTTGGGTAAACTCTTGGGCACTGGTCAACATATCGCTGTCTGCCAGAGCGGGATCAAACCCGTTGGCGCTTAGAGCCTCGCGGATTACATCGTCTTGCGAGATGTCTTTGTCTTCTACCCAGCAAGCCCGCAGGAAAGACTGGCAAAGCCCACCCAGATCTCCCCCACCTGCCCTCTGTGCCGCAATCACGGCATAGCAGCTGGGCACCGCATTTGTGGGCCAAAAGGCTGGCGTCTCGGAAATGGGCATATTGGTAGCTTTGGCCACGCGCGCCAATTCCTGGGCGCGGTAGGATTTGCGCGAGATATGGCGCTGAGCCGGTGGTGTGCCACCAGTTTGGGCGAACACTTCCATCAAGGCCATGGGTTTATAGGTGATTGTTGCGCCGTGTTTTTGCGCGATTTCTTCCAGCCTATTCCCTGCTAAATATGCAAAGGGTGAGAGCGGGAAAAAATAGTAATCAATATGTGCCATTGGGTTTCCTTTATTGCTTCAGAACGACGCTATCAGGGTCGATCACACTAGGCAAAAGCCAATTGGAATGCTAAGGGGTGCGCAGGGGAGAATCCCGTCACAACTCTGTTACATCAGGCATCTGGAGCCCAGAATGAACACTTTGATCGAGCCCAAAATTATCACCGGAAATTCTAACCCGCCATTGGCCAAAGCGATCTCTTCGCGCATGTCAATGTTGCGTGGCAAGCCCGTTTCGTTGATTGATGCACGGGTAGAGCGCTTTAACGATGGCGAGATATTCGTCGAGGTTTACGAAAACGTACGCGGGGAGGATATGTTTATTTTACAATCCACCTCGAACCCCGCAAATGACAACCTGATGGAGCTGTTAATTATGGCCGATGCGCTGCGCCGCAGCTCTGCCGATCGTATTACCGCCGTGATCCCCTATTTTGGTTATGCACGCCAAGATCGCCGTACCAAGGCCCGCACACCGATTTCTGCGAAATTGGTAGCCAACCTGCTAACCCAAGCCGGTGTCGAACGAATTTTGACAGTTGATCTACACGCCGCACAAATTCAAGGTTTCTTTGATATCCCTGTGGATAACTTGTATGCCGCGCCTGTTTTTGCGCTGGATGTTATGCATCATTTCAAAGACATGAGCGATGTCACCGTGATCTCGCCAGATGTGGGCGGGGTTGCCCGAGCGCGTGAGCTGGCCAAACGTATTGGCGCAGACCTGGCGATTGTGGACAAGCGCCGCAACAACCCCGGTGAGATAGCCGAGATGACCGTTATTGGGGATGTAACGGATCGACGTTGTATTATCGTAGACGATATCTGCGATACGGCGGGAACCCTGTGCAAGGCGGCGGAAACCTTGATAGAGCAAGGCGCTAAAGAAGTGCACTCTTATATCACTCATGGTGTTTTATCGGGCCCTGCGATTGAGCGGATAGAGAAATCAGTTATGAAGCAATTGGTGATTACGGATTCTATTCAAATCAGCCCAGAAGCGGCGGCATGTTCAAAAATCAGAACCGTGCCCTTGGCGCCTATGCTGGCGCAAGCAACCTTGAACATTGCCAATGGCACCTCTGTATCATCCTTGTTTGATGAGGACACTTTGGGCCCATTGTACCAAGGCACCTATTAACGCGTTGATGCCCCATGCCATGTGATATGGGGCACGACCCGCACAGGTATCAATCGATATCAACCCAATCGTCATCGTTGAACGTAGGGCCAATGGCCAACCAGTGCATAGAGGCACGGGCGATTTTAGTGTCGCCCCATGTTTTAAAGATAGCAGTGAACCCCTGTTCGCTGACTTCTTCTACCAAGAGATCGAAGCGCTGATTTGAGTTTTGCGCCATATCCATCATTTTCAACGAAACATGAACGCTTGGCTCTTCTCTAAAAGCTGTTGGGAAATCCACCCTAACACGACGCGCGCGTTGGCCCTTGCCGGTCCACATTGATCCGCCAGAATCAAAATCAGAGAAAATCAAGACATCGCCTTGATCCACCCCGATCACACTTGAAAATATCTTTTTCATTCAAACCCTCTGTCCAGATAAAATCAGAATTTTAGACAGAAAAAAAGCCCCAATTCATGGAGCTTTTCTAAATCACGATTATTTCGAAGGTGTTAAACCAGCTCGAGCAAGGCCTTTGTATCTGCGATACGCTTGTGTGCCGCGTCTTTTTCTGATGGATCAGCAGTCTCTGCAGCGGTTGTTGCCGCCTCGACCAAGCCATCAACCAATTCGCGGGTTACATCCGCCACTGGTAGGGCCTGTTCCGCCAGAACCGATGCATTGGTCGCAGACAGCTCGACAAAGCCACCGGTAACCAAATACTCGCTGGTTTCGTTACCGGCCACCACCCGCAATACGCCTGGGCGCAATGTGGTAAGAACCGGCGCGTGATCAGCCATTGCAGTAAAGTCGCCATCGGCACCCGGAATTTGAATTTCGGATGCCTCGATAGAGGCCAGCTTACGCTCTGGTGACACTAGGTCAAATTGGATCGTAGCCATGTTTTTGGCCCCTTTCGATTAGGCGGCTTCTGCCGCCATTTTTTCAGCCTTAGCGATAACATCTGCAATGCCACCAACCATGTAGAAGGCTGCCTCTGGCAGGTGATCATATTCGCCTGCAACAACAGCCTTGAATGATGCGATAGTGTCTTCCAGAGGCACCTGAACACCGTCAGAGCCGGTGAATACCTTGGCCACATCGAATGGCTGAGACAAGAAGCGCTCGATCTTACGTGCACGTGTCACGGTCATTTTGTCGTCTTCCGACAATTCGTCCATGCCCAAAATCGCGATGATATCTTGCAATGACTTGTAGCGCTGTAGGATTTGCTGAACGTCTGATGCAACTTGATAGTGCTCCTCACCAAGTAGCAATGGATCTAGCAAGCGAGATGTTGAACCAAGTGGGTCAACCGCAGGATAGATACCTTTTTCAGAGATCGCACGATCAAGAACCGTTGTCGCATCCAAGTGCGCAAACGATGTCGCTGGTGCCGGGTCAGTAAGGTCATCCGCAGGTACGTAAACCGCTTGTACAGATGTAATTGAACCCGCTTTAGTTGACGCAATACGTTCCTGCATCGCACCCATGTCTGTTGCCAATGTTGGCTGGTAACCCACCGCAGATGGAATACGACCCAATAGCGCTGACACCTCAGCACCCGCTTGTGTAAAGCGGAAGATGTTATCAACAAAGAATAGAACGTCTGAACCAGATTCGTCTCGGAACTGTTCCGCAAGAGTTAGACCCGTAAGAGCAATACGCATACGTGCTCCTGGAGGTTCGTTCATTTGGCCGTAAACCAGCGCAATTTTTGACTCTTCCATGTTGTCAGGCACGATAACACCAGATTCGATCATCTCGTGGTAAAGGTCATTACCTTCACGTGTACGCTCGCCCACACCCGCAAATACGGACAGACCAGAGTGCACTTTGGCGATGTTGTTGATCAATTCCATGATCAAAACGGTTTTACCAACACCCGCACCACCGAACAGACCAATTTTACCACCCTTTGTGTAAGGTGCCAAAAGATCCACAACCTTGATACCTGTTACCAGGATCTCAGATTCTGTGGCTTGGTCTTCGAATGCAGGGGCCTCGCCGTGAATCGGGCGTGATGTTTTGGTTTTAACAGGGCCCAGCTCGTCAACAGGTTCGCCTGTCACGTTCATAATACGACCCAATGTCGCGGTACCTGTTGGCACAGTGATCTGGCCTGCGGTATCTGTTACCTCTTGGCCGCGCACCAATCCTTCGGTCGCATCCATCGCAATTGCACGAACAGTGTTTTCGCCTAGGTGTTGTGCAACCTCTAGGACCAATTTTTGGCCATTGTTATCTGTTTCAAGAGCGTTCAGAATTTCTGGAAGTGCGTCTTGAAACTGTACGTCAACAACAGCGCCAATAACTTGGACGATCTTGCCGACGTTTGCTTTTGCTTTCGCCATAATAGTTTCTCCGGTTTCTTAAAGCGCTTCCGCGCCCGAGATAATCTCGATCAATTCGTTTGTAATCGCGGCTTGACGTGAACGGTTAAATTCAATCGTCAGTTTGTCGATCATGTCGCCAGCATTGCGGGTTGCGTTATCCATCGCGGACATACGCGCACCCTGCTCTGATGCACCGTTTTCCAGCAAAGCTGTGAAAACCTGGGTGGATAGGGCACGAGGCAGCAAGTCTGCCAAGATTTCTTCCTCACCTGGTTCGTAATCATACAAAGGAGCATCTGCACCTTCTTCTGTTTCAAACGATGCAGGGATCAGTTGCAGTGCTGTTGGAATTTGGCTCATCACTGATTGGAACTTGTTGTAGAAAATCGTCGCTACATCAAATTCACCAGCGTTGAAGCGGGCAATGACATCAGTTGCGATATCAGAAGCATTAGCATAGCCAACTTTTTTCACTTCTGAAAGATCGATGTGATCTATCATTAAATCGCCCAAGTCACGTTGCAATTGCTCGCGACCTTTTTTCCCGACGGTTAGGATTTTCACGGTTTTTCCAGCTGCTTGCAACTCTTCCGCTTTGGCGCGAGCCAATTTAGCGATTGAAGAGTTAAAGCCACCACACAAGCCACGTTCAGCGGTCGCAACCACCAACAAGTGAACTTGATCATCACCAGAGCCAGCCAGCAACTTTGGCGCGCTATCAGAACCAGCTGAAGCGCCTGCCAAATTTGCCATCACCGCATTCATGCGGTCAGCATAGGGGCGGCCTGCTTCGGCCGCCTCTTGCGCACGGCGCAGCTTTGCAGCTGCAACCATTTGCATCGCCTTGGTGATCTTGCGCGTTGACTTAACGCTGTCGATCCGTGTTTTTAGGTCCTTGAGGTTTGGCATCTATCCAAACTCCTTGTTCCAAAAGGCTTCAGTTACGCGAAATCTTTGGCAAAAGATTCAACAACGGCTTTTACGCGATCTTCGGCTTCGCCCTTAAGTTTCGGATCATCAGTTTTGATCCACTCAAGAACATCAGCGTGGTTTGTGCGTGCAAAATTCAGCAATCCGTCTTCGAAGGCGCGTACTTGGCTAACCTCGATTTTATCCAAGTAACCTTTGGTACCTGCGTAGATTACCAAAACCTGCTCGGCGGTTGTAAGAGGCGAATACTGAGGTTGCTTCAACAACTCAGTCAAACGCGCACCACGTGCCAGCAATTGCTGTGTAGAGGCATCAAGGTCTGAACCGAACTGCGCAAATGCAGCCATTTCGCGGTACTGAGCCAATTCCAATTTAATAGAACCCGCAACGGATTTCATTGCATTGGTTTGCGCAGATGAGCCCACACGAGAAACAGATAGACCAGTGTTAACCGCAGGGCGGATACCTTGGTAGAACAATTCAGTTTCCAAGAAGATCTGACCATCTGTAATCGAAATAACGTTTGTTGGAATAAACGCAGAAACGTCACCGCCTTGTGTTTCAATCACTGGCAACGCAGTCAATGAACCGTTACCTGACGCATCACCCAATTTCGCAGAACGTTCCAGCAAACGGGAGTGAAGATAGAAAACGTCACCTGGGTACGCTTCACGCCCTGGTGGACGACGCAGTAGCAATGACATTTGACGGTAAGCAACAGCTTGTTTCGTCAAATCATCATAAATCATCAAGCCGTGCATGCCGTTGTCACGGAAGTGCTCGCCCATTGATGTCGCGGCGTATGGCGCCAAGAACTGCATCGGAGCAGGATCAGAAGCGGTGGCCGCAACAACGATTGTATATTCCAATGCGCCTGTTTCTTCCAACTTCTTAACAAGCTGTGCAACAGTTGAACGCTTTTGACCAACAGCAACGTAGATACAGAACAATTTTTCTGAATCGTCTTTGGCCGCATCGTTGTATGCTTTTTGGTTCAGGATTGTATCCAGCGCCACAGCAGTTTTACCTGTTTGGCGGTCACCAATGATCAACTCACGCTGGCCACGGCCGATTGGGATCAATGCATCAACAGACTTCAGACCAGTCGCCATCGGCTCGTGAACTGATTTCCGTGGGATAATACCAGGGGCCTTCACGTCAGCGGTTGAACGATTTTTCGTTTTGATTGGGCCCTTGCCGTCGATTGGGTTACCCAAACCGTCAACAACACGACCTAGCAATTCTGGGCCTACAGGCACGTCAACAATCGCGTTGGTACGCTTAACTGTGTCGCCTTCTTTGATTGATTGGTCAGACCCGAAGATAACAACACCAACGTTGTCTGATTCTAGGTTCAACGCCATTCCGCGGATACCACCGGGGAATTCAACCATCTCACCAGCTTGAACATTGTCCAACCCATGCACACGCGCAATACCGTCACCTACCGACAATACGCGGCCTACTTCGGCAACTTCAGCCTCTTGACCAAAATTCTTAATCTGGTCCTTGAGGATCGCAGAAATTTCTGCAGCTTGGATAGCCATTATCCGACCTCTTTCATTACATTTTGAAGATTTGAGAGTTTCGATTTGATCGAGCTATCGATCATCTTGGAACCCACTTTTACGATCAATCCACCGATAAGAGTTTCATCGATGGAGCTGTTTATGATTACATCTTTGCCCACGGTCTTTTTCAAGGTCGCGGCCAATTTCTTTTCCTGAGCGGCCGTTAGCTTCTTAGCGGCAACAACATCTGCAGTAACCTCGCCATTTTCCTCGGAGATCATATCCTTTACGGCTGTGATCAATGCAGGCACCACAAACAGACGGCGCTTTTGCGCCATCAACCCAAGGGTGCTGCCCAACAATGGTGAGAGTTTCATTTTCTTGGCCAAGGCAGCAACCGCGCCTGCGGCCTCTTCTCGGCTATAAACTGGTGATTTAATCAAATCCTGTAAAGCAGGGTTATCAGCAAGTGCTGCACCCAATGCATCAAGATCCTTTTCAACCGCTGGTAATTTCTTGGCGTCTTTCGCCAGATCAAACAGTGCCGTTGCATAACGCGCGGCGACGCCTGATGATATCGAAGCTGTGTCGGACACGTGCATCCTTCCGATATAAGTGGGCCTAGGCCCGTTCCCAAATTAAACTAGATGGCTTGCACCTAAGTTTACCCTAATCTCGGCGCGTGATATCAAAGCTAGGTCCACTGTGCAACTGTGATAAATAGGCCCGTTACATGGCCCAACCCAATGTTTTCAACGACTTAGCAGATTGCCGCGACAATCTGCGCAAAATCCATGTGCAAAATGACCATAAATTGGCAAATCATTCCCGCGAAAATTGCCGAATCTTAACAAATATTAATGCGATCTCTGATTTTCTCTTTAAATCTCTATAGATCTCGACAACTATAATTGAATCACAAAACAGTTCCCGGCCCCAGTCAGATTATGTAATTTTGCGCCAAAATCGTGGGTTTATCATTCTAAAATTGACCTTAGTAGAAATTGTCGACACTCTGGCATCATAATTGACCATGATTGGAACACGATATTATGAAATTTACCGCGCTCTTTGCTTTTCTTGGGATGATCAGCCATCCCGCTTTGTCTCAAGAGGTGATCGAACTCGAGGATATCGCTGGACTTCATTCCGCCTATGTGATCCCCATTCACGAGCGCAACCGTGTGGATGTTCAGGTTATCATTCTATCAGGCACCTATGACGAGGGCGAGGTTTCTGGGATTGCGCATTACACCGAGCATCTGGCCGCACTTTCGGCGGATAAGGCGGTGCTACAGCAACCCCGCCAACGCGATCTGAATGCCTCTACCTCGCCGATTTCCATTGTTCATACCAATTCGGGCACCCCAGACGAGATCGACAAGATTATGTCTTTGTCGCGCGCAGTGCTGGATACACCAGAGCTTACGGTACCCTTTCAGCTCAGCGAGATTGATATCGTAAAGCGTGAAGTGTTTTACAAAGAGCGGGTTGCCCCGATCCGTTGGCTGCGCCGGCGCTCATTGCAAAACCTCTATGGGGCTACATCTGGGCGCGCCGAAGACCCGATTGGCGATATCGAACAGATCACCATCGAGGGCGCCCTAGATTTCCACGCCCAGCATTACACAGCATCGAACACCATGATCATTATATCTGGCGATATCGATCCCAGTCTTGCACAGCAAAAGCTGTCAGAATATTTTGGCGATACCGAAACCACCCGTCAGGTTCCTGATACATGGCTTGATCTGCACCCAACACCCGGTCTGCATCATGTTGAAAAAATCACCTCGGATCGATTGCTAGACGACAGTATCTCATTCTCGAAATTTTTCGAATTCCCAAACCCCGAGGATGTGCTGTCGATGCAGGCCTCGTTTTTCATCGCATCAGATATCTATAACTCGCATCTTAATCGCGCACTTTATCTAGAAGGGTTTATCGCTCAGAACTTTTCGCAAGGGTCATATTTGGCTGTGGATGGTGATTTGGAATACAATGCATTTTTGGTACCCTTCGAGGGCGTTAGCCTAGAGGAGGCCTTGGCTGGGTTGGAAACCGCCATTGCGAACCTCCAAGATGCCACCATCACCAGTGACGAAATCGCCATCGCCCGCGCCAAAAACGTGGCCTATACCAAGTCCTTAGAAAACAGCCCTCGCGCTTATCTGGATTTTTTCCAGAACCTAGGCTCGGATGGATTGCCCCCCGTTTCCCCATCGCAATTTTCCCAGATGATAAAAGACGCCCCCGACAGCGAGGTGTTACGCTTCATCGAGGCCTTTGCATCTAACAGCCCAACAGCCGCCGTTTTAGCAAAGGCAAATTAACATGAAACTCTCACTTTTAACCGTTTTGTCCGTTGTTGTATCCCTTATCCTTGGCACCACACATAGCGCGACTGCGCAACAATCCTCTTATCCGATCACCATCCTAAGCGGGCTAGACCGCGGCCAAGCCAGTGTCAGCCTGGTCTGGAATATCAATTTTGAAAACGCCGCCCAAGAGCGCGCCCTGCATGTCCTGTTGTTAACCAAATTAAATGCAGGCTCCCCGGCACTGGATGCCAGCGAATCCCAAGACTTTCGTACAATCAACAGCGCGGAATTCCTGATCGGCGGATCGCCAAACCATTTGGTTTTAACTCTTTTAGCTCCGCACGAGACCTTTGATCAGGTGGTTGATCACGCCGCCGAGAAGCTGGCAAATAAGGAAATTGACCCCAAGTGGTTAAAACGAATTGCGCGCAATTTTCGCCCAATCCCATCTAGCAAGGTGCGTCGCCCAGAAAACGTAGAGGCCGAACTTACAAACTATATTCTATTTGGCGGTGATGGCGGCGCTACCCCCCCACTGACGGATGTCCATCAAATCATTTTGCAAGCACCAGATCAGATCATCTTAAATTCCCAAGAGTACAGCTTCGGGGATGTGCCCACGCGACTGAAGGATGCCTTTGGTCCGCCAACTACCGAAAACCAGGCCCTGCAACCGCATCAACCTAACCCCCTGCCCGCGGGGCTGATTTATGTATCAGACCCAGAAGCCTCGGAAACATTGGTATTTTTGGCCAACAGCCAAGAATTTAGCACCGATACCAACCAAGCCGCGGCAGATGTTCTGTACAAGTATATGGGCTATGGCCCAGGGTCAGAGATGTTTCGAATTGTGCGCCAAGAACAGCGGGCCTCTTATGATCCGCGCTCGCATTTTACACAGCTGGGCAACCGGCTGGTTCTCTCGGGGCTCAGCGCCACAACCGAGGCAGAAATCTGGCAGGACACCCACCAAGTGATTGAACAAATTTACCGCGATGCCCGCAACGGGAAAAGCACGGCCGAGGGCTTGGAAAATTCCAAGAATTCGATGCTTAATGCGTTGATCGGCAATTTACGTCGTGAACCCAACTGGCTGGCGGCGCGCTATCTAGAGCAGTACCCAGAACGTCCCCCAGAGGGCGCAATTCAATTAGGCCTATTGGGAGCCAGCTTTGACCTAGAGGTTGAGCAGCTAAACCAATTAGCGCCAGAGGCGTTGAAACCTATCGATCAGATGCTCACGATTGTTATGGGCGGAGGTACAGAGCCACCCGCGGAATTGCGCAACGGAAATTTTTGCCAGTTGGAGATCGGCCAGCCCCTATCGGTCTGTCTGGATCAGCTATCTGATTGATCAAGGGTTTGCGGTTTATAGCCGCGCACCGGTTGATTGGGCGGGGCCGCAATACCACCCAGTACCTTTAGCGGTCGCTTTACCGCCTGTCCCAACCCGACCTTGGGGCGGGCATAAACTCGTTTGGTGGCTTCGATCATCACCACACCAGCCGCCAAGGGCACAACGCCGCGCAGACCAAAGCCCTCCCAATATTTCGCAAATCGTAACCAAAATGGCCGGTGGCTGGGCGGAAAGAACAGCGCCGATACATGCCTCTCTACCAAAAAATTATGACTGCGCAATTGGGATTCCAGCTGACCCAAGCTGTAGGGGCGGCCAAATCCAAAGGGGGTTTTATCACTGCGCGCCCATAGGCCTGAACGATTGGGTACAATAAACAAAACCGACCCCCCAGGGCCAAGAACACGCCAGATTTCATTCAATAGCTCACTTTGATTATCGCAGGTTTCTAGCCCGTGCAGCACAACCAATTTATCAATGAATCCATTTGCAACGGGCCAAGATGTTTCTGGGGTCAGGACTGAATGATTTTCTTGCCCCTCGGGCCAAGGCATCACCCCTTGTTGTCCAGGCATCAGGCATAGAACACGCCGCGCGGGTTTTAAAAACGGACGCAACATCGGTGCTGCGAAACCAAATCCAGCAACAGTTTGACCCTTACTATCCCCCCAGATTTTTTCGACCTGTTCACGCAATGCACGCTGTGCGATGCGCCCAAGTTTGGTGCGATAATAAAACTTGCGTAGATCTATTACATCCAAGTGCATTGCGGTGCTCGTGCCTATCTGGTTTAGTCTGCCTATCTGTAACTGAATTGCGATCGAATATCTATGACCTTAGACATTACCATAATCCCCTGTTTGTCCGACAACTATGCCTATCTGCTTCGCTGTTGCGATACAAATGAGGTGGCGGTGGTGGATGTGCCCGCGGCGGGCCCGATTTTAGCAGAGTTAAGGCGCCAAAAACTGACACTGAGACAGATATTCATAACCCATCACCACGCTGACCACATTGATGGTGTGGCCGAAGTGGTTGCAAAAACAGGGGCCCGTGTGATTGGGGCGATGGCCGATGCCCATCGCCTGCCGCCATTGGATCATGCACTAAAGGATGGCGATACCCTTATGCTTGGGACCTGCAAGGCGGAGGTATTTGATGTTTATGGGCATACCATCGGGCATATTGCATTTCATTTTCCAACCGAGCGCGCAGTTTTCAGCGCCGACAGCCTAATGGCACTGGGCTGTGGGCGGGTAAATGAGGGCACCCATGATCAAATGTGGCAGACACTGTTGAAATTTAAGGCACTGCCTACGGATACATTGGTTTATTCGGGGCATGAATATACCGCCAGTAACGCAAAATTTGCGCTGAGTGTTGATCCACAAAACTCCGATCTGATTGCGCGCGCGGCAGAAATAACGGCCACCCGGGCAAGGGGTGAATTTTGTGTCCCCTCATCCATGGCACTAGAGTTGGCCACAAATCCGTTTTTGCGCGCCGATACCCCCACACTAAAGGCGGCAATCGGTATGGCAGAGCAAAGCGATGCCGCCTGTTTCAGCGCATTGCGCACCGCCAAGGATAACTTCTGATGGGTCTTTCAAATTGGTTTCCCCAATCCCCCGCCGCCGAGGTCCAATCTGGCACTCTTCAGGTTGGCTGGATGTTAACCGAAACCAAGGCAGGCATTGTCTATTACCCGCCAGAGCGGGTTCGCTCGGCCAGTATGAATAAGGGACATGCGAAATCTGCCTCTAGATGCCCTGCCATTATTGATATGGAAAGCCGCCATTTTGTTGTTCGTGTGCCCTTTGATTTACACCTGCGCTTTAGCCGCGATAAATCGGGCAAACCAGGGTTGCGGAATATTCTGGGCGATAAATCCCCAGTACGACCATCCATTTTAAACAAGGTCTTGCACGTGACCAAAGAAAGTGAGTGGCGATACGCAGACAAGCCGTCAATTCAGGTCAGCCTACCCTATCTGTTTATTGCAGACGAACCCACCTATATGACACAGCTTGATGCCTTTATGCATTATCGCAAAACGCCCCTACCAGGGACAATATTTGGTGGCCGCTTTCCGATCGATGTCTGGCCGCGCCCCTTGATGTGGGCCTTTGAGTGGCACGACATACAAGAGGATCTCATTTTGAAGCGCGGCGATCCGTGGTTTTATTTGAAATTTGAAACCACCCCCCAAAACCGGCCCGTTTCGCTGGTCGAGGCCACATCAACACCAGAACTTGAGGCCTATCTCAGGCATCTTTCGTCGGCAGTAAACTATGTTAACCAATCGTTTTCATTGTTTAAAGAGGCGAAAAAAGTGCGCCCCGCGCAACTGTTAGTCCCTAAAAAACACACAAAATAGAGATTTTTCATCACTCAAGCGTGAATTTTTAAATTTTCCGCTTGAAGCTTAGGGAAATTGAGAGAAATCTAGGGTTAGGTATTTCGGATAACTTGGACCATCGTCCACAGAAATACATTGAAAGGTACGGTAAAGATGCCCTCATTTTCGAGCAGTTTAGAAAACGCAATTCACATGTCACTTGGCTATGCCGCAGAACGCAAGCACGAGCTGGCCACCTTGGAACATCTTTTACTGGCTTTGTTAGAAGAGCCCGACGCCGCACGCGTTATGCGCGCTTGTGGCGTATCGATCTCCAACCTGCGCGCAAAATTGCTAAACTTTCTCGATACCGAATTGGACAGCTTGGTCACAGATGTTGATGGGTTGGAATCCTCGCCCACCACCGCCTTTCAGCGGGTTATTCAACGCGCTGCAATTCATGTTCAAAGCTCTGGTCGCCAAGAGGTGACCGGTGCCAACGTCTTGGTGGCTATTTTTGCCGAACGAGAAAGCCATGCGGCCTATTTCTTGCAGGAACAAGATATGACCCGCTATGATGCCGTTAACTTCATTGCTCATGGGCTGGCCAAGGATGCATCTCTAAATGAGGCACGCGAGGTCGCAGGTGCCGACGATATCGAGAATGTCGAAACCGATAACGCCGTTGAAGAGGCCGAAACTGCATTGGCGAAATATTGTGTCAATCTTAACGCCAGAGCCGTAGAAGGCCAGATTGATCCGTTGATCGGGCGTAGCCATGAAATAGAACGCTGTATCCAAGTGTTGTGTCGCCGCCGGAAAAACAACCCCATTTTGGTCGGTGACCCCGGCGTAGGTAAAACCGCCATCGCAGAGGGGCTGGCCGTGCAGATCGTGAATGGCGAAACCCCTGAAATACTGGAAGAGACAACAATCTATTCACTGGATATGGGGGCGCTATTGGCAGGCACGCGCTACCGCGGTGATTTCGAAGAACGCCTAAAGGCGGTAATGACAGAGCTGGAAGACCATCCAGATGCGGTGCTGTTCATCGATGAAATCCATACAGTTATTGGTGCGGGTGCCACGTCAGGGGGCGCGATGGATGCCTCGAACTTGCTGAAACCTGCGCTTCAAGGCGGCAAGCTGCGCTGTATGGGATCAACCACCTATAAAGAGTATCGTCAACATTTCGAAAAAGATCGCGCATTGGCCCGTCGTTTCCAAAAAATCGATGTGAACGAGCCAACGGTTGAGGATGCCATCAAAATTCTACGCGGGCTAAAACCACATTTCGAAGAGCATCACGATGTGAAGTATTCCTTGGATGCGCTGAAAACCGCGGTTGAATTATCGGCTCGCTACATTCACGACCGTAAATTGCCCGACAAGGCCATCGATGTGATCGACGAAGCAGGCGCGCGCCAGCGGGTGTTGCCGATCAAGAAACGGCGCAAATCCCTTGGCGTGAAAGAAATCGAGGATGTGGTTGCAAAAATCGCCCGCATTCCGGCCAAAAACGTGTCGCGTGATGATGCAGAGTTATTAAAGGATTTAGAAAGTTCGCTGAAGCGTGTGGTCTTTGGCCAAGACAATGCCATCGAGGCGCTATCCTCGGCGATCAAACTGGCCCGTGCGGGGCTGCGTGAGCCCGAAAAACCCATCGGCAACTACCTGTTCGCAGGGCCAACGGGTGTCGGGAAAACAGAAGTCGCAAAACAGCTGGCCGATACGCTCGGCGTCGAATTGATCCGCTTTGACATGTCAGAGTACATGGAAAAACATGCAATCAGCCGCTTGATCGGTGCTCCTCCTGGCTATGTCGGCTTTGACCAAGGTGGGTTGTTGACAGACGGGGTAGATCAAAATCCGCATTGTGTGTTGCTGTTGGATGAGATCGAAAAGGCCCATCCAGATGTGTTTAACATTTTGCTACAGGTGATGGATCACGGCAAACTTACAGACCATAATGGCCGCACCACCGATTTTAGGAATGTCGTTTTGATCATGACATCCAATGCCGGTGCATCCGAACAGGCCAAAGAGGCCATCGGGTTCGGCCGTGACCGCCGCGAAGGCGAAGATACCGCAGCAATCGAACGCACGTTTAGCCCGGAATTCCGCAACCGATTGGATGCCATCATCAGCTTTGCTGCCCTAAGCAAAGATGTGATCATCAAGGTGGTCGACAAATTCGTGCTACAGCTAGAGGCTCAGCTGATGGATCGCAATGTGACGTTCGAGCTAACGCCAGAGGCAGCTGGTTGGCTGGCGGATAAGGGCTACGATTCTAAAATGGGTGCCCGCCCTCTATCGCGGGTGATCCAAGAGCATTTAAAGAAACCGCTGGCCGAGGAGCTGTTGTTTGGCAAGCTGTCCAAGGGGGGGCTGGTTGTGGTGCGCCTGCGCGATGGCAAACTGGATTTAAAACTGGTACCACCAGAAAATCCAAAAATATCGAAGAAAAAGCCCCCACTTTTAACCGCAGATTAACCAACCTGCGCCGCGTAACTGCGGCGCAACGCCCTAAGTGTGTGTATTTTCACTTGCAGTTTATTTTTTTCCCCCTAGCGTGATGCATGGGGAAACGAAATTTATGACTTTGAAGCAAACATTTTTACAGCAGCTCTTCCTGTGGCTGGAAACTGGTACGCAGGATTTTACCGGCCATACACGGCGGCGTTTGATTGTGATCAATGCCCTAATGACGGTTATCCCATCGCTGGCATTCATTTACGTTGTTGTCCTGTCGATAATTGATTTCTCAGGGTTCCGTATGCCCATTCTGTTTATTACATTGGGTGCACCGCTGTTCTTAATTACCCCGTTTTTATGGCAAATCAGCGTCCGTACTGGCACCATTTTCAACCTATGCTATTGGTTGGTGTTCAATCTGATCTTATCCATGCTATTGGGGCGCGAAAGCGGCATCCACCTATTGTTTTTGGCCGGCACAACTATGTCGATATTGATTTTTGGGGTGCGCTTTAATTTGATGTCTTTGATATCACTCTCTTCTGGGGTGGTTTGTTACTCTGCCGCACAGAAGCTTTTCATCGACCACTCAGCAGAGTTTGTAACGGCCAGCCCCGAGTCAATCGGTTTAGTCTTTTATCTTAGTACCTTCATCTACGTGATGGTCAATTTTTGCATTATCTCTTATGCCTTTGCACAGGCCCATCGCGCCGAGCGGCTATTGGAAACAGAATATGCCTATTCCGAGGGGTTGTTGAATTCAATGATGCCCCGCGCAATTGCAGATCAGCTGAAAACCGATCGTCAAAAAGTGATTGCGGAATCCTACGACGAGGCCAGCATTCTCTTTGCTGATCTAGCAGGCTTTACCGATCGTGCATCCCGCTCTACCCCAACCGAGGTGGTTAATTTTCTAAATCTGTTGTTCACACGCTTTGACCAACTGGCGGTAATCCATGGGGTCGAAAAAATTAAAACCCTAGGCGACAGCTATATGGCGGCGGGTGGTCTACCACGACGCCAAGCGGATCACGCAGAAAGAATTGCCAACTTTGCCCTAGATGTGATCCAAGCCGCAGAGACCCTATCTGAAAGTATCGATGAAAAGTTTCAGCTGCGTGTAGGGTTCCATTCTGGCCCAGTGGTTGCAGGGGTTATCGGTGCCGAGAAACCGTTCTATGATGTATGGGGCGATACCGTGAATACCGCAGAGCGGTTGGAAAATTTGGCCGAGGTCGGCAGAGTGCAGGTAACCTATGCCACCAAGGTGAAATTGGAGCACAAATTCAATTTTGAAAAGCGTGGAAACATGATGATGAAGGGCAAAGGCGAGCAAGAGGTTTGGTACCTACTCGGCCCCAAATAACGCCGATCATAAATCTATTTCTCTGTGAACTTCAGCTCGATGCGACGATTGATGGCATAGGCCTCTGGTGTTTCAGCATCACTTAGAGGCTGGAACTCTCCAAACCCGTTCGCTGCCAAACGATCCGCGGGAATTCCCTGTTCATTGATTAAATACCGCACCACAGATAATGCGCGTGCTTGGCTTAATTCCCAATTGTCATTAAACGCCCCGCCTGCGGATAAGGGTGTGCTATCGGTGTGGCCGTCCACGCGCAAAATCCAATCTATTTCGCGCGGGATCTGATCGGCAACTTGATGAATAATGCTGGCCACATTTCGAATTTCCGCCTGTCCCCCGGCCCCCAGATTTGCTGATCCTGGCGCGAATAGTACTTCGGATGAGAAAACAAACCTGTCCCCGACAATTCGAACGCCTTCGCGCCCTTCCATAATTTCGCGTAGCCGGCCAAAAAACTCTGATCTGAATTTGCGCAGATCATTAGCCTCGGCCGCAAGGCGCTCTTTTTCACGCTCTTCTAGTTTTGCGCGTTTCTTCTGTTCTGCGGCCACCCTTGCAAGGGCGGCATTCAGGTTCTTGCCAAGGTTTTGCAATTGAACCTGCGATTGTTGATCCGCCACCGCAGAGGCATCCAGCAAACCCTGTAGATCATCCAATTGCTTTTGTAGCTCCTCGGTTTGGGCATTTAACAGCGCCACTTTGCGCAGGCTATCTGCGGAAACCGCCTGTTCTTGTGCCAGCATATCATTTGCAATGGCCAACAATGTTGCGTTTTTCTGGGCCTCGGTTTGGTCAATCTGCTCGGCAATTATCTTCTCATTGGCCAGCTCTGCCGCGGCTAATAACGTTAGCGTTTCTTCGGCCTCGCGACGCTGGGCCTCTAGCGCCAATGTCATCGCAGATAATTCCGTATCCGCCGCAAGCAAACGTTGGCGCAGGGCCTCGGCGGCGGCACTTTCTAGCAGTTGTTCTTTTTGCGCATCACTTAGGGCTTGCTCAACATCCCGCAACTGGTCGCTTTGCAATTTATCACGTGATTGCAGATCCGCAATCAGCGCCTCTAGCGCTTGACGCTTGGCCAGATCCAGTGCCGCGGATTGTGCGTTGGCATCCAGCTTGGCCGTTAGATCCGCCATTTCCGCTTCTGTCGTCTGTTTCGCCGCCTCTGCGGCCAATAACAATGCCATGGTTTCCTCGGCCTGCTTTCGCTGAGCCTCCATCGCAAGGGTCATGGCCGATAAGGCCGCACCGGAATCCGATAACCGTTGTTGCAACGCTTGCGCCGCTGCTTGTTCCAACACTCTGGCTTGCTCCAATTCGCTAAGCTCTTGGCGTGTGGCAGCAAGCTGTTGTTCGCTAAATGCCCCCGAGGCCTCTAGATCTGCGATCAAGGATTCCATTGCCTCGCGCTTGGCCGCCGCTAAACGGGCCTGCTCTGCCTGTAAATCAATTTCATCACGCGCAGATGCCAGTGCCAGTTCAACTGCTTCTTTTTCGCTCAGTACGGCTTGGTTTTCCTGTTCTAGCGTCTCTTTGGTCACCAGCAGGGCCGCGATCTGCGTTTCAAACTCGCTTAATCTTTCGGCCTGTGTGTTTGACTTGTCGGTCAGCGCTAGAATTGTGGACAGTTGCGATGCCACCTGCGCCTGGGCCGCATCTAACGCATTTTGAGAACTGGACAAAGAAGCCTGTAGCGAGCTGACCCTTTGTTGTTCTAAACCTAGCGCTTCTGCCAATCCGGACAGCTCGATCGTTAGATCATCCAATGCGTTGCTTTGGTCAGAAATGGTTTCGCGTAGGGTAAATTGCACGATCATAAAAATCGACAGCACGAAGAACAATATCAACAGCAACGCGGTCATTGCATCCACAAATCCCGGCCAGATGCTGGCCTCGAACCGGTTTCCTGCGCGACGCCGAATTGCCATTACTTACCCTTTGCCACGGCCGTTATCGCCTGTGTCAACGCAGAGATATCAGTTCGTAGATCATTGGTTGAGCTGGCGCGCCCATCTGACATCTCTTCTAGGATACGCAGCAATTGGGTGTCGATATTCCGCATGCGCATGCGGGTTTCCGCATCCAAAATACCGTCGCCTTCGCTTTGCATACGGGCTAGTGCATCAACAATTTGGTTTTGCCCCGATGCCAAATCTTGTAGCGAACGGGTGTTTTCCTCGTAAAGCGCAGAGGTGTGTTGAATGTGGCGTTCGACTGTGACCGCCAGCTGATCCATCCGACCCGCGGATTGGGCCAGAATTTCCTGCATGTTTTCCATATTCAAACTGGCGTTTTGGAACATATGCGAGCCAGCCAGATCACCACTCCCCTCGCCGCCACCAGACGTGATTTTGGTAATCGAGGACAACCAATCCTCTAGTTCAAGGTAAAATCTATTTTGCCCACGCCCCGCAAACAAATCCAACAGGCCTACAACCAAAGACCCCGCCAAACCTAACAGAGATGACCCAAAGGCTGTCCCCATGCCCCCCAACTGTGCCTCAAGCCCATGCATCAGGTTTTCAAAAACATTGGCACCAGATTGCCCATCTTGCGGGGCAAGGGATCGAATAGTGTCGACCACCGCAGGTACAGTGGTCGCCAACCCATAAAATGTTCCCAATAGTCCAAGGAAAATCAACAGGTTGATGATGTAGCGAGTGATTTCGCGCCCCTCATCAAGGCGCGTGGCTGCACTATCCAGAATGGATTGCATCGAGGTAGAGGTCAGCGCATGACGCGCGCCCGCCTCGGACAGCAAAGCCGCCAAAGAGGCCAGCAATTTGGGCGGTTGTACCAAATTATGCCCAACCCGATCCAGCGCAAACCCTTCGGCCCATGTAACACATTTCACCAGTGCAAAGACCTGTGTAAAGCAGGAAATCAACCCACCTACGAACACCAGAACTATAAAGCCGTTTAAATAGGGTGAAGATAGGAAAATACCAGCAAGTGCTGGATAGGCCAGCACTGCCCCAACCCCAACCACGATAACGATCAAAAACATCGTCAGAATTTGATTAACTGGTTGTGTGAATTGATATCTCAGCGAGGCTTCGGTATTTACCATAATCTTGCTCTGAATTGTCCTGTTTCCACTAGTAGTAAACTGTTGCCTCTGGTTTTCCAAACATTATGTTTTATGGGTTGAAATAACACATAGAGGTTGAAAACTGGCCATGTAATCCCCATATTTACCTCAATTCTATTCAATTCTGGAGATATATAGATGGACACGATTATCGGATTCGGAGCCACCTCACTGGTGCTGCTTTTCTTTGCTCTTATTTTGGTTTTCATGGCCGTGCGCTCTGTTCCCCAAGGCGAAAATTGGACGCTAGAGCGCTTTGGCCGCTATACTCGCACCTTGATGCCGGGTTTAAATTTTATCGTACCATTTATTGATAAGGTCGGCGCCAAGATCAACATGATGGAAACCGTATTAGATATCGACAGCCAAGAGGTGATCACCAAGGATAACGCCATGGTTATGACCGATGCGGTGACATTTTTTCAGGTCATCAATGCCTCTAGTGCCGCATATGAGGTACGTGATCTATACCGCGCATTGTCCAATCTAACCCAGACCAACATTCGTGCTGTGGTGGGTAACATGGATTTGGATGAAAGCTTGTCCAACCGCGATGTCATCAATTCAAAACTGCTAAGCGTGATCGACGAGGCCGCGTCACCGTGGGGCGTAAAGGTTACACGTGTTGAAATCAAAGACCTGTCCCCACCCGAGGATATTAACGAGGCGATGGCACGCCAGATGAAGGCAGAGCGCGGGAAACGTGCAGAAATTCTAACCGCCGAGGGTCACAAGCAATCTGCGATTTTGCAGGCCGAGGGTGAGAAGGAAAGCCAAGTTCGCGAGGCCGAGGGCCGCCGCGCAGCGGCATTCCTAGATGCCGAGGCCCGCGAGCGCGCCGCCGAGGCCGAGGCCCTTGCCACCACCATGGTTTCCGAGGCGATTGCCAAGGGCGATGTACAGGCGATCAACTACTTTGTTGCGCAGAAATACACCGATGCTCTGCGCGATGTAGCCGCCAGCCCAAGCGCCAAAACCGTGATGATCCCACTAGAGGCGTCTAGCCTGATCGGATCAATTGGCGGCATCGCCGATATCGCCAAGGCCGTAACAGACGCCAAAGATGGTAAATAGAGGAGCGCTACAGTAGATGCTTGATTTTTTAAACGGTATATCACCTTGGTGGTGGCTGGCATTGGCGCTCGCATTGGGGGCGCTGGAGATGGCTACATTTTCGCTGTTCCTGATTTGGCCTGCGGTCTCTGCGCTGATCATGGCGGTCTTGCTGGCCTTGGTGCCTGATATGTCGCCTGCTTCGCAGATTTCGATATTTGCAACGGTTGCCATTCTTTCGACAATTGTTGGGCGTTTTCTCTTTCTGCGTTACGGCGACGGGGGCGGGACAGATAACCAAGACCTGAACAATCGCGGTGCGCGTTTCATTGGCCGTGATGCCAAGGTTTTAGAATTTTCCAACGGCCACGGTGTGGTGGAAATCGAGGGCATGCGTTGGCGGGCCCAATGGAACCCCAATGAAGTATCAGCGGTAGATGAGCAGGTGCGCATCACCCATGCAAATGGGTTGCTATTATCGGTGGAACCGATCGCTAGCTAGCTCGAATTTCTTGTACACGATTAGACAGCCACTCAAGCTCTGGGTCCTCAAGATCCAGAGCTTTTAAATTTTGGGCTACATTGATCAGATATTCAGAATTAGGGCCCCGATTACCGGTGGCATGAGCGATAACTTGGGCTTGGTGTTCCAATTTCAATACCCCAGTGTACTGTTCGTGATCGGGATCTACCACATAGAAATAGGCCTGAACACATTCACCGCTTTGCAACTCGACCTCGCGGATCACCTCTATATAGGCCGAAGAGACCAGCTCGCGCTCACGCAGGTACGCCAGGGTTTGTGCCGCATCTTGCGCAGATACCCGAAAGGCCACGCCATCACAGCGCGCGCCTTTCTGGTAATCCAGCGCAAGAACCAGCCCCATATTTTCAGGGGTTCCACGATGATGAATAGACCACATGCAAAAACTGCGTTGATAATCCCGCAAAGAAGCGATCTTTTTATCTGTGAAAACAAACCCCGGCTGCCAGACCAATGAGCCATAGCCAAACACCCAAATATCGTTGTTATTCATTTCTTGGCCCTTTTTACATCGCTTGCTATAGAGCATTTTATATCTCCCTTAGAAAGGTTCAATATGCGCTGGTTGGTTCTAAGTATTTTCTCTGCGGCCCTTGCATGGTCTGCCTTTTGGTTCGTCGGCAAAACCATGCGCCACGCGGCACTAGAAGAATGGTTCGCAGATCGCAACACCGCTGGGTGGGTGGCCCATAGCGATATTCAACTGCGCGGCTATCCCAATAGATTTGATGCGGTTCTTGGCGACATTGATCTAGCAAACCCCAAAAACGGATGGGCATGGGCTGCGCCACATTTCCAAATTCTACAACTTAGCTATCAACCAAATCACATCATCGCCCTGTGGCCAGAGACACAGACCCTATCCACCCCGAAGGAACAAATCACGATCAACAGCAGTGATATGCGCGCCAGTGCGGTTTTCGATGATCCCAAAACACTCGTCATAAATCGTGCCACCCTAACGGCAGAGAAACTTCGCCTTGTAAGCAATCAGAATTGGACAACAACAGCGGATAATATTCAGCTGTCATTGCGTCAGTCACCAAACGCAGAAGCACGATATGACCTTGCACTAACCACGGATGCCCTACAGCCGAAGTCACTACAGAAGATCAACTTGGGGAACGGGGCTATTTTGCCAAACAGCTTTGATACCTTTAATCTGCGTGCAGTACTTGAATTTAGCGCCCCGCTTTCGAAACAAAGTTTTGAATCTGGGACAAGTTATTTGAAGCGTATTACGCTGGAAGATGTTGATTTCAAATGGGGTGATTTAGAATTGCGCGCCGCGGGGACCCTTGCGCTAGATACCCATGGCTATCCGACCGGCACCCTAACAATTCGGGCCGTGAATTGGGAAAAGATGGTGGAATTGGCCGGTGCCCATGGTGCAATCAGCACCGAGATGACCGATGCATTGAATTCCGCGCTCTCATTGCTATCTACATTTTCTGGGCGATTGAACACTTTGGATATTCCGCTAAATTTTTCACGCCAGAAAATCCGCATCGGGCCTGTAGCAATCGGCAAAGCCCCAAAAATTCGTTTCCCCTAGCGGCAATAACTTCCGTTGCGATGACGTGCGGTATCGAAATGAAAATGGTCTTGGTGATAAGCATCTGCATTTGGCCCCAGTACCGTCCCAAAGGTGCCACAGGCCTTTTTGTGCATCTTCTTCATAACGCTGGAATTTTTGCCGCGCCAATCTTTTAGCACCGTTAAGGTTTCCCCTGACTTTAGCGTAAAGCTGGAAATATCCACACCATTGCCCTTGGCGTGTTCTGACAATTTTGCACCCTTGCGAGAATTGCGCGTTCGGCACGAATAGCTGGCCGCAACCCGCACCGACACCAAACCACCCCCCTTGCGTTTCAAGGCAGGAACAGCAGCCGTGTCCATCCATTTTTGCAAGGCCTGCGCCGTGGCACAATTCAGCGTAGCGCCATTTTGCAATGCTACGCCAGCAACACTGGTAATGCGCACGGGGTTCTTGATGCCACAGGGGCCATTGCTGATTGGGGCCACCGGCTTGCCGATGATTTGGCGGTCACCACAGACAGAATTCCCCCTTTGGCGCACCTTTTTATTGCGCTTGCCAAAGAGACCCGCCATTTGAATTGGCGCATTGCGTGACTCTAGTATCTGCACATCTTGTACCACTGGCGCCGCCCAACCAGTACAGGGCAGGATAAAGATTAGGGGTATTAAAAATTTCATGCCCCATCCCCGTCGCCACGGCCAAAATTAGGCACATCAGTATCTTGGCCGGCCTCGATAATTCCGCGCCGGATCGCGCGGGTACGCGAGAAATAATCGAACAGTTGCTGGCCGTCGCCACGGCGAATGGCCCGTTGCAGATCAAACAGTTCTTCGGTGAAGCGCCCAAGGATTTCCAGCGTAGCCTCTTTGTTATTCAGAAAGACATCGCGCCACATGGTGGGATCGCTGGCGGCAATGCGGGTGAAATCCCGAAACCCAGCGGCGGAATAATTGACCACCTCGTTGTCGGTGACGCGGCTTAGATCATCCGCGACCCCCACCATCGTATAGGCAATCAGGTGCGGCGCATGGCTGGTAACGGCCAACACCAGATCGTGGTGGTCTGGGTCCATTTCTTCCACATTGGCACCCATACCTTCCCATAGATTTTTCAGGCCGTCCAAGGCGGCGGCATCCGTATTGGCAAGGGGTGTTAGAATGCACCAGCGGTTTTTAAACAAATCAGCAAATCCAGATCGTGGCCCCGAATTCTCGGTACCCGCAAGTGGGTGCCCGGGGATAAAATGAATGTCCTCAGTGATATGTGGTGAAACCAGTTCAATAATGGAACGTTTGACAGACCCTACATCCGTTAGGGTCGCACCGGCTTTCAGAACCGGCCCGATCTCTTTGGCCACCGCTGACATGGCGCCTACGGGCACACAAAGCACCACCAAATCAGCATCTCGCACAGCCTCGGCCGCGCTACTTTCTACACGGTCCACGAATTCAAGCTCTAGCGCTATTGCGCGGGTCTCTTCTGATTTTGCAAAGCCGATGATTTCACTGGCCAACCCATCACGCTTCATTGCCTTGGCCATCGAAGATGCAATCAATCCCAGACCAATCAATGCAACTTTTTTATATACCTTGCTCATGCCCTAGCTTCCTGAAATTGGCGCAACACTGAAATTATCCGCTGGCAGTCGACGCCTTTGCCCACAGTTATCCTTAGGCACTGTGGTAGATTATAACTGCCAACCTTGCGAATGATCAGGCCGTTTTCAGCCAAGGCGCGTTCGGCTGCATTTGCCTCCTCTTCGGATGCGAAACGGGCAAGGACAAAATTCGCAAATGTTGGATCACATTGTATCCCCAGCGCATTTAGCTCTGTCACCAGATAATTCGACCATTTTTTGTTCTCAATTAGGCATTTATCTAGATATTCGCGGTCAGAAATCGCGGCCTCTGCCGCCGCAAGGGCCGCAACATTCACGTTAAATGGCCCGCGCATCCGCGCCAATACATCAATAACCGCTTGGGGTGCATAGGCCCAGCCAACACGCAGCCCGCCTAGGCCGTAGACCTTGGAAAAGGTACGCGTCATGACCACGTTGTCAAATGCGGTGACCAAGGATGCCCCGCCATCATAGCCCTCGACATATTCCGCATAGGCAGAGTCTAGAACCAGCAGGCACTGTTGTGGAATTGCCGCCGCCAGCCGTGCTAACTCGCTGCTGTCAACAAATGTGCCCGTGGGGTTATTGGGGTTCGCGACGAAAATAATTTTCGTGTTCTCTGTGATCCCTGCGATCAGCGCATCAACATCGGTGACGCGATTATTTTCAGGAACCTCTACAGGTGTGGCCCCAGCAATTTGGGCACAAATGCGATACATCGCAAACCCGTGTTCGGTGAACAACACCTCGTCCCCAATACCGGCATAGGCATTACATAAGAAGCTGATAATTTCATCCGACCCGTTACCACAGATTATGTTTTCTGCTGGTATATCATGCACATCGGCAATGGCCGCACGCAATGCCCCATGATCCGAGCTGGGATAAACCGCCAAGAAATCTGCCTGAGCACGATACGCCTCGCGCGCCGCCTTGCTGGGGCCATGGGGGTTTTCGTTAGAGCTCAGCTTTACACTATTGGCAACACCCTGCGCAGGGGCCTTGCCCCCGACATAAAGCTCGATGTCCAGTATCCCAGGTTGCGGGGTGATCTTAGTCGTCATAGATTTGCTCACTTAATTTCGGCTCTTTTTAGACCTAGCCTGCTGGGATTGCACGTATAAATCATCGGTGGGTCTTAATAGAAGCTTTGCGGGTCAATATCGATACTTACGCGCACATTATTTGGTATGCGTGCCTGATCGCGCCACCTTGCCAATGCCCCCTGTAGGGGCACATCTTTCGCGGCCTTCATCAGCATGCGCACCCTATGTTTGCCGCGTACACGGGCAATGGGCGCAGGGGCTGGCCCGTAAATCTCTATACCCAAGGCCCGAAGCGCATCGGCGTTTTGGGCCATCATTTGCGCCACATTAAATACCGCCTGCGCGTCTGAGCCAGTGAAGATAATCCCTGCCATCCGCCCAAATGGCGGCACGCCCGCTTGTTTGCGTGCAATAGCCTCGGCTCGCCAAAAACCCTCCTCATCCCCCCCGACAATGGCCTTGATCACCGGATGATCGGGCTGATGGGTTTGCAGATAGGCGCGCCCCTTCTTCTTGGCACGCCCAGCGCGCCCCGCAACCTGCCGCATTAATTGAAAGGTGCGCTCGGCGGCGCGCAGATCCCCGCCCTGTAGCCCCAGATCAGCATCAATAACCCCAACACAGGTCAGCAGAGGGAAATTATGCCCCTTGGCGACCAGCTGTGTACCCACGATGATATCTGTGGCCCCGCTGGCGATCTCGGTAATCCTTTGTTTTAGGGCGCGTGCAGACATCGACATATCAGAAGACAAAACCGATATGCGCGCATCAGGGAAGCGCTCTTTGGCCTCGTCAGCCAATCGCTCGACACCCGGCCCAACTGCGGCCAATTTTCCCTCTTCATTGCATGAGGGGCATTGCGTGGGCATAGGCTTGGTATCTCCGCACTGATGGCACATCAGATGGCCATGAAAGCGATGCTCGACCATTCGGGCATCACAGAAGTCACAACCAATCTGCTCGCCACACGCACGACAAACAGTGATAGGCGCATATCCCCGCCTGTTCAGGAACAGCAGGGATTGCTCGCCACGTTCTAGGCCTTGGGTGACTTCGCCGGCAAGTGCTGGGGATATCCAACTATTCGATCCCATCTCTTGTTCGCGCAGATCGATGGTATCCATATCCGGCATAACCGCAGCCCCGAAGCGTCGCGATAGATCAACGCGGTTATATTTTCCCGTTTTACCATTCACCCAAGTTTCAAGCGAGGGTGTAGCCGAAGCCAAAATCACCGACGCCTTGCACCCAGATGCGCGCAGCACCGCCATATCACGCGCTGAGTAAAAAACACCCTCTTCCTGCTTGTAAGAGGTATCATGTTCCTCATCCACCACCACAAGGCCAAGGTTCTGATAGGGTAAAAACAGTGCGGAGCGCGCGCCCACAACCACCTGAGCTTTGCCCGCCCCCACCATACGCCAACAGCGCCGCCTTTCGGTCATGGTGACGCCAGAGTGCCATTCGGCGGGCTTGTGGCCAAAACGCTTCTCGATCCGATCGATAAATTCCACCGTTAGGGCGATCTCAGGAATGAGAACCAGCGCTTGACGTCCCTGTTTCAGGCATTCAGCGACCGCCTCTAGATAGACCTCGGTTTTCCCTGATCCTGTCACACCTTTTAACAATGTGGTTTGATATGTTTGGGTTGCCACAAATGCGCAGAGCGCCGCCGCGGCGGTTTTTTGATCATCTGTTAGGTCTTTGGGGGGCAGATCTGGGTTCAAGTTTGGATAGGCCACATCTCGGGGCGTTTCCAGCTCTATAACCACCCCTTGTTTAGCCAAGCCCTTTATCACAGATGGCGTGACGCCAGCAATATCCGACAATTCTTTGCTGGTAAAACGCATACCATCATTGGCCGTTAGGGTATCGATTACGCGCTGGCGCGCATCTGTTATGCGATCTGGCGCCCCCTCGCCCAGGGCGAACACCCGTTGCATGCTGGGCGGGTTAGCAAGCCCAGGTGCGCGGGTTGCTAGGCGCAGCATCGCATTCATTGGGGTGAGCGTGTAGCGCCCAACGCGTTCTAGGAAATCCCGCATTTCAAGGCGCATGGGGGTAACATCCAGAACACTGCGGATTGTACGAATTTTCGAGGCATCGAACTTGCCCTCGCCCGCCCCCCAAACCACGCCAATAACCTTGCGTGGCCCAAGCGGAACCTCGACAAAGGCCCCCATAAAAACCCCGCCCTCAGGGGCCTTGTAATCTAGAAACCTGTTCAGAGGCTCTGCGGTTAGCACCGCCACCAAACGGTTTGCGGCAAAATGGGTCGGTTCTTCAATCATAGATATATTCGTTTTATCGCCACCCAATTTAAACGTTTCCTACAGCCCCATAGACCATGTGTATGCTATTAGGTCACAATGCACCATATACTGAACACGCCAAGGTACGAAATTCTTTGCTAGGGCCGGGATAAATGTTAACCAATGCGTGGTGCGGTAATCTGTAGCCAGAAAAGACGATAGAGGCTCTAGTGGAAAACAACGATCAATTAAGCGAAATCAGAACACGTATTTTAGCAGACCCAGATGCTCTGTTAAATGATCAAGAGGTCATGCGCGCCTTGGTCAGCGCGTCCGATCCCAGCGCCAATAACAACGTAATCGACCTGAAATCGGTGGTTTTGCGTCGACTAGAGGAACGTCTTGATGAAATGGAAGGGCAGAAAAGCACCATCCTATCGGCGGCCTATGAAAATATCTCGACCACAAATCAGGTGCATCGTGCAATCCTAGAGGTTCTTGGCCCCAATACTTTCACTGGTTTTTTAGAATTCCTGCGCGGCCCTTGGGCCGAAAGTCTTCAGGTTAGCGTGGCGCGTTTGTGCCTAGAGGCTCCAGCTGTGCCCCTAACCGATATGCCTCCTCTTCAGCGCGAGTTTGGTCCCGGTGTTGTTTTTCTTCAGCGCGGCGAAATTGATTATTACATCACCCTAGGGCGCGATACCGCAGCGCGTCCAATCACCCTACGCCAAGTGAAAAAGGGTGTGCCAAAAATCCACGGGGTTCATGCCGAAAACATCCGATCAGAGGCCTTGCTTAAAATTGACCTAGGGCCCGGGAATCGCCCTGGGATGATCATGCTGGGCAGTGACAACCCCGATCAGTTTGTGCCAAATATGGGCACGGATTTACTGGTGTTTTATGGTTCGGTATTCGAGCGTCTGGTACAATCCTGGCTGGCGCATGAGTGACACCCTAGAGGCGCATCAGCTGATGGATGAGTGGCTCTTGCATCTTAGGGGCATCAATGGTGCGGCCGAGAAAACAATATCGGCCTACCGCCAAGACGTGGCAGCATTTCTAGGGTTTATCACCACGCACAAGGGCATGGGCTGTTCAAAGGCCGCATTGGCCTCTATAGATATTAAGGATATGCGCGCATGGATGGCTGCCTCTCGCCGCGCTGGGTTGGGGGCGCGGTCACTGGCGCGGGCGCTTTCCTCGGTGAAATCCTTCTATCGGTGGCTGGGCGAACAATTTAACCTGCCGATCACTTCGGTTCTGGCTACGCGAGCGCCAAAATTTGAGAAGCCGCTTCCCCGCCCCGTAGAGGCAAATGCCGCCAAAGCCTTGATTGACTGTGTAGAGATACAGGCCAAGCAAGGCTGGGTGGGCGCGCGCGATGTAGCTGTGATGACGTTGCTCTATGGGTGTGGCATGCGGATATCCGAAGCGCTGGGTCTAAACGGAGATGCGGCCCCCCTGCCCGACAGTCTGAAAATTATGGGCAAGGGCGGAAAACAGCGGCTGATACCAGTGCTGCCGATCGCCAAACAGGCGGTTCAGACCTATCTGCGCCTATGCCCGCACCCCCAAGAGGCCGATCAACCCTTATTTCGCGGGGTGCGTGGCGGGCGTCTTAATCCGCGCGCAATCCAAAAGGTGATGGAACAGTCGCGCATGCAACTGGGACTGCCAGCATCCGCAACCCCCCATGCTATGCGCCACAGCTTTGCCACCCATCTGCTTGAGGCGGGTGGGGATCTGCGCAGTATTCAGGAATTGCTAGGCCATGCGTCACTTACCAGTACTCAGGCCTATACAGCAATCAACCAAGCCCATTTGATGGAAGTCTATCGCAAAACCCATCCCTCCGGGTCTTAGCCCTTGAAAAGCCGTATATATTTGGTAGGTGTTTGCCTATGACACTTCGTATCAAGGCGCTTGGCGTACATTACCTAACGGCCACTGGGGCCGTTTTTGCCATGCTGGCACTGCTGGCCGCGGTTGATCTGATGTGGGATATGATGTTCCTGTGGTTGGTGGTTGCGTTTTTCGTAGATGGCATCGATGGGCCATTGGCGCGCAGATACAACGTAAAAGAGAATGCCCGCGAATACGATGGGGTATTGCTTGATTTGATTATCGACTATCTGACATATGTGTTCATCCCAGCATTTGCCTTGTTTAAATCGGGCCTGTTCAATGGATGGACCGGATGGGCGGCGATTATCATAATCACATTTGCCTCCGCCCTTTACTTCGCCGATACCCGTATGAAAACCAGAGACAATAGCTTTGCAGGTTTTCCTGGGTGTTGGAATATGTTTGCCGTGGTGATTTTTGCCACCAAACCCAATTTCTGGATTATTTTTGCACTGGTGGTTGTCCTGTCTCTATCCATGGGAACGCGGCTAAAATTCATCCATCCCGTGCGTACAAAACGCTGGCGCACCATCAGCCTTCCCATCGCCCTGTTGTGGACAGTATTGGCGGGCATCTGTGCATGGACCAATTTTCAAGCAGGGCCAATAGTGACAGTGCTGTTATCCGCCAGCTCGCTCTACCTTTTGTTTGTTGGGATGGTTCAGCAACTGATCCCCGCAAGGGCTAAAAAGCCCGCATAATCACAATGCCAGCCAAAATCACACAAGCCGCCAGTATCTTGGTGCGATCTGCAGTTTCCCCAAGGAAAACCACCCCGATCAAAACCGCGAACAACACAGACGTTTCGCGCAGTGCTGTGACGATCGCAATCGGCGCCTTGGTCATCGCCCAGACAGCTATCCAATAGGCCCCAACCGAGGCCATGCCGGCGAATAACCCAAGGGTCAATACGCGCCAATTTCTGGGCAACAGCCCGCGACCCCGCCGCGCAATACCCCACCCCGTAAACAAACAGGCATCCAAGAAGAACAGCCACCCCACATACCCAGAGACAGAGCCAGACAAGCGCGCACCCATGCCATCGGATATGGAATACCCCGCCGTACCCAGCGCCGCCATCAGGGCAAATGGCACCAACGTCGCCGCCTCTCGGTTGGCAAAAACACCCCGCGCCATCATAAAAATCCCCAGACCAACCGCAACGATCCCACAGGCCTCAATCAGGCGCAAGGTATCAGATAAAAGCAGAGCAGAAATACCCAGCACCACCAATGGCGCAGTGCCGCGCGCAATTGGGTAAACCCGACTAAGATCACCGCGATGGTACGCCCCCGTTAGAAACGCCTTGTACCACAGATGAAACCCAACCGATGCCGCCAACCAGCCCAGAGCCGCGGGGCTGGGCGCAGGAAACACCATGATCATACCCGCCCCGATCACCCCATGGGCAACAGACAACAGGACCATACCCTGAAACTTGTCTTCGCCAAATTTTATGATGGCGTTCCAGCCCGCATGTAACAGGGCCGCAAAAATGACCGCCGCGAATACCCCAGAGGTCATATCAACAATCCCGCGCCCTCGAATTTCAGAAACCAGACCTTGGTTTCCACCCCCCCTGCCCCAGAATACCCCCCCAGCGTATCCGCGCCCAGCACACGGTGGCAGGGAATGATCAACGGTATTGGATTGGCGCCACAGGCATTTCCCACCGCCTGAGCAGCACCACCTACCTCATCCGCTATCTGGCCATAGGTGCGGGTATGACCAAATTTTATCCCATTGATTTGATCCAAAACCTGGGCTTGGAATTCCGTTACATCTGGGGCCAAGGGCAGGTCAAAATTCTCAAGGCGGCGATCAAAAAAAGCGCTGACCTGTGCCAACGCTTCTTTTAATACATCTGATCGCGTTCCCGCATTTTGGCCACGCCAATTTAGATGCGTAATCGCACCGCCCTGTTCCGTTATCGCCAACTGGCCAAGCGGGGTTAGGACGGTGCCAATATTCATCCCAGCGCGTCGCTACAGCGCTTGCAGCAGCCAACGTGGGCATGTTGACCAACGTCTGGCAAAACTTTCCAACAGCGCTGGCATTTTTCGCCCTCGGCCTTGGCAAATTGCACAGAAACGCCCTCGGTGCCATCTAGGGTAAATCCGTTCGAAACTGCGCCCAGTTCAACCCCAGATGTGATGCAGATATCATCAAACTCGATTGAGCCAACCAAATCCTTCACGCTGCTATCATCGATTTGAACCACCGGAGCGGCCTCTAGGGACGAACCGATAGTTTTCTCGCGGCGCTCGATTTCCAAGGCCCCAGTAACAACGCGGCGCACAGAGCGTATCGCATCCCATTTAGCCGCCAATTCGGCATCTTTCCAAGAGGCAGGTGTTTTGGGGAAATCTGTTAGATGGATAGAGGACTCATCTGCGCCGTAGCGTTCCAACCATGCCTCTTCCATCGTAAACACCAAAATGGGTGCCAACCATGCGGTCATGCGGTGGAACAAGATATCCAGTACCGTACGCGCGGAGCGGCGGCGATTTGTATCGCCATCACAGTACAAAACATCTTTGCGGATATCGAAGTAGAATGCCGATAGATCCAATGTGGCAAAATTAAACACTGCCTGCCAAACCGCATTGAAATCAAAGGCGCGATAGCTGGTCTGAATCTGCTCGTCCAATTCAGCCAAGCGGTGCAGTACCCAGCGTTCCAGCTCGGGCATATCGGCCGGGTCTGTGCGGTCTGCCTCGGTGAAATCACCCAAAGAGCCTAGCATATAGCGCATGGTATTGCGCAGGCGACGATAGCTATCCGCTACCCCTTTTAGGATTTCTGGGCCAATACGCTGGTCGGCGGTGTAATCTGTTTGGGCCACCCACAGGCGTGCGATATCTGCACCGTATTGTTTCACGATTTGATCTGGTGAAATGGTATTGCCGATGGATTTGGACATTTTCATGCCCTTTTCATCCAGCGTAAACCCATGTGTTACCACGTTTTTATAGGGCGCGCGCCCCTTGGTACCACAGGCCTGTAGTAGCGATGAATGGAACCAGCCGCGGTGCTGATCGGTGCCTTCCATATAGACATCTGCGATTCCATCTTCGGTGCCATCTTCGCGATCACGCAGAACAAATGCATGGGTCGAGCCACTGTCAAACCACACATCCAAAACATCAAACACCTGATCGTAATCGGCTGGATCAGCGATGCCACCAAGAACCTTTTCCTTGAACCCCTCTTCAAACCACACATCAGCGCCATGCTCTTCAAACTCGGCCTTAATACGGGCATTCAGTTCTGCATTGCGCAACAGGTAATCTGCATCCGTTGGCAATGCCCCCACCTTGGTGAAACAAGTTAGCGGCACACCCCATGCACGTTGGCGAGATAATACCCAATCTGGGCGATCAGAGATCATCGCATGCAAGCGGTTGCGACCCTTTTGCGGGGTCCATTGAACCAGCTCGTCGATAGAGCGCAGGGCGCGTTCGCGGATCGTGTCGCCGTAATCGCCCATACCGTCATCCATTTTGCGGTCTACAGATGCAAACCACTGTGGGGTATTGCGATAGATGATCGGGGCCTTAGAACGCCACGAATGCGGATAAGAGTGCTTGATCTTGCCACGGGCCAACAGGCCACCAACCTCGACCAATTTGTCGATCACGGCCTTGTTCGCATCACCCTCACCGCCCTTGCGGTTCAGGATGTATTTACCACCGAAAAACGGTAAATCGGCGCGAAAACCACCATCATCCATAACGTTGTAGGTGATAACCTTCTCTAGCATGCCCAGATCGCGGTATAATTCGAATTCCTCCATACCGTGAGAGGGTGCGCAATGCACAAAACCCGTACCCTCGGTATCGGTTACAAAATCTGCGGCGCGAAAATCGCGCGGCTGATCCCATTCACCACCTGAACCATCAGTGCCAGCAAGTGGGTGAGAGAGTTCAATGTTGGTCAGTTCATCAGCGCCGACACTACGCAGACGCGTATACTGGCCCTCTTCTAAACGCGCCTTTTTAAAGACATCATCGGCCAAATTATCCGCCAAAAGGTATTTATCACCTACAGACAACCAGCATTCATCCGGCGTGCCGGTAACCTCGTAGAGACCATAATCAATGCCAGCCCCAAAAACCACCGCCTTGTTGGACGGGATTGTCCACGGCGTTGTTGTCCAGATCACCACAAAGGCATCGTTCAAGTCAGCGTTGCCGCTCACCTTAAACTTCACCCAGATCGTGTGACTCTCTTTGTCATGGTACTCGACCTCGGCCTCGGCCAATGCGGTTTTCTCGACCGGCGACCACATAACAGGCTTAGAACCTTGGTACAGGGTGCCATTCATCAGGAATTTCATGAACTCATCCGCGATCACCGCTTCGGCGTGATAATCCATCGTCAGATAGGGGTTTTCCCAGTTACCCGTAATGCCCAAGCGCTTGAACTCTTTGCGCTGTACGCCAACCCATTCTTCGGCAAAGGCACGACATTCACGGCGGAAATCCACCACATTTACGTCGTCTTTATTCTTGCCCTTCTTGCGGTATTTCTCTTCGATCTTCCACTCGATCGGCAGGCCATGACAATCCCAGCCAGGAACATAGCGCGCATCATGTCCCATCATTTGATGGCTACGCACGATGATATCCTTGATTGTTTTGTTTAGCGCGTGCCCGATATGCAGATGCCCGTTGGCATAGGGGGGGCCATCGTGCAGCACAAACGGCGTGCGGTTATCTGATTTGCCTTTTTCGCGCAGGCGATCGTAAACACCGATCTTTTCCCATCGCGCCAGCCACGTTGGTTCGCGTTTGGGTAGGCCCGCGCGCATAGGGAAATCTGTTTTAGGCAGGTTGATTGTTTCTTTGTATTCGGGAGTGTCAGCACACATTTGAAAGTCCAGTCAGTGAGGATATTGGGTTTGAAGCGGCGCGAAAATCAACACCTTTTCCCGACAGTTCTGGAAGATCAGAACGTCGGGCTGATAATTCGAATAGCGATTGCGAATATATGTCCCATGGGCGCTTTATACTGTGTCATTTTGGGGGCGTCTAGCCTAGAACGATATCTAGCAATTTCGGTTTTAGGGGCAGAGATGAAGATCGCGATACTTGGCTGTGGTATTGGGGGGCTGGCGGCGGCGATTTTCGCCCAAAGGGCTGGGTTCAACGTATCCTTGTTTGACCAATTTGATCAGCCCCAACCGGTGGGGTCTGGGTTGGTTATTCAACCGATTGGACAGCACGTACTAGATCGGATCGGGGTCTTAGATGATGCAATTGCCCGTGGAGCCAAGGGCTATCATATGCTTGGACACGATGCCCGATCAAAGATCAAGGTTTTGGATGTATCCTATGGGCCGATGGGGCGCGATATGTTTGGGCTGGGCATACATCGCGCCGCCCTTTTTGATATCCTGCTTGGCGCGCTAAAAAGCTCAGGCGCCGAAGTGATCAACAACCACAGGGTGGCGTCCAGCACGCTGGTCGAGGATGCGCGGTATCTACACTTTCACAACGGTGCAGAAATCGGGCCATTTGATCTGGTGATCGATGCCACGGGGGCAGGTTCTCCAATCAGCCCACTGCGCGCAAAACCGCTAAAATACAGCGCCATCTGGGGTACGGTTGATTGGCCCGATAGCACCTGCCTGAACCAGAATATGTTACAACAACGCTATCGCCGCGCCTCAAAGATGATTGGCATTCTGCCAATTGGCCTAATCCCCAATGACCCAACCCCAAAAGCCGCGCTTTTCTATTCCATGCCAAGGGCAGGCTATGGCGCATGGCGCGATGCACCTTTGCGCGATTGGCAATCTGAGGCGCGCGCCCTGTGGCCCGCACTCGACCCGTTTATCAGTCAGATCACATCCCACGATCAAATGACCTTTGCACAATACAGCCACGGCACATTGCGCCGCCCCTTTGCAACGCGACTGGTGCATATTGGCGATGCCGCGCATCGCGCCAGCCCACAGCTAGGCCAAGGGGCCAATATGGCGCTGGTGGATGCAGATACCTTGATCACATGTTTGCAAAACCATTCACCACCACACGCCTTGGCGGCCTATGCCCGCGCTCGCCGCTGGCATATCGAAACCTACCAAGCGCTAAGTTGGCTGTTTACCCCAATGTATCAATCCGATAGCCGCCTGTTGCCGTTGCTGCGCGATCGCATACTAGCCCCGCTAAGCACCCGACAGCCGGCGCGCGGTTTGTTGACACGCCTTGTCACTGGCACATTGATCGCGCCGACCTTCGGCCTTAGGAGCCGCTAGGCCAGTAAGGCGGCCATCAGTTTTTGATCCTTGACCACTTGTTTCAGGGTATAGTTATCCAGCACCTCGTAGAATGCCTGTTGAGCGCGCTGTAACGGCCCACGCAGCCCGCATTGAGCAAAGGCTGCGCAATCTGCCCCATCCTTTGCGAAACATTCAGCAACGGGCACATCCCCGGTTAGGTGGCGTACCACCGCCCCAATGTTAATATGATCGGCAGGCGTTGCGAGCACCAATCCCCCTGTGCGCCCTCGCCCCGAAATTACAAATCCGCCTTTGACCAAGGCGGATGCCACCTTGGCCACATGGTGTTCTGAGATGTCAAAACTTGCTGCAATCTGAGTGACCGAAACCCGTAGGGGATGGCATGCGGCTAGGTGCATCAGCACTCGTAACCCATAATCTGTAAACTTGCTTAACTGCATACAATATATTTAGCATTTACATTGCGGAATTAAAAGCGTATTTATTACGCATAATAAATACGCAATTAAAGGCAAGCCATGACTTTTGCAAATAAAATAGGGGATCTGGTGTTGTTGCCCGGCACTGTGATGTGTCGATATTTCAAGATCAACCCAGAGGATGAGATGGGCTTGATGCGCTCTTTCTTTAATTTTCTGTTCTGGTTACCATTGGGAATTCTGGCAATCTATCTATATGTCTAGCGCTCTTACCCCCCCAAATCCGATAACGCGTTCGGATATTTCCCGTGTTGTTAAGTCATTTTATTCCAAGGTAAGAACAGACCCCCAACTAAGCGCGGTATTTGCTCAGTCCATTCCTGCAGATCATTGGCCTGCGCATGAAGATAAAATCACAGATTTTTGGGCCAACGCGATCCTGCAAGAACGCAGATATTCCGGCAACCCTTTACAGGTCCACAGGGCTCAAGGGCATATCCAGCCAGAACATTTCGCGATATGGCTTGACCTGTTCGATCAAACCTTGGCTGAAATCCTACCCAGCCAACATGCTGCGGCATTTTCAAAATTGGCCCATCGCATTGGCGCCAGCCTGCGCATGGGAATGGAACCACCGAAGGCGCAGGGAATTCCTAGCCTAGGTTAACCGCCCCTCGGGAATAACCCTGTCAATGCACTGGAAATTACGGCCGTAACGCGCGGTTTTTGTTCTGGACTAAAGGCCATCGGGCGGCAAACCTCCATGGTGGCAATGCCGACCCGCACGGTTAATGCGCCATTGATCACGCCCTCGCCGAATCTTCTGGAAATTTTGGATAACACTCCACCACCTGCAAGGCTGGTAATCATATCATCCCCAATCGCCACCGCACCCGTCGCCAGTAAATGCGTAAAGACCATACGAAACAGCCGCCAAGATCCCAAAACCCCCGCCCGTGCTCCATAGATCTCTGAAATGCGGCGAATCATGCGCATATTGGTGGTTAGGGCAGCCAAAACATCCAACAATGCTAGCGGCACTATGATAGTGGCCCCAGCCACCGTTTTGGCCGCCGCTTCAATCTCGCCAAGTGCCGCGCGATCCAACGGGGCCACCAACTCCGTCTCGATATGCAAAAGCGCCGCTGATGCATCTAAATGCTCGTCTTTTCGCTCTTTATACTTGGCAATATGCCACTCCATTTCACCGCGGTGACGCATCGATTTTACAAGCAACGCCCCAAATTTCTGTGCCCCATCGCGGCTTTCGTTCTGGTGGGCATGCCTGGCCTTATCGCGCAAATCATCTACATGCCTCAATCGAAGATACCCGCGTAATTCTCCCCAGAAAAACAGCAACGCGCAGGCCACTAAAACACCCAACAGCACCACTCCAAACCGGCCAAGCCAAATATTACGCGCCATCAACCCCGCAACGAAATCCCAAAATGCTAAAGATAGGGCAAACCCGATAAATATCCCCAACACCCAAAGAAACACGCGCATCGCCAAGGATCTCCGAGCAGAAACCACATGGCTGGCGCGGATCATCGCGGGGGCATCGGCTATGCGGTCCTCGATTACGGGAGCATCTGCGGGTGACAATTCGGTCTCATCCGCTGAAAGGATTACTGGGCGTTTTTGTGACACTTCACTCATTGCAATTTGTCCCCGATCAGGAATTCAATGGCGCGATCCAAGCGTATATGCGGTGGGCCATCACCCGCGCGTAAATTGTTTTTGGCTGGCAGAAAACGCGTTGCTTGATACTCTGCGTTCAGCCATGCGGCCTGGTCTGGATCAGCTAGCAATACTTGTTTGGGATCTTCGGGTAATTCCCCTGCATAGATCACCGCCTGTTTTCCCGTTTCCATCACACGGCCGCGCACGGCATCTAGTGTCTGCCCTTGATGCTGAATGCGTTGTTCCACGGTGGTGCGCAGCGCGGCCAAGGCGAGGCTTTGGGTTTGAGCGCCGCTGAATTCTGCGCGATCCGATGCATCCGTCAACAATGCGTCGGTGATGCGCGACATGGCGCCATGTTGGGAATGATGCAAATGATCCGCCTTGGTGGCTGCAAACAATATTCGATCAACCGAGCGACCAAACAAAAAAGAAAACATCCCGTTTTTCCCCACCTTAAAACACGTTAGTACATCCACCATGGTTTGGCGCAGATCATGCACCGCCGCAGGCCCCGAGGCCATGGCACCCAAAACATCCATCAACACAACTTGGCGATCAATTCCCGCTAGATGATCTCTGAAAAATGGCTTGATCACACGCGATTTATAGCTCTCGAACCTGCGCTCGAATGCATGATACAATGATCCCTTTTTCCCGCCACCTAACAGCGGCGCAAAGGTCAACACGGGCGAGCCCTCTAGCTCGGCAGGTAACAAAAAGCGTCCCGGGCTACAGGACGCTAGCCCTGCATCATGACTATGCCGCAGATAATCGGTGTAGGCGCCGGCGACTGTCTGGGCCATAGTTTCGTCCAAGGGGGCGTCTGGATCAATTTCCAACTGGCGCCATGCTTGGCTGAATTTCGCGCGGCGCGTTGATTTGGCCTGCTCAATCGCCTGTTGAGACCATTGCTGGTAGCTTTGTTTCAGCATCGGTAAATCCAGCAGCCATTCGCCAGGATAGTCGACAATATCCAAATGTACTAAATGTGTGCGGCGCATCCCTGAGAAAAACCCCTGAGGGTGGATTTTGAAGGTCAGGCGTAACTGGCTGATGGCGCGGGTGGATTGCGGCCATTTGGGGGCCTCATTGGTGCCCAATATATCGCCAAGATGCTGTTCGTAGGCAAATCTCGGCAGGGTATCATTCGGTTGTGGACGCAGGTAAACACCCGCTAGAGAACCACGTGCAATAGCAGGCACCTGTGTCAGGCGACCCCGTTCCAGAAGATTGGCAATCAGGCTGGTGATAAATACGGTTTTGCCCGCCCGCGATAGGCCCGTGACACCCAGCCGTATCGTGGTTTCAAACATGCGCTCTTGCGCGTTCTCCAATATATTCTGCACGCAACTTCCTTACTGGTGTTCGAGGCTAACCTAATCATTCCCCTTGCCTATGCCTAGTACCCCTTGGCAAATCCATATTTTGGGTCTATCGCAGGGCCATGCCAAATTATGCGATAAAAATAGAATATGATGGCCGCCCCTATCACGGATGGCAACGCCAGCGCGATGTGCCATCTGTTCAGGGCACAATCGAGGACGCCCTGTCTAAAATATGCCCAACACCCGTAGAAATTCAGGGCGCGGGGCGTACCGACAAGGGGGTGCATGCCTTGGGCCAAGTTGCCCATGTGCATCTGGACAAAGAGTGGCAACCCTTTCGCCTGAATGAGGCGTTGAATTTCCACCTGCGCCCAGCGCCCATTTCCATTACCGCCTGTGCGCAGGTAGATAATGATTTCCATGCCCGTTTTGGTGCAATAGAGCGGCGCTATGTGTTTCGTCTGGTCTCGCGGCGCGCGCCCGTTGTTGTAGATGCGGGTTGGGTATGGCAGGTGGCCTATGGCCTGGATATCGACAAAATGCGTGCAGGTGCTGCCCATCTAATCGGGAAGCATGATTTCACCACGTTTCGGTCTAGTATTTGTCAAGCGCAAAGCCCTGTGAAGTCCTTGGATGAGTTGAGTATCGAGGAAATACCATCGCGCACGGGGATCGAATACCGCTTTACCATCCGCGCACGCAGTTTTCTGCATAACCAAGTGCGCAGTTTTGTTGGCACATTAGAGCGCGTGGGCGCAGGCGCATGGCACCCAGATCAGGTGCGTGAGGCGCTAGACGCCAAAGAACGTGCGGCATGTGGGCCGGTCTGCCCTGGGCATGGGCTGTACCTAGACGAGGTCATTTACCAAACTGACCCCTTTGCAGGCCCTTAGGATTAACTGATCACGACCTCTTGTTGCGAATGATTATCATTCCTATTTACAGCTAAGACTAATTCTCATATGCAAGTGTCAAATCAGACCGAATAGGATAAAATATGCCCAAAACAGCACAGCGCCTTCTGAAAACCGCCCTTGGTGCATTCTGCGCGGGCCTTCTGGCAACAGGCGCCATTGCAGATGGTGATAAATTCAAGGCCGTTACCACCTTTACTGTGATTGCCGATATGGCGCGCAATGTGGCCGGCGATGCCGCCATCGTCGAAAGCATAACCAAGGCAGGTGCAGAAATTCACGGGTACCAACCAACCCCTCGCGACATTATCCGCGCCCAAGATGCGGATCTGATCCTGTGGAATGGATTGAATTTAGAGCTGTGGTACCAACAGTTTTTTGCCAATCTATCGGATGTGCCCAGTGCCACATTGACTGCTGGAATTGCTCCAATGAGCATTGCGGAGGGTGAATATCAAGACAAACCCAATCCCCATGCATGGATGAGCCTATCTGGTGCATTGATTTATGTGGATAACATCCGCGATGCATTTGTGGCTCATGATCCAGATAATGCAGAGATTTATAACGCCAATGCCGCGGCCTACAAAACCCAAATAACCGAGGCCATTGCCCCGCTGAAACGCGACATATTGGCCATACCCGCGGATCAGCGCTGGCTGGTGTCCTGTGAAGGCGCCTTTAGCTATCTAGCACGGGATTTTGAAATGCAGGAATTGTATTTATGGCCCATCAACGCGGATGCACAAGGAACCCCACAACAGGTACGCAAGGTCATTGATGGGGTGCGCACCAATGGTATTCCAGCTGTTTTCTGTGAAAGCACGGTTTCCCAAGCACCTGCCAAGCAGGTCGCACGCGAAACTGGTGCTAAATACGGTGGTGTTCTGTATGTAGATAGCCTAACCGAGGCAGATGGCCCCGTTCCGACATATCTAGACCTGCTGCGCGTTACATCTCAGACCTTGCTGCAGGGTCTTTCTAAATGAGCACCCCGCACGCAGGATCGGGCATCTCGGCACGCGACGTGACCGTTACCTATCGCAATGGCAATACGGCCCTGCGTGATGCGACATTCGAGGTGCCCAGCGGCACCATTACCGCATTGGTTGGTGTGAATGGCGCGGGAAAATCCACACTCTTTAAGGCCATCATGGGCTTTGTTCCCGCTGCCAAGGGCCAGATTTCAGTACTCGGCATGCCAGTTAAACAGGCCCTTAGCCAGAACTTGGTTGCCTATGTTCCGCAAGCAGAGGAAGTCGATTGGACCTTCCCTGTTTTGGTCGAGGATGTGGTGATGATGGGTCGCTATGGCCATATGGGTTTTTTGCGCCGCCCGAAGGCCGATGATCATACAGCCGTAACGCAATCCCTTGCCCGTGTGGGCATGACCGAATTTCGCCATCGTCAAATCGGCGAGTTATCCGGTGGTCAACGTAAACGCGTCTTCTTAGCGCGGGCATTGGCCCAAGAGGGGCAGGTGATCCTGTTGGACGAGCCCTTTACCGGTGTGGATGTCCAGACAGAGGACGCCATCGTCAAGCTGCTACGCGAAATGCGCGACGAGGGACGTGTGATGTTGGTGTCGACCCATAATCTGGGCTCAGTACCCGAATTTTGCGACCGAACAGTATTGGTAAAAGAAACAGTTCTTGCCTATGGCCCCACTGAAGAAACTTTTACCCGTGATAACCTAGAAATCGCCTTCGGCGGGGTCTTGCGCCATTTCGTTCTTGGGGGGGCAGATTTGCACGATGATGATGATGCACGCAAAGTACATGTAATCACCGATGACGAGCGCCCATTTGTGATCTACGACGACCAAAAGCAGAGCAAAAAATGATAGAGACCCTGCTTCTGCCCTTTAGCTATGGGTATATGTTTAACGCTATGTGGGTATCGGCGCTGGTGGGCGGTGTCTGTGCGTTTTTATCAGCATATTTGATGCTAAAGGGCTGGTCGCTGATTGGCGATGCCCTTAGCCATTCTATCGTTCCTGGTGTTGCGGGGGCTTATATGCTGGGCCTTCCCTTTGCCCTAGGGGCCTTTGCGGCTGGGGGATTGGCCGCGGGTACCATGTTGTTTTTAAACGCCCGCTCTGGGCTAAAAGAGGATACGATCATTGGCCTGATCTTTACCTCATTTTTCGGGCTGGGGCTGTTCATGGTATCACTTTCCCCCACATCGGTTAGCATCCAAACCATTACCATGGGCAATATCCTGGCCATTACCCCCAGTGATACGCTGCAATTGGCCCTTATTGGCCTTGTGACCTTGGCCATACTAACGGCCAAATGGAAAGATCTGATGGTTACGTTTTTTGATGAAAGCCATGCGCGATCAATCGGCATCAACACGTGGTATTTGAAGGGGGTGTTTTTCACTTTGCTCTCAGCCTCTTGTGTGGCCGCACTACAGACCGTAGGGGCGTTTTTGGTTATTGCGATGGTTGTTACGCCCGGCGCGACGGCCTATTTGCTAACGGATCGGTTTCCGCGCCTGCTGGTGCTAAGCGTTGCGATCGGTGCGGGCACCAGCTTTCTTGGTGCATATTTCAGCTTCTTCCTTGATGGGGCAACGGGGGGGTTAATTGTATCCCTGCAAACCTTGATCTTTGTTTTGGCTTTTTTCTTGGCGCCTAAGCACGGGTATTTATCCGCACGCCGCCGCGCCGCTGCCGCAGTGGAGCCCCGATAATGGAGATACTCCTACAGCCCTTTCAATTCGCCTTTATGAACAATGCGTTTTTGATGCTGGCGATCATCTCTCTGCCCACCAGTCTGCTGTCGTGCTATTTGGTGCTAAAGGGCTGGTCATTGATGGGCGATGCCATCAGTCACGCGGTTCTTCCGGGGGTCGTCTTGGCCTATCTGTTGCACATCCCCTTGATTATCGGGGCCTTTTTTGCCGGTATGGTCTGTGCGGTGGCCACTGGGTTTCTGGCCGAGAACAGCCGCGTAAAAAAAGATACCGTGATGGGAATTGTTTTCTCGGGTATGTTTGGTTTTGGGATCGTGCTCTATACGAAAATCACCAGTGACGTGCATTTGGATCACATCCTGTTTGGCAATATGCTGGGCGTCAGCGCGGGCGATCTGATGACATCGGCGCTGATCTCAGCGGCCGTAGCCTTTGTGGTAATTGCCAAGCGACGCGATTTCTTGTTGCATGCCTTTGACCCGATACAAGCACAGGCGGTTGGCCTTCGGGTTGCTTGGCTGCACTATGGTCTCTTAACCCTAATTTCGCTCACCATTGTGGCCACGCTTAGTTCTGTTGGCATCATTCTGTCCATTGGTCTGCTGATAGCCCCTGGTGCGATTGCCTTTCTGCTGACTAAGAGGTTTGAGCATATGCTACCCCTAGCGGTTCTGGTCACGATGATCTCTGGGTTTCTGGGTGTCTATGCCAGCTTCTATCTCGACAGCGCGCCTGCCCCGACCATCATATTGGTTTTGACCGTGATTTTCATTGCGGCCTTTGTGCGTACAAATATACGTATGCGACGCCTTCAGTCCACCTAAGCTGGTGCACGTAGATCACGCAGCGAAACCGCGAACTCAGCGCGAAAAGCCCGCGCAAGCGAAGCCCCCGATGCATAGCCACAACGCAGGGCAATCTGTTCCTGCGACAAGCCCGTGCCCAGCACCAGATCTCGCGCTTTTTGCAAACGGAACAGGCGATAATACTTCCCCACAGATAGTCCCAACTCGCGCTGGAAGGCGCGATTTAGCCCACACTCTGAAACCCCAACCTGTGCCGCCAGTTCAAAGGTGCTGAGCGGGTCTTCGATATGTTCGGCCATGACATTCAGTGCATTCAATACCTTTGGGGGCCCAGTTCGGCGCAGCACCTGTGCACCGCGCCCAAATTCATTTTGCCGCGCTGGATCATACAAAAACATATTCGATGCATCAAAGGCCGCCGCCGTGCCAAATCGCTCTTTGATCAACTCTAGGATCATCTCCAAGGCGGTACTAGCCCCACCACAACAAATGAATTGCCCCGCACGGGTAAAGCGTGCCGTGGAGACCTTGACCGCGGGAAACGCCTCTTGAAAATCTGCGAACTCTTGCCAATGGATCGTAGCGGCCTTGCCATCCAGCAACCCCGCCGATGCCAGCATCCAAGCCGCCCCATCCATGGCGATAATCGGGTCATTATGGCGCGCGACTTGGCGCAGTTTCTTTTCTAAATCGACGGTAATCTGGTCTCGAAAAAAATAACCCGATAGTAAAATCAAGGTGCGCCCTGATTGCGCGGCGTCAAATTTAGTGTCGGGCGCAATTCGTAGCCCGCTAGAGCTGCGAAGCTCTTGACCATCCAACGTGCTCACCACCCAATTCAATTTCGCCCCTTGGGCACGCATTTTCACATCACGCAATGGTTCCAGCGCACTGGCCAAAACCATGTTTGAAAAACCGTCAAACACCAGAAACTCAAAAGTATGCATAGATTTATCCGACATTTGTAAGATTTATGCCGAATTTTGATTACATATCAAGCCCGCGTCCCCGCTAGCCTCGATAATGCAATACCCCAGCAAAGAAGGACAGAGATGCCCCTAGAAATGAACAACGCGGTTTTCATCACCTGTGCCGTAACCGGATCCGGTGCTACCCAAGATCGCAGCCCCCATGTACCCCGATCGCCCAAACAAATCGCGGACTCGGCGATAGAGGCCGCCAAGGCGGGCGCGGCCGTGGTGCATTGCCATGTGCGCGATCCAGAAACAGGCGCCCCAGCGCGGCGCTTGGATCTATACCGCGAGGTCACAGACCGCATTCGAGATGCAGAGGTTGATGTGGTGTTAAATTTAACTGCCGGCATGGGCGGGGATATGGTGTTTGGCCCCAGCGAATGCCCCCTACCCTTGGATGATACCGAGACTGATATGGCCAGCGCCAGCCAGCGCATGGCCCATATCGCCGAATGCCTGCCGGAAATTTGCACTTTGGATTGTGGCACGATGAATTTTGCCGAAGCTGATTATGTGATGACAAACACCCCAGGGATGTTACGCGCTATGGGGCAGATGATGACCGATCTTGGCGTTAAACCAGAGATCGAGGCGTTCGACACCGGCCATTTGTGGTTTGCCAAACAATTGGTCAAAGAAGGTATTCTTGAGAGCCCAGCCCTTGTTCAGCTGTGTATGGGGGTGCCTTGGGGCGCACCAAATGACTTGAGTACCTTTCTGGCTATGGTCAATAATGTGCCGCCAGATTGGCACTGGTCGGCCTTTAGCCTTGGCCGCGCACAAATGCCCTATGTGGCGCAATCAATTTTGGCCGGTGGCAATGTTCGTGTGGGACTAGAGGATAATCTGTGGCTGGACAAAGGCGTTTTGGCCACCAATGCACAGTTGGTTGAGCGTGCAGTCGGTATCATCGAAGGATTGGGCGCACAGGTCATCGGCCCCGAGCAAGTGCGTACGCGCCTTGGCCTGATAAAACGCGCGCCAAGTGCGCAAGGGGTGATGCGCAATGAGTAGTGCTCCGAAAAGTGCTGCGATTATTGGCGGCGGGGTTATTGGCGGCGGATGGGCAGCGCGGTTTTTGCTAAATGGGTGGAATGTGCGTGTTTTTGACCCAGATCCAGAGGCCAGCCGCAAAATCAGCACTGTTCTAGACAATGCCCGCAGATCCCTGCCCGCGCTCTATGATCGCCTACTCCCCCCCGAGGGTAGGATCAGCTATCACGAGGCCCTATCTGATGCGCTGGACGGCGTGGACTGGATCCAAGAAAGCGTGCCAGAGAGGCTGGACATAAAACATGAAATTCACGCCAATATCAACACCCATGCCCCAGAGGTCGCAATCATCGCATCCTCTACATCAGGTTTTAAACCTTCAGAGTTAAACACCAACGGCCAACGTATCATTGTGGCCCATCCCTTTAACCCAGTCTATCTATTGCCGTTGGTCGAGTTGGTCGGAGATCCGGATCATTGTGCCAGAGCCAGCATGGTTCTGAACGCGCTTGGAATGTATCCCCTGATGGTGCGCAAAGAGATCGATGCCCATATCGCAGATCGCTTGCTCGAGGCTGTCTGGCGCGAAGGGCTTTGGTTGATCAAGGATGGGATTTGCACCACCAAAGAGCTAGACGATGCCATCTGCATGGGGTTTGGTCTACGCTGGGCGCAAATGGGGTTATTTGAAACATACCGCATTGCTGGAGGCGAAGCTGGCATGAGACATTTTCTGGCCCAGTTTGGCCCAGCGTTGAAGTGGCCTTGGACAAAGCTGATGGATGTGCCGGAATTTACCGAGAGCTTGGTTGATCTGATCTCTGACCAATCGGATGCCCAATCAGGCCATCTATCAATTCGACAACTAGAGCACCTGCGCGATGATAATCTGGTGGGAATGATGCGCTCACTGAAAAAATCTCAATCAGGGGCTGGAGCGACGCTATCTACCCATGAGCAAACGCTGAAGTTACCAAAATCACATGACCTGCCCATCACCGTTTCGCGCGCCATCCCCCAAAGCTGGACTGACTATAACGGTCATATGAACGAAGCACATTTCCTAGAGGCCGCATCTCTTGCCACCGATCAATTCATGGAAATGATCGGAGCCGGGCCCGACTATGTTGCCGCAGGCTACAGCTATTTCACCGTCGAAAACCATATCCGATACCTAACGGAACTGCACAGTGGAGATCGCATATTTATCACGACACAAGTGCTACAGGGTAAGGGGCGAAAATTGCATCTGTTTCACAGTATTATCGGGCCAAACGGGGATATTGCGGCTACGGTTGAAACCCTATTGGTGCATATGAATTTAACGACGCGCAAATCCGCTTTGCCCAGCGCAGAAATTGAGGAAAAGCTCAAATCCATTGCCAACGCCCATGCGGCCTATCCTATGCCAGATGGGGCCGGTCGGCATGTTGGCCAAGCGCGCACAGCTTAATATGCTTTATTTCTGCGGCGCAGATTTTGGGGGGGATACCCAAACTGAGTCTTAAAGGCACGCGTCATCGCCGTGGCATTTTCATAGCCACAACGCACAGTTATTTCGGCCACCGATTTATTGGTCTCTGCGATCAACTTATGTGCCAAATTCAACCGCAAGCGGCGGTAAACGGCGCTTGGGGTTTCGTTTACCGCCGCGCGCATCCGCGTTTCCAACAGTTTTTGACTGGTGCCGACACGATGTGCCAAAATAGAAATGGGCAGTGGCTTCTCAATATTTTGCTGCATAAGATGAAGCGCGCGATCTACAATTCCGGAATGTTTAGAAATGCGGCGATCAATACCGGTATTTTGATCTGCATGCATGAACATCTGCGCAACATCAAACGCCAGCAATGCGCCATGGTCACGCGCGATCAGCTGTATGGTTAGATCAAAAGCGGCCATGGCACCAGAACAGGTGATGCGATTCCCTGCAATTACAAACCGCTCTCGTACGACCTCTACCTCGGGAAACGCTTCTGCAAACGCCGCAAGCTCTTCCCAGTGTATGGTAGCGGGTACTCCATCCAACAAGCTCGCTTGCGCCATCAACCAGCTGCCTGTATCAAACCCCGCCGTAACTAAATAACGTCGCGCTGCGCTATGTATCGCGGCGCGCATATCTGCGCTGTTCAATGCGCGAAATTCGTAGGACGGCATAATCGCTAATAGGTCCCCCTGCCCCTGTTTCAAAGGTAGATGTGGCATAATTTGTAGCCCGCTAGAGCTGTCTACACTGTGCCCGCCGATAGTTAAAAATCGCCATTGATAGAGATTCTCGCGCGACAGGGTATTTGCTGCGCGCAGAGGTTCGACAATATTTGCCAAACAGTGATTAGAAAAATGATCGAACAACAATAGATCGATTTTTTGTGTCCGCGTTGGCGCTGATTTTTTCGATTTTTGCATGATATTACTCTATTACGGCACGAACAAAATCCGCAAGCTGCGATCTAATCTCTGAAAAGAAATAGGAGCCGCCGATGGATTTTGAGCTGAGCAACGAACAGCAGATGATCGTATCTACAGTGCGCAATTTTGTCGAAAAGGAAATATACCCCCATGAGGCAGAGGTTGAGCGCACAGGAACCGTGCCATACGAGTTGGGGCAAGAGATCAAGCAAAAATGCATCGACCTTGGGTTTTACGCTTGTAATTTTCCTGAAACCGTTGGTGGCGCAGGTCTAAGCCATCTGGATTTCACATTGGTAGAGCGCGAGCTGGGGCGTGGGTCAATGGCGCTTACGCATTTTTTCGGCCGCCCGCAGAACATATTGATGGCCTGTAACGAAGAACAACGCGCACGGTATTTATACCCAGCCGTGCGCGGCGAACGTTCTGATGCTCTTGCTATGACAGAGCCTGATGCGGGTTCTGATGTGCGCGGCATGAAATGTCGGGCTTTGCGTGATGGCGATGATTGGGTGATCGACGGAACCAAGCATTTTATCTCGGGTGCAGAGCATGCGGATTTCTTTATCGTTTTTGTGGCAACTGGTGTTGATGAAACCCCAAGGGGCCCGAAAAAACGCATCACTACATTTTTGGTTGATCGCGATACCCCTGGGTTTGAGGTGCGTGCAGGATACACCTCTGTATCGCATCGCGGTTACAAAAACTATGTGCTCTATTTCAACAATTGTCGCCTGCCGAATGCACAGGTTTTGGGACAGGTTGATGGCGGATTTTCGGTTATGAACGATTGGCTATATGCCACGCGTCTAACCGTTGCCGCATTTTGTGTCGGGCGCGCTCGGCGTTGTTTTGATCATGCCTTAACCTATGCAGCAGAACGCCATCAGTTCGGGCAACCCATCGGGAAATTCCAAGGTATTGGGTTTCAGATTGCGGATATGATCACCGAAATAGATGCGGCAGAATTTTTAACCCTATCTGCTGCATGGCGCCTTGATCGGGGCAAACCTGCCAACCGAGAGATTGCCTCGGCCAAACTATATGCATCTGAAATGCTGGCACGGGTCACAGATATGACATTGCAAATTTTCGGGGGAATGGGATTGATGGATGATTTTCCAATCGAGCGGTTTTGGCGTGATGCGCGCGTAGAGCGCATCTGGGATGGAACCTCGGAAATTCAACGTCACATTATATCGCGAGACCTTCTGCGCCCATTGAGGGCATAGGTTATGACCCATAGATTATCGCGATTACTATACCCCTCATCCATCGCCGTTATTGGTGGCGGCGCATGGTGCGATCAGGTCATTCAACAATCGCGGAACATGGGCTTTGGTGGTGAGATTTGGCCGGTACACCCACGTAAATCCACAATCTCCGATTTGGCAACCTATGGATCAATATCTGCACTGCCTGATGCACCTGATGCGGTTTTCATCGGGGTTAATAGACACGTTACTATCGACTTGGTTCGAGAACTTGCCTTGATCAATGCCGGCGGGGCGGTTTGCTTTGCAAACGGGTTTTCTGAGGCAAGCCAAGAAGATCCAAGCGGCGCGGCCCTACAAGATGCCCTGCTACAGGCCGCAGGTAAGATGCCCATACTAGGGCCGAATTGTTATGGTTTTATCAATGCATTAGATGGGGCCTTGCTCTGGCCGGATCAGCACGGTGCACAGGGCATTCCTAATGGGGTTGCCATCCTTACCCAAAGCTCAAACATCGCCATCAACCTAACCATGCAACTGCGTGCTGTGCCGATAGCATTTGTAGTGACTTGCGGAAACATGGCCCAGACGTCACAAGCAGAGATCGCGACAGCGCTACTAGATGACCCGCGTATTACCGCCATTGGTTTGCATGTAGAAGGGTTTTCAGATTTACGCGCATGGGAAAAACTGGCCCAAATAGCCCATAAGAAGGGTGTGCCCCTTGTTGTATTAAAGGTCGGCGCCTCTGTTTTGGCGCAATCAGCAACCCTGTCTCATACAGCTTCATTGGCCGGTAGTGATGCGGGCGCTCAGGCCTTTCTAGATCGCCTTGGCATTGCACGTGTTTCCTCATTGCCCAGCCTGCTAGAAACGCTGAAACTGTTGCATATTCACGGGCCACTAAAGGCGCCAAAAATCGCTTCTATAAGCTGTTCTGGTGGCGAGGCCAGCCTCGTTGCAGATGCTGCTTTGCGTTATGCATTGGAATTCCCACCACTTAGCCATAAGCAAGAACAGGATTTGCGCGGCGTTGTAGGGCCCATGATCGCTTTGCAAAATCCATTGGACTACAACACCTATATTTGGCGTGATACGGCGGCAATGGGGGCTGCGTGGGCTGCAATGACTGGGGGCGAATTTAATCTCACCCTATCAATAGTGGACTACCCCACCACTGATGCAGTGGATTGGGATTGCGCAACAGAGGCGGCAATATTCGCCCATACTTCGACCGGATCTCCCTTTGGCCTTGTGGCGACTTTACCAGAACTCTTGCCTTTGAGCACCGCTCAACGATTGATGAAAAACGGTGTGGTTCCCTTTTATGGGTTGGATGAAACCTTGGCCGCAATCAGCGCCTGCGCGCATCTTGCACCGCCGCATGACGTGCCAATATTGCTGCCGCGTAATGTTTCTAACCCGGAAACAATTTTCGAGGCAGAAGCAAAACAGATACTGGCAAATCAAGGTCTCGACATCCCAAAATCGATGCAAGTACAAAATCCCCGCGACCTGACCGAATTTACCACCCATGTTAACGGCCCTTTTGCCCTAAAGCGTATTGGGCTTGCCCATAAATCCGAGGCAGGCGCCGTGCGCCTTAACATTGCCGCCGATCAGGTGCAACGCACAGCCAAGGATATGGGTGGCGGTGATATCTTGATCGAGGAAATGATCTCAGAATGCGTAGTAGAGTTGTTGGTTGGGGTGACGCACGATCAAGCGCATGGGTATGTATTGACCCTTGGTGCCGGGGGCATTCATACCGAAATTCTGCGCGACACAGTTTCTCTGCTTTTACCCTGCACCCGGTCTGACGTAATGTGCGCGATGGAGAAACTACGCTGTTCACCATTGCTTGAAGGATACCGCGCTGCCCCCCCGATCAATCGAGATGCGCTCTGGCGTGCGATTGATACGCTTCAGTCATACGTGTTTGAAAATGCAGATACGATCAGCGAGATCGAGGTTAACCCGTTGATTTGCACGGCCCAACGCGCCGTTGCCGTAGATGCTCTAATAAGGAAAGGATAGATTATGTCTCCGTTGAAGATCCGCCAAGAAGATAACATCCTAGAGGTCGTTCTTGACCGACCAAAAGCGAATGCAATTGATTTAGCCACTAGCCGAGAAATGGGCAGAGCTTTTGCTCAATTTCGCGATGACCCAGATTTGCGCGTCGCGATTATAACCGGATCGGGCACAAAATTCTTCTGCCCCGGATGGGATCTGAAGGCCGCCGCCGGGGGCGATGCGGTGGATGGGGATTATGGTGTTGGTGGATTTGGCGGGTTGCAGGAATTGCGCGACTTGAACAAGCCGGTAATCGCTGCGGTAAACGGCATCGCCTGTGGTGGCGGGTTGGAATTGGCGCTATCAGCCGATATGATTTTGGCCGCAAACCATGCAACCTTTGCATTGCCTGAAATACGCTCTGGTACCGTTGCCGATGCCGCCAGCATAAAGCTACCGAAACGCATTCCCTATCATATCGCTATGGAGTTGTTGCTGACGGGGCGCTGGTTTGACGCAGCCGAGGCAAGAAGTTGGGGTTTGATAAACGAGGTATTGCCGGCCGGGCAATTGATGGATCGCGCATGGGAATTAGCGCGCCTCATAGCCTCTGGCCCGCCATTGGTTTATGCTGCTATCAAAGAGGTGGTGCGCGATGCAGAAAACAGCAAATTCCAAGACACGATGAACAGAATTACTCAGCGCCAGTTGAAAAGTGTGGATATTCTATATGGCAGCGAAGATCAGCGCGAAGGTGCGCGCGCCTTTGCCGAGAAACGAGATCCTGTTTGGAAGGGACGGTAATTGGCGCTAGGGCCTGTGACGCACAGGCCCAACTGATCCGCGACGCATGATTTTCGCGGGCAAGTCTAGGCTAGACATGGGGTGGTCTTCCTCTAGTCGCCTCATAATCTGTAGCGCCGCTTCAGCGCCCATTTGAGAGGCAGGTAAATCTATGGTGGTGAGGCTTGGATAAGATTGGCGCGACCAATCCAGATTATCAAAGCCCATAACAGAAATATCCAGAGGGATGCGGATGCCTTGGCTCTGTAAGAGGAACATAACACCCAAGGCCAATACATCAGAGAAGCACAGAATAGCACTGGGGCGTTTATCCGTATTCAGGATTTCCATTGCCGCCCTGCGCCCGCCCTCGACACTTAGGTCGACCTCGAAAAAAAGTGTGTTGTCGGCAGAACCCAGAGCCATGCGCGCACCCTTTAGCCGCGTAACAGTTCTGTCATTCTCGGCTAAGCTCCCGTATACCACCGCAATATCGCGGTGCCCATGCTCCTGTAGATGGGCTATCGCGGCTTTTGCCAAGGCCTGATTGTCATATCCAATTGTGGGAATAGCGCTTTGATCATCGAAAACCGATGTAAACACCAGCGGCTTTGCACAACGATCCAATAGGTCAATCAGCGCGGCACTATGCTTTGCACCTGTTAGAATAAAGGCTTCGGCCCCCATGGCGATCAATTTTTCTGCTGCGTCACATTCCATTTGCGCATCGGCATTGGAAATCGCCAAAACCAATGTGTAACCTCTCGCACTTAGGGTTTTTTCCACGGCGGTAATGTATTTTGCATAGACCGAATGATCGATGGTCGGAATAATCGCCGCAACGGTTTTGGATCGATTTGTGCTCAGGGCGCGCGCCGCAGGGTTGGGGACGTAATTCAATTTCTTCGCCGCGGCTAAAACAGTGGCCCGCATTTCAGGGTTAACCTTGGGATTACCATTCATCACACGTGAAACTGTTGCTGTCGACAAACCTGTTTCGCGGGCAACATCCCTGATTTTTCCGATTTTTGGGGGCACTTGGGTATTCTTTCGTATTCGACTGGTATTTTTCCTTGACACAGAAAACGAACAAATAGTTAACTGAGATATCCCGAATAGAATACCCCAATCCCGCCCCAAGGGCAAACGAGCAAAATTAACCACCCCACCAAGTAACCGGTTACACAGAAATGGTATATCACGATGCAACAGCTAATCCCCCCTCGCATACGAGGCCTGAAGACATCCGATATCTACGTAAAAGAAGCCCAATGCGGCGAGGCTCAACGCCTTGATCTATTGGCGGGTTCCATCCTATCGATCACAAATGTCGAGGGGGGTTCCGCGGCCTATATCACCGCCCTATCGGCGGGGGATGTGAACTTTAGCCCAGATGTCTTTCATGCCGATGGGGTCCCCCTGCCACGGCACAGCCTTGGTTCTTTTGATGAACGTGAAATGATTGCCCTTACATCCGCACGCGGCGGGCAAATATCTGATGCGAGCTTTGCGCCACTTTTTGATGCCACATCAGAAGTCGGCGCACTACATGTCACCTCGCTACCATGCAATTGTACAGTCTTTGTTATTGCACCAGTTGCACGGGATTATCTGTCACAGGGGGGGGGCGGGCGGTTTTCCATCCACATCCAACCACCTGCAGGGCATAGGCTGGATCAGGATTTACCCCCGCCATTGGGTCATGTGCGCGATGAGTGGCGCGTAAAGCGCGCAACAGCCCTATCCTATGAATTGACCAAGGGGCAATTTGTGCAAATCATCGATGTAGAAGGTCAGCAATGTTCAGATTTCATGGCAATGCGCAGCTCTGCGTTGGATGCTGGTGTTGAACGCTATATCGATTCAACCGTATCGCGTACAATGGCCCGCGCGGCTTACCCCCTGCCCGGTCTTCATGACAAATTTTACGACCAAGACATGCGTGCGCTATTATCTGTACGCCAAGATACAGTAGGACGCCACGATACATTTGCCCTGGCCTGTACTGCACGCGGCTACGAGGATCGAGGCTTTCCAGGGCACATAAATTGCTCGGATAATATTTCAGAGGCCTTTGAACCCTATGGAATAAAGCGGCGAGCAGCTTGGCCTGCCATCAACTTTTTCTTTAACTCTTGGATGGATCCCGATCATGGCCATCTGGCCTCTGATGAGGCATGGTCGCGTCCAGGAGATTATGTAGCACTAGAAGCCAAGACCGATTTGGTCTGTGTATCTACGGCCTGCCCAGATGATGTAGATCCCATCAACGGCTGGAATCCCACAGATATTCATATCCGCATTTACGAGGAGGATAGTTCAATTACCCATTCAGTAGCTTGGCGCGCTAACCCAGAGGATAGCGCAAAAATGACACGCCATTCAGCCTTTCACCCCCGCACATCTCAGCTCACCAGCTCCTTTACAGTCGCTCGTGATTTGTGGACGCCAACACATTTTGATACCACCGGTGCTATTGAGGAGTATTGGGCCTGTAAGAACGCCGCGACCCTGCAAGATATGTCGGGCTTGCGAAAATTCGATATCATCGGCCCTGATGCCGCGCGCCTGTTGCAACACTGCCTAACCCGAAACGTAGACAAGCTGGCACAGCACCGTGGGTTTTATGCGTTGATGTGCGACGAACGCGGTAGCGTCTTGGATGATGGCACATTGTTTTGTATCGAACCCACCACCTATCGCTGGTGCTGTGGGTCTGATAACTCAGCACTCCATCTGCGTGAAATGGCCCAGGAGTTGGGGCTGAACGTTCATATACGTGCCCTAGGGCATCGGATGGTGAATCTGGCCATTCAAGGGCCGAAATCACGAGATATTCTACGCAAGCTAACCTATAGCAACCCTGCGCGTCCTGCCTTGGACAATATAAAATGGTTTGGCTTCACGATTGCGCGCCTTGGGGATGTAGATGGCCCCTCCTTTATGCTCTGTCGCACGGGATTTACTGGCGAACTGGGATATGAAATCTTCTGTGACCGCAATGATGCAACGGCTATTTGGGATGCCGTAATTGATGCGGGCCAGCCGGAAGGGCTGGTTCCAATGGGCGGTGAGGCCCTAGAGATGCTGCGCCTAGAGGCGGGATTGATGATTTCGGGAGCCGAATTTGGCCCAGATATAGATGCGCTGGAATCCGGCCTTGGGTTTGCTGTTGATTTCGCCAAAGAGGCATTTGTTGGGCGCGCGGCACTCATGCGCAATGCCGCAGGTGTTCGTCGCAAATTGGTCGGGATTAAATTAACGGGAGCCGAAGCCCCCGCCCATGGCGATCCAGTCTATCTTGGGCGCGAACAGGTGGGGATGGTCACCAGCGCCAGCTATTCCCCGCAATTGGGGCATGCAATCGCTATGGCCCGCGTGGCGATAGAGCAATCCGAAGAAAATCAAGAACTAGAAATCGGGCGTCTTGATGGACATATGAAGCGGCATCTCGGTACGGTCTGTGCATTACCGTTCCTTGACCCCACCCGAAAAAAGGCACGCGCTTAGCAGGTGGCCATCGATATGCCCCCCGCCCTTAAACCTGCCTTATAGGCTTGGACTTGTTGTATTAATCAACTACAATTGCCCCATGCTGGTGCAGATGGAGGCTTGCATGTCAAGCCCATTTGGTATACCTCGGCATACAACAAGCTTATCTCGGATTCGCCAGTTACACTGATACCCGTTGAGCAGCTTAATCTAACGCAAACAGACTGGGATAATCATGAGCTTGTACACAGACTATTTAACCGAAATCGAAACTCGCAAAAAACAGGGCCTGAACCCCAAGCCAATCGATACGGCGGATTTGACAGATGAAATCATCGCCCAGATCAGAGATGCAAATCACCAGCATCGTGCGCAATCTTTGGATTTTTTCATCTACAATACCCTACCCGGCACAACCAGCGCCGCAGGATCAAAGGCGCAATTCCTGAAAGAAATCATTCTGGGAACAGCCGAAGTAGCGGAGATCACCCCAGAGTTCGCATTCGAGTTGCTGATGCATATGAAGGGCGGACCTTCTGTTGATGTCTTGCTTGATTTGGCGTTAGGCGATGACGCGGATATAGCCAAGCAAGCAGCCGAGGTTCTAAAGACCCAAGTATTCCTATACGAAGCCGATACGGATCGCCTGAAGGCCGCATATGACGCGGGAAATAAAATTGCGCTAGATATCCTTGAGAGCTATTCCAAAGGTGAGTTTTTCACCAAGCTTCCCGAAATCGACGAAGAAATTGAAATCGTTACCTATATTGCCGCAGAGGGCGATATCTCTACCGATCTATTGTCTCCAGGTAATCAAGCGCACTCGCGCTCGGATCGTGAGCTGCACGGTAAATGTCTGATCTCAGAAGACGCGCAGAAAGAAATCCAGGCACTTAAAATTCAGCACCCCACCAAACAAGTGATGCTGATCGCTGAAAAAGGTACCATGGGTGTTGGCTCTTCGCGGATGTCTGGCGTAAACAACGTAGCCCTTTGGACTGGTAAACAAGCAAGCCCCTATGTGCCCTTTGTAAACTTTGCACCAATTGTTGCAGGCACCAATGGTATCTCGCCAATTTTCCTAACAACCGTTGGCGTAACTGGGGGGATTGGTATCGATCTGAAAAACTGGGTCAAGAAATTGGATTCAGAAGGCAAGCCAATCCTGAACAACGACGACAACCCAATTCTGGAACAGCTATACTCGGTTGAAACAGGCACAGTTCTGAAAATCAACACCAAGAAAAAGAAGCTATACAGCGCCGATGGTGGCGAAGAATTGACCGACATTTCTGCCTCTTTCACACCGCAAAAACTAGAGTTCATGAAAGCAGGAGGCTCTTATGCGATTGTATTCGGCAAAAAATTGCAAACAGTCGCAGCCGAAATATTGGGTGTTGAACTAAAATCAGTATTCGCCCCCTCAAAAGAAGTGTCCCACGAGGGCCAAGGCATGACCGCCGTTGAAAAAATCTTCAACGCAAATGCGCGCGGTGCAACACCGGGCAAAACACTACACGCTGGGTCTGATGCAAGGGTCAAAGTGAACATCGTTGGGTCACAAGACACCACTGGCCTGATGACCTGCCAAGAACTGGAAGCGATGGCGGCAACTATCTTGTCACCCTCTGTAGATGGTGCCTATCAATCTGGGTGTCACACAGCTTCTGTTTGGGATTTCAAGGCCCAAGAGAACACGCCTAAATTGATGGCATTTATGAACAAATTTGGATTGGTGACCGGTCGAGATCCCAAAGGCGTTTATCATTCAATGACAGACGTAATCCACAAGGTTTTGAATGATATCACTGTGGATGACTGGGCAATTATTATCGGCGGCGACAGCCACACCCGCATGTCAAAGGGCGTGGCCTTTGGTGCGGATTCTGGGACCGTTGCACTGGCGCTGGCGACAGGCGAGGCTACCATGCCGATCCCTGAATCAGTTAAGGTGACATTCAAGGGTCAAATGGCTGATCACATGGATTTCCGCGATGTAGTGCACGCGACACAGTCACAGATGCTGAAACAATTCGGCGACAACGTGTTCCAAGGCCGCATCATCGAGGTGCATATCGGCACATTGCTGGCCGATCAGGCCTTTACCTTCACGGATTGGACTGCGGAAATGAAGGCCAAAGCCTCGATTTGTATCTCTGAAGATGCAACATTGATCGAGTCATTGGAAATCGCCAAATCCCGTATTCAGATCATGATAGAAAAAGGCATGGAGCATGAAAATGGCATGCTACAACGCCTGATAGATATCGCCAGCAACCGTATCGAAGAGATCAAATCCGGTACCAAACCCGCGCTGGCTCCAGATGCTAATGCAAACTACTTTGCCGAGGTTGTTATTGATCTGGATGAAATCATAGAACCAATGATTGCCGATCCTGATGTGAACAATGTGGATGTATCCAAGCGCTATACCCATGACACCATTCGCCCGATATCCTACTATAAGGCCGAGAAGACGGTCGACCTTGGGTTTGTTGGTTCTTGTATGGTGCACAAGGGCGATATCAAAATCGTGGCCCAAATGTTGCGCAACCTAGAAAAAACCCAAGGTAGCGTATCCTTCAAGGCGCCACTGGTGCTAGCGGCCCCGACCTACAACATCATTGATGAACTGAAGGCCGAGGGTGACTGGGAAATCCTGCAAAAATACTCAGGCTTCGAGTTTGATGATAGTGCCCCTAAAAGCGATGCGCGTACTGAGTATGAGAATATTCTCTACCTAGAACGCCCTGGGTGTAACCTGTGTATGGGCAACCAAGAAAAGGCCGCCAAGGGCGATACCGTTTTGGCCACCTCAACCCGCCTGTTCCAAGGTCGTGTTGTGGAAGATAGCGCCGAAAAGCGGGGTGAATCCCTGTTGGCGTCAACGCCGGTTGTCGTTCTATCGGCGATCTTGGGTCGCACACCAACAATCGAGGAATACATAGCTGCCGTAGAGGGCATTGATCTTACAAAGTTTTCCCCACCCATCGCAAAGCCAGGAACAACACGTTCCGCGCATTTCTAAACCGCGAGTCAGATCACTATTTTTTACCACAGCGCCGAATAATCTTCGGCGCTGTTTTTCATTGAGTCAGCGATGCCTGCATTTGTCGAACCAAGAGCACAGCGCATCTGTCTACCTCTAGATATCCGCGCCCCTTAACCTATGCTTTTATTACATTCAGATGACCTGTTTGGGATCTGGCGATCTGGTTCTGGATGCTTTAGCGCTCCCAATCGACATCCCCATCAAGCAATGCACAAGACGCAAAGCGACTATGCATTCTATGACATTGTTATACATGCCCATCAGCCCTAGATTTAGCTCAAGGGAGGGAATTAAACGTTGAACTTAACAATGAGGTTTCCAATGCCACAAGTCCTACCAAAAAGCCAATTCGTAGAATACAAAACTGCTCCGCTAGCTATCCTTATGACTGCACTAAAAAAGTCAGGAAATGCTGCCCTAGACTTTCTTACTCAGGTTTCTATTGCACAGTCGCGCACCGCTCAAATCGAGCAGATGAACCTGTTATCAGATCATGAATTGGCCGAGCGTTTCCAAATCAACCGCGACCAAATCGTGACATATGTTTTCCGCGACAAGATGTATTAAGGCATTTTCTCATACACATGTTGTGAACTGATGCAGGGGTTGTGGTAATCCCTGCCTATGAATTCATAGCAATCCTGATCAGCTCTAATTTGATACTAAAAGCCCCCGCCAACTGGATCGCGCCAACCAAAGGCCCCGGTGTATAAACCAAGATTAGCTTGGGTATCGCCATCACAGGCCCTACCGCTTCTCACCTTGAAGAAGTTTCACAGCAACTACCATATTGACGCCAGATTCTTGGCCTGGGCATGCGCGATTGCCCCGATAAACGCCGTCGCAGATATGCAATGCCCGCACCTAGATCGCACCAATATATCCCGTATTGCCTAGGGGGTGCGATGGTCGGCAGGTTCGCTACGTCAAATCCGGCCATTAACCAGATCCTCGTATCCGATCCCATTAGCCCGAATTTGGATACACAAGAATTGCGCGAAAATCATTTACGTTTGTCAGGGTTGGACCCGGTATTATCTGATCCTTCAGAGTTGAGAAAAATGTATGCGCATCATTTTCATGCAATGCGCGTGCTGGTGATATCCCGTGTTCGCGCGCGCGCCGCAAGCTATCTGGGCCGACATATGCGCCCGCCACCTCGGCCGCGCCATCAACCCCATCTGTGTCAGCCGCTACCAAATGTATTCCGGCTCGCCCCTCCAAGGCAATCGCCGCAGCCAGAGCATATTCAGCATTTGGCCCCCCGATCCCGTTCCCGCGGCGGGTCACCGTACACTCCCCCCCCGATAGCATTAAAATCGGCCTATCACCTACGCTTAGATTTTGCTGCATTTCTATTGCCTGATGAACATGCGAGCGAGCCAAATCTCGGGCCTCACCTTCGATCGCGTCCCCTAGAATTTTCGCATTTAGGCCAGAATTTTGTGCCATCTTCGCCGCCGCATCTAACGATTGCAGAGGTGCGGCCACAATGATGTTTTCTACATTGTCAAAAATGGGGGCGTCAGGGGGCAATGTTTCGCCGGAATTCTGAATTGCTTCTCGCACCGCCCTTGAAATTGCAATCTGGCGATCCGCTAGTATCTGCAAGACTTCAGTAGTGGTGCTGCTGTCCCCCACCGTGGGACCAGAGGCGATCATCGCTATATCGTCACCGGGCACATCCGAGATCATCAAGCAGGTTACCTTGGCGGGAAAACAGGCCGCAGCCAGTTTACCACCCTTTACGCGACTTAAACGCTTTCGAATTACATTCATTTCTGAAATCGGCGCACCAGATGCCAGCAATGCCGCATTCACCTGGATTTTATCTGCCAAGCTGACCCCATGGATCGGAGCACATAACAATGCCGAGCCACCACCAGAAATCAACACAAGAACATGGTCCTCTTCCGTTAACCCAGAAACCAAATCCATGATCTTTCTTGTCGCCTCTTGCCCCGCGGCATCGGGAATGGGGTGGGAGGCTTGGTGTATTTCAATCCCTTGGCAGCGTCGCGCATAACCATACCGCGTAACTACAATACCTTCACAAGGGCCAATGGCAGTCTCTACTGCCTCAGCCATGCGGGCACTCGCCTTGCCTGCGCCAATAACGATTAGCCGCCCCTTGGGCCGATCTGGTAAAAACTTTGAGATCACCCGCATTGGATCTGCGGTTGCAACCGCACAGTCGAACAGCGCGGTCAAAAACTGCTTTGGATGGATCACGCTAGGCCCCTTTATTTTTGTTTGTCGACACATCGTCCCGCACTCGTGATGAAAGGCTCTTCGCCACATTCGTTTTTCAAAACGCCAAGACACTGACCCTCTGATGCTTGCAAAACCGTTTCGCCACCGGTCTCGAGATATCCAACAAGATGCCGTGGCATACCGATTTTTGGCGCCATGGGCGGTATTTTGTATCAAACTTCGCCCCATACCTATATCGTTTATTTCTTTCTCGATCTACTAACGTGACTACCATTCCACCTTAAGAATTAGAGCTCGAGGTTCCGCCGATCAAACCGCCTTATTTCATTTGCATTACGAAGGAGAAACTGCGGATATTGCCCTGTGCGCGATTGATCTGCAATTTCGCCTTTTTCACAAGGACAAATTGGCGAATGGTGACCGAGCAACGAAAAATATCTCAGGACATCACCTATCGCAAATGCCGCGCCGCAGCAGTCAATATAAAGAACATCGCTGTTAACCGAGAGAGAAGTGCAACGGCAAGCCCATTTTAGCAGAATAGAAAATTGGTTTCCCTTCCCGCTAAATTGACTATAATTTGTCAGTGTAATGACGTCAAAATGTAAAAGGAATAGTTGAAATGTCAGAAGAAAAGCGACGAATAGTTTCCTCACGCCATTTGGCAGACGGCGAGAATTGGGAAGCATCCGAAGTCGAGTACGGGATGATTATTGCCTATAATGCGTTTTCCCGTTGGATGACACGTTGTATGTCTGCAGCTGGGAATACAGATCTAACACCTCTTGAAATCTTGGTATTACATAACACTAATCACCGTGGTCGCGACAAACGCTTAACTGATATTTGTTTTCTTTTAAATATAGAAGACACACATACAGTGAATTATGCATTGCGGAAGTTACTTAAAATGGAGCTGATCACTTCTGACAAGCGCGGCAAGGAAGTCTTCTATCGCACCTCATCAAGCGGTGAAGTGCTGTGCGAAGGATACAGAGAAGTGCGTGACCGGTGTTTTCTGGATGGCTTAACCAAACTTGATATCTCTGGCCACGAAATGAGAGAGATCGCCAGCAATCTTCGTGCCCTGTCTGGGCAATACGACCAAGCAAGTCGTGCTGCATCTTCGTTTTAGTTGTCGCCATCATTTTTAACAGGCAAGTTCTTTTGCAGCCAACTTCGGGAACTTTTCCGCCAATCGTCAAACATTGTCGCACCTGCATCATTTAGATCCGCCAAGAGTGCCTCTGTCGGTTCAAGAACCGTCATCCCCATTTCCTGTAGAATGCTCTCTTTTTCGGCTGTTTCTTTTTTGCTTAGCGTCCAACCTCTTTGTTCATATTCTTGAGCAATTTCCAAAAGCTTTTGTTGTTGATCGGATTCAAGATCATCAAAGAGGCGCTTGTTAATCAAAACAATGTTTTTGGGAATCCAACCGCCAACCTTAGTATATTTGGTTGTATGTTTCCACAAACGAGCAGACACCCCCGTGGAAGGCGACGTCACAACAATATCGACCTGCTTAGCCGCCAGTGCAGCGTCTAAATCCTTTGCTTCTACCAAAACTGGTTCAGCGCCAAGCAAGGTTGCCATACTGGAGATTGTTGCGCTATAGGATCGCAACTTCTTTCCACTAAATTTTTCCCCTGCCGACAATTCGATATTTGAATAGAAATTTTGGGCAGGCCACGGAACCGCGTATAACGCCATCACCCCATGATCGGCCAAAACCTCGTTTACAAGATTTTTTTGTGATGCCCACAACGCAGCCGCATCCTCATAATTTGTTGCCAAAAACGGTATCGAGTCCGCAGTAAAAATTGGATGCAACTCATTTAAGCGCGACATGAAAACTTCAGCGATTTGTATTTCATTGGTTCTAACAGCTTCAAGGCTGTCCGCATGGGGCACCCGGCTTGCGCTGGGATACAAAGACAGGTCGTTGTTTGGCCACACCTCTTTTTGCAAAGCATTTATAAAATTTTGGAGATTTACGACATGAAACGTTTCTTTTGAATAGGGTGAGGAGACAATCATTGGATTGGCATGCACCGCAACAGAATGGCCCCCTAGTGAATTTAGGAGGCCAAAACAGAAAGACACTATGCCCAAGAAACGTCCATTGAAACCATACATATTAATATAAGCCCATTACCCTACGATCGCGCCATCAAGTTTGGCAGGTATGTTACAATTTGAGGGAAAGCGCAAATCAAAACGACCCCTAGAAGCAACAACAAGAAAAAAGGGAATGCCGCCTTCGCTATGCGTAAGATATCAATCCCTGTGAGGCCTTGAATTACAAATAGGTTGAATCCCACCGGTGGTGTAATTTGGCTCATTTCCACAACAATTACAAGATAGATTCCGAACCACAAAGGGTCAATTCCAACCGCAGAAACCATCGGCATTATGATAGAAGTCGTTAAAACAATGACCGAAATACCGTCTAAAAAGCATCCCAACACGATAAAGAATATAGTTAGCGCGACCAACAATGCAGGCACGGACAAATTCATATCTGAAATCCAAGCTGCTAGATTGCGAGGCAATCCAGTAAAGCCCATTGAAATAGACAGAAAAGCAGCCCCTAGCAATATCAAGGCAATCATACAAGATGTACGTGTAGCCGACATAACCGCAGCACCAAATAGCGCCCAACTAAAAGATCCCGACGCCCATGCCAAAATGGTTGCAAGTACAACCCCTAGCGCAGCTGCATCCGTTGGAGATGCCAGACCACCATAGATAGACCCAATCACGCCACCGATAAGTAATGCCACGGGGAGCAATCGGCGCGAAGCCATTAATTTTTCCTTGAAGGAAAACTTCTGCTCGATTGCTGGGATAAGGTTGGGATTCAGCCACGCACGAACAGCAACATAACCAGCGAATAATCCAATCAACATGATACCTGGCAACACACCCGCCACGAACAAACGCGCAATGGATTGCTCGGTTGCCACACCGTAAACGATCAGGATAATTGATGGAGGTATTAATAGCCCCAGTGTGGCAGACCCTGCCAAAGTGCCTAAAATCAAACTTTCTGGATAGCCGCGTTTCGTCAACTCAGGGACTGACATCCGCCCTATAGTTGCAGCTGTTGCGGCAGAAGAACCAGACACAGCAGCAAACACTGCACAACCAAAGATATTGACGTGCAACAGACGACCGGGTGCCCGTCCAAGCCATGGCGCTAGGCCTGTGAACATGTCGTCACTCATCCGCGATCTAAGAAGTATTTCACCCATCAGAATAAACAAAGGGAGCGCGGTCAATGCCCAACTGTGTGAATGCCCCCAAAAGGTCGTTGCAACAATAAGACCCGCTGGAGCATTGGAAAACGCAACCAAACCGACGAGCCCCACAAGGGATAATGAAATCGCAACCCATAGCCCAGAAGCGAGGAGAGCAATCAAAACTACTAAAAGTGTTAAGGCTATAAAAGGATCAGACATGAACTATACCTCGTCTGGAGTTTTTAGTATCGGCTTCCCTGCGCGTAGCAAGTCAACCAATGTATGCAAGATCGCAACACATAGAAGACCTAAACCAAAGGTTGCGATGCTTTGTGGGATCCATAACTCTATTGGTACAATGCCATTGGAAACATCGCCGTAGTGCAAACTTTCTTGAACCAGCCCAGCCATGAACCAAGTTATAAATGCGACCAAACCAGCGGAAACAGTTAAAATCAATGCCTCGAAATAAAATTGAATTCGCAAAGGCAACATATTCGTCACAAGGTTTACACGTATGTGTCCACCAGCACGCAATGTATGCGCCATTGCAAGGAACGTAGCGCCAGCAAGCATAAAGCCAGAAAAATCTGCATATGACGGGATTGTTGATGGCAGAATTCCTGGGGCCAAACGCCCGAAAGCATTCAGAATTATTTGGGCGGTTATCAATAGACAAATTGCCAAGATTAACCCTCCAGCGATCTTTCCTGATAGATCATAAAGCCGTTCGAAAAACTTGCTCATTGTCCCCCCCTTTGGAGATATCGGGATAGCAGAACCATCCACCATCCCGATAAATGCAATTTATTTTTGATAAGTGCTCAAGATTGACTTCGCTTTATCTGAAGCTTTGGCGTTCCAATTATCAAGCATGGTACCACCGATTGCCTTAAGATCAGAAACCAATTCTGGGCTTGGCGTATAAACGGTGATCCCGTTTTCGGCCAAGGCAGTTGTCTTCGCTTCGGCTTCCGCAGCGGACATTTCCCAGCCGCGTATTTCCGCTGCTTCAGCGGCAGCAAGGACAGCAGCTTGTGTTTCGGCATCTAGACCATCAAACATTCTCTTGTTCACAACGACGATATTTTTTGGAACCCATGCATTGATTGGCGTGTAATGCGTAACAAAATCCCAAGCTGTAGAATTCACACCCGTTGAAGGTGAGGTAATCATCGCCGCAACCTGACCGGTCGCGAATGCTTGAGGGATATTTGAAGCTTCGATTTGTACAGGAGCAGCGCCTGCCAATGTTGCAAACTCTTCTAGCGCAGCATTATAAGCACGGAAGCGTAGACCATTTAGGTCGGCAACTGTCTTGATTTCACCATTAGTATATAGGCCCTGCGCTGGCCATGGAACCGAAAACAAGGGTAACAAGCCTTGCTCAGCCAACAGCTCTGTAATCACTGGTCGTTGCGCGGCCCATAGTGCCTTTGCATCTTCGTAGCTCGTCGCAACAAAAGGTTGACTGTCTACACCATAGGCCAAATCTTCGTTTGACAAACGTGATAGAAAAAATTCACCAATTGCAACTTGGCGATTTCGAACCGCGCCCTTGATTTCTGCATGCGGAAAAAGAGATCCAGCCGAGTGTACAGTAATATCAAGTGAACCATTGGTTGCAGCGCGCAGATCGTCTGCAAACTGTGAAATGTTTTGTGTGTGGAAGGTCGTATCACCATATGGCGTTGGCATATCCCAATTTTCGGCGGCCGCACTTGTTGCTAGGGCGACAGCCGCAGCGGCTGCTATTTTAAGTGTCATTTTCATTGTACTCTCCTGTTTTTAAATTCAGAACATCCGAATCTTTTCCTTGTCATTACGTTGACAATTTGTCAGCGTTATACCAATAAAGCAAGAACATTTTGATTCGAGGAGAATGATTTGGATAAGGTAACAGCGGACAAGTGGCAATTCTGGGTCGACCGGGGTGGTACCTTTACGGATATCGTCGCGCGTAAGCCTGACGGAAGCCTCTTAACCCACAAACTCCTGTCGGAAAATCCTGAAATGTATCCAGATGCGGCAGTGCACGGGATCAAAACGCTACTTGACGTCAAGGGAGCCAACATTCCAAGCGGGAAAATTTCTGCCGTAAAAATGGGCACCACGGTCGCGACCAACGCCCTTCTTGAGCGAAAAGGTGAGCAAACCCTGTTACTTATAACCAAAGGGTTTGGTGATCTGTTACGAATTGGGTATCAAAATCGCCCCGATCTTTTTGATTTGGACATTCAACTCCCGGAACTTCTTTATGACGATGTTATTGAAATAGAAGAACGCATCGATGCAGATGGCTCTATCGTTACCGAATTAAACTTGGATGCGACGCGCACAGAGCTCCTAAAGGCCTTCGATAATGGCTTTCGTTCAGTCGCTATCGCATTGATGCATTCTTATCGACACACAGAACACGAAAAAACAATCGGTAGAATTGCGAAGCAAATTGGGTTTCAACAGATTACACTTAGCCACGAAGCAAGCCCGCTTATAAAGCTGGTATCGCGTGGGGACACCGCTGTTGTTGATGCCTATTTATCGCCAATCTTACGTCGCTATGTTCACCAAGTTACCACCGCTCTTAATGCTGCGGAAGGTGGCTGTGACAGTTTGATGTTCATGCAATCTAATGGTGGATTGACCGATGCCAAATTATTTCAGGGTAAAGATGCAATTCTATCTGGCCCCGCTGGCGGCGTTGTTGGCATGGTGCGTACAGCCGCCGATTTAAAATTGGATCGCTTGATCGGATTCGATATGGGCGGTACGTCAACCGACGTTTGCCACTATGCGGGGGATTTTGAGCGCTCTTTTGAAACTGAAGTCGCAGGTGTCAGAATGCGCGCGCCTATGATGTCAATTCATACGGTAGCTGCTGGTGGCGGTTCAATATTGTCGTACAGAGATGGACGTATGCAAGTTGGCCCCGAAAGTGCAGGCGCAAACCCAGGCCCAGCCGCCTATCGTCGAGGCGGCCCATTAACAGTTACCGATTGCAACGTTTTACTTGGAAAATTACAGCCATCACAATTTCCCTCCGTATTCGGGCCCAACGGCGATCAACCACTAGACGCAACAATTGTTCGAACCAAATTTGAACAGCTGGCATCGAAAATTGACAACGGGAAATCTGTTGAAGAAATTGCCGAAGGTTTCCTGAGGATTGCCGTTGAAAACATGGCCAATGCAATCAAAAAGATCAGCGTCCAACGCGGCTATGATGTAACAAAATATACCATGAATTGCTTTGGCGGTGCGGGTGGTCAGCATGCCTGTTTGGTCGCTGATACACTTGGTATGGAAAGCGTCTTCATTCACCCTTTCGCCGGTGTTCTTTCTGCATTCGGAATGGGTTTAGCGGATGTGCGCGCTATTCACGAACATCAGCTATCCAGCTCAATCAATAATGTAAATCAAGCGAAATCGGTTTTGGAGCGTCTAACCCTTGCCGCCGTATCAGAGGTATCCGATCAAGGCGTACACGAGCAGGACATTCACGTGGTTTCGACAGCGCATATTAGAACTGATGGATCACATCAAACTTTGGAGGTCCCCTTTGGAACACCAGAAGATATGGCGGATGCATTCGCGACGGTTCACAAGCAACGATTTGGTTTCGTACCAAAATATGCGGACTTAATCATAGATCTTCTAACAGCTGAGGCAATTGGATCCACAGGTGAGACCGTTACCCTACCTGACACCTTGGTTGAAAAATCGGGGGCGCAAACTGCGCGAATGTTCAGCAATGGCAAGTTTCGCGATGTTCCCTTGGTTGATCGCACGACACTGTCAACCGGAGAGAAGGTGGCAGGCCCTGCGATTTTAACCGAGCCTACCGGCACAAACATCATTGAGAACGGTTGGGAGGCAGAATGTGTTGCTGGTGGAAACCTGATACTCAGGCGAATTGTTCCACTTCAACGTTCAGAGGCGATCGGAACAACAGTTGATCCGGTAATGCTTGAAGTATTCAACAACCTATTCATGTCCATTGCAGACCAAATGGGCGCAACACTTGCAAACACGGCCTACTCTGTGAACATCAAAGAGAGATTGGATTTCTCTTGTGCGATTTTCGACGCTCAAGGCGATTTGGTCGCGAATGCACCACATGTGCCCGTGCACCTGGGCTCCATGTCAGAAAGCGTTCGCTCAATCCTAGAACAAAATAGAGGTAAGATTCGTCAAGGCGACGTCTTTATGATGAACAACCCCTACAATGGCGGCACACATTTGCCTGATGTTACGGTTATCACGCCAATTTTTGACCAATCCGGCTCGAATATAATTTACACAGTTGCATCGCGCGGCCACCATGCAGACATCGGCGGAACCACTCCCGGTTCTGCTCCACCTGATAGCTCGCATATTGCGCATGAGGGAGTCTTGATCGATAATTTCTTATTGGTGAAGCAAGGCGTATTACAGGAAGATGAAACCCGCAAATTACTTTCGTCAGGTGAATACCCTTGCCGCAATATAGATCAAAACATGGCTGATCTAGCAGCACAAGTCGCTGCGAATGCGACAGGCGAACGTGAATTAATGAAAATCACACGACAATTCGGATCTGATGTTGTTCACGCCTACATGGGGCACGTACAAGACAACGCAGAGGAAAGCGTGCGCCGCGTCTTGGATGTTTTGCACGATTGCCAATTTACCTACCCGTTAGACAGCGGAGCACAGATAAAAGTATCGATCAAAGTGGATAAAGCCACACGCGAAGCTCATCTGGATTTCACCGGAACATCACCACAAGATAAAATGAATTATAATGCGCCGCTATCGATTTGCCGTGCGGTAGTTTTATATGTATTCCGAACCCTTGTTGGGTCAAATATTCCAATGAACGAAGGATGCCTAAAACCCCTTAGCCTAACCGTACCGACCGGAACAATGATCAATCCGGTTTCACCCGCGGCCGTTATTTCAGGGAATACCGAGGTTAGCCAAGCCATTGCTGATACTTTGTATGGCGCATTGGGTGTCATCGCTGGAAGCCAGGGAACGATGAATAACTTCGTTTATGGTAACGAGCAGATGCAAAACTACGAAACCATTTGCGGGGGAACAGGTGCTGGTGACGGTTTTCACGGCGCTGATGCTGTTCACAGCCATATGACCAATACACGTATGACTGACCCCGAAGTTTTAGAAACTCGTTTTCCGGTACAGGTTGATGAATTTTCAATACGACGTGGATCGGGAGGTGCTGGTGCATTTAATGGTGGGAATGGCATCATTAGGAAGTTGCGCTTCAAAGAGCCAATGACGGTGACCGTTCTAACGTCTCATAGAAAAATTCCACCACACGGCGCTGCAGGTGGCGCGCCAGGTGCAACGGGCGAGAATTCTGTGCTGCGCGCCAACGGGCAAACCGAAATACTAAATGGAAATGACGTGGCGATCATGAACCAAAACGATGTCTTCATCTTAAAATCCCCAGGTGGCGGCGGCTATGGAACTGAGGTTAGTGACGATATGGATCGCTAGTGTTACTCACACTTGCAAGCCGAGTATTACTTAAACCAGAACTTGAGCAACAAACCAATCGGCAGAGGCAACCCTTAAGACGCGTCAAGGCAAGGGGCCGCAGAGTTCAATTTGCGCCCCCTTGCCTTTGTTCAACATACTTAGGGACAGATTAATCGGCTAGAATAATTGCTGACCGGTCTGATCAGGCCGCAGTAATTGATCTATGATTAATGCTCGTACAAGACAGGCCCTTGGCTTGGTATGACGCTTTCTAGCGTCATTGGTTGGTACCCCAATGCGCATTGTATGCCGCAGCGCAGGTTCAATTGCCATCAAGGGCGACTGGATGGAGACAGACCCGCAATCGGGGCAGGTTTGCTTTCCCCTGCCCCTTAATTGTTCGCTAACTTACTTTGCGCGAGGGCGAAACGGTTCCAACACCTCTACATCGACCGTCAGAATACGCGCGAAACGTTCTGCTACATCGTTGGTCACAGTCCAGTTGTGGCGGGTTTTAGCGACCAGTTCATTCCCATCTGGCAGAATGCCGGCCCAATCAAAAACAGCAGTCATTGCATAGGTGCCATCAGCGTTTTCGAATACGGAAAACCCGCTGATGACATGTGTACTTGCCTCGATCTGCGATCCAGGCCCCGCCAACCAAGCCTTGAACCCGTCAAAATCTGTGATTGCGCCCGAAGAGAAGTTTAAAGAGAACCCATCTGCCAGAATTTCACGCACCGGTTCGGGGTTGCGCGACGGATCTTCGATAAGGGCCAACCAATAGTGTACAAGGCTGCGCACACGATTGTCAGCATAGGCATCAACAAACGCATCGGCCGTGCCATCCGAATTTTGCGAAATGGTTATTTCGGTAAATTTGGGCAGTACACCATCGGTAGCGGTCATTGCCATGGTATATGTCAGTTCCGCGGATCGAATGCTGCCACTCTCTAACATGCCTGCGTTAAGATAGGTGATATCGGCATTCAAAGCCAATGTGCCGTCATCATTGATGCTGACCTGCACATCGCGCACATCATGCGCGTTCTGCCAATGCCCAGGCAATTGCGCGACGCGCGCGGCATAATCATCCAGGCCCTTCGCTGTTCCCAGACCCGATACTACAACCACATCCTCGGCCAAAATATCCAGCGCATTCTCTATACCGCCATCAGGGCGTTCATAAAGCTGATACCAGCGATAATACTGGGCCAAGGCACCATGCACCAAATAGCCGTTGCGGATATCTGTCTCGTTCATTTCATCTGCCATCGCTGTTGTCCCTGTCGACAGGGCGAGCGTTGCCGCGAGCGCAAATTTGTAAAGCATTGTTTTCAATTTTAGTTTCCTTATTCTTGGGAGGAGTGAGGGCGCGTTCGAAATTTCTGATCGGCCCCCAAGGGTTGGTCCAAATTCATTGTTAATGCATGACGTGTCTTTGGTCTAGCGCGATGCGATGTAGGGCCAGCGGTCCAATTACAACCCCACCCAATCATGCATTATCAGATGTAACTGAACATTTCCGAGTTTGATGCACGTCGGCCAAATCGATCAGATCTGATTGAGGATGCAATATTGATATCAACGTCGATCAAATTCATTTTCCAGTTCAGAAAGAAAATCATTTCTCAATCATCAACACTGTCCACATAACTATACCCATAATGTAAAAAACCATCTCAATCGCAAATCACACACCAAAGTGGCAAACAATCCGCGATATTCACAAAATTTTGAAAAATGGTGCTGCAAGGGAGAATTGAACTCCCGACCTCGTCATTACCAATGACGCGCTCTACCACTGAGCTACTGCAGCACTGTGAGGCGGGTTTTAGCAAAATCGTTTTTAAACGCAAGTGCAAACTAGACCAAAGATGCGCCTTACTTTAAAAGCACCCCATGACTAACGATATAGACAAGACAAACAAGCCGAAATCGACCGCCAAAATCAAAGCAGAGGCGCGCGAAGCTCGGCTAAAACAGCAATTACGCCAGAATTTGCACCGACGCAAAGCCCAAGCGCGTGCAAAAAATGACACCGAGTAAGGGGATTCTCTGAATATGGATTCGATCATCGTACAAGGCGGGGGTGCCCTCTCCGGGGAAATCCCGATCGCTGGCGCCAAAAATGCCGCCCTCACATTGATGCCGGCGGCCCTGCTTACGGATCAGCCCGTAACCCTGACCAATGTGCCTCGGCTGTCCGATATCTCTACCACCAATGAATTGCTGGCCTCACTGGGCACCGAAATCGCCGTGCTTTCTGATGGGCAGGTCATAGCCCTGCACACCAAAGAAATCACCAATCACACGGCGCACTATGACATTGTACGTAAAATGCGTGCATCAATCTTGGTTCTGGGGCCAATGTTGGCCCGCGATGGTCAGGCCGCCGTTTCTCTACCGGGGGGATGTGCCATTGGCGCGCGCCCCGTAGACATTCACCTAAAAGGCCTAGAAGCCATGGGCGCAGAAATCGATCTGCGGGATGGCTATGTACATGCAAAGGCCTCAGGTGGCCTTAGTGGTACGGTATACGAGATGCCCTTCGCCTCGGTTGGGGCCACAGAAAACCTGCTGATGGCAGCAACACTGGCCAAGGGTACAACCGTTCTTAAAAATGTGGCACGAGAGCCTGAAATTGTTGATTTAGCTGATCTTTTACGCGCAATGGGCGCAAACATCAGCGGCGATGGTACCAGCACAATCACCGTTGAGGGTGTTGAAAAGCTAGGTGGTGCCACCCACTCTGTGGTCACCGACCGCATCGAATTAGGCACCTATATGCTGGCCCCAATAATCGCGGGCGGCGAGGTGGAATTGCTGGGTGGCAAACGCGCATTACTGGAATCCTTTTGCCAAAAACTGGAAGAGGCCGGCGTTGTCATTACAGAAACCCAGCGCGGTCTAAAGGTCGCGCGCGCTAATGGCCGTATCCATGCGGTAGATATCACAACAGAGCCCTTCCCCGGGTTCCCGACCGACCTACAGGCCCAGATGATGGCTCTGCTATGTACCGCCAACGGAAAATCTGTGCTCAGCGAGACTATATTCGAAAACCGTTTTATGCACGCGCCCGAATTGGTGCGTATGGGCGCAAACATCGATGTACAGGGCGGCACCGCCACAGTGACCGGTGTCGACCAACTGAAGGGTGCGCCCGTGATGGCCACGGATCTGCGGGCCTCTGTATCGCTGATCCTTGCAGGGCTGGCCGCACAGGGCGAAACCCGTGTTGCACGGGTTTACCACCTTGATCGTGGCTATGAAAAAGTCGTATCAAAATTCCGCGGGATTGGTGCCAACATCGAACGGATCAAAGAATGACACAAGATGCAAGATTTGAGGATGGATCAGAAAAACCAATCCGCCTAAAGGCCCAAGACGCGGATGATATCGCGGTGATCTCATCCTTAGTCCAAGACGCAATCCTGCCCGCATCAGAAATCGCATGGCTACCAGCAGAGAACCGCTTTGGGCTTCTGTTGAATAGATTTCGCTGGGAAAACAAGAACCAAGACGCCGAACGGGTGCAAACCGTTTTGGTATTTGATTCCATTACCAAGGCAAAAACCGATGGCGTTGATCCCGCCAATAAAGAACAAATTCTATCTATCCTGTCGCTAAGCTTCACCCCCACCGAAGACGGCTCTGGCTGGTTAACCCTAACCCTTGCAGGTGACGGCGAGATCGCCCTGTTTGCGGAATGCATCGACATCACCTTGAAGGATGCAACCAAACCCTATATCGCACCCTCAAAACGTAGACCAACCCATAAACTCGACTAGGGGGGCGCATGCCCGTTATCCTCAATTCCCAAAACCCCAATTTCGATGCGGATTTCACCGCCCTGTTGCACACCAAACGCGAGGCCGATCAGGATGTGGACCATGTGGTGGCTGGGATCATCGCACAGGTGCAATCCCGCGGCGATGAGGCCCTTATTGAATACACCGAAAAATTCGATCACCTATCTCTAACGCCCGAAACACTTGCCTTCAGCCCTGCGGAAATAGATGCGGCAATTGCCACCGTCCCAAATGCGGAACGTTCAGCCCTAGAATTGGCCGCGACCCGCATCCGTGCCTATCACGAACGCCAAATCCCCAACAATGAATGGTGGACAGGGGATCACGGCGAGGGCCTTGGCTGGCGCTGGTCGGCGGTAGAGCGCGCAGGGCTTTATGTGCCCGGTGGGCTGGCCTCCTATCCCTCATCGGTCTTGATGAATGCAATCCCGGCACAGGTGGCCGGCGTGGAAAACCTTGCTATTTGCGCCCCTACCCCCAATGGTAAATTCAACCCGCTGGTGCTGCTGGCCGCGCGCCTGTCTGGGGTGGAAACCATCTACCGCATTGGCGGCGCACAGGCCATTGCCGCCATGGCCTTTGGGACAGAAACCATCCCCAAGGTTGATACGATTACCGGCCCAGGGAACGCCTTCGTGGCCGCGGCTAAACGGCGCGTTTACGGCCATGTTGGCATCGATATGATCGCGGGGCCGTCTGAGATTTTGATCATCGCTGATCGAGACAATAACCCTGATTGGATTGCCCTTGATCTCTTGTCGCAGGCCGAACATGACGCCTCGGCGCAATCAATCCTGATTACCGATGATGCTGATTTTGCGCATGGGGTGATCCGTGCCGTGGAAAAGCGTCTTGAAACGCTAGAACGGCGCGATATCGCGCGCCAATCTTGGCGTGATTTCGGCGCAGTAATTGTCTGCCAAGACCTAGAACAGGCCGCCACCCTATCAGACCGTCTTGCCCCCGAGCACCTAGAGCTCTGCGTTCAAGACGCTGAGAGTTACGCCCAAAAAATCCGGCACGCTGGGGCTATTTTCATCGGCGCTTATACTCCCGAGGCCATTGGCGATTATATTGGTGGCCCAAACCACGTATTGCCCACCGCACGCTCCGCGCGCTTCTCATCTGGCCTATCAGTTCTAGATTTCATGAAACGCACCACCCTATCGCGCATGACACCAGCCGCCCTTGCTGCCATAGGCCCCTCTGCAGAGACCTTAGCAAAATCAGAAAGCCTAGAGGCCCATGGGCTATCTGTACGCGCACGCCTTGACCAATTGAACAAAGATACGCAAAGTTAATTCATGTCATTTCTCACTGATCTTACCCTTGATGATCGCGGGCTCCCCGAGCCAACGCCAGAAATCGCCCAAGAGCGACGCATCGCCATTTTTGACCTGCTCGAGGAAAACAGCTTCGAGATCATCAAAGAGGGCGCACCCGATGGGCCGTATAAATTGACCCTTGGGATCAATGACCGCCGCTTGGTGTTTGATATCTCGGCTACCAACGATGCACCTGTTGCGCAGTTTCTGATTTCCCTATCGCCCCTACGTCAGGTGATCAAAGATTACTTTCAGATCGTAGAGAGCTATTTTAAGGCCGTATCTACCCTGCCTCCGGCCCAAATCGAGGCAATAGATATGGGCCGGCGTGGCATCCATAACGAAGGTGCCGAACAACTGCGCGAGCGCCTTTCGGGTAAAATCGAGATCGACGAACAAACCGCGCGCCGCCTCTTCACGCTTATCTGCGCCCTACATTTCAGAGGATAGTCATGAATAACCTTCCCTCTTCTGTTCTGTTTTGCTGTGATCATAATTCGATCCGCTCTCCTATGGCCGAAGGCCTGATGAAAAAACATGTGGGTACCAAAAGTTTCGTGCAATCGGCAGGGGTTAAAAACATCAAAGACATCGATGGGTTTAGCATTACCGTCTGTGCCGAAGTCGGCGTAGAACTGGAAAAACATCAGGTACGTTCTTTCGAAGACCTTGCGGATTTTGGCGATGATCTGGAAAGCTATGATTTGATCATAGCGCTATCGCCGGCCTCAGCCAGCATGGTACGCGACTTAACCAAGGATGCCGCCGTAGGCGTAGAGTTTTGGGACATCGCCGATCCGACCGGAGCCGGCGATAGCCGCGAGGCAAACTTAATTTCCTATCGTGCAGTGCGCGATGATATCATCAATCGCATTGCCAAACGTTTCCCCCAATAGCGCTATTTGGTGCCAAACATGCGATCGCCAGCATCACCAAGCCCAGGAATAATATACCCCTGATCGTTCAACTTCTCATCTACCGAGGCCGTTACAATCGGCACATCAGGATGCGCGACCTTCATCGCCGCCACACCCTCGGGCGATGCCAGCAAGCACAAAAACCGAATGTTGCGTGCGCCTGCCTCTTTCAGCATGTCAATGGCGGCAATCGATGAATTCCCCGTGGCCAGCATCGGGTCCACGGCAATGACCAGTCGCTGATCCAGCTGTGCAGGTACCTTAAAATAATATTTCACCGGTTTTAATGTCTCTTCATCACGGTACAGCCCCACAAAGCCCACCCGCGCCGAGGGCACCAAATCCAGAACCCCATCCAACAGCCCATTTCCGGCGCGCAAAATAGAAACCAGCGCCATTTTTTTACCCGCCATCACCGGTGCGGGCATTTCACACATGGGGGTTTGAATGGTCTTGGCGCTCATTTCCAAGTTGCGTGTGATCTCATAGGCCAATAACTGGCTAATCTCGCGCAACAACTGTCTGAAATGATTGGTGGGGGTGGTTTGATCGCGCATATGGGTCAATTTGTGCTGAACCAATGGATGGTCAACGATGGTTAAATGGTTTTGCATATCCGCACCTCTGATGTTTTCCATAGGGTGCGCTAGGCTTAGGGGTAATTCAAGCGCTATCCAACGCAATTGCGTGTTCAATCCACGCCACATTGGACGAAAATTTATCATATTTTCCTTTTCTCTTGATATTTTGCCCCTAGGGGCGCATATGCCCTGCATCGGTGTAAAATATACACCAATCGTAACTAACGGAGACCACATGGCTAAAGAAGAACTTCTCGAATTCGATGGTGTCGTTGTAGAGCTTCTGCCCAATGCCACATTTCGGGTAGAGCTGGAAAACGGCCATGAAATTATCGCTCATACCGCTGGTAAAATGCGCAAAAACCGCATTCGTGTACTGGCTGGTGACAAGGTTCAGGTGGAAATGACCCCCTATGACCTGTCCAAAGGGCGCATTAATTTCCGCTACAAATAATCCCTTGAAACTGATCCTTGGATCCGCCTCGCCCCGCCGGCGGGATCTGTTGGCGCAAATCGGCGTGCACCCCGATGAAATTCGCCCTGCGGATATAGACGAAACGCCCGAACAGGGCGAACGCCCCCTTGCCTATGTGCAACGTATGGCCGCCGAGAAGGCGCGGGCAATTGCGGCTGATGACGCGGCTCTAATCCTGACCGCAGATACAATCGTGGCCTGCGGGTTGCGCATCTTGGGCAAACCTACAGATGCGGCCCAAGCGGCAGATTACCTAAAACTGTTGGGCGGGCGACGCCACCGTGTCACCACTGCCATGACCTTGCGCCGCGGCGCAAAAATCACCACCCGCAGCGTGACCACCAGTGTAAAGATGAAGCGCCTATCCGACCAAGAGCTCTCGCAGTATATCCAATCAAAGGAATGGCAGGGCAAGGCGGGCGGTTATGCGATCCAAGGTATCGCCAGTGCCTTCATCCCCTTTATTTCCGGCAGCTATACAAATGTTGTTGGCCTGCCACTGGCCGAAGCAGCCACCCTACTCGCATCGGCCCAGTACCCAGTATCATTCGATGGAACTTGCTCATGAAAAAAGGCCTGATTGCCGCGCTTGATCACATTGATGGTCGCCCTGCAGCCGCATTGTTGCGCGATGGAAAGCTGATCGATCTGTTGATTGACCCGCCCGCAGGCGCTGTGCAACCCGAGGCCATCTACCGCGCTAGAACAGGCCAGCAGATGAAGGGCCAAAACGGGCTAATCCTTGATATGGGCAAGGGTGCCAAGGGCTTCCTTAAGGGGGCCAAGGGCATCGCGCAGGGCACGGTTTTGTTGGTTCAGGCCGCAACCCATGCAGAGCCCCACAAGGCGACACCGGTGGTTCCCAAGATCATCTTCAAGAGCCGTTATTGCATCATCACCCCGACCGCCCCGGGCATCAATATTGCCCGCCGGATCAAGGATGATGACCTGCGCGAAGAGCTTTTGGAAATCGTGCACGAGACGCTTCAAGGCGATGCAGCTGATTTCGGTGTAATCATACGGTCTGCGGCCATGGGCGCACCTGCAGAGGATATCGGCGAAGATATCGCTGAAACCACCGCCACGGCAATGGCCGTTATGGCCCAGCAAAGCGGCACCCCAGAATTGCTACTACCCGCACCCAATGCCCATGCCCGCGCATGGCGCGATTGGATTGATCCTGAACCCAGCGACATAGAAACAGATGCCGGCTGTTTTGAATATCTAGGCATCCTAGATCAAATCGACATGCTGCAAACCCCGCATGTGCGCCTGCCTAACGGCGCATCCATGGAAATCGAGCCGACCTCGGCCTTGGTGGCGATTGATGTGAACACAGGTGCGGATTTCTCGCTTGGCGCAGGGCTAAAGGCCAACCTAGCGGCGGCGAAAGAACTACCAAAACAGCTGTCTTTGCGCGGCCTTGGTGGGCAGATTGTCATTGATTTTGCACCCTCGCCCAAAAAAGATCGCCGCCAGATCGAAACCGCCCTACAATCAGCCCTGCGCCGCGATGGGGTGGATACCATTCTGGTGGGGTGGACTAACCTTGGGAATTTTGAGTTGCAACGCAAACGCGAACGCCTACCCCTCAGCGAGCTGTTATCATGAGTTGCCCTATTTGCTCCAAATCAACGGATGAAAAATACCGCCCTTTTTGCTCGAAACGTTGTGCGGATATCGATCTGGGGAAATGGCTAACCGGCGGGTATGTAATTGAAACGGATGACATTTCCGAAGACGACAGCCTGCCTGAACAACCACAGGGCACAGGCCCTCACTAGCCCTACAAGCGCCAAGTTTCACCGTTGCGCGGACAAAAAAACAGCCCCGAAGGGCTGCTTTCATTCTTTGCGCTGTTTTCTTAGTCCATCGTTGGGATGCTAAATTCCCCGCCATCCTTCAGGCCAGATGGCCAACGCGATGTCACAGTCTTGGTGCGAGTATAGAACTTGAACGAATCTGTACCGTGCTGGTTTAGATCACCAAAGGCAGATTTCTTCCAGCCACCAAAGCTGTGATAGGCCAATGGCACAGGAATTGGCACATTCACGCCCACCATGCCGATATTGATCCGGTTGGCAAAGTCACGCGCCGTGTCACCATCGCGGGTGAAAATCGCGGTGCCGTTGCCGTATTCATGATCCATGGCATAGCCGATGGCCTCTTCATAGGTTTTAGCACGCACAGTACACAGAACCGGCCCGAAAATCTCTTTGGTATAGATATCCATATCCGGGGTTACGTGATCAAACAAATGCGGCCCGACAAAGAACCCATCTTCGTAGCCTTGCAGATTGAAATTACGGCCATCGACCACCAATTTCGCACCGGCATCTACGCCAGACTGAACCAAAGACAGGATATTGTCTTTTGCCGCATTAGTGACCACAGGGCCATAATCCACATCCGCACCGCTGGTATAGGGACCAACCTTCAAGGCCTCGACCTTGGGTGCCAATTTTTCGATCAAACGATCCGCAGTATCTTCGCCCACAGGTACCGCCACAGAAATCGCCATGCACCGCTCGCCCGCAGCACCGTAACCAGCACCCAACAGCGCATCCGCCGCCTGATTCATATCGGCATCAGGCATAATGATCATGTGGTTTTTAGCACCACCAAAGCATTGAACCCGCTTGCCGTTCGCACAACCAGTTGCGTAGATATATTCGGCGATTGGTGTCGATCCTACAAAGCCAATGGATTGAATGGTGTCGTTGTGCAATAGGGCATCCACTGCCTCTTTGTCACCATTAACCACCTGCAAAACCCCATCGGGCAATCCAGCTTCGCTCATCAATTCGGCCAGCATCAAGGGCACCGTCGGCGCACGCTCGGATGGTTTCAGAACAAAGGCGTTGCCACAGGCAATTGCCGGAGCAAACATCCACATCGGGATCATCGCGGGGAAGTTAAAGGGTGTAATGCCTGCAGAAACGCCCAGTGGCTGTTTCATAGAATACATATCGATGCCCGTTCCCGCGCTATCGGTAAATTCGCCCTTCAACAAGTGCGGTGCGCCAATACAAAATTCAGCAACCTCTAGCCCACGCTGAACATCACCCTTGGCATCAGGCAGGGTTTTGCCGTGTTCGCGGCTTAGGGCTTCGGCCAGCTTATCCATATTCTGATTTAGCAGATCAACGAATTTCATGAAAACCCGTGCGCGACGCTGGGGATTCATTGCTGCCCATTTTGGCTGTGCCTCAGCGGCCTTGGCGATAATATCATCAACCTCGGCGGTTGTGGCCAAGGGGCATTGCGCCTGCACTTCACCAGTCGCGGGGTTAAACACATCCGAGAAGCGGGTTGCCGCGCTCTTCGTCATTTGGCCATTTACGAAATTGGATATTTCTTGCATTTTTTCCTCCAGTAAATTTCCCCCTGTATTACACTGCAATTTTACAATATAAAGAGGCAATATACCAAATCAATCATGCAAAAACGCAAAGAGGCTCCATGGCAAATTGGGATGACTACCGCGTATTCCTAGAGGTCGCGCGCCGCGGCTCTCTCTCTGGTGCGGCCCCTGCATTGAAAATGGATCCAGCAACAGTGGGGCGGCGCATTCAACGCCTAGAAACCGCACTAAAGGCCACATTATTTGTGAAACTGCAACGCGGCTATGTTCTAACCGAGGCTGGGCAGAAATTACAAGATCAAGTCGAACAGATGGAGAGCACCGAGAAATCCCTACAGGGGACGATTTTCGAACAAGCCAATAGCCTAAGCGGATCCATTCGCATCGGTGCACCCGATGGTATCGCGAACTTTATTCTACCGAAAATCTGTGCCGAGTTTTGCAGCCTGCACCCCAATCTGGATTTGCAAATCTTATCGTTGCCGCGGGTTTTTAGCCTATCTAAACGCGAAGCAGATATCGCATTGATGGTCACGCCGCCGACCTCTGGCCGCCTGATGGTACGCAAGGTTTCGAACTATCACCTGCATCTTGCCGCGCACCGTGATTATCTGGCCCAACACCCCGTCCCCACCACCAAACAGGCGCTGAAAAGCCACAGGATCATCGGCTATATCCCCGATTTAATATTCGATAGCTCTTTGGATTATAGCGCCGAGATCACCCCAAATCAGGGGCCAAACCTGTCCTCTAACTCGGTATCGGTTCAGATGCAGTTGGCCCAAAACAAGGGTGGAATTTGTCTGGCGCATGATTTTGCATTACCCCATTTTCAGGGTCTACAGATGCTGTTACAGGATCAGGTATCCGTTCAGCGCTCTTTCTATCTAGTGCGCCATAAGGATGATGTACAAAACCACAAAATTTCTGCAGTTTCCAAATTCTTGACCCAAGGCGTAAAATCCGAAATCTCACGCCTTGAATCCTTGGTTAAATCCGCACCTAGTGGGTAACGATCTCTGGGCCCATCACCGCATTTGGCAATATGGTAGAAATCGCTGGAATGTATGTGATCATGATCAAGAACACGAACATGATCGCCAGAAACGGTAGTGCCGCGCGCACAACACCCATCATCGACATATTAGCAACCCCAGCGGTTACAAACAGGTTCAGCCCAACCGGCGGTGTGATCATGCCAATTTCCATGTTCACCACCATGATGATGCCCAAATGGATGGGATCAATCCCCAGCTCGATGGCGATCGGGAATACCAAAGGCGCCACAATAACCAACAGACCAGAGGGTTCCATAAACTGTCCGCCAATCAACAGGATGATATTGACAATAATCAAGAACATCACCGGCCCAAATCCATAGGATATCATCGCCTCGGTGATCTTTTGGGGTAGTTGCTCGTCCGTAATCACATGTTTCAGCAACAACGCATTGGCAATCACAAACATCAGGGTGATGACCAATTTACCCGCCTCGAACAATGTGCGCCGCGTATCCTCGTGCCACAACGCCGTTACCAAGGCCTGTGGTCGTTGCAAGAGAGAGGATTTCACACCATCTTCCCCTGCGGCCAGCGGCCCCATGTCACGATAGATAAAAGACGCCACAATAAAGGCATAGATCGATGCCACCGCCGCCGCCTCGGTTGGTGTGAAGATCGCGCCAGTAATGCCGGGGATGCCATAGATCCCAATCATAATAATCGCAATCAACAACAGGCCCCATACAGCATCAGAGAAGCTTTGATAAACCTCGCGCCAGCCCTTCCACTCGCCAGACGGCATGTTCTTTACACGCGCCATCACATAGATCCCAATCATCAGCATGGTACCGGCCAACAGCCCAGGAATAACCCCGGCCAAGAACATACGCCCTACCGAGACCTCTACCGCTGCCGCATAGACAACCATCACAATCGAGGGCGGAATAAGAATGCCCAAGGTTCCCGCATTACAGATAACCCCAGCGGCAAACTCCTTGGTATAGCCAACCTGACGCATGGCCGCGATCACAATTGATCCAATCGCCACCACAGTGGCAGGAGAAGACCCCGATAGGGCGGCAAAAATCATACAGGCCAGAACACCGGCAATGGCCAACCCCCCGCGAAAATGACCCACCAATGCAATCGAGAATCGAATGATCCGCTTGGCCACTCCACCCGTAGACATAAACGAGGATGCCAAAATAAAGAATGGGATCGCCAGTAACGTTGAATGCCCCTCAAAGGCCTCGAACAGGGTTTGCGCAACAGAGGCCAAAGAGCTGTCTGAAAACACCAGCAAAAAAAGGATAGACGATAGGCCCAAGGACACGGCAATCGGAACGCCGATCAGCATTAGTCCGATCACCATCGTGAATAATAGTAACAGTTCCATTTATTTACCCTCTTCTTCGGCCAGTGCTTTGCCAGCCTCGGCCACATCATCTTCTGCTTCGTGGCTGACAATCATCATATCGATCTCGCCGCGCCACACACGCGCACCTGCCTGAACAAACCGAAATAACAACAGCGCCATAGACAATGGCATCACCAAGTAGGGCACAACCTTGGGCAATTTTTCATACTCGGCCCCCCCGTTGAATACATCCTCTAGCCAGCGCAGAAAAAACGGCACAGGAATATCTTGGGTTTCATACCAGCCATTGCCGCGGAATTTCTCGACGAATCCCATGGGAAACCAGCGCCCCTCGGTCGGGGGCAGGTTGGCATAGGGCGCCCAGTAATCCCAAGCCCCCTTCATCAGCAAGGCGGCATAAAGGATACAGCACCCCGTCACCACCAGCGCCAAGGTACGCCTGCGTTCTGGGCTTGCCATATTCACCAAGGCATCAACCCCAAGATGTGCGGTTTTCTTCACCGCATAAGAGGCCCCCAGCAATACCAACCAAGCGAACAAAAACACCGTCAATTCTAGCGCCCAAAAAATATTAGAAACAAAAACATAGCGCGCAACAACATTGGCGAATGTCAGCACTGTCATGATCCCCAACAACAATGCGATTATGTTTTCTTCTAGATGATCAATTCTAGATCCTGAATTTGTCATTTCAGCTCCCCAAATGAAAACGCGGCCAAACTGGCCGCGTCTCACTGTTCTTTTACGTTTCTACATAGACGCCTTATTGGCTTTTTGTGCCGCGGCAATATTTGCCTTGCCTACATCGCCTTCAAACTTGGCCCAAACAGGCTTCATCGCGTCTACCCATGCGGCGCGTTGCTCGGCTGTTAGTTGGCGCACAACGCCACCAGCATCAATTACCGCCTGCTTCGCTGCGGCGTTAACAGCGGTGGATTCCTTGTTGCGTGTCTCAGTTACCTCAGAAACAATCGTTAGGAATTGATCACGCACATCTGCATCCAAGCCATTTAACCAATCCACATTGGTGACCAAAAGGTAATCCAGAATACCGTGATCTGTTTCGGTGGTTCCGTCTTGAACCTCGAAGAACTTCTTGCCGAAAATATTCGACCACGTATTTTCCTGACCGTCTACAACCCCCTGCTGCAAGCCGCCATAAACCTCAGAGAAGGCCATCTTCTGCGGGCTGGCACCCATGGCTTCCATTTGGGCAACCAACACATCCGATGACTGTACGCGGAATTTCAAACCATTGGCGTCACTTGGAACCAAAAGAGGCTTGTTTGCAGACATTTGCTTCATGCCATTGTGCCAATAGGCCAGTCCCTGTAGCCCGCGGTTCTGCATGCTATCCAGCATGGCTTGACCAGCATCGGATGCCTGAAACGCCTCTACAGCATTGATATTGTTAAACATAAACGGCAAGTCGAAGATGCGGAATTGCTTGGTGAATTTTTCAAATTTTGACAAAGAGGGTGCGGCCAATTGCACATCACCCTGCAACATGGCCTCTAACACCTTATTATCATTATACAGCGTCGAGTTCGGAAAAACCTCCATACAGGCCTTGCCGTTCATCTCGTCATTTACCCGTTGCTCCAGCAGGCTAGCGGCAATTCCCTTAGGGTGCTTGTCCGTGTTGGTTACGTGGCTAAATTTAATAACCACCTCGCCGGAATCACAAGCGGCGCTGGCGATGGATGGCACTAAGGCAACTGCGGCAACACAGGCCGCTTTTAACATAATTTTCATTGTTCTCTCCCAATTGATTACACGTGTTCTAATCGTGCTAGCATTATAAAGCTGTCATAAATTCTTTAGGCAAATCCAATATGCCCCCCGAAAATAAAGATTATTTTACAAACAGTTATCAATACGCAATCTCATGGATGTTCTGTTTGTGTGGTAATCCACACATTTTTCTTGCGCCTCTGTCCTTGGATGATCATGCTGAAAATCGATCCTAAACAGGCCGATTCGATCCTTAAATGACCCTGCTTCAACGCCCCCTTATCATTGCGCTTTACACGGTTTTTGCTTTGCTGTGTGGATTTGCAACTTATCAGTTGGCCTATAAGGCCGGCTTGGATCGGCTGGCAAAAACAGGGCTAGTACGTATAGCACAGGCCAACGATCGATTGTTGGGACAGCTATCAAAAATCAAAATAATTCCAGTCCTGCTTTCGGAAAGCCCGATTATCATCGAGGCCATTTCAAAACCGCAAGAAATCAACGCATTTCTTCTAGATAAAGCGCTGGTATCCGGTGTTGATCGCATTTATGTCGCGCATACAAACGGCAATGTTCTGGCCTCGTCTGATGTAAATACCCCCGCCTCTCATCTGGGGAAAAATGTTTCTAATCACCCTGATTTCATCGCCGCTAAAAATGGCCGCCTAGGGTTTAGTCATCACCTGAACCCAGACAGCAACGCACGCGAATTCCATTATACCAGTGGTATTTTTTCAGACACAGGGCCAACCATTGGCGTGGTTGGTGTGCATATCAATATCTCTGAATTAGAATTTGAATGGGCCATTGACGAAGTGCCTATTGCCTATTTTGATGCCACAAACACCATTTTTGTGTCAAATCGCCCTCAACTGGCCTTGCGCAGCTTTCACCACGGGCCCAATGCTCTCATCCCCCAAAGTGACCGCTTTTGGGGTCATCAGATAGTGCGGTTCAAAAATAACAGCACTTTGGCGGATAACAATCTGATACTCTCGCGTTTTATCCCACAATTGGGCATGACAGCCGTGGCCTTTCTGGATACCAGCGCGATTAAAGATACCGCCCAAATGCAATCAATGCTGGCCATTACCTTGCTTACAGCACTTGGTCTTGGCCTGACTATATTGGCCCAGCGCCGCCAAAGCCTATCCGATCAACTGGCCCTAGAAGAAGAAGCAAATTCGAAACTAGAGGCCCGCGTCGAGGCCCGCACCAAACAATTGCGCAGCGCCCAAAACCAATTGGTTCAGGCAGGCAAGCTTTCGGCGTTGGGCCAAATGGCAGCAAACCTAAGCCACGAGCTGAATCAACCCCTTGCCGCCATGCAAAACTTTTCGGAAAATGGCACCAAGTTGCTGGCTAAGGGCCGCGCAGGCGAGGCACAAGTCAATTTTTCCATGATCCAAACCCAAGTAGATCGCATGACTCGCATCATCCGAAATCTGCGCGCTTTTAGCCGGAAAGAGAACGAAGAAATTGAAACGGTGAACCTACAGGATGTGATCAAGGACGCGCTGACCCTAGCCGAGACACGATTGCAAAGGGAGGAAACTGTACTGATCCGCCATGGGAATACCGAACCGCTGTGGGTAAAGGGCGGGCAAATCCGCCTGCAACAGGTGCTGATCAATCTGCTAAACAATGCCATGGACGCAATGGCGCACCAAGAAACCCGTTGTATCACGCTGTTTACTGAATGCACGGCCGAAACCGCCTCGGTGCGCCTGCGCGACACTGGCACCGGGCTAGAAAATCCCAACCGTGTCTTTGAGCCGTTCTATTCCACCAAGGATCGCGGCGCCAGCAAGGGGTTGGGGCTGGGGCTATCAATTTCCTATGGAATTATCGGCAGTTTTGGCGGTCATCTAACCTGCAAAAATTTGCCTGAGGGTGGCGCAGAATTCCAATTAGATCTCAACAGAATAGACCAAAGAGATAGGCCTTGAAAAACCAAGTTTTATTAATCGAAGATGACGATGCAATGCGCTATTCCTTGGCGCAAACACTGGATTTAGACGGGTTCAGCGTACTGCAGGCCAATGGCCTGTCACAGGCCAAGCGCAGCATTCGCGCCAATTTCAATGGCGTGATCCTCTCAGATATTCGCATGCCCCAGAACGATGGGTTTGATGTGTTGAATTACACCCAGTCCATTGATCCAGATCTACCGTTGGTGATGCTGACAGGCCAGGCAGACGTGCCGATGGCCCTGCGCGCTATGAAGGCCGGCGCCTATGATTTCTTAGAAAAGCCCTGCTCAACCAGCGATCTTTTGGCCGTGCTTCACCGCGCATTGGAAATGCGAAAGCTCACGCTATCCAATCGACAGATGGAACAAAAACTGCGCCGTCAAGATGCTGCGAGTCTACATTTTCCGGGTGCATCCGCACCCAGTGCTGCATTGCGCGCGGATTTGCGTCGCGCTGCCGTCGGGGATGTGAATATTCACCTTACAGGCCCCGTTGGAGTAGGTAAAAAGCTCTGTGCCTATACCATTCACATGCTCAGCCAACTACGCGTTGAAAACCTGTCGCTTAACTACGAACTGAACCCACAGTTGGATATCCGCAAGCTTGCAGTCCCCGATGTGCTCTGCGATCTCTCCCTAAAAAACCTGCACGTTACTACGGATCAGCAACAGCTAGATCTGATCGCATTTGCCAACCAACACGCCAACCTGCGCATCATTTCCTCTAGCCCCGCCCCGCTGGAAACCTTTGCCTCCGTTTCCCTGATCGATGCTTTAAATCCCGCCCTTGTCCATGTGCCATCTTTGGAGGATCGGCGGGCAGATATCATTACAATATTTGAAACCTTTGTGCGACTGATCGCGCGCGGGCAAAATATTGATGTGCCCAGCCTAACACCAGAAATCCGCGATGACGTTGCCGCCCGCGACTGGCCTGGTAATCTGCCACAACTGCGCAGCTATGCCAATTCGGTGGTTCTGGGCCTAAGTGCACGGGGCAGTCATGCCAGCGACCTGAGCTTGGCAGATCAAATGGATGCCTATGAGAAACTGGTGCTAAGCGAGACATTAAAGCGCTATAATGGTCAGGCTAGCGCCACTGCCGCCGCGTTGGGCCTACCACGCAAAACCTTTTACGACCGCCTAACGCGTCACGCGCTGCGACCCAAAGATTTTAAATCAGGATAGATCCGCAGGGTCTGCACGGGTAATAAACACCACCTCATGCCCATAAGAAACCATCTTGCGTGCCTCTGATAGCGCGGTTTCACCCTGCCCTTCTCCCCCCCCATAGGCCGCGCGCGCCGCATCTCTGCGGGCCAGCTCTAGGATCTCTTCGTGGAAGCCACGCTCATAGAACACATGATCTGCCTCTTGCAGGGCCTTAACATCACGCAGGGTGCGCAGATCGCTGTTAGGCTCTGATGCATGCACAAAAACCAAGCGGCTCTCGTTTACAATCTCAGCGCCCTTGACCGCAATTTGATCCTCGACCAAACCATATGCGCGCTCTCTTGCGCCAATCTGAAAGGCCTTGCGCGGGGCATCGGCAAACACCCAACGCCAAAAATTACGCCGTTGATTTTCAGGCACCATCTGTGCAACCCGCTGGCGCATCCGCCCCGCAAAGGCCGCAAACTGCCCCAAATCAGGTTCTAACATCACCTCGATCGCGGTCTTAATCTGGCGCCCCAACACAGGTGCATCCCCCTCGGTGCCGATTGCCACAACCAGTGGCGCACGATCCACAATAGAGGGTGTCATCGCCTCGCAGAACTCGGGCATATCCACCACGTTAATCAGGGTGTTGCTCTCTTTTGCCATCTCAGCATGGGTCGCACCCTCGGCAACATCACCGGTCGCAGAAAACACCAGTTGTGCATTGCGCATCATTTCCACAGTTAAGGGGGGGGTAATGTGGTGAATGCGCCCCTCGGCCAAATACCTCGCCAGCTCAGGCTCTAATTCCTGCGCTACGACGCTTATCTGGGCGTTGGTTTTCAGCATCAGGCGGGCTTTTTGCGTGGCCTGTTCGCCCCCCCCGATGATTAAAACCTGCCGATCCACCATGCGTAGGAACATCGGGAAATTATTCATGCTCATAGCTGAGTCTCCATTTGCGCATCCCATAAATCCTGCGCGCGTGTTAGCGCGGCTTGAAACGCGATGTTCTCTCGCTGTTGTAACACCACCGCGGCGGTAGTCTGTACAATTGATCGAGCAAAGGCATTCTCCTCTTTGCCTTGCCAGACCCGTAGAAGCGTATCCGCATCATCGCTGGCATCGGCTAGGCGCGTTGCCTTCATATCCTGTGCTGCGATCGTATAGGTAGTGTCGCTGCGATCCTTTAGGCAATATACCTCGGTGGCCTTACTGGGGTTGCATTCAAATTCCCCCCCGCCACCTTTGATCACCGCCATAGCGCGCTGACCCAGCAATTGGCTGGCCGATACCTGTAGGGCACGATAGCTGGGATGGAATACCCCAAGTACGCTTAGATCGGCACATGTGGGGTTAAATGCACGGCAAGCGGTGTTGACCGGACTGCGTAGCCCCAGAACATCGCGCAGTTGTAACAACTCTAGCGTTGGCGCACTGATTGTAGCCAAAGGCGTATAGGCAAAACCATCGCGTGCCAAGGATGCGCTGGCCTGTTCCACGGTTCCACAAACAGGCAGGCCCAGCGCTTGAACCGCCTGCATGACCCCCGCGCGGGATTTTTGATGTGAGTTCCAGCCATGCATGAATACACGGTGCCCCGCGCGCGCCACCAACAGGGCCGATAGCAAGAACCAAGGCACACCGCGCGTGCGCCCCGCGGCATAGCTTGGCCAATCAATATCCGCCGGTAGGCCTGCCCACTCTGGCGCTTGTTGGCGCATCGCCTGTACAAATCCTGCGATTTCAGCCCCAGTTTCTCCGCAATAGCGCATTAACATAAACAATGCCCCCACTGCATGAGGGGATGCGGTGCCAGATAAAATCTGTTCCATTGCATCGCGGGCTTCATCTTGGGAGAGATTGCGCCCCTTGGAAGGGCCACGACCCATGGCATGTACGTATTTGGATAGATCACTCATGCTCATGGTCTATCTCTGATGTATAGACAGAGTCCAGCACTAGACCACCTGTCCCGCAGCCCAACCAGAAGACCACGCCCATTGGAAATTATACCCCCCCAACCATCCGGTCACATCAACCACCTCACCAATAAAATAGAGGCCCGGGTTCTTGCGCGATTCCATGGTTTTGGCGTCCAGCTCGTCGGTATTCACCCCACCCAGCGTAACCTCAGCGGTGCGATACCCCTCTGAGCCCACAGGCTTTATCCGCCAGTCATTCAACGCATCTGCAATAAGGCGTAGGGATTTATCAGATTGATCTGCGAGGTTTCGATCCAAACTCAATCCCTCTGCAATAAACCCCGCCAAAGATTTCGGCACGATATCCTGCAAGGCCGTCTTGGGGGCAATACGCCCGTTTTCGGCGCGTTTCGCACGCAATACCCCAAACCCATCAACCTTGGGGGCAAGGTTTATCGAGACCTCGTCGCCCTCGCGCCAATAGGACGATATCTGTAGTATCGACGGCCCTGATATGCCACGGTGGGTAAACAGAAAACCCTCGTCAAAACGTTGGCCATTGCAGCCCACAGATGCAAAAACAGATGTACCCGCCAAAGGTTTGATGCGCGCCAAATCACTGGGCGCAAAGGTCAGAGGCACCAATGCTGGCCGTGTTTCCACCACAGATAGACCAAATTTCTCGGCAATCTGATAACCAAACCCCGTGGCGCCGATTTTGGGAATCGATTTCCCCCCACAGGCCACCACCACGGCCCTAGAGACCATCATTCCGGAAGACAGGCTTACCTGATATTCATCCGTACGATCGATAGATTTAACCGAGGTATTCAGTGCTACTTCCACACCTGCCGCCTGCATTTCGCGCTGTAACATCGCGATAATTTCCTTGGCCGAACCATCACAGAACAATTGCCCCAAGGTTTTCTCGTGATAGGCAATCCCGTGGCGGCTGATCAAATCGATAAAATCCCACTGGGTGAACCGCGACAATGCCGAGACAGCAAAATAAGGGTTTTGCGAGATGAAATTTTCACGATTGATATCTAGGTTGGTGAAATTACAGCGCCCGCCACCAGATATTCTGATCTTTTCGCCAATAGATTTGGAATGATCCACCACTAGAACAGAGCGCCCGCGCTTACCTGCCTCGATAGCACACATCATTCCCGCAGCACCTGCGCCGATAACTATTACATCATACTTCTTCATAAAACCGCGCTTACGGTGCCTGATCAAATTAAACAAGAAAAAGGTGCATTTTTGGTCTTGCGGACTCAGAATAAGCGGCGTAAACAGCGCGCAGTTGGGTCGTAGCATAATGGTAATGCACCGCTTTTTGGTAGCGTAGAGTGTAGGTTCGAGTCCTACCGACCCAGCCAATCTCCTCAGATCGCTCATTTCTTATATCTGTTGCGCTGCACGGGTCTGCCCGTGACAACGGGTCTGAAATTGCATCAAGATACCTGCCATGGTACATAGGCCACTCTATCGCCAAAACTTGTAAATACAGTTTCAGAGGATGCTATGGAAACAGAATTCACCCCTCTTCTCTCTGCTATCGGAGGATGTTTAATCGGCCTGTCAGCGGTTGCATTGATGTATTTCCATGGCCGTATTTTTGGGGCGACAGGTATATTGGCGGGTCTGTTAGCCCCCAGCTCTGCTCAGGATTTCTCTTGGCGGGTGGCGGTGGTCGCGGGCATGATATCTGGGCCGATTGCGGTGGCCCTGGTCACGGGTTCCTTGCCCGATGTTGATATCCCCGTATCCAGCAATATGTTGGTGCTTGGGGGATTGATTGTGGGCATCGGGGTAACCCTTGGGTCGGGCTGTACTTCTGGCCACGGCATTTGCGGGCTGGCACGGTTTTCGCCCCGCTCGCTACATGCCACGATTACGTTTATGATCTTCACCTTCATCAGCGTCTATAGTGTACGCCATATTCTGGGGCTATGATTATGCGTCTTTTGTCTCTTTATCTTATTGGGCTGATGTTTGGTATCGGCATCTCTATTTCTGGAATGGCAAACCCTGCTAAGGTTCTGAACTTTTTCGATATCATGGGGGCTTGGGATCCATCGCTGATTTTTGTGATGGGTGCGGGCCTATTGGTCACTGTGATCGGCTATCGGCTGGTTTTGGCACAGGATGCCCCGCGCTATGGCGATAGGTTTCGCCTACCAACCAAGCGAGACATTGATCCCCGCTTGATCGCTGGCTCGGCCTTGTTTGGGATCGGCTGGGGCATCGCGGGATTTTGCCCGGGCGGCGCAGTGCCGGCCCTTGGCACGGGGCGTGCGGGCGTATTTATATTCATCGTCTCGCTGATTTGCGGTATTTTCATCACCAAACGTATTCTGCACAACCAAACCGCCCCCTAGTATTATCAGTGCCCCCCCATGGGATAACCGCATGCAAATCTGATTGCACCCAACCCTGATCGTGGGCTATGCATCCAATACCCCATAACCCCGAGGCCCAGATGAAGTTAACACAAATAGAAGAATCAGTTTTCGTCAGTGGGCAAATCACCATCGGAGATCTACAAGACATTGTAGAACAGGGGATCAAAACGATCCTGTGTAATAGGCCTGATGGCGAAGAGGTAGATCAGCCAAGCTATGCCGAGATCAACGATGCCGCCGCGGCATTAGGCCTGAAATCCGCCTATATCCCAGTTTCTCCCCGCGGTCTTACCCAAGAAAACATCGATGCCTTTGCCGATGCTTTGGGCAATGCGCCCAAGCCCATTTTGGCATATTGCCGCACTGGCAATCGCTCGGCAGTCCTATTTCAAGCGGCGCGCTAGCCACGAAAAATTCACTAAATTACCCCCTGACATAGGGGCCATTGGTGTTCCCAAAGTAGCTTCGGTTTTCAAAGTCAAATTCCCTAGCATATTTCACCATAAAATGCGCAAGGAATGTATTTATGCTGATCCTGATACGCGGGTCGGTCTCCATGAAATCATAGGGGCTATCAAGCGTTTTCCGCATCAACTCAGACCACCGTTGCGCGCCCTTGTCATTCATCAGTTGCAGCGCATTATGGGTGTGGTGGAGGCTGAGTCGATACTCAGCGCCATGATAAAATGGGCCACCGCCCATTACATCAATCCACATGGCCGCTTGGGTATTTACATGATGATACATCGGGCCGACATTTTCAAAAACAGATGTAAACCACGCCTCATCCTGATACACTCGCGTATAAAAATCTCTGACAATGCGTACAATCGGGCGCTTGCCCAAAATCGAATATAGTTGCCAAAATTGAATAGGTTCATCGGGGTCATCGGGCGCAGTCAGCGAAACAACCTCTGCGATGCTATCGGCGTTTTGGGGTAATATCCCCCTCTCTATCGCGGATTTGATATAATCTTTCTGGCTCTTTTCGCTCATATACCCATGACTGGTCGCATAGCGCGCGAGGCTGGTTGTTGTCATTGCATTCCTCTTTCACGCCCTTGATCTAGCGCGGCCGGATTACTGCCCCCCATTATGCGCCAGCAAGCAGACTTGGAGGGCGCGCCGCTAGCCCAGACGTGCACGGTCATGGGGGCTGGTAAAATCAACAAATGGGCCCTTGGGGATGATCCGCGTAGGGTTTACACTGTTTTGGCTGGCGTAGTAATGGTTTTTGATGTGTTCCATATTGACGGTCTCGGCGATGCCTGGCTGTTGGTACAAATCCCGCAGATACCCCGATAGATTGGCGTAGTCTGAAATCCGACGGATATTACATTTAAAGTGTGCCACATATACGGCATCAAACCGTACGAGTGTGGTAAACAGGCGCCAATCGGCCTCGGTGATTACGTTTCCGCACAAATAGCGCTGACGCTCCAGGCGTTGGTCCAACCAATCAATCGTTGCAAACAGAGGGGCCACGGCCTCGTCATAGGCCTCTTGGGTGGTCGCAAAACCCGCCTTATAAACGCCGTTGTTTACCGTGTCATAAATACGCTCGTTTAGCGTATCAATTTCCCCACGTAGAGGCTCTGGATAGAAATCACCGGGCTTGGCGCCGATGCCATCAAAGGCGGAATTGAACATGCGAATAATTTCGGGCGATTCATTAGATACGATTGTCTGGGTTTTCTTATCCCACAGCACAGGCACAGTTACGCGGCCAGAATAATCCTGCGCTGCGGCGGTATAGATCTCGTACATATACCGCGCGTTGTGAATGGGGTCATCGATGACGCCATCCCCTGCCTGAAACGTCCAGCCGTTTTCGGCCATGTACCAATGCACAACAGAGATCGGGACCATCTTTTCCAGGCCCTTTAGCGCCCTAAATATAAGGGTTCGATGCGCCCACGGACAGGCCAGAGACACATAAAGATGATAGCGATCCGGCTCTGCCATAAACCCTGCATCACCACCCGGCCCTGCAGAACCATCAGCGGTAATCCAGTTCCTAAACTGCGGGGCCTTTCGTATAAATCGCCCCCCCGTTTCCGATGTATCATACCATTGATCTACCCAACGACCGTCTTGTAGCAATCCCATATTCTATACCTCTGTTAAGCGCACCCCCAAGTGGCGCCGCCCCACCAGCGTAGGCAAGAAATTCGGTTGCGGCAATGATATAAACACCGCCGCACCACCGTCGACCTATCCTCAGAACCACCTACAAAGCCATACTAGCGATATAGCCCTCGCTCAGGCACAAGCGTATCCAGACATGCCCTTGGCAGTTTTTTAGGCTTTACTGTGTTGATCCGCAGCTGAAAAACCACGCTCAAGACGGCCCGAGCCTCCATCTCTCTGCGTTAATGGCGTATCATGATTATGCGGCTTCCTCGGCGCGGCGCCACATTGGGAAAGGATCAGGGTAATCGGGCAAATCGTCTGGGCCAGCGGCCGCCAATGCAGGCACCAAACACCCATCAAGGCGCGCCCTTAGCGCAGGCCAATCTATGCCCGCCCCAATGAACACCAGCTCTTGGCGGCGATCCCCCAAGGCTCTTGCCAATGGGTCTGCATATAATCCCGCACACCCTCGTGATCTGGCCAGCTTTCTTTGGGTACCGATGCCCACCACGTACCCAGCGGCGTGATGCTGGACAATGCCCCAGCAAGGGAAAATTCCGCCACCCAGCCCGGTCTGGTAGAAATCCAGAAATGCCCCTTGGCGCGAATTACGCCAGATAATTCTCCATTTAATGCATCCATGATCTTTGCAGGTACAAAGGGGCGACGCGCCCGATAAACGAAGGACGCGACGCCGTATTCCTCGGTCTCTGGGGTATGATCCGCAAACCCATAAAGCTCTTTAGCCCACATCGGGTGTTCCTGCACCTTTTCAAAATTAAATAGCCCCGTATCAAGGATTTCTTGCACAGGCACATCCGAATGATCGGTCTCGATAATTTTGGCATCGGCATTCAGGCTGCGAATGATCTTGCGCGCTGCATCCACGCGCTGCGGCCCCGCATCCGTCACCTTGTTCAGCACAACAACATCCGCAAATTCAATCTGATCAGTCAACAAATGCACCAATGTGCGCTCGTCCCCCTCGCCCAGTGTTTCGCCGCGATCCTGTAGGAAATCATGGCTGGCAAAATCAGTCAGTAGGTTCACGGCATCCACAACCGTAACCATGGTGTCCAGACGCGAAACATCCGATAAGCTCTGGCCCGTCTCATCACGAAAATCAAACGTGGCGGCCACGGGCAATGGCTCGGAAATACCAGTGGATTCGATCAGCAGATAATCAAAGCGCCCCTCAGCGGCTAGGCGGCGCACCTCTTCCAGCAAATCGTCCCGCAGAGTACAACAGATGCACCCGTTCGACATTTCAACCAATGTCTCGTCTGTGCGGCTTAGCTCGGTGTCGGCACGCACCAAATCAGCATCAATATTGACCTCTGACATATCATTTACAATCACAGCCACCCTGCGGCCCTCGCGATTGTTTAGGACGCGATTTAATAGGGTTGTCTTTCCAGCTCCTAAAAAACCAGAAAGAACCGTGACGGGAAGGCGGATTTCAGACATAATATCTCCAGTTGTCAGCGAACACATCACGAAACTTAAATAGTTACGAGAATAATGCAACAGCAAATGTTACGTATGAATTCCCATTGAAGGATCTACCCCGATGAAACGCAACTCTCGCCTGTCACTGGCCCTGCACACCCTGGGCCATATGGCCGTAAATCCACGAAAAATGCGCACATCGGCCGAAATCGCCGAACATGCCGGCACCAACCCCGTGGTGGTACGCCGCGTCCTTGGAAAATTACGCCAAGCAGGCCTGCTGATCTCCGAGAAAGGCCACGCTGGCGGTTGGCAGTTGGCCCGTGAACCACAGGAAATCACGTTGGCGGATATCTACTTGGCGTTAGACGAGAGCCTGATCGCCACTGGGCGTACAGAGGAACCCTCGCGCTGTTCTGTGGAACATGCCCTACATCAAAAGGTCGCATCAGTGATGGCTGATATTGAGAAAAGCCTGATCGAGAGACTAGCCAGCACCACAATCGCCGAGGTCGGGGGCGCAGAGTCCGGCCACCTTTAGGCCTGCGCTGCCCTATGGGCAATCGACCCTAAATTGCCTGTGCCACCCGCATTGGCCTGCATCAAATAGCGGGGGGGGTCGCGCGTTCCTGCTAGGGGAAACAGCCCCGCCTCGGTGCTGGCCGCCCCCTTGCGATCCAGCCAGCCACCCTTGTGACGCGCCAACAGGTTGGGCGGCACATCCACGATCAGTTCTAGTTTCTCGTGCAGGGCCTTTGCGGCGCGCTTTGCGATAATCTGGCCGTTAATACCCTCCTAGAGGACTGCGTGATCCGTTATACCTCACAGAAATGATTGCCCCCGCCAATGGTGCCCAAGGACTGTGGAAACGCATCAGAAGTATAAAAAGTGGTGATGGCCGCGCAACGATCCGACGCAGATCCATCTAAGATAGAATTGCCCATAGAGTATTCCTAATTTTAAATTTTGGAAATCTGACCTGTGGTCAGCATAGATGATCCAAGAGGAAGGCGTCTCGCCCTAGGCTTGGATCCACCCGTTCAGGGCATGAAACAAAATAGTCATATAAATGCCCCTTCGATTGAGCGTTAAAATCAGGTCACACGACCAGCAAGGGCCGCGTCATAGGCTCATAGCCCCCGCCTGATCAACACACCCGACACCAATGCCGCTACTGTTCTATTCGGTCACGCTTGTCCAGCTTAGGTCAAACTTGTTTAGGTATTTCTTTAACCGGTCTGCATCGTTTTTGCTCTTCTTTTGCACACGTGATGCGCCAAACAGACGCCGCCCAGCCGCGCTTAGGCTTTCGCTTTCGCGACAGGCACGAATTACATGGGCCAGCTGCACGCGATCGAACTCATCGACATCGCTGATAGATCCGCCCATGACATCCGCCAATAGCTTGGTGTCCGCGTTCTCGGCAGTATTTTCCCACTGTTGGCTTAGCGTTTCGATCTCGCGCTCGACCATTGCCAATGTAATGCGCCCGCGCGGCGCCAATGTGCACATGCGTTGCATTGATGCGCTTAGATCGCGAAAATTACCTGCCCAATGGGTGGCGGGATTGGTTGCAAATTGTGAATACCGCTTGGCCGCATCCGCATTAAAGCTGAACCGCATACCCAATAATTTTTCGACACGGGCCAGTTCAAAATCCAAATTTGGCTGAATATCTTCGGGGCGCTGGCGTAATGAAGGCAGATGAAATGTCCACAGATTAAGCCGCGCAAACAGATCGGGGCGAAATTTCCCTTGCGCCACCAGCTGGGCCAAATCCCTGCTGGCCCCAGCGATCAAATGAAAGCGGCTGGTCACTTCGTAATCAGATCCCAGCGGAAAGTATTTGCCACTTTCGACCGCGTGTAAAATAATCGCCTGCTCATCCAAGCCCAGCTCGTCGATTTCATCCAAGAACAGGATGCCGCCATTGGCCTCTTGCAAAAGCCCGCCGCGCTCTGATTGCGTGCCCATCGCGCCGCGCCGATGGCCAAACAACGTCGACATCGCCCGTTCGCCCTTTAGAGTGGAGCAGTTCACATGCACCAAACGCCCTTTTACACGGCGGCGCTGTAGTTTTAGCTCGTAGAGGCGCGATGCCAGCTCTGATTTTCCCGTGCCCGTAGGGCCCAGCAACAACAAAGGCGCATCCGAGGTGGTGGCCACCAGTTCCATGCGTTCGATCAAGGCATTGAAATCACTGCTTCGCGTTTCAATCCCGCCCTTTAGCAGGGTGTTATATTCTTGGTGGACCAGATCAAAGCGTTTTTGCAGTGCATTATATTTGGAAAGATCAAGATCAACGACCTGAAAAGATCCCGCAGTGTCATCACCCTCGCGTGGTGGGCTGGTTTGAATCAATTTGGCAGGGATATGGCGCGACTCGGTTAGCAGGAACCAACAAATTTGCGCCACATGCGTACCCGTGGTCAGATGCACATGATAATTCTCGCGTTCGTCATCAAACCCATAGTCGCGTGCAAAATCAAACAAGGCCCCATACATCTCTTCGAAATCCCATGGGTCTTGGAAATTAATTTCCTGTAGCAAAACCTCGGTTTCTGGGCTGATGGCTGTGATGCCCTGTTTTACGTCATGGGCCAGACGACGATACCGCATATCATGGATCAGCTCGAAACGCGCCACAGGGAAATCTGCATGCTGACACAGCTGTATCGATGGGCGCCATTTGCGTTTGCGGCCCATATCCAATTGCGTGCCAAGGAATCCAATCACAACGTTTTTCTTCATATCTTATCTTAAATTATAAACTCGTATAAATTTCAATAGCTATATTCTTAGAGAAACCTCTCATTCCTAATTTTACTCAACAAAACCAACCAGTTACGCATTTTGTTATTTTCCTTCCTGCCTGACCTCTTTTCCACCAAACAAGTAGAAAGAAACAGAAAGGACGAAAGCAATGGCAAATACATCTCTATTCGCATCATACAAAGGGCCACAGCGCCTGCCCATAACAGCCCAAAAAGCGTCTTGCGAAACCCTGTCCCTCTGACCTGAAATTAATGAAATAAGGAAACATTTCTTGGCGAATGCCGATGGAACTACATCTGATATGTCGTTGTCGCGGGTTCGATTCCCGCTCTTGTAAATGCAGGATAGCTCAGTTGGTAGAGCGCGCCCGTTTCATCCCCTTGTCGTCAAGGTTTTACAAAGGATAAAATTATGACTGATACACAAACAGAAATCACATCCGAGCTTTTGAAATCTTGGGGGCATACCCCAAGCCCTGCTTTTGGCAAGGCCTTGGCCGAGGGTCAGGCGGCTTTGACTGCGGGCTACGACCTAGAACAAATCCGCGCAAAACTGCAGCGCCTTGTCCCGCCCCCTGCGCTGCCTACACTGCCGTTACACGGGGTTGGCGAAATCCCTTTTCACGTGAACATTGATGCTCAGGATGCGGACGAGGTGAAGAACGTAGAGGATGTGAAAAACACCATGACTATGGTGATGCGCACGCCAACGGTTGTCTCTGGCGCAATCATGCCCGATGCCTGCCCCGCAGGCCCTATCGGCACCATCCCAGTGGGCGGCGTTGTTGCCGCGCGAAACGCGCTTCACCCGGGCATGCATTCTGCGGATATTTGTTGCTCTGTTATGTTGTCCAACCTTGGCGATGCAGACCCAAAGGCCGTGCTAGATGCCGCGCAATCCATAACTCATTTCGGCCCAGGTGGGCGCAAGCAGGGCCAGCGCTTCACCGTCAGCCAAAAGCTGATCGATGCCTTTGCGGCCAACCCTTTTCTAAACAGCCAGAAAATGCGCCGCATGATGGTTGAGCATATGGGCACCCAAGGCGACGGCAACCATTTCTTGTTCGTGGGTAAATCCCGCGCAACGGGCGATACCTGTATGATCACCCATCACGGGTCGCGTGGGCCGGGGGCTGTTTTGTACAAGTACGGCATGGAGGTGGCGGAAAAATTCCGCAAGAAATTGTCACCCGAAACGCTGAAACAAAACGCATGGATTCCTGCGGATACACAAGAGGGGCGCGATTACTGGGATGCCCTGCAATTGATCCGCAAATGGACCAAGGTCAATCATAGCGGCCTGCACCAAGCAACGGCGGATGCCATCGGCGCAGGCGTAAAGGATCGTTTTTGGAACGAGCATAACTTCGTGTTTAAACGCGAGGATGTGTATTACCATGGCAAGGGTGCCACCCCTGCTTGGAACGATTACGCATCCGATGCCACAGGGCTGACCTTGATCCCGCTGAATATGTCAGAACCGGTGTTGGTGGTGAGAGGCAAAGACCGCGATCACGGCCTAGGCTTCAGCCCGCACGGCGCCGGCCGCAATTATTCGCGCAGCGAGCACAAGAGGCGCAAGGTTGGCATAACGCCCGAGCAATTGCTGATGGCCGAAACCGCTGGCTTGGACATCCGGTTTCACGCGGGGCCAGTTGATGCCTCTGAATTGCCGTCCAGCTATAAATGCGCCGATACGGTGGTTGAGCAGATCAAGAAATACGATCTGGCCGAAATCACCGACTATATCGACCCATTTGGTTGCATCATGGCGGGGGATTGCCCCCCACCGTGGATGTCCAGAAAGGCCCGTAAAGGCCGCAGATAAAACACCACCAGCGGGCCAACCGCTGGTGGTTTGATGCAAAAACATGCCCCAATCACGGCATTTTCTGCTGTCATATCTGTAGAGTTTCACAGAAATTTGCCATAGGTCGCCCCCAACAGGCCCAGAAACCCTATAAATCAATCATTGGCCGCAACCCCTATATCAACATAACCCCGGATAACGCCACCTTGCTCAGAGCAGCCAGAAATTTACTCTTATTTAATGCGCACACCACAGCCTTTCCAGTGATCCCGATGCACCTGCATGGGGCTAGACAGGTGGGTCATGTAAATTCGAATTTGCAAAGACTGCCGCTCTCAGCTTAGCGTTGGATCTAACCCTATGTTAAGCTATCAAAGACCTTTATGTGATTACGGCCTTGCTGTTGTCATTCACAACAGCTGCGCGCGCGGCAACCTGTGGTGTGGTTGTCTCTGATATTAGTATTGCCAATATCGAGCTGCGATCAGGCGTTAGCAATCAAGCAATCTCCAGCCTTACATTTACCAGCGCCGCTCCGTTGCTTGGCTTGGTTGGTGCTTGTATCCGCCTTGGGGCTGGCTCTGGCGGTTTTGGCACATCCAACAGCCCACGCGACCTATCCCATGGCTCGGGCCCCGGCGGCGGTAAATTAACCTATCAGCTTCGGCCAAATGGCTTCAACAGCTCGAATGGGATCTGATCTGACCGCTTTATTGTGGTGCCCATATCACCCAAGGCACGCCATCGGACGGATCCGGGGCGTATTCCTCGATCTTCAGCGGATCAGATGCGCTGATTGAATACGACATGAACAGCTGTTCAGATACGGGGGCGCAACACACCTTGGGGTGATCTGCCCACCAATGACGTGGGTTCAATGGTCATTGGCTGCGCCCAAACATTCAATGCCTATGGGCGCGTGCATCAAGGCCTGGCACCCGCATTCGGCTCATACGCAGACTTGGTTATTGTCACGGTCGAATATTCGGTTCGCAGGCCACCAGCTGGCACTGCGAAACCGATAGGTTGATATGATCAAAGGCATGGGGGCCTTGCTGATCTACCCGCAGAAACCTACCTGTCGCGAAATGCCTTCTGGAAATAACTTGCGATCGGTCTGGTCAAATAGGCAATGGGTTTTTCTGGTTGCGTAGAGATAAAGGCCGTTACGTCCATTCCGCTGACCAGCTTTTGGTGCATCAGGGCTGCATTCTCACGGTGCGAAATTTCCACAAAGGCCTCGTAGACGTATTTTTTGCGAATAGGATCCAAGGTCACATCGGCAGCAATATGCGAAATCCGACCCGATAGAATAGGCAAGGCACGCGCATTGTAGGCGCGAAATTGCAGACGCGCATCTTGTTGTTGAAACACTTGATCAATATCCACGCTTTCCACTTGGACAATGGCCTGCATGGTCTCTTGCTGGGGAATTATATCCAAAATTGGGGCCGCCGCGCGGATAACAAACCCATTCCCCGTCACCTTTAGGTTATGGATTGTACCGGCGATCGGGGCGCGCAGAACCGCCAAGCGCTGTTTGTAAATCACCGCCGAACGCTTGGCGATGGTTTCCAAAATCTCTGGCTCGATACGATCCAGTTCAATTTGGGCCTGATTGCGGGCCGTGTCCAGCGCATTGCTCTCGGACAGCTGATGCTCATTTAGCTTTTCCAGCAGCTCTCGCTGAACCGCACTCAGGCGCCCTATTTCGCCCGCTCTGTTGATGCGCTGTCGTTGCAGTGCTGAAACCCCAGATTGCCTTGCCCAGCCCGCGGCAAACAGACTGCTCTCATCAGAAAGCTCCTGCTCGATTACCGCCAGTTCGTCACGCTGTGCAGATATCTGCACATCGACCGCATCAATCTGCGCCTGCACCTGATCTATGCGGTTGTCGATGAACGCACGCCCGCGCAACAGCTGATCCCTATGGCGCTGTAACACGGCCTCTTGCGAGGCGATCCGCTCGGCCAATCCATTTATTTCTCCAATTTCAGAAATCAGCCCCCCCAGTTTGGGCAGGTGATCCAATCCGTCTCGCTCGGCGATCAAGCGGATGCGCCGCGCCAACAGCTCCGCCAAGATTTCATCGATAGACAATAGCTCTATCTTCAGCTCTTTTGAATCCATGCGCGCGATCACATCACCCGCGTCCACATAATCACCCTCGCGCACTAACACATCGCTAACGATACCGCCTATTGGGTGGCTTAGCACATGGGTGTCTTCCACTGTTTGCAGACGACCATGGGCAATAACCGCACCAGATATTTCGACCGACACAGACCAATACCCCAGCCCCAACACTACCAACAAAATGGCCCCAAGCCCAACCCGCAGGGGCATCCCATCCCTAATCGCAGCAGTAAGCCCTACAGGGTTCATCAACCGCCCCCCGCCATCAACAGCACCGCATCTTGTGTTTGCTTATTACCGTGCACCAGACGACAACGACGCTGCGCAAGGCGATATAAATCGGATTTAAACGGCAGAGTGCTGGCCCTGCGCTCCAGCAGAACTAAGCTGCCCCCACTTGCAACATAGGCTTTGAGCGTCTCGGTGCATTGGGGCAAAAACACATCACTTAGATAGGTTGAGGGCTGATCAATAACCAAAAGATCAGGCTGACGATAGACCGCACGCGCCAAGGCCAATAATTCTCGCATGGATTTTGCCAAGGGCAAGCCCAACTCGTCTATCTGGGTTTGATAGCCCTGTGGCAACTCTAGGATTTGGCGGTGGATTTGTGCAAACTGTGCGGCGCGTTGAATTTCCGCACGATCCTCTGCTTGGTCAAAACCCGAAATATTGTCAGCCAAACTACCTTTTACAAAGACAGGAATTTCCGCCACATATCCAATAGTTTTTGCCAATTCATCGGCGCTAAGCACGCTGGCGCGCACACCGCCGATTAAGACCATCCCAGAAAAGGGCCGCGCCGCCCAGACCATCGTTTCGCCCATAACGCTCTTACCACATCCCGCAGGGCCCTCTATCTGCACAATTTTTCCGCGCCCAATTTTCATGTTCAACTGCTCCAACAGGGGCTCTTGCGTTAACCCAGCCCGCAGATGCACATCGCGCAGCTCTAGTACCGGGGCCCCCTTCACAGGCGCCACAGCAATCCTGTGATCTGCGCGGTGGCGTTGCGCAAAAGTGGCGCCAATAACAGACCAATTTTCTCGGCATTGTCGCAGGCCTGGGATGGTTTTTAAAAACGCAAGAAAAGGTAGGAACACTCGGTTCAGCATAACCACACTGGCCACCATCCCCCCAATCGTCAGCTGATTTCCCAGCACCAGCCCCGCGCCCGCGCTGATTACAAAAACCGCAAATAACCAGCGGATCGTAGAGAGCGCTACATTAAACCCAACCGCAATATCATTGCTGTTCACGGACGCATTGCGCGACAGCCGGCGCTTATCTAACAGCCATTTCGCCTTGCTATCGCCGCCATATTGCCCGGATAGCCAAACCCCTGATTTCTCTAATGTGCGCATTGCACCTGTGGCCTGTTTCGAAATTTGCTCAGCACTGTGGCGCAGATTGGATGTTAGAAACCGCCCGCTAAAAAATACTGCCCCCAAACAGGCCAACCCCAACAGCGACAACAGGCCGATGATCGGGCTAATGATAAAAACAATCCCAACAAAAATCGGAATCCACACCACATCCACCAAGTTCAACAGCCCGCCAGATTGAACAAAGGCCCGCAACGCATCCAAGCGCCCCAATCCAAGGCTGTTTTGCTCATTACTATTGGTCGAATATGGGGGCAGCAACAGCAGATCAGCCTCCAGATCACGCTGAATTGCCACCGCAAATCGCACCAGTAACCGCCGCCGTGCATAATCGATAAACCCCATGGCCACGATTAACAAAGATGCAATCAACGTTAACGCCATAAGGGTTTCGATCGAGCGCGCATTCAACACCCGATCATAAACCAACAGCATAAAAAACGGGGTGGCCAAAGACAAAATGGCCACCACAAAGCTGAACCCGAAGGCCCAAAACAACAGCCAGCTGTGCGTCCAGAAGGCGCGCCAGTGCTTGTTTTGGAAACTCTCTTCACCAGACATCTTACGCTCCGGGATTATGAGGTGGCATTTTGCACAATGGAAAAATAATCAGTCTTTTTCCTGAGCCAGATTAAAGCTGATGATCACCCGATCCCCTGCAGGGCCTTTCTCGGTTGCCAGATTTGGGGCCACCGAATGGTAAAGCCAGCTGGGGAATATCAGCAATTTACCGCCCTTGGGGGTAAAATTCACCTTGCTCCAGCATTCTTGGCGGCGCTTGGTGTTTGCCGCATAGCGCGGGGGTGTCATCAAGTTCTGGGTGCGGGGATCAGTGAAATCAATATTCCCCGAATTCTTAGGCGTTTGCACATAGTAAACCCCGCTCCATTGGCATCCAGGGTGAATATGGGCGCGGTTCGAGCTGCCTGGTGGGTTAATGATCGACCACATAGAGCCAATCTTCAGGCTGTAATCCGCGTGAAAATTGTTCTGTGCACTCAGCGATCTAGAACAGCTATCAATCAGGCGCACCAGCGGTTTGTATACTTTCTCGCGGTGCAGATTATTATGGCTGTGCCAGCCCCCTAGGGCCTTAAAATTAGACCGTTGAATGCCCTTGGTATCGCGGTCTCGCTCAGCGTAAATCGCCTCTAGGATCAGCCGGTTGGCCTCTTTTTCAACCGCATCTGGTAATTGAAATGCAAATATCTGCGTTGGGAAATATAGGTTCTCGCTCACCTCTACAGAGTCATAAAATTCCTCTGCTCTGGTCGAGTTCTCTTCGATGTCAACTTTAATCTCGTTCATCTTAATCCTCCAAAATATAATCTTCGTTTTTCAAGGCCTCGCCCTGTTTAATAAATCTCTGTACATAACTATCGCACAGCAAAATTCTGCGCTCTTGGCTGTTCCAAAATGCGCCTTGGTCACAGTGATCGAAGTGAATTTCGACCGGGTGTGGCCAATTAAAGCGGCGCATTTCATTTGCAAAATCATGTAGTATCCCATCGGCCTGTAGCGCGATTTTCATCGGCCCATCGCCGTACACCAAGGACACATTCGAAGAGGGCTGATCCGCCTCTAATAAATGAGGACGCAATACGCCCCCCCAGCCCGCAATCTGATCAGGGGTGGTGTCAGAACAATCGTCTAGGTCGCGCTGACTGAAATCTAGCCACTCTACCTGTGACGCCCATTCTGCGGGATCAGCACCATATAGCAGGCAAGCCGCCTGATAGGCCCTGCGAATATCCAGCAAATGCTCTCTCTTAAAATCATAGGGGCGGTGTGCCGATTGCTGATCTTCGTATTTCCAGGAACGTACGCGATCGCCAATAATTTCAGGCGCTATATCCGTATGGATTTGCGTGATCCAAAGCGTTGCAAAGCTGTCGGCCATGGCCTCTTCGTTGGCCAAAACCGGCAGATTAAATTCTGATATCAAGGCATGCGCCATCTCGTGATACAGAACATGCATCATCGTATTGCGCGCAAATGTGCTGTCAAATGACTGTAGGGGGGGCTGGTCTGCTATGGGGGTATCACGCAATACCTCGCCCAGCGCCGCAATGGTATTTATTAGCGCTTGGTCAAATTCCCCTGCCCGCGCCGCTGGTATGAAACGATCCAGCAACACATCTTCGATCTGTTGCCCGCGCAGCCCTCTAACCCCATTCGCCACGGCAAAGGTCAGCTTCTTGGCCTCTAAGTCCATCAATAACAGAAATGGGTTCTTGAGCGTTGGCACCTCTTGGCGCCATTTCGCAAACTGCTGATCGCGGTAACTATCTAAATCGCTAAACCCCGGCACGCTCTGGCTCTGCTTTTCAATGATCACCCTTATGGTGAATTCCGAGATGTTTTCGGATTGTTCTATAGTCTGCTGTAACAGGGTGGTCTGCGTTTCATCCAACAGCAGAGCGCGATCCAGCACATCCGCATGTGCCATATTTGCAGAGGTAAATCCCAGATGCACCACAAGCATCAGCCTCGCCCATATTTGTAATGTCATGTCGTTCCTCGCTGCTGGGGTGCCGCCATCAATCGAAACTGATGGCGGCGGTTTTTATCAAAAGGTTTTGAAATTAGGCCCAGTCGTACTGGTTGCCGCTTTCGTTACCTTCGTTGTCTTCGTTACCTTCATTGCCTTCGTTACCTTCGTTGCCTTCGTTTCCGGTATTGGTGCCATCGCTGTCACCCCAGCCTAGGTGGGATTCATCACCTTCGTTGCCTTCGTTATCCTCGTTGCCTTCGTTGGATTCGTTGCCTTCGTTACCCTCGTTGCCTTCGTTACCTTCGTTGCCGCCGCCACTGCCGCTGCCGCTGCCGCCAGCGTCACCGCCACCGCCGCCGCCACCGCCGCCAAAGCTAAAGCTTGCGGTTAGGTCAGATGCTAGAAGTTCTAACAATTCAGGGGTAATTACGTTTGTTGTTGTCATTTTATTGTCCTTCAAAAATAAATTTATAGCGGCGTTGGCTAACCACCAAATGAAGGAACTGCATGTGCATGTCCCAGTTTGTCTTTTTTGCCCGACATGTCATCTAAGCAAAGCACCCAACATCTTGCATGTTGGTATCTCTTGGTCCCCGTATCGAAGCCTTTCGTTGGTTTCGTCCTGTCCATCTGTTTACGCGGCGCACAGACCCGTCTGGCGCGCGGCGCAAGCTGGTGGCGACCTCATTTGGAAACCTATGTTCTGTCATCTCTTGCAGAACACTGCGAAGCACCTTGGGCTGTGTGATCCAGTCGTTGAAAAACAACCCAGAGCCACAATTCCACTCCGCATGGGATAGGGCGCTACCGGTTTTTAAAACCCGCCCCAAAACCGCATCGGACAACCATGCCCATGTGACCATCCCTGCGGGTTGGCCGCCTTGGTCTACAAAAATCTGCAAATTCCCGGCCCTCAGCGCCGGCAGGATTTCAACCGGCAAATAATAGCTCAGGGAAAATTGCCGGTGATAGGGAGAATCCGCCAACTGCTGGATGGCCATGCCAATCGCAGATAGCCCGTCATAGCTAGGGGCCTTAATCCACGGCCAAAACGCCACATGATCAGACGCGGCGCCCGCCCGCGCCTTATCCTGATGCGCCGCAATAAATGCATCTGGCGTCATCTTAGCATCCCCGCCCCCTAGACTGGCAATCGCAAAGGCCCCCAAGGAACGCCAATACCGAAGCTGATCCAGCGGCATATCCACGCCATAGCGCACCGCACCATCCGCCTGCACCCAACCCAGCGGCCCAAAATCCGCGAACCAACCCAGATCAATCTGGCCTGTCCAACAGGGAAACAGCGCATCAGACGACAGCCCCAGTATCGCTTGCGCCGCACCGCATTCGCGCACCGATGGCACCGCTGGAATTTTTAGATCACACGGACGCGGCGCTGGCTCAAACAGAAGCCACGCTAACAGACGGCCCATATCCTCCACAAAGGCATGCAGATCCTGTGCACCCTTGCACCGCAGGGCCAGCGCCGCAGATACCGCCCCGCTCAGACGCACCAGATCATCGCCACGGTGGTCAAAACTACAGCTTATAAATTGGGTCTCGACGCCAAAGCCATTGACCCGAACCTGCTCATCACCAGAACTCACCGACTGATTCACCACACAGCTCTGGGAAAACGCATCGATCACCGCGCCCTGTCGGCCAAACACCTGCGCCAGCCCATCAATGACCGCATCAAACGCCCCTGCCGCGTCAAGCTGACAAGGGTCCCCCACCGCAATCGTTTTCCCATGCGCGATGGTTTCTATCGTATCGGCCAAATAGGCCATCGCTTGCGTGCCGCTGGCGAATAGAGACGAAATACCCGTCGCATCGGATGATGCGAAAAGTTGCACAGCAATCAACCGCGCGATTCCATAGTTCATGCGATAGTCATAGGCCCGCTCGGGGTTGGACAGGGCATCGCGGATCAGTGCTAAATCCTTGGTTGTATAGGTCGCGCTTTCTTGATGCCACACAGCAATCAAGCGCGCCTGAAGGCCTGCATCAATCCCCCCTGCCCCAACGATGGTTTTCAGCTCTCCAATAAATGCACAAACCTCGCGCGCAAGCGGGGGCATAAATTCAAACCCAGACATCAGCGCCTGAACCCCATGCGCTACCTCATGCCCTAGGCAAATAATATCCGCAGGCGTCCCAGACCAATTGAACCCAATCTCTATATCCTGATCATCTGTCACATGCGTATAGGGCCGTGAGGCTGTCTGAACAAAGCGCATGCGCTCTAGGCCTGCCGTAATGTCCGGCTGATCGATAAACAGCTCTTTGAAACTTGGGATAATCAGATCATCTAGGCAATGCTGAAGGCTGGTGAATGTATAATGCCCTGCATCAAATTCACCCAAGCCTTGCCAGATCATAGGTGATTTAACCTCTGAAATCCGCTGTAATATGGCGGGGTTTAACCCGTGAATTTTCACCCAGTTGCTGAACATGGAACACTTTTAAAATCAAACAAAACAATCTATAGGTGTATTGATATGGTCAATCTCTCCTCCCTGTCAAACAAATAAGTTAATTTTTTATTTAGGCGAAATTCACCCCAGTTCAGAATGGGTAAACACCCAATAGTCATTGGCCGGACCGAGAAAACTTATCCCCTGTGGCCTCTCAATAGAACCACCCCAAGAGGTCATCTCTGCTCGAATCTCCCATGCAGTATCCTGTCATGGGCCTTGATACAGAGCGCTAGAGTTTTTTCATGAGTCTTTCATGAAAGGTATTGGTTCCGATGTCTAAGTTTTTAAATCTAAACGGCATGAGGCAACGCATATGTGTTGTTTTCGCTATTTTAACTGCGACGCTGTGAACAGGCTGTTTGTCAACGACATCCCAGGGTGTACCGCGTCAGCACTTATGAGTGCAGCCGGTTATGTTTTGCTAAGCTAGAGTTTTTCGCTCATCCTAATCCTAAGAAGCATATAAGATGAGAACGAGAACGGGGCCGAATGGATCAGCTGACAGACATATAAAAGAGATAAAGCATAAAACGCGCAGGAAGTTTTCTGCGGAGGAGAAAATTCGTATTGTTTTAGACGGCTTGCGTGGGGAGAGTTCGATCTCAGAGCTTTGCCGTCGCGAAGGTATTGCGCAAAGCTTGTATTGCAACTGGCCCAACCCCAGTTCGCGAGGCGTTGGATCACTTGATCCAACGCCTCGCCGCCCAATAGCAAACTTCATCAAAGACCACAGTTGACGGGTTGTATCCCCTTTCTGGTCTTTCGGTGACCCGCAAGCATATTCGCCTAGCGTAGGGTCACCGAAACTGATGTGCGATCGCACAAGGCTATGGCCCCATCATTTTGCATATGCCATCTCAGGGAGGAAAGTGGCAATCGCAGGGATGAACAGTATCATAAGCAAGGTAAGAACCTCAATTTGAAGGAACCACCAAATCCCACCGAATATCTCTTTCAAGGAAAACGAGGGTGCAACACCTTTGAGAACGAAAGCGTTTAATCCAACGGGCGGTGTGATTAAGCCGATCTCAAGTGTTTTGACCACAACAATAGCCAACCAAATCGGGTGCGCACCCAGCTCGATCAGTGGCGGTACGAATATCGGCACCGTCAGGAACATTACCGATACCGGATCCACCATACAACCAAGCACCAGCAGCAAGAGCACATAGACACAGACAATGCCCATCATCGACATATCAAGGCCAATAATATACTCGGACACCGCGCCCGATGCGCCACTTACGGCTAGATAGGACGAGAAGATCAAGGCCCCAACAAGAATGATGAATATGACAGATGTTGTCTGTGCGGTATCAAGAAAAACTTCCTTCAAGACCGAAAATGACAACCGTTTGCGGATCAATGCGATTAAGAAAGACCCGATTGCACCAATAGCGCCTGCCTCTGTCGGGGTGATAATACCCGCATAAATGCCACCGATCACGATGCCTCCAAGTGCCAGAAAGCTCCATACACCTTTCAAAGACTGCAACCGCTCTTCGATACCAGCCTTAGGAAGTGCTGGTGCCATTTCAGGATTGCGGCTGACGCGGATGTAAATCATCACCAAATACGCAAAAGCTGTCAACAAACCTGGTACAATACCAGCGATCAACAACTTCGGTACAGATTCACGCGCGATGATACCATAAACGATTAGGTTGATACTGGGCGGGATCATACCTGCAAGTGTTCCAACGGTTGCAACACAGCCGGCGGCCAGCTTGCGATTCACCTTTAGCCGCAGCATTTCAGGGATCGCAACGCGGCCAAACACAGCCGTTGACGATGTGGTCGAACCAGAACAAGCAGCAAAGGCAACCGCAGCGACAGTCGTGGCGATCACCACACTGCCCTTTAGATGTCCAAGCCATGCACGTGTTGCCCGATAGATGTCCTGCGTGATACCCGCCTTAGCCGCGACATGCCCCATTAGTAGGAACAAGGGCACCGCACTAAGCGCATATCCTGATCCAATATCAAACAAGCGGCCACCAATGGTATCAAAGGTAATTGTTGTTCCACGAATGAAGGCAAATCCCGCAGCCCCAGAGAGCAGTAACGAAATACCAACCGGTACACGCATGATCATTAAAACGGCGACCATTCCGATCACAAACGGTAATTGGAGTGATTCAATCATAGCACTTCCTCAACTTCAGTGGATTTTTGATGCGGAAACTCATCATCAATGGTTTCCTCAAACAGCTCATTATTGACGATCAAGTTGATCAATTGGGTTAAGAAACGGAATGAAAACAAAGCCAACCCAATAGGAATACCCGCACGGGCCCACCATGTTTTGACCTCGATAATTCCAAGGATCGTATCCCCCATGACATAATTGCTCCACGCTGATTCAGCGCTTGTCCATGTCAGGATAGCGAAAAATAGAAATGCCATTGACAGATAGAGACCTTCAACACCCTTTCGGATGCTGCGGGGTAGGTGATCGTATAGAATACCTACCGTGATATGAGCATCGCGACGTTGCGAATATCCCAACCCCAGATAAATTAGATATACAAACATCAGGCTTACGTACTCATACGCGCCAGGTAAGCTTTTGGAAAACAGTGCCCGCGCTGCGACTTCGAGGACGGTGATTGTCATCATTGTCGCAACGGCCATGGCCGAGGCATAACATGCGATTTCCTCTAACCTTTTTTGTAGCCATAAGACCCTACTGGTTAAACTTGCCATCGAGGCATCCCTCCTTCAAAAAATTAGAATTTCGAACTGGCGTCACACGTACAAATCTGTACTGCGCTTTGGCAGAATACACAATTTTCCGGTGTTTCGACATTCTTGCGCCGCCCAAATCCTGTTCAAGTGTTCTGGACGGCGCGCTTGTTATTCGTGTAGGCAGGCTTTTAGCCTTCGTGTTTCGCAAGTAACTTCAAGAAGTCATCCAGAACAGCCTGACCAGGTAGGCCGTCTGCTTCGCGGGCTGCGACCCAGCTCTGCCATGCGGCATCGCGCACGTCTTGCATCTTAGCCTTCTCAGCGGCATCAAGTTTAACAACTTCGGTCTGCTCGCTCAGTTTAGCGTGAGATTCAATTTCGGCCACCTCAAGAAGGCTACGGGCTTTCACAACCATCTCATCGTTCAAATCTTCGATCACAGCCTGAACATCAGCAGGAAGCGCGTTCCATGTGTCTAGATTGATGGTCACAGGCAATGGGAAGAAGAACCAATCTTCGTCATCCCAGTAGCTGAAAATCTCGCCAAAACCAAAGGCATAGGCATCAGCAGGCGAACCAATGATTGCGGCTGTCACAACTTTGCGCTCCGCAGCAGCAGGCAATTCACCCCATGGGATACCGTATACTGTGATATCAAGCTCCTTAAGGATCTCCGCTGCGCCACCGTGGGCCCGAATTTTGGCGGCCTTTAGATCGTCAATCGTACGGATCGGCTCGTGCGACAACAGCTGAATAGATGTCCAAAGACCTGGGAACAGGTACTTTTGGTTCATTGCTGTAAATTCTGCTTCTACAGTCTCAGATTTGAACAGCTCGTGACCTGCCTTTGCATGCGCCAATGGATCGTCGCTCATGAAAGGAAGTGACGTTACGTTCGCAAGCGGGAAAAGACCAGGGTTGTAGACCGGTGAAAACTCACCCAAGTCAAATGCACCAACCTTAATGTTTTCAGGTTGACCAGAAAGCTTCCCGAGCGCCCCACCAAAAATCCGTGTAAAGTCTACCTTGCCTTCGGTGCGTTTTTCAACTTCATCCATCCACCAGCGAACAGCAAGGTTAGACGGGCCCTTGCCAGTAAAGGCGTGGTACTTGAGGTTAACTTCCTCGGCCATGGTTTGGGCGGGGATGGCCAGCGATGTTGCTGCCACCAGCGCACCGGCGATAAGTGTCTTATATAGTTTCATTTCAGTTCTTCTCCCTAAGTTTGTTTTTCGCCCGTCCAGACGATGAGCAAATGCTCGGTTTGGCGACACAGTCGTTCGGCGCGCTCCTCGTTACCGATTGTCAACTGCTTGGTGTTGTCACCTATTATCGAATACCCGACGTGCACAACGGTGCACATGAGGGATCACGCCCTGAATTTGCGGAAACCCGCAGCAATTTGATCAGCACTGGCATAGGATGATCTTTCGGTACCAGTCTTGGTTGATCGCTGTAGTTCCTAATAAAATCAGGGCGGGAATCATTGGATTACTTCCTAACCCAGTTTTCTTGAATTTCGCATCCAGCACGGCGCAACAGCACCGAGACCGGGCATTTTTGTCCAACGATTTCCGCTAGCTTTGCGATCTGTGCATCGTCGGCATTGGTATCCAAGGTGACTGTCAGTTCGATCACCGGAAACGGCGTGCCAATCTCGGCCTTGCCAAAAACACCGCGGGTGTCGAAATGGCCACAAACGTCGAATTCCATTCCACGAACATCCATTTTCAACAAACCGGCAACGTAGTTAGCAATTACATTTGTACACCCCAGCAAAGAGGATAACATTGTCTCAAGTGGCGTTGCGAAAAGATCCGTCCCACCACGTTCTATTGGCTCATCAGTTGTAACAACCTTGCCACGTGCAACCATTTCGGTGCGCGCATCACTTACTGCGTGACCTGTGACATCAATCTTGAACAGATCTGGCATAACATGTGCCATTGGCGTCTCCTTTATACTCTATATCTAGGTTATGGTTTCGCGCCTAAAACAGCGCAAGACCCGGTGTCTTTACCTTGATGCGATACAGCGAGGTAGAAGAGGTAAAATACATATCCGTTAGATCCGCCCCACCCCATGCGAAATTTGCCGTAAATTCGGCCATGCGGATAACACCCAGCGTTTCGCCCTCTGGTGTGATAACATGAACCCCACCCGGGCCCGTGCAATAGACATTGCCCTTGCTATCAATTTTCATCCCATCGGGATGACCCTCGCCTTCGCCAGTTGTCACCTCTACCCAGACCTCGCCGCCGGTGGCGGTGCCGTCCTCGGCAATGTCAAACTTGCGGATATGTTTGTGCTCGGTATCATTCACATACAACGTTTTGTGATCCAGCGAAAAGCACAGCCCATTGGGTTGAGCAAAATCATCCGCAAGCTGGGTCACGGTCTTGCCATCCGGCGTAACACAATACACACCCTGCGCACCCATTTCTAACGCACGCTCGACACCGAAATAATCCATGCGCCCATAGGTTGGATCAGTGAAGTAAATCAATCCATCATTGCGTACGACAACATCATTTGGGCTATTTAGCGCCTTGCCATTGTAATGGGTAGCCAAGACCGTCAGCCCGCCATCATGTTCTGTACGGGTTACGGAACTTGTAGCGTGCTGACAGGTCAACATACGCCCCTCGGCATCATAGGTGTTTCCATTGCCCATTTCACTTGGCGCGCGGTAGGATGAAACCTTACCATCGGCCCCTAAACGAAATTGCTCGTTTCCCGGAATGTCAGAGAAGGTTAGGTGCTTTTCAACAGGGTGCCAGATTGGGCCCTCTGTAAACAAAAAATCCCCTGCAATTTTTTCCAACGTTGCATCAGCGTCAACAATGTCGTGCATGCCTTCTGCGCGGATCTCAATAGTCATGTCTCTGCCCTTTGCTCTTTCACGCGCTGACCGCCAGAGAACCAATCGGTTTCATCAACCTCATCAAAGGTCACCCAAACATTTTCTTTTGGGATGCCTGCGGCCTGCGCCAAGGATTCGGTCACATCGGCTTGTACCTTGGCCTTAATGCCCTCGGGGTCATTTTCTATAACTTGCTTAACGATGCGAATGTTGACGAACGGCATCAAAGTCCTCCTTGTTTGGCATTTTGGATCAGACCCAAAACAACGTTTCTGGAATCAACCATAAATCAGAGAAGTCACTAAGTATCCGTAGGGTCGCGCATGATAACAGCGGGAACCCGCAAAACCTTGATGCTTTTAGGGGAGGTAAAGGTTAGTGAGACTTCGCCGAAAGCCAAGACATAAGCATTTCCTCTTCCCGGCGCAGCGCGTCAGCATTCAAAATGCCGCGTGTCATCGCGATCGAAATAGCGCGGGTGCGCGAATTGAAACTGGGGCCCCAGTCAGACGACGGAATATCACCCTTCTCCAATCCCAGCTTTTGATACAAGCTTTGCAATCTGCTTTGCGCACCGCGCAACGATACATTGCGCCGAGCAGCCATTGCCTTGTCCGTCAGGCCAAGGCACAAATCTACCAATGCTTCATATTCAAGCTCACTAAGCCCAGACAAACGGTTCCCCGCCCGTTGTTGAACACCACGAACCTCACGGTCGATAACGCATTGTTCGGCGACAAAAACCCCCTGCAGAGCCAGCTTTAGTTGTTCTTCGGGGGCAGATTTAAGAATGTATCCATAGACAGCCGCCGCAGGTACAATTTTTGTGATACCGCGGATATAGGCCTCTTCTGTGTAGTTTGACCAAAACAAAATCTTGGTCGCCGGTGCCCGCGCCCAAATCGACTTTGCAACCTCGACACCGGTCATTTTTGGCATTTGAAGGTCCAGAATTACGCAATCGTATTGTGCGGATTTAAAGGCCTCGATCGCCCCCTCTCCATCGCTGGTCAGGGTCATTTCAGCCAAATCAGCAAAGGTGTCATTTGCCACATCTTCTAGAAAAGATCGGTGAAGTTTGTCATCTTCGGCAATTAATAGTCGCATGAAATATCCTGCATCAAAGTTTAGGGGGCGTCATAATCCGGCTGGCCTGCGGTTGCAGGGACTGTGATCCTAACACGCGTGCCCACAGGGTTTTGCAATCGTTCGAAATGAACCTTTGCCGAGATTAAATCAGCACGCGTCTTTATGTTTCCTATCCCGCTATGCGATTGCAATTCGGTATCTTGGATTCCCTTGCCATTGTCGTCGATCGTTACACTTATGTCACGGCCCTCATGTGCGATACGAACTTCGATGCGTCCGCATTCCGCATGCTTCAGCGCATTATTCACCGCCTCTTGTACGATGCGATACAAGGCAGTACGCACGGTATCCTGTAGGTCGTCCAATTTTCCATGCGACGCATCTTCGACATGCATCTCTACCGGACGATGCATGTTTTTATTGCAGCGCTGTAGATGGGCATCGACGGCCTCGGCAAAGCCAAACAGCTGTAAGACACCAGGCTTCATATCTTCGACAATACCACGCACCTCGTCTAGACAATGATCTAATTGTTTTTGAATCGCTGCAATTTCATCCATTGCCGCCTTTGATCCACCTTCGACACGTGACATGCGTCGGCGAATACGCGCGAGATCCGCAAGCGTTTGATCATGAAGATCCATCCCCAATCTCTGGCGTTCGCGCTCCATACCTTCGGTCAAACGCAAGGCCCCAATACGCAACGTACGTTCGCGCCCTGTTGCCTCAAGCTCGGCAATTGCGGAATTCTTCGCCTCTTTCCCGCGCTCTAACGCAAATAGATAGGCCGCCACCAGATCGGCCGCGCCCTGCGCCAGCACCACCATTTCTTCGCTGTAGAAATTCTTTTTGTGGCTCGAAATCGCAAGCGATCCAATCAGTTCCCCCTGTACACGAAGGGGAACAACGATGCGGCTGCGTAAATTCGCTTCAAAAATTGGCTTGCTATCAGAACCCTCAAAATGGAACACAGGGTCAGTCCAAGCGTCATCTGTTATGATATAGTCAGCATCGCCGCGCAGCACATCTCGGATGGGGCTTTCCTCCGTTGGCTTTGCTGGTGCCTGTGTGTGGTTCCACGATGTGTGCATGCGTGCCTCGTAGCAGACCTGCGTCCCTGTGGCCAACAGCAGTACAATATCGAGATGGTCATGAGAGATTAAGGCGCGCAGACGGCTGGCAAAGTTTTCAAGCACAAGTTCATAATCAGTCGGGCCAGCAATCGCCCGAGCGATAGATAAATAACAATCCAATGCTTCTGCTTTATTCGGCATAACAGCACATGCACCCTCCTGAGGTGCCTTCACATGAACATAACCTGTCTCTTTTTTCAACGTTTCCTCTTATGGTTAGGTCTTGGCATAGGCTTAAGCACAGCCTCTGGCGCATGCCCAAGCATTTGCAACAGGGGTCAAACCGTCAACAATCGCTAGCGCTCCATCATAAATCAACGGCGCCAAGTCGTTTTGAGCCAATGCTATTTGATATAGCCGAGAATTTCCTGGATCTCCGATAATTACGACGTCTTGCCCTCGCCACATTTCGCGCATCGCGGTGATTTCCGCACCAATTAACAAACCAGAAAGATGCGCCCTAAGAAGACCATTATCCGTTCCACTCAACAGCCCTCTGGGCCGTAGGCCAAATAAATGTGCGGTCAATCTATCAGAGTTCAGCATCGCAGTTTCAACACCTTTCAGAAACGCGCTGTCATCCCATTCGTCACTGGCGGTACAGAACCGCAACACAGAATGGCGCGTCAACAGGTCGAACAATTCGCCAGTCATGAAGGTCGTAAAAGATTGAACTTTCCCATGTGTAACCCGTGCCCATTTTGAATGGGTTCCAGGCAAACAAATGGTACCGCTGAAACTTGGGTTTTTGGCAAGATATCCAGCAATCTGGGTCTCCTCGCCGCGCATGATATCATCGGGCTCACGCTGACAAACACCTGGCACAATGCGCACCGATAAACGCGGGTCATTCGTTGGTGCATCAACAACAGAGGCCATTTCCACAGGAGAACAAGGCACCTGTGAATAGGCAGCCTCTAACCAACCTTGCCTTGCGCCCACCATGCCACAGGCCACAACCTGCATACAGTGGTTATCAGAAAGCCAGTCCCGGATCACATTCAATAAGGTAGCCTCAAATTCGCTTGGGGCCAGCTGGGACATACCCTTATTGCTATGGATCCGATCAATTATTACACCCTCTTCACCAATCGCATAGGCGATGAGGTTAGTTGTTCCCCAATCGAGGGCCACCCACTTAATTGCCATCTGCTCTTTTCCACTAAGTTAGTTAACGGCCCATCACCTAAGGGTGCATCTCCACATCTGCCTGACGTAGACGAATATATGCACCGCAAAGCGCGCAGCAGTTCTGCGGGAACCCGCAACATCCCCCTTAGTGGCAGCAACAGATGTATTGCTATCCCAAAGAGCACTCTTGTAGTGCAACGTTATAGGCCTCGACAATTCTTCGCGCCTTGGCTTGAACATCTTCTGCACGATCATTGGGTGCATAAATCGCAGTGCCGATTCCAAACCCTGCAATGCCGGCGCGAATCCAATTTGCGAAATTATCTGGCCCTGCTCCACCCACCGCATAACATTGGGTTCCTGTGGGCAAAACAGCGGAAAAGGCCTTAAATCCGTCGATGCCAATCACAGACGACGGAAATAGCTTCAACCCGTCAGCACCGTGGCGCAAGGCCGTGAAACACTCTGTCATCGTCGCCACACCCGGATAGGACTCTAGCCCAGCAAGCTTTGTCTCGCCAATGACATCCGGATTGCAATCGGGGGAAACGATGATTTGCCCCCCAACCTCAGCCACAGCTTTTACATCGTGGCGAGAAAGAACGGTACCCGCTCCGATTTTAGCATCAGCGCCGAAGGCATTTACAAGCTTGGAAATAGACCGAAGCGCCTCTGGCGAATTTAAAGGGACTTCAATCGTTGAAATACCTTCCTTCAAGATGGCCTCACCGATCGCCTCCACCTCTTCAGGTCTAACGCCTCTTAAGATCGCAATTATAGTCTCTGTCATGGTTTTTGCTCCAAATCCAACGCGCAACATTGATAAATCAGCCACATATTTTATGTCCTTCGGTCAAATCGTTGCGATCGATTACAGACAAACATGGCCCACCAACTAAGAGCGCTATACGGCTTTGGATTCTGCTAAAACGGCATTTCACGTAATAAATCAGCGGGAACACGCGGCAAAACATCCAAGGTGTATTGGCCCTATGGTCAACTTTTAGGTTCATCTCTGATATCTGGTTGAGAGGCCCGAGAGTCACTGACCGCTAAGGCCCCAATTTTTAACACGGAATGTCACTGGGCACCTTTTTGCTGAAATGATTGTTTTTCGGTGTTTTGCACCCCATATAAAGACATTTTTCTGGCCTAGGATCGTTTTCCACGGCCCCTCGCCAACATTGTTTCAAAACTACTTTGGTGTGGTTAAACTTCGTCAAACGTGTGCTCGACCTGCCTCCATGCGTCCGCCAGATGCGCACGCAATGCGCCCTCAGCTGAATCGGGGTCTCTTTCCATGATGGCGTCTAGGATGTCCTTATGCGCGTAATAATTACGCTCGTTTCGATCTGGCAATCGTTGCATTTGCCGCCAATATTCACTGAGCCATTCAATGAAGGATTTGTGTATCGCTGGAAAAATAGAATTCTTCGGAATCGTATACAATATTGCATGGAAGGCCATGTCGGAATCATAGAACCTTTCCGAATCTTGTATGCAGGTTTTATTATGCTCTAGGGCGCTTCGTAGCTTCTTGATGTCCTCGGTTGTTGCCTCTAATGCGGCCATTCTGACAAGACTGGCCTCGACGAATGTGCGAATTTCAAACAGCTCTTTCACCCCCCCAGGGCTCATGGTCAGATGTTTGACCATACCCCCAAGAACGTCAACAACAGTGCTGTATTTTGGCTTGCGTATGATGGGGCGGTGGCGCGGGCGGGTCTCTATCAACCCCTTGCCGGCCAAGATATTCACGACTTCTCGCCCAACAGTTCTACTGACAGAAAATTGCTCAATTATTTCTCGCTCTGCAGGGAGCATGTCTCCATCCTGAAGTTCGCCAGAATAGATTTTCTGTTCCAAAACAGCAACGATTTTATCCGCCGCGCGTGTATGGCTTTGTTCGCCAATCATAGGTGGAGCGTTGGGTTTTAGGTTCATACTTTCTTTTTTCACAATCAGAATTACATGACAAGGGCCTGTTTTTCGTCATACAAAAAATACAAATTATATCCAATTTTGCATAGTCTTGACTAATCAATCTATTTTAGGCATACAAAAAGCAAGGGAGAAGCAATGAATTCGATAATTTCAATAGATGTTGACCATTTCAATCTGCCACTGGCAGAAGTGCTAAGCGATGCAATGCATGGGGATCATACTCATTTTGAATTAATCACGGTTCGCCTAAAAACATGTGACGGCACTGTTGGCACTGGATATACCTACACCGGTGGCAAAGGCGGCAGCGCAATTAAGGCGATGATCGAGACCGACCTCGTTCCCTTTTTGATGGGCAAAGATGCAACAGATATCGAGACCCTAAATACGCAAATGGATTGGCATATCCACTATGTTGGACGCGGTGGGATTGCAGCTTTTGCTATATCTGCGGTCGATATTGCCCTCTGGGATGTGCGGTGTCGCCAACAAGATATCCCCCTATTCAAAGCGGCAGGCGGGGTATCAGATAGATGCAAAGCATATCGCGGTGGAATTGACCTAAACTACCCATTACCCAAGCTTTTGAAAAGCGTGCAAAGCTATCTGGATGCTGGATTTAATGGTGTAAAAATAAAAGTTGGAAAATCCGATTTAGGCGAGGATATCGAACGCGTGCGGGCTGTACGTGACCTTATCGGCCCAAATATCGCATTTATGGTGGATGCAAATTACGCGCTTGATTTTGAGCGCGCTAAGGCTGCGGCGATCGCATTCCAAGAATTTGATATTCTTTGGTTCGAGGAGCCAATGATACCCGATAACTATGTCGGATATGGCGATATAGCGCAGACCACAGGATGCCCACTGGCGATGGGTGAAAATCTTCATACCATTCACGAGTTTGAATACGCATTTCGCGATTCCAGGCTTTCGTTTGTTCAACCTGATGCATCTAATTGTGGTGGCATAACGGGTTGGCTTCGGGTCGCCAAATTGGCCGACCAACACAATATCCCCGTCTGTAGCCACGGGATGCAAGAATTACACGTCAGTCTAGTTTCCGCGCAACCAAATGCTGGCTGGATTGAGGTGCACAGTTTTCCAATCGATCAATACACAACTCGGCCATTGGTGGTGGAGGACCATCTGGCTGTTGCCTCCCCGAATGCGGGGACCGGTGTGGCCTTTGATTGGGAGAAACTTCATAGCACACATGATAATCAAGTGTAGACACTATGAAAAAATTTAACCTAAGGGAGAAGAGACTATGAAACAAATAACAAAAGTTGCGTTGGCTGCAACGGCATTTGCCGCCAGCACGCTTACAGCTTCTGCAGATGTGTTGAAATTTGCGCATGTCTACGAAACGAGCCATCCTTTGCATGCGGCGGCATTAGCCGCGGCCGAGCAGTTTGCAGCGGCGACAGAGGGGCGTCACTCTATCGAGGTATTTCCAGCATCTGCACTTGGTAAAGAGACCGCACTAAATGAAGGCTTGGGCCTTGGTACGGTGGATATTATTTACACAGGGGCCGGTTTTGCCGGCACGATTTACGGCCCTGCTTCAATGACAGATTTCCCATTCACCTTGCGAAATATCAAACATTGGGAAGCGTACTACGATAGCGATCTGTTTAAAGATGTCGCAGAGGGGTATACTGACGCAAGCGGCGGCAACCAAATCGCTTCGGTAAGTTACTATGGTTCTCGTCACGTGACCGCGAATAAACCGGTTTTGACACCAGAAGACATGAAAGATTTGAAGATCCGTGTCCCCAATGCGCCGGCCTATGTCTTATTCCCAAAAGCAATCGGCGCGAATCCAACGCCAATGGCCTTTGCTGAAGTTTACCTCGCTTTGCAACAAGGTGTTGTTGACGCACAAGAAAACCCATTGCCAACAATTCAGGCGAAAAAATTCCACGAAGTACAAAGCAACATCAACCTTACAGGCCATATCGCCAACTCGATCTTTACAGTTGTTTCCGGTATCACAATGTCCAAGCTAAGTGATGCGGACAAAGAAGCATTGGATGCCGCATTGGATGCGACAGCGGATCAATCTACCGCAGCAATTTTAGAAGCAGAGGCAAATCTTGTTGCTTGGTTCCGCGAACAAGGCATAACAGTAAACGAAGTTGATCGCGCGCCATTTATTGCAGCGGTTGCGCCAGCATTAACCGCTGGTGACTTGCCGTTCAGCGATGACCTATACAACGGCCTTCAGGCTATTCCCGACGCGAAGTAATTCTTAAAGACAACAATTAAGTTGGCCTTCTTTTGCAGGCCAACTTATTATTTTCTAGAGGAGGGAATAATGGGCGTTGATAACATCAAATCGTTGATTGACGAACTAGAAGAGGTTTCCGATGACATCTCGGATGTTCGCTGGATGGACATTCCGGTTTTGGGGGTGTTTTCTGTTCTTTTCTTCATCGTCGCTTTGCAATTTTTCACACGATACGTTTTAAATGACAGCTTGGGTTGGACAGAAGAGATTGCAAGATACCTTCTTATCCTACTTGGGTTCATTGGTGGGATCACCTGCGTTCGTAAGGGCAAGCACATCTATCTGGAATTCATTTTCGGGTACCTTCCTCGACAAATCATCAAACCAATTGTTGTTTTGACAGAAGTTCTAGTCACGTATTTCTGGGGATACTGTGGCTGGCTAGCGATTGAATTGGCGCAAAAATCACGTAGCAATATGGTGTCGATCGACCTACCAAAGGCCTATGTTTATTACATCGTTTCTGCCGGTTGCTTCTTCATGGCGCTGTTTGCCGCGCTCAAATTCCTAGAAGCTGTACGAAAACCATCGGATCAAGTTGCTCGAGAAAAAGCCGAAGCCCAAAGCGAGGGAATATAATCATGGCACTTACTGTATTATTCGTACTTTTGATTTTGTTTTTGCTGTTTGGGGTTCCTGTCGCGGTGGCGCTTGGCCTGTCTTCTTTGGTCTATATTATGATGTCGGGTTTGCCTGATGTTTTGCTGATCCACACCATGAGCGGCGGCATCGACAGTTTCCCACTCTTGGCGATCCCCTTCTTTATTCTTGCGGGACACTTAATGAACACAGGCGGCATTACCACCAAGATCTTCACATTTGCGCGGGCCTTGGTGGGCTGGTTGCCTGGCGGTTTGGGGCATGTCAATGTCGGTGCCTCAGTGATCTTTGCGGGGATGTCTGGCGCCGCTGTTGCTGATGCTGGCGGATTGGGAAATGTCGAAATCAAAGCGATGCGCGAAGCAGGGTATGACACCGATTTTTCAGTGGGCGTAACCGCCGCATCTTCGACAATTGGGCCAATTATCCCTCCATCATTACCCTTGGTGATCTATGGGGTAATGGCTGGGGTTTCTATTGGCGAATTATTTGCCGCGGGCTTGATACCGGGCTTACTTATGGCGTTCTCCTTAATGATCATGGTTGCCTACTATGCACGCAAGCGGAACTATCCCAAGGATGGCGGCATAGATCTATGCAACATTTGGCGTACGTTTAAGGATGCGTTTTTACCACTGTTGACCCCGATTATTATCGTGGGGGGCATTGCCACAGGTATATTCACCCCAACCGAGGCGGCAATCGCGGCAGTTTGCTATGCGATGTTCCTTGGCTTGGTTGTGTACAAATCGTTGAACTGGAAACATTTGGTTCGGGTTTCGATTGATACGATTGAAACATCTGCCTCTATCTTGATGATCATCGCCAGCGCCGCCGTTTTCGCATGGATTCTGACCTCGAACCAAGTTGCCGTTCTCTTGGGAGATGCGTTGCTCGGCATGACCTCGAACAAACAAATCTTGCTATTAATTATGATGCTAATGGTTCTGGCAATTGGGCTATTTATGGAAACCATTGCCGCGATTACTATTTTGGTCCCCGTCCTTTTACCTATTGCACTTAAGGCGGGAATCGATCCTGTTCATTTGGGTATACTGGTCATCCTGAACCTGATGCTGGGTTTGCTAACGCCACCCGTTGGCATGGTTTTGTTCGTTTTGTCAGATGTGTCAGGTGTGAAATTTAGCCAATGCGTCAGGGCCACAATGCCATTCCTTGTTCCATTAGTTGCTGTTCTATTGATGATTGCATTCATCCCAGAAATCGCTCTTTGGTTACCCAATTACGTTTACAGATAAAGGGGCTAAAGTTACCCTTCGGCATTCGCACCTGTGTGACGCCCCTACTTTTACAATGCCCACTGGCACATGATCTCGCTATGCCTGCACTGATGCCTGATATTTGTTTTCCGACCGCTATGTCTATGGTATAGATCATTCATGCGCTCTTCCATCCTGCCGTTCTTCCCTCCTGCTGATGCCCGTATGCACGAGGTTTGCGGTGCTGGGGCATATGCTTTCGCTTTTATGCTTTCAGCACAGCTTGGCGGCCCGTTTATGTGGGTGCGCGAAACTTGGGAAACGGATCAGATTAATCCAGATGGGTTTGCTGACTTTGTTGAGCCCACCGACCTGACGATCTGTCATACCAAGGATCAAACCACGACCCTAGCCGTAGCGGAAGAAGCACTGCGATCAGGGGCCGTTGCACTCGTCGTGATGTCGCTGAACAAACCCTTGGGGCTAAATGCAGGGCGGCGCCTACAGCTTGCGGCAAGGGATAAGAAGTCGACGTGTTTAGCCATTATCCCCGAAGGCATGGGCAGCAATGCAGCAGAAACACGGTGGCGCTGCAATCCGGTTTTTGACCCAGAACTACACCTACAGGACTCGACACTGCAAAATTGGGAACTTATAAAGAACAAATCAGGAACATTAGGTGTTTGGCATGTTCGATGGAACAAAGCGTCGCGTTGTCTCGGTATGGTTTCCCCGGCTAGCAAGTGACCGGGTTCTGCGGATGAGCCCAGTGGATGGCCCGTTTGCGCTGACCCATAACCAGAAGAACGCCAATCGGTTATATTGCCTGAATTCCACCGCAACAGAACAAGGATTGCAACAGGGTATGCCCTATGCCGATGCCCGCGCATTTTGTCCGGCCCTGCAAAGTCGTGTAGCAGAGCCCGCACTGGATCAGCGGTTTTTGAAAATCTTACGCCGCTGGGCCACACGATATTGTCCCTGGGTAGGATTAGAGGGGCAAGACGGTCTGGTAATGGATATCACCGGCTCTGCGCATCTATTTGGTGGCGAGGGCAGGATGCTAATGGATATGCGCGCAAGCTTGATGCGTACGGGGCTGTCTGTCAAAATCGGATGCGCGGATACGCGCGGGGCGGCATGGGCCTTGGCGCACTATGGCGAAGGGGTTGCGGCGGTAGGTGACACCTTGGCTGCCATAAAATCCTTACCTGTGGCAGCATTGCGGATCGAGGATAAGATGTCGATCACATTACAGCGTTTGGGCTTGCGTCGCATTGGCGATTTGGCACATGCGGCGCGTGCGCCACTTACCCGTCGTTTTGGGCCTGCGCTTTTGTTACGGCTTGATCAGGCCTTGGGAACACAAGCGGAAGAAATTTCTCCTTATTGCGACCCTCCACATTATGCTGCACGTATTTCACTACCTGAACCTATTGGTTTGGTGTCGGATGTGATGGCCGGAACCGAAAGGTTGCTTGCTCAGCTCTGTACAAAACTAAAAGCACAAGAGATGGGCGCGCGCAAACTATGCCTCAGCCTGTATAGGGTTGATCAGGATCATCAACAGGTTGAGCTACGCTTGGCACGCCCCCTGCGTGATCCACACCGTATTTTGCCTCTTTTCGAACGTGGTCTCAAAGAGATCGATGCGGGCTTTGGCATTGATCGACTCAGGCTAGAGGCAACGCAGATTGAATCCCTACAGGCACAACAAATCAGTCATGTGGCAGATGGGCGAAAGGACAAGCTGGATGATTTAATCTCACGCCTTGGCACCCGAATTGGTCTTGATAATATTCGCCGCCTGCTGCCTGCGGATAGCCACATCCCAGAACACAGCTTTATCGTGGCCCCCGCCGCCTATTCAGACCCGGCCGGAAATTGGGTCAGTATGAAGCCACGCCCGATATGCTTGTTCCCACCCGAATTTATTACAGCCAATGGGCCACGACCACCCAACCGATTTCGATGGCGGCGGATGCCTTTGACCACCGGCCGCGCAACCGGGCCTGAACGCATCACGCCGGAATGGTGGCTAGAGAATGAAAATTGGCGGTCGGGTGTGCGCGATTATTGGTTTGTGGAAACCATGCAAGGGCCGCGACTTTGGTTATTTTATACGCCCCAGAACCCAGGCTGGTATGTACAGGGGGAATTCGCATGATTGAAAGAAATCATACACATCGCCCCATTGAGGTGTTCAATCGGAACGTGGTGGAAACTCGCACACAAAACCAAGACTATGCCGAACTGTGCGTCACAACGAATTTCACGTTTCTAACTGGTGCATCCCATCCAGAAGAGCTGGTTCTGCGCGCTGCAGAGCTTGGTTTATCCGCCATTGCCATCACGGATCATAATTCATTAGCCGGAGTTGTACGCGCATGGAGCGCATTGAAGGAATTGAACCGTGAAACAGAGAAGGCATTGCAAGTGCGCTCTCACCATCAACAGGATTCATCCTCTCGACAACAGGTCGGGCACAATAGGCCCATTACAAAACCAGCAAAGATGACCCTACCAAAACTGATTGTCGGATGCCGCCTTGTTCTGCAAGACAGCACTGTTAATTGGATCGCGCTACCGCAGAATCGTGCGGCCTATGAGCGTCTCAGCCGCCTACTGACCAAAGGTAAGCGGCGCGCAAAAAAGGGGCACTGCATTCTCTATACCAAAGACATTACCAAGGCTTGCAAAGGCATGATCCTCATCGCCCTACCCCAGGGGCGCCTAACCAAAGCGACTTCGGATATCCACACAATCGTTCAACAGTTTCCCAGTCACGTCTTCCTGGGGGCTGCTCCTCGTTATGACGGCAGCGATCAGGCCTATCTGGCGGCTTGCGCCCAATTGGCCCAGCGAACATCTGCGCCATTGGTTGCTGTTGGGGATGCATTGATGCACCACGCCAAACGTCGGCAATTAGCCGATCTGCTGACCTGTATGCGCGAACATATCACCATTGATAATATCGGCACCCGCGCCCTGCCCAACGCCGAAAGACGACTAAAGGCGGGGGCAGATATGGCACGTCTTTTCCGCGATCACCCGGCAGCGCTGCGTCGCACCATAGAAATCGCAGACAGGTGTAGCTTTGATCTGGGTGAACTATCCTATGAATACCCGCATGAGGAAACAGAGGCCGAAACACCACAGGAACGTCTGGAACGATTGGCGAAGGAAGGATTGAAACGCCGCTATCCTGACGGCCCGCCGGATCGAGCGCTGGAGCTGATGCAAAAAGAGCTAACCGTGGTCAAAGAGTTGAAGTTTCCAGCCTATTTCTTGACCGTGCATGACATTGTGCAATTTGCCAAGTCACAGGGCATTTTATGCCAGGGCCGCGGGTCTGCGGCCAATTCCATCCTGTGCTACCTTTTGGGGATCACCGATGTCAGCCCAGATATGATTGCCATGGTGTTTGAGCGTTTTGTGTCAAAATACCGTGGCGAGCCACCGGATATTGACGTAGATTTTGAACACGAACGCCGCGAAGAGGTGATCCAGTGGATTTATAAAAAATATGGGCGCCACCGTGCCGGGCTATGTGCAACGGTGATCCACTTTCGTACCCGTGCAGCCATCCGAGAGGTTGGGAAGGTCATGGGGCTTAGCCAAGATGTAACCGCAGGGCTGTCTAGCCAAATCTGGGGTATGAGCAACGGCGGTATCGACCTTGATCGCATGCGCGAACTTGGCCTTAACCCAGACAATCGCCGCCTGATGCAAACCATCCGATTAATCGGCGAAATTATCGGTTTTCCCCGACATCTGTCTCAACATGTGGGGGGATTTGTCATCACCCGCGGGCGATTGGATGAATTGGCCCCGATTGAAAATGCCGCCATGGAAGATCGCACCGTCATTTGCTGGGACAAGGATGACATCGATGCCTTGGGCATTCTTAAAGTAGATGTGCTGGGTCTGGGCATGCTGACGTGCATTCGAAAAGCCTTTGCCTTGATGGAACATCACGACGGGCAAAGCCTAAACATTGCAACCGTCCCCCAAGAGGATAAACCCACATATGACATGCTGTGCCAAGCTGATGCGGTAGGCGTTTTTCAGGTAGAAAGCCGTGCGCAGATGAATTTTCTGCCCCGAATGCGACCCCGAACCTTTTATGACCTGGTGATCGAGGTCGCCATCGTGCGCCCCGGCCCTATTCAGGGGGATATGGTTCAGCCCTATATCCGTCGCCGCAATAATCAGGAAAGATCTGAACCCTTTGGCCCTGCATTAGAGAAGGTCACGAAACGCACATTGGGCGTGCCCTTATTTCAAGAACAGGCGATGCAAATCGCGGTTGTGGGGGCTGGATTTTCTGCGGAAGAGGCGGATCATCTGCGCCGTTCATTGGCTTCGTTCCGGCGCATGGGAACCATCGGCACATATCGGGACAAGTTCATCAATGGTATGTTGAAAAACGGCTATAGCCCAGAAATCGCCGAGCGCTGTTTTGGGCAAATCGAAGGGTTTGCTGACTATGGATTTCCGGAAAGCCATGCCGCCGCTTTTGCCATGCTGGCCTATGTCTCGGCTTGGATCAAATGTCATCATCCAGCCGTTTTTGCCTGTGCCTTGTTGAATTCCCAGCCGATGGGTTTTTATGCCCCTGCACAAATTGTGCGTGATGTCCGTGAACATGGGGTAGAAACGCGCCCCATATGCATAAATCATTCGGATTGGAATAACACGCTAGAGCGCCGCCCCGACGGTGCTTTGGCGTTACGGCTGGGGTTTCGCCAAATCAAAGGGTTCAAGGAAGAAGATGCCAAATGGATTATCGCAGCGAGGGGTAATGGCTATCCAGACCCAGAGGCATTATGGCTACGCGCAGGGTTACACCCGAATGCATTGACGCGACTGGCCGAGGCCGATGCTTTCACCGATGCTGGGTTAACGCGCCGCGCCGCACTATGGCAGGTCAAGGCGATTCAAAGCCCCAAACCCCTACCGCTTTTCAATGACCCGATTGATGGAGAGATCGTGCGTGAGCCCACTGTTCACCTGCCGAACATGCAACTGGGCGAAGAGGTCGTCGACGATTACGTCTCAATCCGGCTAAGCCTGCGTGCCCATCCCATGGAGCTGTTGCGCCCGGCACTTCCAGGGCTTGTGACGCATGCTTCTTTACAAGACATCGCTTTGGGTCATTATAGCGTCTGCGGCCTGGTTATCACTCGGCAACGCCCAGGCACGGCATCGGGTGTGATTTTTCTAACGCTTGAAGACGAAACAGGGGTCAGCAATATCGTTGTCTGGCCGAAGGTTTACGAACAGTTTCGCCAGATTGTGATGGGCGGGCGGCTACTGCGCGTAACGGGTTATCTACAGCGCGAAGGCATCGTTGTGCATTTAATTGCTCAAAAAATTCAAGACATGTCACATAAATTATCGGAACTGGGGCACCCACAAACCGAAGCGCTGACCACCGAAGGTTCTCGCACCGACGACACCCCCAAAACCGCGCGTTACCCCACCAGTGCTATGCACCCTCGTGATCAGGCAAAACGGCTATTCCCAAGTCGAGATTTTCACTGAGCAAAACATGCGCGTAATTTTCGGCATCGCTGCGATTATACGCAGGATAAGAAATATGCCCTGAGCCTCAGCGCAATATTTTTTCCAAAGCAGGCACTCGAAGGGGCAATCTAGCTTCACCGTAGATTTTCAACGATGGCCACAGGTTACCATTCCCCGCGTGGACAACGCGAGAAATTTAGGTGCTCAAAAAAAACTTCTGGACTCAATTTCATTTTGTCGACACAGTGTCGACAATAATAACTTCAACTGCAAGGCTTAGTCCCATCGTGGCGAAACAAGAAACATCTTCGACTTTTCAGCGTGGCGCGGCGTCGGGTGAAATTTATCGCGTTCTACGCGATGAAATCCTGACACTTCAGCTTGAGCCCGGGAAATCACTAGACGAGACAAGCCTTTCAAAGCGATTTTCTGTTTCCCGATCTCCTATCCGCGAGGCGCTCAATCGCTTGTTGGCTGAACGATTGGTAGAAACCCTTCCAAACAGATCAACCATTGTCGCACAGGTTGAACTGCGCAATTTTCCAGCACTTATTCAGGCACTGGATATCCAGCAACGTCTTGCCACACGTCTCGCCGCGCAAAATAGGCTAGAAACAGATTTACCTCGACTAAGAGAGTTGGCTGATGTGTTTAACGACAGTGTCGGCCAAGCCTCACCTCTGACAATTTTGCAAGCGAATTTTGCATTTCACATTGCCGTCGCAGAGGCGGGGCGCAACCCCTATGTCACACGGCAGTATCGCGAGTTGCTATCTGAGACGCGGCGTCTTTTGCATATCCATGTCCAGTTTCTCGACAACGCCGATCGCGTAGAGGTGATGCGTGATCAGCATCATGATTTTGTCGATGTCATTGAAGCACAAGATATCGCAGCAGCTGATGCCATTGCCCATGCGCACACAATGCAGTTCCATGACCGGTTTCTCAAGGCGCTGCGATATGCGCCGGAGGCTAATTTTGATTTGGGTCTCACAATCCCAGAGGGCCTTTAGATGAGTTCGAAAATCAAGAAAATCAAAGTTCACACACATTGTAATGATCTGGGTGGTAAGATCTGGAACCCATCAATCCGCTGGACAAACAAATATGCAGTTTTTGTCACACTTAACGACAGTGCAGGCAACGTCGGTATTGGTGAGTGCTGGTGCTTTGATACCGCACCAGATGCATTGGTTGCGTACTTACGCACAGAGGTCGCCCCACATTTCCTTGATCAAGCACTAGCGGATGTACCCGTTATTGCACGTGGCCTATTCGAAAAAGCAACACTCACCGCGCGCCATGGGATGCTTGCTTCTGCGTTGGCCGGGATCGATATCGCAATGTGGGATCTTACAGCAGGGCACGAGAACACCCCCCTATGGCGCTCACTGAATAAGCAGGGTTCTGGAGCCGCTCATCTTTATGCCAGCGGTGGATTGTACGGCGAGGGGAAATCTGTCGATGACCTCTGCAAGGAAATGTCCTCTCAGACGGCGCGCGGGTTTGCACTGACGAAAATGAAAATAGGCGCTCTATCGTTGCAGGAAGATACGGCGCGGGTCAAAGCCGTCCTTGCAGCTATTCCAAAGAGCACAAAACTCATTATCGACGGCGTTTATAGTTATTCCTACGAAGACGCACTGCGCCTATTTGAGGCGCTCCCGGCAGAAAGGATCGAGGCGTTTCAGTCCCCCACCAAGGCATGGGATTACAAGGGGATGGCGCATCTGACGAAGGCAGGCGTGCCCGTTATGGCAACGGAGGCTGAATATCGGCCCGAAATACATGACCGGCTTATAGAAGACGTTGGCGTAGCGTTTTTACAGACAGCACCCGTTGCCGTCGGGGGACTGACCCAAGTTGCAACACTTGCAAGCAAGGTGAACGGCACCCAAACGCGCCTATCGCTTGAGGTTTCCTCAACCGCCATTGCCTTGATGGCGGCCATACACGCAGCAGCAGCCTACGTCGAAGTTGCCCATGTGGAATACCATACGGTTCATACAGTTTTTTTCGACTCGCTAGCATTGGAACGCCGCAAGGAAGAACCGTTCCGAATGGCCCCGCCCAACAAGCCAGGCCTTGGTATTTCGTTACCAGAGCACAAAGTTCTGATGGCATTCGAGGAGACGAGCAACACCTCACCATAAGATGCCGCATGAAACGGCACGCAACCAATCACAACACTGGAGACAAAGATGAAAACCAAACTTACAAATCTTCTGACGGCAGGTGCAATCGCATTTGGATCAGCGACGGCCGTTCACGCCCAAGATCAAGGGCTTCTTGACACGATCATCGAACGCGACAGCCTATTGTGTACCGGCCACAATGGCAGCTATCTCGGCTTTGCAGAGGTAGATGGCGCAGGCGAATGGCAAGGATTCGACATCGAATTTTGCAAGGCCCTCGCTACCGCCATTCTGGGCAGCCCTGACAAACTTCAGATCATTCCCCTCAGCTGGGCACAGCGATTTCCTGCCATCCAATCCGGCGACATCGATGTGATTATTAAAGTCACGGGCTGGACTATGACGCGCGACACCGAATTGGGTCTCCAATATTCGCGACCCTATTTTATTGGCCCATTCTATGTCATGTCCAAGACCGAGCTTGGCGCAACGGGCATTGCGGATCTTGAAGGAGGCGTATTCTGCGTAAACGCAGGAACTACGGTTGAACGTGTTCTGACAGATTACATGGAAACGAATGGAATCGATTATGAGCCACTTGCGTTTGAAAAGGGCGAAGAGCTGCGCGCCGCTTTCTACGCCGGCCGTTGCGATGCGATTGCTGGTTTTGGGCCGTTCCTATCTGCCACCCGTGTAAATGCCGATAATCCTGATGATTTTGAAATCCTTGGGGATGTGTTGGCACTTGAACCAGAAGGCATTGTCGTAAAGCAAGGCGAAGATGACCTATTGGACGTGGTCAACTGGATGGTCAGCGCTTTGTTGATGGCCGAAGAGAATGGCGTCACACAAGCAAACGTGGATGAGATGAAGGCCAATCCACCTACCGCATCAGTTGGGCGCCTGCTTGGCTCAACCCCGGGGGTTGGTACACGTCTGGGGCTCAGCGATGATTGGGCCTACAATGTAATCAAGACCGTTGGTAACTACGGCGAGATCTATGAACGAACAGTAGGCGAAGGATCACGCTACAAGCTACCACGTGGGTTGAACAACCTATGGAGCAACGGCGGTCTACTTTACCCGCTTGTTCTTGACTAAACGATTTGGCCCGGGCGATAGAAATTGCCCGGGCTATTTTATATGGATAGGGGGCGCTATGTCACAGCTATTTTCATCTCAAAAATTCCGCAGAACCGCACTTCAGGGTGGTTTCATTCTGGGCGTCGTTGCACTGATTGTATCTACAGTCTTGGTTGGCAAGAGCAACATTGCGGATCAAGGTATGGCAACCGGATTTGGCTTTCTTGAACAGACCACCGGCTGGCCCGTTAACTTCTCTATTATAGAGGTCACAGGCAGATCGACATATGCCCTTGTTCTATGGGCAGGCTTGCTCAACACCATGCTCGTTGGGTTTCTGACCCTCATTTTCGCCACTATACTTGGGCTCGTGCTGGCATTGATGCGGGTGTCGTCCAACACATTGATAAAACTGGTCGGCGCAAGCTACGTTGAGGTGTTCCGCAATGTCCCTGTGATCCTTCAAGTTTTCTTTTGGTATGCGATCCTAACGCATCTACCGAGCCCAAAGCAGGCCTATTCACTTGGCGAGTCCTTCTATCTGTCCAACCGCGGCATTATGATGCCTGCGCCCGCCTTATCAGGGGGGGATGTATTGTGGCTCACAGCTTCGGTCATTCTGGCCGTCATATTTCTGCTCCTAACCCGCAAACACCTGCAAAGTGGCCCAAGGTGGGCAATAGCCGCCGGTGCCATCTTCATCGTGTTCTGTATTTTACTTCTGACCGGCCGGGAACCAGATAGCGCCCTGATCTCTGTACCACAGCTGAAGGGCCTGCGCTTTGTAGGCGGTATAACACTCAAGCCCGAATTCACCGCTCTTCTCGTCGGCCTGACGCTTTTTGGGGCCTCCTATATCGGTGAAATCATCCGTGGCGGTCTCCTGTCGGTCGATCGTGGCAAATTGGAAGCTGGCCGCGCTTTGGGCTTCTCAACGCTCCAAATCAATCGCCTGATCCGCATCCCGTTGGCCTTTCGTGCCATGCTTCCCTCCCTTACAAACCAGTACATCTGGCTGATGAAGGGCACAACTGTTGGCATCGCAGTGGGCTATCCAGATTACTTTGCCATTGTGTCGACCTCGATCAACCAGAGCGGCCAAACGATGGAACTTTTGGCATTGTTGATGGGGGGGTTCATTCTGATCAACTATTCTATCGGCTTCCTCATGAATTTACTGAACGAACGCATCAAGCTGAAAGGGAGGAATTAAACTATGGCAATAGAAGCTCAAGCGCCCCCACCAAGCGCAACGGGGCCGGCTGTTTGGCTACGCAAACATTTCTTTGCGACATGGTACGACACTGTATTCTCTCTGGTCTTTGCCGTCCTAATCTACCTCGCCCTGAAGGCCTTTATCGGTTGGGCATTTGTCGACGCAATCTGGCGGGTTGAAAACAAAGACCTTTGTACTCATGATGCAGGTGCCTGTTGGGCCGTGATCGAAAGTCGCGGGCGCCTGATCCTGTTTGGATTATACCCCTACGAGGAACAGTGGCGCTCAACACTGGCATGCCTTGCGGTGATCATCACGATAGCGCTGTCTTGCCTGCCAAGCTTTTGGTCTATCCGACGTTTACCAATCCTTTGGATCGCCGGGTTCGCGACATTTGTACTTCTAATGCGCGGCGGGTTTGCTGGCCTTGAATTGGTTACATCAGAACAATGGGGCGGCCTGTCTCTAACAATCTTCATATTCTCCGCGGTTTTTGTTATTGGCATGCCGCTGGCTGTGTTGTTTGCTCTGGCGCGGCGCTCTAGCCTGCCTGTCATCGCCAAATCCTTTGGCTTTTTCATCGACATTGTACGCTCCCTACCGCTTCTAGCGCTGCTTTTTGCAGCAGCAGTTGTCGTGCCACTTCTGGTGCCCGACTGGTTACAGGGAAACAAGTTGATGCGGGTGGTAATTGCTTTCGCGATCTTTTTCGCCGCCTATCAGGCCGAGATTATCCGCGCAGGTCTGCAATCCATCTCGCAAGGACAAGAAGAGGCCGTTGCCGCACTTGGCATGCCCTATTGGTCACTGGTGATAGATATCCTATTGCCACAGGCCTTTCGCAACACCCTGCCCTCGACCATCAATCAGGCGGTGATCACGTTCAAGGAAACGTCCATCGTAACGATCATCGGTTTCTTCGAGGTCATGGCCTCGGGCAATGCGGCAATCGGAAGCGGTGAATGGGGCAACCAATATGTCGAGGTCTATGTCTTCCTCGCCCTTATCTATTTTGTTTTTGTCTTCGGACTGTCACGCTATGGTGCGTGGCTAGAAACCAGAATGAGGCTCGGCCATGCATAATTCAGCAATCTCAATTCATGGACTGGAAAAATACTATGGTGATTTCCACGCTTTGAAAAACATCACCCTAGAGGTGCCCGACAAACAGACCTTGGTGATCTGCGGCCCGTCCGGGTCGGGAAAATCTACTCTAGTCCGTTGCATGAACGGATTGGAAACCTATCACTCGGGTACGCTGAAGGTGCTGGGATTACCCATCGGGGATGATACCAAGGTAATGGATCAGGTGCGCAAGCGTGTCGGTATGGTGTTTCAAAATTTCAATCTGTTTCCACATCTAACCATTCTGGAAAACTGCGTATTACCGCAGATCCGCGCGCTAGGGCGGGACAGAACGGCCGCGACACGCGAAGCACGTGAACACCTACAGAAGATGCAAGTAGATATCCACGCAGAGAAATACCCAGATCAATTGTCAGGTGGCCAGCAACAGCGCGTCGCACTGGCCCGTGCTTTGGCATTAAAGCCTGAAATTATGCTGTTTGACGAACCCACCTCCGCCCTAGATCCAGAAATGATTTCCGAAGTTCTTGAGGTGATGCAGGAGCTGGCCCGCGCAGATATGACCATTGTCTGCGTTACGCATGAGATGGGTTTTGCAAAAGCGGTTGCAGACCGTGTGATCCTAATGGCAGAGGGTGAAATCGTTGAAGAAGGCACACCCGAGCAGATGTTCAACAATCCGCAGCATCAGATTACCCGAGATTTCATGGAGGTGGTGAACGGATGAAATTCATAACACGCGAAACTTTTGGCCCAGTCACGGACTGGAGCGTTTTTACCAAGGCCATTGATGCGGGCCATGCCTTGCCAAAGGCAGAGGTAGAGGATGTCTTTCTAGGGCCGCCAGGGAATACCCTCCTTAGCCGTGCTGCCCACATTAAAGGGATCGGCTTTGGCGTTAAATCTGTAACCGTGATTGCCGAGAACACCCAACGTGATCTGCCAAGTGTGCAGGGCGGCATGATCGTTTTCGATGAACAGACCGGCACCCCAACCGCGCTGATCGACAGCGCATTGATCACGGACATCAAAACCGCCGCTGATTCCGTGCTCGGGGCCCGTTATCTCGCGCGCCCAGATGCAAAGCATATGGTCGTCCTTGGGGCCGGCAGCGTGGCAGGCAACGTCATTGCCGCCTATCGTCAAATGTTTCCAGATATTGAACGATTTACGCTTTGGAATCGCACCCATGCTAAGGCTCAGGCCCTTGCTGAAACCTTGCAAAGCAAGGGTTTGCCTGTATCTGTGACACGTGATGTTTCAGAGGCTGTGTCAAATGCTGATATTGTAACCTGCGCGACAATGTCCATCGACCCGGTTTTGAAGGGCAAGTGGCTCCGCCCCGGTACTCATGTCGATCTGATTGGCGCATTTCGCGCAGACATGCGAGAGGCCGACGACGACGTTCTAACCCGTGGGCAAATCTACGTTGATAGCCGTGACACAACGCTTGCGCATATAGGAGAGCTGAAAATCCCCTTGGACACAGGCGTGATAACCACGGCCGACATTCTTGCGGACTTATATCAACTCAAGGCGACCGGACCAAAGGATCGGCATCCGGACAGCATCACAGTTTTCAAGAACGGTGGTGGCGCACACCTTGATCTGATGATCGCAAATGCAATTCTCCAATTGAAGGCTGAATAGTCATGACCGAAAACAAGCACACCACCCACGATGCGGCGGATGACATACGCAATGCCGACATCAAAATCTACGTGAACGGCGACATCCTACATCGCGATGACGCCAAGGTTTCTGTCTATGACAGCGGTTTTATGCTGGGCGATGGTATGTGGGAAGGAATGCGCCTCTACCATGGGAAATGGGCGTTTTTTGACGAGCACATGGATCGTTTTTTTTCCTCATGTAAAGCGATCTCATTAGAGGTTGGTATGAACCGCGCAGGCATTCTGGACGCCCTATCCAAAACCGCTGATGCCAACGACATGCATCACGACGTGCACTGCCGGCTGATGTTAACTCGTGGAACAAAAGTGAAGCCGTTTCAGCATCCCTCTCTCAGCCAATCCGGACCAACACTGGTCATCATCATGGAACATTCCAAACCCGTCGAATCCTTGCTATCGCAGGGCATTCGTTTGGCCACGGTTCCTCAGGTACGCGGGCTACCCATGGCGCAAGATGCAAAGTATAACAGCCATTCCAAGTTGAACTGCGTGATTGCCAGCCTGCAAGCGGATCAGGCCGGGGCCGACGAAGCACTGATGTTAGATCCGCATGGCTTCGTAAACACGACAAATGCCTGCAATTTTTTTATTGTTCGTAAAGGCGAGGTGTGGACCTCAACAGGCGACTATTGCATGAATGGCGTTACACGGCAGAAGGTCATCGACCTGTGCCGCAGCAATGGCATACCGGTCTTCGAGAAGAATTTCTCACTCTACGAGGCTTACGGCGCCGACGAGGCCTTCCTAACTGGTACGTTTGGGGCCCAGACCCCGGTGGGCGAAATCGATGGCAAGCGCATTGGAACTGGCAGCCATGAAATGACCATGCGGATCAGGGCCCTGTATAAGGATCTTGTGGCTGAAAACACCGCCTCGGTATGATTGAAGAGATTTCATAACATGGGCCGTTGAAGGTGGATTGCAGGTTTATCTGTACAGGCCAAGCAGCAGCGGTGACAAATCTAATCAGTCCTCCCTATCCCAGTTTTCCCGTGCCGCTCATTTTCGATTTCTCTGTTCACGTCGTTGGAGCCGAATGGCGCCTACGCTGGCCGCTCACCCCGCAATTTTTAGCGCGGATGAGACGCCAGGTATAGAATTTCAATCTAGCGGAAAAGGATGCAACCCTTCGTCTGGTAGAACCGACATCAGCGCCCCATCCAACCACCATCAACCACCAAGGTTTCCCCATTCACATAGTTTGCAGCGGAAGATGCTAGAAAGACCACTGGGCCGGCAAAATCTTTAGGAGTGCCCCAGCGCCCCTGTGGTATGCGCTCAAGAATAGATTTTGAACGCGCTGGATCGTCTTGTAGCGCCTGTGTGTTATCTGTTGCAATGTAACCAGGCGCTATTGCATTCACATTAACACCTTTAGACGCCCATTCATTTGCCAATGCTTTGGTTAATTGCCCCACCCCACCTTTGGATGCCGCATACCCCGGTACGGTGATACCGCCCTGAAATGTCAGCAAGGATGCGGTAAAGATAATCTTGCCCGAACCACGCTCGACCATGCCCCGCCCAATTTCACGAGACAATACGAACTGTGCAGACAGGTTAACCTCTAAGACCTCATCCCATAGATCATCAGAATGATCGCTTGCGGGTGCGCGTTTAATTGTGCCCGCGTTATTTACCAATATATCAGGTTTTACGCCATCGGCCTCAATTTGGGCGGCAAAATTGCGCACAGCGTTCCTATCAGAAAAATCACATTGATAGGCCTTAAAAGAGCGCCCAATTCCTTGAATTGATTTTTCAACTGCGCTGCCTTCAACTTCTAGCGACGCACTCACCCCAACAATATCAGCACCAGCCTCGGCCAATGCTTCGGCCATTCCGCGACCAATGCCCCGCTTGCAACCGGTTACCAATGCGGTTTTTCCCGTTAGGTCGAAAGTAGAAAGAACACTCATGCCAACTCTCCAACTTTAATCAAGCTTTTCATTGCTGTAGGATTGCGATCCAAATCTTCAAATGCGGCTTGGATATCCGCCAATGGGCTGATGTCTGTGATGACGGTATCTGCATCGACGCCACCGCTTTTAATAACCTTGATCGCCTTTTCATAGTCTTGCGGCTCATAGACACGCGCGCCAAGTAGCCTCAGCTCTCGCCAAAAGAATTGGAACATATCAATCGTTGGCTTGGATGCATGGATGGCCACCATAACAATACGCCCCCGTGTGGCTGCAACGGTCGTCATAGCATCGACGCCGGGCTGTGATCCGGATACTTCGAAAACGACCTCAGCGCCCTTCCCATTGGTTTTGGTATTTATTTCAGAAGCTAAATCCGCCTTTAATGGATTTATGGTGTCAAAACCCAACTTCTGGGCTATTGCTAAACGGTTCTCATTTACCTCTGAAATGGTGACCTTGCCCCCCAAGTCGCGCGCAACCATGGCAACCAGGATGCCAATCGGGCCACCGCCGATAACAACCACGTCTTCACCGTCTTTTAGCTCTGATAAGCGCACGTCGTGACAGGCAACAGCAACGGGTTCAATAAGGGCGGCATGATCCAAGCGCAAATCATCTGGTAAAATATGCAAGGTGTGCGCTGGAACCGTCCAATACTCTTGCATAGCGCCGTCCGTATCAAGACCTAAGAATTTAAGATTATGACATACATGTTCATACCCTTCGTTGCATGCAGGACAATCACCGCAATGATCCAATGGGCGCACGACAACCTTTTGTCCCAGCTGTACGTTTTCCACGCCTTCGCCCACTGCCTCGATGATACCAGACATTTCATGGCCAACAATGCGGTTCAAACCAACGCGCGCGTCCATATTGCCGTGATAGACGTGCATGTCAGTGCCACAGATACCACAGTAAGCTATACGCAGGGTTACCTCGCCCGCTTTGGGGGCTGTTTTATTCGCCTGTTCGACAACAAAAGTTTTATCGCCTCTGTAGTATGCGGCTCTCATCGTTTCGTTATTCATATATGCATTTCCTTATGGGCATTTTGCAATTTGTCCCAGTCAAACGACACACCAATACCAGGGGTATCAGGTGCGATTGCCAGATGGTCTCGAACCACCAAAGGACGGGTTGTATATTCATCGATTGGGAAGGAATGCACCTCTATCCAACCTGCATTTTCTTGGGCAGAAACAAGGCTCACATGCAACTCTTGCATGCCATGAGAACAAATCGGAATGGCGTGTTCAAGGCTAAGTTTTGCAACCTGCAACCACCCCGTAATACCACCACAATTTGACGCATCAGGTTGCAAAAACCCCAGGTTCGCTTGATCTACCGCATATTGAAACTCATGAATCGTATGCAGGTTCTCCCCCATCGCCAGCGGAATAGTGGTGGATTTGGCGATTTCAGCAAACCCTTTGTAATCATCGGGAATTGTAGGTTCTTCAAACCAAGCCAAGTTATAGGGCTCGAAGGCTTTCGCGGCCTCGATCGCCTGTGGCACCGACATCGAATAATTAGCATCTACCATGAACATGATATCGGGGCCGATCAATTCACGTACTTTCTTGATCCGCGCGATGTCCTCATCCAAGGTTGGTTGACCAATTTTGATTTTGACAGCGTTAAACCCGCGATCCAAATATCCTTGAATCGAATCCAATAACTTTGGCATAGGGAAGTTCAAATCAATCCCCCCCGCATAAGCACGACAGGCATTCGATGTGCCACCAATAACTTTCCAAAGTGGTTTACTAAGCGCTTTGCACCGCAGATCCCAAAGAGCGATATCAACCGCCGAAATCGCAAAGGATGCGATACCACCGCGTGCAACATAATGCACATGCCACTGCATCGCGTCATAAAGCTCCTCAACGTCGCGCGCATCTCTGCCAATCAAAAAACCAGCCAAATCATGCTCGATCATTGCCGCAATAGCGCGACCACCCTTACCGCCAGTATAGGTATAACCTGTGCCCTGCGATCCATCGGCTAAATGCACGGTTGCTGTCACCAACTCAAAATGCGTGTGGTCTCCGTGTTTCGCATCGGTCAATACCTCTGCAAGGGGAACATCAAAAATCCTGACTTCAACTTTGTTAATATGAGCCATATTAGTGTGTGCCCCTCTTGCCAGAGTTTGCAACTCGGCTTTGGAAAACGATCACAAAGAACAAAAATGCCCCTCGAATAATCATTTGCCAGTAGGCACTTAGGCTGATGACCCCGCGGCCATTTTCGAAATTGAGTATGTTAAAAACAAGACCAAGCAATAGCGCACCGGCAACCGTTGCCGTGATAGATCCCATACCACCCGTCAGAAGGGTACCACCAACAACAACCGAGGCAATAGCCGTCAGCTCCCAACCGATACCTTCAAGCGGTTGTCCTGCACCAAATCCAGAGGCCAGAAAAACACCAGCCATACCAGCACAACCACCGCTAAGCACATAGACAAACATTTTGGCACGCCTGACATTTAGGCCCATCATAGCGCTCGCATCTTCACCACCGCCAATCGCAAGCACAGTGCGGCCAAGTGATGTTTTTTCAAGGATGATCCAAAACAAGACAACAACAAATGCAGTGATAACAATTGTCCAAGGTAAAACGCCAAAGGCAAGTTCTAGGCCCAGCTTGGTGAAGTTTGATGACCAATCAATCGAGATCGTCTGAGCACCCGATATGACCAATGCGCCCCCTTTGGCACCCAGCATCGTTGCCAGCGTTGCAATAAAGGGTGGGATGCGCATTACGACGATGAAAAAACCATTCAAGGCACCAAAAGCAATACCGGCCAAAACCGCACCAGGTAACGCGACCTGAATCCCATAGGGCGAAAGATAAGCGGCAATCACCGATGTAAAGGCGGCAACCGACCCAACAGAAAGGTCAATTCCCCCCGCCATAATTACAAAACACATCCCAACAGAAATCACGATGAACATCGCATTGTAATTTAAAAACGATGAAACGTTGTATGTCCCACCGAAGTTTTCATAGCGCAGCAGACCAAAAATAATCAAAGCGAACAATGTGATCCAGACACCCAAATTATGGGTGTTACCCTGAATGTAGCGTCGTAAATCAAAAGCAGAAGTATCAAGCATCTGGTTCATTCCTTCCGTGCTTGTTGGACATAAACAGCAAGAATAATAATGCCCGCCTTTGCAATCAGCGCCACTTCGTCAGCTACGCCATTTGCAAGCAATGTATATTTTACCAGTTGGATGATTATAGCACCAAGGATGGCACCAAAGATTGGCGCCTTGCCGCCCTGTAATAAGGTGCCACCGACAACAGCAGCAGCAATCGCATCAAGCTCCATCAAGTTACCGATCCGCGCAGCATCGGATGCAGAATTAATCGCCACAACAATCAAGCCCGCAAGACCTGATAAACCCGCGCAGATGACATAGGCACCGATCTTGACACGTTTCACTGGAATGCCTGACAACTGCGCCGCGCGCTCATTACCACCAACTGCCAATAATTGACGACCAAAAACGGTGTATGCCATTAACCACCAAACTGCGACGGCAATGACAATCACCAGATACCCTTGAAATGGAAACCCTAGAATCTTACCAGTGCCCAGATAACTAAAGGCGGGGTTCGAAAATGTCTGAAGGTTGCCGTTTGTCAGGACCAACGCGATCCCGCGACCAGATATAAAGAAAATCAGCGTTGCAACAATGGGTTGCACATTCAGAAAACTTACCATCGCACCGTTGAACACCCCGCAAAGTAGCGCAACAAAAATCGGGACGATGATCGCCAAGGCCAAGCCCAATTCTGGATTTGCCTCTGCGAAGGCAGACGTAAATATCAAAGGCGCAATTGCACCCGCCAATGCCATGATCGCACCGACACTAAGATCAATACCCCCTGTCGCGATCACCAAGGTCATACCGACGGCAACAATAGCGATGGTTGCGACTTGGCTAATATTCACAAACAATGTTTGCGGGTGCAGGAAGTTGGGCGTAACCAAAACATTAAAAAGAAGGATCACCAACAGCGCAACAACACCGCCGTTTTGTGTAATCATACCCCAGCTAAGCTTACGCGTCGTATCAGACGCAACAGCTGTGTGGTTATCTTGTGTCATTAAGCTGTCCTCTCGTGGTGATGCGCAATGGCCGCGATAAGGCTTTCCTCGGTCACGCCTGGATTCTGTAGCTCAGAAACGGAATACCCATCTTGAAGAACAACAATGCGATCCGCGCCTTCGACGAGTTCTTCGAATTCCGAGCTAATCAGTAAAATACCAAGCCCCTTATCTACATATTCACGAATGATAGATTGAATTTCTAGCTTTGCTCCAACATCCACACCGCGCGTCGGCTCATCCAGAATAAGAATGTCAGGCTCTAAGGCCAACCAGCGTGCCAACAAAACTTTTTGCTGATTGCCGCCAGATAATTCACGTATGGGCTGTTCCATTCCAGCGGTCTTGATGCCAAGGCTCTTGATGAAGCCCTCGACAAGTTCCGTCTCTCGTTTGCGATCTACATGCCCCATTTTTTTAAGCTGGGGTAACAAGGCAAGCGTCATGTTCTCTCGCACCGACATGTGCGGAATAATACCTTCGCGTTTGCGATCTTCGGTTAAAAAGCCAACGCCTTCGGCGATCGCCTCTGCAGGTGTTTTAAACGCCGATTTTCCACCCCCGCGTGCAATGCTTCCAGATCTTAGCGTGTCTAAACCAAACAAGGCCCGTGCCGCCTCGGTTCGTCCCGATCCCAATAATCCACCCAGCCCAACAATCTCGCCCTTACGAATAGCAACGGACACATCCTTTAGCCCGCGGCCGGTTTCAATACTCTTTGCTTGCAATAGCACCTCCCCTGGTGCCTTAGAATTGCCCCCAAGCCCCGTCATGCCCGCGGCTTTAATCTCTTCTGGGTCACGCCCCAGCATTTCAGAAATCAAACCAAGTTTGGTTGTTTCAGAGATCACATGCTGTGCCACGGTTTGGCCGTCACGCATGATCGTAACGCGATCACAAATTTGATAAAGCTCGTCTAGGAAATGCGAAATATAGAGAACGGCAACGCCCTCTTTCTTTAGCTCACGGACCACACCAAACAATATCTCGATCTCTTGATCATCCAACGAAGACGTTGCTTCGTCCATGATTACAAGCTGTGCGTTCATCGAAACCGCTCGTGCAATCGCGACCAGCTGTTGGATCGCGGTCGAATAGGATCCAAGCTGTGCACGCACATCAATATCAATCCCAAAACGAGTAAGAATTTCTTGTGTTCTTTTGTGCGCTGCGGTCCAATTTATCAATCCAAGCCGCGTGCGGGGCTCGTACCCCATCATCACATTTTCGGTAACGCTACGCAGTGGAACCAAACTGAGTTCTTGGTAGATCGTTGCAATCCCTGCGTCCTGCGCTTCGCGCGGCGTCGAGATGACGGCAACATTTCCGTTTATTTTCACTTCACCGTCGTCTTTTCGATAAACACCGGTAAGAATCTTAATAAGCGTCGATTTTCCCGCACCATTTTGACCAATGATCGCGTGTACTTCGCCAGGTGTTACATTAAGATTGGCGCTTTGAAGCGCGGCGACCCCAGCAAAGGATTTTTTGATCCTGTTCATTTCAATAAGATTGGGCATCCCCAAGCCGCCTTTCGTTAGAGGACAGAGGGGCCACGAATGGCACCCTCTTCTCTGGGAAAAATTTAGTAAGCTTCGTCGATGTGATCAGCGGCATTTTCAATCGTGAAGACACGGTCTTCTACCTTGACCCAACCTGGGATTTTTTCGCCAGCAGCATATTTTTTCATGACATCACATGCCAACGGGCCAAAGAACGGGGAGCTTTCAACCGTTACACCCATTTTGCCGTCAATAATCGCCTGTAATGCGTCACGAGTACCATCGATAGAAACCACAGTGATATCCACACCTGGCTTGCGACCCGCAAGTTCTAACGCTTGGATCGCACCAATCGCCATTTCATCATTATGCGCATAAACAACATTTACGTCCGGATGCGCTTGCAGCAATGTTTCCATGACTTGGCGCCCTAGATCACGCGCAAAGTCACCGGTTTGCGAGGCAACAATTTCAAAACGATCATCTTGAAGAATACGATCATCAAAACCCTTTTTGCGATCATTCGCAGGAGAAGATCCCGTTGTGCCTTCCAGTTCAACAATCACACCCTTTTCACCGGCGAAATTATCTATAAGCCATTCGGCGGCGCGATTACCTTGTTCAATAAAATCAGACCCAAGGAATGCAACAAAATGCTCGCCCGCTTGGGCAATGTTTGAATCCACCGAGCGATCAATCAAAAATGTTGGAATGCCCGCCGCCTTGGCTTTCATTACTGCAGGAAGCAATGGCTTCTCTTCGCGTGGTGGCAAGAACAACACATCAATGCCCTGTGCAATCATAGAGTCAACATCTGCAACCTGTTTCGCCGCAGAACCCGCAGCATCTGTGGCAATCAACTCCCAACCACATGATTTTGCTGTGTCATGGAATGACTTGGTTTCAGCAATACGCCATGGGTTGTTTGATTCCATTTGCGCAAAGCCAACACGGTATGTGTCCTTAACTGCCAATGGTGGTGTATCAGCAAATGATACACCTGCACTTAGGCTTACACTCACGGCAATTGCTGCTCCAAGCAGAATTCGTCTTTTCATTAGTATTCCTCCAGTTTAATTGACGGCCTTTTCCTCCCAGCCGTAGTTTTGAATGAGGCTACCCCCAATTCATATAAAGGCTCTGCTTGCGCATATACCCATCGAAACCATATTTACCGTCTTCGCCGCCTAGCCCCGATTGCCCCCAGCCATTGTGGAAGGCATGGACTTGTTCGCCATTGGCACGGTTTACGTAAATTTCACCGAACTTAAGCGCATATGGCGTTTGCATTATGCGCCTGTGGTTTTCGGTGAATATGTAGGCAGATAAACCAAATTCTGTGTCGTTTGCCTGCGCAATCGCATGATCAAAATCATCAACCCGCATGGCCGCCACAGCAGGCCCGAACACTTCGCTTTGAACAATTGGCGAGGCATTATCTTTAACCTCAAGCACAGTCGGTGCATACCAATGCCCGCGTTTGAACCGCCCCTGCGTTAACGGGCCGCCCTCCAAAAGCACCTCGGCACCATCCGCTAGCGCGCTTTGAACGATGGATTGAACTTTATCAACCTCGACACCGCTAACCTTTGGGCCCATATCAGGGCTTTCCATCGGGTCACCAATCGTCAATGCCGCAGACTTGGCGACGAACTTCTCTAAAAATTCATCCGCAATATCTTTGTGCAGGTACATGCGCTCGTTGCAGGTGCATATCTGACCACAGTTGGTATATCTCGCAGCAACGGCCGCCTCGACCGCTTTGTCAATATTGGCATCCCCCAACACGATAAATGGTGCTTTACCACCCAATTCAAGGCGCAGCACCTTCATGCCATCGGCGGCCGCTCGGAAAATCTCTTGGCCAGCGCGATTGCTACCGGTCATTGTAACCAATGAGGTAATTGGGCTTTGCACCAACGCCTGCCCAACAACCCGACCATATCCCGTAAGAACATTGAATAGCCCCTTTGGAACCCCCGCTTGTTCTGCCAAGGAGGCGATAAATAGTCCTGACAAAGGTGTAATTTCATGCGCTAATAGGACGAAACCGTTACCCGCCACCAACGCAGGCCCCAACTTGCGTGTCGCCAGCGCCGCAGGATAATTCCAAGATGTCAGACCAACTACCACACCATAGGGATGGCGCCTAATTTGCACCTCTTCGTTCACATTGTCAGAGGCAATAATATCCCCTTCAATGCGGCGTGCATTCTCGGACGCATAATAGAGAAATGCGGCCGCCGCGGCGACTTCGCCTCTTGCTTGGTCTAGGGGCTTACCCTGCTCTGCTGTAATCAATGCCGCCAGATCGTTAGCGCGCGCTGTGATCAAATCTCCCAGCTTGCGCACAACCTGACCGCGCTGCACGGCGGGAACCTTTGCCCAAGAGGCCTGCGCTATTTGCGCCACTTCAAGGGCGCGAATAGCATCTTCCTGCGTCCCAATGGGGGTTGTCGCAATCACCTCTTCAGTTGCGGGGTTTTCCACCGCAACAGTTTCGGTTGTTGCACCTGCAACCCAATCGCCACCGATATACATTGATGCGTTCTGCACCTTTCCGGATGTCATATCGAAGTCCATCACCATTCCTTTTGGTCATACCAAACTAAGGCAGTTGTCGGTCATCCTGTTAAATTCGTCAAGCATTTTCTAAAAATATGTTACTCTTGCTGATTTTGGTATGATCATATACACTATATATCTGTACACAGCAACGTATGCGTTAGCCTGAACCCTTTCGCGGCCAATTGCACCACCACATAGGAGTAGTAACATCGACACATTTGATTTCATTGTTGTTGGCGGCGGCGCATCGGGCTGTGTAGTCGCCGCGCGCTTGGCATCCGAGGGCGATTACAAAGTTCTGTTACTTGAGGCTGGTTACTCAAATAAACACCCCTTGCTGGATATGCCTCCTGGAATTTTTAAAATGATCAACGGTACGAAATATATGCGATACCACAAAACCGTGGCGCAACCGCATCTGAATAACCGCGTACATGAAATACCACAGGGGCATGTGTTGGGCGGCGGATCTTCTGTCAACGCACAGGTTTATATGCGTGGTCGCCCAGCCGATTATGATGACTGGCACAGTGAACTTCGGGGCAGCAATGATGGGGTAGATTGGGATTGGAATGCCGTTTTACCCCACTTTAGAAATATGGAAGACAACAATAGATTGAACAATGATCTGCACGGATCAGGTGGCGCGCTTCTCGTGTCTGATCCCGGCCATGTTGATCACCTTTCACGCCTTTTCGTAAAATCGGTTCAGGGCTTGGGCGAGCCGTTTACGCCAGATTTTAACGGCAAGCGGCAACGGGGCGTTGGTTTTTATCAATTTATGAACAGAAACGGCCGCCGCTCCTCGGCAGCATATGCATATATCACCCCCCAAGAATCCAACCCAAATTTGACAATCCGATTGCAAGCCGAAGTGCATTCGCTTGTGATCGAAAACGACACAGCAATCGGTGTTAAATATGCCGACAAATCCGGTCGAATACACACCGTCCACTGCACCCGCGAGGTCGTCCTAGCAGCAGGGTCCCTGATCACCCCCAAAATACTGATGCTTTCAGGAATCGGCCCGCGTGAACACCTAGAAGACATCGGTATCACCTGCAAAAATCACCTAGCTGGCGTCGGTCAGAACTTGATCGACCATCCCGAAGTCCCCATTACCGCACGTGTTAAGGGTAAACATGGCTATTACAAACAAGGCGAAGGATGGCGAATGCTCAAAAACGGTCTGCAATTCAAAATGTTTGGCAGCGGCCCTATTACGTCTGCGGGTGTCGAAGCCGGTGCATTTGTTAATCCAACCAGCCCCAATGACCCGCCCACTATACAAGCCTTTTGCGTCCCGATCGTCTATGTGGATCGTGATACGCGTGATCTGGTTCAAGACGGCTATGGCCTGACGGTGACCACAGTCGTGGTAAAGCCAAAATCACGCGGCACGGTTAAACTTGCCTCGGCAAATCCCAAAGATATGCCACTGGTTTCGCCGAACTTGTTAAAACACTCAGATGATATGGATGCGATGATTGAGGGACAGAAGTTTTTCCTACGCGCATTTGACACAATGCCGCTTTCAGAACACGTTGACAGGGTCATGCTTCCGGATCCAAAAGAAAAAAGCGACGAAGCCCTGCGAAATTACTGTAAGCGCTTTGTCAAAACCAACTATCACCCAGCGGGCACCGCGCGAATGGGCAAAGACGGAGACCCCATGGCCGTGTTAGACCCACGCATGCGCGTTCGCGGCATCAAGGGGCTACGTGTTTGTGACCTGTCAGCCATGCCCAACATAAATGCAGGTAATACACAAGCACCGGCAATGATGATGGGTGATCGATGTGCTGATATAATTATGGGACACATTTAACACTTGGCACCTAAATCCAGAATTCACATATGGGCCGAGCTCATCTACACCAAGGAAACGGGATGTTGTCTACGCTCGTTAATATGCAACACAAACCTATGGTCACCAAAGGAGAACTTTCTTGTCAGATAAAGACAACACCGACCGCGCAGCGGATCTTGTGGTTCGCCAACTTTCCCTTAAAATACAATCAGGGGAACTAAAGGACGGACAAACCTTGCCCGCAGAGCGCGATCTGATGGAAGAATTCGGCATCAGTCGCACCGTAGTTCGCGAGGCAGTTGTTGCTCTTTCAAACAAGGGTTTAGTAGAAGCGCGACCACGTTACCGCCCCGTAGTTCGCAAACCTGGATACGATGCCGCGTTCAATGCATTAGAAAGCATTGTCACGCATCTCTTGCACGAACCAGGTGGTGTAAAGAACCTGTTCGACACCCGTATTATGATTGAATCGATGTTGGTACGCGAAGCCGCAAAGGACGCCGACAAATCAGACATCGCAAGGCTTAAAGAGGCACTTGCAGCAAACAAAGAGTCCATTGAAAACAGCGCCGCTTTCTATCAAACCGATATTGATTTTCACAAGGTTCTTTATGGCATCTCGCGCAATCCGGTTTTGCCCGCAATAAACAAAGCATACACAACATGGCTTGCCCCACATTGGTCAAAGATGCCGCGACTCCCATCACGCAATGAAGCAAATTACCAAGCACATCTCGCAATTTTTGATGCAATCCTGATGCGCGACGCAGATCTGGCAGAGGCTGCGCTACGCGATCATCTGCAGAATGCTTGGTCACAAGTAAGAGAAACTTTCGGAGATATATAATAGCGAACTTGTCCCATTTAGTGCCGCTCCAAGTTTTCATTTAGGCCGCCATTCGCTCGAAAGCCAAGGGGCTTTTCCATCCTACGGTCGAAAGTTTTCGACATGGATCTGACCTGCGCCTCTAAAATTCCCCCAAAATGATGCAGAGTCTGCCCAAGCAAAGGACAAACCTATGAAGAGGCGATTTACCGACGAACAGATAATATCAATCTTGAAGGAACAGGAGGTTGGTGAGCGGACTGCAGACCTATGCAGAAGGCACAGGACCAGCGAGGCGACGTTATACAAGTCCAAGGCCAAGTGCGGCGGAATAGAGCCATCCGATGCGCGCAAACTGAAGGCGCTGGAAAGCTGTAACGCCAGACCGCGTGATGAATTGCTGAATGGAGAAATATGCTACACACTCAAAGAAGCGCAGATCATCATTGAAAATGGAGGAATCTCTACAACACAGAAAGCCCCCACAGCGCACTGGGATACAAACCATCAGCGCCAAAAAGCATCATGCTAGACCAAAGGCCGATCATGCACCGATATTAAACATGAACCAACTCGGCGGGGCTAAGCCACGCATGGCATTTCAGGTAATTGAACAACATAGGGAAGCGGCTACCCTGTCAGCATAAATTACATTTTCTTTTCAATTCAGGTACGACTTTTCTCAAACTCCGTCCATGCAGCTTCAAATTTATCGAAGTCAAAGTTGGGTTCAGATGCGGGGCCAATAATAAGATGTTCAGTGGACAAAAGTTTTTCGATTGCGGCTTCCAATTTACCGATCACGTCACGCGGAACAACGACTGCGCCATGGCGATCTGCATGAACTAAATCACCTTCTTCAACGCATAGCCCAAACACATTTACAGGTGTGCCAATCTCACGGACATGAACAAACCCATGGCTAGGCCCAATTGATCCTGCAACCACGGGAAACCCATCTGGCATATCGCCCAAGTCGCGCATCACACCATTCGTCAAGGTCCCTGCCATACCAAACCCTTTGTGGATTGTTGTATTAACCTCGCCCCAATAGGCACCAATACAATCGGGATAATCCACATCTTCGATCACAACAACTGACGGTGCTGGCGCCTCTGCCATGTACCTGTAATAATCCATGCGTCTTTTTTTGATGACATCAGTCGGTTCGCTTGGCGGGTTAACAGCTGCAATTTTTGCAGTTCGCGCAAAGCCGACAATGGGCGGCTCGTCTGGCGCGCTGCATAACATCGTCCCACGGGTAAATGCGGAAAACCCGCGTTTACCTTGCGCAACTTCGATAGCATTGCAAACCGTCGGCGTGTCTACAGATCTTAGTTTTTTAAGTAGGGATGGGGTCATACTGCCTCTAACCAGCTTCGCAATGCGGCTGTCGTTTGGGTTGGGTTTTCAAGTGTTGGCAAATGGGCCGCGTTTTCAATCAGTGTTAGTGTGGCGTTTGGAATAATGTTCGCCATCTCCTCGTGTCTTGATACTGGGCATAATTGGTCATACGCTCCGCACATGACTAAAACCGGACAGGAGATCGCCGCTAACGTATCGCTTTGATCGCGTCGATCCATTAGGGCGTTGGACTGGTTGACAAATGCCTCCGCACCTAAATCCATCGCCATGTCCATACAAATATCCAAAATACGTGATTTGTTTGGCCCATCTACCAAGTAGCGAGGTTTCATTTCTTCGCGCATTACCGCCGACAAGCGTCCCGTGTTGGCCGCCTCAATTTGCGGAGCCCGCGCCTGCTTCACCGCATCCAATTCCGCCCGGTGATTGGTATCCATCAATGCTAGGCGTCGAACGCGTTTAGGTGCCAATCGCATGATTTCCATGGCAATAATACCGCCCATGGACAATCCCGCTAAGTCAAACTGATCTGGTGCTTGTTGTAGAACATTTTGCGCCATATCCGTCATACTATTCTCGCGGACGGGCGTATAAACAACAGTATCGTCAAAGGCTTCGATCTGTGGCGCAAACAATCGTTCATCGCACATCATTCCAGGCAACAAAACCAACGTCATAATCAGCCACTCACCAGCGCCGCGCCATCAACAAGACTGGCCAATTTAGCATAGGCAATATCCGGATCAACCGCACCAAATCCGGCAAAGGTGCCAAATCCGCAATCTGATCCAGCAATAACACGATCCGCCCCGACAATCGAAACAAAGCGCTCAATGCGCTGCGCCACCAATTCCGGGTGTTCAACAAAGTTAGTTGTCGTATCAACCACACCTGGCACCAAAACTTTATTTTCTGGAATTTCTGATTTACGGTTTTGAAAGACCGTCCACTCATGCGCATGGCGAGGGTTGGATGTTTCGAATAACACATATTGCGGCTTGGCGGACATCAATGTCGAAAACACTGTATCCATCGGGATATCGCAACAATGCGGCCCCTCATAATTCCCCCAACAAATATGCAAACGTATTTTCTCGGCTGGAATGTTTTCCAATGCATGGTTTAACGCTTCAACATGCATTGCCGCGACTTTCAGAAACTCTGCATCACTTAGATCGTTAAACAACATGTGCCGCGACAGTGCTAAATCTGGGCAGTCCAGTTGCAAATCTAACCCCGATGCAACAATCGTTTCATACTCATCCCGCATGGCATCTGCCAAAGCCGCCAAATAAGCTTCGCGAGTTTTGTAAAAATCGTTTTGCAAAAACAATGAAATCACGCCCGGTGACGCCGCATTCATGAAACCACGCGTAACACCGTGTTTCGCCATCCCAGCCTTTAGGTTGTCGATGTCCTTTTGCAATTCTCCTTGACCTTTGGATTTCACCTCGCCCGTACACATTGGTCGGGCATATTGCGGTGTTCCACCATCATCGGCCAATCGCTTTAGAAACCCGGGAAACATTTTTAGATCCTCTGGCGCATTGCGTTCACTGTCACCCGAAAATCCCGTGTAGCGATCCTTCACATAGGTCGCATAGGAAATTTTGGACGTCTCGCCATCACTCACAATATCAATACCAGCTTTCGCTTGTTTACCAACTGTGTCATCCACTGCCGCCGTCATCGTGGCATCAAAAGCGGCAGTGTCGTATTCTTTGCCATTTTCCCGCGCAAAAATAAAATCAACCACTTCTTGGCTGCGTGGCAGGCTACCCACATGTGAGGTTAGTATTTTTGTCAATTTCTATCCCTTTCAAAAACTACAGGTTTGTCCACGTCGGGCCGGCAGGGTCGTCATTCGAAATTATACGATAAAGGCTGGCTTCACCCGTCATTGAAGGTGCCAAGAGATGCTTGAAATTTGCCGGCAGCAAACATGTATCACCAGGGTTCAACGTGGCTGAGCCCCCTTCCCATTCAAGTTTCCAATGCCCCCGCACCGGCATCAGAACAACATTATCTTGGAATTCAATTTCTTCGCCTTTCAGCGAACCACGTGACACGAAATCAATTTCAAATCCCGGTTTGTCACGCAGGATGCCATCTTCGGCGATAACTTTGGCAGGTGCATTTCGGGACAACCCCATCAAATCGAGGTACCTCGCGACATACTGTGGGATAACCTCGGTGGATGTTGGTTCTGGAATTCGTTCCAACAAATCCTCCGTTAAGGTTTTCATTGGCGCAACATTATCGGGTAGCTCCTGACCCTGTTTGGTGTCGTACAAACGCCCATTTTCACCCAGAACCAAACCGTGATCCGCCGCATCTTCAATCACCTGTGGGGCCCAGGTTACGCCGCCACCCGCATCATCACCGCCAAGAACTGCCATGATCATCCCATAGTCGGTGCCAATGTTCTCAAAACCGCGGAAAATTCCGGTTGGAATATTGAAAATATCACCTTCTTCCAACGTCACCTCACCGGCTGTACCCCAACGTCCCCAGAAAAAACGCCATCTTCCCTTTAGAACAAAAAACACCTCGGCTGTTGTGTGAGTATGCAATGAATTTCTACACTTTGGTGGCTGGCCGGCGGCGCCGATGTTAAACCCTGGCGTGTCACGAATGTGAACATGTTGATCCGCGCTTTCGCTGACACCGCCACCAATAATCGTAAAGTTTTCTTTTTGATCGCTTCCAGGCGTGTGTGCATCAATGAATGCGGTTTTACATGGCATCAATTCGCCATATCTTACGATGCGTGCTTCCATTTCTGTCGGTGTCATCACTCTATCCTGTGTGCATTGCGATTTGTTTCCAAATCGCGGTTTCGTCAAATAATGTATATTCGCGGCGAATACCCCAAGGGCCGAATTCGACATGGCTGATGCCCATCACGTGAACTTCCGCACCTGTTGGCTTGCCAAAATCGCCCCAACCTTCATGTTTACCTGTCAGGCTCCAGCGAATTGCGGCGCGTGGCGGCATCATTGGATCTTCACGTCCGATTTGGTGTTCTATTTTGAACTCTGCGGACGGGAATGATGACCGCAGTCCAATCCAAAACTTGTCAACACCATCCGTTGATAGCAATTCATGGCCACCCGGATAAAATCCGGTCACAGCACGGTCGTATTCAGCGGGTATCACCCCTAAATCTGCACCCATAATGCGGTTCAAAACATCCGCGTATTTCTGCCCCCACACATTGTCATTTCCACGCCCCTTGTAGGGGCCTTCTTGATCCATGCGCGGGTGGAACGGCGCGCTACAATGTTCCGGCCCGCCTTCCTTTTCAATTAAATCAACAGCGTATTGTTTTGGATCCCACCCCATTTGGCGCACGATTGCACCTTGGTCTCGGATCAACCATTCGTCGTTGATTTGGTTATTGATCGCATGACAATCTGCGATGATGCGATACTGTAATTTTTTACCAGTCGCGGCGCCATAAACACCATTTCCGGCGTGTGTGGCCGTTGACAAAATACGGTGCGACGACAGCATCCCCTCTTCAGGTGTACCAGACCATATCACATCCTCGCCCAACAGGCGGCGATCTGGAAATTCGGCCAATGTCGCCATCGTTGCGGCAATAACACCCTTATTTCCAATCACGATGGATGATGGCGAACGCACGGGAATGTCGGGTGCGTAATAGTGGTGCAATGTCGCCAAACCGCGATCTTCCCAAATCTCTTTGGTGATCCCGATTATGTAATCTGGGAAGTCGCTAAATTTTTCCGAGAAACCTTTCATGTGTCCCATCCTTTTGGAATTTTGGCTGATCCGCGCACAATCAAAGGGCTTTCAACCTTGATATGGCGTGCAACAGATACAGGATTATCAATTTTCTCGATGATCAGGCTTACCGTTTCTTCAACCATAACATTTGCCCTTTGGCGCACGGTCGTTAGATTATAAGCCTTCAATGCTGCGGGTGGCACATCATCATATCCCACAACGCTGACGTCTTCGGGAATTTTTAAGTTCAATTCGAACCGCAAAACATCCATCACCGCCAACGCCATGTGATCCGTTGCCACGAAAACCGCATCGGGGTGATTGCTCACTGAAAACATCTCACGGGCGACGTCTTGCGCCTTCTCAACAACAAAATCCCCCAGCCCATGCGCCGCCAAGGTATGACCTGCATCATTCAAACCCGCACGAAACCCTGCTTCGCGGTCACGTTGTGTCGATGCCCCTTCCCAACCGCCTATATAGGCAATCCGATTGTGACCGCCTGCCACCAGAAACTGCGCGACTACTTTGCTACCTGCGAAGTTATTAGAGGTGACGGCGGAATGCTCCGTTGTCTCTTGCGATCTGTTGAACAAGACCACTGGAACGCCAACCGCCTCGCAGCGTGCCGTCAACGTGCTGGAAATGCCAACGCTGGCTACGATAATTCCATCCACTTGATAATCTAACAATTCATCAATCACTGTCTCTGTGGATTGAGTGTCGTTTGATGCCATGAAAACCAACACGTGATAACCCTGCGCCTGCAAGGCGTTGGATAACTTTTCCAAAGCAACAGGGTAAAAATAATTATCCAAATATGCGACAACCAAGCCGATGATCCGACTTTTCCCAGTGATTAAGGAACGCGCCAAAACGTTTGGCCGATACCCCAATTCCATCGCCGCTTCGCGCACCTTTTGCACTGTTTTCGGGCTGGCTGATGCCCCGGGTGTAAACACGCGGCTCACCGCGGATTGGCTGACGCCGGCAAGTTTTGCAACTTGTGATGAAGTAACCTTCTCTTTCATCAGCCTGCTGTCCAACCCCCATCAATAATCATATGCGTACCCGTCACCAAAGACGCCGCATCAGACGCAAGGTATAACGCCGCCGCCATCACGTCCTCGACCTCGCCAACACGATTAAGTTTGATTTTATCGTTGATCCACGCGGCCCGCTTCGGATCGTCCAACGTCGCCCGGGTCAAAGGCGTGCGAATGAATGTGGGGCAGATGGTATTGATCCTGATGCCCAATTCACCCCACTCAATCGCCATCGCCTTTACCATACCTTCAAGCGCATGCTTTGACGCGGAGTACACCGTACGATCAGTGCCGCCAACATGCCCCATTTGCGAAGACAGATGGATAATTGATCCTTGAACACCATTATCCTTCATCGCCGACGCCGCAAATTTCGACAGAAAATATGCAGACCGTAAATTAAGTGACATCACCGCATCGTAGTCTTCTGGCGTTGTTTCCAACGCGGGTTTATGCCGGCCCATACCCGCCGAATTGATAACAATATCAAACGGTTCACGCATGGCTGTTTCCAACTGATCCAAATTCGTTTGATCCAATTGTAACGCACTGGCATCCCAGCCTTGTTCCTGCATGTCATCCACGGTTTTGTTTAATGGTCCAGCCGTGCGCGCCGCGCATACTACAGATGCACCAGCTTCAGCCATCGCCACGGCACAGGCTCGTCCAATCCCCGACGATGCACCGGTGATCAACGCACGTTTTCCCTTCAGCGAAAACGATGGTGTTTTAGGCAACATCATACACATCCTTCTTGTAAAACAGGCGCCGTATTCCTTGCCATATTGAATGCCCGCAATCTGGCAAACACATCGACACCCAACTGATGGTAAACATCTAAAAGATCAACCAAAACCCAGTTTTCGCGAATTTTCCCATTCTCCAACCGCCAGAAATCCAACGACCGCAAAGAAATCTTTTGATTATTTGGAACAATCCCTAACCAACCGTCACCTGTTAGGGTTTGCACCATGTCTGGCCACCCAGTAACGGCAACATATTCTCCTTCGCCAAAAAAATGAGGCGCGATTTCATCTGGGAATTGCCCACGGTCGGGCATCGCATTTAAAAACGGAATTTGATGCCATTTGCGAAACCCTTCAATCCCGCGTGCCGTGCCGATCCCCGCTGGGCCATACCAATTCATTTTTGGATGCCAGAACTTTTCCAATTCCATTGCTTCGACTGGTTCAACGGGATGCCTGATCAAGGCCGTCAACATGTCCAAAACATGTTGAACACTTGCATCGGTTTTGCAGAGATCGTGATCGGTTAAACCATCTTGGGTCATCGGTGCGGGTGTTGCCCATTCGCGCCCTAAACTGGGTGCCATTGGCCAGGCATTCGCCTGCATCATCAATTCGGGGATATCCCAAATCGCTTGGACCTCTACGATCTTGCCGTTTTCAATCATGAAAAACTCGTGAAACCGCATATGTGCCAAATGGCCCGTTGGTGGGATGTCCAAAAACGATGCTTTAAAGGTGCCAACATAACTGCCACAGTAGCCAATCCAATCACGGCCCTCTGGTGTTTGACCGGCCACAACAATTGTATCGCGACACTCGACGTCGGGCATCGCCTGAACCAGCGGTGCAAAACAAGTGTCATAAAAATTATCCGCCCCTAAATCACCAAACGGATGGCACATGTGCACAACGGCATTTGGATCCATGAGCGCGCCCAAGCGTTCGCGTACAATCGCCCCATCAAAATCCCGCAACGCCGCGCGAAGCGGCGCAATCATGTGCTTATGGTTGGTTGGGTTTGACATCTATTCTGTGGGTTCACGGTGCGGGGCGCCTGTGCCATATGGCACGTTAATCCCACCATAGCGACGTACGCGAATATTGCATTGCTCTGCATGCCCAACAAAACCTTCTAGCATGCACAATCGGCTACCATATTCCCCAACCAAGGTTGCGGCCTCATCCGTTGTAATTTTTTGATATGAATGCGTTTTTAGGAATTTTCCAACCCACAAACCACCGGTGTAACGACCTGCTTTCTTGGTGGGCAATGTATGGTTGGTTCCGATTACTTTATCCCCATTAGAAACATTGGTGCGCGCACCCAAAAACAATGCACCATAACAGGTCATTTTTTCCAAAAACCAATCATCTCGGTCCGTCATAACCTGTACATGTTCGGACGCAATATCATCTGCAACCTGCAACATTTCATCGTAGGTATCGCACAGGATCACTTCGCCATAATCCGCCCAACTGACGGATGCTGTATCTGCCGTTGGCAGAATTTTCAAAATACGCTCGATTTCGCTTAATGTGTCTTCGGCCAGCTTTTTAGAATTGGTCAACAAAACCGCGGGGCTGTTGTACCCATGTTCGGCTTGGCCCAGCAAATCTGTGGCACATAATTCACCATCCACAGTGTCATCCGCAATCACCATGGTTTCTGTCGGCCCCGCAAACAGATCAATACCCACACGCCCAAACAATTGACGTTTGGCCTCGGCCACAAATGCATTGCCTGGCCCAACTAGCATATGCACGGGTTCCAGTGTTTCCGTTCCAATTGCCATCGCGCCAACGGCCTGAATGCCGCCCAATACGTAAATTTCATGCGCACCGCCCAAATGCATGGCCGCAATCACCGCCGCATTAGGCTTTCCTTGGAATGGCGGCGTGCAGGCAACAATGCGCGGCACCCCCGCTACGGACGCCGTCGCCACGGACATATGCGCGGATGCAACCATCGGGAATTTACCACCCGGCACATAGCACCCCACAGATTGCACGGGGATATTCTTATGGCCCAAGATCACCCCAGGCATTGTTTCTACTTCAATGTCCAACATGCTATCGCGCTGGGCTTGGGCAAAATTGCGAACCTGTTCTTGGGCGAACTTGATATCTGCCAATTCGCGTGGCGTCAGGCTGGCGATCAAATCGGAAATTTCCTGTTCCGTCAGTTTGAATGATTTTGGTGAGTAGCCGTCAAACTTTTCCGACAACTCGCGTACGGCCACATCTCCGCGTTGCTCTATATCTTTCAAAGTGCTTTCAACAACCGCTTTCGTTTTCGCATCGTCCTCTGCGCGTTCTGTATCGGGTTTGCCGTGTTTAAGATATGTAATCGCCATCTTTAATCCTAATCGCTCTTCGGTTTGGGCGGTGTCTTTTCGCCCTTGTCATATGCTTCCCATCCGTGACCGTTGAAAACATCAACACCCAGTTGGGCCAATACATGCGGGAAATCGACCATCACCCAATTGTCCACAATCTTGCCGTCAACAACTTTCCAAAAGTCCATGTATCGGATTTCAATTCTTTTGCCCGTAGGCTCGATCCCCATAAACAATCCATGATGGGTCGCTTCTTGGCGGCCAAAAGCGGCTGCCCATTCGCCCATGTAAAGACGGGCCTCATCAACGCAAACCTTGTCACCAAACGCCGCCTGAAAAGGCTTTTGCCAATTGTCCTGAAATTCACGCACCCCCTGTTTGGTGCCACAGCCTCTATTTCCCATCCAACGGAAGGTCTCGGAAAAGAAATCGCCAATGTCGGCAATGCGGTGATCGTTCAATCCATCAACCATGCCTTCGATAACCGCCCGTGTTTGCGCGGTTTTCGCCATATCTGTATCGCGTGACAGAACCGCCTGCTCAGGTCTTGAACCCCTCATCCTTTTACCGCTCCTGCAGTTAGGCCAGAAACAATCTGGCGTTGGAAAAACATAACTAAAACAAATAATGGGGCCGTTGCGGATACAACCGCCGCAACCGCAAACATCACATTTCCTTCGGTTTGTGTGGTGCCCAAAAACGCCGCGATTGCGGGGACCATGGTGCGGTTCTCTTCGCTCAGCAACAAGGCGCCAACCACGAAATCATTATAGGCCAACAAAAAGCTGAACAAACCTGTCGTAATCACACCCGGCCACATGACGGGGATAATAACATGGCGAAATGCTTGGAACTGTGTACAGCCATCGACCTTTGCGCTTTCGTCCAACTCTTTTGGAATTTTCTGGAAGAAACTGTGCAACATCCATAAGGTAAATGGCTGATTAATCGCCACCAGAACAACAATCGTCGTGGGCAAATAGCCCCACAGGTTCCATTGAAAGAACGGTAACAAATACCCAGAGACCAAGGTGATTGGCGGCATCGCGCGGAACATCAACGCGGCAATCAACAGCCAGAAAGTATAGCGGTAATTGGAACGCGACAACGCGTATCCCCCCAAGGTTCCCATGGTCAGCGACAAACAAACCACACAGAAACATACAACCGCGGTATTTATTACTGCGCGCCAAAATTCTTGCTCTATCCACGCGCCATGATACGCGGTTGTGGTTGTGGTCGTTCCGTAGGCACGTTCGGTATTCGCACCCGTCAACGCATTCGTCCAATCCGCAATGGAAAAGAAATCCAATTCAACTTTAAAACTACCCCAAAGTGTCCACAAAAATGGGAAAGCGGCCAATATTAACCAGAAAACTACAAACGCATTCGCGGCAATACGAAGACCCTTTGGGCGACGCTGGGCGGAAACTGAGGACATTAGGTTTTCTCCTGAAAATCGCGCCACGTGCGTACCAGCACTGGGGATAACAATATGGCAACGCCAACCAGCGTCATCACAGATGTCGCCGCCGCCGAAGACAACAGTTGCGTTTCGCCACTTAAGTCATTCAAAATCATCCACGACAGCGATGTCGCATGCGCCTCGGCATTAAAACCAATGATCTCTTCAAAGACGCGAAACTTATCCATCAGCTGGATCAAGGCAACGAAGGTCACCAGTGGCATGATATGTGGGATCACAACATAACGCACCTGCTCCCAGCGAGACGCACCGTCAATTTGCGCCGCTTCCATTTGATCTTGGGGCAATGTTTGTAAACCTGCATAGAAAACCACGAATGCAAATGGCGCTGAATGCCAAATTCCATAAACAATAATCATAACCCACGTCAGGGGCGTCGATGCCTTCATCGATAAATCAGGATCATTTGCAAGGTATTGAATAAACGTCCCCAATACCCCGCGACTATCAACCATCCAGTACAACACCAGTGACCCAACCAACGGCGCAACAATCATTGGTAATAAGGAAAAGAAGATCACAACGCCCTTAAGGTGTCGGTTCAACGAATTCACCGCCAATGCTATGATAAATCCCAAAATAATCAGTAAAGGCACCGAAATGAATGTGAACGTAAGCGTAAACGTCATCGCGCGATAAAACGGCAGGTTATAAATACTTGAAAAGAATACGCCCATGGTTTCCGAACCACGCCACGCCGCACCAATTTCACCAAAGGCCAAATGTCCACGATCGGTAAAAATTTCTGTTCCCACAAATTTCCCCAGCGGTTCAGCGGCGCGCAAACTTGCCGTAGCTTCTTGATCAATTGTGGTTGCTTGCTTGCATCCAAATGGGCCGCAATTTTCCACCGTGATCAAAACTGCATCATGCGGGGTATACATTGATTGAATAACAACTGACACAATCGGAAACGCAATGAATAACAACATCGCTAGTCCCGTAGGTAAGAAAAACCAAAAGAAGGTCTTATGTTTCATGTTTTCAATCCAGTAAAGTGGTTCAGGGGAAGGTTATCCTCCCCCTGAAATGGGTTTCTTAGTTCAAGAAACCTTTTTCTTTTGCCGCGGCAGTGTACGCCGCTTCTGTATCTGCCAATGCTTGTTCCGCAGACTCTTTGCCCAACATAAAGTCGGACAATTCCGCACCCAATGCTGTGTGCAACAAACCTTGGTACGGTACCATCGGATAAGGTGTAGAACCCGCGCTCGCCGCATCAAACACACCAACAGCCGCTGGTGTTGGCTCGTATCCGTCAATCAACCAAACCGCTTGTTTTGCAACTTCTTCGTCGGCCAAAATTTCAGGACGAATTGCATTTGTTAGCGCGATAAATGTAGCTTCGGCTTCTGCATCGCTGATGTTTTTGGCAACAGTCCAACCGTCCCACCACAACGTCGTGGCCGGTGTGGAACCACCAGCAACTGTCATTGGGCCAGCGATTGCCATGCCGTTTTTCACTTCATCTGAAACGCCTTCGGCATCGCTCAATGTTGCCGCACGTGATCCCCACATGTTCATCAATGCAACGTTGCCCGCGCGGTATTCCGCGTTGGTCGCGTTTGAATCATGTGTCAAGAAATCTGGATTCATGTATTCAGACAATGATTTCATCATATTCAATGTCGCAACACCTTGCGCATTGTTGATGGATACTTCTGCTGAACCAGGCTTAAAGAATTCGCCACCATGACCAATGTACATGTTGTTGAATTCTTGGGCCAAATTCCAACCCGCTTTGTAGGCACCGCCAACTGGGTTTTCCATGATACCCATTTCGCGAATTTTCTTGGCAGCTTCCAACATATCTTCATATGTTTTTGGTGCTTCTACGCCTGCTTTTTCCAAAACATCCGCACGGTAAACAAGGTGCTGCGCATTCGCCATAAAGGCAACGGCCATCACTTTGCCATTGATTGTAATCAACTGGTTCTTCTTCAAACCTGCGCCGTGTTTTGCAACCAGATCATCCAATGGACGAATGACATCTTCGTTCATCAATGCAACGATAGAAGAGTTAGCAACAATCGCAGAAGTGTATTCTGCTGGATTCCCGGACATACCCGCCAAGTTGATTTTTTGGTGATCTGCAGTCAGGTTAGTCGATACTTCGCCACCCTTACATTCTTGTGCCGCCGCACCAACGGTTTGGATCGCGGGGAATTCATTCCCAACAATTGAAACACGTGCACCAATTTCACACGCATACGCGGATGTTGACGCCAAAAGCGACAAAGCACCAGCCACAGCTATCCTTTTGAAATACATATATTTTCTCCCTGTTGTGATGAATGCATCTTCGAATAATGCACCCATGCTGTTGACCCAATTGAAGGGTATGCGGGGGTTACCCCCCAATTCGCGCACCTGTTTGTGCATCAAACATATGGCAAATCTCTTTGGGCACAGAAATGCGAACCATGTCGCCAATTTCTGCGCGGTAATCTTTTGCGGCTTTCACGGATACCAATTCACCGTTGACCTTGACTGTAATCATGGTCGCATCGCCCAACAATTCCATGGTATAAACAGGCGCTTGTATTTGCCCGCCCTTCTCCACAATAGCGGCATCCTCAGCACGAAACCCAAGGGTTACAGGGCCATCAGGCAAATCAAGTCCGCTGACGCTAATTGTATCGCCAGAAAACGCTTTCTTGGTGACTTCGCCGTTTATCAAATTCATCGCGGGTGATCCAATAAAGCTGGCAACAAACGCATTTGCGGGTGTGTCGTAAATCTCTGTTGGGCTGCCCACTTGTTGAACAATGCCCCCCTTCATCACCACAACACGATCGGCCAATGTCATCGCTTCGATCTGATCGTGCGTTACGTAGATTGTGGTCACTTTCAATTCATGGCTCAGATTTTTGATCTGTGCACGTGTTGAAACACGCAACTTCGCATCCAGATTGGACAATGGTTCATCCATCAAAAACACATTCGGTTCGCGCACAATCGCACGCGCCAGCGCAACACGTTGCCGCTGACCACCGGATAATTCTGCGGGTTTACGATGTAAAAAATCGTCCAACTCCACCATCGCAGAGGCACGCATCACACGCTCTTCATGCTCTGCTTCAGGTACCTTGCGGACTTTCAATGGAAAGCGAATATTCTCATATACGTTCATATTCGGGTACAATGCGTAAGATTGGAAAACCATCGAAACATCGCGGTCTTTGGGTTCAAGGTCGTTGATAACCTTCCCATCGACCAAGATCTCGCCATCGGTCACATCTTCCAGCCCCGCAATCATGCGCATGGTTGTGGTTTTGCCACATCCTGACGGGCCTAACAGCACCAAAAACTCTTGATCAGCAATTGTCAGGTTAAAATCCTGAACCCCAACAAAAGAACCCCATCGCTTCGACAGATTGCGTAATTCAATCTCGGACATTCATTTCCCCCTGTTGGCGCAATCGCATTCTTGCATACGAATGCAAAACCATAGACTCCAACCACGGATTAGTGCAAGATTTTTTTAACAGGCGGAATATTTCGCCCAAATCGCACACACCACAATGTCGTAAAGACTATAAAAACAAGGGCCCCCATGTCTGGATTTCAAACCGAAAAAAATCTAATCCGCACCTATTACACCGCATTGGATAAGGCCACTGACCAGGGAATCACCCAAGTCCTGCGGGACTTCACAGCCCCGCAATACACGTGGCGCGCCTACCATCCGTTTCATGTGCAAACTGATGTGGCCGAAATCTCCGCCACTTTTTGGCAACCGTTCCGCCATGCGATCACCTCCATGCAACGCCGCATTGACGTATTCTTTGCAGGCGACAATGTGATAGATGGCGGTCAATCAACATGGGTGGTTTCGATGGGCCATCTTATGGGATTGTTTGATCACCCCTGGCTTGGCATTCAGCCAACAGGTAAAATGGTGATGCTGCGCTACGCGGAATTTCACAAAGTTGAAGATAACAAAATCACCGAAACCGCATTCTACTTCGACATCCCACACCTGATGGCACAGGCGGGACAATCCCCGTTTGCCGATCAACGCGGCGCACACAACATTCAACCAGGACCGCAACCACATGACGCAGTGATGTATGATGACGCGGATCTCTCAGAGGGCCGCAAAACCATCGATGCAATCCATGCGATGATTACAGATCTTGGAACATGGCAAAGTGGCCTCCCAATCGAGGAAGAGCTGGCCCGCACTTGGAGCAAAGACATGATTTGGTGGGGGCCTGCTGGAATTGGTTCAACCTACACAATCGAAAGATATGCAAAACAACATGCCATCCCATTTCGCGCGGCATTCACCGACCGATCCTCAACGGGTCACATCGCCCGCTTGGCCGAAGGCCAGTACGGTGGCTTCTTTGGTTGGCCAAATTTTACTGCCCGCCCCACAAATGGGTACCTCGGCCTGCCGCCCAGCGATAGGTTGTGCGAGTTCCGCGTGATTGACCTTTATAGACGAGAAAATGACAAGCTTGCTGAAAATTGGGTATTCATCGATCTACTGCACTTCTTCAGCCAAATGGGCGTAAACCTGTTGGACGAGAGTTAAGCTTTCATAGATCTCAGCCGGCAGGAAACGTAGGATGTCGTCATACAACGGTTAACACGTCTCAAAATATATCAACTACAATCTTTTAGAAATCTCGGCGCTACACCGATTACACTCCGATACAAAAGGCTTTTCGAATTTCAGGTTTATCGTCAAATATCGTTCCTATGTTTGCCGTAGCAAGCGTCTCCTTTCCGCCCTAATCAGCTTTCTTCACAATGACTTAGTAAAAAGTAGGGGTTTGAACTTAAAAGGGCAAAAAGAAGCGCTTTTGGCAAGAAATGCTATGCTTTGTAGCACATCACACAACATGTAACCTGCCACAAAACATCGCCTTTTTAATAAAGTTAAGCCCTTGATTTAATTGGTAGTATATTCTCAATCCCGCATTAAAGTAACCTTTTTTGCCAAAATAGTCGTCATTTTACTTCTCGTTGTTCAAGCCCGAGTAAGACATACGTTTTAGCTCAAAAGCCGTTGCGTTGAACTGAAACCCGCCTTCCCCCAAAAGCATCTTGCACTAGAGGGCGGGCGATCAAAGTGGGTTCACGCTACAAATGCATAGACAGAAGACCGTTTGAGGTCCGCTTTGCGGACAAAGCGGTCATTTAAATATATACATCACAATGACCGCGCGCCTTTTTCGTCTAAGCTGTGGCCGTTGCTTCAATTTCGAACAAAAGACCTGGTATCGCAAGACGTGTGACACCAATCAGTGTCATAGGTGGTGCAACTTGATGTGGGCCAAAGCGTGCACCCATGAGATCAAAGTTCTTCAGCGCTTCGTCAACATCTGTGACGTAGACGCCCAGTTTGGTGACATTGCTCACATCCATTCTGGCGTCCTTCAACACTGCTTCGAGATTATCCAGTGCCAAATTGATTTGACCGCGCATGTCGCCTGGGTGTTGCGGATTGCCATCCCCGTCTACAGCCGTCTGACCGGCACAGATAACTTGGCGCGTAGCACCTTCAATCACTTCGGCCTGATTGTATCCCAGCTTCAAAGACCAGTCCCATGGATTCACTGCAGTACGTTTCATCTTTTTTTCTCCTTGTTTGATGTTGCTGAAATTGGTTTAAACCAAAATAGTGCCAAAATATGTCACTATTTATGATATGGTAGCCAAATGAATATTCGACTCAGACATGATGCAATTGTTCGCAGCCTTCGCCGTAACGGAACTACCACTATAGATCAGCTTGCTGAAGAAGTGGGAGCGTCGCGCCGCACTATTCTGCGCGACATCAGTACATTACGCGATGAAGGGTTTGTCGTTCATTCCGATGTTGGACGTGGAGGTGGCCTACAGCTTGATCCGCAATCAGTGCAAACCAAAGCGCGATTAACAGTGCCCGAGGTGTTCGCCCTTTTGATTTCCGTCGCAGCGATGCGGGCTGAAGGCAACTTACCCTTTTCAGACCTTGCTGATGCTGGCCTTGCCAAGATAGAAAAATCACTGCCCTCTGACAAAGTTCGTGACCTGCGCGCCTTTCTCGACTGCTTGCATGTTGGAAGCCTGTCTTCGCATCAGGACCTGTCAGACGTGACTCGGATAGACGCAGATTTGTTGCCTGTATTTGAAACGACTTTCCTAAACCACCAGTACATTCGCTTTGATTATCGTGATGCGAAAAACCGCAAATCGCAGCGACAGGTGGAGCCACAGGCCATGCTAATCCTTCCACCGCTTTGGTATCTAGTTGCTTGGGATCCAACAAGAAAAGACTTCCGGCACTTTCGAATGGACCGGATCAGCAACCCCACCGCCATAGTGGATCAAAATTTCCGCCGTCGCCATGTCCCATTCGAAGACGACGTTTGCCCGTACAGTGAATTGGTGCGTTGAGATCGCCAAAACCGCCGCAGCACCGGTCAAATTGGGCTCAAAGCTGACGTTCGGAATTTGGACGGATTTTTAATACAAGTGACCTGCGCCCCAAGTTCCCTCCAGCCTTAGTAGAGTCCTTGGTTTAATTTTGATGCCGTCATGCGGCCAGTTTGTCTAGTTTAATGTTCTCCACAAATTCTGATGGTGTTAGGTTTCCGATTGATGAATGAGGACGGACAAGGAGCAGCTAGCTTCATGGTTGGAGGGGCCGCTTTCGCTGAGTACAATGGGCTATAAATACTGGTAACCAGTGTCCGCATTCTACCCACATCAACACACCAGCTTACGGCACAATATTGGCAAACAACTTAATCGAAAATATCGAAAGCAAACCTTTAAGAAAAGGGTATTTGATCCTTAAAAAAGGCAAAAAGAAGCATTTTTGGCAAGAAGTGCGATGTTCAGTGGCACATCACACAACACAAGGACATTCCCCAGCTACCCGCATTTAGAATGACCACAGGACGCACAGGTCATGCACCCCTCTACCATGCGCATTCCCGGCGTGCCACAGCTGGGGCACGATTTTCCACCAGCGTTGCCGCCCATCTGTACAACAGTTGCTTCTGGATCCGCCTTTAGGTACTGGCCCTCGCCTTCGATAAACCCGATGGCAACCATATGTTGCTCTATCACGCTACCAATAGCGGCAAGGATCGACGGGATATATTTCCCCCGCACCCACGCGCCGCCACGCGGATCAAACACCGCCTTTAGCTCTTCAACAACAAAGCTGACATCACCCCCACGACGGAACACCGCAGAAACCATACGCGTCAACGCCAACGTCCATGCATAGTGCTCCATGTTCTTCGAATTGATAAACACTTCAAACGGGCGTCGCTCACCATTGGAAATCACATCATTAATGGTGATGTAAATGGCATGCTCGTTTTCAGGCCACTTGATTTTATAGGTCATGCCATCCAGCGCCTCTGGGCGGTTCAACGGCTCTGCCAGATAGACAACATCCGCGCCAGTATCAATCTCAGGGGTTTTCTCGCTCTCTTCTGATACAGACAGAACAGAACCCGTCACATCATTGGGGCGATAGGTTGTACAGCCCTTACAGCCCTGATCCCACGCGGCCATATAGACCTCTTTGAAATCCTCAAACGAGATATCCTCAGGGCAATTAATGGTCTTGGAAATAGAGCTGTCGATCCACTTTTGCGCCGCCGCCTGCATGCGCACGTGATCCAGCGGGGCCAATGTCTGTGCGTTCACAAAGCTCTCTGGAAATGCCCTGTCGCCAAATTTTTCGCGCCATAAATCTACGGCATAATCAACCACTTCTTCTTCAGTACGAGAGCCGTCTTTTTGCAAAACTTTGCGTTTATAAGAATAGGCAAAAACAGGCTCGATGCCGCTGGACACATTGCCCGCATATAGGCTGATTGTGCCGGTCGGTGCGATGGATGTCAGCAGGGCGTTGCGTATCCCCTTTTCACCAATCGCCGCGCGCACATCTTCGTCCATTTCCTGCATGGTTTCAGACGCCAAAAACGCCTCGCGATCAAACAAGGGGAATGCCCCCTTTTCCGCGGCCAAATCCGCGCTGCCCAAATAGGCAGAGCGCGCGATTTGCTTCATCCATGCCTCGGTTTGGGCCGCCGCCTCTTCTGAACCATAGCGCAAGCCCACCATCAGCAAGGCATCCGCAAGACCCGTTACGCCCAACCCAATGCGCCGTTTGGCCTTGGCCTCGCCGCGCTGTGCATCCAATGGGAATTTCGACGCATCAACCACGTTGTCCATCATCCGAACAGCCGTGCGCACCAAATCATCCAATGCATCCAAGTTCAGCTTTGCCGCCGCATCAAAGGGCGCCTCGATCAGGCGGGCCATATTGATAGACCCAAGCAGGCAAGCCCCATATGGAGGTAAGGGTTGTTCGCCACATGGGTTGGTCGCGGCAATGGTTTCGGCGTAATGCAGGTTGTTTTTAGTGTTGATCCGGTCAATAAAAATCACCCCGGGTTCGGCAAAATCATAGGTGGATTGCATTATTTTATTCCACAAATCCAGCGCCTTAACCGTTTTGTAGACACGGCCATTGAATTTCAACTCCCAGTCGCCGCCGCTCTTCACCGCCTCCATAAAGGGATCGGTAATCAAAACAGATAGGTTAAACATCCGCAGGCGCGCGGCATCTTGTTTTGCCACAATGAAATCTTCGATATCTGGGTGATCACAGCGCATTGTTGCCATCATGGCCCCGCGGCGAGAACCCGCAGACATGATCGTGCGACACATGGCATCCCACACGTCCATGAATGATAATGGCCCAGAGGCATCCGCAGCAACGCCCTCGACCAAGGCCCCCTTGGGGCGAATGGTCGAGAAATCATAGCCAATACCACCGCCCTGTTGCATGGTCAGCGCCGCTTCTTTTAGCATCTCGAAAATGCCACCCATGCTGTCTGGGATGGTGCCCATAACAAAACAGTTAAACAAGGTCACCGAACGATCCGTCCCCGCGCCTGCCAAAATTCGCCCAGCAGGTAGGAATTTAAAATCCTCTAGCGCGCTGTAAAACTTGTCTTCCCACTCTTTTGGGGTGTCCTCTACCTTCGCCAATGCCCGCGCAACACGGCGCCAGCTATCAGAAACAGTGCCATCTAATGCCTCGCCGTCTGCAGATTTCAGGCGATACTTCATATCCCAAATTTGTTCGGCAATAGGGGCAGAAAACTGGCTCATAGGGACATCTCTTTTTGATTCAAATGGAACGGCTTGTCTAAAATAACAGATGCCGATTTACAATTCAAATTCAGGAGGTATTTTGAAAAATATGCAGGGGAAACTACATCTAATAAAACTAAGCGTAGGCACCGAGGATTTAAGCGGGCTTGAACAATGGCAAAAGGGCCAGCGCCTGTTGCATGGCCGCGAACACGGTTTGCACATCACCCGCATGTGGCCCAAACGCGAGTCAGAGCTTTTGTCCGGTGGCAGCATCTACTGGGTGATCAAAGGCGCCATTCAGGCACGTCAGCGGCTTGTTAGGTTCGATGAGATCATCGGCGACGACGGGATTCGACGCTGTGGTTTTGTGCTGGATCCTGAAATCATTGCCACCACCATGGCCACACGGCGCCCCTTTCAGGGCTGGCGCTATTTGGCGGGTAATGAGGCCCCCAAGGATATGCCCAAATCCCGCGCATCAGAACCAGACCTACCCGATGATATGGAACAACATCTGGCGGATCTGGGCCTGTTATAGCCTAGTTTACAGCCAAGTTATCAATCAGCCGCGCCGACCCCAAATGCGCCGCCGCAAACAGGCGCGCGGGGCGATCTCCAACCTCTTCGATCAAGGACAAATCCTGCGCATCGCGGCACTCTACATAATCGATGGACTCAAACCCCGCATCCAGTATCGCCTGCGCAGCCGTTGCGCATTGCGCCTGTGCAGGGCCACCGGTGCCAATATCATAGGCCGCACGTTTCAAGATCACGTTCATTTTGCGCGCCACCTCCAGCTGTAGATCGCTAAGGTAGGAATTGCGCGAAGACAGTGCCAGCCCATAATCATCGCGCACAATCGGCACACCAACGATGCGCGTGGGTATATCCAAATCCTGCACCATACGCCGGATCACCGCCAGCTGTTGCCAGTCTTTTTCCCCAAACAGCGCCATATCGGCACCTGCTTGGTTTAGCAATTTCGACACCACCTGTGTCACACCATCAAAATGCCCGGGTCTGCGCGCACCACACAGCATATCCGTTAGCCCAGCCACCTCTACTTTGGTCGCAAAACCCTCGGGATACATCTCGCGGGCACTGGGGATAAACACCCCCGCCCCGCCGCTCTCGGCAATCATCGCCACATCCACCGCCTCTTGGCGCGGATAGCTGTCTAAATCCTCGCCCGCGCCAAATTGTGTAGGGTTCACAAAAATCGTGGTGATCACCCGATCCGCCATCTGCACCCCGCGCGACACCAGCGATTGATGTCCCGCATGTAACCCGCCCATGGTGGGCACAAGGGCGATCCGATCCCCCGCCGCGCGCCACAGGGCAACCTGTGCGCGCATATCAGCAACAGTTCTAAAAATTATCGGACGTGTGCTCATAACTGTGGAACCTCCCAGCCCATTTTAGTGCAGAATTCGGCCAATGGCGCGGCTCTGTAATCCGCAGATTTTGATGCAAAAACAGTGGCCTGAGATTTCAACAACACACCATCGCTTAAAATCTTCAAATGGTTTGCCTCTAGGGTCGCACCGCTGGATGTGATATCAGCAATCGCCTCTGCGGTTAGGTTCTTTACCGTGCCCTCGGTGGCGCCTTGGCTATCCACCAGTTGATAATCTGCCACGCCAAAATCGCGCAACCCCGCGCGCACCAGATTATGGTATTTGGTGGCGATGCGCAGACGAAACCCGTGATCTTTGCGAAACTGTGCCGCCGCCGCGTCCAGATCATCTAGGCAATTTACATCCACCCAGACCTTAGGCACCGCGATGATCAGATCGGCAAAGCCAAACCCCATCTCTTCTAGCGGGATCACCTGCCCCACATGATCGGGCAGTTTCTCTTGGATTAGATCAGTGCCTGTAACCCCCAGATGAATACGCCCCTTGGCCAGCTCTTTGGGGATTTCTCCGGCGGATAATAGCACCAGCTGTACATTATCCACGCCTTCAACACTGCCGGTGTATTCGCGATCAGACTCTGTGCGCTTTAGCGTGACACCACGCTGTGCGAACCATTCAAACGTATCTGCCTGCAAGCGTCCTTTGGACGGTACACCCAATTTCAGCATCACATGGCCTCCTTTTGTGCCAAGAGCAAATCAGGGCGAATAACCCCACCCACCGCCGGAATATGGCGCCCATTGCCCAGCACCGTCGTTAGCGCATCATAGCGCCCGCCACTGGCAATCACCGTGCCCTGATGGGCAAAGCTGAAAACAAACCCATCGTAATATTCCATAGAGGTCAGCCCATAGGAGCCCTCGAACGGCAGCTTGGCCAGATCAATACCCCGCGCATCCAGCGCATCTAGGCGGCGCTGAAATCCAACCAAGGCGGGCCGTATCTGCACCAAAGTCTCAGCCAAGTCATTCAACGCGCCCAGCGCGGCGGCACAGTTATCTTTTAGGGACAGCAGAGCATTGATCGCCGCGACTTCCTCTGCGGATAGCGGGGCCTCGGTACTGTCAGCCCTTAGGCCCTCGATGCGCGCCTCTATTTCGGAAACACTGCGCAGGCCGATGAATTTACCCGCAGTATCGATCATGGTTTGGGCGCCCAGCGCCTCGACCTTGGCCAGCATCTCTGCACGCCCCAAGGGCTGTGCGCCAGCGCCAGAAAACCGTGCGAGCAATCTGCGAAACCGTTCGGGGCGCCATAGGTGGCGGGTCAGGGCCGCGCGGCGCCGTGCGCTGGTCTTCAGCCCATCAACAGCGGCGCGCAACAGGCCCACATCGCCCGAATGAACCTCTAGCCCATCGGGCATCAAATCTCGAAACAGAGCGAATACCTCGGCGTCAGACCCAGCAGGATCAGCACGATCAAACAGCTCGAACCCCACCTGTACAAATTCAGTGGCACGGCTAGATCCCGCGTCCTGCATCCGCCAAACGGGGCCATTATAGGTATAGCGGGCGGGCTCTTCGCCCTCGGTCATGTGCTGTTCTACGATTGGCAGGGTGAAATCAGGGCGCAACATCCGCTCGCCCAACACTGGATCATGGGTCACATAGGCGCGGCTACGAATATCTTCGCCGTAAAGGTCCAGCAAGACCTCGGCAGGTAGCAGTGCATCCGCCTCGATGCGCAGAGCACCCGCATCGGCAAAGGCGGCCTCTAGGCGTGCGGCCTCGGCGCGGATGGCGGCGCGGCGGTCATTCTGCATCAGCCTTGCTCCGCGTTACGCGCGATCATCTTCCGCACCTCAGCCACCAGATCGCCGCGTTTGATTTCCATCTGCGCGGGTTGGGCCTTCCATTCTTCGGCGGTTTCGATTTCTGCAGATAGGCGCGCACCCAGCGCCAGATCTTTTATCTGCACCACGCCATTTGCATGCTCGTCGCCCCCCTCGATTACGGCCACGGGACTTTCGCGTTTATCGGCGTATTTCAATTGATTGCCAAAGTTTTTAGGATTGCCCATATACATTTCTGCGCGGATGCCAGCGCTGCGCAATTCTGCAACCATAGCCTGATAATCGCCCAGACGATTACGATCCATCACCGTGACCACCACGGGGCCTTGGGCGGTGCTGTTCATGCGGCCCTTTTCACGCAGGGCGGCCAGCAGGCGATCCACCCCGATAGAAACACCGGTGGCGGGAACGGCCTGGCCGGTGAAACGCTTGACCAGATCATCGTAACGCCCCCCGCCCGCGACAGAACCAAACTGGCGCTTGCGGCCCTTATCATCTAGGATTTCGAAGGTCAGCTCTGCCTCGTAAACAGGGCCTGTGTAATAGCCAAGGCCACGCACAACCGAGGGGTCGATATCGACCCGTTTGGCACCGTAGCCGCCAGCAGCCATCAAATCACCAATGGTTTCCAGCTCGTTAATGCCCACCAGCCCAGTATCAGAACCGCCCACCGCATCGCGCAGATTAGCCAATGTTTTAGCGGCATCTGCGGCCTTGGAGGTCAGAAACGCCAACACCGGCTCTGCCTGATCATCCGACAGGCCGACACCGTCGATATAGGCCCCCGATGCATCAAGGCGCCCGCGGCCCAGCAACTGGCGCACGCCGTCCTCGCCAACCTTGTCGAACTTGTCGATGGTGCGCAGAACATCCGCTTGTTGTGCGGCGTCGGTGACGTTCATGGCCTCTAGCACACCGTTCAGCACCTTGCGGTTATTCACACGCACGATGTAGTCGCCGCGCGGAATACCCACGGTTTCCAGCGTATCAGATAGCATCATGCAGATCTCGGCATCGGCGGCCACACTGGGCGCGCCAACCGTGTCCGCATCGCATTGATAGAATTGGCGATAGCGCCCGGGGCCTGGTTTTTCGTTGCGCCAAACGGGGCCCATCGCGTAGCGGCGATAGGGGCTGGGCAGGTCATTGCGAAACTGCGCATAGACCCGCGCCAAGGGGGCAGTCAGGTCATAGCGCAGCGCCATCCATGCATCATCCTCGTCTTGCCATGCGAAGACACCCTCGTTGGGGCGATCCACGTCTGGTAGGAATTTGCCCAGCGCCTCTACTGTTTCAACGGCGGCACTTTCTAGTGCATCAAACCCATAGCGATGATAGACCTCGGTAATCTGGGCCAGCATTGCATTACGCTCGGCCACTTCGGGGCCGAAATAGTCGCGAAAACCCTTGGGCGGGAGCGCCTTTGGGCGTTGTTGTTTTGGGGGTCTGTTACGGGCCATTTTCTCTGTTCCTGTGTCTTGGGTCTGCTTTAGCGGATTGCGCATTGCGGGGCAAGGCGGGCTTGTGCAATTGCTGCGCGGGGCGTATCAGGGGGCATGGAAAATGACAGCCCCTTAATCAATTTAGAAATCAAGCTAGCCGAGGCCCTGCGGGTCTGTGACGAGCTATCGGATATCGTGGCCGATCAGGCCAAGCGCCTAGAGGTGGCCGAACGCCGCATAGAGATGCTGATGGCGCGCGCCGCCGAGACAGAGGCCGCAGAGATGAGCGGCGTGGCCGTGGGCAATGCACCCCCGCCGCATTGGTGATCGCGCACGCTGGTTTTACCTTTGGGCGTAAAAAATGCCGAGGGTCCCTTAGCCACGGGGAAATATCCGATTTATTTTTGATGTTTTAGCGCCCTGCGGGGAGGAATACCCCTGTACGCCATGCAAAACCTTCCCCGCGGGGAAGGTTTTTGGTGGTGCGCGGGGTGGTTAAGGCCGCGCGCGGTTGGGTATGGGGGTGTTAGGGGAGGTTAATGGAAGGCTCTTAGGTCAGCCAGAACGCCACACCGATTGCCGCCGACAGTGCCACGGCGCCAATCCCTACGCGCCATGATCCCAGATGGAATTCGGCAAAGACAACCGTAACCATGCAGGGAAACCAGAGCAAAAGCCACAAGCCCGAGGGGTATATCACCCAGCTAAGCGACAGCACAGCCGCCAGTACAAAGGCCCCACCTATGAAGGCGATCGCCCGTACCGAATACCGCCAGACCCAATGGCGCGGACGTTCCTCGGTGCCGTAGATACAATAGCTAAGAAAGCTTACGATCAAATCTATGATTAACTCTGAAATTACGGACATGCAGAATACCTAGTGCCCCAAAGGGGTATTTCAAGATGATGGGTTCGACGGCGCGCGCCGTTCATTGCCGGCCGCCCTAAAACTCCTCGACATCCAGCACCCCGCTGATGTGTTTGATCGCGCCTTTAATCTGCGGGTTCATTGGGTATTCACCGGGCAATGTAATTTCCACCTCGCCCGGCAGGTCTGGGTGGGACAGCACCAGATGCACAGGTCCGCGCCCGCGCGGGGATGCGGATTTTCCGGTGTCGGTTAGGCGGGTGGCGATGCTGTCGATGGCGTCCTCGTCTGATACGAAAATCTTTAGCCCCATTGAGGCGGCATCTTGGGCGGTGGTATCGGCCAATTGCACGCTGCGGCACAGCAGTTTTAGCTGATCCGCCTCGACATTCGCCTCGACAGTCAGCACCACGTTTTGCCCAACCTCTAACAGATCACCAAATTTTTCCAGCGTGTCGGAGAAGATCGTCACCTCATAGGCGCCTGTTGGGTCGGTCAGCTGTGCGAAGGCAAAGCGGTTGCCGCGGGCGGATTTGCGGATTTGTTTACCAGCCACCGAGCCTGCGATTTTTGCCCCCACCTTTTTGGCCTGTGCCTTTTGGGTTAGTTCCACCAATGTCAGCACACCTTTGCGCTTTAGCGCGCCCATATAATCATCCAGCGGGTGCCCAGACAGATAAAACCCGATGGCGCGGTGCTCTTCTGATAGGCGCTCGACCGGCAACCAATCCTCACACATGGGCAAGCGCGGTGCGGGCAGATCCTCGCCTGCATCGCCAAACAGCCCCCCTTGGGAGGAGTTGCGCTCTGAGTGGGTAGCGGCGGAATAGCCCACCAGCGCATCAAGGGATGCCAGCACCTTGGCGCGGTTATTATCCAGCTGATCAAAGGCACCTGCGCGCGCCAGCATTTCCATCGGGCGTTTTCCGACGCGTTTCAGATCAACGCGGCGTGCCACATCCATCAGATCAACGAAATCGCCGCCCTCGGCGCGGGCATCGGTGATCAGGCGCATGGCCTCGGCACCTACGTTTTTCAAACCGCCCAGCGCATAGGCTATTTTACCGTCCTTTACGCTGAACAATGCCTCGGATCGGTTAATACAGGGTGGGGTGATTTCTATTTCGAGGCGTTTGACCTCTTCGAAATAGACGTGCAATTTATCCGTCAGGTGCAGATCGCAATTCATCACCGAAGCCATGAATTCCACGGGGTAGTTGGCCTTTAGCCAGCCGGTTTGATAGGAGACCACCGCATAGGCGGCGGCGTGGGATTTGTTAAACCCGTAGTTGGCGAATTTATCGAGCAGATCCCAGACCTCTTTGGCCTTTTTGGCATCCACCCCGTTTTTGGCCGCGCCGTCTAGGAATTTGGGGCGTTCCTTGTCCATTTCGGCCTGAATTTTCTTACCCATCGCGCGGCGCAGCAGATCAGCGCCACCAAGACTGTAGCCCGCCATTTCTTGGGCGATCTGCATCACCTGCTCTTGGTAGACGATGATGCCTTGGGTTTCCTCTAGCAGGTGATCAATACTGGGGTGCATCAATTCGCGATCTGCGCGGCCGTTTTTAACATCACAGTATTGGGGGATGTTTTCCATGGGGCCGGGGCGGTAGAGCGCCACAAGGGCCACGATGTCCTCGATACAGTTGGGTTTCATCCGGCGCAGAGCGTCCATCATACCGGTGGATTCCACCTGAAACACAGCCACCGTTTTGGCCGAGGCGTAAAGGTCGTAGGTTTTCTGATCCTCTAGATCAATGGCGCCGATATCGATATCGATGCCGCGTTGTTTCACAAAATCAACCGCCCCCTGCACCACCGTTAGGGTTTTCAGGCCTAAGAAGTCGAATTTCACCAGCCCCGCCTGTTCGACCCATTTCATATTAAACTGGGTGGCGGGCATGTCGGAACGTGGGTCTTGGTAGAGGGGTACCAGATGATCCAGTGGGCGATCCCCGATCACCACCCCCGCCGCGTGGGTGGATGCATTGCGCAGCAGGCCTTCGACCTGTTGGGCATAGGTCAGCAGGCGGTCCACCACCTCTTCTTCTTTGGCCATTTCGCGCAGTTGCGGTTCCTCGGCGAGGGCTTTTTCGATGGAGACGGGTTTTACGCCCTCGACGGGGATCAGCTTGGACAGGCGATCCACCTGCCCGTATGGCATTTGCAGAACACGACCAACGTCACGCACCGCCGCCTTGGACAGCAAGCCCCCGAAGGTGATGATTTGGCCCACTTTGTCGCGGCCATATTTTTCCTGCACATAGCGGATCACCTCTTCGCGGCGATCCATACAAAAATCGATATCAAAGTCAGGCATCGACACACGCTCTGGGTTCAAGAAACGCTCGAACAACAGAGAATAGCGCAAGGGATCAAGGTCTGTGATGGTCAGCGCATAGGCCACCAAGGATCCCGCACCAGACCCCCGCCCTGGCCCCACGGGGATATCATTATCCTTGGACCATTTGATGAAATCCGCCACGATCAGGAAATAGCCCGGAAACCCCATGCCTTGGATAATATCCAATTCAAACTCTAGGCGCTTTTCATAGTCTTCGACAGGTGCCGCATGGGGGATTACATCGAGACGGGCCTTTAGGCCCTCGCGGGCTTGGCGGGCCAGCTCTTCGACCTCGTCATCGGCGAATTTTGGCAGAATGGGCGCGCGTTTATAGGCCTTGAAGGCACAGCGGCGTGCGATTTCTATCGTGTTTTCAATGGCCTCTGGGATATCCTCGAACAGGTTGCACATTTGTTCGGGCGATTTGAAGTAATGTTCGGGCGTTAGGCGGCGGCGGCCCTCGGCCTGATCCACATAGGCGCCTTCGGAAATACACAACAGCGCATCATGGGCCGCATACATATCACGATTGGGAAAGTAGACATCATTGGTGGCCACCAAAGGCAGGTTATGGCGGTAGGCAAATTCTACGAAGAATTGCTCTGTTGCGGCCTCAGCGGCGGTGTGTTTCTCGCCATCTGAACCGTGGCGGTGCAATTCAATATAAAACCGATCTGCATAGATTTCGGACAGATGCTTTAGCAACATCTCGGCCTTGTCTATTTGATTGTCCTGTACCAGTTGCCCCGCAGGGCCTGTGGCGCCCCCGCTGAGGCAGATCAGGCCCGCGTGGTGCTCTTGTAACTGGGTGATAGAAACCTGTGGCAGGCTATCGCCCGCACCCAAGTAAAGGCAGGAATTCAACAACATTAGGTTGTTGTAACCTTCTTCGTTTTGGGCCAGTAGCACGATCGGCAGAGGTTTGGGGGCGCGGTCGCGCGGGTTATCGGCGGTGGCGTAGGTCAGGTCTATTTGTAACCCGATGATCGGTTGCACCCCTGCACCTGCCGCATATTCTGAAAATTCCAGTGCGGCGAACATGTTGTTTGTATCAGTTAGGGCCACGGCTGGCATACCGGCCTTGGCCACGGTGGCGGGCAGTGGTTTCATCTGCATTGCGCCCTCTAGCAGGGAATAGGCAGAGTGTAGGCGCAGGTGGATGAATCGGTTTTTATTGGTCATGCGCCATGCTACCCTAGGCGTGGCTTTGCGAAAACCGCTAATCAGCTATCAAGGGCGGATGTTCTGGATCAGCTGTGTGTAAAACTGTACCCCCAGTATCAGATTATCGATGCTGATCCGTTCGTTACGCCCATGAATGCGTGGGATATCCTCGCCGTAGAAAATAAACGGGTTGATGCGATAGCTGTCGTCGGCCACCTCTGCATAGTGGCGGGTATCCGTGGCGGCAATTGTCAGGCCGGGCACCACGATCACATCGCCAAAGGTCTGGCGAAAGGTGGTAGAAAGCAGCTGATACCCCGTGCTGGTTGTGCTGGACACGGGGCTGGCGGCGCGCGCAGATGTCTCGCGCAGGCGCACTTGGGTGGTTTCGCTATCGATCTGGCCCCTGACATGGTCCAGAATATCGCCCACGCTATCGCGCGGATGAATGCGAAAATTCACCGTAGCACTGGCCTGTTGGGCCAGAACGTTTTCCGTATCAGAGGCGGTGAGCATGGTGGGCGCCATAGAGGTGCGCAACATGGCATCCGTGGCCGCGGATTTTGACAGCTCGGATTCCAGAAGCGGGCGAAACAGCCATTGATTGGCAAAAAGCATACGCTGAAGCAGGGAAAAATTCGGCCCCAAGCCATCAAAGAAATCGGCGCTAACATCCCGCAGGCCACCGGGCACGGGGTTATCTTGTAGCTGTGTCAGTGATCCCGCCAGCGCCCCAACCGCCGTCTCGCGCGGTGGCAGCGAGGAATGCCCCCCTGCCCCGCTGGCCACGATATCCACGGTCATATAACCCTTTTCGGCGATGTTAATGCTGGCCATATCTTTTGACAGGCCAGGGATGATTTCACGCAAAACCATCGATCCTTCGTCCAGAGACCATTCCAGCTGAATACCCTGATCCTTGAAATAATTTACAACCGCGCCGGCCCCCTGATTGCCGCCAATCTCTTCGTCATGGCCAAAGCTGAAATAAATATCGCGCGCAGGCGTGAATCCCTTTGCGGCCAGCGCATCCACCGTGTGCATCATGGCGATGATCGCGCCCTTGTCATCCAAGGTGCCCCGCCCCCAGACGAAGCCGCCTTCGATCACCCCATCAAAGGCGGGTTGATCCCATGCCTGAAAGGATCGCGCCGAGACCACATCGTAATGGCCCGTTAGCAAGACCGGCGCGGCGGTGCGATCGCGACCCTGCCACAGGTAGAGGGGCGTATAGTCATTGATCAGTTCGCGCTGCATTGCGCCGTGGGCATTGGGGAAGGTTTGTGCCAGATAATCCACAAAACCGCGGAATTCCCCCTGGGCGGCGGGCAGATCCCGTGCCAGCGTTTTAAATCTTATGGCACCCGAAAGTTCCTGTGCGATTTGCTCTCCATCAACCGCAGGTAGGTTAGGTGTAGATACGGATATGGTATCGGGGCTGTAACGCCATGTATTAAAAACCAAAATACCGATAATTATCACCAGAGATATGGCCAAGATCTTGGTTAGTTTTGTCAGAAATTTTACCATATCTAGATCCTTTTGTCTGTGGTTTCAGTAGATGCTAGCAGTGTTTTGGCGCGTTAAACAGATAACCCTGCGTAAGGTTTGGGGTTGCAATGTGTCTCGCCTCAACATAACCATATGGTTATGAATGATTCCACCAGCACCCAAGCCGCAGATCTTGATGCGATATTTAGCGCCCTTGGCGACCCAACGCGGCGCGCGCTGTTGTGTCAGCTGGCCAAGGGAGAGGCCAGCGTTGCGCAATTACGCGCCCCCTTTGAAATGAGCCAACCTGCCATATCAAAGCATCTAAAGGTTTTGGAAAACGCAGGCCTGATCACCCGTGCAACGCGTGGTACCAGCCGCCCCGCCAGATTGCACGCCGCCCATTTGTCCGAGGCCCTAGGCTGGCTAGAGGATTTCCGCAAGTTTTGGCAGGGGAATTTCACGCAATTAGACACATTACTGGCAAGCATGCCGCAACAAAAAGAGGACTAACATGAGCGCATTACCGGAGTATATGACCACCCATAAATTCAAGGCCAGTCGCGATCAGGTTTGGCACTGTTGGACTGATCCAGAGCTTTTGGCGCGCTGGTATGGGCCGGGTGCTGAAACGACAATCCATGGCTATGATTTACGCGTGGGGGGCACATGGCGCAATGAGATGAAATGGGGCGAAAAGCAAGATTTTAGCCTGATGGAATTTCAAGAAATTAGTCCCAAGGATTTATTGGTATGGTTGCATTCATCGGTGGATGCAGATTGGAATCTCTGTGCCAACCCGATGATGCCTGACTGGCCACGCCAGATGACCACCCGTGTGGAATTCAGCGGGGGTGCAGGCGAAACGCTGGTGAAACTAAGCTTGATCCCTGTAGATGCCAGCGCCGCAGAAATCGCCTGTTTTGCCGCGATGATGGGCGGCATGGACAGCGGTTGGGGGGCTGGGTTTAAGGCAATTGATCAGATTTTGGCAGAGGGGGGGTAACCGCCGCTGGGACGGTTTCGGGGGCATTGGTCGCGCCCCTGCGCCGCTGACGCCAGATAGAGTAGACCACGATCAGCACAATCAGGTCAAAGATACCCGCCAGCAGATACGGTGCACCGGGCATATAGAACGGGGCCTTTGGGCCGCTGAAATAGCCAAAAACAAATGTCATCAGCAGCGGGCTAATGATAACCGCCAACGCGCTGATACTGGTCAGAACACCTTGCAATTCGCCTTGACTATCATCGGGGGTTAGGCGGGACATGATCGCCTGTAGCGCCGGTGTAATCAGAAAGCTAAGCGCCATGGAAAAAATAAGGCCGTAGATCATCCAGCCTTGGGTTGCCAGCGAGATCAAAACGCCAGCAGTAATCGAGCACACCAGCCCGATCATCAGCACCCCCCATTCACCAAACCGCGCAACCAGTGGCCGCATCAGCCCCGCCTGCGCCACGGCCACCGTCAGCCCAAACGCCGCCAGCGAAAAGCCCACCTCTTTGGGCGACCAGTCAAAGCGCTCTATGGTGAAATAGGCCCAGACGCTCGGATAGGCGAAAAAAGCCACATTGTGCAGGAAAACCACCCCCAGCATCATAGCGCCGCTGGGCAGGCCAGAGACGTTCATTAACGCACCTAGCGGGTTTATCCGCCGCCAGCTCAGGGCGCGGCGAATTTTGTCGGTAACGGTTTCGGATAAGATCAGCCAGCCAAACGCGCAATTGGCCAAGGCCAGCGCGGCGGCGGCAAAGAATGGCGCGCGCGGGCTGATTTCCGCAAAAAGCCCCCCGAGAACCGGCCCCAAAATAAAGCCAATACCAAAGGCCGCCCCCACCAAGGCAAAATTCTGCGCCTTGGTCTCAGGATCAGAGATATCGGCAATAAAGGCCGAGGCGGTTGACTGGGTCGCAGAGGCGATCCCGGCGATACAGCGCCCGATTAACAGCACCCAGATCGAGCCCGTAAATCCCATAATCAGGTAATCAATTCCCACCACGAAAAGTGACAACAACAACACAGGTTTGCGCCCATAACGATCGGACAGCCCTCCGATAAGCGGGCTAAACAAAAACTGCATAACCGCGAATGACGCCGATAGAGCCCCCCCCCACAGCGCCGCCGCGGCCAAATTTGCGCCCAGCAACTCTTGGATCAAATCCGGTGTTACAGGCATGATAATGCCGATGCCAATGGCATCAATTACCAATGTCAGTAAAACGAAGATCAAGGCGAGGCGTTTATTCATGTGGCATCCAGTACATTTACGCGGGATAAAAAGCCAATATTGAACAATTCGCAACGCCAACTAATTAAAGACTGTGTTTCGTGACCCCACGTAATGGGTGCACCCCGCGACAATCTCCGTATTTTAAGCGAAAATTGGGAGAGAAGAATTATGTATGATCCATCAGAGAACGATTTAAGTTTTGCCATTAAGCACGGGCTAGATGCGGAAATGCGCGCATTGCTAGAAACCCGGTTCGATCTAGGCGATGATTTGGTGGATGCGGTTTTATCCGAGGCCGGGCGCGTGGCGCGCGATGTGATCGCCCCGCTTAACCAATCCGGAGATATCACAGGGTCAGTTTGGAATTCTGATTTCACGGTCACCACCCCTGCTGGTTTCAAAGAGGCACATAGGGCCATGGCCGAGGGTGGCTGGTGCGGGATTGAGGCCGGCGAAGAGCACGGCGGCCAGGGCATGTCCAAGGTGATATCCACCTCGGTTGCGGAAATGTGGCACGGGGCCAATATGGCGTTTGCGCTGTGCAGCCTGTTGTCACAGGGTCAAATTCATGCGCTAGAGGTCTTTGGCACGCCTGCGCAAAAGGCCACCTATCTGCCTAAACTGGCCAGTGGTGCGTGGACAGGCACCATGAACCTGACAGAACCGCAGGCCGGCACCGACCTTGGGGCGCTGAAAACCAGCGCCAAGCCAGATAAAGATGGCGAATACCGCATCAAGGGTCAAAAGATTTTCATCACCTACGGCGAACATGACATGGCCGAGAATATTGTGCATCTGGTGCTGGCCCGTGTAGAGGGCGCCCCCGAGGGCATTAAAGGAATTTCCCTGTTTATTGTTCCCAAGATTTTAACCAACGAAGATGGATCATTGGGTGCGCGCAATGATGTTAAATGTGTATCCCTAGAGCATAAGCTGGGCATCAATGCATCGCCCACTGCGGTGCTGCAATTTGGCGAAGACGAGGGGGCCATTGGTTATTTGGTGGGCGAAGAAAACCAAGGTCTTTCGATTATGTTCAAGATGATGAACCATGCGCGCTTTGGCGTTGGGGTTCAGGGGCTTGCTATGGCCAATCGCGCGTTTATGGCCGCCAAGGCTTATGCCGGCGAGCGGGTTCAGGGGATTCCCTTGGATGGGAAGGCCGGCGATACGATTGATCGCCATCCCGATGTGATGCGCCTATTGGCGGGAATGCGCAGTGAAATCGAGGCCATGCGCGGCATGATGATCTATACCGCGGGGGCCATTGATTTGGCGGATAATCAGTTGGGTGATACCGCCTATTGGCAATCGCGCGCAGAGCTGATGATCCCGATCCTAAAGGCGTGGCTGACTGAACGCTCGGTCGCGCTAGCCTCTGATGGGGTACAGGTGCACGGTGGTATGGGCTTCATCGAAGAAACCGGTGCGGCGCAACATTACCGCGATGCGCGTATTCTGCCGATCTATGAGGGCACCACCGCCATTCAGGCCAATGATATGATGTATCGCAAAACCCTGCGTGATCAGGGGGTTGGCGTTCGCGCGCTATTGGCCGATATTTCCGCCAGCGCCACAACAGCGATGGCCAGTGACAATAGCGATATTTCCGCCACGGGGCGGGCCTTGGCCGCCGCCTGTGAAACAGCCGAGGATGCGCTGGGCACCGTTTTGGCGGGGGGGCTATCTATGCGTCACGCTGGGGCGGTTTCTGTGCCCTATTTGATGATGCTTGGCACATTGACGGGGGGCTGGATGGCCCTGCGATCCGCCAGTGCAGCCGCCGCACAAGCCGAGAGCGCCCATTGGGATGCGACCTTCCTATCCGCCAAGCAAAAGCTGGCGCGGGTATTTGCAGATCACAGTCTACCAGAGGTGGCGCGCTATAGCCAAATCATCCAATCTGGGGGTGCCGCGGTGGAAAACATCACGCCAGAAATGCTGTAGCATCAACAGGTAAATTGATAAATTGATACAAAAATAGTCATTTCCCGCAGAAAGGCGTCGCAAATCCGCGCCTTTCTGTCGAAGAGTGACAACAGATAGCTTCAGTTACAGAATTCATTAGGTGACAGACCGATACATGGTGCAGGATCAAGATGGATTCGAGGCCCAAGGCTTTGAATTTTCTAACAACAGTAACATCAAGCACAAGTATTAGGAGCTACGCATGAAAATAACAAAGACCTTAACAGCAATGGCTGTGGCATTGGCGGCGACAACCGGATCAGCGGCGATGGCGTTAGACGAGCTGGTTGTGGCCTATTTCCTAGAATGGCCAACACCTAACCAATTTGCACAGGCCAACAACCTGTATTCAGAAGAATTGGGCATCCCTGTAAAATGGGTCTCGTTTGATGCGGGGACGGCTATGTCTGCGGCCATGGCATCTGGGGATGTGCATATTTCATTTTCACAGGGCGTAACCCCCTTCTTGGTGGCCACGGCGGCTGGTCAAGATTTGCAGGTGGTTGATGTGGCGGTTTCTTATTCAGATAACGACAACTGTGTTGTGCGTTCTGAGCTGGAAATCGATGCCTCTAATGTGGCCGAATTAAAGGGCAAGAAGGTTGCGGTACCACTGGGCACAGCGGCGCATTCGGGCTTCTTGGCACAGATGAAACACTTCGGCATTTCCGAGGCGGATTTGAATGTGGTGGATATGTCTCCATCTGATTCAGCAGCGGCGTTTTCACAGCCAGGTACGGATCTGGCCATGGTTTGTGGTTGGGGCGGTTCATTGCGCACCATGAAAGAGCACGGCAATGTCTTGATGTCAGGTGCAGAAAAAGAAGCCGTGGTTGGCAAGGTGTTTGATGTAACATCTATCCCCACTGGCTTTGGTGAAGAGAACCCTGAGATTTTGGCCAAGTTCCTAGCGTTGACCGGTAAAATGAATGCCATGTATGCGGCGGATCGCGCGCCTATGATGGCCGACATTTCCAGCAAGGCTGGTATGGATATGGATGCCACCACCGCAGTGATTGATGTATTTGCCTTCCCTACTATTTCAGAGCAGCTTAGCGAAGCTTGGATGGGTGGATTTGTTGCGCAGTACCTAACCGAGAGCGCGAAAACGCTGGAAAGTGATGGCAAGATCACCGCATTGGATGATTACAGCGCCTTAGTAAACACCAGCTACCTAGAAGCTGCATCAAAGATGTAATCAACATAGGTGGCCCCTGCGGGGGCCGCCTCTTTAACAAGCTGGGGAACCTATGTCGGGATTCGAGATTAACAATATTTCCATGACCTTTGCTCTGCCTAATGGCGGCAAAGTAGAGGCCTTGAAGAACATCAACTTAAATATCAAAGAGGGCGAATTGCTTTCTGTTCTGGGGCCATCGGGGTGTGGGAAAACCACCCTGCTGAATATCCTTGCGGGTTTTTTGGCGCAGACAGAAGGTGCAATGACGCTAAATGGTGCCCCCGTAGAGGGCCCAAGCTCAGAGCGGGGCATGGTTTTTCAGCAGGGCGCGCTGTTTGAATGGATGACGGTTGCCAAGAACATTGGCTTTGGCCCCAAGATGAAGGGCACGCCTCAGGCAGAAATCAATGCCAAGGTTGACGAGTTACTGTCCATTGTTGGCCTTCAAGATTTCGGCGAGAAGATGATCTATGAATTGTCAGGCGGTATGCAGCAGCGCGTGGCGCTGGCGCGGTGTTTGGCCAATGATCCAGACGTGATCTTGATGGACGAACCGCTGGGCGCCTTGGATGCGCTAACGCGCGAAAAAATGCAGAGCCTCGTTCTGGATATCTGGAAGAAAACCGGCAAGACGATTATTTTGATCACCCACTCTGTGGAAGAGGCATTGCTATTGGGCGAGCGCCTTTTGGTGATGGCCCCGCGCCCTGGGCGCGTACACAAAGAATACGCCCTGCCCTTTGCTGAATTAGGTGTGGGCGCGGATCTGCGCGAGATAAAGCAACATGCTGAATTTGCCCCAACGCGGGATGAAATATTGAACATGATTTGGAACATGGAAGATGAAATCATGGGCCGGACGGAGGACGCGTAATGGCAAAAGAGATTTTTGATGTAATCGCCACCACATTGTGGATGGCCTTGGGGATATTCGCGATTTTTGCGCTGTATCTGGCCGTCAGCGGATTGTGTTATCTGGTATGGCGAATGATCAGCAAGGGGCGCACGGCATCGGGTGGGTATACCAGCCTAAAGACCGTGACCTTTGGCGATGAGAGCGCCGTTCTGGCCAACCGCACCGCATCGGTGGCGGCGGTGATCACGCTGTTTGTTTTGTGGGCCATTGCCACGGGATCCAGCCTGTTGCCCTTTGGCCTGCCGGCACCCTTTGTAGGCGATACCTCGTTTGAATACACCGCGCAGAATGCGGCCGGAGATAGCGCCAAAGCCAAGGTTTTTGTGCGCGTGCACCACGCAGATGACAAGGGTCAGAAGAAGCAGGACGTGTCTGGCATGGCCAGCGATGGCTTTGCCCAAAATGACAGCATTATCCTGCCAGAACGCCGTAGCAAGATCATCAAGGTGCAAAGCAATGATACCGGCGGCACCGAGGACGGCTATCGTGTGACTCATGTGAATGGCCAGCCTATTGTTGCAGAACAGCTATTAGAGCTAGGCGATGTAGATGTATTCATGACCAAGAAGGGCAGCCTATCAGTGCGCCCGGTTACCGGCATGACCATGGAGGCACTGTATCTGCCGCCACCAGAGAAGGTCTGGTCGCGTTTTGTCAAGCTGAACAAAGAGGGCTATCTGGGCGTTGGATTGTGGGAAAATGTCTTCTGGTCATTGATCCGTGTTGTGGTTGGGTTTTTCTTGGGCTGCTTGTTTGGTATTCCCTTGGGCTTTGCCATGGGGTTGAATTCATGGTTGCGCGGCTGGTTTGAGCCGATTGTTGAATTTATGCGCCCGGTGCCACCCTTGGCATTGATCCCCTTGATCATCATTTGGTTTGGTATTGGCGAGCAGGGTAAGATCAGCCTGCTATTCCTAGCGGCATTATGGATTATGACCATTGCCGCGCGTTCCGGTGTATCGGGTGTGAATATATCCAAGGTACATGCGGCCTATTCACTGGGTGCCAGTAAATGGCAGCTGTTGACCAAGGTGATCCTGCCTAACTCTTTGCCTGAGATATTCACTGGGGCGCGGGTTGCCATGGGCGTGTGCTGGGGCACCGTTGTGGCCGCAGAATTGGTAGCCGCGGAAAAAGGGGCCGGTAAAATGATTATCGCCGCGTCTAAATTCCAGCTGACGGATATCGTAATCATCGGCATCATCATCATCGGCATTATCGGATACGGCATTGACGTATTGATGCGGATCGCCGAAAATCGTCTTGTACCATGGAAGGGGCGTGGATAAGCCCGCCCCAAAGCGGAGTTATCGAATGAAGCGCATCTTACTTGCGACAGCATTATTCCTAGGGGCGTGTATGGAGACGCCCGCCCCTAGCGAGCCACCAAAACCAACGCCAGACAGCGATACGCGTGTCGGCAAGTTTCAATACTATCAAAGCCACAATTCTGGTCTAGCGGCCTATAACCGCGTTTCTGCACGCATGCGCCCCGTGGTGGTGCGCGTCTGCAAACAACACAGCCAAGGTTTGGGGGCAAATTTTTGCAATTTCCAATTCAAGGTCATTGATAATCCCAAACAGCCGCCGAACGCCTTTCAGTCGCTAGATGCCCACGGCCGCCCGATCATTACTTTTAACGCAAACATTTTGCGGGCCATGAAAAATGATCACGAGATCGGGTTTATTATTGGCCACGAGGCGGGCCATCAAATTGCCCGGCATTTGCGCCAAAAGCGTGGCAACGCCAATGCCGGTGCCGTTATCGGGATCATCCTAGCGGGTGCGACGGGTGTGGATGTTGGTGTGGGTATGGATTTGGGCGGCGCAATTGGTGCGCGCAGATACTCACAAAAATTCGAACTAGAGGCAGATCGCATCGGCACATATCTGGCGCATCTGGCGGGCTATGACCCGATTATTGGCGCCCGCGCCTTCCCGCGCATAGCCGGCAGTGGCGGTGGGCCTCTGTCCACCCACCCGCCATCGAACGCCCGTGTGGCAACGGTGCACAGGGCCAACCAAGAGATCAAATCAGGCAAGCCGATTACCAGCTGGTAATCGGTAGGGATTTTGCGAGATTGGGATCCATGACTATACCAAGGCTAAAACGGATAAAGGTGTCCTCGACAACAGAGTTGCGGAATTGGCTGGATAAAAATGCCGGGCGCAGGCAGGAGGTTATGATCGTGACCTGCGACAAGACCTCTCGCACGAAGCACATCAGCAGGGATCAGGTGAAGGATGCCCTTGGCAATGCTGGCTGGAATGCGGGGCGCAGTTATACGCTGGACGGGAACCTTGTGGGACATGTCATCAGCCACCCATAGCATCCTGTATAGGCTAGATTACACCGATAGCGTGCCAAGCGGCGCGAGGTAATACGCCGCCCATAGGGGCGGCGTATAAAGTCAGAAATTGATCTTTTGCAGCAGAGGCAACAGCTTGGACATATCGGGCCCATGCTCCATGCCTGTCAAGGCTTTGCGCAGCGGCATAAACAGGCCCTTGCCTTTGCGGCCAGTTTCGGTTTTCAGAGCCGCCGTCCACGTTTTCCATGTGGTGTTATCCCAGGGAGTTGTAGGCATCATCGATTTGGCGGCGGCGATAAAATCTGCGTCTTCATCATCAATCAGCGGGGTGGCGCCATTGGTGCACAGATCCCACCATTTTGAAATATCGGCGCGACTATCGATATTTTCGCGCGCCACATCCCAAAACGCCGCCTGTTGATCCGCTGGCACCCCAAGGGCACCCAACGCTTCCGCCATATCTGCTACATCCAGCCCCGCCACGATTTTCGTGCTCAGCGGGCCAAGGTCATCCACATTGAATTTCGTAGGTGCCGCACCAAATTGGGCGATATCAAACCCCTCGATCAGCGCATCAATGGTTGCACGCGGCTCGATCGGTTCGGATGAGCCAAGGCGGGCCATTTGTGACAACAGCGCCATCGGCTCGATACCCTGTGTGCGCAGATCGCGTAGTGCCAAGGTGCCCAGCCGCTTGGACAGGGCTTCACCTGCGGGGCCGGTTAGCAATGAGTGATGGGCGAAATCAGGCACTGTGCCGCCCAGCGCTTGGATGATTTGGATTTGGGTGGCGGTATTGGTCACGTGATCGGAACCGCGCACCACATAGGTCACGCCATAATCCACATCATCACAGACCGAGGCCAGCGTATACAAGAACTGTCCGTCACCGCGGATCAGAACCGGATCAGATACCGAAGCCGCATCGATCGACAAATCACCCAGAATGCCATCTGTCCAATTGATCCGCTCGCGATCCAATTTAAAGCGCCAATGGCTTTGGCGTTCTGCGCGCAGCGCATCCTTTTCGGCCTCGCTAAGGTCAAGCGCCGAGCGGTCATAGACCGGCGGTTTGCCCATATTCAGCTGCTTTTTGCGCTTTAGGTCTAGCTCGATCGGGGTTTCAAAACATTCATACAGCCGCCCCGCATCGCGCAGCTCTTGTGCTGCGGCCTCGTAGCGGGACAGACGGGTAGATTGTTTCTCTATACGGTCCCATGTCAGGCCCAACCAGCGCAAATCTTGCTGAATCGCATCGGCGTATTCGTCGGTAGAGCGTGTAGGGTCTGTGTCATCAAGGCGCAGGATGAATTGCCCGCCCTGTTTGCGCGCGATCATATAATTAAACAGTGCGGTGCGCAGGTTACCAACATGGATATAGCCCGTGGGGCTGGGAGCAAAGCGGGTGGTTGTCATGATCTGGGTCTCTTTTGATTTGATGCCTTTTAGCGAATGCTATGCCAAACGCCAAGGGGTGCAATTTTAACGAATCCTCTCTAAATTAGGCCCAAAGAATGGAATCTGAATGCGACACTTGTTTATCTCTGGGTTTATTACGCTGTTTCTTGCCCTACCCTCTGGTGCGAATGTGGTCGTTGTGGATGGGGATACGCTGATTTTGTACGGTAAATCCATCCGTCTAGAGGGCATTGATGCACCCGAAGCTGGCCAAAGTTGTTTGGACAAGCGGGGTAAAAAATGGGCCTGTGGCACCGCCGCCAGCGCTGCATTGGTTAAGCTATTGCGCGGGGGAAAACTGCGGTGCAAAACTTTGGATATTGATCGCTATGGTCGTAGTTTAGCACGCTGTCATGTGGGGCGTAATGATATCAACGCAGAAATGGTTTCCATGGGCATGGCCTGGGCCTTTGTGCGGTATTCTCAGGAATATGTTCCCCAAGAGCAAGATGCCAAACGTGGCAAACGTGGCATCTGGCAGGGTAGAGCAACCCCCGCGTGGGAATATCGTCGCCAGAGTTGGCGTAATGCAGAAATAACGGAGGAATGCCCCATCAAGGGTAACATCACCGAAAGCGGGAAAATATATCACATGCCATGGTCAAAATGGTACAATCGTACGCGCATCAGCCCCTCAAAGGGCGAGCGGTGGTTTTGCAGCGAGGCTGAGGCGCGCGCCGCAGGATGGCGTGCCGCGCGGAATTATTAGACAAAATGACCCAGAGCAGGCAAATTGGTCTTGTGCCCCGAACACAAGGCTGACACAGTTTTAAAAAACAGGCCCCTGATATGACCCCCAGTCTACGCATTCGCCTCATTCCATTTTTGTTTGTTTGGCTGTGGTCTACGGGGTTTGTGGGCGCACGTTTTGGCCTGCCGTATATTGCGCCGTTTTACATGTTGGTCTTGCGCTTTGCGATCACTATACCCTGCTTATTGTTACTGATAGCGCTGTTGCGGCGGCGCTGGGTGACATGGGCGCAGGTGCCTGTACAAATGCTCACGGGGGCCTTGTTACATGGGGCCTATTTGGGGGGGGTGTTTTTTGCTGTCAGCATTGGCACCCCTGCGGGGATTGCCGCTATTATTGTGGGGCTACAGCCCATTTTAACCGCCACGGTTAACCGCCTGTTCTTTGGAGCCAAAATCTCGCGCAGGCAATTATTTGGGCTGTTTTTGGGTTTTTTCGGCTTGTTGGCGGTGATTATCGGCAGCCAAGAAATCAGCGCAGGCGAGAATGGAATGCTGGGATTGGCGGCCTGTTTGGTGGCCTTGGTTGGCATAACCGCCAGCACAGTGGTGCAAAAGAGGTATGCCGGCGATGCGCCGTTGCTCTCGGGATCTTTGTGGCAATATATCGGGGCGTTCATGGTGGTTTGTGCGGCCTCTTTGGCCCTTGGGGAACCTTGGGACTATCAGCCAGCGTGGCAATTATATGCCTCTGTTGTTTGGTTGGTTCTGGCCCTATCCGTGGTGGCGATTTTGTTGCTGATGTATATGATACGCGAGGGTGAAGTGGCCAAAGTGACCAGCTATTTCTATCTGGTGCCCCCTGTAGCGGTTCTTCAGACATGGGTGCTGTTTGGCGAGAGCCTCAGCATGATCTCCTTGGTGGGATGCGTTGTTGTGGTGCTGGCGGTGGCCTTGGTGGTGCGCGACTAGCGCCCCTATGACGGATCGCGCCAGCGATTGGCGATAGGATAGCGGCGATCCAGCCAAAAGGCGCGCAAAGACAGGCGCGGACCTGGAGCAGATTGGAACCGTTTGTATTCGGAAATATACAGCAAATGTTCGACCCGTTTTACCGTATCACGATCATATCCAGCGGCCACGCATTCTGCCACTGATGCGTCCTGATCCATCAACATTTCCAGGATACCATCCAAAATTTCATATTCTGGCAGGCTATCGCTGTCTTTTTGGTCATCGCGCAGTTCTGCCGTTGGCGGTTTGTCGATGATGTTTTGCGGGATCACGCGGCCCGTTGGGCCCATCATCCAATCGCGGTGGTTTTGATTGCGCCAGCGGCATGTTTCAAACACCCGAATTTTATAGAGATCCTTGATCGGGTTATAGCCCCCCGCCATATCACCATAGATGGTGGCATAGCCCACAGAAACCTCGGATTTATTTCCCGTGGTCAAAAGCATCTCGCCGAATTTGTTAGACAGGGCCATCAACAGTAACCCGCGGAGGCGAGATTGGATATTTTCCTCGGTCAGATCTGGCTCTAGCCCTTCGAATATGGGGGCCAAGGTCTGGGTGATTGCTGCGCGCCCTTGCGCAATGGGGATAGTCTGGATCGATGCACCCAACAACGCGGCACAACCAGCCGCGTCATCTAGGCTGTTTTGCGATGTATATTCGGACGGCAACATCACAAGGCGTACATTTTCTGCGCCCAGCGCATCGGTGGCGATGGTCGCAACAATCGCGGAATCAATCCCGCCCGACATGCCCAACAGTACCTTTTTAAAGCCCGTCTTAGCCATGTAATCGCGCAGGCCCAAAACCATGGCGTGGTAGTCCTGCTCCCATTCATCCGGATAGGTTACGCGCGTGCCTTCTTGGGCCTGCCAGCCGTTGTCTGTCCGATCAAATGTGATGGTTTCGATTGCTTCCTCAAACAGGGGCATCTGGCTGGCTAAAGCGCCGCCACCGTTTAGCACAAAGGAGCCGCCATCAAATATCTGATCATCCTGCCCACCGATCATATTCAGATAGGCCATGGGCAGGCCGGTTTCCACAACGCGCGCTACCATATGGGTCATGCGTTTATCGAATTTTCCGCGGTAGTAGGGTGATCCATTTGGGCTGACCAAAATCTCCGCACCGGTTTCGGCCAAGGTTTCGCAGACATCAGGGAACCAAGCATCCTCGCAAATGGGGGATCCGATGCGCACGCCGTTAACCACATATGGCCCGTGGATTTCGCCAGATTTAAACACGCGTTTTTCATCAAATACCTTGTAATTAGGCAGATGATGTTTGCGGATCAGGGTTTTGATTTCACCGCCCGCTAGAATGGCATAGCAATTATAAACATCATCGCCTGCCTGTTCAGGACAGCCGATACCGATTGTTGGGCCATCGGCGCAATCAGCGGCCAGCTGTTGCAGGGCCTGCATGGCGGCGGCGTTAAAGGCGGGTTTTTGCACCAAATCCTGCACTTGATAGCCCGTTAGGAACATTTCAGGCAGGCACAGCATATCTGCGCCATCAGCTTTGGCCCGATCGAAGGCCCGCTTGGCCTTGGCGGCATTGGCTGCGAAATCCCCGACAGTTGCGTTCAGCTGTGCCATCGTTAACGTAAATTTATCAGCCATTATTTATCCTCGCACTACAGCTTTTGCTGGTTCAACATTTAACAGAGTTTCTAGGGTATGAAAGAACAGATATGAAAAACATTGCCCAAGCAGTGGCGACAATCTATGTTTGCCGTCAAGCTGTGCGCATTGCACGATTTTGAGTAGAACAGGCATTGCTATGAAAATTCTTTCTTTTGGCGCCATTTGCGCCACCTCATTGGTGATGGGGGCAAGCGCCCTTTATGCGCAGGTTGAAACCAAACAATACGAAGAAGGCGGCGTCTATGAGGGCAGCTTCTTGGATGGGGTGCGCCATGGGCGCGGCACCTATAGCCTGCCTGATGGATTAACCTATACCGGCGAATGGGTACACGGCGAAATCAGCGGTCAGGGCATCGCGCAGTACCCTAATGGATCACTGTATGAGGGAACATTTGCCAATGGTAAGCCCGAGGGTCAGGGCGCGATCACATTTGCAGACGGTGGCACCTATCAGGGTGACTGGAAGGCCGGTAAAATCACCGGTTCCGGCACCGCTCAATATGCCAACGGGTCTCTTTATATCGGTAGTTTCAAAGACGCCCAGCATCATGGGCAAGGGCTGTTGAAGACCAAGAGCGGCTTTGTTTACGAGGGGACATGGGTCGATGGCCAACAAACGGGTCAGGCCCGCATCACCTATGCCAATGGCGGTACCTACGAGGGTGCCATGCTTAGCGGCAAGCGCCAAGGGCGCGGGGTGATGGAGTTGCCAGAGGGGATGATCTATGATGGTGAATGGAAAGATGATGCCATTACCGGCGAGGGCCGCCTACAGGAGATCAGCGGTGAGGTTTATGTCGGAACATTGATCGATGGAGTGCGCATGGGCAAAGGTCAAGTGACCTATGTTAACGGCGATGTTTACACCGGCGATTTTTCCAAGGATCAGCGCCACGGAGTTGGTTCATTCATCACCCAAGACGGATATCAGATCAGCGGCGATTGGGTCTATGGTGTGTTACAGGGCAAGGGGCGAACCATTTACCCAGATGGGGCTGAATACGAAGGCGAATATGTAGATGGGCGTGCGCAGGGTATTGGCCTGTTGCGTTATGCCGATGGCAGCACCTATTTTGGTGAATGGATCGGCGGTAAAATCGAGGGCAAGGGCATTTCAAAATATCCCGATGGCACCGTTTACGAGGGTGAGCTGCGCGATGCACGCAATCACGGGCAGGGCAAGATTGTATACATGGATGGCCACACATATGATGGCGAATGGCGCGATGGCTTAAAACATGGAATGGGTATCGAAATCCAAGCTGATGGATCAATTTATGAAGGTGAGTTCGTTGACGGCAAGGCGCATGGCGCTGGAAAATTGCAACTGAACAGCGGATTCACCTATGAGGGACTGTGGGAAAATGGTGTTATCCGCGGGGACGGTACCGCCAGCTTTCAAAACGGTGATGTTTATGTAGGTGCCTTCAAGGATGGCAAACCCGATGGCGAAGGGCGCATGACCTATGCCAATGGCGATGTTTTCTATGGCATTTGGGCCGAGGGCGTGGAACAGGCAGGGTTAGAGGATCCTGAAAACCCATCAGACCTTCCGCCATTACCCATTCCTGAATAATTAGGGCCCTACTACAAATTAATTTGCGATGCACACATAGCCATCGGGCCCAAAGTGAGGTCAATGCTCTCTATGCATATTTACTAGGGCATAAAGCGTGGGGTATTTACAGCCGCAAGCCTGCGAAAGGCGCAAAAAACGACCAATGTAGGACATTACCCTATGCTCATCAGTGGCAATGATGTTTCAAATGATCAGTCTTACAGCAATAAACCGATCGAGGTTGGGCATGATAAAACCGCGGTGGCCCTAGCCAACCCAACAGACCTTCGCTCACCCTGCCCTTTGGCGCTAAGCTCTAGGGACCACATTGGATTGCAAATGTTTTGACGTCGGTGAATTAAACCGTTCACCACAGTGAAGCATATCGGCACAGGCTTGGGCGCCTATGCCAAAAACTGATACCTTTGTTAACTTTGGGCTTTCCTTCATGGCGAATCTAGGTATTAATCCCCCGCATGAGAAACAATGCACCCAAAGTTGCAGTTAAAGCTGCCCCTTGCGCTACACCGCTGAATGCGATGTTGGCGCTATCTGCGTTGATCCTTCTACTTAGCTGCCTCTGAGCGTGCCTTTTCGGGCGCGGACGCTCGGGGGATGGACATTGCGCTCAAAAAACCTAAAACATCAGCTAAGCTACGAGACATCCACATGACCCAGAAAATTTCCAAGGTAAACTTGGCTCAGAAACTTGCGCTTTTTGACAGCCATTGGGACCCCAAGGTGATTGCCGATTATAATGGCAATGACATTATGGTGGTGAAATTCGTCGGTGAATTTCCCTTTCACAAACACGAGGAAACAGATGATTTTTTCTTGATCCTAGAGGGCGAAGTGATCCTTGATCAAGAGGGTGGGCATTCTATCACGCTTGGGGTGGGTGAGTTATGCGTAATTCCCAGGGGAATTGTGCATCGCCCCCGTGCCGAACATGAGGCCAAGGTTTTGCTAATAGAACCCCATGGGATAGCGAATTCAGGGGATGGAAACGAAAATATGGCTGCGCCAAAAGACTGGATATAAACATGACAAATTCAAAACAAGACCGCGTATTAATTTTTGACACCACATTGCGCGATGGCGAGCAAAGCCCCGGCGCCACTATGAGTCATAATGAAAAGTTAGAGATCGCCACCCTATTGGATGAGATGGGGGTGGATATTATCGAGGCTGGTTTCCCTATTGCATCCGAGGGTGATTTCAAGGCCGTATCCGAGATCGCCGCCAATGCCAAGAACGCCCAGATCTGCGGGCTGAGCCGCGCGGTATACAAGGATATCGACCGCTGTTGGGAGGCCGTGAAACATGCTGCCAACCCGCGCATTCACACCTTTATTGGCACCAGCCCTCAGCATCGGGCGATCCCAAACTTGACCAAGGATCAAATGATCGAGCGCATTCACGACACCGTCAGCCATGCGCGCAACCTATGCCCAAATATCCAGTGGTCCCCCATGGATGCCACCCGTACCGAGGATGATTACCTATGCCGTACGGTGGAAACCGCCATCAAGGCCGGTGCCACCACCATCAACATCCCCGATACCGTGGGCTATACCGCCCCTGCCGAAAGTGCCGATATTATCCGCATGTTGTTAGAGCGTGTACCCGGTGCCGACGAGATCATTTTTGCCACCCATTGTCACAATGACCTTGGCATGGCCACCGCCAATTCATTGGCGGCTGTGGCCGGTGGTGCGCGTCAAATCGAATGTACCATCAATGGCCTAGGCGAGCGCGCCGGCAACACCGCCCTAGAAGAGGTGGTGATGGCCCTGCGCGTGCGCAATGACATCATGCCCTATGAAACCCGTGTGGATGCAACCAAGCTGATGAACATCAGCCGCCGTGTCGCCACCGTATCAGGCTTTCAGGTGCAATATAACAAGGCGATCGTCGGCAAAAACGCATTTGCGCATGAAAGCGGCATTCACCAAGATGGCATGTTAAAATCCGCAGATACATTTGAAATCATGCGCCCCGAGGACATTGGCCTAACCGAAACCAATCTGGTGATGGGCAAACATTCTGGCCGTGCGGCTCTGCGTTCTAAGCTGGCGGATTTGGGGTTTGATCTGGGCGACAACCAGCTAAAGGATGTTTTCGTGCGATTCAAGGAATTGGCTGATCGCAAGAAAGAAGTTTATGATGACGATCTAATTGCCTTGGTTTCTGACGAAGGCACAAATGCCATGCACGATCATTTGCAGGTGGAGAAACTGAGAGTAGTGTGTGGCACCGATGGCCCGCAATCAGCCGAACTTACCCTCAGCATTGATGGTGTGGATCACCAGACAAAGGCGACCGGCGATGGGCCGGTGGATGCGGTATTTAATGCTGTTAAGGCGCTGTTCCCCCATAGCGCGCATCTGCAATTGTACCAAGTAAGTGCCGTAACCGAGGGCACAGACGCACAGGCCACGGTATCGGTACGCATGGAAGAGGCGGGCAAAATTGTCACCGGCCAGTCCGCAGATACCGACACAGTTGTGGCCAGCGCTAAGGCCTATGTGAACGCTTTGAACAAGTTGTTGTTGCGGCGTGAAAAGAACGCCCCTGAATAGGATAGCGGGCGGATCTACACAGCGGATCCGCCCCATTTTTGCCTTAGTTTCAGCGTGATTGCGCCGAAACTACCAAATTTAGACATTGGCACGGCTGTGCGGCGTAGTCTTTGCTTTTCATATGAATAATCTGCACTTATAACATTGACCACGCCCAATTAAGGGCGAAATTAAATGAGGGTTACATGCTAGGCGCAATTTCGAGCATTTTTACCGCGGATATGGCCATCGATTTAGGGACGGCCAACACGCTGGTTTATATCAAAGGCAAAGGCATTGTTCTAAATGAACCCTCGGTTGTCGCCTATAGTATCAAGGATGGACGCAAAGAGGTCTTGGCAGTGGGCGAAGACGCCAAGCTGATGCTGGGGCGTACCCCTGGTAGCATCGAGGCCATTCGCCCCATGCGCGATGGTGTGATTGCTGATTTCGATGTGGCCGAAGAAATGATCAAACATTTCATTCGCAAGGTCAACAAGCGCTCTAAACTATCAAAACCGCGTATCATCGTTTGTGTGCCCCACGGTGCGACCCCTGTGGAAAAACGCGCCATTCGCCAATCAGTGTTATCCGCTGGTGCACGCAAAGCAGGCCTGATCGCAGAGCCGATTGCTGCGGCCATTGGTGCGGGCATGCCGATTGCTGATCCCACTGGTTCTATGGTTGTGGATATTGGTGGTGGAACCACCGAGGTGGCGGTTCTGTCCCTGGGCGATATCGTTTATGCGCGTTCTGTGCGCGTGGGCGGGGATCGCATGGACGAGGCACTGATCGCATTTTTACGCCGCCAGCAAAACCTATTGGTAGGCGAGAGTACCGCAGAGCGGATCAAGACCGAAATTGGTACCGCGCGCATGCCCAAGGATGGCAAGGGCAAGTCCATCAAAATTCGCGGACGTGATTTGCTAAACGGTGTGCCCAAAGAGGTAGAGCTAACGCAGGCACAAGTGGCGGATGCCTTGATGGAGCCCGTGCAGCAAATTGTAGAGGCTGTGATGCAGGCACTGGAGAGCACCCCCCCTGATTTAGCCGCCGACATCGTAGACCGCGGTGTGATGTTAACCGGTGGCGGCGCATTGCTGGGCGATTTAGATTTGGCCCTGCGCGAGCAAACCGGTCTGCCGATTTCCGTGGCCGAAGACAGTTTGAACTGTGTGGCCTTGGGTACCGGCAAATCGCTGGAATATGAAAAACAACTCTCACATATCATCGACTTTGACAGCTAGGGCCCACGCTCAGTTTTGGCCCAAGGGATAAATCTTGGCACGTAACGACAGCAGTGATGTACAGTTTCTTAAAATGCTCGGCCGATTAGGCTTGGGCATTTTTTTGCTGATTTGTTTCGCGCTGTTTATGCTATGGCGGATTGATAATCCGCGCGCAGAGCGATTGCGCATGGCGGTGGTTGATCGATTTGTTCCCAATATGGATCCTTTGATGGCGCCGGTGAACAAGCTGTCGCAGATGGGGCGCGATTTTCAATCATATGAGCGAATCTATAGCCAGAACCAAGAGTTGCGCCGCGAATTACAGCGTATGAAATCATGGCGCGAAGCCGCCATTCAGCTAGAGCAAGAAAATGCCCGCCTGTTGGATTTGAATAAGGTAAAGCTAAGCCCGAAGTTAAGTTCGGTATCTGGCAAGGTGATCACCGACAGCGGTAGCCGGTTCCGTCAATCTGCGCTGATCAATTTGGGCCGCGAGGATGGCATGACAGAGGGTTGGGCCGCGATGGACGGGCTTGGCTTGGTTGGGCGGATTGTGGCCGTCGGCGAAAAATCATCTCGCGTGGTATTTGTCAGTGACACCTCTAGTAATATTCCGATATTGATCAAACCCTCGAATCACCGTGCGATACTAGCAGGCGACAACACATTACAGCCGCCGCTGAAGTTCGTGGAAAGTATTGCGCAAATTCAGCCCGGAGATCGGATCATCACCTCAGGAGATGGCGGGGTTTTCCCCTCGGATCTGCTGGTTGGGCAGGTGGTTTTGGGGGCAGATGGGCAACTGCGCACGCAACTGGCCGCAGATTTCCGCAGGCTTGATCTGCTGCGTGTTATCCGCTTTGCGCCCAGTGCGCCGATCACCGAGCCTGACCGCCTGATTGGGCCGGTATTGCCCAAGGATTTTGATCAGGAGGCGGTAGATGGATAAGGCATCTCCCCTGCGTATTGCCAGCATGCGCTTGTTATTCATTGGGTTGTGTTTCATGGTTATTTTCATGCAGTTGATCCCAATATCAATGACGCCGCAATCGATCGTTTGGCCTGATGTGATCCTATTGGCGGCATTGGCGCTCGTTATCCGTCGCCCCAGCTATGTTCCCTTTTGGGCCTTGGGGATTGTTTTTTTGCTCTGTGATTTCTTGCTGTCGCGGCCATTGGGGTTGAACAGCTTTCTCGGATTGATTGTCAGTGAAATGGTGCGGCGCAATCGCGCAGCCTTTCGAGAGATGGTTTTTCTCGTCGAATGGGCCAGTGTTGCTGGTCTGTTGCTTGGCGCGGCAATTGCCAAAGAGGCGCTGTTGTTTTTGACATTTTCCGATGTCACCCCGTGGTTTGATTGGCTGATACAGCTGGGTGTTTCTATCCTGTGCTACCCGCTGATGGTGATCACAGTATCGACCCTATTTTGGGCATGGAAATCACAGCCACCCATCTCCAAGGTCTTTGGGCGCGCCACATGAAGCACAAAAAATCACCAACGGACAAGGATTTCACCAGCCGCATCAGCCGGCGCGCGCTATTGTTGGGCTCGGGTCAGCTGGGCTTGGCGGGGGTTTTGGGTTGGCGGATGCATCAGTTGGGTGTGAAACAGGCCGACCAATTCCGCCTGTTGGCGGAAGAGAACCGCGTGAATATTCGTCTACAGCCCCCGGCGCGGGGATTGATTTATGATCGCTCAGGCAATCCGCTGACCCTAAACCGTCAGGTTTACACCATCGAGATTGTACGCGAACAGGCCGATGACCCAGAAGAGGTCTTGCGCCGCCTAGCACAGCTGATCCCCCTGCCCGACAGCCAAATCCAAAACGTTCTTGCGGAAATGGCCCGTAGGCGAGCCTTTGTGCCCGTAACGGTTGCTACGGGGCTGGAATGGGAACATATCGCCGCCGTATCTGCCAATTCTCCGGTTTTACCGGGCATCACGCCACAGTTGGGCCTGAATCGCCAGTACCCGCGAGGGGCCGATTTTTCTCATGTGGTGGGCTATGTGGGACCGGTATCTGATTATGACCTGAGCCAGACCAATGACAAGGATCCGCTGTTGCTGATCCCAAGGTTCCAAATTGGCAAAAACGGCATCGAGGCCAAGATCGAGCAAACGCTGCGCGGCAAGGCAGGCCTTAAGCGTATCGAGGTGAATTCCGTTGGCCGGGTGATGCGCGAATTAGATGCGCAGGCCAGCACACCGGGCACCAATGTTCAGCTAACCGTAGATGCCGAATTACAGCGCTTTGCCTTAGAAAAGCTACAGGGCCAAAGTGCGGCCGCCGTGGTGATGGATGTAAACAATGGCGATATTCTGGCTCTTGCCAGCGCACCTACCTTTGATCCAAATAAGTTTGTCGATGGGATTTCTGTGCCTGATTGGAATGCACTGAATGGGAACAAATACCGTCCGCTGGCGAATAAAACCGTACAGGGCACCTATCCCCCTGGATCAACGTTTAAGATGGTTGTGGGGCTGGCAGGATTACATTTTGGGCTGATCAACGAACGCGAGCGGGTTTATTGCCCGGGCCATATGGAAATTTCTGGTCGGCGGTTTCATTGTTGGCGTCGTGGTGGTCATGGCAATGTGAATCTGCGCGAGGCCTTGCGCGGATCGTGTGATGTGTATTTCTACGAGCTGGCCTTGCGCATTGGAATCGAGCGGATATCACAGGTGGCGCGGACATTAGGGGTGGGTATTCGCCCCGATATTCCCCTGCCTGCGGTGCGCGAGGGGCTGGCCCCCACCAAAGATTGGAAAAAGCGTGTCAAGCAGGAGGATTGGCTGATTGGGGATACCGCCAATTCCGGCATTGGTCAGGGATTTGTTTTGGCCTCACCTATTCAGCTGGCGATTATGACAGCGCGCTTGGCCAGTGGCACCCAGATAGAGCCGCGCCTTGTAAACATGTTTGATGACAAGCTGGAACCGGTAAGGGGTGCTGAGAAATTGGAATTTGATCCGCGGCATTTGGATATGGTGCGCGCAGGCATGTATGATGTAACCAACCACACCCGTGGCACCGCCTATCGTTCCCGCCTTAAGGATACGGTAATGGCCGGCAAAACCGGCACCACACAGGTGCGTGCCATTTCCAAGCGCGAGCGCGAGCAAGGCATTATCAAAAACAAAGACCGCAAATGGGAATGGCGCGATCATGCGCTGTTTGTGGGCTATGCGCCTTTTGATAATCCGCGCTATTCTGTGGCGGTGATTGTCGAACATGGGGGGGGTGGTTCAGCCGCCGCCGCACCCATTGCCAAACTGGTGATGGAGAAGGCAATAGAGTTGGGCCAGAGCGGCTATGGGCCCTTGCCCAGCCAAAAGCGCAATGACCTGCGCCTTCGCGAGGAGCCTACGTGACCTATCTGATCAACTCCATTCAGCGGGTACCACAGGGATTTCGCAAAGTATTGTATTTTCACTGGCCGTTGGCGCTATTGCTAACGGCGGTTAGCAGTGCGGGCTTTTTGATGCTGTATTCGGTATCTGGCGGGGATTTTTCACGCTGGGCAGAGCCGCAGCTGACGCGCTTTGTCATGGGATTTATCCTGATGATAATTGTGGCGTTTATCCCGATAAAATTTTGGCGCAACATGTCAGTTGCGGCCTATATCGGCGGGGTGGTTCTGCTGGTTTTTGTGGAAATGTTTGGCGCGGTGGGCATGGGGGCCCAGCGCTGGATTGACCTGGGGTTCATGCGCCTTCAGCCCTCTGAATTGATGAAGGTTGCCTTGGTGATGATCTTGGCGCTGTATTATGATTGGTTAGACGAGGATCAGGTATCCAAACCCCAGTGGCTCATCCCGCCCCTGTTTTTAACAGCCCTGCCAATGGCATTGGTTCTGAATCAGCCTGATCTGGGCACCGCGATCCTTTTGGCCGGTGGTGCAGGGGTTGTGATGTTGTTGGCGGGGGTTAGCCTTTGGTATTTTGCCGCTGCGGGGTCATCGATCATTGCGATGGTTGGGGCGATTTTGCAATCGCGCGGTACCGAGTATCAAATCCTAAAAGATTACCAGTATCGCCGTATCGAGACATTTTTGGATCCTGCATCGGATCCTTTGGGGGCTGGGTATCACATAACCCAGTCAAAGATCGCCCTTGGGTCGGGCGGGTTTTCCGGCAAGGGTTATATGCAGGGCACCCAGAGCCGCCTGAACTTTCTACCTGAGAAGCATACGGATTTTATTTTCACCACCCTTGCCGAGGAGTTTGGCTTTGTTGGCGGAATCACGTTATTGGGGCTATATATTCTGATAATTGTCTGCTGTTTCCTAACCGCAGTGCAAAATAGAAATCGCTATGCGGCGTTGCTAACCTATGGGGTGGCGGCCACATTTTTCTTCTATTTTGCCGTTAATATGCTGATGGTGATGGGCATGGCCCCCGTGGTGGGTGTGCCATTGCCATTGGTCAGCTATGGTGGTTCTGCAATGCTGGTTTTGTTGGGGGCCTTTGGGCTGGTTCAATCTGCGCATATTCATAGGGCCAGATAATGACCGGTGTCCTATATGCGGGGCGCTCGGCGCAGTGGGAAACCTATCGGGGGTTGTTGGCTGAACCTCTTAGCGCATTGCGCCCTGACCTTTCGTTGATAAACATGAGCGATGGTCAGGTTTCAGCACCAGAGGATGTGGAATACATCCTTTATGCGCCAGATGGGCCCTTGGTTGATTTTGCACCATTCATAAATACCAAGCTGGTGCAGAGCCTTTGGGCAGGGGTTGAACGGGTGGTGGGTAACCCCAGCCTCAACCAGCCATTGGCCCGCATGGTAGAGGATGGTTTGCGTCTGGGCATGGCCGATTATGTGATGGGCCATGTGATGCGCCATCATCTGGACAGCGATTATTTTGCACAGGCCGCGGCGGGCACGTGGGATCCCCACCGTGTCCCCCCCCTAGCCCGAGATCGCAGGGTCGGTATTTTGGGGCTGGGTGCGCTAGGCGGTTTCGTCGGCCAAAAACTGGCGCAATACGGGTTTAACGTAGCTGGTTGGTCACGCAGCGCCAAAAACCTGACAGGAATTACCAGTTATCACGGGGATGCGGGGCTGGATCAACTCATACGCCAAAGCGAGATAGTGGTTTTGCTGTTGCCCCGTACCGCGGCTACCGAGAATATCATAGACGCCGCGCGTCTGGCGCAAATGCCGCGCGGAGCGGCCATCATCAACCCCGGGCGAGGCCAGTTGATAAATGATGCGGATTTGCTTGCGGCGCTGAATTCTGGGCATATATCGGGGGCCACGTTAGATGTGTTTAGAACCGAGCCATTGCCCGCCCAGCACCCCTATTGGGCGCATCCCAATGTTCTGGTGACCTCGCATATCGCCAGCGTAACCCGCCCAGAACATGCCGCAGAGGTTATTTTGGATAACATAGCGCGTAGCCTAGAGGGGCGAGAAATTCTAAATCTGGTTGATCGCGATGCAGGGTATTAATGTAATTTAGGTGGTTTAGCCGGGTTCATTCCTGGTGCATCTGGCGCTGTAGGCGCGATGACCTCGGGTAAATCAAAGCGAAGCCCCTGTGTGGCCAGCTTGGCACAAATTGGGTCAGAGGCGCGCAAAAACAGCACATCCAATGCCGCCGCTTCGATCCCGCTAAAAGTGATGGCCTCGGATATGGCATTGGCGATAGCCGTTTGCGCATCCGGGGCGGCATTCACAAAGGCCAGTGCAGCGTTGCGGGTTTGATTATCATAGGTGATATCCGCTAAATAGGCAGTATCTGCCAGCCCTGCCATAGCGGCCAATTTCAGATCCAGCGCCACAACGATTTGTTCTGGCACGGATGTGGGGGGGGCGACAGATTCTGGGGTGGCAGTGGTTTCCGCGGCGCTGGTGATCATGCTGGCCATCCATTCAACCGCATCCGCAGGTAACAGGATAGAAGAGCTGGCCACAGCCAAATTCAGGCCCAGCCCGATGTTGCGCCCCGCCAGCATTTGTACGATGTTGCGCCCCGATAATCCCACATAAGGCACGGGTTTTTCTGCAAAGGCCGCAAGGCGTTCTTCGCGGTCAAATATCAGCGCGAAATCTTGGCCCTCGGCGGCAAAGATCTCTGGTGTGGCGCTGGTGTCTGTGGGCTCTTGTGCCAACATCAGGAACAATTCTGCCTCCATCAAGCGCTCGTAAAAGGCAAGGCGTACAGTTTCGTTACTGGGCTCGGCTTCCATGGCGCTGTGGGCTTTGTCAATCGCGGTCATCTTTACGAATCCTAAGTGTTATGCGGCGCAGGGCTGGCAAAGGGTGGCGCGCAAACCGCAGAGTTAGCCCCCAGTATTGCGCCCTACCCCAAGCGGCAAGGAAAAAACATGCGAAACAGGGTCGCAGTGTACGCCAGCGCGGTGTTTGGCCAACCTATCAGGTATGATCTGGGGCCAAAATTTGGGTAACCTTTGCTTGGATGCGCGGGATCACCGCCTGTTCGAACCAGTCATTCTTGGCCAGCCATCGATTATTTCGCGGGCTTGGGTGGGGCAGAACGAAGGTTCCATCGGGTGCCTGAGCCGCCTGTTTCACCGCATCTGTAACCGAGAGCTTTTTCAGCGCCGGAAGGTGCCATGCGATGGCATAGCGCCCCAACACCAGCGTCAGCTGTACCTGAGTAAGGGTTTCCATCACATCTGTGCGCCAAGCCTCGGCGCATTCTGTGCGCGGTGGTTTATCGCCCGCGGGTGTTGAGCCTGGAAAGCATAGCGCCATGGGAAAAATTCCGATGCGGTCATCGTGGTAAAAGGTCTGGCGATCCAGCCCCAGCCATTGGCGCAATCGATCCCCAGAGGGATCATCAAAGGGGCGGCCCTTTTTGTGGGTAATGCGCCCTGGCGCCTGACCTGCGATTAGGATTTTTACATCTGGCGAGAGTTTAAATAGAGGTTTGGGGCCAAGCTCTAGTCCAGTGCATAGGGTACAGTTGTGCATTTTTCTAAACAGCGCTTGTGCCTTGGTTGGCATATGTCCCCCTGAAGATGGCCCAAGTATTGGGGCATTTTAGGGGACGAGCCTGTGCTGTCCAGTGTCTAGTAGGGATCGTATTGACGCGTGGAATAAACAGACAGGTCAGGCAAATCAGTCAGCGACTGCATCAGACCCATGCCCATGCCGATTAGGAATTTGTTAATAAAGTTTGCTCTGTTACATCTCTGCGACAGGATATTCATTTGGCTGTCGCATATGACTTCTAGCCTTTTCCAAGGAATAATCCTCAACCACTTGGAGAAGACGCTATGTCCCTCAAAAAAACTCTGCTTGCTGCGACCATGGTGGTCTCGTCAAGCACATTGGCTTTCGCAGAAACAAACATCACATGGTGGCACGCAATGGGCGGTAGCCTAGGTGAAACCGTGAATAAAATCGCGGCTGATTTCAACGCAAGCCAAGATAAATATGAAATCACCCCTGTTTTTAAGGGCACCTACGAAGAAACACTTACTGCGGGTATCGCAGCGTTTCGTGCCGGCGAACAACCAAATGTTCTACAGGTTTTTGATGCCGGCGCGGCAACAGTAATCGGTGCCCAAGGCGCCACCATTCCTGTTCAAGATTTGCTCAGCCAGAATGGCGTGACCTTTGATATCAATGACTATATCGCTGGTGTTCGTTACTTCTATGCCGATGCAAATGGCAAAATGATCGGCATGCCGTTCAACTCGTCTACACCGATCATGTATTTTAACACCGAAGCCTTGGCCAAGGCGGGCGTTAGCGCCCCGGCAACATGGGAAGAGTTCGCAGAAACAACCGCACCCGCCCTAAAGGCCGCCGGTTACATCCCGCTAACGCAGTCTCACCTGCCGTGGATTTTCACCGAGAACTTCTTCTCGCGTCATGACATTCAATTTGCTTCGAATGACAATGGCTACACGGGCAGTGATACCGAAATCAACATCAACCACCCTGCAATCAAGGCGCATTTCACTGCCCTAAAAGAGTGGAAAGATGCTGGTTTGTTTGAATGGCTGGGCACCAGCTGGGGCGACAATGCGAAACCCTTCGAAGAAGGCAAGGCCGCGATGTGGCTTGGCTCTTCTGGGTCATTTGGCGGGTTAACCAAAAAGGTTGATTTTGAATTCTCAGCCACCATGCTGCCCTATTGGCAGGGTGTAACCGAGACCCCCAAGCAGACCTTTATTGGTGGGGCGGCATTGTTTGCCATGTCTGGCAAATCTGATGCGGAAAACAAGGCAACCGCTGAGTTCTTTCGCTATCTAACATCTGCGGATGTGCAATACATGTGGCACCAAGAGACCGGCTATGTGCCGATCACCGAGGCCGCCTATGAATTAGCAAAGAGCGATGGCCATTATGATGGCGCGCCTGCGGCAGAGGTTGGTATTCAGCAATTGTCTTTGCCAGCTGGCGAATGGACCAAGGGCTACCGCATGGGGTTCTATGTGCAAATTCGCGATGTGATGAACCGCGAATATGGGCGCATCCTAACCGGTGAAACCACCGTCGAGGATGGCTTCGCCGCGATTGAAGCCGAGGCAAACAAATTGCTGGCTCGTTTCGCAAAAACCCAAGGCTAATTTCCCCAACAATCCCAAGCGGCCCGGGCGTTCTTCCGGGCCGCATTTTTTCGGAGTATCTCTTTTGAAACGTGCTGCTTTTACCCACCCATGGATGCCGGTATTGTTGCTGATCCCACAGCTGACGATCATCGTCTTCTTCTTCTACTGGCCCGCTGTCGAGGCCCTTCGCTCTTCTTTTTACCTTCAGGATCCCTTTGGATTTGGGGGCACATTTGTGGGGTTGGAAAACTATTTTACGCTGTTTCAAAACAAAGAATACCTGCGCATCAGCCTCTTTACCGTTATCTTCACCCTAAGTGTTACGTTCTTCTCTTTGGCATTTGGATTGGTGTTTGCGGTCAAGGCAGATAAGGTGCTGCGCGGTGCATCCACCTATAAAACCATGCTGATGTGGGTTTATGCCGTGGCGCCGCCCGTTGCGGGCCTGTTAGGGGTTAGCCTGTTTTACCAAGGTCATGGGCTGATCACGCAAATATTTGCCCTATTCGGATATGAGTTTGTGGTGGGCGTGAATTACAAGGATACCGCATTTGCGATGATCGCCGTTTCCATATGGAAACAGGTGCCGATCAATTTCATCTTTTTTCTGTCGGGCTTGCAATCTGTGCCACGCTCTATTCGCGAGGCGGCCATGATCGAGAATGGCTCTCCCTTCAACCGGTTTTGGACGATCACGTTCCCTCTATTGGCGCCGACTGCTTTTTTCTTACTGATCACCAATATCACCTATTCACTGTTCGATACCTTTGGAGTGATTGATGTGATGCTGCGCAGCGAGCCGGGCAACAACCCGATGACCCTGACCTACAAGGTCTATGTAGATGGGTTTCGCGGTAATGAATTGGGCGGTTCTTCCGCGCAATCGGTGATCTTGATGGTGCTGGTTCTGGCGCTAACTGTTTTTCAATTCCGGCTGATTGAGCGCCGGATTCATTATACCTGAGGCCGCTATGAAGTCTTCTGTTACATCCGCCACCAATCTCCCCAAGATCAACCGCAGGCGGCGCTTGGTTAAATGGGAAACGGTTATCGACCATTCGGTACTCATCCTTGGGTCTGCTCTTATGCTGTTCCCAGTTTTGCTGACGATCATGACCTCTAGCTATGACAAGCTGGCCTTTGCTAAGAATGGTCTACAGTTCGGCTGGAGCGACAAATTCATCGAGAATTATAACAAAGCCTTGTTCGAGCCTAGCGGATTTAGCGGCACCATCGATGGCATGACCATGCTATCAAACTCGCTGATCTTGGGTTTGGGGTTTGCCGTGGGCAAAATCGTAATTTCTATGATGGCGGCCTATGCGATTGTGTACTTTCGGTTTCGCTTTGCGACATTCAGCTTTTGGATCATCTTCACGACCCTGTTGTTGCCACTAGAGGTGCGTATCCTCCCCTCCTATGAGGTGATCCAGAGCTTTGGCCTGACCAATACCTACACGGGCCTGATTGTGCCGTTGATTGCATCGGCCACGGGCACGTTCTTCTTTCGTCAGTTTTTCAGATCTGTGCCAGAAGAGCTGGTAGAGGCGGCGCGCATTGATGGCGCGGGCCCTGTAAAATTCTTTATCGATATTCTGGTGCCCCTGTCCAAGACCATGATTGCAGCCATGTTCATCATCATGTTCGTCTTTGGGTGGAACCAATATTTGTGGCCTACATTGATCACCACCGAAGAGGGGATGTTCACCTTGGTGCGGGGCATCAAAAACATCATCCAGTCCTTTACCGACAGCAATGCGATACCGGAATACGGGGTGGGAATGGCGCTGACCATCATCACCATGTTGCCCCCTGTATTGATCGTAGTCTTCTTCCAGTCTTGGTTCGTCAAAGGGCTGACCGAGTCTGACAAATAGTCTTAATTAGAAAGTAAACTTATGGCACATGTATCGCTGAAAGCGCTCGAGAAAATATATCCAAACGGATATCACGCCGTGCATGGCACCGATTTAGAAATTCAGGATGGAGAGTTCATCGTGCTGGTTGGCCCATCGGGCTGTGGTAAATCCACGCTGCTACGCATGATTGCTGGCCTAGAGGATATCACATCGGGGGATTTGGAAATCGGGGATCGCTGGGTCAATGATTTGGATCCTGCGGATCGCGATATTGCGATGGTTTTTCAAAACTATGCGCTTTATCCCCATATGACCGTCTATAACAACATGGCCTATGGCCTGCGCAATCGTAAAATCAGCAAAGAAGACATAGATGCGGCGGTGCGCGGGGCGGCGGATATGCTGAACCTAAACGACTATCTAGACCGCAGGCCAAGCCAGCTGTCTGGTGGTCAACGTCAGCGTGTTGCTATGGGGCGGGCAATTGTGCGCGAGCCTGCGCTGTTCTTATTCGACGAGCCGCTGTCGAATTTGGATGCAAAACTGCGCAATCAGATGCGCATCGAAATTCGAAACTTGCAGAAAAAGCTGGGCACCACATCTGTATATGTAACCCATGATCAGGTCGAGGCGATGACCATGGCCGACAGGATTGTTGTGCTGAACGCGGGGCAGATCGAGCAGATCGGTACACCGGCTGAGATCTATCACCAACCTGCTAGCGTTTTTGTCGCCAGCTTTATGGGCGCGCCCCCCATGAATATGCTAGAGGCCACCCTAAATGGCGCAGGCGCGATCGAGGTTGCCGGTCTTGGGGCCATCGGCGCGCTGAATTCCACCCCCTATTCAGGGCCAGTCAAGGTGGGTATTCGCCCCGAGAAGGTCAAGCTAAGCAACAGGCAGGAGGGCGATAACCAGCCCTTCATTCATGAATTCACCGAAGAGTTGGGGGCCGCACGTCTGGTGCATGGCCGCTTGGGCGATATGCCCTTTGTGGTGAACCTGCACCAAGAAGACATGATCCCAGAAGGCGCGTTATTTGCATCCCTGCCGGTGGAAACATTGCATGTTTTTGAGGCCGATACCGGCAAAAGGGTTGCGGTATGAGGCTTTACACCCAGGCTCTCTGTCAGACGCTACCTGCCGTTTCCTCGGAATTAACCGATAGAATTCTGGCCGCACCGCGCACCCCGCAGGCGCATCGCGCATTGATGGCACAACTAGAGGCTCTGCATAAAATCGAGGTGAAATGGGAGGGCAGCGTATCTGCGCCTCTACCACACGAGGTAACAATTGCTGCATGGAACCTAGAGCGCTGTCTAGATCCGATCGCATCGGCCCATACCTTAGCGGCGCATGCCCCAGACATTGTTTTGCTATCAGAAATGGATTGCGGCATGGCCCGCACCCACCAAGCCCATACCACCCAGATTTTGGCCCAGAGCATGGGCATGGGCTATGCCTATGGTGTAGAGTTTCACGAGCTGGGTTTAGGCAGTGGCCCCGAGTTAGAGCGTGTGGTTGATGATCACAATCAGTCCGGCTGGCATGGTAATGCGATTTTGTCAAAAACACCCCCCAAGCAGATATTCCAAATTCGGCTGGATGATCACGGGCATTGGTTTTGCGGTGCGCAGGGGGTGGATGATGCGCAGCCCAGAATTGGCGGGCGCGTTGCAATCGCGGCCATATTCCCCACGACACAGGGCTATGTTTGTGCGGTTTCCACACATCTGGAAAGTGCTGGAAATATCGGCATCCGCCAGTCGCAGGTGGATCGAATTATTGCCGCGGTGGATGATTTTGCCCCGGGCCTACCGGTGGTGATCGGGGGCGATCTGAACACAGGCAACAACCTTGCCAGCAATGATTGGCGCGACGAAACCCTCTTTGCCGCCGCCGAGCGCCAGGGTTTTTCCTTTGAGAATAATGCCGGTGGTGTAACCACACGGCCCAGCCGCCTGACGCGGTTTCCGGATCGGGCGATGAAGCTGGATTGGTTTTTCCACCGCGATTGTAAAGGTTTGGACTGCGAAATCGTTGCAGCGCTAGATACCAGCGGTGTTCCCCTCTCTGATCACGAGATGATTTTGGGGCGGTTTTCCCTATAGCGACATTCCAACGCGTCTGTCACCAGCAAATGGGCCGGCGCGCAGACGCTAGCTAAAGAAAATCACCAGTAGCGCCAGCCCCAGCAGGGCCGCGATGGACATCACCATCGCACCGGCAGGCCAGCTGGCGGCGCGCGAGCCATCGGGGCCGTGGCTGTGGTGCAGGCGGTGCACCAGACGCGCGGCGCTGCGGTTTATCATCCCTGTAACCCCTCGAAACAGTGCCGCCACCACGAAGGCCAGATAGCGCATAACGCTGGGCGTGAATTTGCGATAAATCACATCGCTGTCCATATTCACCGCACGGATTTCTGGCGGATGCAAACCAGCGCGGAAAATCACCGCAAAGGCCAGTAGCGCAAAGAACAACAGCTGTAGCTGTGCCACCACGTGATCCATTGTATAGGGATGATAGTCCAAATCATAAGGCAAGAGCGCGTATAGCGGATCTGGATAGACCCCAATGGCGATGCACAAGAATGCCGTGATCCCCATGGCCCAGAGCATGTGACGTGGTGCCTCTTTGGGGCGCATACCGCTATCATGGGCAAAGAAGGTGAAGAAGGGGATTTTAATCCCCGAGTGTGACAGAACACCTGCGGAGGCAAAGACCAAGCACAACCAGATGATCAATTTGTGTTCCTCGGCCACTGCGGTCAAAGTAAGGGATTTGGTAACAAAGCCCGAGAACAGCGGGAAGGCCGAAATAGAGGCCGCGCCGATAAGACAGAAAACAGCTGTAAGCGGCATGGTGCGGTATAGACCGCCCAGTTCTGATGCCTTGGATGTACCAGTTCGGAACATCACGGCCCCCACAGACATAAACAGTAATGCCTTGTAAAGAATATGTGCAAAGGCGTGGCTGGCTGTGCCGTTTAGGGCCATCTCTGTACCGATCCCTACACCCACAACCATAAAGCCCAGCTGGTTGTTCAGAGAATAGGCCAGCACGCGGCGCAAATCATTTTCAATTTCGGCAAAGAAAATCGGGAACAGTGTCATAACCGTACCGATATAGATCAAAATCTCGGTACCTGCGAAACCACGTGCCAGCGCATAGACCGCCAATTTGGTGGTGAAGGCCGATAGGATAACCGTGCCGGTGATTGTGGCGGCGGGGTAGCTGTCTTGTAGCCAGTTATGGAGTAATGGAAACGCGCATTTCATCCCAAAGCTGATGAATATCAGCCATGTGCCCAGCGAGGCCAGCTCCATTTTATCAAAGGTGATGGTGCCTGTTTCGGCGAAGAACACCGCAACACCGGCGATTAAGATAACCCCTGATGCGATTTGAATGATCAGATAGCGCATGCCCGTGGCATAGGCCCCCGCAGTACCGCGCGCCCAAATCAAGAAAACCGAAGCAATGGCCGTCCCTTCCCAATAGAAAAACAGGGTGATCATATCGCCTGCTTGGGCTGCACCAATGGCAGAGCCGGCATAGGCCAATGCCGCCACCTGTTGCAGGCTGTCACGCAGGTGCCATGCGAACAGATTGCCCAAAAATGCCGCCAAACAGAAAATCAGCACGAAGATACGTGATAATTTATCAAGGCGCATGAATTCCAATTCGAACCCAAAAAACGGGATCTGGGCGAAATTGCCAAGCCCTGTGTTCCAGACCAATACGGCCGATAGGATCGGCGTGCCCAGCATCACAATATTTCGCGCCAGCCCCTTGGGCAGGATCAGGATCAATGCGGCCGCGGCAAAGAAGATAAAGGCGGTGGGGATGGCTTCAATCATCATTGTGGTTCAGCCTTTGTAATTGGTCTTCGGGATAGTCTTCGCAATCGATAGCCTTGTCGCCATAAAAATCCTCGCGCCGCTTGACAAGAATGCGCAAAAACGTTGCCGCAAAAATCAGCGCCGAGAACATCACAAACCCATAAATGGCATAAAAGCCGCGCGCCTCTTCCATGTGGAAATGACCGTGCATATGAAACGTCCAGCTGAGGCCAAAGCACACGACACAGATCGCACAGAGCACATAGAAAATCTTGGTGTCATTGCCGGGGCGGTCAACCCAGCCTAGCATACGCCCCAGTTTGGGGTAATCCTCGGGGTTATCCTCGGGGGTATCATGGGGATTATTGTGCATCGTAACCTCCTGTGGTGACGATTGGGGCCAAGAAATCCTGCAAAACGCCCGCATAAAAGAACAAGATCACACAGCCTGCAGCCGTAAGTGCAGGGGGCAACCAAACCAACAGAGGGGCCTCGCCGTATGTGTTAGGCTGGCCCTCGGGCGCGGGTAGGAAAAACGCCCGTGCGACGATCGGGATCAGGTAGGCAACATTTAGCAATGAGGAGAGTGCCAGCACAGCAATGATTATAATATACCCGCTGTCCAACGCACCGATCATTAGCAGAAATTTCGGCCATGAACCGCCCAAGGGCGGCAGGCCGATGATAGAAAGTGCGCCAATTAGGAACGCAATAAAGGTGATCGGCATGGCGCGCCCTAGGCCCACCATGTCTGATATTTCGGTTTTATGATAGCGCACATAGATCGCACCTGCACACATGAACAGGGTGATCTTACCCATGGCGTGCATGGCGATATGCAGGCCGCCCCCCAGCGCACCTGCCGAGCTGGCCAGCGCCATGCCCAATGTGATGTAGGACAGTTGCGAGATCGTTGAATATGCCAGACGCTTTTTCAAATTATCCTGATACATCGCCACAACGGATGCTGCGATAATCGAATAAGCCGCCAGCCACATAAGCCATTCCGAGGCACCCGTTTGGGCAAGAAAATCAATACCAAATATGTAAACCCCGACCTTAAGCATGGTGAACACGCCTGCTTTTACGACCGCCACGGCGTGCAACAGCGCCGATACAGGTGTGGGGGCGACCATCGCCGCCGGAAGCCATTTGTGAAATGGCATCAGAGCGGCCTTGCCAATACCAAAGGCATATAGCCCCAGCAGAACCGGCACGACCCAGCCGGTGGCCTTGCCCGCAAGGATACCACCTTGGGTGAAATCCAATGTACCGGTCAGGACGAATGTCCAGATCACCGCTGTTAGTTGCAGGGCAATTGATGTGCCGATCAGAATGGCCAGATAGGTGCGCGCACCGCGGATCGCCTCAGGCGTGCCTTTGTGTGCCACCAAGGGATATGTAGAGACCGTTAGGATTTCATAGAACAGAAATAGCGTGAACATGTTGGACGAGAACGCGATGCCCATCACCGAAGAAATCGCCACTGCAAAACATGCAAAAAACCGCGCGTGGTGCTTCTCGTTATTCCCGCGCATATACCCCACGCCATAAATATGGGTTAGAATCCACAGGCCAGATGCCACGATGGCAAACAATAAGCCCAGCGGTTCGACGTTGAAGGCGATATCGATTCCAGGAAAAACCGTTAGCAGAGTAACGGCCTCGGTTGTGCCATTGCCCACATTGCACAGGATCACCAGCACAAAGCCAAAGGTCCCAAGGGCCGATGCAAAGGTTAGCCCATCACGCAGGTTCTCGCGGTGGGCGAAGGCCATATTTCCGCCCAAGGCAACCAAGGGCATCAGCATCGCGGCAAAAATTGCGGTGGTCGTATCCATCAGTGCACCGCACCTTTCATTTCCAACATCCCTTGGGATCCTTCAAACAGACCTGCTGCAGCTTGGGCCGCAGCGCCAGCGATCAGGTCGGTATCAATTCCAAACCAGATACAGGCAATGGCCAGTACCCACATGGGCACCAGCATCAAGAGTGGCGCCTCTTTGGCGCGGATATCAGTTGCGGGGGCCATCAGGTACATCGCCTCGAATGCGCGCCACACATAAACAACCGCCAACAGGGACGACAGCACCACAGAGACCGCGATGGCCAAATACATCGGGTTATCCGGCGCGCGCTCAAATGCTGCCTGCACCAAATACCACTTGGAAATAAAGCCAGCCGTCCCGGGCACTCCGATCAACGACAGCCCCCCGATCACCAGCGCCGCCCCCGTCAGGGGCATCTGTCGGCCAAGCCCAGCGATTTGGGCATAAAATGACCCGCCTGCCCGCAGAACAAATGCACCCACCCCCATAAACATCAAGGCCTTGGTGATCCCGTGGTTAAACAGGTGCACAATACCCGCCGTCAGGCCCGTCTCGTTTAGGATAGCAACGCCCAGCAGGATGTAGCCGATCTGTGCCACAGAGGAATAAGCTAGCATGCGTTTGAAATTGGTTTGAAACGCCGCCACGAAAGAGGCCGAGAACATCGCGATAACGGCCAACGGCAAGAAGATCATCTCCAGCGTATTGGTCGCATAGGTGAATTCTGGGCGGTAAACCGAAAACGTAAAGCGCAGCATCACATAGATTGCCGCCTTGGTTGCCGTGGCCGCAAGGAATACTGTCACGGCCGAGGGCGCGAATACATAGGCCTTGGGCAACCACAGGTGCAATGGGAACATGGCAATTTTCAGCCCCATCCCGACAATCACAAAGGCAAAGCCAGAGCGCACGGTGCGATTGGCGCCCTGATCGGCCAATCGATCTGCGATATCCGCCATATTCAGCGTGCCCGTGGCCATATAGATCATGCCCAGCCCGATCACAAAGAACGTGGCCCCGATAGTGCCCATGATCAGATAATCGTAAGCCGCCGTTAGTGCGCGGCGATCGCGATCCGCGCCCATAGCCACCAAAACATAGGTGGAAAGAGAAGAGATTTCCAAGAAAACAAACACATTAAATGCATCCGCCGTGGCGACCATGCCCAACAGGCCCGTAAAGCACAGCATCCAGCAGGCATAGAACAGCGTGTGATCGCGACGTTTGATCTCGTCGGCCACAGAAATCAGCGCATAGGGTAGAGTGATTGTACCGATAAGCGATATCAGCATTAAAACGAAGGCATTGGCCGCATCAATGCGGTATTCGATACCCAAGGGGGGCTCCCAGCCGCCCAACGTATAGGCGATATATCCGCCATCCTTGACCTGCCACAACAGCATTAGGGATACGATCAAAGATAGAGCCGATGCCACAAAGGCCAAAGGCCAGGCAAGGCGGCGCGAGCCAAGGAATACGATTATCGGGCCTGTACAAAACGGGATCAACACCTGTAGCACTGGCAGGTGGTCCATCAACGTGCGTGCGGTATGTTCAACAGTATGAGGTTCAACCGCCATCAGGCCATTCCCCCCATTGCGTTACCATGTTTGGCATTATCTTCGCGGGTCATGTCTTGCTCGATATGGGTAATGTCTTCTTCATCAATGGTATCAAAGGCCTCGCGGATGCGCACAATCAATGCAAGCCCCAGAGATGTAGTCGCTATGCCCACTACAATGGCCGTTAGGATCAGCACATGCGGCAATGGGTTTGAATAGGCGATACCCGCCATGGCCTCGGTATCCACATGGAATTTGTCATCCATGGGCAGGATCGGGGCCGTGCCGCCGCTGACCTTGCCGATGGAAATATAGAACATGAAAACCGATACCTGAAAGATATTCAGCCCGACGATTTTCTTCACCAGATTGGTTTTATCCACCACGATATAGAGACCCGTCATCATCAATACGATAAACAGAAAGTAATGCGCATGGTCGGCCAGAAACCGCAGATCGAACAGCTCAGACATCACCAATCCTCATCAGAAATCGCAGGGGGGCGACCCGCAAAGGCATAGTAGATCGCCACCATCACTCCCGTAACAGTAACGCCCACACCAAATTCAACAATCAACAAACCCCAGTGTTGCCCGTGGGTTGGGTGATGCGGCGAGAACGCCCCGTAATCTAGATAATCATACCCCAGAAACATCGAAACAACCCCGGTGCCTGCATAGATCAAAACCCCAAGGGCAACCATTTTGTGCACGATCCACGCCGGGAACACTTGTTTCACCTTTTCCAGACCAAAAACAATGCCATAGATGATAAAGGCCACAGCCATAATAACCCCAGCCTGAAATCCACCACCAGGTGAGAAATCGCCGTGGAATTGCACATACAGAGCAAAGACAATGATCGTACCAACCAACAGTTTGGTTACAACGCGCAAAATCAGGTGATGTTGGATCATTGCTCTTCGCCCTCTTCTTCGCGCCGACGTGCAAGGCCAGACAGCAACAACAGAACCCCGATACCAGCGGTAAAGACAACGCCCGTCTCGCCCAGAGTATCAAAGCCGCGATAGCTGGCCAAAATACCCGTAACCGCGTTTGGCACATCGATATCCGTGGGGGTGCGTTCCAGATACAGTGCCGCCACATGGTTCTGGGCGGGGGTATCCTTGGCCCCGAATGCCGGCATATCCAGCGTACCATAGATCAGGGTGGCCCCCGTAACACCCACCACAATCAGTGGCACCAGCGCATTATGGCGCGGTTTTTTCTGCACAGGCTTGGTCAAGGCGATAGTGCTCAACATCAATACGGTGGAAATCCCCGCACCCACCGCCGCCTCGGTAAAGGCCACATCAACCGCATCCAGCGTAACAAACAGCAATGCCGACAACAGGCTAAAAACACCTGATAACATCACCACCGCAAACAGGCGGTCAATCCGCACAATTGCCAGCGCGGTTAGCACCAGCATTGTGAACAAAACAAAATTGACGAAAAGCTCGATCATTTTTCATCCTCTGGTGCGCCATCTCGGGGCTTTAGCCCAGAGACGAGGGCCGCGTTTGCCACCGCATGTGTTGATGTGGGGCCAGTAATAAACAGGAATACCCCGATCAAGATTAGCTTTACGGTAATCAGTGAAAGCCCGGCCTGCAGGCACATCCCCAGAAGCAGCAGGATCATGCCGGCGCTATCGGTGACCGAGGCTGCATGCAGGCGCGACCAGAAATCAGGAAAACGCACCGAGCCAATGGCGCCAATAATAGCAAAGGCCCCGCCCCCCACGATACAAATCCAGCTAAGTATTTCGATCGCCAACAAATACAGGGTCATTCGTCCACCTCTCGGTTTTCCAAGATATCCCCAATCGCGCGGTAGCGGAAAAATTTCAAAATCGCGATCGTACCAACAAAATTGATCAAGGCATAGAGCATGGCAATATCCAGAAAATCAGGCCGCCCTGTCAGAAACCCCAACACTCCGATAAACAGCACCGTATGCGTGCCAAATGAATTCGCCGACAGCACCCGATCATAAAGCGTGGGCCCCGCATACAGGCGCACCAAAACCAAAGCCATCGCCACAAACAGGGCAATCGCCCCAATAAGGAACATCAAATCAATTGAGCCGGTTATCATGCTGGGGTGCTCTCGGTTCTGGATACTTGGGTGTCCATTTTGGCGATTTCCGCTTTGTCTTCTGGGCCATAGGAAAGGGCATGCACAAGAAAATAATCATTTTCCAGCTCTACCGAGATTGTCCCAGGTGTTAGGGTGATGGAATTGGCGAAAATGGTCTGGCCAAGATCGGTTTTCTGAGAAAACGGTACGCGGAATAGTTTTTGGTTAATAGGCATTTCCGGAGAGAGGACAATCTTGGTAACTGCCCAATTAGCCTTGGCAATTTCTACCAGCAACCAGCAGGTATATTTTATCATTTGTAGGGGGCGCAGATTAATGGTCAGGCGCTCAGCATCGGCGGCATTATCCATACGGCGTACAATCCAAACCGCGAAAACACAGCTGAAAAATCCAAGGCCAACAATGATAGGTTTATAGACGCCAGACAAAAGCAGCCACAACACGAACAGAAACATGACGGTTAAAACTGATCTAAACACGCGATTCCCTTCCCTTTCGGGTAAGATAAGGTTTTGCAGATGCGGGGCAAGGGTGTTTTTCGGCCCTTAGCCGCGTTCCTGACGGAGGTTTGGCAAGGGTAATAGGCAGAGTTTACCTAAATTGCTATGGAAAAATAAACCAAAATAGAGGGATTGGCTAAACTTGCGAAAACTTGGTTAACACCTTATCTGATACTGGTGTACCGTCTGGCGATTGCACTGCAAGGGATCCGCATGATTGAATTTCAAAACGTTTCCAAATCTTTTTGGACTGGCCAAACCCGCAAGGTAATTTTGGACAAGTCCTCCTTTGTGATCGAGCCTGGCCAGAGCTTGGGCATATTGGCGGAAAACGGCACTGGTAAAACCACCCTGATCAATATGATGTGCGGCATCGAGAAACCAGATGAGGGCAAGGTTATTCGCCGGTCTCGCATATCTTTTCCCCTAGGGTTTTCAGGCGGAATCGCCCCCAAGCAGTCCGCACAGGAGAATTGTCGTTATATCGCACGCCTTTATGCGTTGGATCCCGATTATGTCGAATCTTTTTGCCGCTATATCTGTGATTTTGACGCCTATTTCGAGATGCCGGTTTCCACCTATTCGCGCGGCATGCGCGCTCGGTTTTCATTGGCGATTTTGCTATCGTTGGACTTTGACTATTACCTCATCGATGAGGGTATGCCCAATTCCACCGATGCGGCATTTAATGCCCGAGCGGGCGAGATTTTAATGCAGAAACTCCAAAATGCCACCGTAGTGATTGTATCCCATAATGAACGTATTTTAGAAAAATTCGCCCATAAAGCCGCCGTTTTGGGCGATGGGCGGTTACAATTTTTTGACTCTTTGGCTGATGCTAAAGAGATCTATGACTATTCTAACGCTGGTTATTTCTAGCCAGTTTAGCCCTATTAAGGTAAATTCAAATTCCAGCCTTTACAACGCTGGGAGTAAAACGAAAGAATACCATGAGTGAAGCCGAAGCCCCCAAGGCAGAAACACCTACGGATCAATCCACGCCCAAGGCCCCCAAGGCAGAGGCTTTGAGCAATGATGCCAACGCACGTCAAGAGATCGAGCGGATCAAGGCCGAAAACCTAAGCGGCCAACAATTGCGCCTTGCGCGCCGTTTGGCCATCAAACATGCGCTTGAACCCACGTCAGACCTTGATGCAGTGCGCCTATTACGCAAACAGGGTTTAGATCCCTTCGCAGCGCCAGAAATCGACAAATCACCCCCGGCCCAAGAGGGTACCCAGCGCCCCAAGAACCTGCCCGCTAAGCGCAAGCGCGCCGAGGTTGGCGCCCCGGGCACGCTGCATCCCATCAATGATGCGGCGCGCGCCAAGGCGATCTTAAAAATCCAACGGGATTTGGTACGCCGCCGCCGCCGCCGGATCATTCAATTGGTGGCGCGATTGTCGTTTTTCGTTTGGCTGCCCACCATTATTGCCGGTTATTATTTCTATGCTGTCGCAACGCCGATGTACTCAGTAAAGTCGGAATTCTCTGTTGAATCCGCCGAGAACCCCGCGACACCTGTTTCCAGCGGGTTGTTTGGCGGATCTGGGTCTAGCCTGCTGAACCCCAGCGAGTCCGTGGGGGTTCAAAACTTCCTTTCCTCGATTGAGGCCATGTTAATGCTGGATGAAGAATTGGATTTCAGGGCCGCATTCCAAAGCGAAGATATCGATGCAATCCAGCGTATGGACCAAGATGCATCTAACGAAACCGCCTTTAAAACCTATGCGGACAAGGTCTTGGTGGGGTTTGATCAGACCGAGGGCATCATCCGTATGGAAGTTATTGCCCCAACCCCTGATCAGGCGATGGGATTTTCGCAGGCTCTGCTGGGCTATGCTGAAGATCGCGTTGGCAACCAAACTGAGAGGCTGCGCAATGATCAAGAGGCCGCGGCTCGTCGCCTGTATGATGAAGCCGAAGCAAACCTAAACCGTGCCCAAGGCAAGGTTCTTGATCTACAAGAAAAGCGCGGTGTTCTAAGCGCGGAGTTAGAAATCGGTGCGTTGATGACCCAGATCACCAACCTAGAGACCATTTTGCTATCGCGCAAATTGTCCTTGGCAGAGCTAAACAACAACACCCGCCCCAATCAGGCTAAGGTAAATGCCCTTAACAATCAGATCAACGAGCTGGAAAAATCCATTGGCGAATTGCGCGAGGGAATGACCGCAGGCTCTGCGCAAAATTCATCGCTTGCGCGGATCACCAGCGAACTACAACAGGCCGAAGCCGAGGTTTTATTGCGCCAGACGCTATTGGCTCAATCAGTAACCACCCTTGAAACCGCCAGCATAGAGGCCTCTCGTCAGACAAAATACCTTGCGCGGAATGTGAACCCTGTGCGCCCCGAGGATCCCGCCTATCCCAAGAAATTTGAGAACACCTTGTTGTCATTCTTGGTTTTTGCAGGTCTATATCTAATGATATCCCTAACTGGATCCATTCTTCGAGAACAAGTGAGCAACTGATGCAAAAAACCATAACTCTGTCCGATTTTGAAATTGGCAATGATCAGCCCCTAACTTTGATCCTTGGGCCATGTCAGTTGGAATCCATTGATCATGCACAAATGATTGCGGGGCAGATGAAAGAGGCCTGTGCGGCGGCGGGCGCAAATTTCATATTCAAGGGTTCCTTCGACAAGGCCAACCGCACATCCCTAAAGGGCAAGCGCGGGCTGGGTATCGAGAAGGGCCTTGCGGTTATGCAGGCCGTGAAGGACGCGCTGGATGTGCCTGTGCTAACGGATATTCACACCGCCGAACAATGCGCCGAGGTGGCCAGCGTGGTGGATGTTTTGCAAATCCCCGCATTCCTATGCCGCCAGACGGATTTGTTGCTGGCCGCGGCGCAAACAGGTGCGATTTTGAACGTGAAAAAGGGCCAATTTCTAGCCCCGTGGGATATGCATAACGTTGCTGAGAAAATCGCCTCTACTGGGAACCAGCGCCTGATGTTATGTGATCGCGGCACCAGCTTTGGCTACAACACATTAGTGGCGGATATGCGTGGTCTGCCTGAGATGGCGCGCAACGGCTATCCGGTGATTATGGACGCGACCCATTCAGTGCAACAGCCCGGTGGCCAAGGTGGTTCCAGCGGCGGACAGCGAGAATTTGCGCCGGTAATGGCGCGCGCGGCGGTCAGCTTGGGTATTGCGGGCGTGTTTATCGAGACCCACGAAGACCCAGATAATGCACCCAGTGACGGCCCAAATATGATTCATTTGGATCAGATGCCCGCGCTTATTCATTCATTAATGGAATTCGATAAAACTGCAAAGAAATCGCCCATTAGACTTTGATTCCTAAAGGACTTTAAAATGCCAAGACCCGAAAATACCGTCGCACAAAACACCTGGGAGTTTTTGCGCGATGCTATGATTACACCCACCGGTTTTCGCGAATATGATGCGCGTTGGAAATACCCGAATGATATAAACCTGCCGGGCATTACCGCCTTGGGTCTTGGGCTGGGTACGCAGATGCAGGCCCGTGGGATCGAACCCGTGATCGCCGTTGGAAATGATTATCGCGAATATTCCCTTAGCATTAAAAATGCGCTGATGTTGGGCCTGATGCAGGCTGGCATCCACGTAAAGGATATCGGCCCGGCCCTATCTCCTATGGCCTATTTCAGCCAATTTCACCTAAATGCGCCCGCAGTAGCGATGGTCACCGCCAGCCATAATCCCAATGGCTGGACAGGTGTGAAAATGGGGTTTGAACGCCCCTTAACCCATGGCCCGGACGAAATGGCCGAATTGCGCGATATTGTCTTATCTGGCAAGGGTGTTGCACGCGATGGTGGCAAATACGAACGTGTAGACGGTGTAAAAGAGGCCTACATCGATGATTTGGTCGGGGATTATAAAATGACCCGCAAATTGCGCGTGGTCTGTGCCACGGGCAATGGCACCGCCAGTGCTTTTGGCCCAGAGGTTTTGGAACGGCTGGGCGTTGAGGTTATTCATTCCCATACCGAATTGGACTACAATTTCCCACATTACAATCCCAATCCCGAAGCTATGGAGATGCTCCATGACATGTCAAAATCCGTCATGGATTCGGGCGCCGATCTGGCGTTGGGGTTTGATGGCGATGGCGACCGTTGTGGCGTGGTCGATAACGAGGGTGAAGAGATTTTCGCGGATAAGGTCGGTGTGATCATGGCCCGCGATCTGTCCAAAATCCATCCAAATGCAACCTTTGTGGCAGATGTTAAATCCACTGGCCTATTTGCATCCGATCCAGAACTGATTGCAAACGGGGTCACTGCGGATTACTGGAAAACTGGCCACAGCCATATGAAACGCCGTGTTAAAGAATTGGGTGCATTGGCTGGGTTTGAAAAATCAGGACACTACTTTCTGGCGGAACCCATTGGCCGCGGTTACGATTGCGGCATGCGCGTTGCCGTGGAAATGTGCAAACTGTTGGATCGTAATCCGGATATGAGCATGGCCGATTTGCGCCGCGCCCTGCCCCAAACATGGGCGACACCAACGTTATCGCCCTTTTGCCCCGATACCGAAAAATATGATGTGCTAGATCGATTGGTCGCCAAACTGGTCAAATTGGCAGATGATGGTGGTACAATCGCAGGGCGCGCAATCGAGAAGGTTGTTACAGTAAATGGTGCTCGCGTAATATTGGATAATGGTGCATGGGGATTGGTGCGTGCCAGCTCGAACACCCCAAATTTGGTGGTGGTGTGCGAAAGCCCCGAAAGCGATGCTGAAATGCGAGCGATTTTTGCAGATGTTGACGCAATCGTGCGCACAGAGAACTCTGTGGGCGAATATGATCAAAGCATCTAAAATCTCTTGATAAAAAACGCGCAAGCAGGCATATCCGCCAAAAGTCTTGGGATATGATGCGTCAGTTTTTACAAACCGTTTTAGAGCGCCCTATGACGCGCAATTTTATATTGGGCGTCATTGTTTTCAATGCCGCGTTGATGGGGCTGGAAACATCTAGCCAGATCATGACTCAATTCAGCGGTTTGATCCAGTGGCTAGACCGCGCCTGTATTGCCATTTTCATCGTCGAGATTGTGGCCAAATTGATCGTGCAACGCGGCCAATTTTTCCGCGATGGTTGGAATGTTTTTGACTTTCTCATTGTATCGGTGGCTCTTATTCCTGCGGCACAGTCGTTTTCTGTTTTGCGGGCGCTGCGTGTTTTGCGGGTGTTTCGTGTTTTGTCGGCGGCACCGCGTCTGCGCCGTGTGGTAGAGGGATTTGTCACCGCCCTGCCGGGAATGGCGTCTGTTTTTCTGCTCATGGCGATTATATTTTATATCTCTTCTGTTATGGCCACAAATTTGTTTGGGCAGGCCTTCCCAGACTGGTTTGGCAACCTTGGGCGTTCTGCATATTCCCTGTTCCAGATCATGACCCTTGAAAGTTGGTCGATGGGGATCGTGCGCCCTGTGATGGAATTATACCCATTGGCATGGGCGTTTTTCGTACCCTTTATTTTGGCCACCACCTTTGCTGTGGTGAATCTATTGGTTGGTTTGATTGTGAATTCAATGGCCTCGGCCCATAGCGAAGAAGAGGATGCCCGCACCGATGATTACCGCGATCAAGTGTTGGAGCGTCTTTCAGCAATCGAGACCCGCCTTAGCGAGGCGCAGGGAAAGAATTCTACCACCAAGTAGCCCAGTAACCCTTGCGTCATTTGTGGCGCGCGCCTATGGTTTTTCAGCCGCTAAAATAGTTCGGATCATATGAAACAAAAAATTACCAAAGCCGTCTTTCCCGTTGCAGGATTGGGCACACGTTTTTTGCCAGCAACCAAATCTATCCCAAAAGAGCTGTTGCCTCTGGTTGATCGTCCTTTGGTGCAATATGCCGTAGACGAGGCGCGTGAGGCGGGGATCGAGGATTTCGTTTTTGTCAGTGCGCGCGGGAAAACCGCCATGGCGGATTACTTTGATCGCTATCCTTTGCTGGAACAAATCCTGCGCGATGACGGCAAGGATGCCCTGCTGGAACGCTTGGAGGCCTCAAATATTTCCAGTGGATCAATTGCCTATGTACGACAAGGAGAGCCGCTGGGATTGGGCCATGCTGTGGCCTGCGCGCGTAAATTTGTAGCGGATGACGAGTATTTTGCCGTGGTTTTACCCGATGATGTTGTGCAGGCCCAGCCGGGCTGTTTGGCCCAGATGGTTAAAGAGTGGGAAAAATCCCCCGCCAATATTGTCGGCACCATGGAAGTGGCCGCCGACAAAACCGACCAATACGGTATTCTCGATGCGGATTGCGATGGGCAAAGACTGTTGCGCGCTCGCGGATTGGTTGAAAAACCGGCCCAAGATGTAGCGCCTTCAAATATGGCGGTTATCGGCCGCTATCTGCTAAGCCCTTCGATTATGGCCCGCTTGTGTGTCCAAGAACCTGGCGTAGGTGGTGAAATCCAGCTAACGGATGCCATCAATGCCGAGGCCCATGCTATGGGCAATGTCTATGGGTTTCGTTTTTCAGGGCAACGCTATGATTGTGGATCGAAAATTGGCTATCTACAGGCGACAATTAAATACGGGTTACAACGCGATAGCCTACGTCCGGAGATGCTGGCTTTTATGAAAGATGCCATTGCTGAACACGAGGGGACATAGCATGAAGATCGCAGTTGTTGGTGTTGGCTACGTTGGACTATCGATAAGCATTCTATTATCGCGGAAAGAGCAAGTCGTTGCCTATGACTTAGACCCCCAAAAGGTCGAAATGATCAATGCAGGCATCTCGCCGATTGTTGATGCAGAGGCCAGTGAGTTATTGGCCTCGGGCACGCTAAATCTAAGTGCAACTACCGATCCCGAGACGGCCTATGAAGGCGCAGATTATGTGGTGATTGCCACCCCTACAAATTACAATCCGAAAACCAACGAATTTGACACTAACAGCGTCGAACAGGTGGCAGCGGCCGCAATAGCGCGGAACCCTGAGGCCCTGATTGTTATAAAATCTACTGTCCCTGTTGGGTTTACCAATGGTCTGCGCGAGAGGCTAGGCCACCAGAACATCGTCTTTAGTCCAGAATTCCTGCGCGAAGGGCGCGCGGTGCATGACAATCTATATCCCAGCCGTATTGTGATCGGTGGTCACGATAAGAGGGCACAGGGTTTTGCATCCCTATTGGATACCGCGGCCGAAGCGGACAACATCACCATTTTGCACACCGATTCAAACGAGGCCGAGGCGATCAAGCTGTTTGCGAATACATTCTTGGCAATGCGTGTGGCCTATGTAAACGAGCTGGATTCCTATGCCATGAGCCACGGCATGGACACCGCCCAAATCATCGAAGGCATTGGCCTAGATCCGCGCATTGGCAACCATTACAACAACCCCTCCTTTGGGTATGGCGGTTATTGCCTGCCCAAGGATACCAAGCAATTGCTGGCCAATTACTCTGCTGTGCCGCAAAATCTAATCCGCGCGATCGTCGATGCAAACACCACCCGCAAGGATTTCATCGCCGATCAAGTAATCGCCCGTAGCCCTCAAACCGTGGGCGTGTATCGATTGGCGATGAAGGCCGATTCCGATAATTTCCGCCAATCTTCTGTTCAGGGAATTATGAAACGGATCAAAGCCAAGGGTATTGAAGTCGTCGTTTACGAGCCAAATTTTGAGGGGGATGCGTTTTTTGGTTCTCGGGTAACCAAGGACCTGCACCAATTTAAAGCGGGATGCGATTTGGTCATCGCCAATCGGCGCCATGCAGATTTAGCGGACATAGAACATAAGCTATTTACCCGAGATTTATTTGGCGTAGACTAGTACACCAGCCCCTGATTGCGGCGCTAGAATGTTCGGGTATCGCGACCGTGCGTCACGATTGACGTGACATTGGATCACCGTCTAGTCTGAGCATAGGAAAATTGGATTATATGCAAGATACTCATCACACCCTAGTTGCGGAAAACATTCACAAAAGCTTTGGTAGCTTGAAGGTTCTAAAGGGCATTTCGTTGCGTGCAAACAAGGGGGATGTAATTTCCATCCTTGGCAGTTCTGGTTCTGGCAAGAGCACCTTTCTGCGATGCATTAATTTTTTGGAAACCCCTGATCAGGGCAAAATATTCCTTGATGGCGAAGAGGTGATCCTGAATACGGATCGCAAGGGGCGGCTTTTAGGGGCCAATCCTGCGCAAATCCAGCGTATGCGCAGCCAGCTGGGCATGGTTTTTCAAGGGTTTAACCTGTGGTCTCATATGAGCGTTTTGCAAAACGTCATGGAGGCGCCAATTCAGGTGCTAAAGGTCAGCAAGGAAGAGGCCCATGAGCGCGCCATGCGCTATTTGGGAAAGGTCGGCATACCGCATAAGGCGGATGCCTTTCCCAGCCAATTGTCTGGTGGGCAACAACAACGCGTTGCCATTGCCCGCGCCCTTGCTATGGAGCCTAAGGCGCTGTTGTTTGATGAACCAACCAGCGCGCTTGACCCTGAATTGGTGGGCGAAGTGCTAAAAGTTATGAAAGATTTGGCCGCTGAAGGGCGGACAATGATTGTCGTGACCCATGAAATGGGGTTCGCACGTGAAGTATCCGACCGAGTTGTGTTTTTGCATCAAGGTCAGGTCGAAGAAGAAGGCACCCCCGAAGAGGTGTTTGAAAATGCTAAATCCGAGCGCTGCCGCGCCTTTCTGGCCAGCTCGCTTTAACCAACTGGAGAGACTAATGACATTTACAAAACTATTAACTGGTGCCGCTCTGATGGTGGCTGTTGCTGGATCGGCCCATGCAGAGGGTAAAACCATTCGCATGGGTACAGAGGGCGCCTATGCTCCGTTTAATTTCGTAAACGATGCGGGCGAGATAGATGGGTTTGAGCGCGCGGTTGGCGACGAGCTGTGCAAGCGCGCAAAACTGACCTGTACATGGGTGACAAACGAGTGGGATAGCATTATTCCAAATCTGACCGCGGGCAATTACGACACCATTATCGCGGGTATGTCCATCACCGCAGAGCGCGACGAAGTTATTGATTTCACATCTGAATACTTCCCACCGGACCCTTCTGCATATGTTGCATTGGCTGGCGCTGATGTGTCTGCAACCAAGGGCACAGTTGCCGCCCAAACCGCAACGATCCAAGCCGGCTATGTCGCCAGCAGCGGCGCCACAGTAGTGGAATTTGCCACCCCCGAGGAAACAGTTGCCGCCGTGCGCAATGGTGAGGCCGATGCGGTATTGGCCGATCATGCTTTCTTGAACGATATCGTGAAAGAATCTGGTGGTGAGTTGATTTTCATTGGTGATGAAGTTGCCCTTGGTGGTGGCGTTGGCATGGGTGTACGCGAAAGCGATACCGAGCTGAAGGCGATGATGAACGAGGCCATTGCCTCCATGAAGGCCGATGGCACATTATCTGCCTTGATCGCTGAATGGTTCGATGGGCGCATGGTTAAATACTAAGTTCTGAATTTGAAATTGGTGGGGCATTATATATGCCCCACTTTTCCGAGGCACGCTAATGTTTGAATATTGCGCCGACCCAAAAATACTAGAGGGCTTTCAGTGGTGGTCTTGTTACCTAACCACCGTGAAGCACATGAATTTTTATACCAGCTTTTTAGTTGTATTCGCCCTGTTGGCAGCCACCGTTCCGATTATTTTGGTGTTCGGGTTTGCGGGCGCAATAGCGCGGCGTTCTAGGTTTGCCCCCCTGCGTTGGCTGGGGTGGATATATACATCGATGGTACGCGGTGTGCCGGATATCATTTTCTTTCTTTTCGTACCGATCGCAATGGATCAGGGCATCGAGTATCTACGCCATCAGGTTAAATGTTCGGATTGGGCAGAACCGATCCGTCAGGGAAACGATTTTGTAGTCTGTGCCGCGGCAAAAATGCCCCTAAGCATTTCGCCTAATTGGGTTCACGAAACCTATGGGTTTTTCCTAGCTGCATTGGCTTTTGCCATTGTTTTTGGCGCATTTGCCGCCAATACCATTCACGGAGCGTTGGGCGCGGTACCTCATGCTCAGCTTGAAACAGCCGCCGCCTATGGTATGTCGCGTAGGCAGGTATTTCGTCGTATTCAACTGCCGCAGATGTGGGTATATGCCCTGCCCGGTCTGTCAAATCTATGGATGATCTTGATAAAGGCCACGCCTCTGTTGTTTTTGCTTGGGGTCGAGGATATTGTCTATTGGGCCCGTGAATTAGGCGGCACCAAGACCTCGCGCTTTGCATACCCGCATCCAGATTGGCGGTTGGGATATTTTCTGGTTTTGATGGTGTTTTATTTGGGTCTTGCGTGGGTCAGCGAAGTATTTTTTGAACGAATGATGAAGCGCCTAACACAGGCGCGTGGCATGAGCGAGGCCACGCAATGAGCTGTGTACAGACATTTGCGGATTACGGATTTCGCGCGCTGGGGATTGGCGAACGCGCCCTACCCAAGACCGATATCACCCTGTGCGAACAGGTTGTTTTGATCGGGTCGGGGATGTTTTGGAATATCTATTTCGCCCTGCTTGCGTTGCTGTTAGGATTCGTTGCGGCATCTTTGGTGGCCTTTGCCCGCAATAGCACGCGGGCGATTTTATGGCGTCCAGCGGCGATATTTATATTCATCCTACGGGGATCACCGCTGTTTTTACAGTTTTTCCTGATTTACGAGACATTCGTTCTGTTGCCAAAGGTTGGGTTTGACTTGAACCTTGGGTTTGTGGACATCACTGTCGAAACCCGGTGGCTGACCCGGGCATGGCTGGGGGCGCTAATTGTACTATTTCTAAACACCACCGCCTATACCGCCCAAATTTTTTATGGTGCCTTGCGATCTGTCCCCAAGGGAGAAATAGAGGCAGCCCTTGCCATGGGGATGACCCCTAACCAGATTAATCGGCGCATTATTTGGCCCACAATGTTGCGCCTTGCCTGGCCCAGCTATACCAACGAGGCGATTTTTCTGTTCCATGCCACTGCGCTGGTGTTTTTCAGCAGCTTCCCTGCGTGGCAGCAAAAGGGTGATGCGCTGTATTATGCCAGCTATTTCGCGGACAAGACCTTTAATCCATTTGTGCCCTATCCGATCATTGCCGTATTCTTCATTGCCTTCACGCTGTTGATTATTTTGATTTTTGGGTTTTTCCAACGACGTCTGAATCGGCACCTGTAGGCACTAGTTGCTAAGGCTCGATAGCTGTTCTTCCTTGCGCTTTGTGCAATAATTACCCATGGTCGAATGATGCACAGTGCCTCACAGACCCCAAATTTATCCGCATTCAATTGTTGTAATTGCCCGATACAGAAACGGGCGGTTTGCGCCTATTGTGATAACAGCGAATTGTTGGTGCTGGGTTCGATGAAAAGCTATAAGACCTATCCTGCAGGCACCTCGATTGTTCGCGCGGGAGATCCATTAGATTTCGTGGGATCCGTAGTACAGGGTGTTGCCAGCCTATCCCAAACGATGGAGGACGGGCGGCGCCAAATGGTGGGGCTATTGTTGCCCAGCGATTTTGTGGGCCGCCCTGGGCGCGCGATGGCCAAGTTTGATGTTGAGGCGACATCAGAGGTCATTCTGTGCCAGTTTAACCGCGCACCATTCGAGAGGTTCCTGCATGCCACCCCGCATCTGCACGAGCGCATGTTGGAAATGGCGTTGGATGAATTAGATGCGGCGCGGGAATGGATGCTCTTGCTGGGGCGCAAAACAGCCCGGGAAAAAATCGCCAGCCTATTGCTGATCGTAGCCAAACGCCAGAACGCCGCCCCCGTGCTTGACGGGATTGGTATGGTTAAATTCGATCTAAACCTGACCCGAGAGGCCATGGCCGATTATCTGGGCCTAACGCTGGAAACCGTTAGCCGCCAGATAAATGCGCTGAAAAAAGATGGGATCATTCAATTGGAAAAAAAACGCCAAATCTGTGTGAACAACATTGATCAGTTACGCGCAGAAACCGGCACCGATTTCGAGGGCTAGGTGCCGCAGGTCAGCCCATAAATATTTTTAAAAATTGATCTAGGTCAAAGATCAGAGATCAAAACGCGCGCATTTAACCTGTAGAACAGGAAAATGGGGCCCGCGTTATGGACGTACTCAAGATAGTATTTTTTGCCTTTGTGGCACTTATTGCGGCGATGGCCGCTAGTTTCGGATTAGATCAAGCCTATATTCTACATGCGCTGATCATCATGGCTGTGGCCTTTTATTTGTTTCTGCGCGCTGTTCGTCAATTTGGCGAACCGGCCCCAGTTGTTGGTACAGGATACCAAGATGATGTGGTACGCGCTGGGGTGATTGCCACGGCGTTTTGGGGTGTTGTTGGTTTTCTGGTTGGGGTTTTTATCGCGTTTCAGCTGGCGTTTCCTGCCCTCAATTTTGATTTGCCTTTCACAACATTTGGGCGCGTACGCCCGTTGCATACATCGGCGGTAATCTTTGCGTTTGGTGGCAATGCACTGATCGCCACATCCTTTTACATTGTGCAACGCACCTGTGCCGCGCGCCTTTGGGGGGGGAACCTGTCGTGGTTTGTATTCTGGGGGTATCAGCTGTTTATCGTATTAGCTGCCACTGGCTATCTACTGGGCGCGACGCAATCCAAGGAATACGCCGAGCCAGAATGGTATGTTGATATTTGGCTAACGCTGGTTTGGGTGGCCTATCTAGCGGTATTTATGGGTACAATTATTAAACGCAAAGAACCTCATATCTATGTGGCCAACTGGTTCTTCCTGTCCTTCATCGTTACTGTGGCAATGCTGCATTTGGTAAATAACCTAAGCCTGCCCGTCTCGATCTATGGCTCAAAATCGGTACAGCTGTTTAGCGGTGTGCAGGATGCGCTGACCCAATGGTGGTATGGGCACAATGCGGTTGGTTTTTTCCTGACCTCGGGCTTTCTGGGTATGATGTATTATTTTGTGCCCAAGCAAACCGGAAAACCGGTTTTTAGTTACAAATTATCCATCATCCATTTTTGGTCATTGACGTTCATGTACATCTGGGCGGGGCCACATCACCTACATTACACCGCCCTGCCGGATTGGGCGCAGACCTTGGGGATGGTGTTTTCGCTGATGCTATGGATGCCCAGCTGGGGTGGCATGATCAATGGGTTGATGACCCTGAACGGCGCTTGGGACAAGCTGCGCACCGATCCGGTACTGCGGATGATGGTCATCAGCCTTGCATTTTATGGCATGTCCACGTTCGAGGGGCCTTTGATGTCTATCAAGGTGGTGAATTCGCTATCGCATTACACGGACTGGACCATTGGCCATGTGCATTCAGGGGCCTTGGGTTGGAATGGGATGATTACATTTGGTGCGCTGTATTTTCTGGTACCCAAGCTATGGCACCGCGAACGTCTATATAGCGACACCATGGTCAGCTGGCATTTTTGGTTGGCGACCATTGGCATCGTTTTCTATGCGGCCTCCATGTGGGTAACTGGAATTATGGAGGGGCTGATGTGGCGAGAGGTAGATGCCCAAGGGTTCTTGGTGAATTCTTTTGCGGATACTGTTTCGGCCAAGTTCCCCATGTATGTGGTGCGCGGTCTGGGTGGGGTGATGTATCTGGCGGGTGCTATCATCATGTGCGTCAACCTGTGGTTAACGGCCACAGGTGCGCGCCGCGATACCCCCCATGCCGCCATGGCCATAGCCGCAGAATAGGAGCGAGAAATGTCATTTCTAAAGCATCATAAGAAAATCGAAACACGCGCAACCCTTTTGTTGGTTCTGAGCCTTGTTGTTGTATCCATCGGCGGGATTGTGGAAATCGCCCCGTTATTTTATCTGGAGAACACCATCGAGAAGGTGAAGGGTATGCGTCCCTATTCACCACTAGAGCTGGCCGGGCGCAATATTTACATCCGAGAGGGGTGCTATACCTGCCACAGCCAAATGATCCGCCCCCTGCGCGACGAGGTCGAGCGCTATGGGCATTATTCTTTGGCCGTTGAAAGTGTCTATGATCACCCGTTTCAGTGGGGATCAAAGCGCACAGGCCCCGATTTAGCCCGCGTGGGGGGGCGATATTCCGATGAATGGCATGTTGATCACTTGATCAATCCACGCGCAGTTGTCCCCGAGAGCATCATGCCAAACTATGCCTTCCTAATGGATACGAAGATCAAGCCGGAAACCGCCCGCCCGCTCCTGCTGGCCAATGCCCGCGTTGGTGTACCCTATAGCGCGGATATGTTGGAACATGCCGCCGCTGACCTAAAGGTTCAGGTTGATATCGATGGCGATTGGGAAGAAATGGTTGCCCGTTATCCCAAGGCACAGGTGCGTAACTTTGATGGTCAACCACAGATTACCGAGATGGATGCGCTGGTGGCCTACTTGCAGATGCTGGGCACACTAGTGGATTTCTCGACATTTAAACCAGACGCCAGCAGATAGGATTACCCAATGGATACCTACTCAATTTTTCGCGAATTCGCAGATAGCTGGGGCCTGTTGGCAATGATGGGCTTCTTTGTTGGGGCGGTGCTGATGGTCCTGCGACCTAGTGCAAGGCGCATGCACCAAGATGCCGCAGAGATCCCGCTGCGCGATGATCGGCCAATAGATAATCAGGAGCCATACAATGAGTAAGAAGCACAAAATGGCCGATGAAGATTACCCAACCACTGGCCATGAATGGGATGGGATAAGGGAATATGACAAGCCCATGCCTCGATGGTGGTTATGGACATTCTTTGCCACGATCATATTTTCGCTGGCCTATGTAATTGCCTATCCAGCAGTTCCCTTGATCAAGGGCGCAACACCAGGGCTGTTGGGCTACTCATCGCGCGCTCAGTTGCAGCGAAGTCTCGATAGTGTTGCGCTAGAAAACGCCGAGATCGAGCAACTGTTGTTGGCTACACCTCTTGAAAATATCGCTAAGAACCCCTCCTTGGTACGCTATGCCAGCGCGGGGGGTGGCGCGGTGTTTCGCACCTATTGTGCCCAATGTCACGGTGCAGGCGCACAAGGGGCTACAGGATACCCAAATTTGCAGGATGATGACTGGCTATGGGGGGGCGATTTAGCGGCCCTAGAACAGACAATTCAGCATGGTATCCGCAGTGATGCGGATGAGGATACACGCTATTCAGAGATGCCAAAATTTGGTGAGTTTCTTGAAGAGGCACAGATAGAGCAACTGGTTGAATATCTGCGCCAAATCTCAGGCCAAGATTATCTCGCCGAGACGTCCGCCAACGCCGAGGTCTTGTTTGCCGATAATTGCGCCGCCTGCCATGGGCAGAATGGCGAGGGCAATCACGAGCAGGGCGCACCCAACCTTAAGGATGCGTTATGGCTCTATGGCGGTGATCGTGATGCCCTGCGCCACAGCATCGCTAATGCCCGCTTTGGGGTGATGCCCGCATGGAACACCCGCATAACACCTGCACAGATCCGACAGGTCACCTTTTATGTCCACCAACTGGGTGGCGGCGAATAGGTTTTCGCGCATTTCGAAAACCTAGCACCAGCCCTTCCTGTTCAACTGGGCTGGTGCACTTTCTTCAAGAACTTTGATTCAGATCAAAGAGCGCAGGCCAGCGGCCTGTTAGCAAGGTAGGCGAACAGGAAAAAGGACAGGATCATGTCCAATGATACAGCCCCACAGCTATTTCAAGCCCGCGAGCCGGTTTTCCCCCAGAGGGTCAGCGGCCGTTTTCGGCGTCTGAAATGGAGCCTATTGGCAATAACCTTGGGGATCTATTACGCCACCCCGTGGATCCGGTGGGATCGCGGCCCCAACCTGCCAGACCAGGCGGTGTTGATTGATCTGGCCCATGCACGGTTTTTCTTTTTCTGGATCGAGATTTGGCCACATGAATTTTACTTCATCGCTGGTCTGTTGATTATGGCGGGGTTGGGGCTGTTTCTGTTTACCTCGGCCCTTGGGCGTGTTTGGTGTGGATATGCCTGCCCGCAAACGGTCTGGACAGATTTGTTTCTCCTGATCGAACGCTGGATAGAGGGCGACCGCAACGCCCGCATCAAACTGTTGCGCGCAAAATTAAGCCCACGCAAAATTCGCCTGCGCCTTAGTAAATGGGCCGCATGGCTGGTGATATCCGTGGCCACGGGGGGGGCGTGGGTGTTTTATTTCGCGGATGCCCCAACCCTAATGCATCATTTATTCACCGGTCAGGCCGCCTTGGTAGCATATGGTACCATTGCCTGCCTGACCGCCACCACATTTGTTTTTGGTGGTTTCTTGCGCGAACAGGTCTGTACCTATATGTGCCCATGGCCGCGCATTCAGGCGGCAATGATGGATGAACATTCCCTAACGGTAGCCTATCGCAATTGGCGCGGCGAACCACGCGGCAAAATGGGCAAGGCCGAGGGCGATTGTATTGATTGCATGGCCTGTGTGAATGTCTGCCCCCAAGGCATCGACATCCGCGATGGCCAACAAGTGGAATGTATCACCTGTGCGCTGTGCATAGATGCTTGTGATGCAATGATGGATAAAATCGGCCGCCCAAGGGGGCTGATTGATTACTGCGCCCTAACCGATGAACCCCAAGAACGCGCGGGCCAAGCGCCCAAACCCCTGTGGGCGCATGTGATGCGGTTGCGCAATTTTATATACTTCGGTCTTTGGGCGGGAATTGGCGTGGGTCTGGTTGTGGCGTTGTTTGTTCGCTCTGATTTTTCGGTTTCGATCACACCTGATCGCAACCCGCGCTTTGTGCGGCTGTCGGATGGGGGGGTGCGCAATGCCTATGACCTGAAAATCAGCAACCAAACGGGGGATAATCGCAGGTTTCACATCTCGATAAAAACCGACGAGGCCTTGCGTGTAAAACTACAGGGAACCGACGAGATGAACATCACTGTCCCCGCTGATCAGAGCCTGCACCAAAGGGTCTATATTTTTGCCAAGCCCGTTTATTTGGCCAGCAGAACCGACAGCACGCCCGTGCGATTTTGGATCGAGGATATCAATAGCGGCGAGCGCCAACATGTGGATAGTATTTTTGCAGGAGAGACAAAATGAGCGAGAAAACCCCTCTTACTGGCGCCAAGTTCGCCGCGATTTTTATAACTGCCTTCGTTGTGATTATTATTGCAAATCTCTCTCTGGTTTATGCAGCGGTTGGCTCTTTCCCCGGATTAGAAACCCGAAAACCCTATGTGGAGGCTCTGAACTTTAACAGCAAGCGCCACGCCCAAGAGATGCTCGCGTGGAAAACGGTGCTAGAGTATTCTGGTGGCTCTGTGCGCCTAACCATCACCGATGCATCAGGTGCTAGGGTGGTGTTGCCGGCAATTGAGGCGCGTCTAGGGCGTGCTACCAGTCATGCCTATGACCGGAACCTTACCTTGAATTTTGACGGGGAACTCTATTCATCAATTGTGAATTTACCTGCGGGAAATTGGCAACTGCGCATCAAGACCCAATCTCTGGATGGGGTGCCCTTTATGCGTATTTTACCCTTAATTGTTGGGGATAGATCATGAGCGTTGCCGCCTGCCCTGCCTGTATTGCCCTGCCCAGCGACGAAATTATAGAGCAGGTTCAAATGGCACAACGTCTTTCGATATCGGTACCTGATATGCGATGCGCCGCCTGCATGCAAAAGATCGAACGCGCCGTTTCAGAGGTAAAGGGCGTGATCTCGGCCCGTGTTAACCTAAGCCAGAAACAGGTGATGATCCACCGCGCGCCCGAGATCGACATAGAAGACGCTATTCTTGATGCGATCACCAATTTGGGGTTCGAGGCGCATCTGCTGGATAATAAACAGATGGGCACTGTGCGCGATACCGCAGGGCACGCCCTGTTGATGCGCTTGGGGGTGGCGGGTTTTGCGGCTGTGAATGTGATGTTGTTATCTGTTTCGGTCTGGGCGGGGGCCGACGGTACAATGATGACGCTATTGCATTTGATTTCTGCGGCCATTGCAATCCCCAGCCTGTTCTTTAGCGCCCAGCCCTTTTTTAAAAGCGCCCTACAGGCCCTGCGCGCAAGGGGGTTGAACATGGATGTACCCATCAGCCTTGCGATTTTGATCGCCGCGGTGATGTCTCTATACGAGACGTTGATCGGTGGGGGTGCTGTCTATTTTGATGCGGCACTGTCTCTGACCTTTTTCCTATTGGCGGGGCGTTATCTTGATCATCAATCGCGGCTAAAGGCGCGTTCTGCGGCGGTGGAATTATCCGCGCTGGTTTTACCACGGGCTCAAAAGATCACAGCGACAGGTATTTGCACCGTGGATATTCAGGAACTAGAGTTGGGCGATCATATTCTGGTGCGCCGCGGTGCTCGGGTGCCAGTTGATGGCCTATTACACAGCGAGGCTGCTGATATGGATGTGTCGATCCTGTCAGGCGAGTCTCTGCCCATGGCCATGGTCACAGGGGCGCCTGTGTTCGCAGGCAGTATGAACCTTGGGGCACCGGTAGAGATCTGTGTTACATCCATTGGCCAAGATACCAGATTGGCCGAAATTGCGCAGATGGTGGCCACAGCCGAGGCCAGCAAGACCCGTTATACCTCTTTGGCGGATCGTGCGGCACAAATATATGCACCGGTTGTGCATTTGCTGGCGCTTTTGGCCTTTGTGTTCTGGCAATTCTATTCTGGTGATACCAGATTTGCTATTACTGTGGCGACGGCGGTTTTGATCATCACTTGCCCCTGTGCGCTTGGTTTGGCGGTCCCTGCGGTGATGACAGTGGCTAGCGGTCGTTTGTTTCGCCAAGGTGTTATTATCCGCAACGGCACAGCACTGGAGCGCCTGTGTTCTGTAGATACGGTGGTGTTTGATAAGACAGGAACCCTAACCAGCGGTGATTTCACAATCTCAAAGCGCCCCGCCCCGCAAGAGCATCGTCTAGCGCAAGCATTGGCCTTGAAATCCGATCATCCGCTGTGCCGCGCCATAACAGACGATGGCGTGTCAGGAGCATTGCCCCATATCACAGATATCCAAGAGATTTCTGGTTGTGGCATGCAGGGTAAATACCTTGGACAAACCGTTAAATTAGGGCATGCAGAATGGGTTGGTGCGCATAGTAGCAGCGATCAAGTGCAGACATGGATCAGATTTGGCCAACAGTCACCACAGATGTTTCAATTCGCCGAGCGCCCCAAGCCCAGCGCCAAGCCCGCCATCGAAATGCTGTTGGCCAGAGGCCTGCGGGTGGTGATCCTATCAGGAGATCGTCAGCAAAGCGTGGATCGCTTTGCACAGAGCATGGGAGTTTCACAGGCAGTTGGCGGCGTACTGCCCGAGGAAAAGATGCGTCTGCTGCGCTCTTTTGGCGACAAGGTTTTGATGATTGGAGACGGGCTAAACGACACCGCCGCCCTCGCCAGCGCATCGGTGTCCATGGCACCGGCCAAGGCGATCGATGCCGCACGCGCGGCCTCGGATTTTGTGCTGTCGCGCGATGATCTGACCTTGATTGCCAGTACCATCACCACCGCGCAATCGGCGCGCCTAAGGATGCTGGAAAATTTCTCGATTGCTGCTGGTTATAATGCCGTGGCGATTCCGATTGCCCTTGTGGGTTTGGCCAGTCCGCTGTTGGCCGCGATTGCGATGTCTGGCTCTTCTATTTGTGTATCATTGAACGCCCTGCGGGTGAAAGGAGAAGCATAGTGGAGGTGTTATTTCTATTAATACTCATTTCCTTGTTTTTGGGGTTACTGGGTTTGGCGGCCTTTGTTTGGTCCTTGCGCAGTCAGCAATTTGATGACAGCGCTGGCAATGCAGCGCGCATTCTATTTGAGGAAGATGATCCCTAAATGAGGGAAAATTTAGGATAGCGTTGCAAGTTATGGTAAATTTGTGCATTCATGGAACAACAGAAGGAACCAACATGGATGATGCTGATCGCCGTATATTGCGGGCCATACAACAAAACCCAGATCTAACCATGCGCGAGCTTGGGGATGTTACTGGGCTCAGCCATACGCCGTGTTGGCGGCGGCTTCAGCGGATGAAGGCCGAGGGGATCATCGGTGAGAAACGCTATATCCTAAACCCAGAGACGCTGGGCTTTGATATCAATGTCATATGCTTTGCTCGCATGAAGGAACATTCGCGTGGGCATCTAGAGGAATTTGAAACCGCGGTGCGCAACATCCCGCAAGTTTTACAGTGTTATTCCGTAACCGGTGAATATGACTTTGTCCTACGGGTTCTAGCCCATAGTATGCGCCACTATGAGGAAACCGTAAAAAACGCGCTGGTGCGCCTGCCCCATGTGGCGACATTAAATACCAGCGTTAGCCTACGCGAAGTAAAGAATACTCCGGATTTACCGATTTAGCCTTGAACGGAGATATCACTCCGCTATTCGCAACACAGTCACGAATTATAGCCATATTAGGAAACATTGTTCCTTTGTGACCCCTATTCACCTAGAACAAGGAAACACAGCCCACCCGTAAATCTGCTAGCGTATAATCTTGCCAACTATGGGTGCGACGAAAATACGACAATCAGTGGTATGCGCACAGTCAGCTACGGGGACCAGTATGAACAAGCCGATCAGTTTAGACGATAAATACACAGCCAGCTCTGGGCGGGTATTGATGACAGGGACACAGGCCCTCGTACGCCTACCCATGGCCCAAATGCGCAGGGACCGCGCAGCAGGGCACAACACCGGTGCCTTTATCTCAGGCTATCGTGGATCGCCAATGGGCGCCTATGACCAACAACTGATGCTGGCACAACGCCACCTAGACAAACATGATATTGCATTCCAACCAGGCATCAACGAAGAGCTAGCGGCCACTGCGATCTGGGGATCCCAACAGGTGCAAATGTCCGCACAGGCGAACAAAGAGGGCGTGGTAGGCCTGTGGTATGGCAAAGGCCCGGGTGTTGATCGTTCTGGTGATGTATTCAAACACGCCAATGCGGCTGGCACCTCGGCATTGGGTGGTGTGCTGGCCTTTGCAGGGGATGATCATACCTGCAAATCATCGACGGTTCCGCATCAATCTGATCACGCTTTTATCTCGGCTGTGATGCCCGTGCTCTACCCGTCTTCGGTTCAGGAGTTCATTGAATATGGCCTGATGGGGATCGCCATGTCGCGCTACAGTGGGTGCTGGGTCGGCTATAAGGTGATTTCGGAAACCATCGAGACCACATCTGTTGTCGATTTGGCCCAAGAGCGGCGCCAGTTTATCATTCCAGAAGATTTCGAAATGCCTGAGGGTGGGTTGAACATGCGCTGGCCCGATGCGCCGATGGTTCAAGACGAGCGCCTGCAAGAGCACAAGGGCTACGCCGCCATTGCATTTGCGCGGGCAAACAAGGTGAACGAAACCACCCTAGACACCCCAAATGCACGATTTGGGATTGTGGCATCTGGTAAATCCTACGAAGATGTTAATCAGGCCTTGATGGAGCTGGGTATTGACAAAGAGGCGCAAAGGTTGATTGGTCTGCGATTGTTCAAGGTAGGCATGCCTTGGCCGCTGGAACCTGAGGGTATCCGCACCTTCTCGCAGGGGTTGGAAGAGGTTCTGATCATCGAGGAACGCCGCGAGATTATCGAACATCAAATCAAGCAACAGCTGTTTAATTGGCGCGCCGATGTGCGCCCGCGCATTGTTGGCAAATTTGACGAGGCCGACCGCCCCTTTTTGACCCATTCCAAGGGGCTAACGGTTTCTGGTGTGGCCCGCGCTATTGCGGATCGGTTGTTACGTCTTGAATTGCCCGAGGGGTTGCACGGCCATATCGCGGCCAAGCTGGCCCACCTAGAAGAGTTACATGCCCTGCGCATTCAACATAAGCCCCCCGTTATCCGCCAGCCGCATTTCTGTGCAGGCTGTCCACACAGCACCTCAACCAAAGTGCCCGAGGGTTCAAAGGCAATGGCGGGCATTGGCTGTCACTACATGGCATCTTGGATTGATGATAACACCGAAACCTTTACGCAAATGGGCGGCGAGGGCGTGCCGTGGAGCGCGATTGAAAAATTCACCGACGAGAAGCATCGCTTTGTAAACCTTGGGGATGGCACCTATTTCCATTCCGGCCTGTTGGCAATTCGTCAATCCGTAGCCGCAAAGGCCAATATCACCTATAAGATTCTATACAATGATGCGGTGGCCATGACCGGCGGTCAGCCCCATGATGGCCCGCTGTCACCTGCGCAAATATCGCATCAATTGCACCACGAGCAAATCAAAACCATCTATTTGGTTTCCAATGATCCAGAGGCCCATCCCGCATCGGGGTTGGCGGCGAATGTTATCATCAAGCACCGCGATGAACTGGACAGCGTGATGCGCGAGGTACGTGAGATCGAGGGCACCACAGCAATTATTTATGTACAGACCTGTGCCGCCGAATTACGCCGCCGCCGTAAGAAAGGTTTGGCCCCTGATCCAGACAAGCGCATGTATATCAACCCAGCCGTATGTGAGGGCTGTGGGGATTGCTCGGTACAATCCAACTGTATTGCAATCGAACCATTAGAGACCGAATTTGGCCGCAAGCGCGCCATCGTTCAATCCAGCTGTAACAAAGATTATTCCTGCGCCAAGGGGTTCTGTCCTTCGTTCGTCACCGTAACTGGTGGCCAATTGCGCAAATCAAAAACAGATGCCACCCCTGATTTTTCAGCACTGCCGGCCCCTACCCTGCCATCCTTGGATCAGCCATGGAATATAGCCGTGGCGGGTGTGGGCGGCACCGGTGTTTTGACCATTGGTGCGCTACTGGCGATGGCGGCACATATCGAGGGCAAGGTTCCCTTGGTTATGGACATGGCAGGCCTTGCACAAAAAGGCGGCGCAGCGCTAAGCCATATCCGCATTTCCACCCAAGAGAATCCACCAACTGCACCGCGGATCGCAAACGGTGCCGCGGATCTATTGCTGGCTGCTGATGCGGTGGTTGCGGCGTCAAATGATGGGATCATCACCAGCCATTCAGAGCGCACCCATGGGATTTTGAATGCCAAGATCACCCCTGTTTCTGATTTTGTAAAACAGCGGGATTTTGATTTCCAACAAGCCGCCGTTGAAAAAACCATCGCAGAGGTTGTGCGCTCCAAGGAACATTTCCACAATTTCTCGCATCTGGCGCTGGCCTTGATGGGCAATGAAATTGGCGCAAACATCATGATGATTGGATATGCTTGGCAAAAGGGATTGGTGCCGTTGGATCAGGCATCAATCACGCAGGCGGTCGAGCTAAATGGCGTGGCCGTAAAGGCCAATATCAGCGCCTTTAATTGGGGCAGAATGCTGGCACATGATCCTGAATTTGTTGCGGCCTGCCTGCCCAAGGATAACAGCTATACGCCGCTGGATCAGATGGGTTTAGACCAATTGATCGCGCATCGCCGCGCCCATCTAACCGCCTATCAAGATGCTAATCTGGCTGAGGAATACGGCGACAAGGTCGCGCAGATGCGACAGGTCTTCAACGATCATTTGGATACAAAAACCGCCGAAAGGATCACCCGCATCGCTGCGCATCAGCTATCGCGCGTGATGGCACCCAAGGATGAATACGAGGTTGCTCGTCTGTTCTCGACCCCAGAGTTTCGTGAACAGCTGGACAAACAGTTCACCGGAGATTTCAAGCTATCACTGAACCTTGCCCCGCCTATTCTACCAGGCAAGGGTTCTGATGGGCGCCCAAAGAAGCGAGAATTTGGGCCGATGATTTTACGGGTAATGCCAATTTTATCGCGGATGAAATTCCTACGCGGCACGGTCTTTGACCCATTTGGCCGCAGTACAGAGCGGCGCAATGATCGTCAGATGGCCAAAGATTATACAGAGGATTTGCAGAATGTTATGGGCCGTATTGCGCCTGAAAACGCAGATCAGGCCATCGCACTACTGTCATTGGTATCAGAGGTGCGCGGCTATGGCCCCGTGCGCGAGGCGTCCTATGCCACCTACCAAGAAAAGCGCCGTGAAATGCGCCTAGCCTTTGCGCAAGATACCCATAAAATCGCGGCTCAGTAACGCGATCAATCGCTTAGTAATCAAGACCCGCAACATATGATGTGTTGCGGGATTTCAGACGCTCTAGGTTAATCACCGTAGTCAGCATAATGCGGTCATGGCTCCATCCATCGGTTTTATAGAGCACTTGTGTAGAAAGAATGATGGCGCTGACCAGCGGAATCACCAGCGTTGTCAGCCCAAGGCGCGACATCTGCGGTGTAGATGTGGCCGATATAGCGCGAATGCGGCGGCCCAACTTGGCGCGCTGGGCTCTTGCAAAACCAGATTTAGAGCCGAGAAACGACACACTAAGGGCATCAAATTTTTGCGCCTTGTGGTGCTGATTGTCCCGTGCGACATTTATTAGGCAGGCTCCATAAGCCCAGGTATCAAATCCCGTTCTGCGCAGAAACTCGCGGTCACATGCGAATTCTCTGACCACTTTGATCCGTTGACGAAGCAACCAAAATCCAGGATTCACGAAGAAAAATGGCAGCATCAATTCCAGCCCAATTTCCCATGTGATATCGCCTTGGCGAATATGCTGTAGCTCGTGCCCCAAAGCGATTTTCAAATCCTGCTCACTTCCCAACATGGATACAGGCACGACCACATAAAAATGGCGCAACCCACGGGTGGTAAAGGGAACGGTTATCCTGTCGCTGGTTAATATATGGATACGGCCAATTCTGCGCAGGGTAACGGCGGTTCGCACGATGCGCACAACATGGCGGGCGCTGTTAATAATCCCATAGGTTTTATGCGCAAAGATACCAACCAATGCGCCCAGAATGACCCAAGTAAGGGTATAGGTTGGTTGCAAGATCTCTGCCATCAGCCGATCCCAAACGCTCAGCAGGTTTTCAAAGCGCACAGCGCTCATATTAATATTGCCGTCGAGGAATTGTGCCACCAAGACATCGGACAAAGAGGGTGCATCGGTCGAGATATAGCTGCCGTGCATTAAGTGCAGAAGCGGCACCGTGGTCAGAGTGCACAGAATGATTGTAGATAGCTTTAGATGCGAGCGATAAGAATTTCCGTATCCCAGCAGATGCAAAACCCCCGTACCAAGCAACAGCATAAATGCCGCAAACAGGACGATGATATTCACATGTAGATAGAAGTCTAGAAAATGCTCTACGCTCATTTTTTCCCCAATCGTTGTGCCAACATTTCCTGCATCTCTTCCAGCATATCCTCGGTCAGATTTTCATCATCAACCAATCGTGCAACCAATGCGCTGGGGGTATCCTCGAACAGTGTTTTCGAGATATTCTGCAGGGATCGCCCCTGATAGACCTCTTTGGACACCAGCGGGCGGAACAACAGCGAGCGATCAGATTTTGCACTGATCACGAAATTCTTTTGTTCAAGAATTTTCATCACGGTCGCTACAGATGTGTAGGCGCGCTTCACATCATGGCTTTCGTGATCCACAATTTCGCGTACGGTGGCCTGGCCCAGAGACCATAAAACCGTCATCATCTCCAACTCTACGCTGGTTAACAAATCATTATTTGGCTTTTTCTTTCTCATGGGCTCACTTTAGTTGGGGTTCACCTACCTTAGCAAAAACTGGCTGTTAGTGCACGACTATTTTTTTAGTTTCATTAACGCACCCCCCGACGAGGATGCGCACAGTTTGGTGTTTCGGTTAGAATGCCCACGTTTACGGCATGTGCTAGACCTTGCGAAAACAAAATCCCCCCCAGCACAGCGATATCACCAAGGGCAACCATAGCGGCGTACCCATCACGCCCAACCATGCCAAGAAGATATAGGCAGATCCCAGCAAGCTGAGGAACAATCGATCCCCGCGTGTGGTCACCAACCCCAGCGCGCCTTTACGCTCGCTGGTGCCGGGAAATTTGATTTCAATCACCACAATCACTGCAATTGCGCTGAAAATTCCAATAAAGAATAGTGCGGTGGGCCATGTCCATGCCATCCAAGAAAACATCTAAACTCTCCCCATAGCGAAACCTTTGGCGATGTAATTTCGCACAAAGTAGATAACAATGGCACCGGGTATAATTGTTAATGTACCCGCCGCGGCCAACAAGCCCAGCTCGTAACCCGCGCTGGAGGCCGTTTTGGTCATAGTGGCCGCAATCGGTTTTGCAGCCACCGCCGTTAGGGTTTTGGCCAACAAAAGCTCGACCCAAGAGAACATAAAGCAGAAGAACGCCGCCACCCCGACACCCGCCTTTATGGTCGGGATGAAGATCGAGATGAAAAACCGCGGGAAGGAGTAACCATCCACAAAGGCGGTCTCGTCTAATTCCTTGGGCACCCCGCCCATGAAGCCCTCGAGAATCCAAACTGCCAAGGGAATATTAAACAGGCAATGCGCCAGAGCCACCGCCCAGTGGGTATCAAACAGCCCCACCGCCGAATAGAGCTGAAAGAACGGCAATGCAAAGACAGCAGCAGGGGCCATGCGATTGGTCAACAGCCAGAAGAACAGTGTCTTGTCCCCCAAAAAGCGATAGCGCGAAAACGCATAGGCCGCTGGCAGGGCCACCGCGATGGATATTACGGTGTTGATCGAAACATAGAGGATCGAGTTGATATAGCCCCAGTACCAGCTGGGATCGGTGAATATCACCGCATAGTTTTCCAAGGTAAAGGTCTGTGGGAAGAGTGAAAACCCAGACAGAATTTCATTGGTTGTCTTAAAGCTCATCGCGACCAGCCAGTAAATTGGCAACAGCAAGAACAGGATATAGACGATGGGTACGATATGGCGTTTTTGCATTTCCGCCTCCTTAATTTAGATCGTCTTTGGTCATCAGCGTGTAGAACAGCCAGCTGACCAAAAGAGTGATTGCAAAGTAGATCAGAGACATGGCTGCCGCTGGTCCGAGATCAAATTGCCCCAATGCGATTTTGACCAAATCGATCGACAGCAATGTAGTAGAATTTCCCGGCCCTCCGCCCGTTAAAACAAAGGGCTCGGTATAGATATTAAAGCTGTCCATAAACCGCAGTAGGATCGCGATGGTCAGCACGTTTTTCATCTTGGGAATTTGGATATATCTGAACACCGCCCAATTGGATGCACCATCGATTTTTGCCGCCTGATAGTATGCATCCGGGATCGAAACCAGCCCGGCATAGGCCAAGAGCACCACCAATGATGTCCAATGCCAGACATCCATTGTGATAATGGTAATCCAAGCCGCCAGCGGATCTTGGGTCATGTCATAGTTGATCCCAAGCGTGTGGTTCATGAAATAGCCCAGTAACCCGATATCCGGCAGGGTAAAGATATTCCACATCGCCCCCACCACATTCCACGGAATTAGCATGGGCAAGGCCATGGTCACCAGACAGACCGGAACCCAAAACCCCTTGCGTGGCATAGAAAGAGCAATAGCGATCCCCAGTGGAATTTCGATAATAAGGATCAGACCCGTGAACAAGAACTGCCGCCCTAAGGCATCGTGAAAGCGATCCGAGCGCAGAAGTTTCTCAAACCAGCCAAGGCCCTCCCAGAAAAACAGATTGTCGCCAAAGGTCTCTTGTACGGAATAATTTACCACCGTCATCATCGGAATCAGCGCATTAAAAGCCACCAAGATCAGTACCGGTAAGACGAACAGCCATGCTTTTTGGTTGTGTTTTTTCATTATTTCGCCCCTTTGGCAGTGCTGCACAACCAACCATCCCCATAGAGACGGGTTTGGTTTTGCTGGAAGTTAAGATAGATTTGATCGCCCTTTTGCGGGGTATCCCCCTGCACCATGGCGGAAACTTTCACCTCGCCGATCAGTGCCTCGACGATAGAATGTCGTCCAATATCCGCAACTTTATGTACCGTAGCCGCGAGACCAGTATCGGCGATTGTCACAAATTCTGGGCGTACACCGATTTCATAGGTCTGGGCGTTGGTTGTGGTGGCAGGGCCTTCGATTTCGATTTTAGTATCGTTCAGGTACACCGCATCTGCGCGCAATTCACATGGTAGAACATTCATACCGGGTGAGCCGATAAAATGGCCCACAAAGGTATGCGCGGGCCTTTCGAACAGCTCGACAGGTGTGCCGATTTGCACGACCTCGCCCTCTTGCATCACCACCACCTGATCGGCGAATGTTAGCGCCTCGATCTGGTCATGGGTCACATAGATCATCGTGGCCTTCACCCGCTGATGCAATTCCTTCAGCTTGGAACGTAGTTTCCATTTTAGATGCGGATCGATAACCGTTAGGGGCTCGTCGAACATCACCACATTCACATCATCGCGCACCAGACCACGGCCCATGGAAATTTTCTGTTTATTATCGGGTGATAGGTTGGCCGCGCGGGTCTGTAGCATATCGTTGACATCCAGCATCTGGGCAATTTCGGTGACACGGGTGCTAACCTCTGTCTCGTTGATACCGCGATTGCGCAGGGGGAATGCCAGATTATCGTAAACGGTCATGGTGTCGTAGATCACCGGAAACTGGAAAACCTGTGCGATATTGCGCGCATCGGGGGGTAGGTCTGTGACATCTTGGTCATCAAACAGAATTTGCCCATCTGATGGGGCTAGCAGGCCCGAAACAATATTCAGCAGGGTTGATTTTCCGCACCCAGATGGCCCCAACAGGGCATAGGCGCCGCCGTCTTGCCAATCCAGATTAATCTCTTTTAGTGCGAAATCCGCAGGGTCCTTGGGATTAGGATAGTAGCTGTGGCGCAGATTTTTAAGTGTGATTTTTGCCATTATATTTTCCTAGGCGATCAAGGCGCCATCAGGCGCGAAGAAAAAACATTTGCTGGGATCCATGAAAAAATCATGCTCTTGGCCGATGGTGTAATTGTGGATACCATGTGCTTGCGAAACCCATGCGTTGCATCCCATTTCGAAATGGGCCGAGCTTTCTGATCCGCTTAGCTCGCTGACCATAACCCGCCCCTTAAGGGCCACCTGAGATGCGCTGGTTTTTTGTGGCACTACAAAATTTGGGCGAATGCCCAGCGTATATGTGCCGGCGGTTTTCGGGGCGTTGGACGACAGGGGCCATGTGATTTCTGGTGACAACTCTACTTGGTTGTCGCGCACAATGACCTCGGCGATATTGATCGGCGGATCAGAAAACACCCGCGCGGCGTTAAGGTTTTTCGGGTGGCGGTAAATCTGGGCGGTGGGGCCAAATTGGGTAACCTGTCCATCATCCATCAGCGCTGTTTTTCCGCCCAACAACAGGGCCTCTTCTGGCTCCGATGTGGCATAAACCACCACCGCACCGCGGCCAGCGAGAAGATCGGGTAATTGATCGCGCAGTTCTTCGCGCAATTTATAGTCCAGATTGGCTAGAGGTTCGTCAAGGAAAACGACTGTGCTGTCTTTGGCGATCGCGCGGGCCAGGGCACAACGCTGTTGTTGACCACCAGATAACTCATGGGGGCGACGCTGTAGCATCGGGATCAGCTGTAAAATATCAGCGGTTTCATTCACCCGCTTTGCAATCGCATCTTTGCCCATGCCAGACAGGCGCAGGGGCGAGGCGATATTATCATAAACGGTCATATGCGGGTAGTTTACAAAAAACTGATGTACCAGCGATATCTGACGCTTTTGAGGGCTTTGGTTGGTGACATCGATGCCATCCATCAAAATTTGCCCTGATGCGGCTTTATCCAAGCCGGCCATCAATTTGATCAATGATGTTTTTCCAGCCCCTGTTTGTCCCAGCAAAACATTAAAATGTCCTTGCTCTAGAACCAAACTGGTTTCTTTTATGTGCATGTTAGAGCCAACGACCTTGGTCACTTGGCGGAGTTCGAGAGCCATTTTTAAATCTTTGTTTCGGGATCACATGGATCGTGGGATTGGGAAATGGGGCCGCAAACCGGCCCCAAAAGATGCTGTCTATTGGTTCCAGCGCGCAACCAAATCGTCATAATTGACGGTCTCGCCGGCTGGTTTTTCGTTGGCCAATGGAGGCTTTGCACCGCCGTTAGCATACCAATGTTCTGCAGATTTCTCTTCGTTTAGGCGCGGGCCGCAGCCCCCGTAAACATTTGCGCGCTCATCCGCGGCCTGCATGCGTGCCATGGTGATATCCATTTCCTCGGCCAAGCGATCCATCGCCTGTTGCGGGGTAAATGCACCAGAGTTCACATCACCGATTTGCTGCCACCAAATCTGCGCCAATTTTGGGTAATCCGGTACATTAATACCTGTTGGCGACCATGCTACCCGGTCAGGCGAGCGGTAGAATTCAACCAATCCGCCTAGGTTTTCCGCACGTTCTGAGAATGATGCATGGTTAACAGAGCTATCACGAATGAAGGTCAAACCCACATGGGATTTCTTCACATCCACAGTTTTGGATACCACAAATTGTGAATACAACCATGCTGCTTTGGCGCGCTCTAGCGGCGTGGATTTCAGGATTGTCCATGACCCCACATCTTGATAGCCGACCTTTTGGCCTTCTTCCCAGTATGGCCCATGAGGGCTGGGTGCCATCCGCCACAGGGGCTTGCCGTTTTCATCAACCGTATTGTTGCCCTCGGATTGTGGCTTCACCATATCTGCGGTAAATGCAGTGTACCAAAAGATTTGCTGGGCGACGTTACCTTGACTCAATGCTGGCAAAGATTGATAGAAATCAAAAGATGCCGCACCAGGTGGAGCATAGGCGCGCAGCCATTCGTCCCATTTGCGGATGGCATAAACCGCCGCTGGCCCATTGGCGGCACCGCCACGAGACACAGATGCGCCCGCTGGATTACATGAGCCTGCCTCCATGCGGATGCCCCATTCATCAATCGGCACACCATTTGGCTCGCCCTTGGATCCTGCACCGGCCATTGACAGCCACGCATCGGTCATCCGCCAGCCCAAATCTGGGGCACGTTTACCGTAATCCATATGCCCATAGATGGCCGTACCGTCGATTTCCTTCACATCATTTGAGAAGAACTCGGCGATATCTTCATAGGCCGACCAGTTGACTGGCACGCCCAAATCATAGCCGTATTTGGCCTTGAACGCTGTTTTGTACTCTTCGTTGTCGAACCAATCTTTGCGGAACCAGTATAGGTTGGCAAATTGTTGATCAGGCAATTGGTACAGATCGCCATCGGGGCCTGTCGTGAATTGCGTCCCCATGAAATCATCTAAATCCAACATCGGATTGGTGACATCTGCGCCTTCGCCTGCCATGAAATCTGTTAGGTTATAGGCCAGCTGCAGGCGCGAATGCGTACCGATCAGATCACTGTCATTGACATAGGCATCATATAGGTTGCGCTTGGTCTGCATTTGGGTTTGGACCGCTTGAACGACCTCGCCCTCGCCCAGAATTTGATGATTTACCTTAATGCCGGTAATTTCCTCAAAGGCCTTAGTCAACACCTCGGATTCATATCCGTGTGTTGGGATACCTTCTGATAGGACATTGATTTCCATACCCGCAAATGGCTTTGATGCATCGATAAACCATTGCATTTCACTCATCTGCTCTTCCTTGCTAAGAGCGGATGGTTGGAATTCTTGGTCGATCCATTTCTTGGCTGCTGTCGCATCTGCGAACGCGACTGTTGATCCTGCGATAACTGCACATGTGGCAGCGGCGCAGAGTAGATACTTTCGCATCATTGTTCCTCCCTGATGTTTTGGTATCGGTAAAATCCGATGAAATTCATGTTCGTTCGCGCGCCTTGTTTTGTCAACTATTTTATTAGTAGTTTAATATTTATTAACTTTTACAATGACTTAAAACTTGCCCTTTCACTATTATACCAAATATGTTCAAATGAACTTAGATTCGAATCCCCCGAGGCACGCCGTGAACAACCGTCAAAAACGCATCATAAATCTGCTAAAGCTACAGGGTAGCGTCGAGGTAGATTCCCTCTCGCAAGAGTTGCAGGTGACCACCCAGACCATCCGGCGTGACCTGGCAGAACTGTGCGATCAGGGGCTGGCCACACGTACGCACGGCGGTGCGCGGCGGCTGGCGGCATCGGTATCGATGGGCTATGAAGAGCGCAGATTGAAGAATGCCGCAGGTAAGCAACAGATAGCACAGGCCGCAGCACAGCTAATCCCTAATGGGGCCTCTGTAATCCTGAATATCGGCACAACAACAGAGCAGGTTGCAACCGCGCTAACCCTGCACGAAGATCTGACTGTCATCTCCAACAACATAAATATTATCCATATCCTGCGCCGCGCGCGCATGGCCTCTTTGGTGCTAATTGGTGGTACAGTGCGTACATCAGACGGCGCCATTGTCGGCGAAGAGGCTGTACGCCATATTTCCGATTACAAGACCGATTTCGCGGTTATTGGCGCCTCTTCGATTGATGTTGATGGGTCGATCTTGGATTTTGACCCGCGTGAGGTGGCGGTAGCGCGCGCCATTCTTGAAAACGCGCGCACCCGTATTTTGGTAATCGATTCCGCCAAATTTGACGTGAATGCCCCGATCCGGATTGCCAAACTAGACAATATAGATTTCATCGTAACCGACGCGCCGCCGCCACAAGAGTTTCAAGAACGCGCCCACCAATTCGGCACCACCATCCTAATGCCCCCCACGGAGACCCCTAATGACTAAGACACTAGATATATTTATAATTGGCGGCGGTATTAACGGTACCGGCGTTGCCCGCGATGCTGCCGGGCGTGGCCTATCGGTCACGCTGGCGGAAATGGGAGATTTAGGCGGGGCGACCTCATCTGCGTCGACCAAGCTATTTCATGGTGGCCTGCGGTATTTGGAGTTCTTTGAATTCCGCTTGGTGCGCGAGGCATTAATCGAGCGCGAGAACCTGCTAGCGGCAGTACCCCACATCAGTTGGCCAATGCGTTTTGTATTACCTGTACACAAATCCATGCGTTTCGAGGGTTCAACACCGGCCTCCAAGCTCTTGACCCTATTGATGCCTTGGATGAAGGGGCGCAGACCTGCGTGGATGATCCGCCTTGGCTTGTTCATTTATGACAATCTTGGCGGGCGTAAAATTTTGCCTGCCACCACACGACTGGATTTGCGCCATGATCCCGCAGGTGCACCACTACGGGAAAAATTCACAACGGCATTTGAATATTCTGATTGCTGGGTTCAGGATGCGCGTTTGGTTGTGCTGAATGCCCGTGATGCACGGGCCCGCGGTGCCACTATTCTACCGCGCACCATAGTCACCAACGCCAAACACACAGGCGACCACTGGGAAATCGAAACGCGTGATCAAAACAGTGGCGAAGTTGCCTTGCACCGCGCGGCAATCTTGGTGAATGCGGGTGGGCCTTGGGTGCAGGACATCATCGAAAACACAGTAGAGACCACCGCACAGGGCAAGGTTCGCTTGGTACGCGGTAGCCACATTGTGACCCGCAAACTTTTTGAAGGTGACAAAACCTATTTCTTTCAGGGCAAGGATGGGCGCATTTGTTTTGCCATCCCCTACGAGGATGATTTCACCCTAATTGGGACTACAGATGCTGATCACGATGCCGCCTCGACGGTCCCAGAATGTACCACATCTGAGCAAGAGTATCTGTGCGAATTCGTATCCCAGTATTTGGTAGACCCAATCAATACCGATGACATCGTCTGGCACTATGCCGGCGTGCGCCCGCTTTATGATGATGGGGCGGCGAATGCCACTGCGGCAACACGCGAATATGTAATCAAGGTAAACCAAGAGGCGGGTGGTCCGCTGATTAATATCTTTGGCGGCAAGATTACCACCTATCGCAAGTTGGCTGAATCGGTGCTGGACGAGGTGGTGAAACTGCGCCCCAATACCAGCGAAAACTGGACATGCCGTGTGCCCCTGCCCGGCGGAGATTTCCCTGTGGATGGTGTTGATGCGCTGTTGCGTGATTTCATGAACCGCTTTGCCTTTATCGAGCGTCGCTACGCTAGGCGCCTGCTGCGCAGCTATGGGACGGATTGCGCCGATCTGCTTGCAGGGTGCAAGTCTCTATCAGAGTTGGGCCGTCACTTTGGTGGCGATGTGTATCAGCGCGAGCTGGACTGGGCCATTGACAATGAATGGGTTCAAACCGGCGAAGATTTCTTATGGCGGCGGACCAAGCGGGGGCTGTATTTGGATACCAAACAGCGCGACGCTGTTGATGAGTACATTCAGGCGCGGCGCGCAAAAACAGCGTGATAGTCTCGTGGAGGCCTTATTTCACCTTGCCAGATAGCCTGCCGCGTGTAATTTTCCGTCATGATGGAAAACAATGACACTATTCTAAACCGCCTGCCTACTCGTCTGAAAGAGGCCCGCAAGGCACAGGGCCTTTCGCTTGAGGCGGTTGCGAACCTAAGCGGCGTATCACGCTCTATGGTTAGCCAAATCGAGCGCGGCGAAAGCAGCCCTACCATTTCAACACTGTGGAACTTGACCCGCGCATTGCGGGTTGATTTCGCAGGGCTGTTGGAAGACCCGCTAGAAGGCGATCGCGTAGATGTTTTGGCAGCCTCGGATGTGCCCAGCATTGATAACATGGGGAATTCCTGCCGCATTTCGATCCTATCGCCCCCCGAGGATGCAGGCGGACACGAGGTTTATGATATCTCGTTTGGGGTTCAGGGGGCATTGGAAAGCCAACCCCACGCGCGCGGCGCACGCGAACAACTCACAGTTCTCGAAGGCAGTGTCTTGGTAAGATCGGGCACAGCCACCAGCGAGGTCATGCAGGGTGGTACCGCGCGCTATGCAGCCGATGTCGCCCATAGTATCACCGCGCTAAACGGCCCCGCGCGGGTATTTTTGATCGTAAAACATGCGGAAGGTACAATTTAGTGGAATTTTGTTCTCTTTAACGGATTCCTCTATTGAGGAATCCATTCCGCTATGACAGAATACTCCTCATCAGAGGAGATGACACATGGCTAGCGATTTTCTAAATCACCTATCAGAGACACTAACGCAGATTGACGCTGATGGTCTGTATAAGCGCGAGCGGATGATTACGTCGCCACAGGCAGGTAACGTATCCGTTGCAGATAAACAGGTGATCAACCTGTGTGCCAATAACTATCTTGGCCTTGCTGATCATCCGAACCTGATCCAAGCGGCCAACAGCGCTATGCAAAGCCACGGGTTTGGCATGGCCAGCGTGCGGTTTATCTGTGGCACCCAAGACATCCACCGCACCCTAGAGCAGAAGTTGGCCGCATTCCTAAAGAAAGATGATGCGATCCTGTTCGCAGCCTGCTTTGATGCCAATGGCGCCCTGTTTGAGCCTCTGCTTGGCCCCGAGGATGCGATCCTGTCTGACAGTCTGAACCATGCCTCGATCATTGATGGCATTCGCCTGTGTAAGGCCAAACGCTTCCGCTATGCTAACAATGATATGGCCGATCTAGAGGCCAAGCTGAAAGAGGCCAGCCGAGGCGGTGCCCGTCATATTATGATCGCAACTGACGGCGTCTTTTCCATGGATGGCTATTTGGCAAAATTGCCTGAAATCCGCGCATTGGCGGATCAGTATAATGCGGTATTGATGTTAGATGATTGCCACGCCACCGGTTTCATGGGGCCAAATGGGGCTGGTACACCAGATCATTTCGGGGTGGACGTTGATCTGATTACCGGCACCCTAGGCAAGGCCCTAGGCGGCGCCATTGGCGGCTACATTGCCGGCCCACAGCCAGCGATTGATTTGCTGCGCCAACGGGCGCGACCCTATCTATTCTCGAACTCCCTGCCTCCGTCGATCGTGAATGCGGGCCTAGAGGCGCTGAGGCTGGTTGAAGAAGGCGCGGACCTGCGGGCCAAGCTGTTTGAAAACACCGCCTATTGGCGCGCGGGGCTTAGCGCGCTGGGGTTTGAATTATTACCGGGGTCTCATCCGATTGTACCTGTGATGCTGGGCGAGGCGCGCCTTGCACAGGAAATGGCCGCCGCCCTGTTTGACGAGGGTGTTTATGTTTCAGGGTTCTTCTTTCCTGTGGTGCCCCATGGGCAGGCGCGCATTCGCACCCAAATGAACGCCGCCCTTAGCGTTGATGACTTAGACCGCGCGCTGGCGGCATTTGGGACTGTTGGCCGCAAGCTGGGGATAATTTGATGTCCAGCAATCTGATGACAGCGCTGGCAAAATCCAAGCCCGAAGAGGGCCTATGGATGGTTAATGCGCCTGTGCCAGAGATTGGCCCAGATGACGTGCTAATTCGTATCAACAAGACCGGCATCTGCGGCACCGATATTCATATTTGGAACTGGGATGAATGGGCGCGCTCTACCGTACCTGTTCCGATGATCACAGGTCATGAATTTGCCGGAACCATTGTAGAGATTGGCACGAATGTTACAGGGTTGAAGCTGGGGCAAAGATGTTCTGGTGAGGGCCATTTAATCGGTACCGACAGTCGCCAATCCCGCGCGGGCAAATTCCACCTAGATCCGGGCACCCGCGGGATTGGGGTAAACGAGCAAGGGGCCTTTGCACAGTATTTACGCCTGCCTGCGTTTAACGTGATCCCCCTGCCCGATGATATTCCCGATGAAATCGGCGCAATCCTAGACCCACTGGGAAATGCGGTGCACACGGCCCTTAGCTTTGAGCTATTGGGCGAGGATGTTTTGATTACGGGTGCCGGCCCAATTGGCATTATGGCCGCCGCAGTGGCCCGCCATGCAGGCGCGCGCAATGTGGCGATCACGGATATAAATCCCGATCGTTTGGCCTTGGCCGCCCATGTTGTTCCCAGCGTTCGCACTGTTGATGTGACCAAAGAGGCGCTTGCGGATGTGTCCCATGAGCTGGGGTTGACGCAGGGGTTTGATGTGGGGCTAGAAATGTCAGGCAGTCAGGCCGCGCTAGATCAGATCGTAGAGAGCCTTGTGATGGGTGGAAAAATCGCCCTACTGGGTATTCCACCAGGGCAATCCCCCGTAAATTGGAACCGCATTGTCTTCAAGGCGATAACCATCAAGGGCGTCTATGGGCGCGAGATGTTTGAGACGTGGTACAAGATGATTGCGATGTTACAAAATGGGTTAGATGTTTCCAAGGTTATCACCCATCGCTTTGCGGTTGATGAATTTAAACAGGGCTTTGAAGCGATGAAATCCGGCGGTTCTGGCAAGGTTGTATTGGATTGGACTGGCTCGCGAACATCCCCCTAAAGCAGTGGGCCTGTCACGCACCTGTGCCGCTCCTTTAAACGCATATTTTGCGCTAAAGGAGAGTATCTATGGGAAAGAAACCAACAGTAGGGTTTACGCAGGAAGTTATGCGCGTTTTACGTTTAATCTCTTTCACATGTCTATCAGCCGATCCATTCGGCCCTGTTCTCGGTCTCATCTTAAATCCCTCCAAGGATTAGGATGAGCAAAAAACTCTAGCATAGCAAAACAAATCGCTCTGTCTCACAGGTGTTGATGGGATACAGCCGAGTGCTCGGCGTCGTAATCACAGACATCGGACTACTGTGATTTGTGGCGACTCAATCATGCGTTCTTATGGCCAGAAGCAGAGGATGAGCAGTTTCTGTGTTTATGCTGTACTCGACGCGTGCAAGACACTCGCGACTCGGCCAAACATTTACTAACGTGTTATTTTTATTGTGAAATGGTGCCCCCACACGGACTCGAACCGCGGACCTACTGATTACAAATTATTATTTTATCGATTCATACGGCTTCACATAGCGGAACATACATTAACTATTACTGTTATTATTCAATAGCTTGTTGATTTTTAACGCCGCATACTTGAACATAGATTCACGTCCATATACTCTCGATTTATGTAGCTAAGGCGTTGCTAAGATGAAGATGAGATTGACCGATATGGCAGTGAAGAAGCTGCCACTCCCTGAAAGTGGACAGGTTTGCTATTGGGACGAAACCACAGCAGGATTTGGGCTTCGCTGCTCAACCAGCAGCAAATCATTCGTTGTTTTGTTTGGCCCAAGCAGACGCTGGAAGACGCTGGGACGCTATCCCTCTCTATCCCTTGCTGATGCACGGCGTGAGGCAAAGCGCTTTCTGTCCGAAGCCTCATTCGGCAAACATCAAGAAGTCAGAGTGTCTTTCGAAGTCGCAAAAGAACGCTTCATTGCTGACTGCGAAAAACGCCTTCGCACCATCACCGTGCGAGAGTACAGGCGGCACCTGAACTTCTTTGGCTTCAAAAAGGATTTGGCCCAACTTGAACGCGCAGACGTATACCGCAAACTGGATGAACTGATCGATACCCCTACCAACCAGAATTACGCCTTCACAGCGCTCAAGGTCTTCTTTAACTGGTGTGTCCGCAATCAGTACATGGATCACAATCCAATAGCCGCAGACAAGAAGCCAGCCCGTCTCAAGAGCCGTGACCGCGTCTTAGACGATGAAGAACTCAAGGCGCTGTACAGCTACGTCCGAACCAACCGCACCCTATTTCACGACATGGTTGCTTTACTTATCCTCACAGGACAACGCCGCACGGAAATTGGTCATTTGCGCTGGGATGAAATTGATGACGGTCATTTGCACCTCTCAGATGAACGAACCAAAAACCACCGCTCTCATACATTGCCCCTGCCGCCAACGGCCATGCACATCCTTGAGACGCGTGAAAGCGAGGGCATCTACGTGTTTGCAGGGAAAGACCCTGAAAAGCCCTTCAATGGCATCAGGCGGGTCAAAGAGGCCTTAGATAAGGCCGTCGATATTGAACACTTCACCCTGCACGACCTACGCCGCACCCTCTCATCTAATATGGCACGACTTGGTGTACCCATTCACGTCACCGAAAAGATTTTGAACCACCAGAGTGGGTCATTTAGCGGTGTTGCTGGCATCTACAATCGCCACTCATATCTAAGCGAAATGAGGGATGCGTTGGCGCACCATGACGCGTTTCTGGAAAATCTAATCAACTCTTGATACAAGCAAAACACTCGGGCCGAGGTCTAACCTCAACTCGGGGCATCGCGATGCTCCATATTTCATGGAGATATCGTGATGAAAATACTGTCGAAGAAGGCGCTTAAAGAGTTGGTTCTGTACTCACCGCAACACATCGCTCGACTGGAGAAGGCAGGCAAATTCCCCAAGCGGGTAATGCTGGGCCCAAATCGTGTCGGGTGGGTGGAACAGGAAGTACTTGATTGGCTTGAAGAGCGTCTACTCGCTCGAGAGTAAACACGGGCTCTTTATTGGAGCTCTGGCGGCCCGAGGGTGCACACCTTGGGTCGTCTTCCTAAACAAAAAATGCTTTAACTTCTGAGTATAGGCCTTTGAGCTCGTCAAAACCCATATCCAAGATTGGTTCGTACATGAAAGCATTGATATGGATGTTTGCTGGAGTGATCAAAGCAACACGCCGTGCAAGCCTTATATGTTCCTTTTGGTTATTGTAGGCAGTCACATAGTCGGGAACGATCTCTCCAGTTTGCTTAGTTGAAAATTCATAGTGCTCGTCAGTTTCACGAAGCTTTTCGATCATATAACGCTCTGCCCAAATGCGCGTGGCAATAGACAACACTATCTTGTGCTCCAGATTTATACCGTCAGGTGCATCTAGGCACGCATCGGCGGTCTCGAAAATATATTCCAAGATACTTTTGTCCAAGTTTTCATCTGGCAGACTGCAATTTTCCAAAACGTGATCGAAGACCGTTTTGTAATCGCCAATCGTTAAGGTTTCGCTCTGTTCTTTAAAATGCAGCATACGAGTCAGTGTCTGATAAGTAGGGTTCTCTACTCGATCTGCACCATCGTCGCCGCTTTCAATTTTTGTCCCTTGGCTGTATTCAATTAAATTCCTGATGAAGGGAATAAGAGCAATTTGGATAGTCGGCTCATTTATACGTTTCTTCCATTTTTGAAACGGACTTCGTATGTCAGATTGCTTGAATTGCTCGAGCACAATTTGGTCATTCTTCTTAAGGGCGAGAACGCATTGAGCTGCCTTACAAATCCCACGACTTTCAATTGTTCGCAAAAAGTCAAAATTGTGAGTCAGTACTATTGCCAAGAAATTGGAGTCTTCGGGGACGGTAATTTCTTGCAGATAATCCACTATGGCAAACTTGTTTTTGTAGTCGAATGAATCAGCCATATCATCAAAAACAAACAATGTTTTCTTTCTTGACTTCCAGCGCGTGTAGGTGCCGAACATAATGTTCAGTATGTAAAGCGCACGTGCCTCACCAGTACTAAGAACTCTGAGAAGCTCCTTCTTCTCTCCTGAACCAAAGTGTCGTTCAGATTCAGGATCGAAGAAGCGAAATCCTATGCTTGGGGTTTTGGCTTCTAAAATCACATCAACCTTATTCTCGACGAAAACCTGAAAGGGTAGATGCAGAAAGCGGCGATTAAAGTCCTCTATTACAGTATCCCAGTCACTACGATCCAAACTCGCTTGCTTAACTATTTCAGTCAATTCGATCTGACTATTTGTGTAGCTTTGGACTAAATCGTCATATTCAGTTTTGGCTTGTATGAGATACTGTATCCAAAGCTTCCGCTTAAAGCCGACCATATCTTGCAGCTCTGTAATGAGGTGCTGATTTTTGGTGATATAGTCCCTAAAAGTTTGCAGCTCTTTATTGGTCAGCTTTGAATTCAACTTCTCAAAATTGCTTTTTACCTCTGGAGTGTTGAGTATGCGATCTTTCTCAGAATTGATTGCATCAAGCATATCAGCGTCTGAAGTATATTCTATTTTTTCGTCGCCATTTTCGTTGACTAAGTTTACGCTATGTCCTGCTTCGAAAAAATTGTTATTGCTAAGTTGCTGGTGGACTTGAGTGACATGATGGTACTGGAAATTTTCTCTAAGTATTGGGGAGCTGTCTGTTAACTCGGTGTATTTTTCAGAGAAGTCCGCAATGGTTTTGTTAATATCTGCATTTGAAAGAAGGGCCTGTACCTTCTTGTCAAAAATTATTTTGAAATTTGCATCTGAGATTGATGACGTTGGCGTTGTATCAAGTTCATCGTTAAGCGCCTTGAGTGCCTCATAATAATTTCCCTCCGCCAGCTCTTGGATGTGTAAATCTATATTTTCTCTAGATTTGCTTCCAAAACCCGCGAGCTCCCGAAGGCGCTTATCAAGAACTGTTTTGGACGTCGCTACTTGCTTGTGAGCCTCCTCGTACTTTTTCTTAAGTTCCAGATTCGCGAGTAAAGTTGAAACTTCATCCGATGAATAATCTTCATCGTAAGAGCGAACTACAAATATTTCATCTGGTTTGATCTCTTCATCATTCCAAAGCACAGTATGTCGACTTTCGCGGTCTGGAAACACTAAATCCGATGGCGTGCGTCCGTTGGCAAGGTCATCCATAGTTTTTGCAAAAGACGTTTTCATGACACTGTCTCGTCCCCCTAAAACTGTGCCATTGTTTATTAGAGACTGGAGTAGTGAGACATGGCACGAAAACGGCATTCGGATGA
>NZ_BSNN01000009.1 GCF_030160015.1 Amylibacter marinus
GGGGGGGGGATCGCATATCAGCGCCACGCGGTGCTCGGTGGCCTCTGGGTGGACAAGGCGGAAGGTTTGGGTGACCAATTCGCCCAGATCAAAGGCGGCCTTGGTGCCGCCATCCTTGCGTACAAATCCACGCAGGGCACGGATGATATCTGCACCACGATGCGCCTGTGCGTCCAGCTCGGTTAATATCTGGCGCAGCTCTGGGTTTGGGTCTGATTGATCCTCTAGGGTCAGGAGGGCGGCATCGGCGTTTTGGGTGATGGCGGTCAGCGGCTGGTTTAGCTCGTGTGCCAGACCAGAGGCCATCTGGCCCATCATATTCACCCGCGCGAAATGCGATAGCTCTTGGCGTAGGGCGCTGATTTTTTGCTCGGCCTCTTTGTGCTGGGTGATGTCATCGATGCTGGCGATGATATGCAGGGGGTTGCCCTGTGGATCGCGCAGCAGGATTGCGTTTAGCCGCAGCCAGATTTCCCCGCCTGCGTGGTGCAAGAAGCGGTGTTCGTGGTCATAGGCATTGCCTTGGTGCAGGGCGGCGCGCAGGGCGATCTCTTGGGCGGGGGTATCGGGGTGCAGGATATCGCCAAGGCGCATGGCCAGCATTTGGTCGTTGTCATAGCCCAATATATCGCACAGCTGTTGGTTTATGCGGGTGAATTGGCCGGTTTCTGGGTCTATTTGTGCCATGCCCTGTGCGGCCATATCGAATGTCAGGCCGAATTCGCGTTCGAATGTTTTGCGCCGCGTGATCTCTTGGATCAGGGTTTGGTTGGCCTCGCGCAGCTCTGGGTAGGTTTTGCCTAGGGCGTGATCGGCGGGCAGGTCGCCGCGCACCACCTGTGTGGCGCGTTTGGCGAAATTGCGCACGGGGCGGTTAATATATTGTGCCAGCTTTAGCCCTGCGGCGCCGCTGATCATGGCGATAACGGCGGCGATCCAGATGTTGCGGGTGCGGTTGTCTTTGATACCGCCAATGAAATCATCCTCGCGGGCATAGATGGCAATTGTCCATGGCAGGGATTGCCCATGCGCGGGGATCAGGGTCGAGACATAGTTGTCGCCGCTGTGGTGGAAATCTGATTGCACCTCTTGGGTTAGGGCGCCGATATCTGATGGGGTCAGGGTGCCAAAGGCGGTTTGGGCGATGTCATCGGGGATATCGCTGATGCTGACAAAATCTAGATTACCATTGGGGCGTTTTATTTTTATCAGATTGGGGTCTGGGTGGGCGATAACATCGCCGTTGCGATTCAGGATCATCGCCGCCCCTGATGCGCCGATTTTCAGCTGTGCCAGAAATTCCGATAGGGCCTGAATTTCGATATCCACGCCGATCACCCCGCGCAACAGGCCATCGGTGCCGATTACGGGGGTGGCGGTGGTGATGCCCGGGCGTTGTGACGAGAAGAATATATAGGGGTCTGTCCAGATGATATCGCGGCTGGATTTGGCGTGGGTATACCACGGGCGGCCGCGCGGGTCGAATGTGTCATGTGGGTCTGACTGGCGTTTGACCACGTTAAAATCCGCATCGCGCCAAATGTATTCTGTATGTCTGAGGGTATCGGATTGGCGGATGAATTTGGTGCGGTAGGGGGCGGTGGCCTCGGTGCGGCTAACGAAGACGAAATTGCCCTGTTCATCGCCAAAATATACGCCAGAAAATTTAGGCGCCAGCAAGAGCTGCTGGAACAGCAGGGCCTCTAGTTCTTCTGGGTTGTCGCTGGCGATGATTTGGTTTTCGGCCAGCCGCTTGGCCAATTGTGCGGTGCCAAGGGCGGGATCTAGGAAGCCTTTGGAATGTAGGATGGCGTTTTGGCCCAGATCGGACATCTGTGCGCGGGCGTGATCGATCAGCACCCTTTGCGAGGTGAAATAGGACAACAACACCACGGTGAGGACTGCGATAAATTGCAGGCCAGCGAGACAGATTGCAAGCAGTGCGCCGAGCGAGAGTTTCATGCTGTGCCCTGATCTTTCTACGGGGTTATGGGTGGTGAAGAAGTCTAGTGCAGTATCTGTAAAAATTGAATTGGGTAAATTGGTAAATTTGCCTAAGGGGCGGTGGCGGGCAAATACGTATATTTGCCTTGTAGTGCGCGTGGCGGGCGTGGTGGCGGGCAAATACGTATATTTGCCTTGTGGTGCGTGTGGCGGGCGTGGTGGCTGGCAAATACGTATATTTGCCTAGGTAACCCTGCGCATAGAAATTTTGGCGAGGTTGGAACATGGTTACCAAGCGTGGGTTCCGTGCTGTTTACGGGGCCACGACGAAATTTATACATATGGGAGAAGTATAATGTTAAAATCTCTATCAGCTGTTGCTGCTGTTTTGGCCGTAACGGCACCTGCCGCGCATTCAGAAGAGTTTATCACCATCGGTACCGGTGGTGTTACGGGTGTGTATTACCCAACAGGTGGCGCGATTTGTCGTCTGGTGAACAAGGGCCGCAAAGAGCACGGCATCCGCTGTTCTGTGGAATCAACAGGTGGTTCTGTTTACAACATCAACACCATCCGCGAAGGCGAGCTGGAATTTGGTGTGGCCCAATCTGATTGGCAGCACCATGCCTTCCACGGTACATCAAAATTCGAAGAGGCTGGTGCATTCGAGGGTCTGCGCGCAGTATTTTCTGTACACCCAGAGCCGTTTACCGTGGTGGCACGTGCCGATGCAGGCATCGCCAATTTTGATGATCTAAAGGGCAAGCGCGTAAATATCGGCAACCCAGGGTCTGGTCAGCGCGGCACTATGGAAGTATTGCTAGAGGCCAAGGGCTGGACAACCGGTGATTTCGCATTGGCAACAGAGCTGAAGGCCGCCGAGCAATCAGCCGCCCTATGTGATAACCAAATTGATGCCATGGTTTACACCGTTGGTCACCCATCTGGTTCTATCCAAGAGGCCACCACCGCATGTGATTCCGTATTGGTTACCGTTGACGGTGATGCGGTTGCCTCTTTGGTTGGGGATAACCCGTTTTATCGTACCGCCAACATTCCGGGCGGCATGTACCGCGGCAATGATGCGGATACCGCAACATTTGGTGTGGGTGCCACATTTGTAACATCAGACAAAGTATCAGAAGAAGCGGTGTACCAAGTTGTGAAATCAGTGATGGAAAACATCGAAGATTTCCGCAAGCTGCACCCAGCGTTTGCGCATCTTCAGCCTGCGGATATGGCCACAGCTGGTCTATCAGCCCCTCTGCACCCTGGTGCGGCTAAATACTATAAAGAAGCTGGTTTGATCAAATAATCAAATCATGGGGGTGCGCGTTGCGCGCCCCTTTGCCCATGGGGGCATTATTAAAAAAGGGGAGAGGTTATGGCGGAGAATTCAAGTGAGAATCGCCCATTAAGCGAAGAAGAGCTACAGGAACTGGTGGCATCAACGGATGCTGGCGCGCGTGCGCCTGCGGGGTCTGTGGGCATGTTCTTGGCGATTATTGCGGTGGTTTGGTCGGTGTTTCAGGTGATCTTGGCATCACCCTTGGCAAATTATATTTTGCCCGGCGATATTATTAATAATTCACGTCAGATCCATCTGGCCTTTGCAATATTCTTGGCCTTTATGGCCTATCCTGCGCTGAAATCCAGCCCGCGGGATTATATCCCGATCCAAGATTGGGTGATGGCGGGCTTGGGCGCGTTTATCGCGCTGTATGGGTTTTTCTTTTACCAAAAGATCGTAGATGCGGGTGGTTTGGCGGATAACACCGACAAATGGTTTGCGCTGGTTGGTTTGATCCTATTGTTCGAGGCGGCGCGCCGTGCGCTGGGGCCTGCGATGGCGATCATTGCTACGATTTTCTTGTTGTATGTTTTCTTTGGCTCTTCGGAAATTGTGCCTGATGTAATCCGTTGGAAGGGCGCATCATTGAAGAAGGCGATGAGCCATATGTGGATCACATCCGAGGGTGTGTTTGGCATAGCCCTGGGGGTTTCTACCAAATTTGTGTTCTTGTTCGTGTTGTTTGGCGCATTGCTGGATAAGGCCGGTGCGGGGAATTATTTCATCAAGATGGCCTTTGGTGCCTTGGGCCACCTAAAGGGTGGGCCAGCTAAGGCGGCTGTGGTTGGCTCTGCGGCTACTGGGCTGATCTCTGGATCATCTATTGCCAATGTGGTGACCACGGGGACATTCACCATACCGTTGATGAAACGGGTTGGGTTCAGTTCCGAGAAGGCCGGCGCGGTCGAGGTGGCCAGCTCGGTCAACGGGCAGATCATGCCGCCCGTGATGGGGGCTGCGGCGTTCTTGATGGTGGAATATGTGAATATTTCCTATGTCGAGGTGATCACACACGCATTTCTACCCGCCACGATTTCCTACATTGCATTGGTGTACATCGTGCACCTAGAGGCGGTGAAATCCAATATGCCCACCCTTGGCAACCGTGTGGTTTCCATGGGGCGCACCATTGGCGGTATGATGGCGTTTTTCGTAGGTTTTGCGGCCCTGTGTTACGGGGTGCAATATCCGGTGCGCGCGATCATTTCTATGGTGCCTGATGGGTCTGGAATTATTCTGTCCTTGCTGTTGCTGGCCACCTATGTGGGTCTGCTAAAGCTGGCGGCATCGGTGCCAGATCTGGCGGTGGATGATCCAAATGCCAAGGACGTGGAATTGCCCGTGGTTGGCGAGATTTACCGTGCCGGCCTGTATTATCTGTTGCCGATTATCGTCTTGGTCTATTTCCTAATGATCGAGCAGAAATCCCCTGGCCTGTCGGCATTCTGGGCCACATCGCTGTTGTTTGTGATCCTGTTGACGCAACGCCCGCTAAAGGCGCTGTTTCGCGGCGAGGAAAACCCCATTAGCCGCTTTAGCGATGGTGTTGCGGATTTGATCCAAGGCTTGATTGATGGCGCGCGCAACATGATCGGTATTGGTCTGGCCACGGCCACGGCCGGTGTGATTGTGGGTACGGTAACATTAACGGGTGTTGGTCAGGTTATGGCCGATCTGGTGGAATTCCTATCGGGTGGTAATCTGGTGTTGATGCTGGTGATGGTTGGTTTGCTAAGTTTGATTTTGGGCATGGGTCTGCCGACCACGGCGAATTATATCGTGGTGTCATCCTTGATGGCGGGTGTGGTTGTTGAATTGGGGGCGCAATCTGGTTTGATCGTGCCGCTGATTGCGGTGCATCTGTTTGTGTTCTATTTCGGGATTATGGCGGATGTGACCCCGCCTGTGGGGCTGGCCAGTTTTGCGGCGGCCGCTGTTTCTGGTGGGGATGCGATCAAGACGGGGTTTGTGGCGTTTTTCTACAGCCTGCGCACCGTTGCCCTGCCGTTTGTATTCATCTTTAACACCGATCTGTTGTTGATCGATGTGGGCTGGGCGCAGGGGATATTGGTCTTTGTGATTGCCTCGATTGCGATCCTGACCTTTACGGCCGGTACTATGGGCTGGTTTGTGACCAAATCGCGTATCTACGAGAGCGTGGCCTTGGTGTTGATTGCCTTTGTTTTGTTCCGTCCTGATTTTGTGATGAATCGCATTCAGCCGCCGTTCGAGGATATTAAACCTGCGGCATTTTCCGAGGCGCTGGCGGGTGCAGAGGCGGGGGGCGAGATGCGCTTGATCGTTTCTGGGCCTGATTTTGACAGCGGTGAAATCAAGGAAACCACGCTGGTTCTGCCTGTTGCGGGCGATGCATCGGCGCGTCTGGATGCCACGGGGCTGTTGTTGATACCCGAGGGCGATGTGGTGAAAATGGACGAGCCTTCGTTCAGCTCGCCATTTGCGACATCTTTGGGCAGCTTTGATTTCTATGGGGATCAGCCGGTGCAGATCGCATCGGTCAAGGCCCCCGCCGATCAAATGGCCAAGGAATGGGTGTTTATCCCTGCATTGATCCTCTTGGTATTGGTGGGTCTATTACAACGTGCCCGCGTGGGCCGCACAGGAGAGGTATCATGAGCAGTTCAGTTCTGGTTGCAGTCGACATCAGCAACAGCGGCGAAGACGCCAAGGTGATAAAAATTGCCGCCCGTCTGGCCGAGATGGAGGGGGCGAATTTGGATGTGGTGACGGTGGTGCCTGATTTTGGCATGAGCGTTGTTGGCTCTTTCTTTAGCGAGGGGCATCACGACAAGGCACTGGCCGAGGCCAAGGCACGCCTAAAGCAAGAGGTGATCGATGCCTTGGGCACGGGGGGGGATATCAAAATCCGCCATATCGTGGCCACGGGCAATGCTTATGACGAGGTGCTAAAGGTGGCCAAAGAGGCCGGATCGGATTTGATCGTGGTCGGCGCGCATAAGCCTGATTTCAAGGATTATTTGCTGGGTCCGAATGCGGCGCGCATTGTGCGCCACTCGGGCTGTTCGGTTTATGTGGTTCGTTAGGGGCCCCCAATCCCCCTAATGCAGGCGCGGGGGTACACGCCCCCGCGCCTTTTTTATCCGCTGTTGCGTAGACCAGCGGCGATGCCATTGATCGATAGCTGAATGCCGAGCAGGATGTTCTCGTCGTTTTCATTCTCGCGGTACTGGCGTAGCAGATCCACCTGAATATGGTTGATCGGGTCAAAATACGGCGAGCGGTTTTTGATCGAGCGCTCTAACAGCGGGTTGGATTCCAACAGCCGCGTTTGGCCCGTGATTTTGAACAGCATCTCGATGGTCAGCGCATGTTCGGCGCTGATCATGTCAAACACGGTCTTGGCCAGATCTTGATCCGGTACCAAATCCGCATAGCGCCGCGCGATGCCCAGATCGGTTTTGGACAGAACCATATCCATGTTCGACATTTGCGACTGGAAGAATTGCCACTCTTTGAACATGCCTTGAATTTGGGCCAGACCTGCATCGCCATGATCGGCTAGGTATTGGTGCACGGCGGTGCCAAACCCATACCAGCCCGGTACCATCAGGCGGCATTGTGACCAGCTGAAGACCCATGGGATGGCGCGCAGATCTTCGACTGCGCGTGTTTTCTTGCGCGAGGCGGGGCGCGAGCCGATGTTCAGCCCGGCGATTTCATTAATCACGGTGGCATTCCAGAAATAATCCACAAAATTTGGTGTCTCGTAGACCAGCCCGCGATATTTCTTAAACGCATTGGTGGAGATTTCATCCATGGCCGATAGGTAGTCGGGCAATGGATCTGGGCGTGATTTTTGCAGCAGCGATGCCTCTAGGGTGGATGCGGCCAATGTTTCCAGATTGCGCCGCCCCAATTCTGGGTTGGTGTATTTGCTGGAAATGATCTCGCCCTGTTCGGTCAGGCGCAATTGGCCGTTCACGGCGCCATTTGGTTGCGCCAAAATGGCATCATAGCTGGGCCCGCCGCCGCGCCCGACGGTGCCGCCGCGCCCGTGGAACAGGCGCAATTTCACGCCGTGTTTTTGGAACACTTTCACCAGCTCTATCTCGGCCTTGTAGACCTCCCAGCTAGAGGTGATGAAGCCGCCGTCTTTGTTGCTGTCGGAATAGCCCAGCATCACCTCTTGGGTGCCGTCGGTGGCATCGATCAGGCGGCGAAACTGTGGGTTGGACAGCAGCGCATCCATAATGCCAGGACAGGCCTGTAGATCGCCGATGGTTTCAAACAGCGGGATCAGGTGCATGCTGGTGTCGCCATTTGGGCGCACAAGGCCGACCTGTTTTAGGATCACGGCCAATTCCAGCAAATCGGATGCGGATTGTGCATTGGAAATAATCGCGTTCTGGATGCACTGATCGCCAAATTTTGCGCGTAGGGCGGCGGCGGTTTGGAAAATTTCCAATTCTTTGGTGGTGGCATCGTCATAGGTGAAATCGGGGCGCAGCAGCGGGCGGGCGTTTTGCAGCTCGGCTGACAAGAGCGCAATGCGCGCGTCCTCGGAAAGGGATGCATAGTCCGATGTGTTGTCTAGGGCATTGAACAATGCCGCCACCACATCCTGATGCACCGACGAGTTCTGGCGCATATCAAGGCTGGCCAAGTGAAAGCCAAAGCAATCAACCGCGCGCAGCAATTGGTGCAAACGCCCCTGTGCCAACAAGGCAGAGCCGTTGTCGATCAGGGAATCCTTGATGATGTTCAGATCATTGGTGAAATCCTGCGCGGTGGCATAGCCTGATTGCCCCGCGCGCCGTTTGGCGGGGCCATCTAGGGATTTCAGGGTGGCGGACAGGCGGGCCTTGATGGTTTTTAGCGCCTTGCGATAGGGTTCGGTGGCGGTGTGGATAGAGTTATCCTTGGATTGGCCGACCAAGTCTTGCAAAGCATCGGATACATTGATCAGGCGCGAAGACAGCGACAACTCGTCGTTCAGTTTGCCCACCTGTTCGATGTAATAGCCAAGGGCCTTGCGGCTTTGGGTGTTCATGGTGCCCTGCATGACGGTCTTGTCAATAAAGGGGTTGCCGTCGCGATCGCCGCCAATCCATGCGCCGGTTTTAAGGAAGGATGCCAGATTGTGGGCATCCTTGGCACCCATTTGCGTCAGGCTGGTTTCGATTTCGGAATACAGCTTGGGCAGTTCTTTGAAGAAGGTGTAATCGTAATAGGCCAGCCCGTTGGAGACCTCGTCTGACACGGTCAGTTTGGCGGGGCGGATGATATTTGTCTGCCACAGCACCAGAACCGCGCGGCGCAGTTTGGCCTCGACCTCGGCCTGTTCGCTGGGGGACAGCTGGTTGCGGCTGCGTTTGGCCAGCAATTTGGCCATGGCGATTTCGCGGCGCATGGTGGATTGGCGGCGCACCTCGGTTGGGTGGGCGGTCAGCACGGCGCGAACGGTGGAATTGTTAAAGAAGTCCAGCAGGTCCTGCACGCTGGATCCTTCGGTTATGGCGCGCTGGAATGCCTTGGCCAGTGATCCATCGCGGGGGGGGGATTCTGCCAATTCATGGGCGCGGTTGCGGCGGATGTGGTGCTGATCCTCGGCCATATTGGCAAGGTGGGAAAAATAGCTAAAGGCGCGGATCACCACCACGGTTTCCTCTGGGGTCATGCTGGCCAATGTTTTTTCCAGCGATTGTTTGGTATCGGCATTGGCATCGCGCACAAAGGCGATGGAATTGGTGCGGATTTTTTCCACCAATTCGTATGTTTCGGGGCCTGCTTGGGCCTTTACGGTATCGCCCAGCAATTTGCCCAGAAGGCGGATGTCTTCGCGCAGGGGTGCGTCTTTGTCTTGGGTGCTCATGTTTGAACCTTTTTAGTGGGGGGCGATGCGCAGGTGCACGCCGGCGTTTGTGAGGGTCTCTTGGATTTCGGGGGTAGGGGGGCGAGAGGTGATGACCTGCTCGAATGAATTGAGGTCTGCGAAATAGTGCAGGGCGGTGCGGGTGAATTTCTGGTGATCCACCAACAAACAGCTGCTGTGGGCGGCGGCCACCATCAGGCGCTTGGATTGGATCACCTCTTGGTCTTGGTGGAAACATTTGCTGCCGACAATGGCGGATGAGGACACCAGCGCCAGATCAACGCGCAATTCGCGCAGGGCGGCCTCGGTCAGCAGGCCAAAAAATCCGTTGAATTTGCGTGAATAATTCCCGCCCAAGGTGATCAGGTTTATGCCATCCACCTGGGCCAGCTTGGTCACCACCGACAGGTTATTGGTGATCACCGTTAACGGACGGATTGTGGCGAGGTGATCGGCCACCATGCCGGTGGTTGATCCATCATCCAACAGGATGCACATGCCCGGCTCTATCAAGGCGGCGGCGGCCTGTGCGATGCGCTGTTTATCCTGAATGGCGCGCCGCTCGCGATAGCGAAAGCCGCTTTCGAATTGGGCGCTGGGTTCTATGGATGCGCCCCCGCGAATTTTGCGCAACAGGCCTGCGGATTCCAATTCGTCTAGGTCGCGGTGGATTGTCATCTTGGACACCGAGAACGAGGCGGCCAGCTCTTCGACGCTGGCGCGGCTTTGCTCGACCAACAGATCAATGATGCGGTTTTTGCGTTCCTGAGCTTTCATGGGGATTGAATATAACATTTCGCTGTGATTTTCAACATTTTGATGTTATTTTGTGAGATTTTTATGTTCTTTTCGCGACTTAGCCCTGTCGACCTGCGTCATTTTTAGGGTTCAGCGGATCCTGAGGGCGGCATGTGCGCTGTAGGGTTTTGAAAATTTGGGGGATGATTCGGTTTGCGTTTGCACGATATCGTGATGAATGTGGGGAATGTCGTATAGATAGCCCCGCGGCGATAAAAATTGCCAAACCACCCGCTGATACGTACAGTCGATCCAATCCATAGCACAGACAGGCGCACGTATACATCCATGGCACAGATACAGGACATCAATGAATGGATTGTGCGCACGGGTCTGGGCGATAGAAAAGCCTTTAACCTCTTATACGATGCCACCTCGGCGAAACTTTTTGGCGTGTGTCTACGTGTCTTAAATAATCGGGCCGAAGCAGAGGATGCATTGCAAGAGGCATTTATTCGTATTTGGCAAAGGGCGGATCGCTTTGCCGCTAATGACTACAGCCCGATGACATGGTTGATCACCCTGACCCGCAATCTGGCCATAGACCGGCTACGGGCCAGAAAGGCGCCAAGCGAAGATATCAGCGAGCGCGGCGATATTGCCGACACTGGCCCGACGCCAGAACAGGCCGCGCTGGATGCATCAGAGCGCGCCCGGATCGAGCAGTGTCTAGACGAACTAGACGACCCAAAGGCAGGTGCCGTGCGCGGGGCTTATCTGATGGGCGAAACATATGATGCGCTGGCGCAGAAATACGGCGTGCCTGTGAATACGATGCGAACCTGGCTTCGGCGAAGCCTACTAAAGCTAAGAGAGTGTTTGATACGATGAGCGTGGCGGACAAAAATGACCCAGACGACAATGCCCTAGCGGCGGAATATGCGCTGCATCTTCTGTCTGCGCAGGATCGCGCGGCATTCGAGACCCGGATGCGTGAGGATGCGGGGCTGCGTAAATTGGTGCGCGATTGGGACCATCATTTTCACCCGCTGTCTGATGATTTTGCGCCGACGACCCCCCCCGCGCGGCTAAAGGCATCGATCGATGCGGCCCTGTTTGCAGAAACCACAAAACCCAATACGTTTTCTGCGCTGTGGCGTTGGGTTCTGGGGGGGGGCGCAATGGCGGCCATTGCGGGGCTGTTTATTGTTCTGACGTTGTTTAATGACCCGTTAAGCATCACACCTACCCATAGCACCAGCATCAGTACCGCCGATCAATCCATCATCATCACGGCTGAATTTTCCGCAGATCAGGGTGTTTTTGTGGTGCGCCGCCAGCAGGGCGCCCCCGCCGCGGGGCGTGATCACGAGATGTGGCTGATCCCCGAGGGCGCCCCGGTGCCTATCTCATTGGGGGTTATTCCAGATACGGCCGAGGCGCGCATAGAAATCCCACAGGACCTGCGCCATCGGTTAACCGCAGCGGTGTTCGCGATCAGCGACGAGCCGCTGGGTGGGTCACCGACCGGTCAGGCCACAGGCCCGGTTTTGGCGGCGGGGCCGATCGAGATGCTATAGGGCGCGGTTAGGCGCCAGAAACATACCAATTTCTAGCCCGGTCTTTGGGGTGGATGGTAAGGGCCTGTCTGGTGCGACAGTGCCTAGATGTATTGGGCTGTGAAGCGCGCAGCCCGCCCACCATTGTTTATCCAGATTTCGCGGGCCCCAGCGGGGGATGATTCTGGGGGTTGGTGTTATTCTCGGGGTTAAATTCCATATATTATTAATAGAAATCAATGCGGTAGAAAATAATTCAAAAAGAGTGAAACTTTTTTGAATGCGGATACGTGGTTTCATTATCTCCGGGCAAAAAGCCCGGCTGAAATCGAAAGGATATAACAATGACTAAATTCAACTTCCTTGGCACGGTTGCCGCGATCACACTTGCGGCTGGTGCTGCTTTTGCTGAAAACCCTATGGTTGGCGGTGCGGCGATGTATGAGGCCAAGAATATTGTCGAAAACGCCGTTAACTCTGCGGATCACACAACATTGGTTGCTGCGGTAAAGGCGGCTGGTTTGGTAGATGTTTTGCAGTCCGCTGGCCCATTTACGGTGTTTGCCCCGGTGAATGATGCCTTTGCTGCATTGCCAGAGGGCACGGTGGAAACCTTGCTAAAACCAGAAAACAAGGATACATTGACCAAGGTTCTAACCGCGCATGTCGTTGCTGGTGACATCACAGCCAAAGACATCATGAGCAACATCGGCGCAGATGGTTTTTACCACATGCAGACCGTTTCGGGCGATGCGCTCTCTGCCAAAGTAGATGGCAATGCGGTATACATTTTTGACGAAAGCGGTAATGCTGGTCGGGTGACGATTTCGGATGTAAACCAATCTAATGGTGTGATCCACGTTGTAGACAAAGTGTTGTTGCCCAAATAATTAGGTGGCTCCAGCCCCCAAGTGGCCTGTGTGATGGGCGATCAGGCAGGCCAATTTTGAACAAGGAGATTATTATGAAACGTCGCGAATTTATCTATCTGGGCTCTGCTGCTGTATTTTCCAGCGGTGCCTCTGCGGTCTCTGCGGGTACGTTTGAAATCACGCGCAGCCCTGCGCAATGGCGCAAGATGTTGTCCGAGGCCGAGTATCTGGTCATGCGCGAAGAGAAGACCGAGCGCAAATTTTCCAGCCCCCTGAATACCGAAAAACGCGATGGGTTGTATCATTGTAGGGGGTGTGATCTGGCGTTATATTCATCGGATAAAAAATACGACAGCAAAACAGGCTGGCCCAGCTTTTGGGATGTATTGGACAATGCAATTCGTACCAAAAATGACGATACATTGTTCACGCGGCGCACAGAATGCCATTGCCGCAGATGCGGTAGCCACTTGGGTCATATTTTTAACGATGGCCCAAGACCAACCGGCAAGCGCCACTGCCTAAATGGCGTAAGCTTGGTGTTTAAACCGGCATAATGGCGCCTGAACTTTGCCCCTATGGCCGGATGCTGTAGGGGTTTATTAACATAATCACAGTTATTGGGGGTGTTGACGACCCCGATCCGCCAAAATATCCGCCATGCTGGCAATCAGATCCGCCTTTTTCATTGGCTTGCCTAGGTGGGAATCAAACCCCTTGCTTAGATACTCTTCGACCTGTTGTTTCATAGTATTGGCCGTCAGCGCACAAATCGGCACCCGCGGGGTCTTGTGGGTTTTTTCCAATTGGCGAATGGATTGGGTGGCCTCTATACCGCTGACCGCGGGCATATTGATATCCATGAACACAGCATCAAAGGCCCCGTCCTGATAGGCCTGAACAGCCTTGGCGCCATTATCCACCACGACAATATCCAAATCATAAGCCCCCAGCAGCTTTTGAAACACGATTTGGTTGGTGCGGTTGTCCTCTGCCAGCAAAATCCGCCACCGCTGTTGGTTTAATATTGATATCGCGCCTTCTAGAACCTTGGTCGTTTCTTTGGGCTTTGCCGAGATATGCACCGGCATTGTTACGCTAAATTGCGTGCCCTGGCCGACGGTGCTGTGCACAGAAATTGTACCGCCCAGCAAATCGCAGATCTGTTTGGAAATCGACAGGCCCAGCCCCGTGCCGCCATATTTGCGTGCGATCGAGGAATCAACCTGTGAAAATGGCTTGAATAGCCGATGCAGCCGATCCTCTGGGATGCCTTCTCCGGTATCTTTAACATCGATGGTCAACAGAAATTGGCCACCGCCCTGCTGGATCAGATCTACCAGAATTTGCACGCTGCCGGCAGTTGTAAATTTGATCGCATTTGAAACCAAATTCCCCACCACCTGCCGTAGCCGCGTCGCATCCCCCAATATCCATTGATCCACCTGTGCGCCCATGCGCAGAGCCAGCTCTAGGTTTTTTTCGCGCGCCTTGGGGGTGTAGAGCTGTTCCAAAGAGGCGAATAATTTGGCCAAGTGAACGGGCGCCTTTTCGATCTCCATTTGGCCTGCCTCGATCTTGGAAATGTCTAATATGTCATTCAACACAGACATCAGCATCTGCCCAGAGTCCGCTATAATGCCCAGCATTTTAGTTTGCTCGGCACTTATCGGGGTATCCATCAGCGCCTCGGCCATGCCCAGCACCCCGTTTAGGGGGGTTCGGATTTCATGGCTCATGCTGGCCAGAAAAGTGCTCTTGGCGGTACTGGCGGCCCTAGCGGCCTGTAGGGCCACCCCTAAATCTTGGGTGCGGGCATTTACCAGCTCTTCTAGGTTTTCCGCCTGTTGTTGTAGTTTTTGGTTGGCCTCCCACAGCTCACGGCTTTTGCTATCCAGCAGAGATTCGGCCTCTTGGCGTGCGCGGGTGGCGCGCTCGTACCTTCGGCGCGTTACGGTATCTGATTTGGGGGCAACGTTGGCAGGGGGTCTGTTCACTGGGCCATCACAATGTTAAAATCAGAATAGTATTTACCGTTTTCTGTCCGATCTTTGTGGGTGATGGTGGCGGGGGTGCCAAAATGGTCGACACAGGCCTGTATCATGCCTAGGCAAAATGCCACCAAGGGGCGCTCTGATGAATAGATCATCATCAGCTCGCTGTCGCTGATCCTTTCGGTCTTAAAGCTGGGCAGCTCTGCCTCTGGGTACAGTTTGCGCACCTCTACGTGCACCTCGTTTTCGATGGATTCTAGCATGGTAAAGGCATCGTTTTTGCCGGCGAAAAACATCGGATAGCCATCGATAAATTTGGTAAACATCCACTGGCCAAATTTGGATTGCAAATCCTCTACCGGTGCATTCAGCGCCTGACCGAAGGCCTGAACCAGCGTCATCAGCTCGCCACAGGGATAATTGCCCACCGCGGTAAAGGCCCCGCCGGATTCCAGATCGCAAGAATCGATAATCTCATCGACCAACTCTTCGCCTGCAATTGATTCCGCCATTGCGATTAGCTCTACAAAGACAACACCTTTCATATCGGCCTCCATGATTCTAGACGCCCTGATTTTCATGAAATTTTGTAACCAAACCCTTAAATATATCCTAGGGTTGCATCATGGGTGTTGTCACATCCTTGGGGCGTATTTTCACCCCGACCCCATCGTTGCCAGAACCTCTTCCCAGAGGATATTCAATTTCGGCTTTTGGTTTTGCCGTGAACGATAGAGGCGGATTTCTAAGGGTACTGTGAAATCATCCCCCCCCGCCTGTGCAAGGGATTTATCATTCAGCCCACCTTCGCAAACCTTCTGCGGTAGCCACCCCATCCCAAATCCCTCTTGGATCAGGGCCATGACTGAATTTGACAGCGCGTTCTGGCTGACCAATAGGGTCGAGGATGTGCCGCTGTGCACGGCCAAAATCTCGTCGACCACTGGGCGCAAAACAGAGGCAGATCCATAGGAAATAAGCGGCACCCGCGATTTGTCTGCATTGGGCAATTTAAACGTCGGCGCGCCCAATTGATTGGTTTTGGAAACGGGGATCAATACATCCTGTGCAACCGTTACATATTCGAATTGGCCCTTGGAAATAGAGGACAGAAACCCCATCGAGGGATGCCAATAACACAGCATCAAATCACAGCTGTTTTGTTGCATTTTGCTGACGAATTTCCCCGCGGGCCAAGAGACGGAGTCCAGCTCTACGCTCAACATGCCGCGCTCTACAAAGGGCTCGATCAGGGTGCTGTGATAGGTGGTATACAGGGATTGGCTGGCGGCAATGCGCAGGATGTTTTCATCCTCTACCTCGATCACACGGCATTGCTCTAGCGTTTCTTCTAGGGAGGCCAGCATAGATTTGGAATGTTCAAGGAACAGCGCCCCCGCAGGTGTAAGGCTTAGGGGCAGTGTATCGCGATTGATCAACCGCGCACCAACATAGGTTTCCAGTGCGCGAATGCGGCGAGAAAAGGCAGGTTGGCTAACATAGCGGTTCTCTGCCGCACGTGAAAAATTCTGGGTTGATGCCAGAGCAATAAAATCCTTGAGCCAGTTGATTTCCAAAACGTTGCCCTACACCCAATCCAGCGCATCTATTCGCTTTTCCTCGACCGCATGGCAAGCCACGATTGATCCGTCGTCTTTCTGTAGCGGCATTGGTTTTTCCGCGGCGCATCTGTTGTCCGCCAAGGGACAGCGCGAGGCAAAAGGACAACCCGCCGGCAGGTTGATCGGGGTGGGTATTTCGCCCTTTAGGCGGATGTGATTTGGGCGGTCATCTTTTAGCTGGGGCACCGCAGACAACAGCGCCTTGGTATAGGGGTGCTTGGGGTTAGAAAACAGGGTGCGCGTATCCGCCACCTCGCAGATTGATCCCAGATACAGCACGATCACCTTGGTGCCAAAATGCTCGACCACGCTTAGATCATGGGTGATGAACAGATAGGTCAGCCCATGGGCCTCTTGCATCTCTAGCATCAGGTTCAAGACCTGTGCCTGAATAGAAACATCCAGTGCTGATATCGGCTCGTCGGCCACGATAAATTCAGGATCCACCGTAAGGGCGCGCGCTATGGCGATGCGCTGGCGTTGCCCACCAGACAGCTCGTGCGCATAGCGCGCCGACCACGCAGGATCGATGCCCACAGATTTCATCACGGCAATGGCCTTGTCCTGTAGCTCGCCCTTTGACTTGCCGGGGTTATGATAGCGCAGCGGCTCGGCCAGGGTCTGTCCGATGGTCATGCGCGGGTTCAGCGATGCATAGGGGTTTTGGAATATCATCTGGATCTTCTTGCGCAGGGGCAACAGATCCTTGCCGCGCAGCCCATCTATGCGTGCGCCACCATAATGAATTTCGCCGTTGCTGGGGGAAATCAGCCCCGCCACCATGCGCGCCACCGTCGATTTGCCGCATCCGCTTTCGCCAACCACACAGACGGCATCACCCTTGTTCACATCAAAGGTGATGTTGTTCACCGCATGCACCGCGCGGGTTTGGCGCGTGATTTTTCCACCCGAAAATTTCAGGCTCTCTAGCAGACCCTCATCAAGATCAAAACGTTTCTCAAGGCCGCGAACCCTAAGCAGCGGGCCTGTCTCTAAATCCCAGCTCATTGCGCCACCTCCTTTGGCAGATCTCTTTGCAGGCGGTGCACCTCGTGGCAGGCCACTGCGGTATCGCCAAATTGGCTAACCTCTGGGGCGGTGCGTTTGCATTCATCCGTTACATGAGCACAGCGCGTGTGAAATGGACAGCCCGTGGGCATGGCGGATAGGGTCGGCATGGCCCCTGGGATTTGTTTTAGCCGCTGTCCGGGGGGGGTCTGTTGTGGCAAGGCATTGATCAGCCCCTGCGTATAGGGGTGCTGGGGATCATTGATAATAGAACGCGTGGCGCCTGTCTCGATAATGCGCCCCGCATACATCACCATGGTGCGTTCTGTTACCTGAGAAACCACACCCAGATCATGGGTGATCAGGATCAGGCCCACTTGGTTAGATTGGCACATTTCCAGCAACAGCTCCATGATATCGGCCTGAATGGTCACATCCAATGCGGTGGTTGGCTCGTCTGCGATGATCAGTTTGGGATCCAGCAATAGCGCCATGGCGATGATAATACGCTGGCGCATCCCGCCGGACAATTCATGCGGGTATTGGTCTAGGCGCTCGTCTGGCGAGGGGATATAGACCTCTTTCAGCTTCACCAAGGCAATCTGGCGCGCCTCTTCAAAGGATAGGTTGCGGTGTGCGCGCAGGGTTTCCACCATCTGCTGGCCAATGGTCAAGACAGGGTTCAGCGTAACCATAGGATCCTGAAAGATCATCGCCATACGATTTCCGCGCATATCGCGCACCTGCTTGGGCGACATCTGCGTCACATCTTCGCCCTCGAATAAAATCTCGCCACCATCAATAAAGCCGGGCTTGGACAGCAGGTTCATCAGCGCAAATCCGGTGATGGATTTGCCCGCGCCAGATTCCCCCACAATGCCAAGGCGCTCGCCGCGGGCCAGATCAAAGGATATCCCATTTAGGGCCGCCATAGCCCCATCACGGCTGGCAAATTTAACCGTTAGGTCACGTACAGATAACAAAGACATGGATTACCCTTTGTAGAGTTTGGGGTTCAGGACATCGCGCATCCAGTCACCTAGTAAATTAATAACCAGCACCAGCACCACCAGTACCAAGCCCGGGATCGCCGTGATCCACCAGCTGCCCGAGAAGATATAATCAAACCCAGAGGAAATCAGCGAGCCAAGCGAGGGCTGATTGGGCGGCATGCCCAGCCCAAGAAAGCTAAGAGAGGCCTCGGATATAATCGCATTGGCCACCTGTACCGTCGATATCACAAAAATCGGAGATAGCGAATTTGGCAGGATATGGCGCACCATAATCCGCATCGGCCCAAAGCCCATGACACGGGCCGCATCCACATATTCCTTCTTCTTTTCCGCCAGAACCGTGGCGCGCACCGTGCGGGCATATTGCGGCCATTCCGCCACGCCAATAACCCCCACCAGAAACAAAACCGCATAGCGGCTAAAAACCTCTGATCCAAACAGCGCCTGCGTAATGGCCAGAAAGATAATGGCAACCATCAGCGTAGAAAACGACAGCTGGATGTCCGCCAGCCGCATCAACAGGCTATCGGTGCGCCCGCCAACATAGCCCGAGATCAAGCCGATCGATATCCCCAGAAATGCCTGCAGCGCCACCGCACATAGCCCGATGATTATCGACAGGCGTGTGCCGTATAAAATGGTGGACAAGAGATCACGCCCCTGATCATCGGTGCCAAGGCTGAATTCCGGCAAAGATCCATCAATCCACACCGGGGGGTATTCGCTGTTTAGAATATCAATCTGGGATGGGTCATAGGGATTATAGGGCGCCAGCACCGGCGCAAAGAATGCCGCCAATGTGATCAGCCAGAACACCACCATAGATATAATCGCCACCGGATTCCGGCGAAAAGAATAGCCGATATTGCTGTTCCACATCAGCGAAAGGCGCGACGGGGTGGCAAGGGGTGGCGTGCCCGTATCAAAGGTAGAATTGCTCATGCGCCCATCCTCGCCAGATTGATCGTTGGATTCACCAACCCATAGATCAAATCCACAATCGTATTGGTCAGCACAAAGATAAACCCAACCACAATCAGATAGGCCACGATCAGGGGGGTATCCACGCGGTTAACCGCCTCTAGGAACATAGCCCCCATCCCCGGCCAGCTGAAAACGGTCTCGGTTAGGATGGTATATGCCACCATTGTGCCAATCTGCACGCCCCCCACGGTGATCACCGGCAACAGTGTGTTTTTCAGCGCATGCACGAAATATATGCGCCAGGGGGCAATGCCCTTGGCCTGTGCGTAACGGATGTATTCGCTTTGTAAGACATCAATCATCTCTGCGCGGATTAGGCGGATGAACATCGGCAACATGATCGACGACAATGCAATCGAGGGCATGATAATATGCGCCCAGCCGTCCTTGGTGGCAAAATTGGTTTCCCAATACCCAAAGACATGCACAATCTCGCCCCGCCCAAATGAAGGCATCCAGCCCAGTTCAACCGAGAAGAAAAAGATCATCAAAATCGCCGTCAGGAACACCGGAATAGACAGGCCAACAATCGACAGCGATAGAATAATGCGCGTCAGAATAGAATTGGGCCAGATCGCGGTGAAAACACCCAGCGGGATCGACAGCCCAATGATAATAACCGTGGCCCCAAAGACCAATTCCAGCGTCGCGGGCAGCTTCTTTAAAATCACATCCAAAGCGGGCTCTTTAAAGAAATAGGATGTGCCCAGATCACCCTGTAGCGCATTGCCCAGAAAGCGCAGATACTGAACCGCAAATGGGTCATTTAGCCCAAGATCGTCGCGCAATTTCTGGCGCACCTCTTCAGAGACAGATTGCCCCACCAATTCACGCAAAGGATCGCCCAGATTGCCCTGGATCGCAAAGGCGATCAAGGAAATAGCCAACATAACGGCAATGGCCTGAAACACGCGTTTTACAAGATAAGCAAACATTTCTGCTCCGTTTGTGAAGTTCTTATAATCAAGTATAGAGAAAAACAGCGGGCGCGCCCAGTCGCGCACCCGCCCTTGGATCTGTTAAAATCGGGTCTTACTTTGCTACCGTTAGGTCACCAAAGTAGGGGAAATTTAGCGCATTAACGATATCGCCAGCGTTCATGCCCTCTTTGGCACCCCAAGCAAGGTTCTGCCAATGCAGCGGAATATAAGCCGCCTCATCATACAAGATTTGCTCTAGGCGTTGCAGGTGCTCTCTGCGTTTGGCAATATCGGTCTCGGCATTTGCCATATCCATCAGCTTGTCTGCCTCTGGGTTACAATAGTTGCCCGCATTATATTGACCGTTGCCAGATGTTTTATCCGCACAGGCAGACAAGAACTGGTGGAAATTTGCAGAATCTTCGGTATCCGCATGCCAGCCAATCATCATCATATCCGCGGCGCGCGCGTCGAACTCTGGCCAATATTGTGCCTTGGGCAGGGTTTGCAGATCAACTGTGATACCGATTTTGGATAGCATAGAGGCAACCGCCTGCGCGATCTTGTCATCATTCACATAGCGATTGTTGGGTGCCATCATAGAGATAGAGAACCCATCCGCATAGCCAGCCTCGGCCATCAGGGCCTTGGCCTTTTCTACGTCATAGCGTGGCTCAAGATCAGAGATATACCCCAAATAACCCGCAGGCGATGCCTGTGCACCCACGGTGCCAAACCCGCGCATAATGCGATCTACGATGCCGGTGTTGTTTACGGCGTAATCAATCGCCTGACGCACCTTGGGATCCTTAAAGGCCTCTACGCGGTCTTGGTTCATCTGGAATGTGATGATGCGTGTGCCGGGCATGGTGATCAGGTTCACGCCTTCGGCCTTTTCTACGCGGGCCAAATCCGTTGGCGGAACCGGTGCGATGAAATCCACATCCCCAGACAATAGGGCCGCCACGCGCGTTGGGTCTTCTTTGATCGGGGTTAGAATAATCTCGTCTACGTTGCCCTTGGATGCGCTATCCCAGTAGCCATCAAAGCGGTCGAACACCACCTTTACGCCCTGTTCGCGCTCACTCACCACAAAGGGGCCTGTGCCAGAAATATTGCGCGAGGCAAAACTGTCGCCGTGCTTTACGATCTCGGCTTTGTCTTTGCCATCCGCGGTTTGGCCGCTGTAAAATGCGCTGTCCATGGCAAATAGATAGGTGGCCGTGTGCAACACCAGCGGAAATGGCTCGGATGTTTTTAGATCAATGGTATAATCATCAACAACCTCGATATCTGTGAAGGGCGCAAAGATGCCCTTGAAATCTGGGCTTTCTTTCACACGGTCAAATGTCCAGTCCATATCCTTGGCCGTAAAGGCATTGCCCGAATGAAAGGTGACACCCTTGCGCAGCTTAAAGCGCATGGTCGTCGGGTCGATCTGTTCCCAGCTTTCCGCAAGGCGGCTTTCGAATTCCAAATCTTGCGTCCAACGTACCAGAGGGTCAAACACCATGTGATTTAGCTGTAATGTTCCGCCAGACAATTGCTCGTATGGGTCAAGCGATACGGGATCGGCATCATAGGCTACTTTAACGGATATCTCTGCAAATGTCGGGCTAGCAAGGGCGGCAACCAATGCAAGACCTGCGACGCAGTCTTTGAATTTCATCATGGGATTCTCCTAGGTTAATATTAACCAATACACTCGCCCAGCCCGCGAAATTGCGCCAATGCTAATTTTGCATAGCCCCATGCACCCTGTTTACCCGCTAGATGGGACGTAAATCCTGTATTGGCCCCTTGTAGAAACGCCCATCCTGTATTAATAGTTAACATAGCAATTAAAGGCACCGCACAAGCACAGACCCATCACCCAGAGAGGGCAAATATGCAATTCCATCTAAATGGTTTCAAACCTGGCAATTATCAGGTCCCGGATGAGGCTAGAAAACCCTACCCCAATCCCCCAATTCTGGATCTGCCCCGCGAAGTGGATGTGCTGATTATCGGCACCGGCCCCGCCGGATTAACCATGGCACGCCAAATGTCCGAATTCGCTGATATAAAAACCTGTATCGTCGATATGGCGCCCGGCCCGTTGCTGTTTGGGCGCGCCGATGGGATTTCATGCCGCACCATCGAAATCATGGAGGCCTTTAACAGCAGCGAAATGGTGGTCAAGGAAACCTATCAGCTAAAGCAAAACACATTCTGGGAGCCAGACCCCCAAAACCCGCAAAACATCAAACGCACCGAAAAAATCAAAGATGCCCGCGGCGGTCTGTCTGAATTCACCCACGGTATCGTAAACCAAGCCCGCCTGCACGAATTGCTGATTGATGGCATGGCAAATTCAATCACCAATCTGCACCCCCACTACAGCCGTGAACTGTTGGATGTAGAAATTGACGACACCCAAACCCAAGACCTGAAGGCCCATCCAATAACCGCCACCTTTCAACGCACAGATCAGGCAGGCGCGCAAAAACGCGAAACCGTCAAGGCCCGCTTCGTCGTTGGCAGCGATGGCGGCAGAAGCCGCCTGCGCAAAAGCCTAGGCATCACCCTACAGGGCGATAGCGCGGATAAGGCATGGGGGGTGATGGACATCCTGCTGACCACAGATTTCCCAGATATCCGCGTCAAAAGCTTTATCCAATCTCAGGATCATGGGGCGGTCATGACCATCCCGCGCGAGGGCGGCTACCTCTGCCGTTTCTATATTGAATTAGATGCACTGGCCAAAGGCAAGCGCGCCACAGATATCAACCTGAGCGAACAGGACCTGATCGCCAAGGCCCAGAAAATATTCCACCCCTATACATTAGATGTAAAAGAGGTCGCATGGTGGTCTATCTATTCGGTGGGCCAGCGGATCGCAGATCGCTTTGATAACCGCCCGCTGAACAGCCCAGATACCATAATCCCGCGCGCCTTCGTATCCGGCGATGCCTGCCACACCCACAGCCCCAAGGGCGGCTGGGGCCTGAACACCTCCCTGCCAGATACCTTTAACCTAGGCTGGAAAATGGCCGCCGTCCTACAGGGCAAGGCGCATCCAAAACTTCTGGCAACCTACAGCACAGAGCGGCGCAAGGTGGCCCAACAGCTGATCAACGCGGACAAAGAGCTCTCGAAATTGGTCGCCACCCGACCAACAGCCGGCGATGCATCCGAAAAGGCGCGCATCGATACCGCAGAAATCGAGGCCTTCATGAAACGCCAAAGCGGATTCGTCAGCGGCACCTCTATCGAATATGCCCCCTCCTACATCTGCACCGGGCAGGAAAACCAAGAATTGGCCACTGGATTCAAAATCGGCCAGCGGTTCCATTCGGCAATTGCAACGCGCGTGGCAGATGGCCGAAGCCAACACCTAGGCCATCTGGTAAAGGCCGATGGCCGCTGGCGCATCTTCTTGTTTGGCGGTACAGAAAACCCCACCAATGCCGCATCTAGCGCCAATAGGTTTGTCGATTACTTGGCCAATTCCACCGCGTCACCGGTGCTGAAATACACCCCCAAGGGCGGCGATATAGACTCGCTAATCGATACCTATGCCGTATTCCAACAACAGGATCTATCCATGCACGACCTGCCGGATTACCTATGGCCAGCAAAGGGTAAATACGCCCTGCGGGATTACGAAAAGGTTTTCCAAACCCAAGAGGACAACGATCTCTATGATCTGCGCGGTATAGATCGCGATGCGGGCTGTGTTGTGATTGTCAGGCCGGATCAGCATATCGCATCGATCCTGCCAATCACCGCCCATGCCAAGGTTTCAGAGTTCTTTGATACCTTTATGCGCGTGCCAGATTAACCCCCGCGCACCTCACAAACCCCTAACCAGATCGTTACCCACAACAGGCCATTGCTCGGTTAGGATAGCCAAAACGCTCTCCTAGCCCCGAAAGGCCCGCCATGCCCCCTGCCCTAACCCAACAAATGCGCTGGATCAGCGCCGCCCTCCTATCTGCCACGCTGATCACCGCCCCCCTTGGCGCCCAGACCACCACGCCCGATATTTCAGACGTGGCCATCGCCCAGTTCGGCACCCCCCCCGCCGTGCCCACAGGCGCGCTGCCCCGCGCGGTGCGCCGCGCCATAACCACCGCATTTGTAGACAGCATGAAACAGGGCCAATGGGGCCCCGATCAAGACGCCGCCCTACAAACCATCGCCACATCAAAAGATGCGCGCGTGGTTTGGGTGATCAGCGATCTGTTGCGCTTTGTTTCCAGCTATCAGCTAAACGCCGCCCTAACCGAAACCGCCTCTGTGCTGCTGGGTGTGGATATTGCCCCCGGCAACAGCTGGGGTCAGGTTACGGATCATCTGATCGCATGGGATATCCCCGCCCCGCCAAATTACCTAAAGACCAAGCGCGAAATCTACACCACCGTGGTGCCCAGCTGGCAGAAAATATTCACCAAGGGTGATGTGGACTGGCGCCATGTGTCCTGGGGGGGCGTGTTGATCGATGATCGCGCCTTTGGCACCACGGACGAGCCCTGTAATTGCATCCCCGCCGCCGACGACCCCGCCACCACCAGCGCCGATCAGGCCACGTGGCTAGACGAGGATGATATCGTGTTCGGCATAGAGGTAAACGGCGCATTCCGCGCCTATCCCCGCCAAATCATGGAGGTGCGCGAAATGGTCAATGACACCCTTGGCGGGCGCGACCTAGGCATTCCATATTGCACCCTATGTGGATCCGCTCAGGCCTATTTCACCGATCAAATGCCCGCAGGGGTCAAGCGGCCTGTGTTGCGCACATCGGGCCTGTTAATCCGATCCAACAAGGTGATGTATGACCTAAACACCTATTCCGTATTCGATACATTCAAAGGCACGGCGGTAACCGGCCCGCTGGCAAACAAGGGCATTACACTGCCGCAGGCCAGTGTGGTCACCACCACATGGGGTGATTGGAAATCCGCCCACCCAGAAACCACCGTTCTGGCCGAATATCTGGCACTGGGGCGTGATCCTGACTTTAGGAATACGCGCGATGCCGATGGCCCGATTTTCCCCGTGGGGGATGTAGATCCGCGCCTTGGTGTACACGAGGATATCATCGGCGTGGTCGCCAAATCTGGAACACCGGTGGCGTTTCAACGCACCAAGGCGCTGGTGGCATTACAGGCGGGCCAAGAGGTGGGCTTTGAAAACATCCGCCTTGCCCTTGATGCGGGCGGGATCCGCGCCATCGATACAGACGGTCATGATTTAGGCAGCCACCAAGCGTTCTGGTTCGCTTGGTCACAATTTCACCCAACAACACGGCTGTGGTCAAACTAGCCCAGATGCGCGCGCAGGAACCATGCGAATTTCTGATGCACCTGCCCGCGCGCAATGCATAAATCCTCGGTCAATGTATCGCCGGCATCCGCCGCGATCTGCCCCGTGGCGCGCAGGGTTTCTACCAAAACCTCCTGTGCATCCAGCATCATTTGCACCATCTCTACATCCCTAGCGGGGCCTGATTGTTCGGGGATGGTGGCGCGCTTGATCATGCCCGCCAATGTGCCCTCGGCATAGCCCCCCAGCGCGCGAATGCGCTCGGCCAGATCATCCTGCGCCACAAAATGATCTTCGTAAATTTTCTGGAACAGGTCATGTAACGGCCCAAAGGCCATGCCCGTAACATTCCAGTGGAAATTTTGCGCCAGCATAGTGGCAACGGTTGTTTCCGCCACGGTTTGATTCAGGGCGTCATGAATAGAAGAATTAGCGAATGCGGGTGCTGTCTGTGCCATGGTATATGTCCTAAATTGATGAAACAGGTGGCTGGCAATGCTGCTGGCTGCCTAGGGTCCATCATAGCAAATCAGGGGCGAATGTCCAGCAATTTAGAATCATTCTAAATTGAGCATGTAAAATATTCCTGCACAGGAATTAGGCACCGCGCACAAATATCCACCACCACGGCCCGCAGCCGTAATCTCTTCGCGCATTTTCAATAAAAATTTCAGTTTGCTTTTGACTCTCCCCGCGCTGAATAAGAAAAGTTAGAACCGAATAGGGCCGTTACAACGCTGTAATCCGCCCGCCACGTGGCAACGACGCTGCATCCTTATCATCCAACACCCACAATTGGGTCAGGCAAAGGTGTAGATAGCCATGGCTAAACAACGTCTCGTAATCATCGGCAATGGAATGGCCCCAGGGCGCATGCTGGAACACCTCTTCGAGGAAAACCACGCGGCATTCGATGTCACCATTTTTAACGCAGAGCCGCGCGTCAACTATGACCGCATCATGCTGTCCCCCGTGCTGTCAGGCGAAAAATCATTCGAGGATATCATCATCCACGACGATGCATGGTATGCGCAACATAACATCACCCTACACAAGGGCGCCAAGGTTGCCAAAATTGACCGCACCGCCAAAACCGTAACATCAGAAAATGGCATCACCGCCCCCTATGACAAGCTGGTGATCGCCACCGGGTCTGATCCGTTTATCATCCCCTGCCCCGGCCATGATCTAGACGGTGTGTTACCCTACCGCGATCTGGATGATACCGATGCCATGACCGCCGCGGCCAAACAGGGCGGCAACGCGGTGGTGATTGGCGGCGGCCTATTGGGCCTAGAGGCGGCGGCGGGGCTAAACACGCTGGGCATGGATGTTACCGTATTGCACCTGATGCCCACCCTGATGGAACGCCAACTGGACAGCGCCGCGGGCTATCTGCTGGAAAAAGAGCTGGAAAGCCGCGGCATTGATATCCGTTGTAAATCCAACACCAAGCAAATTATCGGCGAGGACGGCCAAGTCACCGGCGTAGAGCTGGAAGATGGCACATTGATCAAATGTGATATCGTGGTCATGGCCGTCGGCATCCGCCCCAATGTCGCACTGGCCAAGGACACAGGCCTAGAGGTGAACCGCGGGATCGTGACCACCAACGGCATGCAAACATCCGATGCAAATATCTATTCCATCGGCGAATGCGCCGAGGTCGGCGGCATGGTCTATGGTCTGGTGGCCCCGCTCTACCAAATGGCCGCCGTGGCGGCCAAACACCTGTGCGGGCCAACCGATGCGCTATTCCAGCACAGCGAAACCCCAACCAAGCTAAAGGTCACGGGCTGTGATCTGTATTCGGTTGGGGATTTTGCCGAGGGCGATGATCGCGAGGATATCGTGCTGCGCGATGCCAATATGGGCACCTACAAGCGGGTGATTATCCAAGACAACAAAGTGATCGGCGCGGTTCTATACGGCGCGGTAGAGGATGGCGGCTGGTACAACGAAATGTTGAAATCAGGCGAAGATATCTCGGATATGCGCGACACCCTGATCTTTGGGCAGGCCTACCAAGGCGGCGGCGAGCTTGACCCGCTGGCCATGGTTGCAGGCATGTCAGATGATGCGGAAATCTGTGGCTGTAACGGTATCACCAAGGGCATGATCACCTCGAAAATTACCAGCATGGGCCTAACCTCGCTGGCCGATGTGCGCGCCCATACCAAGGCCTCCGCCTCCTGTGGCTCTTGTACCGGCCTTGTGGAAAACGTCATGGCCATTACGCTGGGCGATGCATTTAAATTGCCCGAGGTCGAGGGCATGTGTGGCTGTACCCCCCATGATCACGGCACGGTGCGCCGCCTGATAAAATCCCAGGGCCTAAAATCCATCCCCGCCGTGATGCAGGAATTGGAATGGAATACCCCCGAGGGTTGTTCCAAATGCCGCCCCGCGCTAAATTACTATCTGGTGGCCGATTGGCCCGGTGAATACCAAGACGATCAGCAATCCCGTTTTATCAACGAGCGTGTGCACGCCAACATCCAGAAAGACGGCACCTATTCCGTGGTGCCGCGCATGTTTGGCGGCCTAACCACCCCAGACGAGCTGCGCGCCATTGCCGATGTGGCCGATAAATTCGAAATCCCCACGGTCAAGGTCACCGGCGGCCAGCGCATCGATCTGCTGGGCGTGAAAAAGGATGACCTGATCCCGGTATGGGATGATCTGAACAAGGCGGGCATGATTTCTGGTGCCGCCTATGCCAAGGGTCTGCGCACGGTGAAAACATGCGTTGGCACCGATTGGTGCCGCTTTGGCACCCAAGATTCCACAGGCCTAGGGGTCAGATTGGAAAAACTGCTCTGGGGGTCTTGGTCCCCTGCCAAGCTGAAATTGGCCGTCTCGGGATGCCCGCGCAATTGCGCAGAAAGCACCTGCAAAGATATCGGCATTATCTGTGTGGATAGCGGCTACGAGATCCACTACGGCGGCGCGGCTGGCCTGCATATCCAAGGCACAACCAAGCTGGGCAATGTAGAAACCGAAGAAGAGGTTTTGGAATATTGCGCCGCAATGACCCAATATTACCGCGAGACCGGCTACTACCTAGAACGCATCTACAAATGGGCAGATCGCTTGGGCTATGACCATATTAAATCCGTGATCTACGACGACCCAGTGGCCCGCAAAGACTATTACGAACGGTTCCTCCATTCGCAAAAATTCGCACAGGTTGACCCATGGGCAGAGCGCGTGAAAGGCGCAGAGGCCCACGAATTTACCCCCATGGCCGACCTAACCCCCAGAGAGGCAGCAGAATAATGAACATTCAAAACACCCAATGGGTCACCATCGGCGCGCTAAACGATATCCCACGCCAAGGCGCGCGCCGCGTTATCGCCGGCCCCAAAACCATCGCCATCTTCCGCACCACCCAAGACGAGGTCTATGCCCTAGAGGATAAATGCCCCTTCAAGGATGGTCCCCTAAGCGAGGGCATCGTGCACGGCAAGACCGTATCCTGCCCCATTACAAACTGGGTGATCTCGCTGGAAACAGGCGCCGCACAGGGCGCCGATCAGGGCCAAACACAGGTCTTTCCCATCAAACTAGAGGGCCAAACCATACAGCTGGGCCTGTAAAACCCTGCGCCACAATCGTGCCACAGGGCGCGCGGGCCGCTCCTAAATCTCTGTGGCGGGCAGAATTTTGCCCGTGCATTCACCAAACCCCACGCGGAAACCATCCCCCATGGCCGCACCGCGCAATGTCAGGCGATCCCCATCTTCTAGAAAGGCTCGCTCGGTGCCGCAATCCAATGTGATCGGCTCTTTGCCACCCCAAGAGATTTCCAACAACGATCCGCGCTGATCCTTCTGTGGCCCAGAAATCGTGCCCGACCCCAGCAAATCCCCCACCCGCATCGGACAGCCCGATGTGGTGTGATGGCACAGCTGTTGCGCAGCAGAATAATACATCTCTTTGTAATTGGTGCGCGCAATCACGCTCTCGCCCTGACCCTCGGGGGTTAGACCCACGCTTAGGTCAATATCATAGAGCATCGGGCGCGGCTCGTGTAGATGCGCCAGCAATGCGCGGCTGCGGGTTGGCGTAGATGTGCGAAAGGGTTCTAGCGCCGCGCGCGTCACAATCCACGGCGATATGCTGGTGGCGGTTGCCTTGGCCTGAAATGGGCCAAGGGGCTGGTATTCCCACGCCTGAATATCACGCGCAGACCAATCATTCAGCAAAACATAGCCAAAGATCATCTGATCTGCATCCTCGACCGACACCATGCCACTAGACGGCTGGCCCACAATCGCCCCCATCTCTAGCTCCAGATCAAAGCGGCGCGATTTGCCAAAATGCGGCAAATCCTGATGCGGCGGCTTCAGCTGGCCCCAAGGGCGGGTTACATCGGTGCCAGATACCACCACAGATGAGGCCCGCCCATTATAACCGATGGGCATAGACAACCAATTCGGCGGCAAAGCATTTTCAGGGCCACGAAACATGGTGCCCACGTTTTCTGCGTGATGACGCCCCGCATAGAAATCGGTAAACTCGCTGACCTCGATCGGCATCAACATCTGCGCATCTGCCTGTGGCACCAAATGCGGGGATACCGCATCGCGCTGCGCCGCATCGGACAATAATTCGGTAATCCGCGCCCGCAAGCCATCCCACACATCCGACCCCGCCGCCATCACGCCGTTCCACGATGGGGCGGCGAATAATGCCGGGTCTTGCCCGTGATCCACCGCAGCGATATCCAAAATCTGATCGCCAATGGCCACCCCCATGCGCGCGCCATTTCCCGCATCAAAGACCCCGTAAGGTAGGTTCTGAATCGGAAAATCCGTATCGCCATTGGCCGAAGCGACCCAAGATTGCTGTGCCATATTATTTAACCCCTGCTGTGCCATCAAATTTCTTCTCTATACTGTCCCAACAATCGATATAATCGTCCTGTAGGGGCGCGGTTTCTGCCGCGAATTTCGTTAGGTGCTGCGGAAAGCGGGTCTCGAACATAAACGACATGGTGTTTTCCAGCTTCTCTGGCCCTAAATTCGCATTTGATGCCTTGTCAAAGGCCACCTGATCTGGCCCATGGGGCAACATCATATTATGCAAAGACATCCCCCCCGGCACAAAGCCATTTGGCTTGGCATCATATTGCCCGTAAATATTGCCCATCAATTCTGACATGATGTTCTTGTGATACCACGGCGGGCGGAATGTATCCTCGGCCACCATCCAGCGATCGCGAAACAACACAAAATCGATATTCGCCGTGCCCTCTTGGCCAGAAGGTGCGCTTAGCACGGTGAAAATCGACGGATCAGGATGATCAAACAGGATCGCCCCCACCGGGCAATAGGTGCGCAGATCGTATTTATAGGGCGCATAGTTGCCATGCCACGCCACCACATCCAGCGGCGATTGGTTGATCTTGGTTTCGTGGAATTGCCCACACCACTTGATGGTTAGGGTAGAGGCCACCTCGCGATCCTCGAATGCCGCCACGCTGGCCTTGAAATCGCGCGGGTTGGCCATGGCATTAGCACCAATGGGGCCACGGGCGGGCAGCTCGAATTTCTGGCCATAGTTTTCGCAGACAAAGCCGCGGCAAGGCCCCGCCAGAACCTCGACACGATATACCAAACCGCGCGGGATAATCGCGATTTCCTGCGGGGCCACATCCAGAACGCCCAGCTCTGTATAAAACCGCAAGCGCCCCTGTTGGGGCACCACCAGCAATTCGCTGTCGGCAGAATAGAAATACTCGTCGACCATGCTCTGGGTCACCAAATACACATGCGAGGCCATGCCGACCTGTGTGTTCACATCCCCCGCGGTGGTCATGGTGCGCATGCCCGTTAGCCACGTTAGATCCTGTGCCCCTGCCTCGATCGGATCCCAGCGGTACTGGCCTAGGCTGGTTACATCCGCGTGGATATCAGGGGCGGATCGCCACAGCGGCAAATCGATGCGGCTGTAACGGGCCGAATGTTTTACGGATGGGCGAATGCGGTAACACCATGTGCGTTCTGGGATATGGGCCGTAAAGGCGGTGCCTGACAGCTGTTCGCCGTATAGCCCATAATTGCACTTTTGCGGGCTGTTCATGCCCTGGGGCAATGCCCCGTCTAGGGCCTCGGTTTCAAAATCATTGCCAAACCCGGGCATATAGCCTGCGTGGGGGCCGGGGGTGCTGGGGGCGCGGCGCATACCATCGCGCAGGGGATACTCGCTCATCATCTACTCCGGTTCTGGGGTTGGTATAATATTCATTGCATTTGCAACGATGTCAAGAAATTTGTTGCATCTGCAACCAATCAGGCGCCATAATCCCCAAAACCAAGGACGCACTATGCCCAAGCCCCCCGCCTTTGATCTGGATAGCTTCCTGCCCTATCGCCTGTCTGTTGTGGCCCAGCGGTTGTCGGATAATCTGGCCCGCCACTACCGCGCCGAATTCGGGATTTCCACGCCAGAATGGCGCATTCTGGCACATCTGGCGCAATCCGATGGCGTATCAGTGCGTGATATAGAACAGCGCATAGATATGGAAAAATCCAAGGCCAGCCGCGCCGCCAGCAAATTGGTGGCCAAGGGGCTGGTGACCAAAACCGCCAATGCGGATGATCGCCGCCTGTTGCACCTAACCCTAACCCCCAAAGGGCAGACATTGCTGGCCGCGCTGCTGCCCCGCGCCGAAGCATTTCAGGCCGATCTACGCAAAGCCTTGGGCGCGGATGCCGATGCCCTGATGCGGGCACTGGATAACATTTTAAAAATCGACACCCCCTAGGGGGCTACAGCGTAACCGCCTGTCCTGTGGTGGCGGATTCCTGCGCCGCTAGGCCAATGGCCACGGCCCATGCGCCATCTGCCAATGTCACCTCTGGCTCTTGTTGGCCCAACACCACGCGCTGAAAACCCTCGTGCTGGTAAAAGGTCGATCCATTGTGATCCCCTGCATCCAATAGTTTTTCATCTACGGGGATCATCTCGGTCTGCGGGCCCTTGGGGTTGCGCGGGCTGATCACCAATTTCGAAACCGGTGCCGCACCTAATTCCACAGGCCAGAATCGCCCCGGCCCGGGCACAAAACATTCAATCTTGCCCTCTGGGCCAATGGCGCTGACATGCTCTTGATATTCCGCGCCCTCGGCAAACATAGATAATTCCAGCATGGCGCGCATGCCATTGGCAAAATCCACAATCACATAGCCACAATCCCAGATGTCAGATGTTTCGCCACCATAGACCTCGTCCAGATGGTTCACCTCTTGGCCCGCGCTGGCCATCACCCGCACGGGGTCAGATTTCGTAACCAAGCGCATCAAATCAAAAAAGTGACAGCATTTTTCCACCAAGGTGCCACCCGATTGCGCGTTAAAGCGATTCCAATCGCCTACTTTTGGCAAAAACGCAAAGCGGTGTTCGCGAATGGTCAGCATCTTTACCCCGCCCGTGCTGGCATCCACACGATCCAATAGCGCCGCAATCGGCGGCATATAGCGGTATTCCATCGCCACCCAAATCGGGGCGGCGTGGTTTTCGCCAATGGCGCGCACCCGCGCCGCATCACCCGCATCGGTATACAGCGGCTTTTCCACCAATATCGGCAGATCACATTTGGCGCTGATCTGTTCCAGCTGATCCACATGCACATGATTGGGGCTAACAATCACCAAGCAATCCAAATCCGCAATCGCCAGCAAATCATCCAGCGCATCAACCATCACCGCATCTGGGGCCAGCCCAGTGGCAATTGCCCGCATCTCTGGGTCTGGCTCATATATCGCGGCAACCTTGGTATCGGTTAGCAGCTGGATGTTCTTGATGTGCTCTTGGCCCATCATACCACATCCGATAATGCCGTAGTGAAGTGTCATAGGGTATCCTTATTTAAGACGCGAAACATAGGCGGCCACATCTGGATCGAACCAATTGCGCGAATATTCCACGGGGTTTGCATGTTGATCCCAAGCGATTCGCTCTACGAATCCGACCACATCGCCGGCCTTGGGGGAAAATTGATCTACCGTCCATCCCGGAACAGGCGCGGCGGATATGCTGTCTTCGGCCCGCGCGATCCACAGGCCCAGCTTGGATTTATAAAAATGATAGAGGCTTTCGGATACCTCGGATGTATCGATGCGATCCGCACAGGCCCCATCCAGCCAAATCTCCTCTAGTGCTGCGGGAATATTGCCCAGCAAACGCAATCGGCGAAACCGAAATGCGCGGGTAGATGTGCCAAACGCCGGCAGGTCATCGGGCTTGTCCATATGCGCCACAGACAGGGTCTGGGCGGTGGGCAATCCCCCCCCACCCTTTAGTTCTAGGCGAAAAAACGCATAGATGCTGTCGGCGCCATCCACATGGCGAATATAATTCCCCGACCCTTGGCGCCGCTCGATTAACCCGCGCGTCACCAACAGCGCCAGCGCCTTGCGCAGGGTGCCAACGGCCACGCCAATATCGGCGGCCATGGCGCGCTCTGGGGGCAGGCGATCGCCCACCAACAGATGCCCCGCCTCGATATCACGGGCGATCATCTCGGAAATTTGCACATAGGCAGGCAATGCCCCATGGGCGGAATCATCGGCCAGCATTTCCCCTCCCAAAAAAATTGATACACCATTGATTTATAATTTGATGCCTGATTAACTATTCCCAAGCAAGAGGAAATTTCCATGACCATCGTTCCCATCACATCCGCCGACCTAGACGCCGCCGAGGTCTCTTGGTTCTCGGCACTCTGTTCGGATGACTATCAATATCTGGGCGTGCCCGATGGCGCGTTGCGCTCGTCATGGGATCATTGCTCGGCCATCCTAAAACGCGCCGAGGAAAACGGATTTGGCAATATCCTGTGCCCATCATCCTATCAGGTGGGCCAAGATACCCTGTCATTTGTGGCCGGTGGTGCGCCAATTACCGACAAGATCAACATGCTGGCGGCGGTGCGCTGTGGCGAAATGCAGCCCATCATGCTGGCGCGCACCTTGGCCACGCTGGATCACATGCTACAGGGCCGCCTGACGGTGAATATCATCAGCTCTGATTTCCCCGGTCAAAAAGAAGACAGCAGCTACCGCTACCAACGCTCGCGCGAGGTGGTGGAAATCCTGCGCCAAGCATGGACACAGGATGAAATCAACTTCGACGGTCAGATTTACAATTTCAGCGGCGTCAAAACCGATCCCGTAAAACCATTCCAACAAAACGGCGGGCCGCTGTTGTATTTCGGCGGCTATTCCCCCGATGCAATCGATCTATGCGCCGAACATTGTGATGTTTACCTGATGTGGCCAGAAACCAAAGAGGATCTGGCCGATCGCATGAAAACAGTGGCCGCCAAGGCCAGCGAATATAACCGCACGCTGGATTACGGCCTGCGGGTGCATATGATCGTGCGCGATACCGAACAAGAGGCGCGCGAATACGCCCAAGAATTGGTGTCCAAGCTACAGGACGACAAAGGCGAAGAAATCCGCAAGCGCGCATTGGACGCGGGATCGCTGGGCGTATCGCGTCAGGCCCGCAACCGCGATTTGGCCGATATGGATGGGTTCATTGAACCCCACCTCTGGACAGGCGTTGGCCGCGCGCGCTCTGGGTGTGGTGCCGCATTGGTTGGATCCGCAGATCAAATCCTATCAGAAATCGAAAATTACAAAAAAATGGGCATGCGCGCCTTCATCTTCTCGGGCTATCCCCACCTAGAAGAATGCGATTATGTCGGCAAGCTGATCCTGCCCGAAATGAAAACATGCTCTCTGCCCCATGAATACGGGCGGGTACCCTCAACCACACCAAATACGCCCCTGGGCAATGGAAAGCGCACGTAATGCAAAAATTGAATATCACCGAAAACCTAGACATGAGCCGCATCATCTATGGCATGTGGCGCCTAGGGGATGACACAAACACCAGCGCGAAACACGTTCAGGCCAAGATCGAGACCTGCCTAGAACAAGGGATCACCACATTCGATCAGGCCGATATTTACGGCGATTACGCCAGCGAAGAAATCCTAGGCGCCGCCCTGAAACAGGCGCCGCAATTGCGCGACAGCATGCAGATCATCACCAAATGCGATATCATGCTGACATCGGATAAATACCCAAATCGCCGCGTGAAATATTACGATACATCCGCCGCGCATATCACCGCATCTGTGGAAAATTCCCTGCGCGTGATGAATATCGACCAAATCGATATGCTGTTGCTACACCGCCCTGATCCACTGATGGATGCCGCAGAAACAGGCGCGGCGCTGGATGATCTGATCACCTCGGGCAAGATAAAATCCGCAGGCGTTTCCAATTTCAAACCCCATGATTGCTCGCTGTTGCTGACCTTCATGAACCAACCGCTGGTTGCCAATCAAATAGAGCTAAGCCTGCTGGAAAACAGCGCGCTGACCAATGGCGATCTGGCCTTTATGCAGGAATGCGGCATCGCACCCATGGCGTGGTCTGCACTGGCAGGGGGGGCGCTATTCGCACCTGAAAACGCCACCCTTTTGGATAATCTGGCGCGTATCGGCGCCGATCACGGCATCGATGCATCTGCGGTGGCGGTGGCATGGTTGCTGGCACACCCCGCTAAAATCATGCCGGTGCTGGGCACCAATAATCTGGATCGCATCGCCAAGCTATCCGATGCCACACGCATGGATATGGACCGCGAAACATGGTTCGAATTGTACGAAATCGCCAATGGACACGAGGTAGCCTAATGACCCACCACGCCCCGACCAGTTTTGCACCCGATGCGGATGACCCGCGCCAATTGCGCGATGCATTTGCAAAATTCGCCACGGGCGTTTGCGTGATCACCACGCGCGGGGCCACTGGCCCCATTGGCATTACGGTAAACAGCTTTGCCTCGGTGTCGCTGGATCCTGCACTGGTGCTGTGGTCTTTGGCCAAATCCAGCAACAGATTCGGGGTTTTCGCACAGGCCACCCATTGCGCCATCCATATTCTGGCGGCGGATCAGATGCAGGGGTGCATGGATTTCACCAAACGGGCCGATGCCTTTGATAATTTTAAGACCGAGTATAATACCCACGGCGTACCGGTTATTCAGGACTGCCTAGCCAGCTTTGAATGCAGCGCACATGCTGTGCATGATGGAGGAGATCATAGCATATTTGTGTCCAAGGTAGACCGTGTCACCACCACCAAGGAAAACCACATGAAAGAGCCATTGGTTTTCTTCAACAAGGCCTTTGGTCAATTTGACACAGAGGCGCGCCAATAACATCAACATCGTAATTTCATAGGGAGGAAACAATGAAATATTCAACCAAAATGCTGGCAACCGCCGGCACCATCCTTGCAGGATCCATCGCGGCACATGCCGACGAGGTGACATTCCTGTGCTACCAAGATGGCAACGAATGCGAGGTCTTTGCCGGCATGGCAGATGCCTTTACCGCCAAAACCGGCCACACCGTTAAAATCGACACCGTTGGCTATGACGTGATCCGCGATCAGCTGGAAAACCAGCTGCAAACCGGCTCTGCCCCTGATGTGGCACGCGTAACCAATCTGGGCGGCCTAAATCAATACTACCTAGACCTTACCCCCCACGTAGATACCGCATACTGGGAAGAAAACTACAGCGCCACATTGCCATGGTTCCGCCAACCGGGCGGCGAAGATGCGGGCATCTATGGCTGGATGACACAGCTAACCGTGACCGGCCCATACGTAAACGTATCCATGTTCGAAGACGCAGGCGTTGATATGCCTGGTGCGGGTGCGACATGGGATGATTGGGCCAATGCCCTGCGCGAGGTGAAAGAAACCCTTGGCATCACCGCTGGATTGGCCATGGATCGCACCGCCCACCGCATGGCCGGCCCCGCATTTTCATATGGCGCGAAATTCTTCGATGACACAGGCACACCGATCTTGGTCGACGAAGGTTTTCGCAAATTCGCAGAGACATTTGTTGGCTGGCACAAAGAGGGCCTGATGCCCGCAGAAGGATGGCCCGCAGGGTCTGGCACACAGTATAAAAATGCCGCACCCCTGTTCCTAAGTGGCGAAGTAGCGATGCATATGTCAGGGTCTTGGATGATCAACAACTATGCCGAAAACATCAAAGATTTTGATTGGAAAGTGGTCCCCGCCCCCTGTGGCGATGGCGGCTGTGGCGCAATGCCCGGCGGTGCCGGCGTGGTTGCCTTTAAATCCAGCAAAAGCCCAGAAGCAGCCGCAATGTGGGTGGATTTCCTAGCACAAACAGAAAACACCGAGGCCTTCGCGGCCGCCACCCGCAACATCCCAGCCCACGCTGGCTTGCAGGCATCTGGTGTTGATTACGGTGATGCATCCCCCGTGGTTGCCGCATCTCTGTCTGTATTCGCGGCAAACGCTGGCGAGGCTGCTAAATCCACACCCCAAGCCTATACATTCCAAGGCTATAACAAAAACCACGTGATCTACGGTATCGTTCCCGATTACCTGACCAAGGCAATCACTGGCGAAATCACCTTGGATGCGGCCCTAGAGGCAATTGATGCGGATGTTGCCGCAAAAATCGCCGAATAAACGCACACGCGACCACAGGCCAGCAAAGGGTTCTGACTATGCTAGAAGCACTCTCAAATGCATTCTCCGGCAATAGCTGGCCTGTGGCATTTATAATATACTTGGTCTTAGGCTGGGTTCTGGTGCGTCCCAAGGGGCGCATCGGCGGCCAGCTGATGTCCGCACTGGGCTGGCCCATCGAAATCGCACAGCGCCTATCGGGTGCCACGGGCCTGCCCTATATTTTCCTGCTGCCCAATATGATTATCTTTGGGCTGTTCACCTTCTCGCCCCTGTTTATCAACATCGGTTTTTCGGTGACCGAGGGCCAAAGCATCCTGTTTGAAAACCGCCCCTATGCGGGGCTGGATAACGCGCGCCGCCTACTGGCGGAAACGCAAATCGACACAGGGGCGCTAAACCGCGAGGATGATAAATTCCTACAGGCGGTGGCGGATACCTTTATCTTTGTGATCTTTCAGGTGCCGATCATGGTGTTTTTCGCACTGTGCACCGCATTGGCCCTAAACCGCGAAATCATCGGCCGCGCCTTCTGGCGCTCGGTGTTTTTCTACCCCGTGATGCTCTCGCCCGTGGTGGTGGGATTCCTGTGGACATTGATCCTAAAACGCCAAGGCGTTCTGTCGATAACCCTGATGAATTGGGGCATAATCGATGAACCCATCCAATGGTTAACAGACCCCAGCTGGACAATGTTCTGGTCGGTGGCGGTCTACACATGGGCACACCTAGGGTTTTATATGCTGATCCTGCTGGCGGGCCTACAGGCGATCCCCAAGGATCTATACGAGGCCGCCCGCATGGACGGCACCAACGAATGGCGCATGTTGCGCCGCATCACCCTGCCCTTGCTGATGCCCACGCTCTTGGTGGTCACCATCCTGTCACTGGTCAAGGCATTTCAGGCCTTCGAGGAACTCTATGCGCTGAATGTGCGCTGGATTTCACTGGTGGCCTATATTTTCGAAACATCGGGCCTGCGCGGCCAACCTACGGCCAATGGTCTGGGCATTGCGGCCACGGCATCGCTGTTGGTGGCCTTGGTGCTGATCCTGCTGTCGCTGTTGCAAATCTATCTGACCTCGAGGCAAAGTAAATGAGCGCTGTTTGGCAATTTTTGGGCCGCCGCCAAGGCCACGATAAACTCTCTGCGGTGGATTGGATCGTCTATATCTACCTGTTCTTCGGCTTCCTGATCATCGCCCTGCCCGTGGGCTGGATCGCGCTGAATTCCGTGAAATCCGCGTTTCAATTGGAAAAACAAGACCTGTCAATCCTGCCCAGCGATTTCAATCGCGTGGCCCGCGCCACCGTCTATTCCGATCAGGGCCGCGAGATTTTCATCATCAACGACCTGCCGGATTGGGTGCTAAATTGGAAAGACCTGCGCCCAGAGGAACGCGCGGCGCGAAACGTGCCAGAATTCCTAGCCAGCTATGAGGGACGCGCATTCTATGCCCTGCGTTCACACCTAGGACAGGTACCAACACAGGTGCGCGCCCTGATCGCGGCGCAAAATATGCCGGAATGGTTGCTGCGCTACCCATCAATGTCCGCAACCGCGCGCCAAGACGTGGATATCGAGGCCGCCCTCGCAGGGCGCAGCGCGGACGAGCGCCGCCTGCTGGGCGAATTCCTAGGTCTTGCCCCCTATGAACCCAACCGCATGATCAGCCAAATTCTGGTCACCGCCCCGCACCCAGAAACGGGCGTTGTGCAAAACTATGCCGTGCCGAAATTCGACCCAAGCCGCCCGTTTTTGGCCGCGCGCGATGCCACCAATGCCACATCCGGCGTGATCCGCATCCCCACAGAAACCGCCACCGCCACGCGCACGATCAACCCCTCTTGGGGCAACTATATCGAACCGCTGTCGGGCAAGGCCTTTGGGGTGAATGTAAATTTTGCCGCCTGTTTCACCAATTCGGTGCTGGTTACGCTGATCGCCACGCTTCTGACCCTGCTGATCAATTCAATGGCCGCGTTTTCCCTATCTAAATACAAATTCCGCGGGCAGACGATGTTCTTTGTGATCATTCTGGCCACGCTGATGGTGCCCCCCACCATCACCTTGGTTGGGGTGTTTAAGGCGATTAACGCAACCGGCCTGTCTGGCTCTATCTGGGGGGTTATTATCCCAGGTGCGGCCACGCCTGCGGGGGTTTTCCTGTTGCGTCAATACATGTTGACCATCCCAGACGAGCTGATCGAGGCCGCCCGCATGGACGCCGCATCGGAATGGAAGGTCTACTGGCGCATTATCCTGCCGCTGGCCCTGCCCGCATTGGCCGCATTGGGCATCCTGTCGGTGATCTGGCGCTGGAATGACCTAATCCTGCCCATGGTGGCCATCGCCACCACCAAAGAGGCCTATACAATTCAGCTGTGCCTGTTGGAATTCCGCGGCGAGCACCTGTCACAGGAACACTACCGCTTGGCAATGACAATGGTCAGCCTTATCCCCACCACTCTGGTCTTCGTATTCTTGCAAAAACACATCACAACCGGTGTGGCGAATACAGGGCTTAAATAGGACGAACCCATGAGCGATTTAAAACTAGATAACCTGCATAAATCCTACGGCGCCACCAAGGTGATCCATGGCATCGATATGCAAATCGACAGCGGCGATTTCTGCGTCTTTGTGGGGCCATCGGGCTGTGGTAAATCCACGCTGTTGCGCATGATCGCGGGGCTGGAATCCGTAACCAGCGGTACCGTATCGATCGAGGGCCAGCCGGTGAATCACGTCCCCGCCGCACAGCGCGGTCTGGCGATGGTATTCCAATCCTATGCGCTCTACCCGCATATGTCGGTGCGCCAAAACCTGTCATTCGGTCTAGAAAACCTGCATATGCCCAAACAAGAGGTGCAAGAGCGCATCAACGAGGCCGCCCGCATGTTGCAGATCGAGGAATTGATGGATCGCAAGCCCGGCCAACTGTCGGGGGGGCAACGCCAGCGCATCGCCATAGGCCGCGCCGTGGTGCGCGAACCTAAAATCTTCTTGTTCGATGAACCCCTATCAAACCTAGATGCGGAATTGCGCGTGGCCATGCGCGCGGAAATCTCTGATCTGCATTCCCGCCTTGGCAATACCATGATCTATGTGACCCATGATCAGGTCGAGGCCATGACCATGGCCGATAAAATCGCCGTGCTGCGCAAAGGTCTGGTCGAGCAATTCGGCCGCCCGCTGGACCTGTTCAACTACCCCGCCAACCGCTTCGTGGCTGGCTTTATCGGCTCACCGGCCATGAATTTTGCCGATGGGGTGATCAAGGGCGCGTCGGTTGTTCTAAACGCCGGCGGCACCATCCCGCTGCCCCAGGGCCGCTTTGACACTACAGATGGCCAACAGGTCACCTTCGGCATCCGCGCCAGCCACCTATCGCTGGATGAAAACGGCCCCATAAAGCTGTCGGTCAAAACCGTCGAACAACTGGGCACCGAAAGCTATGTCTACGGCCAGCTAGACGACGGCACAGATTTCGCCCTGCACCAATTGGGCCAAGTAGATGTGCAACAAGGCACCGTGATCAACCTAGCCCCCACATTAGATCACAGCCACCTGTTCGACACAGACAGCGGCCTAACCCAGCGCATCGACACAGCCCCCACCTAAGGCGCGGCGCATTAATCCCCCCGCACCGCACGCTCCAGGCGGGCGGGGGTGTATCCCCCACACTTGCCAAAACCATACCCCCGCGCTATATCGCCCCCATACCGGTCGAAGCCCTACCCGGTCATCAAAACAGGAAACATTATGAAAACCCTCGTTATATGCTCTGGTGGGCTGGATTCCGTATCCCTTGCCTATAAAACCGCCGCCGAAGGCGCGCTGACGCGGCTGGTGTCCTTTGACTATGGCCAACGCCACCGTAAAGAGCTGGATTATGCCGCCCGTGCGGCCGCGGCGCTGAAGGTACCCCACCAGATTATCGATATGCGCAGCATTGGCGCCGCGCTTACCGGATCGGCCCTGACATCTGATATCGACGTGCCAGATGGCCACTATGCCGAGGAAACCATGAAAATCACCGTGGTGCCCAATCGCAATGCAATCATGCTCAGCATCGCATTCGGCATTGCCGCGGCCAATGGCGACCAGGCCGTGGCAACCGCCGTGCACGGGGGCGATCATTTCATCTATCCCGATTGCCGCCCCTCCTTCACAACGGCGTTTAATACCATGCAACGCGAGGCGCTGGACGGCTATGCGGATGTCTGGCTGGTAACACCCTATGTGAATGTGCCCAAATCCGATATCGTGGTGGATGGCGCGCGCCACAACACCCCGTTTGCAGATACGTGGTCCTGCTACAAGGGGGGCGATCTGCACTGCGGGCGCTGTGGCACCTGTGTCGAGCGGCGCGAGGCCTTCCACATTGCAGGCATCCCTGATCCCACCGAATACGCCGACCCGGAATTCTGGGAAACGGCCGTAAATCTGATGGGGGATAAATAATGTTTCACATCACCAAGGAATTCCACTTTTCTGCATCGCATCAGCTAACCCACCTAGCCGATGATCACCAATGTGCGCGCCTGCATGGGCATAACTACATCGTAACGGTGGAATTGGCCGCGCCTGCGCTGAACAACGATGGTTTCGTGCGCGACTATCACGAGCTAAAGCCGCTAAAGGACTATATCGATAACAGCTTCGATCATCGCCACCTGAACGATATCCTAGACGGCCACTCTACCGCAGAAAACATGGCATATCATTTCTACGAATGGTGCGCGGCCCGCTGGCCCGAAACCGCCGCCGTCACCGTATCAGAAACCCCCAAAACCACCGCCACATACCGCCCATGAACGCACCCCTGCGCATCGCCGAGATTTTCGGCCCCACAATCCAAGGCGAAGGCGCGCTGATCGGCGAGGCCACCGTTTTTGTGCGCGCGGGCGGCTGTGATTACCGATGCGTCTGGTGCGATAGCCTGCATGCGGTCGATAGCGAAAACCGCCACCAATGGGCCAAAATGACCCCCCAACAGGTCTGGGACCGCGTGCATGACCTCTCGGGCGGTGTGCCCCTAACGGTGTCCATATCAGGCGGAAACCCTGCAATCCAAGATTTTGCCCCCCTGATCGATCTAGGCCACGCACAGGGCTATCGCTTTGCCTGCGAAACCCAAGGATCGATCGCCAAGCCATGGTTTGCAGATCTGGATATGCTGGTGCTTAGCCCCAAACCCCCCAGCAGCAAGGAATTCGTTGATTGGGCGGCATTTGATGCCTGTATTGCCGCCGCAGGGGCGGCCAATACGGTGCTAAAAATCGTGATATTCGACGACACAGATTACCAGTGGGCGCGGGATGTGGCCACGCGCTACCCTGCCCTGCCCCTGTTTATTCAACCCGGCAACCCCGAGGTCGACCCAAGCCAACCCGTTGATCTGAATGCCGCCACCGCGCGGCTGGAATGGCTGGTCAATAAAGCCAGCACAGATCGCTGGTTCACCCCTAGAATTCTCCCCCAGCTGCATGTGCTGATCTGGGGTAACAAACGCGGAGTCTGACATGAGCGATGATATCTACAAGAATTTAAAACAGCTGGGCGGGGATACCATCCAGCCCACCAGCCCAGAGGCGGCCGAGCTAGAGCGCGTGCAAAACCCGCAAAGTGATATCTCGTACAACGTGCGCTTTACCGCACCCGAATTCACATCCCTATGCCCCATGACAGGCCAGCCCGATTTCGCGCATCTGGTCATCGATTATGTGCCCGGAGACTGGCTGGTCGAGAGCAAATCGCTAAAGCTGTTCCTGACATCCTTTCGCAATCACGGGGCATTCCACGAGGATTGCACCATTTCCATCGCCCGCCGCCTGAATGATTTCTTGGCGCCCAAATGGCTGCGCATCGGCGGCTATTGGTACCCTCGCGGTGGCATCCCGATTGATGTGTTTTGGCAAACCGGCGAAATGCCCCGCGATGTATGGATCCCAGACCAAGGCGTGCCCCCCTACCGCGGCCGCGGCTAGACCCCTGCCCTAGTCGGCGTCAAAACACCCCGGCACCATACCCTCCCAGAATTCAAAAATCGCGCGCGCATTCAACGCCGACCCCCAAGAATTGCGCGCGAAATCATCGCGCGACAAATCATCGGATAATTGGCTGGAAAACAGCGCCCTATCTGCGCCGCGCTGTGTGGGATTACGCGCCGCGACCAATTCCGCCACAATGGCAAATTTGCGCACCCGCTCGCGGCGATCTGCATGGCGGGCATCCTCGGCGCGGGCCTGTGCCTGATCGGCCTGTTTGCGCGCCGCCCCTGCGGCTATGGCGCGATCCGAGGGCGGTGGGGCCTTGGGCCTTTGGGCCAGCTTATAATCATCACGAATGGCGGCGGTAAGATATCCCAGCGATGATTTGGCCTTGCGGTTGGCCACATAGCTCAGCTTTTCTGCGATATATTCATCACCATGTTCGGCGATCCATTGGCGGGCCAGCCGATCTGATACGCCTTGGGCCAACAATGCCTCATAGACCTTGCTGGCGCGCAAACCATCGCTGTCGTCGATGTTAAACATCGCCAGTTGCGGGTTTTCGGCGATCTTGAATCGGATGTCGCTGATCGCGCGGCCCTTTTTGCGAAACTCTGGCACAATGGAAATATCAGATGTTTTGCACACCTCGGCCACGGCGGGTTTTATGATCTTGGCATTCAGGTGCTTAAAGCTCTCGTAGTAACTGCTGCCCTCAACCCCCATCAACTTGCGAAAGGTTTCAAGGCTCCACCATCCCGTGCTACCGGTGCGCACGAAACGATAACAGTTTTCATAGAGCGCCAGCCCATGGCCGCTGGAAAAGTTGCGCTGAATATTTACATTGATCAGCGCATATATCTTGGGGTCATGCAATTTTTGCGCCAAAACGGGGCTATAGGCATATTCGCACACGCCCCCCTTTAGCTTAGCATAAGAGAGCAGCGCGCTAACCCCCCATTCCTGCTTGCCGTCCTCGTCCAGCATATCCCATTCGGCCACGGTCTCGGCCAGCGATTTCAGGCTGGCGCGCAGGGTATCCATATCGTTGGAATTATACCCCACAATCATCGCCAATGTCTTGGCATCAATGGAATGGCTGGCGCTGGTTTGGAGGGTGTCATAGGCATTCAACAACAGCACATTGGACAGCTTGCGTTGCAACAGAGACAGCTTGCCCGATATGTGAATCGCGCCCACATGCTTTTTAACCGTCTCGCGGCGCAATGCCCCGCTGAGCTGTTCTGAATCTGTGCCTGTCTGTGCCATCATCTGCCGTGATTCTGCCTTTGGCATAGGGTGACACAAAAGGTACCCAAGATCAATTAACGTTGGGTTCTTTGGGTAAATTCCGCCGGCCCCGCAGACGGGTACCTTTCAATCATCAGGCGGCGATACAGGATTTTGAAGGACAGAATAGCCCCCAAATTCGCACGAAAACAGCCCAGATTGGTCGATTTATTGCCCAAAAACAGCCCCCTGCGAATCGGAACCCTTGATCCCGTATTCAGGTACCCATAGCCCCGTATCCGGGTACCCTTGCACCCGAGAATCGGTACCCTTGCGCCTGTATACAGGTCCCCAAGGAGGCGTAACACATTGAAAAAAAATAATTTTTCTAAGCTAAACCTCTTAAATACATTAAACTCATTAAACAGTTTATTGCGTGTTCTTTCTTTTTGTTTATTGGGTTTCGTCGCGAAACTTGGCCAAGGCTGGGAAAAACCTACAAACAATATTTGGTTCTTTGAATAATGTACGCTATTATCCCTGATATCTGAAAAAATACCAAACATCTGATGGGATGCGCGATTTGACCAAGCAACAAACACCCCTGCCCCCCTATATGAACCTTAGCCCAGAGGCCGCGGCCAGCAAGCTCCCCGATCCTATCGACACTGCGCGATTCGCAAAAGCGGCATCTTTCTGCGCGCAGGGGCGCGCTGATCTAGCACAGCGCGGCTATGCGCCTGATGGCAAAAAACACCTGCGCAAATTTTCCACATGGGAGGTGACCAAATACCTGATCCCGGTGGCGCCCGCTCATTTGCGCCGTGTGCTAAAGGCCAATCCAGATTTGCCCCAAGGCGAGGGCGAGGGTGGGTCTAAGTGGTTTACCCTAGACGAAGTTCTAACCCTGCGCAGTCATTTCGCAACCGAGGGCATCAGCACCAAAGAATACCTGCCCTATCGGCCCAAAGGCCAGCCCGCCAAGGTGGCTGCAGTTGCCAATTTCAAGGGCGGCGTGGGCAAGACCAGCACGGCCGCACATCTGGCCATGTCCGCTGCGCTGGATGGCTATAAGGTTTTGGTGATCGATCTGGACAGTCAGGGGTCAATGACCAGCATTCTGGGTGGGGATGTGCCTGATGAGTGGTCCACCGTGTTTCCGCTAATCGCTAAGGATTATGCCAAATCTGTACAGGCCGAAAATCTGGTGCGCGCCGCGGCTGGCCAGCCTGAAATCCCGCTGGATGAAACCCTGACCGAAGCGCTAGAGGTTTCGCCGCGAAACGTTATCCAATCTACCCATTGGCCAAATATCGATCTGATCGGCGCCCAGCTGAATTTGTACTGGGCCGAGTTTCAAATTCCGGTCTGGCGTATGGGTCTACGCTCTTGGGCGCTGTGGGATGGGTTACAAAACTTCCTAACCGACGAGGGCATACTGGATGAATACGATCTGGTTTTGCTGGATACACCGCCTGCCCTTGGGTACCTAACCATCAATGCGCTGGCGGCGGCGGATATCTTGCTGGTGCCACTGGGTGCGTCGTTTCTAGAATTCGATAGCACAGGGCGCTTCTTTGATATGTTATACACCACTTTCGCGTCTATTGAGGAAGGCGAGAATGCTGGCTTGCGGGCGGCGGGATTGCCAGAGATGAAGTTCGAGTGGGATGTGGTGCGCGCCATTGTCACACGGTTTGATGCCAGCCAACAGACCGACATGGCCAATGTTATCCAGGCCTATTTCGGGGATTTTATGAATGCCTACCGGCAGGATTATACCGCACTTGTTGGGCAGGCTGGCGAACAGGTGAATGGTATTTACGAGGCGGATTACCGCGATTTTAACCGCGATACCTATGTGCGGGGTCGTGAAGCATTCGATCGAACCTATGCGGAATTCAAAGAGCTGTTGATCGGCTCTTGGTGGCGCGATGAACAAATGAGCGAGGACAACAATGGCGAAACGTAGACGGCTAACAGCCCCCGACCCCAAGGCCCTAGAAGAGCTGGAAACAGGTTTCGCCGCGAAACCTCCGATAGGCTTGGAAACCAAGGCCATGGCCCCCATCGCCAAGGTCGCAGGCGAAGCCGCCGCACTGGCAGACCCAACCCCCCCAGAGAGCCGCGCCGCCGCCCTAAGCGATCAGGCCGATGCAGAACGCTATCGCCGCGCTGCTGCGCAGGGGTTGGTGATCGAGGATATCGAAATCAGCTTGATCAATGTGGATCACATCCAACGCGATCGGATTACCGATACCGAAGAGGCCCGCTCCGAGCTGCTTGCCTCTTTGCGCGCCAATGGTCAGCGCACCCCGATCGAGGTGGTGAAAACCGAAGAGGGCTATGGGTTGATTTCCGGCTGGCGGCGCCTGTCGGCGATGATCGATTTGGATTACACCCACATCAATGCGTTGATCCGTGCCGATGAAGACCGCCCCGAAATCTATCTAAACATGATCGAGGAAAACGAAATCCGCGCCAGCCTCAGCCATTATGAGCGCGGCCGCATCGCCGTTCTGGCCACCACACAGGGGGTGTTCACCAGTATCGAGGGCGCGGTTAATCATCTGTTCGCCGCCGCCAGCAAGGCCAAGCGCAGCAAGATTCGCAAATTCGCATTCCTGCACGAGGCGCTGGGGGATCTCTTGGAATTCCCCACAGCCTTGACCGAGAAAACCGGTCTAGCCATCGCAGCGGCTGTGGATGAAAAATCCAATCTCAACCGCTTTCGCGCAACGCTTAGCTATTACGACCGCCGCACCGAGGCGGAAGAGGCCAGTGCCATCAAAAAGGCCCTAATAGAAACCAAACCCAAAGTGGCAGATGCCAGCAAAGGCGGGCGCCCTAGCACGCGCAAATCTCTGCCCAACCGCACGGCCAAAACCGGCGGCATTGTTACAGCCGTGGTTACCGAACAGGGGTTTGCCGTAGAGGTAAAGCACCGCGAAGTGCCCCAATATTTGGTCGAGGCAGTACAACGCGAAATAGCGCGGATGCTGGATGAGGCCTAGGTCAATGTTAGATCAACCAAACCCGCAACCATAGGGCGCGAGGGCATTCGCCAGAAGGGGCGGGCGCATGTCTGGGAAAGCTTCGAGGATCAACAAGGAGCTAAACCGCCAGGGCCGCCGCGCTGATCACATGTAACACATTGATAATAAATGATTTAATTCAATCGTTACGGGGGCTATAGTGGTCTGGCCGGCTCTAAGGGCTGCTGAGCGCCCTTTGCTTGCATTGGGTGTAAGGGCGTCAACTTGCTTGCCTACACCGCTCAGCGGGGCTCTGTCGCTGCGTCAGGGTTGAAATAGGGCAGGGGCTTAGGTCTATTTGGTTTGACCTACATGCAAAGGATCGGCCATGAGCATCCCCAATTCAATCCCAGCGGCCTTTGATCTGCAACTTGCCTATCAGCATCAGCGGCGTAAAACCTTTGGTTATGCACAGCGGCGGGACGTTTTGCGCCGTCTATCCGCGGAAATCCGTGCCCGCGAGCCCCAGATAATCGCGGCACTTCAGGCGGATTTTGGCAAACCAGCAAGCGAGACCATTCTGTCCGAAATTCTGGTGGTGCAACAGGATATCAAACATACCCTGCGCCATCTGCGCCGCTGGATGCGGCCGCGCCGTGTGGTGCCGACGCTGATCGGGTTTGGGACATCTGCGCGGGTGGAATATCAGGCCCGGGGGCAATGCTTGATTATTGCGCCGTGGAATTATCCGTTTAATCTGGCCTTTGGGCCATTGGTGTCCTGTATTGCGGCGGGCAATAGCGCCATTGTTAAGCCTTCGGAGATGACCCCGGCCACATCGGCGCTGATCGGTGAAATAGTGGCGGCGGTGTTCCCCCCAGAATTGGTCACGGTGATCGAGGGCGGTATCCCGGAATCAACCGAGCTGTTGGCATTGCCCTTTGATCACATCTTTTTCACAGGCAGCCCCGCGGTGGGCCAGATTGTGATGGCGGCGGCGGCGAAAACGCTGGCCTCGGTTACGCTGGAATTGGGTGGTAAATCCCCCACGATCATCGGGCCGGATGCGGATATCAAACAGGCGGCGAAATGGGTTGCCTTTGGCAAATTTTCTAACGGGGGGCAGACCTGTATTGCGCCTGATCATCTGTATGTGCATGAAACGCGCCGCGCCGAATTTATCACAGAGCTTGGTGCGCGCATTGCATCGGCCTACGCCGATGGCCCCACCAGCCCGCATCTGGCGCGTATGGTCAATGCGGCGCATGCGGATCGGGTTTGGGGTCTGGTGCAGGATGCCCGTGCCAAGGGCGCCGCGTTGGATGTGGATGGTATGCGGGCGGGGGATGCCATTGGCCCGACGGTTCTGGGGGGGATCACGCCGGATATGGATATTGATGGGGCCGAGATATTCGGCCCTGTGTTACCAATAATGGGCTACAGTGATATCGATACAGTGATTGCCCAGATCACTGCGCGCCCAAAGCCGCTGGCCCTGTATATATTTGCACAGGACAAGGCCTTGGTGCGGCGTGTTTTAGATCAGACCAGCTCTGGCGGGGTAGGGGTGAATTTGACCATGGCGCAATATTCGCACAATAACCTGCCCTTTGGCGGGGTGAATAATTCGGGCATCGGCAATGCCCATGGGATGTATGGATTCCGCGCCTTTAGCCATGAGCGGGCGGTTCTGCGCAATCGCTTTTCGCTGATCCCGCTGATTTTTCCACCCTATACAGGGCGGGTCAGGCGGCTGATCGGGGTGGTGCGCCGCGTGCTAGGCTAGGGCCGCGCCGATGGCGTGGGACAGTTTGGTCACCACCTCGTCAATTTGGGTATCACTGATGATAAAGGGTGGCGCCAGCAGGACGTGATCGCCGCGTTGGCCATCGCGCGTGCCGGGCATGGGATAGCAAATCAGCCCCGCCTCTAGTGCGTGTTTCTTGATCCTGCCGGCAATGCCGCGTGCGGGGTCAAAGGGGGTCTTGGTTGTGCGATCCTTGACCAACTCTATCCCCGCAAACAGCCCACGCCCGCGGATATCGCCGATATGCGGGTGATCGCCGAATTCTGCCACCAGCGCGGTGTGTAATTTAGCGCCCATAGCCTGTACGCGCCTTGGCAGGTCGTTCTCGATGATTTCAGAGACCACCGCCAGCGCCGCCGCGGCCGCAACGGGGTGGCCTACATAGGTATGGCCGTGCTGGAAAAACCCTGTGCCGGTTTCTATGGCGCTGTAAATCTCTGCCGAGCACAGCATGGCGCCGATGGGTTGATAGCCCGCGCCCAGCCCCTTGGCTATGGTTAGGATATCGGGGGCAACGGCGTCATGATCACAGGCAAACAGATGCCCTGTGCGCCCCATGCCGCACATCACCTCGTCTAGGATCAGGTGCACGCCGTATAGATCGCATATTTCGCGGATGCGTTTGAAATATCCCGCCACCGCCGGCACCGCGCCCAAGGTGGCGCCAACCACTGGTTCGGCCACAAAGGCCATGACCGTATCCGGCCCTAGGCGCAGGATTTCATCCTCTAGTTCCTGTGCTGCGCGCAGGGCGTATTGGGCGGCGGTTTCGCCGTCTTGGCGTAGGATATATTCATAGCAGGGGGAAATATGGCTGATGTTGATCAGCAATGGGTCAAACTGTGCGCGCCGCCATGCGTTGCCCCCTGTGGCCAATGCGCCAAGGGTGTTGCCGTGATAGCTCTGTTGGCGGGCGATGATGTGTTTTCGTGCGCTTTGGCCGCGTTCTAGGTGTGCTTGGCGTGACAGTTTTAGCGCGGCCTCTATGGCCTCGGATCCGCCAGAGACCAGATAGACCCGATCCAGCGGGGCAGGGGCGTGTTTTATCAGCAGATCGGCCAGCTGTTCTGCGGGCTGGGAATGCATGAACCCCGTGTGGGCAAAGGCCAGTGTTTGCACCTGGTCCTGTATGGCCTTGATCACGCGCGCATTGCTGTGGCCAAGGCAGGATACGGCCGCGCCGCCAGAGCCATCGAAATAGCGTTTACCGTTGGTATCGATCAGGTAGCAACCCTCGCCAGAGGCGGCCATGGGCAGGGTGGATTTGCTGTGGCGGGGGAAAATGTGGCTCATTGGTTTTCTCGGGCTAGGTAGGTGGAGAGCGATTCTGCGTTATCGGCGAAAACCGTGCCATCGCAGGCGTGGTGATTGTTTTCAAAACCGATGCGGATATCGCCGCCTGCCTGTGCGGCGGCGCGTAGGCAGGTGTGTTCGTATTGGCCAAAGGCACAGGCCGCCCAGATCAGGTTCTGGGCCTGAATTTGATCTAGAAACTGGGCCAAATGTTTGGGTCTGGCCAATTGGGGTGGGTCATACTGGCCCAGCACGAAAATCACGCTGTTTTGGGGGGCATGCACCATTCCCTGTGCGCGCCATTCTAACAATTGCGCAAGGCACTGAGGGGTGTAGAGGATATGTTGAACATCTGTGCCTGTTTCGGCGCAGATGTCATAGGCGCGCGCCGCCTGTTTTGCATCGCGGGCCATTTCGCGCACCGCGATGCTGGCGCTATTGGGGCGCAGGGTCTCTAGGCAATGCACTTGGGCTGTTACGTTGTATATGCCGCCGCTTTCGGTGGTGATTTGCACGGGCATGGTGGGGATTTTCTGCGCCATTTCGGCCAATGCTTCGCGGTAGAGGCCCACATCTAGGCTGTGGCGGCCATTTGGTTGGCGCACATGCAGGTGCAGTTCATCGGCGCCCAAGGCGTGGCATTTTTGGGCGGTTTCCAGTGTTTGTGCGATGGTGACGGGCAGGGCAGGGTGGTCTGATTTTTGCAATCTGGCGCCATTGGGGGCGAGGGTGATTTTAGGCTGGGTCATCATTGGTCACCAGATTATAGCGCAGGGCAATCACCACCAGTTCGGTCACGGAATTCACGTGCATTTTTTCCAGGATTCGGGCGCGGTGGTGATCCACGGTGCGCGGGCTGATGTCGAGCGTGCGGCCCACGTCCTTGCTGGAGATACTGGCGGAATTGGCGATCATCAGGCGGGCGATTTCCTGTTCGCGGTCTGTTAGGCGCGCCCAGCGATCCTGTCTGATCTTGGCTTGGCGGGTGCTGTCTTGGTATAGGCGGGCCTGTTCAAATGCGGAGGTGATGCAATTGATCAGGGTTTGCTGGCGGAAGGGTTTTTCCAGGAAATCCACCGCGCCTGCCTTGATCGCGGTTACGGATTCGGCGATGCCGCCGTGGCCTGTGATGAAGATGATGGGGATGTGGTGGCCGGCATCAATCAGGTGGCGCTGTAATTCCAGACCGTTCATATCGTTCATGCCGTAATCCAGCAGCAAACAGCCCTGTGTATCGCCATCATAGCTGGCCAGAAATTCCGCCGCCGAGGCGAAGGAGACCACCGAGAAGTTGCGTTTGTGCAGGGCGCGCGACAGGGATGTGCGGATATCGGCATCATCATCCACCAAGTAAACGGTTAGGTCGGTATCAGGCATTGGGCACCTCTGGGGCTATGGGCAGGGTAAAACAGAACCGCGACGAGGGAGTTTTGTGGTCATCCAACCACAGCCGCCCGCCATTGCTTTCGACGATGGATCGGCTGAAGGATAGGCCAAGGCCCATGCCATCTGGTTTGCTGGTTTCGAATTGTGCGAATAGATCGATGCTGGTGTCCACGCCGCCGCCGGTATCCTCGACCTGCACCAGCAGATCGCTGTCTGCTATGCGGGTGGTTACGGTTATTTGGCGGGTTTTGGGCTGGGTCTGGGCGATGGCCTGAATGGCGTTGCGCATCAGGTTCACCATCACCTGGGCAATTTGCACGCGGTTGGCCAGCGCGGGCGGTAGGGGGGGGGGATCGCATATCAGCGCCACGCGGTGCTCGGTGGCCTCTGGGTGGACAAGGCGGAAGGTTTGGGTGACCAATTCG
>NZ_BSNN01000010.1 GCF_030160015.1 Amylibacter marinus
AATCAACAAACATGCACAAAACAAACACTAAATACCAACCAAGACAAAACTAAATATGAATCACAAAAAAAATCCGCCGAAGAATAACAAAAAAGGGGCCAAGGCCCCAAGAATCGCAATTATAGCCTGACCATTAGGGAATCGCCCTAACCCAACAAGCGATCCAGCTTTGCGGCCCAGACGAAATCATTCTCGCTTAGGCCCTCGATTTCATGTGTGGTTAGCGTTACCTCTGTGTATCCCCAACCAAGGCTAAGGTCAGGGTGATGGCCCTCCTGGTCTGCCAACCAAACACAGAGGTTGGTTAGATATACGGCCTTGGCAAATCCCTTGAATGTGAACCTGCGCGATATCATTTTGGAATCGGCGCTTAGAACCCATCCCTCTTGTAACTCTTTATACAGATCAGAGGCCTGATCTGGGGTTAACGCAGGCGTGCCACCCGAGCAGGGCTCGCAGGACCTATCAGCAATTGAACAACTGGTCATAATCTTTTCCTTTACTTCGCTGGGAATTTATTCGGCAACAGGCCAAGGTTTTGCGCGGTACGAACATCAGCCATCAAATCACGCTTGGCCGCATCTAATAAAACCTCTGGGTTATCTATCACAAAATACCCCATTTGGTGCATATCAATTCGATAAGGCGTGCGCAGAATTGTCTGAATATCAAATGGTTCGCGATCCGGCACATCGCTTTGCACAGCATAGACCAGCTCTGTCGGCGAAGACGCCAACCCAGACCCCAATGCCTTTAATTCATCATTTTGCAACACCAACCCAAACTCGATGGTGAACCAATACAGACGTATCAACCAAGCATAATCCCCACGCTCAGCGGATAACCCTGCACGGCCAATCGCCTGACTAAAGGCCGCAAAATTCGGGTTGGTCAGCAAGGGTGTATGCCCAAAAATCTCGTGAAAAATATCTGGCTCTTCAATATAGTCGAAATCTTTGCGGCTGCGAATAAACGACGCCGCAGGAAACACTTGCTTTGAGAGCATTTCGAAAAACTGCTTGAAGCCAATCAACGCCGGTACCGGCTCCACCCGCCAGCCTGTTAAATCCAGCAAGCGCTCCGAAATATCCACACAGGACGGAACGCGATATTTCGGCATATCTAACAGATCCAACCCCTGTAGATAGTCATCCGACATAAACCGTTGAATGTTCGGGGCCTGTGCCGCGTATAGATCCGCCCAAACCGCATCTTCCTCCGCAGTATATAGAATATGCCCCTGTGCATCAGCGATCTTGGCACTGTAACTAGATATCTTACCCATGGTACCTCCTATGGAGAAATTACACAGGAATTCAGCAATAGTTCTTTCAAACATCTACAAAATATCTATTATTGGGATAATTCATTCCGAAATTGAATCAAATGGCAAATATATAGTGCAACAAATTGATCGAGAAATTCTCCGCGTGCTTCAGCTGAATGGCAAACTGTCTATGCAGGATTTATCGGAACAGGTTGGCGCATCGGCCACCCAATGTTGGCGGCGCGTCAAAGATATGCAAGACAGCGGCATTATTCAGGGCTATGGCGCGCGCCTTGACCCCAAATCTTTGGGCCTGAACGCCATCGCCTATATCCACGTCGCCCTAAATGACCACAGCGAAGACAACATCGATAACTTCCTGAACCTTGTGAATTCTCTTCAAGAGGTGGTGGAATGCGCCTCTGTAACCGGTGATCATGATTTCATCCTAAAGGTCTACACCCAATCGCCCGAAGAATTAGAAAATTTTGTGATGCGTCGATTGTTGAAATCAGGATTGGTAAAGGCCACCAGCAGCCACTTTGTACTGCGCCAAACAAAAATGCGCCGCGCATTACCCATTATCTAGGGGGAAATCAGCGCCCCATTAAATGCGCCACCCCTCGTGGAATTGGCCAAACGAGCCTACCCGTTTGGCCAAGGTTTTTAGAACTGGCCCAGAGACCAGAAGAACGTCTCGCCAGAACTGTCATCCACGCCGTCATTATCGGTGCTGGCCCATGCGCTGCCATCGGCAAAAATCGCCAGCCCCTCGACCTTGTCCACAACATAGCCATTATTGGCCGCCAGATCAGGCACTAAATCGCGCACCAGCTCTTTGGTCACAATCGGCAAATCCCCCCCCAGAGGGGCAGGTTTCATTTCCGATAGGGCAATGCGATACACCTTTTTGGTGACCACATCGGCACCGATTTGATTGTCGCGCTCGATCACATAAACATAATCACCATGAACCGTGATTTCAGATAACCCAACCCAGCCCTTGGCAGGGGTCGCCTTGGGATAATGTACCGCGCCCCACTCTTTGGATTTCAGGTTATAGGACACCAGCTTAACATGATCCTTGGGATCATCCATCCATTCACGCTGAACCGCCATCCACAGAACATCACCAATCAGCGTAATGCCCTCAAACCCGAAACGCTTCTCAACCGCCATCAGCTCCGCCGGGAGACCAATCTCTTTCTTAATCTCGCCCTTGGCATTCACATTATAAAGCGCATGCGGAATAACGCGGTCACTGCGTCCCTCGGATGCCACCCAATAGCCACCCTTGCCATCCAATGTGATCCCTTCAAGATCCAGCTTCTGTGCAGGGCGCCCCGCGCGGGTTACCGGCAAGGCATCTATGATGCTGGCAGGTGTGGTGGTGGTATCAATCGTAAAGATCGTGGGCTGATAGCTGTAAAAACTATCGTTTACCGCATAGACCACACCATTTTCACCGGCAACCATCCCAGAAATCGCGCCCCAGCCGATCAGTTCATCCGTACCAACAGACGACAGCTGAGGATATTGCGCCGCCCCATCTTGTAGTTGGTAGATCATCACATGGCTGCGCGGGCCGCCATCTTCGATCAGGTCAACCTCATTTGCCGTAACAAATAGATTGCGCTCGGGGATGGCGATCGCACCCTCTGGCCCAATACCCGAAGGCAACAGCTGTTGAAGTACCGGCGCGCTGGGGGTGCTGACATCATAAACACCTACCACAGACGCACGTTCCGCAAGGATAAAGGCATAAGGCGTGTCGCCAAAGGTTGCGAATTCCATACCCTCTGGCTCCGCACCTTTGCTGTCAGACCGTTTGTCAGGATAATGCCCCGCTTGGATGATCGCTTGCTCAAAACTTGCTCCGGCCTCGTAAACTTCGGTGCCATCCTTGTTGAAAATCGTCCAGCCACGGGATCCGCCGTCCATATCGCCCTCGTTGGCAATGGCAAAATGGTGCTCGTCGATCCACTGAACCCCATCAGGTTCGCGCAAGCGCCCCTCTTGGCTTTCGTTGAAAATCAACGCGCCGCGCTCGTCTGTGGCATCAATACCCCGCAGATCAACCGCACCGGCAGAGAAATGATGGATTATTTCGCCGGTTTTGGACAGAACGACGATGTGGTTGTTCTCCTGCAGCGTAACAACGATCTCGCCCGATGTATTGATATCTACGAACTCTGGTTCTGGGTCTTCTGGTGAAACCTCGGCCAGACCCGTTACATCAACCTTGACCATGCTGTCACAGTCAGGGGCGCCGTTGGCGATATCAAAAATCGCCACATGCCCACCAGGCAATTGGCCGGTGCGACCATCGCCCAAATCTTCGTCGCGCTCGTTCTCAATTGCCACAGCAATGATGCTGGCATCTGGCGATATGGCGGTGCTGTCTGGTTGCCCCTCTAGATCACAGGCGGCCAACTCTGCCTTTGACACGATATCAAAGGCCTTTAACAGACCAGAAGGCGCGGTATAACTCTGAGATGTATTCACACCAACAAAGGCAGATGTACCGGTGATCGACACAGCGGTAGGCTCGCCCCCCACAGCAATGTTGCCCTTAGCCTTGGGGGATTTTGGGTCGGTTATATCTATCAATCCAATAACGCCCAGTGGGCTGTCCGAATAGGCCAGCGTCATCCCATCACCTGATACCGAGATAATCTCAGCCGAGCTTTCTGCCGCAGGATCCGCATTGTTCGCATGTGTCGCAAAGCTGCTGATCCGGTTAAAATTCATATCCGCAGAAACGCCGCTGGCCGCAACGCTTAGCGCGGTGGTTAGATAGAGAAGTTTGTATGACATCAAATGTCGCCCCATAATGTTTACATTACAAAATGGTTAACGCGCATTTATAAATTTTTTATGTCAGCAGGGTAATATTTTTTTAACCCGGTTGTTCTTTCACAGGCACCGTTAGATCGCACTATGAATTCAAGTAACGGGGCGCTGGGGGCATAAAAAA
>NZ_BSNN01000011.1 GCF_030160015.1 Amylibacter marinus
TGTCTCGTCCCCCTAAAACTGTGCCATTGTTTATTAGAGACTGGAGTAGTGAGACATGGCACGAAAACGGCATTCGGATGAGGACGCACTAAAGATACTGCGCGAGATAGAGGTTCATTTGCATGATGGGATGGATGTGGCTGGCGCGTGTCGTCAGGCAGGCATTTCGGCTCAGACCTACTACTATTGGCGCAAGAAGTTTGGTGGGCTTGGCCGTCCTCAACTATCGGAGATGAAAGCGCTTAAGAAAGAGAATGATCGGTTGAAGAAGATTGTTGCTGATCTTCAACTGGACAAGCTGATCCTCAAAGAAAGTCTAGATCATTTAAAGCCAAAGGTCTGACGGTTGATGGGTTGCGTCAGGCCGTGATCCACACCCGTCAAAGGCTGAACACCTCAGAGCGTCGTACTTGCGCTGTTTTAGGCGTGTCGCGCTCTAGCTTGCATTACAAAGCCAAAGTTCAAGATGACGACGCTTTACGGCTTTCTATGATCCGACTGGCCAAGAAATATGGGCGGTATGGATCCCGCAAGATCACAGAGTTCCTTCAGATGGAAGGGTGGCGTGTAAACCACAAGAAAGTAGAGCGTTTATGGCGCGAAGAAGGGCTGAAGCTCCCTGAGCGGCATAAGAAGAAAAAGCGACTATACCATAAGGACAGTTCAGTCATACGCTTGCGCCCCACGCACGCAAACCACGTCTGGGCGATAGACTTTGTGCATGACAAGCTGAGTAATGGGAAACCATATAAGATGCTCACAGTTCTCGATGAATACACGCGCCAAGCACTGTGCGTTAAGGTAAATAAGACAATGGGCGCTGATGACGTTCTGGATGCGCTCTATCGATTGCTCATCAAATATAGAAAGCCCGAATATATAAGATCGGACAATGGCCCAGAGTTTATAGCCGGAGCTCTCCAAGATTGGCTCAAACGTGTTGGCGTTAAACCCATCCAAATCTACCCAGGTAGCCCTTGGGAAAACGGTTATAACGAGCGGTTCAACGGCATATTACGTCAAGAGCTTCTAAATGCAGAATGGTTCCACAGCGTTAAACAGGCACAAGTCGCAATCAACACGTGGCTCAAAGAATATAACCACATTCGACCTCATCGTGCTCTTGGTATGCGCCCACCAGCGCCAGAAACCTTATTGGAGAAACCGCAAATTTGTGGAACTGAAATTGGGGGCTAGACA
>NZ_BSNN01000012.1 GCF_030160015.1 Amylibacter marinus
TCGCTTGCGCGAAGCCGACTTGTAGCTCGTTTCGCTTGCGCGAAGCCGACTTGTAGCTCGTTTCGCTTGCGCGAAGCCGACTACTAATTAATCGTGGATTTTAGAAACCACACCAGAGCCAACAGTACGGCCACCTTCGCGGATCGCGAAGCGTAGACCTTGTTCCATGGCGATCGGGTTGATCAACTCTACGTCGAACTTCAAGTTGTCGCCTGGCATTACCATTTCTGTGCCTGATGGCAGCTCAACAGTACCTGTTACGTCAGTTGTACGGAAGTAGAACTGAGGACGGTAGTTCGCAAAGAACGGCGTGTGACGGCCACCCTCATCTTTGGTCAGAATGTAAACTTCTGCTTCGAACTTGGTGTGCGGCTGTACTGAACCTGGCTTGGTCAAAACTTGGCCACGCTCTACGCCATCACGGTCAACACCGCGCAACAATACACCAACGTTGTCGCCTGCTTCACCGCGATCAAGCAGCTTGCGGAACATTTCAACACCAGTACAAGTGGTTTTTGATGTGTCTTTGATACCAACGATTTCAATCTCGTCACCAACATTGATCACGCCACGCTCAACACGGCCGGTTACAACAGTACCGCGACCAGAAATTGAGAACACGTCTTCGATTGGCATCAAGAAAGGCTCGTCAACAGCGCGTGGTGGCTGAGGGATGTACTCATCAACAGCGGCCATCAACTCGGCGATTTTCTCTTTACCAATGTTGTCGTCGCGATCTTCTAGTGCTGCCAAAGCAGAACCAGCGATAATCGGAATATCATCACCTGGGTAATCGTATTCGCTTAGCAATTCACGAATTTCCATTTCAACCAATTCCAACAACTCTTCGTCGTCTACTTGGTCAACTTTGTTCATGAATACAACCATGGCTGGGATACCAACCTGACGACCCAGAAGGATGTGCTCACGTGTCTGTGGCATAGGGCCATCAGCCGCGTTCACAACCAAAATCGCGCCGTCCATTTGCGCCGCACCCGTGATCATGTTCTTCACATAGTCAGCGTGGCCAGGGCAATCAACGTGGGCGTAGTGACGACCCTCGGTTTCATACTCAACGTGTGCGGTAGAAATGGTGATACCACGGGCTTTTTCTTCTGGCGCACCATCAATCTCGTCATACGCCTTAAAGCTGTCCGAAAACTGCTTAGTGATCGCTGCCGTCAATGTTGTCTTACCGTGGTCAACGTGGCCAATTGTGCCGATGTTGCAATGCGGTTTTGTACGCTCAAACTTTTCTTTTGCCATA
>NZ_BSNN01000013.1:2500-6379 GCF_030160015.1 Amylibacter marinus
GTCATCGGTTCGATCCCGATACGCTCCACCAACACTCAAATCAAAGATTTGAGTGAACGTGGTTACCTCATAGAGAAAGCGGTAATGAATTCGACGCAGTCGAATTTGTTGAAGCGTGGAATTGGGGGAACGGAAGTCTTCAGATTATTACATATCGGTTCGATCAGATTATTAAGCACTGTGCGCAGTTCTTAATCATCCGATTGGATGGCGGGCCTTCGGGTTCGATTTTACATCGTTTAGAGAGCATATATAACACGAGACGTTAGTTTCTTGTTTCTACTTTTAAGTAGGCAGTAGAGGCCGCGAGGCTTCGGCATAATCAGATTGGGTGACCAACCCGCTGTGCATGTGCTGCTGGTGCGCGTTCCAGTGCGGTTCGCAAGCTAATACCAAGTTAATTAACAGTCTTTCCAAGTCAAATACACTAACCAACCTATGATCGTAAGATTGTAGGAGCCGCAGAGGTTTAGATCTGCTGCGGCAAGAATGGGATGCTCGAGAGAGCATTCATTCGCTGGAATGTGCGTGACCTTCCTGCCAAGGGAGGGTTACATTTGAGTTCAAAATGTTGTTTTTGTTGAATGTTTACATTCAACATAGCACAAAATGACGTGTCTGTCGCAAGGCAGATGCTGATGAACAATTTTCTCAAAAAAAATGACGACTTCTGTTCTGGAAAAAGTCTGACTTTTTCTGGATCAGATCAAGCGCGAGAAGGGCGTTTGGTGGATGCCTTGGCAGTAAGAGGCGATGAAGGACGTGATACTCTGCGATAAGCTTTGGGAAGTCGAGAATAGACGCTATACCCAAAGATCTCCGAATGGGGCAACCCAACTGATACTTTGTTATTGTTTAACATTACGATGTAATTGTGATGTGTTTGATTGATCCAGTTCACACTGGAGCTTTTGATGCATTTGATTGCGGAGTGTTCGATCAATAACTTGGTAAACCAGTTATTAATTACCTGAATACATAGGGTTTTTAAAGCAAACCCGGGGAACTGAAACATCTAAGTACCCGGAGGAAAGGAAATCAATAGATACTCCCGTAGTAGTGGCGAGCGAACCGGGACCAGCCGAGCAATGAATGTGACTAGAACCATCTGGAAAGTTGGGCGATATGGGTGACAGCCCCGTATAGGAAGCATGATTTGACGTATTAAGTAGGGCGGAACACGTGAAATTCTGTCTGAACATGGGGGGACCACCCTCTAAGGCTAAGTACTCCTTACTGACCGATAGCGAACCAGTACCGTGAGGGAAAGGTGAAAAGCACCCCGACGAGGGGAGTGAAACAGTTTCTGAAACCGGACGCCTACAAGCAGTTGGAGGGGCATATGCCCTGACAGCGTACCTTTTGTATAATGGGTCAACGACTTGGTCTTACTAGCAAGCTTAAGCCGATAGGTGTAGGCGCAGCGAAAGCGAGTCTTAATAGGGCGCATGAGTTAGTAGGATCAGACCCGAAACCGAGTGATCTAGGCATGAGCAGGTTGAAGGTACAGTAACATGTACTGGAGGACCGAACCCACATCTGTTGAAAAAGATCGGGATGACTTGTGCCTAGGGGTGAAAGGCCAATCAAACTCGGAGATAGCTGGTTCTCCGCGAAATCTATTTAGGTAGAGCGTCGCACGAATACCTTGGGGGGTAGAGCACTGGAAGGGTAATGGGGACTCACCGTCTTACTGATCCTTACCAAACTCCGAATACCCAAGAGTAATATGCGGCAGACACACTGCGGATGCTAACGTCCGTAGTGAAAAGGGAAACAACCCTGACCTCCAGCTAAGGCCCCTAATTCATGGCTAAGTGGGAAAGCAGGTGGGACGACCAAAACAACCAGGAAGTTGGCTTAGAAGCAGCCATCTTTTAAAGATAGCGTAACAGCTCACTGGTCTAATTAAGTTATCCTGCGGCGAAGATGTACCGGGGCTCAAGCCATGAGCCGAAGCTGAGGATGCACGTAAGTGCATGGTAGCGGAGCGTTCTGTGATATAGAACGCTGCTTCTTTAACGTATTCGTATGTTACGGAAGCAATGTTCTGACTGTGAAGCCGGCCTGTGAGGGATCCGGTGGAGTGATCAGAAGTGAGAATGTTGACATGAGTAGCGATAAACAGAGTGAGAGACTCTGTCGCCGAAAGTCCAAGGGTTCCTGCTTAAAGCTAATCTGAGCAGGGTAAGCCGACCCCTAAGGCGAGGCCGAAAGGCGTAGTCGATGGGAAACCGTTTAATATTACGGTGCCAGGAGATGGTGACGGATCGAAAGCGTAGTGACTCCTTATCGGATTGAAGTTGCTGCCGGACGGTTCCTGGAAATAGCCCTCCATTAGATCGTACCCTAAACCAACACAGGTGGACTGGTAGAGCATACCAAGGCGCTTGAGAGAACTGCATTGAAGGAACTCGGCAAAATACCTCCGTAAGTTCGCGAGAAGGAGGCCCTATCAGAAGGCAACTTTTGGTGGGGGGCACAGACCAGGGGGTGGCGACTGTTTACTAAAAACACAGGGCTCTGCGAAGTCGCAAGACGACGTATAGGGTCTGACGCCTGCCCGGTGCTGGAAGGTTAAGAGGAGTGGTGCAAGCCGCGAATTGAAGCCCCAGTAAACGGCGGCCGTAACTATAACGGTCCTAAGGTAGCGAAATTCCTTGTCGGGTAAGTTCCGACCTGCACGAATGGCGTAACGACTTCCCCGCTGTCTCCAATGCAGACTCAGCGAAATTGAATTGCCTGTTAAGATGCAGGCTTCCCGCGGTTAGACGGAAAGACCCCGTGCACCTTTACTACAGCTTCACACTGGCATTAGGTCAGACGTGTGCAGGATAGGTGGTAGGCTTTGAACCATGATCGCCAGATTGTGGGGAGCCTCCCTTGAGATACCACCCCTGTCTGTCTTGATGTCTAACCGCGGTCCGTTATCCGGATCCGGGACCCTGTGTGGCGGGTAGTTTGACTGGGGCGGTCGCCTCCTAAAGAGTAACGGAGGCGCGCGATGGTGGGCTCAGACCGGTCGGAAATCGGTCGTCGAGTGCAATGGCATAAGCCCGCCTGACTGTGAGTCTGACAAGACGAGCAGAGACGAAAGTCGGTCATAGTGATCCGGTGGTCCCGAGTGGAAGGGCCATCGCTCAACGGATAAAAGGTACGCCGGGGATAACAGGCTGATACTGCCCAAGAGTCCATATCGACGGCAGTGTTTGGCACCTCGATGTCGGCTCATCTCATCCTGGGGCTGGAGCAGGTCCCAAGGGTATGGCTGTTCGCCATTTAAAGAGGTACGTGAGCTGGGTTTAGAACGTCGTGAGACAGTTCGGTCCCTATCTGCCGTGGGTGTAGGAGACTTGATGGGAGTTGCCCCTAGTACGAGAGGACCGGGGTGAACGATCCACTGGTGGATCTGTTGTGGCGCCAGCCGCAGTGCAGAGTAGCTATGATCGGACAGGATAACCGCTGAAGGCATCTAAGCGGGAAGCCCCCCCAGAAACAAGGTCTCCCTTGAGGGCCGTGGAAGACCACCACGTCGATAGGTCGGAGATGTAAGTGCTGCAAAGCATTCAGTTGACCGATACTAATTGCCCGATAGGCTTGATTTGATCCAGTAAAAGCTAGATTTAGCAATTACTGAGCTGAAGTCCGGAAAGTCTAAAATCTCGTGTTATTCTTTAATCTTTTCTCGGTTTGGTGATAATAGCGCCAGTGAAACACCCGATCCCATCCCGAACTCGGCCGTTAAGCACGGTTGCGCTGATGGTACTGCGTCTTAAGGCGTGGGAGAGTAAGTCATCGCCAAACCTAGTAAAGATTAAAGACACTCTCAAACGTATGTACTTATAAAACGGCCGCCAATCACGGCGGCCTTTTTTTATG
>NZ_BSNN01000014.1 GCF_030160015.1 Amylibacter marinus
AATCAACAAACATGCACAAAACAAACACTAAATACCAACCAAGACAAAACTAAATATGAATCACAAAAAAAATCCGCCGAATGCATGGGGAATCCCCCAATAGATTCCGCAACAAAACCCGAGCAAACACCCCTCAAAGCGACACATTACGAGAACACCCAAGGGAATCACGCCCACAGGCCCAGGGAATCACCTGGGTCACACGGACTGCGAAATTGTGTGAATTATACCGGAGATACCAAGTGCCGCCCAAATCGCCCTCGGCGCTACTCTCTCTCTAGATAGGGGGGTTATGGTGCGAGCGGGGGGACTTGAACCCCCACGCCCATACGGACAACAGATTTTAAGTCTGGCGCGTCTACCATTCCGCCACGCTCGCAACATTTTTGCTTTGTGGCCTTTTTGGCCATGATTGTAAACCGCGTGGTTAGAAAAAATCCGAGCTCATGCGCGCCTTTAGATCGGCCGCCATCGCGGCCCCCATTTCGGCACCATCGGCAACCCGCCCTTGGCGACGATCCGATAGCGACTCGCTGCCATCAGGGCGCAGAACCTGCCCGCGCAGCGTCAGAATATCGCCCTCTATCTCAGCCAAGCCCGCAATGGGCGTTTGACAAGAGCCATCAAGCCCCGCCAGTAAGGCACGCTCAGCGCATAGGCGCGCCTTAGAGTGCTTATCCTCTATGAGGGCCAGAATTTTTCCAACCTCAACATCAGCGCCACGTTGCTCGATCCCAATGCACCCCTGCGCAATCGCGGGCAACATATCATCCCTATCAATAGGCGTAGCATGTTCCGATAACCCAAGGCGATTTAGCCCTGCACAGGCCAGAAATGTAGCATCGGCCACACCCTCAGACAATTTGCGCAGGCGGGTTTGCACATTGCCGCGAAACTCCACAACATTCAGATCAGGGCGCCTATATAATAGCTGAGCGCGGCGGCGCAGGCTGGATGTGCCCACGGTGGCCCCCATAGGCAAATCCGCAATACGCTTATATCTTGTGCTGACAAAGGCATCGCGCTCGTCTTCGCGGGGTAAGAAGCAATCCAGAACCAATCCTGCGGGGAAGGTGACCGGCATATCCTTCATGGAGTGCACGGCGATATCAATGCCGCCATTCAGCAGCGCTTCCTCGATCTCTTTGGTGAACAGACCTTTGCCGCCAATCTCACCCAGCGGGCGGTCTTGAACCGCATCACCTGTGGTCTGTATAACCACCACCTCGAAATGATCCTGCCCGCATTTAAGGGCCGTCATCAGGCGATCACGGGTTTCATAGGCCTGGGCCAGCGCTAGCGGGGAACCGCGGGTGCCAATTTTCAGCGGGGTATCAGGTGTAAATCTCATGAAAAAGCTTGTAACGACCAGCGACACCATGAGCAACTGAATATGGCTTTCGCACCGCGCCCAAGCTGGTTACAAGGAAGCATGGACAGACAAAACAAATTGATGCTGCGTGCACTGCGCGGCGAGACCTTGGCCACCCCTCCGATTTGGATGATGCGCCAAGCAGGACGCTATTTACCCGAATATATGGCCACACGGGCACAGGCAGGGGATTTCCTATCCCTATGCTATAACCCTGATCTGGCCAGCGAGGTCACCCACCAGCCGATCCGCCGCTATGGATTTGATGCAGCGATTCTTTTTGCCGATATCCTACTGATTCCACAGGCGCTTGGGGCCAAGCTCTGGTTTGTAACGGGCGAAGGCCCGCGCCTATCCACAATCACCGATGGGGCGGGGCTAGATGCGCTGGGGCCTGTCGATGATATTGATGCAACCCTTGCACCGATTTACGAAACGGTTGCGCGTTTGGCCGCAGAGCTGCCGGATGAAACAGCACTGATCGGGTTTGCCGGCGCACCTTGGACTGTGGCGACATATATGATCGCAGGGCGCGGCACCCCAGCACAGGAACCGGCCCATGCTCTGATCAATTCAGATGTCGCGGTGTTCGAGGCGCTATTGGATAAAATAACTCAGGCCACTATTCATTACCTGTGCAAACAAATCGAAGCAGGGGCAGAGATTGTCAAAATATTTGACAGCTGGGCTGGTACCCTAAAGGGTGATCACTTCGACAAGTATTCTGTAGAGCCTGCGCGCCAGATTATTGCGGCCCTGCGCGCGCGGCATCCAAATGTAGCCATCATCGGCTTTCCACGCGGCGCCACCGAAGAGGGCTATGTGAATTATGCCCGCGTAACCGGTGCTGATTGTGTGGCCATTGATGGCGATAAATCCGCCGATTGGGCCGCACGCGAATTGCAGCCCATCACCTGTGTTCAGGGCAATCTAGACCAGCGCCTTTTGGTCAGCGGAGGGGACAAGTTGGTTTCCGAGACCAAACGCATATGCGAAACATTGGGCCATGGGCCGCATATCTTTAATCTGGGGCACGGGATCACGCCAGATGCGGATCCCGAAAACGTGGCCCGTATGATAGACGCCGTTCGAAATTAATGCCGCTATTGCCCCAAAACATCGCCCCCGAGAATGCGGATGCCAATGAAAACTGGCGTGGTATTTTATGGGCGATGGGATCGGTCGTAGGGGCATCTGCTATGGCCATATCGGTGCGCGGTGCATCCTTTGGATTAGACAGCCGCGTTATCGTGGCCTACCGCGGGTTCTTTAGCCTGCTGATTCTTTTGATCCTGCTGATGGCCCTGCCCTATCTGCGTACACAGGTGCGTTTTAGCAGGCCTTGGGCACATATTCTGCGCGGCTCTTGCATGTGCGCGTCCGTGAACCTTGGGTTTTTTGCCCTATCGTTGGTACCCTTGGCGGCGGCGGCTGTTCTGTTTGCAACGGCACCGATTTTTGCCACGATATTTAGTGTATTATTGGGACGCGAGCGTGTTGGCCCACGGCGTGTGGGTGCGATTGCTGTTGGGTTTTTGGGTGCGATTGTGGTGATCAATCCCGGCGCCGAGGTTTTTGACACCAATATGTTATTTGCCATCGGGTCATCGGTGTTTTTCGGGGTGGCCTTGGTGATGGGGCGACGGTTGGGCCGCGAGGATGGCCCCATGAGCACCCTGATATCAACCACCGTGATGACATTGCTGCTGACCCTGCCCTTTGCTTCATCCAACTTTGGCCTGCCTACCAACCTGAGTGTGGTGTTTTGGCTAGCCGTTTTGGTGGTTTTTGGGCTGTTTCGCCAGTTGGCGGATATTCAGGCCTATCGCTATGCGCAGGCGGCGGTGATTGCGCCTATTTCCTATGTGCGCATGGTGCTGATCGGGATTGCGGCGTATTTTCTATTTCAGGAGGTGCCCAGCCTGAACACCTATGCGGGGGGGGCGATTATTATTGCCGCTACAATCTATATCACCAACCGCGAGCGCAAATTAAAGCAGGGCTGACTACACGGCCTTGCGGGCATTCAGCGCGGCAGAAATTGTGCCATCATCTAGGTAATCCAGCTCGCCGCCAATGGGCACACCTTGGGCCAGCGACGTTACGCTGATGTCCTGATCTTCTAATTGATCTGCGATGTAATGCGCGGTGGTTTGGCCATCGACGGTGGCATTTAGCGCTAGAATCACCTCGGTGATGTTTTCGCCTTTGGTGCGATTAACCAGATGCGGGATGCGCAACTCGTCAGGGCCGATACCATCAAGTGCCGATAGAGAACCACCCAAGACATGGTAGCGCCCCTTGAAAACGCCCGAACGTTCCATCGCCCAAAGGTCGGCCACATCCTCGACCACGCATATTTGCGCGATGGCGCGCTTGGGGTTTGTACAAATTTCACAAATATCTGCGGTGCCAATATTGCCGCAATTGGTACATTCGCGTGCCGATTGCGCCACATTGAACAAGGCATCCGCCAAAGGGGCCAGCAGGATATCGCGCCGCTTTATCAGCTGAAGTACTGCGCGGCGAGCCGAACGGGGGCCAAGGCCAGGTAATTTGGCCATCAGCGCGATCAGCACTTCGATATCTTGATTATTCCCCATGGATTAGAATGGAAGCTTCATGCCTTCGGGCAGGTTCAGCCCTTCGGTGACCTTGCTCATTTCGGCCTTGGCCAGACGATCTGCATTCTCTTTCCCATCCTTGAGGGCCGCGATGATCAGGTCTTCGACCACTTCTTTATCCGCGGGGCTAAAGATGGATGGGTCGATGTTCAGCGCCTTGACCTCGCCTTTGCCCGTGATGGTGCAGGTCACCAGACCAGCACCGGCCTCGCCGTTGGCTTCCAGCTCGGCGACGCGCTCTTGGGCGGCCTCTACTTTGGCTTGCATTTCTTTGGCCTGTGCCATCATTTTGGCCATATCGCCCAGACCACCTAGTCCTTTTAGCATGCTTGTGCTCCGATTTTGTTGCTTTGCATCTCAGATAGTGCCTTTGGCAGAGGCGAGCAAGAGGCAAGGCGCGTTAACCATTTTACCGACGCAGTCGACAGAAACCTTCCCCGCGGGGAAGGTTTGGGGGCTAGCATGGCGCCAAATATGCAAAAACCTTCCCCGCGGGGAAGGTTTTCATGTGATTTAATAGCACCTTAGCGCGCGTCTCGTTAACCTTCTTCAAAGGGATCCCAGTCATCTGGGTCGTCGATTTCCTCCACGGCCTCGAGGATGGTTTCGCCGATGGCCATTTGTTCTAGGGTGCGCACATCACGGATATCTGCACCAGGGAATTTGGCCAATGTTTTGACCACCAAAGGATGGGCCGCCACCTGTGCATGCAGGTCATCGCGGGCCTCTGCCGTCTGTTCGGCGATGGTCGCGCCACCACCGTCATTCACCAGCGTTACCCCCCAGCGCGCACCAGTCCATGTTTGCAGGCGCTGTGCAAGACGCGATGTTAGATCGCTGGGCGCATCATTGGTGGGCTGGAATTCGATGCGACCGGGTGTGTATTTGGCGATGCGCACATAGTTTTCCACATCCGTCAGCAATTTCATATCGCGCCGTGCGCGGATCAATTCCACTACATGCTCGAAACGGGCAAAACGGGATAATTCTTGGGCTTCGGGTTCTGCGTTGGCAAGGGCGGTTGCCGCCCCTGCCCCGCCTGAAATCAGCGCAGTTGGGCCAGATCCGCCGCCAATTGGGCCGAGGTTTGATCCTGAAACTGCCGTGCCGTTCCCACCACCACTGGGGGCCGGCGCACCACCGCCACCGCCATTGGGTGCGGGCGGTTGGGGGGTATTTTGCAATTTGCGAATGATCTCTTCTGGGCTGGGCAATTCCGCCACATGGGTCAGGCGGATCAGCGCCATTTCGGCGGCCATCATGGCATTTGGCGCGTTTGAGGTTTCCTCGATAGCCTTGAGCAACATTTGCCACATCCGCGTCAGGGCGCGCATGGGTAGATCCGCACCCATGGCACGGCCTCGCTCGCGCTCGTCAGGGGAAACCGTTGGATCATCGGCCGCCTCGGGCGAAATTTTGATCACAGAGACCCAATGGGTGATTTCCGCCAGATCGCGCAAGACAGATAGGGGATCGGCCCCGTCTGCGTATTGGGATGACAATTCATTCAGTGCCGCATCCGCCTGACCGCGCATCACCATATCAAACAGATCCAGCACCCGCCCGCGATCCGCCAGCCCCAGCATGGCGCGCACCTGATCGGCGGTGGTTTCGCCCGCGCCATGCGCGATGGCCTGATCCAGCAGCGATGTCGCATCACGCGCCGATCCTTCGGCAGAGCGAACAATCAGCGCCAGCGCATCCTCGGCAATTTCTGCGTTTTCAGCGGTGGCGATTTTGCGCATCAAGCTGATCATATCCTCGGGTTCGATACGGCGCAGATCAAAGCGCTGGCACCGCGACAGAACGGTTACCGGTATTTTGCGAATTTCGGTGGTCGCAAAGATGAATTTTACATGTTCGGGCGGCTCTTCGAGGGTTTTGAGCAGCGCGTTAAAGGCGCTGGTCGAGAGCATGTGCACCTCGTCGATGATATAGATTTTAAAGCGCGCTGATGTGGCCGCGTAGTGAACAGATTCGATGATTTCGCGGATATCGCCCACACCTGTGCGGCTGGCGGCATCCATTTCCATCACATCCACATGGCGCCCCTCCATAATGGAAACGCAATGTTCGCATTTACCGCAGGGGTCTGTGGTGGGGCCGCCTGTACCATCGGGGCCGATACAATTCATGCCTTTGGCGATAATACGCGCGGTGGTGGTTTTGCCGGTACCACGGATACCCGTCATCACAAATGCATGGGCAATACGATCCGCCGCAAAGGCATTTTTAAGAGTGCGCACCATGGCGTCTTGGCCGACCAGATCCTGAAAGGTTTCTGGGCGGTATTTACGGGCAAGCACCTGATAGGTGGTATTTTCGGAATCGCTCATGTGTATTGGTTCCCTCAGCTGTGGGCAGTGTAGGGATTTGGGGCGCTGATTGCCAGTGTTTTGGGTTTCTGCTGTGCAGATTTTGGGATCTGGATATCTGAATAAATCGGCACAGTTCACAGAGCTGTAACCTTGGCGTCGTGTTTATGAATCAAACGTTAACTATCACAACGATCAGCTTCGCGGGGTGCTAAGCGCCCTGCGTTGGAAATCAAGCTAGCTCAGCAAGGGAAACATAGCGATGTCTGATAAAAATTTAGTAGATTTGACTTGGGATGATTTTGACGAGGTGCGTGATCCGCGTCCGAATGAAGCTCAATTTGACCAAGTGGTAGATAATGCAATTTCACGCCGTGGCCTTTTGGCCGGTGCGTTGACCTTTGGGTCTGGGGCCGCGGTATTTGGTACGGGGTTATTTACAGGCGCGAAAACCGCAGGCGCCACCGAGGCGCTAAAGTTCGGATTTCGCCCTATTGATATTGCCACCGATCACGAGGTGCATGTGCCAGAGGGATTTGAGACTCAGGTGATGGTACGCTGGGGTGATCCCCTATGGAGCGAGGCCGAGGGCGCCTATACGGATACCAACGGTGTCCCAGTTGAAATGTCAGACAAGGTGTTTGGCGAGAACACCGATGGCATGGAATTGTTCGTGGTTGACGGCAAAGAGCTGATTGCGGTGAATTCAGAGTATGTAAACCCCAAGATCAACCTGCCTGCCGAGGCAGAGGGTTACCCGCGCACCGCCCAAGAGGTAGAGCTGCTGAAGAACCTTCAGGGTGTAACCGTGATGGAAGTGGCCAAGGGCGCGCAGGGTTATGCTGTGGTGGTAGACAGCCCCTATAACCGCCGCATCACCCACGAAACAGAAATGGTGCTGGCCGGCCCATTGGCAGGCGATGATCTGGTAAAAACCCATGCAGACCCAAAGGGCATGACCGTAAAGGGCACCATGAATAACTGTGGTTCTGGTAAGACATTGTGGGGCACATATTTGACCTGCGAAGAGAACTTTAACGGCTATTTTGGTGCAACAGGTGCCCAGCCCGTGGGCCAGGGGTATCAGCGCTATGGCATTGGCGGCGAGGGTCGCTATGGGTACGAGAAATTCGATGCGCGTTATGATATCTCGCAAGAGCCAAACGAGCCGCATCGCCATGGGTTTGTAACCGAGATCGACCCTGCCAACCCCAATTCTGTACCGGTAAAGCGTAGCGCATTGGGCCGTTTTAAGCACGAGAACGCCGAGATGGTACATGCCAAGGATGGCCGTGTGGTGGTGTATTTGGGCGATGACGAGCGCGGCGAGTTTTTGTACAAATATGTATCCAAGAACACATGGGCCGAGGGTCAAGACCCCAGCGGCCTATTGGATGAGGGCACATTGTTTGCGGCCAAGTTCAATGATGACCTAAGTGGCGAATGGCTGCCGCTAACGCCGGACACGACCGGCATGAGCATCGCGGAAATTCTGTGCTTTACCCGCATGGCGGCATCTGCCGCTGGGGCCACCACCATGGATCGCCCAGAGTGGGTTGCGGCAAACCCGCTAAAGGCAGAGGCCTATTGCGCCCTGACCAATAACAAGAACCGCGGCGTAAAGCCAAATGCCGGAGGCGATGACACGGCCACCAATGCGGTGAACCCCCGCGAGACCAACCATTATGGTCAGATTGTGCGCTGGACACCTGCGGATGAAAACCACGCCGCATCTGAATTTGTGTGGGATCTATATGTGATGGCGGGCAACCCGACGCTGTACAACAATGACTATGCAGGCTCATCCAACATCAATGCGGGGAATATGTTCAACTCGCCCGATGGGATGGCGTTTTCATCCGACGGTCTATTGTGGATTCAAACCGATGGCGATTACAAAAACGAGGGTGATTTTGCAGGAATGGGTAACAACCAGATGTTGGTTGGTGATCCAGACAGCGGCGAGATCGCGCGCTTTATGACTGTGCCAAATGGCGCAGAGGTCACGGGGCTGTGTTGGTCTGCGGACAAGACGGTGGCCTTTGTGGGCATCCAACATCCCGGTGGATCCTGGCCAGATGGTGCGGGCAAGCCGCGCTCGTCTGTTGTGAGCGTTTGGCGCAAGGATGGCTATGCCTTTGGCTAGGATATAGCGCGCCACTGATAGCACAATTGGCGATACCCTACGGGGTATCGCCTTTTTCGCTTATTTATCGCCGAACAGATCGCCCAAACCGCCCAGCACCGAGCCTTCGCCCTTGCTCGAGGTAGTGCCTGCCTGCAATACACGGTTGGCAAGGCGCGAGAATGGCAAACTTTGGAGATACACGGTGCCTGGGCCGCGCAGTGTGGCCAAGAACAGGCCCTCGCCACCAAAGACCATGGATTTCAGATTGCCCGCGCGTTCGATATTATAATCGATATCGCCAGTAAAAGCGGCGATACAACCGGTATCAACCCGCAATGTTTCGCCCGCCTGTAGGGTGCGTTTGATCACCGTGCCCCCCACATGCACAAAGGCCATGCCATCACCGCGCAGGCGCTGCAAGATAAAGCCCTCGCCGCCAAAGAAACCCGCGCCCAGACGTTTTTGAAAGGCGATATCCGTGGATGTGCCAAAGGCGGCGCACAGGAATGCATCCTTTTGGCAGATCAGCTCGCCGCCGATCTCGGCCATATCAACGGGGATGATTTTTCCCGGATAGGGCGCGGCAAATGCAAGGCGGGCCTTATCTTTGCCGTGGTGGGTAAAGTGGGTAAGAAAGATGCTCTCGCCCGTTAGAACCCTCTTGCCTACATCCATCAGCGCCGACATAACCCCGCGCCCCGGATTGGTGCCATCGCCCATTTTGCTCTCGAATGCGATGCCATCTTCCATGTAGTTCATGGCGCCAGCTTCGGCGATGACGGTCTCTTGGGGGTCTAGCTCAATTTCGACGATTTGCATATCGTCACCGAAAATTTCGTAGTCAACTTCATGGCATTGCATAAAATAGGTATCCTTCTACGCGGGTTTAAATATTGACGTATAAGAAGGCAATAATCGCGCCGAATGCAAGGGATCAGTTGGGTGCGGGCATTATTCTGCTGATAATGTCGCCTCTAGCAAATCCCCGGGCTGGCATTCCAATGCGGCGCAAATTTTCGCCAGCGTTTCAAAGCGGATGCCCTTTACCTTGCCGGATTTCAAGAGGCTGAGATTTTGTTCGGTGATCCCTATTTGGGCGGCAAGGTCGCGGGATTTCATTTTGCGCAGGGCCAACATCACATCTAATCGTACGGTGATTTCCATTAGACAAACGCCTTATTTTCAGCCGCGATATCAGAGGCCTCGCCCATGGCCCATCCGATCAGCGTCATCAACCCCGCCGCAAGCAGTAGCCCAAGCATATCGCTGTTTAGCGTGACCGAAATGCTGCGTTGGCCGGCATCGTTGGACAGGGTCAGAAGCATGGATTGCAGGGGCGGGAGCAGCATTTCCCAAAGCCCAATAAGCAAGAACCCCAGACCGATGCGTTGGATATGGTTTGCGCTTTGCTTTGTTAGGATTTCCCCATGGCTAAAGCGCTGAAACAACTGGCGCATATTATTGAGCAACCAAATCCACATGAGTATCGACAGGAATCCCAAGGACATCGATAGGATCATTTGCCAAGTCTGAAGTGCCGCCCCAATGGTAAATTGCGGATATTGAGCGCGAAAGTTGTCCACGGTGAGCGGTGTTGTCGTTGTGAAGTACACACTACTGAGCAGCGCTAGGCCCATACCAAGGATGGTGCAATGTTTCAAAAATACAGCGTGGCGGCGGATGCGGGACAATGTTGACATAATTTCCTCTTTTATTTTTCATTTTTATCGTATTACAATAAATTTTCATTGTCAAAGGAGATTCTAATGCACTTAACAAAACCATTCTGCACCCTGTTGCTCGCCGTCAACCTTGCCGCCTGTGGCAATGTTGTCCTGCCCACTGTTGCGCAATTGGCAAATATTTCCCCCCTTGAGGCAGATCCGGCGGGGTTTGAAGTTTTGGTGGATTTACCAACGGGGGTTTCGATCAGACCTCAAAGTGCTGTTCTAACGCTAAGCGCGGTGCATGAAATGCAATCAAAAGAGATTTCTGGAGCCTATGTTTTAGAGCAGGCGCCTTCCGATATGGGGCTACGGTTGTTTCGCATTGCGCCCGCAGATTTAGAGCAGATACGCGAGTTTCAATCGATTGCACGCGCATGGGAGAGTGAAGATCCAGATGCATCGCATGGGAGCATCAGCGTGAATGTTATCGCCTGTGCGCTCGGCGATGGCCCTGCGTCGGACGCTGTGTTCTCGCTGTCGTTAAAGACCAGAACGACAGGGGAATTTATGCCCCTAATACGTAACGCATCGGTAAGGGATATCTTGGATCCGGGTGCAACATCCAAACAACCGATTGGTGTAAAACAATGTGGGTAGAGTTGGTGAGAGGCTGGACAGCGACCCAAACGGGGCTCGTTGCGGCTGCTTCCTTCCGGACCTGACCGGGTTGGCGAGGCGCTTGCCCGCGCCAACCTCTCGACGTTGTATATAAACCAGCCTATAGATGGGTTCAAGATGCATAAGGACCTGAATCATGGCACCAACGAATGACATTACCTTTGGGGGATTAGGGTTTAATCGCGCCGATCATTTGCGCGGCGACAAGGATGCATTATTGGCAGGGCGCGAGGTGGCGCAGTCCTGTATATTATGGCGTGGGCGCCCTTTGGTTGATATTCAAAGCGGCACATTGGTGATGGTGGCAATGGATCATCCAGCAATAGCGTCAGCCACCGAGATATTTCTTGGCGTATCTGAGGCACATCATATTTATGCCGCCGATATTTCCAGCTGGGAGCCCGCAGAAATACAGACCCCGTCTGACACCCCCCTGTTTGACGAATCGCATCAGCCGCACCCAGACTTCTCGGAACATCAGGCGTTTTACGATCTGCGCAACATTATGGTTCAGCTTTCTGTGCGCGATGCGCAATTGGCGGCCACGGCCAAGGCTTTGTTTGCATGGCATAGATCGCATCGATTTTGTGCCGCCTGTGGTAACCCATCAGAAATGGCGAAATCTGGCTGGCAACGTGATTGCCCCACCTGTGGCACACCGCATTTCCCGCGCACTGATCCCGTGGTGATTATGCTGGTTGAACGTGGCAACGAGATATTGTTGGGCCGTGCGCCCAATTGGCCAGAGGGTATGTATTCCTGTTTAGCTGGTTTTATGGAGCCGGGCGAAACCATAGAGATGGCGGTGGCGCGCGAGGTGATGGAGGAGACCAACATTGCTGTGCAGAATGTACGTTATGTAACCAGCCAGCCTTGGGCATTCCCGTCAAATTTGATGATTGGGTGCCGCTGTGATGCGCTGGCAGGGGAGATTAACATTGACCCCATAGAGCTGCAGGATGCCCAATGGGTAAGTAAAGAAACACTTGTGAAAGCATTTGCGGGTAAGGATGTGGGAATCTTGCCAGCACGCGCGGGATCAATTGCCAGCTATTTGATTGAAAACTGGTTGAAAGACACTATTTGAACCGATAGCTAACGGCAACGAAATACGGAGAAAAGCACATGCAGCTAGGGGCAAAACAGGATCTGAACGTTCCCGCGGATTTTTTATTCAGCGAGCTCACGGATTACCCTGCGTTTGAGGCTTTGCTGTTGGCGGCTGGCGCACATGTGGAACGTTTGGATGGGCTAGAGGATCTGGCTGCTGGCATGTCTTGGCTGATCGAGGGACATTTTCGTGGCAAGCATCGCAAGGTCAACATAGATCTGAGCGATATGCATATGAACGAGACCCTGATTTACCGTTCTAATTCCAAAGACATGAGCGCAGAGATCACCCTAGAGTTGATTGAATTATCCAAAGAGCAGACGCGGCTAGCGGTGGATGTGCGCCCCACGGCCAATACGATATCTGCGCGGCTAATCCTGCAATCGGCCAAGCTGGCGCGCAAATCGATCGAGCGGCGTTTTAACGGCCGCTTGGATGATTTTTGCACCCGTATCGAGGATAAGTATCACGAGCACAGCGCCGGATAGGCCCGCCCTAGGGTGCGCTGCCGGTGGGGTATACGCCCAGAATTTCCAAATGCGTGGTAAAATATGCCAGCTCTTCTAGGGCGCGTTTTACGGGCGCATCCTCTGGGTGGCCGATAACATCTGCATAGAACTGTGTGGCCGTGAACGACCCATCCACCATATAGCTTTCCAGTTTCACCATATTCACGCCATTTGTCGCGAAACCACCCATGGCCTTGTACAGGGCCGCGGGAATATTGCGCACCCGAAAGATGAAGCTGGTCTTCACATCCGTGCCTTTGGTCTGTGCTTGGGGTTTCGGCGACATCACCAGAAAGCGGGTGGTGTTATTGGATTGATCCTCGATGTGGCGTGCCAGCACATTCAGCCCATAGATATCCGCCGCCATTTCCGAGGCCAGCGCCGCCTGATTGGGATTGTTGATTTTGGCGACTTCCTCGGCAGAGCCTGCGGTATCGGCCCCTGCCAGTGGAGCGATGTTATGCTGTTTCAGGAAGTCACGGCATTGGCCCAACAGAACCGTGTGGCTCATGGCGGTGGTGATATCAGACAGCTGGCTGCCCTTGGGGGCCAATAGGTTGATATGCACGCGCACATAGTGCTCGCCGATGATGTGTAGACCAGAATCTGGCAGCAGCTGATGAATATCCGCCACACGCCCATAGGTGGAATTTTCTACCGGCAACATCGCCAAATCGGCCCGCCCCTGTTGCACCGCATCAATCGCGCCTTGGAATGTATTGCATTCCACCACTTCGGAATCTGGATAAGCTTGATAACAGGCTTGGTGCGAATAGGCACCCAAGATACCTTGGAACGCGATTTTGGGCTTTTGGGGTGACATTTAGCTGCTCTTTCAAAATGGTCGATTGGTCGCGGTTCTACAGCTTGCCAAGGCACAATGGAAGAGGCTAGAAGGGCGCAACGTTTATGAAGATTCCTACGCCGAAAGTGAGCAAAGCTATGGATACTATGGAAATTAACAAAATTGTTGGCGGCGTTTGCGGCGCATTGCTGGTTTATTTGATGCTGAACTGGGTGGGTGAGACCCTGTATCATGTAGAATCTGGCGGCGGCCACGGTGAAGCACACGCGAGCGAAAGCCGTGCTCCTGCATCAATTTATCAGTTGGAAGAAGCAGCCAGTGGTGGCGAAGTAGAAGAAGGCCCCTCGTTGGAAGAGCTATTGGCCAGCGCAGACGCAGCCAAGGGTGCGAAGGTATTTTCTAAGTGTAAGGCCTGTCACAAGCTAGAAGATGGCGTAAACGGCACTGGCCCGCATTTGTTTAATGTGGTGGATCGCACAATTGCTGGTATTGATGGTTATAGTTATTCGCCTGCCCTTACGGGTATCGACGGCACATGGGATGCGGCGGCGCTAGACGGTTTCATCGAAAACCCCAAAAAATACGCCCCTGGCACCAAGATGGGCTTTGGCGGCCTAAAGAAAGCAACCGATCGCGCAAATTTGATCGTGTATTTGCAAACTATCAAATAGTTTTTGCATTATAGGCCGATGGGCCAATTCAGGAGCCGCCCTTCGGGGCGGTTTTTTTATGTGTTATGAAATCTGTTCACATGCGCGCGGGTTGAGGTTGTTCTTATTACAAAATCGCATAAGATGGGCAAAAATGGAGATAATATTGATGTTTCAGTGGTGTAAAACAAGTTTCAAGTCCGTTGCGGTTTTTTCTGTATTGATGGCCCCGATGGCCCATGCCCAAGACACCATTATATCCCATGGCATCTCATCCTATGGCGATTTGAAATACCCCGCTGATTACAAACATTTCGATTATGTGAACCCCAATGCCCCCCAAGGCGGCACCCTGACAATGTTGCCAAAATATGGCGGTGCAACATTCGACAGCTTTAACCAATTTATCCTGAAAGGGGCCAATGTTACCGCGCTGGGGAATATGTATGCCAGCCTGTTGACCGGGTCCTTGGATGAGCCTGATAGCGCCTATGTGTATCTGGCAGAAAGCATTGAATACCCCGAGGATCGCTCTTGGGTGGTGTTTAAGATGCGCCGCGATGGCCGGTTCCATGATGGCATGCCGATCACCGCCCATGATGTGGTATTCAGCTATGATATCCTGTTGGAAAAGGGCCATCCTTTTTACAAAAACGTGGCATTCAAGGATTATCACAGCGTTGAGGCGCTGGATGATTACACGGTGAAGTTCACCTTTAAAGAGGGCGCAAATACCCGTGATTTGCCGATCAGCGCGGGGGGCTTGTCTATCCTACCGAAGCATTACTGGCAGGATCGCGATTTTGCAGAATCCAGCCTAGATATTCCCGTAGGATCGGGCGAATACACCATTGCCAATTTTGAGGCGGGACAATTTGTAGAGTATTGCAAGGTTGATGATTACTGGGGCAAAGATTTGCCCGCCAATGTAGGCACTGGCAATTTTGATTGCTACCGGTACGAGTATTTCCGCGATGGGGATGTGGCATTCGAGGCCTTTAAGGCGGGGGACTATTTGTTCCGCGAAGAGAACACATCGAAGAAGTGGAAGACCCAGTATGATTTCCCTGCTGTTGAAAAGGGTTGGGTGAAGCAAACCCTTGCGCCCGATGCCACCCCTGCCTCTAGTCAAGGGATCTGGATCAATCTGCGCCGCCCGCAATTTCAGAATGTGAAAACCCGCGAGGCGCTTCAGTATCTGTTTAATTTTGAATGGACGAACAAGACCGTATTCTACGATTCCTACAGCCGTAGCGACAGTTTCTGGGAAAACTCGGATATGGAAGCCAGCGGGATGATCACACCCGAGGAATTGGCCCTGTTAGAGCCCTACCGTGACAGCCTGCCAGCGGCGGTATTTGACGAGCCGGTGTTCGTACCCCCCGTGATGAAGACGCAAAAATTTGACCGCAGTGCCCTGCGCAAGGCCAACAAGTTGTTGGCTGAGGCAGGATGGGTGCTGGATGGTGGTCTTTTGAAAAACGCGGCTGGCGAGACATTGTCGATTGAGTTTATCGATGATAGCGATGATTTTCTACATATCCTAACCCCGATCATTGACACGATGAAACGTGCAGGCATTGATGCAAAATTCACCCAAATCGACCGCCCCCAGATGATCGAGCGGCGCAAATCCTATGATTTTGACATGCTGGTTGTCGGGTATCGCACCTCGCTGAGCCCTGGGGAAGAGATTGCCCAACAATACGGCAGTGTCAGCATTACCCAGCAAGACAGCGCAAACATCGCAGGCTATGGCAGCCCTGCGGTAGATGCGCTGATCAAACAGGTAGGGTCGGCCAAGAGCCGCGCCGAGATGCGCGTGGCGGTGCGCGCAATTGATCGCATTTTGCGCGCCGAACATATCCGTGTACCAAATTGGTATCTGCCTGCGGATCGTCTGGCCTATTGGGATGTATTTGGGCGCCCCGATGTTCAACCCAAGTATGACAACGGTGTGATCTCCACGTGGTGGATGGATCAGGAAAAGCTGGATGCCCTAAAGGCACAGGGTGCTTTGAAATAAATGGGGGCCTATATTCTACGGCGTCTGTTGTTGATTATTCCGACCCTGATCGGGATCATGCTGATCAATTTCACGCTGATACAATTTGTACCCGGTGGGCCTGTCGAGCAGGTTTTGGCCGAGCTAGAGGGCGATGGATCGGCCACCGACCGCATCAGCGGTGGTGGCAGCGACGGCACCCAGACCAATGATGGCAAATACAAGGGCGCGCGCGGGTTACCCCAAGATTTGATTGATGATCTAGAGCGTCAATTCGGATTTGATAAGCCCCCTGTCGAGCGGTTTTTATTGATGATGTGGAACTATGCGCGCTTTGATTTTGGCGAAAGCTATTTTCGATCGATCACGATTGTTGATTTGATATTGGAGAAGATGCCCGTGTCGATCACGCTGGGCTTGTGGTCTACGTTATTAGCCTATTTGATTTCTATTCCCCTTGGTATTGCCAAGGCAGTCCGAGATGGATCGCGCTTTGATGTGTGGACCAGCGGGATAATTGTAGCCGCCTATGCCATTCCGGGAATGTTGTTTGCGATTTTGTTAATCGTGTTGTTCGCGGGGGGCTCTTATTGGCAGATATTCCCGCTAAAGGGGCTGACATCTGAGGGGTTTGCCGATCTAAGTCTTTTGGGCAAGATCAAGGATTATTTCTGGCATGCGGCCTTGCCGATTATCACCTCGACGATCGCGGCCTTTACCACGCTGACGTTGTTGACCAAGAACAGCTTCTTGGAAGAGATCAACAAGCAATATGTGATGACGGCACGTGCCAAGGGATTAAGCGAATGGCGGGTGTTTTATGGCCACGTGTTTCGCAATGCGATGCTGATCGTGATTTCGGGTTTTCCTGCGTTGTTTGTGGGGATTTTCTTTAGCGGGAGCTTGATCACCGAGGTGATATTCTCGTTGGATGGGCTGGGGTTACTGGGCTTTGAGGCCGCGGTGAAGCGGGATTATCAGGTGTTCTTCGCAACACTTTATATCTTTGCCTTGATCGGGCTGTTGGTAAAGCTGTTGTCTGATCTGACCTATATTTGGATTGACCCGCGTATTGATTTTGCCAGCAGGGAAACGTAATGGCACGTATTTTTAAAACCAAGCTATCCCAGCGCCGCTGGCAGAATTTTAAGGGCAATCGGCGCGCCTATTGGAGTTTGTGGATTTTTGGCATTCTTTTTGTGCTGTGTCTGTGCGCGGAATTGGTTGCCAATGACAAACCCTTGGTGGTGAAGTTCCAAGGCCAGATACACAGCCCATTACTGACCGTTTATCCCGAGACATATTTTGGCGGCGATTTTCAGACCGAGGCGGTGTATTCCGAGATTGAAACCCAGTGTTTGATCAAGACTGGCGGGCTTGAGATTTGCTATGATGATCCCGAGGGTGTTATTGCCGATGCGGATGACGGGGTGGTTGAGGGGCGCACCATTCAGCAGGGCTGGATCATTTGGCCGCCGGTTCCCTACAGCTTTAATACTATCAATTATGATGTGGATAAGGCCCCCTCTACCCCTGATGCCAGCCATTGGTTGGGCACAGATGATCAAACACGCGATGTGTTGGCGCGGGTGATTTACGGATTTCGGATATCCACGGTTTTTGGATTGGTTGTGGTGGTGATTTCCTCGGTTATTGGCATTATTTCTGGCGCGGCCATGGGGTATTTCGGGGGCTGGGTTGATTTGCTGTTACAGCGTTTTGTCGAGATTTGGGACAGTATGCCGTTGCTCTATGTGATCATCATTCTCTCGGCACTGTTTACCATGACCCTGCCCATCTTGATGGTCTTGGTGATCCTGTTCAGCTGGATGGGGTTGGTGGGTGTAGTGCGCGCCGAATTTTTGCGCGCACGCAATTTTGAATATGTACGCGCCGCGCGGGCCATGGGGGTCAGTGATGTGAAGATCATGTTCCGCCATTTGTTACCCAATGCCATGGTGGCCACGCTAACGTTCCTGCCCTTTCAAATCACCGGTGCCATTGGCACCCTTACCACACTGGATTTTCTGGGCTATGGCTTGCCGCCCAGCTATCCGTCCTTGGGTGAATTGGCCCTACAGGCCAAAAACAATCTACAGACCCCGCATCTGGCCTTTACGGCATTTTTCACCATGGCAATCATGTTATCACTAATGGTGTTTATTTTTGAAGGTGTGCGCGATGCCTTTGACCCACGAAAGACATTTAAATGAGCACTATTCTAAAGGTACGGGATCTGAACATATCCTTTGGTAGCAATCATGCTGTGCGCGACGTCAGCTTTCATGTGGACAAAGGCGAGACCGTGGCTTTGGTGGGCGAAAGCGGATCTGGTAAATCAGTAACGGCCCTATCTACGGTACAGTTATTGGCAGGCGCGGCAGAGGCCAGCGGATCTGTTCGCTACGGCGATACAGAGATGATCGATGCGAATGCGCGCGATTTGCGCCGTGTGCGGGGCAATGACATCAGCTTTATTTTCCAAGAGCCGATGACCTCTTTGAACCCGTTACACACCATCGAGAAACAGCTGACCGAGAGCCTTAGCCTGCATCAGGGGTTGCGTGGGGCCGAAGCCCGCACACGGGTGCTGGATCTGTTAAACAAGGTGGGCATTCGTGATGCGCAAACCCGCCTGCCCAATTACCCGCATCAGCTGTCTGGGGGGCAGCGTCAGCGCGTGATGATCGCCATGGCGCTGGCCAACAAGCCAGAGCTGTTGATTGCAGATGAGCCGACCACCGCGCTGGATGTGACCATTCAGGCGCAAATTCTGGAGTTGCTGGCGGAGATTCAACGCGCCGAGGGCATGGGGATGTTGTTCATTACCCATGATCTGGGCGTTGTGCGCAGCATTGCCGATCGGGTTTGTGTGATGCAAAACGGCCAGATCGTAGAGACCGGCCCAGTTGCCCAGATTTTCGGCGACCCCAAGCATCCCTATACCAAAAAGTTGCTGGATGCAGAGCCATCGGGCGCCCCTGCCCCGATTGCATCTGATGCGCCTGTGATTATCGAGGCGGAGGATCTGCGCATTTGGTTTCCGATCACCAAGGGCTTCATGCGCCGTGTTAGTGGCCATGTGAAGGCGGTGAACAATGCCAGTCTATCTGTGCGCGCGGGCGAGACGCTGGGCATTGTGGGTGAAAGCGGATCTGGAAAAACCACGCTGGCGCTGGCGCTGATGCGCCTTATCAGCTCTGATGGCCCCATACACCTAGAGGGGCGCGCGGTGGATGGGCTAAGCAACAAAGAGCTAAAGCCGCTGCGCCGTGATATTCAGATGGTTTTTCAGGATCCTTTCGGGTCTTTGTCACCGCGTTTTACCATTGAACAGATTGTGGCCGAGGGGTTGGATGTGCATGGGCTAGAGCCCGGTGCGGATCGCCGCCAGCTGGTCAAGGATATATTGGTAGAGGTCGGGCTAGAGGCGGATATGATCGATCGTTATCCGCACGAGTTTTCTGGCGGGCAACGCCAGCGCATCGCCATTGCGCGTGCGCTAATCCTGAAGCCAAAATTGATGGTGTTAGACGAGCCGACATCGGCATTGGATATGACGGTACAGGTGCAGATTGTGGCGCTGTTGCGGGATCTACAAGCCAAGTATGGCATCGCCTATTTGTTCATCAGTCATGACCTGCGGGTGGTGCGTGCGATGAGCCACAATGTGATGGTGATGAAGCAGGGTGACATTGTCGAAGTTGGAAGTGCCTCGGAAATATTCGACAATCCCCAGACACCCTACACCCGCGCATTGATCGCAGCGGCCTTGGATCTGAAAGCCGAAAAAATTATTGATCAATAGTGATTTGGCACTTGCAATGCCTGTTCCAGAACAGTAATCACCCCCCAAGCGCGGACCCGTAGCTCAGCTGGATAGAGTACCTGACTACGAATCAGGGGGTCAGAGGTTCGAATCCTCTCGGGTCCGCCACTTTTCAAATTGTCAGGCGACACATAGTTTTGCCAATTACCCCCATAGTTTTACCTTTCCCGCCACATAGATTTACCATTGGCTTGTTTGCCACGTATTCCGACATCTCGTTCAGACCTCTTTACGTTGGTTTTTAAGCAAAGCGCATAAGCGCGCTTGCCTTACAAAACCTGACCCGTTGGTGTCTCGTCCCCCTAAAACTGTGCCATTGTTTATTAGAGACTGGAGTAGTGAGACATGGCACGAAAACGGCATTCGGATGAG